>NZ_FNXG01000019.1 GCF_900108405.1 Paracoccus alkenifer
AATTCACGGTTGTTACGATAATGGTTACCAGCTCGACGTAGCTTTTTCCCAGGTAATAGCCGAACGCCAGGGCAAGGATCGCGGGCAGGATCGTTAAGCCGCCCAACAGCGGGTATAGCGCCAGGGCTGTGGCGGCAGCGGCGATCATGCCGCAGCACAGCGCCCACCAACGGCCGAGTTTCAGGATCAGGCGCAGGGCGGGAAAGTTCTGCATGTCACAGATGCGACTGGATGCGCTTCCACAGCGCGGCGGCGTTGGCGCGCGGGGCCGTTGCCGCTGGCGGCGCGGGGGCTGTTAGCGGGGGTGCCAGTTCGGGCACGCCCGTGCAGCCCGGAATGCAGGCCTTGTCCAACTCCATCTGGGCCTCAAGCGCGTCGTCGTCAGCCAGGGCATCGCGGTGTTCGTGGCGATAGTCGTCCAGCCCGATCAGCGCCGCCCCCAGCGCCCCGGCGATCTGCGGGGCGTCCGGCAGGATCAGTTCCTCGCCCAGGGCCTTTTCGATATAATGCACCGCCGCCTTGTTGCGCGCCACGCCCCCGGTCATCACGATTGGACCCTTGCGCCCAACGCGGCCCACCAGCCCCACGGTGCGGGTGGCGACCGCGGCATGGACGCCGCCCAGGATATCGGCCTTGGACTGGCCCTCGGCCAGGAGCGAGATCACCTCGGTCTCGGCGAAGGTCGCGCACATGGACGAGATCTTCAGCGACTGTTGCGCCTGCAATGCCAGATCGCCCATGTCCTCGAGCTTGATCTCCATGGCACGGGCCAGCACTTCGAAGAACTTGCCGGTGCCGGCGGCGCAGCGGTCGTTCATGGTGAACTGCATCACCAGCCCTTGGGCATCGACCGCGATCACCTTGCTGTCCTGGCCGCCGATGTCGATGACCACCCGCGCCTGCGGCACCATGGCGACGGCGCCGCGGGCGTGGCAGGTGATCTCGGTATAGTTCTTGTCGGCGATGTCGAGCATGCGGCGGCCGTAGCCGGTGGCGACGGTGCGCCCGATATCCGCCTGCGCCAGCCCGGCGCTGTCAAGCGCGCCGGCAATGGCGGCTGCGACGCCTTCGCCGCTGACCGCGCCCATATGGGCCACATGCGAGGCCAGCATCTGCCCCCTGAGATCGAGGATCACCGCCTTTGCGGTGGTCGAGCCGAAGTCGATCCCCATCACACAGGATTTCATCTGGTCCTCCTCCGGGTGCAGCCTGCTACTGGTAAGTGTAACTCAC
>NZ_FNXG01000016.1 GCF_900108405.1 Paracoccus alkenifer
CCGGTGATCATGTTCTTGACGTAGTCGGCGTGGCCGGGGCAGTCCACATGCGCGTAGTGGCGGGCGTCGGTCTCGTATTCCACATGCGCGGTCGAGATCGTGATCCCGCGCGCCTTTTCCTCGGGCGCGCCGTCAATCGCGTCATACGCCTTGAAATCGCCAAAATACTTGGTGATCGCAGCAGTCGTCGTCGTCTTGCCGTGGTCAACGTGACCGATCGTGCCGATGTTGACGTGAGGTTTCGTGCGTTCGAATTTTGCCTTTGCCATCCTGGCCTCTCCTGATCGTCGGGCGCCGGCTGGACGACGCGCCTCGCGTAAGTATCGCCGCGATCTATAAGCGAGTCGCCCGGAAATCAAGGCGGCGCGCGCGGGTTGCGGGGAACTGCGGCAGCTTTGCGGCACCGCCGGCGAAAACCACGCGGCCAACGCCCGACGACCGGCGCAAAGCCCCGATTCCGATGGCCCGGCCGCCGCAAAGCCGCCCCCGATGCGGCTTTCATTTCAAGCACATGGGTAAAGTTCCGCTGACGACTTCGTGATGATCCCGCGTCGCTTGTGGGTTGAGCCGTCGCGGCAAAGAAAGCATTTTGCCGCTGACTCATATTTTATAAAGGAGCCTTGTAATGCGCCTCATCCTAGCCGCTGCATTCGCCGCGATCCCGGTTCTCGCCATTGCGCAGGACAACAGCGTCGAACAGGACGCGCTAAAGGCCCGCCAAGGCTATATGGTCGCGATCTCGGCCAACATGGGACCGCTTGCCGCCATGGCCAAGGGCGACATGGAATACAACGAAGAGCAGGCGGTGTTCCACGCCAGCAACCTTGCCGCCCTTGGCAATTACGAGGTCGAGATGCATTTCCTGCCCGGCACCGCGCAGGGCGAGCTCGAAGGCAGCCATGCGCTGGCCAAGACCTGGGACAACCTTGACGACGTGCGCGCCAAGCACGACGATTTCAAGGTCGCGGCCGCGGCGGCGCCCGAGGGCGTCAAGGGCGGGCAGGCGCAGGTCGGTGCGGTGGTCCAGTCGCTGGGCGGCACCTGCAAGGCCTGCCACGACAATTATCGCGCCAAGTGACCGTGAGCGATCCGGTCCGCGAAAAGCTGTGGGATCCGGCGCTGCGGGCGTTCCACTGGCTGCTGGCGTTTTTCGTGATCGCCGCCTGGGTGCTGGGCAAGTTCGGCCCGGCGAACATGTGGCTGCATTTCTGGTGCGGCTATGCGGTGGCCGGGCTGCTGGTGTTCCGGCTGGTCTGGGGCTTTGTCGGGCCGAAGCCCGCAAGGTTCAGCCATTTCCTGACCGGGCCGGGCAAGATGCTGCGCTATGCGCGCGGCATGTTCCGGCGGGTGCCGTCTTATTGGCCGGGGCACAATCCGCTGGGGGCGCTGTCGGTGATCGCCATGCTGCTGGTGCTGGCGGCGCAGGTCGGGTCGGGGCTGGTCTCGGACCCCGATGATTTCATCAACATCGGGCCGCTGGCCGGGCAGGTCAGCAGGGCGACCTCGCGCGCGGCGGTGGGCTGGCACAATCTGGGCGCGGTGGTGATCCTGTTGCTGGTCGTGCTGCATGTCGGCATGATCCTGTTCTATCGCCTGTGGAAGCGCGAGGATCTGGTGCGGCCGATGCTGACCGGCTGGAAGCTGGTGCGGCGCGACGACTAGGCCGCCCGCGCCCGCCGCAACGAGCCGCAACGAACAGGGCCGCCCGGTGGGCGGCCCTTTGCGTCAGTTGAAACGATTGTCGCGGGGAAAGCCGCGCGGGGCCATGCGGCCGGTGCTGGCGCGCTTGCCCAGCCATTCCGACAGGTCGGGTTCGGTGCGGGTGCGCCCGGCCGGATCCAGCCACGACAGCCCGGCCGACAGGGTGATGCATTTCGCATCCGACAGCCCGCCGTCCTTGAACTTTTGCAGGCGCACGCCCTTGCCGCGAGCCATTTCCGGCAGCTCGGACAGCGGGAACACCAGCAGCTTGCGGTTCTCGCCCACCACGGCCAGGTGGTCGCCCTCGACCCGGCGGACCAGCAACGCCTCGCCGTTCAGCACCTGCTTGCCGGTTCGGGTTTGGGCCTGCATGTCGGCCGCGTTCACGACAAAGCCGTCGCCGGCTTTTGACGCCACGACGAACTGCTGCCCCTCGCGCCAGGGGAACAGGTCCAGCACCGCAGCGTCGTTGGGCAGGTCGATCATCAGCCGCAAAGGCTCGCCCAAGCCCCGCCCGCCGGGCAGGTTATTGGCCGGCAGCGTGTAGAAACGGCCGTTCGCGCCGAACACCATCAGCTTGTCGGTGGTTTCCGCGTGCAGCGCCATGAAGGGGCCGTCGCCGTCGCGGAACTTGAGTTCCGCATCCAGCGGCTGGTGGCCCTTGACCGCGCGGATCCAGCCCATGCGCGACAGGATCACGGTGACCGGCTCGCGCTCGATCATCGCGTCCATGTCCAGCGGCTGCACGTCTTCGGACGCGGTGATCTCGGTCCGCCGCACACCTGCGGGGTTCGACTTGCCGAACAGCCCGCGGATGTCGCGCAGCTCGGACGCGATGCGCGCCCATTGCAGCGCGGGGTCCGCGACCAGCGCCAGCAGCCCCTCGCGTTCCTCGGCCAGCCGGTCGCGCTCGGCGCGCAGCTCGATTTCCTCAAGCTTGCGCAGGGCGCGCAGGCGCATGTTCAGGATCGCCTCGACCTGCAATTCCGACAGGCCGAATTCGGCCATCATCACCGCCTTGGGGTCGTCCTCGTGGCGGATGATCTCGATCACCCGGTCGAGGTTCAGATAGGCGACGATATAGCCGTCCAGCACCTCAAGCCGCGCCGCGATCTTTTCCAGCCGGTGGGTCGAGCGGCGCAGCAGCACCTCGCGCCGGTGGTCCAGAAACGCGCGCAGCACCTCTTTCAGGGAACAGACCCTGGGGGTGCGGCCGTCGATCAGCACGTTCATGTTCAGGCTGAAGCGGGTTTCAAGGTCGCTGACCCTGAACAGCGCCGCCATCAGCTGTGCCGGATCGACGCTGCGGGCGCGAGGTTCCAGCACGATGCGGATATCCTCGGCCGATTCGTCGCGCACATCGGCGAGGATCGGGATCTTCTTGGTCAGCACCAGCTCGGCCAGCCGCTCGATCAGCTTGGATTTCTGCACCAGATAGGGGATTTCGGTGACCACGATCTGCCAGGTGCCACGGCCCAGATCCTCGGTTTCCCAGCGCGCGCGCAGACGCATGCTGCCGCGGCCGGTGCGATACGCCTCGGCCAGCGTCGCCGCGTCCTCGACCAGCACGCCGCCGGTGGGGAAATCCGGCCCGGGCATGATGGTCATCAGGGTTTCGTCGCGGGCCTCGGGCGACTTGATCAGATGCAGGCAGGCGTCCACGACTTCGTGCAGGTTGTGGGGCGGGATGTTGGTCGCCATCCCCACCGCGATGCCGCTGGCGCCGTTGCACAGCAGGTTCGGAAAGGCTGCGGGCAGCACCACGGGCTCTTCCAGCGTGCCGTCGTAGTTGGGGCGGAAATCGACGGCGTTTTCGGCCAGCCCCTCCATCAGCGCCTCGGACGCGGCGGTCAGGCGGGCCTCGGTATAGCGGCTGGCGGCGGGGCTGTCGCCGTCGATGGAACCAAAGTTCCCCTGCCCGTCCACCAGCGGATAGCGCATGACGAACGGCTGGGCCAAACGCGCCATCGCGTCATAGATCGCGCTGTCGCCATGCGGGTGATAGTTCCCCATCACGTCGCCGGAAATCTTGGCCGATTTGCGGAACGCGCCGGTGGGCGCCAGCCGCAGCTCGCGCATCGCGTAAAGGATGCGGCGGTGGACCGGCTTCAGCCCGTCGCGCGCGTCGGGCAGCGCCCGGTGCATGATCGTGGACAGCGCATAGGTCAGATAACGCTCGCCGATCGCGCGGCTGAGCGTTTCCGAGGTCGTCGCCTCGCCGTCCGGGCCTGCGCCGTTCGCCGGCTGCTCGGGGGGCGCGTCTTGTGGGTCATTGCTCATGGCGCCTGACTACGCCTGCGCCGGGCCACGGTCCAGAGCCGGCATGACAGTGATGAATTTATCACACTGCCGGTCACGAAAGGCGGAACTGCAACTGATACCGGGAACGCAGCCGCCGCAAACGGGGTTCTGCATGGTAATCCACCGCCGCAACCGGCATTCCGTCAAAGCCACCAGCCACCAGCCAGCCCTGTCGCCATGTTCCGCCTGATCGCCCTTGCCCTGACCTCGACCTTTACGCTGCTGTTTCTGGTGGGCACCAGCGGCGAGCCGGTAGCCCAGGGTCCGGGTCCGGCGGTGATGTCGGCGGGGTTCATGGGCAGCGGCGCGGACGAGGCCGCACAGACCGCGCTGCAATATGTCGCACGCCCGCATCAGGCGCTGAAGGCCGAACCCGACAACGCCGCAGGCATCCTGCATATCCTGCCCTATGGCGCGCCGCTGCTGACGCTGGGTGAGATTCAGGGCGATTTCACCAAGGTCCGGGACGGCTCGGGCAGGGTCGGCTTCGTGCGCAGCGACGTGCTGACCGCCGCATTCCCCGGCTGACGCTTGCGCACGGTCCTGATCACCGGCTGTTCATCGGGCATCGGGCTGGACGCCGCCCGCCACCTGGCCCGCGCCGGCTGGCGTGTCATCGCCACCTGCCGCGGTGACGCCGATCTTGACGCCCGCCGGGCCGAGAGGATGCTGGCGCTGCCGCTGGACCTGTCCGATCCCGAAAGCGTCGCCGTTTGCGCGGACAAGGCGCTGGCGCTTGGCCCCATTGATGCGCTGGTGAACAACGCCGCCTTTGCCCTGCCCGGCGCGGTCGAGGATCTGCCCCGCGAGGGTCTGCGCGCGATATTCGAGGCCAATCTGTTCGGCACCCACGACCTGACCCGCCGCCTGATCCCGCATTTCCGGCAACAGGGCGCCGGGCGCATCGTCAATGTCAGCTCGGTGCTGGGGCTGGTCGGCATTCCCTGGCGCGGCGCCTATGTGGCGACGAAATTCGCGCTTGAGGGGCTGACCGACGTGCTGCGCATCGAGATGCGGGGCACCGGCATCAGCGTGATCCTGATCCAGCCCGGACCGATCACCAGCCGCATCCGCGCCAATTCCATCCCGCATTTCGAGCGCTGGATCGACTGGCAGGCCAGCCCGCGCGCCGGGCAATACCGCGACAGCCTGCTGCGTCGGCTTTACGAACCCGGCGGCCCGGACCGGTTCGAGCTGCCGGCCTCGGCCGCCGCGGCCGTCATTCTCCGCGCGCTGGAATCGCCGCGGCCCCGCGCCCGCTATCGGCTGACACGGCCCACCACCATGGCGGAAATCGGGCGGCGGCTGCTGCCCACCGCGGCACTGGACTGGTTTGCGCGGCGCAGCTAGTGTCGCCGCCAGCGAAAGGCACCACACATGCAGGACAAGCCACTTTTCATCCTTGCGGCGCTCGCGGTCCTCGTGGTCATGGTGATCCTGATGGTCGGCGTCGGCGGCTTTGCCCAAGGCGGCGAATTCAACCGCAAGCACGGCAACCGCATGATGCGCTGGCGCATCATCGCACAGGCAATTGCGGTGGCGCTGATCCTGATCGTGGTCTTTATTCGGGGGCATTGATGGTCGTTCTGAACCGCATCTACACACGCACCGGCGACAAGGGCGACACCGCGCTGTCGGACGGATCGCGCGTCGCCAAGCACGACCCGCGGGTCGAAGCCTACGGCACCGTGGACGAATTGAACGCCACGCTGGGGCTGGCGCGGCTGCACGCCGATGCGGCGCTGGCCGAACAGCTGTCGGTGATCCAGAACGAGCTGTTCGACCTGGGCGCCGACCTGTCGCGCCCGCATATGGACCGCGACGGGGACGCCCCCTATCCGGTGCTGCGCACTGTGCAGGAACAGGTCGACCGGCTGGAATCCGAAATCGACGCGATGAACGCGGCGCTGTCGCCGCTGCGCAGCTTCATCCTGCCCGGCGGCTCGGTGCTGGCGGCGCATCTGCATCTGTGCCGCACCGTGGCGCGGCGGGCGGAACGGCGGGCCACCGAACTGGCGCAGGGCGGCGACGCGAACCCGGTGGCGGTGAAATACCTCAACCGGCTGTCCGACTGGATGTTCGTCGCAGCCCGGGTGGCCAATGCCGACACCGGCGACGTGCTGTGGGTGCCCGGCGCCTCGCGCGGGGGAAAACCCGCGGCGGAATGACGCGTCGTCCCCGCCTAATGCGACGGCAAGGGTGCAAAAGGTCTTTTATCCCGCCGGGGCGACCGCTAAGCCATGTCCCGCAACGGATGGTGTCTGTGAACAAGGGAGAGCAGCCGAGATGAAGGTTCTCGTTCCGGTCAAGCGCGTGATTGACTATAACGTCAAGGCGCGCGTCAAGGCCGATGGGTCGGGGGTTGACCTCGCGAACGTCAAGATGTCGATGAACCCGTTCGACGAGATCGCGGTGGAAGAGGCGATCCGGCTCAAGGAAAAGGGCGCGGTTTCGGAAATCGTGGTGGTGTCGATCGGCGTCAAGCAGGCGGCGGAAACCATCCGCACCGCGCTGGCGATGGGCGCCGACCGCGGCATCCTGGTGGTGGCCGCCGACGACGTGCATCAGGACATCGAGCCGCTGGCGGTGGCCAAGATCCTGGCCAAGGTCGTCGCGGACGAACAGCCCGG
>NZ_FNXG01000015.1 GCF_900108405.1 Paracoccus alkenifer
ATCTCGTCGAACGGGTTCATCGACATCTTGACGTTCGCGAGGTCAACCCCCGACCCATCGGCCTTGACGCGCGCCTTGACGTTATAGTCAATCACACGCTTGACCGGAACGAGAACCTTCATCGTCCGTTACCTCTTTCTTTCCGTTTCCTGTCCGACCGCCAGAATGGTCACGCGGGCCAACGAAACCGGTTGGCCAGACTAGCTGCCGGTAAAGTCCGCCTTGCGTTTTTGCACGAAGGCCGTGATCCCCTCGCGCGCATCGGCAAAGCTTGCGGCCTGCGACAGCGACACCGCCTCCATCTCCAGCTGCTCGTCGAGGCTGCGGCCGAGGGCGCCGGAAAAGCACCGCTTGATCATGCCATAGGCGCGCGTCGGCCCCTGCGCGAGGCGCTGCGCCGTCGCCTCGGCCGCGGTGCGGACCTCGGCCAGCGGATGCAGGTGATCGACAAGGCCGGTGGCCTGCGCTTCGCTGGCCGCAATGGTTTCGTTGCACAGGATGAAGCGACGTGCGCGGGCAATGCCCATCCGTTCCGACAGCGATACGGTCGTGCCGCTGTCGGCGCAAAAGCCGATTGCCGGAAAGGCGGCGGTAAACTTGACTGAATCCGCCGCATGAATGACATCGGCAAAGGCCATCATCGCCACCGCGCCGCCCGCCACGCCGCCCTCGACCGCGCACACCATGGGGGCGTCCATGCGGCGCAATCGAGCAAGCGCAGTGTGGAAGTCCGAGGTCCAGTCGAGCACCAATTTGGGCAGCTCATCAATGCGGTCCTTGAAGCTGTTGAGATCCCCGCCAACCGAAAAAAATCGTCCCTCGGCCACCATCAGCACTGCGCGAACCCGGGGCGATGTCATGAGCATGCCCGACAGTTCGAGCAGTTCGCCCCCCAGCCTGCCGTCGATGGGATTTCCGCGGTCGGGCTGGCACAGGATCACCCTTGCGAGCCCGTCTTCCATCGTCATTCTGATGGACTGCCCCTGAAACTCCATGCCCCCTCCCACTCGTGCTTGAATTGTGATGCTGGGTTCAGCCTAGACGATATCAAACAGGTGTGCAATAATATAGTATGCTAGCAACTTAAATGCTTGCAGCGAAAGCAGGGGGAGGCGGCGCGTGGCGTCAGGATCTGGTTTCAACTTACCCGCGGCGGATCGCTGGTTCGAACATTATCGCATCGGCGACCGCTATCGCTTCGGTCCGATCGAGGTGACCGAGCGGGAAATCATCGAATTCGCCCGTCGCTATGATCCGCAGTCCTTCCACATCGACCCGCATGCAGCCGCGGCCGGCCCCTATGGCCAGGTCATTGCCTCGGGGTGGATGACCGCTGCGCTGATGATGCGGCTGCTGGTGGATGAGTTCCTGCCGTCCCGGGCAGGGTTGGCGGCGCCAGGCTGCGATGAGTTGCGCTGGCTGCATCCGGTCGGGCCCGGCGATCGGCTATGGCTGCGGGTCGAGGTGCTGTCAGCGCGGGTGTCTAAGTCCAAGCCTGACCGGGGGATTGTTTCGTTTCGGATGGAGGGCGAGAATCAGGACGGCGTGACGGTCTATAGCTGCGTTGCCACTGGGATCTATCTGTGCAGGCCCGCTGTCGCCTAAAAAACTGCGTCATTTAGGCAGTCTGGCGGTGCAAAGGAATTGACCTATCCAGTATGCATATGCACTATATTGCAGCGCACTAAGTTGGGTGCCGGGACTGATGTCTGCTGGGAGGAACAGGGCATGACCACGCAACCGCCAGAACTCGTAGAGTTCCGTTACGAGCTCGTCGAGGACGGTATCGGCCACCTGATATTCGACATGCCCGGTCGGACCATGAATGTGTTCTCAAACCGTGCCATCCTGGAGGCCGAGGCCGTCGCAGACTGGTTGGGAAGCAGCGGACTGAAAGGGTTGGTGGTTTCATCGGGAAAAACCACTGCCTTTTGCGCGGGCGCGGATCTGGGCGAACTGGCGCAAGCCTATGCGATGATTATCGCCGCGCCTGAAGACCAGCGCTGGCAAATCGGGCGCGACCATTTTTCCCCCATCGGCCGGGCGTTTCGCAAGCTTGAAACCGCAGGCGTGCCGGTGGCGTTTGCGATCAACGGGCTGGCGCTTGGCGGTGGCTGCGAGTTTGCGCTTTCCGGGCATTACCGGGTGCTGGCCGATACACCGTCGACCGCACTTGGCCTGCCGGAATCGCTGGTTGGGTTGTTGCCGGGCGGCGGGGGAACGCAGCGAATGCCCCGGCTGGTCGGGGTCGAGGCGGCGATGCCGGTGCTGCTGGATGCGGCCCGGCTCACCGTCGCCGATGCGGTTGCCGCCGGCGCCGCACATCGCGTCGTGCCCGCCGGGCAAGAGATCGCCGCCTGTGTCGAATGGATCAGGTCCAATCCACAGCCGATCCAGCCCTGGGACCGCGCGGATTACCGGATCCCGTCGTCGGACGAGGTCAGCGCCCAGCTGGTCGAATTGCGTCGCAGCCGGCAGGAAGAGACCGGCGGACATTATCCGGCGATCACCTCGATTCTGGATTGTGTCGAATACGGCCTGCCGCTGCCGATAGATGCGGCAGTCAGCAAGGAAATCGACATCTTTGCCGATCTGATCAAGCGCCCCGAGCCGCGCGACATGATTTCAAGCCTCTTTCTGGGCAAGCAGATCTGGCAGAAACAGCGCAAGACCGGGACGCTGCCCGAAGCTTATGACAGCATCGCCGCGGCGATCCGCCAGAGCTGGGCAAATGTGGCAACCCGCTTTGAGCCTGCCGATGTCGAGGCCGCTGTGCGCTGGGCGCGGCTGTCTGCGACGATTCTGCCGGGTGGTCCGATCCAGCCGATATCGGACGAGGCGCTGGGTGAGCATCCAGGGATTGCGCCCACCGGCATCTGGATCGACGCACCGCAAGGGCAGGACCAGATCATCGCGGGGGCCTTGCTGGGGGTCGCGGTAATCGCCGCGCTGGAAAACGGCGGGGACCTTGATGCCGACAGTTGCCGTGCCGCCGATTTCCACAGCCAGAGTGCTGCCGGTTTCCCCGCGTATCTGGGCGGCCCATTCGCGCTGTACGATTCCATTGGCAGCGATGGTGTCCGACGCCTGATTGCTCCGCTCGGTAACTGAACCGCCATTTCCCGGAGGCTCGCAAGTAACTCGCACAGATTGGCGAGACGGGGTTCCGGCAACTCACGGGAGGACGACATATGACCAAATTCGATCTTGATGTGCACCGGGCGCAATTGCGTCAGCAGGGCCATTGGACGGACCAGCATTACGACGATTTTCTGCGCAGGGCATTGCAGGATCATCCGGATAAACTGGCCATTGTCAGTGACCGTGCCGGTGGCGCCGTCAGGCTGACGTTCCGCGAACTCGAGGATCGCGTCGCGCGTGCCGCCGGTGGCCTGCGCAAACTGGGTGTGGGCAGGGGCGATGTGGTGGCATTGCAACTGCCCAACTGGTGGGAATTCGTGGTGGCAGTATTGGCTACCCAGCGGCTTGGCGCGACCAGCAACCCCCTGATGCCGATCTTCCGCGAGCGGGAACTTCGCTTCATGCTGGGGTTTGCCCGCTGCAAGGTGTTTATCGTCCCTGAAGGTTTCGGCACGCTGGATCTGGTGGGCACCGCGCGCCTGTTGCGCGACGATCTGGATCATCTGGAACATGTGGTGGTGGCGAACGGCGCCGGCACCGACAGTTTCGATGCGTTGCTCGATTCGGGCGAGCGGGTGGACCTTGCGCCCGAAGGCACCCCGCCGCTGACCGATCCGGGCGAGTTGTCGATGCTGATGTATACCTCGGGGACCACGGGGTCGCCCAAGGGGGTGCAGCATACGGTCAACACCATGGTCAATGCGGCCCGCAACATGACCGAGCGGGGGCATCTGTCCAATGACGACGTGATTTTGGTCGGCTCGCCGGTGGGCCATATGCTGGGCACGGCGGCGGGGGTATTCCTGGCGCTTTATAACCGCGCAACCATGGTCTTGCAGGAAAGCTGGAACGGCCGCCGCGCGCTGGACCTGATTAATGAGTACGGGGTCACATACAGCGGCGGCGCCACGCCATTCCTCGCCGATCTGGTGCGCGAAGTTCAGGCCGGCGCACCACGTCCCGAAACGCTGCGGCTGTTTTTGTGTGCCGGCGCGCCCATCCCGCCGGTCCTGGTCCGTCAGGCCAGCGAGGTGCTGGGCACTACGGTGACCTCGGTCTGGGGAATGACCGAAAGCCTGGCTTCGACCATGACCGAGCCCGAGCGGGCAGGGCAGCTGTCCTCGACCTCGGACGGGCGTCCGGTATCTGGAATGCAGGTCAGGATCGTGGACGACTCCGGCAAGGCGCTGGCCCCGGGACAGCGCGGGCGGCTGCTGGTGCGCGGCGCTCAGGTCCACATCGGCTACATGGGCATCCCCTCGGAAGAGACCTTTGATGCCGACGGCTGGATGGACACCGGCGATCTGGCATATTGCTTGGCCGACGATGATTGCACCGATTACATCCGTATTGCCGGGCGCACCAAGGATGTCATCATCCGCGGCGGCGAGAATATCCCCGTGGTCGAGATCGAGAACCTGCTCGTCGAACATCCGTCCATCACCACCGCCGCGCTGGTCGGCTATCCGGACGAGAGGCTGGGCGAACGCGCCTGCGCCTTTGTCACCGTTGAAAACAACGCCGCCGTTTCTCTGGCCGATATTCGAGAGTGGATGGACAAGAACAAGGTCGCCAAGCAATACTGGCCCGAACGGATAGAGATCATCAAGGAAATCCCTCGGACCCCCAGCGGCAAGATCCAGAAATTCATCCTGCGCGACCTGCTTAAACCCTGATCGCAGGCCGGGGCGCATCCTGCCATTCCGGCAGTTGTGCCCCGGCATATTCATGGACACGGTTGATAGCTGGGCAAAAGCGGGGGACGACAATGGCTGATCAGGAACAAGGTGGGCTAACCATGCCGCCGGGGTGGAAGTTTCTGGATCTCGATTTTGGGTTTGCCCGCACTTTCGGTCCGGTGGGTTTTCTTGAAACCGCGGACCAGCATCTTGAACTTGGCTTCCGCTGCGGAGAACGTCATCTCAATCCGCTGGGAATTTGCCACGGTGGCGCGACTGCGGCCTTTGCGGATTATGCAGGGTTGGGGGCGCAGTATGCGTTTGGCCTTTCCCGGGTCATTACCCCCACGATAACGCTATCAATCGACTTTCTACAGGCAATTCATCCCGGCCAATGGGTATCGGCCCGGACGGATATTACCAACTTGACCGGCAAGATGTGCTTTACGCAAACGGTCGCACGGGTGGACGACACCCCGGTTATGAGTTCGCGCGGGATTTTCAAGATCCTGTCGCGCATCGATCTGCTTGAGCATCCGTTTTATCAAAGATGCGCTGAACTTTGGCCATCCCGGGTGGGAATTGACCGTGGTCAGTCGGATAGGCGCGGAAGATAAGACCCGCGTAAACCCGCGGACGATGCACACTCCTCTGGTCGCCACTTCGGCGGCCATTGTCTTTTCATGTCGGGATCTTGGTAGACACCAGAAACTTGAGCTTTCGCCCAAGGGTGTCCGCTGGGAAAGTGGTGAGGGAAGGACGCCGCAGTCAATAATTCCGATGCAAGACGTCGGTGTCAAGGCTGTCTTGCCGAGCCGAGGGTGTCCTCGATCTGCTTTCGTGCATGGGTGTCGCCGCCTGTGATGTGGTAGGGTAATCTCCCCGATCTTGGGGGATGAGGGCCTGGAATGTTCTCGGCAGGATGGAGGAGGAGATTCCAATGACGAAAAGCGGTTTCACCGAGGCCCAGATCATGGGCGTACTGCGCCTGATGAAAGGCGGTATACCTGCTATCGAACTGCGCCGTGAACATGGCATGAGCAGCGTCACGCTTTACAAGTGGCGGGTGAAGTATGGCGGGATGGACGCGAGCCGGATCAGCGAGACGAAGAGCATGGCCGAGGAGGACCGACGCGTGAAGCGCATGTACGCTGGCATCAACATGCAAAACGCCCCCCTCAAGGAGGCTTTGGAAAAGAGACACGGCTAACACTCGGCGTTGAGCCGACCGTGCAGGATGCTCCGAACGGGATCTGATCGATGGATTTCATGGCTGACGGGCGCGGCGAGGGCCGTCAATTTCGGCTGCTGAACGTCCTTGCTAACTTCAACCGCAAGGGTCTGGGCGTCGAGGTCGACTTTTTGCTGCCCGCAGAAGGGTCGTTCGGGCGTCGAATCAGATCATCGAACGGCAGGTAGCGCCGACAACGATCACAGTCGCTAACCGGCCGGAATACGTCAGCGGCACGGTCATGGACTGGACTGGGAACAGAGGCGTCAGCCGGACCCACATCCAGCCGGGGAAGCCGCAGCAGAACCATCTCGCCCTCACTCGAAGGCATGGCGTTCGGGCTCGATATATGTCGGGTGCCATAACCGTGCGGTCTGGCACGAGTGGTTGAACTTGTACATTTTCGAAAAAATCGATGAGGTGCAGCAGATTGCTACCGAGCGGCTCTGGTCCTGCAATAACGAGCGTCCGAACATGGGTAACGGCGGGATGACACCCTCGCAGAAACTGAGAATGCTTGCGTAAGTCCTACGAAACAGCCCCCACAAAAACGAGGGGAGCACCCGCAGAATCTGGCGAACGAGCGGCGCAGGTTCGGATACCGACGGCTCTTCGTGCTCCTGCGGTGCGAGGAAGAGGCGCCGGGGATCAACCGCACCATTACAGCCAGCGCGCGAGGGGGCGACCAGTCGCCCATCATTGCCACCGAGGGCATCGAATTCTGTGTGCAAGACCTGAACTCCGGCAAGACCGCCAGTTCTCCAGTTGGTGATTTTTCGAACCACTTCGGCTTCTTTCCGCCGTTGGCGGCATCACTGCCGCTCGCGCAACTCAAGGAAATACCCCTGACATCAAGGTGGTCGGCTGTCCGAGTCGGCTTTGCATCAAGCTGCTGACGAATGATTTCGGCTGTGGTCGCATCGCCTCGACATGCGCCAGCTCACGGCGCTGGGCCGGGACGTGTTGTGGCGCGGATATGCACAGGGTAGCATCGGCCCATTATTGTGTTTGCATATTGTCATTCCTCGGGGGCCATTTATGAACGCCTCTCTTCGGCAATCTGGCCGGCTTGGTCGCCTGACGACGGATCTTGGGCCGGATGTTCTGGCGCTTTTGCGCTTTGAGGGCAGCGACCACCTCAACGACCTGTTTGATTACCGTGTCGAGGCGCTGGCCACGCGCGGGGATCTTGATTTTGATGCGCTGATCGGCACCCACGCCACGGTCGAGATCGAGACCCGCTATGGCGGCCAATCCTTTGACGGCATCGTGACGCAGGCGCGTTGGGCGGGGGCGGGCGAGAACGGGCATCGTTACGAGCTGACCCTGCGGCCGTGGTTCTGGCTGGCCTCAAGCCGACGCAACCAGCGGATTTTCCACGACAAAACCGTGGTGCAGATCTTGCAGGAACTGCTGTCGGACTATGCCCGGCTTGGCGATCCGGCGGTCGAGTTCCAATTGTCGCAGGCTTACCCGACCCTTGAATACACCGTGCAATACCGCGAATCCGACCTCGATTTCGCCCGCCGGCAGATGGAACGGCACGGGATCAGCTTTCATTTCCGCCACGCGCCCGGCTCGCACACGCTGGTCCTGACCGACGACGTCCTGGCGCATGAAACCATCGGTGCGCGGCCCTATAAAAGCTACGATGGCCATCATCAGGCCGAAGGTGAGCATTTCTGGGAATGGGCACCCGAGCGCAATGTCACCACCGGCGCCATCCGGCTGACCGACTATAATTTCAAGACCCCCGACGCAGCGATGGAGGCGGATCGTCTGGGCGACGCCGCCCATGCGCAGGGCCAGATCGAAAGCTTTGACTATCCCGGTGATTACCCGGCGCAGGACGTGGGCAAGATCGTGGCCGGGCTGCGCACCGCGCAGGAGCGCGGTGCGGATCGCAGGAACCGCGCAGTGGGCGATTGCGCGTCGCTGCGGGCGGGCAAGCGCGTCAGCCTGTCGGGCGATCCGGTGCCGGGGACGGGCGAGACCTATCTGTGCCTCTCGGCCAGCCATCATTTCGTCTCGGAGGCCTACGGCTCGGGCGGTCAAGGCAGCGACGGTTATTCGTTCACCGGCAGCTATGCCTTGATGCCCGACACCGCACCTATGGCGCCGCCACGGCGGACGCAGGTGCCCGTGGTCCACGGCCCGCAAACCGCGATGGTGGTGGGCGAGGGCGAGATCGACTGCGACGAATACGGCCGGATCCTGGTGCGGTTCCACTGGGACCTGGCCGGCGCCCATTCGATGCGCTGCCGGGTGTCGCAGAACTGGGCCGGGAACGGGTGGGGCGGCATGGTCATCCCCCGCATCGGCATGGAGGTGCTGGTCGAGTTCCTCGAAGGCGATCCCGACAAGCCCATCGTCACCGGGAACGTGTTCAACGGCCGGAACGATGCGCCCTATCCGTTGCCGGAACACAAGACCAAGGCGGTCTGGCGCTCGAACACCCACCAGGGACAGGGCTTCAACGAGATCGCCTTTGAGGACCAGAACGGCATCCAGAACATGTTCTTCCATGCGCAGAAGGACCAGACGACGCGGGTGCTGAACGACCGCATCAAGCGGGTGGACCGCCATGAGGTCGCGGCCGTCGGCAAGAACCGCGCGGTCGAGGTCGGGGGCAACCAGAAGCACGAGATCGGCGGCTCGATGAACACCGTGGTCGGCGGCACCGGGATTTCGGCCTTTGCCCTGATGGCGGCGGTCAGCGGGCTGGCGGGTCATACCGCCGGGCTGCTGAAGCAGGCGGGCGAGGTTGCGGGCGGCGGCGGGCCGGGGCTCGATCTTTTTGCCGGAACGGTCGCCTCTTCGGCGCTCGGGTTTCTGGGCGCGGGCGGGCTTGGCGACCGGGGCCGCGTGGTGGGCGGCGCGAGCGACCGCCCCGATGCCGGCCGTGCCCTGGGGGACGCGGGCAACGGTGTGGGCGAGGCGGCGGCGGGGCTGTTTCCGCTGCCGGGGGTGATG
>NZ_FNXG01000013.1 GCF_900108405.1 Paracoccus alkenifer
AACGATCCTGCCCGCGATCCTTGCCCTGGCGTTCGGCTATTACCTGGGAAAAAGCTACGTCGAGCTGGTAACCATTATCGTAACAACCGTGAATTAAACGGAAAAAAAAAGCCTTAGAACGTCTTAAACCGCATCCCGCCGTCAATATGGATAGCCTGACCGACAGCATAGGAAAATTCGCCGGACGCCATGGTTGCGATCACCTTTCCGATTTCGTCAAGGCTCCCCCAACGCCCCGCCGGGACGAACCCTTCGGCGATCAGTCGATCGTATTTTTCGCGACTGGTGGATGTCATCTCTGTCTGCATCATCCCCGGCCGAATCTCGAAACAATCGATGTTTTCCGGGGCCAGCCGGGCCGCGAAGTGCTGGACCATATGCGCAAGCCCTGCTTTAGAGATGGAATATTCGGCCAGCACCTTGCCGATTATTTGGTCGACAGCCACCGAGGTGACGGTGATGATCGTCCGACGTCGCGCCGCTGGCGCTGCCAACATATGCCGCGCCACGGCCTGCGTCAGGAAAAACTGCGCCCTCATGTTGACTGCGATGCAGCGATCGAAGCTTTCAGGAGTAACATCCAGCAGATCGCCCCGGGACAGCACAGAAACGCCGGCATTGTTCACCAGCACGTCAAGCCCGCCCATTCGCGCAACTACCTCGGCAACATATCCGGGAAGCTGCTGGACCTGTCCGATGTCCTGCGGCATGATCTCGACCCGCCCGCCAAAGGTACGCAAATCGGCGGCCAGCGCGAATAAATCTCGGGACATATCTAGATCATTCAGCACCAGATCATGCCCACGTTTGGCAAGGGCGAGGGCTATCGCCCCGCCCAAGCCGCCGCGGGCGCCCGTAATCATAGCGACAGAACGCGGCATTGCTCTAGGCGATCGCGGAATTGCGCACCGGGCGCACCCAGACAGCCTCGGGCAGTTGGCCCGCCTGGATCATCTCAGCCAGCACGTTTTTCTGAATCTTGCCAGTCGCGGTCATGGGATAGCTGTCGACAAAGAACCACTTTTCAGGAGTTTTCTGCGGCGACAGGTTCTTGCGGCAATGCCCATAAAGCTCTTCGGCGGCCGGGCATTCGTCGGTCGAGCGCGGCTGGACGATCGCAGCCACGATTTCACCCCAAGTCTCATCCGGCACGCCCAAGACAGCCACCTGCGCCACCTGCGGGTGGTCGAAGATAATTTCTTCGATTTCCTTGGGGTAGAGGTTCATACCGCCCCGGATAATCATCTCTTTCAGACGGCCAGCAATCCGCATATAGCCGTTTTCGTCCATCGTGCACAGATCGCCCGTACGCAACCATCCATCCGTAGTTAACGCCGCCGCAGTTGCCTCTGAGCGTCCATAATACCCGATCATGGTGCCGAAACCGCGCATCCACAACTCCCCGACCGTACCGACCGGAACCGTTTCCAGAGATTCGAGATCGACGATCTTGACCTCGACGTGCGGGATGGGACGGCCGATAGTCTCGCACTGCAGTTCGACGGGATCGGTAGTCAACGTTTCAATGAACGGGCCGTTGCTTTCAGTCTGGCCAAACATAATGGCGAACTCGACGTCGAATTCCTTTTTCGCGCGGTGAACCAGAGCCGCTGGAACCGCCGCCGCCCCTGACAGGATCGAGCGGAAGCTGCTGACATCGCGGGTCTTCATGTCCGGATGGTTCAGCAAAGCCAGGATCATGGTAGGCACGATCAGTGAGCAGTTAACACTTTCGGCCTCAATCAGTTCAAGAAATAGAGCAGGGTCAAACTGTGGCATCAGCACGAAGGTGCCGTGGCGGCTGAATGTACCGATGGCAGACACGATGCCGCCGCCGATATGAAACATCGGCATCGAGTTGATCCAGACGCCACCGACAGGAAAATCGGCCCGCTCGACAATAAGCCTGGCCGAGTTGATAACACCCCGGTGATGGAGGCAGGCCCCCTTGGGAAAGCCGGTGGTCCCCGAGGTATACTGGATCTGCATCATCTCTCCCGGCTCAAGACGGGGGAGCACACGGTCAGGGTCGCCGTGGGCCTTGATCCGGTCCAGATCGGCAATGCAGATGGCGTGGACCAGATCCGGAAGGCTGACCTGTGCATTTTCGACCATAGGGCGCAAGGCTTTGCCGCGCGAGGTCTCAGCAAAGACGATGCCTTTTGCCTCGGAACTACGCAGAACGAACGCCAATTCGCGATCAGTATAGGCGGGATTCACCGGGACGATAATCAGCCCGGCCATACAGATCGCGTGCTGGAAGATTACCCACTCCGGCGTCTCGGGAGCGATGATGGCGACCTTGTCGCCCGGCTCGAAATACTCAAGCAAGCCGCGCGCGGTCTCGGTCACTTCATCAACCAGCTGGCGATACGTCCAGCGCCGCCGCTTGGCAGGGTCCGCGACACCCTCGACCAGCGCGATGCGGTCGGGATAATCCTTGGCATTCCACTGCATCAGTTCGGGGACGGTCATGTCCCACAGCGGCTCTCCGGGCTCGGCCGGGAAATAGGACATGGTGAATTTCTGGGTCTGGGTCATTTCGGGTCCTCCCTCACGTCCTGCCGACTCCTCAACCGGCACAGGAATACGTGTCGTTGCGGTCAATTTGACAGGACAGTGAAGCCGTCCTGCCATGGGGCCTAGGCCGCCGAGATCCCGCCGTTACAGCTGATCGCCTGACCGGTGATCTTGGCCGCCTGTGGGCTGGCCAGAAACACGATCAGCGCAGCCATGTCGGCGGGGGTGACGACGCCAAGCTGGGCCATCTTGATCGCCTTACCGAAGAGCTTGCTGGAAAACTCGGCCGCCATCACCTGTTGATAGGTCGCGGTGCCCTCGATGATCGAGGGGGTAACGATATTGACGCGGATGCCGTGCCGCTTTGCTTCGATTGCCATGGTGCGGCTGAACATGATGATCCCGGCCATGGCGGCGCCGATCACTGATTCGCCCGGCGTGGTCAGCTTGCCCGCGTCCGACGCGATGTTGATGATGGCGCCGCCGCCCTTTTCGCTCATCCATGGCAGGACGATCCGGCTTGTCAGCAGAGGCGCCATCATCTGCTTGAGCACGATGTCCTGCAACTGCTCGACCGGGATCTTGTGCAGCAGCGTCGGCCCGTAAGGTCCGACGGTCGAGTTCACCAGGATATCGACCGAGCCGAAGGCCGCCCGCGCCGCTTCGCAAGCCGCGATCGCCTGATCGGCTTCGTTGCAGTCGCCTTGCAGGAACACGATATGCACGCCGGGCTTGCGGGCAAGGATGGAGTCCCGTGCCGCCTGTCCGCGTTCGGCATTGCGCCCGACGATGGCGATGCGGGGCACCCCGGCCTCGGCAAGTTGGCAGGCGGTTTCGAGCCCGACCCCCGAGGTGCCACCGGTTATCACCGCGCTGGCCATTTCAAAGGGGATGGGTGTGCGCGTGATCGCCTCGGTCATGTCTGTCTCCTCCCAGATTCGCCGCATAAGATTACCATATGCTAGCGTAGCTTACTTAGGTAAAAAAACCCGCCCCCATCCACGAGGCCGGGTTCATGCGATGCAATCAGGCCGCCCGCGCCTTTGCATCCAGCGCTTCGATCATCGCCTCAAGTCGCACATTCAGCAGCTCGTCCTTGTAGAAGGATTCGTCCGCCACATCGCCTTCGAAGAATAACGCCTGACGACCGTGGCGCTTGGCGCTGTCAGCGATCAGGAATTGCGAGTTGGTCATGCCCCGACAGGTGCGCGCGGCGTGCATCACCATCCCGTCGATCTTGAACTTGTCGCAAATCTTTTCGATCTCGCCGATCATTATCGGGGCGCCGTGGTTGTTGGGGCAGATCAGATAGTTCTGCGCCATGCCCAGCACCGGGTCGTTAACGTCGATCAGCTCGGGCTCCTGCCAGAAAGACATATGCGTATAGCGGCCAGCAACGACGCAGGCGTTCACAGCCGCAAACTTGTCGGCCAGCCAACCGACCTTGTTCCAGTTCATCATTCCATCGAAGAACAGCCGGTATTTTTCATCCTTCACTGCACCTTCGCCGCGAGCGATGCGCTCCTTGCACTCGGCCAGGACGCCTTCGAAATAGGTGACGATGTTCTGGTCGCCGGGCAGAAAATTGACCGGGGCGATCGACACGATCCAATCAAAAAACGAGGCCGGCGAGGGTTGAGCGGTGCACAGATCCATCGCCTCAAGCCGCAGCTGTGCAGCTTTCTTGACATAGCCCATGGCCTCGGAAAGGCGGTCAAAATCGAACTTGCGGCCGGTGTGCTCCTCCATGAATTTTGTCATGGCGATCAGTTGGTCGGCGACATAGCGTGAACGCTCGTTCCATTCCTCGCCACGCAGATAGCCCGCGTCTGGACGCCCGCCCCACAGCAGCGGGATCGAGATCGTCATCATCGGCACCCTCTTGCCGAACAGCCGATAGGTGATGTCGTCCCACTGTTGCCCGGACGAGCAGTAGGGATAGGCATTGATGATCATGTCCGGCGGGGGCAACTTCAGCATCGTCTCGATGCGCGGATCGTCCGGCGCGATGTCCGAGGTGCCAGCCTTGATCTTGTCCAGTTCGATCAACAGCTGACCGATATGGGTCCGGGCATAAGAACACAGCTCGCGATCATAGCCTTTTTCATCGCCACGCGCCTGTGCCGTGACCTCGCGGTGCTTGGCCGACAGCATCGCCGACCAGGCTTCGCCGTGAACCCAAGCCACGTCATGGGCGTGGAAGAAGGGTGGGATATAGGTGCCGTTGTACCACACCACCTTTTTGCCCTGTTCCTTGGCGGCAAAAAGGCTTTCCCAGTAGTCGTTGACCAGCTTGCCACCAAAGCGAGTGGCCTTCAGGCGGTTCGCCCGCTCACCATTCCCAAAGATCGGCCTGGCTTCGGGACGTTCCTGCGCTTCTGCAACCATCTGCATCCTTCTGTCCTCCGGTATAACTGCGCCGCGTCATGCGGCCATTCTGCGCTTGGCAATCTCGATGAAAGTTTCGACTCGGGTTTTCAGCGTCTCCATCGGCATTTCCTCGTGCTCGGTTTCGACCAGCAGATGCGGAATGTCGTGGCGGTCGAAGGCCTCCTTGATCTCGGGGTAGAAATACATGTGCGGCTCGCAAAACTTGGCCATCAGCACGATCAACCCCTGCGCCCCCGACGCGCGGACGTTGCGCAGCAGGTAGTCTTCCCAATCCAGCGACTTCACCGCGCGGGTCGGACAGGGAACCTTGGTCGAGCGTAGCAGATACCAGTCCGCCAGCGCCTCGACCGGGTCGCCGGTTTCGGCGGCGTCCCAGAATACAAAGCGGAATCCGTGGTAAAGATCGTCGTCCACCACCACGCCGCCACAGTCCTCGATCAGATCCAGCACTGGCAGCTTCGGCGCATGGCAAAGATGCCCCGACAGGAACACCCGCACCGCATCGGTGGGCGGCCCGCGCCTTTCCAGCCCGGCGATCAGCTTTTCCAACAGCACGGTATGCTGCGCCCGGTCCATCACCATCGAGGATTTCACCACGTCCTGCATCTGCCGGCCGGTCAGTGCAATCTCTCCGGCCCGCCGCAGGTCGTAAAGCTGCCGGATCAGCGCGCGGTTGCGGTTGAATAGGCGGATGGATGCCTGCACCTGTTCGGGCGCGATGGGCTGGCCGATCAGCGCCTCGAGCTCCTTCCAAAGCTGCGTAAAGGTGCGGACCGTTTCCGCCTTGGCCCATTCCGCATCAAGAATTGAGCACAGCTGGTTGAACAGGATCGGCATCTTGGGCAAACTGGCGCGGATCACGTCGGCGGTGCCCAGCAACTGCACGCAATGATCGCCAAACAGGATCGCGTCCAGCACCTCAAACTCGCCCCGCAGCGCCTGATCGATGATCGAGCGGTTGTAGCCGCAGTAAAAGTTGAACACCTGAGCTTGGCCGACGGTGATCGGCTCATCATCCTCTTGCAAGATCACCGGCAGTGCGCCGGCGGCGTGGGCCAGCTCTCCGGGGAAGTGCATGGGGAAGAGGCCGATCACCCGGCCCTGCGTCTCTTTCTTCCACTGCCGCGCATACGCTAGGGGATCCGCTGCCACGACAGCCATGGTTTCCAGAATTTCGTCCATCGCTCCTCCTCATCGCGCCGCCAGAGCCGTCGCGATTCGTATAGGTAAGTGTAATTTACCTCACCACCATCAAGCAACCAGTTTTAGGACACAAGTTTACTATTGCGATTCTTCCATTGATTCGCTTAGCCTGTAGTCAAGGAATCAATCTGAACCAAGGTGCGTAAGATGCTTACTATTACACCCTCATGAGTCGAGGTTACCTTACAAAAACTCTTAAGCAACCGTCAGACAACCCCATTGAAGGATGATGGAGCCGCCAGCGCGAACATCGGCTTGCGGCACCGCGGCCAAGCCGGCCATCACCCACTGAAACGTGCACGACATGGAAGGATCGCGCGGGAGGATCGCATTGAACTTTTCCTATACTGACGATCAGGCAAGCATCACCTCGGCCCTGAACGGCTTTGTCGCCAGCACGTTGCTTGCGGGCTACATGCGCCGGGACAGGGACGGCATGTTTCCCGAGGACGCGTGGCAGCAGATGGCCGAAATGGGCCTATTTGGGCTGCGCATTCCTGGGGAATACGACGGGCAGGAACTTGACTGCGTGACCGCTGGCCTCGCCATCGAGGCGGTCGCCCGCGGTGATTTCAACCTGTGCTACGGAATCCTAAACAGCGCTTTTGTCGGCGATCTAATGGCGCGCAACGCCAGCGAGCCGCTGCGCCGGGAATGGCTGCCGCGGCTAGCTGCCGGCGACGCCCGCATCAGCGTGTGCCTGACGGAACCGCATTGCGGATCGGATGCGGCCGCCATCCGTACTCGGGCTGAACGGGACGGCGACGACTTCGTTCTGAACGGCGAAAAAGCCTCGGTGACGCTGGTGATGGCTGCCGACGCTGGCGTCGTGTTCGCACGCACCGATCCGGATGCCGGGTCACGCGGGGTCTCTGCGTTTCTGGTGCCATTAGACGCGCCTGGCGTGACCCGTCACCCTTATGCCGACATGGGGTCGAAATGCATTCTGCGCGGCTCGCTGTTTCTTGACGACGTGCGCGTCCCGGAAGCGAATCTGATCGGCAAGTTGAACGGGGCCTTCGGCTCGGCAATGCAGACCTTTGAATACACGCGCGCGCTAATCGGGCTGATGTGCGTTGGCGCGGCGATGCAGACGCTTGAGGAAACCATCGCCTACACCAGCCAGCGCAAGGCGTTCGGGCAGCCGATATCGCGCAACCAAGGCGTGTCATTTCCGGCGGCCGAGGCGTGGTCACGGCTGGAAATGGCGCGCTGGCACTGTCTGCGCACGCTGTGGCTGCGCGACCAGAATCTGCCGCACAACGCCGAGGCGGCAGTTTGCAAGGGGATGGTCCCCGAAATCTGCGTCGATGTGATTCGCGACTGTCTCATCCTGCATGGCCACTACGGCTACACCCAGGATCTGCCGATCGAGCAGCGACTGCGCGACGTCTGCGGGCAACTGATCGCGGACGGCACCCCGCAGATCCAGAAAATCATTATCGCCCGACATCTTTACGGGCGCGAGTTCGTCTGACCGCCGACCGGCGCAACGACAGAAGGAGGAGACTGACGGGAGTGAGCCGCGAGCGACCGCACCGTCAGAATTGACTGAAACGTCAATGGGAGGTTGACGATCCATGAACTACGCAAAAGCGATGAAATCCTGTGCCATTGCCCTCGGAGCTGCGGCCATGGCCACGGTAGCGATGGCTGAGGACGGGCCGATCAAGGTCGGCGTCATCCTGCCCATGTCTGGCGGTAGCGCCTATGTCGGCGAAGGCATCTTTACGGGTGTCGAGCTGGCGGTGAAGCAGGTCAATGAAGCCGGAGGCGTTCTGGGTCGTCCGCTTGAAATCCTGTTGCGCGACGAACAGCTGCGCCCCGATGTATCCACCGCCGCCATGCGCGAGCTGATCACGCTTGAGGGGGTCCAGCATTTCATCGGCCCGGCAACATCAGCGACCTCACTGGCGAATTCGCAGATCGCGCGCGAAGAAAAGGTCGTGAACATTTCGCCCTCTGCCAAGACCGAGGCGCTTACCGCCGGCGAAAACCTGCATGATTACATCTTCCAGCTCGCCCCTACCACTGACGTGGACGGCGTGCGCACGGTCGAGGTCCTGAAAGGCATCGGCACGGAAAGCATCTGCTTCACCGGCTTCGATTACGCTTATACCCATGACTGGTTCGCCGCAGTCCGCGCCAACATGGGCGACATCCGCGAGGCGGGTGCGTTTTTGGTGCCAATGAATGCCACCGATTTCAGCGCGACCATCACTCAACTGCTGTCAGCGGACTGCGATACAGTCATCGGCACCCAGTTCGGCGGCAGCTTCATCGCCTTTATAAAGCAGGCAACCCCCTTTGGTCTGTTCGATTCGAAAACAGTGCTGTGGGGCTCGAACACGGGCGATCACGCCGTGGCGGCCGCCCTTGGTGCCGAATTGCCTGCCGGACTATGGGCTTCGGCTGCCGATGTCTGGTATTATGAAGGGCTGGAATCTCACGCCGCCTACCAAGAGGCGTTGGCAGACTTTCAGGGCCGAAAGGAAACCGACATGTGGCCAATCACTGGCTACAATGCCGTTAAATTCTTGGCCGCAGCAATCGATACGGCAGGCACAACCGATCCTACGGAAGTAGCGGCCGCACTGGACGGGCTGACCATCCAGACCCCGCTGGGCGAGATTACCATCGACCCCGAGACGAACCGTGCAAATTCGCCCGAGTTTTACGGCCGGTTCGAGCCACAGGACGGATCAAACGCAGCGCGCATGACCGATCTTCGCCTGGTGCGCTAACCTGTCGCTGCGAGTCCCGCGCGCCGCAGAAGCGGCGCGCCCCCCTTTCAGGCAACGCCGGCCATCGTGCGCATAACGCGCCAGGCGGGCGCAAGGTGCACCGCATGTTCGCAAATCCAATGATCCTGTTCATACAGGTGATGAACTCATTTTCCTTGGCGATGAACCTTTTCATCATTGCCGCCGGCCTCACCCTGATCTTCGGCGTCCTCCGCATCGTCAATTTCGCGCATGGCGCGTTCTACATGGTCGGCGCTTATCTGGCGCTGTCGATCCTAGGCGTGACGGGCAACAGCAATCTTGGCTTTGTGCTCGGGGTGCTGGGCGCCGGCGCCGCAATGGGCGCAATGGCATTTGTCGTCGAGCGCGTCTTGCTATCCCAGCTTTATGACAAAGAACACATGCTGCAGCTTCTGTTCACCTTTGCTCTGGTCCTAGTCATTAAGGACGTAGTGAAGATGATATGGGGGTCGGGCCAATACAGCATCAGCGCCCCGCCATTTCTGCGCGGCGCCGTCAATTTGGGAATCTCACCCTATCCGAAATACGCATTGTTCCTTTGCATTGCGGGGCCAATCATCGCCGTGGCGATCTGGTTTTTCATGGAGCGCACACGCTGGGGGCGCATCCTCCGCGCCGCACGCGAGGACCGAGTGATGCTTAACGCGCTGGGGACCGACGTAAAGCTGGTCTACTCGGGCGTATTCGTCGCCGGTGCCGCATTGGCCGCCATGGGGGGGGCGTTGGCGGCGCCGCGCTCGGCCGTTGATCCGGGCATGGATGCGCTTGTTATCATCGACGCCTTCATCATCGTCATCATCGGCGGGCTTGGCAGCCTGCTGGGCAGTTTCATCGGCGCCCTGATCCTTGGATTTCTAACCGTGATGGGCTCGATCTACCTGCAGGAATGGGCCATCGTCGCCTCTTACGTGATGATGGTCGTCATTCTTCTGGTGCGTCCGTGGGGTCTTTTCGGAAAACCCGATGAGGAACGTCACTAATGACCAACCGTTCGCAACTTGCATTCCTCGCGCTTCTGTTCTTGATACTGCTGGCGGTACCCTTCATGGGGTCGCGCTATCTGACCGAACTGACCGTGCAGGTCATGATCTTCAGCCTGTTGGCGCTAAGCCTCAACATCTTGGTCGGACATATCGGGCTGGTATCCTTTGGCCACGCCGCATTCTTCGCCATCGGCGGCTATGCGACGGCATTTTTTCTCAGCCGATGGCAACTGCCGCTTGGCATAGCGATGCCCATGGCGGTTCTCTTGGCCTCCATTTTCGCCCTGATGATCGGCGCGCTTTGTGTCAGGCTCAAGGCAATTTACTTTGCCATGCTGACGCTGGCATTTTCGATGTTGGTATGGGGCATCATCATCAAATGGAAGCCCGTCACAGGCGGCGATGACGGGTTCGTCGGCATCGCGTTGCCTCAGTTCCTGAGCTCTCCGCAGAACTTCTACTGGTTCACCTTGGCGGTGGTAAGCATCTCGACCGCGCTGATGTGGGTCTTGAGCAAGTCCACCATGGGCCAAATCTTCGTCGCAATCCGCGAAAACGAGACCAGAGCGAACTTCCTTGGGGTGAATGTCCGGCAGATGCAATTGATCGGCTTCGTGCTCGCAGCGTTGTTTGCTGCCGTCGCGGGCAGCCTCATGTCGATGTATCTGCGCGGAATGTATCCACAATCGGCATTCTGGACACAGTCGGGCCATATCGTAATCAGCGTTTTGCTGGGAGGTGTGCACAGTTTCGTCGGGCCGATTCTGGGTGCCTCGTTGCTGTACCTGCTTGAGGTGACCATCCACCAATATACGCAATATTGGCCGTTGGTAATGGGGCTGATTCTCATAATCGTCGTCCTAGTACTGCCCGAGGGACTTATAGGACTTTTCCGTAAACTCTATACAAGCGTTAGGCGCGAGTGAAATGGCATTTCTTGAAATCACCGACGCAACAAAGAAGTTCGGCGGGTTTCTCGCCATAAATGCGGTCACATTTTGTGTCGAGCGCGGGGCAAGACACGCCATTATCGGTCCGAATGGAGCGGGGAAAACTACCTTGTTTAACCTCATCTCGGGGCTGATCTTGCCCACGACTGGTAGCATCACACTCGAGGGGAAGCGCCTTGCTAAAAAAAAGCCACATGAAATCGTGCAAATTGGCATGGCGCGATCTTTTCAAAAGGTAAATGTGTTTCCCCGGAAAACTGCTTTTGAAAACGTGCAGGTCGCCTTGATTGCCAGTCGCAAGCTGCAGTACAACCCATTCCGCGGGGCAGCCGAACTGTTTCGTGACGAAATCATGGAACTGCTTGAACAAGTCAAGCTTGGGGCCGATTCCGAACGACGCGCCGGCGAGTTGGCCCACGGTAAGCAAAAACAGCTAGAGCTTGCCGTGGCCCTGGCTGCAGAGCCAAAGATTTTGCTCTTGGACGAGCCCACTGCGGGAATGTCTATAGCCGAAACCTTGTCAAGCATCGCCCTGATCCGCGACATCGTGCAGGAACGTGGAATTACGCTGCTTTTTACTGAGCATGACATGAATGTGGTGTTCGAGATTGCCAGCACAATCTCCGTTCTCCATCACGGAGAAATTATCGCGACAGGCCTGCCGCAAGAGATCCGCGTCAATGACGATGTTCAGCGCATCTATCTGGGAAGAGAGTAGTATGGGCATTTTGCAAGTCGAGGGAATCAATGTTTCCTACGGTCTCAGTAAAGTTTTGCACAATGTCTCCCTGAAGGTCGGAAAGGGCGAGCTAGTGGCGCTGGTCGGCCGCAATGGTGTTGGGAAATCCACGACAATGCGGGCGATAATGGGAATTACACCATCATCATCCGGTCAAATCCTGTGGAAGAACAGACCCATCACCAAGCGGGCATCGCATCTGAATGCCCGCGACGGGCTTGGCTACGTCCCTGAAGAGCGGCGCGTATTCGGGTCGCTGACAGTTTGGGAAAATTTGGACGTTGCTCGGCGGCCCCCTCGTGAGGGATTGGAGCCGTGGACCGAAGAGCGGGTTTTCGCACTGTTTCCCGATCTTGAACACTTCCTGACTCGTCCCGCCGGATTGCTTAGCGGCGGGCAGCAGCAGATGCTGACCATCGCCCGCACGTTGATGGGCAATCCCGAACTGATCCTGCTGGACGAGCCTTCCGAAGGGGTCGCACCCCTGATCGTTGCTCAGATAGGGAAAAAGATCCGAGAATTGCGCGATACCGGCGTCTCGATCATAATGGCAGAACAAAACCTTGATTTTGTCCTGAACCTCAGCGATCGCTGCTACGTTCTGGAAAAGGGCATGATCGTCTATCACGGAACTGCGGCAGAGCTTCGCGACAACGAAGAGGTGCAGAATCGTTATTTGCACATATAATTGGATTCTGCGGCCTGAGCCGCTGGCCGCACGCTTTGAAACAGGCACGCGAAAAATCTGACTTGCGTCAATCTGCAGGAGGCCCCATCCGGACACCGTGCAGCTCGCTAGCGAGCTGGCTTACCATATGCTCGAGTCGCTCGATCATTTCCGTCGTCAGTGGCTTTTGAGTGCTGATACCGTCCAGAATCATGTCGGTAATCCCGCGCGCGGTCACGTCGACCGAAAACTCCTCATCCTCGCCGCGCAGGAATGCCCATGTGGCATGTTCGATGGCTCCGAATATCATATCGCGCACAAGCTTGCGATTCAGGTCTTCTCGGATCAGCCCACGCTGAATTCCCTGCTCGATGACGTCTACCACCGATTTCGCAAAACGGCGGCTTTGTCGATAAGTTGGAAGATTGCGATAGTTTGGATCCGCCCTTAGCTCCATCAGGACGAAGCGGGTCAGCGCCGGCTCTCTCTTGATAGACATGAGCGAGCTCCAAATCACTTGGAAAAGCTGATCACGCAAAGGAAGGTCCTGAGCTGGCAGGGGTGCCTCATTCAGAAATTCTTCAAACCAATCCTCGGCAACGCGCTCCATAAGTTCGCGTTTGCTCTTGAAATATTTATAAACCATACCTTCAGAAATCCCGCTTTTTTGCGCGACTTCCAGTGGCAGGAAATTTTCGAACCCTTTTTCGCGAATCAGCTCGCGCGCGGTCCGAAGAATAACAGCAATCCTGTCATCTTTCGACAGACGACGAGGGACGGCTCTGGTTGGTGTCTTCGAGCTCAATCAATGCATCCCGAGAAAATGTGCTCCAGAGAAACCACGAGTTTTCGGAAAAGTCCAGTCCAGATACGAAAACCATATGGAACAACGGCCTTCATCAGAAAGGCGACCAGGTGGTTGAATGTCAACGGCGCGCCGTTGGCCAGATGCATATCAGCCGGAGGCCTGCCGCGGTGGTCGCGCTGCTCCGCTCACCGTACTGGTTGACATGCGCCTTTGCAAATGATGCTATGCTAATGATACACTACCATTCTATTTGCTGACCTCAACGCAACGAATTCTGTGGCGCGGCAGCAAACATGTTGCAGGCGGCGCTGGAGGAAGTGAATGGATAAGGCAGCTGAAATTGACGAGATCGTCAAGACTCTTGCCAAAGTCGCGGAAGATCCCGCCGCCTACGCCACCGAATGGAAGGCCCGCACGCAGCGCAAGGTCTTCGGCATCCTCCCGATGAATTTTCCCGCCGAGATCGTCCATTCCGCCGGCGCGCTCCCGACGCTCTTGCAAGAAGACGACGCCCCCATCACCTATGGCCGCAGCCTGCTGCACGAATTCTACTGCGGGTACACCCGCAGCTTGGTTGATCAGGCTGCGACGGGGAAGCTTGCGGCTTATGATGGGATCTTCCTGGTCGACCATTGCGTGGCGCTGTTGGGGGCGGTGGATGCCATCCGCTTCGAGTTGCCCGAGATGCCTGTGTTTTTGGCCCAGTTCACCGCTTCGATGGACGAACCTTCGGCCCGACCGCAGATCTCAGGGCGCATCGGGGAATTGCGCCAGCGTCTCGAAGAATTATGCGGCGCCCAGATTGAGGACGCGGCAATCCATCGCAGCATTACCATCTATAACCGCAATCGCGCCCTGCTGCGGCATGTTTATGAGATGCGCCGTTCGGGTCGCATCGACCTGACCGGGCGACAGATGCAGGCGTTGGTGAAATCCGCAATGGTGATGGATATCGAGGACCACACCGCCCTGATGATCCGACTGATCGCGCTGCTGGAGGCCCTGCCAGCCGTGCCGTCCGGGCAGGTCAGGCTACATGTTTCGGGTCATTTCTGCCACGCGCCGCGCCCCGAGTTGTTCGACATGATCGAAAGCTGCGGGGTGACCGTGGTCGATGACGATATCTACACAGGCTATCGGTTCATCTCAACCGATGTGCCCGATGATTTGGGCCCCATCGCAGCCCTGACGCGGTGGTATTTCGACCGCAACAACAACGTCCCTTGTTCGACCCGAGCGCAGAAAACAGCGGACTGGGAAAGCTATCTGGGGCGGGCGCTGGAAGCCAACGGCGCGCAGGGGGTCATCGTGCTGATGCCCAAGTTCTGCGAGCCGCATATGCTATACTACCCCGAACTACGCAAGGAATTCCACACTCGGGGCATCCCGCATCTGCTGATCGAGACAGAACACGAGGGTCTGGCGCTCGAAATGCTTAAGACCCGGGTCGAAGCCCTGGTCGAAATCATTCGTCGCCCCGCCCTTGCCGGGGAACCCGCCTGAGCCAACCGATCTCGGAGAAGCACGACATGTCTGTCACCACGGAACACGCCAATCCCGCTGCGACCGCCGGTCGCCCCGCCCCCCGCGCCAACCGACTGGTCAGCACTCGTGCCGGCGGGGCAATGGTCAAGGCCTACTGGGACAACCTGTTCACCGCGCGTGATCGCGGCGCCACAGTCGTCTGGTATAACGGCGCTGCAATCAACCCGATCCTACAAGCGGCAGGTGTCGAGTGGTGCCACGGCGAGGCATTCGGGGCCCGGCTGGCCGCGATGCATCTGGAAGGCCCTGCGCAGCAGGCCGGCGAAGCCTATGGCTATATCAACGAGCTGTGTTCCTATGCGCGCACGACGCTGGGCTGCGCCCTGCTGACCAAGAAAGAGGCCCTGGGCCAGGTCGAGATGGACCAATCCCCCGACATGCCCAGCAAGGAGGTTCTGGCCGCCCGGCTGCCGCCGCCCGATCTGTTCGTGAATGCCTATGCAGGTTGCAGCACCGGCCAGCAGTGGGACGAGGTGTCCTATCGCCTGTTCGACAAGGAGCTGCCGTTCTTCAAGGTTTCCTACCCGCTGCTGTGGGGCAACAAATCCGACGCGGGCTATCTGCGCGGCGAGGAATGGGACAACGCCTCGAAATACGTGGCGGGGCAGCTGCATGACCTGATCGCGTTCCTTGAGCACAAGACCGGCAACAAGTTCGACTGGGAAGGTCTGCGCGAGTCGATGCATTACATCAAGCGCGCGGCGCAGCTGCGGCTTGACGCGCTGGAGCTGTGCAAGGCCAGGCCCACCCCGGCGGTGTTCTGGGACTGGGTTGCCAGCATCGCGCCGATCAACTTCCTGCCCGGCAACCAGGCGCTGGTCGATTATTTCCAAGGCGTCAAGACCGAGATCGAAGAGCGGCTGGCCGAGGGCGTCAGCGCGCTGCCGAACGAACGCTACCGCCTGGCCTTCGACGGGATCATGAACTGGAACAAGGTCGGCTGGCTGGCCAATAAATTCGCCGAACATGATGCGGCGGTGGTCTGCGGGCGCTACACCCACAACAGCTTCTGGCACGAGCCGCATCTGATCGACGAGGACGACCCGATCTTGGGCATGGCGCAGCATTACCTGCTGTGCCCCTTCAACCACAGCGCGCAAAATCTGGCCGAACAGGTGCTTCGCGACTGCGAGACCTACGGCATCGACGGTATCGTGTTCCACGCCACCCGGACCTGCCGCTCGGCGACCAACGGGCAGCTGGTGCTTGCCAAGATGGCGCAGCAGCGCGGCATGCAGACCATGTTCTTCGAGGGCGACGTCGCCGACGAAAGCTTCTACAAGGACGAAATCCTGCAAAGCCGGCTGGAAGCGATGCTGGAAACCATCGACGTGCAGCGCACCCGCGTGTCCTGAGGCCGATGGCAAGGGGGGGGCGGAAATGGCGATAAGTGATGCTTATCATGCCCTTCCCTCCCCCGGGCCCACCCCTAAAATCATCGCAGAAACCTTGACGCCGCCCACATGTGAGTTACACTTACCAGTAGCAGGCTGCACCCGGAGGAGGACCAGATGAAATCCTGTGTGATGGGGATCGACTTCGGCTCGACCACCGCAAAGG
>NZ_FNXG01000012.1 GCF_900108405.1 Paracoccus alkenifer
CCCGCATCAAGATACCAGCGGGAAGCTGCACCAAAACGCAGCAATTGGCGCGGGGTAGAGCAGCCCGGTAGCTCGTCAGGCTCATAACCTGAAGGTCATAGGTTCAAATTCTATCCCCGCAACCAACGATAGTTGCGAAACCTCCGTAGCTTCCTGCGCGGAGGTTTTTGCGTTTCCAGACCCATTCCGCAGTGATCGTCTGTTGCGCGTCCCCGCAACCATCTCAAATTGCGATTGTCGCAAGTTCTGATCAGTGCAGGCTCCCGCAACCACTTCAACTTGCGAACGGCGCAAGTTCAGATCAGAGCTGGTCCCCGCAACCATACCTACGAATTTGCACGATATTCTACAACAAACTACGATTTCCTACGACGCAGCACTATGATCGGCAGGGCGCATAGCGCTGTAATCACACGATAAACGCGAGTTCGTCAGGTTCAAAGCAGGTTCCGCGCTTTGGGTCTTATTGGCATGTCGGGCAGGCCCTGACCATTGCGGAGGAGCAAGGGGGTTTTTCCTCGCGCCGGATTTGCTGGCAGAGGGCGCTCCCCTGTGCTCCCGGAAGTCCGATGCCTGCCGCTGCTCTCTACGCCCGATACTCCTCAGACCTACAGAACCCTTGTTCCGTCGACGATCAGCTCAACCTGTGCCGGGAATATGCTGCACGACAGGGCTGGACCGTCGTCAGCTGCTATCATGACGAGGCCGTCTCCGGCGCCGCCATTCGTGGCAGGAACGGCGCAATCAGGATGCTCGAGGACGCGTCCGCTCGGCGGTTCTAGTCTTTGCCGAGGCACTCGACCGGGTCTCCCGCGATCAGGAGGACATCGCCCATGTCTACAAGCGCTTTTGCTTCGAGCGGATTGCTCTGAACACGGTGGCTGAGGGTCGGATCAACGAGATGCACATCGGCCTCAAGGGCACGATGAATGTGCTGTTTCTTAAGGACCTGACCGAGAAAACGCGGCGCGGCCAGCGCCGGCGGGTAGAGAAGGTCGTTCGGGTGGCGGTCTCCCATATGGCTACGACGTGGCACTCGCGGATAGGAGCGGCGCAGGTGCGCGTGTGATTAACGAAGATCAGGCTCGGGTCGTCCGGCGCATCTTCCCCGACTTTTCCCGGGGGTGCGACGCCCGGTGCGATCGCCGACATGCTGAACCACGAGGGCGTTCCGAGCCCGGGCGGGCGCAGCTGGAAGCCGACGACGATCCGCGGCCATCGGAGCAGGGAAACCGGCATCATCAACAACGAACTGTATCGCGGTGTGCTGGTCTGGAACCGCCAGCGCTTCGTCAGGGAACCCTTCACCGGCAAGCGCCAGGCACGTATGAACCCTGAGGACGGCTGGGTCAGGAAGGACGTTCCCCAACTGCGCATTGTCGATGAAAGTCTTTGGCGGGCGGTGAAGAACCACCAGGACGCACAGGAGCAGGAACACGGCACCCTGCGTGACGCGGTTCGCAAGGCGCGCGAAGCAAGGTTGCGTGATTTGACGCCCGGATCGTCACATTTCTCCAGGCTTCTGATATGCGCTGCCTGTGGTGCGGACTGCTGTTCCGTTGGACGGAATCGTTATGGATGTGCCGATCACTATCGCCGCATGACCTGCGCCAATGGCCAGGCCCTGCCGCGCAGGGTCATGGAAGAGCAGGTCCATGCGTTCTTCGCAAAAACCAGCGCCCTGATCCGAAGCCAGGCGATTAACGCAGGGCAGGACGCCGATCTGGCGACACGACAGTTGCAGGGGCAGATGGAGAGGGAGTGCCGGGAACTGGAGGTGATCGAGACCAGACTTGCGGGGTTGCTCGCCGCCATCGAAGACGGCGTCTACACCCTGCGCATGAAAACACGCTTCCTGCAGCTTGAAGATCAGGCCAGAAAGCTGAAGGCCAGCCTCCAGATCGGCGCGGAACACATGAGGGTCATGCAAGCGCAAGCGGGTGGTGTCATATCGGAAGCCATCATTGGCCTGATGGCAGACCTACGCACCACCGACGAGGGATACGCAATCCTCAAGCTCAGATGCCTGCTCGGGCCCATCAGCGTCACGCCCGGCAAGGCCCGGCAGGTCCCTCGCTCAGGTGGGAAAACGCCTCGGGACGGATGCCAAAGAGACAGGCACTGACCAGTGAGGAACGGAACACGATGGACGGGGCAAAAACAGCAGACACAGCAGTGCCGTAAAGAAGCACGAACCAGCTACAGCGTTGTTGCACAGCGACGAAAGGCGGAAAGCTGACGGACAGCGGTGCGGCGTGGAGAGCGCCGCGACACCGGGAAAGCGGACCTTCAACTGTTACGCATAGGTTGCGCCACCCGAAACACGGGGAGGATGATAAACAAGCCGCTCTGCAGCACCGGCACGTGTGACTTGCACTCGGTTCAGCGGCATGATGCGATAAATAATTCCCCCACCTTCACTCGCTTCACATCGATGACCTCAGAGGACATCCTCGCTATATGCCCGCAAGGAACTGGGTATCCAAGAAAGTATCTGACTCTCCATGACAAGAAAGGCAGCTCACGACCGCCATGGATCTCACGCCGGTCGAGGTTTCCGCTACCAGGACGCTGTGACTGTTACGTTGGCGCTCCGGGTCTGGACTGGCACAAGCCCGTCAGCGATCATCATTCCAGAAGGCGATGACGACATCGAGCTGCGGTCAACCGACGGCAATAGGCTTGTCCAGATCAAAAGTCGGCGGGAATATCTCGGTGGCCTACCGCTTGCGAGTACTAGGAACTACCTCACCAAGCTTTGGGAGCGACATGACAAGTTTGCACTTCCCCCAGCCGGGCTCGAATTGATCCTCGAGCAGGGGATCATCGGCCATGCGACCATGGCGAACGGCGGCATCGTCCCAGACTCGAAGCTGGTCTCGCAGCTTCCTGGCAATGCCCGCGGCAAGGCGTTGCTGGCTAAAACAGACATCCGGCAGATGTCGTCCCCAAGCGCAGATTCGATCGCGATTATCACGGATCGCATGAGTTGTTCTCCGATCGCTGCCGCTCTTTGCGTCGCCCAGCTGCTGCATGAAGTCGGGATGCTCGCAAACGACAACGGGCGGCTGAGAACAGACACCTATCGCGGTTTGGCGGCGACTGACACGGACAGGATTATTACCGAGACGCTGGCTGCGACTGACGTCGAGGCAATCGAGGTCGCGCTCCGCAATGGTGCCTGCGAGCCGACAGATTTCCTAACCCCGCTCGATGATCCGGAATTCTACCTCGGCGTCGATGCTCAGGCCGGACATGTCGCCGCCGGGTTGATCATCCCCCGGCTGCAGCCGCGCGAGGCGCTCGCCCGAGGCCTAGAAGCGCACGGCACAGCGCTCGTCGCGGGTCCGTCCGGCGCCGGCAAGTCGGCAATCATGTGGGACACCGCGTATTCGCTACGCCACACGGTCCGGTGGTATCACCTTCTTCGCGTCGATCAGAATGACCTGCCCGCTCTACGTCAGCTTGTCCGCGCACTGCGCGCGACCCCCGACAGCCCGGTCGGCTTCGTGGTCGACGACATCGGGCGGCGCGGCACTGAGGGCTGGGACGCCCTCACGCTCGAATTCGCAGCGGTACCCGGCGCCGTCTTGCTCGGTTCAATCCGCGAGGAGGATCTCTTCCTGCTCCAAGGCCGCTCGCGTGCCGTTGAGGTACGCGCTGAGCCCGACAATGATCTCGCCTGCAGAATTTTCGAAGAACTGAAGAGAGCAGGCAGGACAGAGTGGACCAGCTGGCAGGAACCATGGGAGCGCAGTCATAACCTAGTGCTCGAATACGTCCATATCCTGACCGCCGGGCAGCGGTTCCGCGAAACCCTAGCCGGACAGGTGGACGCCAGGCAGAGCGATCCGGCGAGAGCGGCCGAGCTCTCCATCCTGCGAATCCTGGCCCTGACCGGCGCCACTGGCGCGACCGCAAACGCTGAGCGGCTGCCAGCCATCCTGTCACTGCCCGAGGAGACCGTCGGTCGCAGTTTGCGCCGCTTGGTTGACGAGCATCTTGTCCGCGTAGACGCGAACGGCGGCCTGGCTGGTCTCCATCAGTTACGTTCTGCCGAATTGGTACGGCTGACGCACAGGGTTCCTCCGCCGACAATCGCCACGTCGTTTTCTCGGGCGATCGGTGCGGTTTCGCCGAAGGATATTGAACTGCTGACCGCAGAGAGCATGCGCAACTTCGGCGTCGGCCAGGATGCGGCCATCACCGCTTTGATCACCCGGATACAAGCCAACCACAGCCTGGAAGTGCTCACCGCAGCGCTTCGCGGACTGGGAACGGCATGGATTTCAAATGTGGTAGATGCTTGGTTGAGCACGGAAAGTATGCGTGCTCTCGCACCTACCCAGGTCAGTTTGGCTGCGATGTTCGGGGTGGCCGCGAACACGCTTCCGGCGCTCACCGAGGCGCTCAGATTGGCAATGGAGGCAGCGGCGGAACTTACCCGGATGCGTTCGAGTATTGCGGGGGATCCTCGACAAACCCTTCTTGATGCACTTCCGGCTCCGTTGCTTGCCGAGATCGTGTCAGGCGCTAGCGACCCCTCGGCACTCGATCAATTCCTCTCGTCACTGAACGGCATGCCGCTGCACCCGACCGTCCGCACAGCACTAGCGACGCATCCAATCGATATTCTGACGGCACCGATCGATGGCGTCGCACGCTTGCTTGGCACGCTTGCCGGCCTCGACAGGGACGAGGCGATCGCATGGGTCGATGCGGTCGGGGAGCAGGCACTTGTGGACCGGATGCCTCACGAAATCGCCTGGGCTACGGCTCCGACCTTTGAAAACACCCCCGACGGTCGAGTTATCCGCTCTGACTACAATGAGATTGGCATTCCCGGAGAAGACAGTACGCATGACAGGGTGGTGCGTATCTGCGAGGTGGCGCTTGCGCTCTCACCGCGCTCTGAGATCGCCGCATCCGCCGCCCGAGCACCGAATGGAGAAGTTATTGGGTTCGGCGGCCTGCCTCTTGCTGAGAAGCGGATTCCGCGCGCAAACCTGCCTGCGGCAGCCCTGCCAGAATGGAATCGCCGCTGGTGCGACGCCATCGCGATCCGCGCCGCCGCTCCGACCTACAGCGGCTATCTCACCCAGGCTGTGCAACTGCTCGACCGGCTCGTGCCTGCACTGGAGCGCCTCCTCAACCTTATCATCCGCGGGAAGAGCGTCACCGATGCGCAGTTAGTCGCGATAAACAGCGTATATGGCGCTGCCAGCGAGCTGCGCACGCCTGCGATCACATACTCGGTCGCGTCCGGCAAGGGGTCAGAGACGACCAATGCCAGCGTGACAAAGTTGCAGAATCTGCTGTTCGCCGGCGGTGCCGATGTCGTCAGGCGCTTCCACAAGCTTCCAGAAGACGCTGGCTCCTTCATCGCTTGGACGGCAGACTTAATTAGGGACATCGACGAAACAGCGGCGCAAGAACCGTGGGAGCTGGTAGGTGGCGTACCAACCAATCTCGGAAAAATGCGAGAACTCCTCGTCCGTGCCAGGATCATCGCAGGCGACGCTGCTGGAGGACCAGTGCATCCCGGGGTCAAGTTTGCCACGCTTATCGACAAGGCCAGACCAGACAACGCGCTTCGCCTTGTCGCTTCCTTGGTTGAGAAGCGCATGACGACGGTGCGCAGCAAGCTCGCGGCGTCGATCGGGTCCACATTGAAGGACGACGGAATCGAAGCCGAAGTGTATGTCACGGAGGACCCTGACGGGATCCTACCTTGGCCGCCCAGCAAGGTGCTCGTTGTTGTCCCGCTAACCTCGCACACGGAGGTTGAGCGCCACGCGACCGCCGTAGCGGCCGCCCGCGACGCGGTTCCCGATGGCATCCGGCTGACTGTGATTCCGAAAGTCGATGGACGGGTTCTGCCGGCGCGCGGCGTCAGCGGCTACGAAACGCTTCTGCCGCTTCCGGACGAGGCCAACGCTTGGATTGAGCTGCTCCGCCTTCCCTTCTTCCACGCGAAAATCTCTCCGGTCCTAAACATTGCTGTTGCAACGGCATCGGCCCTGCAATCGATGGATCGCCTCAATCTCGGGATTCCCGGACGCCCCCTTGTCGAGTTGGAGACACGAGAAAGACTCGAGGACGAGTTCGCCTCGATGCGCATCTTGCTAGCGACGATGGTCGACAATCTCGATCCAGAGGGCTCGCCCCTCGTCCTTTCCCTGCTCGACCGCGTTCGCTCCGCCGAGGCCAACTTCGCGGACGCGGTCCAAGAATTCACCGTAAGCCAAGTTCCGAACGAGATCATCGAGGAAGTGTCCAGCCTGCAGATCGCGCTCGACGAGGCGGAATTTCGGTTCGGCCGCATAGTGCGCGATGGCTGACTGTAACCGCAACACTCCAGCTTGCGGCGGCTCAGACGAAGGGAGTAGTGCAGCCTTGGGTCGACCTCTAGCATCAGATGGACGAGTTGTGGGGGGGGTCACAGCAAACTGCGCCGCTATGGAAATAATAGCTCTGGCTCGCTGACAGAATATCTGCACCCAGAAATTTCGGATTGGTTCAGCGTTCGCCATGGATCGTCGCTTCATTGACCTCACTTCCGAACAGATATCTGCCTTGCTTGAGGCCGCAACGATGTCCTGGTTCGGGCATTCCCGCGGGATCGACTGGACAGAGCTTCTGAGATCGCGCCGGATCACGATCATTTCGGAGGCGGGATCGGGCAAGACTTACGAATGTCAGTCGCAGCAGCGACGCCTCTTCGATGAAGGCCAGCCCGCGTTTTTCTTCGAACTGAGCGAACTCGCGCGTTCCGAGGCCACTGGCTCACTTCTGACTCCTGAGGAGCTGTCTCGTGTCGAGGTCTGGCGCGCCGCGAGCGATGAAATCGCAACCTTCTTTCTTGATGCCTATGACGAGCTGCGACTGACGCGCGGAAAGTTCCGCACCGCGCTGACGCATCTTAAGGCGTTTGTCGGCCCGAATCTCGACCGGATCAGCTTGATCGTGACGTCGCGGCCGGTTCCGTTCGAGCGCGAACTCTTGGGCCAATTATTCCCGCTCTCGGCGCCACCTGAGGGGACGCGAACTTTCGTTGATGATGTCATGGGAACCGCACATGGGCAGGTATCACCCTCAGCGAAAGAGAAGCAGCCACCCTTGTGGCGCAAGGTCTGTCTGACGCCGCTCGACGAACCGGCAATCCGAGCGCTTGTCACGGAACAGGGTCTCACCGATGTCGAGGCATTCATCTCAGACCTCCGCACCCGCGATGCGTTCGACTTCGCCCGACGCCCGCAGGACCTGATCGAGCTTTGCCAGGACTGGCGGGAGCACCGTCGCATCCGCGTGCATCGCGATCAGGTCATAACGAACGTCAACCTGAAGCTGAAGCCACGAACGGACCGCGACGAGGCTGGTCCACTATCGGAAGCGAAGGCCAGGGAAGGCGCGGGAACGCTCGCGCTCGCCGTACTACTGATGAAGTCCATGACCATTCGTCACAGCGCTGACTTGCAGGATGACGATGCCACCGAGCCATGCGTCGATCCGACCCGGCTCTTGCCGACCTGGACGCAGGAGGAACGGAGGACGCTCCTAGAAAGACCCGTCACCTGTGCATCGAAGATGGCGTTGGCTATCTCGACCTGGATGGGAATGCCCGGCTGACCTTCGGACGGGTCTATATCGACCGGGAGGTCGAAGGTGCACCGCCAGCGGAGCGGCGGGCGATGAAATCGTTGTTCCGATCAAAATCCGCCCGGGTGCTCCGGGCTTTGCTGCGCGACCCCCGGCGCCCGTGGTGGGTGTGACCTGCCCCCCTGTCGTCCCTCGTTCATAACGAGAGTCTGCCGGTTTGAGATTGGTAATCGGTGGGTGGTTTCATGGCAAGCGCGCCGGTCGCGGAGCCTTCATGCGGCGCAAGCGTCCGGCGCGCTTCGAGGGGCGTCAGGTTGCCGAGCGAGGAGTGCGGCCTGACGGCGTTGTAGTCGTAGCGCCAGAGGGCGACCTTGCGGCGGGCGTCGTCGAGGGTGTCGAAGATCTCCTCGTTCAGCAACTCGTCGCGCAGGCTGCCGTTGAAGCTTTCGATAAAGGCGTTCTGCTGTGGCTTGCCAGGGTCGATGTAGCGCCAGGCAACGTCGTTCTGCTCGGCCCATTTCAGGATGGCCCGACTGGTGAACTCGGTGCCGTTATCGCTGACGATGCAGGTGGGCTTGCCATAGATCCGCACCAGTGCATCCAGCTCACGCGTCACCCTCGCGCCAGAGATGCTGGTGTCGGCGATCAGGCACTTACGTTGGTCGACGCGACGAGTCCAAAGAGAATCATTTTGCCATGATTAGGATCAAGTCCAACGGGATCGTGGACAGAAGCAGAGGGTTAGGTCGGTCGCAAGAGGGTCTTAGCGGCCGTAGCGTTATTTTGATGAGCATGACTCATCATGGCGGAGAAATGTTGTTGGTTGGCTCGAAAATTTTTTATGTCGGTCAAGCTTTATTTGATCTTTACTCAAAAAAACTATTGACTGCTGAGTCCAACTCACCGATATTGCTAAGCAAGTGAACTATGCTGAAGCTTGTAACTTCAGCTTGCCGCAAGAGGGACCGGTTAAAGACGGGGGGATCCAATGGGCATTGTCCCGGCGGAGCGGAGCAGTCGTGCGTTATACTGAAGATCCAATGTCGTGCGTGCGGAAGGATCAACGTTTGCAGCTGTCGAGGGGCGGTAGAAAGTGACCGATGCCAAGACTGAAAGCGGTCAAGCCTTTGAAATCTATGGCAACCATGCAGACATCAGCAGCGGTGCCTCGGGCGTTGGTCTGGAAATGGCGCAGTTGCTACTGTTGGCAGTCGCCGCGCAGGTTGCGCTGATCGCCCGGAACGCCCAAGCATGCGCAGGCGTTGCAGGTTCCCGGCAGGCGCATCTGGGTGGTTGGGCCACGGCGCTCAGGCGCATCGTCATCCGGATCGCTGCCGCTACGCCCTCGCTGATGGCGAACACGTGTGTCTATGGCTGGCTAATGGACGTCCCCTTTCGCGGCCAAGCCGTTTCAGCGGACTGAAAAAGTCGCCGCTCTGACGTCTGCCCGTTTGCGCGACATCGCACGTGCCCGGATTTTCCCGGCCAGGCTCGCCACGTTGCGGCCGACCAAGAAAGCGCTCTCTGTCCACAGGGGAGTGTCAGCCGTCTAGGACCAGACGCCAATCCCGTGCTGCCGGGAAAGACCATACTGAATCCAGTGCTTTTGGGAGGAGGCAGGATGAACATGTCGATGCGCAGGAGCGCCACCGCGACCGCTGTTTCCACGTGGTTGCCCGGACATGGGCCGCAATCGGGCCGGGTGGCCCGCGGGCGTTTCCTGACCGAAACGGATCGCTCGGAAATCGTGCGCTGGCCTATTGAGGACCTTATTCCCGCGACAACTGTGCTGGGCTGCCTACAGGCGACAGCGGCAGAACTGCCCGACAAGGCCGCGATCATTCAATTGCATCGCGGTGTGCCCGGTGGCGCGCGCAGCACCCTGACTTTTGCGGAGCTCCTGGACCGGGTCGAACGCGCGGGCCGAGTGTTTCAGGCCCATGCCGGGCCGGGCGCGCGGCCGGTGGTGGCGGTGGTGCTGCCGATGGTGGCCGAGGGACTGGTCTCCTCATGGGGGGCGATGGCGGTGGGAACGCTGCTGCCGGTCAACCCCTATCTTGAGGTCGAGGCGCTGGCGGCGATCTTGCAGGCTGGCGGGGTTACCACGCTGGTGACCACCACCACGGACGCCGGCGGCGACGGGGTGTGGCGCGATCTGGACCGGCTGCGGGCTCTGATGCCTGAACTGCGTCATACCCTGCTGGTTGGTAGCACGGACCCTGCCTGCGGCTTCGATGCCACGCTGGATGCTGCCGGGGCGGATACCCCGCTTTCGGTCCTGACCGGCCCCGAGGATGTCGTCGTGACCATGCCCACCGGGGGCACCACCGGGACGCCCAAGCTGGTCCGCATGTTGCAGCGCCGGCTGCTTGTCGTGACCTGGAACACCGGGATCCTGATGGGCCCCGAACCCGATGCGGTGGTCGCCCATGGGATGCCGAACTTCCATTGCGGCGGGCTGATTCCGCTTGCAACCCGCAGCCTGCTGTTCGGCCAGACCCTGCTGACCCTGACCGCGCTGGGCTTTCGTGACCGCGAGGTGGTCGCAAATTTCTGGCCGCTGATGCAGGAATTCGGTGTGACTTCAGTGCTCTCGACCCCGACGACGGCGGCGGCAATCCTGCAAGCCTGCCCCGATGGCCGGATCGAACACGGGATTACCGATTACCACTGCGGCGGCGCCACCATCCCGGTCGATCTGATGGAACGGTTTCACCAGCGCTTCGGCATCTGGCTGCGTGAAAACTGGGGCCTGACCGAGATGCACGGCACCGTCACAGGCCATCCCGACCCCTGCAACCGCCCGCAGGTCGGGTCCGTCGGCCGGGCCTTACCGGGTTACACCCTGAGGGTCGTCGAGCTTGACGAACACAGCCGCATTGTCCGTGACCTCCCTCCGGACAATGCTGGGGTCGTGGTTGCGCAGGGGCCTACGCTAATGCTGGGTTACAACCTGCCCGACCGCGACCCCGAATTTTTTGTTACTGACCCTAAAGATGAGTCGATATGGGGTAATTCCGGAGATATCGGGCGGCTGGATGCCGAGGGCTATCTGTGGCTGTCAGGAAGAGCCAAGGATCTGATCATCCGTGGCGGCCACAACATCGACCCGCGCCTGATCGAGGATGTACTGGATTCGCATCCCGCGGTGCGCTTGTGCGCCGCCGTGGGTGAGCCAGATCCGGACAAGGGCGAAATGCCGGTGGCATATGTCGAGTTGATGGACGGGGCCGCGGTCACCGGACCGATGTTGCGCGCCTGGTGCGCCGAGCGCATCGCCGAACGCGCCGCATTACCATATGAAATCCATATTCTCGACGCGCTGCCCCTGACCCCGGTCGGAAAGATCTCGAAGGTGGCGCTGCGTTTCGATGCCAGGCGGCGGGCGCTTGCGAAAGCGCTGTCTGATCGCTTCGGCACTGATGCCCCCGGCTTTGAGCTCTGCCCCGACCCGCGCGGCGACAAGGCGGTGTTTTCCGTCCCGATTTCATCCGCCATCGCGGCCGAGATCGCCAGGATTGCCTCTTGCCTGAACTGCCAGACCAACCTTGACCCAGCAAACTGACCCGGAGTTACCAGATGAAAGCCCTGTTGCCATTCGTTACCTCTGCCCTGATCTCCGTCGCTGGCCAAGCCGCCGCGCAAGAGGTCACCCTGCGTGTCCACCATTTCCTGCCGCCGACTGCCTTTCCGGCGACGGATATGGTCGAGCACTGGTGCGAAACCATCAAGACCAAGTCCGAAGGGCAGATGGCCTGCCAGATCTATCCGGCGATGCAGCTGGGTGGCACCCCGGCGCAGCTGATCGACCAGGCGCGGGACGGCATCGTCGATGCCGTGTTCACCGTGCCCTCGTACCAGCCCGGCGGCTATCTGCGCAGCGAAGTCTTTGAACTGCCCTTCATAGCCGGGACCGAGCCGGTGACCGCCATGGCGATGTATGAATATGTCACCGAGCATGTGCCGCAGGAATACAGCGGGGTGCGTCCGCTGTGGGTGGCGGTCGGAGATCCGTCGGTGCTGCATTTCAAGACCGATCCGGTCGAGACGACTGACGAACTGCGGGGCCTCAAGGTCCGTTCGCCCAGCCGCTATGGCGCCATTGCGCTGGAACAGGTGGATGCGCTGCCGGTGCAGCTGCCCGCCAACACCATAACCGAGTCGCTGGCACGCGGCGTGATTGACGGGGTGATGATTCCCTGGAGCGCGGTGCGGATGCTTAACATGCACGAGGAAACCAACGCCCACACCGTGTTTTCGGACAACGACCGCCCGTTCACCAACTCGATCGCCATGTTCCTGATCGGCGAGCGTGCCTACAGTCGCCTGCCCGCCGACCTGCAGGCCGTCATCGACGAGGCATCCGGCATCGAGGCCTCGCGCTACATGAGCGAGATCTACCGCCGCAAGGGGATCGAAGACCGCGAGGCTGCGGTAGAGCGTGGGGCGAAAATCCACGTCATCGACGACGCGGAATATGCCGAATGGGTAAGCCGGATGGAAGTCGTCCGCCAGCAGTGGATCGCCGAGGTGGACAAGGCCGGTGCCGATGGTGCCGCGCTTTATGAAACCGCCACCGCGCTGATCGCCAAATACGAAAGCCAGTAGGCCGCGACCCGGCCCGTGCTGCGGGCCGGGGTTTCCCCCTTGGTTCAACATCTCGCTTCTGAGGACAGAATGCCAGACATTACAGCAAGGGCCGGCCAGATCGCCGGTGACGCCGGGTCAGCCGGCTTGCGGCTGTGGCGGCGCGCGGGGACGATCCTGCGCGGTTCGGCGCTGATTGCCGCTACCGCCGGTGGCGTGATCTTCTTCGGGCTGGCAACCATGCTCACCATTTCTATCGTGGCGCGCAAGACCATGGGCTGGCAGGTGCGCGGGGACGTCGAGATCGTCCAGATGGCCGGTGCCGTCGCTGCCTCGTTGCTGTTTGGCTGGTGCCAGACCCGCTATGGCAACGTCGCGGTTGATTTTGCTACCAAGTCGCTGCCGCGCGGCATCCAGCAGGCGCTGACACGCATCGGGCATTTCAGCCTGGGCTGCCTTGGTCTATTGCTGGCTGCGCGCAGCGCCGCACTGGCGCTAGGCAGTATCCGATCCCATGCGATCTCTACCCTGCTGGCTTGGCCCGAGGGTTATTGGCAACTGGCGATGGCTCCGGGGCTGGTCCTGTTTGGCATAATCGGCCTGTTCCAGTCCGTCGCACCGCTGTCGGTCACAGACGAGATGGCCTTTGCATCTACGAGCTGGAGGGTTTGACCGATGGAGCCGATGACCCTTGGACTGTTGATCCTTGGCATTACTGTTCTGTTGATTTTACTGCGAATTCCGGTGGGAACGGCGATGTTCATCTGCGGCGCGGCCGGATTTCTTTACGTGATCGGCTCGGTCGAGGTTTGGCTGGCCTGGGTCAAGAATGTGACCTATGCGCGGTTGTCGAACTTTGATCTGATCGTAATTCCGATGTTCATTATGATGGGGCAATTCGCCACGCATGGCGGGCTGTCGCGGGCGCTGTTTCGGTTCGTGAACGCAGTGCTCGGGCGGTTCCGCGGAGGCGTCGCGGTTGCCACCATCGGTGCCTGTGCCGGTTTCGCCTCGGTCTGCGGCAGCTCGCTGGCGACGGCGGCGACCATGGGTCAGGTGGCGCTGCCGGAAATGCGCCAGCGCGGATACTCGCCGGGGCTGGCAACCGGAGCGGTTGCCGCCGGCGGCACGCTGGGCATTCTTATCCCGCCCTCGGTGCCGCTAGTGATCTATGCGATCTTGACCGGGGAATCGATTGGAAAGCTGTTCATCGCTGCCATCGTGCCTGCTATCATCGCCGTTGTCGGCTATATGCTGGTGGTGCTGCTGGTGGTATCGCGCAATCCCAATGCTGGGCCGGCTGGCGTTCCCGCCGCGCTAGGTGAAATTCTGCGCTCGCTCATCGGGGTGCTGCCGGTCGGCGTAGTTTTCCTGGTGGTGATCCTGAGCATCTATCGCGGCTGGGCCAGCCCGACCGAAGCTTCGGCGGTAGGGGTGTTTGCCTGCGGGCTGATTGCGGCATTGTCGGGTGAGTTGCGGCTTGCTGGTTTCGTGCAATGTATGCTGGGCACCGCCGAGGCTACAGTGATGATCTTAGTCATCCTGTTGGGTGCGGACATGTTGAATGCGGCACTGGCGTTGACCAACATGACCCACCAGATTGCCGATATCATCGTCAACAGCGGTGTGACCCCCATAATGATCATTCTGGGGATGCTGCTCATCTACATTGTTCTTGGCTGTGTGATGGAATCTATGGCGATCATAATGCTGACCGTTCCCCTGTTTTTTCCGATCGTGATGCAGCTGGATCTGTTTGGCATGTCGCCGCAAGAAAAATCTCTATGGTTCGGAATTTTAGCTATGACTGTGGTGGAGATAGGACTAATCACCCCGCCGGTGGGAATGAACGTGTTTGTCGTCAATAAGATGGCCATGGATGTCAGCATGATGGAAACCTATCGTGGCGTGGTGCCTTTTCTGATTTCTGATCTGCTGCGAATTGCATTGCTGCTGATGGTGCCGGCGCTTTCGCTGATGCTGGTTACGACGATGTAAATCGAAAGGTGAAGTACCTTGTCCCAGCCCCAAGCTTCGACTGCCGATTCCCCCCGACGCCAGTCCCGAATGCCGCAAAAGCAGCGGCTGTCGATGATCTTGTCCGTCGCACGAACGATGCTAGCCGAGCGGGACTACAATACTGTATCCGTCGCGGAGATAGCCGCGGAGTGCGGTATTGTTGAAGGCTCGATCTACCGTTTCTTCAAGTCCAAGCGCGACCTGATGCTGCGGGTTGCAGAAGATTGGATGGAGCAGGAATATCGTATCGGTACCTCGTATGCGCATATGAAAGGTACCCGCGAACGAATCTATTACCTGATTCATTCTGCCTTGAGGACGACCTATGAATTTCCCGGCCTCTCCCGTTTCCTGCTGACTGAAGTTCGACCGGATCCGAATTATCGCAAGATGCGGATATATGAATTGAATCGTACCTATACTTCGGCAATCCAGGAGGTCTGTCGGGAGGCAATCGCCTCAGGCGAGTTTCACGATTCTATTTCGACTCGACTTATCCGCTCGGTCGTGTTCGGCGCAATGGAGCACGAGACATGGGGGCACCTGCGGGGCGAGGGGCAGCTTGTGATTACAGATGTTGCCCGAGAGCTGACAGACCTGATTTATGAGGGTCTGCGCAACCGCAACGCACGCCCCGACAATACCATGTCGCTGCCCGAACGGATCGAGCGGATCGAGATCCGGCTGTCAAGCATGGAAGCCATCTTGTCGCCACAACGCGACTAGCTGCGCTGATGGCCAATCATCACAATACCTAAGGAGAACCCATGGGGCCCCTGAATGGTCTGAAAGTCGTCGAAATGGCCGGTCTCGGTCCCGCCCCGTTCTGCGGAATGCTGTTGGCGGATCTTGGTGCAGAGGTACTCAGCATCCAGCGGGTGACCCGCGCCGATCTGGGGTTCGAGGTTCCGACCCGATACGATCTGCTGAACCGCAACAAGCAGGCGGTGGCCGTCGATCTCAAATCCCCCGAAGGGGTGGCGCTGGTGCTGGATCTGGTACGGGGCAGCGACCTGCTGATCGAGGGTTTTCGCCCGGGCGTCATGGAGCGTCTGGGCCTGGGGCCGGAACCCTGCATGGCCGCCAATCCGGGCCTTATCTACGGTCGCATGACCGGCTGGGGGCAGACCGGTCCGCTGAGCGCCCGCGCCGGCCACGACATCAACTATATCGCGATGAGCGGGGCGCTAGCGGCGATTGGGCCGTCCCCCGATGATCCGCCGGCGGTGCCGCTGAACTACGTGGGCGATTTCGGCGGAGGAGCGCTTTATCTTGCGCTCGGGCTGATGTCAGCGCTGCACGAGCGGCGGCAGTCCGGGCTTGGGCAGGTGGTCGACGCAGCGATGGTGGACGGGATCGGCTCGCTGATGACAATGCATTATGGTTATTGGCAGGCTGGCCAGTGGGATCTGCAACGGGGCAGCAATACCGCCGACGGCGGCTCGCCTTGGTATACCACCTACCGCACCAGCGACGGCGGCTATGTGGCGGTGGGGGCGGTCGAGAAGCGCTTCTATGCGGAACTGCTGTCGGTGCTGGGGCTGTCGGATGCCGATCTGCCGGACCAGAACGACCGCGCGGGCTGGCCCCGGCTGCGCGCCGCCTTTGCCGAGGTGTTCGCCACCCGCACCCGCGATGAATGGGAGGCCGCGTTCGACGGTATCGACGCCTGCGTCACCCCGGTTCTCGACATGGCCGAGGCCCCGGCGCACGAACTTGCACAGGCCCGCGGCAGCTTCCTGCGCGACAACGGCGTGATCGAGCCCGCCCCCGCCCCGCGCTTCAGCCGCTCGGCCCCCGCGGCGGTTCGTCCGCCCCCCGTCGCGGCCGAGGCCGGCACTGCCGCACTGCGGCAGCGCGGCATCGCCGAGGATCGCATTGCCGATCTGATCCGCCAGGGCGTCGTTGCCGGCAAGCTTGCCCCGCAAGAGGCATAGGCGCACAGATGATGCGACCCGTTTCCTGTGATGAAGGAGTGGCCGGATGCCGCAAAACGCCCCCGTAAGGACTGCCTCGACCATGATGCTGGTGCGCGAAGTGCCAGGGGTCGAGGTGCTGATGGTCAAACGCAACCACGCCATCGACCATTTCTCGGGGGCGATGGTGTTTCCCGGCGGCAAGGTCGAAGCCTCGGACGCCGAGCCAGGCTGGGCGGCGCAGGTGCAGGGGTGGGACGACATACCCGACAGCGAACGCGCCCCCCGCATCAGCGCCATCCGCGAAACCTTCGAGGAATGCGGCATCCTACCCGCCGTCCAGGGCTATCAGGCCGACCCCGAGGGCACACGGGAGTTGCGTGGCGCCATGGACCGGGGCGAGGCCAGCTTTCTGGCCTATCTGCAGCAGAACGGCCTGCGGCCTGACCTGCGCTCGCTCTCGCTGTTTGCGCGCTGGCGCACGCCGCCGGTCGTTGCCAAGCGCTTTGACACGTATTTCTATCTGGTCGAGGCCCCGGCCGAGCAGGTGGCGCAGGCCGACGGTCGGGAAACCATTCTGGCCGAGTGGATCGCCGCCGGCACCGCGCTGGACATGGCCGCACGGGGCGAGCGCACCATCGTGTTTCCGACCCGGATGAACCTGTCGCTGCTGGCCCGGGCTGACAGCATCGCCGATGCGGTCGCAGCAGCCTCGATGCGCCCGGCGCGGGTGGTCGAGCCGGTGGTGGAACTGCACGGCGATAAGCGTTTCCTGCGCTTGGAGGCCGAAGATGGATATGGCCCGACGCTGGAGCCACTGCTGTTCTGACCGTCCAGCCTTTGCGCGGCGGGGCCTGATGGTCCCGCCCTCAGCTCACTGCCATCAATTCACGGTTGTTACGATAATGGTTACCAGCTCGACGTAGCTTTTTCCCAGGTAATAGCCGAACGCCAGGGCAAGGATCGCGGGCAGGATCGTT
>NZ_FNXG01000001.1 GCF_900108405.1 Paracoccus alkenifer
GCCTGCGTGGCTTGCAGCGCCCCGGTCGCGCCTTGGCTCTGGCCGACCAGCGCGGCCATCTCGGCGCGGTTGCTGTCGATATTGCCGACCGCGCCTGCCTGCACGCGCATGGCGTCCTGCAAGCCGCCGACCGTGTTCTCCCAGCGGCCGCGCGCATCGGCGACCAGTTGGGCGTCGGTCGCCGAAAGCGAGACATTTCCATATTGCTGCTGGAACGCTTGGTCGATCTGCCCGACCTCGAACGCGATGTTCTGCGCTTGGCCGAGAAGCTGCTGCGTGCGCTGGACGTTCTGCTGGAGCTGCTGGAGCGACGAATACGGCAGGCTCGCCAGATTACGAGCCTGATTGATAAGCATCTGCGCCTCGTTCTGGAGGCTGGTGATCTGGTTATTGATCTGCTCCAGCGTGCGGGCGGCCGTAAGCACGTTCTGCGCATAGTTGCTCGGGTCATAGACGATGCGGCCGAAGCCGAATTGCGCATGGGCCGGGCTTGCCAGCATGGGCGAAAGTGCGACCGGCACGGCGAGCGCCAGCGCGAGGGCCGAGGCCCCGATGGTCTTGGAATAGGTCATGGAAGAATCTCCTGTGCAGGGTGGGTATCGAGCCGGGCCGGCGCGGCGGATTCCGGCCGGTCGGCAAGATTGGTGAGGTTCGGGATCAACTCGGCCGCCCAATCGACGCCGCGCTCGCGCAGCCATGCGGCGAGGAAGCCGTCGCGGCCGGCCTCAGTGACGATCTGCGCAATGAGGGTCTGGTCGGATTTGGCCGATGCGGCGCAGAGCGCGAGGCCGACTTCGGACAGGCCAAGCTCGAACAGGCGATTGCCGCGCCGCGACTGGCAGTAGTATTCGCGTTTCGGCGTCGCGCGGGCGACGAGCTCGATCTGCCGGTCATTCAACCCGAACCGCCTGTAGATCGCGGTAATCTGCGGCTCGATGGCGCGCTCGTTCGGCAGCAGGAGCCGCGTCGGGCAGCTCTCGATGATGGCCGGCGCGATGTTGCTGCCGTCAATGTCGGACAGGCTTTGCGTGGCGAAGATGACGCTGGCGTTTTTCTTGCGCAGCGTTTTCAGCCACTCGCGGAGCTGGCCGGCGAATCCCTCGTCGTCGAGCGCAAGCCAGCCCTCGTCGATGATGAGCAGCGTTGGGCGGCCGTCGAGCCGGTCGCCGATGCGATGGAACAGATAGGCGAGCACGGCCGGGGCCGCGCCGGTCCCGACAAGGCCCTCGATCTCGAACGCCTGCACGTCCGCCGAGCCGAGATGTTCCGCCTCGGCGTCGAGCAGCCGGCCATAGGCACCGCCGACGCAGAACGGGCGCAATGCCTGCTTCAAGTCGTTCGACTGGAGCAGAACGGCAAGGCCGGTTATGGTGCGTTCCTCGACCGGCGCGGACGCCAGCGAAGTCAGCGCCGTCCAAAGATGCTCCTTCACCTCTGGCGTGATGGCGATGCCTTCGCGCATGAGGATGGCGGCGATCCAGTCGCCAGCCCATGCCCGTTCATAGGTATCGTGGATGCGGGCAAGCGGCTGGAGCGAAACCGATGCCTCGGCTCCTTCTGTGAGGCTGCCGCCCAAATCGTGCCAATCCCCGCCCATGGCGAGCGACGCGGCGCGGATGCTGCCGCCGAAATCGAAGGCGAACACCTGCGATCCTGCATAGCGCCGGAACTGCAAGGCCATGAGGGCGAGCAACACGCTCTTGCCTGCGCCCGTGGGGCCGACGACAAGGGTGTGGCCTACGTCGCCGACATGAAGGGAAAACCGGAACGGGGTTGAGCCTTCGGTCCTAGCGTAAAGCAATGGAGCGTCGCCGAAATGCTCGTCCCGTTCCGGCCCCGCCCACACCGCCGAAAGCGGAATCATGTGGGCGAGATTCAAAGTGCTGATGGGCGGCTGGCGGACATTCGCGTAGGCGTGTCCGGGCAGGCTGCCGAGCCATGCGTCAACCGCGTTGACCGTCTCGGCCATGGCGGTGAAGTCGCGGCCCTGAACGATCTTCTCGACCAGGCGCAGCTTCTCGTCGGCAAGGCGCGGGTCGGCATCCCAAACGGTGACGGTCGCGGTGACGTAGGCCATGCCCGCCACGTCCGCCCCAAGTTCCTGCAAGGCCATATCGGCGTCGAGCGCCTTGTTCGCCGCGTCGGTGTCCACAAGGGCGGACGCCTCGTTGGTCATCACCTCTTTCAAGATCGCGGCGACGCTCTTGCGCTTGGCGAACCATTGGCGGCGGATGCGGGTCAGCAGCCGGGTCGCATCGGTCTTGTCGAGCAGGATCGCGCGCGTGCTCCAGCGATATGGAAACGGCAGCCGGTTCATTTCGTCGAGCAGGCCCGGCGTCGTCGCGGTCGGGAATCCCACGATGGTCAGGACGCGCAGATGCGCGTCGCCAAGGCGCGGCTCCAGCCCGCCGGTCAACGGCTGGTCGGCAAGCAGCGCGTCGAGGTGCATCGGCACCTCGGGCACGCGCACGCGATGGCGGTTGGTCGAGATGGTGGAATGGAGATAGGTCAGCGTCGCGCCGTCATCCATCCAACGGCACTCGGGCATGAAGCCGTCGAGCAAGGCCAGCACGCGGTCGGTGCGGTCGATGAAGCCGCGCAGTAGCTCCCACGGGTCCACGCCGGTTTTCTCCCGGCCCTCATAGAGCCATGTTTCGGCGCGGGCGGCTTCCTCGGCCGGGGGCAGCCAGAGGAAGGTGAGGAAGTAGCCGGACACGAAATGCGCGCCCGCTTCCTCGAACCCGGCTTTCCGCTCGGCATCGACCAGCGCCGACGCGGCGTCGGGAAAGGTGCTGTCAGGATAGGTCGCGGCGTCGCTGCGTTGCGCCTCGACGAAGATGCTCCAGCCGGAGCCGAGACGGCGGACGGCGTTGTTGATCCGGCCGGCGACGGCGACCAGCTCGGCCGCGACGGCGGAATCCAGATCGGGACCGCGAAACTTCGCGGTGCGCTGGAATGAGCCGTCCTTGTTCAAGACGACGCCCGAGCCGACCAATGCCGCCCATGGGAGATAGTCGGCGAGCCGGGATGCGGTGCGGTGGTATTCTGCAAGGTTCATCATGGCCGCGCCCTCACACTGCAAGGTTCGCGGGGATGCGCAGATGCCGCCGCCCGACCTCGACGAATTGGGGATCGCGCTTCGCCGCCCACACGGCCGCGAAATGGCCGATGGCCCATAGCGCGAGGCCGACCAGCCAGAGGCGCAGGCCGAGGCCCACGGCCCCGGCCAGCGTTCCGTTCATGATGGCGATGGAGCGCGGTGCGCCACCGAGCAGGATATGCTCGGTCAGCGCCCGGTGGACCGGGACCGTGAAGCCCGGCACCGCGTCGAGCTGTTCGAGGCCGCCCGCCATCAAACGAGCGCCCCGCCGCCGAACGAGAAGAACGACAGGAAGAACGAGCTGGCCGCAAAGGCGATGGACAGGCCGAACACGATCTGGATCAGGCGACGGAAGCCGCCGCTGGTATCACCGAACGCGAGGGTCAGGCCGGTGACGATGATGATGATGACGGCGATGATCTTGGCGACCGGCCCCTCAATCGACTGGAGGATTTGCTGCAAGGGCTGTTCCCACGGCATCGACGAACCGGACGCATGGGCGGCCGGGGCGAGCATGAGACTGATGGCAAGGGCGGATGCGGCGGTCGCGGCGAAGCGATAGCCGCGCGAAATCGTGCGGATCATGAAGATTCTCCTGTGCTGGTGGGGATTGCCGAAGGGATGGGATGCGTGATGCGGTAATCGCCGTCCGGCCCAAGCCCTTCGACGCGGGCAAGCTCGGCCAGCCGGCGCGCGGAACCGCGCCCGGACAGGACGGCAACAAGGTCGATAGTCTCGGCGATCAGGGCGCGCGGGACGGTGACGACAGCCTCTTGGATGAGCTGTTCAAGGCGACGGAGTGCGCCGATGCCGGTGCCTGCGTGGATGGTGCCGATGCCGCCCGGATGGCCGGTGCCCCACGCTTTCAGAAGGTCGAGGGCTTCCGATCCGCGCACTTCGCCGATGGGGATGCGATCCGGGCGCAGGCGCAGCGAGGAACGGACCAGATCGGAAAGCGTCGCCACGCCGTCTTTCGTCCGCATGGCGACAAGGTTGGGCGCGGCACATTGCAGCTCGCGCGTGTCTTCGATGATGACGACGCGATCCTGCGTCTTCGCCACCTCGGCGAGCAGCGCGTTGGTCAGGGTGGTCTTGCCGGTGCTGGTGCCGCCCGCCACTAAGATATTGGCGCGGGATGCGACGGCTTCGCGCAGCGTTTCCGCCTGATCGGCGGACATGATGCCCGCCGCCACATAGTCGTCGAGCGTGAACACCGCGACGGCGGGCTTGCGGATGGCGAAGGTGGGGGCGGCGACCACGGGCGGCAGCAGGCCCTCGAACCTCTCGCCACTCTCCGGCAGCTCGGCCGAGACGCGCGGGCTGCGGGCATGAACCTCCGCACCGACATGATGCGCCACCAGCCGCACGATGCGTTCGCCATCGGCGGCGGACAGCCGCTCGCCCGTGTCGGACAGCCCTTCGGACAGGCGGTCGATCCATAACCGCCCGTCCGGGTTCAGCATCACCTCGACCACGGCCGGGTCTTCGAGCAGGCGGGCGATGGCGGGGCCGAGGGCCGTGCGCAACATGCGTGCGCCGCGCTGGATTGCTTCCTGTCTGTGATGGTTGGTCGTCATGTCAGCCCCGATCTCTGGCAGGGCGCAACAGACGGTCCCCGCAACGGGGTCGATTAAGAAAGCCCGGAATCGGGCCGGTTCAACAAGTATCTAGCTGTGTGCGGTGATCGGCGGCGAACGGCGGTAAATAGGACGGGTCCGAATACTTACTCTTGATCGCCGTTGGGCTGTTCCTCGTCTTGCAACGGCTCGTCGTGAAGTGAGTCGAGGTCGCGCGAAATCTCTTTGAGGAACCTGTCGCCCGTCGCCAGACGCCGGCCGAGATTCTGCATGAAGCTCTCGAAGCGTTCCGCGCCCTTTGTGCGGGCAGCGGATTGCGCGGCTCCCGTAAGCGGCGGCGTGAGTGTCATCCAGAAATGGATGAACTGTGCGACCGTCTCGCCGAGGACGGCAAGGTCCATGTCGAGCGTGTCGATCTGGCGGCCGAGCTTGTCCAGACGGCGCGACATGGCGGCTTCAAGCTGGTCGGCGGAATCGCCGGACAGATAAGACATGACCGCCGCCTCCACGATGGCGGATTTTGAGACAGTGCGGCGCAGCGCCTGCGAGCGGCGCGACGCCAACGACTCGATCTGCGGGATGAGCGCGGGGTCGAAATAGAGATTCAGGCGGGTTCGGGTGGTCATGGCGTGTCCTTACAGTTCCATTCCGTCATCGGGGTTCATGGCGACCTGCCGCGCCACCATCCTCATGCGCTGGCGCATGGCGCGGGCCTTGGCCGCGTCAACGTCCGGCTCGTCGTCCAGAAACTCGAACTCCTGTTCGGGGGATGGCGGCGGGGCGACGATTTCCTCTTGGCTTGGCAATTCCGGTTCGCGGCGGATGCCGGCATTGGCCGGATCGCCCTCGGCCGCGTCTGCGGCGTCGGTCGCGGAACGGCTTTCCGCCGCGACCACGCGGCCGGACCAGTCATCGGCGGATGGGCTGGGCGCCAGCGGTGCGGCGACCAGATCGGGCGGGGTCAGGATGCGTTCCTGAAACCGCGCGTCCTCGAAATACCGGGCCTTGGTGGCGCGGATCGGCGGCGTGCCCGCGACCATGACGATTTCGTCGGTCGGCGGTAGCTGCATGATTTCTCCGGGCGTGAGCAGCGGCCGGGCCGTCTCCTGCCGCGATACCATCAAATGCCCGAGCCACGGGGCCAGTCTGTGCCCGGCGTAGTTGGTGGAATCGCGCAGCTCGGTCGCGGTGCCGAGCGCGTCGCTCACTCTTTTCGCGGTGCGCTCGTCGTTGGTGGCAAAGCTGACGCGGACATGGCAATTGTCGAGGATCGCGTTGTTCGGCCCATAGGCGCGCTCGATCTGATTGAGGCTCTGTGCGATCAGGAAGCCTTTGAGGCCGTAGCCCGCCATGAAGGCCAAGGCGGACTCGAAAAAGTCCAACCTGCCCAATGCCGGAAACTCGTCGAGCATGAGCAGCAGCCGATGGCGCTTGGCCGATGTGGTCAATTCCTCGGTCAACCGCCTGCCGATCTGGTTGAGGATCAGGCGGATGAGCGGCTTGGTGCGATTTATGTCGGACGGCGGCACGACCAGATAGAGCGTGACGGGCTGGCCGCTGCCGACCAGATCGGCAATGCGCCAGTCGCAACGTGCGGTGACGCGCGCTACCACGGGATCGCGATAGAGGCCGAGAAAGGACATGGCGGTGCTCAACACGCCCGACCGTTCGTTCTCGGACTTGTTCAACAGCTCGCGGGCCGACGATGCGATGACGGGATGAACGCCCGCCTCGCCGAGATGCGGCGTGTCCATCATGGCGCGCAAGGTTGCCTCAACCGGGCGGCGCGGGTCGGACAGGAAGTTGGCGACGCCCGCCAACGTCTTGTCCTTCTCCGCATAGAGAACATGCAGGATTGCGCCGACCAGCAGGCTGTGGCTGGTCTTTTCCCAATGATTGCGCTTGTCGAGGCTGCCTTCGGGATCGACCAGAATATCCGCGATATTCTGCACGTCCCTGACTTCCCATTCCCCTTGCCTGACCTCCAGCAACGGGTTGTAGGCGGACGATCTGGCATTGGTCGGATCAAACAGCAGGACGCGACCATGCTTCGCGCGAAAGCCCGCTGTCAGAGTCCAGTTCTCGCCTTTTATGTCGTGGACGATGGCGGATGCGGGCCACGTCAGCAGCGTAGGCACCACCAGCCCGACACCTTTGCCGCTGCGCGTCGGGGCGAAGCATAGGACATGCTCGGGGCCGTCATGGCGCAGATAGTTCCTGTCGTATCGGCCGAGCACGACGCCATCGGGGTCGAGCAGTCCGGCATTGCGGATTTCCTGATCCTCGGCCCATCGTGCCGATCCGTAGGTGGCGACGTTGCGCGCCTCCCGTGCCCGGATGATCGACATGAAGATGGCGGCGGCAATGGCGATGAAGCCGCCGGACGTGGCGATGATCGCGCCCTCGACAAAGATCGTGGGCGCATAGGCGTCGAACGAAAACCACCACCAGAAGAAGGCCGGGGGATAGTAGATCGGCAGCCCCACCAGCTCGAACCACGGTGCTCCAAGCTGCGGCTGGAAGCCGAGGCGGAACGCCGTCCATTGCGTCGCCGCCCACGTCATCACCAGAACGATGGTGAAGACGACAGCGATCTGACCCCAAAGGATTCGGCCTCCGCGCAATGCAGGCTCCAGTCGGTAAAAGAGACGGAGCCGATCAGAGAGTAGGCAAAATCGGGACGGGCAACAGGAAAGAGGATGCCGGAGGGCTGCCGGATACTATCGGCGGCAAATAGGACGGGTTGCCTTCACCGACACCCAGCCGGGTGATCGCCGCTGCGCAACTGGCCGGGCGAATCGCCGAAACGCCTTATATTGTTTGCAAGGTTGAGCAGGTTTTTCAACGCGGCGCTGCGGCTGAATGGCGACCAGACGGCGGTAAAGGCAACCGGCTCTGGCTCATCGGCAAAGGGCAGGAAGACGATGCCGGTAGTCGGCAGTAGCGCCGTGGCTGCTCCGACGATGGTGATGCCGAAGCCCTGTCCAACCATAGATAACAGCGTGCCTCGCCCTACATCGAAACGCTGGATCGACGGCGAAGGCCAGCGCCCGGCCGAGCGCAGGACGATATGGTCGTGAACCTGCGGGCCGGTGCCACCATGACGCACAAGGAACGTTTCGCCCGTCAGATCGGCCCAAGTAATTGCCTGCTGTCCAGCAAGGCAATGCCCCTCCGGCAATACGGCCATCAATGTTTCGGTCCATATGCGCCGGGAATGGCAGTCCGGCAGTTCGGGCGCACCCGCTACGAACGCCACGTCCAGTTGGTTGGCGCGAAGCTGCATGACCGCTTCGCGTGCCGTGCCTTCGGCAATCTCAACCTCGATGCCGGGATGGCCTTCCCGATACTGCCCGATCAGTTCGGCGGGGAAGCTGCCCGGAATCAGGGCATGGATACCGATACGCAAGCGGCCGCATTCTCCCGCCGCCGCCATGCCGGCCGTCTTTACCGCATGGTCCAGTTGATCGACGCCGGCCGCGATCCGCTCGACGAAGTGGTGTCCGGCCTCGGTCAGTCGGACGCCGCGCGCGTGACGCTCGAACAGGAGGATGCCAAGGTCCTCTTCCAGCGCCTTCACGCGGGCGCTGACGCTGGATTGCGCCACGCCGAGCGCATTGGCCGCGTGGCGGAAGTTCAGATATTCGGCGACGGCAAGCGTCTGGATCAGCGATGCGAGGGGGATACGCGATCCGAGCGTGGTCGGCACGCCCCATGGGCAACCATTCATCGTTGCTGATCGCCGCCGTCGCATCGCTCAAATGCCACTACAGTGCTTCATTGCGCGCCGCAGCGGAAGCAGTTGCTTGGCTTCCTTAGAATGACGCATGGATTGCCCCCTCCCTCTATGTCGCCTGCTACGCACAAGTTACTTGCATGATGGAAGTTACACGATTATGGATGTGTCATGCAACGAACAAGCTTTCTGTCATTCGAGTGTCCCGCAGCCCGAGCGCTGGAAAGCGTCGGTGACTGGTGGAGCATCTTGATCCTGCGAGACGCCTTCCAAGGGCTTGGAAAATTCGATGAATTCGAGAAAAACCTCGGAATTTCTGCAAACATTTTGGCGAGGCGGTTGAAGCATCTTACGGCGGAAGGACTGTTTGAAAGGCAACGATACAATGATCATCCGCCTCGATTTGAATACGTCCTTACCGACAAGGGGCGAGATTTCTATCCAGTCGCAATCGCCCTGTTCGCATGGGGGAACCGGAACCTTGCGCCCAATGAGATAGCCATGCGGCTCGGCGACAGGGAAACCGGTAGGGAACGAAACGCCATCATGGTCGATGCGAATACTGGAGAAAAAATCACTCCTGAAAACACCGTTCTTCTAGCAGGCCCAGCGGCAACAGAGGAAACGATGCGCGTAATAAACCGCGTGAAGCGAATAAGCTCAGAAAAAGAAACGGAATAATCCAATGCGCCGAATTGTTGTAACCGGCATGGGTTTAATTGGCCCTCTTGGTTCTGGCATTGAAATAAGCTGGAAAAGACTCCTTGACGGGAAATCGGGAATTAGGAGTTTGCCCGATGAAATCTCCAACGATCTGCCGGTGAAAATCGGGGGAATCGTTCCTAGCCAGATTGAAGATTCCGAAGCCGGTTTCGATCCCGATTTGATCGTTGACGCAAAGGATCAACGAAAAATGGATCGCTTCATTCTGTTTGCACTTGCGGCCGCGAAGGAGGCTCTTGAAACGGCGGGATGGCATCCCACGAGCGACTACGAACGTGAGCGCACGGCGACAATTATCGCCTCTGGTATAGGCGGGTTTCCTGCAATCGCTTCGGCAGTTCGCATAACGGATACACGGGGAGCACGGAGGCTCTCACCCTTTACCGTGCCATCGTTCCTCGCCAACCTCGCGGCAGGACAGGCTACCATTAGGTATGGATTTACAGGCCCAATTGGCACGCCTGTAACCGCCTGCGCTGCCAGCGTTCAGGCCATCGGCGACGCCGCGCGGCTGATACGCTCCAACGAGGCGGATATCGCTCTGTGCGGCGGAGCAGAAGCTTGTATTGACAAGGTTAGTCTCGGGGCATTTGCCGCCGCGCGAGCACTATCCACCGGCTACAATACTACCCCGGAACTGGCGTCGAGGCCGTTCGACACCGAGCGCGATGGTTTCGTAATGTCTGAAGGGGCGGGTCTGATCGTCATAGAAGAATTAGAACATGCCCTCGCTCGGGGTGCCAAGCCCATAGCGGAATTGGTGGGATACGGCACAAGCGCCGATGCACATCATATGACTGCCGGTCCAGAGGACGGCCGAGGCGCGGCCCGTGCGATGGAAATTGCACTCCACAGTGCTGGGTTGAAACCAATCGATATTCAACATTTGAACGCACATTCCACCTCCACCCCCGTAGGAGATCGAGGAGAAATTGCCGCGATAAAATCCGTGTTCGGCAATCATGATGTGGTTGTAAGCGCCACGAAATCGGCTACGGGGCACCTACTTGGTGCCGCAGGCGGTATTGAGGCAATCTTCACGGTGCTCGCTTTGCGCGATCAAATTGCTCCCCCAACGAGAAATTTAGAAACCCCCGATCCTGTTGCCGCTGGTATCGACCTCGTTCGCCAATCTGCGCGGCCCATTCTCATGGAACATGCCATTTCCAACGGATTCGGCTTTGGCGGTGTTAATGCAAGTGTCGCTTTCCGGCGATGGCAGTAACAGTCCCGGACTGTGCTTCCGCAAACACTTCGGTTCGCTATAACGCTTTTGAGAGGAAGGTCGAATAGAGCATTGATCCTATAGCGCCGGTCCTATCTGCCCGCGCAGACCTCGCTGCTGAGCTGGCGGTTGATGACCGGCCGCCACGGGACAAGGGTGCATTTATGGCTCTTTTCAACCACAGCGAACTGGCTGCTGGATAATTGTACGGTGCCGGTGGACTTGTCGCTCACGCCTTCGCTATCCGTGGTAGTATCGAACGGTAGTCCATGCATATCTTCCGGCCCATGTCGTTGGCGAGGCTGAGTAGGTTGCGAAGCGCCGCGCTGCGATTGGACGGCGACCAGACAGCCGAGAAGGCGACCGGCTCCGGCTCGTCGGCGAAGGGCAAAAAGACAATGCCGTTTGTCGGCAACAGCGCCGTGGCCGCGCCGACGATGGTGATGCCAAAGCCCTGTCCGACCAAAGACAAAAGGGTGCCACGCCCCACGTCGAAGCGCACGATCGACGGCGCAGGCCAGCGCTCGGCATGGCGTAGCACGATATGGCTATGAACCTGCGGTCCAGTGCCGCCATGCCGGACAAGGAACGTCTCGCCTGCCAAATCGGGCCATGTGACGGCTGACCGCTTGGCGAGCGGATGCCGTTCCGGTAGCACCGCCAAGAGCGGTTCGGTCCATGTGCGACGGGAATGGCAGTCGGGTGGTTGGGGCGTGCCCGCGACGAACGCCACGTCCAACCTGCCGGCGCGAAGCTGCACCACCGCTTCACGGGCCGGGCCTTCGGCGATCTCGACTTCAACATCGGGGTAATCCTTGCGGTATTGGCCGATCAGCTTTGCGAGGAAGCTATGCGGAATCAGGGCATGGATACCGATACGAAGCCGGCCGCTTTCTCCGGCTGCCGCCATGCCGGCGGTTTTCACCGCATGGTCGAGTTGGTCAATACCTACGGCTATCCGCTCGACGAAATGGCGTCCGGCCTCGGTCAGCCGAACGCCGCGCGCATGACGCTCGAACAAGAGGATGCCGAGGTCTTCTTCCAGTGCCTTCACGCGGGCGCTGACGCTGGACTGTGCAACGCCGAGCGCATTGGCGGCGTGACGGAAGTTGAGATATTCGGCGACAGCGAGAGTGTGAACTAAGGTCATCATTGGAACTCGCCCCGAAAGGAGATGATTGCTCAACAGATTTAATCCGTCATTTCTCCTAAGTCTACGCATGCCAATTCACCATGACTAAATCACAATGAAGTTGCGGATGGTCTGCGTAGTATTGGCAGACATATTAAATATAGGATCGCGCCGACAATCCAAACCCAACCGTTCCATGCTCCGGCGGTGGCAGAATAGAGTGCTGTGAAGCCAAGCGGTCCTGCGATAGAGCTTAGATTGGTAAGGCTCGTTAGCGTTCCCTGCAAAGCCCCTTGCTTGTTACTGCTGACATTGTTTGAGAGCATTGCCTGCAAGGCCGGCATGCCAACACCCCCGGCGGCAAGCAGCAACAGAATCGGGAACACCATCCATCCCTGCGTGGCAAAAGCCAGAAGAACGAAGCCAGTCGCATCCGCAGCCATGCCAAACAGTAGCGTGCGCCGCTCTCCAAGCCGGCTTGAAAGCGGGCCGGTAACAAACGCTTGGAAGATCGCATGTGTTGCCCCAAACGCCGCGAGCGACAAACCAACGGTCGCGGTGTTCCACTGAAAACGGTCCTCGCCATATATAACCCATAGGGCCGCAGGCACCTGACCGATCAGTTGAATAATGAAGAAAACGGCGAAAAGAGCAGTCAACCCACGCAACACATCGTCCAGCCGGAATAGAACAAATGGTTGGATACGAACCGGCTTTCCGGTCTTGCCATGACCGCGACGGGTCTCCCTGAGGAAAATGCAGGCAAGCAGGAACGCGAACCCGTTGAGAAGGGCGGCGGCGATAAATGGGGCATGAGCAGAGATACCACCGAGCATGCCACCAAGTGCTGGCCCGGCAATCATGCCCGCCCCATAACAGGCCCCCATGTAGCCGAACCAGCGTGCGCGAGAACCTTCCCCCGTCGAATCGGCAATGGTTGAGGCAGCTACAGCTCCGGTTGCGCCCGTGATGCCGGAGACGAGTCGGCCGATATAGAGCACCCATAAGACCGGCGCTGATGCCATAATCGCGTAATCGACTGCGGCTCCCGCAAGGGAAGCCAGAAGCACCGGACGCCGACCGTAAGAATCCGAAAGCTGTCCAAGCACGGGTGCGAAGACGACCTGCATCAACGCATAGAGCGACAGCAAGGCACCATAGTGACCGGCGACCTGCTCTGCTGGCACAAGCTCACGCAGAAGCATCGGAAGGACGGGCATGATGAGGCCGAGACCCATGGCGTCGAGCCCCACGATCAGCAGGGCAATGATGGCAGAGCTGCGCACCTGAAACTCCAGCGTCGCTCAATGCGAGCGACTTTATCAACGATAAGGATATGGACATAGAACTTATCGGTGATAAATTGTCAAGCACTGGCGAAGGAACGTGAATGACCAAACTGGACAAGGGCACCGTGATCGCGGCAGCGCTGGAGCTGTTGAACGAGGTTGGCATGGACAGCCTGACGACGCGGAAGCTCGCTGAACGTCTCAAGGTTCAGCAGCCTGCGCTTTACTGGCATTTCCAGAACAAGCGAGCGCTGCTTGACGCATTGGCGGAGGCGATGCTGGCGGAACGCCACACCCGCTCACTACCCGAAGGCGATGAGGACTGGCGGGTGTTCCTGAAAGAGAACGCCCTGAGCTTCAGAACGGCGTTGCTCTCTTATCGCGACGGCGCGCGTATCCATGCTGGCACTCGACCGGCAGAACCGAATTTTGGCACCGCCGAGACGCAAATACGCTTTCTCTGCTCGGCGGGCTTTGGTCCGAAGCGCGCCGTTTGGGCGCTCCGGGCGGTTAGTCACTATGTGGTCGGTTCCGTTCTCGAGCAGCAGGCATCTGATGCCGATGAGAGAGTTCCGGACAGGCCAGATGTGTCCGAGCAAGCACCGTCGTCCTTCCTGCACGATCTGTTTCACGAGTTGGAAACAGACGGCATGGATGCTGCGTTCAACTTCGGACTCGACAGCCTCATCGCTGGTTTCGAGCGGCTGCGTTCATCTACAACAGATTAGAGGCTTAGCCCCAACCCCCGCTGCCTCCCTAACTGCCACGACACCGAACCGCCCTGCACGATGCCCATAACCTTGCGGCCGAGCTGGCGGTCGATGACCGGCCGCCACGGGACAAGCGTGAACTCATGGGATTTCTCGACCACGGCGAACTTGCCGCTCGATAGCTGGACGGTGCCGGTGAACTTGCCGCTGATGTTCTCGCCATCTGTGACGGCACGGAACGGCAGCCCTTTGCTTTCCACCATCTCCGCACCGACGCGGGCAACCTCCCGCTCGCGCAGCGTGGCGAGAAGGCTGCGTCGGTAGAACACGCGGCCGTCCCGCGCTCGGCTGGCGTCGCCCTGTTCGATGTGATGCTCGCGGCGCTGGTCCATCGCCTCGCGCACCTGCTGGCCGAAGCCGGCCGGCGCAAGGTCGGCCGTTTCGCCATGGACCAATCGCCGGTCCAGCCATGTCGCGCCATCCGAACCGATCTGCCTTTGCAGATCAACCGGGGAAAGGACGCGAACGCTGGCCTGCCGGTCACGGCCGGCGTCATAGGCGGCGGCGCGGCTGACCAGATCATCGGGGATGCGCCATTGGTCTGCGTCGATCCTTTCGACGATCCCGGCGCGGCGCAATGCCTCCAGTCGCCGGACATGGGCATCGACATAGCCCTCATAGTCACCGCCCGGAACGCGGCCCTCGAACTTCGCCTGCTCCAGATGACGGCTCGGCCGGTAGATGCCGTTCTCAGCCATGGCCGTGATGGTGCGGTCAGACGGCCGGGCTGCCGCTTCGGCCGGGCCGATCTCTATGATACTGCCAATGCGGGCATCCTCCAGCCGCTCGGGCGCGATGCCGGCGATGTGGTGCGTCCGCCCGTCGATCCCGTCCACTACGATTGTCAGGTCCTCGCCCAACTCGTCGGACAGATGCTTGTCCACGACGCGGCCAAAAATGGACGTCTCGGGCGCTCCGTCATGCATTTGGAAGCTCATGGGATCGCGCTCGCCTCCCTGCGGGCCGAGCGCCTTCTGCATGGTGCGGATAATGTCGCCGCGCTCGCCCAGCTCGCGCAGGGCCGGCTCCATGTTCTTGCTCAATTCCCAAATGGCGGGCGCGTGCTCGGTCGCCAGCCCCATCTTCTCCAGCTTGCCGAGCCGGCGCAGGCGTAGCGTCCGCTCGAACTGCCGCCTCGGCTCTGCCGGTTCATGGCGCAGGTCGAGGAAACGGGCGTCGGCTTCCTCGGCCATGGCGCGGTCGATCCGGGTCAAGCGGTCTTGGTCAATTTCGGCGGACAGCTTGCGGGTCTGCTCGATCTCGGTGACGGGGCCGAGTTCCAGACTGGCAAGCTCGCTGGCGCGCTCGCGCAGGCCCGCCGAAAGGTAGTCGCCGTTGATGACTAGATCCCCGCCCGTGTCGTCGCGGCCATTGACGACGATATGCACATGGGGATGGCCGGTGTTGTAGTGATTGACGGCAACCCAATCGAGTTTTGTGCCAAGGTCCGCTTCCACCTGCTTCATGAAATCGCGGGTGTAGGCCGTGAGGTCCGACAGCTCCGCGCCATCCTCGGGCGAGACGATGAATCTGAATTGGTGGCGGTCGTCCTTGCCGCGATCAAGGAAGGCGTCGCCATCCGCGCGGTCCTCGGTTCCCGAATAGAGCTGGCCGCGCTCGCCATCGAGTGACGTGCCGTCGCGCTGGACATAGCGCAGATGCGCGCGGGCGCGGCCGCCCTTCCATGCGGCTCGGACGCTGCGCTGCTTGACGATCACGCGGCGGCTGCCCGGCTGGCGATGATGCCAGTGGCCGGAGATATTCCGGGCGCGCACGAAGCTCGCGCCCCGGCCGCGCTTCACGCCCTTGCCGCTGGCGACCACGGCACGGGACCGGCCCGGCGATGACGGGCGGGCGGATGACGGCATGGAAGGATCGCGGGAGGCCGCTGCCTGATGCTGCCGGGCGATCTTCTTGACCTGCGTGAAAAAGCTCTTGGTCTTGCCCGCCTTCGGCGTGTCGGATCGGATGCGACCGGGCTTCGGACGGAAGCGGTTTTCGTCGTCGGCGCTCAAGGGCGCGACTCCAGCCCAAACCGCCGAAAACAGGCCGATATGGGCCAATGGTGCCGCTCGAAACCCTGCAAAGCCAAGGCTTTGCGCAAAATCACGGCACGCGGCCCCTCAAAACCATGGTGCCGGAACCGGCCACCTAACCAGTGTGCAGACAACAATAATTTCCAGAAGCGGCCCGATATGGTGCCGTCTTCTTTAATCTTGCCCTCCGCCCTTTCTGTCTTTTCTGCCCTTCCTGCCAAGAATCCAGCCGGGCGCAAACCTGCCCGACCGGATGTCGAAACCAGCGTCGCCGAGCGCGGGAACGCCGCCTTCATGGTGTTCCTCCGTCGCTGGCGCTCGCCACGAAAATGCTGTTTTCTAGCGACTCTGCATCGGCGGGATCGCGCGCCGGAACGGTCGCGCGGGCATCGCCGGATTGTGCCCCAGATGGCGGCGCGGCGAAAGCACGCGCGTCGCCCGAACGCATGACGAACAACGGGGCCTCGCGCCAATCGGGCAGCGGTGGCGGTGCCGATGACGGCGGTTCGGTTGCAGCCGCGCCGCCAAGGATCGGCGCGACCGCGGCGACATAGGCCCGCGTCTCGGCCGGCAGAGTGCGGCCGGTCGCAAGGTATTCGTCGTAGCGGCCGGGACCGGCATTGTAGGCCGCCAACATAGCCGCGACATTGCCGTAGCGGTCGAACATTTCGCGTAGGTAGGCCGTGCCCGCCATGATGTTGTGGCGCGGGTGGTAGGGATCACGGCCGAGACCGTAGCGACCACGTAGCTCGGCCCATGTCGCGGGCATGACCTGCATCAATCCCATAGCCCCGGCCGACGAAATCGCGCGCACATCGCCCGCACTCTCGGCGCGCAGCACGGCACGAATCCAGCGCTCGGGGATGCCGAAACGCTGCGACGCCTCCGCGATGTGGGCCGCAAAAGGATGGGCGGCGACCGGGCGTTCGACGGGCGCGGATTGCGCGACAGCGACGCCCGATCCGGCGCAGAGGGAAAGCGCGCCGGCCAGTATCAGGACGGCATAATGCCATGCTGTCCTGTTTCCGCTTCGCCGCCAGCCTGCCAGCGTGCTCGCTGCGGTCAAGGGCAAGGCGCGAGCGCCGGCCGATGGCCGCCCCTGACCTTCGCTGCGCGCGCCGGCCGTCTGGTCGCCGAGCGGGACGAAGGGATGAGACGGCTTTTCCGCGAACAAAGGGATGCCGATCTTTGACCGGATGGCGGGCCGGACGCGCGCGGCCGTCATTCCTCGTCCTCGATCTTCCGGAGGTGCTTCCAACGCAGGGTCCAGACCGAAGGATCGTCGTTGGACTGGAACAGCTTGGCGCGGATCGGGAACGGAAAGATCGGTCCCTCCAATCGCATCGACACGAAGTCGCCAGCGTTCTCGCTGGAGTCTTTCCATGCGGGGCCTGCGTCCGGCCCGTCCTCGCTGTCGAGGCGCAGGCGGTAATCGGGCGCGTTCTTCACGTCGCTGGGCTTGGCCGGGACGATGAACAGCTTTTCGTGGAGGCCGAACGAATGAAGCTCTCCCGCATAGCCGGTTTCGGTGCGGGTGAAGGTGCCTATCTCTGCCATGGGGAATCTCCTGCGGTTGGTTTTCGGGGGGTGATTTCAGTGGGTCGGCGCGCGCCACTCGTAGCGGCCGACGCCTTCCTCATCGGTCCAGAGCGGGACCGCTCGGCCGATGACGGAAGCTGCGGGGATGGGTCCGAAATACCGGCCGTCGAGGCTGTCGCGGACTTCCCAATTCATGAGGAAAAGCTGGCCGTCGCCGATGACGCGGCAGCCCTGCCAGATGGGCAGATCGCGGCCGAGGCTGTCGCGCTCCAGCGCCTCGCCCATCTCGATCCTGTCAACCGTGATGGTGCGGCCGGCGCGGCAAACCTGCTGCCCCGGCAGACCCAAGACGCGCTTCAAGAGCGGGACGCCTCGCGCGATATAGCCGCGCTCGACCATGAAGCCGGCGAGCGGTTCGGGCGGCATGACGGCGACCAGCTCGGGCACGTCGATCCGGTCGGCCGGCTCGATGGTGTAGAACCCGACCGGCGCGCTGGCGGTGGCGTTCCATATGAGTTTCGTCGGCGTCTCGACGGCGCTTGCGGCGGCGATGCCGATGACAGCGAGCACCGTCACCGTGAGGGTGCGGCGGCGCGTCATGGGTCGATCCTTCGGCGATGAAGCCAAGCGGCATGTCGCTCGGGCGTGTAGGCGTGCGGCTCCAGATTGGCGGACAAACGGTTGTGGACGTGCCGCCAGTGATCCGGCGAGGCATCGGCCGGATCGAGGCCGAGTGCATCCACGGCGTCGATGGCTGCAAGCGCGCGCTGCACCTTGGGCCAGCCGTCGAGGCGCAAGAGGATTTCGCCGCCGGGTCGAACGAACGGCAATGTCTGGAACGGCTCGCCGCGACAGATGGCGCGCACAATGTCGATGCGCGAAACGACAGTGCCGTGCTCGCCTTTCGCCCATCGCACGAAGGCAAAGACGCTGCCCGGCGCGAAGCCGACGACGCTGCGGCGGCGGTCGATGATCTGCTCGTAGCTCTTGCGGCCGAAGCGTATCCAGTGCTCGACCTTGCGTTTCTCGAAGGTCAACTCGACCAATGTTGTGAAGGGCGCAGGCCCGTCCGGCAGCGGACGGCCGTGCGCGCTGCGGTGGGCGCGACGGGTCATTGTTCGTCTCCGGTGATGTGCTGGGGGCTGCGCGGGCGCAGCGCGTCGAGCGCGGCCGTCATGGCTCGCCCCTTCGGGCAGAACCGGCACCACGCTTCGCGTGCGCGCGCGTCAAAGAAAAAGAGTTAGATTCTCTGTTAGATAAGTTAGCGGTCGGATTCCGCGTTTCAGGCCAAAGCGTTAGCTGCGGTTCGTGCGCCTGATGTGCCGATAGTGCTGCGCCTGATGTGCCGATACCTCGTGCGCCTGATCTGCCGATGGCATTAACAGGGTTATCAACAGTGCCTGTTGACAGGCTTTCGGGGCAGATGCGCAGCAGCTCGCGGCCGTCTTCCCGCTCGATCTGGAGCAGGTAGCCGGGGAGCTGCTGGCGGGCCGCGATCCGGCGCAGGTCGAGCGCGAAGTCGGACGGCCGCGCGAGGCTGCCGGATTTCTGATGAAGGTGCGCGACCTCGAAAATCCAGCCATGGTGCTGGTGCCCGGCGTGCTTTCTGGCGACGCGGTAAAGCCATCGCTCGATGCCGCCAGTCAGCCGGAAATAGGCCGGGTCGATGGTCAGGACCAGCGAACGGTCGATGACGCTGTTGTAGAACCATTCGGGCAGGACGAACTCCATGCCCTCGACGCGGCCGGCGCGCGTCGTCATTTCCTCCCACTCGTTGATCCATGAGAATTGCCGGCGACGCCAATGCGGGCCGTTGCGAATGGTGGTGGCTATGACGGTCGATTGCAGCCGCGCCAGCGCGGCTTTCAGAAGCCGGTATTGGTGATTGCCGGTCGGCCGCCCGATGGCGCGCAACAGATGGTAAGGCGTGAACCGGACGAAGCGCGACGTGGTGAGGCCGTCATTCTCGGCCGCGACGATCTGCGAGGCCGCCCATATCAGCACATCGGCGTCCCAAATGGTCGCCATCCCATGCTCGGGCATCCCGAACACCTGCACCTCTATGTCGGCGGCCTTGTAGAGAATTGGCTTTGTGCGCGGCGTCTTCGCCAGTGAGAAGAACGGCCGTTCCATCAAGTCGCGCTGATCGCGCGGCGGCGCGTCGCCCGTGGGGACCACGAAGGGGTCTAGGCGGCTGCGTTCGCTGACCTCGGTCGGCTGTGCGGGGGCATGATCGTCCTCGCGCAGCATCTAGCAGTCGCCCCGTTCTTCGGGCGTAAGCGGACGCGCCGGAAAGACGGTGCCGGCGGTTTTGTCGCGGGTGGATTTGCGCTCGCCCGCCGCGCTCCAGTCTTCCAGATCGCGGACGGTGTAGAGGACGCGCCCGCCGACCTTGCGATAGGTCGGCCCGGTGCCATAGGTGCGATGCTTCTCAAGGGTGCGGATGGATATGCCGAGGAAGCGGGCGGCTTCCTTGGTGCGCAGCAGGCGCGGCGGCAGGCCCGCAAGCGGGTTGGGCATGGATAACCTCCAGTCGGGAATGGGCTGCCGGGGGCGGCAGCGGACTGTGGCGAACCATGGCGAGGGATCGGCGGCGCGTAGCGTGCCGCATTTGCGCCTATGCGCTGACGGCACCCCCCTTCGGGGCGGTGCGCCGTCAATAGATGAGGGATTTTAGCGGCTCGTTGCCTGCCCCGCCGAATAGGCAAAGACATTCGCGCGCAGCTCGGCTAAGATTGTGGGTGGAGCAGACGCGCTGCTCTGGGGCGTAGTAACCCCTCACGGATGGCCGGTGCCAGCCAGAACGGCACCAACTCCTTGACCTATGGTCGGGGAGCCTGTGGCGTATACAACAGGCTTTCCGAGCTAAAGGCCATGGGGCCGTTTCGTGACGGTTACTAACTCCCCGATCACCAAGAGTCAGAGAGAATCGTTTGCGGGGGCGCACCGCAGACAAGCTCTTTCGGATACGGGGAATGACTATGCGGGTTCCTGTCGAACTCGATCCCGATGTGGACGACGAAGCGCCGACCGGCGACACCATTACCGTCTATGATGAACGGCACCACGTCACCTATTGGCGTCTTCTCGACGCAAACGCAGAGGGCGCGGACTGGAAGGAAGTCGCGCGGATCGTGCTGCACCGCGATCCGCTCGGAGACGAATTTCGGACCTATCGTTGCTGGCAAAGCCATCTCGAACGCGCGCAATGGCTATCGCGTGAGGGCTATCGGAAGATTCTGGAGCAGGCGGCAGCCAACAAGGCGTGAGGCTATCTGCAACAGGCAGGCGCTCCGGCCTGCTGCGCACGATGCCTTGGCTTGCAGATCGCCGGGCGCGGGCTGAACTGCACAATCGCCCGGTCGCTTTTGATCTCGACGCCGGCCACATCATAGACCTGCATCGGATTGCCGGGACGGCTTACTTCCCAAGTCAATCGGGCGTCCCTGTCGAGTTGGACCCTGCTGCCGACCGTTCCCAAGATCGACTGGAACTTGGCGACGGTCATGGGCGCGCTGCGTTCGGTTGCCGGAATGTCCTCGACCTGTAACACGGTTTCCCGCCACGCATCGGGGTTGCCGCCGCAATCGAGCGTGATGAAGGAACCGGCCTTAACTTCGGTGACATGATAGCCGGCCTGCACCTGCCGCCCGTCGCCGTAGGCGAGGACAAGGGCCTTGTCGCCGTGCGCTTCCAAAGCATCGAGGAATGCCCCGAGGGAGGCGTCATCCTGAAAATCCGTCTTTAGGGGGCTGGCGTGAACGTTCATGTCCGTGTATCCATGTTTCAACGACTCTTGAGATATTGAGACGATCATGGATGAAAAGCAAGCCCTCTCCGCGTTCGCGGCGCTCTCGCAGGAAACCCGGCTGCGTATCGTGCGCCTGCTGGTCACGGCCGGGCCGGATGGGATGCCGGCCGGCGCAATCGGCGAAGCGATGGACGGCGCATCCTCGTCGCGCATGTCCTTCCACCTTAGCCACCTTGAACAATCCGGCCTCGTCGAGTCCCGCCGCGACGGCCGCTCGATCATCTACAGCGCCTCCTATCCGGCGCTGTCCGGTCTGCTCGAATTTCTCATGCGCGACTGCTGCCAAGGCCATCCGGCCGTGTGCAGCCCGGTCGTGAACAAGCTCGTCGCCTGTTGTGAACCCGCCAAGGACGCCACCCATGCTTGACCACACCGCACCCGAACGCATCTTCAATGTCCTGTTCCTCTGCACCGGCAATTCCGCCCGCTCGATCCTCGCCGAAAGCATCCTGAACAAGGATGGCGCGGGCCGCTTCCGCGCGTATTCGGCCGGAAGCCAGCCCAAGGGCGAAGTGAACCCGCTCGCCATCACGACGCTGGCGAACTTCGACTATCCCACCGAGGGCTTGCGCTCGAAGGCATGGGACGAATTTGCCGGGGCTGACGCTCCGGTCATGGATTTCGTGTTCACCGTTTGCGACAACGCGGCCGGCGAAACCTGTCCGGTCTGGCCGGGCCAGCCTATGACAGCGCATTGGGGGATCGAAGACCCTGCCGCCGTCGAAGGCCCGGAGATTGCCCGGCAAACGGCGTTCGTGGGCGCGTTCCGCTATCTCCGCAACCGGATCGGAGCTTTCGCGGCACTTCCCGTTTCCAGCCTCGACAAATCGACGCTGCGCACCCGCCTTGTCGAAATCGGCCAGTCCGAAGGCGCAAGCTCGCCGCGCGGCAGCGCGGCATGAGGCGAGACATGGATGTTATTATCTACCACAACCCCGATTGCGGCACGTCGCGGAATACCCTTGGTCTGATCCGTAACGCAGGTGTTGAGCCTCATATCATCGAATATCTGAAAACCCCGCCCTCGCGAGCGCTGCTCTCGCAGCTCATCGAGCGCGCCGGCCTGTCGGCCCGCTCGATCTTGCGGGAAATAGGAACACCCTATGCCGACCTCGCCCTTGCCGATCCTGAATTGACCGATGACGCCTTGCTCGACGCGATGATGGCGCACCCGATCCTGATTAATCGCCCTCTCGTCGTCAGCCCCAAAGGGGTGAAGCTCTGCCGACCATCCGAAGCGGTGCTTGATCTGTTGCCACTACAACGGGGCGAGTTCGTGAAAGAGGATGGCGGGCGGGTGATTGACGAACACGGCCGCCGCGTGGCGACGGCGTAAGGAAATCCCATGTCCACCTTTGAACGCTACCTCACCCTTTGGGTGGCCCTCTGCATCGTCGTCGGCATCGCCCTCGGGCATTGGTTTCCCGGCGCGTTTCATGCTGTCGGTGCTCTCGAAATTGCCAAGGTCAATCTGCCGGTCGCGGTGCTGATCTGGCTCATGGTCATTCCCATGCTGCTCAAGATCGACTTCGCCGCCCTCGGTGAAGTCGGCCGGCACTGGCGCGGCATCGGCGTGACGCTGTTCATCAATTGGGCGATCAAGCCCTTTTCCATGGCGCTGCTCGGCTGGCTGTTCATCGGCTGGCTGTTCCGGCCCCACCTGCCGGCCGATCAGATCGACAGCTATATCGCCGGCCTTATCATCCTCGCCGCCGCACCCTGCACGGCCATGGTGTTCGTCTGGTCCAATCTCACCAAGGGCGAGCCGCATTTCACGCTGAGTCAGGTCGCGCTCAACGACGCTATCATGGTGGTGGCTTTCGCGCCGATTGTCGGCCTGCTGCTTGGCCTGTCCGCCATCACCGTGCCGTGGGGAACGCTGGTCCTCTCGGTCGTGCTCTACATCGTCATTCCGGTGATCGTCGCGCAAATCGTCCGGCGACGGCTCCTTGCGACGGGCGGCGCTTCTGCGCTCGCCGCGCTGCTGGTGAAGCTCGGGCCGCTGTCGCTGGTGGCCCTGCTGGTGACGCTGGTGCTGCTATTCGGCTTCCAAGGCGAACAGATCATCGCGCAACCGCTCGTCATTGCCCTGCTGGCGGTCCCGATCCTGATTCAGGTCTATTTCAACTCGGGGCTGGCCTATCTGCTCAACCGGGCCGTGGGCGAACAGCATTGCGTTGCCGGTCCCTCGGCGCTGATCGGTGCATCCAACTTCTTCGAGCTGGCAGTTGCCGCCGCCATAAGCCTGTTCGGCTTCCATTCCGGGGCCGCGCTCGCAACCGTGGTCGGGGTGCTGATCGAGGTGCCGGTCATGCTCTCGGTCGTCTGGATCGTGAATCGCTCGAAAGGCTGGTATGAGCGCGGCAGCCGCCGCGCCGCTCCTGTAGAGGCGGAACGCTGATCCACCATGAACGAAGTGCCGGCATCCGCAAATCAGCTTCTTGCCGGCCCCCGCTGGCCGATCATTTCCGCGCTCGGCGTCGTGCAGATATTCGCGTGGGGCAGCTCCTACTATCTGCTGGCGGTCCTCGCCGCGCCAATCGCGGCTGATACCGGCTGGCCGCTGGCGTGGATCGTCGGCGCGCTCTCCATCGGCCTGCTCGCCGCCGGCATCGTATCTCCGCGCGTGGGCGATGCCATTGGCCAGCATGGCGGGCGGCCTGTCCTGACGGCCGCGTGTCTGCTCCTTGCCGCTGGCCTCGTCATCCTTGCGGTCGCGCCGTCCCTGTGGGTGTTTGTCGCCGGATGGGTCGTGCTCGGCCTCGGCATGGGGGCGGGCCTCTATGATGCCGCCTTCGCAACGCTCAGCGGCTATTACGGCCATTCGGCGCGATCCGCCATCACCACCCTGACGCTGTGGGGCGGCTTCGCAAGCACGGTCTGCTGGCCACTATCGGCTCTGTTTCTGGAGCATTGGGGATGGCGGGGAACATGCGCCGCCTATGCCGCGATTCACCTCACGATCTGCCTGCCACTCGTGGTCCTTGTTCTGCCGCGCAACGGCAAGCCTAAGCCTCTCGGCGGCGTGCGCGAAACACCACGCTTGGCGCTGTATGGTCACGAACGCCGGGCCTATCTGACCATGATGGCGATCATGGTTCTGGCCGGTCTAGGCGTCACCATCGTTTCGGTGCATCTGCTGACCCTGTTGCAGCAACGCGGCTTCTCGCTGGCCGAGGCGGTTGCACTCGGGGCGCTGATTGGTCCGGCGCAAGTCGCCGGCCGTATCGGTGAAATGGTGAGCGGCGGGCGGCATCATCCGTTCTGGACGCTCGCAATCGCTACGGCTTTGGGGGCGGCAGGAATGACAATGCTCGCCTCCGGCTTCCCCGTCATCGGGCTATCGCTCGTCCTCTACGGCGCTGGCAATGGCATCTTTTCTATAGCCAAGGGGGCGCTTCCGCTCGCCCTGTTCGGTCCCGCACGCTATGCGCCGATCATGGGAAGGTTGGCGCGACCGGGCCTCATCGCCCAAGCGGTCGGGCCGACCGTGGGCGCACTTCTGCTTTCCGTCGCCGGGGCAGACCAGACCCTAATCATGCTGGCTGCGCTTGCCCTCGCCAATCTGGCGCTCGTTGCGCTGCTGTGGGGATCAACAAGCCGAGGAAATCCCGCGATATAACCCCTCAAGTTTTTCCGGGCTTGATCGGATAGTGGAGCAACAGGCGATAGCCGCCGCGCATCATCTTGATGCCATGCGCAACCAGGCGGCGGGCCTTGTTCTTGCGCGGGTCGTTCTCAAAGTCCTCCTTGCTGCCGCGAAAGCCGAGCAGGACTTCGGCGATGGTGCGATAGCTTTCGCCGCGCAACCGCGCGTCGAGCGCGCGCAGGGATAGGATATGCCATTGCCGGAGCTGGGCGGGGATCGCCCGGAAGTCGGGACCGGGCGCGCGGCCATTGAGGGATCGCCAGAAACGGCGGGCGGCGTGGGCGCGAAGCTCCAGAAAGGAATCCATCGGCAGCGTGACGGCGTAAAACGCGGCGGCGTCCGGCACCGCCTCGGGCAGCCAGAATTGATGCGCGACGCCATCGACCTGCCAGATGCCATGCCAACCATCGGAAGCACGGCGCAGGTCGAGGCCGCCGAGATGCGCCAGCGTCAATATTGGTTCGGTGTCGCCGTCCCTATGCTCGACCGGCGATAGCATCACCGTTTGCGGTTGAAGGTTTGGACTCCAGATTGGCGGCGGCCGGTCATGCGGCGCGTCGGGATCGCACGGGAAATCGCAACCCCCAGCGATCCGCGAACGCTTCAAGGTCGCGGCCGGACGGTCCCCCGGTCAGTGCAATGGTCTGGAACGCCTGACGATAATCGTCATTCCGGCGCAGGTATTCCCAAGCGAAACCGGCGGCAGCTATGTGCTTCGCGTGCCTGTATGCCGCCGGCGAACGCCAGTCGATGCTAAGCATGGCGTCACCTCCCAAAGCCGGGGCGCGCAAGGCAGCGCCCAGCCCTTAGAGGTTCAAAGATCGCTGGAAATATAGAAGCCGCTCAAAGCAGAAACCTTGAGCGGCCAGCCCGATCACTATTGGTTATTTTCTGCTTAACACTATTTCGATGATTCTGCGAGACGCCTGCCCGCAAAAGTGCGGGCAAGGCGCTCCGGATTTTATTGGTTGGAAAACACATGCACCTCGTCATGTGCGGTTTCGACTGTGAAAAACTCGCCGTTCATTTCAGCGTCACGGGCCATTGCTTTCCAATCAATGTAGTAGCGCAACGCCTCGGAGATCGTGATGCCGCTTTCAGCGGTCAAATCCTCCATGAAGTCGGCGAGGCTGGCGAACTGGCCGTGATAGCAGTCCTGCAAAGCGGTTTCGGCTTGGTCTATGTCGCCGACGAACTGCTCCAGCAAGCCAGCGCCTAGCCTGCCATACTCGGCGATGAAAGCGCCCATGCGCGCCACGGTGTCGATGCCGGCATATTCCTTGATGCTGACGCCCTCGAAACCCTCATAGTCATGAATGGCGTATTCCTCCGCGCCCTTTGTCGGCGAGCGCGCAAGCATCGCGGCAATCTCGTCCCTGATTTCGTCCGCGTCCTGTTCCGCGTCGATCCAAGCCCCATGCAGATAGCCGTTGTTGTAGGCGGCAAGGCAGGCCACATAGATGCGGGGATTGCTGTCGGAAAGATTGGTCATGTCTCTGATCCTCGGGTCTGGGGTTCAGAGCAGCGCAGCGCCGCTCCTGAACCCTTGCCCGGCGGCGAGCCACGGGTAGCAAGGCGCAGGAGAAGTCTTTGGCACCGTGGAATAAATGGAGGGGACCCGCTTGCGGGGAGCGGGCCGTTTATGCCGCGAAAGGCCGGAGAGTTTTCTTGCGCTACGCGAGGGCAACGCCCTTAGCAACCTATGTAAGAGAACCAGCGGCAACCGTAGGCCCGGAGGCGACTGCGCGTCATGACGTATGGGTTCAATCATGTGGTTAAATGCCCCCGAAATGGCTCTCAACGGTGCGGTCCGGCACCTTTCTCATTGACCCAAACCCGTGCCCATGATCTTCTTTTGTTCACATTTTCGTTCCGTCTGAAACGGGTCGATTCGCGCCAACATAATTGGGCACGAAGGCATTAGTCCTTTATCTGCTCGAATGAACGATAAGGAACGTGATGACCGATATTGATCTCGCCACCATGCTACGGGAACCATCGTTTCCCGGCCTGTGTCCCGTTACCGATGCAGTGGAGTCGATGGCAAATGCGGGCATCGAGGAACGTGGCGCGATCTTCACGCGACGCGAGGTTGTCGAATTCATTCTCGACCTTGCTGGCTATGACGCCGCCTCTCCACTGCACACGCGCCGCCTTCTCGAACCGTCCTTTGGACATGGCGATTTCTTGCTACCTGCAATTGATCGTTTGCTGGTCGCATGGAAGCGCAGCGGGGTCGGATCAGACGCTCTCCTAGACGCCATCCGGGGCGTGGAGCTTCACCGTGCGTCATTCAACCGGACCCATGCTCTCGTGGTTCAGAAGCTTCGCGTCGCTGGCATCAGGTTGCGGGATGCAGAAAGCCTTGCCGATCGGTGGTTGATGCAAGGCGATTTCCTGCTCGTCCCTCTGCCGGGCAAGTTCGATGTCGTCATCGGAAACCCGCCCTATGTGCGACAGGAGCTAATCCCGAATGCGCTCATGGTCGAATATCGCAGCCGCTACCGGACCATCTATGACCGCGCCGACATCTATATCCCGTTCATCGAACGGTCGCTGAGTCTGCTGGCAAAAAAAGGGCAACTCGGTTTTATCTGTGCGGATCGCTGGATGAAGAATCGCTACGGTGGGCCGTTGCGTGCGATGGTCGCGGATGGTTTCCACCTGAGCGTTTATGTGGACATGGTGGACACTCCGGCCTTCCATCAGGAGGTTGTTGCCTATCCGGCCATCACCATCATCGGATGTGAGAAATCTGGCCTGACTCGCGTTGCCCTTCAACCTGAGATTTCTGATAGCGCGCTCTCGCAGCTTGCCGCTACGCTCCGATCCCCAGAAACGCCTCTTTTGGCTTCTGGTGTGAGAGAGATTCAGGCCGTCACCTCCGGCGCAGAACCGTGGATTTTGGACTCATCCGATCAACTCGCGCTTGTGCGTAGACTCGAGTCTGAGTTCCCATTGATTGAGGATGCCGGATGCAAGATTGGCATCGGTGTGGCGACCGGAGCCGACAAGGCGTTCATCGGAAACTTCGACGCGCTTGATGTGGAGGAGAACCGGAAACTTCCGCTCGTGATGACCCGCGATATCATGGATGGCAGCGTCAAATGGCGCGGACTTGGCGTGGTCAATCCGTTCGGTGACGATGGCAAACTGGTGAAGCTCGACCAATTCCCGAAGTTGAAACGCTATCTTGAAGAGCGCCGTGGGCTAATCGCCGGGCGGCATGTTGCGCAGAAGGCCCCGGCCAACTGGTATCGTACCATCGACCGGATTTATCCCGAGCTGGCGGAAGAGCCGAAGCTGTTGATCCCGGATATTAAGGGCGCAGCGCATATTGTTTACGAGGAAGGCCGCCTCTATCCCCATCACAACCTGTATTTCATCACGTCCGACACATGGGAGATGCGCGCGCTACAAGCGGTTCTACTTTCGGGCATAGCAAGGTTGTTTGTAGCGACGTACTCGACGCGGATGCGAGGCGGCTATCTTCGCTTTCAGGCACAATATCTGCGACGCATTCGTTTGCCGGACTGGAAAGTCGTGACGCCGAAGATGCGCCAAGCTCTTAAGAAAGCCGCCGAAGCGAGTGATGTTGAGGCATGCAACAACCTGACGTTTGATCTATACGGCTTGTCGGCTCAGGAGAGGGCCACGCTTGGGGGAGCGGAAAAGTAATGGGATTGGATTTAGCGGATTACGAGGCGAAAGCCCGAGATGCAGCGATGGCATTTTGGGGAAATCGCCAAAAAGCCCTTCAAGCAAAAGTTGAGGCTGGAAAGACAGACACGGGTGAACGCGGTGCTGTGACCGCTGGCAATACGATGGATGGGTTCACGGCGCTGATGATCGACCTCGTTGAGGCGAATGGTCTAGGACACGCGGAAATCTACCGGCACCGAAAAGTGCTGACTTTGCCGGGATTTTTCCGCCCGACCAAACTCTGGGATATTCTCGTCATCCTTGATGGCAGACTGATTGCTGCTGTCGAAATGAAGAGCCATGTTGGCCCGTCATTCGGAAACAACGCGAACAACCGTGCCGAAGAAGCCATCGGCACGGCGCACGATTTCTGGACGGCGTATCGTGAAGGCGCATTCGGCGCTGATGCAGCCCGACCCTTTGTCGGCTGGCTGGTGATGGTGGAAGATGCTGATAAGTCACGGCGTCCATCCAAGCGGGAAGCCTCGCTACACTTCCCGATTTTTGAGGATTTCAAGGGGGCGTCATATCTCGAGCGCTACGACATCCTTTGCAAGAAGCTCGTCCTTGAAAACCTCTATACAGCCGCCTGCGTCCTTGCCTCGCCGCGTTCCGCCGAAACAACGGGCGACTATTCAGATATGTCGGACCTAACGAGTTTGAAGTCCTTCGTTGCAGCATTCGCCGCGCACATCGCAGCCGAAGCTGCCCGGTCTCAGTAACCGGAGGGGAACATGAATCTCGACGACAAGCATGTTTATCGTGTCGGGAGCCATTCCGAATCTTGGAATGACCTCCCCGCAGGCGATGACGAACTCGACAAATTTATCGCTACGGCGCGCAAGCGGATCGAGCCGTGGCTGTCCGCCGTGTTTCAGGCTGAGCATCTTAATCTGCTTATCGGGAGCGGCTTCACAACCGCAGTAGGATATATGGCCGGGGCCGCTGCAACGGGCATGGGCAAGGTTGTGTTCGGTAGTGAGTTTGACGCGGAGATCGACAATTATGCCGCGAGCAAAGCCGCGCTCATGGGGCGCGGCACGGCCAATATTGAGGATCAGTTCCGCGCGGCCCTCTCAGTCTATGAAGGACTGAGGATCATCGATGCGGCGAAAGCGTCCGCCCTCAAAGACGCAATGGATCGGCAACTCCGGGATTTCCTTGAGTCACTTCTCAAAACTGAAGCGGGGCTAATCGGTGGCGATCCGGAAAAACGGGTTGTCGCCGAAAGTGCGGTGCAATCGTTCCTCCTCAGCTTTGCCAGCCGCGCGGCGTCGCGGGAGCGGCTTCATGTCTTTACGACGAACTACGACCGTTTGATTGAGCATGGCTGCGATCTCGCCGGGCTTCGTATCATCGACCGTTTCGTTGGGGCGCTCACGCCAGTTTTCCGGTCAGCCCGTGTCGAGGTTGACGTACATTATAACCCGCCAGGTATTCGCGGAGAGCCCCGCTTCATGGAAGGCGTCATCCGACTGACGAAACTTCACGGCTCCCTCGACTGGCTGTTCAGCAAAGCAGACCGGAAGATTTCGCGGAAGGGCATACCCTTCGGTGCGCCAACCGATCACACTGACCTGCCTAAAAATCCCGTCGATACGGTAATGATCTATCCGAACCCGGCAAAGGATGTCGAAACCACCCAGTACCCCTATGCCGAGCTATTCCGCGATTTTGCCGCCGCGACGTGCAGGCCCAATGCAGTCGTCGTGACCTACGGCTATGGCTTTGGCGACGATCATATCAACCGTGTGCTGCTCGACATGCTGACGATCCCGTCAACGCATCTAGTCGTGTTTGCTTACTCAGCGGATGACCGATTGAAAGGCTTTCTCGCGCGGACTCGGGATGCACAGGTATCGCTGCTGATCGGCTCTCACTTCGGCGACCTTACTACGTTGATCGAGAATTATCTCCCGAAGCCAACGCTAGACTATATTACCGGGCGTATGACCGAACTTATGAAGCACCGTCCGCCGGAACATACGCAAGCGCCGGACCCTGCTGTCCCGGTTGCGGATGACTTCGACGAAGTATTGGGCGGTGGAACAACGGCATGACTACACCCATCGAGTCCATTGCTGGCTTGGTGATCGGCGCGGTTGAGTCCGTTTCTCCCGATGAAATTCGCATCCTGCTCGAGCTGGATGCACCGCAGGCAACTGCGCTCAACACGGGGACGCCTGCCGCCTTTCCCCGACTTAACGGCTATGTCCTCGTACCCAATGAGGCAGGGGCGACAGTTGCCTATATATCATGGATCGGGATCGAACGGTCGCCCTATCCCAAGCGGTCGGGCCTGAAAGATTTCGGCCTGATCGACCTTCCGTTTCCACTGCGAAAGATGTGCGTCTCTCCTGTCGGTACGCTGACCTCTCGCCGGGATCGCGCGTCGAAACAGACAGTTTATGAACTGTCGCGCGGTGTCGCCGCGTTTCCTTCGGTGGGCGACCAAGTACTCATGCCGACGCCTGAACAGGTCGAAGCTATTGTTGGCGCGAAAGAGTCGGATCGGCGTGTCCGCATCGGAACTTCGGCCCTTGCGTCGAGCGCCGAGATTAAGGTTGATCCCGACAAGCTGTTCGGCAGGCATCTCGCCGTGCTTGGCAACACGGGTAGCGGCAAATCCTGTACGGTTGCTGGGCTGATCCGCTGGTCGCTCGACGCCGGCGCAAAAGCGATGCGTGATGCGGGCCGAAAAGGCCATCCGAACGCGCGCTTCATCGTTCTCGATCCCAATGGCGAATATGCAAAAGCCTTTACGGATCAAGGAGATCAACTCCGTCTGTTCCGCGTCCCTCCCGTTGTTGGAACTGAAAAGGAGTTGGATGTCCCGGCATGGCTTTGGAGCGGTCATGAATGGACCGCTGTTGCTCACGCAGCGCCGGGTACGCAGCGCCCGCTTCTGCTCCGTGGTATACGCGAGCTGAAATCAAACCAGACTGAGGAGCTTCCCCGCGAGATTCAGGTACGACGCTACGTCCATTCATACTTGATCCAAATCCGCGACATGCTCGGTCGGGGTGTCGGTGCGTTTACGGGAAACAAGAAATACGAGTGCCGCGACCTGCTTCAGAATATTTCTTCGGACTGCGAGGCATTCCAGCCATCTGTCGAAGAACCTTGGAGTAGCGTGTTGGGTGCAATCGTTCAGGAGGCTTCGGCCCTTATCGCTGCACGGCGCTCAGGTCCGCAACTTCAATATGTAACGGATTTCAGCATAGTCGACATTGAAGCCATCAGAGACAGACTGACGGCTTACATGGATAGCGTTGACGACGATGCCGTCGCTACCTCGATCAGTGAGGACGCACCCATCCCGTTTGATGTGAACCTTTTGGCAGACCATCTTGACCGCATAGCTGCTGGACAAGGTAATTTGGCCGGGTTCATCAGCACACTTGGACTTCGTATTCGTAGCATGCTCGCGGATCAGCGGCTTGGAAACGTTATTGGAAAGACACCACCAACCAGCTTCGAGGAGTGGCTTAAGAGTTACATCGGCGACGACGGCGCAAGCAATGGCCCATTAGCGATCATTGATCTTTCCTTGGTTCCATCCGAGGTTGTTCACGTTGTTGTTGCCGTGCTGGCGCGGGTAATTTTTGAATCCTTGCAACGCTATCGGCGGCTTCATGCAGAGGGGCTATCCCTACCCACGGTACTCGTGCTGGAAGAAGCCCACACTTTTATTCGGCGGGGCAAAGACGATGAAGGTCCAGCGTCCAGCCCTAGCCAACTCTGCCGAGAAACCTTCGAGCGCATTGCCCGCGAGGGACGCAAATTCGGTTTAGGTTTGGTGCTGTCTTCGCAGCGCCCATCAGAGCTGTCGCCGACCGTGCTGGCTCAGTGCAACACCTTCATTCTTCATCGTATCGTCAACGATTCCGACCAGAACCTTGTCGCACGTCTCGTACCTGACAATGTGGGAGGGTTGTTGCGCGACCTACCCAGCCTGCCATCAAGGCAGGCGATCCTATTGGGGTGGGCGACGCCTATTCCCGTACTGGTCGAGATCGACGAACTGGTAAAGGAGCATCAGCCTCAATCTGCCGACCCTGATTTTTGGGATGTCTGGACAGGAGCTAACGAAAGGCCCATTAATTGGGGCGAAGTAGCCATGCAATGGTCGGTCTCACCTCCGTCAGCCGTTGCAAAAGCGGAAGAGGCGGACGGTGCTGGTGTCCCGGTCGTCCCTGATCCACCGGCGGGTTTGGCCGATCCGTTTGGGTTAGACGATGATATTCCATTTTAAGGCGGCCGAACGCTGTACGTGCCCATCAGAACCGTTGTCATGAGTATTGGATAGGTTGGAGCGGCCGACTTTGCGGATGGCCAACCAAGCACCGCGACGGTACAATCCTGTTTCATCGAGCACATTCACCGAGTCGATGCCAAACTGCCGGCAGTTGCCGTCTCCAGCGATAGATGGCGAAATGTCGAGCTTCATCGCCAGCCCGAAAAGCTCAACAATTTCAAGATCGAACTTTTCTGACGGTAGGCTTGACGGTATCTCGACATGCAAAAAAATATTTTTGCATTATTTTTCAATGCACTAGGTTATCTCAAAATAATCGAGTGGGAATGATCCCGCGCTGAGAAAGGGAATGCCATGTCGGGTTGCGCCTGCGGCCATCATCACGGCGCGAATTGCGGCCGGCCGGCGCCCGAGGGGGCGCAGGTGGCGTTGTCGGGGCGGCTGGTCTGCGCGGGGCCTGCGGATCTGATGGCGGTGCTGGCGCATGTCGAGGATCACGTTGCAGCCTCGCGCGCCGAGCCGGGCTGCCTGTATTTCACGATCTCGCAGACCGACGATCCGCTGGTCTGGCAGGTCGAGGAGCTGTTCCGGGACGAGACCGCGCTGGCGGCGCATCGCGCCCGCACCACGGCCAGCGACTGGGCGGCGGCGACCGACGGCATCGCCCGCGATATCCACCGGATCGACGCGTGACGGCGGCGCACCCCCGGATCACCATCCGCCCCGAGACCGCGGCCGATATCCAGCCCATCGCCCGGCTGCTGGACGCGGCCTTTGGCGGCGCGGCGGAATCGCGGCTGGTCGAGGCGTTGCGCGCCGATGGCGATCTGGCGCTGTCGCTGGTTGCCGAGGATGCGGGCGGTATCGTCGGGCATCTGGCGCTGTCCCCGGTGGCGGCGCCGTTCCCCGCGCTGGCGCTGGCGCCGCTGGCGGTGACCCCCGGCCAGCAGCGCCGGGGCATCGGCGCGGCGCTGGTGGCCGCAGCGCAGGGCCGCCGCCCCGATGCCACCATCATCGTGCTGGGCGACCCCGCCTATTACGCCGGCTTGGGCTTTCGCCCGGTCGGCTGGGACTGCGCGTTTTCCGGTCCCTGTTTGCAGGCGGCGGGGCCGCATCTGCCGGTGCAGGCGCGGCTGGATTATGCCCCGGCTTTCTCCCGCGAGTTCCCGCCAGAGGAAAGCTAGGCGGGCAGCTCCGCCGGCAGCTCCTCGCGCCCGGGGATGCGCAGGCGCACGCGCTTGATGCGGCGGGGGCCGGCCTCGACGATCTCGAAATCGGCGCCGCTTTCGTCGGCGATCACCTCGCCCGCGCAGGGCACCCGCCCGGCCAGCATGAAGATCAGCCCGCCCAGCGTGTCGATTTCCTCTTCATAGACGCCGCCGGTCAGTTTCAGCCCGACCTCGGCCTCGACCCGCTCGATGGGCGCGCGGGCCAGCACCAGCCACTGGCCGGGGGCCTCTTGCACCCACAGATCCTCGTCGCTTTCGTCGTGTTCGTCGTCGATCTGGCCGATCACCTGCTCGATCAGATCCTCGATGGTGACCAGCCCGTCGACGCCGCCGTATTCGTCGATCAACAGCGCCATATGGATGCGTTTTTGCTGCATCTGCTGCAAAAGCGCCCCGATCGGCATCGAGCCGGGCACATACAGCAGCGGCCGCAGCAGCGGGCGCAGCGCGAAACGCGGCGCGGATTTCGGGGCGAACCCATGCTTGAGCGCCAGATCCTTGAGATGGATCAGCCCCAGCGGCTCGTCCAGATTGCCGCGATAGACCGGCAGCCGCGAATAGCCGTTGTCGCGAAACACCTCGACCAGCTCGTGCAACCCGACGGTGACCGGCACCGCCACGATGTCGGCGCGGGTCAGCGCCACGTCGTCCACGGTCTTGCGCCGCAGGTTGAGGATGCTGGGCGCCTCGGCCGAGGTCGCGGCCTCCATCATCGAATCGGGGCCGGTGTCGTCGTCGCCCGGGGCCAGCGGCACCAGCGTCTTGAGAATGCGGCCCAGCAGGCGGCGCGCCGGCGCCTCGCGCGGGCTGGGTCCGGGGTCGTCGTTCTGCGTGGAATACGGCTCCAGCCGCGCCGGCGATGGGTCCGGTTCGGGCTCGGTCGTGGCGCTGTCCGGGCCGCCGTTTCTGGCGGGGCCGCTATCCGGCCGGGCAGAGTTCGAGGGAAGGCTCATCGCATCAATGCTCTTGGTAAGGGTCGGAAATCGCCAGCGTGGCAAGGATCGCGCGCTCGGCATTTTCCATGGTGTCGGCGTCGGCGTCGTTTTCGTGGTCATAGCCGGCCAGATGCAGGATGGCATGGACCAGCAGATGGGTGGCGTGGTCGGACAGGGGCTTGCCCTGCGCCCCGGCCTCGCGCGCGCAGGTGTCATAGCTGATGGCGATGTCGCCCAGCTCATCCGTGTCGGGCGGGGCGGGCACTGCCCCGGGCGCGCGCGGCGGGGGTTCGACCGAGGGCCAGCTGAGCACGTTTGTCGGCTGCGGCCTGCCGCGGAAATCCGCGTTCAGTTCGGCGATGCGGGCGTCGTCGCAGCCCATCACCACGATTTCGGGCGCGCCCTCGCCCGTCGCTTGCAGCCCCAGATGGCGCAGGGTCGCGGCGGCGGCGCGGGCGGCAAGGGCCTCAAGCCCCGCGCCCTGCCAGCGCGCATCCTCGATCACCACATCGACAGGGCTGCCGGGCGCGGCATCGGCAAGGGCCGGATCAGTCATTGCGCGGACCGCTGCCGCCGGCCGCCCGCCAGTCGCGGCGGGGCGGATAGGCACCGTAGCCCGCGGGCAGCGCCGGGTCGCCGCCAGCCTCGTCGTCAGACTCGTAGGCCTCGATGATGCGGGCGACCAGCGGGTGGCGCACCACATCGGCGGCGGTGAAATAGTTGAACGCGATCCCCGGCACCCCGGCCAGAATGCGTTCCGCGTCGCGCAGCCCCGACTGCATCCCGCGCGGCAGGTCGACCTGGGTGCGGTCGCCGGTGACGACCATGCGCGAGCCTTCGCCCAGCCGGGTCAGGAACATCTTCATCTGCATGGTGGTGGCGTTCTGCGCCTCGTCCAGCACCACAAAGGCGTTGGACAGCGTGCGCCCGCGCATGAAGGCCAGCGGCGCGATCTCGATGCGCTTGTCCTCGATCAGCTTCTGCATCTGCTTGGCGGGCAGGAAATCGTTCAGCGCATCGTAAAGCGGCTGCATATAGGGGTCGATCTTTTCCTTGGCGTCGCCGGGCAGGAAACCCAGCCGCTCGCCCGCCTCGACCGCGGGGCGCGACAGGATGATGCGGTCGACATGGCCGCCGATCAGCATGGTGACGCCGACCGCAACGGCCAGATATGTCTTGCCGGTCCCCGCCGGGCCGATGCCAAAGGCAAGCTCGTTGGCCAGCAGGCTGCGGACGTAATCCTTTTGCGCCTCGGTGCGCGGCTCGATGGTCTTTTTGCGGGTGCGCAGCTCGATCCGGCCCTGACCGAACATTTCCAGCTGTTCCGAGGGCGTGGCCGCGGGGCGGTCGTCCGCGCCCATGCGCAGGGCTGAATCCACGTCCGAAAGATCGACCTCGCGCCCCTGTTCCAGCCGAGTGTAAAGCCCGCGCAGGATACGGGCGGCGTCCTGCTGGGCCTCGGCCGGGCCGGCGATTTCAAGCAGGTTGCCCCGATGTGCGATATGAACGCCCAACGCCTGTTCCAGCCGCGCGATATGGCGGTCATGCGGACCGCACAGCTCGATCAGCAAGCGGTTGTCGGGAAATTCCAGCAGGGTTTCGCCCGTGGGGGCGGTCGGGTTCGTCGGGGTCAGACCCACTGCGTCCTCATCCTTGGCTCTGGTGTCATGTTGCAGGCGATGCGCGGGTTTTCAACCCTGCCACCGGGGAAACGCCGCAAGACGCGGAAAAGTTTGCCTGCCGCCGGCGCGGTCGCGGTGTCAAGGCGCAGCGTCCAGCGGCCGCCCCTCGACAAAGGCGCGCAAAACCGGGTCGGGGTCGCTGTCCAGCCCGCCCGCGGGCGCCTGAACCGGGCCCTGCCAACGGATGCGGCCGCTGTCCAGCAGCGCCACCCGGTCGGCGATGGTGCGCACGCTGCGCATGTCGTGGGTGATGGTGACGGCGGTGGCGCCGGTTTGCGACACGATGCCGCGGATCAGCTGGCTGATCGCGGTGGCGCGCTGCGGGTCCAGCCCGGCGGTGGGTTCATCGAAAAACAGCACCGCCGGGTCGGTGGCGATGGCGCGGGCCAGCGCGACGCGCTTGCGCATCCCCCCCGACAGATCGGCGGGCATGCGGTCGGCGACCTCGGGGCCCAGCCCCACGCGCGACAGGCTGGCGATGGCGCGCTCGCGGGCCTTGGCGGCCGGCATCTCGCGCAGCAGGCGAAAGCCCACGTTGCGCCAGACCGGCAGGCTGTCGAACAGCGCCCCGCTTTGAAACAGCATCCCGAAATCCTGCATGAACCGCGCCCGCAGTCGCGCGTCGGCGGGCGTGCCGTGCAGCACCACCTCGCCCCGGTCCGGGATTTCCAGCCCCAGCACCAGCCGCAGCAGCACCGATTTGCCGCTGCCCGAGCCGCCGATCACCACCAGGCTTTCGCCGCGTGCGACCGACAGATCCACCCCGTCCAGCACCTTGTTGGCGCCAAAGGACTTGGCGAGGCCGCGGATCTCAATCACCGGCGGGGCGGCGGCGCTCATGTAAAGAACATGCTTGTCAGGATGAAGTTCGAGGCGAGGATACCGACCGAGGCCGCGACCACCGCGTTGGTGGTGGCGCGCCCGACCCCGACCGCGCCGCGGCTCGCGCGCATCCCGAACCAGCAGCCCGACAGCGCGATGATGGCGCCGAACACCGCGCCCTTGATCAGCCCCGACACCACGTCCCAGCTTTCCAGATAGGCCCAGGAATTCGCCAGATACGCCTGCGAGGTAAAGCCCAGCGTCGTGGTGCCGACCAGCCAGCCGCCCATGATCCCGATCACGTCGCCCACCCCCACCAGCAGCGGCAGCGCCAGCACCGAGGCCCACAGCCGCGGCGTCACCAGCCAGCCCATCGGGTCGGTGGACAGCGTGACCAGCGCGTCGATCTGTTCGGTGACCCGCATCGAGCCGATCTCGGCCGCGATCGAGGATGCAACCCGCGCCGCCACCATCAGGCCGCCCAGCACCGGCCCCAGCTCGCGCAGCATCCCGATGGCGACGATGGCGGGCACCACATCCTCGGCCTGGAAACGCTGGCCGCCGGCGTCGATCTGCAAGGCCAGCGCGGCGCCGGTGAACAGCGCGGTCAGCCCGACCACCGGCAGCGACAGCCAGCCGATGCGCAGCAGCTGTTCCAGCAGCGGCCGCGGCGCATAGCCCGGCGCCGCCCCCGCCCGCGCCGCAAAGATCGCCACCGCGCCGACCAGCCCGACCAGTGCCAGCGTGGCACGGCCGACGGCGCGGATGCCGTCAGCGGGGCGCAGAAAGATCCGGAGGGCGCTCATGGTGCGGCCCGGCCGATGACACCCGACCCCGAAGTCCTGTCGCACAAACCATCCACATGCCCCCGATCCGCCACGATTCGTCCCGAAGCTATCACCCACATGCTGACGAACCGTTAAGATCGCAGATAGTGCCGCGAATAGCGCGGCCCCAGCGAGGTCAGGATTTCATAGCCGATCGTCCCGGCCAGCGCGGCCAGATCGTCCACGCCCTGCCGCGCATTCAGGATTTCCAGCGCCGGCGGCACCTCGGGCAGGTCGGTCACATCAACGGTGATCAGGTCCATCGACACCCGCCCGACCATCGGCGCCGCACGATCCCCCGCCCACAGGACCGCGCCCGACCCCGACAGCGCCCGCAACAGCCCGTCGGCATAGCCCGCCGCCACCGTGGCGATGCGGCTGGGGCGCGCGGCGGTCCAGGTGCAGCCATAGCCCACCGCCTCGCCCGCGGCGATACTGCGGGTCTGGATCACGTCAAGCGCCAGCCGCACCACCGGCCGCGACACTGCAAAAGGCTGGCCGCCGTAAAGCCCGATCCCGGGCCGCGTCAGGTCGAAATGATAGTCCGGCCCCAGCAGAATCCCCCCGGTTGCCGCCAGCGAGCGCGGGGCGGAAATGCCGTCGGTCATCTGCCGGAACGCGCACAGCTGCGCCGCGTTGGCCGGGTGGTCGGGTTCATCCGCGCACATCAGATGCGACATCACCAGCGCCGGGCCGGAACCTTGCGGGCTGGGCGCGGACAGCGCCTCGGACCGGATCGCGGCCCATTCCGCCGGCTCGAACCCCAGCCGGTTCATGCCGCTGTCCAGCTGGATCGCGAAATCGCCGCGCGGGCGCAGGGTGCGGTCGCGAAAGAACTGCTCGGGGCTGTTCAGCACCGGGATCAACCCGTCGAGCTCTTGCCCCTGCATATGGCCGGACAGGATAAAGATTCGTGCGTCAGCGGCCAGATGCGGGCGCAGCGCCCGACCCTCAGAGGCAAGCGCGACAAAGAAATCCCGTGCGCCCGCGTCGTAAAGCGCCGGCGCCACTTGCGCGGCGCCCAGACCATAGGCATCGGCCTTGACCACCGCGCCGGGGCGCGCACCCGGCGCCTGCCGCGCGAGTGCCGTCCAGTTCGCCGCCAGCGCGGCCAGATCTATCGTCAGTCCCATCTTGCAGGCATGGCTTCAGGACCGCCGCGCGTCAAGCCGGCGACGGCCGCGCCGCAGCGACTTTGCATTGTTGCAATATTTCACCGCTGCTAACCCGGTATTTTGCAAAGTTTCCCGTTTCCGCTTTGCTCGACGGCACGCTGGCCCTATGGTCCCCGCCAATCACGAACGAATGAGGGCGGCATGAAGGACATTCCGGGACAGCTCGACAAGCTGCGGCAACAGGCGCGCATGGGCGGCGGGCAAAAGCGCATCGACGCCCAGCACGCCCGCGGCAAGCTGACCGCGCGCGAGCGGCTGGACATCCTGCTGGACGAAGGCTCGTTCGAGGAATTCGACATGTTCGTCCGCCACCGCTCGACCGATTTCGGGATGCAGGACGACCGTCCCCATGGCGACGGGGTGGTGACCGGCTGGGGCACGATCAACGGCCGCATGGTCTATGTGTTTTCGCAGGATTTCACCGTGTTCGGCGGCTCGCTGTCGGAAACCCACGCGCAAAAGATCTGCAAGATCATGGACATGGCGATGCAGAACGGCGCGCCGGTGATCGGGTTGAACGATTCGGGCGGCGCGCGGATCCAAGAGGGCGTGGCCTCGCTTGCCGGCTATGCCGATGTGTTCCAGCGCAATATCATGGCCAGCGGCGTGATCCCGCAGATCAGCGTCATCATGGGGCCTTGCGCGGGCGGCGCGGTCTATTCGCCGGCGATGACCGACTTCATCTTCATGGTCAAGGACACCAGCTATATGTTCGTGACCGGGCCGGATGTGGTCAAGACGGTCACGAACGAGGTGGTGACGGCGGAGCAGCTGGGCGGGGCCTCGACCCACACGAAAAAATCCTCGGTCGCGGACGGCGCGTTCGAGGACGACGTCGAGGCGCTGTCAGAAATCCGCCGGCTGTTCGATTTCCTGCCGCTGTCCAACCGCGAAAAAGCGCCGACGCGGCCGTTCTTTGACGAACCCGGACGGATCGAGGATTCGCTGGACACGCTGATCCCCGACAACCCCAACCAGCCCTACAACATGAAAGAGCTGGTGCTGAAGATCGCCGACGAGGGCGATTTCTTTGAAATCCAGCGCGATTTCGCCGGAAATATCATCACCGGCTTTATCCGCATCGAGGGCCAGACCGTCGGCGTCGTCGCCAACCAGCCGATGGTGCTGGCGGGGGTGCTGGACATCGATTCCAGCCGCAAGGCCGCGCGGTTCGTGCGGTTCTGCGACGCCTTCAATATCCCGATCCTGACGCTTGTGGACGTGCCCGGCTTTCTGCCCGGAACCAGCCAGGAATATGGCGGCGTCATCAAGCACGGCGCGAAACTGCTGTTTGCCTATGGCGAGGCGACGGTGCCCAAGGTCACCGTCATCACCCGCAAGGCTTATGGCGGCGCCTATGACGTGATGGCCTCGAAACACCTGCGCGGCGATTTCAACTATGCGTGGCCCACGGCGGAAATCGCGGTGATGGGGGCCAAGGGCGCGGTGGAAATCCTTTACCGCAGCGAGCTGGGCGACGCCGACAAGATCGCGGCGCGGACCAGGGATTACGAGGACCGCTTTGCCAACCCCTTTGTCGCGGCCGAGAAAGGCTTTATCGACGAGGTGATCCAGCCGCGCTCGACGCGCAAGCGGGTGGCCCGGGCCTTTGCCTCGCTGCGGACGAAAAAACTGTCCAACCCGTGGAAAAAACACGACAATATCCCATTGTGAACCCATAGACCCAACCCCGGATCCCGGCCGTGTCCGTGCTGTCATCCGCCCTTCTGTTCGCCTCGACCCTGGCGGGACTTGCCTCGGATGGGGCGCATCCGCTGATCGCCGTGCCTTCGGGCGCCGAGGTCTGGCTGCAAGAAGAGCTGTCCGACAGCATGCCCGGCGCGGGGCTGGTCCAGCGCTATCGTTTTGTCATGCCCTCGCTTGCCGCCCGCGTTCCCCAGTTCGACGAGATGCCGTTTGATGACGTCGTCCCGCCCGAACTGCTGGACGACCATCTGGAAGCGCCGCTGACCCCCGAGGAACAGGCCGAGCTGGACGACCTGCTGGGCGGGTTCTCGATCGAGGCGGCGCCCGGGCAGGACGGCCCGGGGCCGCTGGACGGGGTGCTGCCGCCCGATGCCGCCCCGCTGCCCTCGGAACTGGCGCCGCCCGACCCGCAGCCCGACATGGGCGAGGCAGGATCGCCCCGGGATTGGGCCGAGGATGAAACCGTCCTGCCCGCCGCGCCGGATGTGCTGATGCAGGATCCGATCCACCGCGACATCGTGTGGCTGTGCGAGAATTTCGTGCTGCCCCGCATCGCCCGTCTTGAGCGGCTGCCGGGTCAGGTGGTGATCTCGCTGGCCTCTGCCCCTTCGATATTCGGCAGTTTCGACCCGGATATCGTCCAGATCTTCGAGGGATTTTCGATTCCCGCCGACCTCAGCCATTGTGTATGGGAGCCGCTGTGATGCCCGCCCTGCCCCGGATGTTGCCTCTACCCCGCTCATGCGCAGATTTTCGCCGCCCTGGTGCAAAGCTGCCACATCAGACCGCCGACACGACCGCTGTCTGCTGTCGCGGTGCCGGCCGGGGCGCTAGGATGGCGCAGCGGTCGCGCGGTGCGGCCGCCAGATCGAGCAGCCGGGGCCTGAAGACCCCGCACAACAGGAGCCTGTCATGTCCAAGAAACTTGCCGTCGCCATGGTTCTGGTCGGCCTCGTCGCAGCTTGCCAGCAGCCGCAGCCCCAGCCCCTGCCCGAGCCGATGGTCATCCAGCCCGAGCCGGTGTTCCAGGGCAAATACGGCGCCAACTGAGCGCCGGCTGCGCGGGCTTTCGGGTCCGCGCACCCAATCCCTTGCCCGGCCCGACCGCCGCGCCGCAGCCCCTGACCTACCTTGGGGGAAAGGCGGCGCAGCATGTTGAAACATCGCGGTTTTCCGGGTCGCCTTCCCTCGACCGACCACCAGTTCGTCATCCGCCGCGCCAACGCCAAGGGCGCCACGCCGCTGGTTGCGCGCGAACGTTATCGCGACCGCGCACCCGCTGACCGGCGCGCCGACGCCGGCTTTCTGGCCGCGCTGATCGAGCATTTCGGCGACGAGCCGTTCGAGCGCGGCAATCTGGATGCCGGCCGCATATCATGGCTGCTGGGGCGCGAGGTCGTCGCCGTCGGCAAGCTCGATCCCCGCAGCTACGAACAGCTTTTGCGCGTGGACATGGCCCGCGCCGAGGCCGCTTTCCCCGAGCTGTTCACCGCCGGCGCCGCCCCGGATTTCGGCTGGGAATCGGACGGCGACGACGACTGGGACGAGGCCGGGCGGTGATGCGCATATTGACGCCTATTTCATGGTTTTCACCGGCTTGTCAGTTTGACCAGCGGGGCGACCATGCGATAGTCGTCCTGCACGGACTTTCAATTGCCCCGAACAGGGCCTCGAATACAGGCAGAAGAACATGCAGAAATCGCTCGTCCTCCGCGTTTGCGGCGTCGCATTCATCGCAGCCGCCGTCTCGGCCTGCGCCCCGGGCTACAACACCGGACTGTCGCCCGACGCGCAGCGCGCCGCCGGCGGCGCCGTGGCCGGTGCCGTCATCGCCAAGGCCGTGGGCGAACGCGCCGCGACCGGCGCGCTCATCGGCGGTGCTGCCGGCGCGCTGTGCGACGACGTCGGTATCTGCCAGTAATTCCGGCGGCCGCACGGCGAAACCAGCTCATCGCGCCCCCGAGGGGCGCGGTGCCAACCCGGTAATCCATCTGTCGGCCGCCGGCGGGGTGATCCCGGTCGGGACCGGCACTGACAGGAAAGACAGAAAATGTTCAAATCTCTTATCATCGCCGGAATCGGCGCGGCGCTGGTCGCCGGCTGCACCCCGAACATCAACCCCACCGATGCCGACCGCGCCATCATCGGCGCCGGCACCGGCTATGTCGTCCAGCAGGTCCGCGGCAAGGGCGGCTCTGACCGGATCAAGGGCGCCGCGATCGGCGCCGTCGGCGGCGCGCTGTGCGACGACGTGGGTCTTTGCCAATAATCTGACCGCGACCGCGCGCCCCGCGCGGCTTGCAATTCCTTCAGGCCGTCCCGGTTTCGCTGACCGGGGCGGCTTTTTCACATCCAGCGCCATCCAGGGACCGCCATGTTCAAGAAGATCCTGATCGCCAACCGCGGCGAAATCGCCTGCCGCGTCATCAAGACCGCGAAGAAGATGGGGATCGCCACCGTCGCCGTCTATTCCGACGCCGACCGCAACGCCCTGCATGTGCGCATGGCGGACGAGGCCGTCCATATCGGCCCGCCCCCGGCGAACCAGTCCTATATCGTGATCGACAAGATCATGGACGCGATCCGCCAGACCGGCGCCGAGGCCGTGCATCCCGGTTACGGTTTTCTAAGCGAAAACATGAACTTCGCCGCCGCTCTTGAGAAAGAGGGCGTGGCGTTCATCGGCCCGCCCTCGCCCGCGATCGAGGCGATGGGCGACAAGATCACCTCGAAGAAACTGGCGCAAGAGGCCGGCGTCAGCACCGTTCCCGGCTATATGGGGCTGATCGCCGACGCCGACGAGGCGGTGCGGATTTCCAACGACATCGGCTATCCGGTGATGATCAAGGCCAGCGCCGGCGGCGGCGGCAAGGGGATGCGCATTGCCTGGAACGACCAAGAGGCGCGCGAGGGCTTTGAATCCTCGAAGAACGAGGCCGCCAACAGCTTTGGCGACGACCGCATCTTTATCGAGAAATTCGTGACGCAGCCGCGCCACATCGAAATCCAGGTGCTGGCCGACCAGCACGGCAATTGCGTCTATCTGCACGAGCGCGAATGCTCGATCCAGCGCCGCAATCAGAAGGTGATCGAAGAGGCGCCCTCGCCCTTTCTTGACGAGGCAACGCGCCGCGCCATGGGCGAACAGGCGGTGGCGCTGGCCAAGGCGGTCGGCTACACCAGCGCCGGCACGGTCGAGTTCATCGTTGACGCGAACAAGAACTTTTATTTCCTTGAAATGAATACGCGTTTGCAGGTCGAGCACCCGGTGACCGAGCTGATCACCGGCGTCGATCTGGTCGAGCAGATGATCCGCGTCGCCGCGGGCGAAAAACTGCCCTTTGCGCAGGACGAGCTGACGATCAACGGCTGGGCCATCGAAAGCCGGCTGTATGCCGAGGATCCCTATCGCAACTTCCTGCCCTCGATCGGGCGGCTGAGCCGCTATCGCCCGCCGGTGGAAACCGCCGCGGGGCCGTTGCAGGACGCGGGCAAATGGGTGCCCGCGCATCCGGGCGACGCGCCGGCGGTGGCGGATGCGGGCGTGCGCAACGATACCGGCGTCTACGAGGGCGGCGAGATCAGCATGTTCTACGACCCGATGATCGCCAAGCTCTGCACCTGGGCGCCCGACCGCGCCGCCGCGATCGAGGCGATGCGCGGCGCGCTGGACGGGTTCGAGGTCGAGGGAATCGGCCATAACCTGCCGTTCCTGTCGGCGGTGATGGACCACCCGCGCTTTGTGTCCGGCGACATCTCGACCGCCTTTATCGAAGAGGAATACCCCGAGGGTTTCCAGGGCGCGACCCTGCCCGACCCGGAACTGGAACGCATCGCCGCAGCCGTCGCCGCCATGCACCGCGTCGCCGAAATCCGCCGCACCCAGATCAGCGGCCGGCTGGACAACCACGAACGCCGCGTGGGCGAAAACTGGGTGGCGACGCTGGACAAGCGCGAATTCCCGGTGCGGATCAGCGCCGACCGGCAAGGCTCGACCGTGCAGGTCAATGGCCGCAGCCTGCGCGTCGAATCGGACTGGAAACCGGGCATGTCGCTGGCGCGGCTGGTGGTGGACGGGGCGCCGCTGACGCTCAAGGTCGATGCGATCCCGGCCGGGCTGCGCATCCGCACCCGCGGCGCCGAAATCCGCACCCATGTGCGCCGCCCCCGCTCGGCGGAGCTGGCGCGGCTGATGCCGGAAAAACTGCCGCCCGATACCTCGAAATTCCTGCTGTGCCCGATGCCGGGTCTGGTGGTGCGCATCAACGTCTCTGAGGGCGACGAGGTGCAAGAGGGTCAGGCGCTGGCCACGGTCGAGGCGATGAAGATGGAAAACATCCTGCGCGCCGAGCGCAAGGGCATCGTCAAGTCGGTCAACGCCGAGCCCGGGCAAAGCCTGCAAGTCGACGAAATCATCATGGAGTTCGAGTAACCTTGCCCGACCCGGCCGCCAGCAGCTTCAACCCCACGGTCGTGGCCGCCCTTGTCGCGGCCGCGGTGGCGGTGCTGGCCTGGCCGGTCAACGACTGGCTGAACCGCCGCCGCGCCCGCGAATTGCGGGCCGAGCGGGTGGACGACGTGCAGCGCGCGCTGCTGGCGGAAATCCGCGCCCATGTGGCGACGCTGGAAAACCAGCTGCCGCGCGACGATGCCGCGCGCGAGGCGCTGGTGGCCAAGCTGGCGATGGGCGACCGCACCCCCGCCCTGCCCCATGATTCGAACGAACGCATCTTTCGCGCCATCGTGGCCGAGGTTCACATCCTACCGGAATGGGCCATCGACCCGGTGGTGCGCTATTACGGGTTGCTGGCGGTGCAGCGCGCGCTTGCGCAGGACATCCGCGCCCATCTGGCCGACCACCCCGACAACGCCATCGGGGTGTTTCTGGACTATCTGAAGCTGAGCGAGCAGGTGCTGGCCACCGGGCACGAGGCGATGGTGATCCTGGCCGCCAGCCTGCAAGGCGGGCAGGCGGCCGTCGATGCGCTGAGGGCGGCGTGGCAGGCGCGCGAAGGCGCGCGTCTTCGCCAGAGCTTGCCTGCCGAACTGGCCGGGCTGCGCGAGCGGCTCAGTAAACGATCTTTGAACCCGAGAGGCCGGTGATGGGGGGCAGACCGGCAACCGCCGCGATTTCATTCGAGCTTTGCGCGTCCAGCAACCGCCTGACCAGCTCCTCGGTCGAGGCGACGCGGCGGGGCGGGGCCGTTACCTCGACCGGGTCGGCCGGGGTGGGCCGCTTGCCGGCCCAGCGGCGCAATATCGACTTTCGAGCCATGGCGACCCCCTGCATCAGCGGCGCGCGACATGCGGCCTTGCTACAGAATATAGGGCGGCGCCCCCGTTCAGACAACAGCCGTCACCTGCCCCCATGCGCGCGGGTTTCGCTGCGCCGCACCGGGGTCTTGTCGATGGCGCGGGTGATCTCGCGGCTGTCCCAGGGCGCGGGCTTGCGGTCGATCACCGTGCCGTCAAGATCCAGCACCATCAGCGAAAACCCCCTCGGCCGCAGTTTCTGCCGCCAGGGCGACTGCGCGGCCGGGTCGGTGTCGGTGATGACGGTGACGCGGCGACGTTCCAGCGCGGCCGGGTCGCGGTGCAGCAGCTCCATCTGGGCGGCAAAGGCCGAATCGGCCGGGGTATCGGCAAACACCACCAGCGGGCGGCGCTCGAACAGCAGCGATTCGGGCGTGACCTCGGCGGCGGTGCGGATGTCGGGCTGGACCGCCCCCACCTCGCCGGCCACCGCATCGCCGGCAGGATCGGCGGATGCCGCGTCCACCGGGGCCGGGGCGCCGGGGCGCGAGGGTGCGGCCCGTTCGACCGCGATGCTGCCCGGCGGGGGCGTCGAGCCACCCATGGCCAGCACCGGGCCGCAGGACATAAGAACCAACGCAAGGCCCGTGAGCTTGCCAAGTAAAAATCGTATCATGTTTGGGAATATAGCGACTGCTGTCGTATCGGAAAGGACCATCAGATGACCAGCACCCCGAAACTCGACCAGTGGCGCGCCTTGGCCTCGAAAGAGCTGAAGGGGGCCGACCCCGACAGCCTGAACTGGGACACGCTGGAAGGGATCGCCGTCAAGCCGCTGTATACCGAGGCCGACACCGCCGGGCTGGACCACATGGGCAGCCTGCCGGGGCTGGCGCCGTTCACCCGCGGCCCGCGCGCCACGATGTATGCCGGCCGGCCGTGGACGATCCGGCAATATGCGGGGTTTTCGACCGCCGAGGAATCGAACGCCTTTTACCGGCGCAACCTGGCCGCCGGGCAGCAGGGCGTGTCGGTGGCCTTCGACCTGGCCACCCACCGCGGCTATGACAGCGACCACCCGCGGGTCGAGGGCGACGTGGGCAAGGCCGGCGTCGCCATCGATTCGGTCGAGGACATGAAAATCCTGTTCGACGGCATCCCGCTGGACAAGGTGTCGGTGTCGATGACCATGAACGGGGCGGTGATCCCGATTCTCGCGAATTTCATCGTCGCGGGCGAGGAACAGGGCCACCCGCGCGCGGCGCTGTCGGGCACCATCCAGAACGACATTCTCAAAGAATTCATGGTGCGCAACACCTATATCTATCCGCCCGAACCCTCGATGCGGATCATCGCGGACATCATCGGCTATACCTCGGCCGAGATGCCGAAATTCAACTCGATCTCGATTTCCGGCTATCACATGCAGGAAGCCGGGGCGAACCTGGTGCAGGAACTGGCCTATACGCTGGCCGACGGGCGCGAATATGTCCGCGCCGCGCTGGCCGCAGGGATGGACGTGGACCAGTTCGCCGGGCGGCTGTCGTTCTTTTTCGCAATCGGCATGAATTTTTTCATGGAGATCGCCAAGCTGCGGGCGGCGCGGCTGCTGTGGCACCGGATCATGACCGATTTCGGCGCGAAGAAACAGTCCAGCCTGATGCTGCGCACCCACTGCCAGACCTCGGGCGTCAGCCTGACCGAGCTTGACCCCTATAACAACGTCATCCGCACCGCGTATGAGGCGATGTCGGCGGCGCTTGGCGGCACCCAGTCGCTGCACACCAACGCGCTGGACGAGGCGATCGCCCTGCCCACCGATTTTTCTGCCCGCATCGCGCGCAACACCCAGCTGATCCTGCAAGAGGAAACCGGCATCACCCATGTCGTCGATCCGCTGGCCGGCAGCTACTATGTCGAATCGCTGACCGCCGAGCTGGCCGACCGGGCCTGGGCGATCATCGAAGAGGTCGAGGCGATGGGCGGCATGACCAAGGCCGTCGCCACCGGCCAGCCCAAGCTGCGCATCGAGGAAACCGCCGCCCGCCGGCAGGCGATGATCGACCGCGGCGAAGAGGTCATCGTGGGCGTCAACAAATACCGCAAGGACAAGGAAGACCCGATCGACATCCTCGACATCGACAACATGGCGGTGCGCGCGGCCCAGATCGCGCGGCTGGAACGGATCCGCGCCACCCGCGACCAGGCCGCCTGCGACGCCGCGCTGGCCGAGATCACCCGCCGCGCCGCCGAGGGCGGCAACCTGCTGGAAGCCGCGGTCGAGGCGGCGCGGGCGCGTGCAACCGTTGGGGAAATCAGCATGGCGATGGAAAAGGAATTCGGCCGCCACCGGGCCGAGGTGCGCACTCTGGCCGGGGTTTACGGCGCGGCCTATGAGGGCGACGAGGGCTTTGCCCGCATCCAGAAGGACGTCGATGATTTCGCCCGGGTCGAAGGCCGCCGCCCGCGGATGCTGGTGGTCAAGATGGGCCAGGACGGCCACGACCGCGGCGCCAAGGTGATCGCCACCGCCTTCGCCGACATCGGTTTCGACGTGGACGTGGGCCCGCTGTTCCAGACGCCGGAGGAAGCCGCGCAGGACGCCGTCGACAACGACGTGCATATCGTCGGGATCTCGTCGCAAGCCGCCGGGCACAAGACGCTGGCGCCCAAGCTGATCGAGGCGCTGCGCGCCCAGGGCGCGGGCGACATCATCGTGATCTGCGGCGGCGTGATCCCCCAGCAGGACTATGAATTCCTGCGCAACGCCGGCGTCGCCGCGATCTTTGGCCCCGGCACCAACATCCCGGCCGCGGCGCGCGAGATCCTGGATATCGTCAAGGCGAAACGCGCCGCGGCGTGAGCTTGCGGCCGCAGCGGGGGGCTTGCCGCCCTCCCCCCTCGCCCCCCGCCCCCCGCACCCCCCGGGGGGTATTTGGGCCAGAAAGAAGCCTCGGGGGTGGGCGCTCTTGCCGCAGGCGGGGGGACGTGCCACCGTTCGGATATGGATCGGATCATGCGTCCCGGCGGGTTTCGGCGGGCCGCAATGCGCAGGGGGCTTGCGGCATGGTGCGGATAGACGGCGCCCCCTCGGTCTGGCACGAGCTGCCAGAGGCGCTTGCCGTCGAGATCGGGGTTGCGGTCGCAAGTTTCGGCCATCTCGAAGACATGCTGAAGCGCGCGATATTCGCGCTGGACCGGCGGCGCCTGCCGGCCTCGATCCATGACAGCGATTTCCGCAGCTGGCTGCGCCGCATGGATCACGTCGCCGCCGATTCGCTGGGCACGCTGATCGAGCGGCTGGACCGCACGCTGGCGCGCGAGGGTCGCGCCGACCCCGAGCTGATCGCCCAGCTGGACGAGGTGAAATCTTGGCGCAACCTGTTGTGTCACGCCAACTGGCAGCCGCAGGGCACGGCATGGCAGCCGGTTTTCGCCAATACCAAAGGCGAGGTTTTCGACGCCGCGCTGGACGCCCCGGACATCCGCGCCATCCGCGAGATGTCGCTGGACAGCGCCCGGCGGGTGGGGCGGATCATCGAGGCGCTGGACGACGGCGGCAACGGCTGGATGGAGTGATGGGCAGGGTTCTGGATTATCCGCCGGTCTGGCTGGCGATCTTTGCGGGGGCGGCGTGGGCTGCGGGGCGGCTGTGGTCGCTGCCGGTGGCGCCGGACGCAGGCCGGGCGCTGGTGCTGGCGGGGCTGGCGCTGATGGGGGCCTCGGGGTGGGTGATGCTGCGCGGGGGTGCCACGGTGGACCCGACCCGCCCGCCGACCGCGCTGGTCACGCGCGGGCCCTATCGCCTGTCGCGCAATCCGATCTATCTGGCGGATGCGGTGATCCTGACCGGGCTGTGCCTGATCTGGCAGCCCGTCGCGGCGCTGGTGCTGGTGCCCGGTTTCGTGGCAGTGATCGGGCGCCGCTTTATCCGGCGCGAGGAAGCCTGGCTGCGCGCCCGCGATGCACGCGGCTTTGACGCCTGGGCGGCGCGCACCCGGCGCTGGCTGTAGCCTCCGGTCCGTTTGCCCGCGTTGCCAAGCCGCGGCCCGCGGGATAACACGCGGGCGACCGCGGCGCGGCCCCCAGCCCCCGCACCCCATCGCATACGAGGCCCCCATGTCCGCCACCCCCCTGCCCGCGTCGCCGAGCCATGGCCCCGCGCCTCTGCGTCTGGGGATCGTCGGACTGGGCACCGTGGGCATCGGGGTGGTCAAGATCATCCAGAACCACGCCGACCTGCTGGCCGTGCGCGCCGGCCGGCCGTTGCAGATCACCGCGATCTGCGCCCGCGACCGCACCCGCAACCGCGACGCCGACATCTCGGGCTATGCCTGGGTGGACAGCCCGGCCGAGCTTGCCCTGCGCGACGACGTGGACGTTCTGGTCGAGCTGGTCGGCGGCACCGAGGGCGCCGCGCGCGAGGCGATCGAGCTGGCGCTGGACCACGGCAAGGACGTGGTGACCGCCAACAAGGCGCTGCTGGCCGTCCACGGTCAGGCGCTGGCCGAGCGGGCCGAGCGTCACGGCCGCACCATCCGCTATGAGGCCGCGGTCGCCGGCGGCATCCCGATCATCAAGGCCATCAGCGAAAGCCTCGCCGGCAACCGCATCTCGCGCGTGATGGGGGTGATGAACGGCACCTGCAACTATATCCTGACCCGGATGCAGTCCGCCGGCCTGCCCTATGAGACCGTGTTCGAGGAAGCCCGGCAACTGGGCTATCTTGAGGCCGATCCGACGCTGGACGTGGGCGGCATCGACGCCAGCCACAAGCTGGCCATCCTTGCCTCGCTGGCCTTTGGCACCCGCGTGGCCTTCGATGCGGTGGAAATCGAGGGGATCGAGCGGATCTCGATCGACGACATCAACCGCGCCGCCGACATGGGCTATCGCATCAAGCTGCTGGGGGTCGCGCAGATCACCGCGCGGGGGCTGGAACAGCGGATGTCGCCCTGTCTGGTGCCCTCTGACAGCCCGCTGGGCCAGCTTGAGGGCGGCACCAACATGGTGGTGGTCGAGGGCGATTCCGTCGGGCAGATCGTGCTGCGCGGGGCCGGGGCCGGCGAAGGCCCGACCGCCAGCGCCGTCATGTCCGATGTGATCGAACTGGCGCGCGGCGTGCGGATGCCGGTCTTTGGCCAGCCGGCGGCGGGGCTGGCCGCGCCGCAGCCGGCGCGCACCGCCATTCCCGCCGCCTATTACCTGCGGCTGACGCTGGCCGACAAGCCCGGCGCGCTGGCCAAGATCGCGACGCTGCTGGGTGATGCGGGGATTTCCATCGACCGGATGCGCCAATACGGCCACACGGTCGGCGGCAGCGCCCCGGTGCTGATCGTCACCCACAAGACCACCCCCGAGGCGATCCACCACGCGATGGAACTGCTGCCCCGCACCGGCGTGGTCGAGGGCGACCCGATCGAGTTGCGCATCGAAGAGGTCTGAGGGAAGGCTCCAGGCGCTCTAGCGCCCCTCGCCCGGCACCGGCAGCAGGTGGCGCAGCCCCTGCGTCACATCGGTGCGGATCGCCAGCCGCAGCGCCGGTTCATCCCCCGCCCGCAGCGCCGCCAGGATCATGCGGTGGTGGCGCGGCGCCTCATTCCGGCGCATCTTCTGATAGACGGCGCGCATCGTCGGCCCCAGTTGCAGCCAGATGGTTTCCAGCATCGCCAGCATCGCCGGGGCCTGCGCCCGCAGGTAGAACGTGCGGTGAAATTCCAGATTGCTGCGGATATAGCCGACCGCATCGTGGTTCTGCGCCGCATCCCCGATGGCGGCGTTGATCGCCGCCAGCCGGTCGATCAGCGCCAGATGCGCGCGGGGCAGCGCACGGGACGCAAGTTCCGGCTCGATCAGCGCGCGCAGGGCCGCCAGTTCCTCCAGCCGCTCGACCGACAGCGCCGGCGTCGCCACCCGCCCCGAGGCAGACAGCGTCAGCGCCCCCTCGGCCACCAGCCGCCGCACGGCCTCTCGGGCGGGGGTCATGCTGACACGGGATTCGGCGGCGATGCCGCGCAGGGTCAGCGCCTTGCCCGGCGGCAGCTCGCCCAGCATGATCCGGCCGCGCAGGCTGCGATAGACCCGCTCATGCGCCGCGGGCTGCGCCGGCGATCCCGTCGCGGGCGCGTTGGGCGAAGCATTCGGGGTCGAGGCGCGGCTGGGACTGCTCATCACGTTTTGTGATCACATTTTCGCGCGGCTGTCAATTTTCATCGCCGCTTTCCTCTGACGGCCCCGGCCGGAACTGCCATGCGTGCAGCGCGCTGCCATGCTCGCGCAACCACGCCCGCCGCGCCGCGTAATCGGGGCACAGCCGCGCCACCGCCGCCCAGAAATCCGGCGAATGGTCCATATGCGCCAGATGCGCCACCTCATGCGCGGCAACATAGTCGAGCACCTCGGGCGGGGCCATCGCCAGCCGCCAGGAATACATCAGCCGCCCCCGGTCGGTGCAGCTGCCCCAGCGCGACCGCGTGTCGCGCAACGCCATGGCGGTGTAGCGCCGCCCCAGCGCCGCCGCATGGCGGTCGCTGGCCGCTGTCAGCCGCGCCTGCGCCAGCGCCCGCAGGAACGCCGCCGCCGCCACGCCGGGCGCCCGCGCGGCGGGCAGCATCAGCGTATCACCCTGCACCTGTGGCGCGCGCACGGCGGCCGGGGTCAGCACCAGCCCGCGCCCCTCGACCGGCAGCACGGCGCCGAACCGGGCCAGCCGCGGCGGGGCCAGCCCGGCCAGGGTGCGGGCCAGCCAGTCGCCCTGCTCGTGCAGGAACGCCTGCGCCTGAGATTGCGGCATCCGCCGCGGCAGGGTCAGCGTCACCGTGCCGTCGCGCCGCGACACCCGCAGCGTCATCCGCCGCGCCCCCGCATGGCGGCGCAGCGTCACCTCGGTCCCGTTCTGAAGGATCATTCTGCCGTCCAAATCCTGCACCCGTTTCCCCGTCTGGCTGCCTGCCCCGGCCGTTCTTCCGCGAAAGGCTTTGACACCCCCGGAACCCTGTGGCAGGGGAAGCCGGATTTACCTGACCTTCGGCAAAAAGAGAACACCATGCCCAAAGAGGAATGGGGCACCAAGCGCCTTTGCCCCAGCTGCGGAAGCCGCTTCTATGACCTGCGCAACGACCCGATGACCTGCCCGGTCTGCAACGCCCAGTTTTCGGCTGAAAGCCTGGCGACGGCCCGCGGCCGGGCGCTGATCAGCGAAAAAAGCGCCCGCGACGCCGAACAGGAAGACGTGGTCGACGACGATCTGGACGATGCCGCCGACGCGGGCGAGCTGGACGACGATCTGCTGGACGACGACGACGACGCGGATGTCTCGCTGGACGAGATCGCCGATGTGGCCGAGCCCGAAGAGGACTGAGCCTGCCCACCCGGAAACCACGCTGAAAGCCCCTCTCGCGGGGGCTTTTTCTTTTCCATGCAAGAGTTTGCGCGTGAATATTCGCAGATGCGGCAAAACCGCGATTTTCCCCCTTGCACCCCGCGGCGTCACCCCATATACGACCCCCCACGCGGGCGGCGCAGACGCAGCCCGGACCTCCGGTGGGGCCATAGCTCAGTTGGTAGAGCGCTTGAATGGCATTCAAGAGGTCAGGGGTTCGACTCCCCTTGGCTCCACCAATCTTTCCTTCGTAAAGTTCTCATCCTGAAAACGTCGCGGTTGCGGTCGCCCGTCGCCTTGATTCGACCCCGGCATGTTGCACGGCAGGCTCAAAGGTCGGGCTCAAAGGTCGGGCAGGCCCTGCACCTCAGCGGCGGCAGGATTCAGCAGCAGGATTTCGACGGCGGGCGCGGCTTTGGCGGTGCGCAATTCCTCAAGCACGCGCGGCATCAGCTCAGCCGCAGGCGCCCCCGCCGGCGCCGCCGCGACCGAGGCCAGCGCGGCTTGGGTCGACAGCGCCGCCAGCAGATAGGCGTCCTCCGCAGCCTGCCCCCCGGTCCCGATCGAGACGGCGAAACGGTCGCGCCCGTCCTCGTCGCGCCGGCTTTGGCCGGTCAGGTCATAGACCGCGCCATCCGGTGCGACAAGAAAAAGCCACAGGCTGCGGCCGGGCGGCTGGGTAACCTCGCCACGGATCTGAAATCCATCCGCGACGCTGTCCGACCGGACCGACAGCGCGACGGCGGGCGCGGGCCGGCCCGAGACCTCGCGCAGGAAATCCAGCCCGGCGCATTGGGCGGGGGACACCCGGTCGCGCACGACGGCGGGGCGAGTGCCGAATTCGGCCTCATAGGCCGAAAGCAGCGCCGAGGGATCGAGATCCGCCCCCGAAACGACCCAGATCATCCCGGCGTTGCGCCCCTGCCCGACCCTTTGCGCAAGGGTGCAGTCCGGCAGGGCAAAGCCGGCCAGAAACCCCTCGCGCGTCGAGGGGTCGCGCGGGGGCAGCGCGGCCGCATCCTGCGGGTCGGCGGCTGGGGGGGCGGGCGGCACGGCAGCGGGCCGCAGCGCCAGATAGCCCCCGCCCCCGCCCGCCAGCACGACCAGCGCCAGCGCGGCGGCAGCCCATATCGGCCGGCGGGGCGGCGCCGGAGCGGCCGGCGGGGGCGCCACAGAGCGCGGCGCAAACGGCGTGTGCGAATGGGTGGCCGGATCCTCGGCGATGCGGGGCGCGGGCTTTGCCACCGTGTCGCGCGCGCCGGCCGGGGACCACAGCGGCAGCCGGTATTGCGCGGGCAGCAGCATCGGGTCGTCCATGATGCGCAGCACCTCGGCCATGTCGCGGGGGCGCCGCTGCGGGTCGGGTTCCAGCATGTGCTGCAACAGCGGAAACAGCAGATGCGACACCCCGGTCAGATCCGGGATCGCCTGTCGCGCGCCCGAGGCCGACACCACGGAATCCCCCATCTCAAGCGGCTTGCCGCGCGCGGCGGCGGCGATCAGCAGCGCAAGGCCATAAACATCGGTGCGCGCCCCGATCTCTCCGCCCCAATGGCCCAGCTGCTCGGGCGCGATATATTTGAACTTGCCCGCAAAGCGCCCCGCCAGCCCGTCGCCCAGCTCGGTCGAGCGGGCGATGCCAAAGTCGATCAGCACTGCCTCGTCGATGCGGTCGTCGCGCAGGATCACGTTGTCGGGCGACAGGTCGCGATGGGTGACGCCGCTGGCATGGGCGCAGCCCAGCCCCAGGGCCAGCCGCCGCATCAGCACCAGCGCCGCCGCGTCGTCCAGCGGCCCGTCCTGCTTGATCCGCGCGCCGAGATGCCTGCCCTCGACGAATTCCATGATCAGGCAATAGCGGCCCAACCCCCCGTCCAGCACAAAATTATGATAGCGCACGATGGCTTCGTCGCGCAGCTGGACCAGCACGCGGGCCTCGCGGCGAAACAGGTCCAGCACGGATTCGTCCTGCGCCAGATCGGGCAGGATCACCTTGATCGCCACCGGATCGCCGGTAAAGACGTTTTCGGCGCGGTAGACCTCGCCCATGCCGCCGGCGCTGACCAGCGTGCCGATGCGGTAGTTGTTGTTGATCAGCGCCCCCGGCTGGACCAGACGCACCTGTCCGCCCTGCGGGCTGGGCTGGTCGCCGATCAGGGTCGGCTCGGGCGGCGCCGCCGGGTCGGGCGCGGGGCCGGGGTCGGGGTCAGTGTCGTGGGCGGAGCCAGTGTCGGGGGCGATCACGGTCAGGTCGGGGGCATCCCCGGCAGGCGCTGCGATGACCGTATGTTCGGGCCGTCCGGTGGCAGCTTCCGTGGGCGCGAGGCTGTCCGCCGCGCTGTCAGCGTCATCGCCGTTGCTGCGGGAATCGGCGGTCAAGGCGCATCCTCTGGCAGAGGCGCGGCCTCGCAGTCCACGACGATGACGCTGACGTTGTCGGTGGCGCCGCGGTCCAGCGTTTCGGCGATCAGCCGCGCGGCGACATCGGCCGCCGGGTCGGGCCGCGACAGCAAAAGCGCCAGATCGGCCGCGTCCAGATGTTCCGTCAGCCCGTCCGAGCACAGCAGCAGCCGGTCCCCTGCCCGCACCGCGCCGCCCACCATCTCGGGCTGCGCCTGCGCGCCCACCCCGATGGCGCGGGTGATGACATTGCGGCGCGGCGCCACCCGCGCCTCGGCCTCGGTCATCAGGCCGGCGGCGACCATCTGCGCGACCTCGCTGTGGTCGCGGGTCAGCCGCGTCAGGCAGTCGTCGCGCCACAGATAGATGCGGCTGTCGCCGGCCCAGATACAGGTCAGCTCGGCCTGATGGATCAGCAGCACCGCCACGGCCGCCCCTGCCGCCGACAGCCCGTTGCCGCCCACATGCGCAAGGATGCGGTGATGGGCGCGGTCCAGCCGTTCCAGCACGCGGGCGCGCTGATCCTGCGCGCTGACCGGAACGCCAAGCGAGGCCAGCTCCTCGACGATCATCGCGCTGGCGACATCGCCGGCGGCGTGCCCGCCCATGCCGTCCGCGACCGCCCACAGCCCGGTTTCGGGGATCGAGGCCACGCTGTCCTCGTTGTGGCTGCGCACCCGCCCCTTGTCGGTCAGCGCGCCGACGTGAAAGCGAAAGCCCGGCTCGGATCCCGTCATGCAATCCCCCCCTGATCATCCCCGGCGGTCCCGACCCCGCCAGCGGCCCCGCCCCCGCCCGCAATCAGCCAACCGATTTCCGACGCACCCGGCCAGCCCTGACAGGCCAGCATCCCCGAAGGTCGCCCGCCGCCCGCCGCGAACCACCAATAGCTGCGCCCGGCGGCGGCATGGGCGTGGTCGGCCGCAGCCAGCTGCGCCAGCAGCGCCTGCGGGGCAAGCGCGGCATTGCTGGCCCAGAAGGTCGGCCAGCCGGGCTGCGGCTGGTCTGGGGGCGCGGGCAGTTCCCGGCGCAGCCGCGCCGCGGCCTCGCGCGGGTCGAACTGCTGGGCCTCGAACAACGATTCCATCGCGCGCCCGGCGGCGGCGTGGAAATCCTGCCCGGGATCATGCACCGGCGCCGCCCCGCCCGCCTGCACCACCAGCAGCGGAAACCGCCGCCCGGCCCGGTCGTGCGAGGGGGCCAGGACCCCGCGCAACGGCTGCTCTCCGGTCAGAAGGGCGGCGCCGATCCAGAACCCCAGCTCCGGCGCCGCATCAAACGCGGCCTGCCAGCCCTCGCCCGCAGCCTGCCGCCAATCGCCCAGCACCTGCTGCATCCAGTCGCCCAGCAGCGCCACGATTCCCTCGGGCAGCCCCGCCGCGATGAAATCGCCAAAACCGGGGTGCTTGCCGTAAAGCCCTGCGTCACCCGCCGTCAGTCGATGCTCTGCGGACATTCGAATTCCCTGATCTCGGGCATGGTAAAGGGGTTGGCGATCGCGTTCACCGTGAAATCATAGGTGATGTTGCGCCCGCCCAGCACAAAGGTCGCGCGCAGCACGTCGCCGCGCTGTTCCTTGTAGTTGGCGGCGTTGAGGAATTGCATGAAGCTCCACGAGCTGCCCTCGAACCGCATCACCGATTCGCGTTGCAGGGGCGGCGACAGTTGCAGGATGGTGGACCGCCCTGCCCCCGGCCAGACCACCGTGCGCGACATCGAGCCGGTCGCCGTCTGCACCACCGTATCGTTGATCGCCAGCGCCGCGGTTTCCACCGAGGGGTGCGCATCGACCTGCGCCACCGTGATCTCGACCGAGGGGCTGGTGCCGCCGCCCGCAAAGAACGCCCGGCGGATGCGCTCGGCCCGCTCGAACTGCTTGAGCGTCGCGTTCGACAGGCGGGTGGTGATGTCCTTGTCGCTGCGCCAGACCAGCCCTTGGGGGCTGCGTTCGACGTAAGGCTCCAGATATTCGGTGAAATAGCGGTCCATCTCTCCGCCCGGGCCGAAAAATCGGGCGAAATTGTCGATGGACAGGCTGCGCGGGGAATCGGCGAACGGATAGGCCGGGGAAATCACGTCGCGGCAGAAAAACGTGACCCGATCGCTCAGCGCCCGGTTCATCACCTCGATCGAGGCATCCGAGGCGCCCGAGCGGAAATCGCTTTCCGCCCGCGTCACCATCCGCGCCAGCGGGTCGGGCAGTTGCGAATTATACTGCGTCAGCGAATTCAGCAGCGTCGGCAGCGCGGCGGCGGACTGGTCGGGATGATGTTCGGCCAGCCGCAGATTTTCCCAGATCGCGCCCAGATTGCCCAGCAGCGTGTCGATGGGCCGCTGGCCGGGTTCGCCATCGGCCAGCATGTGCCAGGTCTCGAACGCCCTGGAAATCGCGTCGATGGGCGCGGTGACACTGTTTTCCGGCCCCGCGCCGCCGACCCCGCCCCCGCCTCCGACCCCGCCCCCGGGCCGCAGCTGCCCGCCGCCCGCCTGCTGCCTTGCCGCGTCCAGCAGGATCCGCTGCACGCCCCCGGACCGCGATTGCAGCCGCGAGGCCAGCTGCCCGCCCACCGCGCCGGCCAAGCCCGCCGCCGCATCCCCCGCGCCCGGCAGCGTTGCCGGGTCCGCGCCGTCGAGCTGTTCGTATTCGCGCGACAGCCGCGTCTGGGCCGAGACCTCGCGCACCAGCGCCAGTATCGGCGAGGCCGAGGCCGAGGCCGCATTGCCAAGCGCCGCGTATTGCGGCTTGTCGGCGACCATCGAATTCAGCGTCAGATTGTCCAGCACCGCGTTCCAGGCGGCGATGAAATCGCCCCGATAGCGGTCCAGCAGATCGCGGTCCAGCCGGGCCAGACGCCCCTCGATTTCCGCGGTGCCGGCCAGATCGCCCAGCACCCACTGGTCGCGGCGCAGCTGCTCGCCGACGACGGCGAGCTGGTCGTAGAAATAGGCCCAGAATCCTTCATAAGTATAAAGCCCCGCCACGCCGAGCCCAGCCAGATCGGACCCGTCGCGCGCGGCGAACACCTGCGCGGCCAACCCGCCGCCGGTGGCGGATTCAAGGCTCCAGTCCGCGATTCCCCGCGCGACCCCACCGTCCTTGATGATCGCATAGGCCTGTTCGTCCAGCGGCAGCTGGGCAATGGCGGCGCGGGCGCGGTCCACCGTGCCCTGATCAAGGTCGACCAGCAGCCTGCGGCTGTCGTCCAGCCGCAGCATGGCACCCAGATGCGCCTTGAGCTGGTCAATCAGGTCCAGCCCCGTCCGGCCCGGATATTCCTGCCGCCAGGACTGGTCGAACCACGCCATGATCGCGGCGTCGTCGGTGGTTTCGCCCTGTTTGCCCAGCAGCAGATACACCTTGAGCGCGCGATAGATCTCGGTCATCTCGCCCGCGGCGATGGTCCGGGGGATGCGCCGTTCCAGATCCAGCACCAGACGCGGGCGCAGCATCCTCTCCAACGCCTCGGCATAGCTGTCGGTGGCGACGCGGTTCAGGCGGTCGCGCTGGCCCAGGCCCAGCCCCTCGGACAGGGCGGGCCGTTCGCTGTCGCCATAGCCCGCCGGCATGGCGGCAAGCGCGTTGAGCAGCGGCACCACCGCGCGCAGGTCGGTGTCGTCGATCACCTCGCGCTGCAATTCCTCGGACGCGGCGCGCATATAGGCGGCGGTCTGCGCCTCGGCCATGCGCAGCAGTTGCAGGTTCTTCCAATAGCTGTAACCCAGCGCCGAGACCGCGCCCAGCGTCGCCAGCACGATCGCCCCCAACGCGGCCGAGCGGATCAGCGCCGTCCGCCGCACCGCCTTTTGGTCATGCGAGACCCAGCCCTGTTCGGGAAAGATCACCCCGCGCAGCAGGTCGTGGATGAAAAAGCTCTTGCCGCGCCCGGACATGAAGGCGGCCTGAAACCCCGGTCCCAGTTCCGCGCCCGCGCCGGGCTGGCGGATCGCGCCCAGCACCTGATCGACGGGCGTGCCCTCTTGCGTGCCCGAGGTGAAATAAAACCCGCGCAGGATCGCATTGGTCTTGTAGCGCGTCGGCTCGAACACGCGGGCCAGAACCCCCGCCAGCTGGTCACGCAGCAGCGCCATCTGCCCCGGCAGGCCAAAGATCGCGATACGGGCGACGCTGTCGGGTTCCTCGGACAGGCGGTCGATGATCTCGTCCGACAGCCGCGCCACCAGCCGGTCGAATTCCCGGGGCACGGCCTCGTGCGTTATGGCCTTGCGGTCCTTGGTCTGAAAGGTGACGCCCCAGACCAGCTTGCGCCGGTTCAGACTGAAGCTGGCGAAATATTCGCGAAAACCGGCGATCAGGTCGGCCTTGGTGAACATGACATAGACCGGAAAGTCGATCTTGAGCTGCTCGTGCAGCTCGGCCAGCCGGGCGCGGACGGTCTGGGCATGGGCAGCCAGCGCCGCGGGGTCGTCCTTGATCATGTCCTCGACCGAAAAGGACAGGATCACCCCGTTGATCGGGCGGTTCGGGCGGGTGCGTTTCAGCAGGTCCAGAAACGCATCCCAGCTGGCCTTGTCGGCCAGCGCGTCGCTGTCCTGCGTGGTATAGCGGCCGGCGGTGTCGATCAGCACCGCATCCTCGGCGAACCAGAAATCCATGTTCCGGGTGCCGCCGAATCCCGCAACGGCGTTGCTTTGCGCCAGCGGGAAATCCAGCCCGGAATTGGCCAGCGCCGTGGTCTTGCCGGCGCCGGGCGGGCCGATGATCACATACCACGGCAGATCGTAAAGCGAGGCCGCGCCGCCCGATTTCTTCAGCACCGCCAGCGCCTGCGCCATTTTTTCGGCCAGCAGCCTGCCGTCGCCCTGCGGCTCAGGCGGGATCAGCGCATCCTCGATCCGGCGCGCGGCGCGGACCCGGCGGCGCCAGCGGATCAGCACCACCGCCACGAACACGCCGGCAATGACGCCGATGATCGCCAGCCGCAGCCACAGCCCGGCCAGCGGCGCCCAGCCGGTCATCGGCCCGCCGAACCAGATCGCCAGACACAGCGCCAGCAGCCCAAGGACGGTGACGGTCCAGCGCCACCACGCATGACGGCCCCAGCGCGGAGTCGGGACGGAAAAGCCAAGCACTCTCAATTCGCGGTCTCCGTGCTGTCTGGCGGCTGACCCCGGGGGGGCGCCGCACCATAGCTGCCCTCGCGCGCCAGCAGGATCTCGACCCGGCGGTTTTCGGTGCGGCCGGCCTCGGTGGCGTTGTCGGCGACGGGCTGGTCCTCGCCGCGCCCCTCGGCCGAGACGCGGGCCGGGTCGGTCAGGCGCGGCGACAGCACCCCGGCCACGCTTTCGGCACGCGCGGTCGAAAGCTGGTAGTTGTCCTTGAAACGTCCCCGCCCGCTTAGCGGCAGGTTGTCGGTGTGGCCCTCGATCAGGATCGGGCCGCCCTCGGCGTTCAGCACCTCGGCGATGCGGCTGGCCAGATCGGCAAAACCCGGCTTGACCTCGACCGCGCCTAGATCGAACAGTTGCAACTGGCCGACGCGGATCGCGATGTAATCGCCCTTGGCCTCGACGCCCACGCGGCCGTCGGCGATCTCGGCGGCAAAGGCGTCGCGGATGCGGTCGAGCTGCGGGATCTCGGCCACATAGGCGGGACCGGGTGCGGCGCGGTCGATCTGGATCACCGGGCGGTCCAGATGCACCCCCCGCATCAGGGATGCGGCCTCGGCGCCCTCGCGGTTGATCAGCGTGGCAAACACGGCAAACACCGCCAGCAGCGCGGCGGCGCAGACCCCCAGCACCGCCGGGACCGGAATGGCGGCAAAGCGGCGGCCGCGATCCTGCACCACCGGCTGCCATGTGACGGAAACATCCTCGTCCGGGCGGGGCTGGACGCGGCGCAGGCTTTCATGGATGGCGCTGCGGATACGCGCCAGATCGGCCGCGCCGTTGGGCGAGGTGCGGAACTGCCCCTCGAACCCCAGCGACAGGCAGACCAGCATCAGTTCAAGCAGGTTGTAATGCTGGGCGGGGGCCTGCATGGCCTTTTCGGCCTCTTGAAAAAAGCCGACGCCGGAATCGCGCTTGTGAAAGAACCGCGCGACCATCGAATATTGCTGCCAGTCGCCGCGATCCCCGCCCGGCAGGTTCTGCACGATGTCATCCGCCGTGCCCGACAGCGCGTATTTCGCCACCAGCGCCTCGTGCGGGTTCACCCCGGCGGCCAGGGCGTTGCGTTCGAACCGGTCGATCTCGCGGGTGACATGTTCCATCAGCGGCGCGACCTGCAGTTCCACCAGCCCGGTGCGCAGCCGCCCCAGCAGGATCAGCAGGCTGGCCGCCGCCGCCAGCAGCGGGTTCGAGGACGACGCCGCGCCCAGATCGCGGACCTTCAGCGCCTCGTGCAGGGCGATGCGCGGGGGGTGGGCGGCGGGCGCGGGGGCGGGGCGCGCGCCGATATCGGGAAAGAACCCCCGGTCGTCCGCCCCGGCGGCGCGACCGATCTGCGCGTGTTCGCCATATGCCGGCCCGGCTGCCGGCATCGGCCTGCCAAGCCAGGTCTGGCCGCTGCCCGGCGCCTGCCCAAAGGGCGAGGCCGAGGCCGGCGGCGCCCCGGCCTGTCCATAGCCCGGCCCCGGCCCCTGCCCCGGACGCCCGATCACCGTGCGCGCGTCGTCGCCCGAGGGTTGCGGACGCGCCCAGGCATCCCCGGCCCCGGCAGGCGCCCGGCCCGGACCCGGACCATGCCCTTGCGGGCCGCCGAACACCGTCTTGTCGTCGTCGCTGCCAGCCATCACGACCTCTCGGGCACGGCCCATAGTTCCAGTTTCAGATGCGGCCAGTCACCGGCGAAATGCATCCCGATCGCCGGAGCCGTGGAAAACTCGCGCCACAGCGGAGAGTTCTTTTCCAGCCGGAAATACACGTTCGAGGACAGCACCCTGATCTGGCGCGGCGGGTTGGGCAGATGCTGCAACCCGATGCCGGGCAGGTTGTTGTTCACGATCTCGGACATGCGGGTGTTGGGGCCGATCTTGCACAATTCGGGGAACTGCCCCTGCACCTGCGTCAGCGGCTTGGCGCTTTCGACCTCGACGATGAAACTGGCGTCGCGGAACAGGTTGCGGTCGTGGACCTCGGCCAGATAGGAATTCTGCCGCACCTCGCGCAGCGGCAGGCGGATGGCCCGCCCGACATCGCGCGACAGCAGCCGCTGGATGTCGGCCACGATCTGCGAAAAGCTTTCCTTGGGGTCGCCGTGGTCATAGGCCGGATAATCCGGCGCATGGCGGCTGCCGGAATCAAAGGTCGCCAGTTCCCCCGCCAGCGCCACCAGATCGCGATACAGCGCCTCGGGGTGGACGGCAAAGCTGCGCGACAGGTGGCGCAGCACGCCGATATGGCGGTTCAGCGCCATCAGCATCAGATAGTCGCTTGCCTGCAACCCGCCCCCCGCCGAAGGGTCGGTCGCATAGCGCGCAAGGCTTTCCAGCCGCGCCTCGATCCAGCCGATGACGCGGGTCAGGTAGCCCAGGATCTGCGGATGCGCCCCGATCACCAGCGCGGGCGGGGGGAAGGTCTCGTCCAGCGTGACCACGCCGTCGCGGACCTCGGCGATGCGGGCAAGGCGCAGGCTCTGATAGCCCGGCCGCGGGGTCTTGCGGATCGCCAGTTCCAGCCGCGGCACGGCTAGCTCCAGCACCTGCTCGGTCCGCATGGCGCTGCTGATGTCGCTGACGGTTTCGGTGACGATGCCCCAGCGGGTGGTCGCGCCCTCGTCCTGCAAGGGGGCGGTGTCGCGCATGTTGGGCGAGCTGTCGGGCAGCGTCAGCCAGACGAACTGCCCCGCCGCGTCGTCGGGGACGGGCACCGCCAGCGGCAGGGGGCCGGTGCCCGGCGCGTCAAAGGGCGTGCCGTCGGGCATGATCCCCGACACCGCGCGCAGGGCCAGCATCCCCTGTTGCGCCTGGTCGCGGTCGATCGCCAGCTCGCCCACGCCCCAGGGATAGGGGGTCATCCACCGGGTGCGGGCGTGCAGCAGATGCTCGTGATAGCGGTCGGCCTGCTGTAGATGCTGGGGCTGCATGAACAGCCCCTCTTTCCATGCGACCTTGCTGAACCAGGACATGCGCGGCGGGCTCCTTGCGTTCGTCAATCAATTGCGGGCCCGAGGGCCGTTGCCATGCCCGAAAGGGCCGTTGTCATGCCCGGCGCCAGACCGGACAGAAAGTCACGCCATCGGACGCGCCGGTCAGAACTGCCAGCGCAGCTGCCCGGTCACGCCCACGCTGTCCAGCCCCCCGCCGAACCGCGCGTCGATCCTTGCGCTGCTGGAAAACTGCCGCCCGCGCCCGGTTTCACTCAGCACCTTGATGTAGTTCGCCCCGAAGCTGAGTTCGCCGTAGGCCCCCAGGTGGTCCGAAACCAGCCGCTGCGGCGCGAAACCCGGGTCGGTGTCGTTGGAAAATACCGAAACGGTCGAATCCGCAAAGTCCTTGTAATAAGTGCCGGTGGCAAAGGCATAAAGCGCCTCGTTCCGGGCGGGCTGCACAAAGGTGCGGGCAACGGTGGTGCCGACAAAGCCGGTTCGGCGCTCGCTGTCCTCGAAGCTCAGCCGATAGTCGTCGTCAAAGCGGATCGAGTCGGTCGAAAGCCGCGACCAGGCAAAGCCGGCGGTCGGCACCACCACCCAGCCGGCTTTGCCGACCGGAATGGCATAGCCGACCGAGCCGCTGAGCGTGTGCGCCGTGCTGCCGAAATCGGTATCGTCCAGCCCCAGATCGCCCCCCGCGCCCGGAATGGCCCGGTTGCGGATGGTGAAATCGGTGGTCTCATAGCGATATTGCAGATCGGCCTGGAAACGGCCGCGGGTGGCGGTCGCATAGACCCCGCCATATGCCTGCGTGAAATCGGCCGAGGTGGTGCTTATGACACGGTCCGTCACCGACTGTGCATTGTCCGGGTCGATGGCGTGGACCGGCTGGCGGGTGTCGCCCTGGTTGACGCCGCCGATGACGCCAAAGGCCATGTCCCAGCCGCCGAAGCGGTCGTCCGAACAGGCCAGATCGCCGCCGACCTGCATTCCGTAGTAATGGGCGTGGATCGTGCTTTCGATATTGCTGACGCCGTTGTCGGTGGCCCCGCTGGCGGTTGCGTGCCCGCCCATCAGCCGCGCCCATGCCCCGGTGCCGCAGGGGTTCTCGCGGTCTTCATAGGCCAGCCCGGTGACAAAGGGGCTGGTGGGGCGGTTCACCACCGATCCGATCAGCGACTGGATCAAGGTCACGTTGCCGAACAACGCCCCGATTCCCGGGCTGGTCTGTCCCACCAGTTCGAGATTGCCGAAACTGCCGGCCTGTTCGACCGAATAGACCAGCCGCCCCGAAGGAAGATCCGTCAGGTCATAGGCATAGCGGAAATCATTGGCAGAGCCAAAGCTCTGGTCCACGTCCAGCAGGGTGATCCGCTGCCCCGGCTGCGTGCCGGCGCCGCTGCCCGCGAAAGAAAACGCCAGATTGATCCGGCCCGTGGTCGCGCCCCCCTGCACGACGATCCTGTCGGCTGTCATCGCGTCCAGATCGAGGTCCAGCACATAGGTGCCGGTTCCCGACAGCCCGCCCAGCTGCAACAGGCTGCCGACCTGACCGTCGGTCGCCAGGCTGACCGTCCCGTCGTTGATCAGCGCGCCGGTGATGCTGCCCTGATCGCCCAGCGCGTTCACCGTGCCGTTATTGGCGACATCACCGGCCAGAATGCCGCTCAGGCCAAGCACTCCGCCCAGATTGTTCACCACGCCGCCGGCGACGGTCATCGTATGGCCCTGCGCCACGGTCAGCCCGGCCGGGCCGCCGGCCGCACCGGGGCCGTTCACCAGCGCCTCGGCCACGGTGACATCGCCGGTGGTGCGCAGGGCGGCGTGGTTGGTCAGGCTGCCGCCCAGCGCCCCGCCCCAGTCCATCTCGCCTGAGTTGACTACATTTCCGTCGATGGTTCCCGTCCCGATCAGGGCGCCCTGGTTCGACAGCGCCGCCGCAAGCGCGCCGTCCACGGTCATCTGCCCCGCGTTCCCGACGGTGCCGGCCGATTCAAGCCGGTCGCCGGCGTCGATCCGGGCGATGCCGGTATCGCGGTTGTCCAGCCCGGCCACGACCAGATCCCCCGCGACCTCCAGCGCGCCGCTGTTGTCCAGCATGCCCTCGATACTGCCCGAGCCGCGCAGAGTGCCGGCGTTGTCCAGACGCCCGACGACACGCCCGTTCTGCATCACCACCGTGGCGTCTTCGCGGTTGGTCAGATCCGCATCCAGCGCCCCGGCGATGGTCATGGTGCCGTCGGCGCGGTTCTCGGCGGTAGCGGCGGAAACGCTGCTGTCCGCCGCGATGGCGAAGCTGCCCGAGTTGGTCAGCGCGTCCACATTGCGCAGATGGCCGGTGCTGTCGGCGTCGCTGTCCACGACAAAGCTGCCGGCGTTGTGGACATCATGGCCGGCCGCATCCAGATCGGCGGTCACACGGACGTGGCCGTTGCTGCCGTTGCGCAGATCGCCGTTCAGCGTGGCATCCTCGCTATAGGTCAGGTTGCCCTGGTTGGTGACCGTGCCGACCAGCTCGACCAGCGAGCCGTCGATGTCGGAACCCTCCTCAAGCTCGATATCGTCGGCCTCGATGGTCAGCGACCCGGTGCCGCTGACGGTCACTCTGCCCGAGTTGCTGAACCTGCCTTCGGTCACGCTCAGCCGCACATCCCCCGCCCCCGAGGTCATGTCGATGGTGCCGTAGTTGGTCAGACCGCCCCGCACCGAGGAATCCGAGATCATCTCGATCCGCCCGCCGGCGGCGTTCTCGACATTGCCGACGATGTTTGCGCCATCAAGGCCCAGCGTGCCGCTGTTGCTGATCCTTGCGTCCGCGCCGGCAACCTCCAGCGTGCCCTCGACGGCGATATGGCCGCTGTTGTCCACGTCGCCCTGCGAAAGCAGGCGGTCCGCGCCGCCGATGCCGACATCGCCGGTATTGGTCAGGCTCGCCACCGACAGATTGCCGGCAGTGGTCAGCGTGCCCGAATTTTCCACGTCGCCGACCGAGCCGCCGATGGTGGCAGAGCCGGTGTTGGCCAGCGCCCCGGTGATCTCGCCCGTGCCGGTCAGCTCGCCGGCGTTGTCCAGCGCGCCGTCGATCCCGCCCCCTTGCAGGTCCAGCACCGCGCCCAGCTGGTTTTCCACCGCCGCCTCAAGCCGGCCGGCGATGTTCATCCGGCCGCCGGCCGCGTTGATTGCCGTTCCGGCCTGGACCGCACCACCCTGGCGAATGTCGAAATCGGCGCTGTTGGCCAGCGTCCCGACACCGTGCAGCCTGCCGTCGGCCTGAACCTCGAAACTGCCGTCGTTGCCGACGTCGTGGCCGGCCGCGTCCACATCGGCCGACACCCCCACCGCGCCGCCGGCAAGGTTCGTCAGCCCGTCGTCAAGCGTGGTGTCGTCGGTGAAATCCAGCTGGCCGGCGTTCTCGATAAAGCCGACCAGATCGATCATGGCCGTGTCGATGGCCGAGCCGACCCCCAGCAGGATCTGCTCGGCCACAATGGTCAGCACCCCGCCGCCCGAGCCGTCCAGCTGCCCCCGGTTGCTGAAGCTGCCGTCCACCGCCAGCCGGGCATTGCCCGCGGTCTTTTCGATCAGGCCATGGTTTTCCAGATCGCCGGCAATGCGGGAATCGCCGTCGAGCCGCAGTATCGCGCTTTCGCTGTTCACGACGGGCTGTGCCGAGGTCAGCACATCGCCCCCGTTCAGCGACAGGGTGCCGCCCGCCTGGTTGACCAGCCGCAGCACGCTCAGCGCGCCGTCGATGTCCACCGCGCCGCTGTTCTCGACCGCTCCGGTCACGATGCCCGCCGCGCTCAGCGCACCGCCCGAGGCGACAGCGACATCGCCGTTGTGCTCGCCGCCCAGCCGGGCCGTGCCGTCGACCTGCATCTGGCCGGCGGTATTGCCCTCGCTGCGGAAATTCGCGCCGGCGTCCACGTCCAGCCGGGTCATGCCGGCGCTGTCGCCCGCGTAATCCACCGTCCCCTGCCCGCCGATCCGGATCGCCCCGCTCAGGGCGCTGTCCACGGTCAGGGTCAGGTCGCTGCCCGCCTCAAGCACCACCTCGGCATCCGCATCGACCGCCGCGATCTCGCCCCCGGTCAGCGTGTAGTCCCCCGATTCCACCCGCAGCCCGCCCGGCCGCACCGTGCCGTCGATCGTCACCGTGACCGCGCCCCCGCCGGGTTTGGTCAGGATCCCCACGTCGCCGTCGTCCAGCGCGCGGTGGTCGGGCTCGTTCTCATACTGCCAGATCGCGCTGTCGGCGCCCCAGGTCACGCTTGGCGAGGGGTCGATCGTGTCGTCGCCGGTCACGTCGTCCAGATAAGCCTGCGCAAAACCCGCCCCCGGCATCAGCGCCAAAGGCGCCAAACCGATCAGCGCGGTCGAGAGCAGCAGCTGCGCACGGCGGAAATCGCGGGCGTGACGGGGGGCAATCTCGAACATGGGTAAATGCATCTTTCAATCGGGATGTCCGAAAACCGGACAGGCGACGGGTGCCGCCGCGCCTTGGATAGCGCGCCCCACGCAGTCAAAACAAGCATTCTGCGCGTTTTGGATGGGATGCGCGGCATTTCATCCACCCTTGTCCCCGCGCAGCCGGTCCATCGCCTGGACAAAGGCCGCGATCTCGGGGGAAACTGGGGGTCCGGGCGCCTGCGCGACATGGGTCGGGGCGGCGCCGGCCATCTTGCGGTCGGCCCAGCTGCGCAGCTCGGCGATGGAATAGCCGCGCAGGAACGGGTTGGCCGACACCACCTGCGGCCCCATCACCTGAAGCACCGAGGCCGAGGCATCCGCCCGCAGCGCCTGATCCGCCCCCGCCGGTCCCAGGAAATGCGCCAGATACAGCCGGCCGGCCGAGATCGCATGGCCTCGGGCGCGCAGGAACGCCTCGTTTTCCTGGGCGAGATGGCGCACCATCTGGCGCGACAGTTCGGGGTTGAGGCGCAGGGCAAGCAGCTCGTGCCGCGACAGGTTTCGGGCCATGTCGGGGCGATAGCTCTGCATCATCCGCAGCCAGGTCGATTCGATGAACTGGCCCAGCCCGGTGGCGGTGGACAGCGGGTTGCGCGCCGCCGCGTTGCCGGCGCTTTCCACGGTGATGATGCGCCCGATCAGGGCCTCGATCGCGTCCGAGGCCAGCACCTCGCCCGCGCTGCTGAGCCATGGCAGCGGATCGACCGGCACCCCGTCCGACAAAAGCTGGAACACCAGCCCCGGCGCCGCCTGCCCCTGCGGCCGCCCCACCGTGCCGATGAGCGCGCCGGCCGCGATCTGCGCGTCCGCGGCCGCCGGCGCAGACAGGGACGCCAACCCGGAATAACGGCTGACCATGCCGTTTTCATGGGTGATTTCCAGCTGCGCCCCCCGCGCGCCCTCGACCGAGCGCGCCGTGATCCGCCCGGCGCCCGCCGCGGTGACCGGGCTGCCCTCGGGGGCGGACCAGACCACATGACCCCGGTCGGCGCCCACCTCTGCATCATCGGCGCCCATGGGCAGGAAACGCTGCGACAGCACGCCCGCAACCGGCGGGGTCAGGGCCGCACCGCCCGCCCGGTGCTGCACCCGGGCCGAGGGCGCGTGGCAGGCAAAGCCGTCGCCCTCGGGGACGACATAGCAGGGCCGGTCGCCGCCGGGGCCGCTGATGCCCACGAACAGGATCGCGCCGGGCCGCGCGACCCCGGCCGCCGGCGCATAGATCAGGGTCAGCCGGTCGGCCTCATCGGCGTGGCTGTCAAGGTCGTGGACGCGCGACATCAGGGCCAGCGCCTCGCCGATGGTTTCGGGGGGCACGTCGTTGCGCAGGGCCGCGGAATAGATCAGGTCCAGCAGCCGCTGCTGCCCGCCGGGCCCCGCGCCGGCATCCTGCCGGGCCAACAGCTCGTCCAGCAGCGGCTGGTCGGCCCAGGGATCGGCCGCCGCGACCAGCTGCCCCGCCCCGTTCATCGCCAGCGAGCCGACATAGCCCCCCGCCCCGTAGAGCGACAGCTGCACCACCTCGCGCAGCTCGCCGCGGCTGCGATAGCGCATCGCAAGCACCGATCCGGGGGGCAGGTTCCGCCCGGTGCCGATCTGGCTGTCGATACGCGCCGCCAGCCGCGCCGAGGTGTCCGCGTCGAAACCGTTTTCGGCCAGCAGGCGGTCCAGCCCGACCTCGCCCGTGGTTTCCACGATCAGCTCGCGCCACAGCGGCACCCGCAGTCCGGCGTCGCGCAAAAACGCCACGCCGCTGCTGGCGCGTTGTTCGGTGGCCAGATGCACGCTGTCGGGGCTGGCGTGGGGGGCCGAGGGATCGGCGCGGCGGGCCCGGCTGCGCTCGGCCTGAAACAGCGCGAATTCCTCGCGCGTCGAGGGCAGCATCGCCACCAGCTGGCGGTCGCGCGACACCAGCGCGCTGTCGAGCAGCGCGACCGTGCCGCCGCCCAGCCCGCCGCCCACTCTGCCGGCGCGACCCGGCACGGCGGCGGGGGCCGGCACATGCCGCAGCTCGCGCGGGCCAGCGTCGTCGGGGGCCGGGATGATCAGCGGATCGCCGGGCAGATCGGTAAAAGTATCGGCCCGCACCACCGGAGCGATGTCGAACTGCGATTCGACCTGCACCAGCTCTTGCCCCAGATCGCCGCCGCGCAGCCATGCCGCATCGGGGCGGAACTGCCACCAGCCGGCGGCAGCCGCCACCGCAACCGCCGCGACCGCGCCCCCCCAGCGCAGCGCGGCGATGCGGCGGCGGCGGCGGCGCGCGCCCTTGCCCATCTGCCTGAAACGCGGGTCGATCCGGGTCGCGGGCATCAGCGGAACATGCCCGAGCCGATCAGCCCCGGATTGATCTGCCGCGACCCTGCGCCGCCAGCCCCGGCCGCAGGCGGCTGGGACTGCGCCGGCGACGGGGCAGAACCCGCCGCCCGCGGCGTGGCGCCGCCGCCGCTGCGGCGGGTGGTCGAACCCGTGGCGGCGGGGGCCGCGGCCGCGACCGGGGCGCAGTGCAGAGCCTCGTTCCGGGCGATGGCGCGAAACAGCCCCATATCCGGGCTGGTCGCCGCCTGTGCCGCCCCCAGCGCCTGAAAATATCGCGCCAGCGCGGCGACCGAGCCGGCGCCCCAGTTGCCGTCGATACCGCCGGCATAGCACCCCATCTGCGCCAGTTCGGTCTGCAACGCCGCCGCCAGCTGATCGCCCTGCGGGTCGAATGCGCCCTGCGACAGCAGCCGCTCGAACATGGCAGGATCGCGCTGCCGGATCGCCTCGCGCGCGGGGCGCGGCGTGCCCAGCGGGCCGCGTTCGGCGGCGGTCATCAACACCGCGAGATCCCCCACGATGATCGAGGGTTCCGGCAGCCCCGCGCGGCGCGGTGCCTGGGGCATCGGGGCGGCCGGTATCGGGGCCTCCGGCATGGGCGCGTCCGGCATGGCCTTGATCACCTCGCCCGTCGGCGCGACCGGCAGCGCCCGGATCACCAGCCCGCCGCCGTCCGTTGCATGAGCCAGCGCGGGCAGCAACAGCGCCAGAATCAATGCGGAAAGATGAGGGGGGGCGAAAGCGGTCATCGGCGGCAGCATGGCCTACATCGGGCGCGGGGTCACGAATACGGTCCAGTCGGTCCGGTCCTGCGTGTCCACCTCGATGAAACGCGCGTCCAGAAACCCGCGCAACAGGCAATCCTGCTGGCCCGCGATCTCGAACCGGCGCGGGGCGACGCACAGGGGAATGGCGCCCGACAAGACCTCGTTGCCGAAAACATCGGCGGCGAAGACATGATAGAACCGCGCCCGCAGCGGCTCGCGCCGCAGGGTGGCGCATTGATTCGGGGCCACCCGCCACCAGCCTCGGGTCAGGGTTTCCTTGCCGTCGGGAACCGCGATCGCCACGTTGAGCACGTCGAACGACTGGTTGCACAGCCGCAACCCCGCCGCGGCCGGCCCCGGGGACAACAGCCAGAAACAGCCCAGCAGGATCGGCAGGACAACCCGGTTCAGCATGGCAAAAAGACATCCCGGCGAATTGAGCAAATGGACTGGCTGTGATAAGCCCCGACCAACGGAGTCAAGGCAACATGAAACTTATCCTTGTCGCAGGTGCAACCTTGCTGACCGCATGTGCGGCGTTTGGCTTTGCGCAGGCGGTGGACCGGCTGGCGGCCCCGCCGCAGGTCGCGGCGCCGTCGCCGGCCGGTTTCGGGACCGAGCGGGTCATTCCGACCGCACCCATTGCCCCCGCGCCCGCTGCCCCCGCGCCCATTGCCCCCGCGACCATTGCAGCGCCGGCGCAAGCCGGAATCGCGGTGCAGGCCAAGGACACCGCCCCGGCACCGCCGGCACCCCGCTTGGCAACTGTGGCGCCGCCGGCCGACAGGGAAACCCACGACAATGCGATGTATTTCCTCGCCCCTGCCGGGGCGTCCGGTCTTGACGGGGCCGGGCCGGTGCGGCGCTATGATTTCGTCAATCTTCCCGTGCTCGGGGTCTATCGCTGATTTCAGAAAGGCATTTTCGATGCGTGGCATTGCCGGGGCGGCCATGGCGGCCGCGCTTATCCTGCTGGCGGGGCAACCGGCATCGGCGCAGGAGCGGGGACAGGACCGCGGCATCCTGCTGGAACTGAACGCCGCCCGCCCGGCCGAGGACGGCGGCTGCCGGCTGACCATGGTTGTCGCCAACGGGCTGGACCGGGGGCTGGCCCGGGCCGCATGGCAGGTCGCGATCTTTGACCGGGGGGGAATCGTCGAATCGCTGCCCGTGCTGGATTTCGGGCAGCTGATCGGCGGCAAGACCAAGGTCTCGGTGTTCGAGCTGGCCGGCCGGCCCTGCGACGCAATCGGGCGGATCATCGTCAACGATGTGGCGGAATGCCGCGCCGAGGATGGAACCGACCTGCGTGAAACCTGCCTGACCGGCCTGTCGGCGCGCACGCTGACCGACATCGAATTCGGTATCTGAAACCATGCTCGATTCGATCCCCAGCGATCTGCCCCCGATCAGCATCGCCGTCTTTGTCGCGCTGGCGGCGCTGTCGGTGCTGACCCTGACCGTCGCCATCTTCAAGCTGGCGCAGTTTTCGCGCCTGGGCGTCGGCCGCCACGACCAGGCCGAGGTCATTCTGGACGACTGGCTGAACGGCCGCCCCGACGAGGCGCAGCGCAAGGCCGGGCTGGGCCGGACCGTGCTGTCGCGGGTGCTGGCGGCGGTGATGTCGGGGCTGCGCGCCCGCCCCGGCGATCCCGCCTATGGCGAAGAGCTGGCGCGCCAGATCGCGCTGTCCGAGCTGGTGCAGATGGGCGCGCGGATGCGCCTGCTTGAAGCCGTGGTCCAGATGGCGCCGATGCTGGGGCTGCTGGGCACGGTGATCGGGATGATCGACGCGTTCGGCAATCTGGCGCAGCAAAGCCAGATCGCGGATCCGCGCATCCTCGCCTCGGGGATCTGGACGGCGCTGACCACCACCGCGGCCGGGCTGGCCATCGCGCTGGTCGCCTATTTCGTCGCCGCCTGGCTGGAATCGCGGATCGAGGATGAACGCCAGACGATGGAGCTGGTGATTTCGGCCGCCATCCACGGGCGGCTGGGGCAGCAAGTGCGGGGCTGAAACCGATGCCCGCCCCCGCCGCAAGAGCCGCCTCGATCCCCCTGCCCGCCCGGCGCCGGCGCCATGGGTTTTCGATGACGGCCATGGCGGACATGCTGTTCCAGCTGCTGATCTTTTTCATGCTGTCCGCCAATCTGGCGCCCTTTGCCATGCTTGAGCTGCGGGCCGGCGCGCTGGGGGCGCCGGGCGCGGGGGACGGCGCCGGCAGGGCGGCTACGCCCGCCGCGGTCACCGATATCCGCGCCACCGCGGTCTGGACCCTGACCCCCGAGGGGCTGACCGCCAGCGGCCAGCGCTTCGGGCTGGACCGGGTCGGGCTGCTGGCCGAGGCGCTGCGCGCGCAGGGCACCGCGAATGTCCTGGTGGTGCTGCGTCCCGAGGTGCCGGTGCAGCATGTCATCACCGTGCTGGAAACCCTGTCGGCGCAGGGCATCGTTTCGGTCCAGGTCGCGGACGGAACGATCCGATGAGCCTGTCATTGCCCCGCCGCCCGGCTCTTGCCCGGCTGGATCCGGCGCTGGCCATCGTCAATATCGTGCTGCTGCTGATCTTTTTCTTTCTCGGCGCCGGGCAGCCGGCCCGGCCTCCGGCCGAGCTGCAACTGGCGCAGACGCGGCTGCTGCCCGCCGCCGTGCTGCCCTCGCCCGTGCTGGAGCTGCACGGGGCCGAGCGCTGGCTGCTGGACGACCAGCCGATCCTGCCCGAGCTGCTGCCCGCGGCGCTGGCGCTGCATGACGGGCCGCTGCATGTGATGATCGACCGGCAGGCGCCGGCCAGCCTGTTGCTGGACCTGCTGCGCCACCCGGGGCTGGAGGGCCGCGACCTGAGGCTGGTCACCCGGCCCAACGGGCCCGCCCCGTGATCGGCGCGGCGCCGGCGCGGCCGGGGTGGGCGCAGGCTTTGGCCGTGTCGCTGCTGCTGCATGGCGCGGGGGGGGCGGCGGTGGTCTGGCGGCCCGACTGGCAGCGGCACGAGGCCGCCCCCGGCGCCCCCGTCCGGCTTGAGCTGGACCTGTCCGCGCTGAACCCGACCGCCCGGCCCGACGCGCCCACCCTGACCCCGGTCACCGCCGCCGATGCGGGGTCCGAGACGCTGGCCCCCGTGCCGCCTGCCCCCGTGCCGCCTGCCCCCGTTTCGCCCGACCTTGGTGCCGCGCTGCCGACCCCGCTGCTGCCCGATATACCACTGGTGGACAGCCGGGCGGCGTCGGAATCCAGCACCGCACCGGCGCCCGACGCCCCCGAGACCGCACCCGCCCCCGACGCCGCACCCGGGACCGCCCCCACCGACCCTCGCCTCGCCGAGCTGTTCGACCGGATCCGGGGCCGGCTGGGCGAATCCTGCCTGCTTGCCCTGCCCGCGCTGCTGGGCGAGGACCAGATCCAGCTGGGGGTGCTGGCGGCCGACGACCGCCGGGTCGCCGGGCTGATGCGCGAGCTGACCCGCGGGCTGGACACCGGGATCGTCGAGGCCGCGGTGCTGCTGGACCCGCGGCAATGCCCGGCGCTGGATTTCATCCGGCGCGATCCGCGCTATCCGCTGCCGGGTCTGGGATTGCAGATCGAGACGCCGGATATCGCCAGCGGCGACAGTTTGCGAGGGCGCCTCTCGGGCACGGCGGGGCTGTATACGACGCTGCTGCTGGTCGACGACAACGGCGTGGTCCATGACCTGCGGCGCTTTCAGATCGCCGCGGCCGGGGCGACCCGGTTCGAGGTGCCGCTGGCCCGCTCGGGCGGGGCAAGGGACACCCATCAGCTGGTGCTGGCCATCGCCAGTGCCGTTCGCCCCGACACCGTCGCCACCCATGCGGGCGAGACGGCCGCCGAGTTTTTCGACCGGCTGTCGCGCGACCCCGCAACCGCCGACGCCCGCCTGGGCATCGGCAGCATCTATGTGCGTTAAGACGCGGTCGCCTAAAGCGCCGTCGCCCTGTCGAAGCCCTCGCGCGCGACGCGTTCAAAGCCTTTGCGGATCACCATCTGCTTGACCATGTTGTCGGTGACCACCTTGGCGACCCCGGTGCCCGCCGCCCGCACCCCGCGCTTGAAATAGACCGACCACACCGCATCCACCGCCATGTTGGCCGCAAACCCGGCAAAGATATTGGCGCTCATGCGGTGAAACGACGGGTCGCGTTCGACGATCAGCGGGTTGTGCCGCCCCTGCATCGCCACCTCGGCAATCGCCGATCCGTCAAGGCCAAAGGGCGCGACCGCCGCCACCACCCGTTCCGTCACGCTGACGCGGCCGTCCTTGTCCGCGTCGCGGCCGTCAAAGAACGCGCCGATGGCCACCGCGTCATCCCCGATGAACCCGACCACGCCGATATCGCGGCCGCTGCGGTCCTGCACCACTACCCAGTCGAAACCTGCCATGACAATCTCCTTTAGTTGAAATCATAGGTGAAACCCTGATCCGCCACGCGGATCGCGACATCCTCCATCGCGCGCCCCGCGACCATGCGGCCCAGCACCTGCCGCGACAGATCGGGCAGGATCGAGTTGGTGATGATGTTGTCGATCATCCGCCCGCCGCTGTCGGGGTCGCGGCATTGATCGACGATCGCGTCGATCACCTCGTCGCCGTAATGCAGCGCCGCGCCCTGCGATTCGCGCAGCCGCCGCGCCACCGCGTCCAGTTTCAGCCGGGCGATGCCGCCCAGAACCCCGGACGACAGCGGCACATAGGGGATGGTAACGATCCGGCCCAGCAGCGCGGGCGGGAACACGCCCAGAAGCTCTTCTTTCAGGGACGCCTCCAGCGTGTCGGGGTCGGTGATCGCGCCTTCGGGGGCCAGCGCCATGATCGAGCCGGTGCCGACATTCGAGGTCATCAGGATCAGCGTGTTGCGGAAATTGATCGGGCGGCCGTTGCCGTCCTCCATCCTGCCCTTGTCGAAGACCTGAAAGAACAGCTCGTGCACGTCCGCATGGGCCTTTTCCATCTCGTCCAGCAGCACCACGGAATAGGGCTTGCGGCGCACCGCCTCGGTCAGCCGCCCGCCTTCGCCGTAACCGACATAGCCGGGGGGCGCGCCCTTGAGCAGGCTGACCGAGTGGGCCTCCTGAAATTCGGACATGTTGATGGTGATGACGTTCTGTTCGCCCCCGTAAAGCGATTCCGCCAGCGCCAGCGCGGTTTCGGTCTTGCCGACGCCGGACGGGCCGCACAGCATGAAGACGCCGATGGGCTTTTCCGGGTTGGACAGCCCGGCCCGCGCGGTTTCCACCCGGCGCGCGATCATCGCAAGACCCTGATCCTGACCGATGACGCGCTGTTTCAGGTGGTCGGCCAGCCCCAGCACCGCCTGCAATTCATCGGCCACCATCCGGCCCGCGGGAATGCCGGTCCAGTCGCTGATGACGCTGGCCACCGCCTGATCGTCGACATGCGGCCAGATCATCCGGTCGTCGGCATGGATCGCGTCCAGCCCCCGCATCCCCTCGGCCAGCTCGGCGCGGATGCTGTCGGCGTTGTCGCCGCCCAGACGCGAGCGCAGCGCAAGGATATTCTCGACGAGGGATTTTTCGTCGCCATAGGCGGCCTCGAGCGTGGCCAGCCGCCCGCGGTGGTCGGCCAGATCGGTCTCGAGCTCGGCCAGACGCGCCTCGGGCGCGGCGCCCAGATCGCGCTCGGCGGTCTTGGCGGCGATGTCCATTTCCAGCGCAGAGATGGCGGCGCGCATGTCGGCGATGCGGGCGGGGGTGGCGCTTTGGCTGACGGCCACGCGCGCGCAGGCCGTATCCAGCAGCGACACCGCCTTGTCGGGCAGTTGCCGCGCCGGCAGATAGCGCGCCGACAGCTTCACCGCCGATTCCACCGCCGCGTCGGAAATGCGGACCCTGTGATGCGCCTCCATCGGACCAAGCAGGCCGCGCATCATGAAACACGCGGTCTCGATCGAGGGTTCATCGACCGAAATCGGCTGGAAACGCCGGGTCAGCGCCGGATCCTTTTCGAAATAATTGCGGTATTCGGCCCATGTGGTGGCGGCAATGGTGCGCAGCGTCCCGCGCGCCAGCGCCGGTTTCAGCAGGTTCGCCGCGTCGCCCGTGCCCGCCGCACCGCCCGCGCCGATCAGGGTGTGGGCCTCGTCGATGAACAGGATGATCGGGACGGGGCTGGCCTGCACCTCGTCGATGACGGACCGCAGGCGCTGCTCGAATTCGCCCTTCATGCTGGCGCCGGCCTGCATCGCGCCGATGTCCAGCATGTGCAGCCGCATCCCCTGCAACGCCGGTGGCACCTCGCCCGCGGCCAGTTTCTGGGCGAAACCCTCGACCACGGCGGTTTTGCCCACGCCCGCCTCTCCGGTCAGGATCGGGTTGTTCTGGCGGCGGCGCATCAGCACGTCGATGATCTGGCGGATCTCGTCGTCGCGCCCGACAACCGGATCCATCCGCCCCTCGGCCGCATCCGCCGTCATGTCGACCGAGAACCGCCCCAGAGCGGTCGCGTGCCCCGCCCCGTCCCCGCCGCCCGCCCCCGCGCGCAGGCCCGAGCCGTCCATCGGGCGCATGTCCTCTTCGTCGGACCCGGCCCAGAGCGTGCGCGCCTCGGCGCCCAGCCGATCGGCGGACAGCTCGTCGAAAACCCCGCAATACTGCACCAGCGCGTGGCGCAAGGCATGGTCGTTCAGCAGCGCAACCAGCAGATGGCCGGTGCGGATCTGCGCCTCGCCAAAGAACAGCGTCGCATAGGTCCAGGCGTGGTTCAGCGCATCGGCAAGCCGTTCGGAAATGCCCGGCGTCTCGGTCACGTTCTTGTGCAGCGCGCCCATGGCACGGTCCAGATCCTTGAGCACCCGGCCCCGGTCCAGCCCGGATTGCTGCAAGGTGACCGAGATGTCGCAATTCTGGTTCGAGATCGCGTGAAACAGCCAGTGGCTCAGTTCCACGTTGCGGTTGCCGTCGGCGCGCGCCTGCCGCATCGCCTGAAGAAAGGCGTCATAACCGACCCGGTTCATCTTGCCGGCGAATTTTTCGATGGTGATGGCGGTCATGGAAACCTCGTCATGGTCAGTTGCCCTGCGACAGCGCGAAGCGGGCGATCTCGATCTGCGGGGCGCGGCCCGCCAGCGCCTCGGGGCGCAGGGCCGCCAGCCAGCCCAAAGCGGCGCTGCGCCCCAGCTGCGCCGCAGGCACCCGGTCGGGCGGCAGGGTCAGCGCCAGCTCGACCTCGTAGCTGCGGCCCAGATACCAGAACACCAGCTCGGCCAGCCGGCTGTGCCGCGGCCGGCCGGGCAGGAAATCGCGATAGTGATCGGCATCGGGCAGATGCAGGTGGATGCAGATCTTTTCGTTCACCGACCGCAGCCGCGCGCCCAGATACATGTCGCGCCCCAGCACGCCCCCCATGCCAAGGCCGCGCATGTCGTCCGGCTCGAACTCCAGCCAGGCGGGAACATGTTCCTCGACCGCGACGGACAGGCGGAAATGCCGTTCCAGCATCTGGCGCAGCCGCACCGCACTGCGCACCCGGCCGCCGAAGATCGACACCAGCGGCAGCCGGGCGATGTCGGGAAACCCGTCATGGTCCATGAACGCGGGCGAGCCGGTCCCCGCCACCGCGGCGACATAGCGGGCAAAGCGGTCCTCGTCGGGCCGGTCGTGCTGGCTGATCGGATGGGCGTCGGACCAGGCCCGGAAGAACAGCTGGTAAAACCGGCCCGCGAACAGATCGGCAAAGCGGACAAAGCCGTCCTCGCCCTGCTGCTGCCAGCGCATGACCTCTTCGGTGGTGTTCAGGGGCAAGGCACCCTGCGGCCCGAAATAGCCCATGAACTGCGCGCGCAGCCGGATACGTCCGCCCGGACCGTCGCCCCCCGGCGCGATCTCGGCCGTGGGAAAACCCAGCTGCGGATCCTGCCCGATCTCGACGATATCATCGGCCAGCCGGGCCGAGCGCCCGATACGCGGCCGGTCCGGGTTTTCGCGTTCCAGCCGGCGCAGCAGCGCCAGAAAACCCGCACCCTCAGCCGTCATATCAGCGGCCCCGAGCCGGTGCGCGGCGGCCAGCGCCTGAGCACGCCGCGCTGCTTGCTGATCGTCACCATCTGGGTGAAGCTGTTGATGCTGACATATTCGGCGAAAAACCGGTCCAGCACCGCGGCCATCAGGGCGATACCGCTGCCTTCGAACGCGGCCTCGTCGAACGTCACCGAGATTTCCAGCCCGCGCGCGGGGAAAAACCCCTCGGGGCGGCGGATCGAGCGGGTGATCGGCCGCACGTTCAGCGCGGTGATGCCGGCGATCTGCGTCTCGGTCACGGTGTCGGACAGATCGGCGAACAGGGTCAGGATCTCGCGCAGGCTGGCGGCGCCGTCGCGGCCGAAACGGTCGTCCAGCCCGAAATGGTTCAGCGACAGATAGGAAATCAGCCGCCAGTAGACATCGCCCTGCAAGGTGCGATGGGGGCCGGCGCGCTCGGTCTCGGTCATCGGCTCGCGCGGGGGGGTGGGACCGTTCACGCAGCTGAGCGTCGTCAGCTGGTCGGACACCAGATTGAAATCCTCCGACCGCGCCAGCGGCAGCGCCACCGGCAGATGGCGGTTGGAACACAGCGTGCGCAGATGCAGTCGCTGCGCGCGGCGGCCGACCACGGATTCGGGCGGCTCGTGGATCGCCAGCCAGGTCTCGGTCCCGCGGTAATCGGCGCGCAGCCCGCCGCGCCGCTCGGCCTCGGTCAGGCGGCGGGGCTTGCGCCGCATCGTATAGTAATAGCTGGCGCGCGGCGCACCGTCCTGCGGCAGCGCATAAAGCGGCAGCACCTCGACCCGGTCATGGGCGGTGCCGTAGCTGGCGTGGACCCGCAGGATACGCTGGATCTCGTAATGGGTGATCGGGCTGGAATCGGGGGTGACGACATATTCATGGCGGCGGTCGTCCAGCCGGATCTGGTTCGAGCTTTCCTCGAACAGGTTGATCGCGGGCGCGCAGTTCATGCGGATATCGCCGGGCTGGATCTGGCGAGCCAGATCGTCGTTCACCCGGTCGAATTCAAGGATCACCTGCATCCGCTCTGCCCGCACGGCCCGCAGCGCATCCGACAGCCCGGTCAGGCGAAAGCCCAGGAACTTGCGCGGAAAGGCAAAGAAATCGCGCAGCAGCGCAAAGCCCTGAAACAGGCTGCTATGGCGGTCGAAAAGCGATTCGTCGCTGTCAAAGCCGATCTGCCGAAGCTGTTCGGGCGCCAGCCGCAGAAAGGCCGGATCCCCGTTGGGTTGCAGCCAGCGCAGGGACACCCGAAGCGTGCTGCAATGGACCTGTTCATAAAGCGCCATCGCCCGCAGCATGTCGGCGGTCAGATGGAAGCTCAGCGCATCGGTGCGCAGATCCGCAAAACACAGCCCGTCGGTCTTTGCCAGATCCAGCTGCAAACCGGCCCGCGTGGCGCGGTCGGGATCCTGCCCCAGCCCGCCCAGCGTGGTGGTGCGGTCATGATAGGTGATGCCCTCGATCGCCACCGGCAGCACCGCCAGCGCCGAGGTCAGGCTGAAGCGGCAGGTGACCCGCTTGTCGGCGTCGCGAAACCGCGCGTCCAGATATTCGCCGCGCGCAAACACGCGGGGGGCGCCGTCGCTGGTCGGGCGGGTGGCGGCGGGTGCCTCGACCACCATGCAGCTGGGGAACGGCGCCAGCGCGTCGGGAAAGATCTGCTCAAGCAGCTCCATGGTGAAGCCGCGGAATTCCTCATCCAGCTTGAGCTGCACCCGCGCGGCCAGAAACGCCGCGCCCTCAAGCAGGCCGGCGATGGCGGGGTCGATGTTTTCACGCAGCACACCGCCCAGACGGTCGGCAAGCCCCGGAAATTCTTCGGCAAATTCGACCGAGCGTTCATAGAGGATGTCCAGTTCGCGCTCATAGGCGTCGCGGAACGATTTTTTCATGCCCCGCCCTGCATCCGTTTCATGGCGATCTTGCCTTCGCCCGGATCGACCTCGGCAAAGAATTGCAGCGGAATATCGGTCGGGTCAGAGATCATCTCGGCCAGAATTTCAAAGCTGAGCCGCTGGTCGGCGGTGGCCTCGGCCTCGTCCAGCCGCACCTCGATCGAATCTGGCCGCAGGCGCGGCTCGTTGCGGATCAGCGCCTCGCGGATGGTCTGCGCCATGTCGGCGGGCGTGCGGCTGGTCCGCCACAGGCTGTCCATGTCCTGAAACCCGTGATTGACCACCGAATCCCGCACCCGCGGCGCGCCCGACAGATCGGTGCAGACATCCAGCCGGATCGTGTTCATCAGGCTGGCGATGTCCAGCGCCAGATTGGCGCGCAGCGCATCCTCGCTGCAACCCTCGCGGCGCATCTGGCTGCGCTGGGTCAGGTCGCGCTCGCCGTCGGTATAGACGCGCTCGCCCAGCCGCGAATCCCGGCGGGCGGCGGAATCGCGAAAGATATGCAGCAGCGACATCTCGCGCAGCCCGCCGCGGCGGGAAACCTTGCCCGAGGATTGGCGATGCGGTGCCATGATCACCCCGCTGGCCCCCAAAGGCCGCCCCAGAATCCTGCCGGCGGTATCGCCGCCGGAAACGAAACAGGGCCGGCACGCTGCGCCGACCCCGCCGTGGAGATACACGTTCCGCCGAAGCTGCCGGCGAAAGGGATCGCAGCCGCAGGCTTAGGCGGTCCACTCTTTGTTTTCGGCGATGTCCCAGCCGGCCATGGTTTCGGCACCGGCGGCACCCGAATCTTCCTGAAGCGTATAGAGCACTTCGAATTTGCGGAAGTTGAGGGTCAGGGTTTCCTGAATACGGTCAAGACCGTCTTTCTGACCACCGGTCGAATAGCTGGTGATCATGATGTTTTCCATCTTGATGCGGAAATATTCCACCGGAGCCGCACCGCCCGACTTGCGCACGATCAGCTCGCCGTTTTCGATATGCTCGCCGTTGGTGCAACGCTTGATCAGGTCGTTTGACGCCAGATCGACGTATTTGGTCAGGGTGATGTCCTGGACATTCACCTTGCCGCCGCCGCCGCCACGGCCCACATGCGTGGTCCCCGACTGGGTCAGGCCCCAGTTCCAGGCCAGAACGTCAATTTCATCGCGGTGAGTATCGTCCTGCGATTCACCCTTGATATTGTTGGAAAGTTTCAGAAAGATATCGACAGCCATGGGTAAACTCCTTAATTCTGGCAGTCAGCTTAAACTCATTTGCCCTTGGGCAACCTGGAAACGAGCGACATCCCGACATCCATGCCTTCCAGCTGGAAATGCGGTTTCAAATAGAATTTCCCCATATAATAACCGGGATTTTCCTCGTCCTCTACAACTTCGACCCTTGCACCGGCAAGCGGCTTTTTGGCCTTTTCACGCTCGGACGCGCTTTCCGGATTGCCCGATACGTATTTGTTGATCCAGCTTTGCAGCTGGGTCTGCAATTGCAACCGGTCGGGGCTTTGCCCGATCTTGTCGCGAACCATGCATTTCAGATAATGGCTGAACCGCGACACCGCAAAGATATAGGGCAGCCGCGCCGACATGTTGTCCGAGGCCGTTGCCTGATCGTCCACGTATTTCTTGGGGCGATACAGCGATTGCGCCCCGATAAAGGCGGCCTTGTCGGTGTGTTTGCGGTGGATCAGGCCGATCAGCCCGGCCTTGGACAATTCGCCCTCGCGCCGGTCGGTGATCGAGACTTCGGTCGGGCATTTCAGATCCCTGGACCCGTCGCCGGTGTCGAAATTATGCGTCGGCAGGTTCAGAACCTCGCCCCCCGACTGGACACCGCGGATCTGCACGGTCCAGCCATGTTCCTTGTGGGCGCGGTTGATATTGACCGCCATCGCATGTGCGGCATTCATCCAGCCGTATTTGGTGCCGTCGTGGCCGTCGGTCTCTTCCTCGAAATTGAATTCCTCGACGACGGAATTCGAGCCCTGACCATAGGGTTCGCGCGAAAGAACCCGTGGCAGGGTCAGCGCGACGTAACGCGAATTTTCCGAATCGCGCAGCCCGTTCCATGCCGCATAATCGGGCGTATCGAAAATCTCGGACAGATCGGGGGGAACCGACAGCTCATTCCAGCTGTCCAGCCCCAGAAGCTCGGGCGCGGCCGAGGAAATAAAGGGCGCGTGCGCCGCCGCCGCCACCTTGCCCATGTCGCGCAACAGCGCCACATCGGCTGTCGAATGGTCGAAATAGTAATCGCCGACCAGCGTCCCAAAGGGCTTGCCGCCCAGAGTTCCGAATTCGGCCTCATAGACGATCTTGTTCAGGGGCGATTTGTCCCATTTCGCGCCGGGATAGCGGCGCATCATCTGTTGCAGTTCTTTTTTCGAGACGTTCATTACCTTGACGCGCAGCGAGGCGTCGGTCTCGGAGTTGTTGATCGTATAGGCCAGCCCGCGCCACGATGATTCCAGTTTCTGGAATTCCTCGTGGTGAATGACCTCGTTCAGCTGTTCGGTCAGCTTCTGGTCCAGTTTCGACAGCATCGCGTCGATGGTGTCGATCACGTCCTCGGCGACCAGCGTCTGGTCGTCCAGCGCCTCGCGCACCAGCGCGACGACGGCGTTGTCGACCTCTTTCGCGGCGACATCCGTGCGCGGCTTGATGGTCTGCCGCAGGATGTCGGAAAACTCGTCCAGTCCGGACAGCGCGCCGGCGTCGGCGGTCTGCGCCTGGGTCTTCTGCGCCATGTTCAGCTGTTCCCTTCAGAATCGTCCCGGGCGGTGTCGCGTTCGGCCAGCGCGGCCATCAGTTCAGGGTCGGCCAGCAGCTTGCGGATTTGTTCCTGCGCCTTGGGCTTGGAATTCATGTAGCGTTGCAGGTTGGCCAGATGCTGCCGTGCCTCAAGCAGTTTTTTCAGCGCCGGGATCTGGCGTGCGACCTCGGCGGGATTGAAATCGTCCATGTTTTCAAAATGCAACGAGACGCCCAGCCGGCCGTCGCCGCCCATCTTGTTCTCGACGTTGAAGGACAGGCCCGGCGCCACGCTTTTCATGTAATCGTCCAGCGTCGCCGCGGTCACATCGACGAAATCGCGTTCCTCCATGTCGGGCTTTTCGACCTCCGAGGCGTTGCCCGACAGGTCCGACATCACCCCCATGACAAAGGGCAGCTCGACCATTTTTTCGGAATCGTAAGGGTCTTCGTAGGAAATATTCACCCGGGGCGGGCGATTGCGTTTCAGGAAATCTGTCGATTTGTCGGATGCCATTCTTTCAATCCTTCGCCTGCGGCACAGCAGAACGCATGCCCAGCCACAGAGTCAATCCAAACCCGCCACGGACATTTCAATCCGTCCTGACGGCCGACACAAGCAGTTCTGCCATGATGGCGTCAAATTTCTTGCCCAACATGTCACGCGCCTTGAACAAAAGCAATGGGATAGGGCTGGCAGGCTCACGCATCGAAAAATAGGCCTCGACCCCCGCCAGACTGGCCGCGACCCCATCGCGGCAGGTGATCGCGGGCAGCGCCGCCGGCGCTTTCCTGCCGTCCGCCGCGCCCTCAAGCCCTGATCGGCTAAGGGTTTTCAGCCGGTCCATCCCGAGGCTGAAGCCGCTGCCATGGCCGATGTCCAGCACGGCGGCCCCGGCGCGGTCCGGCATCAGCACCTCGATCGCCTCGACCAGCGAGGCGCCCACCAGCAGCCGCGCCTGTTCGACCAGCAGAACCGCGGGCGAGGACGGTTCGTTGCACGCAAGCCACAGTTGCACCGCATCCAGCGCCGCCGCGGCGGTCGCCCGGTCGGGAATCTGCGGCGCCGCAGCGTGGGGCGGCGGCTGCGCCGCGACCGGCGCGGGCGCGGTCAATTGCCGCGGGTCGGGTGTCGCGGGCAGTTCCGGCATGGCGGATTCGGACCATGGGCGCAGTTCGGGGCGTGCGGTGGCGATCAGGGCCTGCATCTCGGCGATGGCGGTCCGCACCGCCCCCAGTTCGGGGGTGAAACGGGCCTCGGGGTGGCTCTGGGCCAGCCGCTGGATCCGAAACAGCGCATCCGCCGCGCGCGACAGCTGCTCGTTGGTCGCCGCCAGCAGCCGAAGGCTGGAATCGGCGCGCAGCGGCGCCAGCACGTCGCTGTCGGGCAGGTCGGTTTCGGACAGGCGCGGGCTGGATTTGCCGCTGGCGACCATATGGGTGCGCAATGTCAGCTCACTGCCCGGCAGCAGCGGCAGATGGACCAGCGCCATCACCACCGAGGGCTGGCTGTTCAGCGTCTCGATGGCGCTGCGGCGGTCCGCGGCGCCGCGGTCGACCCTCGGGTGCAGCTCGTCGGGCCATTGCCCCATCAGCGCGGCCATGTCTTCGAGGCTGGAGGCGAAATCGCCCAGCTTGCCGGCCAGGATCTGGAACCGCGCCAGCAGGCTGAGCAGCCGCAGGTCGCGGCTGCGCGCCAAAAGCGGCGCGATCGCCGCCCGCTCGGCCGCCAGATCGACCGAGCGGGGGTCGAACAGCCGGTCCTCGCGCCCGTCCTCGGCCGATCCGGGGGTGAAATACCGCTCGGGCAGGCGGGATTCGGCCTCGAAATAATAATCGAGGAACTCAGGGTCGTCGCGCCGTTCCAGATCCGGCCCGCAGGGCGCTGATTCGGAAACGGGATCCAGCAGATTATCCAGCGCCATCGTGTTTCCCTATCTCGGCCCGGTTTCGTCCGCCTTGCGATAGGCGGCGGCGAACAGGCGGATGAATTCGTCCAGAATCCCGTTTTCATTGGCGGTCTTGGCGTCCCAACGCTGGACGAAAACCTCCCACGCGCGGGATTTGCGATTGCCGGTCAGCGGGCTGCCTTTGGCCTCGGCCTCGATCCGGTCGGGGTCGAGGTCGTGCAGCAGCTCGATCAGCGCCGGTTGCAGGGCGGCAAACAGCGACCCCTGATGACGGCGCAGATCGGCCAGCGCCTGATCAAACCCCGCCGCCCCAGTCAGAAAACCCGCACGCGGATTGATGAACAGCGCATCCAGCGCCTGCCCCGCATCCGGCAGGAATTTCAGCGGGTTGTTGTCCACCGCGCCCCGCATCGTGCGCTCGCCCGCGCGGGTGAAGTGGCGGGCGGCGGCGCGATCCTGCAACGCCTGCATCACCTGCGATGCGGTGACGCGCAGCGCCTCGCCCAAGACGCGGCCGAAATCCTCGGGCGCGAGCGTGGACATGGCGCCCGGCGCCAGCCCCGCCCCGGCGCAAAAGCCGCGCATGAAGGCGGATTCGTCCATGGCGGCCGGCACGGGACCGGGCGGCGGCGCGGACGGAAACGGCTGCACGACAGCCACGGGCGGGGTAGCGGCGGCGGGGCCTGGCATCTCGATGAAATCATCGGCGAAATCGGGCTGCCTTGCGGCGATCCCGACGGGCAGCGGATCGACCGGGGCTGTGGAAAACCCGCCCAGCGCCCAGGGATCGTCCTGCGCCTGCTCTTCGACGGGGCGGTCCATGCGATGCTCGGGCAGCGAGCCGGGCGACAGCGCCCCCTGCCCCTGCGGCATGTCAAAGATCGCGACGATGATATATTGCCCGACCTGAAACCGGTCCCCGTGCGACAACGCATGAGGCGCGCCCAGCCGGTGGCGGTGGCCCTGCAAAAAGGTGCCGTTGGTGGACAGGTCGGTCAGCCACCAGCTGGCGCCGTCATGGCCGACCTCGAAATGCTGGCCCGAGATGTAACGGCTGGCGTCGGGCAGCACCCAGTCCATCCCGGCCCGGCGCCCGACCCGGATCCCGCTTTCGGGCACCAGCACACTGACCGGACCGCCGTCGTCCAGCACATGGAAATTCTCGATTTGCAGGGTCAGCGTCATCAGGATCAACCGGCCCCAAACAAGGTGTCGGCCATGTCGAGGATCCGCGCCAGAAAGATCGGGCGCTGCGACAGCGGCACGCGGGCCAGGCAGGACAGCACCGCGCTGTTCACCGCCACCGGGGTCTTGTGCGCGGGCGAGGGATCGGGATCGTTCGGCGCCGGGCCTCCGGTCGACCAGCCCACCGCCAGCCCCAGCAGCACCGAAGGGCTGCGCGTCGGCGCCCACAGCGCCTCTTTCATGATCTCGTGGCGCAGGCGGGTGGTGGGATTGGCCAGCCAGCCGGCGATCCGCTGCATCATCTCGCGTTCCTGCGGCTGCAAATGCCCCGCCATCAGCCGCAGGCATTCATAGCCCCAGCCCGCGGCCGAGGGCGGCAGCGCCGCAAAGGCGGTATAGGTCACGGCCTCTTCCGGGGTGGTGGAAAACCGCAGCCGGGCAAGGAAACGGGGGCCGTCCTCGGCCGCCATCGGACGCAGCTTGACCAGATCGGACAGCGGCCGCACGGCGGCGAACAGCTCGGCCGGGGTTTCCGGCCTCAGGCTGCGCTGCGGGCGGCGGGTGTTTTCTTCGGTCTCGGTTGAAGTCATCGCGCTGAATCTGCCCCTGCCTGCGGCCCGGTGCCTGCTGCGGTCGCGCAGATTATGGAAACACCGCCGCCCATCCGCAAGCCGCAACAGACAAATAGGTGCAACCCCCCGCCGACCATGGCTGCGCGGGGTTTCGCCCGCGGCCCCGCGCCGCTAGGGTGACGCCTGTCCGCGGCAGCAAACGGATTGAACCGCATGGAATGGATACTGGCTTTCATCGGCATCGCCCTGGCCGCAGCGATTTACGGCGTGGTGATCTACAACGCGCTTGTCGCGCTGCGCCAAAAGGTCGCCGAAGCCTGGAGCGGGATCGACGTCCAGCTCAAGCGGCGCAGCAATCTGGTGCCGAATCTGGTGGAAACCGTCAGGGGCTATGCCAGCCACGAAAAGGAACTGCTGGACCGGCTGACCCGCACCCGCGCCTCGGCCGCCGAGCCGGGCGACGTGGCCGGGCGCGCCGCGGCCGAGGGGCAGCTGGGCGCCGCCCTGACGCGGCTTTTCGCGGTGGCCGAGGCGTATCCCGACCTCAAGGCCAGCCGGAATTTTCAGGATCTGCACGCCTCGCTGGACGAGATCGAGCGCGATATCCAGCACGCAAGGCGCTATTACAACGGCGCGGTGCGGATGCTGAACGTCAAGGTGCAAAGCTTTCCGTCAAACCTGATCGCCGGCCGCTTCGGGTTTCACGAGGCGGCGTTCTTTGAACTGGAAAGCCCGGCGGAACGCGACGTGCCCAAGGTGTCGTTCTGACGACGGGGCTGACGATGGGCCCGCCGACGGGGCTGCGCCCGCTGGTCGCTGCAATGCTGGCGCTGGTGCTGCTGGCGCTGCTGGCGTTGCAACCGGCGTGGGCCGACGAACGCATCCTGTCCTTTGACAGCGACCTGCGCGTCCAGCCCGACGGCGCGTTCCTGGTGACCGAGACGATCCGCGTCCGGGCCGAGGGCGATCGCATCCAGCGCGGCATCTTTCGCGATTTTCCGATGCTGGCCCGGGACGGGCGCGGCACCTATCGCGTCGGGTTCCAGCTGCTTTCCGTTACGCGGGACGGCCGGCCCGAGCCCAGCCGCGTCGAGCAGATCGCCCGCGCCGTCCGCATCTACATGGGCAGCCCCGACACAAGGCTGACGCCGGGCGAACATGTCTATCAGATCACCTATCGCACGGACCGCCAGCTGCGGTTTTTTGACGATCACGACGAGGTTTACTGGAACGCCACCGGCACCGAATGGCTGTTTCCCATCGACCTTGCGACCGCGACCGTCCATCTGCCCCAGGGCGCGCGCGTGCTGGAGCTTGCGGGATTTACCGGCGTCCACGGATCGACCGAAACCGCCCTGCGGTTTTCGCAGCCCGATCCGCTGACCGCGGTGTTCCGCTCTACCCGCCCGCTGGACCCGCGCGAGGGGCTGACGCTGGCCGTCAGCCTTGCCAAGGGGGCCGTCCCCGCCCCGACAAGGGAACAGCGCCGCGCATGGTTCCGCCGCGATCACCGCGCCGGCCTGTGGGCGTTGGCCGGGCTGGGGGCAATCGCACTGTATTATCTGGGCGCATGGTGGTTTTTCGGCCGCGATCCCGCGCGCGGCGTCATCGTGCCGCGATGGGAACCGCCTGCGGGCATGTCCGCCGCCATGGTCGCCGCCAGCCTGCCCGAAGCCAGCCCCGACCCGGACCGGCTGCTGTCGCTGTCGCTGGTCGAGCTGGCCTCGCGCGGGGTGATCGGCATCGAGATCTCGGGGCCGAAAACCGCCCGGCTGAGGCTGCACGAAAGGCCCCCTCCCCCCGACCTGCCCCCCGAGCAGCGGCTTGTCGTCGCCGCGCTGGAAAAATCGGGCGGAGAGCTGGCCATCGACCGCGCCAATGGCGAGGTGATCCGCGCGCTGCGCCACGACGCCGCCGCCGGGCTGCGGCAACAACGTCGCGAACGCGGGCTTTATCGCCCCTATGGGTTGCGACTGGGGCTGGGCCTGGGGCTGTCGGTTCCGCTTTTGATCCTGCCGCCGCTGCAATTGCCCGAGCCGCTGAACGCGCTGATGATCATTTTCGCCGCCAGCGCGGCGTTCCTGCTGCTGACGCTGCGCGCGGCCGCCTTTGCGTGGGGCAAGGGCAGGTCGCCCGGGGTCTGGTTCGGCCTGATCCTCAGCCTTGCCATTTCCAGCGCGGGCGCGGCGGCGCTGATTCACGCCAGTGACCTGAACGGAGGCAGCCGCATCATGCCCGCCGCGCTGGCGGGAATCCTGCTGGTCAACGTGATCTTCGCGCCGATTCTGGGCGGCCCCACCGCGGCCGGCCGCGCGGTGCTGGACCAGATCGAGGGGCTGCGCGAATATATCCGCGTCGCCGAAAAGGATCGTCTTGCCCTCGGGGCGCCCGACATGTCGGTGGCGCATTTCGAGCGCATCCTGCCCTTTGCGATGGCGCTGGGGCTTGAGGACATCTGGACCCGCCGCTTTCGCGACTGGCTGGCGACGGTGGATGAGCCGGCGACACGGGCCGCCGGCGCGCGGCTGCTGTCCGATACCGGACTGGCCGGATATTCCGCCCCCGCCCGCACGGGCACACGCGGCAGCGCCGGCGTGGTGGACCGGCTTTCTTCCAGCCTGACCGCGGCGATGCCGGCCGCCAGCGCCTCGTCGTCGGCCTTTGGCGGGTCGTCCTCGGGCGGGGGCGGGGGTGGCGGCGGATCCTCGGGCGGAGGCGGGGGCGGCGGCGGAGGCGGCGGCTGGTAGCGAAAACTTCATCATACTGGTTTTCAACGCCACAAGGCTTTGCTAGCCTGTCTTAACTTTTGTAGACCGAGCTTTTCATGACTCCGCCATTCAGACAGGCCGACCGTTTGGGTCGATTGACCACGGAACTGGGTGACGACGCGATCGTATTGTTACGCTTCGACGGCACGGATTACCTTAATGAGCTTTACGAATACCGGGTCCAGGGACTTGCAGGCAGCGATGATCTGGATTTCGATGCGCTGATCGGAACCCATGCCTCGGTCGAGATCGGGACGCGCGACGGGGTGCGGGTGTTCGACGGCATCGTCGCCTCGGCCCGCTGGGCGGGGGTGGGCGAAAACGGCCATCGCTACGACCTGACGCTGCGCCCGTGGTTCTGGCTGGCCGGGCGGCGGCGCAACCAGCGGATTTTTCACGACAAGACGGTGGTGCAGATCCTGCGCGAGGTGCTGGCCGATTACGCCCAGCTTGGCGATCCCGCGCTGGAAATCCAGTTGAGCGACGATTACCCGGTGCTGGAATACACCGTCCAGTATCGCGAAAGCGATCTGGACTTTGTGCGCAGGCAGCTGGAACGCCACGGGATCAGCTTTTATTTCCGCCACGCCATGGGCAGCCACACGCTGGTGCTGACCGACGACGTGCTGGCCCATGACAGCATCGGCGAGCGGCCGTTCAAATCCTATGACGGCCATCACCAGTATGAGCAGGAACATTTCTGGGAATGGACGCCCGAGCGCAACCTGACCACAGGTGCGATCCGGCTGACCGACTATGACTTCAAGAAGCCGCTGCAAGCGATGGAGGCCGAGCATGTCGGCGACGCCGCCCACGCGCAGGGGCGGATCGAAAGCTTTGACTATCCGGGCGATTACGCGCAGCAGGAAACCGGCCGCAGCACCGCGCGGCTGCGCACCCGGCAGGAACAGGGGCTTGACCGGCGCAACCGCGCGACGGGCGATTGCGCCAGCCTTGGGTCGGGGATGCGGGTGCGGCTGGGCGGCGACAAGGTGCCCGGCACGGGCGAGACCTATCTTTGCCTTGCCGCGACACATTCCTTTGTGTCGGAATCCTATGGCTCGGGCGGGGCGGGTAGCGACGGCTACAGCTTTACCGGCTCGTATGTGCTGATGCCCGACACCGCCCCGATGGCGCCCCCGCGCCGCACCGCGCAACCCGTCGTCCACGGCCCCCAGACCGCCAAGGTGGTGGGCGAGGGCGAGGTGGACTGCGACGAATTCGGCCGCATCCTCGTCCGCTTTCACTGGGATCTGGACGAGGCGTATTCGATGCGCTGCCGGGTGTCGCAAAGCTGGGCCGGCAGCGGCTGGGGCGGCATGGTGATCCCGCGCACCGGGATGGAGGTCGTGGTCGAGTTCCTCGAAGGCGATCCCGACAAGCCGCTGGTCACCGGCTGCGTCTTCAACGGCGCGAATCCGCCGCCGATGGCGCTGCCCGAACACCGGACGCGCTCGACCTTCAAGACCAGCTCGGTTTCGGCGCAGGGCTTCAACGAGCTGACCTTTGAGGACAAGGGCGGCGAGGAATTCATCTATCTGCACGCGCAGAAGAACCTGGACATGAAGGTGCTGAATTCGGCGCAGCGCCGGGTCGATTTCGACGATACGGTCAGCGTCGGCAACGATTCGAACCTGATCGTCGCGGCCAACCGCACCGAAAGCATCGAGGGGCTGCTGGACCTGTCGGTCAAGGGCGCGATGCGCGAAAAGATCGACGGCGACCGCGGCCTGAGCGTGGGCGGCAGCTATGCCACCCGCGCCGGCGGCGATCTCACGCTCAAGTCCGACGGCGAGATCGTCATCGACGCGACCCGGATCACGCTGGTCGCCGGCGGCGCCGCGCTGGTTCTTGACGGGGGCGCGATCAACGCGACGCCCGTGCTGAACGTCGGCGCGGCGTCCCCCGGCGCCGTCGCCCTGCCCGCGATCCCCGCGGTGCTCAAGGCCGCCGCGGCCGCCGGATCGCCCTTTGTCAGCCACTGCCCGTTTGCCGACACAGGGGTCTGACCGTGGAGCCGTGGATCGGGTATTGCCATCTGCGCGCCCATGACGACGGGGGCCGGCACTGGCTGGGCAACCGTGGCGAGGCCGCCCGCTGGTTGCTGCTGACCGCCGGCTCTGCCGAAGATTTCCAGATCGGAATGCGCCACGCCCTGCCCCGGCTGGGCTGCGAACTGGTCGCGGTGTCCTCGGCCTCGCGCGTGGCGGGCGTCACGGGGCTGGGGGCACTGGCCGACGATCTGCCCCGTCTGGTGCGGCAGGTGAACGAATCCCGCCCGGTCGCGCTGGGCGACGCGGCGGCGGTGGACCCCGCGTCGTCATGGGCCGAGCTCGACTGGGACACGCTGCTGGCCAGCTCTGGCCAGCTTTGGGCGGTGGTGGACGGGGTGAACTGGCCCGACATCTCGCAGCGCCTTGAGCAAAGCGATGCCGAACACAGCTGTCTTTACACCACGCTGAACCCCGAAAGCCGCAGGCTCGCGCCGTGGCTGGTGCGGGTCGATCCGCATGGCAGCTTTCCCGCGCAGCTGCGCGCCCGGCCGCAGCAGGACCACGGTTTCGTGCTGCTCGGCGGCAGCTCCAGCATGGAGGAAATGCGCCTTCATCTGCGCCGCTTTACCATGCTGCGCACGCCCCACGACCCCGACACTTCGGTCTATTTCCGCTTTTACGACCCCCGCGTGATGATCGACGCGATCGAGACGATGCCGCACAGCTTTCGCGACAGTTTCGCCCGCGACCTCAGCGCGATCATCGTGCCCATATCGGCCGAATGCCTGCTGCCCGACGGCGCCCAGCTGCGGGGGCCGGCGCTGGGGGTGTTCGACCCGCCCGGCCTGGCGCAGGGGCGGCTGCTGCGCTGGACCGGCACGCCCGCCACACCCGGCCCCGCAGCCCAGCAGCGGCGCGGCCCCGGCGTGGTGTCGCCGGCGGAATATGCAGCCCTTGGCCAGCGGATGCAGCGCCGTGCGACCGACGGTCTGGCGCGCCGCCTGATGCGGGATTTCGGGCATCTGACCTCGGCGACCCGCTGTCTTTCGATTGCGCAGGGGGCGGCGGCGGCGGCGGCGGGGTTCGGCATGACCTCGGCCAGCCAGGTTCACATGATCGCGCAGGCGCAGCTGCTGTTCGGCGCCGATTTCGAACGCCGCTACCCCGAGGCCGGGCAGTTCCTGACCGACCGCACGCTGCTGCCATGGCAAAGAAAGAACCAGCTTGCCGACTGGTTCACCCGGATGACCACCGCCCACGGGCTGGGACAAAAGGAAATCGCCTGATGAAACCCCTTGCCCGGCTTGGCGACAAACACGCCTGCCCCATCCACGGCAGCAACGCCATCGTGCAGGTCGCCGCCCGTTCGACCTGCGACGCGCTCCCGATCGCGACGGTGGGCGATGTGACGGGCTGCGGCGCCACGATCACCACCGGCACCGGCGCCTGCCTCATCGACGGCCGGCCCGCCGCCACCATCGGCTCGGCCACCAGCCACGGGGGCGTCATCGTCCAGGGCTCTCATTCCAGGGCCTAGTTTCAGCCGCGTTTTACCGGAGAAAACCCTTGTCCAATTATTCCCCCACGGCTGCGGATTACAGGTTCCTTCTGGACCACCACCCCGAGGTGTTTGCCGACCGCGGCGCCGCCCGCACGGTCCTTGGCCAGCTTGCCGGCGGGGGCGACGCCCTGAACACCGAGCAACGGCTGGGCGCGCTTGCCACCAACTACAGGGTGGGGGGCAACCCGCCGATGGCGAAAAGCCCGATCCCGCCGGGGCCGGGCACGGGCCAGGACGGAAATTTCGACCCGGCTTTTGCCGCGCTCTGCGTCGACTGCAAACCCAATGAGCCATGCTGCATGACCGCGGGCACGGTCATGGATTTCGCGGATCCCTCGCGCAGGATCGAATGGCCCGCCACCGGCGACAAACCCGCGACGCGGTTGCTGATCGTCGCCAAGGACGTCCGCGGCGAAATGCTCAGCGGCAAGGTCCGCATCCGGGGCGAGGGCCGGGACTGCATGACCGGGCACCCGCGCCGGTCGCTGTTTCTCGCACAGGGTGCCACGATGCGGGACACTCTTGTCAGCCGCTCGGGCGCGGATCTTGAGGTCGGCTATCCCAAGACCGTCGGCACCGCCCTTGCGATGAAGGATTTCGTCCCCGAACAGGCGCTGCTGTTCCTGATGGTCGTCGATACGATCACCAGCTCTGCCGCCATGGTGGCCGGGTCGGGCGGCATGACGGTGACCCCGGTGCAATGCGTCGGCGAAGGCAGCATGACGCAGGCGTTCCGGGTCGTCCCGTTTCCGTATTTCGAGGCGTCGGGCGACGCCACCGTGTCGGTGGGCGTGCATTTCCAGACCACGGGCATCGGCGGCAACGCCTCGATCGCGGGCAATCTGACCGGGAAATACGGGCCTCTCGACATCTCGGGGGCGGCCAAGGCCGTGGCCACGCCCAGCAGCGGACGCGGCCAGCCCAGCCCGGGCGAGGCCCCGGGAATCATCGGCACCATCGCGTCGATCATCGGCAATTTTTCGGAATCGGTGTCGCTGGCCTCGCCCAAGCCGGGCCGCATCGTCGACCGCACCGGCTTTGGCTCGGGCGTGCGGTTCGACATGGCGCTGAAGCTGGCCGGCACCGGCATCAAGCTCGAGGCGAAAAAGGCCAGCCCCGATCTCGAGGCCAGGCTCGGCTCTTTGGAAACCTCGCTGACCATGACGGCGACGGGCAAGCTGGACGTGGTCGATCTGGCCGCGCAGGTCATGCTGTCGCCGGCCGGCGCCCGGCTGGTGCAGGAAGCGCGCGCGACCATGGCCAGCAAATCGAACGCCGTGCGCGGCGAGGTCCGTGCCGAAGTCTCGGTCTCGGCTCAGGGCAAGCTGACCCACAAGATCGACAGCAACCGCAGCGTGCTGATCCCCGCCAACGCCCCGGCCGATTTCGAATCCGAGGACATGAGCAGCGAATTCGGCGGCAAGCTGACCGTCCGGGGCGAGGCGATGATACGGCTGCATGTCGAGGGTGAAATCTGGATCGTCAGCGCCGAGGCCGGCGTTCAGGGCACGCTGCACACCGGCTGGATCTGGGAAATGAAGGTCGACGCCGAGAAAAAGCGCAAGAAGCGCTATTATTTCGAGGGGTTGAAGGCCCGCGCCACCGGATATGTGCGCATGGGGGCGACCTCGTCGCACAGCAATAGCGCGCGGTCCCGCGATCTTGAAGATTACAGCTCGTCGCGCAAGGTCACCGTGACCCAGCAGGGGCCATCTTTCACGGCCGGCGACCGCAACTGGAACGACCCCAATGCCAAAAGATCAGAACTGGAAAGTGAGGGGGCAGTCTATGTTCTTCTTTCGCCGACGGTCGAGCGCGTCACCTCTGCCGCGCCGCCCTGGTCGAATTACTGACCTGCCCAAGGCGGCCCTTGTCGCATTCCTGTCAATTCTTCCCGGAGGCATATCGGTGGCCAACGACAGTCCCAACCCCGTCAATTATTACGTCGACATCGCCGGCGCGGGTGCCTTTTGGGTGCTGCGGATCAATGACGTCAGCATCTGGAGCCATTTTGCGCCGGACGACACCAATCTTTCGCTGCCGGTGAACGCGTATCTGAAAACCGGACGCAACGAGATCAGCGTCAATTTCATGTCAGTCACAGGCTCCCCTGCCGAATACAATCTGGCCGATCCCGATTTCTATTTCCAAGCCAGGATTGATCGCATTGATCTGGTCACCCGCGACAGCGAGCGTGCGACATTACTGAATCTGGCGCTTGATCAGGACAATGTCGTGATCTCTCCCGAGGTGACCAAATTCGGCTCTGCGCCGGATGAACGCACCTCGCCGCCGATGAAAATCGGCAAAGATCGTCAGGATGAGGCCGCTCTGATCGGGGGTTGGGGCGACGAATGGACCGGACGCCGGATCACCGCCGATTTCGAGATTTCCGACCCCCTGCCCGAACCGCCCTGGGCGTCCGCGCCCGTGCTCGCGGACACGCCGGAAACGCGGGCACGGCTGCTGGCCGCCTATCGTGATCTGCACGAGGTCATCCAATCCGGCGACCGGCGCCGGATTCAGACCAGTTATGAGCCGGCGTGGCGACATCTGGCCATCACAATGAATTACGCCTCACTTGACGAATTCATCCAGAAAACCGCCCCGTCCGAGGCTCTCGCGCCCGACGACGGCCAAGGCGGCATGCTGGAGCCGCTTGATCTCGTCCTTGGACCCGAGAATTTCGAGATTGAGCGGATGGCGGGCGGTCGCCTGATCCGCATCGTCCCGGATCCCATTCTTTGGCGCCGGGACGGGAAATATGTTGCAAGCACCAATGTCGCTTTTTTCCAGGGCCCCGACGGAAATCTGCATGTGGGCGCCGTGCTGTATTGACCGGGGACCGGCGGCCTATTCCGGAGGCAGCCGGTCTACCGCCTCGCGACGCCCCATGCGGGGCACCTGATCGGGCAGCGGCCCCTCGGCCCCGGCCGAGGGTTTGCGCCGGCCTGCGGCCCAGTCGATGCCAAGGCTCAGCACCACCGGCAACGCCAGCAGCAGCAGCGCGGTATAAACCCACGCCTCGACCCGCAGCAGCCGGGTCAGCACCGGGCACAGCCATGCGGGCAGCCAGGCAAGCTCGGGGCCGGCGGTTTCCAGCGGGCTGCCCGGCTCGGCCGCGACCAGCCCCAGCAGCTGCCCCAACTCGGGCCGGTCACCGAAAGCGGCCTGAAGCAACAGGCAAAGCGCCGCGCCCCCCGCCAGAATTACCGCTGCCAGGACAACACATGTTCTAAGAAAGAATATATCTTTCAAAACCTTGCCCGCTATTTCTCAAACGGAGTCACGGTTGTAATTAATATTGTTGTCCCCTTTGGGCAACCACTCTCCGCACCAACAATTGAGGGTAAGGCGCCGCAGATGACACGGGCCGCACCCGAGGATGCGGCCCGTTTCCATTCAAAACTGTCCGGTCTCAGCCCAAGGCGCGGTCCAGATCGGCGATGATGTCCTCGGGGTTTTCGATGCCGATCGACAGCCGCACCAGATCCGGGCCGGCGCCGGCGGCGATCTGCTGGGCCTCGGTCAGCTGGCTGTGGGTGGTCGAGGCGGGATGGATCGCCAGCGTCCGCGCATCGCCCAGATTCGCCACATGGCTGATCATTTGCAGCTTTTCGATCGCCGCAACGCAGGCGTCATAGCCGCCCTTGAGCCGGATGGTGAACAGGGCGCCCGCCCCCTTGGGATAAAGCCGCTGCACCCGCTCGTGCCAGGGCGAGCCTTGCAGCCCGGCATAGGTGACCTCGGCCACCCGGGGGTCGGCCTCAAGCCACTCGGCCACGCGCTGCGCGTTGGCGACGTGACGTTCCATCCGCAGGCCAAGCGTCTCGATCCCCATCAGAACGTAATGGGCGGCCTGCGGGTTCAAGGTCATCCCCAGATCACGCAGCCCGATGGCGATGGAATGAAAGGTAAAGGCGGCGGCGCCGAAGGTCTCGTGGAAACGCAGCCCGTGATATGCGGGTTCCGGGTCCGACAGCGACGGAAACTTGCCCGAGGCCGACCAGTCGAACCTGCCCGAATCGATCACCGCGCCGCCCATGACGGTGCCGTTGCCGGTCAGGTATTTGGTCAGGCTGTGCACGACCAGCGTCGCCCCCTGCTCAAGCGGGCGGCACAGGAACGGGGTGGCCAGCGTGTTGTCGACGATCAGCGGAATCCCGGCCTCATCGGCGATGCCGGCGATGGCGGGAATATCGGTGACATAGCCGCCGGGGTTGGAAATCGATTCGCAGAAGATCGCGCGGGTGTCGTCGTCGATGGCCGCACGCACCGCGTCATGGTCGTCCAGATCGACAAAGCGGCAGGACCAGCCGAACCGGCGGATCGTCTGGGAAAACTGGGTGACGGTGCCGCCATACAGCCGCGACGAGGCCACGATGTTCAGCCCCGGCCCCATCAGCGGGAACAGCGCCATGATCTGGGCCGCATGTCCGCTGGAACAGCACACCGCGCCAGCGCCACCTTCCAGCGCCGCGACGCGGGCCTGCAAGGCCGAAACCGTGGGGTTGGTCAGGCGCGAATAGATATAGCCGACCTCTTGCAGCCCGAACAGCCGCGCGGCATGTGCCGCATCGCGGAACTGAAAGGCGGTGGACTGATAGATCGGCACCTGCCGCGCGCCGGTCGCAGGGTCCGGCTCGGCCCCGGCATGGATGGCAAGCGTATCAAATCCCTGCGGGCGGGGGTCGTCGGTCATGGCGCGTTCCTCTGGACTTGGAAATTCCTTGGGCGCGAGGCTATGCCCGCAGACACATTCTGGCAATCACGGGCAAAATGGACAAAGCCGGACACTCCGGCGGTTTTTCTGCCAATTCCGCGCGAACGCCGCGAACCGCCCTGCCTCGCCGACCGCAAACCGCCCGCTTTCCGCGCTGCCCGTGAAAATCGGGAATGTTTTCTTCATCATGAAAATATCCTCCGGGGGTGCGGGGGTGGAAAACCCCCGCTGCGGCCGCAAGGCAGGGGCAAGCCTCCGCCGGCCGGCACCGCGCCGGGTTGAACCCAAGCCCCCGACAGGACAGATATTGCCCGACAGATCAAAGGAGACGCCGATGACCCGCCTGCCCCGCTGCAACGGTCCCTTTCGCGATGCCGACGGTGTGGGGGGCGCACATGCGGCTCCGCTGGGCGAGCTGCCGGAATGGGATCTGAGCGATCTCTACCCCGCCCCGGACGCACCGGAACTGACGCGCGACCTTGAACGGCTGGACGCGGCCTGCGCCAGCTTTGCCGCCGACTATCAGGGCCGGCTGGCCGCGCTGACCCCGGCCGAGATGCTGGAATGCGTGGAACGCTATCAGCAGATCGACCTGATCGTCGGCCGGATCATGTCCTATGCCGGGCTGCGCTATTACCAGAACACCACCGACGCCGGCCGCGCCAAGATGCTGGGCGACCTTCAGGCCCGCATCACCGAGATGACCACGCCGCTGGTGTTCTTCAGCCTCGAATTCAACCGCATCCCCGATGATGTCTACGAACAGGTCTTCAGCACCCCCTGCGGCCCGTCGCGCTACAAGCCGGTGTTCGACCGGATGCGCGCCATGCGCCCCTATCAGCTGTCGGACGAGCTGGAAAAATTCCTGCACGACAATTCCGTGGTCGGCGCCGCCGCCTGGAACCGGCTGTTCGACGAAACCACCGCCGCGCTGAGTTTTGACGTCGAGGGCGAGGTGCTGGGGCTGGAAGCCACGCTGAACCTGCTGACCGACCACGACCGCGCCCGGCGCGAGGCGGGGGCAAAGGCGCTGGCGCAGGTGTTCGGCGACAACATCAAGCTGTTTTCCCGCATCCACAACACGCTGGCCAAGGAAAAGGCGATCGAGGACAGGTGGCGCAAGATGCCCACCCCGCAGACCGCCCGCCACCTGTCGAACCATGTCGAGCCCGAGGTGGTGCAGGCGCTGCGCGACGCGGTGGTGGCCGCCTATCCGCGGCTGTCGCATCGCTATTACCGGCTCAAGGCGCGCTGGTTGGGGCTGGACAAGCTGCAAGTCTGGGACCGCAATGCGCCGCTGCCGCAGGAACCCGACCGGCTGGTCCCCTGGGCCGAGGCCCGCGCCACGGTGCTGGACGCCTATGCCGGGTTCGATCCGGAACTGGCGCGGCTGGCCGAGCCGTTCTTTGACTGCGGCTGGATCGACGCGGGCGTGAAACCGGGCAAGTCGCCGGGCGCGTTTGCGCACCCCACCGTCACCGACGCGCACCCCTATGTGCTGCTGAACTATCTGGGCAAGCCGCGCGACGTGATGACGCTGGCGCATGAGCTGGGCCACGGCGTCCACCAGCGTCTGGCGGCCGGACAGGGCGAGCTGCTGGCCTCGACGCCGCTGACGCTGGCCGAAACCGCATCAGTCTTTGGCGAGATGCTGACCTTTCGCGCGCTGCTGTCGCGCACCACCGACCCCGCGCAACGCAAGGCGCTGCTGGCCGGCAAGGTCGAGGACATGATCAACACGGTCGTGCGCCAGATCGCCTTTTACGATTTCGAATGCCGCCTGCACGCGGCCCGCGAGGATGGCGAACTGACCCCCGACGACATCAATGCGATCTGGATGCAGGTCCAGCATGAATCGCTGGGCGATGCCTTTGAATTCATGCCCGGATACGAGAGCTTCTGGTCCTATGTGCCGCATTTCGTGCACTCGCCCTTTTACGTCTATGCCTATGCTTTCGGCGACGGGCTGGTGAACGCGCTTTACGCCGCCTATGAGGCGCAGCCCGAGGGGTTCCCGGCCAAATATTTCGACATGCTCAAGGCCGGCGGCTCTCGCCACCACGCCGAACTGCTGGCGCCATTCGGGCTGGACGCATCCGACCCCGCGTTCTGGGACAAGGGCCTGTCGATGATCGAGGGCTTTATCGACCAGCTTGAAGCCATGGAGGGCTGATCGCGTGGCCCGCGACCCGTTCCGCCGCCAGCAGCCCCGCCGTCTGCGCCGCATCCTGCTGGGGCTGGCGGCGGTCACCCTGCTGGCGCTGGCGGCGGTGGCGGCGTTCGGCCCGCGCATCGTCGCCGACCGGCTGAACCCGGTCACCGCCCGCGCCGAATGGCCGGTGTCTGACGCGGCACTGGCGCTGCACCGGCGGCTGGTGATCGGCGATCTGCACGCCGACCCGCTGCTGTGGGCCCGCGACCTGTCGGTCGAGCGCCCCGAGGGCCACGTGGACCTGCCCCGGCTCGACCGCGGCAATGTCGCGGTGCAGGTGTTCAGCGCGGTGACGAAAAGCCCGCGCGGCCAGAATTACGGCGAAAACGCCACTGATGCGCCCGACAACATCACGCCCCTTGTCATCGGTCAGCTGCGCCCGGTGCAAAGCTGGTTCAGCCTCAAGGAACGCGCGCTGGACCAGTCGCGGCGCCTGACCCGGCTGGCCGATACGCACCCCGACCGCCTGCGCCTGATCCGCAGCGCCGACGACCTGACCGCGCTGCTGGCCGAACGTGCGGCGGGCAGCCGCGTCATCGGCGCGATCCTGGCGATGGAGGGCGCGCATCCGCTTGAGGGGAGCCTCGCCAACCTGGCGGTGATGGAGGGCGCGGGCTATCGCGTCTTTGGCCTGACCCATTTCTTTGACAACGAGCTGGGCGGCTCTCTGCACGGGCAGTCGCAGCGTGGGCTTACGGATTTCGGCCGCGAGGTGGTGGCCGAGCTGGTCGCCCGGCGGCTGGTGATCGACCTGGCCCATGCCTCGCCGCAGGTGGTGCGCGAGGTGCTGGCGGTGCCGGGCGCGAAACCGATGCTCAGCCACACCGGGGTGCACGGGGTCTGCAACACGCCGCGCAACATCGACGACGCACTGCTGCGCCAGATCGCGGCCAAAGGCGGCATCGTCGGCATCGGCTTTTGGGCGGATGTCACCTGCAACGACAGCCCGGCCGGTATCGCGGCCACGATCGTTGCCGCCATCGAACTGCTGGGCGAGGATCACGTCGCGCTGGGGTCGGACTGGGACGGCTCGGTCGGGGTGCCTTTTGACGCGGCCCATCTGCCGGCGCTGACGCAATCGCTGCTGGACGCGGGGCTGACCGAGGGCCAGATCGCCAAGGTCATGGGCGGCAACATGATGCGCTATCTGCGCGAGACCCTGCCGCGGGGGTGAAGGTTGCGCTGCCGGACCGGGGCGCTGCCCCGGGCCGCTACCGCGGCCTTGTTCGCTGAAAACAGTCCACCGGACTGTTTTCCGGGCGCTCACAAGCCCCGGGATATTTAGGCACCAAAGACATCACCTTCGCTTGAAGGCCCGCCAGCTGCGGCCTAGAGCAGGCGCGACATCGAAAAAGGGGGCGCGCATGAATATCCTGATCCTCGGCGGCGGCGGGCGTGAACACGCGCTGGCTTGGGCGATACGGCAGAACCCGAAATGCGACCGGCTGATCGTGGCGCCCGGCAACGCCGGCATCGCCGGGATCGCCCGCTGCGCCGAGCTGGCGATCACCGACGGCGCCGCAGTGGTGAATTTCTGCGAGGAAAACGCCATCGACCTGGTGGTGATCGGCCCCGAGGCACCATTGGCCGCAGGCGTTGCCGATGCGCTGCGCACGGCCGGGATCCTTGCCTTTGGTCCCTCGGCCGCGGCAGCGCAGCTTGAGGCGTCGAAAAGCTTCACCAAGGAAATCTGCGACGCCTGCGGGGCGCCGACCGCCGCCTGGGCCCGGTTTACCGACGCCGCGACCGCGCGCGACCATATCGCCCGCGTGGGCGCACCGATCGTGGTCAAGGCCGACGGGCTGGCCGCCGGCAAGGGCGTCACCGTGGCCATGACCGAGGCCGAGGCCGTCGCTGCCGTCGATGCCGCGTTCGGCGGGGCCTTTGGCGATGCCGGCGCCGAGGTGGTGATCGAGGAATTCATGACCGGTGAAGAGGCCAGTTTCTTTGTGCTGGTTGACGGCACCAACTGCCTGCCCATCGGCACCGCGCAGGACTACAAGCGCGTCGGCGAAGGCGACACCGGCCCCAACACCGGCGGCATGGGCGCCTATTCCCCCGCCCCGGTGCTGACCGACGCAATCCAGGCGCAGGTGATGGCCGAGATCGTGGAACCCACCGTCGCAGAAATGGCCCGGCGCGGCACCCCGTTCCAGGGCGTGCTTTACGCCGGGCTGATGATCGAGAATGGCCGCGCCCGGTTGGTCGAATACAACGCCCGTTTCGGCGACCCCGAGGCGCAGGTGCTGATGATGCGGCTTGGGGCGCAGGCGCTGGACCTGATCCAGGCCTGTGCCGAGGGGCGGCTGGACAGCGTCACCGCCAACTGGGCCGAGGACCACGCGCTGACCGTGGTGCTGGCCGCCAACGGCTATCCCGGCGATCATCAGAACGGCACGGCGATCCGCCTGCCCGAGCTGACCGAATGTTCGTCGCGGATGATCTTTCACGCCGGCACCGCCCGGCGCGACGGGCAGCTGGTCGCCACCGGCGGGAGGGTGCTGAACGCCACCGGCCGCGGCGCCACCCTGGCCGAGGCCCGCGACGCCGCCTATGCGCTGGCCGAGGCGGTGGACTGGCCCGACGGTTTCTTTCGCCGCGACATCGGGTGGCGCGCGCTTTGAACGGGCGGGTGCGTGGAGACCACGCACCCTACGGTTCTTGCGGCTGTAGGGTGCGTGGTTCCCACGCACCTGCCCGGCACGCGCACGCTCAGGCTGCCGAATACATCCCTTCGTAGATCGGCAGCAGCGTCTCAAGCTCGAACAGCGACGACACCGAGGTGCCCGCCCAGGTCGACATGATCGCCTGCGCAAACAGCGGCGCGGTGGGGACGATACGGATATTGCGGGCGTTCTTGACCGGCTCGGGCTGGCTGATCGAATCGGTGACCACCAGCGATTTCATCACCGATTTCTCGATCCGCTCGACCGCGGGGCCGGACAGCACCCCGTGGGTGATATAGGCATGGACCTCGGTCGCGCCGTGGTCGGCCAGCAGTTGCGCCGCCTTGACCAGCGTGCCGGCGGTATCGCAGATGTCGTCGACGATGACGCAGGTCTTGCCCTCGACATCGCCGATCACCGTCATCTCGGCGATCTCGCCGGCTTTTTCGCGGCGCTTGTCCACGATGGCGAGCGGCGCGTCGATACGCGCCGCGATCTCGCGCGCCCGCGCCACGCCGCCCACGTCGGGCGACACGATCATCAGATCGTCCATCCGGCCCTTGAAATGGTGCATGATGTCCAGCGAAAAGATCGGCGCCGCATAGAGGTTATCCACCGGAATATCGAAGAACCCCTGGATCTGGGTGGCGTGCAGATCCAGCGTCAGCACCCGGTCCACCCCCGCCTGGGTCAGCAGATTGGCCACCAGCTTGGCCGAGATCGGGGTGCGCGCCTTGGCCCGGCGGTCCTGCCGCGCATAGCCGAAATAGGGGATCACCGCGGTGATGCGATTGGCCGAGCTGCGCCGCAGCGCGTCGGTCATGATCAGCAGCTCCATCAGGTTGTCATTGGCGGGGTTCGAGGTCGGCTGGATGATATACATGTCCTCGCCTCGGACGTTGTCATAGACCTCGACAAAGATTTCCTGGTCGTTGAAGCGTTCCACCCGCGCATCCACCAGCCCGACATTCATGCCCCGGTGCATCGACATCCGCCGCGCGATGGCAGTGGCCAGCGGGCGGTTGGCGTTCCCGGCGATCAGCTTGGGTTCGGTCATGGCGGGCATCGGCATCCTCGGCGGCTTTCTGGGGGTGAAGCACCCGGCGACTCGCCGGATTGCGCCCCGCTTATCACCGCGATAGCGTCCGGGCAAACCGGCGAAGGGGGAAACTGGCATGGCCGCGATCGACTATTACCTCAGCCCGATCAGCCCCTGGGCGTATCTAGCCGGCGAGCGGCTGGAAAACATCGCGCAAAAACACGGCGCCACGGTCACCTATCGCCCGCTGGACATCATGGCGCTGTTCGACCGCACCGGCGGCACCCGGCCTGAATCGCGCCACCCGGCGCGGCTGGCTTACCGCGCACAGGAACTGCCCCGCTGGGCCGAGCATCTGGGCATGCCCCTGCGCATGGACGTCACCCTGACCAACCCGGCGCCCGCGTCCTATGCGATCATCGCCGCGCAGGCCGCGGGCGGGGACACCGGCGCGCTGGTGCGCGGGCTGCTGGCGGCGCGGTTCGCCGACGGGCGCGACATCGCCGAGGACGGCGTGATCCGCGAGGTGCTGGCGGCCAGCGGCTTTGACCCCGGGCTTGCCGACAGCGGGTTGTTCGTCGGCGCCGAAACCTATGGCCGCAACCTTGAACGCGCGGTCGAGGCGGGGGTGTTCGGCGTGCCCTTTTACCATGTGCTGGACAGCGACCAGCGGTTCTGGGGACAGGACCGGCTGGATTTCCTTGACCGCCATCTTGGCACGCTGTGACCCCGGTGCATGTCGAGCAATGGCCGGGCAATGCCGCGCGCCCGGCGGTGGCGATCCATTGCATGATGGGCAGCAGCCGCATCTTTGGCCCCATCGCCGCGCATCTGCGCGACCGAGTGGCGCTGCGTGGCTTTGACCTGCCCTCGCACGGGCGCAGCGCGCCGTGGCGCCCGGCGGGGGGGACCGAGGATTACCATTCCGCCGTGACCCGCATCACCCGGGGGCTGATCGAGGACGCCGGCGGCGGGAAGCTGGACCTGATCGGCCATTCCATCGGCGCGACGGTGGCGCTGCGGATCGCGGTGGAAACCCCCGCGCTGGTCCGCTCGCTGACGCTGATCGAGCCGGTGCTGTTTGCGGCGTCGCGCAGCGGCCACGCGCTGGACGACCAGCTTGCCGCGCTGGCGGCCGAGGGGCTTATGGAACAGGCCACGCAGCTGTTCATGGACATGTGGGGCGGGCCCGGAGGCTTTCGCGCCCTGCCCGCCGCCACCCGGCAGGCCGCCGTCGCGCAGATGCCGCTGATCCTGGAAACCGGCCCTGCGATGTCGGGCGATTGCCACGGCATCCTGCGGCCGGGCGGGCTGGAATCCATTCAGGCGCCGGTCATGCTGATCGCGGGGGACAAAAGCCCGGCCGTGATCGCCGAGATCGCGGGCACGCTGGCCGCGCGGCTGCCGGACGTGGGCCGCGCCAGCGTGCCGGGTGCCGGGCACATGCTGCCGGTGACCCATCCCCAGCAGGTGGCGGGGCTGATCGGGGTCAATCTGGACCGGTCCTGACCCCGGCTTTCGCGCTGAAACGAAAACCCCCTTGCGACCGTGGGGCCGCAAGGGGGCAATTCTGGATCACAGGGCGCAAGCCCGGCGATCAGTCGGGAATGGTCGCCTGATTGGGATCCAGCCCGATATGGGTGCCAAGCGCCTCCATATCGCCAAGCAGCTTGGCGGCGGCGGCGACGACCTCGTCGCCCAGCGATTCGCGGCGGGTCTCGGCGGTCTGATGCGCGCGCATCGCGTCGCGCATCATCTCGTTATAGACGTCCTGCGTGATCTCGGCGCGGGGGTGCCCGCGTTCGGCCAGCAGGCTGACGGATTCGCCGTTGATTTCGGCAAAGCCGCCGGTCACCGCGAATTCGGTCGCATTGCCCTGCGCGTCCACAACCGTGACCAGACCCGGCCGCAGCGTGACGATGGTCGCGGCATGGCCGGGCATGGCGGTCATGTCGCCGTCGGTGCCCGGCAGGCGCACCTCGCGCACCGGGACAGAGACAAGGCTCCGTTCCGGCGAGACGAGGTCGAACTGCATCGTGTCGGCCATGTCGCCCCCTTATGCCGCGTCAGCGGCGAGGCGCTGCGCCTTGGCTTTCACGTCCTCGATGCCGCCGACCATGTAAAAGGCCGCTTCGGGCAGGTGGTCGTATTCGCCGGCCACCACCGCCTTGAAGGACGAAATCGTGTCCTCCAGCGGCACCTGAACGCCGTCCGAGCCGGTGAACACCTTGGCCACGTCGAAGGGCTGCGACAGGAAGCGCTGGATTTTCCGGGCGCGGGCCACGGTCAGCTTGTCCTCTTCCGACAGCTCGTCCATGCCGAGAATGGCGATGATGTCCTGCAACGACTTGTATTTCTGCAAGATACCCTGGACGTCGCGGGCCACCTGGTAATGTTCCTCGCCGACCACGGCCGGGTCGAGGATCCGGCTGTTCGAGTCGAGCGGGTCCACGGCCGGATAGATCCCCAGTTCGGAAATCGCCCGCGACAGAACGGTGGTCGCGTCAAGGTGGGCAAAGGTCGTCGCCGGTGCCGGGTCGGTCAGGTCGTCGGCCGGGACATAGACCGCCTGGATCGAGGTGATCGAGCCGGCCTTGGTCGAGGTGATGCGTTCCTGCATCGCGCCCATGTCGGTGGCCAGCGTCGGCTGGTAACCCACGGCGGACGGGATGCGGCCCAGCAGCGCCGACACCTCGGAACCCGCCTGCGTAAAGCGGAAGATGTTGTCGACAAAGAACAGCACGTCGGTGCCGGTCGCGTCGCGGAACTGTTCGGCCAGCGTCAGCCCGGTCAGCGCCACGCGCATCCGCGCGCCCGGCGGTTCGTTCATCTGGCCATAGACCAGCGCCACCTGGCTTTCGGTCAGGTTGTCCGGCTTGATGACGCCCGATTCCACCATCTCGTGGTACAGGTCGTTGCCCTCACGCGTCCGCTCACCCACGCCGGCGAACACGGAATAGCCCGAGTGCACCTTGGCGATGTTGTTGATCAGCTCCATGATCAGAACGGTCTTGCCGACGCCGGCGCCGCCGAACAGGCCGATCTTGCCGCCCTTGGAATAGGGGGCCAGCAGGTCGATGACCTTGATGCCGGTGACCAGGATTTCCGAGCTGGTCGCCTGCTGGGCGAATTCCGGCGCGGGCTGGTGGATGGCGCGGGTTTCCGACGCCGTGACCGGGCCGCGGTCGTCCACCGGCTCGCCCACCACGTTGAGAATGCGGCCCAGCGTCGCTTCGCCCACCGGGACCGAGATCGGCCCGCCAAGGTCGGTGACGACGGCGCCGCGGACCAGACCTTCGGTCGCGTCCATGGCGATGGCGCGAACGGTGTTCTCGCCCAGGTGCTGGGCCACTTCCAGCACCAGTTTCCGGCCGTTGTTTTCAGTTTCCAGCGCGTTCAGGATCGCCGGCAGATTGTCGTCGAACTGCACGTCGACGACGGCGCCGATGACCTGAGTAATCTTGCCAGTAGCTGCCATTATCTACCCCTGCGTTACGGTCAGAGCGCCTCGGCGCCCGAAATGATTTCAATGAGTTCCTTGGTGATCGCGGCCTGACGCGAACGGTTGTAGACCGTCGTCAGCCTGTCGATCATGTCGCCGGCGTTGCGGGTCGCGTTGTCCATGGCGGTCATCCGCGCGCCCTGTTCCGAGGCGGCGTTTTCCAGCAGTGCCGCGAACACCTGCGTGGTGATCGAGCGCGGCAGCAGCTCGGACAGGATCGCCTCTTCGCCGGGTTCGTAATCGTAAAGCGAGGACACCGCGGCGTCGCCCTCTTCGATCACGGCCGGGATGATCTGGCGCGCGGTCGGCACCTGGCTGATCACCGATTCAAAGCGGCTGTAGAACAGCGTCGCCACGTCGAAATCGCCCGCATCGAAACGGTCGAGGATACCTTGCGCAATCTCGCGGGCGTTTTCATAGCCCACGCGCTTGACCTCGGACATGTCGACATGATGGACGAAACGCTCGCCCATGTCGCGGCGCAGCTGTTCGCGGGCTTTCTTGCCCACGGTGACGATCGCCACCTCTTTGCCCTGGGCCAGCAGCGTCTCGGCCTGCTGGCGGGCCAGCTTGACGATCGAGCTGTTGAACCCGCCGGCAAGCCCGCGTTCCGAGGTCAGCACCACCAGCAGGTGGCGCTGGTCGGCGCCGGTGCCGGCCAGAAGACGCGGCGCGCCCTCGGACCCGGCAGCGGCCGCGGTCAGCCCGCCCATCACCGCCGCCATGCGGTCGGCATAGGGGCGCGCGGCCTCGGCCGCCTCTTGCGCGCGGCGCAGCTTGGCGGCGGCGACCATCTGCATCGCCTTGGTGATCTTGCGCGTATTCTTTACGCTCTCGATCCGGTTCTTGAGATCCTTGAGGCTGGGCATCTGTCACCCCCCTCAGGCGTAGGTCTTGGCGTAGGCGTCCAGAACCTGCTTCAGCCGGTCCTCGGCCTCGCCCTTGATCTTGGGATCCTCGCGGGTCAGCCAGTCCAGCACATCGGCGTGCTGGTTGCGCAGATAGGCCAGCAGCCCCTGTTCCCACTTGCCGGCGTCGGCCAGCGGCAGGTTGTCCAGGTAGCCATGGGTGCCGGCATAGATCACCGCCACGATTTCCGCGTTGGTCAGCGGCGAATACTGCGGCTGCTTCATCAGTTCCGTCAGGCGGGCGCCGCGGTTCAGCAGCTTTTGCGTGGCGGCGTCGAGGTCGGAACCGAACTGCGCGAATGCCGCCATCTCGCGATACTGCGCCAGTTCCAGCTTGACCGGGCCGGCGACCGATTTCATCGCGTTGGTCTGCGCGGCCGAACCCACCCGGCTGACCGACAGGCCGGTGTTCACGGCCGGGCGGATCCCCTGGAAGAACAGGTCGGTTTCAAGGAAGATCTGCCCGTCGGTGATCGAGATCACATTGGTCGGAATATAGGCCGACACGTCGCCCGCCTGCGTCTCGATGACCGGCAGCGCGGTCAGCGAACCGCCGCCGTGATCCTCGTTCAGCTTGGCCGAACGCTCCAGCAGGCGGGAATGCAGGTAGAACACGTCGCCCGGATAGGCCTCGCGCCCCGGCGGGCGGCGCAGCAGCAGCGACATCTGGCGGTAAGCCACGGCCTGTTTCGACAGGTCGTCATAGATGATCAGCGCATCCATGCCGTTGTCGCGATAATATTCGGCCATTGCGGTGGCGGCATAGGGGGCCAGATACTGCATCGGCGCGGGTTCGGATGCCGTCGCGGCGATGATGGTCGTATAGGCCATGGCGCCGGTTTCTTCCAGCTTCTTGACCAGCTGGGCCACGGTCGAACGCTTTTGCCCGATGGCGACGTAGAAGCAATGCAGCGTCTTCATCCCGTCGGCTTCGCGGCCGTTGTAGTTTTTCTGGTTGAGGATGGTGTCCATCGCGATGGCGGTCTTGCCGGTCTGGCGGTCGCCGATGATCAGCTCGCGCTGGCCGCGGCCGATCGGGATCATCGCGTCAACGGATTTCAGCCCGGTCGCCATCGGCTCGTGCACCGATTTGCGCGGCATGATGCCCGGGGCCTTGACGTCGGCCACGCGACGCTCGGCCGCCTCGATCGGGCCCTTGCCGTCGATGGGGTTGCCCAGCGCGTCCACGACGCGGCCCAGCAGTGCCGGACCCACCGGCACGTCCACGATGGAACGGGTGCGCTTGACGGTGTCGCCTTCCTTGATGGAACGGTCGTCGCCGAAGATCACGATACCGACGTTGTCGGTTTCCAGGTTCAGCACCATGCCGCGGATGCCGCCGGGGAACTCGACCATCTCGCCGGCCTGCACCTTGTCCAGACCATGGACGCGCGCGATCCCGTCACCGACCGACAGCACCTGGCCGATTTCGGCCACTTCGGCGTCCTGACCGAAATTCTTGATCTGATCCTTGAGGATCGCCGAAATCTCGGCAGCCTGGATTCCCATTATCCGACCTCTTTCATGGCATTCTGGAGAGAAGCGAGCTTCGAGCGGATCGAGCTGTCGATCATCTGCGAGCCCAGCTTGACGATCATTCCGCCGATGAGGCTTTCATCGACGCTGGTGTTCAGTTTCACGGTCTTGCCGGATTTGGCGGCAAGCGTTTCAGTCAGGCGCTTTTGCTGCTCGGCCGACAGCGCGGCGGCGCTGACCACCTCGGCGGTGACCTCGCCGCGTGCGTCGGCGATCAGCTCGCCCAGCCGGGCGACCAGCTGCGGCAGGGTGAACAGGCGGCGGTTCTGCGCCATCAGCCGCAGGGTGTTCGACAGCGTCGCCGACAGCCCCATCTTGGCGGCAATGGCGGCGATGGCGGTTTCCTGCTGCTCGCGCGAATACAGCGGCGAGGTGATCAGCGTGCGCAGATCGGCACTGCCCGACAGGGCCGCGCGCAGATCGTCCAGTTGCGTGGCAAGCTGGTCCAGCCCGCCCTGGTCCTGCACCAGGTCGAACACGGCCTGCGCATAACGCCCGGCGATATTTGCGGAAATCGAAGCGGTATTGGCCACGGACACCCCTTTGGTTTGCGCGCAACCCCGCGGTCGGGCCGCCAAAGGTGGCGGCCGGTCGCAAGGTGCTGACGACAACAGGGCGGCCTGTGGACGGCGCACCCCTCAAGATGCGGCGTCTCTATCAGCAGATCACCGCACCGCGCAACCATGCCGAGGGCTGAATTTCACGCCTGCGTGTCCTGAATCGCGCAGTTGCGGCAACGGGTTTGCAGCTGCCGCAAGGGTGCAGCGCTAACAGGGCGCGGCTGACGCCGTGCCGCAGGGGCCAGGGGGGCGGGCTGCGCCGGGTCTGCCTGCGCCGCCGAATCGCCGGATTCGCGGCCCTCGGCGTCGCGGCGCAGGCTGGGACCGCCCGAGCGGCTGGACCCGGCCGAGGGGCGCGGGCGGCGGATCCCGTCCAGCAGCTCCAGCGGGCTGGGAATGACCACCCGCTGCGCCGGCCCGATCAGCGCCGGGGTCTGTTTCGAGAACTCGGCCACCACCACCCCCGCGATCAGAACCGAGGCGATGCGCGTGCCCGTGCGTTCCCACAGCTGCGCGGTCTTGAGCCAGAAGCGCCGGTCCGAGGGCGGGATGTAAACCGCCGCCCCCGCGGTTTCCGGCACGAAACCAGCGGCGCGGGCCTGCGATTCCAGCTGGCCGCGGGTATAGCTGCGCCCGATGCCAAAGGGCGTGGTGTCGCTTTGCGCCCACAGCCCGGCGCGGTTCGGGACCATCACCACCATCCGCCCCCCCGGCCCCAGCACCCGCGCGCATTCCTCCAGCAGCCCGGCGGCGTGGTCGGCGGTTTCCAGCGCGTGCAGCACCAGCAGCCGGTCGACGCTGCCGGTGTCCAGCGGCCAGGCGTCCTCGTCCGCCAGCACGCTGTGGTTGGGCAGCCCGGCCGGCCAGGCCATCACCCCCTGCTGCCCCGGCATCAACGCCATCACCCGCCGCGACCGCGCCAGATAGGGCCGCAGCAAGGGCGCCGCGAACCCGTAGCCCGCCACCGTCATCCCGGTCGCCCGCGCAGGCGGCCACAGCGCCGTCAGCCTTTCGCGCAGGATACGCTGCACCACCCGGCCCAGCGGCCGGTCGTAATAGAAACTGCGCAGCCCGGCGACATCGTGGTGCATGGCGACAACAGGGACCGGGGCCGCGGCGGCGTCAAGCCCGCCCGCCTCAACGGGCCGCCTCAGGGGCCCCATCAAGGGGTGGTCTCGACCCCAGCTCGCGCCTATCCTCGGCCGACCAACCACGGAGGAAAACGATGGCAGAGCTCGCAAGCATCCGTTGCCTAGACGACAACTATGCCTGGCTGGTCCATGACCACGGCTGCACCCTGCTGGTCGATGCCCCCGAGGCCGCGCCAATTCTGGCGGAACTCGACCGCCGCGGCTGGGGGCTGGACGTGATCCTGCTGACCCACCACCATGACGACCATATCCAGGCGGTGGCGGAAATCGTGGCCGCGACCGGCGCGCAGGTCTGGGGCAACGCAGCCGACGCCGCGCGACTGCCGCCGCTGGACCGGGCGCTTGAGCCGGGCGCCGACACCGAGCTCTGCGGCCAGCCGCTGCGGGTCATCGACGTGCCGGGCCACACCGTGGGCCATGTCGCCTATCACCTGCCGCAGGCCGGGCTGGCCTTTACCGCCGACAGCCTGATGGCCATGGGCTGCGGGCGGCTGTTCGAGGGCACGCCCGCGCAGATGTGGGAATCGCTGACCCGGCTGGCGGCGCTGCCCGACGACACGCTGATCTGTTCGGGCCACGATTATGCGCGCGGCAACGGCGGCTTTGCGCTGGCGGTGGACCCGGGGAATCAGGCGCTCAAGGACCGGCTGGATGCGACGCTGGCCGGCCGCCGCCCCGCGGCGCCTGCGACTCTGGCCGAGGAAAAGGCCACGAATCCTTTTCTGCGCGCGCAGGCGCTGGCGCGACCGGGTGAGGACGCGCTGGCCAGTTTCACCCGGCTGCGGGCCGAAAAGGATGCGTTCCGGGGCTGAGCGGCGCTTGAAACCGGGGGCATCCGTGATCACATCCCGCTCAACCGCAGCAACTTCGGGCATAATACCGACGTTACCCCCTTGCGTCGCGCCGAAATGCACCAATTCTTAATGGTGTCGTGACAGTCTGGTCAGGTGGGTCGGAACGCCCGGCCCAGACCGCCAGCCGACTGACAGGAGCAGTGAAGTGCCGTCCTTTTCGACCACCTTGGAACAGGCGATCCATGCCGCCTTGTCGCTGGCCAACCGCCACCGCCATGAACTTGCCACGCTGGAACATCTGCTGCTGGCGCTGACCGAGGAACCCGACGCGGTGCGCGTGATGCGCGCCTGCAACGTGGATCTGGACCGGCTGCGCCAGATGCTGAACGATTTCATCGAGGACGACCTGTCCACGCTGATCACCGATGTGGACGGGTCCGAGGCCGTGCCCACCGCTGCGTTCCAGCGGGTGATCCAGCGCGCCGCGATCCATGTGCAAAGCTCGGGCCGCAACGAGGTCACGGGCGCCAATGTGCTGGTCGCGATCTTTGCGGAACGCGAATCGAACGCCGCGTTCTTTCTGCAAGAGCTGGACATGACGCGCTATGACGCGGTGAATTTCATCGCGCATGGCGTGGCCAAGAACCCCTCGTTTTCCGAATCGCGCCGGGTCGAGGGCGCGGAAACCGACCAGCCCGCCGCCGACGAACGTTCGGGCGGCAAAGAGGATTCGGCGCTGGCGAAATACTGCGTCGATCTGAACGTCAAGGCGGCGCGCGGCGACGTGGACCCGCTGATCGGCCGCGCCGACGAGGTCGAGCGCTGCATCCAGGTGCTGTGCCGCCGGCGCAAGAACAACCCGCTGCTGGTCGGCGACCCGGGCGTCGGCAAGACGGCGATTGCCGAAGGTCTGGCGCTCAAGATCGTGCGCGGCGAAACCCCCGACGTGCTCAAGGGTGCCACGATCTATTCGCTGGACATGGGCGCGCTACTGGCCGGCACCCGCTATCGCGGCGATTTCGAGGAACGGCTGAAGGCCGTGGTCAAAGAGCTTGAGGACCACGACGACGCCATCCTGTTCATCGACGAGATCCATACCGTGATCGGCGCCGGCGCGACCTCGGGGGGGGCGATGGATGCGTCGAACCTGCTGAAACCGGCGCTGGCCGGCGGCAAGCTGCGCTGCATGGGCTCGACCACATACAAGGAATATCGCCAGCATTTCGAAAAGGACCGCGCCCTGTCGCGGCGGTTCCAGAAGATCGACGTGAACGAGCCTTCGGTCCCCGACGCGATCAAGATCCTGATGGGGCTGAAGCCCAGTTTCGAAAAGCACCACGAGCTGCGCTATACGGTCGAGGCGATCCGCACCGCGGTTGAACTCGCCTCGCGCTATATCAACGACCGCAAGCTGCCCGATTCGGCCATCGACGTGATCGACGAGGCCGGGGCGGCCCAGCATGTCGTGGCCGAAAGCCGTCGCAAAAAGCTGATCTCGCCCAAGGAAATCGAGGCCGTGGTGGCCAAGATCGCCCGCATCCCCCCCAAAAGCGTCAGCAAGGACGACGCCGAGGTGCTGCGGGATCTGGAAAAGAACCTCAAGCGGCTGGTGTTCGGGCAGGACGGGGCGATCGAGGCGCTGGCCTCGTCGATCAAGCTGGCGCGCGCCGGGCTGCGCGAGCCGGAAAAACCCATCGGCAACTACCTGTTCGCCGGCCCCACCGGCGTCGGCAAGACCGAGGTCGCCAAGCAGCTGGCCAACACGCTGGGGGTGGAACTGCTGCGTTTCGACATGTCCGAATACATGGAGAAACACGCGGTGTCCCGCCTGATCGGGGCGCCTCCGGGCTATGTCGGCTTTGATCAGGGCGGGCTTTTGACCGATGGCGTCGACCAGCATCCGCATTGCGTGCTGCTGCTGGACGAGATCGAAAAGGCGCATCCCGATGTCTACAATATCCTGTTGCAGGTGATGGACCACGGGAAACTGACCGACCACAACGGCCGTCAGGTCGATTTCCGCAACGTGATCCTGATCATGACCTCGAACGCGGGCGCCGCCGACCAGGCGAAAGCCGCCATCGGTTTCGGCCGCGACCGCCGCGAGGGCGAGGACAAAGAGGCGATCGAGCGCATCTTTACCCCCGAGTTCCGCAACCGGCTGGACGCGGTGATTTCCTTCGCGCCGCTCTCGCGCGAGGTGATCGTGCAGGTGGTCGAGAAATTCATCCTGCAACTGGAGGCCCAGCTGATGGACCGCGGCGTCCATATCGAGCTGACCTCTGACGCCGCCGACTGGCTGGCGCATCGCGGCTATGACGACCGGATGGGCGCGCGTCCGCTGGCGCGGGTGATCCAGGAAACCATCAAGAAGCCGCTGGCCGAGGAACTGCTGTTCGGCCGGCTGACCAAGGGCGGCATCGTCAAGGTCCGGATCGAGGACGACAAGCCGGTCTTTGACATCGAGGGCCCGGGCACCCCGCGTCTGGGCAAGGACAAGACCCCGCTGCTGACGGCGGAATGACCCTGAAAGAGGCGCGACCAGCGCCTCTTTTTCATTGCAACCCGGCCGGGGATCTCTGCCCGGCCCGCGGTCTGGTTTGGCCAGCCTGCCTTGCCGCCCCCGATCGCGCTGTCGCGAAGGGGCGGCCCGGGGGTTGACCCGCATCGCCCGCCCGCGCCATCCATGGCGCCACATCACCAGCAAACAGCAGGATCCCCATGAGCAAAGCCTATTGGATCGGCCATGTCAGCGTCGACGACCCCGAGGCGTATCAGGCCTATCGCGCCGCCAACGCCGCCGCCTTTACGAAATTCGGCGGCCGTTTTCTGGTGCGCGGCGGGTCGCAGGATGTGGTCGAGGGCGCGCTGCGTCCCCGCGCGGTGGTGATCGAGTTTCCATCCTACGCCGCGGCGCTGGCCTGTTACCACAGCCAGGAATACCAGGCGGCGCTGGCCCTGCGCGCGCCGGTTTCCACGGCGGATCTGGCCATCGTCGAAGGCTGGGACGAGGGCTGAGCCGCCCCGCACCGACCCGCCCCGCCCTCACCCTGCGCTGGTTTCCATCGTCATTCTTTAACTTGAAACCGGAATCGCCAGTGCGGATACTCTGATCATGTTCCGCCGATTATTGCCCCGCCTATTGGGAGAGGATCCCGCCGGCCCCGCGCTTTCGCGCGACGATGCCGAAGTCGCCGTGGCGGCGCTGCTGGTGCGCCTGGCCCGCGCCGACAATCATTACGGCGAACTGGAACGGGCGCGGATCGATGCGCTGCTGTCGCTGCGCCAGCCCCTGTCGCCCGACGAGATCGCCGACCGCCGCGCCGCCGCCGAGATGGTCGAGGCCGAGGTATCCGACACCCGGCGCCTGACCGCCGCCATCCGCACCCGCATCGCCCGCGACCAATGCGCCGGCATCATGGTGGCGCTGTGGGATCTGGCGCGCACGGATGGCGCCGAAACCCCTTGGGAAATCGCCACTGTGGACCGGATCGCCCTGCTGCTGGGGATCGGCACGGCCGACGGCGCCCAGGCCGGCCAGCAGATCGACCTGACCACGGGATCCGAAACCTGAACCGGGACCGCTGCGGCCCTTGCGTCGCGCCGCCATGTTCCCGTTGCAATCCGTCGTGGAATTGCGCCAGATGCCAGCCATGACCGCGCCGCACCCATCCCCCCGGACATCTGATCCGGCGTCCTGTTCCGCCGATGCGGGCGCTGCCGTCACGGCTTCGCCGGTCATCCAGATTCGCGGCCTGCACAAGGCTTACGGGCCGCTTGAGGTGCTCAAGGGCGTCGATATGGTGGCGCCGCGCGGGCATGTGGTCACGCTGATCGGATCGTCCGGGTCCGGCAAATCCACGCTGCTGCGCTGCTGCAACCTGCTGGAAATCGCGCAGGCGGGCGACATCAGCATCGAGGGCGAGCCGATCCGCTGGACCGGCAGCGGCCCCGGCCGCCAGCCCGCCGACCGCGCGCAGGTGCGCCGGCTGCGCACCAACCTGGCGATGGTGTTCCAGCAGTTCAACCTGTGGTCGCACATGACCATCCTGCAAAACGTGATGGAGGCGCCGCTGACCGTGTTGGGCCAGCCGCCGGCACAGGTGGAATCGCGCGCCCGCGCCCTGCTGGCCAAGGTCGGCATCGGCGACAAGGCCGACGCCTGGCCCGCGCAGCTGTCGGGCGGCCAGCAGCAGCGCGCCGCCATCGCCCGCGCCCTGTGCATGGAGCCGCGGGCGCTGCTGTTTGACGAACCGACCAGCGCGCTCGACCCCGAATTGCAGCAAGAGGTCGTGCGCGTCATCAAGGATCTTGCGGCCGAGCATCGCACCATGATCCTTGTCACCCACGACATGCGGCTGGCCGCCGATGTCAGCGACCATGTGGTGTTCCTGCATCAGGGCCGGATCGAGGAAGAAGGCCCTCCCGACCAGATTTTCCGCGCACCCCGGACCGACCGGCTGCGCCAATTCCTCAGCGCGACCACGGCCGCCTGACATAACCGACAGGAGAGAATGATGAAAAACCTGCTGATCGCCGCCGCGGCCCTGGCGCTGAGCGCCGGCGCCACCCTGGCCGAGCCGCTGCGGATGGGGACCGAGGGCGCCTATCCTCCCTACAACTTCGTCAACGAAAAGGGCGAGGTCGACGGGTTCGAGGTCGAGCTGGGCAACGAGCTGTGCAAGCGCATCGGCGCCGAATGCACCTGGGTGCGCAACGACTGGGATTCGATCATCCCCAACCTGGTCAGCTCGAACTACGACACCATCATGGCGGGCATGAACATCACCGACGAACGCCGTAAATCCATTGCGTTTTCCGACGAATACACCCCGCCCCCGCCCTCGGCCTATCTGGCGCTGACGCCTGATGCGGATGTCACGGGCGCGGTCGCGGCGCAGACCAACACCATCCAGGCGGGCTATGTCGCCGAAACCGGCGCCACGCTGATCGAATTCGCCACCGGCGAAGAGGCCATCGCCGCCGTGCGCAACGGCGAGGCCGAGGCGGTGTTCGCCGACCGCGACTTTCTGGTCCCGTTCGAGCGCGATGCCGCCGATCTGGTCTGGGTCGAGGGGCAGGATCGCGTCGTCGTCGGCGAGGGTCTGGGCATCGGGATGCGGCAGTCCGATACCGAACTCAAGGCGCGTTTCGACGCCGCCATCGCGGAAATGCGGGCCGACGGCTCGCTTGATGCGATGATCAGCAAATGGCTGGGCGACGAATCCATGACCTTTGCCGCGCAGGCAGAGGCCGGGGCCGAGAACTGATCCGAACCCACGGGGCCGCCTGACGGTGGCCCCGAACGCCCCCGCCCCAGATGTTCGCCCATTGCGCCGACCCCAAAGCCCTTGAGGGCCTCGCCTGGCTGAGCTGCTATCTCAGCTCGGGCACGCATCTGCTGTTTTACGCCTCGTTCGGGACGGTGCTGCTGCTGCTGGCGCTGACCGCGCCGATCTCGCTGGCGCTGGGGTTTCTGGGGGCGTTTGCGGCGCGGTCGCCGGTCGCGCCGCTGCGCTGGCTGGGGCGCAGCTATGCGGCGGTGGTGCGCGGCGTGCCGGACGTGATCTTTTTCCTGTTCGTGCCCATCGCGCTGGATCAGGGCATCGAATGGCTGCTGTCGCGGGTCTACTGCGACGCTTCGGTGCCGGTGCGGCAGGGCAATGAATTCGTGGTCTGCGCCGCCGCCAAGATGCCGCCCGGGACCGCGCCCGGCTGGGTGCATGACGCCTATGGCATCGCGCTGGCGGTGGTGGCGTTTTCCATCGTGTTCGGCGCCTTTGCCACCAATGTGCTTTACGGAGCGATGCGGGCCGTGCCCCGCGCGCAGCTGGAAACCGCCGAGGCTTACGGCATGACCCCGCGCCAGATCGACCGCCGCATCCTGATCCCCCAGATGTGGAGCTATGCGCTGCCCGGGCTGTCCAACCTGTGGATGATCCTGGTCAAGGCGACGCCGCTGCTGTTCCTGCTGGGGGTCGAGGACATCGTCTATTGGGCGCGCGAGCTGGGCGGCACCAAGACCTCGACCTTTGCCTATCCGCATGGCGACTGGCGGGTGTGGTATTTCCTGGCGCTGCTGGTGTTCTATCTGCTGATGACCTGGGTCTCGCAGCGGGCCATCGACCGGCTGTCGTCGCGGCTGTCGCGCGGTCAGGCGACCCTGGCCGGAGAGACGCTGCGCAAGGCGGGGGTCGCGACATGAGCAGCACCGCCGACTGCCTGCAAACCATCGCCGACTATGGGCTGCGGTCCATCGGGATCGGCGAACGGCTGCTGCCGCGCAGCGATTTCACCCTGTGCCAGCAGGTGACGCTGATCGGCTCGGGGATGATCTGGAACCTGTATTTCGGGGTGCTGGCGCTGGCGGCGGGGTTCGTGCTGGCCAACGCCCTGGCGCTGGCCAAGGCCAGCCCGCGCCCCTGGCTGCGCCGCCCGGCCGAGGGCTTTATCTTTGTCTTTCGGGGCAGCCCGCTGTTCATCCAGTTCTTCCTTGCCTATTCGGCGCTGGTGCTGCTGCCGCGCGACGGGCTGTCGCTGTTCGGCCTGACCCTGCCGACCGGCTGGATGGCGCGGGCCTGGGCCGGGGCGCTGCTGGTCCTGACCCTGAACACCGCCGCCTATTCGGCCGAGATCTTTCACGGGGCGTTGAAAAACCTGCCCAAGGGCGATCTTGAGGCCGCGGACGCCTTTGGCCTGACCGGCTGGGCGCGGTTTCGCCGCATCACCTGGCCCACGATGATGCGGCTGGCCTGGCCCGCCTATACCAACGAGGCGATCTTTCTGTTCCACGCCACCACTCTGGTGTTCTTTTCCGGCTTTCCCGCGTTCCGGCAGGAAGGCGACAGCCTGTATTACGCCCGCTATCTGGCGGACAAGACCTTCAACCCGTTTGTCGCCTATCCGATCGCGGCGGGGTATTTCGTGCTGCTGACCCTGTGCCTGATCTGGCTGTTCGGGGCGATCAACCAGCGGCTGAACCGGCATCTGCCGCAGCCGGTGCGACGGCTGCGCTATCGACCGAAACTCATCAGGTGAACCCATGAACTGGCTGCACGAGCACCCCGAGGTCCGAACCATCCGCGTCGCCGCCGTCGATCTGAACGGCGTGGCGCGTGGCAAGCGGATGCCCGTGCGCTTTGCCGAAAGGCTGCTGCGCGAGGGCACGAAATTCCCCTATTCCGTGCTCAGCATGGACATCTGGGGCGAGGATATCGAGGACAGCCCGCTGGTGTTTCAGGCCGGCGACCCCGATGGGCTGCTGCTGCCGACCGAGCGCGGCTTCATGCCGATGCCGTGGCTGGACGCGCCCACCGCGCTGCTGCCGATCTGGATGTTCCACCCCGACGGGCGCCCCTATGACGGCGACCCGCGCCAGGCGCTGGCCCGGGTAGTCGAGCGCTACAAGGCGGCCGGGCTGACCCCGGTGGTGGCGACCGAGCTTGAGTTCTTTCTGATCGACGACAGCAAGTTCGGGGAATTGCAGGTGCCGCCCTCGCCCCGGTCGGGCAAGCGCCGGACGGGGGCCGAAACCCTGTCACTGCGGGCGCTGGACGCGTTCGACCCGTTCTTCACCCGGCTTTATGACGCCTGCGAGGCGATGGACATCCCCGCCGACACCGCCATCAAGGAGGCCGCGCCGGGGCAGTTCGAAATCAACATGATGCATCAGCCCGACCCGATGAAGGCCGCGGATGATGCCTGGCTGTTCAAGCTGCTGGTCAAGGGGGTGGCGCGGCAGTTCGGCTTTGCCGGTTCCTTCATGGCCAAGCCCTATGAGGGATTCGCCGGCAACGGGATGCACATGCATTTCTCGATCCTCGACAGGCAGGGGCGCAATATCTTCGACGACGGCTCGGACGAGGGCTCGGATATGCTGCGGCACGCGGTGGCGGGCTGCCTGCGGGCGATGCCGGGGTCCACGCTGCTGTTTGCGCCGCATGAAAACAGCTATGACCGGCTGGTGCCCAACGCGCACGCGCCTACCGGCATCGGCTGGGCCTATGAAAACCGCACCTCGGCGATCCGCATCCCGGCCTCCTCGCCGGCGGCGCGGCGGATCGAGCATCGCACCCCCGGCGGCGACGTGAACCCCTATCTGACGCTGGCGGCGATTCTGGGCGCGGCGCTGAACGGGATCGAGGACCGGCTGGACTGCCCTGCCCCGATCACCGGCAACGCCTATGACCACGACCTGGAACAGCTGCCCGGCAGCTGGGCCGCGGCCATCGACGCCTTCGGGGCCTGCCCCGAAATCAAGCGCATCTTTCCCCAGCATTTGATCGAGAATCTGCTGATGACCAAGCGGCAGGAACTGCACTATATGGCCGAGCTGTCGGACGCCGAAACCGTCGAGCTGTATCTGGATACGGTCTAGGCGGCGTCCTGCTGCGCGCCCAGCGAAGCGGCCAGATCCTCAAGCACCCGCGCGGCGTCCTCGGGGTCATAGTCGGTGCGATAGCGCTTGCGCACCCCGTGGTCGGACAGCAGGTGATATTCCGACGGCTCGACCCCGTGCCGGGCCAGGCAGTTGCGCGCGCAGGCCAGCGCGCAGCCGTCGATCGCCACGATGCGGCGCCCGGATGTCGCCACCCGCACCAGCTTGGGCACATCGCCGCCCACACCCGCGATGCAGGACATCTCGGCCAGCCCGCGCCGGTCCAGCGAGACCGCCAGGAAATTGGCCATCTGCGCCGCGCTGGAACAGCCGGAACAGGAATAGACAAGCGGAAGCTGCGCGCGCGCGGACATGCAAGACCCTCGGACGATTCGGATTCGGGATGCTGTGCAGGATAGCAGCAGGCGCAAGCACCCACCGAGGCGCGAATCGTCGCAGCTCAGGGGGTCGCGGGGGGCGGAAAAAGCAAACGCCGGGCGGTGCAGGACCGGCCCGGCGTGGAATGATGGTGGGCGATAACGGATTTGAACCGCTGACATCTTCGATGTGAACGAAGCGCTCTACCGCTGAGCTAATCGCCCGGTGGAGGGGGTGATAACGCCCCCGGTGAACGACGGCAAGCCCCAAGTTGCGGGTTGTCGGGCGCTTACTCGACGGCCTCGGCGTCCGACGCCTGCGCCACCTTGCGACGCAGGCGCAGGATCAGCACCTCGCCGCCCTTGGTGGTGCGCTGGCGGCTGACCCGCGCCTTGCCAAAGGGCGGCAGGGCCAGCGTCTCGCCGTCGGCGATGGCACTGCCCAGCTGTTCAAGCGTCGCCTCGACGATCTCGCGGATCTGGGCACGCGGGACGTTGACCTGTTGGGCCACCCGGGTAAGAAATTCGCGCTTGTGCAGGATCCGCGCCGGGATCGGGTCTGCGCTGTCGGTGGGCGCCGGCCGGGTCCACTGCGCCCCCTGCTTGTCATCTGACATGTTCAAAACCTGTAATGAATGCCTCAGGCTCGCGGGAGGTTATCCGCACGGGCGAGTTATGCAACCATCAAGCCTCTGAGAAAAGTTATCGCAGACAATTGATAACAATGTAGTTTCAGAGATTACTCTGTGTCCAGCCCCCACCCCGGAACGGCGGTTGGCCCATATATGCAAGGGGAATCCGGCAACCGGCCGAACCGTTTCCAACATGACAACCCCATGCCGCAAAACGGAAAACGCGCCCCCGGGGGCGCGTTTTCACTTTTTCGTCATCCCGCCGAAGCGACCGGCCGGGCCTGCGCGGCTTCAATGCGCGACCGGCCCCGACGACGACGGAACCGGCACCGCGTCGGCGCGCAGCGCGGCCAGGCGCTTGGCCTCGGCCACCTCCCACGCGGCCTCGTCCCATTCCATCGGTTCGGGCATCCGGACCAGCGCGTGGCGCAGCACCTCGCGCACGTTCGAGACGGGGATGATGGTCAGCCCCTCTTTCACGTTGGCCGGAATCTCGGCCAGATCCTTTTCGTTTTCCTGGGGGATCAGCACGGTCTTGATGCCGCCCCGCAGCGCCGCAAGCAGTTTTTCCTTGAGCCCGCCGATGGCCAGCGCGTTGCCGCGCAGCGTGACCTCGCCGGTCATGGCGATGTCCTTGCGCACCGGAATCCCGGTCATGACGCTGACGACCGAGGTCACCATCGCCAGACCCGCCGACGGCCCGTCCTTGGGGGTCGCGCCCTCGGGGACGTGGACGTGGATGTCGCGCTTGGCGAATTCCGGCGGGCTGATGCCCAATTCCGGCGCGACCGAGCGCACAAAGCTGGAGGCGGCGTCGATGGATTCCTTCATCACCTCGCCCAGCTTCCCGGTCGTCTTCATCACGCCCTTGCCGGGCAGCTTCAGCGCCTCGATCTGCAACAGATCGCCGCCGACGCTGGTCCAGGCCAGCCCGGTGACCACGCCGACCTGATCCTCTTTTTCGGCCAGGCCATAGCGGTGGCGGCGCACGCCCAGGTATTCCTCGGCCTTTTCCGCCGTGACCTCGACCGAGGTGGTCTTGCCCTTGAGGATGTCGGTCACCGCCTTGCGCGCCAGCTTGGCGATTTCGCGTTCAAGGTTCCGCACCCCTGCTTCCCGCGTGTAATAGCGGATCACATGGGTCAGCGCCTCGTCGGTCACGCTGAACTCGCCCTTTTTCAGCCCGTTCGCCTTGATCTGCTTGGGCAGCAGGTGCTGGCGGGCGATCTCGCGCTTTTCATCCTCGGTGTAGCCGGCAAGGCTGATGATCTCCATCCGGTCCAGCAGCGGCCCCGGCATGTTGTAGCTGTTGGCCGTGGTCAGGAACATCACGTTCGACAGGTCGTATTCCACCTCAAGATAGTGGTCGACAAAGGTCGAGTTCTGTTCCGGGTCCAGCACCTCAAGCATGGCCGAGGCCGGGTCGCCGCGGAAATCCTGCCCCATCTTGTCGATTTCATCGAGCAGGATCAGCGGGTTGGTGGTCTTGGCCTTTTTCAGCGCCTGGATGATCTTGCCGGGCATCGAGCCGATATAGGTCCGCCGGTGGCCGCGGATTTCCGATTCGTCGCGCACCCCGCCCAAGCTGATGCGGATGAATTCGCGCCCCGTGGCCTTGGCCACCGACCGCCCCAGCGAGGTCTTGCCCACGCCCGGAGGCCCGACAAGGCACAGGATCGGCCCCTTGAGCTTGTCCGAGCGGGTCTGCACCGCCAGATATTCGACGATGCGTTCCTTGACCTTTTCCAGCCCGTAGTGGTCGGCGTCCAGCACCTTTTCGGCGGCGGTCAGGTCACGCTTGGTGCGCGATTTCACGCCCCAGGGCAGCGACAGCAGCCAGTCGAGATAGTTGCGGCTGACCGTGGCCTCGGCCGACATCGGCGACATCGACTTGAGCTTTTTCAGCTCGGACAGCGCCTTTTCACGGGCCTCCTTGCTGAACTTGGTCTTTTCGATCTTTTCTTCCAGCTCGGCCAGTTCGTTCTGGCCCTCGTCGTCGTCGCCCAGCTCGCGCTGGATCGCCTTCATCTGTTCGTTCAGATAGTATTCGCGCTGGGTCTTTTCCATCTGCGACTTGACGCGCGACTTGATCTTTTTCTCGACCTGAAGGACGGACATCTCGCCCTGCATGAGGCCGTAGACCTTCTCCAGCCGCTCGGCGACGTCCAGCGTCTCCAGCAGCTCCTGCTTGCGGTCGACGTCGATGCCCAGGTGGCCGGACACCAGGTCGGCCAGCCGGTGCGGGTCGCGGGTGCCGGCGACCGAGGTCACGGCCTCTTCGGGGATGTTCTTGCGGATCTTGACGTAGCGCTCGAACTCTTCGGCGACGGTGCGCACCAGTGCGGTGATCGCGTCGGCGTCGCCCTCGGTCTCGGCCAGTTTCTCGGCCGTGGCCTCGAAATATTCGGCATTCTCGACAAAGCCGGTGATGCGGACACGCGCCTGCCCCTCGACCAGCACCTTGACGGTGCCGTCCGGCAGCTTGAGCAGTTGCAGCACATTGGCCAGCACCCCGGTGGCAAAGATGCCGTCGGTGTCGGGTTCGTCGATGGACGCGTCCTTTTGCGCGGCCAGCAGGATCGGCCGGTCGGCCTCCATCACCGCTTCAAGCGCGCGGACCGATTTCTCGCGGCCGACGAAAAGCGGCACGATCATGTGGGGGAAGACCACGATGTCGCGAAGCGGCAGCACCGGATAGGTGGTGTGAGTCGTGTCGTTCATAATCGTCCTTTCATGCCCGGACCGACGGCCCCCAGGGGATCGGGCAGCGCGCCGGGCCTGCTTGGGGACAATCTAGGAACGCGAGGGCGGCGGTGCAATGGGATATGGCGAGGTGGCGTTGCGAGGCCGGATCGGGGCGCTGCCCCGAACCCCGGGATATTTTTATGATGAAGAAGAGACGCGTCGGGGCCGCCCCGCTAGCGCGGAATCGCGATTTCCGCCTTGAGCCCGCCCAGCCGCGCGCTGTCGCCCAGCCGCAGCTCGCCGCCGTGGGCGCGGGCGATGTCGGCGGCGATGGCCAGCCCCAGCCCCGCCCCCTGCCCCTGATTGCGGCTGCGTGCCGAATCGAGCCGCACAAAGGGGCGCAGCGCTTCTTCGCGCCGTTCGGGGGGGATGCCGGGGCCGTTGTCCTCGACCGTCACGATAAAGCTGCGCGGGGCCAGCCTTGCCGCGATCTCGACCCTTGTGCCGTGGCGCACCGCGTTGGCGATCAGGTTCTCGATGGCGCGGCGCAGGGCCTGCGGGCGCACCACCAGCTGCCCGTCCCCCGCGCCTTGCTGAAAATCGGCCAGCCGCACCCGGTTTCCGCCGCGCTGCGCATCGGCGACGATCTCGTCCAGAAATTCGCGGGCATCGACGGATTCGGCGGCACCGTCCTGTGCCTCGGCGCGGGCGTGGTCCAGAAACGCGTCGATCATCGCCCCCATTTCGGCCACGTCGCGTTCCATCGCCGCGATCTCGTCGGGGTCGGGGGGCAGGTCGGGCGACAGCATCGACAGCCCCAGCCGCAGCCTTGTCAGCGGCGTGCGCAGGTCGTGGCTGATCCCGGTCAGCATCAGCTTGCGCTGATCGTTCTGCCGCTCGATCCGCGCGCGCATCTCGACAAAGGCGCGGCCGGCGCTGCGCACCTCGGTGGCGCCGGCAGGGCGATAGGGGGTGATCTCGCCGCGGCCGTAAGCCTCGGCGGTCAGCGCCAGCCGCCGGATCGGGCGCAGCTGGTTGCGCAGGAATATCGTGGCGATCGCCGTCATCAGCAGCGAGGTTCCCAGCATCAACACCAGCAGCTGATGCGGGTTCGAGGCGGTCAGCCGCCGCCGCGGCATCTCCAGCACAAAGGGGCGCGCGCCGCCCACCAGCACCCGCACCTGCCGCACCTGCCACAGGTCGACCGCCGCCACCTGCGGCAATTGCGCGTGCATTTCCGCGATCACCACCCGCCCCGAGAAATCATAGTTCTGCCGCCCCTCGGCCACCGGCGCCGCGGGGGGCAGTTCCACCACCAGCCCCAGCGGCGTGGCGATGGCGGCGGCGGCGGCGCGGGCCGTGGCGTCGTCGGGGGCGTCCTGCACCCGCCCGGCCACCAGCGCGATCTCGGCCGCGGCCGATTCGACCATCTGCCGCGTCACCCCTTCGAAATGGCGTTGCAGGAACATCACCGTCACCACCAGCGTGACCGCCACCACCGGCAGGAACAGGATCAGCGCCGCCCGCCCGTAAAGCCCGCGGGGGAAAAATCGCTTGAGCCAGCCGAAATCCATCCGTCCTTGACCTGTCCTGCTTGCGCCTGCCCGCCGGCCGGTCCAGCCTAGTGCGATGAATGACGCAGCGAAAGTGCGGGTCGTGCTGGCCCCCAATCCATCGCCCATGACCGGGCCCGGCACCAACAGCTTTCTGATCGGGGAACGCGAGGTCGCGGTGATCGACCCCGGCCCCGACGACCCCGCCCATATCGACGCGATCCTCGAACTGGCCGAGGGGCGGATCTCGCATATCCTGGTCACCCATGCGCATCTGGACCACACCGCCGGGGTGGCGCGGCTGGCGCAGGCGACTCGGGCGCCGGTGTTTGCCTTTGGCGCCGCCGATTCGGGGCGCTCGCCCACCATGGCGCGGCTGGCCGCGACCGGGCTGACCGGGGGCGAGGGCGTCGATGCCGGGTTCCGCCCCGATATCGAGCTGCGCCACGGCGAAGAGCTGCGTTCATCCGACTGGGCGTTGCAGGCGCTGCATACGCCGGGCCACATGGGCGGGCATCTGAGCTTCCGCCTGGGCGACGCGATCTTTTGCGGCGATCTGGTGATGGGGTGGAGCACATCGCTGATTTCCCCGCCCGAGGGCGATCTGGTGGATTATTTCCGCTCGCTCGATCTGCTGGCGCGGCTGGCGCCACGGGTGCTTTACCCGGCGCATGGCGATCCGATCACCGCCCCCCTGCCCCGGCTGGATGAACTGGCCGCCCACCGCCGCCTGCGCTCGGCCCAGATCCTCGCGGCGCTGGATGCCGGCCCCGGCACCGCCGCCGAGCTGGCCGCCCGCATCTACACCATCCCCGCGCATCTGATGCCCGCGGCCGAGCGCAACGTGCTGGCGCATCTGCTGGCCCTGGCCGACCTGGGCGCGGTCGCCGGCGACGGGCCGGTGCGGGCCGACCAGTGCTGGGCGCGGGCCGGCGGATAAGGTTGTAGCCGACCGATGCAAAAATCTGCCCGCCCCCTCTGGACGCCCCCGAATCCGGGTGCTAAATGCCCCCTCGTGTTCCGGCGTAGCTCAGCGGTAGAGCAGTTGACTGTTAATCAATTGGTCGTAGGTTCGATCCCTACCGCCGGAGCCAAAAATCCCTGACTTGCCGAAAGCTTACGGGCCGGACCTTCCAAGGGGAATTCCGCGTCTCGCCGCCATGGGGAACGCCGGGTGCAGCTCGGCACCGAAGTTTTCAGCACGACGGCTTTGAAGATGCGGGGCAACTCCCTGACTTGAGGCGGACGTCCGGCGCCTTGCTGGCCGGCACGGCCGGATGCCCGCCTGCCCTGGCCGTGCCCTCCCGCCGCATGGATGTCCTGATCCCGCCACACCGCGCCGTCAATTCCTGCCCCTTCGGGAACCTTTTCGTCCGAACTGCATCCAATGGGATGTGGCCGGGCGTAACCGGCCCGTAACGGAAAGGTCATCTCATGCTCAGATCCATCACCTCTCTGGCCGCGGCGCTGCTGCTGGGTGCGCTGCCGGCGGCCGCGCAGACAGCAGCCGAGACCGCTCCGCCCGAGGCGCCATTCGCCAAGGTCAGCGAGCTTGTCACCCTGCCCGATTTCCTGCCGGGGCTTGGCACGCTATATGTCGATCCGGCCAGCCTGCCCGCCGGCCCGTTCCTTGGCTATGATCACGACGGCAAGCTGTCTGCCACCATCTACATGACCCCGATCGAGGATCTTCAGGACGGCACCGCCTATGACGACCTGGCGGTCGGCAGCAACACCGTCACCTCGGTCGATGTCTATTACAACGCCGGCCACCCGGGGGTCGAGAAACCCCATGTCCACGTGGTGCTTTACCACGATGCCGAGGCCAAGGCGCGGCTGGCGGAATGACCATGAACCGCCGGACGCTGATCATCCGGGGGGCGGCCGTGCTGCTGGCCGCCCGGGCACGGCCAGCCAGCGCGCAAGCCGCGCCCGTGCTGATCGAGATGAAGGGCAGCCCGCGGGGCGAGCGGGTGGCCTTTGTCCCGTCGGGTGTCGGGGTCGCGCCGGGCACCGTGGTCCGTTTCGTCAATCGCGACGCGGGCAACAGCCATACCGCCACCACCTATCACCCCGACATCCTGGACCGCCCGCAGCGCATTCCCGACGCCGCGCAGCCTTGGGACAGCGATCTGCTTTTGCCCGAAGACGCCTTTGAGGTCACCCTGACCGTGCCGGGGGTCTACGACTTCTACTGCGTGCCGCATGAACATGCCGGAATGGTGGGCCGCATCGTCGTCGGCACCCCCGATGATACCGGCTGGCAGGGGCCGGCGACCGATCCGGGCGATCTGCCCGACGCCGCGCTGGCTGCATTTGCGGCGGTTGATGTCATACTCGCCCAGGGCGCGGTGCTGCCGCCCGGCGGGGATCCGACATGAACGAACGCGACAAGCTGCCCGAGGACAGCCATGACGAACGGTCCGAGGCCGCGCTGGTCGCGGCCGCCCGGCTGCATGACCAAGCCGCGGTGCGCGAACTGATCCGGCGGCTGAACGGGCGGCTGTTCCGCATCGCCCGCGGACTGATGCCCAGCGACGCCGAGGCCGAAGAGGTGGTGCAAGAGGCGTATCTGTCGGCCTTTACCCATCTGGACGGGTTCCGCGACGAAGCCCGGTTTTCGACGTGGATCACCCGCATCACCCTGAATTGCGCCGGCATGCGCCTGCGCAAGCAACGCCCGGCGCAGGCATATGACACGGTGGTGGAAACCCCGGTCCGCAGCGCCGATCTGCTGCTGTTTCCCGGCACCGAGGCAGAGCCGACCGAGGCCGCCATTTCCCGCATGCAGACCCGCGCCCTGATCGAGGCGGCGGTTGCCGAACTGCCCCCCGAGCTGCGGCTGGTGTTCCTGATGCACGAGGCGGCGGGGCTAGAGCTGCGCGACATCGCCCATGACCTGTCCCTGCCGCTCGGGACGGTAAAGACGCGGCTGATGCGCGCCCGCCTGCGCCTGCGCCGCACCATAACCCAGCGCATCCAGGGCGGATTCGAGGCGATCTTTCCCTTTGCCGGTGCCCGCTGTGCGGGAATGGCGGATCGCGTGGTCGAACGACTGTCATTTCCACGCCCCGACGGGCAGAACGCCTAGGCTGTCAGGATTGCCAGGGCGGGACCGGAGCCTGCCGGCAAGTGCAAAAATTTCCGTCCCGAAGCCAGCATCATGCGACTTTGCAAATCCGTCTCGATTTTTTGCAAGGCGCGAGTCCCCGCAGGCCGGACAACCCGACCACCACCCCGCTGAAACCAAAGGGAAAACTCTCGCCCGGGATCCCGTTTGGGATTCGCAACGTGCAAGTGGCGGAGGCGGCGGGCCTGAGATCCAACCTTCTCCAGCCCAAAAGCATCCTAATCAATTGTTTTCACATCAAATCTAAAGGGGATCCCGGCGCGATCTGAGATGCACTCAACGAGGATTGGTGGTTGCATGGACATGTCTTCGGTTTCAATCTCAGAGCTGTCGAGCAAAGCAATGTCAGTCACCGGCCCGGCCGTCATATCGATATACGCGAGGTCCGACGTGCGAAAAGCGTAGGTATCCAGGACGCGGGTGTACTGCTGCAATGAATGCCGCCAAGGAAACTCGATCGTCAGCAGGATGACCGACGTGTTGCAGTAGCGGCCCTCCACCATCAGAAATGGCTCTGGATCGTTCGCGCCTTCTCCGTCAAACTCGTAATCCACCTGCTGGCCGGTCACTTTGTCGGTCAGATAGATGGCAAATCGATCCTCGCCTCGAGGCCGAAGTTCAACTCGCAGCTCGGCCGACTCGACCGAAGGGCCATCAAAGATCGTTTGGCCAACGGACGGAGTGGCGACGCCCATAAGCAATACAACAGCAAGGAGTCGATCGGCGCTTCTCATTCAGCATCCTCGAAGCGCGGGCGAGAGACCGAGAACCGACAGACGTTTGCGAAGACCTCCGACTCGCTCAGCCGACGAACGTTTTCCCAACGTTGCCCATAGGAATCCGTCCCACGATTGATAATTGCGGTAATGCTGTCGGCGGCCGCGCGGTTGATACCTGTAGGCACGGTTTGCGATGGCTTCCTGATCTGCGGGATGGTCGGCAGTTCTCCCGTAGAGCAAGGCTTCGTCCGGGTTGCGCCTGAAGTAGCTGAAGATCGATCCCAGGCGGTCGGCCCGATATCGTCCTGACTGCGCCAAATGTAGGTGTCGAGTTGGAGCGCATCTCTTTGAAAATGACCGTTCAGCGCTTCGGCATAGCGCGCGAGGATCGCGCTGATGGCCGGCTCGTTGGGGTTGACCGGCACGCCTGTTTCTCCCAGCCGTTCCGCGACAGCAGTGCGCAGTTGGTCCCTGATCCCCGCAAGATCCACTGACGTTATGTCAATGCTGACACTCTCGGGGAGAAAGCCGTTCAGCCGGGTAACGCCTGCAGCCAGCGCGTCGTCGATGATGCTGTCCAGCAGCCTGTCAGGGACCACCGAGAACTTGACTTCCGGCGCCCGAACCGGGCTAAGCGGCAAAACGAAGACGCTGTTGCCGCCTGACCTGATCCAGACCGAAAACTTGCTTTCGTGTCGCATCGGTTCCGCCGCTTCGTTCCCCGAAAGCGGTATCAGGTTGGAGTTAAGGTTGCATTAACCCTCCGACCACGCTGTTGCGAGGGGCGGAGAAGGTTGGATTTCGGGGGCGTGCAAGTGGCGGAGCGAGAGGGATTCGAACCCTCGAGACGGTTCCCCGCCTACACACTTTCCAGGCGTGCGCCTTCGACCACTCGGCCACCGCTCCGTGGGATGGCGTTTAGCGCGGGGCGGCGGGGGCCGCAAGTCAGAGCTTCGAGATACGCGCCTGAAGTTCGGCGAGCTGGCGGCGGATCTCTTCGGCCTCGGACGTGGGACGGCTGGGCGGACGGGCGGGCGGGGTGGCGGGGTCGGGCCGTTCTGCCCCGCGTTTGCGGGGGATGCCGGGGGTGGCGGCAGCGGCAGCGGGGGTGTCGGTGGCCGCCGACCCTTCGAGGCCCTGCTCTGCAAGTCCGGCCTCCTCGTCGGGGCCGGGGCCGCTGCTGCCGGTCCAGCCGCCCATCATCGCGCGCAGGAACATGCGCTGCTGGCGCTGCATTTCCGAAAAACCGGGCATCGAGGCCATGGGGTGCTGCAACGTCGACAGCTGTTCCAGCATCTGCGACTGGCCGTTGCGCAGCATCTCGAAACTCGCCTCAAGGAACTGCGGCACCACCGATTGCGCCTGCGCGGTGTAGCTGCGCACCAGATCGGTCAGCAGATCCACCGGCAGCACGTTTTCGCCCCGGCTTTCATGCTCGGCGATGATTTGCAGCAGATATTGCCGGGTCAGGTCGTCGCCCGAGCGCAGATCGACGATGCGGACCTCGCGGCCCTCGCGGATCACGCGGGCGATCTCTTCCAGCGTGATATAGTCGCTGGTCTCGGTGTTGTAGAGCCGGCGGCTGGCGTAGCGCTTGATCAGCAGCGGCTCGGCCGGGGCGGAGGCGGGGGCCGTGGCGGAGGCGGGTTCGGGGGACATGGTCGCTTTGCTCTGTTGCATTTGCAGCAATGATGCGGCCCCCATCCTGCGATTGCAAAAGAAAAAACGCGCGCCGGCAAGGGCGCGCGTTTCGATGGCGGGGGCCGCGCGGTTGCGCGGGCCCGTTTGCCGGGCGGCTCAGGCCTTGGGGGCCTTGGTCGCGGTGCCGGCGGCGTCCTGCACCGAACGGGCGGCTTTCTGCACGTTGTCGCTGGCGGCCTGCGCCATGCGCTGCGCATCGGCCTGCACGTCCTTGCTGGCGTTCAGCAGCAGATCGACGGTGTCCATCTGCACTTTCTTGGCGACTTCGGCATAGGCGGCCATGTGCTCGGCGGCCAGTTCGGCAGCGGCCGAAGCGAAATCGGACATCGCCTTGGCATAGTCCGAAGGCTGCTCTTTCGTGGTGGTCAGCTCGCCCATGCGCGACAGCGTGTCCTTGGCCCATGCGGCCGAGATCTCGGTCGAGCGCTCGGCGGCTTGCAGCGCCACGCGGGTCATCCGCTCGTTCAGCGCCGACTGCGAACGAAAGGCTTCGGTGACGGACGAGGTGTCGACCGGAAAGTTGGTCAGCATGTCCTGGAACGGCTTGGCGAAATCGGGGGTCTTGGCCATGGGGTCATCTCCTGTGCGGTGATTGGCGCGGGTTGGATTGGCGCGCGTCGATGACAACAAGAATAGATGCTGCACCGCAGCATTGCAATGCTGGAGTGCGAAATTTTTGCTGCGGTGCAGCAAAAACCTGCCGGGCGAGGGCCAACCCCTTGCCGACAAAGGGAAAGGGGCGCGACCTTATCGCGCCCCGATGCGTTCAGGCCATTTCCAGCACATAGCTGCCGGGCGCCGGCAGCAGCGAATCTCCCGGCTCGCGCGCCGGAATCATCGGGCCGGAACGGGCGGCCAGCCAGTCGTGCCAATGGCCCCACCAGCTGCCTTCGTGATAGGTGGCGCCGTCGCGCCAGTCCTGTGCCGTGCCGTCGAAACCCGCGTCCGAGATGTAGTGCCCGTATTTGATCCGGCCCGGCGGGTTCACGATCCCGGCGATATGGCCCGATTCCGACAGGATGAAGCTCTTGTCGCGCGAGCCCATCTGGGCCACGCCTTTCCAGCTGTGCAGCCAGGGCGCGATATGGTCGCCCTCGCACGCGACGGCGCACAGCGGCAGCGTCACCTCGGACAGATGCACCCTGTGGCCGAGGATCTCGAACCCGTCCTCGACCAGCGCATTCTGCTGGCACAGCTCGCGCAGATATTGCGTGACCATCCGCGCCGGCAGGTTGGTGCTGTCGCCGTTCCAGAACAGCAGGTCAAAGGCCGGCGGGGTTTCCCCCAGCATGTAGCTGCGGATCGCCGGCCCCCAGATCAGGTCGTTGGCCCGCAGAAAGCTGAAGGTGCGCTGCATCAGCTGCGCCGAGAGATAGCCGGTGCGGGCGACCTCGTCCTCGATGCCGCTGACGAAATCGTCCTGCAAAAAGGTGGTGAATTCGCCCTGATCCGAAAAATCGGTCAGCGTGGTGAAAAACGTCGCCGATTTCACCCGGTCGTCGCCGCGCTGGTTCAGCAGCGCCAGCGTGGCCGACAGGGTGGTGCCGGCGATGCAGTAGCCGACGGCGTTCAGCTGCCGCTCGTCCGTCAGCTCGCGCACCACGTCCATCGCCTCGAGATAGGCCGAGACATAGTCGTCCATCGCCACGTCGGCGTGCGAGGCATCGGGATTTTTCCACGACACCACGAACAGCGTGTAGCCCTGACCAACCAGCCAGCGCAGCAGGCTGTTCTGCGGCTTGAGGTCGAGGATGTAGTATTTGTTGATCCACGGCGGGAACACGATCAGCGGCGTCTTGTGGACCTGCGCGGTGGTGGGCGCGAACTGGATCAGCTCGAACAGGCGCGAGCGGTGGACGACCTCGCCGGGGGTGGTGCCGATGTTGACGCCGACCTTGAACGCCTCGCGGTCGGCCAGCGTCACGACCAGCTCGCCGCCGCTGGTTTCGACGTCGCGCACCAGGTTTTCCAGCCCCTTCACCAGGCTTTCGCCCTCGGTCTCGATCGCCTTCATCAGCGCGTCGGGGTTGGTGGCCAGGAAATTCGTGGGGGCGAGCATGTCGATCATCTGGCGGGTGAACCAGTCGACGCGGCGGCGATCGGTTTCGCCCTCGATCTCAAGATCCTCGGCCGCCTGGCGCAGGGCCTCGGCGTTGATCTGATACTGGCGCATGACGAAATTATAGAACGGGTTCGTCTGCCACAGCGGGTTCTTGAAGCGGCGGTCGGCGGCGGCATCGGGATCGCCGGGCTGGAACCCCTGCGCGAACGCCCCCTGCGCCTCGGCCACATGGCGCAGCGTCTCGCCCCAATAGCGGACCTGCTGCTCGATCAGCCGCGCGGGCTGTTCGGTGGCCAGTTTCAGCCACGCCTGCGCGACCGAGCCGTAAAGCTCGGGGCCCGGCCCCTCGACCCCCGGCGGATAGACCGGCCGCGTGGCAAGCGAGCGCATCAGCCGGTGGCCCAGCGATTCGATGCGGGTGATGTTTTCAGCCAGCCGATCCGACAGGCCGGGAGCGGTCAGCGGGTTGTCGGGGTCGATGGGGGCGGCGGCGGGCGCGGCCGCCGAGGGCGCGGGCTGCCGTGCGGCGGCTGGCTTGGGGGCCGCGGGTTTCGCAGCCGGCGCTTTCGGCTTTGCGGCTTTTGAGGCGACCTTGGGTGCCGCCGGTTTCGCGGCGGGTTTCGCTGGCGCCTTTCCACCGGCGGCTTTCCGCCCGACCTTTGCCGCCCCTGCCCCGCCAGCCGCCGCAGCGGCCCCGGCGCGGGTGTCGGGGGTGTCCGTTGCGCCGCCCTGCCCTGCCGCTGCGGCCTTGCGGCCCCGGCGCGGCGCCGGTCTGTCGTCCTGTCCCATCACCGAATCACCCTTGTCAGATGCTGGCCCGCCTGCCCCTTGCGCCGGCTTGCGCGCCCGGGGGGACGGCTTTGCCGAAGCTGCGTCCGCGGGGCTGCGCCGTGGCCGACGTGCCACGGTCGGCGCGGGCGAAGCCGTTGCGGCGCGAGGCTTTTTCCCGCCCGCCGCCGGCGCCCCGGATTCCGCTGCATCTGCAACGTTTTCGGCGGGTTTCGCCGCAGACCCCGGCTTCTGACGCGATGTTTCCGGGCCGTTGTCCTGCCGAATCCTTGCCATGGCGCGGTCTCTCCCTAATTAATGATTCTCATTAACACCCGCTTGACGAAAGTCGTAAACCCGACATTACACAATGGGGCAGGTATCAGTAGGAGTGCGGTGATGGTTTTCAACGGCTACCGTGGCATGGTGTCCTATGACGCCATCGAGACGATTCGGAACACCAACGAATGGATGGGGGCCTCGGCCCGCGCCATCGCCTCGTATCCCATGTTCGCGATGATGCCCACGCCGATGTTCAAGCTGATGAGCGCGTGGGGCCGCGTGACTGAACGCAGCTTTGCCCGCATGGTCATCAAGCCCGACTGGGAAATTCCCGCCATCGCCGGACCCGGCGGGCAGGACCATCTGGTCTATGTCGAACCGGTGCTCAAGCGGCCCTTTGGCGATCTGGTGCATTTCCAGGTGGCGCGGCGCAAGCCGATGGCGCGGCGGGTGCTGCTGGTCGCGCCGATGTCGGGGCACTACGCGACGCTGCTGCGTTCGACGGTGACCTCGCTCTTGCCCGATTGCGACGTGTGGGTGACCGACTGGCACAATGCCCGCGACATCCCGGTCAGCGCCGGCAAGTTCGATGTCGAGGATTATACCGCCTATCTGGTCGATTTCATGCGCCATCTGGGGCCGGACACGCATGTGATCGCGGTCTGTCAGCCCGCGCCGCTGGCTCTTGCCGCCACCGCGATCCTGGCCGAGCAGGAACCAAAGGCCCAGCCCCGCACCCTGACCCTGATCGGCGGCCCCATCGACCCCGACGCCGCCGCGACCGAGGTCACCGATTTCGGCCACCGCGTCACCATGGGGCAGCTGGAACAGATCTTCATCCAGCAGGTCGGTTTCAAATATCGCGGCGCCGGGCGGATGGTCTATCCGGGGTTGGCGCAGCTTTCCTCGTTCATCGCGATGAACGCGGCCACCCACCGCCGCGCCTTTGTCGACAAGATCGTGGCCGAGGCCGCGGGCGAAGGCTCGATCGACGACAAACACTATAGATTCTATGACGAATATCTGGCCGTCATGGACATGACCGCCGAATTCTACCTGTCCACGGTCCAGCGTATCTTCAAGAACCTTGAAATCGCCCGCAACGATTTCAGCGTGAACGGGCGCAAGGCCGACATCGGCAAGATCCGCGACGTGGCGGTGATGACGGTCGAGGGCGCGAACGACGACATCTCGGCGCCCGGGCAATGCGTGGCGGCGCTGGCGCTGTGCAGCGGCGTGGACGAATCGAAAAAATCCCAGCATCTGGAACCCGGCGCCGGCCATTACGGCATCTTTGCCGGGAAAAGCTGGCGGCTGAACATCCGGCCGCTGGTGCTGGATTTCATGGACGCCCATTCCGGCGACGCGGATCGCATGGCCGCGCCCAAGCGCAAGCGCGGCACCGATGGCGTCACCCGCGTGTCGACCTTTGGGCCGGATGCCGACGACAGCAAGATCGCAGTCTGAGCCGCAGGCGACGGGCGGCGCTGTCCGCCTGCGCGCCCCTGTGACGACCAAAAGCCCCGGCACCGCCGGGGCTTTATCATTGCGCGGCGCCTAGAGCTGCACGGTTTCCATCACCGCCGGCGTCAGCACCTGCACCCCCGGCAGCGCCCGGCGCATCACCTCGGGATCCTGCTGCAACAGCGGGAACGTGTCATAGTGGCACGGGATCACGGTCTTGAAATCGAAATAGCGTTTTGCCGCCCAGGCCGCGCGTTCCATGTCCATGGTGTAATGCCCGCCGGCGGCAAGGATGCCGATCTCGGGGCGGTGCAGCTCGCCCATCCATTCCATGTCGGCCATGATGTCGGTGTCGCCCGAGACATAGACCGTGCGCCCCTCGCCCCGGATCATGTAGCCGGATTCGTGCCCCGCATAGACCGGCCGCCCGTCCACCATCATCGACGAGGAATGGCTGGCGTTCACCATCGTCACCGCCGCCCCGTTCAGGTCCACCGTGCCGCCCTTGTTGAAATCAATGCCGGCGACGCCCTCGGTCGCGGTCCACCAGCCGACCAGATCGGCGATGCCGACCACCTTGATGCCCAGCTCGCGCGCAATCGCCAGCGCCTCGCCGCTGTGGTCGCCGTGGCCGTGGGTCAGCAGCACATGGGTGGCGCCCGCGATGGCCTCGGCGCGCCGTTCCTCGGGGAACACCGGGTTTCCGGTCAGCCACGGGTCGATCAGGATCACCGCGCCCTCGATTTCCAGTCGAAAGCCGGCATGGCCCAGCCAGGTCAGTTTCATCGCGCTTCTCCACTGTAACTGCGCGAACGCTAGCGCGGCTTGCAGGGCAGGTCCACGGGCGGTAAATGCGGGGCAATCGAAAGGAACACCCGCAATGTCGATTTCCCAGACCGAGGCCCGCAAGGTCGCGCAGCTCGCGCGGATCGCGGTCGCGGACGAGGCGCTGCCCGCGCTGGCCGCCGAACTCAGCCACATGCTGCAATTCATGGCGCAGCTGTCCGAGGTCGATGTGACCGGCGTCGAGCCGATGACCGGGGTCGAAAAGATGCGGCTGAAGCGGCGCGAGGATGTGGTGACCGACGGCAACATGGCCGACACGGTGCTAAAGAATGCGCCCGACGCCCGCGAGGGGTTCTTTGCCGTGCCGAAGGTGGTGGAATGAGCCTGAACCGACTGACCATCGCGGACGCCCGCGACCGCCTGCGCAAGGGTGAAATCACCGCCGTCGAGCTGACCGATGCCTGCCTCAGCGCGATCGAGCAGGCGGGCGCGCTGAACGCATTCGTCCACAACACCCCCGACATCGCCCGCCGGCAGGCGGCGGCGGCGGATCAGCGGCTGCAAGCGGGCGACGCCCCCGCGATGTGCGGGATTCCGCTGGGAATCAAGGATCTGTTCTGCACCAAGGGGGTTCCGACGCAGGCTGCCAGCCGCATCCTGCAAGGTTTTGTGCCCGAATACGAATCGACCGCGACGCAGAACCTGTTCGATGCCGGCGCGGTGATGCTGGGCAAGCTGAACATGGACGAATTCGCCATGGGCTCGACCAACGAGACCAGCGTCTACGGCCCCGCGGTGAACCCGTGGCGGCTGGGCGAGCAGCAGCTGACCCCCGGCGGATCGTCGGGCGGCTCGGCGGCAGCGGTGGCGGCGGATCTGTGCCTGGCCGCGACCGGCACCGACACTGGCGGGTCAATGCGCCAGCCCGCGGCCTTTACCGGCACGGTCGGGGTCAAGCCGACCTATGGGCGGGTGTCGCGCTGGGGGATCGTGGCCTTTGCCTCGTCGCTGGATCAGGCCGGGCCGATGACCAAGACCGTGCGCGACGCAGCGATCATGCTGGGCGCCATGGCCTCGGTCGATCCCAAGGATTCGACCAGCGCCGACCGCCCGGTGCCGGATTACGAATCCGCGCTGACCGGCGACATCCGCGGCAAGCGCATCGGCATCCCCCGCGAATACCGCATCGACGGAATGCCCGCCGAGATCGAGGCGCTGTGGCAGCAGGGCATCGCCATGCTGCGCGATGCGGGCGCCGAGATCGTGGACATCAGCCTGCCGCACACGAAATACGCCCTGCCCGCCTATTACGTGATCGGCCCGGCCGAGGCGTCCTCGAACCTCGCCCGCTATGACGGGGTGCGCTACGGCCACCGCGCGCCTCTGGCCGCGGGCGACGGCATCAACGAGATGTATGAAAAGACCCGCGCCGAGGGTTTCGGGCCCGAGGTGCAGCGCCGCGCCATGATCGGCACCTATGTGCTGTCGGCGGGGTTCTACGACGCCTATTACAACCGCGCCCGCAAGGTCCGCGCCCTGATCAAGCGCGACTTTGACGAAGCGTTTGCGGCGGGGATCGACACGATCCTGACGCCCGCGACGCCCTCGGCCGCGTTTCCGCTGGGGACGATGCACGCGGTCGATCCGGTGCAGATGTATCTTAACGACGTGTTCACGGTGACGGTGAACCTGGCCGGGCTGCCGGCACTGGCACTGCCCGCGGGGCTTGATTCGCAGGGGCTGCCGCTGGGCTTGCAACTGATCGGGCGGCCCTGGGACGAAGCCGGGCTGCTCAACCACGCCTCGGTGCTGGAACGCGCCGCGGGATTTGTCGCCAAACCCGACCGCTGGTGGTAGGGGTGATCCACGCACCGACCACGCAAGGAGTAAGCCCGATGCGCGCCAAGACCCTGTTCCCAGCCGCCACGATTGCGCTGGTCGCGCTGGCCGGCTGTTCCGAAAACAGCGGCTGGAACCCGAATTATCAGGCCGGGTCAAGCAATTACGGCAATTACCTGCGGGCGCGAGAAATGGCCCTGACCGGCCGGACCGATGCCCCGCCGCAGGTGGTGCCGGTCGCGATGCCTTCGCGTGCGCCGACGCCCCAGCAGATCGCCGGCGCCCCGGTCGCGCGGGTGGCGGCGGACGGCACCCAGCCTCGCCGGGCGCAGTTGCGGCGCGCGCCCGCCGTCGATCCGCTGCCCGAGGGCGCGGTGATCGTCACCCCCCGCAGCGCCCCCGCCCCCGCCAGCGCGCCGCAAACGGCCAGCCGCCGCGCCGCCCCGGCCGCGCCCGCGGCGGTCACCGCGACGGTGCTGCCCGGCACGGTCAAGCCGCTTTACGCCCGCAGCCAGAATGTGGTCGGCGATTGCACCGAATATGCCACGCCGCAGGCCGCGCAGGCCGAATTCATCGCCCGCGGCGGTCCGAAACGCGACCCGCTGGGGCTGGACCCGGACGGCGACGGCAACGCCTGCACCTATCGCCCCGGGATATGACCCCCGGGGACGTGACGGCGGCCGCATCGCCCAACCACTCGGCCCGCCGCGACGGGCTGACACCGGCGCTGATCGTGATCCATTACACCGGCATGGCGTCGCTGACCGAGGTTCGCGCGCGGCTGTGCGACCCCGCGGCCGAGGTCTCGGCCCATTGGCTGATCGCCCCCGACGGCACGACCGAGGCACTGGTGCCTGAAACCCTGCGCGCCTGGCACGCCGGCGCCGGCAGCTGGCGCGGGGCGGGCGACATCAACTCGCGCTCGATCGGGATCGAGCTGCACAACCCCGGCGACCGCCCCTTTCCGCAGCCGCAGATGCAGGCGCTGGAATCGCTGCTGGCCGCGATCATGGCGCGCTGGAACATCCCCGCGCAGGGCGTGATCGCCCATTCCGACATGGCGCCCGACCGCAAGACCGACCCCGGCGCGCGTTTCGACTGGGGGCGGCTGGCGCGTCAGGGGCTGGCGCTCGCGCCCAACGGCCTGCCCGATCCGCCCGGTCCGCTGGCGCCGATGCTGGACCGCATCGGCTATCCGCCCGGCGACGATGCCGCCCGGCTGGCGGCGTTCCGGCTGCGCTTTTGCCCGTGGAACCGGGGCGCGGAAAATGACCTCGACCGCCGCACCGCCGCCGGGGCGCTGGCCGCCCTGCCGGCGCCCGATTCCGCGCTGCCGGTCTATAAGGTGCTGCGCGCCGATGAATGGGCTGCGTTGCAAGCGCAGGGTGAAACCGCCGGCGCCCCGGTCGATCTGGCCGACGGCTATGTGCATCTGTCCAGCGCCCCGCAGCTGCCCGAAACCCTGGGCAAGCATTTCGCCGGCGCGCAAGGGCTGCAACTGCTTGCCTGCGACGCCGCCGCGCTTGGCCCGGCGCTGCGCTGGGAACCCTCGCGCAAGAACGCATTGTTTCCGCATCTTTACCGCGCCCTGCGGCTGGCCGATTTGATGTGGCACCGCCCCCTGCCCCTTGGCCCCGACGGCCACCACCTGACCGGAGATCTCTGATGTCCTCACTGATCGAGCAAGCGGGCCGCGCCGCCCTGTTCCGGCTGGACCCCGAACGCGCGCACGACCTGTCGATCCGCGCGCTGGCGATGGGGCTGGTGCCGCTGCCGGGGCGGGCGTTCACCTCGGATCGTTTGGCCACCACGCTGGCCGGGATGGCGCTGCCGAACCCGGTCGGGCTGGCTGCGGGCTATGACAAGAACGCCCGCGTGATCGCGCCGCTGACCCGCGCCGGTTTCGGCTTTGTCGAGGTCGGCGCCGCCACCCCGCGCGCCCAGCCCGGCAACCCGAAACCGCGGCTGTTCCGCCTGACCGAGGACCGGGCGATCATCAACCGCTTCGGCTTCAACAACGAGGGGGCCGAGGCGATCTGCGCCCGGCTGGCGGCGCGCAAACGCGGGCCGGTGCCGGTCGGGCTGAATATCGGCGCCAACAAGGACAGCGCCGACCGCGCCGCGGATTTCGCCCATGTCGCCAGCCTTGCCGCAGGCGCGGCGGATTTCCTGACCATCAACGTCAGTTCCCCCAACACCGAAAAGCTGCGCGACCTGCAAGGGGCGCGGGCGCTGGCGGCGCTGATCCGCGGCGTGTTGGACGCGCGCGACGCATCGGCCGCGCGCCCCCCGGTGTTCGTCAAGATCGCCCCCGACCTGGACGAGGCCGCTTTGGCCGAACTCGCCGCAGTGCTGCGCGACAGCGGCATCGACGGCGCCATCGCCACCAACACCACCCTGACCCGCAACGGGCTGGCCTCGCGCCACGCGGGCCAAACGGGCGGGCTGTCCGGCGCGCCGCTGTTTCGGATGTCGACAAGGATCCTCGCCCGGCTTTACCGGCATCTGGACGGGAAACTGCCGATCATCGGGGTCGGCGGCGTGGGTTCCGTGGACGAGGCCTGGGCCAAGATCGAGGCCGGCGCCTCATTCGTCCAGATCTACAGCGCGCTGATCTATCAGGGGTTTTCGCTGGCCGACCGCATCGCCCGCGGGCTGGATGCGCGGCTGGGGGCCGAAAACACCACGCTTGCGGCGCTGACCGGCAGCGCCGCCGACCGCTGGGCCGCCTGAAGGGGCTAGACGATCCCCTCAAGCCCGATGATCTGCTCCATCGTGTCGGATGGCGTGTCGCAGCCCGCATCGCCCACGATCCGCGCCGGCACCCCGGCCACGGTCTTGCAGGGCGGAATATCGGTCAGCACCACCGAGCCCGCCGCCACGCGGCTGTGATGCCCGACCGAGATATTGCCCAGCACCTTGGCCCCGGCCCCGATCATCACGCCTTCGCCGATCTTGGGGTGGCGGTCGCCGTCTTCCTTGCCGGTGCCGCCCAGCGTCACCGAATGCAGCATCGAGACATTGTCGCCGACCACCGCGGTTTCCCCGATCACGATGGAATGGGCGTGGTCGATCATCACCCCGGTGCCGATCCGCGCGGCCGGGTGGATATCGACGCCGAACACCTCGGAACAGCGCATCTGCACGAAATACGCCATGTCGCGGCGGTCGTTGTCCCACAGCCAGTGTCCGATGCGGTAAGCTTGCAGCGCCTGGAACCCCTTGAAAAACAGCATCGGCTGCATCAGCCGGTGGCAGGCGGGGTCGCGCTCATAGACGGCGCGCAGGTCGGCCTCGGCCGCGCGGGCCAGCGCCGGGCTGCGGCGATGGGCGTCGTCGGCGATCTCGCGCAGGATCTGTTCGCTCATCTCGCCCGAGGCCAGTTTCAGCGAAAACCGATAGGCCAGCGCCGCGCGAAAGCTTTGGTGGTGCAGCAGCCCGGCGTGGATCAGCGCGCCCAGCAGCGGCTCGGCCTGCACGGCGGCGGCGGCCTCGGCCTGGATATGCGGCCACAGCCCGCCGGGCGGGACTGCGGGTTTCCTGAAAGCCTGAGCGTCCATGTCTCCATCCATGAAGCGGCTCCTTCTGGGGTCATTGCCCATCATCTAGGGCAGACGGCGGGCGACCGAAAGGCTTGGCGTCGCATCAAGGGCCGGATTCAGGGGCAAAATCAGGGTGCCGGGCCAGCAGATAGATGTCCATCACCCAGCCGTGGCGGGCGCGGGCCTCGGCGCGGGCGGCAATGATGCGGGGCCCGGCCTCGGCCAGCGGGCCGTGGTCCAGCAGCTGCCGCGCCATGCCGACGCAGGCGCCCCACCAGATGCTGACGCCCGCCGGGTCCAGCAAGCGGAACGCGCAATCCCCGTCCAGCATCACCGCCACCCGGTCGACGCCGGGCGGCCAGCCATGGTCGCGCAGCTGCCGGCCGGTGGTGATGACCACGGGGCGGCCCAGATCGTTCAGCGCAATCCCATGCGCCGCGGTCAGCGCCTGCAACGCGGTGATGCCGGGCACCACCCGCACAAGCGGCGCCGGGCGCAGCCGCGCCGCAATGCGCAGGGTGGAATCGTAAAGCGAGGGGTCGCCCCAGACCAGCAGCGCCACCCGCCCGGTGCCGGGGGGGATGGCCGCGACCCATGCGGCGGCCAGCGCATCGTGCCAGTCCTCGACCCCTGCCAGATAGCCCGCATCCGCCCGGCGCGCGGGCACCACAAAGCGCCCGCGCGGGACCATGGGCGCCACCGCGTCGCAGATCGCGTCGCGCAGCGCGGCCAGTTCCGCCTTGTCCTCGCCCTTGTCGGGGATCAGCACCAGATCGGCCGAACGCAGCGCGGCCTCTGCCTCGCGCGTCAGGTGATCGGGGTTGCCGGTGCCGATGCCGATCAGCAGCAGCTCCATGCCTGCCTCATCTGTAATGGCGCGGCCCGCCAAAGGCCGCGCCGGACGGGTTCAGGCCGCGTGATGCAGCCGCCGCGTGACCAGCGCCGAGCCGCGCAGGCCGCGCAGCGATTTCGCTGCCGCCAGCACCGCCAGATCGGCCAGCGGCTCGATCACGATCACCAGCATATAGGCGGCGCCAAAGGTGCCGATCGAGGCCAGCGTGTCGACCGACAGCCCCTGCCCGTAAAGCACCCAGAACGCCACCCAGGCGACCACGCCCGCCTGATAGGTCGTGGACAGCGCCAGCGCCTGCCCATAGCGCAGGTCGACATAGGGGGTGCCCGGCGCGATGATGCGCCGCGCCAGCGCCTCGATCCCGAACAGCGGCACCAGCAGCGTGGTCAGGTTCATCCCGAATTGCGGCAGGTCGAAGGGGGCAAAGAACAACCCTTGCACCAGCAGCCCCAGCGCCAGCCCGATCGCCGCCGGCGCCGCCCCGAACAGCAAAAGCAGCGTCGAGCCAAGGATGAAATGCACCTCGCTGACGCCGACCGGGAAATGCGGCAGCAGCTCGAAAAAGGTGAAGACGGCGGCGGTGGCCAGCCCGCTGCGCAGCAGCAGCGAGCCCGCGCCCTGTTCGCGGATCGCGCGCAGGCTGATCCAGCCGGCATAGCCCGCGGCCCCCGCGGCGGTCGCGTAGCTCAGCACGATTTTGGCGGCGTCGACGACGCCCGGTTCGATATGCATGTATCCCTCCTGCCCGTCATCCCCGACGGCAATGTGGTTGACCGGGACGGAATGCGCCCCGTGGCTTTGACGGCAGGTCTCCTGACTCGCGGGTCGGGGCCGGTCCCCTGTCCTTCCCGACCCATGGGGCCAGTGGCGCAATCGGGGGCGGCTCGCCGCTTACAGTTGCGGGGGCAGTCGCGGAGTTGGCGCCTGATGGCTACACCTCACCGCGTTCCCTTTTCATCCCCGTGCGGTTTTTCCGGCTTGGGGAACCGTCCGTTGCGATGTGCCAGCACGCGCGGTTTGCGTCAAGGATCACGCGCCCGGACGACTAGCTTGCCGCCGCGATCAGGTGAAAGAACGTCCCCGTGACATGCCCCCGGCGCGAGCCGGTTCCGGGCAGTTCCGCCCCCGTCGCGTCCCGGACCAGCGCCAGCGCAGCGTCGGGCTGGGCGATGGTGGTGGCATAGTGGAACTCATGCCCGCGCAGCCGCGTCCCCGGCGGGTGGCCGGGCATCGGCACGCGCAGCTCGGCCAGCCGGTAGCCCAGGTTCATCCGGCGCTTGGCAAAGCTGGTTTCCAGCCCCAGCAGCCCGGTCATGCGATGCCGCGCGCCATCCGCCGCCACCAGCCCCTGCCCCAGCACCATATAGCCGCCGCATTCGCCATGCACCGGGCGGGTGGCGGCGAAATCCGCCAGCGCACGGTGGAAATTCCCGGCCGCCGCCAGCCGCCCGGCGTGCAGTTCAGGGTAGCCGCCGGGCAGCCAGCAGACATCAGCCGCAGCGTCCGGCCCCTGATCGGCCAGCGGCGAGAACGTCACCACCTCGGCCCCCGCCGCCCGCCAGCCGGCCAGCAGATGCGGATAGACAAAGGAAAACGCCGCGTCCCGCGCCAGCGCGATGCGCTGCCCGGGGGGCGTGACCGGCAGGGGCGCGGCGGGGGACAGGATGCCGCTTGCCGCCGCCCTTATCACGGCCAGATCGCAATGCGCGGCGATGAACTCGGCCAGCGCGTCGATGCGGGCGGTCAGGTCCGACTGTTCCTCGGCCTGCACCAGCCCCAGATGCCGCTCGGGCAGCTCCAGATCGGGGCGGCGGGGCAGCGCCCCCAGCACGGTGATGCCCGCCTGCGCCATGCCGTCGCGCACCAGCGCATCGTGGCGGCCTGAGGCCACGCGGTTCAGCACCACCCCCGCCAGTTGCAGGCCCGGACGCAGCCGCGCGAACCCCAGCGCGGTCGCCGCCGCCGATTGCGCCTGCCCGGATACATCCAGCACCAGCAGCACCGGCCAACCGGTCAGCGCCGCCAGTTCTGCCCCGCTGCCGGTGCCGGCCTCGCCCGGCAGCGCCACCCCGTCGAACAGCCCCATCGAGCCCTCGGCGATCGCCAGATCCGCATCCTCTGCCGCACCGACCAGCCCGGCGATGCGCGGCGCCGCCATCGCCCAGCTGTCAAGGTTGAAGGACTGCCGCCCGGTCGCCGCGGCGTGAAACCCCGGGTCGATGTAATCGGGGCCGTTCTTGAAGGGCTGCACCGCCAGCCCCTGCCCGCGAAACGCCGCCATCAGCCCCAGCGCCACGGTGGTCTTGCCGGTCCCGGATGCGGGCGCGGCGACGATCAGCCCAGGCGTCGCCGCGCTCATTCCGGGAACCTCGGCCGGGCGCCCACGGGGCGGAAGCGGCGGTCGTAATCGCCCGCGTAAAGCCGGCTTTCGGCAAAGCCTTCCTGCGCCAGCGCCGGGCCGACCAGGATCAGCCCGGTGCGCTCGCCCATCCCCAGCGAAGGGTCCAGCGTCGCCAGCGTGGCGCGGAGGATGCGCTGGTCGGGCCAGCTGGCGCGGAACACCACCGCCACCGGGCAATCGCCGCCGTAATGCGGTGTGAGTTCCGCGATCACCCGGTCCAGCACATGCACCGACAGATGGATCGCCAGCGTCGCCCCGGTGGCGGCGAATGCGGCCAGGGTCTCGCCCTCGGGCATGGCCGAGGCCCGCCCCGAGGTCCGCGTCAGCACCAGCGATTGCGCGACCCCGGGCAGGGTCAGCTCCGCCCCCAGCGCGGCGGCGGCAGCCGCGAAAGCGGGCACCCCGGGCGTCACGTCATAGGGGATCCCCAGCGCACGCAGCCGCCGCAGCTGCTCGCCCATCGCCGACCACACCGACAGGTCGCCCGAATGCAGCCGCGCCACGTCGTGGCCGGCCTCATGGGCGGCGGCGATCTCGGCGATGATCTCGTCCAGCGACAAGGGCGCGGTGTTCACGATCCGCGCGCCCGGCGGGCAGTGTTGCAGCAGCGCCTGCGGCACCAGCGACCCGGCATAAAGACAGACCTGCGCGCCCGCGATCAGGTCGCGCCCGCGCAGGGTGATAAGGTCGGCGGCACCGGGGCCGGCGCCGATGAAATGGACGGTCATGCGTGGGTTCCTGTCTGGGCGATGGCGCAGGTGGCGCAGCGGTCGGGGGACATCGCGCGGGGGGCGAGCAGCCGCGCGCCGGGGCCGGCGGCGGCCAGCGCGACGGCCTCGGCCACGCTGCCGGTGTGGTGGGCGGCGAGGCTGCGGGGGGATTGCGAAAGCGTGGGGATACCGGCGACCGAGGCGACCGTGATCAGCGGCAGGTCAAGCGCCCGCGCCAGCGCGGCGACCTCCGCGGCGTGGTCGGGCAGCGCCGCCAGCGTATCGGCCGGGCCGGCGGCGGCCAGCGCCGCGCGCAGCGAGGCAATGGTGGCGCGGCTGTTCATCCCGAAGCCCGCGACCCTCATCGCGTCACCGCCCATTGCACCACCGGCCGCGCCGGCTGCCAGCCGCGCAACCCGCCAAGGGGGGCGGCCTCGGCCAGCTCGATCCGCAGCATTGTGCCGCCGTGGCTTGCGTGCAGCCCGGCCAGCAGCGCCTCGGTTTCCAGGGTCACCGCATTGGCGACCAGCGTTGTGCCGGGGGGAATGCGCGCCCACAGCGCCGCGGCCAGCGCCGCGGTCAGCCCGCCGCCGACGAACACCGCATCGGGGTCGGGCAGGCCGGGCAAGGCGGAAATACTGTCGGAATGCAGGGCCGAGACCGCCTCGGCCAGCCCGAAGCCTTTGATGTTTGCAAGGATGTTTGCCAAGCGGTCGGCGCGACGCTCAACCGCCACCGCGCGGCCGCCCGCTAGCGCCCATTCCACCGCCACCGAACCGGACCCCGCGCCCAGATCCCACAGCAGCGCCCCCGCCCGCGGCGCCAGCGCCGCCAGCGTCAGGGCGCGGACCGGCGCGCGGGTGATCTGGCCGTCATGCTGAAAGCCATCGTCGGGCAGCCCCGGCCCCGCCCGGCGCGCGACGCCGCCCGCGGCCTGCAACGCCACCGCCACCGGCGGCCGCGTCAGGTGCAGGTCGAACCCCGCCGCCGTCGCCTGACGGATGCGTTCGCGCGGGCCGCCGAGCGCCTCCAGCACCCACAGCGTGGACGCCCCCCAGCCGCGCGCCGCCAGCCATGCCGCCAGCGCCGCCGGGGCCTGCCCGTCGCGCAGCAGCAGCATCGCCCGCGCCCCCGGGCGCAGCACCGGCAACAGCCGCTCATACGGCGCGGCGTGCAGGCCGAGACAGGCGGTATCCTCGATCCGCCAGCCCAGCCGTGCCGCGGCCAGCGAAAAGCTGGACGGCGCCGGGAACGCCCGCCACTCGCCGGGGGCAAGCTGTGCCGCCAGACTGCCGCCCGCCCCGTGCCAGAACGGATCGCCCGAGGCCAGCACCGCCACGCGCTGCCCCCGGCAGGCCAGCACCGGCGCAACATCAAAAGGCACCGGCCACGCCCGCCCGCGCTGCCCCGCCTGCGCCAGCCGCAAATGCCGAGGCCCGCCGAACACGATTTCGGCGCCGTCCAGCGCGGCACGGCTTGCAGGCGACAGGCCGGACAGGCCATCTTCGCCCAGACCGATGATGGACAGCCAGGGATCAGACATGCGGGTTCTGCTGCTGGGCGGCACGACCGAGGCCGCCGCCATGGCCCGCGCGCTGGCCGAGGCCGGGGTCGAGGCGCTGTATTCCTATGCCGGCCGCACCAACACGCCGCGCCCGCAGCCGCTGCCGCTGCGCATCGGCGGCTTCGGCGGGGTTGAGGGGCTGGCCCTGCATCTGCGCGAGGACGGGTTTACCCATGTGATCGACGCCACCCACCCCTTTGCCGCCAGCATCAGCCGCAACGCGGTTGCGGCCTGTGCGGCGGCGGGGGTGCCGCTGCTGGCGCTGGAACGTCCCGCATGGGTGCAGGCCGCCGGCGACGACTGGACGCCGGTCCCCGATCTGGCCGCCGCGGCCGCGGCCCTGCCCCGGACCCCGGCGAATGTGTTCCTCGCCATCGGCCGCCAGAACCTCGACGCCTTTGCCGGCCTGCCGCATCGCTGGCTGCTGCGCTTTGTCGACCCAGAGCCGGTGCCCCTGCCCCGCGCCAGCCGCGTGGTCGACCGCGGCCCCTTTACGCCAGCAGGCGACATGGCGCTGATGCGCGACCACCGCATCCAGATCGTGGTCGCCAAGAATGCCGGCGGCGAGGGCGCGCGCGCCAAGCTCGACGCCGCCCGGGCACTGCGCCTGCCGGTGGTGATGGTCGCGCGCCCCGAGATCCCGGCAAGGGAAACCGTGGCTTCGGCCGCGCAGGCGATGGCGTGGCTTCATCGCACGCCCCCCGCCGAACGAGGGGTATAGATCCAGCGCCCCACCCTGCGCGTGTCCGCATTGCCGACCAGCACCACGGTGCGCATGTCGGCCATCTCGGGCACCGCCTCGGCCAGCGTCACCACTTGCAGCGATTCGTCCGGCGTGGTCACGGCGCGGGCAAAGGCGATCAGCCGCCCCGGCTCGCAGCAGCCGCGCAGCAGGTCCAGCACCCGCGCGAATTGATGCGGCCGCGCGGCCGAACGGGGGTTGTAGAACGCCAGCGCGAACCCCGCCTGCGCCGCCGCCAGCACCCGCCGTTCCACCAGCGCAAAGGGCTTGAGGTTGTCAGACAGGTTGATCGCTGCGAAATCATGGCCCAGCGGCGCCCCCAGCCGTGCGGCGGCGGCCAGCATCGCGGTGATCCCCGGCAGGATGCTGATGTCGAGCGCCGCAAACCGCGGCTCGACCTCGACCGCCTCGAACAGCGCCGAGGCCATGGCGAACACCCCCGGATCGCCCGAGGACACCACCACCACCCGCCGCCCCGCCGCCGCCAGTTCGAGCGCGTGGCGGGCGCGGTCGAGTTCCACCCGGTTGTCCGAGGGATGCAGCACCAGCCCCGGCCTTGCCGACACCCGCGCCACATAGGGGCCGTAGCCGACGATATCGGTGGCGCGGGACAGGGCCTCGCTCACCTCAGGCGTCAGCAGCGCCGCATCCCCCGGCCCCAGCCCGGCCACGGCCAGCCAGCCGCTCATTCCGCGGCCCTCGGCAAGGCCAGCGGCCGCCGCCCCTGCCCGTGCACCAGCAGAATCGCGAAATACGGCGCCACCTCGGCGTCCGAATCGACCAGCCGCTGCACGCGCTGCCCCGGCATGGTGCCGCGTTCGACCAGCCAGGCCGCATCCAGCCGCCCGGCGCGGGAAAGCGCGCGGCGCAGCTTGGGCAGGTTGCGCCCGGTCTTCATCACCACCAGCGCGTCGGTGCCCGCCATGCGCGCGGCCAAGGTGTCCTCGTCCAGCGTGCCCATCAGCACGGTCAGCACATCGTCGCCCCAGGCGATCGGCATGTCGGTCGCCGTCCAGCAGCCGGACATGCCGGTGATGCCGGGGATCACCTCGATCTCGCAGCGGCCTTGCAGGCGCAGGTGCAGATGCATGAAGCTGCCGTAAAAGAACGGGTCGCCCTCGCACAGCACCACCACCTCGCCGGGCAATGCGGCCAACCGCTCGGCCCAGTGGTCGTAAAACGCGGAAAGCTGCGCGTTATAGGCGGGGTCGGACAGCGGGATCTCGGTGGTGACGGGGTATTCCATCGCCAGCTCGACGCAGCCGGGGGCGAGCATCCCCTGAACGATGCGCCGCGCCATGCCGGGGCGGCCGGGCTTGCGGAAATAGGCGATGCAGCGGGCGGTGCGCAGGGCGCGGTCGGCGCGCACGCTCATCAGGTCGGGGTCGCCGGGGCCAAGCCCGGCGCAGATGATCCGCGCCATCACTCGGCCCTTGATGCCAGCGCGTTCACCGCAGCGACCGTGACCGCGCTGCCGCCCAGCCGGCCCAGCACCGCCATGGCGGGCACGGGCGGGTCCGCCATCAGCGCCGCCTTGGATTCCGCGGCCCCGACAAAGCCCACCGGGCAGCCGATGATCGCGGCCGGGCGCGGCCAGCCGGGATCCTCAAGCAGGTTGAGCAGATGGAACAGCGCGGTCGGCGCATTGCCGATGGCGACCACCGCGCCGGCCAGATGCGGGCGCCACAGCTCGACCGCCGCGGCGGATCTTGTGTTGCCCAGCTGCGCCGCCAGCGCCGGCACCTGCGGGTCGTTCAGCGTGCAGATCACCGGGTTGTCGGCAGGCAGCCGGCCGCGGGTGATGCCCTCGCTGACCATGCGCGCATCGCACAGGATCGGCGCCCCCGCGGCCAGCGCCGCCCGCGCCGCCGCTGCAAAGCCCGGCGAAAAGCGGATGTCGCGTTCCAACCCGACCAGCCCGGCGGCATGGATCATCCGCACCGCCACGGGTTCCTCGTCGGGATCGAAACGGGCCAGATCGGCCTCGGCCCGGATGGTGGCGAATGAGGCGCGATAGATCGCGGCCCCGTCGGTTTCATATTGGTAGCGCATCGGGGGTTCCGGGATATGACAGGAAAGCCGGGTCCGCCGCCCTGCCGGCGCGGACAAGATCATAGCCCCGCCCGCGCGCGACCAGCGTCAGGTCCGCGGTGCGGGGATGGGCGCAGCCCTTGGCGCAGCCCGAAACATGCAGCAGGCAGCCCGGCGGTAGCTGCGGGGCCAGCGCGCGTGCCAGCGCCCGGGTCGGCCCCAGCGCCTGCGGGCAATGGGGCGCGCCGGTGCAGGCGACGACGCGGCGCAACGGGTCGGCGGGGTCGGTGATCAGCCCTTGCAGGCGCGGCAGCACCGAGACCCCCTCGACCAGCAGCATCCGCCAGGGGGTGGCACGGATCGGCCCCACCGCAGCCAGCGCGGCCAGCGTCCCGGCCTGCATCTGCCCGAAGGCGAGGCCCACCAGCGCCCCTTGCGCCACCAGCCCCGGCACGGGCTCGGGCGCAGGCTCGGCGGGGACCACCTCGGACCCCTCAGGCCGGCAGCGCGCCACCAGCGCCGCCATCCGCCCCCGGCCCCGCGGGGCGCCTCCTGCACGCAGGAACCAGCGCGCCAGCGCCAGCATATCCGCAACGGGATCGCTCGTCAGCCGCCCCACGTCCAACCCGTCGGCGCGCAGCAGCAGTGCCTCTCCCAGACGCTCGATCCGCACATCCGCCGACACGCCCCGCAGCACCGGCCGCGCGCCCGTATCCACCGCAAAGCCGAATTTCCCGGGCAGCGCCAGATCCGAGGCCGCCGCCAGCGCCTCGGCCAGCTCTGCCGCCAGCGCATCCGCCGCCGCGTCAGTGAACGGAGTCACCACGATATTGCGCCGCGCCTCGGCCGCAACCGACGCATCCACCAGCCCCAGGGCGCGCAGCCCCTCGACCAGCGCCGCATGGCTGCCTTCCCGAACCCCACGCAGTTGCAGATTGGCGCGCGAGGACAGGTCGATCACGCCGCTGCCATGCGCGCCCGCCAACGCCGCCAGCCCCGCGGCCTGCGCCTGCGTCAGCCGCCCGCCCGGCGGCCGCACGCGCACCACCAGCCCGTCGCCCGACGCCATCGGCCGCAACGCCCCCGGGCACCAACCCTGCACGACGGGGCTTCTTTCTGGCCCAAATACCCCGGGGGAGTCTCCGCAGGAGACGGGGGCCGCGCCCCCCCTGACCTCGCTCACAGCCGCTCACCCCCCGTCGAGTTGCGCATCCCCCGCCACAGCCCCCCCGCGCGCAGCGCGTCGAAACGCGCCCGCAGCATGGCCAGCGCCTGCGGGTTTTCGGCGTCGAGAAACGCCACCACCTCGTCGCGCCCCAGCGTGGCCTCGTGGTAAAGATCGAACAGATGCTCGGGCACCGAACGGGTCAGCTGCGCGAATGCCGCAAGATTGTCCAGCGTGGCGGCGATCTCGGCGCCGCCGCGGAAACCGTGGCGCATCATGCCGGCGGCCCAGTCGGGATTGGCGGCCCGGGCGCGGACCACGCGGGCGATCTCGGCGCCCAAGGGGCGGGCGCGCGGCGCCTCGACCCGGCTGCTGTCCAGATGCCAGGCCGCTGCATCCGGCAGGCCAAGCGCCGCCCGCGCCGCCAGCACGCCGGCCTGATGCGCGGCGAAATCGGGGGCCATCAGCAGGTCGGTTTCCGCCAGATCCTGCACATGCACCACCGCATCCGCCCCGGCCAGCCGCGATTCCAGCGCCGCGCGGTCGCGCCGCCCCTCGGCCCCGTCGACCACCCATTCCGAACCCGCCAGCCACGCCAGCCCCGCCGCCTGCCGCCCGGCGTCGGACAGATCCCCGGCCACGTCGCCCATCCCCAGCCCATAGGATCCCGGCCGCGGCCCGAACACCCGCGGCGCGCGGGACAGATAGGGGTTGTCGGCGGCGGTTTCCTCGCGCGCGGCCAGCGCCTCGGCGCCCAGCTCGAACAACCCCGCCAGCCCCGGAAAGATATCGCGAAACAGTCCCGACACCCGCAGCGTCACGTCGATGCGCGGCCGCCCCAGCAGCGCCAGCGCCACCACCTCGACCCCGGTGACGCGGCCGGTGGCGCCGTCCCAGACCGGCGCCAGCCCGGCCAGATGCAGCGCCATGGCGAATTCCTCGCCCGCCGTGCGCATCGAGGCCGAGCCCCACAGATCCACCACCAGCCCGCGCGGCCAGTCGCCGTGATCCTGCAAATGCGCGCGCAGCAGTTCCTCGGCCAGCTTCACCCCCTGCGCATGGGCGGCGCGCGTCGGCACCGCGCGGGGATCGACCGCAAACAGGTTGCGCCCGGTGGGCAGCACGTCGCCGCGCCCCCGCGCGGGCGACCCCGATGGCCCCGGCTCGACCCGCCGCCCGTCCAGCGCGGCCAGCAGCCCCGCAGCCTCGCCCGCCGCCGCGCCATAGACATGCAAGCCCTCGCCAAAGCGGCTTTCCTTGAGATCGCAGACAAAGCGGTCGATGCGCGGGATCGCCTCGGCGGCCGAGGCACCCGCGGGGATCGCCAGGTCATCCTCGACCCCCGCTGCCTGCGCCGCCTGCCGGATCGCCACGATCAGCCGGGTGCGGCGCGAAGGGTCCAGCCCGTCGGCGGTGGCGTATTCGTCCAGCAGCCGTTCCAGCCCGGCCAGCGCCTCGGGCAGCGCGGCCTGTATCAGCGGCGGCGGCACATGGCCCAGCGTCACCGCACCGATGCGGCGCTTGGCCTGCGCGGCCTCGCCGGGGTCGTTGACGATAAAGGGATAGATCACCGGCAGCTCGCCAATCAACGCCTGCGGCCAGCAGTCCGGCCCCAGCGCCACCGCCTTGCCCGGCAGCCATTCCAGCGTCCCATGCGCGCCGACATGCACCAGCGCGTGCAGCCCCTGCGAGCGCAACCACAGGTAAAAGGCGACATAGAGGTGGCGCGGGGTGCGGGTCAGGTCGTGGTAATCATCCTCGCGCAGCTGCGGCTGCCCGCGCTCGGGCTGCAAGGCGACCAGCGCATTGCCGCGGCGGACGGCGGCGAAATGAAAGGCGCCTTCCGCAACCGCCGGGTCGGCCTCGGGCGCGCCCCAGGCCGTCGTCAGATCGTCGCGCAGCCCCTGCGGCAGCACGGCCAGCGCCCGCAGATACTCGGCCAGCGGCCAGCGGATGGTTTCTTGCAGCGAGGGCGCCAGCGCCGCCCCCGGCGCGCAGGTCCAGCCGTGGTCCCCCAGCAGCCGCAGCATCGCATCGGCCGAGGCCAGCGCATCCAGCCCCACCGCATGGGCGATCTGGTCGGGGCGGCCCGGATAGGTGGACAGCACCAGCGCCAGTTTCCGCTGCGCCACCGGGACCGTGCCCAGCCGGTGCCACGCCGCCACGCGGTCGGCGGCCATGGCGACAAGCTGCGGGTCGGCGCGGTGGACAAAGCGGGAATATTGCAGCTCGTCATCGCGCCGCGTCGGGTGTTTGAAGCTGACCACCCCGGCGAGGATACGCCCGTCCACCTCGGGCAGCACCACATGCATCGCCAGATCGGCAGGCGACAGGCCGCGCGCCGCGCTTTCCCAGTCCCGCCTGCGGGCGGTGGACAGGGCCAGCTGATGCACCGGGCAACCCGGCGCATCCAGCGGCGACACGCCGCCTTCACGCGCGGAAAACGCGGTGGCATTGACGATGGCGGCGGGGGACAGCGCGCGCAGCTCGCGTTCCACCCACGCGGCCGAGGCCCCCTTGAGCGAGGGCGCAAACAGCCCCGCCGCCCGGAACCCCCGCGCGCGCAGGGCATGGATCATCGCCGCCACCGGGTCGGTATCGGCGGCGGCCAGATAGCTGCGATAGAACACCACCACCGCCCAGGGGCCGTCGCCTTTGGGGCGGGCGGTCACGCCTTCCTCGGCGTCCCACCAGCCGCATTCGGGCAGTTCACCCACCGGCCCCGGCATGGGCAGCGTCAACCCGCAGGCGCGCCCGAGTTCCGTCAACGCCGCCCCCGCCGCCGCGGCCCCGCCCATGTCGCACAGCGCCGTCAGCCGCGACAGCAGCGCCGGCGCGACGGTCGAGGCCGCCGCCAGCGCCGGATCCTCGCGCCCGTCCACCGGCAGCACGGCCAGCGCAATCCCCCGCCGGCGCGCCAGATCCTGCACGCTGGCCAGCCCGTAAGCCCAGTAGCTTTCGCCCCCCAGCAGCCGGATCAGGATCGCCCGCGCCCCCGACAGGGTGTTGTCCAGATAGGTGTCGACCGACACCGGATGGCGCAGCGCCACCAGGTTCTGCAACCGCAGCGACGGCCGCAGCCCGGCCCCGGTTTCCATCCCTCGCCAGCCTTCTGCGAAAGCCCCCAGGTCGCTGTCGGAAAACGACAGCACCACCATGTCCGCCGGGGTCTGGCCGGGGTCATAGGGGGCGGCGGTTTCCTCAAGCCCGTGGCTTTCGCGAAAGACGACATGCATCAGAGGTCAGAGACCTCAACCGAGCCGCCCAGATGCGCGGCGATGGCGGCGGGGTCCAGATCGCCGCGCTCGGCGATCACCACCAGCCGCGACTGCCGCGGGGCCTCGCCCCAGGGGCGGTCGAACTGCTGGCGCACCCGCGCCCCCACCGCCTGCACCAGCAGCCGCATCGGCTTGCCGGCGACGGCGACATGGCCCTTGACCCGCAGCACCTTGTGTTCGCGCCCCAGCGCCGCCACCGCATCGGCCAGCGCGGCACCATCAGCAATCTCGGGCAGCGCGATCACCGCGCTGGCGAAATCATCGTGTTCGTGGTCGTCGGCGCCGTCATGGTGGCTGGGGCGGGCGGCCAGGTCGTCCTCGGCTGCGGCGTTCAGCCCCAGCACCACCCGAGGGTCCACCGCCCCGTCGGTCACCGCAAGCATGACGATCGGGCGCGGCGCCTCGGCCGCGATGGCCTTGCGCGCGGCGGCCAGCCCGGCCTCGCCTGCCAGATCGGCCTTGGTCAGCAAGATCAGGTCGGCGCAGGAAATCTGGTCCTCGAACACCTCGGAAAGCGGCGTTTCATGGTCAAGGCTGTCGTCGGCCGCCCGCTGCGCCTCGACCGCCTCGGGGTCGGGGGCAAAGCGGCCCGCGGCCACCGCCTCGGCATCGGCCAGCGCCACCACCCCGTCCACGGTGATGCGCGAGCGGATCTCGGGCCAGTCGAACGCCTTGAGCAGCGGCTTGGGCAGCGCCAGCCCCGAGGTCTCGATCAGGATGTGATCGGGCCGAGGCTCGCGCGCCAGCAGCGCCTGAATGGTGGGAATGAAATCATCGGCGACGGTGCAGCAGATGCAGCCGTTGGCCAGCTCGACGATATTGCCGGCCGGGCAGTTCTCATCGGCGCAATCGCGCAGGATGTCGCCGTCGACGCCGACGGTGCCGAATTCATTGACCAGCACCGCCAGCCGGCGGCCCTGCGGGTTCTGCATCAGATGCCGGATGAGCGTGGTCTTTCCCGAGCCGAGAAAGCCGGTGATGACGGTGACGGGGGTCTTGGCAAGATCGGACATTCAGCTCTCCATCGGGGGGATGCGGGCAAGCGACTGCTTGCGAAAGATCATCGGCCGCTCGCGCCAGGGCGACAGCCCGTCGGGGGCGGCGGCATAGGCGCGGGCGCCGGCAAGGATGTCGGGGGCATCGTCGGGGGACAGTCGGCCATAGACATAGGACCAGCGCCCCGGCCCGGTCAGCGCCACCGCGCAACCATTGTCGCAGGCCGACAGGCACGCCACCCCCACCACCCGCAGATCGGGCGGCAGATCCTGGTGCAGCGCCAGCGCCGCCAGCAGCCTGGTGCCGGGGGTCTTTTCGCCCTCGGCCACCGGCAGCCCGGCCCGGCAGGTGGTGCAGACATGCAGCGTAACCGTCATCGCGCGCCCATCCAAAGGGACGGGGCAATGACGCAAGGGGACGGCCGGCAGGCGCGACACCTCGGCCGCGGAACACCCCGTCCGCCCGAAACATAACCGTGTCGGCAGGTCTCCCGGCTTGCGGAGCCGGGCCTTGCGGCCCCGGTCGCCCGCCTTCCCGGCACGAATGCCAGTGGCCTGGGCGACCTCTCCGGTCACGGTCGCGGGGGCGGCTGAACTTAAGGCCGGGGCCCTAGATCATTCCCTCTTGGCCTGTCATAAACAGGAACCGACGCCGCCCAACTGCCGCGGGCGCACCCCCGATGTCAAGGGACAGCCGATGGACAACACCACCGACCACGACCGCCACGCCGAAAAGATGGCCCGGAAAAAAGCCGCCCGGGACAAGATCATGGCAGGGAAAGAGGGCGAAAAGGGCCTGATCATCGTCCACACCGGCCCGGGCAAGGGCAAGTCGTCCTCGGGCTTCGGGATGATCCTGCGCTGCGTGGCGCACGGGATGCCCTGCGCGGTGGTGCAGTTCATCAAGGGCGCGTGGGACACGGGCGAACGCCGGCTGCTGACCACGAATTTCTCGGACCTGTGCCGGTTCCACGTCATGGGCGAGGGCTTTACCTGGGAAACCCAGGACAAGGCCCGCGACATCGCCGCCGCCCGCGCCGGCTGGGAAAAGGCCAAGGAGCTGATCCGCGACCCCGCGATCCGCTTTGTGCTGCTGGATGAAATCAACATCGCGCTGCGCTACGGCTATCTGCCGCTGGACGAGGTGCTGGATTTCCTGCGCGACGAAAAACCCGCGCTGACCCATGTCTGCCTGACCGGCCGCAACGCCGCCCCCGAGTTGATCGAGCTGGCCGATCTCGTGACCGAGATGACAATGGTGAAACACCCCTTCCGCGGTGGCATCAAGGCACAGCCCGGGGTCGAGTTCTGAGCTGCCGCACCGGGGGCTTCGCGCCCCCGGACCCCCGCGGGATATTTGTGGCAAGATGAAAGCGCTTAACGTTTTCTTGGGGATTTCCATGCAGGATGGATACACGGTACAGGCGGGGACGCCGATGACCGTGCAAGGTGAAAGCGCCCTGCCTCCCCCGGCGCGCCGGCCCGAGGCAGGGTGCCGACCCCGCCGCTTTCATCTTGCCGCAAATATCCCCGCCGGAGGCTCCGGCCATGCGTCCCGGCACGAGGCTGCCGCCTGATGCCGGCGCTGATGATCCAGGGCACCGGCTCGAACGTCGGCAAGTCGATGCTGGTCGCGGGGCTTTGCCGCGCGGCGCGCAGGCGGGCGCTGTCGGTCGCGCCGTTCAAGCCGCAGAACATGTCGAACAACGCCGCTGTCACCGCCGACGGTGGCGAGATCGGGCGCGCGCAGGCGCTGCAAGCCCGTGCCTGCGGCATCGCGCCGCTGGTCGACATGAACCCGGTGCTGCTCAAGCCCGAATCCGACACCGGCTGTCAGGTGATCGTGCAGGGGCGGCTGGCCGCGACGGTGCGCGCGGGGGAATATTCAGCGCTCAAGACCTCGCTGCTGCCCCGGGTTCTCGACAGTTTCCGCCGCCTGTCGGCCGCGCATGATCTGGTCATCGTCGAGGGCGCCGGCAGCCCGGCCGAGGTCAACCTGCGCCCCCGCGATATCGCCAACATGGGATTTGCCCGCGCGGCCAAGGTGCCTGTGGTGCTGGCCGGCGACATCGACCGCGGCGGCGTGATCGCGCAGATCGTCGGCACCCAGGCGGTGATCGACCCCGAAGACGCCGCGATGATTTCCGGCTTTCTTGTCAACAAGTTTCGCGGCGATCCCAACCTGTTCGACGACGGCTACCGGCTGATCGAATCGCGCACCGGCTGGCGCGGCTACGGGGTGCTGCCGTGGTTCCCGCTCGCGCATCTTCTGCCGGCCGAGGACGCGTTGGACCTGCCCGTAGGTGGTGGCGAGGGGCTGCATGTCGTGGCGCTGGGGTTTTCCCGCATCGCCAATTTCGACGATCTCGACCCGCTCGCGGCCGAGCCGGGGGTGCGGCTGACCCTGCTGCGCGCCGGCCAGCCCATTCCCGGCGACGCCGCGCTGGTGATCCTGCCGGGCAGCAAATCCACCCGCGCCGATCTGGCGTTCCTGCGCGCACAGGGCTGGGACATCGACCTTGCCGCTCATGTCCGGCGCGGCGGCCATGTGCTGGGGCTCTGCGGCGGTTTCCAGATGCTCGGCCAAGTGATCCGCGACCCCGCGGGCATCGAGGGCCCGGCCGGCGAGACCGCGGGCCTCGGCCTGCTGGATCTCGCAACCGAAATCACCGCCGACAAGCGCCTCGCGCAGGTCGAGGGCATCCATCACGCCACCGGCCACCCGATCCGCGGCTATGAAATCCACCTTGGCCGCAGCACCGGTCCCGCCTGCGCCCGCCCCTTTGCGTTGATCGGCGGCCAGTCCGAGGGCGCGACCTCGGCCGACGGCCGCATCATGGGCAGCTATCTGCACGGCGCCTTTGCCAGCGACGATTTCCGCCGCGCTTTCCTGGCCCGGCTGGGGGCCGCACCATCAAGCCTCGATTACGACGCTGGCGTCGAACAGGCGCTCGACGCCCTCGCCGACCATCTCGAGGCGCATCTGGACGTGGACGGCCTGCTGGCGCTGGCGCGTTAGGGGCGCAGCGCCGCCTCGATCCGCGCCCACTCGCCCGGGGCGGGCAGCCCCAGCCGCAGCCAGCGTTCGTGCCAGGGAAATATCCGCGACCAGATGTGCCGCCGGGCCAGCGATTCCTGCGCCGCCGCCGCATCCGGGGTGTCATACAGGCGAAACAGATGCCCGCCGCCGACCAGCCGCCAGCCCGCGCCTGCCGCCAGCCCGTCCAGCCGCCCCGCGTCGTCCTGCAATCGAGCAATGCTGGCCGCCGCCCAGCCCCGATCCGCCAGCGCAGCGCAGCCGATGGCGATCGCCGGCCCCGACACCGGCCACGGCCCCGCCAGCGTCGCCAGTGCGGCAATCGCGGCCTCATCCCCCAGCACAAAGCCCAGCCGCACCCCGGCCAGCCCATAGAACTTGCCGAACGAGCGCAGCACCAGCGCCCGCCCCGGATCAGAGACCAGCGACAGTTCCGGCACCGGGTCGGCAAAGCTTTCGTCCACCACCAGCCGCCCGACCTGCCCCGCCAGACGCCGCAGCGCTTCGGGGGCATGACAACTCCCGTCTGGGTTGTTCGGATTGACAACCACCGCCAGATCGGCCCCGCCCAGCGCCGAGATCTCGCCCACCTCCTCGACCCGCCAGCCCGCCCCGCGCAACGCCGCCGCGTGTTCGTTGTAGGTCGGCCCCAGCACCCGGGCGAGCCCCGCCGGAAACGCCCGCGGGATCATCTGGATCGCCGCCTGCGCACCCGCCACCGGCAGCACCTCCGCCCCCGTCGCATAGGCCGCCTGCGCCGCACCGATCAGCCCCGCCATCGCCGCGCGATCCGGCAGGGCCGTCCATGCCACGGCAGGAATCGCAGGCAGCGGATAGGGCACCCGGTTGATCCCGGTGGACAGATCGATCCAGTCCCCCTCGCCATAGCGTTCCCGCGCCGCGTCCAGATTGCCCCCGTGATCCCGCATCATCATCCTTGTCCAGACATCCCCGTTCTGCCTTGTCCAAATATCCCGGGGCTTCCGAGCGCCCGGAAAACGCCCCCGTGGACCATTTTCAGCGAGGAAAGCCACGGCAGCGGCCGCGGGCTGGCCCCGGTTCGCCATCTCAGACCAGCGCCACCACCGCAAGCACCACCGCCGCCAACCCCACCGCGCGCCGATAGACCGAAAGCCCGCGCCGCAGCTCGCCCGCGCGTGGATCACCGCCGCCCGCATTCAGCCACGGCTCGGCCGCCACCCGGTCGGCATAGACCCGCGGCCCCGACAGCCGCACCCCCAGCGCCCCCGCCATCGCGGCCTCGGGCCAGCCACCGTTCGGCGAGCGGTGGTGCCGCGCGTCGCGGCGCATCACCCGCCACGCCGCCCCGAACCGCCCGCCCGCCAGCGCGATCAGCAGCGCCGTCAGCCGCGCCGGGATCAGGTTCGCCACATCGTCGATCCGCGCCGCCGCCCAGCCAAAATCGCCGTGCCGCGCGGTGCGGTGGCCGATCATCGAATCCAGCGTGTTGACCGCCTTATAGGCTGCGATCCCGGGCAGCCCGGCGACCGCCCCCCAGAACAGCGGCGCAATCACCCCGTCCGAGGCGCTCTCGGCCAGGCTCTCCAACGCCGCGCGGGCCACGCCGGCCTCGTCCAGCGCCGCGGGGTCGCGGCCGACGATCATCGCCACCGCCGCCCGCGCGCCCTCCAGATCGCACGCAGCCAGCGGCCGCGCCACCGCCGCCACATGGTCATGCAGCGACCGCGCCGCGATCAGCGGCCAGGCGATCACCCCCGCCAGCACCATGCCCCAGACCCCCGCGGGCAGCGCCGCCTGCACCAGCGCCCCCGCCGTGGCAGCCAGCGCGATCACCAGCACCGCCGCCGCCGCGCCCTTCAGCCGCCGCCGGCGCCCGCGGTTCCAGCGCCGGTCCAGCACCGCGATCAGCGCGCCAAGCCAGGTCACCGGATGCCCGCAGCGGCGATAAAGCGCCGCAGGCCACCCCAGCACCGCATCAACCCCAAGCGCGACCAGCATCGCCAGACTCATGCGCCGCCCCCCGCCCGAAACCGCAACACCCCGGCAAACCCGGCCGCGCGCAGCGCCGCCCCGGCCCCCGCGGGCACGGTGCCGGGCGCAAAGATCAGCCCCTGCGCCGAGCCGGTATGCGCCGCAACCCAGCCAAGCGCCCCCAACTCGCGCGCCAGCACCGCGGCCGGCGCCTCACCCCAGCGCCGCGCCGCCGATTGCGCCGCCAGCGCCGCCTGCACCCGCAGATCGCCGCGCCAGCGTGTCACCAGATCGGAAATATCGGCGAAATCCCCGTCGCCCGCATCGGTGCGCCGCGGTGGCCCGACAAAGCCGCCGACGATCTCGCACGGCTCCAGCGGCGCCATCGCCCGCACCACCCGCCCCTCGCGAGAGGCCCAGAGCATCGCTCCGCCCTCGGGCAGCATCAGCGGGTCCGAGGCGCCCTCGGCCGCGACACAGGCAAGCGCCAGCCGCAGCTTGTCGCCCCGCCACCCCGCCAGCCGCGCCAGCGCCACCAGCGCCGCGGTGGACATGCCCGCGCCGCCCCCCGGCACCGCCTCGGGAAACAGCGCGACGCAGCCCCGCAGCGGCAGCCGCAGCCCGCCCAGAAACCGCCGCGCCAGCGCCGGCGAAACCAGCCCGCCCCGCAGCGACAAAGCCGCGCCCGCCGCGACCCGCACCGCCCGCACCCCCAGCGCGGGGCAAGGCAGCGTCAGCAGCACCACCGACCCCCCTGGCCCCAGCCGCCCCTGCAACAGCTCTCCGAAATGCCCCGCCACCCGGACCCGCGAACGCGCCATGCTCACACCGACAGGTTGACGCAGGCGACCGACCAGCCCGCGGGCGCCGCGTCGATCACCGTCAGCGACAGGGGCGCCACCCGGAATGCCAGCGCCGCCCCCGCGCCGCCGATCGCCCGCGCCAGGCCCGCCCGCACCGTGCCGGCATGGGCCACCACCGCGACCCGGCCGCCACCCGCCGCCAGCTCCTCAAGCGCCGGGATGCTGCGCGCGCACAGCGCCGCGAAACTCTCGCCGCCATGGGGGGCCGAGCGTGCCAGATCATCGCCGCCCATCACCCCCAGATCGGGCAGCTCCGCCAGCGCCATCCCCTCCCAGGTGCCGAAATCCTGTTCCCACAGCCGCGCGTCCTCATCGACCGCCACGCCCGGCCACAGCGCCGCCGCGGTGTCGCGGCAGCGCCGCGCCGGACTGGACACCACCCGCGAAACCGACCCCGCCAGCACGGCCATCCGCCGCGCCGCCGCCGCGTCCACCACCGCCGCCACGTCGCGCCGCCCGGTCAGCCGCGCGGGATCCTCCAGCGGCGCATGGCGGATCAGCAGCAGCGTTCCATGCGAATTGCTCGGGTTCCGGGTCAATGTTTCACCTTTCGGCCACGGCGCGGTTGTGCTTTGTCCCGTCCCGGCAGACAAGCCCCCCGACTGAACCCTGGCCCGGACGACGACGGCATGACCCGCATCACCCTGATCACCGGAGGCGCCCGCTCGGGCAAAAGCCGCCTGGCCGAGGCCGAAACCCTCGCCCTCTGCCGCGCCCGGCAACGCCCGCTTTATATCGCCACGGCCGAGCCCGGGGACGCCGAGATGACCGCCCGCATCGCCGAACACCGTGCCCGCCGCGGCCTCGAATGGGACGACCTGCACGCCCCCCTCGACCTCGCCTTGGCGCTTGACGCCAGCGACGGGCGCGGCCCGCGGCTGGTCGATTGCCTGACGCTGTGGCTCAGCAACCTGATGCTGGGCGGCCACGACATCGACGCGGCAACCAACGCGCTGCTGGACGCGCTTTCGTGCCAGCGCGACCCGGTGGTGATCGTCACCAACGAGGTCGGGCTGGGCATCGTCCCCGACAACGCGCTTGCGCGGGCTTTCCGCGACGCGGCGGGGTTTCTCAACCAGCGGGTGGCAGGCGCCGCCGACCGCGTGGCGCTGGTCGCCTGCGGCCTGCCGCTCTGCCTCAAGGGCGCGCCGCTGACGCAAGCAAAGGACCAGCCATGAAAGACCTGACCGCGCAGACCCGGTTCGACCACGACAGCGCCGCCAGGGCCCGCGCCCGGCAGGACAGCCTGACCAAGCCGCAGGGCTCGCTGGGCCGGCTGGAAGAACTGGCCCTGTTCATGGCCGGCTGGCGCGCCACCCCGCGCCCGCGGATCGACCGCGCGCAGCTGGTGGTGTTCGCCGGCAACCACGGCGTCTGCGCGCAGGGGGTCAACCCCTTTCCGCAACAGGTCACCGCCCTGATGGTGCAGAATTTTCGCAATGGCGGCGCGGCGGTGAACCAGCTTGCGCGCGTGGCTGGGGCGGAACTCTCGGTGGTGGCGCTCGACCTCGACCGCCCCACCGCCGACTTTACCCAAGGCCCCGCCATGACCGCGGCCGAACGCGACGATGCGATGGCGCGGGGCGCCGCCGCCGTCGATCCCGCCGCCGATGTGCTGGCGCTGGGGGAAATGGGCATCGGCAACTCGACCGTCTCGGCCGCGCTGTGCCTTGCCCTGTTCGGGGGGCGCGCCGACGATTGGACCGGCGCCGGCACCGGGGCCGAGGGCGACACCATGGCCCGCAAGATCGCCGCCGTCGCCACCGGTGCCGCCCGCCACCGGGGGCTGGCACCGCTTGACCTGCTCGCGGCCATCGGCGGCCGCGAACAGGCGGCGATCTGCGGCGCCATCATTGCCGCCCGCGCTTCCCGCATCCCGGTGCTGCTCGACGGCTTCATCTGCTGCTCGGCGGCCGCCGTGCTGCACGCCCACGACCCCGCCCTGCTCGACCACTGCCTGATCGCCCATGCCAGCGCCGAACCCGGCCATGCGCCGCTGGTCCAGCAGCTTGGCAAGCGCCCGCTGCTGTCTCTGGACATGCGCCTGGGCGAAGGCTCGGGCGCCGCCGTCGCCCTGTCGCTCTTGCGTCACGCGCTGGAAATGCACGACGGCATGGCCACCTTTGCCGAGGCGGGAATCGCGTGACCGCGCAACTGAACCGCCGCGCGGCTCAGGCCACGCTTGCGCTGGCCATGCTTACCCGCCTGCCGGTGCCACGGCTGCGAGACTGCCCGCCGGTCGGCGCGTCCGCATGGGCATGGCCGCTGGCAGGCGCTGTGGTGGGCTTCCTGCAAGCGGCTGTGCTGCTGACCGCGGCGGCGGTTCTGCCGCCCGCCATGGCGGCCGGGCTGGCGCTCGCCGCCGGCATGGCCCTGACCGGCGCGCTGCACGAGGACGGGCTTGCCGATCTCGCCGACGGTCTCAGCGGCGGGCAAACCCCCGCGCAACGGCTTGAAGTCATGAAGGACTCGCGCATCGGCAGCCACGGCGCCGTCGCCCTGATCACCGCCCTCGGCTTGCGATGGGCCGCATTTGCCGCCATCGCCACCTGGCCGCCCGCCGCCGCATTCGCCGCCCTGATCGCCGCGCAAGCCGCCAGCCGCGCCGGGCTGGGACTGATGAACCTCGCCGGCCCGCAAGCCCGCGCCCAAGGCTTCGCCGCCGCCGCAACCGAAGGGCTGACTGCCCCCCAAGCCGCCACCGCCATAGCCCTTGCTACCGCGCTGGCGCTTGCCACGCTTCCCTTCTTGCAGGCGCTCACCCTGTTTGCCGCCGTCACGCTGACGCAACTGCTGCTGCTGCGCCACGCCCGCCGCCGGCTGGGCGGCATCACGGGGGATGTCCTCGGCGCCGCCCAGATCACTGCCGAAATCGCCGCGCTGGCAACCCTCGTCGCCTGAGCGCCCTTTCATCTTGCCCTAAATATCCCGAGGCTTCCAAGCGCCCGGAAAACGGTCCAGTGAACCGTTTTCAACGAGGAAGGCCCCGGCAGCGGCACGGGGCATAGCCCCGGCTCCGCTGGCCCCGGTCCTCACACCGCATCCGGCACAGCCAGCGCCAGGTAATGCACCGCCAGCCGCAGCCGCCCGCCCGCGAACGCACCACCCGAGGCGGTCAGCAGCAGCTCCTCGGGCGCCCAGACCGCCATCGGCGCCGACAGCAGCCCTTGCGACCAGGAATTGACCCCCAGCCCCAGCCCCGAGCCATAACGGTCCGCCGCACCATCGACCCCCAGCGCCCAGGCGTCCAGCGAGCCGGTGATCGCCTCGACCACCCGCGCCGTCACCCCCAGCACCAGCACATGCGAGGGGATTTCCACCCCAGTCGCTGCCACCGCGCCCGCGCCGACCGCCACCTCGGCCTCAAGAATCCCGGCGCTGATGCCGGCCCCCCACGGGCCCAGCGTCAGGGCACCCGCGCGCCATTCCTGCCCGTCCCAGACCGCCTCGGCGCCACGGTCCAGCAGAAACGCCCGCTGCCCCCGCTGCGGCGTCGCGAACACCCAGCCGCCATTGGCGCCGATGGCGATGCGACCCGCCTGCCCCTCCCACGCGCCGGTGGCGCCCGCGGGCACGCCCCAGCACGCGCCCTCGACCACCGCCGGGGGCTGGGCCAGCGCCGTCCCTTGCAGCACCAGATTGACCAGCCCGTCCAGCCGCAGCAGCGATTCATTCACCGTGACGTGCTTTTGCGCCTGCGCCGGTTGCAGCAGGGGCAGGCCATGACACCCCGTTACCTGTTCAGACATCGACATTCCTCCTGACAGACGGGCCCGGCCCGTAGCTTTCCGACAACTGCGCCACCGCGACGGCAAACCCGCCGCCCGCCCGCGCCGCATTCCACACCGGCACGGGAATCTCCCACTCCGGCCCCGTGACCTCGGCGCGATGCAGCTCAACCTCGCCGCGCAGCAGCCGCAGCAGATAGCGCTCGGACGCCTCGCCCAGCGGCACCTCGGGCGCCTCCCAACCGTCGCCCTCGACCCGCGTGCGCCGGATCCAGCGCAGGCTGCGCCCCTCAAGCCGCAGATGGCAGGGCGACAGCGGCCGCAGCCCGGCGCCGCCCGCGACCACCGCCTGATGCTGATAGGCCGCATCCTCAGGCGACAGACTCGCCGGCCCCACCCGCCAGTGCCGCAGCTGCAACCGCGCGGACGCCGGCAGATCGACCTGCCGCGGCCCGCCGTCCAGCAAAGCCACCACGCTGCCCGAGGGCCATTCCGCCGGCATCAGCGCATCGGTCCCCGCCTGCCCGCGCAGCCGGTCCCGGACCTCCCACTCGCCCGGCGCCACCAGCCGCGCCTGCGCGAACTGCATCAGCTCCCACCGGTCCGCTGAACCATCGCCGATCGCCAGCAGGTTGCCGCCCGCCAGCAGCGCATTTTCCGTCACGGATTGCAGGTTGCCACCCTTCAGCCGCAGCCGCAGCGCCGGGCCGCGATCCAGAACCCCCGGCCGCGCCGCCGCCAGCGGCGCAAGCGTCACCCCCATCACCGCAGGCCCCGGCAGGATCACGTTCGGCTGATACCCCGCCTCCTCATCGACCGAGACCCAGGCCCGCACCGCCCCCGGCCAGGGCGTCGCCCCGACCGCCAGCCACGGCGCATGGGGAACCTCGTCCCCGGTCAGCAGCGGCAGGTCCAGAAACACCGGCCACACCGGCCCCGTCGCCACATAAGGTTTTCCCTGCAACGTCGCGGACACGAACGGCAGCGGCCGGTAAACCCCCGGCTCGACCCGCACGGCCTCGGCCAGCAGCGCCCCGGCACGCTCGATCCGGTCGATGCGCCAGCGCCCGCCGGCGCCGGTGCCATTCGCCATCGCCACCACATCCCCCGGCCCCAGATGCTTCAGCGAGGGCGGCAGCGCGAACCGCGCGCCCTCCTGCGCCACCAGCGTCTCGGCCAGCCAGCGCAGCGCGGTGGCCTGCGCCTCGGGGCGGGTCAGCACCATCGGAAACTCGCTGTCCGTGGCAAGGATGCGCGCCCGCTCCGGCATCGCCGCCTCAGAGGTGCCCAGCGCGTAATCGCCGCCGGCCTCGATATGGCTCAGCCGGATGCGACCAGGCATCTCGGCGTCGGGCGCCCGGGTGATCTCGAACCCGCCCTGCCCCTCGGCCACGGCCAAACCGCCTTCGTCCAGAACCGCCGCCGCGCGCCCGTCGCGCATGACGAACCGCAGCACGCCCTCGCGTTCCACCGCGTCGAACCCATGCGCCAGCATCAGCGGCTGCAAGGCGGCGCGGCCGGTTTCCGGCCCCTGCACCGCATAGCCGCGCACCACCCCGTATAGCCCGCCGGCATCCACCGCCCCCAGCCCTGACCCGGCGCAGATATCACGCACCACATCCGCCAGCGCCACCGCGCCCGCGCGCCCGTTCAGCCAGTGTCCGCGTTCCCACGCCGGCCCGTCCGACCACAACCCGCCCAGCGCCGGAAACGCCGGATAGGGCCGCGCATCCCAAGCCCAGACATGGGCGCGCGACAGATCGACCATGCGCCCCCCGCCCTCCATCTCGGGGTTGTTCCCGGGATCCGCCCAGTATGAGGTCACCGCCTCGACATAGGCCGCCTGCATCGCATCGTCCCGCAGCCCCCGCGAATAGCGGGGCAAGGACGACTCGCTGCTCATCGCATCCAGGAACTTGTTGGGCTGGTTGCTGGCACGGTCCAGCGCCGCGCAGCCGTATTCGGTGAACCAGATCGGCTTGGATCCCGGCACCCATTCCGTCGGGTCATCCGCGCGCCCGCCACCGGGCAGGCGGTCGTAATGCCAGTTCGACCACCAGCCGCGCAGGTCTTTATAGCGCCAGATCCACGGCTCGGCCTGACCATCGGTGATGGGCGTGCGGGTCTGCACCTCGCGGTGTTCCTCGCTGGCATAATACCAGTCGTAGCCCTCGCCGCCGCAGACATTGCCGCGCAGGTAATCGGGGTTGCGCACATCGCCCCAATGCGCGTCCAGATGCGCGTCCCCCTCGCGCCAGTCGGACAGCAGCATGTAGTTGTCGATGCCGACAAAGTCGATATTCTCGTCGCCCCACAGCGGATCCAGATGGAACCGCGCCTCGTCGCCACCGGGATGATGGCCGAAATACTCGCTCCAATCCGCGGCATAGCTCAGCTTGACGTCAGGCCCCAGAATGCCGCGCACATCCGCCGCCAGCTGCCGCAGCGCCGCCACCGCCGGATAGCCGGCAGCGCCCCGGATCTGCGTCAGCGCCACCATTTCCGACCCGATCAGGAACGCCCCCACGCCGCCAGCCATCCGGCACAAATACGCGTAATGCAGGATAAAACGGCGATAGGACCACTCATCCGGCCCCGAATAGACCACGCGCCCGCCCTGCACGGCGAAATCCCCCGGCGCGGCTGCGCCGAAAAACGCCGCCACCTCGGCCTCAACCGCCGCTGTCCCCTGAGGCGAGCCCTCGCGTCCCGCCGCGACCGAGCTGGTGATCCGCCCCCGCCACGGCATCACCGGCTGCTCGGGGATCACGCCTTCCTCATCCGGCACACCCCATGGGTCGGGCAGCCCGTTCCCCGCCAGCTGCTCCATCAGGATGAACGGATAGAACACCGCCGCCTTGCCCGAGGCCCCTATCGCCCGCAGCGCCTCGACCACGGACTCGTCGGCCGGGGTGCCGCCATAGATCACCCGCCCGTCCACCTGCGGCACCACCTGTGCCTGCGCCCGGCCAATCCCCCCCGCGCGCCAAGCCATCTCGCGCCCGTCCAGCGCCTTTTGTTCCACCTTGGGCCGGATCCGGCACTCGCCGCAGCGCAGGTCGTCGCCGAACCACGACACCACCAGCGACACCGATTCCACCGCCGGCAATTCCCGCCCCAGCACCGCCAGCGAGGCCGCGAAATCCGTCCCCCCCATCGCCGTGTTGCGGTTCAGCACCCGCGTCTCGCCCAGCCCCAGGTCGTGCGAGACCTGCCGCGTCGCCAGCGCATATTCCCCCGTGCCCGGGATCATCGCCACCGCGCGCACGTTATCGGCCAGCGAATGCGCCCCCGCCACGCCGCGCGTGACCTCGAAACTCAGCTGCGGCACGCGGTTGCCCCAGCGCTCCAGCGCCAGATCCTCGAACACGACATAGGCCGTGCCCCGCCAGGCGGGCGCGGCCTCGCCCTCATGTGCGGCCACCGCCGGGTCGGGCAGCTGCGTCTCGTCCCCCGGATAGACCCGCATGTTCAGCGCCGAGGGGTCGATTTCCTCGCCATCCGCCCAGATGCGCCCGACACCCCTGATCGCGCCCTCGCACAGCGCCACCGCCAGGCTCAGCCGATAGCCGATCTCCGTCACCCGCTGCCCGCCGCCCTTGCCGCCCGCGTCATGGCTGCGCCGCACCTCGACCAGCTTTGAGGCCCAGATCACATGCCCCGGCACCCGCATCTGCCCCCAGATCCGCGGGATCGGCGCGCCCTCGCCCGCCGTCTGCAGCCGCAGCCGGTCGATGCGCCCCGTCTCGACCGAGCGCGCGCCCCCGCCCAGCAGCCGCTGGTCGATCACCCGCCCCACCGTGGCGCCCACCGCGCGCCCGATCACCGCGCCCGTCAGCCCCAACACCGTGCCGCCGAACCCCGCCCCGATCGAGGCCCCCGCCGCCGCTAGTAGAATCGTCGCCATCGCCTGTCCCCAATCTGCTTTTGCCGCGCGCTGTCGTTAAGATGCGGGCCAGAAAAACCGCGCCACGATCCGCGCCCGCCACGGGGCCGACAGCGGGCTTTCCACCACCCCGTGCCGCTCATAGGCATGGATGAAACTGTCGCCGCCGCCCGCCAGAATCCCCAGATGCTTGGCCACCGCGCCATCACGCATCCGAAACAGCAGCACCTCACCGGGGCTACCCTTGCCCCCAGCCACCGCCAGATTGCGCAAGGCCGCCGCCAGCAGAGGCCCCTGATCTCCGCCGATCTCGCCCCAATCGGCGGTATAGGGTGGCGGCGCCTCGGGTTCGGTCCCGTAAAGCTCGCGCCAGACGCCGCGGATCAGCCCCAGGCAATCCGCCCCCGCCCCCTTCACCGATCCCTGATGCACATAAGGCGTGCCGATCCAGCCCCGCGCGACCCCGACCGCCCGCAGACCCACCGTCATCGCCGCCCCCGCGCCACCTGCGGCGCCAGCAGCCAGTCCTCGGGAGGCAACTCGGGGAACCCGCGGAAATTCAGGAAATTGAGGAACTTCGCCCGGCAAGTCGCGGCCTGCTTGTCGCAACCCGCCCACAGCCGCAGCCGGTCGCCCACAAGCGGCACCGCACCCGGCGCCGCCCACAGCTCGATCTCGCGCATACCCGCGGCCTCCCGGTCGATCTTGACCACCCCCGACAAGCCCACAGCCGGCCCGTCCAGAAACTCGACCCGGCCATGCGCGAACCATCCCTCGGCATGGCCACCCAGCCCCGACAGCCCCAGCCGCGCGCCGCCCTCGTCGACCAGCTCGACCACGGCTTCGGCCAAATACCCCTCGCGCGACAGGTCGAACCGGCACTGCCCGTCGCCCAGCATGGCCGAGCAACGCGCATGAAACACCCGCCCCTGCGGCCGGTTCAGCGCCTCGGACAAGCCCCGCAGCTCGGCCCGATAGGCCCCCCCGGCAAAGACCACCTCGCCCAAGCCCCCCCGAAACAGCAGCCGCCGCTGCGCGACATCGCGCCAGTCCACCTCCCACAGCCGGACCTCGGCCCCGTCCCAGCGCCCCGCCGCCAGATCCCCGGGCGTGATCGCCTCCGAGGACAGCGCCCCCTGAACCTCGGTATTGTCCACCGCCAGCCCCAGCCCCTGCACCAGCGCCTGCGCGCTCAGCCCGGCATGGGGGCGAAACACGATGCCCTCGAACTCCAGCGCCATGTCGTGGTCGGTGAACCCCAGGCACAGCCCATCGGCGCGCGTGACCGCCCAGACCCGCGCAATCGTGGTCGCCGCGCTCACAGCCGCAGCTCCACCACCGGAACCTGCGGCACGTCACCCGCCTGGAACGAGGCCACAGACACCGCGATCCGGTCCGTGTCAAACCGCACCGGCACGTCGAACTCGAACCCGGCGGTCACCGGCGCCTCCATCATCGGCGCCTTGTGCAGAACCACCACGCCAGAGCCATGGTCGATGTCGTAATCCTGCCCCTCGAACCGCTCGACCCCGCCCACGGCAATGCGAACCGTCCCCGCCACGGGCTTGGTGATCGGCCGCAGATACCCCTCGGCGCCCGAACGATAAAGCTTGCGCAGCCCGAACTCGACCCGCAGCCCGTCGCCGGTGCCGATCAGCTGGTCCCCCGGCGCCACCACGCCGCTGGGGGCGCAGGATTTGTAATCCGCCCAGTCCTTCCAGCGAAACCCATGCAGCTGCCCCGCCCGCGCCTCGAAAAATGCAATCAGCGCCGCCATGTCATCCAGGCTGCGCAGCCCCACGCCCGCGTCATAGCGACGGCGCGAATGCGCCCAGGGGGTGTTGCGCTCTTCAAAACCGTTGGTCAGGGCGACGATCTCGGTCCGCCGCTCCGGCCCGCCCATCGAGCCGAAGGACAGATCCGCCGGAAACCGGATCTCGTGAAATGCCATGATGCCACCTCTCCGCAGCCGCGCCGCTTTCATCTTGCCGAAAATATCCTGGGGGGAGGCCGGCGCAGCCGGCGGGGGCAAAGCCCCCTCGCGATCAGCCCAGCCGCTCGCCCCGCGCCAGAACCCGCCCCAGCCGCGCCGCAATCTGCCCCTGGCTGCGCTGGAACCCCGCCACATCGGGGGTCGAGACGTTGAAGGTCACGTTCACCGCCCGCCCGCCACCCCCGGCCGAGGCAACCCCCAGCCGCCCGTCCGGGCCGCGGCGCAGCGGCATGATCGCCTCGGGGCCGGCCTCGCCCATCAGCCCGACGCCGCCGCGCATGGGAAAATGCGTGGGCGCGCTGACGATGCCGCCCTGCGCAAACGGCATCACCCGGCCCTGCGTGAACGCGCCCCCTTGGGCAAAGGGCAGCGCCCCGGCCACGAACCCGCTGACCCCCTCGGCCAAGGCCCCCGCGACCGCGTTCTGCACCGGCCGCATGGCCACGGAAAACACCGTATCCGCCATGCTGCGGGCGACCGTCTTCAACGCGTCCGACAGCTTCACCCCGTCGAACACCAGCCCGTCAAAGGCCCGCCGCAGCCCGCCCCCGAACCCTGCGGTCAGTGACGACACCTCGCGCCCGGTCTGCCCCATCGCCTGCCCCAGCCGGGCCAGTTCCGCTTCAAAGGCAACGGTGATCCGCCCCGAGTGCTCCAGCCGTTCGTCCAGCCGCTCAAATCCGTCCGTGTCCATCGCCCACCCCCTTGTCCGCGGGACCGTCAGGGAACCGCACCATCAATTCGCCCAAGGCGCTGCGGGTCATCGCCGCCGCCCTCATCCCGGCCCCCGCCCCGGCAGCCGGCTCGACCCCCAGCATCAGCGCCAGCTCTGCCGGGGTCAGATCCCAGAACTCGGCCGGGCGCAGCCCCAGCCCTCCCACGCCCGGGCCATGCAGCCCCGCCCGCATCAGCCCGGGCCAGTCCAGCCCCCGCCTGCTCATTCCGGCATACGAAACGCACGGGCGATCAGCTCGGCGGCGGCGCGGGCCGCCGCAACGGGGCCGCCCTCGATCTCGGTGGTCAGCAGGTCCGGGTCCGCCCCTTGCCAGCCGCCGCCGCGCAGCCCGGCAACCAGCACCGCCATCACGTCGCAGCTGGAAAACCGCCCCGCCTCGAACCGCTCGATCACCTCGACCAGGCTGCCCGCCCCCAGCGCCGCCTCAAGTCCGGCCAACGCCCCCAGCGTCAGCCGCGCCGCGTGGCGGCGGCCGTCCAGCACCACCGCCACCTCGCCGCGATGCGGGTTCACGCTCATGGCGCCTCACCCTCGCCGCCCTCAGCGCCCTCGCCCTCATCCTCACCCGGCTCGCCCATATCCCCGCCATCGCCCAACTCCGGCTCGGCCACGAACGCAAGCACCCCGGCCGAGGCCAGCGACAGCTCATAACTCGCCTCACCGTTGTAATTGCCGGCATATTCCAGCCCGGTGATCTGGAACGGCCCCTCGACACGGCCGAACCCGGGGATCACCACCTGGAACCGCGGCACCTCAGCGTCAAAGAACGCCTGCCGCGCCCGGGCATCCGTCGCCTCGTCGCGAAACACCCCCGACCCGGAAATCGAGGCCGACCGCACGCCTGCGCCCCCCAGCAACTCGCGCCAGCCGCCCTCGCTGCCCATCGAGGTCACGTCCACCGTCTCGGCGTTGAACGCCAGCCGCGTCGCGCGCAGCCCCGCCACCGTCTCGAAACTGCCGTCGCCGGTCATGTCCATCTTGATCAGCAGGTCGCGCCCGTTCTGAACCGTCATGCCATTCTCCTCATGCCACCTTCAGGCCCAGGTCGATGCGCGCGCGAAACACCAGATCCACGCGGCGCCCTGCGCCCACCCCGGCCCGGCGCGCCCGCGCGCGCAGGAACCACAAACCGACCAGATGCCCCTCGCCCAGCGCCAAGGCCCCATCCTCCAGCGCCGCCACCGCCGCTGCCGCCGCGGCCTTTACCGGGGCAAACCCACCGGTATCCTCGGCCCCCGACAGGACCGAGACGGTGAAATCATGCCGCGCGCCGCCCCCGGTCATGTCGCCCGCATCCGCCACATCCTCGGGGCCGATCGCGACATGCGTCCCCGCCGGAGGGCTGACCGGCAGCGCGTCATAGATCGCGTCCCCCACCAGCGCCGCCAGCGCGTCGCTGTCGCGCAGCGCCCGATAGACGGCCGCCTGCAATTCCGCCGACACATGGAACCTCATGCCACCCTCACCTCTCTGGCCAGACAGTCGAGCCACCGCCCCGCGGCATCCGCCTCGGCCACCGCGTCGATGTGAAACACCCGCGCCCCCATGCGGAACCGCTGCTCGGGCCGAGGGCGCCTCGGGTCGCCCTCGCGCGCGGCGCGCAGGGTGATGCGCCAGCGCACCACGCTTTCGGCGCCGACCTCGCCCGCGCGCTCGACCCCCACGCCGGCCTGCATCCGGGCATGGACGATGCCCAGCGAATGCCAGACCATCCCGATAGCCGCCCATGCCGTCGGCCACCCGCTCGGGCGTCTCCAGGACCAGCGGGTGCAGCATCCGGGGCGCGCTCATGCCCGCCTCCCGAAGCTGCCGCGCCCGGTCAGGGTGCGCACCGCGCGCCAGCGGTCGATCAGCGCGCTGACCCCATGCGGCAGCGCCAGCTGGCTGCCGTCAAAGCCGCGGTCCTCGTAATAGCGCGCAGCCAGCATCATCACCGCCTGCGCCAGATCGGCGGGCACGTCGTCCCAGCCGGTCCCGAACCCGGCGGTAAAGCGCACGGTGACATGCCCGCCCACCGGAACCACCGGCAGGCTGCCCACAACCGGCACCAGCACCGGGCGCTGGTTGTCCGGAACCAGCCGCCAGCGCTCGGGCGCAACTGCCGTCACCGCGCCGGCGCGGTCGGTCAGCTCGACCGTCTCGACCGACAGCGCCGGCGCCAGCGGCAGCGGCTGGCCCATGGGATCGCGCCAATCCTCCAGCCGCAGCCGGAACACCCGCGTCAACAGCACCTTGCCGGTGCGCGCCTCCACCGTCGCGATGGCGGCGCGCAGAAACCCCGCCAGCGCCGCATCCTCGGTCGCATCCTCGACCAGTTCGAACCCCGATCCCATCCGCAGATGATTGCGCAATCCGGCAACCGGCAGCGCCGCCTGTGCCGGAGCGGTTTCCTCGACGAGCAACATTCCTGAAACCTCCCGTTCCGAAAGCAGCCGCTGGTGAAACATGTCGGGGCCACGGCGCGTCCGCCGGCCACGGCCCGCGCGGACAGTGATTGAGCCACCGTCTCCGGCGGCCAGCACCGCGGCCCCTCCTCGCCACAATCAGGCGGCGAAGGTCAGCAGCTTGACGGCACGGGTATCGACCACGCCGCCACCCACGCGCTTGGTCGCATAGAACAGCACATGCGGCTTGGCCGAATACGGGTCGCGCAGGATGCGCAGCTCGGGGCGCTCGGCCACGGTATAGGCGCGGCGGAAATCACCGAAAGCCACCGACTTGGACCCGGCCGAGGGGTTGGGCATGTCCTCGCAGATCAGCACCGGATACCCCAGCAGCCGCGCCGGCTCGCCCGCGGCCAGCCCATCAGCCCACAGATAACGCCCGTCGCCGTCGCGCATCCGCCGGATCATCCCGGCCACGCGACTGTTCATCAGGAACGAGGCATTGGCCCGGTAGCCCGCCTCCAGCGCATAGACCAGGTCGATCAGCGCATTCGCAGGCGCGGTGCCGGCGAAATCGCCGGCGGCGCCGGTGTTGATCAGCCCGATATTGCCGTCGGTGGCGGTGGCGTTCGGTGCGGTGGGATAGTTCAGCAGCCCCCGCGGCTTGTCCATGCCGTTGCCGTTGATGAACGCCGCCGATTCCGCGCGGGCGAATTTCTCGGCGATACGTTCGGCCAGCCAGCTTTCCAGGTCGAACGAGGCATCGTCCAGCAGCCGCTGCGTGGCCTTGGGCATCGCCGCCAGCTCATGCAGCGGGATCGAGACCCGCTCAACCTGCGGCGTGTCGGTCTCGGCGGTGGCCACGGTCTCGCTGGCCCAGCCCGCGCCGATGTCGGAACGGTCGGCCAGAACCTCATAGGCCGCCGATTCCACCTGCACCACCGTGGCCAGCGCCCGCAGCGAGCCCGCGCCCCGCAGCGCCTCCTGCACCGTGTCGGAAATCACCGGCGCGGCCAGATAGCCCCCGTCGGTGCCCGAGGCCATGGCCTTCTCCTCGATCGCCAGCCCGCGCAGCCCGGCGTCATCGCCCCGGCGCAGATAGGCGGCAAAGGCTTTCTGATGCGGCGCCTCGATCTCGGCGGCCTGCGAAAGCGGCGAGCGACCCCGAAGGGCGGTCTTGCGGTCCAGCATGGTCATGCGTCTGTCCTGTGCTTGCAGTTTCTGTTCGATCGTCTCGCGAAAGCCCTTGAGTTCATGGACGAACTCGGCCATCGCACCCTCCACGCCGGCCGGCATTTCCCCGGCAGCGGCCCCGGCCCCTGCGGCCTTAACCTCGGTCATCGCCGTCTCTCCTCATCTGAAAAAGGCGGCCGCCCCCACCGGAACGCCGCCTGCCATCGGCCGGACCTCAGCCCCGCCGCATCCTCTCCGCCCCGCAGCCAACAGGCCGCAGAAAGCATCTTCTGTCCGAAAATATCCTGGGGGAGTCCCGGCACGGGACGGGGGCAAAGCCCCCCTCAACGCGCCGCGCGCAGAACCTCCGCCGCCGCCCGCAAAGCGCCAGCCAGATCCCCCGCCAACTCCCCCCAAGGATCTGCCCGCGACTTCCGCCCCAGCTTGGCCTCGCGCAGCATGGGAAACGTCACCAGCGACACCTCCCACAGGTCAACCTCGGTCAGAACCCGCCGCCCCTTGCCGTCGCGCTCGGCCCGCAGGGTGCGATAGCCGATCGACAGCCCGTCGATGGCGCCCGCGGCGACCAGCGCCGCCGCCTCGCGGGCGCGCGCCACCTCGGGCAGCAAGCGCCCGCGAACCCACAACCCGCGGGCATCCTCGCGGATCTCCTCCCACACGCCGATGGGATGGGCGGGGTCATGCTGCCACAACATCCGCACCCGGTCGCCGCGCGCCGCGATCCGGGCCAGACTGCCGGCATAGGCCCCCGCCGCGATCACGTCGCCCCCCTGGTCCGCGATCCCGAACAGGCTCGCATAACCCTCGATCACGCAGCCCTCCGCGCCGGTTTCGGCCTGCAAGGGCGCCCCGCCCGCGAATTTCAACTCCAGCCCCGGATCATCCATGTCCATCCCCTTCATCCCTTCGGCGCGAATTGCAGGATCGACTGAACCGCCTGCGTCAGGATCACCGCGACCACGCCGTAAACCGTCATCCACAGCCGCCGCTCCAACCCCTCGATCAGCGCCTCGATCCGCTCCAGCCGCCGGTCCACCTGCCCGAATTGCAGCGCCATGATCCGCTCTTGCGCCTCAAGCTTCTGCTCATGCCAGACCCCCGGCCGGTCGATGAATTTCGACCCCTCCATCTCAGCCCCCCGCGGGATCGGACGAGGCCAGCGGCGGCAGCCCCAGCGCCGCGCGCTTCTCGGCCTCGGTCAGGAATCCCGCCGCGCCGACCCGCTGCCAGTGCTGGTCGCGTTCCTCCGCCAGCGCCGGGATCTGATCGAGGTCCGGGCGCAGGTCGATCTCGCACCCCAGATGCTCGCTCAGCCACCAGCCGACCCCCGCCGCGACCCGCGTGGCCAGCGGCAGCACGGTCAGCCGGTAAAACGCCCGATGCGCCTCGGCGTAATTGGCGTAAGTCGCCTCGCCGGGAATCCCGATCAGCATCGGAGGCACCCCGAACGCCATCGCAATTTCCCGCGCCGCCGCCAGCTTGGTCTGGTGGAACTCCATGTCCGAGGGCGAAAACCCCATCGGCTTCCAGTCAAGGCCCCCTTCCAGCAGCATCGGCCGCCCGGCGTTGCGCGCGCCCTGATGGTGGCCCTCCATCTCGCTGACCAGCCGGTCGTATTGCTCGGGCGACAGAACCCCCTGCCCGTCCGACCCCTTGTAGATGATCGCCCCCGAGGGCCGCGCCGCATTGTCCAAAAGCGCCCGCGACCAGGCACTGGCCGAATTATGCACCTCGACCGCCACCTGCGCCGCCTGCATCGGCGACATCCCGTAATGGTCGTCCGAGGGGTGAAAGCTGCGGATATGGCAAATGGGATCCGGGCTGCCGGTCATGTCAAAGCGATGCTTGCGCCCGCCCACCGCATATTCATAGGCCACCGGCCAGCCATCCGCCCCCGGAACCACGCTCACCCGGTCGGATCGCAGCACATGCAGCTCTCCGGGCAGGCCCGCGTCGGTCACATCCACCGCCTCCAGATAGCCATTGCCGGTCAGCAGCACCTGCCCGAACAACGCCTCGAACAACTCGGCGCGGCCCTGCGCCGGATTGGGGCGCCGCATCAGGTCCAGCACCGGATGAACCTCATAGCGCCGCTCGGCGTCCTGACAGACCAGAGGCACCGCCGCCGCGGCCTCGGCGATCAGCTTGACCGCCCGGAACCCCACCGGGTTGCCCAGAAACCCCGATCGGGTCAGCCCGCCGGTGTCGCGCCCACCCCACAGCGCCCGCCCGGCCCCTTGCGCCGCCGCCGCGACCCGCCCGGCCGCGCTTGCCTTGACCTCGGGCGGCACCGCCGCCACCGGCACCGGCATCGCCTTGACCTCACCCACCGCCCGCGGCGGCGCGTTTCCGACATCCCGCGGCGCCTGCCGCCCGAACCACCGCATCGCCATGCGTGCCTCCTGTCCATGAAAAAAGGCCGCCCCCCTAGGACGACCCCACCGCTTCGCGCTTCTTTCTGGGCCAAATACCCCTGCGACCGCGCCACCGCCGCCGCACCCGAGACCTACAGCCCCCGAACCTGCGGCCGCCGGTAATGCGCCGACGGCTCGATCATCAGCTCGTGGATCGCCCAGACCAGCGCATCCAGCCGGTCGGGCGAACCTCGCCCCTCAAACCCGCGCACCGTCATCCGGCACAGCTGGTCCTCCAAAGCGCCCAGCCCGCGCAGATGCCGGACCCGGCCCTGCTCATACAGCGCAGCCACCGGCTCCGCCCGCAACCCCTTGCCGCGCCCGGCCCGCAGCGCCCGGAACGGGACCAGAGGGTCCAGCTGCCGGATCACGCTTTCCACCAGATCGCCGCCCTGGTTGACCTCGGCCACCAGCCGCTCGGCCCCGTGCCGCGCCATGGCGGCGATCGCCGCCCGCGCCCACTCGACCGGCCCGCCGCGGACGCTCGCATCCTCCAGCACATAGGCCCGCCAGTCCTGCGGAGGCCCCTCGCAGACCACCCCCGCCACCACGATCCCGCATTCGTCGCTGCCCGACCCCCCGGTGACCGAGGGGTCCACCGCCACCACCACCCGGTCCAGCGCGGGCGCCGCATCCACCCGGCACCCCTCCAGCATGGCGGTGGTCCACAGCGCCCCCTCGACATCGTCGAGCAGCACCCCCTCCAGCTCCTGCCGCCCCAGCCGAGTGCCGGCATAGCGCGCCTGAACCTCGGCCAGAAAGCTTTCCGCCAGATAGGCGCGGTTCGCATCCGTCGGCGCGTGCGTCACCACCGTGGACGGATTGCGCAGAATCGCCTTCAGCACACCCACATTGCGCGGCGTCGTCGTCACCACCTGCTGCGGATGCTCGCCCAGCCGCAGGGCAAATTGCAGCATGTCCCAGGTCTCGGCGGCCTTCTTCCACTTGGCCAGCTCATCCACCCAAGCCGCGTCGAACTGCGGGCCGCGCAGCGCCTCGGGCTCATGCGCCGAATAGACCGTGGCGGTGGCGCCATTGGCCCAGACCAGCCGCCGCCGCCCCGCCTCCCACAGCGGGCGCCGGTCGGGCGGCGAACAGGCAAGGATGCCGCTGTCGCCCATCACCATCACGTCGCGCCCCTGGTCAAAGGTCTCGGCCACCAGCGCCACCCGCCGCGCCCGCCCCGGCGCATCCGGGCTCGCGCCCTCGACCTGCGCGCGAACCCACTCGGCCCCGGCACGGGTCTTGCCCGCACCGCGTCCGCCCATGATCACCCAGGATTTCCAGTCGCCCGCAGGCGGCAGCTGATGCGGCAGCGCCCAGAACTCGAACAGCCACGGCAGGCTGGCCAGCGCATTATCCGACAGCCCGCCGATGAACTCATCGACCTCAGCCTGCCCGGCGCAGGCAAGCCAGGCGGCGCCCGATCTCGTCTCGTGCGGCGTCAAGGTCAAGCCGGCCCTGTCCGGCCTGTCCGCCGATATCCTTGCGAAGCTTGTCAACTCGGTTCCTTTCCTCCAGCACCAGCTGCGTCGCGGCCCGCAGGTCGCGCACCAGCTTTGCCGCTTCCCTGACCTCGCCGGACAGCTCGCCCGGCTCGCCGGCCGCGCCCTCTTTCAGCCCGGTCCGCAGCCCGACCCTCAGCCGGTGCAGCTCTTCGGCCAGCTCGCGAAACATCTCGCCCGCCACGTCGATCGCCTGCCCCGGCTCCAGCCCCGCGGCGCCGCCGTCCCTTGCGGAAACGAACGGCCCCTCGGGGACCACCCCCGGCTCGAAACTCATGTCCATTTATGTGATGCCCTGCCCTCGGTGCCTGTCCGCACGAGCGAGAAACAAAAAAGCGGCCCGAGGTCATCGACCCGGCCGCTTGCCCATCTCTCCCAGCATGTCGGAATGTGTATCCGACACCGTTCGCAAAGTCAATCCGCAACAGCGGACGAAATCGCTACCTTGCAAGATTATTCCTGGAAAATCAGTTCATTACGCGACGCAACACCCCACCGCCCCACGCGCAACACCCCCAAAACCACCCCCGCAAGATCCGTCCGAAATCTCGAAAAACCGCGCCTCCAGGATTCGGGCGGTCTCAAATATCCCGGGGTCCGGGGCAGAGCCCCGGTTCGACAGCGCCCCCGGAACCTCAATCCGTCTGGACCGCGGCTTCCTCTTCGCCCCGCGCCCGCTCGATCTCGCGCCAGCGGGCGACATTGGCGTTGTGCTCGTCCAGAGTGCGGGCGAATGCGTGCCCGCCCGAGCCGTCGGCCACAAAATACAGGTAATCGCTCCCGTCCGGGTTCAGCGCGGCCTCGATCGCGGCGCGGCCGGGATTGGCGATGGGGGTGGGGGGCAGGCCTGCGATCAGATAGGTATTATAGGGCGTGCGCCGGTCCAGTTCCGACCGCCGCAAGCCGCGTTCCAGAACCTCGCGGCCCTTGGTCACCCCATAGATCACCGTCGGGTCGGTTTGCAGCCGCATCCCGTCGCGCAGCCGGTTCACGAACACCGCGGCGACGGTGCGGCGCTCGTCCGCGATGCCGGTTTCCTTTTCCACGATCGAGGCCATGGTCAGCGCCTCTTCCAGCGTCTGATAGGGCAGGCCAAAGGGCCGCGCCTCCCACGCCGCGGCCAGGATCGTATCCTGCGCGGCCCGCATCCGGTCCAGCAATTCGCGGCGGTCGGTGCCGCGGGGAACCTCATAGGTGTCGGGCGCCAGCGTGCCCTCGGGCGGCAGCGGACCGGCAGAGCCGTCAAGGAAGGGCGCCTGTTTCAACCCCTCGACCACCTGCCAGGCGGTGGTGCCCTCGGCCACGGCCACGCGCAGCCGGGCGCCGGGCTTGTCGACCGCCTGCTCCAGCGCCTCGGGCAGCTCGCCTGTGGCGGGATCGTGGCGGATCCGGTCCTCGTAACGGCCGTTTTCCGGGTTCAGGTCGCGCAGCACCACCGTGTTGGCGCGCACACCCACGCGAAAGATCACCTCGGTCCCGCAGGTGGACGGGCCGCCGGCCGTGATCACATCGACCACATCCTGCATGCTGGCACGGGGCGGCACCAGATAGCTGCCGAATTTCAACTGCCCGGCCTTGCCGGCGTAATCGGCGCCGGTGCGCATGATATAGGGCGAGGTAATCACCCCCTGCGCCTCAAGCTGCTTGCTGACCTCGTTCAGCCGCGCGCCCTGCGGGATCTCGACGCATTGCGCGATCTCGCTGGGGCCGGGCGCCTGATACTGGTTGCGCCCCCAGGCCACCGCCACCGCCACCGCGACCAGCAGCACGATCAGCAGCGTCAGCGCGTTCGAGGCGATGGCCCGCCACATCAGTCGCGGACCTTGCCGATCACCAGCGTCGCATTGGTGCCGCCAAAGCCAAAGCTGTTGGACAGCGCCACGTCGATCTTGCGGCGCACGGCGGCGTTGGCGGCCAGGTCAATGGCGGTCTCGCGCTGCGGATCGTCCAGATTCAGCGTCGGCGGCGCGATCTGGTCGCGCACCGCCAGCGCGCAAAAGATCGCCTCGACCGCGCCGGCCGCACCCAGCAGATGCCCGATCGAGGATTTCGTGGCCGACATGGTGACATTGCCCGCATGATCGCCCAGCAGCCGCTCGACCGCGCCCAGCTCGATCACATCGGCCATGGTCGAGGTGCCATGCGCGTTGATATAGTCGATGGCCGAGGGCTCCAGCCCCGCCCGCTTCAGCGCCGCCTGCATGGACCGGAACCCGCCGTCGCCGTCCTCGCTGGGGGCGGTGATGTGATAGGCGTCGCCCGACAGGCCGTAGCCCAGGATCTCGGCATAGATCTTGGCGCCGCGGGCGCGGGCGTGCTCGTATTCCTCAAGCACCATGACGCCGGCGCCCTCGCCCATGACGAAACCGTCGCGGTCCTTGTCCCAGGGGCGGCTGGCGGCCTTGGGGTCGTTGTCGCGCTTGGTGGACAGGGCCTTGCAGGCGTTGAACCCGGCGATGCCCAGTTCGGAAATCGGCGATTCCGTGCCCCCCGCAACCATCACATCGGCGTCGCCCACGGCAATCAGCCGCGCCGCGTCGCCGATGGCATGGGCGCCGGTGGAACACGCCGTCACCACCGCATGGTTCGGCCCCTTGAACCCGTAGCGGATCGAGACCTGCCCGCTGGCCAGGTTGATCAGCGCGCCGGGGATGAAGAACGGCGACACCCGCTTGGGGCCCTTTTCCTTCAGCAGCACCGCGGCCTCGGCGATGGTGGTCAGCCCACCGATGCCGGACCCGATCATCACGCCCGTGCGCTCGCGTTCCTCGTCGGTCTGCGGAACCCAGCCGGAATCCTCGACCGCCTGCGCGGCGGCGGCCATCCCGTAAAGGATGAAGTCATCGACCTTGCGGCGGTCCTTTGGCTCCATCCAGTCGTCGGGGTTGAACGTGCCCTCGCTGCCGTCGCCGAACGGGATCTCGCAGGCGTATTTCGTCACCACGTCCGAGGCATCGAACCGCGTGATCGGACCGGCGCCGGATTGCCCGTCCAGCAACCGTGCCCAGGTTTCCTCGACCCCGCAAGCCAGCGGTGTGACCATTCCCATCCCGGTGACGACAACCCTGCGCATTCGCGATCCTTCCCGACACAATCTTGCGCGCTGAATACACGCGCCCCCCCTCGCGCGCAACGCAGGCGAGAGCGGTTCGCGCAGGGTTTCGCCACGTCGCGCCGCAATCGCAGGCTCTGCGTTGCTTTTCCGGAACTTTTCTGCACCTATCCTGTTGAAGGTCCGCCACAGGATTCCCGCCCACCCGACATAAGGGCGCCCGCCACGACGACACCAACCGCAACACCATGCGCCGCGGGGATTCGCGTCAGCGCAGCCCGCCAAAGCCGATGAATTAAAAGGGAAAACCGCCTGATGAGCATCGAAACCCAGACCCGCGCCGAGGCCACCCTGCCCGAGCTTCAGGCGGTCACCTCTGTCGTGCTGCCCGAACCGACGGCCGAGGTGGTGCCGCTGGAACAGGCCCCCGCCCCCGTGGCCGAGGAAATCCGCCGCCGCATGGACGAAATCGACCTGCACGACACGGGTTCCGTGGTGCATTTCGGCTCGCGCGCGCAGTCGGGGTTGCAGGAAATCAGCCAGTCGATGCTTGCCGACGTCAAGAACAAGGACGTCGGACCCGCAGGCGATTCCCTGCGCAACATCGTCACCACGATCCGCGGTTTCTCGATCAGCGAACTCGACGTGCGCCGCGAACGCAGCTGGTGGGAAAAACTGCTGGGCCGCTCGGCGCCCTTTGCGAAATTCGTGGCCAATTACGAACAGGTGCAGGGCCAGATCGACAAGATCACCGGCGATCTGGAAAGCCACCAGCACACGCTGCTGAAAGACATCAAGTCGCTGGACGTGCTTTATGAACGCACGCTGGATTTCTATGACGAGCTCGCGCTTTACATCGCCGCGGGCGAGGAAAAGCTGCGCGAACTCGACACCCAGACCATCCCCGCGAAAGCGGCCGAGGTGCAGGAATCCGCCGCCGACGGCGACGTGATCGAGGCCCAGCAGCTGCGCGACCTGCGCGCCATGCGCGACGATCTGGAACGCCGGGTCCACGACCTGAAACTGACCCGGCAGGTGACCATGCAGTCGCTGCCCTCGATCCGGCTGGTGCAGGAAAACGACAAGTCGCTGGTCACCAAGATCAGCTCGACGCTGGTGAACACGGTGCCGCTGTGGGAAACCCAGCTGGCGCAGGCGGTGACCATTCAGCGCGGCGCACAGGCGGCGCAGGCGGTCAAGCAGGCCAGCGACCTGACCAACGAGCTGCTGACCGCGAACGCCAAGAACCTGCGCGACGCCAACGCCCGCATCCGCACCGAAATGGAACGCGGCGTCTTTGACATCGAATCGGTGCGCACCGCCAATGCCGAACTGATCGCCACCATCGAGGACAGCTTGCGCATCGCAGACGAGGGTAAGGCCCGCCGCGCCGCGGCCGAGCTGGACTTGCAAAAGATGGAAAGCGACCTGCGCCAGACGCTGGCCTCCTCCAGCGCCCGCGCCGCGCTGCCGCCCGGCACCGCCGCCGACATGGGCGCGGCCACCCTTACGCCCCAAGGCTAGAGACGCTACGCTCCGGCCAGACGGACAAGGCAGACGGACCCGATTCCAGTGACCGACAGCATGGACACCGCCCGCGCCGCCCCTGTCCGGGGGTGGCGGCCGGCACTGGCGGCGACGCTGGCCGGCGCGCTGGCGCTTGCCGCCTGCGCGCCCGGCACTGCCCCCGCGCCCACGCCTGCGGCCCGCCCCTCGGCGGTGCCGGCGCCCGCGCCGCGCCCCGACGATCTTGCAAGAATGCGCCGCGAACGCGCCCAGGCCGCGCGCGATGCCGCCGCCGGCGGCAGCCCGGGCGCGGCCAGCGTGACCATGGCCCAATACATGAGCAACGTTCAGGATACGCTGCTGGCCCGCGGGCTGCTGCGCCCCAACGCCGACGGCATCCCCCCGGCCTCTGCCGAGCGCCTGACCGAAGATTTCATCCGCATCGCGCTGCATGACGAATATGTCCGGCGCAACGGGCGGCTGGTCCCCGAAACCCGCCCCGCGCCGCTGCGCCGCTGGGAACGCCCCGTGCGCGTCATGGTCGAATTCGGCGCCTCGGTCCCCCCGGCCACCCGCACCCGCGACCGCAACGACATCGCCGACTACGCCCAGCGGCTGTCGCGCATCTCGGGCCACCCCATCGCCATGACCGCCGAGACCGGCAATTTCGTGGTGCTGCTGCTGGCCGAGGACGAACGCCGCGCCATCGGCCCGCGGCTGGCGCAGCTCATCCCCGGGATTCCCGCGTCCGATATACTGGCAATCCAAGGGCTTGCACCGCAGAATTACTGCACCGTCTTTGCCTATTCCCCCGGCCCCGGCCAGCCCTATTCCAACGCCGTCGCGGTGATCCGTGCGGAACTGCCCGACCGGCTGCGGCTCAGCTGCATCCACGAGGAACTGGCCCAGGGCCTCGGGCTTGCCAACGACAGCCCCGAGGTGCGCCCCTCGATCTTCAACGACGACGAGGAATTCGCCTTTCTCACCCCGCATGACGAGCTTTTGCTCAAGATCCTCTACGACAAGCGCCTGCGCCCCGGCATGACCGAATCCGACGCCCGCCCCATCGTCGCCCGCATCGCCGCCGAGCTGGCGCCTTGACAAACCCCCGGCGCCGCCCGGCAATATCCCCCATCGACCGCTTCCACCACAGGAGGAAACCATGGTCCTCGACTTCCTGACCGGCGAATTCATCGACGTCATCGAATGGGTGGACGACACGCGCGACACGATGGTCTGGCGCTATGAAACCCGCGGCCGCGCCATCAAATACGGCGCCAAGCTGACCGTGCGCGAAGGCCAGGCGGCGGTGTTCGTCCACGAAGGCCAGCTGGCCGACGTGTTCACGCCCGGGCTCTACATGCTGGAAACCAACAACATGCCGGTGCTGACCCGGCTGCAACACTGGGACCACGGTTTCCGCTCGCCCTTCAAATCCGAGGTGTATTTCGTCAGCACCACCCGCTTCAACGACCTCAAATGGGGCACCCGCAACCCGATCATCACCCGCGACCCCGAATTCGGCCCGGTGCGGCTGCGCGCCTTTGGCACCTATTCGATGCGCGTGACCGACCCCGGGGTGTTCATGACGGAAATCGTCGGCACCGACGGCGAATTCACCTCGGACGAGATCAGCCTGCAACTGCGCAACGTGATCGTGCAGGAATTTTCCCGCATGATCGCCGGTTCGGGCATCCCGGTCCTCGACATGGCGGCCAACACCGCCGATCTGGGCCGCATCGTGGCCACCGCCATCGCACCCACCATCGCGCAATACGGGCTTACCCTGCCAGAGTTCTATATCGAGAACATCAGCCTGCCGGACGAGGTCGAAAAGATGCTCGACAAACGAACCTCCATGGGAATCGTCGGCGATCTCAATAAGTTCGGACAATATGCTCAGGCAGAATCTATGCTGAACGCATCAACCCGCGACGGAGCCATGGGCGCGGGGCTGGGCGCCGGCATGGGCGCCGCGATGGGCATGGCCGGCGCCATGCGCGGCCCCTGGGGCGCCACGCCCCCGGCAACCAACCCTCCGCAGGCCCCGCAACCCGCCGCCGCAACCCCGCCCCCGATCCCGTCCGAGCCGCTCTGGCACCTCGCCCTTGACGGCGCCGCCAGCGGCCCCTTCACCCGCGCCCAGCTCGAAGCCCTGCGCGATCAGGGCCGGCTGACCCGCGACACGCTTGCCTGGACCGAGGGACAGGAAAACTGGCAGCGCGCGGACGACCAGCCGGCGCTGGCAGCGCTGTTTTCGGCCCTGCCGCCGCCCCTGCCGCAGGGCTAGGCCCCACCGCTTCTTCATCACCCAAATATCCCGGGGGTCCGGGGGCCGGCCCCCGGTCCCGCCCCAGCCGACAACGCGACCCAGATGCCCAGCACCCAGATCGAACACCGCTACCCCTGCGACAACTGCGGCGCGACGCTGGAATTCGCGCCCGGACAGGATGCGCTGGTCTGCCCCTATTGCGGCCATGTCCAGACGATCGCGCCCGACACCCGGCCGCCGGAACTCCCGACCTCCGGCGGCGCGATCCAGTGGAACGCAGGGCACAAGGCCCCGGGGCTGGACGAGATCCCGCTTGCCCGCGGGCTCAGCCTCGACGATGCCAGCGACCTGACCGAAACCCTGCGCACGCTATCCTGCCCCAATTGCGGCGCCAAAATCGAGCAACTCGGCACAAGCCACGCCAGCACCTGCCCTTTCTGCGCCACCCCGGTCGTCACCGACACCGGCACCACCCGGCTGATCAAGCCGCAGGCGGTGCTGCCCTTTGTCCTGTCCGAAACCCAGGCCCGCGCCGCGCTGGACAGCTGGCTCAAGGGGCTGTGGTTCGCGCCGAACGGGCTGGTGCAATACGCCCGCCGGGGGCGGCGGATGCAGGGGGTGTATTCGCCCTTCTGGACCTTCGACGCCGACACGCAGACCCGCTATCGCGGCCAGCGCGGCGACCATTATTACGAAACCGTCCATGTCACCCGCAGGGTCAACGGGCGCAACCAGCAGGTGGCGCAGCAGGTCCGGCGCACCCGCTGGACCCCGCGCTCGGGCCATGTCGCGCGGTCCTTCGACGATGTGCTGGTGCTGGCCTCGACCGCGCTGCCGCGCCGCTTCACCGATGCGCTGGCGCCGTGGGAGCTGTCGCATCTCGCGACCTACGATCCGCGCTATCTGTCGGGATTTTCGGCCGAGGGCTATACCGTCCCCCTTGCTGACGGCCATCAGGTCGCGCGGCAGGAAATGGCCTCGGTCATCGCCATGGACATCCGCCGCGACATAGGCGGCGACGTGCAGCGCATAGATGCCGTCGACACAAGCCATAGCGCCGAGACCTTCAAGCACATCCTGCTGCCGGTCTGGCTGGCGGCCTATAAATACAACGGCAAAAGCTATCGTTTCATCGTCAACGGGCAGTCGGGGCGGGTGCAGGGCGACCGCCCGTGGTCGATGTGGAAAATCGCGCTGGCGGTGCTGGCGGCGCTGCTGGCCGGGGCGATGCTGATGCTGCTGAGCGAGAGCAGCGGCAGCTTCGACCTTGGCGCCGCACCGGCCGCCGCCCCGGCACCGGCGATCACCGCCGCCGCGCCCGCGCCACCCCCGACCCTCGCATGAGCGTGCTGTGCATGGGCGAGGCGCTGGTCGATCTGGTCCCGCAGCCGGACGGCAGCATCCGCCCGCAACCCGGAGGCGGCGCCTGGAACACCGCGCTGACGCTTGGCCGGCTGGGGGTGGCCACCAGCCTTGCCTGGCCGATCTCGCGCGACGCTTATGGGGCGCTGCTGCTGGCGCCGCTGGCCGCGGCCGGGGTCGAGACCTCGCTTTGCCCCCGCAGCAACCGCCCCACCGCGCTGGCAAGAATCGACCTGAACTCTGGCGATGCAACCTATCGTTTTGACGACGAAAATTCTGCCGGGCGGATATTCCTGCCTGCGCAATTGCCGCCGCTGCCGACGGACTGCCGGGCGCTGGTGATCGGCGGCATCAGCCTGGCCGCCGAGCCCTGCGGCAGCACCGTCGAGCAATTCGCCACCGACGCCTCCCGCCGGGGCATCCCGCTGATATTTGACCTGAATATCCGCCCACAAGCCATTCAGGACAAGACAGAATACCGCGCACGGCTTGATCGCCTGCTTACCCTGTCGCATCTGGTGAAGCTCTCGGCCGAGGATGCCGCCTGGCTCGCCCCCGACACCGCGCCGGACGAAACCGCCGCCCGGATCCTCGCCCTCGGCCCGCGCATCGTGGTGCTGACCCGCGGCGCCCAGGGCGCGATGGCCATGACCCGGCGCCACCGCCTCCACGCGGCCGCCGTCCCGGCCACGGTGGCCGACAGCATCGGCGCCGGCGACAGCTTCAACGCCGCCTTTCTCGCCAGCCTCTTGCACGGCGACGCCCTCGATTCCCCCGACAGCGCCGCACTCACCGCCGCCCTCACCCTCGCCACGACGGCGGCAGCGATCACCGTCTCGCGCCCCGGCGCCGATCCGCCTTGGGCCGACGAACTCTAACCCGGATTCGGGCGGTTCCAAATATCCCGGGGCTTCGGAGCGCCCGGAAAACGCGCCAGTGGCGCGTTTTCAGCGAAGAAGGCCACGGCAGTGGTCGCGCTTGCGCGACGGGGGCAGCGCCCCCTCTGCAAAAGACTTGGGGGCGCAGCCCCCTCCGCCCTGAAAGCGCCGCCTATTCCAGCCGTGCCGCGGCGCGATCCAGCCGCGCCGCCGCCTCGGCGATCTCGTCGTCGGTGATGTTCAGCGGCGGCAGCAGCCGCACCACATTGTCGGCCGCCGGCACCGTCAGCAAATGCTCGGCATAAGCCGCCTCGACCAGCTCCGACGGCGCCACCTTGCAATGCAGCCCCAGCAGCAGCCCCATCCCCCGCACCTCGTCAAAGACCTCGGGGTGGGCGGCGACAAGCCCTTCGAGCCGCTGGCGCAGCAGCGCGGATTTGCGGGCGACCTCGGCCAGGAACGCATCGTCTGCGACGATCTCCATCACCCGCGCGCCGACCGCGCAGGCCAGCGGGTTGCCGCCATAGGTGGACCCGTGGCTGCCCGCGACCATGCCCGCGGCCGCGGCCTCGGTCGCCAGCACTGCGCCCAGCGGAAAGCCGCCGCCGATGCCCTTGGCCACCATCATGATATCGGGGGCGATCCCGGCCCATTCATGCGCGAACAGCCGCCCCGTGCGGCCCATGCCGCTTTGCACCTCGTCCAGCACCAGCAGCGCGCCGGCCCGGTCGCACAGCTCACGGATGCGGCGCAGGCCCTCGTCGGGCAGCACGCGGATGCCGCCCTCGCCCTGAACCGGTTCCAGCATCACCGCGGCGGTGCTGTCGGAAATCGCGGCCTCCAGCGCGGCCATGTCGCCCCAGGGCAGCACCCGAAACCCCGGCATCAGCGGCCCGTAGCCGGCAGTCATCTTTTCCGACCCGGCGGCGGCGATGGCGCCGGTCGAACGGCCGTGGAACGCGCCCTCAAAGGTCAGGATCTCGATCCGCTCGGGCTGGCCCTTGCTGTGCCAGTATTTGCGCACCATCTTGATCGCCAGCTCGGCGGCCTCGGTGCCCGAGTTGGTCAGGAACACCGTGTCGGCAAAGGTCTTGTCCACCAGCATCTCGGCCAGCCGCTGCTGCTCGGGGATCTGGTAGAGGTTCGAGACATGCCAGATCCGCCCGGCCTGCGCGGTCAGCGCCGCCACCAGATCGGGGTTGGCGTGCCCCAGCGCATTGACCGCGATGCCCGCGCCCAGGTCCAGGTATCGCGTGCCGTCCGCGGCGATGGCCCAAGCGCCCTCGCCGCGGTCAAAGGCGATGGGCGCGCGGTTATAGGTCGGCAGGACGGCGTCGATCATGGGTCTGTCCCTCTGGTCGGAAAGCAGGAGTTTCTGGGCACGCGACAAAGGCCACCCGCCGCGCGAGGCGCGCGGCGCACGGGGTCCGTCAGCGTCGCAGACAGGGGCGAATCACCGTCATGGACGCAGCGTTACCAAGCCGGCCCGCGGCGTTCAACGCCCCCTGTCGCGCCTCAGGGTTTCATCCGATAGCCGATGCGCAGCCACCACCACGCCAGCAGGTTGACCGCCAGCACCGAAACCACGCTGACCGCCAGCCCGCGCAGCACCGGCGCGTCGCCGACCCCGGCAAAACCATGGCGCGCCCCGTCGATCAAGTAGAAGATCGGGTTCCAGTGCGACAGGGCGCGGAACGGCTCGGGCAGGGCCTGCACGGAATAAAAGGTGCCCGACAGGAACGACAGCGGCGTGACCACGAAATTGGTCAGCGTGGCCATCTGGTCGAATTTCTGCGCGATGATCCCGCCCAGGATGCCCAAGCCCCCCAGCAGCAGCGCCCCCAGCACGATATAAACCAGCGCCAGCAGCGGATGCGCCGGCCCGTGCCCCACCACCAGCGCCAGCCCGGCCGAGATCGCCGCCGCCACCATCAGCGCCCGCACCAGGCTGCCCGCCAGATAGCCCGCAAGTATCTCGGCCGCCGACAGCGGCGGCATCAGCGTGTCGATGATGTTGCCCTGCATCTTGGCCGAAATCAGCGAGGAAGAGCTGTTGGCGAATCCGTTCTGGATCACCGTCATCATCAGGATGCCGGGGCCGATGAACTCGACAAAGGGCAGGCCCATCACCTCGCCCCGCCCGCGCCCCAAGGCGACGACGAACACCACCACGAACAACCCCGCGGTGATCAGCGGCGCCAGCACCGTCTGCTGCCACACGGTCATGAAGCGGCGGATTTCCCGCGCCGCCAGCGTCGCCGTGCCCAGCCAGTTGATCCGGCCAAAACGGCGGTCGGGCATCCGCCCATAGTCGGGGGCATCGGTCGGGGGCATCGCGGGTTCCTTTTGCGGGGGTTCGGTTTGCAGGGGTTCGGGCGCCAGCATAACCGGCCCGACCGCCGTGGACGAGGGGGGCGCCCGCGCGGTCGCGATCAGCGTCGATTTCCCGCCCGGACCTTGATTCCCGGCGGCCGGGCGCGTAACTCAGACCATCCGCCCCCAAACCCTTTGGGACGACCTTCTGCCCGTGGAGAAACCGCCATGTCCTGGACCGACGATCGCGTCGAGACGCTGAAACGCCTTTGGACCGAAGGCCAGTCGGCCAGCCAGATCGCCAAGGAGCTGGGCGGCGTCACCCGCAACGCGGTCATCGGCAAGGTCCACCGGCTGGGCCTGTCCAACCGCGCCGAGGCCGAGGAACCCGCCAAGCCCGCCGCCGCAGCCGCGCCGGAATCCGCACGCCCCGCCGCCGCCGCCCCCCGGGCCGAGCCCGCCCGCGCGCAGCCCGCCCGCGAAGCCGCCGCGCCCAAGGAACCGGCGGCGCAGCAGCCCGCCGCCCGCGCCACGCCCGCACCCGCGCAAGCCCCGACCGCCGCCGCCCCCGCCCCCGAACAGGCCGCCGAACCCGCGCCCCCGCCGCAGCCGGTGTTCACCCCGCGCCGCCCGATCGTGCCCGCCGGCCAGCCGCTGCCCCCGCAACCCTCGGCCAACGAGATCTCGCCCGAGGCGCTGGCCTCGGTGCGCGAGGTCGAAAAGACCTCGCTGAAACTGTCGCTGATGGAGCTGACCGAGCGCACCTGCAAATGGCCCATCGGCGACCCCGCAACCGACAAGTTCTGGTTCTGCGGCCTGCCCAGCCAGCCCGGCAAACCCTATTGCGAGGCCCATGTCGGCGTCGCATTCCAACCGATGAGCGCCCGCCGCGACCGCCGGCGCTGACGGCCCCCGGCGCCCGGCGTCGCAGGGGCGAACGGGAAATACCCTGGCGCGACCCAAGGCGGATTCACCGAATCTTCATCCTTGCGTGCGATGAGACAGGGGCGGCACGGACGGAACGTCCGGCGCCGCTTTGGATCAAGGCGCTTTTTGGTCCTGCCCGGCTTCATTGCCGGATGATCCGGGGCGCCCGTTTCGCGGGGGGTATGATGGGCGAAATTCCGGGCCTGCGGGCCGACTCTGCGGGGTGCGCCATGGGCAGTTGAACAGGGCTGCGGTCCGGGCCGTTCCGACCACCACCCTTTCCCTGCGCGGCGCATGGGGGTAAGAGCCGGTCATCCAAAGGACGACACCATGCCCAAGACGCGCTCGCGCCATCTCATCACCTCGGCACTGCCCTATATCAACGGGATCAAGCACCTGGGGAATCTTGTCGGCAGCCAGCTGCCGGCTGATCTGTTCGCCCGCTATCAGCGCGGCCGCGGCAACGAGGTCATGTTCGTCTGCGCCACCGACGAACACGGCACCCCGGCCGAGCTGGCCGCCGCCAAGGCCGGGCAGAAGGTCGCGGATTTCTGCGCCCGGATGCACGACACTCAGGCCGACATCGCGCGCCGCTTTGGGCTGAGCTTTGATCATTTCGGGCGCTCGTCCAGCCCGCAGAACCACCAGCTGACCCAGCATTTCGCCGGCAAGCTGGCCGAGCACGGGCTGATCGCCGAGGTCAGCGAGCGTCAGGTCTATTCGCTGGCCGACGGACGTTTCCTGCCCGACCGCTATATCGAGGGCACCTGCCCCAACTGCGGCTATGACAAGGCCCGCGGCGACCAGTGCGAAAACTGCACCAAGCAGCTGGACCCGACCGATCTGATCGACCCGCGCAGCGCCATTTCCGGCTCGACCGATCTTGAGGTGCGCGAGACCAAGCACCTGTTCCTGCGCCAGTCCGCCATGCGCGAAAAACTGTCGGAATGGATCGACAGCAAGGCCGACTGGCCGGTGCTGACCACCTCGATCGCCAAGAAATGGCTCAATGACGGCGACGGGTTGCAGGACCGCGGCATCACCCGCGATCTCGACTGGGGTATCCCGGTGAAAAAGGGCGACCAGCCCTGGCCGGGGATGGAGGGCAAGGTCTTTTACGTCTGGTTCGACGCGCCCATCGAGTATATCGCCGCCACCGCCGAATGGGCCGAGGCGCGGGGCGAGCCCGAGGCATGGCGCCGCTGGTGGCGGCTGGACGAGGGCGCGGGCGACGTGCGCTACACCCAGTTCATGGGCAAGGACAACGTGCCCTTTCACACGCTGTCCTTTCCGGCCACGATCATCGGCTCGGGCGAGCCGTGGAAGCTGGTCGATTACATCAAGTCCTTCAACTACCTGACCTATGACGGCGGGCAGTTTTCCACCTCGCAGGGGCGCGGCGTGTTCCAGGACCAGGCGTTGCAGGTGCTGCCGGCGGATTACTGGCGCTGGTGGCTGCTCAGCCACGCACCCGAGGGGTCGGACGCCGAGTTCACATGGGAAAACTTCCAGATCTCGGTGAACAAGGATCTGGCCGATGTGCTGGGCAATTTCGTCAGCCGCATCACCAAGTTCTGCCGCTCGAAGTTCGGCGAGACCGTCCCCGAGGGCGGCGATTACGGCCCCGAGGAAACCGCGCTGATCGCCGCGCTGGCCACCCGCATCCGCGCCTATGAGGGCTTCATGGAGGCGATGGAGGTCCGCAAATCCGCCAATGAACTGCGCGCGATCTGGGCTTTGGGCAACGAATACCTGCAAGCGGCGGCGCCTTGGGCGGCCTTCAAGACCGACCCCGAACGCGCGGCGATGCAGGTGCGGCTGGGGCTGAACCTGATCCGGCTTTATGCGGTGCTTTCGGCCCCCTTCATCCCCTTTGCCGCCGATTCCATGTTGCAGGCGATGCGCAGCGACGACCGCGGCTGGCCCGACGACGTGGGGGCGGCGCTGCAAACCCTGCCCCCCGGCCATGGTTTCGACACCCCCGAGGTGCTGTTTGCCAAGATCAGCGACGAAAGCCGCGAGGAATGGCAGGAAAGATTTCAGGGCGTGCGCGCGTGATGCCGGCGCCGCCGGCCCGTCGCCACGTTTGGCGCAGGCTGGATGCCGGTTTCCCCGGTCTGGACCCCCGGCCCGCATGGCGGCGGGCGGCGGGTCGTGCCAGGCTGGGGGTTGTTGCATCCTGACGGGGGACCGATGACCCATTGTATCCTGATCGGCGCGCCGGTGGACAGCGGCCAGCAGCGGCCCGGCTGCCTCATGGGGCCGGCGGCCTATCGCGTGGCCCGCATCGCCGAGGTGCTGAAGGCGCTTGGCCATACGGTCGAGGACCGGGGCGACGTGGCGCCGGGGCCGTTGGGTCAGGAAAGCTGCGCGAACCCGGCCGTGCATTCCCTGCCCGAGACGCTGGGCTGGACCCGGGCGCTGGCCGATGCCAGCGCGCGGGCGATGGCGGACGGGCTGCCGATCTTTCTGGGGGGCGACCACTCGCTGTCCTTGGGCAGTATCCACGGGGTCGCGGCCCATGCGGCGGCAGCGGGGCGGCCGCTGTTCGTGCTGTGGCTGGACGCGCATTCCGACATCCACACGCTCGCCTCGACCGAAAGCGGCAATCTGCATGGCACGCCGCTGGCCTATCTGGCCGGGCGGCCGGGGTTCGCGCCGTTTCCGCCCTTTCCCGCCCCGGTCCCCGAGGCAAACATCTGCCTGTTCGGCATCCGCAGCGTCGATCCGGCCGAACATGCGGCGCTTGAGGAAACGGAAATCACCGTCAACGACATGCGCGTGCTGGACGAACAGGGTTTTGCCGCGCCGATGCGGGATTTCCTGAACCGGGTGCAGGCGGCGGGGGGGATGCTGCATGTCAGCCTCGACGTGGATTTCCTGGACCCCTCGGTCGCGCCGGCGGTGGGGACCACCGTGCCGGGCGGCGCCACGTTCCGCGAGGCGCATCTGGTCTGCGAGCTGATCCACGAAAGCGGGCTGATGTGTTCGCTGGATCTGGTCGAGCTGAACCCGTTTCTGGACGACCGCGGGCGCACGGCGCGGATGATGGTCGATCTGGTCGGCAGCCTGATGGGGCGCAAGGTCTTTGACCGGCCGACGCGGGCGGGATAGCGGGCGGGGATCACGGGGACGGGGATCAGGGGGGACGGGGATCAGGGGGCGGGGCAAAGGGGGGCTGCGCGCCCCCCGCCCTTCGGGCCCCCCCGCGGGATATTTTCGTGATGAAGAAACCCGCAAGATTGCGGCGGTTGGGGGGTTGACCCCGCCCGGCGCTGGCGGTGAAGTGCCGCGATCATGTGCAAGCCCTTGCCGACCGCGCGCGCGCCCCGAAGTTCCGTCCCGACGCCCCCGCGTGCCAAGGCGCGGTGACAGCATCCGGCGCCGCCAGACACCGGAACAGACAGGACGTTGAAAGATGCCGAGTTTTCTAGACATTCACACCACGCCGCGTGATGATCTGCGCGCGATCATCGACAATGCGCGCAGCATGAAAGAGGCGCGGGGTGGCTGTTCGCGCGGCACGCCTGACGCCGAGCAACCGCTGGCGAACCGCATGGTGGCGCTGATCTTTGAAAAACCCTCGACCCGGACGCGGGTCAGTTTCGATCTGGGCGTGCGGCAGATGGGCGGGCAGACCATGGTGCTGTCGGGGCAGGAAATGCAGCTGGGCCATGGCGAAACCATCGCCGACACCGCCCGCGTGCTGTCGCGCTATGTCGATCTGATCATGATCCGCACGTTCGAGGAAGCGACGTTGCAAGAGATGGCGGAATACGCCAGCGTTCCGGTGATCAACGGGCTGACCAACCGCACCCACCCCTGCCAGATCATGGCCGACGTGCTGACGTATGAGGAACACCGCGGCCCGATCAAGGGGCGCAAGGTGGTGTGGTCGGGCGACGGCAACAACGTCTGCGCCAGCCTGATTCAGGCTGCCGGCCAGTTCGGTTTCGATTTCACCTTTACCGGCCCCAAGCCGCTGGACCCCGAGGCCGAGTGGCTCGACTTTGCCCGCGCCCAGGGGGTTCAGGCCGTGATCGAGCGCGACCCGGCAAAGGCGGTCGAGGGCGCCGATCTGGTGGTCACCGACACCTGGGTTTCGATGCACGACCCGCAATCGGCCAAGGAACGCCGCCACAACCAGCTGCGCGCCTATCAGGTCAACGCGGCGCTGATGGCGCGGGCCAAGCCGGATGCGCTGTTCATGCATTGCCTGCCCGCGCATCGCGAGGACGAGGTGACATCCGAGGTGATGGACGGCCCGCATTCCGTGGTCTGGGACGAGGCCGAAAACCGCCTGCACGCGCAAAAGGCAGTGATGCGCTGGTGTCTGGGGGTCTGATCTTCAGCGCGCCAGCGCCCAGACCTTGCGCATCAGCCCCGGCAGCGTTGTCGGGTCGAAATCCGCCCGCGGCAGCAGCAGCCCGCGGTTGATCCCCTGCGGCGGGCCGGCAAGCACGGTCAGATGCAGCTCGAAATGGGTGAAGATGTGGCGGACCTCGCCCAGTTCCCGCCACGGGCCGGCGGCGGGGGGCGGGTGCTCGGTCCCGTCCCAGCCGGTCGAGGGGAAGGCCAGCGTGCCCCCCAGCAGCCCCTTGGCCGGACGGCGTTCGACCAGCACATGGCCCGCGTCCAGCGCCAGCCAGGCGGTGCCAAGCCGCAGCGGCCGCGGCGGTTTCGGGGATTTGCGCGGCAGCTCGGCGGCAAGCCCAAGCGCGCGGGCGTGGCACAGGTCGTTCAGCGGGCAGAGCGCGCAGGCGGGGTTGCGCGGGGTGCAGATGGTCGCGCCCAGATCCATCATCGCTTGCGCGAAATCGCCGGGGCGGCGGTCGGGGGTCAGGGTCTCGGCCAGCGCCACCAGTTCCGGCTTGGCCGCGGGCATCGGGGTTTTAACCGCAAACAGCCGCGCCACCACCCGCTCCACGTTGCCATCGACCACGGTTTCCGCGCGGTCAAAGGCGATCGCGGCGATCGCGGCCGAGGTATAGGGGCCGATCCCCGGCAGCGCCGCCAGCGCCTGCCGCGTGTCGGGAAACCCGCCCATCGCCGCCACCTGCCGCGCGCAGGCCAGCAGGTTGCGGGCGCGGGCATAGTAACCCAGCCCCGCCCATTCCCCCATCACCTGCGTATCCTCGGCCGCGGCCAGTGCCTGCACATCGGGCCACAGCGTGGTGAAACGCTCGAAATACCCGCGCACCGCGGCGACGGTGGTCTGTTGCAGCATCACCTCGGACAGCCAGACGCGGTAAGGGTCCATCGGCGGGCTGCCGGGCGGCGCGCGCCACGGCAGCACGCGGGCGTGGCGGTCATACCAGCCCAACAGCCGCGGTGCGACGCTGGCGCGCACGGGGGTTTCACGCAAGTTTGCCCGGTTGTTCATCGCGCCGGTCTGGCATCCCCGGCGCGTCCGGTCCAGAGTAAGCCGTCCACAAGCTGCAAGGCCGATGACCGTCACGCCCAAGCCTCCACCCCCGCCCAAGGGCCGCAAGCGCAAGCCTGCGGGCGCGGATGATGCGCCGCCCCGCCGCCGGATGCGCGGGTTCGAGCCGGCGGCGGTGCTGATCGCGCCGCAGCTGCGCCGCAGCGCCGAATCGCGCGGCTTTGCGGTGGCGCGGCTGCTGACCGACTGGCCCGAGATCGTCGGCGCGCAGACCGCCGCCCATACCCGCCCGGTCAAGGTCAGCCACAGCCGCACCCAGGGGCTGGGCGCGACCCTGACCATCCTGACCGACGGCGCCCATGCGCCGCTGGTGCAGATGGAGCTGCCCCGCATCCGCGACCGCGTGAACGCGGTCTACGGGTTCAACGCCATCGCCCGCGTCACCGTCACCCAGACTGCCGCACAGGGGTTCGCCGAGGGGCAGGCCCAGTTCGTCGGCGCCCCCGCGACACCCGTCACGCGCCCGGCGCCCGCCGACGCGCTGGCTGCGGCCGAGGCCGTGGCCGCCCGCTTTGCCGACCCGAAACTTGCCGATTCGATGCGGCGGATGGCCCTTGCCCGTGCGGCACGGGCGGCGGCGCGCTGACAGGCAGAATTCCCGAAAAACCCAACGAAAGGCCAGACATGACCCTGATCCGCCGCCTTGCCCCGGCCGCAGCCATCGGCGCGCTTGCCGCCGCATTCTGCGTGCCGGCCACCGCGCAGACCGCCACCCCCGAGCCGGCCCCGACCGCCACCGCCGAGGCCGCCGCCCCGCAGATCCTGCCCGACCTGTGGCTGGGGGCCGAGGACGCGCCGGTCGAGTTCATCGAATACGCCAGCTTCACCTGCTCGCATTGCGCCGATTTCCACAACAACGTCTTTCCGCGGCTCAAGGCCGAATATATCGACACCGGCAAGGTCCGCTTTGCGCAGCGCGACGTCTATTTCGACGACGTGGGGCTGTGGGCCGGGATTTTGGCCCGCTGCGGCGACGATTCCAAATTCTATCCGGTCGCCGGGATGCTGTTTGAAAGCCAGCGCGACTGGCTGTCGGCCAAGAATGGCGAGGATCTGGCCGCGAACCTGCGCAAGATCGGCGCCAAGGCCGGCTATTCGGTCGAGCAGATGGACGCCTGCTGGTCGGACGAATCCAAGGTGCAGGATCTGGTCGCCACGTTCCAGCAGAACGCGGTTGCCGACAAGATCGAGGGCACGCCCACCTTCATCGTCAACGGCGAAACCGTCCGCAACCAGCCGTGGGAACAGCTCAAGGCCACGCTGGACGAGAAGCTGGCGGCCGCGCAGTAATCAGCGCTCCATTGAAAGGGTCGCCTGCTGGGCGGCCCTTTTCGTCAAAGCAGCCGGTCGAGCGCGGCATCCAGCGCCGCCGGATCGTCCAGCCGCAGCCGCACCGGCAGGGTCAGCACCTTGGGGCGAAAGCCGCGCGGCAGGCGGGCCGCGTCCTTTTCGGTGGTGACCAGCTGCGCCCCCAGCAGCCGCGATTCGGTTTCCAGCCGCGTCAGCAGCTGGCGGGAAAACCTCTGGTGGTCGGCCAGCGCCTCGGCCCGGACCACATCGGCGCCAAGACCGCGCAGCGTGGCAAAGAATTTTTCCGGGTGGCCGATCCCGGCAAAGGCCAGCGCCCGCAGCCCCTGCCAGTCCATCCCGGTTTCCAGCGGCTGCAAGCTGCCTGTCAGCCTCGGCACCGGCAGCGCGGGCCAGCGGGCGGAAAACGCCGCCTGCGCATCGGGGCCGCCGATGGTCAGCACCATGTCGGCGCGGGCGAGCCCCCGCGCGACAGGTTCGCGCAGCGGCCCCGCCGGGATGCACAGCCCGTTGCCCCAGCCGCGCGCGGCATCCGCCACCACCAGCGCCAGATCATGCGCGAGCGCCGGATCCTGAAACCCGTCGTCCAGCAGGATCGCCCCGGCACCGGCCGCGACCGCCGCGCGGGCGCCCGCCACCCGGTCGCGCGCCACCACCACCGGCGCAAACGCCGACAGCAGCAGCGGCTCATCCCCCACCTGCGCGGCGGTGTGGTTGCGTTCATCGACCAGCACCGGGCCGGTCTCGGTCCCGCCATGGCCGCGGCTGACCACATGGGCGGCAATGCCGCGGGCGGACAGACGCTCGATCAGCGCGATCACCGTGGGCGTCTTGCCGGTGCCGCCGGCATTGAGATTGCCCACGCAGATCACCGGCACCCCCACCCTCGCCCGCCCGCCCCGCGCCAGCCGGCGCGCGGTGGCGGCGGCGTAAAGCGCGCCCAGCGGTTGCAGGGCGCGCGCCGGCAGTCCAGGCGGGCGGTTCCAGAATGCGGGGGCGCCGAGGTTCAGGGGCATTGGCAGCTTTCTTGCAGGTCCGACAGCACCGCCTCGGCGATGCGGCGGGTGATTTCGGCGCCTTCGGTCGCGACCTGCCACGCGGCGCGGGCAAGGCGGGCGGCGGTGTCCGGCTCGCCCAGCTCTTCGATCACGCGCGGCAGGGCCAGCGGGCCGCGGATCAGCCGGGCGCCGCCGGCGCGGTCCAGCGCCTGCCAATACGCGGCGTGATCGCCGGGCAGAGGCCCGTGGACGATGGCGGTGCCCAGCCCCGCCGGCTCGAACGGGTGGCGCGGCGCGGATCCGGCGTCGCCGATCAGTGTGCCGCCGGCATAGGTGACCGAGGCCAGCCGATACCACAGCCCCAGCTCGGCGCTGTCCTCGGCCAGCAGCACCTGCGTGTCGGGGCCAGGGTCGCTGTCCTCGATCCGCGCGACGCTCAGGCCGCGCTCGGCCAGCGCGGCGGCGATGGGATCGGCGTCCTCGGGCCGGGCGGGGGCAATGATCAGCAGCGCGCGGTGGCGGACGGACAGCAGCCCTTCGTGCGCCGCCATCACCGCGGTCAGTTCCCTGATCGGCAGCGCCGCGGCCAGCCACACCGGGCGGTCGCGCATGAACGGGCGCAGCGCCGCCAGCTCGTGCGGATTGCAGGGCAGCGGCGGCAGGATCGGCAGCGAGGTGCCCAGAACCTCGACCCGAAGCGGCGCGATGCCCTCGCGCAGGGCGGCCTCTCGGGCCGGGGGGTCGGGCACGAGCACGCGGCTGAGCCGCACCAGCGGCCCCCTCCGCCCGCCACGCCAGACCCGGCGCGCCATCGCCGCGGCCAGTCCCGCGCCGTCGGTGGCCAGCGTCACCGGCACCGCCGCATCCTCGCAAGCGGCGATCAGCGCCGAGGGCAGCATCCCGTTGGTCAGCAGCACCGCGCCGGGCGCCGCGACCTCCAGCAGCCGCCGCGCCGCCTGCGGGTCGGCCGGCGGCTCGGGCAGCACCATGGGGACGGGGCGCGCACCGGGTTCCACCGCGACCGGCCCCAGGGCGCCGACCCGCAGCCCGGGGCAAAGCCGCCGCAGCGCCGCCGCAACCGGACCCGCATCGTTGCCCGCGATCAGGACCAAAGGCCCGTCGCCCGGCGGGACCACCGGCGCCCCCCCGGCCGGATCGTTGCGCGGCATGCGGCCTTGCAACCAGTTGGCAATCTCTCCGAGCCCGGCCATCAGCCGTGACCCGGGGCGGGCATTGGCAAAGCGGGGCAAAGGTGGCTGCGGGACATGGCGGACTCGGGCGGGTGATACCTTTCCGAGATAGCCCGACCGGCCTGTGGAACCAAGGGCCGCGCGAGGCAAGGGGCAAAGGATAAAATGCCGGCTATTCCCCGGTTGCGGCAAGAGGCGCGGGCTGGCATGAAGCGGTTACGGCCAGAACGGCCGGAACAGATTTCGCATCGCGTGTGGTGGACTGGGGTTACCGGGGCACGCGGGGGACGAAGGGTTCCGGACGTCATGCCGGAACCCTTCGTTTTCATTCGGCCTCGGGGCGTTCGCGTCTTGAAACCGGGGCAGCGAAGCCTTAGCCAAAGCCAGTCGCCGCGGGCGTGGCGGAATGGTAGACGCATGGGACTTAAACTCCCTGGGGCAGCTGCCCGTGCGGGTTCAAGTCCCGCCGCCCGCACCATTTCACCATTTGGACGTAAATTATCCCTTAAGTATCTGAAAGGGAATGAAAATTTAGGGGTTCCATACACCCCATTTTGCCCATATCTAAGAGGCTCGGCGAAGGCCAGCCGAAGCACTGTTCAGCGCATCAGATAGTCACCTTTTTCATATATATTCCAAGGACTTGACAGAAATCTTAGGGCGAGTTCAATACAATCCTCCAGCCGTCCCTTTGGCGGCACCATATTTTCGATGCGTTCGTTCAGCAAAAGGCGGTCACGCTCCAGCTTGTCAATTTTGGCTTCATACGCGCTGATGACAGTAGGGCTGGATGCTTCCACGAGCCTGTCCAACAGGCAATCAATCTGGCGCTGCACATCGCCGATCTGGCGCGTGAGTTCCGCGCGCTGATCCGTGGCGCTGGCGAAGCGCATATCCCAAGCATCGCGCAGCATGACTTTGGTCAGGTCAAAGAGTTCACGCGCGGGCTGTAAACCCTTGATGATTTCTGCGAACGTATCTTCCAGCTTGGCACGAGGTACAGATTTTCCCTTGACCTCGCAGCCGCGTGTTTCGCAGCGATAATAAGCATAGTGCTTATACCTGCCCTTTGACCATGCAGCAGTCATCGCCCGTCCGCAGCAGTCACACAACACGAAGCCGCGTAGCGGGAAATCTTCATGGAAATCCTTGCGCGCGGCAGGACGATACTTGCGCCCCTCAAGATTTTCTTGAATTCGCTGATATGTTTCAAAGCTGATGATAGGTGGATGCTTGCCCTTGCGCAGCGAAACGCCCCATTTCGGCGCTTCGACATAGCCCGCATAGACGGCTTTCTTGAGAAAGCGGGTAACTGTCATCGACCTGATAGTGCCGTCAGGGCGATCCTTGGGAAAATAAGGGCTGCGTTCAAGAAATCGCTGCACCTCGGCTTGTGTAGAAAAATGCCCGCAAGCGTAGCCTTCTAAAGCTTCGCGCACTACGGGCGCTAAAACTTCATCAAGTACGAGGATTTTCCCGCCCGAAGGCGCTGCAATATATTTATATCCGATAGGCGCGCGGAACACCCAAAAACCGTTCTCAACACGGGCTTGCATCTTCTGCACGACTTGGCGACTATTTTGTTCCCGCTCAAGTTCGCCTTGGGCTGCAATAACCGTTTCAATGAATTTGCCTTCTGGCGTATCTTCAAGTCTAAAATTTAAACATTCGATTGTCGCGCCGCGCCGCGCAAACTCACGGCGCAGTTTCAAATGAAATTCGGTGTCGCGCGCAAAGCGTTTCAGATCATCAAAGATCACGGTATAAGATTTACCACGCTGCGCATCCAGATAGCTTAGCAGCGCCACCATGCCGGGGCGGCGCATGAAGTCACCGCCGCCGCTAACGTTATCAGGGAACACGGCCTCCACCTCGTAGCCGTGTTCTTTTGCATAGGCGCGGCAGCGTTGCTCCTGACTTTCAAGGCCGCTACCGTCCACGGTCTGCCTGATCGAAGAAACGCGGCAGTATATGATAGCTGTTCCTTTGCTAGTTGTTTGATTTTCTGTCATTTTGCATCCTTTCTGACCAGCCTTACGGGCTGAAATCATCGGTATTCTTGCTATCGGTCGGCTTGCCTGATTTTACCGCATCGAAAGCGCCTTTTGCAGAGTCACAGCCGATTTTCGCATTTTTTCCACAGGCATCTTGCAAGGGATGAACGCCGAAGCCCAACTCGACACAGGATACCACGATCATCCAGAGTGCTTGCAAAAATTCAGCCTTTTGCGCCTCGGTCATATTCGCCCCGTCAAGGTAAGCTTGATAGCGCTCCACATCGACTGTCAGCGTAGGCTTGTTGGATGCAAGGTGGCACTTGTGGTTGCTATTTCTGTGTCCCGCGACTGTAAAATCGTCCTTCATCTCTATCTCCACTTTTATTTTACCACCATACATTGTTTTTACGCAAATATTTGGATTTGCGTGGATGTGCTGTAATTGACCTGATCTATGCGTTATGGTGATTCTTTCGGTGGCTTACGACTTTATTTTTCATATTTCAGGTGACTGCCTTACAACTCATCATTGAGCGCATTCCGTATCCTTTCATTTCTTTCCTTATAGATTTTCCGAAGTATTGATATTTCGTCCTCGTACATCCTGTAGATTTCCGAGTTCAGCCACACTTCAGCCTGCCTGATGGCATCACACAGCAATTCAGAAGCGAACTCTTCAACATCATCATGTCCCCAGAATGCCGCGACCTTTTGAAGCGCCTTCCCATGCTCCTCGCCCAAATCGAGCGTGTAGAAAAATTCGCTCATTTCCAGACCCTTTCGATTACTTTGTTCCAATCCAGCGGCAGCAGCGTCACAAGCTTGCAGCGCTCGCCATCGCCCGGCCTTTCGACACGGCGGCCTTGAATGCCGTAATACGAACACCATGAGGCCGAGCGGCACGTGCCGATGCCGCGCGTGGCGTGACTACATCCGTAGTCCCAGCCGACATGCGGCGTGCCGATGAAGGACACGAAGCCCGTAGCGCCTGCCAGCATCACCGCCGCCGCGCCGAGCGGCAGCGCTTTCACTGCCCGCGTGATAGACAGGCGCAGCCGCTCCATAAAGCTATCCGGGCGCTTGGGTGGCTTGCCACCGACGACGCTAACCTGATATTTTTTCATGATTCTTGCCTCATTATTCAGGGGTTGCGTTGTAACCGAGCCGGATCAGCGGCTCTTCTTGCGGGTAATCGCCTTCCACCGGGTTGGGGGTTGCCCACCCCGCCCAAGGCGCGATGAACCAAAACGGCACACGCTGGCCGAGGATCGGCTTCATGCCCTTGAGCAGCAAAAGCTGTTGGGTGGGTGCCATCTTGGCGATTTCTTCTGCCCGCATGAGCGGCTGGCCGGATTCAGACAGGCTTTCGCCGATGTCATCGGTTTCAGAGCGGCCAAGGTTGAGATTGAGGGTTTTGACGGTCTTCTGGCCAAGCGCTCTGGACAGCGACTGTGCCAGTTCATCGCTGTTGACCGCGAAAAACTGGCGTACTTCGGCCTGCGACTGCACCGTTTTGGCAGTATGCTGTCCGTAGATGCGGGTAATCTCGGCCAGTTCCTGCACGACCATCCAGACCCGCACGCCAAGACCGGGCAGAGCGGTCAGGCTTTCTGCCAATCCCGACAACTTGCCCAGATTGGCAAACTCATCCAGCAGGAACAGCACCTCACCACGTTCCGGCGCACGCGATACTGCCGTAATGGCTTGATTGACGATCAAGCCCAGCACCGCGCCATGCGAAGCGATGCGATCCGGCGGAAAGGCCAGATACAGGCTAGTCGCGCCTGCCTTCAGATCGGCAAGGGCGATATCCGAGCCGCTAACCGCATCGGCAAGGAAGCTGCCCGGCTCGAAGATTGATAGCCGCTGGACGGCACCTGCCCGAAAATCCCCGAACAGATCGGGGTTATCCTGCATCTGGTGCGCCAGATCATCGGCCAGATCGGCCAGCACGCCGCCCAGAGACTCTTCTCGCTGCATGGCGGTGATGGTGCGCTCAAGGCGCAGAGGGTTGGCAATGATGCGCCAGAGTTCCGGCAAGGTACAGCGCTGCGGTGTGCAAAGCGCCAGATAGAGCAGTACCGCGCGCATGATGCCGCGCGAGCCTTCCCGGAAATACTGGTTCCGTGTATCTTCCGGTTCCGGGTAGAGTTGCATGACCACCGCCTTGACCTCGTCGGTCAGGCCGCGCTGCGCAGCCGGATCACCCGCCATGGCAATCAGGATTTCCAGAGGATTGATCCGGTGCCGGGGCAGGCCATGCAGCCCCCACGGATTGAACACCGCAACATCCTGCCCGAAGCGCTCTTGGCGGTGACGAGCGGTGACCGCCGCCAGTTCACCCTTGGGATCGGTGACGATCACCGAGCCTTGGTAGTGCAGCAGGTTGGGGATGACAAAGCCGATGCCCTTACCCTGCCGGGCTGGCGCACAGGTCAGAAGATGTGCCTTACCGGAATAGAACAGGGGCTGGCCGTCCATCAGGCCGAGATACAGCCCCGCTGGATCGCAAAGCCCGGCAGCCTCGCATTCTTCCAGCGTGGCAAAGGATGCCTGCCCGAAAATGCCTGAAACCTGCTCACTTTCCTTGCGCTTCCGGCGTTGTCGCCATGCCCGCAAGTATCCACCGACACCTTCAAGGATGGCTGCGCCGCCCATCAGCTTGAAGAACCCGGTATAGAGATCGGTTGCGGCATCCGGCGTGCCGCCCATGATGTGCGGGAAGTAGCTCGCGACCGCGAAAAGCGACACGCCAAGAAAAAGCGCCCCTGTGGGCGATCCGTTGTTGGATGCGTTGCCAGCCATCTTGTCTCCCCTTCGCGGTTGACCTGCGTTCACGTGCTGGCTTCTTATTGCTAGGCAAAAGAGGGGTTTGTCTTGGACACAAGCTGGACACGGCGGCGATGACGGGAAGGCAGGCAAGCTATACCGACGACGAGCGCGAGCGCCTGCGCAAAGCGCTGGCCGATCACGCAGGGCATTATTCGTTAAGCGCGCAGCAGCTTGCCGACCGGATCGCGGAAGGCACCAATTACGCGATCAGCCTTGATGCAGGTAGAAAGCGCGTGGAGCGCTTCCTCAAAAGCAGCCATCGCCAGACTGATGATTTTATCGGTGCGGTGGCAGCCTATCTTGGCAGCGTGCCACCGCCAGATATCGAGCAGAGCGCAGCGATGCTGGTGCATTTTTTTACGCGCCGTGTCCGGCAGGATGATGGAATCGAAAACCTGATCGGACGCTACCGCGTCTATGCCAGTACCGACAGGCGGGCGCATGGGCATGTGGGATTTCGGGAAATCATGGTGATGAACCAATGGGCGGATTTCACCGCAGCTCCGATCAAGCCGATGATATCGCGCGTTCCCTATGCGGTGATCGACATGAAACCCATGCCCAAGGAAAAAGCCTTGCTGGTGTCCGAAGCCATCATCAATTTCCATGTTGACCCCGAGATTGAAGATTTTCCAGACGTGCAACCGCGCGATCAAGATGCCGGGGTCATCGTGGCCTTTGGTTACTCGGATCGAAATGTGCCGCGTTACCTCATGGCAACCCGCACCATTCTGGAAACGCGGCTGTATCGCTTATACAAGGTTTCCGATGATCCGCTGACCTTGCGCGGTGAACTGAACTTCAACGGCGCAACCGGACGACCGCACAACGCCACCCATTCCAACCCCCTGCATCCCGATTACGAGGTGGAATTGGTGCGGATCGAGGATGAACAGGACGGCGCAGCACATAGAGGATTCCCCGCCGCCGAAGGATAGGCTATCATGCCTGCATGAAAGTTCTGTTCGTCTGCACCGCCAACAAACTGCGCAGCCCCACCGCCGAGGATGTCTTCAAGGATTATCCGGGCGTCAAGGCTGTGTCCGCTGGCACCGATGCCGAGGCACCGCGCCCGCTAACCAAGGAACTGGTTGCCAGCGCCGATCTGATTTTCGCGATGGAACCCCACCACCGTGACCGCATCCGCAAGAAGTACAAGCAGCGGCCTGCCGATGCCCGCATCATCACCCTGCACATCCCCGATGAATATGAACGCGGCGACCCCGCACTGGTCGCGCTGCTGAAAGAGAAGGTAGAGCCGAGGCTGGTAGGATCATCAACTATTCCATAAATTTTAATGGGTAGTAATTCCCTTCTATTGGCTCTCCGGTTTGATCGTCTATTAGAACTGCAAGTATTCTCTCTGACATTGTGGGGTTAAGAAATTTGGCAATACCTAAGGGAATAACTTTGCTGTATTCTTTCTTGAAGCTGCCAGCAACAACAATCTTCATTCTGCAATCACTAATCGAATATTCGAACCAATCCAAAGGGTAGGGAAATTCTTTATTATAAAAAATAATCACCTCATCCCTATCATTAACCGCAAGCTCAATCTTGATTTTGTCAACATCTATTATTGCGCTCGATGAACGAAATTTTTGAGCCATTTCGAGCAGAGTGCTATGCATAGATGCTACTCTTTCGTTAATTGTATCAACCTTATTTTCAATTGCCCCGATACCCCGTAACGCCTCTATCATTAGGTGCGGTTGAAGTTTCTCGAAGTAGCTTTCATTTTCAATTGCGGCTTCGAGCGCTGTCCTAATGACAGCCGCTGCGTAGTCTTTGACGATTTGAGAGCCATTTGCGCCGAAGATGCTTGGCTCACACTCTGCTACTTTGCGAAATATGATCTCAGTCGCCGCGACAGGAAACCCTTGAGGGCTGCGGGCACTCTCTGCTAGCGAGCGCCGATCCAGAAAACACGTGGCAAGGGCACGCTCCATTGCCTGATCGGCGGATTCTAGGTCAGTGCTGATATGCCAACGTTCGGCACTGGCGTACTGTTCTAGTCCGTCGCGAATCCTTGTACGAATAGCTGCAAGCACCTTCTCTGACTCCGGTCCGTGCCTTCGCATCGCTCCAAACACAGCCGTTGCAAGGCCTGCACCTCCGACTGCTACACCAACGGCAGCTTCCAACCCGCCGCCGAATGCGAGCCATCCACATGCCGTCGCCAGTGCCGTTGCTCGATCTACACAATTCTCAAAGAGTTCCATGAGGCAACCATACTAGCTGATCTACGCTAATGGCTACAGAAGACTGTCACTGCCCATGCAATGGCTGGTGCGCCACAACTTGCCCTTGTATACAAAGCCCTGTCGAAGCCGAAAGGCGATACCGCAAGATGTGTTTTGTAGTACAAAACCATCTTGGCAAGGGGGCTACTGCGTACCCCCGTTGCATCCCCCAAGCCGTGGCTCTGTCAGGGGATTGACCCCATGCCAGAACCAGAAGACCGTATCGCCGGTCAACCACTCGCAGGGCTTGGAGAACTCCCTCTCCACCTGCACCGAACCATGGATCATGAGGCTATCGCGCCCCCTGAACCCCACTCGCAAGGAGACTTCGCTCTCCCTGCACCCATCGACTTGGCGGGCGTTCCTGCCCCCAAGACCCCAGACCATGCCATGGAGGCCAAGGACAAGAGCGCATCGCCGCTACCCTTCCTTGGAACCTTCCCCACCGACCAAAGGGCGTGCCACACCCCTTGGAGCCCCGACCAACCGTCCGCCGGTTGGATACCGCCAGCGCATCGGCGCTGAACCCGATCAAGGGGCTGCCACACCCATTGAAGCCCCCTTGTTGTGTCTGGCCAACACACCCCCAATCTGCTGTTATCATGATGGAGCAGTGACTGGTGGTCAGGTGATAAGAGGACGCAGCCCCCGCGCTACATCTTGTGCATTGCTTTGTTATCGCTATTTTGTCCTAACTTGCCGGGTTGCGCTGGAAGGAAATATCCGTGAGTAAGATTGGCCTCTACGTCTACCAGTTGGTTTTGAGCCGCACAGACAATTATCAATCTATTCCTTTTTCTAATGTCGGGATTGGTTCGGAGCTGCATGGGTTTCTGCCGCAGTTCATAGCCGGAAAGCAAACAGCACGTCAGAATAATATCATAGAGCGCAGTTGGCGCTTAGCTCCCGCGCGCGACAGTGGACGCGCAAAGCAAGGCATTGTCCACTATGGAACTTATGGATTTACATCCAGCATCATTAACCCGCAGAATAATCAAGTTCTCTACGGCAGAGGTGCCAATGACGTGGAGGAAATTCCTCTATACTATCAATTCTGGGTGCCGGACGCCGGAAACTACGGCTTTGCTGTGCTGCAATCGTTTAGAGAACGATCTTGCGTGACTCAGGTTCTTGGGGAACTGCAAAGAGATTTCAATCAAAGCTATGACCATGTGCGAGTTACGCATCGAAAAATTATGCCGACAGATGATGAAGTTTATCAAGGTTATCCGGTAAAGAAGATAATGCTATCGCGTAAGCGCGTGCCACGAGATAGGGCGGAAATATTAAGAAATCTTCCGGCGGATGAGGCCAATATTGAATTATCATTCTCGGTCACAAGAAATGGCCGCTTTGGGATGTTCCGCGATGTAGCGCCGCAAATTCGTGCTGCACGAGGTGGCGCAGCCATGGTATTTGATGGGATTGAGTTTAACGAAGCGAGTGCGCTCATCAGCATCGGAAACACCTATCGGAAGGTGGGAATAATCGGGCCATCAAATACCGCCGGCGTCATTGATATTACCGATGATGTTCAACTTGGCGCTGATATGCATCCAGAGTTCAACTCTATTTCGGCCATCGCAACCCAGATTATCTCAGATTTCCGCACCCAGTACGGTATGAGCTGATGAAGATTTCACTATCTTCAATAATAATATCACATTGGGACTCACTGAAAGATGTCGGTGAAGAAAAAATTAGTACCCGTGATATATTCATATTCTACGGCATTCCGTTCATCGTGGGTGGCAGTGTTTCTCTAAGCCACGCGGCATTTCCAAAGGAAATTTACAGCGTTTCTATTTCGGTATTTTCCATTTTTTCGGCACTTCTATTTAGCGCGCAGGTTGCTATGTATGGAGTGTTCCGGTCAGATCGAAAAATTCCTTCTGATGTTATCCTTGCGGAGGATGAAAGGAAACGTGTGCAAGACACTAGGCTTCTCTTAAGAGAGGTAAATGCCAATATATCATATTTGATATTTTTATCGTGCTTGTCCGTTACCGTATTTCTAATATTCTTTGCCGCAGAGCTTCCCGCAGGTATAGAGTCCGGGGTTTCAATATTCCTGTACACCCACTTCTTGCTAACCATAGCGATGGTTCTAAAGAGAGCGCATGAAATATTTGACGCGGAATATGCAAAGCCAATACGGTTCGATGATAACGGATAAGGCTTATGTCACTCGGCCCCCGCACTCAACACCTGTGATGTACGCGATTTTAATGGGGATAGCGTTATGCTACATCTAGCTCGCGCTGGAAGAGCTTGCACTATCCATGCTATCAATAACACTATGTTCCTGAATTGTTCAACAGAGGATCGACCATGACCGTATCGCTTGCTTTGCAGCCCGCCTTCGGCGGCCTGTGTCCGGTGACACAGGCAGTTGAGGAGTTGGCAACAGGCGGCGGCATCGAAGAGCGCGGCGCGATCTTCACCAAGCGTGAAGTGGTTGAGTTCATTCTTGATCTGACAGGCTACACCGAAAGCGCGCCGCTGACAAAATTCCGGCTACTTGAGCCATCTTTCGGTAACGGTGACTTCCTGCTGCCTGCCATCAACCGCCTGCTTGCCGCTGCTGCGCGTGATGGCCAGCTAACCTTTGAAGCGCTTGCCCCCGCTATCTGCGCCGTCGAGTTGCACCGTACTACTTTCGAAGCTACCCGCGCCCTGCTAACGCAAACGCTGATAAAAGGTGGCCTTAGCCGTCAAGAGGCTGCGCGTCTGTGCAGTATCTGGTTAATTCAAGGAGATTTTCTGCTTGCCAACTTGCCAAATGAGTTCACGCATGTTGTCGGCAACCCGCCATATGTACGGCAGGAGAGTGTTCCCGCTGCATTGATAAACGAGTACCGGAAGCGCTTCCAGACAATCTATGATCGTGCCGATATATATGTACCCTTTATCGAGCGTTCGTTGACGTTGCTAGCGAGAGGCGGCAGACTTGGCTTTATTTGCGCCGACCGCTGGATGAAAAACAAATACGGCAAAAAGTTACGCAAACTTGTCAGCGAAAATTACGCGCTAACAACATACGTTGATATGTACGGTGTCGATGCTTTTCATGTCGAGGTGAACGCATACCCTGCAATCGCTATCATAGAAAGATCTAGATGTAATAAAACCCGCGTCTTTCCACGCCCTCCGCTTGACGCCCAAACTCTCAAAACTATCGCCGCCGATCTGACAGCTTCTAAGCTTCCAAAGGCAAGCGAGGTACGTGAGATTGAGAACGTAACCGTCGGAGACGAGCCATGGGTTTTGGAATCCTTCGATGAACTTGCCCTTGTTCGCCGACTTGAGGCGCAATTTCCAGCCCTTGAGGATGCTGGCTGCAAGGTCGGTATTGGCGTAGCCACAGGCGCAGATAACGCATTCATTGGCGACTTGGATGCTCTTGATGTTGAGTCATCGCGAAAATTGCCACTCGTGATGACCCGCGATATTCGTAATGGTTACGTAGCGTGGTGCGGCAAAGGAATCATCAATCCGTTTGGCAAGGACGGGAAACTAGTAAATCTCGAAGATTTCCCGAGGCTGAATGCTTACTTGAAAGCTCGAAAAAATCAAATTGCAGGTCGTCATGTTGCGGAAAAAAATCCTCGCAATTGGTACCGAACAATCGACCGCATCTATCCGGAGTTAGCCCGCCGTGAGAAGCTGCTAATTCCAGACATTAAAGGGGATGCTTCTATCGTTTACGAGTGCGGAAAGCTATATCCGCATCACAATCTTTACTATATTATATCGGATGAGTGGGATATACACGCCCTGCAAGCTGTGATGCGTTCTGGGATAGCGCGATTATTCGTAGCGCTTTACTGCACACGCATGCGGGGAGGATACCTTCGCTTTCAGGCGCAGTACCTTCGAAAGATACGGATTCCGAAGTGGTCAGATGTGAGCGAAGACTTGCGCCAACGCTTGGCAGATTACGCCGAGACGAACAACCGTCATGCTCTCAACGAGATTATATCTGAGCTTTACGGGCTTGATCCGCACGAGCTAAAATTGATTGAAGGAAAAATAGAAGAATGAGCCTAGAACTTGCTAATTATGAAGCGCAAGCTCGCGAAGCCGTAAAAATGTTCTGGGGTAATCGAGAGGCTGCGCTTGCCAAGCAAGTCGCGTCCGGAAATCAAGATGCGGGTACACGTGGTGCAGTCACCGCAGGAAAGAACATGGATGGGTTTCTTGCCCTCGCGCAATCCCTTGTATCGGCCAATGGTTTGGCTATGGCAGATATTCATGTGCAACGGCGCGTTTTAACGTTGCCCGGATTTTTCCGGCCTACCAAGTTATGGGATATGCTGGTGATATATCGGGGGCAACTGGTCGCGGCACTTGAGTTTAAATCACAGGTTGGACCCTCTTTCGGCAACAATTTCAACAACAGGTCCGAGGAAGCGATTGGTACTGCGCACGATCTATGGACTGCGTACCGTGAAGGTGCCTTTGGCGAAGATTCGGCGCGTCCCTTCCTAGGTTGGGTGATGCTTGTCGAGGATTGCCCCGCATCACGATCTGCTGTGCGTGATACCGAACCCCATTTCCCGGTGTTCCCGGAGTTTAAGGGGGCGTCTTATTCCACACGGTACGATCTTCTCTGTAAAAAACTTGTTCAGGAAGGACTCTATACTAGCGCAGCCTTCCTCTCATCGCCGCGAACCGCTGCAGGTGACGGGGCCTATACTCACCTAAGTGAGCTTACATCGCTAAAAACGTTCGTAACCGATTTTTCTGCCCATATCGCCGCCGTTGCCGCACGATAAAGCCACAATCCCTTAACCCTTCAACGCCCGCCGCAATGTGCTTTTATCCACACCGAGGCCGCGGGCGATGGCGCGGCGGGTGTGATTGCCTGATGTTATGAGCGCCTGCTCATAGCTGATAGTCCAAAAGATAACGCAAGCAACTCTTTCTTATAAAGTCTCGGCGTCTACAAACACGGCGAGGTCATAATCCGATTGGTACCGGAGTGCCCCACAACCACGAGCTGGCCGCCACCATAAGTGGCGGATATCCAAAAATTATTCTCCGGCACTGCGCGCGCAGTCCAGCTAACACCATCAGGCGAGCTCATGACCCGGTTGGCACCGCTGCTTGCCACGGCCACGAACTGGCCGCCGCCATAGGTGACGGATTGCCAACTATTATTCTCCGGTGCTGCGCGTGCGGTCCAGTTAACGCCATCAAGCGAAGTCATGATCCGGTTGGTGCCGCTGTTTGCCACGGCCACGAACTGGCCGCCACCATAGGTGACGGATTGCCAAAAATTATTTTCCGGCGCTGCGCGCGTAATCCAGTTAACACCATCAAGCGAGGTCATGATCCGGTTGGTGCCGCTGTAACCCACGGCCACGAACTGGCCGCCGCCATAGGTGACGGAGAACCAAAAATTATTCTCCGGCGCAGTGCGTGCGGTCCAGTTAACACCATCAGACGAGGTCATGATCCGGTTGGTGCCGTCGCCCCCCACGGCCACGAACTGGCCGCCGCCATAGGTGACGGAGTACCAACTGTTATTCTCCGGCGCAGTGCGTGCGGTCCAGTTAACACCATCAGACGAGGTCATGATCCGGTTGGTGCCGGTGTAACCCACGGCTACAAACTGGCCTCCGCCATAGGTGACGGATATCCAATCATTTTCTCCGGCGCAGTGCGTGCGGTCCAGTTAACACCATCAGACGAGGTCATGATCCGGTTGGTGCCGTCGCCCCCCACGGCCACGAACTGGCCGCCGCCATAAGTGACGGAGTACCAACTGTTATTCTCCGGCGCGGAGCGGGTCGTCCAGCTTTCAGCGCAACTGGCAGGCGAACCCGACGAGGTTGGCGGGGTTAACGCCACCCATCGACCGCCCGCGCAAGCCTGCATAATTCTATGGTCGCTGTTATAGATGATTGTTCCATTCGGCCGCGTCAGGCTAGGACACGGTACCCCGTCGCACATCGCAGTGGGCGAAAGATTGCAATCAGCATAGGTCGCCGTAGCCGGCACAATAGAAATCAATAATGTCAAAGATAGTTTGATGAATAACCCATACCCATAAACCCCATATTTTTTACGCATTGTAGCGATAGGGCGAGCAATCGATGCATGACCGCGAAGAGTAAGCAGATATAACGCCAACATGTAGAACTTAATCATTAAATCACTTTCGTTTTGTGGAAAAACAGTTGTGCCCCTCATTGCAAGAGGAGGATTCATGAGCAATCCACCAAGCAACCACAGAGTCGCAGGCAAAAGGGAGCCTTTTTGCGCGACTCTCTTAGTATAATATATTCGTGATAGTTTTTCTATTAAGTTATCTATACTTAGAGAAAAATCATATTATGCTTGGCTGTCGTTTATTGGCGATAAACTCGGCAGGGCCACCCCTTGCGAGTCGGGCTGTCGTGAACCAAACCTGCTTACACGGTTTCTGCCTTGCGGCATCCATCCCTTGCGTATGAAGATCACCGGCCAGCCCTTGCAGGGCTGATAGCTGCTTTCCTTTCAAGAGGGGGTCTTACCCCCAGCCGTCAAGACCTGAACGCCCCAAGGGGCGCGTCTGGCGCGTATCCCCATCCTTCCGCGCCTTCGGCTTGTGCAGGACGGGTGATACCCCTCACGCCAGCCGGGTCTTGACCGCATCCCCCCGCTCACCGGCGCGTGCCTCGCTTCGGGTTGCATGTGCAACCCAAAGAAAGACAAAGGGGAAGAAAAGTGAAACAATCAAAAGGTGAAATCAAAATCTATGTTGCCTGTCTGGCGGCCTATAATAATGGCTATCTGCATGGCTCATGGATAGATGCCCATCAGGACGCATACGATCTTTATGCTGAAATCCGCGCCATGCTGGCAACATCACCAGTTGCCGAGGATGCGGAAGAATGGGCTATTCATGACTACGAAGGCTTTGAAGGCGCGCGCCTGTCCGAGTATATGGGCATGGAAGAGGTGGCGGAACTGGCCGCGTTCATTGCCGAACATGGCGAGGTTGGCGGGAAGCTGGTCGAGTATTTCGGTAATCTGAACGATGCGCGCAAAGCCATCGCGGAAAGCTATGCAGGGCAATATCGTTCGCTGGCCGATTTTGCCGAGGAACTGACCGAAGAAACCGGAAGTGTTCCCGACAACCTGCACTATTACATCGACTATGACCGCATGGCGCGTGATCTGGAAATCAACGATGTTTTCGTGATTCAGACCAGTTTCGAGCAAGTGCATGTTTTCTGGAATCACTGATATGACGCCAGAAACTCACAATATCACATGGCGCGGCCTTGCCGTCGAAATCACCTTCACGCCGGAGAAATTCGGGGTGGTCGATCACATCGAACTGCGCAGCGGGGGCAAAACCCCGCTGCCAGTCACAGAAACGGGCTATCGGTCGCAGTTCATCCATGCGGGAACCGTGGCCGAGGCAGGCGGCGCGGCGGCTTATGTCATCGCATGGCTTGAGCATGAGGCCAAATGCACAGGCTGGAACAGCGTGCAGCTATCCTTGTTCTAGGGAAAATTTGCGGCTGGCCAAGCGGCCAGCCGCATAGCGTTACGGCGCAGGCGGGCGTATCGCCAGTTCATCTTCGATGATGCGCATCGTTGCCAGCGCTTCGCGCTGTTGCTGCGAGCCGCGCGGCGCAGCGGTAAAGGCGATAAATGCCTCTTTGCGCAGTCCGTATAACTCAGGCGTAGCAAGCGCAGCCGCCTCAAATCTTGAGATAAGTTTCATGTCAGCCTCCTTTGGCTTCAAGGAGACCCCGAACCATTCGGAGCCTTTCGGCCCCGTCCCCACATCATCGGCCATAGAAAGCACGGATGATTCGGGATGACGCAGGAGCGTCACAGGAGGACTGAACAGGAAACGCTATCGGAGATTTACGGCGGCGCTGCGCATAGTAGAATGATCGGGTTGCAAGAGGCAGGATTCTGGTCTTGCGCGGCAATCACAGGTCGAATCCGCGCCTGCGCCGTGAACGCTGCGCCCGTTCGCGCTTGCGGTCAGGGGCATGATCGGGCGCGTGCCGATCATGCTGCATGTAATGCGCCACATCCTCACGCAACCGCATGAGTTCCTGTTGCGCAGCTTGCCGCTGCGCCTGAATATCGCGCTGTACCACCTGCCGCTCTTCGATCTGGCGCGTAACCAGCACATCTTTTTCGGTACGATCACGGCGCAGCGCGTCCAGCGCTTCGCGTTCGTTTTCTGCCTTCAACTTGGCGTAGCGCCCCGTGATGCGGTGCCAGATACCCGAAACGCCCTTGGGCAGGCGTTCGGCGCGGCGGCGGGTTTCGGCCTGCCAGCGCTGTTCTTGCGATTCGGTCAGTGCTTTGCGCTCTTGCTGGTGCCGCCCGGTGATTTCCGCCTTGCGGAAGTCAATCTGCAACGACCGCCGCGCCGCATTCCGTTCGGCTTCCTTAATGAACTCTTGCAGCTTGGCCGTCATGCCCGCCGCGATTTCGGCCTTTACCTCGTCCATGGGGCGCAATTCCTGCGCATCGCCCAGCTTAGCGGCAACGTCCCTTGCTTTCACGCCGCTATAGCGGGCGATTGCATAGGTTTCACCGCGATAATCGACCGCGACAAAGCCGCGCCGATCACCACGGGCAAGCCAGAATCCGCGCTCTTTCAGCGCCTGTTCAAAGGCCGCGCGGCTGTCCGATGCCTGCCATACCGCCTGAAAGACCGCCTTTAGCTCTTTGGGATCAACACCCGCCCGCCGCGCCTGTTGCCATTCTTCGCGCGTGAAGCCCAGCGGATCACGCAAACGCCGATCTTCCAGACCGCGCGGCATCGCCCAGCCGTGTTCAAGGTATAGCTGGCGGGACACATCCCGCAGCTTGGTCTTGTAATGGGACAGGTTGATTGCCCGCATCCTGTCCGCGTCGATCCGCGACCAGACGGCATGAGCATGTCTCCGCCCGTCCTTTTCATGAAAGACAATGGCGCGGGGCTGGCCTGCCAGCCCCAGCTTGTTCTCAACCTGTTCAATCGCCCGTTCAAAATCATCTATGCTGGGATTCGCCCCCGCAGGCGGGTTGAAACTCATCGAGAACAAATGATTTTTGCAGCGCGTACCGCGCGCAACCGCATCCGCTTCATGGAAGGCTTCCAGCAGGTCATCGCTAATGAAGCCCCGCACGTCATGCAGTTCAACATGATCGTTATCGCGCATCGTCATAAGGTAGCGGGCGAGTTGCGGGGCGTTTCCGCGCTCTTTGGCTTTCAGGATCATGGTGACTGCCCCGGCATCTTGCCGAGCGCGGCCATGAGCGCAGCCCGGATTTCAGCGATATCGCGGCAGGCTTCACGCAGATCGGACTCGGTTTCCGGCGTGACGGGCAGCGAGCCGGTATGCGCGGCCTTGGCAAGCTGGTTCAGGTTCGAGGACAGGCGCGACTGGCCGAGCGCCCCCAGCACCCGCCCCAAGGCTTCCTTGTCCTTGACCGGGCTGTTGCCGCGCCGCTTGCGCGGTGCGACATCATCGCCGAACAAACACTCACGGATATAGACGGACAGGGGCTTATCGCCCCGCTGCGCATCCAGCCGCGCCCGCTCTTCATAGGTCAGGCGCAGCGAAAACGGCGGCGGATACTTCGGCTTCGCCGCCTCATCCTTTGCTATCGCATTGAAATCATAGCGTAAAATTGTCATGTTCGCACCTCGGACGTGTTGCGTCCAAATGTGCGAAATGCTGCTCCCAACGCTCTAGTTCGTCGAAAAGGGAGTTCAAAGTTTCTCCCTCAAGCTGCACCAGATAGCCCGGGCTGACGCCCGGTCTGCCTCTGGCGGGGATATTTTCACAAGAAAGAAAGTCGCCAGCCGAAAAACAGGTGCGACGGGCGGCCGTGCAGGATCGCGCGTGTCGAGGCCGCGCAGTGACAAGGCGCAATCATGAAAAGACCCCGCCGGGCGGACCCGGGCGGGGCAAGTTGCGTCCCGCAGCGCAAGCTTGCGCCGCGTTGCGGGACACCGGCGAAACCGGATCAGCGCGCCTCGGCCAGCTCGGCCCGGATCTGCTGACGCAGGATGTCGATCGGGATCATCTGCCCGTCGCGGCGGAAATGCCAATAGGTCCAGCCGTTGCAGGACGGAGCGCCCTCAAGCGCCGCGCCGACCTGGTGGATCGAGCCGCGCACGTCGCGCCCGATCAGCGAGCCGTCGGCGCGCACCCGCGCGGTGTGGCGGGTGTTGACGGATACCAGTTCCTCGCCCGGGCGCAGCATCCCGCGCTCGACCACCTGGCCAAAGGGCACGCGGGGTTCCGCGCGCTTGCTGGTGGTGGTGGCCAGCGCGCTGGCGTCAAGACGGCGGACGCGGGACAGGCGGCGCTCGGCCACCTCGCGGTAAGCGGCCTCGCGTTCGATCCCGATCCAGTCGCGGCCCAGCATCTTGGCGACCGCGCCGGTGGTGCCGGTGCCGAAGAACGGGTCCAGCACCACGTCGCCGGGGTTGGTCGTGCCCACCAGCACCCGGTGCAGCAGGCTTTCGGGTTTCTGGGTCGGATGCGCCTTGGCCCCGGCCGCATCCTTGAGCCGCTCGCCCCCGGTGCAGATCGGCAGCGTCCAGTCCGAGCGCATCTGGATGCCCTCGTTGAGGCTTTTCAGCGCCTCGTAGTTGAAGGTGTATTTGGCGCCCTCGGTTTTCGAGGCCCAGATCAGCGTCTCATGCGCGTTGGTCAGGCGCTTGCCGCGGAAATTCGGCATCGGGTTCGATTTGCGCCACACCACGTCGTTGAGGATCCAGAACCCCTGGTTCTGCAACTCGGCGCCAACGCGGAAGACGTTGTGATAGCTGCCGATCACCCAGATCGCGCCGTTCGGTTTCAGCAGCCGGCGGGCGGCGGCCAGCCAGTCCTGCGTGAAACGGTCATAGGCGGCAAAGCTGCCGAACTGGTCCCAGGCGTCGTCCACCGCATCCACGCGGCTGTTGTCGGGCCGGTGCAGATCGCCGCGCAGTTGCAGGTTATAGGGGGGGTCGGCAAAGATCAGGTCCACCGAGCCCTCGGGCAGGGAATTCATCACCTCGATACAGTCACCGGCAAGGATGCTGTTGATCGGCAAGGCGGATTCGATGCGCGCGGTGCCGCGCGGCTTGGCGTGTGTCGTTGTCATCTCTGCTCTCAACCCGGCGGCGTTCGGTGCCGCTCATCTGTTGGATCCAAGATGAGTCACAGGTGATTCGCCGTCAATTCTTATTTTGAATCAGTCGGTTGAGTTTCTGGCTGGACACAATATCTTGTGGATCGCCGCAAATCCCATCCTATGGAGCGGGGTGGGCCCCAGTTCCGCCAGCGCCCGGCGATGGGAAGCGGTCGGATAACCCATGTTCCGGTCCCAGCCATAGCCGGGGTGCTGTTGCGCCAAATCCACCATGATCCGGTCGCGCGTCACCTTGGCGATGATCGAGGCCGCCGCGATCGACAGGCTTTTCGCGTCGCCGCCGACGATGGCGCGGGCGGGCAGATCCAGCGCCGCGGGGATGCGGTTGCCGTCCACCAGCACCACGCAGGGGCGCGATTTCAGCGCCGCCACCGCCCGGCACATCGCCAGGTGGCTGGCGTGATAGATGTTGAGCTGCGCGATTTCCTCGACGCTGGCATGGGCCACCGCCCAGTCGGCGCAGGCCATGATCCGCGCGGCCAGCCGCTCGCGCCCGGCCGGGGTCAGTTTCTTGGAATCGTCCAGCCCGTCGGGGATGCCGCTCGCCGGCAGGATCACCGCCGCCGCCGTCACCGGTCCGGCCAGCGGCCCGCGCCCGACCTCATCAACGCCGCAGACCAGAATCGCGCCTTGGGCCATGCAGGCGTGTTCATGGGCAAGATTGGGGCGGTCGGGTTTCATGCCGCCCCCTTAGCCTGTGGCCGGCGCCGCCGCCAGACTGCCGCGCCGTGCCTGCGTCGCGGCCGCAGGGGTATTTGGGCCAGAAAGAAGCGACGGGAGTTTCTTTCTGGTGAAAATACCCATGCGAGGGCGCAACCAGACCAAGCTATCCCGCCCGGCCCGACCCATGCGTTCCGAACCACAGCGGCGCGTGCCGGTTCACGTCCTTGTATAGCAGATAGCGGAACCGCCCCGGCCCGCCCGCATAGCAGGCTTGCGGGCAAAAGGCGCGCAGCCACATGAAATCGCCCGGCCCCACCTCGACCCAGTCGCGGTTCAGGCGATAGACGGCCTTGCCCTCCAACACGAACAGCCCGTGTTCCATCACATGGGTTTCCGCAAAGGGGATCGAGCCGCCGGGCTGGAATGTCACCAGCGTGATATGCATGTCGTGGCGCAGGTCGGCCGGATCCATAAAGCGGGTGGTGGCCCAGGCCCCTTCGGTATCGGGCATGGGCGAGGGCACGATGTCCTGTTCCTGCGCGATGATCGGATCGGGGGGCGTCACCCCGGCCGCCGGCTGCCAGCGCTTGCGCCACCAGTGAAAGCCGGTATTGCCGGGGGTGGCGTTACGCAGCGACCAGTCGGTGCCCGGGGGCACATAGGCAAAGCCGCCGGGTGTCAGCCGATGCGCGACACCGGCAATGGTCACGTCCAACTCGCCGCCGGTGACGAAGATCGCGGACTGCACCTCGGGATCATCTTCGGGCGCATCGCAGCCGCCGCCCTCGGCCAGCTCGACCACATACTGGCTGAAGGTCTCGGCAAAGCCCGACAGCGGCCGGGCCAGCATCCACATGCGCATCCCCGTCCAGCCCGGCAGAAAGCTGGTCACGATGTCGCGCATGACGCTGCGCGGGATCACCGCATAGGCGTCGGTAAACACCGCCGTGTCGGTGGTCAGCCCGGTCTGCGGCGGCAGCCCCGCCACGGGGCCGGCATATTGCGCCGGCTGCCGCGCCGGAGCTTCTTCGCCGAGGATGGGGGCGGGGTCGCCCTGCGGGGTGGTCTCGTCGATCATCTGCTCACTCTCGTTCCCTGTGTCCCGGCCAGAGGATGTTCCACACCAAGGCCGCGCCCGTTCTTCATCACCCAAATATCCCGGGGGAGGCCCGGGACGGGCCGGGGGCAGCGCCCCCTTTTACTCCAGCGCCGATTGCAGCCGCAGCTCCGCGATGCGCATCACCTGGCGTTCGGCCTCGGCGCGCTCGGCGCTGCTGTCGTTTTCCAGCCGCCGCGCCATCGCCGCCATGATCCCCGGCTTGTCGTGGTCGCGCACCGCGATGATAAAGGGAAAACCGTGGCGCGCGACGTAAGCCGCGTTCAGGCGGGTGAACTCGGCGCGCTCGGCGTCGGTCAGCGCGTCCAGCCCGGCGCTGGCCTGTTCGGCGGTCGAATCCGCGGTCAGGCGCTTTGCCGCCGCCAGCTTGCCGGCAAGGTCGGGGTGGGCGCGCAGCACCGCCAGCCGCTCATCATCGCCGGCGGCGCGGAACACCTGCGCCATGGCGCAGGCCAGCCCCGCGGCGCTGTCATGGGCGGCGCCCAGCTCGCCATCCCAGCAGCGTTCCGCGACCCAGGGGGAGTGTTCATAGATGCCGCCGAAACGGTCCACGAAAGCAGTGCGGTCCAATGCCGAAGGGCGCTCGGCCGCGCGATACGGATGCTCGGCGGCCCAGTGGCGCGCGATGTCCAGACGCGTGGCGAACCACACGCCCTCATGCGCGCGGACGTGGCCAAGGAACCGCCGCAGCGCCTCGGCCCGGCCCGGGCGACCCGCCAGCCGGCAATGCAGCCCGATCGACAGCATTCGCGCCCGGCCCTCGCCCCCTTCGCGCCACAGGCAGTCGAAGCTGTCGCGCAGATAGGTAAAGAAATCCTCGCCCGTGCCGAAGCCGCCGTTGGCAAAGCGCATGTCGTTGGCGTCCAGCGTATAGGGCACGATCAGCTGCGGGCGGCCATCATGAAGATGCCAGAACGGCAGCTCGTCGGCGTAGCTGTCGGCAAGATATTCAAACCCGCCCTCTTCGCAGCCCAGCGCCACCGTGTTCATGGACGCGCGGCCTTGATAGAACCCCAGCGGGCGGGCGCCGGTGACCTGCGCGTGCAGGGCGACGGCGCGGGCGATGTGCTCGGCCTCGACCTCGCGCGGGACGTCCTTGTAGTCGATCCATTTCAGCCCGTGGGTGGCCATTTCCCAGCCGGCATCCACCATGGCGCTTGTCTGTTCGGGGCTGCGCGCCAATGCGGTCGCGACCCCGTAGCAGGTGACCGGCAGGCCCGACAGCAGCCGGTGAAGCCGCCAGAACCCGGCCCGCGCGCCGTAATCATAGATGGTTTCCATGTTCCAGTGCCGCTGCCCGGGCCAGGGCTGGGCGCCGGTGATTTCCGACAGGAACGCCTCGGACGCCGCATCGCCGTGCTCGATCGAGTTCTCGCCGCCCTCTTCGTAGTTGACGACGATCTGCACCGCGATACGCGCGCCCCCGGGCCAGCGCGGATCGGGCGGGTTTTCCCCGTAGCCTCGCATGTCGCGGCTATAGCGCATCATCGGCGGTTCCTCCTTGGTCCTGCGGCGTGCAGGGTCATGCGCGCAGCCCGGCTTGTCCAGAGGCCGGGCGGCGGATTTCCGGCAGGCGGCAAGCGCTCAGACGCGGACCAGTTCGCGCTCTTTGGGCAGAAATGCGGTCAGCAGCCCCAGCGCCGGCAGCACCGAGCAGATCAGGAACACAAAGCGGATCCCCTGCGCATCGGCCACCTGCCCCAGCACCGCCGCGGCGATGCCCCCCATGCCAAAGGCAAAGCCAAAGAACAGCCCCGCAATCAGCCCGGTGCGGCCCGGCACCAGTTCCTGCGCGAACACCACGATCGCCGGCGCGGCCGAGGCCATGATGCCCCCCACCAGCACCGTCAGCACCGCCGTCGCCGCCAGCCCGACATGCGGCATCAGCAGCGAAAACGGCAGCACGCCGAGGATCGAGAACCAGATCACCCGCCGCGTGCCGACGCGGTCGCCGGCGATGCCGCCCAGCATCACGCCGGCGGCGGCGCCGAACAGCAGCAGGAACAGCATGATCTGGGCGCCCTGCGCCCCCATCCCGAACTTGTCGATCAGGAAAAACGTGTAATAGCTGGTCAGGCTGGCCATGTAGAACGCCTTGGTCATCGACAGCACCGCCAGCACGGTGATCGCCATGACGATGCGCCGTTGCGCCAGCGGCGGCCCCTGCATGATGCGCAGGGCACCTGCCTTGCGGCGGCCTTCGGCCCAGCGGCCCACCTGCCACAGCACGCCCGCACCGCCCAGTGCGATCAGCCCCAGCCAGCCCAGCACCGGCCGCCCCAGCGGCACCACCAGGAACGCCGCCAGTAGTGGCCCCAGCGCCTGCCCGCCGTTGCCGCCCAGCTGGAACAGCGACTGCGCGGTGCCGAAACGCCCGCCCGAGGCGGTGCGCGCCACCCGCGAGCTTTCGGGGTGAAAGATCGACGAGCCCAGCCCGATCAGCATCGCCCCCGTCAGCAGCATCGCATAGCTGCCCGCCTGCGCCAGCGTCAGCACGCCGACAAAGCTGCACAGCATCCCCACCGCCAGCGACCGCGGCATCGGGTGGCGGTCGGTGACCATCCCCACCACCGGCTGCAACAGCGACGCCGTGACCTGAAAGGCGAAAGTCATCAGCCCGATCTGCGCATAGCTCAGCGAAAATTCGTCCTTGAGCAGCGGATAGATCGCCGACAGCAGCGATTGCAGGATGTCGTTGACCATGTGGCACAGGCTGATCGCGATCAGCACCGGCCAGGCGGTGCGCGCGGCCGAGGCGGGCGCGACATGAGAGGGCGCGGCGCTGGTCGAAAGATTGCCGGTTGTCATGCTGCCCCTCTTGTCGCGTCCTGATCGGCCGGGAAACAATTCCGGCCCGGTTGCCTGCGCCGACTCACCCCCGGCGCGGAAAAGGTAATTTCCCGCGACAACAGGACGCAGCCGCACACCCAAGTCAACCCGGCAGACGCAGGGCCGGAATTCGCCCCTGGCGAGAGCCGGCGGCCGGATGTTCCACGACCTGCAAACCAGTCCTTATTGTCATGTTCCGATTGAATGGCCGGCGCTCTATGCTCGTCGCGCAAGGATCGGAGCAGCATGTCGAATTTAACTGGGCCGGCGGAAACGGCGACGGGGCGGGCAAGAACCGGCCGCTCTGTCGTCACCTGGGCGGGTATCCGCAGCGTGATCATGGACCGGATCAGCAACGGAACCTATCCTCCGGGATCGCTGATACCAACCGAACAACAATTCGCCGCCGAATTCGGCAGCGCCCGCGCGACGGTCAACCGCGCGTTGACCTCGCTTGCCGAACGCGGGGTCGTGGAACGGCGGCGCCGGGTCGGCACAAGGGTGGTGCTGGGGCTTGAGCCGCCGCCCGGCCGGGTCAGCCTGCCGGTGATCCGCGACATGGTCGAGGAACGGGGCTGGCGCTTTGGCTTCAGCTATCTTGGCCCGGTGGATCATCCCGCGGGCGGCGAGCCGGCCGAGCGGCTGTTTCGCAGCGATCCCGGCGATCTGCGCAAATTCGGCACGCTGTTTTACTGCGACGACCGGCTGTTCGGCGCCGAGCGGCACTGGATCGACACGGCGGCGCTGCCGCAGCTGACCGACACCCTGCTGCGGACCGTCACCGCGAATGAGTGGCTGGCCCACAACGCGCCCCTGACCCAGGTCGAGCGGATCGTGCAGGCCCGCAGCGCGGGCGCGGTGGGGGTCTCGCGGATGCTGCGCTGCCCGGCCGACGCGCCGCTGCTGGTCTATGAAACCACGCTGTGGATGGGCGCGCGCCCGGTCAGCTGGGCGCAGTTCAGCCTGTCGCCCGAGATCCGGATGGACGTGTCGGACTGTGAATGCGGCGCGCCCCTGATCGCGCCTCCGCAACGCTAGTCAGGCTTTCCGCAGCGCGCGGAAATCGGTGGCGCGCTTGCCCAGAAAGGCGGCGATGCCCTCGGCCGCCTCGGCCGAGCCAAGCGCGGCGGCCATCGGCGCCACCTCGGCCGCCAGCTGGCCCCGCATCAACTCGCGCCGCGCGCCGGTCAGCAGCGCCTTGATCGCGGCCTGCGCCTGCGCGGGGCCGCAGGCCAGCCGCGCGGCCAGCGCCTCGGCCTCGGCCAGGGCGCGGCCCGGCTCGGTCACGGTATTGACCGCGCCCAGATCATGCAGGCGCGCGGCGCTGACCGCGCGGCCCAGCAGGCACATCTCGGCCGCAAGCGCGGGCGGCAGCGCGGCCGACAGGCTGCCGGTCAGCCCCCCGTCCGGCACCAGCCCCGCATTGACGTATGAGGCCGCGAACTGCGCGTCGCGCGCCGCCACCACCATGTCGCAGGCCAGCGCCAGCGACAGCCCCGCCCCCGCCGCGCCGCCCTCGACCGCCGCGATCACCGGGCGCGGGCAGTCGAGGATCGCCGCGATCAGCCCTTGCAGCTCTTGAATGGCGGCGCGGCGTCCCGGCTCGTCCATGGTCTGCGCGGCGATCAGCACGTTCAGATCGCCGCCGGCGCAGAAAAACCCGCCGCTTTCATCCTCGGCGCCGGTCACCACCACCGCGCCGATCCGCGGCTCGGCCGCGGCCTGCGCAAGCGCGCGCAGCAACCCGGCCTGAAACCCCGAAGTCAGCGCGTTGCGGCGGCGCGGATTGTCGTTGACCACGACCAGATGCGTGTCCCGGTCGATGATCCTGCATGTCTCGGACGGCATGGGGTTTTCCTTTCTTGCGGTGCCTTGTGCAGCAAGCCAGCACGGCCTCCGCCCGGCAAGCCCGTTGACGCAAGGTCACGTTTTGCCTGCGGCCAGATAAAACATTCTTGAATCGCCGGGGATTGGCAGGCGGCGCCGGTCCTGCGAGTGGTAGCTTCGCGTTACCAGAAGGAACCCGACCGTATGCGCCGCCCGTTTTCCGCGCTTGCCGCCGCGCTGATGCTTGCCCCCGCCCTGCCCGCTGCCCTGCCCGCCGCCCTGACTCTGGCCGCAACATCCGCCCTGCCGGCCGCGGCGCAGGATGCCCGGGTTCACATGACCCTCGCCGATATCGAGGCCGCCAGCTATTCCGGCGCGGGCGACCTGCCGGCGGGCCAGTCGGCGCTGACGGCCAAGCTGCAAATCCTGCTGGACCGGGCGGGAATTTCTCCCGGCGTGGTGGACGGGTTCCGCGGCGGGATGAGCGCCAGCGCCATCCGCGCGTTCCAGCGGATGCACGGCCTGCCCCAGGACGGGCGGCTGAACCCGCATGTCTGGGCGCTGCTGGAACAGCACGCAGGCGCGCCGCTGACCGGCAGCTACACCATCACCGCGCAGGACGCGCAGGGGCTGGTGGACGCGATCCCCGCCGACTACGCCGAAAAGGCGCAGATGGATTCGATGGGCTATACCTCGGTCCAGGAACGGCTGGCCGAGCGTTTTCACATGGACGAGCGGTTTCTGGCGCAGCTGAACCCCGGCGCGGGTTTCGTCCCCGGCGAGGTCATCAACGTCACCATGCCCGGCAAGCCGATCCGCACCAAGGTGCTGCGCATCATCGTGGACAAGACCGGCGGCCGGGTCGCGGCCTATGACGCGACGGGTCGGCTGGTGGCCGATTACCCGGCGACCGTCGGGTCCAGCGCGACGCCTTCGCCCCATGGTTCGCATCTGGTGCAGGCGGCGGTGATCGACCCGGATTATACCTACAACCCCAACGTCAATTTCAAGCAGGGCGACAACGACAAGGTGCTGCGGATTCCGCCGGGGCCGAACGGGCCGGTGGGGAATGTGTGGATCGACCTGAGCAAGCCGACCTATGGGATCCACGGAACCGCGACACCCTCGCGGCTGTTCGTGAACCAGAGCAACGGCTGCGTGCGGTTGACCAACTGGGATGCGCAGGAACTGGCGGGGATGGTGGTGTCGGGGCAGACGATCGTCGATTTTCTGGACCCCGGCGTCAGCATGGCCGAGGTGACCAACCCGGTCGAGCCGACACCGCTGCCCGACACGGTGGCGGTGCCGCAGCCCCCGGGGCCGCAATCCACGGCGCTGCCTTCGGAGCCGGCCCCGACGCTGCCCCCGACGCTGCCCGCTGCGGGCGGGGCCGAGGCCGCGCTGACCCAAGCCGCGATCTCGCCCGCGCGACCGGTGGCGCGCGGGCTGCGGGGCGCGCCGCAAGGCACGGACCCGCTGGCGGCGGCGCTGAACGAGGCGACCCAGGGGGCGGTGCAGACTGTTCCTTCGACCACCCTGCCCGCTATGCCACCCGCCACGCCGCCGGTCGCGAACTGATGGGCGGGCGGGATACGCGCATGGGGCGGCACCCCGCTGTCGGCGCGCGCGTCCCGCCGCTTTGTCTGGGCCTGAGCCTTGCGCTGGCGCTGGCGTTCCCCGTGCCGCTGCTGTCCCAGCCGGTGCTGCGCCCGCCCCCGACAGGCTCGCAACCGCCTGTGGCCGGGGCTGTGGCGGGCGGGGCTGCCGAAGCCCCCGCACCTGCGCCCGCATCTCGGGCAATCGCCCAGCTTCCACCGCCGCCAAGGCCCGCGGCCGCCCCGGAGCCCGCGTCCGGGTCGCCGCCCGGCAGCGGCCGCCCCGAACGCAAGCCCGAGACCCCGGCATCTGCCCCCGCCGTTGCGAAAGGGGGCGACGACGCCGCCCCGGACGCACCCGCCGCCCCCACCCCGGCCCCCAAAGACGCCGCAACCGGCAAGCCCGCGACTGATTCCGATGCCGCGGATCGCCCGCAAGGCGGGGCGGCCAAGGGCATCGCCTCCGAACCCGCTCCCGCCTCCACCCACGATCCCGGCGCTGCTGCACCAGATGCCGCGCATCCGCCGCAAGACGCCGCCGACCCTGCCATGAGCGCCGCGCCGCTGTATCAGGGCCTGCGGGAAAGCAGGGTCGACCATGCGCTCTGCCGGGTGGGGCTGCGGTTTCTGGGGGTCGAGGCGACCGCCGCGCCCGCCGTCACCGACCCCGACGACCGCGATTGCGGCATCGCCCGCCCGGTCGAGGTCCGCGCGATCCAGCCGGGGCTGGTGCTGGAAAGCCCGGCGCTGATGCGCTGCGAAACGGCGCGCCAGCTGGCGCTGTGGATGCGCGACACGGTGATCCCGGCGGCGCGATGGCTTGAGGGCAGCCCGCGGATCAGCTCGGTGGCGCTGGGCACCTCTTATGCCTGCCGCGGCGTGGTGGGCGGGGCCTCGACGGCCAGGCTGTCCGAACATGCGCTGGGCAACGCGGTCGACATCGCCGGTTTCGGCCTTGCCGACGGCCGGCGGCTAAGCATCGCCCCGCGCGGCGACAGCGGCACCATCGAAATGGCGTTCCAGAACGCGGTGCAGGCCGGCGCGTGCCTGTATTTCACCACCGTGCTGGGGCCGGGCAGCAACGAGGCCCACGACGACCACCTGCATCTGGACATCAAGGCGCGCAGGAACGACTTTCGCCTGTGTCAATAAGCGGTCACGCCGCTTTGCCGCCCCCTTGCCTTGCCCCCTGCCCCCCTGCCCCCTGCTCCGCAGTCAGCGCCGGCGCCGTTCCAGATCCAGGTAATCCGCGCTGAAATGCGCCAGCCGCACCAGCTCGGGCCAGTCGAGAATCTCGATCTCGGTCCCCACCCAGCGCAGCAGCTTGCGGTCGCGCAGGTCGCGGACCGCCCGGTTCACATGGATCGAGGAATACCCCAGCAGGATCGCCAGTTCCCGTTGCAGCAGCGGCAGGGTCAGCCGGTGATCGCTCGCCACGCCGACGGCGGCCAGCCGCGTGTAGATCTCGCACACCAGATGCGCGAGATGCGCGGAAGATCGCAGCGTGCTGGCCGCGGCCAGCCACTGGCGATGCACCGCCGCGTCGATGGCCGTCGCCATCCACAGCAGCCGCGTCAGATGCGGGTGGTTCTCGGACAGGTCCAGCAGATAGCGGTGATGGACGAACTCGATCCGCGCCGGGCCAAAGGCCATCAGCCGGTCGTCGACCTCGGCCAGCACGAAATTATGCAAGTCCATGAAGTCGCCCGGCACATACAGCGCCGTGATCACCGGGCGGGGCACGCGGGCCGGCATGGTGTGCAGCCGCCCCGCCATGCCGTCCAGAACCAGGCAGCTGTGGCTCTTGTCCGGGCCGGGCGCCATGATGGTCTGGCCGTTCTGGAATTGCAGGGTTTCGGTGGGAATCGCGCGCAAGGCTGCCAGATCCTTGGCGCCCAGCTCGTCGCGGCGTTGCAGGTATCGGATGAAATATTCTGTCAGTGCCATCTCTGCCTCGGCCGTCCACAGCAACCGATTGAATGTCCACCATTTTACCGAGGCGCAAGCAACGTTCCAGCATATTAACATAAATCAGGCGAATCTTGCGGATCATGCGCCGCAGCGCCCCCGCCCGCATCATGCCACCCGCGCCGGCTGGGGACGCAGCGAAAGCGCATCGTGCAGCATCGCAAAGCTTTGCGCCGCGCCGGGCGAACTGCGGGCGACAAACGCGTCCAGCGCCGGATACAGCCGCACGGCCTCGTCCAGCCGGGGATCGCTGCCCGGCGCGTAAAGCCCGGCCTTGATCATCAATTCCGATTCCGCATAAAGCCCCAGCGCCGCGCGCGCCCGCGCGATCAGCGCGTTTTCAGCCTCGGACGCCGCGGTCGGCAGCGACCGCGACACGGACCGCAGCACATCCACCGCCGGGAACCGGCCACGCTCGGCGATGGCGCGGTCCAGCACCACATGCCCGTCCAGCACCCCGCGCAGGATGTCGGCCACCGGTTCCTCCATGTCCGAGCCCGCGACCAGCACGCTGAACACGCCGGTGATGTCGCCCACACCCTCGGCCCCCGGCCCCGAGCGTTCGGCCAGCGCCATGATCGCCTGCGCGGTCGAGGGCGGAAAGCCGCGGTTGCTGGCGGCCTCGCCCGAGGCCAGGGCGATTTCGCGATGCGCCTCGGCAAAGCGGGTGATGGAATCGGCCAGAAACAGCACGTGGCGGCCGTGGTCGCGGAAATGCTCGGCCACCGCCATCGCCGCCCAGGCGCAGCGCCGCCGCATCAGGGGCGACTGGTCCGAGGTCGCCGCCACCACCACCGCCCGGGCCATGCCCTCGGCCCCCAGGGTGGATTCGACGAATTCGCGGACCTCTCGGCCCCGTTCGCCCACCATGGCCACCACCACCACATCGGCCGAAAGCCCCCGCGCCAGCGCCCCCAGCAGAGTCGATTTCCCCACGCCCGAACCCGCAAACAGCCCGATCCGCTGCCCGCGCACGACGGGCAGCAGCGTATCGAACACCGCAAGCCCCGTATCCAGCCGCGCCCCCAGCCGCTTGCGCGTGGTCGCGGGCGGGGGGGCGGCGCGAAACCGGCGTCCCTCATGCCCCGAACGCAGCGGGCGCCCGTCCAGAGGCCGGCCCAGGGGGTCCACAATGCGCCCGATCCAGGCGTCGCAGGGCGAGATCGCGGGGCGGAACAGCAGCTCGACCCGGGCGCCGATCGACAGCCCGTCGGTCGGCCCGTCGGGCAGGATCAGCGCGTGCTCGGGGTCGAGCCCCACCACCTCGCCGCTGAGCGCGCCGTTCAGGAACCCGACCCGATCCCCGACCGAGGCGAAATGGTTCAAGCCCCCCACCTCGACCACCCCGGCGCGAATCGCCGCGACGCGGCCGAAATAGCGCCCGATTCGCAGCTTTCTGATGCGCTCGGCGGTCGATTCTATCCTGTTCATGCGTTTTCCCGTCGATTTCGGCCCGAAAATCATGGGCGTCGAAACGGTTTATAAACCTATGGGGGTTAAGACCGGGTTTATCGCGGATGAGGAGGACCCTCTTTTGTTTGAACGGATCGACACGATGCGGATGGCGCGCGACCTAGGCGTCCATGCCGCGAATCGCCAGCGGGTGATCGCGACGAATGTCGCCAATGCCGACACGCCGGGCTATCGGGCCCGCGATCTGCGCGACTTTGACCCCGACCGCGCGCCGGTTTCGCTGAAAACCACCCGGCCGGGCCATGTCGCGGCCGGGGGCTGGGGCAGCGCAGCGGGGGTCATCGACGCGCGCGGCGAGCCCTCGCCCAACGGGAACTCGGTCTCGATCGAGGATGAGATGCTGCGCGCGGCGGATGCCAAGCGCCAGTTCGACCTGTCGCTGTCGGTGATGCAGTCGGGGCTGACGATGATGCGCACCGCGCTGGGACGCAGGGGGTAAGACATGTCCGAAACTTCCGCCACCGCCATTTCGGCCTCGGGGCTGCGCGCCCAGGGGGTCAGGCTGCGCCATATCTCGGAAAACATCGCCAACGCGGACACGCCGGGCTATCGCCGCAAGCTGGTCAGGTTCGAACCCGACCGCGATTTCGGTCGCGACACCGGCACCGTCCGCGCCGGCCGCACCCGGCATGACCGGACCGAGCTGCCGCAGGTCTATGCCCCCGGCCACCCGATGGCGGGCGAGAACGGCTATTACCTTGGCTCGAACGTCGATCTGGTGATCGAGGTCGCCGACGCGCGCGAGGCCAGCCGCAGCTACGAGGCCAATCTCAAGATGTTCGAGCAGTCGCGGCAGATGTCTGCCTCGCTGCTGGAACTGATCCGCCGCTGAGCCGCCGCATCAACCAATGAAAGGGACGCCCATGATCTCGCTGACCCAATCCGCCCTGCAATCGGGCAGCCGCGTCGCCTCGGCCTATGCCGAGGCCCGCGCCGCCGCGGCCCCCGCCCCCGGCACGGCGCCGACCGGACAGGGCCTGACCGCCGCCGCCCGCGATTTTGCCGCCGTCATGGAACAGGCCGACGCCAACGCCGTCGGCGCCATGCAGGGGCGCAGCGACACCCACGCGCTGGTCCAGTCCATAGCCGAGGCGCAGATCGCGCTGGAAACCGCCGTCGCCGTGCGCGACCGCGTGGTCGAGGCGTATCAGGAAATCCTGAGGATGCCGGTCTGATGGACGAAAACCTGATCTTCGACATCACCCGGCAGGCGCTGTGGATCGCGGTGCGGATGGCCGCGCCCCTGCTGGCGGTGGCGCTGATCACCGGCGTCGCCATCGGGCTGTTTCAGGCGCTGACCTCGGTGCAGGAAATGACGCTGACCTTCGTGCCCAAGGTCGGGCTGATGCTGGTGGTGTTCTGGGTCTCCATGAGCTTCATGACCTCGACGCTGGCCGGTTTTTTCGCCGACAGCATCCTGCCGCTGATCGCGAGGGGCTAGGCCATGGACAACGCGATTTATGCTGCGCTGACCCGCCAGTCCGGGCTGATGAACGAAATGCGGGCGGTGGCCAACAACATGGCCAACAGCGCGACCACAGGGTTTCGGCGCGAAGGCGTGGTGTTTTCCGAACATCTGACCGCCATCGGGCCGGGGCGCGAGACGCTGTCGATGGCCAACGCCCGCGGCCGCGACGTGGACCTGACGCCTGCGTCGCTGTCCCAGACCGACGGCCGCCTGGACCTCGCGCTTGAACGCGAAGGGTTTTTCATGGTCGAGACGCCGCAGGGCAACCGGCTGACCCGCGCGGGCGCCTTCATGACCTCGGCCGAGGGCGAGCTGGTGAACGCCGACGGCCATCGGGTGCTTGACGACGGGCAGGCGCCGATTGCGCTGCCGCCGGATGCGCGCAGCGTGGGCGTCGGCCCCGACGGCACGATTTCCGCCGACGGGCTGCCCATCGCGCGCATCGGGGTCTTTGACCAGCCCGACCGGGCGCAGCTGCGCCACGAAGGCGGCACGCTGTTTGCCCCTGGCAACGCCGAACCGGTCGAAGAACCGCTGGTCCGCCAGGGTTTCCTTGAGGAATCCAACGTCAACCCGGTGCTGGAACTCGCCCGCATGATCGAGGTCCAGCGCGCCTATGAGCTGGGCCAGTCCTTCCTCGACGGCGAGGACCAGCGCATCCGCTCGGTCATTTCCGCAACCACCCGCTGAAAGGCTTAACGATGAGAGCATTGCAGATCGCCGCCACCGGGATGGCGGCCCAGCAGACCCGGGTCGAGGTGATTTCCCAGAACCTCGCCAACATGTCCACCACCGGCTACAACGCCCGCCGCGCCGAATTCGCCGATCTCGCCTATCAGCAGGTCACCCGCCCCGGCACCATCGCCGCAGCCGACGGCACCATGGTGCCCGCCGGGGTGCAGATGGGGCTGGGCGTGCGTCCCACCGCGGTGACGCTGACGCTGGCGCAGGGCACCTCCTCCCATACCGGCGGCGATCTGGACGTGGCGATCGAGGGCCACGGCTATCTTGAGGTGACGCTGCCCTCGGGCATTTCCGGCTATACGCGCGATGGCGGGCTGAAACGCTCGCCGGACGGGCAGATCGTCAGTTCCGACGGCTATCCGCTGGCGCCGGGGATCACCATTCCGCAGGAAACCCGCAGCATCGCAATCAGCCCCGCGGGCGAGGTCTTTGCCTATTTCGACGACCAGATCGAGCCGCAGAACCTGGGCCAGATCACTCTGGCCAGCTTTGTCAACGAAAAGGGGCTCGAGGCCATCGGCTCGAACCTGTTTCTGGAAACCACCGCCTCGGGGGCGCCGATGACCGGCAACCCCGGCGAACAGGGGCTGGGAACGCTGCGCCAGCAGTATCTGGAAGAAAGCACCGTCGATCCGGTGCGCGAGATCACCGAGCTGATCAAGGCCCAGCGCGGCTATGAGCTGAATTCCAAGGTGATCACCGCCGCCGACCAGATGCTGGGCGCAACGGTGCAGGTGCGGTGATGCGGATGCTGTTTCTGCTGGCATTGCTGCCCGGCACAGCGCTGGCCGACGGTCTGGTCGCGACCCGCGTCCTGCCCGCCGGCACGGTGCTGACGGCCGCCGACATTGCCCCCTTGCCCGGCACCGGCTCGGGGCTGACCCCGGATCAGGCCATCGGCCTGCAACTGCGCAGCGCGGTCTATGAGGGCCGCCCGATCACCGCCGCACATCTGGCCGCGCCGACGCTGGTCAGCCGCAACCAGATCGTGACGCTGTCCTACGACAGCGCCGCCCTGCGGATCGAGACCGAGGCCCGCGCGCTTGGCGCCGGCGGCGCCGGCGACGTGATCCGCGTGATGAACCTGGCCTCAAGGGCGACGCTGAACGCCCGCATCAACCCCGACGGCAGCCTGTCCGTCGCCCAGCGCTGAAGGATTCGCGCATGAACACCAGAACCGCCGTCACCGCGCTGTCGCTGGCGCTGGCGCTTGCCGCCTGCGGGCGCGTCGCCGATGTGGGCCGCCCCCCTTCGCTCAGCTCGCCCCACGCCGGCAGCGAATTCGATGCCATGTCCAAGCCGGTGTTTCCAATGCCCGCAGGCCCCGCTGCCCCCGGCGGGGCGGCGTCGCTTTGGTCCGGCCAACCCATGTCTCTGGTCGGCGACAGGCGGGCGCGGACCCGCGGCGACATCCTGACCGTGGTGATCGAGATCGACGACAAGGCCGAGATGCAGAACAGCTCGGGCCGCACGCGCAGCGCCTCGGAAAGCGTCGGGATTCCGCAGATGATAGGGGTGCCGCAGCGCCTGGACAAGATCCTGCCCGAAGGCGCCAGCACCGCCGAGCTGGCCTCGGCCAAGGGCGGCTCGACCTACAAGGGCTCGGGCAGCATCTCGCGGCGCGACAAGGTCACGCTGCGCGTCGCCGCCACGGTGATCGACACGCTGCCGAACGGGGTGCTGCATGTGCAGGGCTCGCAAGAGGTGCGGGTGAACCACGAGATGCGCGAACTGACCGTTTCGGGCTTTGTTCGCCCCTCGGACGTCAGCCGCGACAACGAGATCGCCTATGACCGCATCGCCGGCGCGCGGATCAGCTATGGCGGCCGCGGCCAGATCAGCGACGTCCAGCAACCGCGATACGGCCAGCAGATCGCCGATATCATCCTGCCTTATTGAGGGGTTGCCATGCTTGGAAAGCTGTTGCCGATCCTGCTGAGCCTTGTCGCCCTGATCGGGGGCGCGGTCGGTGGCGAATTGCTGCGGGGCGCGCCGCCGCCTCCCGCGGCAGTTGCCGCCCCCGACCAGGCGGCCCCTGCGGAGCTTGCCGCTCCGGACCTCGGCCCGCAGGCGGAACCGCCCCCCGCCACCACCCCGCGCGAGGCCGCCCCCGTTTCCGCCGCGCAACCCGAGCCTCAGGACGCTTCGGCCCCGGCTGCATGGTTCAAGTTCCCCCAGCAGTTCTTCGTGCCGGTGCTGCATGGCGGGCGACTGGACAGCACCATGATCCTGGCGCTGTCGGTCGAGATGCCCGAAACCGCCACCGAAGAGGTTTACGCCCATGAAATCAAGCTGCGCGACGCGCTGCTGCGGCAGCTGCTGATCCACGCGAATACCGGCGGCTTCGACGGCAACTTCACCACCGAGGCGCATCTGAAAAAACTGCGGGGCGACCTGACTGCGACGGCGCAAGCCATCGTGCCGCGCGTCCGCGAAGTCCTGATCGGCGACATCGCGCGGCAAGAGCGATGACGCCAAAGCCACTCGCACGATTCCGGGGCCGGCGGTGAGCAGCCCGTTCCCCATCGCGATCCTGCTGGCCTCGTATCAGGGGGGACGGTTCCTTGGCGCGCAGCTGGACAGTATCGCCGCGCAAAGCTGCGGGAACTGGCGGCTGGTGGTGTCGGACGACGGCTCGTCGGATGCCACGCAAGAGATCCTGCGCCGTTTTGCGGCCGCCCATCCCGATCGCGAAATCGAGCTACGCGAGGGCCCGCGCCGGGGCGCGACGCAGAACTTTCTGTCGCTGCTGGAGTCGGTCCGGCCGGGCGAGGCCGTCGCCTGGTGCGATCAGGACGACATGTGGATGCCCGACCGGCTGGCTTGCGGCGTGGCCGGGATCATCGCGGCGCAGGACGCCGGGTCAGGGACGGATGCGGTGTTGCCCGATGAGCCAGCGCGGCGCATCGAAACCCTGCGAAATTCGCGGCCGGTCGCGATGCGCGCGGAGATTGCCGCCTCGGCGGGAACCCGCGCCGGGGGCGCCGGTGAGAAGCGCGCGCGCGGGCAGCCTGCCGGGCAGCCTCCCGCGGTCAGCATCCCCGGACCCGGGACAAGAGACCGCAAGGCGCAGCGTCGGGGCGCATCTGATGACCACGTCCGGCCCGCCGCTGTTCCCGCCTTGCCCATGTCCCCGGACAGCAACCCGACGGCGGTGCTGCACGTCACCCGGACCATGATCTGCACGGCGGATCTGCGGCCGATCCGGCCGGCGCCGCTTTATCGACGCCCGCCCGGGTTCCGCAACGCCCTGGTGCAGGCCTGCACCCCGGGCAACACCATGTTGATTGACCCCGCCGGCGCGGCGCTGCTGCGGCAAGCGCGCGTCCACGCCATCAAGGCCGGGGTGGTTTCCCACGATTGGTGGAGCTATCTGCTGATCGCGGGCGCCGGAGGGCGGGTGATCCGCGACCCGGCGCAGACGGTGCTTTATCGTCAGCACGGCGCCAATCTGGTGGGGCGCAACGACAGTTTCCGGACGATGTGGCAGCGATTGCTGCGGCTGGGGACGGGCGATTTCGCGCTGTGGCTGCGTCGCAATATCCGGGCGCTACAGGGTGCGAGGTCGCTGCTGACACCGGAAAATGCCGCGCTGCTGGATCGCTTTGCCCATGCGCTTGACCAACCCGGTCCGGTGGCGGCGGCAGAGCTGGCGCGGTTGGGGATCTATCGCCAGACGCGGCCGGGATCTGCCGCCCTGTTTGCCGCGGCGGCGACGGGGCGGCTGGCCGCAGGTCGCGGCGGTGCGCCGTCGCGCGTCCGGCATCCCGCCGCAGATACGCCAGCCCAGGCCGCAGCCGCCGTTGCCGACAGGCCGCCTCCAGCGCCCCACAGGCAAGCCCCGCCGATTGCAATGGCGGTGCAAGAGGTTGAGCCAGCGCAGAGTTGACGGGCAGCGCTGCCGGGAAAGCGTCGCCGGGATATGGGCGCGGGGACCGCAGGGCCGAGAAACCGTCAGGGCCGCAGCAGCGGGGAGGCGGGAAAACGCCCGCGACGCCAAGAGCGCCCGGAACACTCCGGCGCTTGCCGTCGCTTTGAACAAGCGGCGCCCGGGCAGCGCGGGCCTGCCGGCCGCTCCAGCGGTCGAGCCAGACCGACACCGAACGGACCAGATGTTCCGTCGCGCGCAGGTCTGCCGGCCGTGCCGGCCAGCGCTGCCGTCCCGACCAAGGGACATGTCGCGTTCAGCCGCCCCGGCAGGGACGCACGGCAGTCACGAAACATCCAAGGGAAACAGCCCCGGATCCGGGGCTGTTTTCAGCCTACACCAGCGCGCCGTGGCAGTTCTTGAACCGCCGGCCCGAGCCGCAGGGGCACGGGTCGTTGCGCGAGGGGTTGCCCCAGGTGGTCGGGTCGTTTTCGTCGAAACCGGGGATGCGGCCCGCGACATCGGCGGCGCCGGCCTCTTCGTGGCTGGGCTGGGCGGCGGCCTGTTGCGCCTGCAACTGCACCTGATACTGGCGCAGCATCTCTTCGCGCTCGGCATCGGTCAGCGGGCGGATGCGGGCAAGGTTCTGCGTCACATCGTTGCGCAGCCCGTCCAGCAGGTTTTCGAACAGCTGGAACGCCTCGGTCTTGTATTCCGCCAGCGGGTCGCGCTGCGCATAGCCGCGGAAACCCACGACCGAGCGCAGATGTTCCAGCGTCACCAGATGCTCGCGCCACTTGCCGTCGATCTGTTGCAGCAGCACCTGCTTTTCGATCTGGGCCATCTGCTCGGGGCCGAATTGTTCGGCCTTTTGCGCCATATAGGCGTCGCTGGCGTCCCGGATGCGTTCCAGCATCGCGTCGCGGTCCACGCCGTCCTCGGCCGCCCATTCGGCGACGGGCAGATCCATGTTCAGCTGTTCGACCCCGGCCTTGCGCAGACCTTCGGTATCCCATTGCTCGGCATAGGTTTTTTCGGGCAGATAGCTGTCGATCAGATCCTCGATCACCTGCTGGCGCATATCGGCCACGATGTCGGCGACATCGTCCGATTCCATGATCTCGCGGCGCTGGGAAAAGATCACCTTGCGCTGGTCGTTCATCACGTCGTCGAATTTCAGCAGCTGCTTGCGGATGTCGAAGTTGCGGCCCTCGACCTTGCCCTGCGCGCGTTCCAGCGACTTGTTGACCCAGGGGTGGACGATGGCCTCGCCGTCCTTCATGCCCAGCGTCGACAGCACCTTGTCCAGCCGTTCCGAGCCGAAAATCCGCATCAGGTCGTCTTCCAGCGACAGGAAGAACAGCGAGCGCCCCGGGTCGCCCTGCCGGCCCGAGCGGCCGCGCAGCTGGTTGTCGATGCGGCGGCTTTCGTGGCGTTCGGTCGACAGGACGAACAGCCCGCCGGCATCCAGCACCGCCTGTTTGTCGGCGGCGTGTTCGGCCTCGATCCGGGCGCGCAGCTCGTCGGGGTTGGCGTCGGGGTCGGCAGCCAGCGCCTGCAACACCTTCATTTCCACGTTGCCGCCCAGCTGGATGTCGGTGCCGCGGCCGGCCATGTTGGTGGCGATGGTGACGGCGCCGGGCTTGCCGGCCTCGGCCACGATCTGGGCCTCTTGTTCGTGCTGGCGCGCGTTCAGCACGTTATGGGGAATGCCCTCGGCGCTGAGCATGTCCGACAGCATCTCGGATTTCTCGATCGAGGTGGTGCCGACCAGCAGCGGCTGGTTGCGGGAATGGGCTTCCTTGATCGCCTCGATCACGGCGGCGTATTTTTCGGCTGCGGTGCGATAGACGCGGTCGTGTTCGTCGACGCGCTGGATGGGGCGGTTCGTGGGAACCTCGACCACGCCCAGCTTGTAGATTTCGGCGAATTCCTCGGCTTCGGTCACCGCGGTGCCGGTCATCCCGCCCAACTTGTCGTAAAGGCGGAAATAATTCTGGAAGGTGACCGAGGCCAGCGTCACGTTTTCCGGCTGGATATCGACGCCCTCTTTCGCCTCGATCGCCTGATGCAGCCCGTCCGACAGGCGGCGGCCCTGCATCATCCGGCCGGTGAATTCGTCGACCAGCACCACCTCGGCGTCCTTGACCACATAGTTCTGGTCGCGGCGGAACAGCTTGTGGGCACGCAGCGCCTGGTTGGCGTGGTGGACGATGGTGGTCGATTCGGGGTCATAGAGCGTCTGCCCCTGCGGCAGGATCCCGGCCTCTTGCAGGCGCTTTTCCAGAAACTCGTTGCCGTCCTCGGTAAAGGTGGCGTTGCGGGTCTTTTCGTCGACCGTATAGTGGTTTTCGGTCAGCTCGGGGATAAAGGCGTCCAGCGTGCGATACAGTTCGCTGCGGTCCTGCGACGGCCCCGAGATGATCAGCGGCGTCCGCGCCTCGTCGATCAGGATCGAATCGACCTCGTCCACGATGGCAAAGAAATGCCCGCGCTGGGTCATTTCCTCGATACTGCCCTTCATGTTGTCGCGCAGATAGTCAAAGCCCAGTTCGTTGTTGGTCGCATAGGTCACATCTGCGCGATAGGCGTCGCGTTTTTCCTGATCGCCCTGGAACGGATAGACCACGCCGGTGCGCATCCCCAAGGCGGCAAAGACCTTACCCATCCATTCGGCGTCGCGCTTGGCCAGATAGTCGTTGACGGTAACGACATGCACGCCCTTGCCGGCCAGCGCGTTCAGATAGGCCGGAAAGGTGGCGACGAGGGTCTTGCCCTCGCCCGTCTTCATCTCGGCAATGTTACCCTGATGCAGAAAGATCCCGCCAAGCAGCTGGGTGTCAAAGGCGCGCAGGCCAAGCGCGCGGCGCGCGGCCTCGCGGCAGTTGGCAAAGGCCTCGGGCAGCAGCGCGTCAAGGCTTTCGCCGTCGCTGCCCTGCGCGCTGTTACCCTGCGCGCGGGCCTGCAATTCCCGGGTCTTGGCGACCAGATCCTCGTCCGACATCGCCTGGAACTGCGGCTCCAGCGCGTTGATGCGGGCCACCAGCGGGCGGGTGGCTTTCACCTTGCGGTCGTTGGGGGTGCCGAAGATCGACTTGGCCAGATTTCCGATGCCGAGCATGGTGTCCTGTCAGGTTGGGCGCGGCGGGCGTGACGCCCACTTGCCCCGACCGACGGCCTTGCCCTATCACGAGGCCGGAAAATCGGCGGCGGGCGCGCATTTTCGGTTGCGCCGGATGTAGGCCCCGCCCGCCCCGCTGTCAACGCCACCCCGGCCCGGATGGACCGCCGGGCAATCATTGCGAAAGGGGGCACAAGCTCCATGCTGAAAACCACTCCGGCCATCGCTGCTGCCGCCGCCCTGCTGATGGGCGCGCCCGCGCTGGCGCAGACGGCCGAAACCCCCGCCGCCTCCGCCCCTGCCGTGGCCCCCCCCGCCGTGGCCCCCCCCGCAGTGGCCGAAGTCACCGGCGCCCCCCGCGCCGACAGCGTGGTCGCCGTGGTCAACGGCGAGCCGATCACCCTGGGCCAGATGATCGCCATGAAAGAAGGGCTGCAAGGCGGCGCCGCCGATCTGCCCGACGTGGCCCTGTGGGATCTGATGCTGGACCAGATGATCCGCCAGACCGCGGTGGCGCAGGTCACCGCGCAATCGCTGACCCCGCGCGACCGCGCCATGCTGGAACTGGACCGGCGCGGCTATCTGTCGGCCGCGACGCTGGAACGCGTGGCCCAGCCCGAGCCGACCGAGGACGAGCTGCGCGCCGTCTATGACGCGGCCTTTGGCGACGCCGATTCGCCCAAGGTGGAATACAGCGCCGCCCATATCCTTGTCGCCACCGAGGACGAGGCCAAGGCCATCGCCGAGGAACTGGCCGGCGGCGCCGATTTCGCCGCGCTGGCGGCCGAAAAATCCACCGACAACAGCAGCGGGAACGGCGGCGATCTGGGCTGGTTCACCGCCGACATGATGGTCGAACCCTTTGCCCGCGCGGTCGAGGCGCTGGAACCCGGCCAGGTCTCGGCCCCCGTGCAGTCGCAATTCGGCTGGCATGTGATCTTGCTGAACGAAACCCGCGAACAGGCCCCGCCCGATTTCGACGCGATCCGCGAGCAGCTGTCCACGCAGGTCCGCCGCAACCGCGTCGAGGCCGAGATCGAGCGGCTGGTATCCTCGGCCGCCATCGACAAGACCGAGGGGCTGTCGCCCGAACTGCTGAACCGCTCTGAGCTGCTGGACAACTGATCATGGCCAAATCCCCCCGGAAAGCCGCGGAAAAACTGCTGCGCAAGGCCGAAAAAGCCGCGCGCAAGGCGCAAGAGGCCGCCGAACGCGCCGAAGCAGCCGCCGCATCGCCCGCCGCCGCCCCACCCCCCGCTGGCAAGGCTGGGCTGGCGGTGTCGCCCCTCGCCCCGGCCGGGTTCCCCGAACTGCCGGTGATCGCGGGTGTCGAATTCGCCGCCGGCGCCGCCGGGGTGAAATACAAGGACCGCACCGACGTGATGCTGGTGCGGCTGGCGCCGGGAACGGCGATTGCGGGGGCCTTTACCCGGTCCTCGACGCGGGCGGCCTGCGTGCTGGACTGTCAGGACAAGCTGGCGGGCAACCCGGGCAGCGACCAGGGCGCAGCCATCGTGGTGAATTCGGGCAACGCCAACGCCTTTACCGGCGCGGCCGGGCAGCGCTCGGTCGATGCGGTGACCGGGGCGGCGGCCAGCGCGCTGGGGGTGCCGGCGCGGCGGGTGTTTTCATCCTCGACCGGAGTGATCGGAGAGCCGCTGCCGCATGAGCGCATCACCGCCATCATGGACGATCTGGCCGGCAGGCTGGATCAGGGCGGGATCGCCGCGGCGGCGCGCGCGATCATGACCACCGACACCTTTCCCAAGGGGGCAGGCGCGGAAATCGACGCGGACGGCGGCACCATCCGCATTGCCGGCATCGCCAAGGGCTCGGGGATGATCGCGCCCGACATGGCGACGATGCTGGTCTATATCTTTACCGACGCAAGGATCGAGCCGGCGCTGCTGCAACGCATCCTGTCGGCGCAGATGGACGCGACCTTCAACGCGATCACCGTGGACAGCGACACCTCGACCTCGGACGCGCTGATCGTGGCGGCGACGGGGCAGTCGCAGGCGGGTGCGATCACCGACCTGCGCAGCAAACCCGCGCGCGCCTTTACCCAGGCGCTGGCCGGGGTGATGCGCGATCTGGCGCAGCAGGTGGTCCGCGACGGCGAGGGCGCGACGAAATTCGTCGAGGTGCAGGTGACCGGCGCCGCCAGCGACGCCGACGCCCACAAGGTCGCCATGGCCATCGCCAACAGCCCGCTGGTCAAGACCGCCATCGCCGGCGAGGACGCCAACTGGGGCCGCGTGGTCATGGCGGTCGGCAAGTCGGGCGCCCAGGCCGACCGCGACCGCCTGTCGATCCGCTTTGGCGACATGGTGCTGGCCGAGAACGGCTGGCGCGCGCCCGGCTATGACGAGGCCGCCGCCAGCGCCTATATGAAGCGGGCCGAGCTGGTGATCGGGGTCGATCTGGGGCTGGGGCGCGGGGGCCGCACCGTGTGGACCTGTGACCTGACCCACGGCTATATCGACATCAACGCCGATTACCGGTCGTAAAAAGGGGGGCTTTGCGCCCCCCGCCCATGCGGGCTCCCCCCGCGGGATATTCAGGCAAGGAAGAACAATGGCGCGGCTGGTTCTGGTGGCGGCGGTGGCCCTGATCGACCCCGAGGGGCGGGTGCTGCTGGCCCGGCGTCCCCCCGGCAAGCCAATGGCGGGGCTGTGGGAATTTCCCGGCGGCAAGGTCGATCCGGGCGAGACCCCCGAGGCCGCGCTGATCCGCGAGCTCGAGGAAGAGCTGGGCATCCAGACCTGGGATTCCTGCCTGGCGCCGCTGACCTTTGCCAGCCACGGCTATGAGGATTTCCACCTGCTGATGCCGCTGTTCGCCTGTCGCCGCTGGCAGGGCGTGCCGCAACCGCGCGAGGGGCAAGAGCTGGCCTGGGTTCGGGCCGACGATCTGGCGCGCTATCCGATGCCCGAGGCCGACCTGCCGCTGGTGCCGATCCTGCGCGACTGGCTTTAGCGTGCCTCAATCCGTTGCATGTTAACCACAATTTCGACGATGCGCGGATAAATTCCGATTTCTGTTAACTTTATCGTAAACCTTCCGGTCCATTTTCGAGAGCATCGGATCTGGGAAGAGGGAAGGACTTGAAGATGATTCGCACGATTGTCGTCGGAAGCTGCGTGTCGGTGCAGGGCACGTTCGAGCGTGACATGGGCAATGGCCGGATCGCGGTGCGGGTGGGCCAGAATACCTATGTCGGAAAGCCGGTGCTGAGCTGAGGCCCCGGGGGCCGGGATCGCCTCGCGTCCATGGCGGGCGGGGGGTGAACTCGCTGGACCGGGCGGCCAGGCCGGATGATGCTGGCGCGGACCGGAACACCCGGCAGGGAATGGCCGGGGTCCGACCATCAGGCCGGGGGTTGCGACCGCATACCCGGGCACCCGCCTTGAACAGGATCAGCGCCCCCTGCGGGTGCAACGCCGGAGGCTTGATACGCTAGAGCCTTTGCGCAGGTTTTCGCAGCTTGCCGGATATGGCTTTGGCCGCGGGGCTTTTGCCTGCGGGCTGGCTTGCCCTGCTCGCTGGCGCCGGTGTTGTTGCCGCATGTGGTGTTGCGGCGGCTCTGGCGGGATCAACCGCGTTTTGCATGGGGGCCTGACGCGCCGCCGCCGCCCCGGCCTTGATCTGCGCCGCCAGCTCCTTGGCGATGGCAAAGGCGCCCTTGATACGGTCGGCCTCGGACGGCCAGGGGCGGCTGACCACCAGCTTGTTGTCGGTGATCCGCGCCGCGCCCTTCTGCGCGGTCAGGAACTCGACCAGCCCGGCGGGGTTCGGGAACTTGTCCTGATGGAACTGGATCGTCACCCCCTTGGGTCCGGCCACCAGCGACGAGATATTCGCGCGCTTGGCCATCGCCTTGATGCGGATGACCAGCAGCAGCGTGTTCACCTCGCGCGGGAGGGGGCCGAAACGGTCGATCAGCTCGGCGGCAAAGCCCTCAAGCTCAACCTTGGTGGTCAGCTGCGACAGGCGACGATACAGCTCCAGCCGCACGTCGAGATCAGGGATGTAGCTGTCGGGGATCGTGACCGGCACGCCAAGGGTCAGCACCGGCGCCCATTCGTCCTCGGGGGTGCCCTCAAGCTCGCCCGATTTCAGCCGCTCGATGGTTTCTTCCAGCATCTGCTGGTAAAGCTCAAAGCCTACCTCTTTGATATGGCCGGATTGTTCCTCGCCCAGCAGGTTCCCGGCCCCGCGCAGGTCCAGATCCTGCGAGGCGAGGTTGAACCCCGCCCCAAGACTGTCGATCGAGCCCAGGAACTTCAGCCGCCGTATCGCCTGCGGGGTCAGCGGCACCCGCGGTTTCGTCGTCAGATAGCAATAGGCGCGGGTCTTGGACCGCCCCACCCGGCCCCGGATCTGGTAAAGCTGCGCCAGCCCGAACATGTCGGCGCGCCACACAACCATGGTGTTGGCCGACGGAATATCCAGCCCCGATTCCACGATCGAGGTCGCCAGCAGCACATCGTGGCTGCCGTCGTAAAACGCGTTCATCCGCTGGTCCAGATCGCCCGCCGCCAGCTGCCCATGCGCCACGATGGTGGACACCTCGGGGACGTGTTCGCGCAGCCAGTCCTCGACCTCGGGCAGGTCCGACAGGCGCGGCACCACGAAAAAGCTTTGCCCGCCGCGGTATTTCTCGCGCAGCAGGGCCTCGCGGATGGTGACGCTGTCGAACTCGGACACATAGGTGCGGATCGCCAGCCGGTCCACCGGCGGCGTGCCGATGATCGAAAGATCGCGCACCCCGGTCAGCGACAGTTGCAGCGTGCGCGGGATCGGGGTGGCGGTCAGGGTCAGCACGTGGATGTCGGAGCGCAGATCCTTCAGCCGTTCCTTGTGGGCGACGCCAAAATGCTGTTCCTCGTCGATCACCAGCAGGCCGAGGTTCTTGAACCGCACCTGTTTGGCCAGCACCGCGTGGGTGCCCACGACAACATCGACCGAGCCATCCGCCAGCCCCGCCCGCGTCGCCGCCGCGTCCTTGGCGCCGACGAAACGCGACAGCGGCCGCACGGAAATCGCGGTGCCGCGGAAACGCTCGGCAAAGCTGCGGAAATGCTGGCGGGCCAGCAGCGTGGTCGGCGCCACCACCGCCACCTGCATCCCCTGACTGGCGGCGATAAAGGCCGCGCGCATCGCCACCTCGGTCTTGCCGAAGCCGACATCGCCCACGACCAGCCGGTCCATCGGCCGCCCCGCCGACAGATCGGCCGACACGTCATCGATGGCCGCCATCTGGTCGTCGGTTTCGGTATAGGGAAAGCGGGCAGAAAAGCTTTCCCATTCATGGCGTTCCGGTTCCAGCACCGGGGCCGGGCGCAGCAGCCGTTCCGCCGCCACCCGCATCAGGCGGTCGGCGATCTGGCGGATACGTTCCTTGAGCCGCGCCTTGCGGGCCTGCCAGGCGCCGCCGCCCAGCTTGTCAAGCAGACCTTCTTCGTGCCCGTAGCGGGTCAGCAGCTCGATGTTTTCCACCGGCAGCAGCAGCCGGTCGCCGCCCGCGTATTCCAGCGCCACGCAGTCATGCGGCACCCCCAGCGCGCGGATGGTTTCCAGCCCCGTATAGCGGCCGATGCCGTGTTCGACATGCACCACCAGATCGCCCGGGGTCAGCGAGGTGGTGTCTTTCAGGAAATTTTCCGCCCGCCGCCGCTTTTTCGCGCCGCGGATCAGCCGGTCGCCCAGCACGTCCTGTTCGGAAATCACCGCCAACGCGCCGGTGGCCTGCCCGTCCGAGACGAAACCTTCCTCAAGCGGCCAGACCGCCAGCCCCAGCGCGCCGCGCCCCTCGGGCAGGTCGCGGAGGTTGCCGATCGGCGTGCCCGCCAGACCTTCGTCGGCCAAAAGCCCGCTCAGCCGCTCGCGGGCGCCCTCGGAAAAGCTGGCGACCACCACGCGGCGGGTCTTTTGCAGCTCGCGGATATGGGTAGCGAGCGCGCCGAACAGGTCGGTCTTTTCCGCCTGCCGCTCGGGTGCGAAATTCCGCCCTACCCGGCCGCCCGCGTCCAGCACCCCCGGGCCGGGGGGCTGCGCCAGCACCGACAGCCGGATCACCCGGTGCGCGGCCAGCCAGCGCGCCCATTCCTCGGCATCCGCGAACATCGCGGCCGGCGCGACCGGGCGATAGACATTGTCGGCGCCGCGTCTGGCCAGCGCCTCGCGCCGCGCGTCGTGCTGTTCGGTGATGGTGTCCCAGCGGGCGGCGCGGTGCTGTTCGGCGTGGTCGTCCAGCACCACCGAGGCGCCCGGCAGATAGTCGAAGACGCTGTCCAGCCGCTCGTGAAACCACGGCAGCCAATGTTCCATTCCGGCCAGTTTCTGCCCGGCGCTGACGGCCTCATACAGCGGGTCATGGGTGCCGCCGCCGTATTCGGCGCGGTAGTTCTGGCGAAAGCGGGTGATCGAGTCCTCGTCCAGGATCACCTCGGACATCGGCGCGATCTCGACGCTGTCGAGCGCGCCAAGGCTGCGCTGGCTGTCGGGATCGAAGCGGCGGATTCCGTCCAGCACGTCGCCGAACAGGTCCAGCCGCACCGGACCGCCCGGCCCCGGCGGATAGATGTCGATGATGCCGCCGCGGATGGCGTAGTCGCCCGGCTCGGTCACGGTCGGGGACTGCGAAAACCCCATGCGGGCCAGGAAACCGCGCAGCTGGCCCTCGTCCAGCCGCTCGCCCTTGCGGGCGGTAAAGGACGCCGCCCGCACCGTATCCGCCGCCGGCAGGCGCTGCACCGCCGCATTCACCGTGGTCAGCAGCACATAGGGCGCCCGCAGCCGCCCCGAGGCCAGCGCCGCCAGCACCTGCAAGCGCTGCGCCATGATCTCGCCCGAGGGCGACACCCGGTCATAGGGGGTGGTGTCCCAGGCCGGCAGTTCCAGCACCGGCAGCTGCGGGGCAAAGAACGCCAGCGCGGCGCGCATCGCCGCCATGCGGCGGTCGTCGCGGGCGACGTGGATGACGGGGGCGCCGCGCCCGGCCTCGCGCGCGATCAGCGCAGCGTCGAGGCCCTCGGGCGCGCCGGACAGGATCAGGGTTTCGGCCATGCGCGCTGACCTAAACCGCAGGGGGCGAGAGTCAAGCGGTGATCGGGTCCGTTACAGCCCGTTGGGGTGCAGCAGATGCCAGCGCGTCCCCCACATCGCCGCAGCCAGCACCGCCGCCATCGACAGCGCCAGCGTCACGCGCATATGCGCCGCGACCATGGCGGCAATGCGGGATGCAGCCTCGGCCACCGGCAGGCGGCCCGATTGCGCGTCGGCCAGCGAGGGCAGCAGCCGCCGCGCCAGCCGCACCCGCAGCACCGCCAGCCACAATAGCGGCGCGATCAGCAAAAACAGCGCCTGCGCGGTTTCCAGCCCGTGGCGAAAGCCCAGCCCGGCCAGCAGCGTCAGCAGGAACGCGCCCGCCCCCACCAGCATCATCCCGTCGCCCGGCGCCACCCGCCAGCGCGGCGCGACCAGCGACACCCAGTCCAGCAGACGCAGCGCCTCGGGCGGCTCGTCCCCGGCGGGTTTGCGGCGATTGGCGCGGATCAGATCGGGCGGGATGCCCAGCGCGCCGCGGGTCGCCCTGCTCCAGGCGATGGCCAGCAGCAGCCAATACCACATCGAGGCGAAGGACCGCGTGTCCAGAATGGCGATCAGCGCCCTCGCCCCGTCCATCCGCTGCCCCCTGCTTGCCAGACCGCCGCTTATCCTAGCCAGCGTGGCGACGGCGGCAAGCCACCGCGGTTGCAACCCCGGTCCCCGCCGTGGCAAGCATCCCCAAAAGCAGGAGCCCGCCATGCCGTCCACCCCCATCGTCGCCCCCTTTCCCGCCGCCCGCCTGCGCCGCCTGCGCCGCACGCCCGGCCTGCGCGCCCTGACCGCCGAACACCGGCTGTCGGTGGAAAACCTGATCTGGCCGATCTTCGTGACCGAGGTGGCGGGGGGCGAGGGCGAGGTGCCCTCGATGCCCGGGGTCGAGCGGCTGACGCTGGACGGCGCGAAACGCGCGGCCGAGCGGGCGATGGAACTGGGCATCCCTGCGGTCTGCATCTTTCCGCATTCAGACCCCGATCTGAAGACCGAGGACTGCGAGCGCGCCTGGGATCCCGACAATATCGGCAACCGCGCCATCCGCGCCATCAAGCAGGTGGCGCCCGAGCTGGCGGTGATGACCGACATCGCGCTGGACCCCTATAACATCAACGGCCACGACGGTTTTGTCCGCGACGGCATCATCGTGAACGACGAAACCGTCGCGGCGCTGGTGCGCATGGCGCTGGCCCAGGTGGATGCGGGGGCGGACATTCTTGGCCCCTCGGACATGATGGACGGGCGCATCGCGGCGCTGCGCTCGGCGCTTGAGGGCGCGGGTCACAAGGACGTGGCGATCCTGTCCTATGCGGCGAAATACGCCAGCGGCTTTTACGGGCCGTTCCGCGATGCGGTGGGGGCCTCGGGGCGGCTGGTCGGCGACAAGAAGACCTATCAGATGAACCCGGCCAACCGCGAAGAGGCGCTGCGCTGCGTGGCGCGCGACCTGGCCGAGGGCGCCGACATGGTGATGGTCAAGCCGGGGATGCCCTATCTGGACATCTGCCGCGAGGTAAAGGACCGCTTTGCCGCGCCGACCTATGCCTATCAGGTCAGCGGCGAATACGCGATGATCGAGGGCGCGATCCGCAACGGCTGGCTGGGGCGCGAGGTGATGCTGGAAAGCCTGCTGTGTTTCCGTCGCGCCGGCTGCGACGGGGTTCTGACCTATTTCGCGCCCACGGTGGCCGAGTTGCTGGCGCGCGAGGGGTAAGGGTCGGGGCCGCGTGGGTTGGGGGCTTTGCCCCCGGCCCGTTCCGGGCCTCCCCCAGGATATTTTCGCACCAAAGACGGGCTACGGGCGCGGCGAACTGCGGCGCTTGGGTCTTTGGTGAGGAAATATCCTTTGGAGTCCGGGGGTGGAAAACCCCGGTGCGGCGCTGCGTCCTTCAGCTGCCGAGGATCACCCGGACGTAGTTCGTCGTCTCGCGATAGGGGGGCACGCCGCGGTATTTCGTGACCGCGCCCGGGCCGGCGTTATAGGCCGCAAGCGCCAGCCGCCAGTCGCCGAAGGTATTATACATCATCCGCAGGTAACGCGCGCCGCCGTCCAGATTCTGCAACGGGTCGTTCGGGTTCACCCCCAGCTTGGCCGCTGTCGCCGGCATCAGCTGCGCCAGCCCGGTCGCGCCCTTGTGCGAGCGCGCGCCCGCATTCCAGCCCGATTCCTGCTGCACGAGGCGCAGGAACAGATCCTCGGGGATGCCGTGCTTGCGGGCGGCGGCGCGGGCATGGGGCAGATACTGGCTGCGCTGGTTGCCCGCATATCGCGGAATCGCCTGCCCCGAGGTCGACGCCCGCCCGTCGAGGCTGATGACCGTCTTGCCGGCCTGCGCCGATTGCGGCTTCAACCGTTCCGAGCGCTGGTATTGTGCGGCCAGCCGCGAATCCATGAGCTGGGTCTGGCGCTGGAACTGCGCCGTCCGCGATTTGGTTCCTCCGCCCAGCCGCAGCCCCTCGGCCTGCGCGGGTGCGGATATCGCCAGTCCGCCGCAGATCACCGCAGCCACCCCGGCCAGCCGCACTGCCCTTGCGATCACTGCGCCCATCAGAAGGCCCCCTCGTGTCGTCTTGTAATTTTGCGGCAAGACTAGCGCAGATCGACCCGCCTGCCAGCCCCGCAGGCGGCGCGGGCGGCGACGGGGGCGCGAAGATAGGCGGAAAATTGCCGATGAACGTGAGGGAGCCGAGGGCGATTCCGGCGGAGGGCCGGTTCGGCTGCGGTCCGGTGCTGCGACGCGGGGCGGTCCCCCGGCGCGGGGCGAGAGGTTCGGGCCAGGTGGGCCGGGCGGCGGGCAGTAGCACCTTGCCATCCCGCTGGTCCGCAACGAAAAAACCCCGCCGAAGCGGCGGGGTTGTTGCTGTCGGGTCCGGCGTGGATCAGAACGGGATTTCGTCGTCGAAGTCCGGGCCTCGGCCGCCGCCCGAGCCGGCGCCCTGGCCGCCGCCCGCGCCGCCGCCACCGCCACCATAGCCGCCGTCGTCATAACCCCCGGACGAGCCGCCGCCATAGCTGCCACCACCACCGCCACCGCCACCGCCGCCACCGCCGCTGCGGCCGTCGAGCATGACCAGCGTGCCGCCGAATCCGCGGATCACCACCTCGGTCGAATAGCGGTCCTGCCCGGACTTGTCCTGCCATTTGCGGGTTTCCAGCTGACCTTCCAGATAGACCTTGCTGCCCTTTTTCAGGAACCGCTCGACCACGCCGACGAGGCCCTCGGACATGATGGCGACACTATGCCATTCCGTGCGCTCGCGCCGCTCGCCGGTGTTGCGGTCCTTCCAGCTTTCCGAGGTGGCGACGCGCAGGTTGGCGACCTTTCCGCCGCTGGGAAAGCTGCGGATCTCGGGGTCCTGACCCAGATTGCCGATCAGGATGACCTTGTTGACGCTGCCTGCCATAGACGTTTCCCCGCGGGTTGAGTTCGGCCCTTTACTAGCCCGGGCGGCGGCCGGGCGGCAAGCCGGTCAGCGCGATCCCGCCAGCACCGCGGCGATGGAATCGGGCGCCACGTCGCCGGCGACAAAGGCGCGGCCGATGCCGCGGGCCAGGATCAGCCGCAGCTGCCCGTCGATCACCTTTTTGTCCTGCCCCATCAGCGCGATCAGCCCCGCGTCGTCGGGAAGCGTGCCGGGGATGTCGGCCAGCCGCGCCGGCATCCCCATCGCCGCCAGATGCGCGGCGACGCGCGAGGGATCCTCTTGCGCGCAAAGCCCCAGCCGCGCCGACAGGTCAAAGGCCAGCGCGCAGCCGATTCCCACCCCCTCGCCATGCAGCAGCCGCGCAGAATAGCCGGTGGCGGATTCCAGCGCGTGGCCAAAGGTGTGGCCGAGGTTCAGCAGCGCGCGGTCGCCCTGTTCGGTTTCATCGCGCGCCACGATGTCGGCCTTCATCCCGACGGAATGGGCGACCGCGTGCAGCAGCGCATCCGGGTCGGTGCGCAGGGTGGGGCCGTGGGTTTCCAGCCATTCAAAGAAGCCGGCATCCCCCAGCAGCCCGTATTTCATCACCTCGCCGTAGCCCGCGAGGAAATCGCGTTCGGGCAGGGTCGCCAGCGCGTCGGTGTCGGCCAGCACCAGGCTGGGCTGGTGAAAGGCCCCGATCAGGTTCTTGCCCTGAGCCGAGTTGATGCCGGTCTTGCCGCCGACCGAGCTGTCCACCTGCGCCAGCAGCGTGGTGGGGATCTGCACGAAACGCACGCCGCGGCGCAGGATGGCGGCGGCGAAACCGGCCAGATCACCGATCACCCCGCCCCCCAGCGCGATCACGATGTCGCGACGCTCGATCCGCTCGGCGATCAGCCATTCGACGGCGCGGCCCAGATGATCCCAGGATTTGGTGGATTCGCCCGCGGGCAGCGCCAGCGAGGTGACGGCGATGCCCTGGGCGCCAAGCGCTGCTTGCAGCGCGGGCAGGTGCAGGGCGGCGACGGCCTCATCCGTCAGCACCGCCACGCGCGGGCGGACCAGCAGCGGCGCGATCTCGGCCCCCGCACGGGCGATCAACCCGGGGCCGATGCGGACCTGATAGGAACGGTCGCCCAGGGCGACGGGGACGGTGCGGGTCATCACTTCTCCTGCGCAGAGAGGGAGTTGGCGGCGTCATGGGCGCGCAGCGCGTCCAGCACGCGGCCGGCGGTGGTTTCGATCGAATCGCCCTCGCGCACCTCGATGGTCAGCTCGGCCAGCGCATAGCTGGGGGCGCGCTCGGCCAGCATCCGGGTCAGCGTGCCCAGCGGGTCGGGCGTCTGCAACAGCGGCCGGGTCGGCTTGTGGCGCACCCGGTGCCACAGCAGCGCCAGCGGGCAGTCAAGCCAGACCGAGACCCCCGCCCCGGCCACCAGCGCCCGGTTCGCCGGCCGCATCCACGCGCCGCCCCCGGTCGAGACCACGGCGGGCGGCCCGCGCAGCACCCGGCCCAGCACCTCGGTTTCGCGGGCGCGAAAGAAATCCTCGCCGTCGCGGGCAAAGATCTCGGGGATGGTGGCGGCGGCGGCGCGGGCGATCTCGGCGTCGGTGTCCAGATGCGGCACACCCAGCCGGCGCGAAAGCTCTGCGCCGACGGCGGATTTTCCGGCGCCCATCATCCCGATCAGCACGATGCTGCGTTTCACCCGGCCACCCTCCTGCCCTGCTGGTCCTTGCCCGTGAATGACCCCAGTTTCGCCAAATTGCCATAGGCAGGGCGGCGTTTCACGTCGCGCACCGGCCAAGCCGCGCGATCACGATCCGCTGGCGGCGGCTTTCGCAGCGCGCCCGGACCGGCTATTCCAAGGGCAAAATACCTGCCCGCCCGCAGGAATGGCGGCCAGGCGGTGCAAACCGAAAGGATCGAGGGACCGATGCGGCTGTTGCGAGTCATTGTCTTTTTGCTGGTGGCGGCGCTGCTCGCCCTGACCGGATATGCGTATTTCGGCGACATGAGCGCCGATCCCCGCACCACCCGGGTGCCGGTGCGGCTGGATCTGGGCGCCGCACCCACCACCGCGCCCCCCGCCCCGGCAGCGACGGCCGAGCCGGCCGAGCCGCCCGTGGACCCCGCCGCCGATCCGGGCGCGCCGGGCGATGCCGATGCGCTGGACTGAGCGCCGGCCCCGCCGCCACGCCGCAGGGCTGGCGCTGCCGGCCGCGCTGTGCGTGGCGCTGGTCGCGCTGCCTGCCGCGGCACAGGTGGCGACCGGCAGCGCGCCGATTTCGGCCAACGACTGGCTGACGACCGGCACGCCGCCCCTGCCCCCGCCGACGGCATGGCGGCCGGGCGACGCGATCCCGCCCGATGCGCAGATCCTGCGCGCGCCGGGGGGGGCGGCCTCGGACATGCTGCCCGCGACCGGCCTGCCGCCCGCCGTCGGCGTCACCCGGCTGGCCGAGGGCAACCCCGACGGCAAGGGCGCGATCCCGGCCGAGGCCGCCCGGCTGCCGCGCGACCTGTGGGGACCGGCCCCCGCAGGCGAGATCGCGCAGGAAATCGCCCGCGCGCAACCGCGGCTGTCGGCCGGGCGCTGGCTGCTGCAACGGATGCTGACCGCGCAGCTCGACCCGCCCACCGGCACCGCGCAGGGCGACGAGGGGCGGCTGTTTCTGGCCCGCGTCGACCGGCTGATCGCGCTGGGGCGGCTGGACGACGCCGAATCGCTGCTGCGCGCTGCGGGGTGGAAGGACCGCGCCCGGTTCCAGCGCCGCTTCGACATCGCGCTTTTGCGCGACGAGGCCGATGAGGTCTGCCACGCCATCGCCGAGACTCCGGGTCTTGCCCCCGATCTGGGCGCGCGGATCTATTGCCTTGCCCGCGCGGGCGACTGGTCGGCGGCGGCGCTGACCCTGCATGGCGCGCAGGCGGGCGGGCTGCTGGAGCCGCAGCTGGCGACGCTGCTGGACCGTTTCCTGGACGACGGCTCGGCCGATCTTTCCGCCGACCTGCCGCCGCCGGTGCAGGTCTCTGCGCTGGAATTCCGGCTGTTCGAGGCGATCGGCCAGCCGCTGGCCACCGGCGACCTGGAACTGGGGTTTGCGTGGTCCGACCTGACCGGCAACGCGGGATGGAAAGCCCGGATCGAGGCGGCCGAGCGGCTGTCGCGCGCCGGCGCCATCGACCCGCTGCTGCTGGCCGCCACCTATCTGGAACAGTCGCCGGCGGCCTCGGGCGGGGTGTGGGACCGGGCGGCGGCGTTCCAGAAACTGGACGAGGCGCTGGCGCTGGACGATACCGCGGCGGTGGGGGCGATGCTGCCCGCGGCCACGGCGCTGTTTGCGCGGGCGGGGCTGGCGATGCCCTTTGCCCGGCTGGTCGGGCCGCAGCTCGACGGCGGCGCGCTGGACATGGCGGCGGCGGAAACCGCGGCATATCTGCGGCTGCTGACCGGCCTGCCCGCCGGCGACGCCGCTGCCCTGCCCCCCGACGACCGCGCCCTGATCGCGCTGGCCGCGGGCGATGCTGCCGGCTTTGCCGACACCGACACCGCCCCCGGCGCCGCCTATGCCGCCGCGCTGATGGCCGAGCCGCAGAACGCGCCGCCACCCGGCGGCCGCGGCCTTGCCCTGCTGTCCGCCATCGCCGATGTCGATGCGGGGCTTGACGGCGACACCGCCCGCGCCAGCGCCGGGCTGCGCCGGATGGTCGAACTGGGCCAGCCCGCCGATGCGCGCATGGCAGCGGTCGAGCTGCTGCTGGGCGAACATATGGGGCTGCGGCGATGACCCGCCCGGCGCCGCCATGACCCGCGACGGCGCCCTGCCCGGCGCCCGCGGTGCGGCGCAACCCCCGCGCCGCGACAGCGCCCCCGCCCCGACGCCGCACGCCGCGCCCGCCCCCGACGCTGCTCCGGCCGCGGCTCCGGCCGCTGCCCCACCCGGCCGACGCGGCCGCAAGGCGGCTCGATCCGCCGCCAACACCCCCGACCTGCGGCTGGTCGAGGCTTTCCTGGACGCGCAGGCGGCCGAGGCGGGGGCCGCGCGCAACACCCTGCTGGCCTATGGGCGCGACCTTGCCGATTTCGCCGCCTTTGCCGCGCATCGGGGCCTGACGCTGAACACCGCCACCCGCGAGGACATCGAAACCTACCTGTCGCGCTGCGAGGCCGAGGGGCTGTCGCGCGCCACCCGCGCCCGCCGCCTGTCCGCGATCCGCCAGTTCACCCGCTTTGCGCTGGACGAGGGCTGGCGCGACGACGACCCCGCGATCCGCCTGTCCGGCCCCGGCCGCAGCCAGCGCCTGCCCCGGGTGCTGTCGCAACCCGAAATCGCGCGGCTGTTCGACGCAGCCGGCCAGCACGGAGCGAACCCGCAAGACCGCGCCCGCAACCTTGCGGCGCTGGAACTCGCCTATGCCACCGGAATGCGCGTGTCGGAACTGGTCGCGCTGCCCGCGGCCAACCTGCGCGGCGACCCCGAGCTGCTGCTGATCCGCGGCAAGGGCGGGCGTGAACGCATGGTGCCGCTGACCGCCCCCGCCCGCCGCGCCACCGCCGCATGGCTGGGGCTGCGCGACGCGGCCGCCCCCGACAGCCCGCTGGGCCGGCTGGTCGCCGGCAAGGGCGCGCGCTGGCTGTTTCCGGGCGCCGGCGCCGCGGGGCACATGACCCGGCAGGCGTTCCACGCGATGCTGGCCAGCCTTGCCGCCGCGGCCGGGTTTGCTGCGGGCAAGGTCACTCCGCATGTGCTGCGCCACGCCTTTGCCACCCATCTGCTGGAAGGCGGCGCCGATCTGCGCGCCATCCAGGCGCTGCTGGGCCACGCCGATCTGGGCACCACCGAAATCTACACCCATGTGCTGGACGAACGGATGCGCGAGCTGGTGCTGACCCGCCACCCGCTGGCGCGGGACCGCGGCTGACGCTTTCTTTCTTGCACAAATATCCGGCGGGATCGTCGTATACGACGATGGGGCTGGCCACGGTCCCGCCGCTTGCAACCGCGCCGCCCTCTGCCTATCACCCGAAACGACCCCGCCCGAACCGAACCCACCCCCTGAACCGGAGCCGCCCATGCCCCTGACCGCGCGCCGCCTTGCCGATCCCGATCATTGGAGCCTTGCCAGCGCGATCCGCGTCCTGTCGATGGATGCGGTCGAACAGGCCAATTCCGGCCACCCCGGAATGCCGATGGGCATGGCCGATGTCGCCACCGTGCTGTGGCGCAAGCACCTGAAATTCGACGCCGCCGCCCCGAACTGGTTCGACCGCGACCGCTTCATCCTGTCGGCGGGCCATGGCTCGATGCTGATCTATTCGCTGCTGCACCTGACCGGGTTCGAGCAGATGAGCCTCGACCAGTTGCGCAACTTCCGCCAGTGGGGTGCCGCCACCGCCGGTCACCCCGAATACGGCCACGCCGAGGGGATCGAGACCACCACCGGCCCGCTGGGCCAGGGGCTGGCGACCTCGGTCGGCTTTGCCATGGCCGAGGCCAAGCTGCGCGCCGAATTCGGCGAGGATCTGTGCGACCACCGCACCTGGGTGATCGCCGGCGACGGCTGCCTGATGGAAGGCATCAGCCAAGAGGCCATCGCGCTGGCCGGCCATCTGCGGCTGGGGCGGCTGATCGTGCTGTGGGACGACAACCAGATCACCATCGACGGCGCGCTGTCGCTGTCGGATTCGACCGACCAGCTGAAGCGCTTCGAGGCGTCGGGCTGGCGCACGCTCAGCTGCGACGGCCATGACCCGGCCGACATCGACCGCGCCCTGACCGCGGCCGCGCAGGACGACGGCCGCCCGGTGCTGGTCGCCTGCCGCACCGTCATCGGCTATGGCTCGGCGAAAAAGGGCGGCACCTCGGGCATCCATGGCTCGCCGCTGGGCGCCGATGAAATCGCCGCCACCCGCGCCGCCTATGGCTGGGAACACGCGCCATTCGAGTTGCCGCAGGACATCACCGCCCGCTGGCGCGAGATCGGCGCCCGGGGTGCGGCTGCGCGCGAGGCATGGGCCGCCCGCGTCGATGCCCTGCCCGAGGACCGGCGCGAGGCGTTCGCCGCCCGCGTCTCGGGCGAGACCAGCGACAGGCTGGCCCCCGCCATCGCCGCGCTCAAGCAGAAAACCAGCGCCGATGCGCCCAAGGTCGCGACCCGCAAGGCATCCGAAATGGTGCTTGAAATCGTCAACCCGATCCTGCCCGAAACCATCGGCGGCTCGGCCGACCTGACCGGCTCCAACAACACGAAAACCGCCGATCTGGGCATTTTCGACGCCCAGAACCGCGCCGGGCGCTATGTGCATTACGGCATCCGCGAACACGGCATGGCGGCGGCGATGAACGGGCTGGCGCTGCACGGGGGCCTGCGCCCCTATGGCGGCACCTTCATGGCGTTTACCGACTATGCCCGCGGCGCCATGCGGCTGTCGGCGCTGATGGGGGTGCCGGTCGTCTATGTGATGACCCACGATTCCATCGGCCTGGGCGAGGACGGCCCCACCCACCAGCCGGTCGAGCATCTGGCGATGCTGCGCGCGACGCCGAACACCTGGACCTTCCGCCCCGCCGATCTGGTCGAAACCGCCGAGGCGTGGGAACTGGCGCTGACCGCGGACAGCACCCCCTCGGTGCTGGCGCTGTCGCGGCAGAACCTGCCGACGCTGCGGCTGGATCACACCGACGACAACCTGACCGCCCGCGGCGCCTATGTGCTGCGCGAGGCGTCCGGGGCGCCGCAGGCGATCCTGATGGCCTCGGGGTCCGAGGTGGAAATCGCCGTCAAGGCCGCCGAGACGCTCGAGGCCGAGGGCACCCCGACCCGCGTCGTCTCGGTCCCCTGCATGGAACTGTTTGGCGACCAGCCCGAGGATTACCGCGCCAGCGTCCTGCCCCAAGGCCCGGTCCGCGTCGCCATCGAGGCCGCGGTGCGCCAGCCTTGGGACTGGCTGCTGATGGGGGAACGCGGCGCCGAAAAACGCGCGGGCTTCATCGGGATGACCGGGTTTGGCGCCTCGGCCCCGGCCGACCGGCTTTACAAGGAATTCGGCATCACCCCCGAGGCCACTGTGGCAAAGGTCAAGGCGCTGCTGTGATCCCTGCCGCGCGCCCGGTCCGTCCCCATGCGACCGGGGCGCCCGCCCGCGCCGGGGCCTGCTCAACCCGGCGCAGTGAACCGGGGCACCCCCTGCCCCGGTGCTGCCGCATCAATCGCCACGGGACGGCCCACCACCGCGGGACGCCCCGCCCCCGCGTGACGCCCCGCCGCCCCGTGATCCTCGTGCCCGGCTTCCCCGCCCTTCTTCATCACTCAAATATCCCCCGCGGAGCGTCCGGCCGCGCCGCCCCGCACCAAGGGTTCGGACAATGAGCGCGCCCGCCCCGCCCTTTCGGCCGCTGCCACTGCCCCGGCAGTCGCTGGGGGTGCTGGCGCTGCTGGCGTCGGTGTTCTGCTTTACCGTCATGGACGCGCTGGGCAAGCAGCTGATGGCGCAGGGGTATCACCCGGCGCAGATCGTCTGGGTGCGCATGGCGCTGAATCTGGCGCTGGTGGTGCTGGTGCTGGCGCCGCGGCTGCGGGTGGTGGCGCGTTCCTCGTCGCCCGTGCTGCATGTCGGGCGCGGGCTGACGCAGCTGGCCTCGATCGCGCTGTTTTTCAGCGCGCTGCAATTCATCGGCCTGGCCGAGGCCACCGCGATCATGGACATCAACCCGGTGCTGATCACCCTTGGCGCGGCGCTGTTTCTGGGCGAAAGCATCGGCCCGCGCCGCATGGCCGGCATCGCGGTGGCGCTGCTCGGCGCGATGATCGTGATCCGCCCCGGCGCCGGCGTGTTCCAGCCGGCGGCGCTGCTGCCGCTGCTGGGGGCGGTCAGCTATGCCGCCGGCGCGATCATGACGCGGATGGTGCGCGGCGACGGCACCGCCACCTCGATCCTGTGGTCGACGGGGGTGGCGACGCTGGTCGCCACGACGGTGGTGCCGTTCGTCTGGCAGCCGGTCGCAACCGGCGATCTGTGGGCGTTTCTTGCGCTGGGGCTGGTCGGCACCGCCGCACAGGCGCTGCTGATCCAGGCCTTTGTCATGGCCGAGGCCGCCGCCATCGCGCCCCTGGGCTATACCGGGCTGGTCTGGGCCACGCTGTGGGGCTGGCTGTTCTTTGGCGCGATGCCCGACGGCTGGACCATTGCGGGGGCCGCGCTGATCGTCGCAGCCGGGCTTTACGTCTGGCTGCGCGAGGCCCGGACCACACGGCCCGCACGCCCCCCGGAACAGGGTGCCCGAGGCCGCAATGGCTGAGCGCCCCACCCTCACCGACCGGCTGGGCAACGCGGCCTTTGTCGCGCTGATGCGGCTGGTGCAGGCGCTGCCCTATCCGCGGCGGGTGGCGCTGATGGGCTGGCTGTTTGCGCATCTGCTGGGGCCGCTGGCGGGCTGGCGGCGGCGCATCCGCGCCAATCTGGCGCTTGCCTGCCCCGACCTGCCGGAGGCCGAGATCCGCCGCCTGACCCGCGCGGTTCCCGAAAACGCCGGCCGCGCCATGGCCGAGACCTATTCGGGCGCCGATTTCCTGGCCCATATCCGCAAGGGCAGCCGGCTGGACGGGCCGGGCGTCGCGCTGCTGGAAAGCGCGGCGCAGGCGGGGCGCCCGGTGGTGCTGGCCGCTGCGCATTTCGGCAATTACGACGCCATGCGCGCGGCGCTGGTCGCGCGCGGCTGGCCGGTCGGCGGGCTTTACCGGCCGATGAACAACCCGCTGTTCAACCGCCATTACGTCGCCGCGATCGAGGCGATTAGCACGCCGCTGTTTCCCCGCGGCCGCAAGGGGCTGGCCGAGATGCTGAAATTCCTGCGCGGCGGCGGGTTCCTTGCGCTTGGCTTTGACCAGCATGTGCATGGGGCCGCGGTGCTGCGATTCTTCGGCCTGCCGGCCGCAACCGCGCTGACCCCGGCCGAGCTTGCCCTGCGCCACGACGCGCCCCTTGTCCCCATCGCCGCGATCCGCCAGCCCGGCGGGCTGGATTTCCGCGTCCATGTCGGCGACCCGATCCCCCCCGCCTCGCCCAAGACGATGATGCAGGCGCTGAACGACGATCTCGAATCGCTGGTGCGTGCGCATATGGAACAATGGCTGTGGATTCACCGCCGCTGGAAGGTCCGCACCCCGGCGGACCCAGACTCCGGCCGCGACAGGGACGACGCCCCGCATCCGGCCCTTGCCGGCGGTCCCGTCGCCGCACCGTCCGAAACGATTTCCCTTGCGGCGCCCAAGCGTCTATAAGCCCCGCGAAACGCCGCGTTCCCAGAACGGCCACCAAGGCAGAAAGATCATGAGCGACAAAGACCCGACCCGGCACCATGCGGACGACACCGCCTTTATCCAGGCGCTGGCCGAGCTTCTGAACCGCAACGACCTGACCGAACTCAAGGTCGAGCGTGAATATGGCGAGGACGACCGGCTGACGGTCGAGCTGTCCAAACACGGGCGCCAGGTGGCGATACAGGCCCCGGCCTATGCGCCGCCGGCCGCCCAACCCGCCCCCGGCCCGGCCCCTGCCGCGCCTGCACCGGCCGCTGCCGCCGCCAGCGACCCGGCCAGCCACCCCGGCGCCGTGCCCTCGCCCATGGTCGGGACCGCGTATCTGTCGCCCGAACCCGGGGCCGCGGCCTTTGTCAGCATCGGCCAGCAGGTGGCCGAGGGCGACACGCTGATGATCGTCGAGGCGATGAAGACCATGAACCACATCCCCGCCCCCCGCGCCGGCACCGTGCGCCGCGTGCTGGTCGAGGATGGCACGCCGGTGGAATTCGGCACCACGCTGATGATCGTCGAATAAGGCGGGCCGGGCCATGTTCGACAAGATCCTGATCGCCAACCGCGGCGAAATCGCCCTGCGGGTCATCCGTGCATGCAGCGAAATGGGCATCAGTTCGGTCGCGGTGCATTCCACCGCCGACAGCGACGCCATGCATGTGCGCATGGCCGACGAATCGATCTGCATCGGCCCTGCGCCCTCGACCGCATCCTATCTGCACATGCCCGCGATCCTGTCGGCCTGCGAGATCACCGGCGCGCAGGCGATCCATCCGGGCTACGGGTTCCTGTCGGAAAACGCGCAATTCGTGCAGATGGTCGAGGATCACGGCCTGACCTTCATCGGCCCGCGCGCGGAACATATCCGGCTGATGGGCGACAAGATCACCGCCAAGGAAACCGCGAAATCGCTGGGCATCCCGGTGGTGCCGGGGTCCGAGGGGGGCGTGGCCGACATTGACACCGCCCGCCGCGTCGCGGCCGAAATCGGCTATCCGGTGATCATCAAGGCCACTGCCGGCGGCGGCGGCCGCGGCATGAAGGTGGCGCTGGACGATGCCGCGATCGAGGTGGCATTCCGCACCGCCCGGTCCGAGGCCAAGGCCGCCTTTGGCAACGACGAAGTCTATATCGAGAAATACCTCCAGCGCCCGCGCCATATCGAGATCCAGGTCTTCGGCGACGGCCGCGGCGGCGCGGTGCATCTGGGCGAACGCGACTGCTCGCTGCAACGCCGCCACCAGAAGGTGCTGGAAGAAGCCCCCGGCCCCGCCATCAGCCCCGAACAGCGCGACCGCATCGGCCGCATCTGCGCCGACGCCATCGCCCGGCTGCAATACGCCGGCGCCGGCACCATCGAGTTCCTGTTCGAGGACGGCGAGTTCTATTTCATCGAGATGAACACCCGCCTGCAAGTCGAACACCCGGTGACCGAGGCGATCTATGGCGTCGATCTGGTGCGCGAACAGATCCTCGTCGCCGCCGGCCAGGGGATGAGCCTGCGCCAGGACGACCTTGCGATCCGCGGCCACGCCATCGAGGCGCGGATCAACGCCGAGCGGCTGCCGAATTTCGCGCCCTCGCCCGGGCGGGTCAGCCAGTATCACGCGCCGGGCGGGCTGGGGGTGCGGATGGATTCGGCGCTTTACGACGGCTATGTGATCCCGCCCTATTACGACAGCCTGATCGGCAAGCTGATCGTCCACGGCCGCGACCGCGACGAGGCGCTTGCCCGGATGCGCCGCGCCCTGGGCGAGCTGATCATCGACGGGGTGGACACCACCGTGCCGCTGTTCGACCGCCTGCTGCGCGACCCCGAAATCCAGCGCGGCGAATATTCGATCCACTGGCTGGAACGCTGGCTGGCCGAGAACATGGGCTGACAGGCGCGGCCGCCCCTCAGCGGGCGGCCCGGCACCTCCAGCAAGCCGCGGCCTATCCTGCCGCAACCAGCCCCTCTTTGGTGTAAAAATATCCCCGCCGGAGGCAGGCCGGGCACCCGCCCGGCCTTTTCCTATTCCACCCGCCGCAACCCGGCCCGAAACCGCGCGGCATTTTCACGGTAATGCGCAGCGGACTGAAGCAGCCCGGCAATGGCCGCGTCGTCCAACTGCCGCACCACCCGGCCCGGCGCTCCCATCACCAACGCGCCGGGGGGGATTTCCTTGCCCTCGGCGATCAGCGCGCCCGCGCCGATCAGCGCGCCTGCGCCGATCTTTGCCCCGTTCAGGACCGTCGCCCCCATCCCGATCAGCGCGCCGTCGCCGATGGTGCAGCCGTGCAGCATGGCGCGGTGGCCGATGGTCACGTCGCGGCCGATGGTCAGCGGATAGCCCATATCGGTGTGGAACACGCACAGCTCCTGCACGTTCGAGCCGTGGCCGACGCGGATTTCCTCATTGTCGCCGCGCAGGACCGCGCCCCACCAGATGCTCGCCTCATCCTCGACCGCCACGCGGCCGATCAGCTGCGCGTCGGGGGCGACCCAGGCGCTGGCGGCGATTTCGGGGGCGATTCCGTCAAGTTCCCAGATCATGCTGCATCCTCCATCAGCGTGCGGACAAACCCGCCAAGGGCGGGGCGGCGGTCGCGGCGCAGCCGCTCGGCGGTCAGGATCGCGCGCAGATCGGCCTCGGTCGCGTCCAGATCGTCGTTGACCAGCACATAGTCGTATTCGGCCCAGTGGCTGATTTCATCGCGGCTTTTCTGCATCCGCCCGGCGATCACCTGTTCGCTGTCCTGCCCGCGGGCGCGCAGGCGGCGTTCCAGTTCCGCCAGGCTGGGCGGCAGGATGAAGATCGAGACCACCTGCGGCCCCAGCGTTGACGCGCGGATCTGCTGCCCGCCCTGCCAGTCCACGTCAAAGATGGTGTCGCGCCCCTCGGCAATCGCGGTTTCCACCGGGGCGGCCGGGCTGCCGTAAAGATTGCCGAACACCTCGGCATGTTCCAGCATCCCGCCCCCGGCCACCAGCGCCTGGAACGCGGCGCGGTCGGTGAAATGATAATGCTGCCCGTCCACCTCGCCCGGCCGCGGCGGTCGCGTGGTGGCCGAGACCGAGAACCGCAGGCTCTTGTCCCAATCCATCAGCCGGCGCGCCAGCGTGGATTTTCCCGCCCCCGAGGGCGATGAGATGATGATCAGCAAGCCGCTGCGCTGCATGGTCCCGCTTTCCTTTTTGCCCGACAGTTGCCCCGAGCGGCAGGGGGGCGTCAAGCGCGGGGCGGGAAAGAGTGAGGTGGGATGGGATAGGTTATTGCACTGATCCCGGGCAAGACGGCCGATATCACGGCGCGGCGTTGAAAGCCACGCCGGACTCGCATTTTGCTATTTACTCGGCTTCAGCCGGAAAGGCTCTCACATCGTCTGACCGCACCCCGACCCGACCGATCACCGTATCAATGAACCAGTCACTATGCCTGAGTTCCCCGTTAACGATGTAGAGGTTGCGGACTTCGTACTCATCCAACTCACCCTTATCGTTCTTGACCCAGATGAGCGCGTTGTTTTTGGCGGCATTATTGGCTTCGCGATACTGGAAATATTCCGGGTCTGCCTGCTGGCCAAGATCCTGCATGATCGCATCGACTTCAGCGTAGTCGGTGATGCGCTCATCCACCAGATAATAGCAGGCTCCCTCGTAGCCCCCGACCACTGCGACTGTGACCCCAGCAGCGACTATAGTCACCGGCGCCATGACAATCGAGGCAACCGTGCCGATAACTCCAGCGGTGCCCCCAATAATACCTACAGTACCTGCCCCGGATGCTCCGACAGCAACCGAGCCAAGCATCGTCGCACCAGTGGTTGCATTGACCAACGTGTAGAAACCCGCCACTTTCATGGCTGTGCCCGCGGTTGCAACCCCTGCGCTAGTAGCTGCGACCACTGCAGCACCATCTCCGCCAATCAACTGGCTAGGCCGGTAGTCGCAGATGGCTGCCTGCGCCAAAGAACCCGTTGCCGCGAATGCCGCAGCCATGATCAGCAAACGATCAATCCGCATGATAATTCCCCGCCAAAACCGATACCTGCATGGACACCTAGCAAACAAAACACTGGCAGTCACCTAACCAAATATACATGTTTTCAGGCTGATATGGCAAAATACCTGCATATTTGCGCCTCGCCAGCCAAATCATCGAGCCGCTTATACGGCAGCCACCACCAGCTGGCCGGCCGTTATCTCCCCGCGCGCCGCTTTGCATGGACCTTGGCCGCCGGGCGGGGTAATCGGGGGCATGTCCGAATCCCGCCCCATAAAGCCGCCCCTGACCCTGTATCTGGCCGCGCCGCGCGGGTTCTGCGCGGGCGTCGACCGGGCCGTGCAGATCGTCGAGCTTGCCCTCCAGAAATGGGGCGCGCCGGTCTATGTGCGCCATGAAATCGTGCACAACCGCTTTGTCGTCGACGGGCTGCGGGAAAAGGGCGCGGTGTTCGTGGACGAGCTGGACGAGGTGCCCGACGACCGCCCGGTGATCTTTTCCGCGCATGGGGTGCCGAAATCGGTCCCGGCCGAGGCGCGGGCCCGCAACATGGTATTCGTGGACGCGACCTGCCCCCTGGTCAGCAAGGTCCATGTCGAGGCCGAGCGCCACCATGCGGACGGATTGCAGATGGTCATGGTCGGCCATGCCGGCCACCCCGAGGTGCTGGGCACCATGGGCCAACTGCCTGCGGGCGAGGTGATCCTGGTCGAAACGGTCGAGGATGTGGGCCGCGTCACCCCTCGGGATCCGCAGCGGCTGGCGTGGATCACCCAGACCACGCTGTCGGTGGACGACACCGCCGAAATCGTCGCGGCGTTGCAGGCACGGTTCCCGGCGATCGTCGGCCCGGCCAAGGACGATATCTGCTATGCGACCACCAACCGGCAGGCCGCGGTCAAGGCGATCGCGCCGAAAATCGACGCGCTGCTGGTGATCGGGGCGCCGAACAGTTCCAACTCGCGCCGGCTGGTCGAGGTCGGGCGCTCGGCCGGCTGCGCCTATGCGCAGCTGGTGATGCGGGCCGCCGACATCGACTGGCGCGCGCTGGAGGGTATTCGTTCCGTCGGCGTCACCGCCGGCGCCAGCGCCCCCGAGGTGCTGGTGGACGAGGTGATCGCCGCCTTTGCCGGGCGCTACGACCTGACGGTCGAGCTGGTGGAAACCGCGCGCGAGCGGGTCGAGTTCAAGGTGCCCCGTATCCTGCGCGAGCCTGCGCCGGGTTGAGAGGTCGCAAGCGGGGGCGCTTCGCCCCCCGCGCCCCCCGAGGGTATTTCAGCCAGAAAGAAATCATCGGCCGCAGGGCAGCAGCAGTTTCCGCAGGCTGCCCGGGACGGCCAGGACATGCCTTGGAGACCTCTGATGCCTGAACTTCATGCCTGGACCGATGGCGCTTGCAGCGGCAATCCCGGCCCCGGGGGCTGGGGGGTGGTGATGCGCGCAGTTGACGGCGGGCGCGTCGTCAAGGAACGCGAGCTGTCCGGCGGCGAGCCTGACACCACCAACAACCGCATGGAGCTGATGGCCGCGATTTCCGCGCTTGAGGTTCTGACCCGGCCCAGCGCCATCACCATCACCACCGATTCGGCCTATGTGAAGAACGGCGTCACCAGCTGGATCCACGGCTGGAAACGCAACGGCTGGCGCACCGCGGATCGCAAGCCGGTCAAGAACGTGGATCTGTGGCAGCGGCTGGAAACCGCCGCCGCCGCCCATCAGGTCACGTGGGAGTGGATCAAGGGCCACGCCGGCCACCCGGAAAACGAGCGCGCCGACGAGCTGGCCCGCGCCGGCATGGCGCCGTTCAAGTGATGGGCGGGCTGGCCGCCAACCTGCCGGCGCTGGTCTGGCTGCTGGATTACGGCTCGGTTCTGGTGTTTGCGCTGACCGGGGCGCTGGTCGCCAGCCGGTTGCAGCTGGATCCGGTCGGCTTCATCTTCATGGCGGTGATGACCGCGGTCGGCGGCGGCACGCTGCGCGATCTGGTGCTGGGGCGGGACGCGGTGTTCTGGGTGGACCGGCCCTCGCTGGTGCTGCTGGCGGCGGGGGCGGCGATGCTGGTGTTCTGGGGCGCGCATCTGCTGCACAGCCGGGCGCGCTGGATCCGTTGGCTGGACGCGCTGGCGCTGGCCGCCGCCGTGCCCGCGGGCGTGGGCGTCGCGCTCGAGTCCGGGGTCTCGCCGGTGGTGGTGGTCATCATGGGCGTGTTCACCGGCACCTTTGGCGGGCTGATGCGCGACGTGGTCGGCAACGAGCTGCCGATGGTTCTGAAACAGGGCGAGCTTTACGTCACCGCCGCTTTTGGCGGGGCGGTCGTGGCGGCGGTGCTGATCGCGCTGGGGCTGGACCAGACGCTGGCGGTGGGCGCCTGCGGCGTGGTCACGCTGATGCTGCGGCTGGGCAGCATGGCATTCGGCTGGCAACTGCCGGTCTATCGCCCGCGCGCGCCCCGCGACCGCTAGAGCGGCGCGATATCGCCCTGCGCGCGCATCGCGTGGAAACCGGCAACCCAGGCGTCCAGCGTCCCCGCCGCGATCGCCTCGCGCATCTGCTGCATGATCTGCTGATAGTAATGCAGATTGTGCCAGGTCAGCAGCATCCCCGAGATCATCTCTCCGGCGCGGAACACATGGTGCAGATAGGCGCGGGAATAGCCCGAGCAGGCGGGGCAGGTGCAGTCCTCGTCCAGCGGCCGCGGGTCGTCGGCGTGGCGGGCGTTCTTGATGTTGATCTGCCCGCGCCGGGTCCACGCCTGCCCGGTGCGCCCGGAACGCGAGGGCAGCACGCAGTCCATCATGTCGATGCCGCGTTGCACCGCGCCCACGATGTCGTCGGGCTTGCCCACCCCCATCAGGTAGCGCGGCTGGCCCGCGGGCAGCAGCTCGGTGGCATAGTCGAGCACGCCCAGCATCGCCGCCTGCCCCTCGCCCACGGCCAGCCCGCCGATGGCGTAGCCGTCGAAACCGATCCCGCGCAGCGCCTCGGCCGATTCCTCGCGCAGGTCACGCTCGACCCCGCCTTGCATGATCCCGAACAGCGCATGGCCCGGCCGGTCGCCAAAGGCATCGCGCGAGCGTTGCGCCCAGCGCATCGACAGGCGCATCGCCTCGGCCTGGCGGGCGTGGGTGGCGGGCAGCGCCGGGCATTCGTCAAAGGCCATCACGATGTCGGACCCCAGCAGCCGCTGGATTTCCATGCTGGTTTCGGGCGACAGGAAATGGCGCGAGCCATCGACGTGGCTGGCAAAGGTCACGCCGTCCTCGGTCAGCTTGCGCAGCTCGGACAGGCTCATCACCTGGAACCCGCCGGAATCGGTCAGGATCGGGCGCGACCAGTTCATGAAGCGGTGCAGCCCCCCCAGCCGGGCGATGCGTTCGGCGCCGGGGCGCAGCATCAGGTGATAGGTGTTGCCCAGCAGGATGTCGGCGCCGGTGGCGCGCACCGATTCGGGCAGCATCGCCTTGACCGTGCCGGCGGTGCCCACGGGCATAAAGGCGGGGGTGCGGATCTCGCCCCGGGGCGTGCGGATGACGCCGGTGCGGGCGCGCCCGTCGGAGGCGTTCAGGGTAAAGGAAAAGCCGCTCATCGCCCGGCTTCTATCCCCGCCGCGCCGGGGCGGCAACCGCGCCGGCTGTTTCATCTTGCCACAAATATCCCGCGGGGATCGTCGTATACGACGATGGGGCGCGAAGCCCCGCTTGCGCCCCCGCCACTTCAGCCCGCCACCTCAGCCCGCCAGCCGCCGCAGGGCACGGGCGCGGGCTGCGGGGATGCGGCGCACCTCGACGCCGGTGAACACATGCATCGTGCCCAGGTCGCGGTCCAGCACCGCATGGTCGCCGACCCAGCCCCCCATCGCCAGATAGCTGCGCAGCAGCGGCGGCATCTCGGCCCGGACGCCGCCGGCATCGGCGCCGGCCGGCAGTGGGGCAAAGCGGCGGATCTCGGGCGACTTGATGCCGGGGCGCCAGCGCGCAGGCGCGGCATGGCGGTCGCGCAGCAGCGCAAAGGCCCGCGCATAGGCCGCCGCATCCAGCCCGGCGAACGACGAACAGCCAAACAGCAGCCCGGCCCCCGTCGCATCCACCTGCCGTGCCAGCCCCGCCCAGGCCAGCCGCAGGATGTCGGGATGGGACTGCGCGGGATCGACGCAGAACCGCCCCAGCTCGATCATCGGCCCGGCAAAGCCGCGCAGCCGCGACAGATCGTAATGCTGCGCCGAATAGCTGCGCGCGATCTGGGCACCGGACGCCAGCGCCAGCGTGCGGAAACAGCCCACCAGCCGGCCCGATTCGCGATGCTCGATCAGCGTGTGGCGGCACAGATCGTCCAGCGCGTCGGCATCCTCGCCCTCGACGCCCGGCCCATCCGCGCGAAAGCAGCGAAACCGCAGCCGCCGCGCCGCGCGCAGGTCGTCTGCACCCGCGGCGTAGCGCAGCCGATAGCGTCCGGTCTGAAGCTGGGGCATCATGCACCTCGTCGGGCGCCTGCCGGCGATGCGCCGGGCGCGGGCGCGCTTGTTCCGGCGTCTCATAACCCTAAATTGTTAATGATGCACAACGCAAACGCAGACGAAAGGCCAAGGAGATGGCAGACAGGATCACCCGCCCGGACGCGGAATGGCGCGAATTGCTGGACCCCGAGACCTATCGCGTGACGCGTCAGGCCGGGACCGAGCGACCGTTTTCACACCCCGGCTTTCCGCAGGGGCCGGGGCATTACGCCTGTGTTTGCTGCGGGGCGCGGCTGTTCGACGGCGACCAGAAATTCGAAAGCCACTGCGGCTGGCCCAGTTTTTCCCGCGCGGGCGGCGCCATCGGGGAACATCGCGACACCAGCCACGGCATGATTCGCACCGAGGTCCGCTGCGAGCGGTGCGACGCGCATCTGGGCCATGTGTTCCCGGACGGCCCGCCGCCCACCGGGCTGCGCTATTGTATCAACGGGGTGGCGCTGCGTTTCATCCCCGAGAGCGCGGCGGGCTGAGCCCCGCACCTGCCCGCCCCCGCGCGCGCCCCGAATCACCGGTTCAGGAAATCGCCGGGGTTGAAGCGGCCCAGGTTGCCCAGCAGCTGCCGCAGCAGCCCCGAATCGACCACGCCCGTGTCGGTGACGCGGCGCGACAGGGTGACGACGCGGCCACGTTCAAGCCCGAAGCGCTCGATATTGGACACGGTGCCGTTCTGGTCAAAGCTGACCGCCACCACCTGACGCTCGACCTCGCGCGGGCGGAGGGCGCCAAAACGTTCCCAGCGCGAGCCGACGTAATACCAGCCCGCCCCGGTCAGCAGCCCCTGCGATCCGGGCAGGCCGATCAGATATTCCAGATCGTCGCGCCGCGTCTGGCCGACAGCGACCTGCGCCAGCTCGTCGTCGGTCGGCAGATAGCCGTGGTTGCGATACATCCGCGTGCAGCCGGCCGCCGCCACCAGCGGCGCGGCAAGGGCCAGGGCGATCACCCGCCTGCGGGTCGTGGTCATCGTTGCCTTCCCCTCGTTCACGCGCCCCGCGCACCTGTCGTGATTGCGCGCCCGTGGCCGTTCTGCCGGGCCGTTCGGGACGCAATCGGTGTCGCTGGCGCTGTCGTGCCATGCCCGTAAACCGTCAGGAACGATCCCGACGGTTGACGGCGCCCGACCCGCTTAGCAAACTCGCCGCCGCCGCTCAAGAACATCGGGCGGGCGAACCCAGCCCTTCGCGCACCCGACCGCCACAGTCCAGACTTCAAGGCCCAGATCATGTCCCCTGCCCCCTATTCCCACAAGCTGCGGGTGTCGCAGCTGAACGCGCGGCGCGCCACGCCCGTCGAGCTGACCCCCGACCCCGAGACCCGCGCCCGCATCGCCGCATATCTGGGGCTGCTGTCGCTGCCGCAGCTGCGGCTGACCGGCACGCTCGAACCGGCCCCGAACGATTCCTGGCTGCTTGAAGGGCGGCTGACCGCACAGGTCGAACAGGGCTGCGTGGTGACGCTGGCCCCGGTCGCGACCACGATCGCCGAGGACATCCGGCGGGTCTATTCCCCCCATGTCGCCGTGCCCGAGGGCGACGAGGTCGAGATGCCCGACGACGAGACCGAGCCGCTGGGCCACATCATCGACCCCGGCGCCGTGCTGGTCGAGGAATTGTCGCTGGCCCTGCCGCTATACCCGCGCGCGCCGGGGGCCGAACTGCCGGATGCGGCGACCGCCACGAATGACGCGGCCGAGGACGCCGCCGGCGACACCCGCCGCCCCTTTGCCGGGCTGGACTCGCTGCTGCGCAAGAACGGCGACGACAACGGGAACTGAGGCCGGCCGCGCCGCGGCGGCAATCCACCGCTTTTTCCCTTGGCCCTTGCGGCTATCCGGTTTGTGCCGTATCTGCGCGGTTCGATCCGAAACACGACACGGCGGGAATCTGCGGATTCGCGCTGTGCATTGCCACCGAAGGTTGTCCCATGGCCGTCCCTCAGAACCGAGTTACCCGGTCCCGCCGCAACATGCGCCGCTCGCATGACGGTCTGTCCGCCGCGAACCCGAACGAATGCGCGAACTGCGGCGAGCTCAAGCGCCCGCATCACGTCTGCCCTTCGTGCGGTCATTATGCAGACCGCGAAGTCGTCGCCCAGGCGAACGACATCGACCTGGACGACGACGCAGCCTGATTGACCGCCGCAGGGTGCGATGACAGCCGCGCTTGTCCAGCCTGATCCGACCCAGCCCGGCCCGACCGGGTCGGTCGTGATTTCCGTCGATGCGATGGGCGGCGACCGCGGCCCGGCGGCCGTGATCGCCGGTATCGCCAAAAGCGCGCAGAAGAACCCGGACATCCGCTTTATCGTCCACGGACCCGAACCGGAACTGCGCCGCCTGATCGCCCGCCGCTCGAAACTGGTCGGGCGCTGCGACATCCGCCATGCCGAAAGCGTCGTCACCATGGACGACAAGCCCGCGCAGGTGGTGCGCTCGGCGCAGGGCACCTCGATGTGGTCGGCGATCGAATCGGTGCGCAACGGCGAGGCGACGGTCGCGGTCAGCTGCGGCAACACCGGCGCGCTAATGGCGCTGTCGATGCTGCGGCTGCGCAAGCTGCCCGGGGTGAACCGCCCGGCCATCGCGGTGCTGTGGCCGTCGCGCGGGCCGCAGGGGTTCAACATCATCCTCGACGTGGGCGCCGACATCCGCGCCGACGCCACCGACCTGCTGCAATACGCGATGATGGGCGCGTCCTACGCCCGCAACGGGCTGGGGCTGACCCGCCCCCGCGTCGGGCTGCTGAACGTCGGGACCGAGGACCACAAGGGCCGCCCCGAGCTGAAAGAGGCCCACCGCCTGATCGCCGCCGCCGCCGCGGTCGAGGGCGCCAACGTGGACTATGTCGGCTTTGTCGAGGGCGGCGACCTGATGAGCGCCCGCGTGGATGTGATCGTCACCGACGGGTTCACCGGCAACGTGGCCTTGAAGACCGGCGAGGGGACGGCCAAGCTGGTCGGAGATTTCCTCAAGGACGCCTTCGCCAACTCGATCATGTCGAAATTCGCGGCCCTGCTGGCCATGACCTCGCTCAAGCGGCTGCAAAAACGGATCGACCCGCGCCGGGTCAACGGCGGCGTGTTCCTGGGGCTGAACGGCACGGTGGTGAAATCCCACGGCGCCGCGGATGCGACCGGGGTGTCGGCGGCGGTCAAGCTGGCGTTCCAGCTGGCGCGCTCGGGGTTCAACGACCGGCTCAAGGCGCGGGTGGCGCAGGCGGCCGAGGCCGCGGAACAAGCCGGCCCCGCCGAAGGTTGGGACGAGACATCCGCGGGATCGGAACCACGGGACGCGGCATCGGGCCGTGCCCCACAGGCAGAGGCAGGACAGTAATGCGACGTTCGGTGGTGCGTGGAACCGGGCATTACCTGCCCTCGCGCGTGGTCGAGAACAGCTATTTCGAGCAGACGCTCGACACCACGGACGAATGGATCCGCACCCGCACCGGCATCGAGCGACGGCATTTCGCGGCCGAGGATGAATATACCTCGGACCTCGCGCTGGCAGCGGCGCGCGACGCGCTGGACCGCGCCGGCATCACAGCCGACGACATCGACGCGATCGTGCTGGCGACCTCGACCCCCGACCTGACCTTTCCGGCGGTGGCGACGATGGTGCAGGCCGGGCTGGGGATGACCCGCGGCTTTGCCTATGACGTGCAGGCGGTCTGCGCCGGATTCGTCTTTGCGCTGGCCAATGCCGACGGGCTGATCCGCACCGGCCAGGCCGACCGGGTGCTGGTGATCGGGGCCGAGACCTTCAGCCGGATCATGGACTGGACCGACCGCGGCACCTGCGTGCTGTTCGGCGACGGCGCCGGCGCCGTGATCCTGGAAGCGGCCGAGGGTAAGGGCGACAGCCACGACCGCGGCATCCTCGCCTGCGACCTCAACAGCGACGGCAAGCTGCGCGACCTGCTTTACGTGGACGGCGGGGTCAGCCGCACCGGCACCGCGGGCGCGCTGCGGATGCAGGGCAATCTGGTCTTCCGCCACGCGGTGGAAAAACTCGCCGCCACCGCCAACCGGGTGCTGGACAAGGCCGGGCTGGCGCCGGCGGACGTGGACTGGCTGGTCCCGCATCAGGCCAATCTGCGCATCATCACCGGCACCGCGCAAAAGATGGGCCTGCCGGTGGAACGGGTGGTGCTGACGGTGGCCGACCACGGCAACACCTCGGCCGCCTCGATCCCGCTGGCGCTGTCGGTCGCCGACCGCGAGGGGCGGTTCAAGCAAGGCGACGTGGTCCTGACCGAGGCCATCGGCGGCGGCATGAGCTGGGGCAGCGTCGTCCTGCGCTGGTAACCCCGCAGGCACTCCTGTTCGCTCATCCAGCCGGCCGCCGCGGGGCTCCTGCTCGGGGGTCGCCCCTCCCGGGCCCGTTCTTCATCACGAAAATATCCCGGGGTCCGGGGCAGCGCCCCGGTCCTGCCCGCGCGCCCAAGCAAACCCGCTTTTCATGGCCGCCCGCCCGCGCTATCAGGCGCCATGCTCAAGATCCGCATCATCCCCTGCCTTGATGTCGCCGATGGCCGCGTGGTCAAGGGCGTCAATTTCGTCGACCTGATCGACGCCGGCGACCCGGTCCAGGCCGCGGCCGCCTATGACGCCGCCGGCGCCGACGAGCTGTGTTTCCTCGACATTCACGCCACCAACGAAAACCGCGGCACCATGTATGACCTGGTGTCGCGCACGGCGGAAAAATGCTTTATCCCGCTGACCGTGGGCGGGGGCGTGCGCACGCCCGACGACGTGCGCGCCCTGCTGCTGGCGGGCGCCGACAAGGTCAGTTTCAACTCGGCCGCCGTCGCCGACCCCGACGTGATCGCGGCCGCAGCCGAGCGTTTCGGCAGCCAGTGCATCGTCTGCGCCATCGACGCCAAGACCGTGGCGCCGGGAAAATGGGAAATCTTCACCCATGGCGGGCGCCGCCCCACCGGCATCGACGCGGTGGAATTCGCCCGCACCGTCGCGGCCAAGGGCGCGGGGGAAATCCTGCTGACCTCGATGGACCGCGACGGCACGCGGGGCGGCTACAATATCCCGCTGACCCGGGCGGTGGCCGATGCGGTGGATATTCCCGTCATCGCCTCGGGCGGGGTCGGCACGCTGGACCATCTGGTCGAGGGCGTGACCCAGGGCCATGCCAGCGCCGTGCTGGCCGCCTCGATCTTCCATTTCGGCACCCATACCATCGCCGAGGCCAAGGCCCATATGGCCGCGGCCGGCATCAAGGTGCGGCTGGAATGAGCGCGCTGGAACGGCTGGCCGCCACCATCGCCACCCGCCGCGGCGCCGACCCCGAATCCAGCTGGACCGCACGCCTGCTGGCCAGCGGCCCCGAGAAATGCGCCGAGAAATTCGGCGAGGAAGCCATCGAGGCCATCATCGAGGCCGTGCGCGGCGACCGCGCGCGCCTGACCGCCGAGGCCGCCGATGTGCTGTATCACCTGCTGGTGATGCTGGCCGCGCGCGGGGTGACGCTGGCCGAGGTGCTGGCGGAACTCGAACGCCGCGAGGGGGTTTCGGGGATAAGCGAAAAAGCCTCGCGCCCCGACTGAACCGGGCCGCCGCAGCCAGCAGAGCCCGGACCCATGAACGCAATCGCCGAAGAACTCACCCGCGCCTTCAACCCTGCCGGTTCGATTCCGCTGGTGGTGGCGGCGATACGGCTGACCGCGGCGATGGTTCTGGGCGGCATCATCGGCTGGGAACGCGAGGTCCATTCCCGCGCCGCCGGGCTGCGCACCCATATTATGATCTCGCTTGCGGCGGCGGTGTTTGCGGTGCTGGCGGTCGAACTGGTGCATTTCCCCTCGGCCCCCGGGGTGATGATGCGGGTCGATCCGCTGCGGCTGATCGAATCGGTGACCTCGGGGGTGGCGTTCCTGGCGGCGGGCTCGATCGTGGTCAGCGGCTTCAGCGTGCGGGGGATCACCACCGGGGCCTCGATGTGGCTGTGCGGGGCGATCGGGCTGGCCTGCGGGGTGGGCAATATCTCGCTGGCGCTGCTGACCACGGCGCTGGCGATGACGGTGCTGTGGCTGATCCACCGCATTCTCAGCCCGCTGGCGCGGCGGCTGAAGAAACCGGACAATCCCCCTGAACAGCGCAAGGATTGACCGCAGCGCCTGTCTGGGCCAGCAAGCCCCGACCCAGCCGGAGCCAGCAGTGATCATTTCCCGCGGCCGCGCCTATGTGTTCGTCCATATTCCCAAGACCGGCGGCACCGCGCTGAGCCTGGCGCTGGAATCCCGCGCCATGCGCGACGACATCATCCTGGGCGACACCCCCAAGGCCCGCGCCCGCGCCCGGCGGCAAAAGTCGTTGCAGGCGGCGGCGGGACGGCTGCGCAAACATGCGACGCTGGCCGACATCGACGGGCTGGTGACGCCGCAAGAGCTGGCGCGGATGTTCGTGGTCACGCTGGTGCGCAACCCCTGGGACCGGCTGGTCAGCTATTACCACTGGCTGCGCGGCCAGCGTTTCGACCACCCGGCGGTGGCGCAGGCGCAGGCGCTGGGGTTCGGCGAGTTCCTGCACCACCCACAGACGCAGGCGGCCTTTCGCGCCTGGCCCTATGGCGCCTGGCTGCGCGACCGCGACGGGGTGGAACGCTGCGACGCCTGGGTGCGGCTGGAACATCTGGCCGAGGATCTGGCGCCCTTTGAGCGGCATCTGGGGTTTGCGCTGGACATGGGGCGCGCCAATGTCTCGGACCGCGACCGCGACTGGCGGCGGTATTACTCGGATGCGGATGCGACGCTGGTGGCGCAGCTTTGCGCCGTCGATATTGCGCGGTTCGGCTATCGATTCGATCCCGAGGCCGGGGGCTGAGACGCAAGGACGGGGGCCAGCCCCCGCGCCCCCGGGGTATTTGCACCAGAAAGAAGCCCTAACCCTAACCTTGGCCCTGCCCCGGCTTGCGGATGCGGCGGGCGCGGATCAGGGTGTTCTGGCTGACGATTTCATAGCCCAACCGGTCCAGAAGTTCGCGGCGCAGGCGGTTGATCTCGTCGCAGGAAATCTCGATCACCTCGCCGCTGTCGATGTCGACGATGTGGTCATGTTCGGCCGCCGGGGTGATTTCATAGCGCGCCGGTTCGTTTTCCAGCGACAGCTTGCGGATCAGCCCGGCCTCTTCCAGCGCCGAGAGCGTGCGATAGACGGTGGCCAGCGCCACGGAATCGTCGACCGCCCGCGCCCGCGCCAGCAGCTCGTCCGCGTTCGGGTGGTCGGCCGAGCCCATCAGGATCGACAGCAGCACCATGCGCTGCGGCGTGACCCGCAGCCCCGCATCGCGCAGCGCCTGCGCGAAATCCGTCGTCTCTGCGCCCATCGCCCCCTGACCCTTTGCTTTCCGTCCTGTGCTGTAGCCGGTCCCGGCGGCACAATCAAATGAGAATGGGTCTCATTCGCCTTGACAGTTGCGAATGCGTTGCATTTACATGATGCGGGAACAGCAGAAAGGATTCTTCATGACGGGGCGGATGGCACTGGCGGCGGCACTGGCGATGCTGGCGGGCACGGCCGCGGCCGAGCCGATCAAGGTCGTGACCAGCTTTACGGTGATCGCGGATATTGCCCGCAACGTCGCGGGCGAGCGGGCCGAGGTGGTCTCGATCACCCGTCCCGGCGCCGAGATCCACGGCTATTCGCCGACGCCGCGCGATCTGGTGGGGGCGCAGGGGGCGGATCTGGTGCTGTGGAACGGGCTGAACCTTGAGCTGTGGTTCGAGCAGTTCCTGCGCAACCTGCACGATGTGCCCGCGGCCGTGGTCAGCGAGGGCATCGAGCCGCTGTCCATCGCGGGCGGCGAATATGACGGCAAGCCGAACCCCCATGCCTGGATGGGGTTGGACAACGCGATGATCTATATCGGCAATATCGCCAGCGCGCTGTCCGAACGCGACCCCGAAGGCGCTGCCGATTATGCCGCCAACGCGGAACGCTATAAATCCGAGCTGCGGGCCGCCATCGAGCCGCTGCGCGCGCAGATCGCCGGGATCCCCGAGGACAGGCGCTGGCTGGTCAGCTGCGAGGGCGCCTTTAGCTATCTGGCCCGCGACATGGGGCTGCACGAGCTGTTCCTGTGGCCGATCAATGCCGACCAGATGGGCACGCCGCAGCAGGTGCGCCACGTCATCGACACGGTGCGCGCCCATGATATTCCGACGGTGTTTTGCGAAAGCACCGTCAATGTGGCGCCGGCCCGGCAGGTGGCGCGGGAAACCGGGGCGCTTTACGGCGGGGTTCTGTATGTGGACAGCCTGTCCGAGCCGGACGGTCCGGTGCCCAGCTATCTTGAGCTGCTGCGCGTGACCTCGCAGACCATCGTGGACGGGCTGGCGGCGGGGATCGAGGCGCAGCGATGAACGACGCAAGCACCGCGCAAGGCGCGCAGGGGATCGCCGCGCAGGACGTGACCGTCACCTATCGCAACGGCCATACCGCCCTGCGCCACGCCAGCTTTACCACGCCGCAAGGCACCATCACCGCGCTGGTGGGCGTCAACGGCGCCGGAAAATCGACGCTGTTCAAGGCGATCATGGGGTTTGTCCCGCTGGCGGCGGGCCGGATCGCCCTGCTGGGGATGCCCGTGGCCGAGGCGCTGCGCCGCAATCTCGTGGCCTATGTCCCGCAGGCCGAAGAGGTCGACTGGTCGTTTCCGGTGCTGGTCGAGGATGTAGTGATGATGGGCCGCTATGGCCATATGGGGTTCCTGCGCCGCCCCCGCGCCGCCGACCGCGCGGCGGTGGACGCGGCGCTTGCCCGCGTCGGCATGGCTGACCTGCGCCACCGCCAGATCGGGGAACTGTCCGGCGGCCAGCGCAAGCGGGTGTTCCTGGCCCGCGCGCTGGCGCAGGACGGCCGCGTCATCCTGCTGGACGAACCCTTTACCGGCGTCGATGTGCAGACCGAGGACCAGATCATCGCGCTTTTGGGCGAGCTGCGCGACGAAGGCAGGGTGATGCTGGTGTCGACCCACAACCTTGGCTCGGTGCCCGAGTTCTGCGACCGGGTGGTGCTGGTCAAGGGCACGGTGCTGGCATACGGCCCGACCGCGACGACATTCACCCGCGAGAACTTAGAGCGCGCCTTTGGCGGGGTGCTGCGCCACATCACCCTGGGGGGCGACGCACTGCATGACGACGACGACCCGCGCCATGTCACCATCCTGACCGACGACGAACGCCCGCTGGTCCATTACGACGACCGCACCCATGTGCGAGAGATCGGGGGGGCAGAGCCGTGATGCTGCTTGAGCCCTTTGCCTATGGCTACATGACCAACGCGATGTGGGTCTCGGCGCTGGTGGGCGGCGTCTGCGCGTTCCTGTCGGCCTATCTGATGCTCAAGGGCTGGTCGCTGATCGGGGACGCGCTGTCGCATTCGGTGGTCCCCGGGGTGGCCGGCGCCTATATGCTGGGGCTGCCCTTTGCGTTGGGGGCGTTCATTTCCGGCGGGCTGGCGGCGGCGGCGATGCTGTTTCTGTCCGAGCGTTCGGGGTTGAAACCCGACGTGGTGATCGGGCTGATTTTCACCGCGTTTTTCGGGCTGGGCCTGTTCATGGTGTCGCTGAACCCGATGGCGATTTCGGTCCAGACCATCACCATGGGCAATATCCTGGCCATCGCGCCGGCCGACACGCTGCAACTGGTGGCGATTTCGGTGGTCTCGCTGACGGTGCTGCTGGCGAAATGGCGCGACCTGATGGTGGTGTTCTTTGACGAGACCCACGCGAGATCCATCGGGCTGCGGCCGCGGCTGCTGCGGGCGGTGTTCTTTACGCTGCTGTCGGCGTGCATCGTGGCGGCGATGCAGACGGTGGGGGCGTTTCTGGTGATCGCGCTGGTGGTGACGCCGGGGGCCACCGCCTATCTGCTGTGCGACCGGTTTCCGCGGCTGATCGCGCTGTCGGTGGCCATCGGCACGGGGACCAGCTTTCTTGGCGCCTATATCAGCTATTTTCTGGACGGCGCCACCGGCGGCGTCATCGTCTGCCTGCAAACCGCGCTGTTTCTGACCGCATTTGTCTGGGCGCCGAAACACGGGCTGCTGGCCGCCCGCGCCCGCGCCCGCGCCGCCACCAAGGAGCCGCTGCCATGACCGAGACCCTGCTGCTGCCGTTCCAGTTCCCCTTCATGCAGAACGCCTATCTGATCGCGCTGATCGTGGCGGTGCCGACCGCGCTGCTGTCGTGTTTCCTGGTGCTCAAGGGCTGGGCGCTGATGGGGGATGCGGTCAGCCACGCGGTGCTGCCGGGGATCGTGCTGGCCTATATCCTGGGCCTGCCGCTGATCCTTGGCGCATTCGCCGCCGCCATGCTGACCGCGGGCGCCACCGGCTATCTGACGGAAAACAGCCGCATCAAGCAGGACGCGGTGATGGGGGTGGTGTTTTCGGGCATGTTCGGGCTGGGGATCGTGCTTTACACGGCGATCACCTCGGACGTGCATCTGGACCATATCCTGTTTGGCAACATGCTGGGGGTGGGCGCGGGCGATCTGTGGACGGCGCTGGCGATCGGGGCGGTGGTCTCGGCCGGGTTGCTGGCGTGGTGGCGCGACCTGATGCTGCACGCATTCGACCCGGCGCAGGCGCGGGTGTCGGGGCTGTTTGTGGGGGCGCTGCATTACGGGCTGCTGACCGCGCTGTCGCTGACCATCGTCGCCACGCTTAGCGCCACGGGACTGATCCTGGCGGTGGGGCTGCTGATTTCCCCCGGCGCCATCGCGTTTCTGCTGGTGCGCAGCTTCGGGCGGATGCTGGCGGTGGCGGTGGCGGTCAACGTGGCCTCGATGCTGGCGGGGGTGCATCTGAGCTTTTACCTCGACAGCGCGCCGGCGCCGACGATCATCCTGATCCTGACCGCCGCGTTCATCGCAGCCTTTGTCCGCCGCACGCGGCTGATCCGCCGGGCTCAGGCGCATCCGGGCTGACCGCCTCGGCTTCGGGCGGTCACAAATATCCTCGGGGGTGCGGGGGCAGACAGCCCCCGGCTCCGGCCGCGCCACCGCGACCAGCCTTTGCTGCCCCGCCCTTCCATTCCCCGCCGCACCCCCTATCCTGCGCCCATGGCAAAGCCCCCTCCGCGCCGCGCCGGCGGCATTCCCCGCGGGCTGGACCACGACGGCCCGGCGCTGTTTTCCTATGGATTCCGCCCGTTCTTTCTGGGCGGAGCGGTGTGGGCGGTGCTGTCCATGGCGCTGTGGGTCGCGGCGCTGTCGGGACTGGGTGCGCCGGGGGGCGCTTACGGTGCCGCCCATTGGCACATGCACGAGATGCTGTTCGGCTTTGCCCCGGCGGTGCTGTGCGGTTTCCTGATGACGGCGGTTCCGAACTGGACCGGGCGGATGCCGGTGTCGGGGCGGCCACTGATGGCGCTGGCGGCGCTGTGGCTGGCGGGGCGGCTGATCCTGACCTTTCCGCCGCCGACCGCTGCGCTATGGCCGGCGGTCCTGCTGGAATCGCTGTTCCTGCCGCTGATGGCTGCGCTGTTTCTGCGCGAGATCGCGGCGGGACGGAAATGGCGCGACCTCAAGCTGGTCGGGCTGGTGGCGTTGATCGCGGCGGCGAATCTGTGGTTTCACGCGGCCGTATTGACGGGGGCCGACCCGCGCCCGGCCGCGCGGGCGGCGGTGGCGGGATATGTGGTGCTGATCCTGATCATGGGCGGGCGGCTGGTGCCGAGTTTCACCCGCAACTGGCTGGCCCGAAACCGCCCCGGCCCGGTGCCGGCGCCGCTGGACGGGTTCGACCGCGCATCCGTCGCGCTGTCGGTGGCAGCGCTGGCGCTGTGGGTGGCGTGGCCGGAAACCCGCGCCACCGCCGGGGCCTGCACCCTTGCCGCCGCGGTGAACCTGCTGCGGCTTTCGCGCTGGCGCGGCTGGCGGGCGTGGGCTGAGCCGATGGTCTGGGGGCTGCATCTGGGCTGGCTGATGGTGCCGCTGGGCTTTGCCGCGCTGGCGCTGGCCGCGCTTGGCGGGCTGACGCAGGCCGGCGCGCTGCATGTATTCGCCGCCGGCGCCATCGGGGGCGAGATGCTGGCGGTGATGACCCGCGCCACCCGCAGCCACACCGGCCGCGCGACCGAGGCGAGCCTGCCCACGACGCTGGCCTTCCTCGCCATCGCGGCCTCGGCGCTGCTGCGGGTCGGGGCTGAATTTGTCGCCTGGAACACCCTGATCGCCGCCGCCGGCACCGCCTGGATCGCCGGGTTCACGCTTTACATCGCCGAACATGCGCGGATGCTGCTGGCCGCCCGCAAGCCGCGCGGGCGCTAGGCCCGCCCCATCCGCCGATAGACGAAATCGGGCGGCGGGGCCGAAGATTCCGCCGCGATGATCGCGTCAAGCCGCGCGCGGTGGGGCGAATGGCGGCAGACCGGGTCGGTTGCCCGCGCGTCGCCCGCGATCGCCATCGCCTGGCAGCGGCAGCCGCCATAGTCGATGTCGCGGCGCTCGCAGCTTTGGCACGGCTCGGGCAGCCAGTCGGTGCCGCGAAAGGCGTTGAAGGCCGCGCTTTCGTTCCAGATCTGCGCCAGCGGGGTCGTGCGCACATTGTCAAAGCTGAGCCCCGGGATCGTCGCCGCCGCATGACAGGGCAGCACCGTGCCGTCGGGGGTGACATTCAGCCCGGTCGAGCCCCAGCCGTTCATGCAGGCCTTTGGAAAATCGGCGAAATAATCGGGGGGAACAAAGTCGATGGCCAGTTTCCCCGCATAGTCGCGCCGCGCCTGCGCAACCACGCGCTTGGCCTGATCCACCTGTTCGCGGGTCGGTTGCAGCGCGGCGCGGTTCTTCAGCGCCCAGCCCTGAAACTGCACGCAGGCGATCTCGATCCGCCGCGCGCCCAGGCGGTGGGCCAGCGCGATGGTCTGCGCCAGATCGCCCAGATTATGCCGGTGCATCACCGCGTTGAGGGTCAACGGAAACCCGATGCGGGCGATCTCGGCCGCGACCTGCATCTTGCGGTCGAACCCGCCGCGATAGCCGCCGACGAAATCCGCGATCCCGGCGGTGATGCCCTGCACCGACAGCTGCACATGATCCAGCCCGGCCGCGTCCAACTCATCCAGCCGCGCACCCGTCAGCCCGATCCCCGAGGTGATCAGGTTGGTATAAAGCCCCGCATCCCGCGCCGCCGCGACGATGGCCACCAGATCGGACCGCGAGGCGGGTTCGCCCCCCGAAATATGCAGCTGCAACACCCCCAGCGCCACGGCCTGGCGGAACACCTCGGCCCATTCGGCGGTGGTCAGCTCGCTGTCGCGGGCGGAAAGCTCCAGCGGGTTCGAGCAATAGGGGCAGGCGAGCGGGCAGCGGTGGGTCAGTTCGGCCAGCATCGCGAGCGGTGGCACCGGGGTCGGGCGCACGGGCGCCGCGTCGGTTGAAAGTGCGGGTTGCGGAACTGCGGTCATGCGACCTCCACCAGCCGCTGCGCGGCCATGTTGCCCAGAAATTCGATCACGTCGGCCTGGATCACCTCGACCGGGGCGGCGTAGCGGTCGGCGAGCGCCGCGCTGATGCTGGCGATGTCGCGGGTGCCGTCCACCTCGGCCAGAACCGCGTGGCCGACCGGGTCCAGCATCAGCGCGGTTTCGGGGCCGAGCAGCACCTCGACGCCCCGCACCCGGTCGTGGTGCAACCGCACCCCGCGCGGCAGGAACGGCCGGTCAAGGGGGGTCAGCGCGCCGGTCATCCCAGCAGCCCTTCGCCGGACCGCCAGCCGCCGGGGGGGATGCAGCCGGGGGCGACATAGGCCGAATAAAGCGCGTCAAGCTGCGCCCACAGCACATCGGTCTTGAACACCAGCGCGGCGGCGGCCATGTCCTGCTGCTCGGCGGTGCTTGCGTGATCCAGCACCCAGCCAAGGCCGAAGGCCACGTCCTTGGGCGCCTCGGTCAGGCGGTGCTGGAAATAGCTGATCGTCTGCGGATTGGCGAAGTCGTAATGCGCCAGCAGCCCGGCGATGCGCTGTTCGTGGATCGCGGGCGCGAAAAGTTCCGTCAGCGACGAGGCCACGGCCGCCAGCAGCGGCTGGTCGCGGACATAGCGCACATAGGCATCGACCGCGAAGCGCGTGGCCGGCAGCACGCCCCGGGTCGAGGCGACATAATCGGGGTCGAGCCCCACGCCTTCGGCCAGCCGCAGCCAGCGCCAGATGCCGCCGGGGTGATCCTCGGTGCCGTCGTGATCCTCGATGCGCGAACGCCACGCTCGGCGCAGCGCCGGGTCGTCCACCCGCGACATGAAGGCCGCGTCCTTCATCGGGATGCGCGACTGGTAGTAATAGCGGTTGATCACCCACGCCCGCACCTGGTCGATATTGCAGCCGCCCGAGTGCAGCAGCGTGTGGAACGGGTGCTTGTCGTGATAGCGTTCGGCGCCGATGCGGCGCAGCCGGGATTCAAGGGCGGCACGGTTCGGGATGTGGTCGTTCACGGGTCGATCTCCATTCCGTCATGGGCCAGTTCCCAGCCGGCGGCAGTCAGCCGGGCGCGTTCGGGCGAGCCGGGTTGCAGCACCGGGTTGGTGTTGTTGATATGGGTAAAGACGCGGCGCGCCCGCAGCCCGGCCAGCCGGGCGATGCTGCCTTGCGCGCCGTCCATCGCCAGATGCCCCATGCGGGCGCCGGTCTTGGCGCCGGTGCCGCTGCGTTCCATGTCGTCGTCGGCCCAGACGGTGCCGTCGAACAGCAGCAGGTCGGCGTCGGTCAGCCGGTCCAGCAGCGCGTCGGTGATCGCCGCGCAGCCGGGGATGTAAAAGGCGCAGCGGCCCGCGTGATCAAGCCGCAGCCCCACGGTCTGTTCGCCCATCAGCGCGGTGTCGGGTTCGCCATCTTCCTGCCACAGCGCCACCTTGCCGGGGACGGCAAAGGCGGTGACGGTCAGGCCCGGCAGCGGCTGGAAGGGCTGGTCCAACCGGATCGGCGCGCTTGTGACGTGATCTGGGTTCAGCACCCGAAAGATCGGCTGGTCGAGGATCGCCAGCGTGGACGGGGTGGCGTAAATCGTAAACGGGCTGTTTTCGCGCAAGCTGAGCAGCCCCGCGATATGATCCACGTCGCCATTGGTCAGCACCACCGCCCGCAGCGGGCTGCCGCGCAGCCCCTGCGGCACCAGCCCGCAGGCGGGCAGTTGCGCGCTTATGTCGGGTGATGCGTTCAGCACCACGGTTTCGCCCCCCACCGTCACCGCGACCGAGGATTGTGTCATCGGCGCAATCCGCCCCATGCGCGCGTCACGGCAATTCGGGCAGCCGCAATTCCATTGGGGCAGCCCCCCTCCGGCGGCCGCCCCAAGAATCTTCAGTTTCACTGTGGACGGTCAGAGAACGTCGCGGGCGTCGCGATCATCCTCGGCCGGACCATACATGTTAATTTCCATCCCGCATCTGACTTCGCGGGCGATCGGTTTCGACCAAGCCATGCGTCACCTCCTCCGTTGTCGCATCCGGGATGAAGATTGGAGGCGAGGGCGGGCAAGTCAACGCTGCGGGGCGGGGTGTCCGCCTTTGGTCGCAAGAGGCGGCGTGGGTGCGGGGGGCGCGGCCGGAGCCTCCGGCGGGGATATTTGGGGACAGAAGATGGCACAGGCGCAACCGGAGAGGGCGGCGGGCGATGCAGGGGCGGCAGTCAGCCGCGCGACCAATGCCGGGCACGAAAACGGCCGGCCCCGCAAGGGACCGGCCGGATGTCATGGCAGAGGGTTTGTTCAGGCGCCTTGCAGGGTCTTGGCGACCTCGGCGGCGAAGTCTTCCTCTTTCTTTTCGATGCCTTCGCCGACGGCGACGCGGGCGTAGCCCGTCACCTCAAGCCCCGCGTCGGCCGCGGCCTGCGCCACGGTGACGTCCGGGTTGATGACGAATTTCTGGCCCAGCAGCGTGACTTCCTCGAAGAACTTCGACATGCGGCCGACGATCATCTTTTCGATCACCGCATCGGGCTTGCCGGATTCGCGGGCCTGCTCGGTCAGAACGGATTTTTCACGCTCGACCAGCGCCGGGTCCAGATCGGCCTCGGACAGCGACGCGGGCGAGGTCGCCGCGATATGCATCGCGATCTGCTTGCCCAGTTCCTGCGCCTTGTCCACATCGCCCTTGAGCGCGACCAGCACGCCGATCTTGCCCATGCCGGGGGCGGCGGCGTTATGGACGTAGGACACGACGTGATCGCCCTGCACCGCAACCATCCGGCGCAGCGTCATGTTTTCGCCGATGCGGGCGATGGCGTCGGTCAGCACTTCGCTGACCGGCTTGCCGTTCAGGGGCGCGGCGGCCAGTGCCTCGGTCGAATCGACCGACAGCGCGGTCTGGGCGATGTCGCCGACCATCGTCTGGAATTCGGCGTTCTTGCCGACAAAGTCGGTTTCCGAGTTCACCTCGACGGCGACGCCCTTGCCACCCTCGACGGCGACGGCGACCAGACCTTCGGCGGCGATACGACCGGATTTCTTGGCGGCTTTCGCCAGGCCCTTGGTGCGCAGCCAGTCGACCGCAGCTTCCATGTTGCCCGAGGTTTCCTGAAGCGCCTTCTTGGCGTCCATCATGCCGGCGCCGGTCGCTTCGCGCAGCTCTTTCACCATCGCAGCCGTGATAGCCATGGTCATCTCCTTGCTTGAACGGGTCAGGCGGGGAATGCCCCCGCCTGCGTGTAATTGGTGCCTGCGGCCGGGTGGGGCTCAGGCGTCGACGGCGCTGGCCTGTTCCTCGGCGGCGGCGGCGGCCTCGTCTCCGGACAGATCGTCCAGCTCCTCGACCGGCAGCTCGGCCAGCGCGCCCAGATCGACGCCGGCGGCGCCCATCTGCGCGGTCATGCCGTCCAGCGCGGCACGGGCCACCAGGTCGCAATACAGCGCAATCGCACGGGCCGCGTCGTCGTTGCCCGGGATCACATGCGCGATGCCCTTGGGCGAGCAGTTGGTATCCACGATCGCCACGACCGGGATGCCCAGCTTGTTGGCTTCCTGAACCGCGAGGTCTTCCTTGTTCACGTCGATCACGAACAGCAGGTCCGGCAGGCCGCCCATGTCGCGGATGCCGCCCAGGCTGGCCTGCAGCTTGGCCTGCTCGCGCTCCATCCCCAGGCGTTCCTTCTTGGTCAGCCCTTCGGCGCCGCCGGCCATCTGCTCGTCGATCTGCTTGAGCCGCTGGATCGACTGCGAAACAGTTTTCCAGTTGGTCAGCGTGCCGCCAAGCCAGCGGTGGTTCATGTAGAACTGCGCGGATTGTTCCGCGGCATCGGCCACGGCGCGCTGCGCCTGGCGCTTGGTGCCGACGAACAGCACCCGCCCGCCCCTGGCGACGGTATCGCGGATCACCTGCAGCGCCTGGTCCAGCAGCGGGACGGTCTGGGTCAGGTCGATGATATGGATGCCGTTGCGGTCGCCATAGATGTATTCAGCCATGCGCGGGTTCCAGCGCTGGGTCTGGTGGCCGTAGTGAACGCCAGCTTCAAGCAGCTGACGCATGGAGTATTCGGGAAGCGCCATGTCCATGTCCTTTCCGGTTTGCGCCTTGGGCAAGGGATCAGGGGTGGCCCCCAACCGGTGGACCTGAACGGATGTCTCCCGTCCAAGGCCCGCCCTTGCCTGTGAAGTGCGCGCGATATAGGCGCAATCGCCGCCGCTTGCAAGTCCGGGCCTGCGCGCCCCCTGCCCCCCTGCCCTCTGTCCTGCGAGAATACGGCTTGCGGGCGGCGGGCGCTTGCCCTAAACGACCCGGACGGCACCCGTAGCTCAGCTGGATAGAGTGCTGCCCTCCGAAGGCAGAGGTCACAGGTTCGAATCCTGTCGGGTGCGCCATTTCCCTTGCAGATCAGTCGATTGCGGCCGGGAGCTCGCTGCCCGGGGGGTGCGATGATCAGTCCTGTTCGAACTGGAAGATGGCGAGGCTTCTTTCGCGCTCATTCACCCGCAGGCGGCGATTGATGGGGGCGTGTGCGCGCGCGGCGCAGTCGTTGCGTTCGCAAAGATAGCAGTTCAGGCCGATGTCCACCGGCCGCAGCCGCCCCGGATCCATGCCGTCGGCATAGACAAGCCGCGGCGCATAGGACACGTCGCAGCCCAGCCCGATCGCCAGTCTTTGCGCGGGCCGGCCATGGGTGCCGCCCGCCCGCGTCACCGTGCGCGCGATCGAGAAATAGCTGGCGCCCTCGGGCATGCGGATGATCTGGGTCTGGACCTGATCGGGCGTCTCGAAAGCGGCGTGGATGTTCCACAGCGGACAGGTGCCGCCAAAGCGCGAAAACGGGAAGCGACCCGCGCTGAACCGCTTGGTCATGTTGCCCGCCCGATCCACCCGGACGAAAAAGAACGGGATGCCGCGTGCGCCCTGGCGTTGCAGGGTGGACATGCGATGCGCGACCTGTTCGAAGCTGGAGCCGAAGCGGTGGGACAAAAGTTCGATGTCGTAGCGGGTGGATTCGCAGGCGGCCAGAAACCGGCCATAGGGCATCAGCAGCGCGGCGGCAAAGTAGTTGGCAAGGCTGACCCGCATCAGCGAAACGGCCGCAGGATCGCTCAGCCGCGCCTCATCCACCAGCCGGGCCATCGCGCGTTCCTGTTCCAGCCGGGCCAGCAGCACGCCGATCTGAAAGCGCCGGCTGGACTGGCCCAGCAGCTCTGACAGCAGCAATTCCTTGCGATGCAGGTCGAAACGACGCAGCTGCTCGCCCATGACCTCGGCAGGCAGGATGCGCACGCGGATGCCATGCGCGGCCAGCCGCGCGGTCAGCGCCACATGCGGCTCGTTGCGGTGCAGACCCAGCTCGTCGGCCAGCGCCTCGGCCGCGCGGTCCAGCGCGTCGATATGGTTGCGCCGGTCGTAGAACCAGCCGCGCACCGCCTCGACCGGGCGCGAGGTTTCGGCCAGAACCTCGACCTTGTCGCGGTCGGTCATCGGGTTGTCGTCGGCCTGCGGGCGCAGCAGCATCTCGCGGTAGCGGTCGTGCAGGCGGACGACCGCGGCGGCCAGCCGGGGCGAGGCTTGCAGCACGGCCTCGACCTCGGCCCGCGGCAAGCCGGCCAGATCAAAGGCCGGATCCTTCAGCGCCGCCCCGAACCCGGCGGCCAGCTGGGCATCGGTCGTGGGCGCCAGTTCCGAGATGTTCAGGTCGTAAACCTCGGCCAGCTTCATCAAGAGCCGCGCCGAGGCCGGGCGCTGGTCGGATTCGATCAGCGTGATGTAGCTGGCCGACACCCCGAGTTCCGCCGCCATCTGCGCCTGGGTCAGGCCAAGCGAGGCGCGCAGCACGCGCAGCCGCTGACCGATGACAAGCTTTTCGACGCGCGGAGCCATGTGACAAAACCTTACAAAATGACAGGCGAAATCCGACAGGACTTACAGACACACCCTTTGCTGCAAGGATCATACTGCACATGCAGCATGACATTACTAGTGTGACATAAACCGAATCCCCGGAGGATGACATGCCGCTAGACCGCCCGTCCAACAGCCTGCCCCCGATCGTGCTGCAAAGCCCCCCCGACGCCGAGCGTGTCCTGACCGCCGAGGCGCTGGCTTTCCTTGCCGAGCTTCAGGCGCGGTTCGCGCAACGGCTCAACGCGCTGATGGTGGCCCGCCAGCGCCGGCAGGAACGCATCGACCGCGGCGAATTGCCCGATTACCTGCCCGAGACCAGAAATATCCGCCAGGGCACATGGGAGGCCGCGCCCCTGCCCCCGGTCCTGCGCGACCGCCGGGTCGAGATTACCGGCCCGGTCGATCGCAAGATGATGATCAACGCGCTGAATTCGGGCGCCCGGGTCTTCATGGCGGATTTCGAGGATGCGACCGCGCCCAGTTTTGGCAACATCATCGCCGGCCACGTCAACATGCTGGACTATCGCGACGGCGTGCTGGAATTCGATGATGCGAAAACCGGCAAATCCTATCGCGTCGGCCCCGACCCGGCGCTGCTGATCATCCGCCCCCGCGGCCTGCACCTGCCCGAGGCGAATGTGCTGATCGGCGGCCAGCCGGTGTCGGCGGCGCTGTTCGACTTTGGCCTGACCATCTTTCATTGCGGCCGGGCGCTGGCGGCGACGGAACGCGGACCGTTCTATTACCTGCCCAAGCTGGAAAGCCATGACGAGGCGCGGCTGTGGAACGACATCTTCCTGTTCGCGCAGGAAAGCGTCGGGCTGGCGGCGGGCACGATCAAGGCCACCGTCCTGATCGAGACCCTGCCCGCCGCCTTTGAGATGGACGAGATCGTCTGGCAGCTGCGCGACCATATCGCCGGGCTGAACTGCGGTCGCTGGGATTACATATTCAGCTATATCAAGACGTTGCGCAACCATGGCGCCTATATCCTGCCCGACCGGGCCGAGGTGACGATGGACCGCGCCTTTCTGGCCGCCTATGCGGCGCGGCTGGTCAAGGTCTGCCACCGCCGCGGCATCCACGCCATGGGCGGGATGGCCGCACAGATCCCGGTCAAGGGCGACGCCGCCGCAAACGAGGCCGCCTTTGCCCGCGTCCGCGCCGACAAGCTGCGCGAGGTGCAGCTGGGCCACGACGGCGCCTGGGTCGCGCATCCCGATCTGGTGCCGGTGGCGCGCGAGGTCTTTGACGCCGAGATGCCGGGCCTGAACCAGATCCGCAAGCCGCGGCAGGAATGGCGGGTCGAGCCGGCGATGCTGCTGAAACCGCACGAAGGCCGGATCACCGAGTCGGGCGTCAGGACCAATATCTCGGTCGCTATCGCGTATCTGGCCCAGTGGCTTTCGGGGCGCGGGGCGGTGCCGCTGGGCAACCTGATGGAGGATGCCGCGACCGCCGAAATCAGCCGCGCGCAATTGTGGCAATGGCGGCGCCACGGCGCTGCGGTGGAACTGGACGGCGGCGGCGAGCGGCGGCTGACGGCCGAATGGCTGGGCGAGCTGGTGCAGGCCGAAATCGCGGCGATCCTGGAACGCCTTGGTCCGGGCGGCTTTCACCGCGGCCATTACGCCAGCGCCGCCCGCATCGTTCAAGAGGCGGTGATGGCCGAGGTGCTGCCCGATTTCATCACCGTGCCGGCCTATGACGTGCTGAACGCGCTCGACTGATGGACCCGATCCGCACGCTTTCTCCCTTTGGCGGGCCGCTGCCGGCCGAAAGCTTTCCCTCTGCCGCGCCCGCGAGCGGCGCGGCGCTCAACCCCGATCCCCGGAAAGGACGATCCATGACCCGCAAGACCTATGCAGAACTGCGCGCCGAGCTGTCCGCGCGCTACCCCTCTGGCCAGACGGCCGGCGGAGTCTCGGTCGACGACATCGTGCAGCTCAAGCTGCAAAACAGCTATGACACCCATCTGGACATCGCCCGCGACATGGCCGGCGTCATGCGCGCCGACATGGCGGCCTATGATGCGGATACGTCGAAATTCACGCAAAGTCTGGGCTGCTGGTCGGGCTTTCACGCCCAGCAGATGATCAAGGCGGTCAAGCGGCTGCGCGGCACGACCAAGGGCACCTATGTCTATCTGTCGGGCTGGATGGTCGCCGGGCTGCGCAACCGCTGGGGCCACCTGCCCGACCAGTCAATGCACGAAAAGACCGCGGTCGCCGACCTGATCGCGGAAATCTACACCTCGCTGCGGCAGGCCGACGAGGTGGCAATCAACGACCTGTTCAAGGCGTTGAAATCGGCCACGACCGAGGACGAACGGGCGCAGGTGATCGCCGCGATCGACGGTTTTGAATCCCATGTCGTACCGATCATCGCCGACATCGACGCGGGTTTCGGCAACGAACATGCGACCTATCTGCTGGCCAAGGAACTGATCAAGGCCGGGGCCTGCTGCCTGCAAATCGAAAATCAGGTCTCGGACGCCAAGCAATGCGGCCACCAGGACGGCAAGGTCACCGTCCCGCGCGAGGATTTCATCGAAAAGCTGCGCGCCTGCCGGCTGGCGTTCGAGGAACTGGGCGTGGACGATGGGGTGATCGTCGCGCGCACCGATTCACTGGGCGCCGGACTGACCCAGAAGATTCCGGTTTCGCAGGCCCCGGGCGATCTGGCGGCGGAATACATCAAATGGCTCAGGACCGAGCCGATCTCGGACGCCAACCCGATGGCCGAGGGCGAGTTGGCGATCTTCCAGAACGGCCAGTTCGCCAAGCCCGTCCGCCTGGCCAACGGGTTGTTCCCGTTCAAGGAAAACACCGGCCGCGCGCGGGTGATCGAGGATTGCATCGCCAGCCTGAAACATGGCGGCGCCGATCTGCTGTGGATCGAGACCGACACGCCGAATGTCGATGAAATCGCCGGCATGGTCGCGGAAATCCGCAAGGAAGTGCCGGATGCCAAGCTGACCTATAACAACTCGCCCAGCTTCAACTGGACGCTGAACCTGCGAAATCAGGTGCGCGCACAATGGCTGGCCGAGGGGCGGATCGCGGCGGCGGACTATCCCGAGGGCGTGGATCTGATGAAGGCTGATTACGACGCGACCGAATTGGGCCTTGAGGCCGATGCCCGACTGCAACGGTTCCAGACCGATATCTCGGCCCGCGCCGGCGTGTTCCACAACCTGATCACGCTGCCGACATTCCATCTGACTGCCAAATCGGTGGATGAATTGTCGCGCGGCTATTTCGGCGACGAAAAAATGCTGGCCTATGTCAAGACGGTCCAGCGCGAGGAAATCCGCCGCGGTATTTCGGCGGTCAAGCACCAGCACGAAGTCGGCTCGGATCTGGGCGACACGTTCAAGGAAATGGTTTCGGGCGAACGCGCGCTGAAAGCGGGTGGCACGGCCAATACAATGAACCAGTTCGCCGCCGAGTAACCCCGATCTGCCGGCCACGCCCGCTTTGGGTGGATTCGGTCTGATAGGCCGGCAGTGCCGCCCCTTTCCACTCGAAAGGGGCGGCGTCTTTTTCAGAAATCCCAATCGTCATCCTCGGTCGCGACGGCCTTGCCGATCACGTAGCTTGAGCCTGAGCCGCTGAAGAAATCGTGGTTCTCGCTGTCAGGCGACAGGGCGGCGAGGATCGCGGGGTTCACTTCGGAGACCTGGGGCGGGAACAGCGCCTCGTAACCCAGATTCATCAGCGCCTTGTTGGCGTTGTAATGCAGGAAACGCTTGACGTCCTCGGTCTGGCCGATGCCGTCGTAAAGTTCCTCGGTGTATTTGGATTCGATGTCGTAAAGATCCAGCAGCATCGCAAAGGCGAAATCCTTCAACTCGGCGCGCTCGGACTCGGGCAGTTTTTCGGTGGCCCGTTGGTATTTATAGCCGATGTAATAACCATGCACGGCCTCGTCCCGGATGATCAGGCGGATCAGGTCGGCGGTATTGGTCAGTTTCGCACGGCTGGACCAATACATCGGCAGATAGAACCCCGAATAGAACAGAAAGCTTTCCAGAAACACCGACGCGATCTTGCGTTTATTCGGCGTCTCATGGGCCTTGTATTCATCGACGATCATCCGCGCCTTGGCTTGCAGATGGGGATTTTCCTCGGACCAGCGAAAGGCCGCATCCACCTCGGGGGTGGAACACAGCGTCGAAAAGATCGAGGAATAGGACCGCGCATGCACCGCCTCCATAAAGGCGATATTGGACAGAACCGCTTCCTCATGCGGGGTCTGCGCATCGGGCATCAGCGAGGGCGCGCCCACAGTGTTCTGGATGGTATCGAGCAGCGTTAATCCGGTAAAGACGCGGATGGTCAATTCGCGTTCGGCCGGGGTCAGCGTGGCCCAGCTAGGCACGTCATTCGACAGCGGGACTTTTTCCGGCAGCCAGAAATTGACGGTCAGGCGGTTCCAGACCTCAAGATCTTTTTCATCCTGAACCCGGTTCCAGTTAATCGCCTTGAGAACGGTTTTCGGGGGCATGTCTTTCATCTTCATTCCTCAAAGCGAACAGGAAACGCAGCCTTCGACCTCGGTCCCCTCAAGGGCCATCTGGCGCAGGCGGATATAATAGATCGTCTTGATTCCCTTGCGCCAGGCGTGGATCTGGGCGCGGTTGATGTCGCGGGTGGTGGCCTCGGCAGGAAAGAACAAAGTCAGCGACAATCCCTGATCGACATGTTCGGTCGCGGCGGCATAGGTGTCGATGATCGCCTCTGGTCCGATCTCATAAGCGTCCCGATAATATTCCAGATTGTCGTTGGTCATGAAGGCAGCGGGGTAATAGACCCGGCCGATCTTGCCCTCTTTGCGGATTTCAACCTTGGAAACAATCGGATGGATCGAGGATGTCGAGTTGTTGATATAGCTGATCGAGCCAGTCGGCGGCACCGCTTGCAGATTGCGGTTATAAAGCCCGTGGGCCATCACCAGATCACGCAGCTTTGCCCAATCCTCGCGTGTAGGCAGGGCAAAATCCTGGAACACGGCCTTGACCACATCCGATTCCGGCAGCCAGTCGCGGGTGATGTATTTGTCAAAGAACGAGCCGTCGGCATATTTTGATTCCTCGAACCCCTTGAAGCTGCCACCGCGTTCCTGCGCAATCAGGTTCGAGGCCCGGATTGCGTGATAGGCAATGGCTGCAAAATAGATCGAGGTAAATTCGATTCCTTCGGCACTGCCGTAATGGATCCGCTCGCGTGCCAGAAACCCGTGCAGGTTCATCTGGCCCAGTCCGATCGCGTGACTTTCGTCATTTCCCCGACGGATCGAAGGCACGGAATCGATCGCGGACATATCCGAAACCGCCGTCAAGGCACGCACGGCGATTTCCACCGTGCCGCCTAAATCCGGCCCATCCATCGCCGCCGCGATATTCAGTGAACCGAGGTTGCAGGAAATATCCGTGCCGAGATGATCATAGGACAGATCTTCGTGATAGGTGCTGGCCTCATTCACTTGCAGGATTTCCGAACACAGGTTCGACATGGTGATGCGACCCTTGATCGGATTGGCGCGGTTCACCGTATCCTCGAACATGATATAGGGATAGCCGGATTCAAACTGGATTTCCGCCAGCGTCTGGAAAAACGCGCGTGCGTTGATCTTGCGTTTCTTGATGCGCTTGTCATCGACCATCTCGTGATATTTCTCGGAAACCGAAATCTCCGAAAACGGCACCCCATAAACCTTTTGCACATCATGCGGGGAAAACAGATACATGTCCTTGTTTTCCTTGGCGAGATCAAAGGTGATGTCGGGCACCACCACGCCAAGCGACAGCGTCTTGATGCGGATCTTTTCATCGGCGTTTTCACGTTTCGTATCCAGGAAACGCAAGACATCCGGATGATGGGCATTCAGATAGACCGCGCCCGCCCCCTGCCGTGCGCCAAGCTGGTTGGCGTAGCTGAAAGAATCTTCAAGCAGCTTCATCACCGGAATGACGCCAGAGGACTGGTTTTCGATTCCCTTGATCGGCGCGCCGGCTTCGCGCAGGTTGGTCAGCATCAGGGCAACGCCACCGCCGCGTTTCGACAGCTGCAACGACGAATTGATGGCGCGGCCGATGGATTCCATGTTATCCTCGATCCGCAGCAGGAAACAGGAAATCAATTCGCCTCGCGATTTCTTGCCCGCATTCAGGAACGTCGGCGTCGCCGGCTGAAATCGGCCCGAGATGATTTCATCCATCAGCCGCAGGGCCAGATTCTCATCCCCTTGCGCCAGCGCCAGCGCGACCATGACCACGCGATCCTCATAGCGTTCCAGATAGCGCTGCCCATCACGGGTTTTCAACGTGTAGCTGGTGTAATACTTGAATGCGCCAAGAAAGGTCGGGAAACGGAACTTGCGCTTATAAGCCTCATCCCAGATCCTTCGCTGGAAGTTGCGGGAATACTGGTCGAGAACCTCGGATTCGTAATATCCCTCTTCCAGCAGATACCCCAGTTTTTCGTCGAGACTGTGAAAGAAAACCGTGTTCTGGTTGACATGTTGCAGAAAATACTGCCGCGCCGCTAGACGGTCGGCATCAAAGCGGATGCGCCCTTCGGAATCATAAAGATTCAGCATTGCATTCAGGGCGTGATAATCCAGCCCCTGCATGTCCTTGGCTATGCCGTCGTCAAGCATTCGGTCCCCCAGAATTCAGCAAGTCCCGCGCGCACGCGGTCAATATCGGTGTCGGTGCCGGCCAGTTCGAACTTGTAAAGAACCGGAACAGCGCATTTTTCGGAAATGATCCGGGCCGAAAGCCCATACATCCGGCCGAAATTACGATTGCCCGTGCCGATCACCCCCCGGATCCATTTGCGCCGCATCGGATCGTTCAGAAAACGGATCACGGATTTCGGCACTGCTCCGCGCCCCTCGCCATCGGCATAGGTGGGGCAGATCAGCACAAAGGGGCGCCGGGGCTGCGGCATCGGGCCGTCGCCCCGCATCGGCAGGCGCGCCGCCGGCAATCCCAGCCGCGCGACAAACCGTGCGGTATTGCCCGTCGCCGAAGAAAAATAGATGATCTCGGGCATGGACGTCAGGCCAGCTGGCCGATCATGTCGGGGCGGAAACCCGCCCAATGCGCCTCGCCCGCGACCACCACCGGCGCCTGCCGATAGCCGAGCGAGGTCACCATCTCTAACGCCGCCGAGTCCTCGGTCAGGTCGATCACGCTATAGTCGATGCCGCGGGCGTCCAGCGCGCGGGTGGTCGCCGTGCACTGCACGCAGGCGGGTTTGGAATAGACGGTGATGGTCATGCCTGTGGCCCTTGATCTATCTGATGGCAGGCCAAGGCACGTCGGGCGGGCCGCGGGGCCACCCGTGATCACGCACCCCGCGCCCGCCGCACGGTTTCGTCTCGACGTCGTGGCAGGTCTCCTGGCTTGTGGGTCACAGCTGCTGCCGGCCTTCCCGGGGTCTCTCCCCAGTGGTTTTCCGGCTTTGCTCGCCACTTACAGTTGCGGGGGCAGCGCCGGCATCGCACCGGCTTCCCTTTTCACCTTCGAGTCGCCCCGAAGGAACCATGACACCAGCATTTGGGCCACCTGGATGAGGCTTGTCAACATATAGTTGCCGGCCAGAGCCTCATGGTGGCCATCGGTCGGGGCACCGCGATGCCTGCGGCAGGATGCGACAGCAAGGATGGGCCGGCGCGTTCCGCGATCGCCCAAGACCGCGGGTGCTGGTTGCGCCCATATGACGCACGACATGGCGCTTGCGCGCTCGGCAAATCCGGAACACCACATATAGTGTTACAGCCGCCGATACGGCCCATATGTAGCCTTAACTTCTGACTTTCCCGCCACTTGGCCCAGGTTCCGCAAAGGATGATGTCGTGAGCACGATGCCGCCTCCTATCCGAATCCTCAAACGCAACGGGGAAACGCAGCCCTTTGATGTTTCCAGAATCCAGACGGCGCTGCGGCGCGCGGGACAGGCGGCGCAGCAATTCGGCGCGGTCGAGGCGGGCGCTCTGGCCGAGCGCGTCCTTGGCCATATTCCCGCCGGCGCCACCCCCGGTGTCGAGCAGGTGCAGGACATCGCCGAAAGAGTGCTGATCGAGGCCGGGTATCTGGACACCGCTCGCGCCTGGATCGCCTATCGGGGCAGCCGCGCCCGCGCCCGTCGGGACAACAAGACGCTGGTCGATGTCGGCGCCTCGATCGACGAATATCTGGACCGCTCGGATTGGCGCGTCTCGGCCAATGCCAATCAGGGCTATTCGCTGGGCGGGCTGATCCTGAATCTTTCCGGCAAGGTGGTGGCGAATTACTGGCTGTCGCATCTTTATCCGCCCGAGGTCGGCGAAGCCCATCGCGAGGGCGACATCCATATCCACGATCTCGATGTATTGTCGGGTTATTGCGCCGGATGGTCGCTGCGCAATCTGCTGACCGAAGGGTTGAACGGTATTCCCGGCAAGGTGGAATCCGGGCCGCCGAAACATCTGTCCTCAGCTATGGGACAGGTGGTCAATTTCCTTGGCACGCTTCAGAACGAATGGGCGGGGGCGCAGGCGTTCAGTTCCTTTGACACCTATATGGCGCCCTTCATCCGCAAGGATGCCATGGGTTATGATCAGGTTCTGCAATGCATGCAGGAAATGATCTATAATCTGAACGTGCCGTCCCGCTGGGGCACGCAGACCCCGTTTACCAACCTGACCTTTGACTGGACCTGCCCCGAGGATCTGCGCGACGACATCCCGCTGATCGGCGGTCAGGCGATGGATTTCACCTATGGAGAATTGCAGTCCGAAATGGACATGATCAACCGCGCCTATATCGAGGTGATGACACGGGGCGACGCCAAGGGCCGCGTCTTTACCTTTCCCATTCCGACCTACAATATCGCCGAGGATTTCCCCTGGGACAGCCCCAATGCCGATCTGCTGTTCGACATGACGGCGAAATACGGGCTGCCCTATTTCCAGAACTTCATCAATTCGGAACTCAAGCCCAACATGATCCGGTCCATGTGCTGCCGACTGCAACTGGACCTGACCGAATTGCTGAAACGCGGCAACGGCCTGTTCGGCAGCGCCGAGCAGACCGGCTCGATCGGGGTGGTCACGGTGAACTGCGCCCGGCTGGGTTACGTCCATCGCGGCGACGAATCGGCACTGCTTGCCCGGCTGGACGAGTTGCTGGACCTTGGCCGCACAAGCCTGGAAATCAGGCGCAAGACCGTGCAACGGCTGATGGATGAGGGGCTTTACCCCTATACCCGCCGCTGTCTTGGCACCTTGCGCAACCATTTTTCGACGCTGGGCGTGAACGGCATCAATGAAATGATCCGCAATTTCACCGGCGACCACGAGGATATCACCACCGAATGGGGCCACGCATTCGCCCTGCGTTTTCTCGATCATATCCGGGCGCGGATCACCAGCTATCAGAGCAATACCGGCACCATGTTCAACCTTGAGGCAACGCCCGCCGAGGGCACGACCTATCGTTTCGCCAAAGAGGACCGCAAGCGTTTCCCCGGCATCCTTCAGGCCGGCACCGACGAAAACCCCTATTACACCAATTCCAGCCAATTGCCGGTCGGCTTTACCGACGATCCGTTCGAGGCGTTGGAACGTCAGGACGATCTGCAACGGAAATACACCGGCGGCACGGTGCTGCATCTTTACATGGGATCGCGGCTGAGTTCGGGCGAGGCCTGCAAAAAGCTGGTCCGGCGCGCCCTGTCCCGTTTCCGCCTGCCTTACATCACGGTGACGCCGACATTCTCGATCTGTCCGTGCCACGGCTATCTGGAGGGAGAACATCCCTTCTGCCCGAAATGCGACGAGGAAATCCTCGCATCCAGGCGGCAGGCCGCCGCATCCTGAAAGGAAAACGACATGAACGACATGCAGCTGACCGACGACGAACGCCAGCCCTGCGAGGTCTGGACCCGCGTGATGGGGTATCACCGCCCGGTGGCCTCGTTCAACCGCGGCAAGCAGGGCGAACACAAGGAACGCCTGTTCTATCAGGAATCGCGGCTTGCCAGCGCCTGACATCCGCATCGGCGGCCTGACCCGGATGTCGCTGTGCGACTGGCCGGGTCAGATCGTGGCCACCCTGTTCACGCAGGGTTGCCCGTGGGATTGCCATTATTGCCACAATCCTGAACTGATCCCGGCCGATGTGCCGGGCAGCACCTCCTGGGCCGAGGTCCGGGCATTTCTGCACAGCCGGCGCGGGCTGCTGGATGGGGTGGTGTTTTCGGGCGGAGAGCCGATCCTGCATCGCGGCCTGCCGGATGCGATGCGCGAAATCCGGGGGATGGGGTTCGCGGTCGGGCTGCATACCGGCGGCGCCTATCCGCGGCGGCTGGCGCGGGCGCTGCCGCTGGTGGACTGGATCGGCTTTGACGTGAAATCGGCCTTTGCGGATTATGCCGCGATCACCGGCGTGCCGGGCAGCGGCGACAAGGCGCGCGAAAGCCTGCGGCTTGTGCTGGCATCCGGCATCCTCTGCGATATCCGCACAACCGCATCCGAACGCTGGCTGGACCAAGACGCGCTGGCCCGGCTGACCGCCGATCTGGCCGCTTTGGGCACCGAAACCCGCTTGCAATCTTTTCGGACCGAGGGTTGCCGGATGGACCGTCTTCCAGCCGCGAGAATGGCGCCGAGCGGCTGAATCGCCATCAGCAAAGCGACCGGGCGGGAATTTCCCGCCCGGCCCGACGCCAGTTCACCGCAGATCAGTGCGTGCCGCAACCGCAGGCTGCAACGGCCCCCTTACCGCCTTCGACCGGCAACGGCGCAAGGTCGCCCTTGCGCATCGCCCGGGCCGCCGCGACGAGGTTGCGCAACGCGGCCTCGGTCTCGGGCCAGGCGCGGGTCTTCAGCCCGCAATCGGGGTTCACCCACAGCCGCTCCGCCGGGATGACGCTGGCGGCCTTGCGCAGCAGCGTGACCATATCGGCCTCGGGCGGCACACGCGGCGAATGGATATCCCAGACGCCCGGGCCGATCTCGTTCGGATACTCGAAATCGCCAAAGGCCGTCAGCAGCTCCATGTCCGAGCGCGACGTCTCGATCGAGATCACATCCGCATCCATCGCGGCGATGGCGGGCATGATGTCGTTGAACTCGGAATAGCACATATGGGTGTGGATCTGGGTCTCGTCGCGCACGCAGGCCGCCGACAGCCGGAAGGCATCCACCGCCCATTGCAGATAGGCATCCCAGCCGGCGCGGCGCAGCGGCAGCCCCTCGCGGATCGCGGGTTCGTCGATCTGGATCGCCCCGATCCCGGCGGCCTCAAGATCCGCCACCTCGTCGCGGATCGCCAGCGCGATCTGCCTGGCCGTGTCCGCGCGGGGCTGGTCGTCGCGCACAAAGGACCATTGCAGGATCGTGACCGGCCCGGTCAGCATCCCCTTCATCGGGCGATCGGTCAGGGATTGCGCAAAGGCCGACCATTCCACCGTCATCGGCCGGGGCCGCGACACATCGCCAAAGATCAGCGGCGGCTTGACGCAGCGCGAACCATAGCTCTGCACCCAGCCCAGCCGGGTAAAGGCATAGCCGGCAAGCTGTTCGCCGAAATATTCCACCATGTCGTTGCGCTCGAACTCGCCATGGACCAGCATGTCGAGACCCAGCGCCTCTTGCCGGCGGATGCAGGCTTCGGTTTCGGCCTTTAGAAAAGCCTCGTAATCGGCATCCGACAACAGCCCCTTGCGGTGGTCGGCGCGGGCGCGGCGCACCTCGGCGGTCTGCGGAAACGAGCCGATGGTGGTGGTGGGAAAGCCGGGCAGGTTCAGCCGCGCCGCCTGCGCCTTTTGCCGCGCGCCATAGGGCGAATGACGGTCGAGATCGGCCCGGGTGACGGCGGCGGCGCGGGCCTTGACCTGCGGGTCATGGATGCGCGGCGAGGCACGGCGCGAGGCCGCCGCCGCGGCATTGACCGCCAGTTCCGCCGCCACATCGGCGCCGTTCAGCGCGCGGGTCAACGTCACCACCTCGGCCAGTTTCTGCACCGCAAAGGCCAGCCAGGATTTCATCTCGCCGTCCAGCCCGGTCTCGGCATCCAGATCGAACGGCACATGCAGCAGCGAACACGAGGGCGCGATCTGGATACGATCCTTGCCATGGGTTGCGGCGGCGTCTTGCGCCAGCTTCAGCGCCTTGGCCAGATCGGCGCGCCAGACATTGCGCCCGTCGATCAGACCCAGCGACAGCAGCTTGTCACCGGCCTTCGCCAAAGCCTGCGCCGCCTGTCCGGGCGCACGCACAAGGTCCAGATGCAGCCCCGCCACCGGCAGCGACAGCGCCAAATCCAGATTGTCGTCCAGCGCGCCGAAATAGCTGGCCAGCATCAGTTTCGGCCCGTTTCCCTCCAACCCGGCATAGGCGCTGCGCAAGCCGCGTGCCTGCGCATCCGACAGGTCGGTGACAAGGATCGGCTCGTCGATCTGCACCCAATCCGCCCCGGCCTCGGCCAACCGCCGCAAGACGCCGGCATAGATCGGCAGGATCGCCGGCAGCAGCGCCATGGGATCGACGCCGGCATCCTTGGCCTTGCCAAGGCTGAGCCAGGTCACCGGCCCCAGCAGCACCGGCCTTGTGTGGATGCCCAGCGCCCGGGCCTCAAGAAACTCATCGACCGGCTTTTGCGAGGCGAGGCGGAAATTCTGCCCTTCGGTGAATTCCGGCACGATATAGTGATAGTTGGTATCGAACCACTTGGTCATTTCCATCGCGGGCGCGTCGCTGGTGCCGCGCGCCATCGCAAAATATTGCGCCGGGGTGACCGTCTCGCCCGACGGACCAAAGCGGTCGGGCACCGCGCCCAGCATCGCGGTGGTGTCCAGCACCTGATCGTAAAAGGAAAAATCGTTCGAGGGGATCACGTCCAGCCCGGCATCACGCTGGATCCGCCAGTGCAGCGCGCGCAGCCGCGCGCCTTCTGCGGCCAGTTCCTCGGCCGAGAGGTTGCCTTTCCAATGCGCCTCGACGGCGGTTTTCAATTCGCGCCGCGCGCCGATGCGCGGAAAGCCAAGATTTGCTGCAATCACCATGTGGTCCTCCGGGAATGCGGTTTGCGGCGGAACCTACGGGCTGGCGCTCATGATCAGAAATGGTATTGTTTCACCTATTCATGAGCGAGATTCATCAATGCTTGACCGCCAGCATCTGGCCATCCTGCGCGAAGTGGACCGGATGGGTTCGCTGACCGCCGCCGCCGACCGGCTGAACCTGACGCAATCGGCGCTGTCCCATACCATGCGCAAGTTTGAGGACCGCCACGGCATCAAGGTCTGGGTAAAGGAAGGCCGCGGCCTGCGCCTGACCCAAGCGGGCGACTATCTGCTGGCGCTGGCCGGGCGCGTCCTGCCGCAGATCGACCACGCCGAAAGGGTGCTGGCCGAATTCGCCAAGGGTGCCCGCGGCTCGTTGCGCGCGGGGATGGAATGTCACCCCTGCCAGCAATGGCTGATGCGGGTGGTGGCGCCCTATCTGGCGGCGTGGCCGGATGTGGATCTCGACCTGCGCACCGCCTTTCGCTTTGGCGGGATCGGGGCGCTGCTGGGGCATGAAATCGACCTGCTGATCACCCCCGACCCGCTGGACCTGCCCGGCATCCATTACACGCGGGTTTTCGATTACGAGCTGGTCCTTGCCGTGCCCCGGGCGCATCCTCTGGGCCAAGTCGCCCGACCGTCGGACCTGACCGGCGAAACCCTGATCACCTATCCGGTCGAGCCCGAGCGGCTGGACGTGTTCACCCGGTTCCTCGTGCCCGGCAATTGCCTGCCGAAACGCCACCGCACGGTCGAGACCACCGAGATGATGCTGCAACTGGTCGCCGCCGGGCGCGGGGTCAGCGCGGTGCCGGACTGGATCCTGCGCGAAGAAGGTGCGGCGCTGCCGGTGCGGGCCGTGCGGCTGGGCAAAGGCATCGCCAAGGGGCTGCATATCGGCCTGCGCCGCGGGGACGAGGCCATCGACTATATCGCCGGGTTCCTGCGGCTGGCCGCGACCGCGGGCCCCTCCGCCCCGGAATAGGGGGCAAAGCGCGCCTCGCCGGCGCTGGCCGCCAGCGGGCGTCCCACCATCGGAAAGGCGCGCTGCGGGCAGGCGGGGCGTTCGCAAACCTTGCAGCCGGGGCCGATGGGGGTGACCGTCTCGGGGTTGCGCAGATCAAGGCCGCTTGCATAGACCAGCCGGTCGGCATGGGCCAGGTCGCAACCCAGCGCCACCGCAAAGGTCTTGACCGGCGCGCCGAAACCGCCCTGCCCGCTTTGCACCATCCGCGCGATCCACAGATAGCTGCGCCCGTCGGGCATCTGGGCAACCTGCCGCAGAATCTCTCCGGGGCGCGCGAACGCCTCGTAGACGTTCCACAGCGGGCATGAGCCGCCGATGCGCGAGAAATGGAAATCGGTCGCCGACTGGCGTTTCGAGATGTTTCCGGCCCGGTCCACCCGGATGAAAAAGAACGGCACCCCGCGCGCATCCGGGCGTTGCAGGGTGGACAGGCGGTGGCAGGTGGTCTCGAACCCCACGCCGAAGCGCCGCGCGATCAGGTCGATGTCATAGCGGGTGGCCTCGGCGGCGGCCAGAAAGGCGCGATAGGGCAGGATCAGCGCACCGGCGAAATAATTGGCCAGCCCGATGCGCAGCAGCGTGCGCGCATCGGTTGCCAGCGCCGGATCGTCCGACAGCCGGTCGATCACCTCGCCCTGTTCCAGAAAGGCCAGCTGCGTGGCGATCTGAAACCCCATCTGGCCGGGGTTCAGATGCGGGGCCAGATGCAGGATGCGCGCGCCCGGGTCATAGCGGCGCAACGCCTCGCCCGCGTCTTGCGCGATGCGGATGCCGTGGCGTCCGGCCAGCCGGTCGATCAGCCCCGCCGCCATCCGCCCGGCCGGCAGCGCGTCGCCGATCGCCTCGGCGGCGGAGTCCAGTTCCGCCACATGGTTGCGACGTTCATAAAACCAGTCGCGCACGGCCTCGAACGCGGCGGGCGTGGTGCCGGGCGATTCGATGCTTCCCGCCAGCAGGTCGGCGCGCTCGGCGGTTTCGCGCAATCGGCGCTGCATGGCGATGATGCTGCGCGCGACCTCGGGCATGTTGGCGGCCAGTTCGCGCAACTCGGCCTGCGACACCCCCGTGCCCTGATCGGCCAGCGCCGCGCGCAGGTCGGTAATCAGCCGCGCCTCATCCGCGTCCGAGAACAGCTGCACGTCCAGCCCAAAGGCGGCGTTCAGCCGCAACAGCACCGGCACGGTCAGGGGCCGGGCGTTCTGCTCGATCTGGTTGAGATAGCTGGGGCTGATTTCCAGCGCCCGGGCCAGGGCCGCCTGGGTCATGCCGCGTTCCTCGCGCAGGCGGCGCAGGCGGACGCCCATGAATATCTTGCTCATCTTCGCAACCTTCGCAATTCGCAAGAGGAACCTTGGCAATCCTGCGCTAATTCAGCAGTTTATCACGGTATTCGGGTTGTGAAAAGGTCGCCTTGCAAATGCTGCGAAGGTTCCCGCCATGCCATCCGAGACCCGCCTGATCGAGATGATCTTTCCCGAGGCCGCGAACCATTACGGGACGCTGTTCGGCGGCAACGCGCTGGCGTTGATGGCCAAGGCGGCCTTTGTCGCGGCCACCCGCCATGCCGGCATGTCGGTGGTCATGGCGCGGTCCGAACGCGTCGATTTCGCCACCCCGATCCGCGTCGGCGAGATGCTGGAGCTGGTGGCAAGCGTCACCCGCACCGGCCGCAGCTCGATGACGGTCGAGGTCGCGGGCACGGCCGGCGCCCCCGGAATTTCCCCTTATCGCCCCGTGCTTTCGGGCCGGTTCGAGATGGTGGCGGTGGATGCGGACGGGCGCCCCCAACCCGTGATGCAACCCGCCGCAGGACAGATACACGAAAGGAACGAGACATGATCACCCATGACGTGCGGACGTATAAATCCGCCGAACACCTGCCGCGCCAGGACCAGCTGGCATGGAAAATCGCCGAGGTGGCCGCCGATCCGATCGCGGTCGATGCGGATGTGACCGAGATGATCATCAACCGGATCATCGACAACGCCGCCGTGGCGGCGGCATCCGTCGCGCGCCGCCCCGTGGCCTCGGCCCGGGCGCAGGCGCTGTGCCACCCGATGGCACCGGGCGCGACGGTGTTCGGGCTGGCCGATACCCGCGTTTCCCCCGAATGGGCGGCATGGGCCAACGGCACGGCGGTGCGGGAACTGGACTTCCACGACACCTTCCTTGCGGCCGATTATTCGCACCCCGGCGACAATATCCCGCCGATCCTTGCCGTGGCGCAGCATACCGGCAAATCGGGGGCCGACCTGATCCGGGGGCTGGCGACCGGCTATGAGATTCAGGTGAATCTGGTGCGCGGCATCTGCCTGCATGAGCACAAGATCGACCATATCGCCCATCTGGGGCCGTCGGCGGCGGCGGGCATCGGCACGCTGCTGGGCCTGCCCGTCGAAACCATCTATCAGGCCGTGCAGCAGGCGCTGCATGTGACCACCACCACCCGCCAGTCGCGCAAGGGCGAAATCTCCAGCTGGAAAGCCTTTGCCCCCGCCTTTGCCGGCAAGATGGCGATCGAGGCGGTGGACCGGGTGATGCGCGGCGAGGGCGCGCCCAGCCCGGCGTGGGAGGGCGAGGACGGTTTCATCGCTTATCTGCTGTCCGGCCCGAACGCCCGCTATCATGTGCCCCTGCCGGGCAAGGGTCAGGCCAAGCGCGCGATCCTTGATACCTATACCAAGGAACATTCGGCGGAATACCAGTCTCAGGCGCTGATCGACCTTGCCCGCAGGATGGGGCCGCAGATCGGCGATCCGGGCCAGATCGACAGCGTCGTCATCCATACCAGCCATCACACCCATTATGTGATCGGCACCGGCGCGAATGATCCGCAAAAGATGGACCCCAAGGCCAGCCGCGAGACGCTGGACCATTCGATCATGTATATCTTTGCCGTCGCGCTTGAGGACGGCGGCTGGCACCACGAACGCAGCTATGCGCCCGAGCGCGCCAACCGCCCCGAAACCGTGGCGCTGTGGCACAAGATCAGCACCGTCGAGTATCCGGAATGGACCCGCCGCTATCACGCCCATGATCCGGCCGAAAAGGCGTTCGGCGGCCGCGTGGTGGTGACGCTCAAGGACGGTCGGGTGATCGAGGACAGCCTTGCGCTGGCCGATGCCCATCCCGACGGCGCCCGCCCCTTTGTGCGCGAAAACTATGTGCAGAAATTCCTGACCCTCTCGGACGGGATCATCGCGGCGGCCGAGCAGCAGCGTTTCTTGCAGGCAGCGGCGGCGCTGGCCGAGCTGAAAGCCGGCGATCTCGCCGCGCTGAATTTCACCGTGAACGCCGACCGCCTTGGCGCACCGCGCCCGCAAGGCATCTTTGACTGGGGGGCAAAATGAGCGGGACCATCATCAAACCCAAGAAATCCGTGGCGCTTTCGGGCGTGGTCGCCGGCAACACCGCGCTGTGCAGCGTCGGGCAATCCGGCAACGACCTGCATTACCGCGGCTTTGACATCCTCGACATCGCGGAAGCCTGCGAATTCGAAGAGGTCGCGCATCTGCTGGTCCACGGCACCCTGCCCAGCGCGCCCGAACTGCGCGCCTACAAGGCGAAACTGAAGGCGCTGCGCGGCCTGCCCCGCGCGGTGCGCGAGACGCTTGAGGCGATCCCCGCCGCCGCCCATCCGATGGACGTGCTGCGCTCGGGCGTCTCGGCGCTGGGTTGCGTGCTGCCCGAGGCCGTCGATCACAACATCCCCGGCGCGCGCGATATCATCGACCGGCTGATCGCCGCGCAAGGCTCGATGCTGCTTTACTGGCACCACTACGCGCAGAACGGCCGCCGGATCGAGGTCGAGACCGGGGACGACACCGTCGCCGGGCATTTCCTGCATCTGCTGCACGGGCAACCCGCGACCGGGGCCGAGGTGCGGGCGATGCACACCACGCTGAACCTTTATGCCGAGCATGAATTCAACGCCTCGACCTTTACCGCCCGCACCATCGCGGGCACCGGCTCGGACGTCTATTCCGCCGTGGCCGGGGCCATCGGCGCCCTGCGCGGACCGAAACACGGCGGCGCCAACGAGGTCGCCTTTGAAATCCAGAAACGCTACGACACCCCCGACGAGGCCGAGCTCGACATCCGCGCCCGCATGGCCGCGCGCGAGGTCATCATCGGCTTTGGCCATCCGGTCTATACCATCGCCGATCCGCGCAACGTGGTGATCAAGCGGGTGGCAAAGCAGCTATCTGACGCCGCCGGGTCTACAAGGATGTTCGATATCGCCGAACGGATCGAGACGGTGATGATGCAGGAAAAGCGGATGTTCCCGAATCTCGACTGGTATTCGGCGGTCTCCTATCACCTGCTGGGCGTGCCGACGGCAATGTTCACCCCGATCTTCGTCATCGCCCGCACCGCCGGCTGGGGGGCGCATGTGGTTGAGCAGCGGCAGGACAACAAGATCATCCGCCCTTCCGCCAATTACATCGGCCCGGACAACCGCGCCTTTACCCCGATCGACAAACGCGGCCTGCTGCCCGCGCCGCAGCACGAGGTCTGAGATGCCCTATCTGATCGCAGACGACCTGCCGCAGGCCCCGGCGGGCCAGCGGTTTCGCGCCGCGCTGACCCGCCCCGGCATAATGCGCCTGCCCGGCGCGCATAACGGCATGGCCGCCTTGCAGGCCAGGGCGGCGGGGTTCGAGGCGCTGTATCTGTCCGGCGCCGCGATGACCGCCAGCATGGGCCTGCCCGATCTGGGCATCATCACGGTCGATGAGGTGGCGTTTTTCATCCGCCAGATCGCGCGGGCCAGCGGCCTGCCGCTGCTGGTCGATGGCGATACCGGCTACGGCGAGGCGCTGAACGTCATGCACATGGTGCGCGTGTTCGAAGAGGCCGGCGCGGGCGCCGTGCATCTTGAGGACCAGCTTTTGCCGAAGAAATGCGGTCATCTGAACGACAAGAAGCTGGCATCGGCGCAGGACATGGCCGCCAAGGTCGCCGCTGCCGCCCGCGCCCGGCGCGATCTGGTCATCATCGCGCGCACCGACGCGGCCGCCAGCGAGGGCATCGAGGGCGCGGTGGCGCGCGCGAAGCTTTATGTCGAGGCCGGTGCCGATGCGATCTTTCCCGAGGCGCTGACTAGCGTCGAGATGTTCCGCGAAATCCGCGCGGCCCTGCCCGGCGTGAAACTGCTGGCCAACATGACCGAGTTCGGCCGCACCCCCGCCCTGACCGCGCAGGAATTCGAGGATCTGGGCTATGACATGGTGATCTGGCCGGTCTCGTCGCTGCGCGTCGCCAACAAGGCGCAGGAAAAGCTTTACGCCACGCTGGCCCGCGACGGCGCCACCACCGCGATGATCCCCCAGATGCAGACCCGCGCCGAGCTTTACGAGGTGATCGGCCTCAACAGCTTTGAGGCGCTGGACGCGAGCATCGCGCAAAGCGTGCTGCCGACGGTCTCGTGACCCGGGGCCATGGCCCGGAACCGGCGGCATCGGGCCAGGCTGCCCGCTGCCGCCGCGCCACCGGCTTTACCCTGCGGATGCCAGCTTTCGCTCAAGATCCCAGACGCGGGCTGCGTGACGAAGATGCCGGCCCTGCGGCGGCACGCTGCCCTCGGGCAATTCATCGGCGTCGATGACCGGGCCGCCGCTGTCATGTGTCGCACCCCCGGCCAGGCTTGCCCGCAGCGCCGTTACCTCGGCCGAGCGATGCGCATCCATCAGCTCGGCGTAATGGCGCCATGTCGCCTTGCAGAACGGGCGCTCGGTCCCGTCGGGCAGCGAGAAAGGCGACGCCGGATGAAGGGATGCCACCGGCAGAAATCCCTCGGGGATCGGGGTGTTGGCTGAATGGGTCCGCCCTGCGGCAAGCAGTTTCGGCAGCAGATGCGTGTGCGGGCCATCAGGGCTTTTCCAGCCGGTATCCGGGCCGCCGATCTTCTGATAGACCTCGACCCGCCCGGCGGCGGTCAGGGACACGCGGTGCGGATGCTTGCCAAGGATCATCGCAGAGGCCGAGTTCTGCGGGTCGAAATAACCGCGCCCCTCGTTGGCGCGAAGCTCTGCGATCAGCTCGGGGTCGCGGGTGCGCACGCAAAAGCGGACATTCTTCTGTTCCAGGCCGCCGTCGAAAATGATCATGTCCCGGTCCTCGGGGCGGATCGCGTCTTCATCCACCCCGATCTCGGTCAGCCCCTTGCATTGGGGAACCAGCGCCTCGGCCTCGGGCAGCAGGAATTCGACATGGCGAAAGAAGCGCTCGGATTTGGTCGAGGGCATGTCCCAGGCCAGCGCCGTCAGCCCCTCGGTCCGGTCAAACCGGATGCCGCCGCGCGGGGTGAACCAGCCAGCATTGCGATCGGCCGGCAAGGCCGGGGCATCGCCCGGCCAGCGGATGAATTCGCAAATGGCGCCAAAGCTGCCCATCGACCAGCCGGTGATCTCGTCGCTCAGCCAGCGTTCCAGCGTTTCCTTCATGCCTCGTCCTCCAGTTCTGCAATGGTCCATCCTGCGCCGTGTCTGAGCACGGCGACGCCGAAAACCTCGCGGCAAAGCTCTTGCGTCAGCACCGTCCCGGGCGGTCCGTCGGCGCGGATTTCCCCTTGGTCAAGCACGATCATGCGGGTGCAATAGCGCGCGGCCAGGGGCAGGTCGTGCATGGTCGCCAGCACCGCATCGCCCGCATCGGCCCGCGCCCGCAGCAGCTTTGCGGTCCGGATCGACTGCGCAGGGTCAAGCGCGGCACAGGGTTCGTCGGCCAACAGCAGCGGCGCGCCCTGCGCCAGCGCACGGGCCAGCAGAACCCTTGCGCGCTCGCCCCCCGACAGACCGGGAACCTGACGACGCGCAAATGCGGCAAGGCCCAGTCGCTGCGACAGGGCGCGCGCCTGGGCCATCCCGTCGCCGCGGTGATCGGGGTTTGCGCGCCATCCCAGCGCGACCAGCTCCTCGACCGCGATCGGCCAGACCAGCTCGCGTTCCTGCGCGAGATAGGCGACATGGCGCGGCCGCGCGGTGATGGGCAGCGCGGCAATCGAGCTGTGCCCGGCGGCCGGCAGCAGGCCAAGGGCGGCGCGCAAAAGCGTGGTCTTGCCCGCGCCGTTCGGGCCGACCAGCCCGACGAATTCACCTGCGGCAAGCGCAAGATCCGTGGGCCCGAGCCTGCGACCGACCGCCAGCCCCCTTAGCGTCAACAGCGCCGTCATGCCTCGCGCCCCCGCGATTTCCAGATCAGGTGCAAAAACACCGGCGTCCCGATCAGCGCGGTCAGCACGCCCAGCTTCAGGTCGCGCCCCGGCAGGATCACCCGCACGGTGATATCGGCCGCCAGGATCAGCGCCGCGCCCCCGACGGCCGAGGGCACAAGCAGGCGCGAGGGCAGCCCTCCGGTCGCCCGCCGCAGCAGATGCGGCACGACAAGGCCGACAAAGCCGATCATGCCGGCGACCGAGGTCGCCGCGCCGCTCAGACAGGCGGTGCCGAAAATCAGCATCAGCCGCAGCCGGCGGACATCCACCCCCATCGAGACTGCCGTTTCCTCGCCCAGCGACAGCGCGTCCAGCCCCTTGCGCGACGACCAGATCAGCAGGGCGCCCAGCGCAAGGATCGGCAGTGCCACCACGACATGCTGGAACGAACGGTCCGCCAGAGACCCCATCATCCAGAACATCATCTCGTTGGCGGCAAAAGGGTTTCTGGACAGATTCAGCGCAAGGCTGACCATGGCGCCCGCAGCCGCCGACAGCGCCACGCCCGACAGGATCAGCGTCGTGGTCCGCGCGCCGGGGCCGGACAGCGCAAGCAGCAGCAGCACCGACAGCGCCGCCCCGGCAAGCCCCGCCAGCGGCAGCGCCATCGGGAAAACCGCGGCGAGGCCAGTTTGCAGGGCCAGCACCGCCCCCAGCGCAGCAAAGGCCGAGGTGCCGACGATCCCCGGCTCGGCCAGCGGGTTGCGCAGGAACCCCTGCAACCCCGCTCCGGCAAGGCCCAGCGACGCGCCGATCAGCACCGCCAGCGCCGCCCGCGGCAGGCGCAGTTCCTGCATCACCAGCACGACAAGCGGATCGCCCGCGCCCAGATAGCCGCGAAGGCTGTTCCAGAAGCCGACGTTCCCCGACCCCACGAAAAGCGATGTGGAAAACAGCAGCGCGCAGAGCGCGCTCAGGGCCAGGATCAGCCTCACAGCCCGGCCCCTGCCCGCGCGGCATCCTGAAGCGCGCGGATGGCGTTGACGGTCAGCGGCGTGCCGCAGCTCCATTCGGGCCGTGTCTCGGCTTGGGCGCGCGGCGGCGTCAGCATGGCTTCCAGCGCGGGATGGCGCAGCATTTCCTCGCCCCGGCTGTGGCCCTGATAGGTCTGTCCGCGCACCACCAGCCGAGGTCCGGCAAGGATCAGCGCCTCAAGCGGGATAACCCCGCCTGCGCCCATCCCCAGTCGGGGCGCGATATTTTCCAGCCCGGCCGTCTCGACGATCGTGTTGCCCAGCGAACCCGCGCCCGAGGTGAAGCCCGAGGAATAGTAGATCGCCGTCTCGGGGCGGACGGGGGGCGCGGCCGCGGCGATCTGCGCCAGCTCGGCGTCCATCTGCGCGACCAGCGCCTCGGCCCGCGCCTCGCGGCCAAGGACGCGCCCCATCTGCCGCAGGTTGGCGCGGATATCGTCCAGCGAGTTTTCCGGCTCGAAGATCTCGACGCGGTGGCCAAGACGGGTCAGCATGTCCACGGTCACCCGGGTCGTATAGCGGCCCGCCAGCACCAGATCCGGCCGCAGAAAGGCGATTTCCTCGGCCAGGCCATGGTTGACCGGCAGCGTCTCGGCCTGGGCCACCATGGCCGAGGCCATGGGATCGACGGCCAGATAGCTGACCGAAACCAGCTGCCCCGGCGCCGCGACCAGCATCGCCAGCTGGTCGGTGCACAGGTTCATCGACACCACCCGCTGCGGCGGCGCGGCATCGGCCGCACCCCCGAGCCAGAGGCCAAGCGCGATGCACCCGGCCTTGGCCAGATGCCTTACCACCTGGCCTCAAGCCCGACATAGGCGGTGCGGCCCTGACCGTAATAGCCCCAAGCCTCGGAATATTCCTTGTCGAACAGGTTCACGATGCGGCCTTGCAGCCGGATTTCGTCGTTCAGGTCGTAATGCGCGGCAAGGTTGACGGTGGTGAAGCCCGGCAGCTTGCTGGTCGCGGGGCTGGGGTTTTCATCGCTCCAGACGTGGTTGAACCACTCCATGTCATAGGTGCCGCTGACATGGCGGATGTCCACCGACGCCAGCCCGCGCCCTGCGGCGAACCCCTGGCTTGCACGCAGGCCAAGCTGGTGGCGCGGGGCGCGCACGATCGGCAGGCCGCTGGCCTGGGCCGCATCGACATAGGTATAGTCGGCACCCAGCGACAGCGTGTCGGTCGCCTGCATGGTCACGCCCAGCTCGAACCCCTTGCGGGTGCTGGTGCCGGGCGCGTTCTCCGCGCTCGTCGCGGTGCCGGTGATCATGTCGTCGATCTTGCTTTGAAAGACCGTGAATGTGGCCAGCCCGCGTCCACCCGCGAACCCCAGATCGGCACCCAGCTCATAGTTCATGCTGCGCGCGGGCTTCAGGTCGGGGTTCCCTTCCCAGACGCCCGGAACATAGCCGTATTGCTGGAACATGGTCGGGTTGACATGGGCGCGGCCGGCCGCGGCCCGCAGCCGCAGATCCTGCCCCGGCACCTGCCATGCCGTTGCAAGATTCCAGGTTGTCGCATCACGGAACACGTCGTTGAATTCGCGCCGGACCCCGGCCTGCACCGAGACGCCATCGGCATAATGGCCCTGGTATTCCAGCGCCACCGCATGGGTGTCGCGTTCATAGGTGCCGCCGGGATAGTAGGTAGAGCGATAGGTCTCGCGCTCGGTTTCGGCGGCAAAGATCAGCTTCTGGTCGGCGGTGCGGGCGTCAGACCCGTCCAGCGCATAGCTGCCGGTATAACGCAGGCTGCGGCGGGTCGAACGGTCATTGGAACTGGCCACGCCCGCATTGAAATTCCGGGCGTCCTGATTCATTCCCGAAAACACCAGCCGGCTGTGCAGCCTGCCGTCCAGCGCCCCGGCCTCGAGCCAGAGCGAACCATAGGTCTCGTCCCGCTTGGCGGTCAGCGGCGCGTCCACCTGATAATCGCGCGGATCCGCCACCGGCGAGGTGGTGGCGTCATAGCCGTATTCCTGCCAGCTGCGGCGCAGGGTGAAACCGGCGGTCACCTGGTCGGTCAGCTCGTACGAGCCGTTCAGCACCGCGGTGGTGGTGTCGTTGAAATCCTTGTCGCCGCCGCTGCGCGAGTCGTCCTTGCCGTCGATATTGCGGGCAGACAGCGAAAAGCTCAGCGCCCCGCGCTCGCTGCGCTGGCGGATATAGGCCGACGCCGCGCGCGTGCCCAGCCCGCCGACCTCGACCGCGCCGCCATAGGACAGCCCCGGCTTGCTCGCCTGCCGCGTGGTGATCGAGATCACCCCGGCGGCAGCGTTCGAGCCGTAGATGGTCGATTGCGGGCCGCGCAGCACCTCGATTCGCTCGACATCTGCAAGGTCCATGCCGGTGAACAGATACGAGCCGCCGCTGGGCGAGTTCGCCTCGACCCCGTCGATCAGCACCAGCACATGACTGAATTCGCTGCCCCGGATGCGCACTTGCGTATAGCTGTCGCCGGTCGAGGTGACCGCCACCCCCGGCACCCGCCGCAGGGCATCCTGCACCGAGGTCACGCCGGCAGCAGCCATGTCCTCGGCCGTCAGCACGGAATAGGACCGCGCATAATTCTGGGCAGCCAGCGGCGTCAGCCCACCCGAGATGACGATTTCGTCCAGAAGGATCGAATCCTGCGCATTGGCGGAAACGACCGGCATCGCGGTAGCGACGGCCAGAATGCAAAGCGACGAGAACCGCATGGTTCCCTCCCCGAAAGGCCCGGCGGGCCACATGACAATCTGCCTGTGGGGATTGTTTGCACCCCGCAGACGGTTCCAATCGTCACCGCTGCGGAATAGCCGCTCCTCGGACGCGCCCCGCGCCGCGGATGGGTGAGTGTCGGCGGCAGGTCTCCTGACTTGCGGGTCATCGCTTCGGCCAGCCTTCCCATGCCTGTCGGCACAGTGGCGTAATGGCCGTCGCTCGCCGCTTACAGTTGCGGGGGCAGTCCGGGATTTGCCTTCAGGCGCACCCGATTCCCGTATTAAGCCGCTTGCGCGGCACCACGACAGCTGGCTTCTGCGACACAGGCGCGTCGTCTGTCAAGACTGCTTTGCGATACATGGGGAAAGGCCGGGCCGCCGTGTCTGCGGGACATGGAATGCCGATCGCCCCGCATCAGGCGGGGCTGCCGGGGCAAGTGCCGGCGGGCGTTACGGGCCGGGGGGCGCGTAGGTGCTAGTCCGCCAGCAGCGGCGCGCTTTGGCTGTCGATGGACAGCGACACCGCCGCGCCCTCGTCGTAAGGTGGCGGGCCAGAGGAATGCAGCGTATCGACGATGATCTGTCCGTCGGGGGTATCCACCAGATAGCGGATCTGGCTGCCCAGGAATTCACGATGCGCGACCGTGCCCATGATGTCGCCGCCCGACGCCGCGATGCGGATATTCTGCGGGCGCAGCACGATGCGGTTCACGTCGGCGGCGGGTGCAGCGGCGGGTGCAGCAGCGGGGGCGACAGGCAGGCGCTGGCCCGCCTCGGTCACGAAATCCGCGCCCTGCATGGCGCCCTTGAGGATGTTCGCCGTGCCCAAAAACCCCGCGACAAAGGCGTTTTCGGGGTGGTCGTAAAGCTGCTGCGGGGTGCCGATCTGCTGGATCACGCCGCGGTCCAGAACCGCCATCCGGTCCGAGGTGGTGTTCGCTTCTTCCTGGTCATGCGTCACGAAGATCGTGGTCAGCCCCAGCTTGCGTTGCAGGGCCAGCAATTCGCGCCGCATCTGGACCCTGAGCGCGGCGTCGAGGTTCGACAGCGGCTCGTCCAGCAGCAGCACCTGCGGCTCGATCGCGATGGTCCGGGCCAGAGCGACGCGCTGCTGCTGGCCGCCGGAAAGCTGCGCGGGCATCCGGTCGGCCAGATGCAGCAGCCCCACGGTTTCCAGCGCCTGCTCGACCCTGGGGCCGATCTCGCGCGCGGGCATCCGGCGTTCCTCAAGCCCAAAGGCCACGTTGCGGCGCACGGACATGTGGGGCCACAGCGCATAGGACTGGAACACCATGCCCACGTTGCGTTTCCACGGCGGCAGCGCTGCGATGTCGCGGTCCCCGATCAGGATGCGCCCGCGCGGCGTCGGGCCGAAACCGGCAATGGCGCGCAGCAGCGTCGATTTGCCCGAACCCGAAGGCCCGAGAAAGGCAAAGAACTCGCCCGGCTCGATCACCATGTCGATGCCTTCCAGCACCTTGGTCTCGCCAAAGGACAGATGCAGATCCTCGATGCGGATTCCGGCTTTCGTCAGTGTCATCTGTGTTCTCCGAAATTCAGGGCCGGTCGGCTGTCATGGCCTGGCGGGCACGCTCGCGCTCGATGATGCGCTGCGACAGATAACTGCCAAGCGCCACGATCACGACCGCAAGGATGCCAAGCGCCGCGCCCGGTCCGCGGCCGGCGGGCGACTGCATGTAAAGATAGATGCCGTAAGCCAGCGGCGCGTCCGAGGACCGCCCCACCAGCATGATCGTGGCCGACAGCTCGACCGCCGCCGTGGCAAAGCTGGTGACGAACCCGGCAAGAATGCCGCCCGTCATCAGGGGCACCACGATCCGCCGGATGGTGCTGGAGCGCGAGGCGCCAAGGCTTTCGGCCGCTTCCTCAAGCGACAGCGACACCTGTTGCAGCGCCGCCATGCAGGCGCGCAGCGCATAGGGCAGCCGCCGCACCGCCAGCGCCACGATGATGATGCCCCAGAAACTCGACATCTGGCCCAGCCCGAAAGGCAGCTGGATGCCGTGGAACATGCGCAGATAGCCGATGCCCAGCACAACGCCGGGCACGGCCAGCGCGGCGGTCGCCATATAGTCCAGCCATTTGCGCCCCGGCAGCCCGGTGCGGATCACGATATAGGCGATGGCCGTGCCCAGGATCACGTCGATCACGGCCGCCGATCCGGCGTAGATCAGCGTGTTCCACACATATTGTGAGGATTGGGTAAAGATGGTGCCGAAATGCTGCAAGGTGAACCCGTCTGGCAGCGGCGAGAACGACCAGATCGTCCCAAAGGCCAGCAGCAGCAGCCCGATATGGGGCGACAGCACCATGGCAAGGATCAGCAGGATCACGCCCCATGCCAGCCATTTCTCGCGCGGTTTCAGGTCGCGCCGCGACAGGCCGCCTCCGCCTTTCTGGACGGTGGCGTAATCCTTGCCGCGCATGAACAGGAAGGACGCCCACAGCGAGAACACCGAAAACGCCACGAGGATAAAGGAAATCACATAGCCCATCGGATCGTTGATCCCGACCCCGGTGATGCGCAGATAGGCTTGGGGCGCCAGCATGTTGTTGACGTTCAGCAAAAGCGGCGTGCCCAGGTCGTCGAACACCTTGATGAAGACCAGCGCCGCCCCGGCCAGATAACCCGGCATCGCCAGCGGAAACACGATGCGGCGGAACATGCGTATCCCGTGCGAGCCGAGGTTCTGCGCGGCTTCCTCCATCGAGCGGTCGATGTTGCGCAGGCTTGCGGACAGGTTGATCAGGATAAAGGGGAAATAATGGATCGACTGGACCAGGATGACGCCGTTCAACCCCTCCATAAAGGGGATGCGAAAGCCGAAATGCTGGTTCAGCAGCAGGTTGATGGAGCCGTTGCGCCCGAACAGCAGCGACATCGCCACCGCGCCGACAAAGGGCGGCATGATCAGCGGGATGATCCCCAGCGCCTGAATTGCCGCCGTGCCGGCAAAGTTGAAGCGGGTCGTGATATAGGCCAGCGGCAGCGCAATCAGCGTCGCCAGCACCACCGACATGGCCGAGACATAGAACGAGTTCGCAAAGCTTTCGCGAAACAGCGTGGTGTTGAAGAAATCCTGAAAGTTTTGCAGCGTGAAGACGCCGGTGCGGGCATCCAGAAACGCCACATAGATCACCTGCGCCACCGGCAGCACCAGAAACGCCATCAGGAAGATCGCGATCAGGATCCCCGCGACCGCCGCACCCGACAGGCGGGGGAACAGCGTGAAGCCGCGCGATGGGGTGGTTGTATCGGCCATGATATCCTCGCAGCGTGTGGATCCCGCGCCGCCGGGCGGCGCGGGATCGGTTCAGGAAACGGGCACGCGGTTCATTTCAGCGCGGCTGCCTGATCGGCCAGTTTTTTCGCCTGCCGATAATTTTCGACGGCAAAGCGATCCCATTCCTGTTCGATCTCGGCCTGACGACCCACCACCTCGGTGTCGGGATCCGCGCGCGAGATGGTAAAGGCGCCGGTAAAGGACGCATCGAGCGACTGCTCGGCGTTGATCGGCATCGCCTCGACCAGCGCGCGCGCCTCGGCGATCAGGGCCGCTGCCTCGTCGTTGCCGCTGTCGGCATGTGCGGCCTCGGCCTTTTGCACGGCGGACACAGCGGCGCGCAGATCATCCATGCGATAGGTGACCAGCACGTCGAACAGCGAATTCACCAGAGTGTAGCGCGCGCCTGACACGTCCACGTCGAATTCAATCGCACCGGGGGCGAAATCCTCGGAAAACGGGTTCGGAAAGTTTTCCGGCGCGTCCGCATAGGCCTCGGGGTTGACCGGCAGGCGCATGATGGCGGGGTTCAAAAGCACCTTCTGCCCTTCGGGGGACAGCAGGAATTCGACGAATTTCACCGCCCCCTCCTCGTTCGGGGCATTGGCCAGCACGCCGATATTGGCGGGCACGATGGCGGTCACGCTGGGATAGACCAGCTCGACCGGAAAGCCGCTGGCCTTGGACGCCAGCCCGAAAAAGTCGATCACGATGCCGAAACCCGTGGCGCCGGAATTGACCGCATCGGGCACGCCGAAGCTGCGTTCCGTCACGGTGTTCATGTTGCCCGAGATCCATTTCCACGTCGCCCAGCCTTCGTCCCAGCCCTCGCCCTGCAACAGGGTTTCGACGGTCAGATGCGTGGTGCCCGACCGCGAGGGCGAGGACATCGCGACATGGCCGTTGTATTCGGCGCGCTTCAGGTCGTCCCATTCCTCGGCCACGGGCAGGTCGTTGGCCTGCACATAGCGGGTGTTATACATGATCCCGTAGCCCGAGGCGGCAAATCCGTAATAGCTGCCGTCGGGATCGTTGATCGGATAGCCGCCGATCTGGTCGGGGATGCCTTCGGACTGCACATCCACCTTGGCCAGCAGCCCTTCTTCCTTGAGCACCTCGAACGCATCGGGGGCCGAGGCCCACATCAGGTCGATGGTGTTGGCGCTGCGGGTTTCCTGCAAATGCGACACTGCGGCGTTGGTGTTGCGGCTGACCACCTCAAGCATGGTGCCGGGGTGGGCGGCCTCGAACGCCGCCTTGAACGGATCGGTCAGATCGCGCGGAAACGAGGTCACGACCGTCACCGTATCGGCAAAGGCGGCCGCCGAAGTCATCAGCAGCGCAAGGGCGCTGAACGTCATGGTTCTTTTCATCTTGTCCTCCCACAGGTGCCAGACACGCGCGGGGACACCCGGCACATGAATGGCGCACAAGGACTGTGCCCGAGCAGAGCCCCGCTTTCAACTATTTGTTTTGCCTGAATGTTTTGGGTCAATTGTGACACGGGGACGGGTCGAAATCGACCCGTCCCGCTTTATCCCAGCCCCAGATGGCGCAACCGCAGGTATAGCCGCTTGCGCGGGATGCCCAGAAGCGCGGCGGCCTCGGCCTTGCGGCCGCCGGTCTCGATCAGCGCGGATTGCAGCAGGCGGGACTCGAATCCCTCCATCGCTGCATCATAGCCCTGCCCCGGCGCCTCGGCCGGGGCGCCTTGGGTGGGCAGGCTGGTGTCCAGCCCGATCACCAGCCGCTCGGCCAGGTTGCGGGCCTCGCGCACATTGCCGGGCCAGTCGTGCAGGGCGATGCGGCGGCGCAGGGCGCTGTCCACATGGGGTTTGGGCAGGTCGTGGCGGGCGGCGGCCTCGGCGGCGAAATGCGCGACCAGCAGCGCCGCGTCGTCCTCGCGCTCGCGCAGGGGCGGCAGGGGCAGCGTGGCGTTGAAGCGGTGGAACAGGTCGGCGCGCAGCCGCCCTTGTGCCGCCAGCGTATCGGGCGGGCGCTTGACGCTGCCAAGGATGCGCAGATCGACGGGCCGGGGGGCGGCGCCCAGCGGGGTGATCTCGCGCTGTTCCAGCACCCGCAACAGGCGGACCTGCAAACCGTCGGGCATGGATTCGAGTTCGTCGAGATAAAGCGTCCCACCCTCGGCCCGCGCGATCAGCCCGGGGCCGTCGCCCGCGCCGAACAGCCCGCGGTCCACCTCGGCCTCGTTCAGCGCTCCGCAGTTGATCGCGACAAAGGGCGCCGCCCCGCGCGGCGACAGATCATGCAGCAGTCGCGCCGCCAGTTCCTTGCCGGTGCCGGTTTCGCCCGCGATCAGCAGATCGACCTGCACGCCCGCAAGCGCCCGCAGCCGCTGGCGTAATTCGCACATCACCGGGGACCGCCCGATCAGGCGGTCGTCCATCCGGGCCTCGATCCCGGTCTGGCGTAGGCGCAGGTTTTCCAGATGCAGGTCACGCATCGCCTGCGCCCGTTTCAGCACGTCCAGCATCAGTTCGGGCTGACAGGGTTTTTCCAGAAAATCATGCGCCCCGCCCCGCATGGCGCGGATCGCGGCGGGAACATCGCCATGGGCGGTGATCAGGACAAAGGGAACCTCGGGCGCGATCTTGCGGACCCGGTCCAGGAAATCCAGCCCCGACAGGCCCGGCATCCGCAGATCCGACAGGATCACCCCCGGAAAATCGGGCGAAAGCGCTGCCAGCGCCGGCGCCGCGGCGTCAAAGACGTGGGTGCGAAAACCGGCAAGCTCCAGCGTTTCGGCGGTGGCCTGCCGCAGGTCGTCGTCATCCTCGACCAGCATCACTTCGGGCATGTCGATCCCCTTTCTGCCAGCGGTTCAGCCGCAGCCGCACCTCGGCGCCGCCCTGCGGGTGCTGCTCGATCTCGAGATGCCCGCCCATGTCCTGCATGACATTGAACGCGATGGAAAGCCCCAGGCCCAGCCCCTTGCCCGGCTCTTTCGTGGTGACAAAGGGATCGGTCAGCACCAGCCCGCTCTGACCGCCCAGGCCCACGCCATTGTCGCGGATCGACAGCATGACCGGATCGCAGCCCGACAAGCCGATGCGGATCAGGCCGGGATCGGCCGCCCCCTCGCGCGCGGCGATGGCATCCAGCGCATTGCCGAGGATGTTCAGCAACACCTGTTCCAGCAGGATTTCATCCCCCGCCACCGCCAGCCCGCCAAGCTCGGCACATTCGACCCCCACACCTTCGCCGCGCAGCCGGTGGTCCAGCAGTTCCAGCGCCGCCTGCACCGGTTCGTGCAGCGCGACGCGGGTGTTGCGATGGGCGGATCGGCGGGCGATGCGGCGCAGATGGCCGATGGTGCGGGTGATCCGGTCCAGCAGCGCCTGGATCCGCGCAATGGCGGGGCGGGTATCGGGATGGGCCGCGCCCAGATTGTGCAGGCGGTGTCCGATGGCGGCCAGCGGCTGGTTGATCTCGTGGCTGATCGCGGCGGACATCTGCCCCAGCGCAGCCATCTTGCCGGCCTGCACCAATTCGCGCTGCGTCATCCGCAGCCGCTCCATCGCCTGCTGGCGTTCCAGAACCGAGGCGCGAAAGACATCGACCGCGCGCGCCATCTCGGCGATCTCGTCGCCGCGCGCCGTCTCGGGGATCCGTCCGGGCAAGGCGGAATCCTCGCGGGCGATCCGGCCCAGATCGGCCGAAAGCGCCTCGATCCGCAGCAGGATGCGGTTATGGACGAACACCGCCAGAATGGCGGCAGTCGCGACCCCGCCCAGCAGCGTCACCAGCCCCAGCCACAGCGAGCCGCGCATGATCGCGGTCGCGGCCGCATCGGCGCGGCGCTGCGCGCCGACCCGTTCGGTCCGGCCCAGGTCGGTCAGCTGCGACTGCATCCCCGCAAGGGCGGATTGCGCGTGATGCAACCGGGCGACGGCGGCGCGGTGCAGTTCCAGCCGCTGTTGCTGGCGCACAAATACGCTGTCCCCGCCCGAGGCAAACGCCTTGAGCCGCTCAAGCGCCTGCGACAGCAGCGTAATGTCGACCCGTTCCGGCAGATTCAGCTGCGCCAGCGCCAGCCGGTCCAGCGTATCGCGGCCAAGCGCGGCGGTCTGGTCCAGCGCATCGCGGCTGTCGGCCGAGCGCGCGTGCAGCAACAGCGCGGTCAGCGTCGCGGCCTCGGACCCGATCTGCTGCATCCGGTCGCGCAGCAGCCAGTCCTGCGACAGGCTTTGTTCGGCGACGGCGCGGGTGTCGGGGTCGGTGTTCACGACCAGCGCCGCCAGCTGCGTATCCATGTTGAAGGACAGGTCGCTGAGAATCCCCTGCACCTGATCCTGCACATCCGCGTGGATCCAGCGCAGATCGGTTCCCGCCCGCGTCTCATCCTGCGCGTGCCGGGTCAGATCGGCGCTGATCCGGCCAAAGCCGGTCAGGGCGCGGCGCAGCTCGCGTTCGGCCGCCTCGATCCCCGCGCGGGTCAGGGCGCGTTCAGGCGCCGCCAGCAGCACGGGCGAGGCCAGCACGGCCTCGACCCCTTGGGACGCGTTGCCGATTGCCTGTTCCATCCGCGCGGCGGGCATGGCGGGATCGGCAACCACCTGCATGGCCAGCGCCGCCAGCTCGCCGGTGGCCTCGGCCAGTTCGCCCGCCAGCGCCACCGCCGGGATGCGGTCCTGCGCCAGCACGCGAAAATCGCGTTCGGCCCGCAGCATCACCATCATTCCCACCGCCAGCACCCCGCCCGCGACGATCACCACAAGCACCAGCGCCGCCAGCAACCGCCCCCGGATCGAGCCGCGCGGGTGCCGGCCGATCACCGCGGCTGCTCCAGCCTGCGGATCAACGCCTCGGCGTCGCGCAGGATGGTGTGCGAGCGCTCGGCCCATTCCAGCAGCGTTTCGCGGTCCTGAGGCGCAGAGCGCGCCTGATGTTCCGTCAGCGGCATCCAGGTCAGCAGGCGCCGGATGCGGGCGCGTTCCGGCGGCAAAGCCTGTTCCAGCGCCCGCAGGCGACGCCACAGCTCGCGCCGCAGCAGCAGGTCGCGGGCGACGAACGCCTCGAACAGCTGCTTGACCTCCCAGTAGCGGCGGGCGGCCAGTTCCGGGTCGTAGCGCGACCAGCTGAAATTCAGCGCCGCCCGCACCTCGGGGTGCAGCGATTGCGCCAGCTCGGCGCGGATGTCGGGATCCACCGGAATGCGGCGAATGTCGGACCGCAGCAGGATGCGCTGCCCCTCGGGGGAAAGAACGAAATCCATAAAGGCGGCCGCGGCCTGGGGCCTTGTGCCGCCCCGCAGGGCCGCGATCCGCGCGGGGATGATGATGACCGGGCGGCCATAGCGGAAAACCAGCCCGCGGTCGCTGCGGGTCAGCGCCAGAAAGTCGATGGTCAGACCGATCGCGAAATCGCCGCTCTCGACACCTTCGAGCACCCCGAAGCTGCGCGCCGAGATGGTGCTGAGCTGCCCGGCCAGTTCCAGAATCCACGCCCAGCCAGCCTGCCAGCCCCGGTCCTGAAGTATGGTTTCAAGCAGGGAATGCATGGTGCCCGACCGCATCGGATGCGACATGGCGATGCCTTGGGCAAAGGCGGGGTCCAGCAGGTCGTTCCAGTCCTGCGGCACCGGGCCGTCCCGAGGGCCGCGCCATGTCCAGCCGACGGCGGACCACGCGAAATCCGCATGGGGGCCGTGCCCCAGGTCGATCAGGCGCCCCGCCTTGTCCAGCACCGCAAAGGCTTCGGGCGCCGAGGCCCAGAACAGGTCAAAGCGCCGGTCGTTCCCCGCCAGAACCTCGTCCACGGCGGCATGGGTGTTCTTGTTCAGGACGCGGATGCGGATGCCGGGATGGCTGCGCTCGAACGCCTCTTGCAGCGGCTGGACCACATCGGCCTGATACGAGGTGATGATCCGCAGCTCATCGGCCGGCGCGTTATCCGCGGCAGCGGCGGCGACAAGCAGGGCCAGCGCCCACAGCACGGCGGCCAGCCCGGTGATCGCGACGCATGTCTGACCTGGCCGACGCATATCCCCTCTCCGATGCGGGATTGTTGCATTGTTGCCCTGCGCTGGGCAACCGACCCCGCGCCGACCCCGCACTGGCCCCGCGCCGGACAAGGCGTCTGGCCTGCCGCCGGTGATTTCAATATGAACCGGCCATGACCGATATGTTGCCTCCGTGCCCCGCGTGTTCCTCTGTCTACAGCTATCAGCTGGACGCCCTCCTGGCCTGCCCGGAATGCGGCCATGAATGGCAGCCCGGCGCATCCGAAGATGCCGCGCCCGAGGTGCGCGACAGCGTGGGCAACGTTTTGCGCGACGGCGATACGGTGACGGTGATCAAGGATCTCAAGGTCAAGGGGTCGTCCTCGGTCGTCAAGGTGGGCACCAAGGTCCGCGGCATCCGGCTGGTGGACGGCGATCACGACATCGACTGCAAGGTTCCGGGGATTGGCCAGATGGGGCTGAAATCCCAGTTCGTAAAGAAGGTTTCCGACTAAGCCCGCCCCCGGCGGCCGTGCCCGCGCGATGGCGTTTGACGCCCCGGCCGGCGCATAGGCATACCGATCTACCTACGGGAATATGCTGACCGGGCTTGACAGGAATCGGCCCCTCGCCTTTCCTCAAGTATCGGACCTGACTGCTTTTCCCTGAACGGCTCCGGCCCGCCCGGAGCAGAGCGGAGCCCGTCCCATGAGCCACCGTATCGCCGCCCCCGCCGAAGACGTGGATGCGCTGGTGGACGGGTTCCGGGCCGCGGCGCTGTCGGCGCTGCTGGGCGAGACCGGCTGGGCGGATTGTCTGGCGCTGCTGGCGCGGGATCTGCCCGGCGGCAATGTCTCGATGTTCGTGCAGACGGATCGCAACCAGCCGCTGCCCTGCTATTTCGTCACCGAAGACTTTGACGAGATCATGCAGCTTTACCTGCGTGACTTCAGCGCCATCAACCCGCTGTGGCCCGCCGATCCCTATGCCGAGGAAGGCCGCGCCACCGCCGATATCGAGACCCTGCCCCGCGACCAGCTTGAGCGCACGGCGTATTATCAGGAATTCGCGCGACATTATCCGCTGCGGGCCACCGCCGGCATGGTGATCGCGCCCCGCCCCGAGGAATCGGCCGCGATCACCCTGAACATGGCCAGCACCGACCCCGGCGACGTGCTGCGCGCCCGCGACCGGCTGGCCCGCGCCTGGTCGGTGCTGCGGCAGGTCGTGCGCCATTATCGGCTGCTGGGCGAACGAGCCTGGACCGCGCAAGGGCTGGCCGCGCAGCTTGAGGCGGCGGGGTGTGAATTGCTGGTGATCGGGCAGGGACGGGCGCTGCGCTTTCGCGCCGGTCCCGACCACGGCGCGGCGATGCACCGCTGCGACCCGGTGTCGGGGGCGCTGCGGCTGACCGATGCCCGCGCGGATGCCGCGCTGGGCGCGCTGCTGCGCAGCGACCATGGCGGCCGCAACATGGTGCAGCTTGACGACGCGCGCGCGCAACTGACGCTGGTGCGCCATCAGGGCGATGCCGAAACGCGGCTGTTCTGCGGGCCGACGGTTTCGGTGCTGATCGACCCGCGCCGGGGGTTGTCCGGACAGCAGCGCCTGAACATGATGGTGCGCCGCTTCGGCCTGACCCATGCCGAGCGCCGCGCGCTTGAAGGTATCGTCGCCGGCCACGGCATCGACGAGATGGCGCGGCTGCACGCGCTGTCCCCTGAAACCATCCGCAGCCAGGTGAAAAGCCTGCTGGCGCGGACGGAGACCGGCTCGCAACTGGAGCTGCTGCGGCTTTACGACCGCTCGACGCGCTGAAATCCGCCGATTTTCACCCGCGCGGGTGAAGACAGAATGTCGCGCCGTGGGCTGTAATCGGACCCGGGCCGTTGCCCGTAACGATTGCGATTCATGGAGGAAATCCGATGCCGTTAACCAGAGCCGACGGTCCCGCCCTCGCCGTCATCGCCGCCTTCCTGCTGTCGGGCTGCATGGGCAGCAGCAGCGGGTCCAGCAGCAGCCCGCCACCCGGTGGCGGCGGTGGCGGCGGGGGGCCGCCCGGACAGACATTTGACGCTCATGACCCGGAGGCGGTGGCGATGGATGGGCGCGTCGCGGCCATGTCCGAAACCCAGGCCATGCCTACCTCCGGCCAGGCCAGTTACGACGGCTATGCCTTCATCGAGATGAGCGAGACCGGCCAGAATGTCCGGCCCGGCGATGCGGGTTACGAGGCCGCGCTGGGCCAGATGGCGCTGACCGCCGATTTTGCCGGCGGGGGTGTGACGGGCCGTATCCACAATGTCGGGGTCGAGGATGGGCCGACGCTGGGCGGCCAGCTGGACATCAGCAACGGCCAACTTAGCGGCAACGGGCTGAGCGGCAAGGTCACCGGGACACTGACCGGCAGCGATCTTGGTGACGTGACCGCCGATCTTGACATGAACGGGACGTTCCGGGGTGATGGCGCCGCTGCCGTGGGAGGCAACTTTACCGGCGATGTGACCTTTGGCGGCGGAGGGGTGCTTATCGTCGGCGGCGATAGCGGTTTCGTCGCAGAACGGTCGCCCTGACCCCCGGAATGCGCCGCGTTCGCACCATCGGCTGGCGGGGCATTGCCCTCGCCGGCCTGCTGCTGCTGGCGGGCCAGCCGGCGGCGACCGAGCCGCTGGACCGGGTGCAGGCGGCGCTGCTGTCCGGCTCAACCCGGCTGGCGGGTTTTGCGCTGATGCGCGACCGCCCGGCGGGCGGTGGGCCGCTGCTCGCCCGGCTCATGCAGGCCGAGGGGATGTTGCACGACGGGCGCAACGGGCCGGTGCTGCTGTGGCGAGGGGTCTCGGTGCGGCCGGTGCTGCGCTGGGATGACAACATCAACGGCGGGATTGCGGGCGACACGATCTCGGTCGGCGGGCTTGACCTGACGGTCGATGCGGCCAGCCGCGCCCGCGGCGGGCTGGTCGTGGGGGCAGCCGCCTCGGTCGGGGCGCGGTATCGGCTGGCCCCGGGGCGGGTGATGCGGCTGTCGGCGCAGGCCATGGCGGTGCACGCGCCGCGCCACGACCTTTGGCGCGGCGAGGCGGCGGCCGAGGCCTGTATCGCGCAGGCACTGCCGGGCTGGCGGTTTCTGGACGCCTGCGCCGGGCATTCGCTGGCCCGCAGCGATCTTTCCGACGCGAACCTGTCCTGGGCCGGGCTGCGCGGCACCGGGCATTTCGAGGCGGCGGGCGGGCTGCATGCGCTGTCGTTGGGCCTGCGCCAGACCTGGCGCGACGACTATGCCCAGGGGTTCCTGGATCTGTCGCTGGACAGCGCGCTGCCGCGGATCGGTGCGCTGGGGCTGCATCTGTCGGTCGGCGAAGCCGTCGCCGGGCACAATGCCATCCGCTATCGCGCCGGGGCGTCCCTGACCCGGCGGGTCGCCGGGCGGCGGGTGTCGCTGGGCCTCGACTGGCAGCGAGAGGAAGGCTCGGCCATCTTCGGCACCCCGCGCCGGGATGCGCTGCACACGCTGGGGGTCGAGGTCGAGCTGTCGCCGCGGCTGATGCTGCGGCTGGCCGGGCAGCGCCGGTCCTCGACGATCGCCATGTATGACGAAAACCGGCTGATTCTGGACATCGGCTGGCGCCCGCGGCGATAGGCGGCGATGATCGCACGCGTCGCTGCGGGGAACTGCCGCCCCGCAGGCTCCGTTTCCGTCAGGTGACCGCAACGGAGGATCGCGATGACCGATGCCGGCGCCCCGGGCCCCCTCATGCCGGGCAGGCTGCCCGCCGACCGCCCCGCCATGGGCGACGGGGCGCGCCCCCGGCCATGACCCCCCGCCCCGACAATATCCTCTGCCCGACCGAGGCCGGGCTTTACTGCCCGCCGGGCGATTTCCACATCGACCCGCTGCGCCCGGTGCCGCGTGCGCTGATCACCCACGGCCATTCCGATCATGCCCGCCCCGGCCACGGCGCGGTGATGGCCACGCGCCAGACGCTGGACATCATGGCGATCCGCCATGGCGAGGATTTCGCCGCCAGCCGGCAGGCGGCCACAGGCCCCACCCGCATCGGCGGCGTCACCGTCAGCTTTCATCCCGCCGGGCATGTGCTGGGTTCGGCGCAGATCCTCATCACCCCGGATCGCGGCCCGCGCATCCTGGTCTCGGGCGATTACTGCCGGACCCCGAACCCCACTTGCCTGCCGTGGGAACCCGTCGCCTGCGATGTGTTCATCACCGAGGCCACATTCGGCCTGCCGGTGTTCCATCACCCCGACCCCTTGGTCGAGGCCGGGCGGCTGCTGGCCAGCATGGCCGAGTTTCCCGACCGCCCGCATCTGGTCGGCGCCTATGCCCTGGGCAAGGCGCAACGGATGATCGCGCTGGCCCGGGCCGCCGGCCATGACGCGCCCATCGCCATTCACGGCGCCTTGCAGCCTCTGTGCGATTACCATGTCGCGCAGGGCATCGGGCTTGGCCCGCTGGTCCCGGCGTCAGATCCGGGCGGCGCGCGGCTGATCCTCGCCCCGCCCTCGGCCTTTGCCTCCCCCTGGGTGCAGCGGTTCCGCGACCCGGTGCTGGCCTATGCCTCGGGGTGGATGACGGTGCGCGCCCGCGCCCGCAGCCGCGGGATCGAGCTGCCGCTGGTCATCAGCGATCACGCGGACTGGCCGGCGCTGACCGCCACCATCCGCGAACTGGCCCCGCAAGAGGTCTGGATCACCCACGGGGCCGAGGACGGGCTGCTGCGCTGGTGCGAGCTGAACGCCATTCCCGCCCGCCCGCTGCGGCTGGTCGGCTACGAGGACGAGCCGGAATGAAAGCCTTTGCCCGCCTGCTGGAACGGCTGGCATTTACCCCCGGCCGCAATGCCAAGCTGACCATCCTGTCGCATTACCTGCACGACACCCCCGACCCCGACCGGGGCTGGGCGCTGGCGGCGCTGACCGGGACGCTGGATCTGCGGCAGATGTCGCCCAGCCTGCTCAAAGGACTGGCGGCCGAGCGGGTGGACGCGCAGCTTTTCGCGCTGTCTTATGATTTCGTCGGCGATCTGGCCGAAACCATCGCGCTGATCTGGCCAGCCGAGCCGGCCACCGGCCCCGAGGTTTCCCTGTCGCAGGCCGTCTCGCTGCTGCGCGAAACCGGCAAGCTGTCGCTGCCCGGCGTGATCGCGGGGCTTCTGGATATTTTGACCCCGCCCGAGCGGCTGGCGCTGTTGAAACTGGCCACGGGCAATCTGCGGGTGGGGGTGTCGGCCCGGCTGGCGCGTGTCGCGCTGGCCATGGGCAGCCCCCGTTCCGTGGACGAGATCGAGGAAATCTGGCACGGGATGCAGCCGCCGTTCCTGCCTCTTTTCGCGTGGCTGCGGGGCGGCCCGCTGCCGCCGCCCGTTGCCGCGCCGTTCCGCCCGGTGATGCTGTCCACCCCGGTCACGCCTGCCGAACTGGCGGCGCTGGACCCTGCCGACCATGTGGCCGAATGGAAATGGGACGGGATCCGCGTGCAGGCGGTGTCCGAGGGTGGCCAGCGCCGGCTTTATTCCCGCACCGGCGAGGAAATCGGCGCGGCCTTTCCCGACCTGCTGGCCGCGATGGATTTCGAGGGCGCGCTGGACGGCGAATTGCTGGTCCGGCGCGGCGACGACATCGCCCCCTTTGCCGATCTGCAAAAGCGCCTGAACCGCAAGACCGTCGGGCGCGCGCTGCTGCAAAGCCATCCGGCGGCGCTGCGGCTTTACGACATGCTGACCTGGCAGGGCCGCGATCTGCGCCCGCTGCCGCTGACCGAGCGCCGCGCCGCGCTTGAGGCCGCATCTCTGGACCCCGCCCGCATCGACCTGTCACCGCTGCTGCCGTTCACCTCGTGGGATGACCTGGCCGCCCTGCGCGCAGCCCCCCATGCGGCGGTGATCGAGGGGGTGATGATCAAACGCCGCGATGCGCCCTATCTGGCCGGGCGCCCGCGCGGCCCGTGGTTCAAGTGGAAACGCGACCCGATGGTGGTCGATGCGGTGCTGATCTATGCGCAAAGCGGGCATGGCAAACGCTCGGGGTTTTTCAGCGACTTCACCTTTGGCCTGTGGGACGGGGGCGATCTGGTCCCGGTCGGCAAGGCGTATTTCGGCTTTACCGACGAGGAACTGCGCGAGCTGGACCGTTTCGTGCGCAAGAACACCACCCGGCGTTTCGGCCCCGTGCGCCAGCTGGCGCCGAAACTGGTCGTCGAGGTGGCGTTCGAGGGGCTGAACGTCTCGACCCGCCACCGCTCGGGGCTTGCGATGCGGTTCCCGCGCATCGCCCGCATCCGCTGGGACAAGCCCGCGGCCGAGGCCGACCGGCTGGACAGCCTGCGGGCGATGCTGTGACCGGCCTGCCCCCGCTGTTCGCCGACTGGTTCGCCGGCCACGGCTGGCAGCCCCATCCCCACCAGCTTGCGCTGCTGGGGGCTGCGCAGGATACGCTGCTGATCGCCCCCACCGGCGGCGGCAAGACGCTGGCGGGGTTCCTGCCCTCGCTGGTGGAGCTGCATCTGACCGGCGCACGGGGGATGCACACGCTTTACGTCTCGCCGCTCAAGGCGCTGACGGCGGATGTGGCGCGCAATCTGGCGCGGCCGATCGAACAGATGGGGCTGGCGATCCGCTTGGGCGACCGCACCGGCGACACCCCCGAAAGCCAGCGCCGCCGCCAGCGCGCCGACCCCCCGGAAATCCTGCTGACCACCCCGGAATCGCTGGCGCTGATGCTGTCCTGGCCCGAGGCGCCGCGGCTGTTTTCCGGGCTGCGCCGGGTGGTGCTGGACGAATTGCACGCGCTGGCGGAATCGAAACGCGGCGACCAGCTGATGCTGGGGCTTGCCCGCCTGCGCCACCTTGCGCCGGGGCTGGCCGCCACCGGCCTGTCGGCCACGGTCGAGGATCCGCAGGCGCTGGCCCGCTTCATGGGCGGGGCGGCGGTGATCGAGGCGGACCCCGGCCCCGCCCCCGACATCGCGTTGCTGCCCACAAGCCGGCCGCCGCCATGGTCCGGCGGCGGCGGGCGCCATGCGGTGCCCGACGTGCTGGACGCGGTGGCGGGCGCGCGCACCACCATCATCTTTCTCAACACCCGCGCGCAGGCGGAGCTGTTCTTTCAGGCGATCTGGGCCGCCAATGACGACAACCTGCCCATCGGGCTGCATCACGGCGCCTTGTCGCGCGAGGCCCGCCTGCGGGTCGAGGCCGCGATGGCCGCGGGCGCCCTGCGCGCGGTGGTGGCCACGTCCAGCCTTGATCTCGGCATCGACTGGGGCGATGTGGATCTGGTGATCCAGGTCGGCGCGCCGCGCAACATCAAGCGGCTGGTGCAGCGGATCGGGCGCGCCAACCACCGCTATAACGCGCCGTCCCGCGCCCGTATCGTCGCCGCCAACCGTTTCGAGGTGATCGAATGCGTCGCCGCGCTTGAGGCAGTGCGCGCGGGCGATCTGGACGGAGAGCCGCGCGGCCCCGGCCCGCTTGATGTGCTGATCCAGCATATCCTGCTGACCGCCTGCGCCGGCCCCTTTGATGCCGACCGGCTTTATGCCGAGGTTCGCAGCGCCGGCCCCTATGCCGCCCTGAGCCGCGCCGATTTCGATGCCTGCATGGATTTCGCGGCCACCGGCGGCTATGCGCTGCGCGCCTATGACCGCTGGCAGCGGCTGGTTCTGCGCGACGGATGCTGGCAGTTGCGCGACCCCCGCAGCGCCCGCGACCTGCGCATGAATATCGGCACCATCACCGAGTCCGAAAAGCTCAAGGTCCGCCGCCGGGGCCGGGGCGGTGCCACGCTGGGCGAGATCGAGGAAAGCTTTGCCGCCAGCCTGACCCCGGGCGACAGCTTTCTGCTGGGCGGGCAGGTGCTGCGCTATGACCGGCTGCGCGAACTGGTGGTCGAGGTCACCCCCGCCCCCGGCCGCGAGCCCAGGATCGCCGTCTACTCGGGGCTGAAATTCGCCACCTCGACCGAGCTTTCCCAGCGGATGCTGGCGATCATCGCCGACCCGAACCGCCACCGCGACCTGCCCGCGGACATCCGCGCCTGGCTGGAGCTTCAGGCCGAGGTCAGCGCCCTGCCCCGCCCCGGCACCCTGCTGTGCGAGACCTTTCCCCGCGCCGATCGCTGGCATCTGGTGATCTACGGCTTTGCCGGCCGCAACGCCCACCAGACGTTGGGGCTGCTGGTCACGCGGCAGATGGAAAACGCGGGTCTTGCGCCGCTGGGGTTTCTGGCAACCGACCACGCGCTGCTCGTGACCTCGCTCGGCCGGGTGGGGGACGCCGCATCGCTGCTCAGCGCACCGACGCTGGAACAGGGGCTGGACGACTGGCTGGCGGCAAGCTCGCTGATGAAACGCAGCTTTCGCGCGGTGGCGACCATCGCCGGGCTGATCCAGCGCAACCGGCCCGGCGCGCGCAAGACCGGGCGGCAGGCGACATTTTCCAGCGACATCATCCACGACACGCTGCGCCGCCACGACCCGGACCATATTCTGTTGCGCGCCACGCGCGAGGAAACGCGCCGCGGGCTTGTGGATTTCGACCGCATCTCTGAAATGCTGCTGCGCAATCCCCATATCGAGCTGCGCCAGCTTGACCGGGTGTCGCCGCTGGCCGCGCCGCTGCTGCTGGAAATGGGCCGGGTCCGGCTGGGCGGCTCGGGCCACGAAAGGCTGGCGGAAAAGATGGCGCAGGATCTGATGGCGGCTGCGGGACTGGACAGGCTGACGAATGACAAGGGCTGAGACATTTCCCGGCCACCCCCTGCGCTTTGCGGGCGAGGATTTCATTGCCCGGATCTCGGGCGCGCTGTGGTGGCCGGCGGGGCGGATGCTGATCGTGTCGGACCTGCATCTGGGCCGGTCCGAGCGTTACGCAAGGCGCGGCGGGCCGCTGCTGCCGCCGTGGGAGGTCGCCGATACCCTGGACCGGCTGGCCGCCGAGATCGCGGCGCTGGACCCTGCCACCGTGGTGTCGCTGGGCGATGCCTTCGACGACGATCATGCGGCCGGGGCAATGGCCCCCGAGGCATTGGCGCGGATTCGCGCGCTGGCCGCGGGGCGCGACTGGCTGTGGATCAGCGGCAACCACGACCGCAACGCCCCCGGCCCCGGTTTCCCCGGACGCGGCGCCGGCTGTGTTCACGGCCCCTTCACCCTGCGCCACGAAGCTGGCCACGGGGCTGGGCCGGGGGCTGGGCCGGGCGCCGGGCCGGAGCCGGCGCGGGGGCCGGACATCTCGGGGCACCTGCACCCGGCGATCCGGCTGGCCGGCCGCAGCTGGCGCTGTTTCGCGCTGGGACGGGAACATCTGATCCTGCCGGCCTTTGGCACCTATACCGGCGGGCTGGACATCCGCGACCCCGTATTCCGCAGGCTGGCAGGCGGCGGCATCGCCATCGCCTGCTCGCCCCGAAACATCACCGTCCCGATCCCCGCCGGCACCCGCGCCGTTGACGGATTGCCCGCACCGCGGCCGGCCGGCGCGGGGTGGTCCGCGGACGGGTGGTGACGCAGCAGCGGGCCGGCGTCCGGCCTTGCAGACGTGCCGTGCCGTCCCCCCGGTCGCCTTTACCGCGTCGCCGTCACCGCATTACAGGTGGCCGGCGCCTAGAGATTGCGGGCGATGACCAGGCGCTGCACCTCGCTGGTGCCTTCGTAGATCTGGCACACCCGCACGTCGCGATAGATGCGCTCGACCGGGTAATCGGCCAGATAGCCATAGCCGCCATGGATCTGGATCGCCGCCGAACAGATTTTCTCCGCCATTTCCGTGGCGAAAAGCTTGGCCATGCTGGCCTCGGTCAGGCAGGGCTTGCCGGCCTCGCGCAGCATGGCCGCGCGCAGCATCAGCAGCCGGGCCGCGTCGATCTGCACCGCCATGTCGGCCAGCTTGAAGGCCACGGCCTGATGCTCGATGATCGGCCGGCCAAAGGTGATGCGTTCGCGCGCATAGGCCAGCGCGGCCTCATAGGCGCCACGCGCCATGCCGATCGCCTGCGCGGCGATGCCGATGCGCCCGCCTTCGAGGTTCGACAGCGCGATGCGATAGCCCTGCCCCTCTTGGCCCAGCAGGTTCTCGGCCGGCACCCGCATCTCGGTGAACGCCAGCGCGCAGGTGTCCGAGCCGTGCTGCCCCAGTTTCCGCTCGACGGAAACCACCTCGTATCCGGGGGTGTCGGTGGGGACGATGAATGCCGAGATGCCTTTCTTGCCGGCCGAGGCATCCGTCACCGCGAACACGATCACCACCTGCCCGTTCTTGCCCGAGGTGATGAACTGCTTGGCCCCGTCGATGACGTAATGATCGCCCTCGCGCCGCGCCTTGGTGCGCAGGTTCGAGGCGTCCGAGCCGGCATGGGGCTCGGTCAGGGCAAAGCCGCCGATCCATTCGCCGCTGGCCATGCGGGGCAGGAAACGCGCCTTCTGGTTTTCGGTGCCAAAGCGCAGGATCGGCACGCAGCCGACCGAGCTGTGCACCGACATGATGGTGGAACAGGCCCCGTCCGCCGCGGCGATTTCCTCAAGCGCCAGCGCATAGGCGACCATGCCGGTTTCCGAGCCGCCGTGGTCCTCGGGCACCAGCATTCCCAGAAAGCCCAGCTCGCCCATCTCGGTCAGCTCGTCACGCGGAAAGCGGTGCTCGCGGTCGCGCAGCGCCGCGCCGGGCGCCAGCCGGTCTTGTGCAAATTCGCGCACGGCGTCGCGGATCTGTTCCTGTTCCTCGGTCAGCATCATGGCTTCCTTTTCATGCACCGCCCGCCGCAACCACCCGGCGCCAACGGTCCCGATGGCGATAATTTCCGGTTTGGACCTAAGCACATGCGCAGGCGTCTATCCAAGCCTTGATGGAGGTTCCCGCCGGCGCAAAGGGCGGCGCGATCCTGCCCCGCCCCCTTCGGCGCGGCGCCGCGGGCTGGTTCGACGCCGAAAACACCGTCGTCGCAACTGTCCTGATCCACGCGTCAGGCGGGTTCCGCCGCCAGTTCGCGCGCCCCGATGCCCATAAGGCGGGCCAGATGCGGGGCAAAGCTGTTCCAGATATCCATGCGAAAGCTGTTTTCCCCGTCGCGCCACAGCACCACGGTGGCGCCGTCGAAAACGGTGCGGCGGCCTTCGCCCACCGGGATGGTGTCGATGTCGCGGGGACAGGCCAGCGTCAGCAGGTCGGCCGCGCGGGGGCCTTGGATCCGCAGCGTGAGCTCGCGCGCCGAGATGTCGACAAGGCTGTGGGGGTGGTCCACCCCCGCGCCGGCGGCCAGCAGGCCGGCCACGGCGTCGGCGGGGGTCAGGATCGTCCATTCGTCGGGGCCAAGGCAGATCGCCTCGATCCCGCCGCCCGCTGCCCGCTGCCCGATGCGGGTGGGCAAGCTGACGCCAAGCGCCGCCCCAAGCGCCGGCAGCGCGGCTTTGCGGGCGCGTAGCGACAGGCGGCCAGCCGCGGGCTGGACGGCGACCCGGGCGGCGGGGGTGTCCACCAGAACGCCGGGGGTCAGCGAGGAAATTTCCATGCTCATCTTTGCCTCTGCGTCAGATTTTCAGGCGGGTGTTTTCGGGATCGACAAAGACCGTCCCGGTGATTTTCGCGGCGATGGTGCGGTCCGGCATGGGGATATGGACCACCTCGCCCATGCGGTCATGCCCGCCCTCGACCAGCGCCAGCGCGATGGGCCGGCCCGCAGCGTCCGAATGATAGGAGGAGGTCACATGCCCCACCATCTTCATCGGGATCGGCTGGTTCGGGTCGAACACGATCTGCGCCCCTTCTTCCAGCTTGCTGCGGTCCTCGGTCAGCAGCCCGACCAGCTGCTTGCGGCCCTTGGCGGCAAGGTCGGGGCGGGCAAGGCCGCGCTTGCCGACGAAATCGGGTTTTTTCTTGCCGACCGCCCAGCCCATGCCGGCGTCATAGGGGGTGACCGTGCCGTCGGTGTCCTGGCCGACGATGATATAGCCCTTTTCGGCGCGCAGAACGTGCATGGCCTCGGTCCCGTAGGCCACGATGCCGTATTGCTGGCCGGCGTCCCACAAGATCTCCCACAGCTTGCGGCCAAGGGGGGCGGGCACGTTGACCTCGAACCCGATCTCGCCGGTGAAGCTGACGCGGAACAGCCGCGCCGGCATCCCTGCCACGGTGCATTCGATGCAGGCCATATGCGGAAAAGCGTCCTCGGTCAGTTCCACCCCCTCGACCAGGGGCGCCAGCAGTTTCGCCGCATTCGGGCCGTTCAGCGCGATGGTGGACCATTGCTCGGTGGTCGAGGTCAGCCACACATCCAGATCGGGCCATTCGGTCTGAAGGTAATCCTCCATCATGTTCATGACCCGCGCGGCGCCGCCGGTGGTGGTGGTGACGTGGAAACGCCCCTCGGCCATGCGGCCGATCACGCCGTCATCGCGGATATAGCCGTCATCGCCCAGAAGCAGGCCGTAACGGCAGCGCCCGACGCCCAGTTTCGCCCAGGGGTTGGTATACATCCGCTCCATGAAGGTGACGGCATCGGGGCCGACGACCTCGATCTTGCCCAGCGTCGAGGCGTCGAAGATGCCGACGCTTTCGCGGGTCTGGCGACATTCGCGGCGGACGGCGGTGTCCATATCCTCGCCCGGCTGCGGGAAATAGCGCGCCCGGCGCCATTGGCCGACCGGCTCGAACACGGCGCCATGCGCCTCGGCCCAGGGGTCGATCGGGGTCTTGCGCGTCACCTCGAAATGGGCGCCGCGCTGATAGCCGGCAAAGGCGCCAAAGGTGGTCGGCGTATAGGGCGGGCGAAAGGTGGTCAGCCCGACCTGCGGCGCGGGCCGGCCAAGCGCGTCGGCGGCGATGTTCAGCCCGTTGATGTTCGACATCTTGCCCTGATCGGTCGCCATGCCGTTGGTGGTGTAGCGCTTGACATGCTCGATCGAGCGCATCCCTTCGCGCACGGCCAGCCGCAAATCCTTGGCGGTCACGTCGTTCTGGTAATCGACGAAAGCCTTGGCGCGGCCGGGATTGCGGTCGGTCGGCAGTTCCTTTTGCGACACACCGCTGCCGGGGCGGTCGTTTTCCACCGAGACCGCGGCGGGATTGCCGGGGTGGCCAAGCGCGGCGGCGACCTCGCGCCCGCGCGCGGCGCCGTCCGTCAGCGCGGCCTCGATCCCCCACAGCCCGCGGCCGGCGCCGGCGATCACGCAAGCCTCGCGCGTCTCGTGGGGCAGGAAAGTGGTCAGATCGTCGTCCCAGGCCAGTTTCCCCTGCGTGTGCGAAAACAGATGCAGCGAGGGCGTCCAGCCCCCCGACATCAGCAGCGCGTCGCAGGTGATCTGCTGGCCCGCGCCGACCGCCGCGCCGCTGACCGGGTTCACCCGCACGCCGCTGACCCGCAGCCGCCCCGAGGTCGCGGTGACGGTATGCGACAGCCTGACCGGGATACCCAGCGCGCGCGCCTGATCCATCAGATCGTCGCGGACATGGGGGCGGGTGTCGACGATGGCCTGCACCCGCGCGCCGGCCTCTTGCAGGTCAAAACCCGCATACCAGGCGCTGTCGTGGCTGGTCACCACCACCGGCGCATTGCCGACCTTGACGCCGTAGCGGTTCAGATAGGTCTGCGCCGCGCCCGCCAGCATCACGCCGGGGCGGTCGTTGCCGTGGAACACCAGCGGCTTTTCCAGCGCGCCCTGCGCCAGCACTACCTGGCGCGCGCGCACCCGCCACATCCGTTCGCGCGGGGTGTCGGCAGGCAGCGAGGGCAGGTGATCGGTCACCCGCTCGCACAGGGCCAGCATGTTGTAATGATAATAGCCGATGGCGGTGGTGCGGGTCATGATGCGCACGCCCGCGGCTTTCAGCGCCGCCAGCTCATCGTCCAGCCAGTCCCATGCGGGAAGGCCGTCGATCCGCGCCTGCGGTTCGGACAGCAGCGAGCCGCCGGGTTCCGCGTTCTCGTCCACGATGACGATCCGCAGCCCCTCGGCCATTGCCGCCCGCGCCGCCGCCAGCCCCGCCGGCCCCGCCCCCACGATCAGCAGATCGCAATGCAGATAGCGCGAGGCATATTGGTCGGGATCCGCCTCGGTCGGGGCTGTGCCCAGCCCGGCCGCGGCGCGGATGAAGGGCTCATAGACCTTGTTCCAGAAGCTTTTCGGCCACATGAAGGTCTTGTAGTAGAACCCGGCCGAAAACAGCATATAGGCCGCGTCGTTGACTGCGCCCACGTCCCATTTCAGGCTGGGAAACTTGTTCTGCGAGGTGGTTTCCAGCCCCTGCCAGATTTCCTGCATGGTGGCGCGGGTGTTCGGCTCGAACCGCCCTGCGCCGCGGCTGGTGCCGATCAGGGCGTTCGGTTCCTCGGACCCCGCCGCGATGGCGCCGCGCGGGCGGTGATACTTGAACGACCGGCCCATCAGGTGAACGCCATTGGCCAGCAGCGCCGAGGCGACGCTATCGCCCTGCGCGCCGCGATAGCTGCGCCCGTCAAAAGTGAAATCCACCGGGCGCGACAGATCCACCCGGCCACGGCCGGGAACGCGATACTGGCTCATTTCCGGTCCTCCGACGCTGCGGTCAGGGTTTCCAGTGCGGGGCGGGGCTGGCCGGCCGGATAGGTGGTCAGGAACCGGTCGCTGACCGTATCGCGCACCGCGTTGAAAAACCGCCCGCAGCCGTGGAAATGCCGCCAGCGTTCATAATGCGGGCCGCGTGTGTTGCTGCGGATGAACAGAAAGCCTTGCCAGTCGTCGTCGGACAGGGCCGAGGGGTCGGGCGGACGGATCACATGCGCCTCGCCGGCATAGGTGAATTCGGCCTCGGGCAGGGTTTCGTCGCAATAGGGGCAATGAATCAGCAGCATGGAGAGCTATCCTTAATGCGCAATTGGCGTGGCGCGCATCAATGCGCGACCGCGGCGGCGGCGGCCTCGTCGATCAGGCGGCCGGTGCGGAAACGGTCCAGCGTGAAGGGCGCGTTGATCGGATGCGGCTCGTCCCTGGCGACGGTCCAGGCCAAGGTATGCGCGGCGCCGGGCGTCGCCTTGAAGCCGCCGGTGCCCCAGCCGCAATTCACATAAAGACCCGGCACCGGCGTCTTGCCCAGAATGGCCGAGCGGTCCGGCGTCACATCCACGATGCCGCCCCATTTGCGCAGCATCCGCATCCGGTTGAACATCGGAAAGATTTCCACGATGGCCGCGATGGTGTGTTCGATCAGCGGCAGCCCGCCGCGCTGGGAATAGCTGGTATACTGGTCGGTGCCCGAGCCGATCACCAGCTCGCCCTTGTCGGATTGGCTGATATAGGCGTGGACCGCGTTCGACATCACCACGCAGGGAAAACAGGGCTTGACCGGCTCGCTGACCAGCGCCTGCAACGGATAGCTTTCCAGCGGCAGCCGCACGCCGGCGCTGTCCATCACCACCGATGTGTTCCCGGCCGCCGACACCGCCACCTTTCTCGCGCGGATAAAGCCCCTGGCCGTGTCCACCCCCGCAACCGAGCCGTCCGCGTTGCGCCTGATCGCCGTGACCGGGCAGTTCTGGATGATGTCGACGCCCCGCGCCGCCGCCCCGCGCGCATAGCCCCAAGCCACCGCGTCATGGCGCGCGGTGCCGGCGCGTTCCTGCAACGCGCCGCCCAGCACCGGATAGCGGGCATTGGCGGAAATATTCAGCGGCGGGCAGTAGTCCTTGCATTCCTGCGCGCTCAGCCAGCGGTTGTCGACGCCGTTCAGCCGGTTGGCGTGGATATGGCGCTGGAAACTTTGCACGTCATGCACGTTATGGGCCAGCATCAACACGCCGCGCCGCGAATACATGACGTTGTAGTTCAGCTCCTGGCTGAGACCTTCCCACAGATCCACCGCGTGATCGAACAGCCGCGCGCTTTCGTCGTAAAGATAGTTCGAGCGGATGATGGTGGTGTTGCGCCCGGTGTTGCCGCCGCCCAGCCAGCCTTTGTCGATCACCGCCACATTGGTGATGCCGTGTTCGCGGGCCAGGTAATAGGCCGCACCCAGCCCATGCCCGCCCGCGCCCACGATCACCACGTCGTATTCCGCCTTTGGCTGGCTTTCGGGCCATTGCTCGGTCCAGTGCCTGTGCCCGGTCAGGGCGTTCCTTATCAACGAGAATGCGCTGAAGCGTGTCATGTTCCGGGTCGCCGACTGTCAGGGGTTTGCCGCAAATCTACTCTGGAGCGGCGCCGGGGAAAGGAATATATACGCCACAAGGATTGAATGATTGCGACATGACCCAAGCCGCCCACCCGCCCCGCAAACGGCTGCGCATCGGTTTCCTGCTGGCCGACCGCTTTACCCTGTCGGCCTTTGCCAATTTCGTCGATGTGCTGCGGCTGGCCGCGGACGAGGCCGACAAGTCGCGCCCGATCCTGTGCGACTGGTCGGTGCTGTCGCATGACCAGTCCCCGATCCGCTCAAGCTGCGGCATCCGCGTCCAGCCGGACACAAGGCTGCGCAACGGCGGCGGCTATGATTATCTGGTCGTCGTCGGCGGGCTGATCGGCGACTATCGCCCGATCAGCGACGAGGCGCTGGACCATATCCGCCGCGCCGCCGCCGCGGGCGTGCCGCTGATCGGCCTGTGCACCGGCGTGTTCATCCTGCAAGAGGCCGGGCTGCTGCAAGGCTATCGCTGCTGCGTCAGCTGGTTCCACCATCAGGATTTCCTTGACCGTTTCGACAGCGAGACCCCGGTCTCGGACCAGATCTTCGTGATCGACCGCGACCGGATGACCTGTTCGGGCGGGCATGGCGCGGCGCATCTGGCGGCGTTTCTGGTCCAGCGCCATATCGGCCGCTCTGCGGCGATCAAAAGCCTTAACATCATGATGATCGACGACGCGCTAAGCGCCGATCGCCCCCAGCCCGGCCAGCAGCCGGGCCCAAGGGCCAGCGATCCGCTGGTCCGCCGCGCCATCCTGCGGATGCAGCAGAACATCGAGATCCCCCGCACCGTCGACGAGCTGGCGCGGGAACTGGGCGTCGCGCGCCGCACGCTGGAACGCCGCTTTTGCGCCGATCTGAAATGCTCGCCGCGCAAGGTCTATCTGGACCTGCGCCTTGACCGCGCGCTGCTGCGGCTGCGTTCGACCGGGGACACGGTGACCTCGATCGCGCTGGCCTGCGGGTTCTGCGACGCGCCGCATCTGGTGCGCAGCCTGAAAGCCGAGCGAGGGCTGACCCCGACGGAATACCGGCAGGCGCAGGCCGGGGACGGGAGCGCGAGCGGGGGCGCGCACTATGCGGCGGGGGTGCTGCGGCCGGCGTCCGCGCCGGCGACGCTGGCCTGACCGCGCGGCGGTTTTGCAGGATCGCGCCGGTTGCGGCCAGTATCCGGGACATCATCCGGGTCATCTCCGGCTCGGCCCGGCCCGCAATGTGGCGCGATCACGCGTCGGCCGGGCAATCCGCCACATGGTCGGGCGGCACATGCCCATGCGCCGCCACCCAGTCGCGGGCGCCGGCCAGCACCGCGTCATGCACCGCACGGCCCAACGCCTCGCCCAGTTCGGTATGCAGCCCGGCATAGGCCGTGTCGCCTGCGTCGCAGGCCAGCGCGATGCAATCCGTGCCGGTGCCGGTTGCCGCCCCCGCCGGCAGCGCGATCGCGGCGGTCAGCACCGCCAGCGTGCGGGCCTGGGCGGCGATGGTCAGCGCCTCGATCATCGCGGTCTCGGACAGCCCCGCCTCGATCAGGATCGCGAGGTTGATGGTGCCGTAGCCGGACGAGGGCGCCGGCCGACGGTGGCCCACGCGCTCGGCATTGCCCAGCCCGACGGTGGCGAGGCAGCACACCGGGCCGTGGCGCCGGACCCGGTAATGGCGCAGCGCGCGCGAGGTCATCATGCAGACCGAATCCCGCTGCCAGGTCGCCTGCAACTGGCCCTCCAGCCAGCGATGCGCATCCAGTCCCGGCGGCAGATCGGCATTGCGCAGCTCGCGCATCAGGATGTGGCGCGCGGTGCGAAAGCCGGGATTATGCGGCGCAAAGGACAGCACCCGACGCGGGCGGCCCAGATCGGCGACCAGCCACGGAGGCGTGAGGCTCAGCTGCAACGAAACCCGCCGGTCAAGCAGATTGATGCCATGTCACCATGCACTTGCGGGACGAAGCTCATGCGACCTCAAACCCGCTCATCCCTCAAGCGCTTCTTCGGCGCGGTCGGCAAGGGCCTCGGCGCGGGCGGCGATTTCGGCCATGGCCTCGGCGATGCCCGAGGGGATCACCGGCACCTCGATGCGCGGCGGGTTGGCCTTGATGCGCGCCAGCTCGCGCTCGGCGGCGGCGGCGCGGTCCTCGGTCGCGGACATGCGGTCAGCCAGCATCAGCCCGGCCAGCAGCAGCAGCCGCGGCTCGGGCATCCGGCCGGCCTGATCAAGGATCGCCCGCGCCTCGGTATCCAGCGCGGCGGCGGCGCGGCGCAGCAGCCGTTCCTCGCCCTCTTGGCAGGCCAGCTGATATGCCTTGTGGCCGATGTTGAATTCGACGGTGGGCATCAGCGTGGCTCCTGTGGGGGGGATTCGTCGGGGTCATCGGGGGCGTCTTCGGGCAGCGGATCCTCGTCATGGGCGATTCCTGGCGGCAGGACCGCATCGGCGGCGCGGTCCTCGGGCAATTCATCCTGCGCGCCAAGGTGCAGCCCGGCGGGAGGCAGCGCCGAGGGCGGCAGCCCGGCGGGATCCGCGGCCACCGGCGCCGGCGCGACCGCCAGCATCCGGTCCAGAGCGTCCAGAATTTCACCCATATGGGCGATTTCCGCGGCACGGGCGGCGCGCAGGGCCGAAAGCTCTGCCTCGAGCGCCTCAAGCGTGGCGGCGGCGCCGTCCTGCCCCCAGCCCTCGGGCACGCCCGCCGCCGTGATCAGGCGGCGGTTGGCGGCGGAAAGCGCGTCATTGGCGGCGGCAAGCTGCGCGGCCTCGGCGCCGCTGTCGGTCAGCCGCTGATGCGCCTGCGCCAGTTGCGCGCGCATCGCCTCTAGCGTCGCGGCCTGCCGGTCGTGCAGCGCGGCGATGTCGGGCGCGACCGCGGCGGGCGCCGGGGCCGCGCCGGCATCCGGCCCGGCTGCGCCGATTTCACCAAGGCGGCGCGCGGCACGTTCAACCGCGTGGTCCATGCGATCAAGGGCGGCGATCAGACGCCGCTCGGCGGCGGAAAGGTCTTTCATCACGAAACGATCCCCATGCGTCGGCCCCAATGCGTCGGTTCCGTCATCGCAAACACCGGCCCGCGATACAAGCAGCCTGCACCGCCGACCGGCGACAGACCGCCTTTTGCACCCCCTTTTGCGCCGCCCGCCCGACCCCGCTTGTCGCCACGCCGGGCGCTACCTATAACGCGGCCCATGTGTCCAGCGGCCGGAATATTCCGAATTAGTCGCCCGGTGGCGTAGGAACGCGCCACCGGGTTCCTTGACGCCTATTGTCCCGCACGCATATGCGCCCGCCGCTTCCGACCAAGGAAAACCGCCGATGACCGCCCAGACCACCGATTCCACCGCCCCCGACTATCGCGACAGCGTGTTCCTGCCGCAGACCGATTTCCCGATGCGCGCCGGCCTGCCGCAGCGCGAACCGGAATGGCTGGCCCGCTGGGAACGGATCGGCATCTACGACCGGCTGCGCGAGCGCGCCGGCGACCGGCCGCTGTTCGTGCTGCACGACGGCCCCCCCTATGCCAACGGGCATCTGCATATCGGCCACGCGCTGAACAAGGTGCTCAAGGATTTCATCGTGCGCAGCCGGCAGATGATGGGCCATGAATCGCGCTATGTGCCGGGCTGGGACTGCCACGGGCTGCCGATCGAATGGAAGATCGAGGAACAATACCGCGCCCAGGGCCGCGACAAGGACGCCGTGGATGTGGTCGAGTTCCGGCAGGAATGCCGCCGCTTTGCCGAAGGCTGGGTGGATATCCAGCGCGAGGAATTCAAGCGGCTGGGCGTCACCGGCAAATGGGACGATCCCTATCTGACCATGGATTACCACGCCGAGGCGGTGATCGCGGCCGAGTTCATGAAGCTGCTGATGAATGGCTCGCTTTACCAGGGGTCGAAACCCGTGATGTGGTCGCCGGTCGAACAGACCGCGCTGGCCGAGGCCGAGGTCGAGTATCACGACATCACCAGCCACCAGATCTGGGTGGCGTTCCCGGTGGTCTCGCAACGCGACTTCGCGCCGCTGGACGGCTGCATGAGGACCGACCTGCTGGGCGCCTCGGTGGTGATCTGGACCACCACGCCATGGACGATCCCGCAAAACCGCGCCGTGGCCTATGGGCCGGGCATCGCCTATGGGCTGTATGACGTGACCGGCAAGGGCGCCGTGCTGCTGGCGGATGCGCTGGCCGAGCAGGTGTTTACGGCCGCGAAACTGGAACCCGACAGCTGGCGGCGGCTGCGCGATGTGGGCGCGGATGAGCTGGCCTCGCTGGTGCTGGCCCATCCCTATCGCGGGATCGAGGGCGGCGCGGGCGAATGGGACGCCGACATCCCGGTGCTGCCCGGCGATCATGTGACCGAGGACGCCGGCACCGGCTTTGTCCACACCGCCCCCAGCCACGGCGACGACGACTATCAGCTGGCGCTGAAATTCGGCCTGGTCCTGACCCATAACGTGCTGCCCGACGGCAGCTATCGCGCCGATCTGCCGGTCTTTGGGGGGCAGGCGATCCTGACCGCCGATGGCAAGGAAGGCCCCGCGAACGTCAGCAACATCAAGGCGCTGGCCGGGCAAGGTGCGCTGTTTGCCAAGGGCAAGATCAAGCATTCCTATCCGCATAGCTGGCGGTCCAAGGCGCCGGTGATCTATCGCAACACGCCCCAGTGGTTCGCCGCCATCGACCGCGAGCTGAGCGACGGCATGGATGATTACGGCCAGACCATCCGCGCCCGCGCGCTGACCTCGATCGACGCGCTGGTGGAATGGACCCCGCAGACCGGGCGCAACCGCATCCATTCCATGGTGGAAAACCGCCCCGACTGGGTGCTGTCGCGCCAGCGCGCCTGGGGGGTGCCGCTGACCTGTTTCACCAAGCGCGGTGCACGGCCTGACGACGCCGATTTCCTGCTGCGCAGCCACGAGGTGAACACCCGCATCCTCGAATCTTTCCAGGAGCATGGCGCAGATGCCTGGTATCGCGACGGTTTCAAGGAACGGGTGCTGGACGGCATCGTCGATCCCGCCGATTACGACCAGGTGACCGATGTGCTGGATGTGTGGTTCGATTCCGGCTCGACCCACGCCTTTGTGCTGCGCGACCGTGCCGACGGCACCCCCGACGGGCTGGCCGATTTGTATCTGGAGGGCACCGACCAGCATCGCGGCTGGTTCCAGTCCTCGCTGCTGCAAGCCTGCGCGACGCGGGGCCGCGCGCCCTATCGGGGCGTGCTGACCCACGGCTTTACGCTGGACGAAAAGGGCATGAAAATGTCCAAGTCGCTGGGCAACACCACCGCCCCGCAAGAGGTCATCGACCAGTATGGCGCCGATATCCTGCGGCTGTGGGTGGCGCAGTCGGACTATACCGCCGACCTGCGCATCGGGAAGGAGATCCTGAAAGGCACCGCCGACGCCTATCGCCGGCTGCGCAACACCATGCGCTTCATGCTGGGGGCGCTGGACGGGTTCTCGGACGCGGAACGGATCGACCCCGCCGAGATGCCGGAACTGGAACGCTGGGTGCTGCACCGGCTGGCCGAGCTGGATCAGCGCGTGCGCGAGGGTTACGCCGCCTATGATTTCCAGGGGGTGTTCCGGGCGCTGTTCGATTTCGCCACCGGCGACCTGTCGGCACTGTGGTTCGACATCCGCAAGGACTCGCTTTACTGCGACGCGCCCGCCAGCACGCGGCGGCGGGCGGTGCGCACGGTCATGGACCTGCTGTTTCACCGGCTGACCCTGTGGCTGGCGCCGATGCTGCCCTTTACCTGCGAAGATGTGTGGCTGTCGCGCCTCCCGTCCGAGGATGACAGCGTGCATCTGCATGATTTCCCGGCAACGCCGGCCGAATGGCTGGACCCGGCGCTGGCGGCGAAATGGGACGCCCTGCGCCGCGCCCGCCGGGCGGTGACCGCGGCGCTGGAACTCAAGCGGGCCGACAAGACCATCGGCGCCAGCCTTGAGGCCGCGCCGGTGGTCCATGTCGAGGACGCGGGGCTGCTGGCGGCGCTACGCTCGGTCGATTTTGCGGATGTCTGCATCACCAGCGCCATTCAGCTGAGCGCCGACCCCGCCCCGCCCGAGGCATTCCGCCTGCCCGAGGTGCCGGGCATCGGCGTGGTCTTTGCGCAAGCCCCCGGGCAGAAATGCCAGCGCTGCTGGAAGATCCTGCCCGACGTGGGCAGCCACGCGCATGAGGCCAGCTGCGCCCGCTGCGACGCGGTGCTGGCGGGCTGAAGCGGCGTCTGGGCCGGGGCGCGCGGCCTGCGCGCGCCCTGCCCCGGCGCGACCGCAAAAACCCCGCGAAAACCGGGGGGATTGCGGCAGAATCCGGTTGACTCGGCCGGGCATGTGCTTAAAAGGCAGGCTTCACAGGATTTCACGGGGTTCTCGGACGGCCAAAGGCCCGCCCCGAAGCAGGAGCAGGACCAATGGCGAAGCCGACGACGATCAAGATCCGGCTGAACTCGACCGCGGGCACCGGGCATTTCTATGTCACCAAGAAAAACGCCCGGACCATGACCGAAAAGATGACGGTCAACAAATACGACCCCGTTGTGCGCAAGCACGTCGAATACAAGGAAGGCAAGATCAAGTAAGATCGCGCCGTTCCGCAAGGATCAGGACCGCGCCCGGCAGCTCGCCGTGGCGCGGTTTTCTTTTTGAAAAGGGGGGCTTTGCCCCCCGGCGCGTGGCGCCACTGCCGTGGCCTTGCTCGCTGAAAACAGTCCACCGGACTGTTTTCCGGGCGCTTGCAAGCCCCCAGGATATTTCTGGACAGAAGATGCCCTTAGCCGGCGTCGGAGTTGGAATCCTCGGTCGTGTGGCGGGCGAACAGCGGCGCGTTGGCGGCGAAGAAGCCCAGGGTCAGCAGGATCAGCCCCACGGTCTTGAACAGCACCCAGGTGGTGTCGGACTGGGTGCGCCAGATCGTCTCGTTCAGGGCGGCGAGGCCGAGGCAGAACCAAATCAGCCGCGTGGTCAGGATGCGCCAGCCCTCGGGCGACAGGGGCAGCGCCTCGCCCATGGCGGCGGCCAGCCAGTTGCGGCGCAGCGCCACCCCGGTCGCCAGCAGCGCCGCGAAGATCAGGTAGATCAGCGTCGGCTTCATCTTGATGAAGCGGGGGTCGTTCAGCCAGATGGTCAGCCCGCCGAACACCACCACCACCGCCAGCGTCACCAGCTGCATCACCGACAGCGTGCCCGTGCGCGCCCAAAGGATCCAGTTCGCCGCCACCGTCAGCGGCACGAACACCAGCGTGGCAAGGATCAGCCCGGGGTAGTCCTGCCCCCACAGCGTGACGGTCTCATTACGGTAAAGCACGAACACGGCGAGGAACACGACCAGCGGCCCATAATCGAGCAGCGTCTTGAGCTTGGGGGACATGGGCGGTTTCCTTGCTGGTTCAGAACGGCACGTCGTCGGGCGTCACGTCCGGGGCGGCGGTGGCGGCGGGCTGGACATAGTTCGCCTTGACGGTCTTGAAACCGGCGGGGAACTGGATCGTCAAGGTATCCTCGGCGATGCCCATGATGCTGCCGGTGCCGAATTTCTGGTGAAACACCCGGTCGCCCACCGCGAAACGCGCCGCGGGTTCGGCGTCGATGATGATGGGGGCGCGGTGGACCGGCGCCGGGCGGGCGGCTGCGCGGTCCTGCATCCGCTTCCATCCCGGCGAGTTGTAGACATCGGCGTGCGAGGCGCGGTCGTGCATCGACGATTGCGCAAAGGGCTGCGCCGCGGCCCCAAAGCCGCCGTTGTAAAGCCCGGGGGGCGTCAGCACCTCGACATGATCCTCGGGCAGTTCGTCGATGAAGCGCGAGGGCAGCGAGGACTGCCATTGCCCATAAAGCCGCCGGTTGCCGGCAAAGCTGATCGTGGCCAGTTCCTCGGCCCGCGTCAGGCCGACATAGGCCAGCCGGCGTTCTTCCTCGAGGCCCTTCAGCCCCGATTCGTCCATGCTGCGCTGACTGGGGAACAGCCCGTCCTCCCACCCCGGCAGGAACACGATGGGGTATTCCAGCCCCTTGGCGGCGTGCAGCGTCATGATCGACACTTCCTCGGCCTGCTCGCCCTCGGGCGTGTCCATCACCAGCGCCACATGTTCCAGAAAACCCTGTAGATTGTCGAATTCTTCCAGCGCCTTGACCAGTTCCTTGAGGTTGTCCAGCCGGCCCGGCGCGTCGGGCGATTTTTCGTTCTGCCACATCTCGGTATAGCCGGTTTCGTCCAGGATCCGCTCGGCCAGATCGGTATGGCTGGCGCGGCTGTCCAGCGCATCGGCGTGGAAACGCCCCATCTGCTCGACCAGCTGCCGCAGCCCGGCCGCGCCCTTGCCGGACAGCGCCCCTGCCGCCAGCGCGGCCGCCGCCCCTTGCAGCAGCGACAGGCCGCGGTCGCGCGATTCGCGCTGGATGGTCTGCAACGCCTTGGGGCCCAGCCCCCGGCGCGGCGTGTTCACGATACGCTCGAACGCGAGGTCGTCGGTGGGGCTGACCGCCAGCCGGAAATACGCCATGGCGTCGCGGATTTCCTGGCGTTCGTAGAAACGCGGGCCGCCGATCACCCGATAGGGCAGGCCGATGGTCATGAAACGATCCTCGAACGCCCGCATCTGGTGGCTGGCGCGCACGAGGATCGCGATGTCGTTGAGGCTGCGCTGGCCGATAGAGTGGCGGTGGCCGCCGTGGAACGCCTCGATTTCCTCGCCGATCCAGCGGGCCTCGGCCTCGCTGTCCCAATGGCCGATCAGGCGGATTTTTTCGCCCTCTTCGGCCTCGGTCCAAAGCTCTTTCCCAAGCCTTCCCTTGTTGGCCGCGATCAACCCCGAGGCGGCGGCAAGGATATGCGGGGTTGAGCGATAGTTCTGTTCCAGCCGGATCACCTGCGCACCGGGGAAATCCCCCTCGAACCGCAGGATGTTGCCGACCTCGGCCCCGCGCCAGCCATAGATCGACTGATCGTCGTCGCCCACGCAGCAGATATTGCGGTGCCCCTGCGCCAGCAGCCGCAGCCACAGATATTGCGCGACGTTGGTGTCCTGATATTCGTCGACGAGGATATAGCGGAAACGCTCCTGCCACTGCGCCAGCACGTCCGGATGCGCCTGGAATATCATCACGCAATGCAACAGCAGGTCGCCGAAATCGACGGCGTTCAGTTCCAGCAGGCGGCGCTGATAGGCGGCGTATAGCGCGACGCCGCGACCGTCATAGGCGTGGCTTTCGCCCGCCGGCACGCGCGCAGGCGTCATGGCGCGGTTTTTCCAGCCGTCGATCAGCCCGGCAAGCTGCCGCGCGGGCCAGCGCTTTTCGTCGATGTTTTCGGCAGAGATCAGCTGTTTCAGCAGCCGGATCTGGTCGTCGGTGTCCAGAATCGTAAAGCCGGGCTTGAGATGCAGCGTGCCGTCGCCCACCAGCTCGGCATGGCGGCGCAGGATCTTGACGCTGATCGAATGAAAGGTGCCCAGCCACGGCATCCCCTCGACCGTTTCGCCCAGCAGCCGGGCCACGCGGTCCTTCATCTCGCGCGCGGCCTTGTTGGTGAAGGTGACGGCGAGGATGCGGCCGGGCGTGGCGCGGCCCTGCATCAGCAGATGCGCGATGCGGGTGGTCAGGGCGCGGGTCTTGCCGGTGCCGGCGCCCGCCAGCAGCAGCACCGGCCCGTCCAGCGTTTCCACCGCCAGCCGCTGCGCCGGGTTCAGCCCGTCCAGATAGGGCGAGGGCCGCGGCGCCATGGCCCGCTGCGACAGCGAGGGGCGGGAGGCGGCCTCAAAGGCGTCGTGATCGTCGAACTGGCTCATGCCCCGCAACATAGAGAAGCCGCGGGCCGCTGCAAAGCCCGCGTTCCTATTCCGTTCGCTTTTTGCACGGTTCGGTTACTGCCGGGCGGGGGCTTGGCGGGCCAGCGACAGCGCCACGCCCACAGCGAGGATGGCGAATGTCACCCCAAGCGACAGCGCGGCGGGGATTTTCTCGATCCCCAGCGCCTCGGCCACGACCACCTTGCCGCCGATAAAGATCAGCAGCACCGCCAGCGCCGGCTTGAGCGCCCAGAACCGATGCAGCACCGCGGCCAGCGCGAAATACAGCGCCCGCAGGCCAAGGATGGCAAAGATGTTCGAGGTATAGACCAGATAGGGGTCGGTGGTGATCGCAAAGATCGCCGGCACCGAATCGACCGCGAACACCACGTCGGCGAACTCGATCGCCACCAGCGCCAGGAACAGCGGCGTCACGAACAGCCGCAGCCGCCCCGAATCGTCGGGCTGGCGCACCACAAAGCGATGGCCGACGAAATCATCCGTCACCCGCAGGTTGCGCCGCAGCCAGCGCAGCATCCGCCCGCCCGTGGCGCCCGTCGCGCCGGGGGCATGGTCGCCCCCGCCCAGCAGCATCCGCGCCCCGGTCACGATCAGGAACGCCGCAAAGACCAGCAGCACCCAGTCGTAGCGCTGCACCAGCGCCGCGCCGAAACCGATCATCACCGCACGCAGCACGATCACCCCCAGGATGCCCCAGAACAGCACCCGGTGTTGCAGATGCCGCGGCACCGCAAAGGCGCCAAAGATCGTGGCGATGACAAAGATATTGTCCATGGCCAGCGATTTCTCGACCACGAAGCCGGTCCAGTATTCGACGGCCGCGCCCGCCCCCATCTGCGCCCAGACAAAGCCGCCGAACCCCAGCCCGATGGCGATGTAGAATGCCGACAGCAGCAGCGACCTGCGCACGCCGATTTCCTGCCGGCCGCGGTTCAGCACGCCCAGATCCAACGCGAGCAGCACCAGCACCAGCGTCAGGAAAACCGCCCACATCCACAGGGGCTGGCCAAGAAACAGGAAAGAAAGCTCCACGGTGATCTCCGACGGATGTTGCGTGATGCGACCGACATCACGATCCGCACAGATCGCCAGAGGGGCCCGGTCGGTTGACCATCTAGGGCGTTGGTCGCAGCCGTCAAGGAGCGATTGCGCTTTATTTGCGACAGGCGTATGCGACGAACATGCCAGATCGTCCGCTTCACCCCCGCACCCGCGCCGTCCACCACGGCATCCGCCGCAGCCAATACGGCGAAATGGCCGAGGCGCTGTTCCTGACCCAGGGCTTTGCCTATGACAGCGCCGAACAGGCCGAGGCAAGGTTCCAGCACAGCGGCCCGGACGAATTCATCTATGCCCGCTACGGCAACCCCACCAGCCGTATGTTCGAGGACCGGATGGCCAGCCTCGAAGGGACCGAGGACGCGTTTGCGACTGCCTCCGGCATGGCGGCGGTCAACGGGGCGCTGATGGCGGTGGCCGCACCCGGCAAGCGGATCGTCGCGGCGCGGCAGCTGTTCGGGTCGTGCCTCTATGTGCTGGACCTGCTCAAGAAATTCGGGGTCGAGGTGGTGCTGGTGGACGGCACCGACCTTGACCAGTGGCGGGATGCGGTGACGCCGGGGACGGCGGCGGTTTTCCTTGAAACCGTGTCGAATCCCACGCTTGAGGTGATGGATATCGCCGCAATCGCCGAGATCGCCCACGCGGCCGGCGCGCTGGTCGTCGCCGACAACGTCTTTGCCACGCCGGTGTTCAGCCGCGCGGTGGAACTGGGCGCCGATGTGGTGGTCTATTCCACCACCAAGCATGTGGACGGCGGCGGGCGCGCGCTTGGCGGCGTGATCTGCGGCAGCCGCGATTTCGTGCGCGGCATGGCGGAACCCTATCTCAAGCACACCGGCGGCGCGATCTCGCCCTTCAACGCCTGGATCATGCTGAACGGGCTGACCACCATGGATCTGCGGGTCCGCGCCATGGCCGATGCCGCGCTGGCGGTGGCCGGCGCCTTGCAGGACGCGGGGCTGCGGGTGATCTATCCGGGGCTGCCCGAGCATCCCCAGCACGCGCTGGCGATGCGGCAGATCGGCTCGGGCGGGACCATGATCGCGCTGGATCTGGGCACGAAACAGGCGGCCTTTGCGATGCTGGACCGGCTGCGGCTGGTGTCGATCTCGAACAATCTGGGCGATGCCAAGTCCATCGTCACCCACCCCGCCACCACCACCCACCAGCGCCTGCCCGAGGCCGAGCGCCTGACGATGGGCATCGGCCCCGGGCTGGTCCGCCTGTCGGTGGGGCTGGAACATCCCGACGACCTGATCGCCGATCTGCTGGGCGCGCTGGCGTAAGCCGCGATCCGGCGGATCAAATGTGCAAGGCTCTGGCCTTTTGCGGCCCGAGCCCCATATTCGGCCTGCGTTCCTGAAAGACCTGCCATGACCGAACACCGGCCGCCCCCTGCTATCCCTCCCGCGCTCAGCCGCGAATACCCGGGTGATTTCCGGGTGGACGAGGCTTACCGCGCCACCCTGCCCGACCTGCAAAATGGCCCGGCCAGCCTGATCGTCGGCGCCCGCAAGGCGATCCAGCATGTGGGGATTTCCAATTTCCGCCTGCCGATCCGCTATCGCCGCAAAGAGGGCGGCGAGATCATGCTGGAAACCAGCGTGACCGGCACCGTCAGCCTGGAGGCCGACCGCAAGGGCATCAACATGAGCAGGATCATGCGGTCCTTTTACGCCCATGCCGAGAAACAGTTTTCGCTGGGGGTGCTGGCGGCGGCGGTCAGCGACTACAAGGACCATCTGGACAGTTTCGACGCGCGGCTGCAAATGCGGCTGTCCTATCCGATCAAGGTCGGCTCGCTGCGGTCAGGGCTTGAGGGCTGGCAGTATTACGACATCGCGATGGAGCTGATCGACCAGGGCGGGCAGCGGCTGCGGGTGATGCATTTCGACTATGTGTATTCCTCGACCTGCCCCTGTTCGCTGGAGCTGGCCGAACATGCCCGCACGGCAAGGGCGCAGCTGGCGACGCCGCATTCGCAACGCTCGGTCGCGCGGATTTCAGCGGTGATGCAGGGCGACGACAAGCTGTGGTTCGAGGACATGGTGGCGCTGTGCCGCCGCGCCGTCGCCACCGAGACGCAGGTGATGGTCAAGCGCGAGGACGAGCAGGCGTTCGCGGAACTGAACGCCGCCAACCCGATCTTTGTCGAGGACGCGGTGCGCGCCTTTGCCCACGAGTTGGAAACCGACCCCCGCATCGGCGATTTCCGCGTCATCGCCAGCCATCAGGAATCGCTGCATTCGCATGATGCCGTCAGCCTGCTGACCGAGGGGCCGACATTCGCGCAGGCCAGCCTTGATCCGAATATTTTTGCCGGGCTGCGGGTCTGACCTGACCTCAACCATTGCATCAGATATCTGGTTCAAGCTGTTGAAAACACGCGCGGATGGCCTGTAAGCCGGGTTCTGTCCGGGGGCTTGCGCCCCGTGGATGACCATTCCTCTGGCCCCGCCGTTGCCGACGGGATCTAGCTGCCAACCCGGATCTGCTGGGGCGCAGGCGGCCCTGCGGGGTTGCCCCCGCGCGCGATCCCTATTCGGCATTGCTCCTGGTGGGGCTTGCCTTGCCGGTCCGGTTGCCCGTCCCGCGGTGGGCTTTTACCCCACCGTTTCACCCTTGCCCCGCACAAGGCGGGGCGGTCTGTTCTCTGTGGCGCTTTCCCTGGGGTTGCCCCCGCCGGGCGTTACCCGGCACCATGCCTGCATGGAGCCCGGACTTTCCTCGACCGGCGCAAGCGCCGCCCGCGGTCATCCGGCCATCCGCGCGTGCGGGTGATATGCGCAGCCCCGCGCGCCGGGTCAAGATGCTGCGCATCACGGATATGCGGCCGCGCGCCGGCACGCGGGATCAGTCCAGCCGCACCGCCGCCAGAATCGGCCCCGGCCGCCCCGCCCCCAGCGCCTGCTGGACCAGCAGCGCGTGGCTGGTGTCGTCGGGAAAGCGGTCGTCGGCATCGACGCCGGCGCGGATGGTCAGGCGCAGCGGCGCGCGGGCGGGCCAGTGGGTCAGCACCTCGGCCCCGACCACCACGTTGCGGTATTCCAGCCGCATCCCGCGGTTTTCCCCGGCCCCGACCTGCACGCTGCGCCGGGGCAGAAAGCGGATCAGCGTCACCTCGACCCCGCCCGGAATCGCGGCGCGGGGGGTCAGCTGGATCACATGGGCCGCGCCCTCTTCAGTTGCGGTCAGCATCACGGCCGAGGGGCGGGCCGCGTGATCCTCGATCACCGCTTGCAGCGCGGCGCGGCCCAGACCCAGCAGCGTGTCGTGGCCGTCGACGATGATCTGCGGAGTGTAGACGCCGCGTTCGCCGGCAACGGCGGCATAGCCCTCTTGCCTTGCGGTGTGGGCGGGGCTGGCAAAGCCGTCGGTCCAGCCCAGATAATCCCAGTAATCGACATGCCAGGTCAGGGCCAGCACCCCCGGCGCATCGGCCAGCCCCGCGATCAGCCGGTCGGCGGGCGGGCAGGACGAACACCCCTGCGCGGTGAACAATTCGACCACCACCGGCGGCCCGCCCAGCATCCTCTTGCGCGCCCCTGTCGGCGGGGCGGCGGCCAGGGGCCCTGTCCCGGCGCCCGTCGGCGCCAGCGAGAATCCGCCCACAGGCGCGGCCTTGGCGGCACCCGAGGGCGCCTCGATCACCCCGATACCGGCGGAAAGATCGGCCCCGGCTTCTGCCCAGCCCCCGGCCTCGGCCCCGACCTCGGGACCGGGCGCGTCCATCCCCGCCTCGGCGGTCGCCGTTTCCGTCTGCGCCATGGCGGCGGGCGCGGCGGTCAGCGCCAGGGCCAGCCCAAGCGCCTGCGCCAATCCCGAAAGCCGCCGCGGCATGTTTCGCGGAACCCGATGAAGAACTGCCATTGTCATTGCCTTGGGATTAGGTCAGCCAGGGCCGATCCGCCAAATCAACGCTTCGTTAGCGGGTCTGCGCGCGAGTTGAGACTTGCAACCCCCTGCGTATTTGTATACCGTGGCATACAACTCGCCACCACCCCTTTGCTCACCCCGCGCTTGCACCAGGGGGGTGAGTCGGGGCAATCGGGGCGTTGCCAGCCACCTTGTTCACATGAGGACGCACAGCCCATGCCGATCGTCACCGGAACCGACACCGCCAAGACCCGCCGCGACCTGACCGTCGCCGGGCAGAAAGTCTCGTATTACTCGATTCCCGCCGCCACCGAGGCGGGTCTGGGCGATTTTTCCCGCCTGCCCGCCGCGCTCAAGGTCGTGCTGGAAAACATGCTGCGCTATGAGGACGGCGGCTTTACCGTCAGCGTCGACGACATCAAGGCGTTCGCCGACTGGGCGCAGAACGGCGGCAAGTCCGACCGCGAAATCGCCTATCGCCCCGCCCGCGTGCTGATGCAGGATTTCACCGGTGTGCCGGCGGTGGTGGACCTTGCCGCGATGCGCGACGGCATCAAGGCGCTTGGCGGCGATGCGCAGAAAATCAACCCGCTGAACCCGGTCGATCTGGTCATCGACCACTCGGTCATGGTCGATGAATTCGGCAACCCCCGCGCCTTTCAGCGCAACGTCGATCTGGAATACGCCCGCAACATGGAACGCTATCAGTTCCTGAAATGGGGTCAGGGCGCGTTCAACAACTTTCGCGTGGTGCCGCCGGGCACCGGCATCTGCCACCAGGTCAACCTTGAATATCTGGCGCAGACCGTCTGGACCGACACCGACCAGACCGGCGCCACCGTCGCCTATCCCGACACGCTGGTCGGCACCGACAGCCACACCACCATGGTGAACGGGCTTGCGGTGCTGGGCTGGGGCGTCGGCGGGATCGAGGCCGAGGCCGCGATGCTTGGCCAGCCGATTTCCATGCTGATCCCCGAAGTCGTGGGCTTCAAGGTCACCGGGGCGCTGCGCGAGGGCGTGACCGCCACCGACCTGGTGCTGAAAGTCGTCAAGATGCTGCGCGACCACAAGGTCGTCGGCAAGTTCGTGGAATTCTACGGCCCCGGGCTGGACAACATGCCGCTGGCCGACCGCGCCACCATCGCCAACATGGCCCCCGAATACGGCGCCACCTGCGGGTTTTTCCCGGTCGATGCGGAAACCCTGCGCTATCTGCGCCAGACCGGCCGCGACGAGGACCGCATCGCGCTGGTCGAGGCTTACGCCAAGGAAAACGGGTTCTGGCGCGACGAGAATTACGACCCGATCTATACCTCGACCCTGCAACTGGACCTGGGCGACGTGGTGCCAGCGATTTCCGGCCCCAAGCGCCCGCAGGATCACGTGGCGCTGGACGAAGCCGCGCAGACCTTTGGCGAATATATCGACGGTATCCGGGTGGCGCCTTCGGCCCCCGCCGGGCAGAAATCCGAGATGACCGAGGAAGGCGGCGCCCCCGCCCCCGCCCATATCCCGGGCGGCAACCGCAAGCGCGGCCTGACCTGCACGCTCAACGGTGAAACCTTTCAGCTGTGCGACGGCTCGGTGGTGATCGCGGCGATCACGTCCTGCACCAACACCTCGAACCCCTATGTGCTGATGGCCGCCGGGCTGGTGGCGAAAAAAGCGCATGAGCTGGGGCTGACCCGCAAGCCCTGGGTCAAGACCTCGCTGGCGCCCGGTTCGCAGGTGGTGGCCGAATATCTGGAAGCCGCCGGGCTGCAACAGCATCTGGACGCGCTGGGGTTCAACCTGGTGGGCTTTGGCTGCACCACCTGCATCGGCAACTCGGGGCCGCTCGAGCCCGAGATTTCCAAGGCGATCAACGACCACGATCTGGTGGCGGTATCGGTGCTGTCGGGCAACCGCAACTTCGAGGGGCGGATTTCCCCCGACGTGCGCGCCAACTATCTGGCCAGCCCGCCGCTGGTCGTGGCCTATGCCATCGCCGGTGACATGAACATCGACATCACCCGCGAGCCGCTGGGCAAGTCCAGGGACGGGCAGGACGTCTATCTGAAAGACATCTGGCCCAGCAGCGCGGAAATCGCCGAGCTGGTCGACACCATCGTCACCCGCGAGATGTTCATCGAGAAATACGCGGACGTGTTCAAGGGCGACGAGCGCTGGCAGGGGGTCGAGGTCACCGACAGCGAAACCTATGACTGGCCGCCGGAATCGACCTATATCCAGAACCCGCCCTATTTCCAGGGCATGAGCCGCGAGCCGGGGGTGATCTCGGACATCTCGGGCGCGCGCGTGCTGGCGGTGCTGGGCGACATGATCACCACCGACCACATCTCGCCCGCCGGGTCGTTCAAGCCGACCACCCCGGCCGGGAAATACCTGACCGAGCGTCAGGTCGCGCCCAAGGACTTCAACAGCTACGGCTCGCGCCGCGGCAACCACGAAGTGATGATGCGCGGCACCTTTGCCAATATCCGCATCCGCAACGAGATGCTGGACGGGGTCGAGGGCGGCTATACCAAGGGCCCCGACGGGCAAGAGACCTCGATCTACGATGCCGCCATGGAATATCAGGCGCAGGGCGTGCCGCTGATCGTGGTGGGCGGGGTGGAATACGGCGCCGGCTCCAGCCGCGACTGGGCTGCCAAGGGCACCAACCTGCTGGGCGTCAAGGCGGTGATCGCCGAAAGCTTCGAGCGCATCCACCGCTCAAACCTGGTCGGCATGGGCGTGGTCCCGTTCGAGTTCACCGGCGGCGACAACCGCAAGACGCTGGGGCTGACCGGGGCCGAGGTGATCTCGATCACCGGGCTGGCGGGGGATTTCAAGCCGCTGTCGCTGGTGCCGGCGGTGATCCGCTATGCCGACGGTTCGGAAAAGACCGTGCAGTTGAAAGCCCGCGTCGATACCGAGGTCGAGATCGAGTATCTCAAGAATGGCGGCGTGCTGCATTACGTGCTGCGCAACCTCGCCAAGGGCTAAGCCTGACGGCAGCGCAAAAGCAAACCCCGGCCGCTGCGGCCGGGGTTTTTCGTTGCGGGTTCGTGGTGTGGCCGGGCGGCTCAGCCGCCGATGGCGCGGGTCTCAGCCGCCGATGGCGATGCCTTCGCGCCGCGGATCGGCGCCGCCCTGCAAGCCCTCGGGCGCAATGACGATGGATTGCAGCCCCGAGGTCTGGGCGCTGTCCTCGTCCAGCTCGAACCCCAGCGCGGCCAGTTCCGCGGCCAGTTCGGGGGCGCGGCCCGGCTCGACCTCCATCTTGCCGAACCGGTTGAGGATATTGGGTGCCGCCACCGCCTGCTGCGGGTCCATGCCCCAGTCAAGCTGCGCGATGATCGTGCGGGCGACATAGCCGATGATCCGGCTGCCGCCCGGGGAACCCACCACCATCGCGGGCTTGCCGTCCTTCATCACGATGGTCGGGGCCATCGAGGACCGCGGCCGCTTGCCCGGCGCCAGCGCATTGGCAATCGCCGCGCCCGCGTCGTCATGGGTGCGGAAGGAAAAATCCGTCAGCTCGTTGTTCAGCAGAAAGCCATTGGTCATCAGCCGCGCGCCGAAACCGTTTTCGATGGTGGTGGTCATCGACAGCGCGTTGCCGTGGCTGTCCACGATCGAGATATGCGTGGTCGAGGGCAGTTCCAGCGATTCGTCCTGTCCCCACAGCGCGGCGTGGGTCCAGCCCGGCGCGCCGGCGGTCACCTCGGGCAGGCTGTCGTCGCCGGCCAGCAGCTCGGCCCGCTTGGCCAGATAGGCCGGATCGACCAGCCCCGCAGTCGGCACCGGCACATGATCGGGGTCGGCCATGTAGCGCTCGCGGTCGGCAAAGGCCAGCCGCGAGGCATCGCCGATCAGCCGCCAGCTTTCCGGGCTTTCCGCCCCCAGCGCGGCCAGGTCATAGCCGCCCAGCATCCCCAGGATCTGCCCCACCGTCAGCGCGCCCGAGGACGGCGGCCCCATCCCGCAGATGTCATGCGCGCGGTATTCGACGCAGACCGCCGGGCGCTCGATCACCCGATAGGCGGCCAGATCGGCGGTCGAGAGCAGCCCGGGATTATCCGTCGCGCCCCGCACCGTGGCGGCGATGCCCTCGGCAATGGGGCCGCGATAGAACCCGTCCGCGCCCTGTCGGGCCATCACCCGCAACGTGTCGGCATAGCCATGGTTGGTCAGGATCTCGCCCGCCCGGACCGGCTGCCCGCCCGGAAAGAAATAGTCGCGGGTGGCGGGGTCGCCCTGCAACGCCTCGCCCTCGCCCGCGACCAGCTCGGCCAGACGCGGAGAGACCGGGAACCCCAGCTCGGCCAGCCGGATCGGGTCGTCGAACAGCCCGGCCCAGTTCATCCGCCCCCAGCGGCGATGCGCCTCTTGCAGCAGCGCCGGGGTGCCGGGTGTGCCGACCGAGCGGCCGCCGACGACGGCCTCCATGAACTTCATCGGCTGGCCGTCGGGGCCAAGAAACAGCGTCGGCGTGGCGTCGCGGGGCGCGGTTTCGCGCCCGTCCAGCGTGGTCAGCGCGCCCGTCGCCGCGTCATACCAGACAAGGAACGCGCCGCCGCCAAGACCCGAGCTTTGCGGCTCGACCAGCCCCAGCACCGCCTGCACCGCGATCATTGCATCGGCGGCGCTGCCGCCCTGTTCCAGCACCCGCGCGCCCGCATCGGCCGCCAGCGGATGCGCGGCGGCGACCATCCAGTCCTTGCCGGTCACGGCGCGGCCCTCGGCCTTGGTGGCCAGCGCGGCCTGCGCCGCCTCGCTCAGCGGACCAAAGGCGGCAGCCGGCGCTGCGGGCGCGGTCTCGGCCTCGGGCGCGACGGCGTCGGCCGCCTGCTGGGCCGCGGCCATCTGCACGCTGCCCAGCAGCAGCGCCAGCAAGGTCATTCCGTATCTGGTCATGGCTTTCCCCTCCTCCTGCAACTCGTGCAGGCAGAGTGGCCCGCACCACCCTATCGTTCAACGGGAAATGTCGGACGGGGGCTGTCTGCCCCCGCGAGGCCTTCGGCCTCTTCCCCCGAGGATATTTCAAAACCGCCCGAAAAGCCTGTGCTTCGGGCGGTTCATAAATATCCTGGGGGAGTCCCGAAGGGGCGGGGGCAAAGCCCCCATCTTACCGACCCGCGGCCAGCGCCTTGTCCAGTTCGGGGCGGAAGCGGTTGGTATAGTCCTCGCGCACCAGCGGGCCGGCGTGGCGGTGCAACACGCGGCCTTCGTTGTCGAGGATGAAGGTTTCCGGCGGCGCGGTCACGCCCCATTCGATCGCAGTGCGCCCCGACGGGTCGGTCCCCAGCTTTGCATAGGGATCGCCGTGCTCGGACAGAAACCGCAGCGCCGCGGGTTCCGGATCCTTGAGGTCGATGCCGACCACGGTCACGCCGTCTTCGGCGGCAAGGGCGGTCAGCGTGGGGTGTTCTGCCCGGCAGGGCGGGCACCAGCTTGCCCAGAAATTGACCAGCACCACCCCGTTGCCGCGCAAATCGGCATCGGTCAGCTGGGTCTTGCCGGGCAGCGTGGTCCCCGACACCGGCGGCGCCTGTTGCCCGATCAGGGTCGAGGGCAGCGCATTCGGATCATCGCGCCCCATGCCCCACATGAACATCGCCGCCAGCCCGGCAAAGATCAGCGGCGGAATCACGGCAAGCGGGGAAATCCTAGCCACGGCGCTCGACCTCCTCCAGTGCGCGGCGGGCGCGGGCGCCGGCGGCCAGCGTCTGCACGATCAGCCCGACAATCAGCGCCGCGGAAATCCCCCAGGCGGTCAGCACCGGCACGGCATAGCGGCCCAGCTCAACCATCATGCGCGCACCTCTCGGGCCAGCAGCGCGGCGGTGCGGCGGCGGCGGATCTCGGTCCGGGTGCGCAGCAGCAGCAGCGTCAGGAACAGCAGAAAGAACCCCGCCATGCACAGATACAGCGGGTATTTATAGACCGCGCTCATCCGCTCGCCCGGGGCGATGGACAGCGAGGCGCCCTGATGCAGCCCCTGGTTCCAGAAATTCACCGCATAGCGCGACAGCAGCGCAAAGACCGAGCCGACAAGGCACAGCACCCCGGTCAGGTCGGCGGCGCTGTCGGGGTTCTCGACCGCGCCCCACAGCGCCATGTAGCCCAGATAGAACAGGAACAGAATCAGGAACGAGGTCAGCCGAGGATCCCATTCCCACCAGGTGCCCCACATCGGCTGCCCCCACACCGCGCCGGTGACCAGCGCGACCAGCGTCATCACCGCACCGATGGGGGCGGCGGCGCGGGCGGCCAGCGCGCTGACATGGTGGCGGCGGACCAGCCAGATCAACGACGCCACCAGCATCATCACCCAGATATTGATCGCCATCATCGCGGCCGGCACATGCAGGAACATGATCTTGACGGTGGCGCCCTGCTTGTAGTCCTCGGGCGTCAACCAGCCCCACAGCAGACCGGCGGGCAGGCTGACCGCGGCCGCCGCGGCAACCCACGGCAACACGGCGCCGGATGTGCGCATGAACTTGACGGGGTTGGCATATTCCCAGATCGACATGGCATTCCTCTAGCCCGGCAACAGCGCGCCGTGAAGCCCCATTACCGCAAGTTGACCCGCAGGGCACCGGCTGCGGCGAAAGGTATCGCCGCCAGCACCGCCATGGTGATCCCGGCCAGCAGCACCAGCGGCGTGGTGCCGTCGCCGCCGGCGGCACCGCGGCGCACCGCCTCGGCCCCGAAGATCAGCGTCGGCACATATAGCGGCAACACCAGCAGCGACATCAGCAGCCCGCCGCGGCGCAGCCCCACGGTCAGCGCGGCGCCGAACGCGCCCAGCATCGACAGCGCCGGCGTCCCCAGCGCCAGCGCCGCCACCAGCCACGGCTGCGCGGCGCCGGGCAGATGCAGCAGGATGCCGAACACCGGCGCGGCGGCGACCAGCGGCAGGCCGGTGGTGATCCAGTGGGCGGCGGCCTTGACCAGCACCGCGCCTTCCAGCGGCAGGGGGGCGGTGGCCAGCAGGTCAAGGCTGCCGTCCTCCCAGTCCAGGGCAAAGATGCGGTCAAGCGACAGCAGGCAGGCCAGCAGCGCCCCCACCCACAGGATGCCCGGCGCGATCAGCGCCAGCGTGCCGCCCTGCGGCCCGACGCCGAACGGCACCAGCGTGCAGACGATCAGAAAGAACGCGAGTCCCAGCCCGAATCCCCCGCCCGCCCGGGTGGCCAGCCGCAAGTCGCGCATGAGCAGGGCGATCATGCGCGACTCCTTTCAGTTGCTCTTGCAGGAATATCCCAGGGCGCGCGAAGCAAGCGCGGATCGGCAGGCGCGCAGGACATCCCACGTCCGGCTGGATGCCCCTCCAACCCTTCTTCGGGCGGTTCATAAATATCCTGCGGGGGTGCGGGGGTGCAAAACCCCCGCTGCGACGGTGACGCCGGCACGACCGCGATCATCCGAATGCCTCGTCGAAACTGGCGGGGGCGCGGCTGCGCAGGGGGGCGCCCACGGCGCGGAAGGGGCCAAGGTCCAGCACCTGCGCCTCGGGCAGGCCAAGGTCGATGTGTGTCGCCATCAGCGCCGCGCCGCCCTGCGCCAGATGCCCGCGCACTGCATCCGCGAACAGCGCGACCGAGCCCGCGTCCAGCGACACGGTCGGCTCGTCCAGCACCCAGACCCTGCGCCCGGTGACCAGCAGCCGCGCCAGCCCCAGCCGGCGTTTCTGCCCCGCAGACAGCATCGCCGCCGGACGCTGGACCAGCGCGCCCAGATCCATCGCCTGAATCGCGGCGGCAATGGGGGGGCCGCCGAACACCAGTCGCCAGAATTCAAGGTTCTCGGCCACGGTCAGCGCGGCCTTGAGCCCGTCGGCATGGGCGGCATAGGCAATAGCGTCGGGGTCGGCCTCGACCTGACCGGCGGCGGGGGGTTGCAGCCCGGCGACGGTGCGCAAAAGCGTGGTCTTGCCGATGCCGTTCGGGCCGCGCAGGATCAGCGCCTGCCCGGCGGAAAGCGTGAAATCCACCCCCTCGACCGCGCGGCGCCCGCCGCGCGAGACGGCAAGCCCCCGGACGCTGAGCAGCGGCTCCATCACGCCCGCCCGCCCCGCCTAGACCGGGATCAGCGCGCAGGCCACGCGCCGCCCCTCGGCCAGGGTCAGGTTGTAGCAGCGCGCGGCGGTGGGGCTGGTCATCGGCTCGACCCCCAGCCCGGCGTCCTCAAGCACCTGCACCAGCGCGCGCGGCGGGTGCGAGATCTGCGCACCCAGCCCCAGAAACAGCACATCCACCTGCCCGGCCAGCGCCAGCAGCGCGGCGGCGTCGTCCAGCCCGCCCCAGTCCTGCGGACCCGAGGCGGTGACGATCAGCGCCGAGCGATGGACCTGACCGCCGACCCGAAAGAACCCCGGCCCATAGCCGTCGACCGGGGTCGCGCCGCCATAGTCGGTGTCCTGCATCTCGGCCATCAGGGTGCGTCCCGGAAAGGCGAGCCCGCCAGCTCGTCCAGTTCCTTTTTCTCGCCGCGCACCGGCTTGTCCCAGTCGCGGCGCACGCCCAGCGACAGCACGATGTTCTTGGCCAGATAGACGGTGGAATAGATCCCCACGCCGACCCCCCAGAACATCGCAAAGACAAAGCCGCGGATCACGTCGCCGCCCCAGATCAGCATCGCCCCCAGCGCCAGCGCCGTGGTGACGCCGGTCATCACCGTGCGCGACAGGGTTTCGTTGACGGTCAGGTTCATCACCTCGATCAGGGGCATGGATTTGAACTTGACCAGGTTTTCCCGCAGCCGGTCGAACACCACCACCGTGTCGTTGACCGAATAGCCCAGGATGGTCAGCAACGCCGCGATGGTGGACAGGTCAAAGCGGATCTGGAACGCCGCAAAGATGCCCACCGTCAGCAGCACATCGTGGATCAGCGCCACCACCGCGCCGACCGCGAACTGCCATTCGAAACGCATCCAGATATACAGCAGGATGCCAAGCGCCGCCGCCCCCACCGCGTAAAAGGCGGTCTTGATCAGCTCGCCCGAGACCTTTGGCCCGACCGATTCGACCGAGGCGAACATCACCTGCGGGTCGATCTGTTTCAGCGCGGCCTCGATCCGGTTCAGTTCCTCGGGGGTGACCGATCCGGTCTCGCCCTCGGTGCCGATGCGGATCTGGGCGACGTGGCGGTCGGGGCCGAAGGTCGGGTCAAACACCTCGGTGATCGACAGGTCGGACAGGTTCAGCCCGCTCAGCGCCTCGCGATAGTCCGAGACCTCGAAGGCGTTCGAGCTTTCGGTGCGGATCGTGGTGCCGCCCTTGAAGTCGATGCCAAAGTTCAGCCCCATCGTCACGATCAGGATGACCGAGACGATCATCCCCACGATGGACACGCCGTTGGTCAGCCAGCGCCAGCGGAAAAAATCGATGCTGGTTTCGTCGGGGACGAGTTTCAGACGGAATGCCATGTCGTTCGTCCCCTTACAGAACCAGCGTCTTGGGTTTGCGCCATTCCAGCCAGATGACGATCATCAGCCGGGTGAAATAGATCGCCGTAAAGACCGAGGTGACCAGCCCGATGGTCAGCGTCACCGCAAAGCCCTTGACCGGCCCCGACCCCAGAAAGAACATCACCAGCGCCGCGATGAATGTGGTCAGGTTGGCGTCGATGATCGCGCTCATCGCCTCGCCGAAGCCGTCGTTGATCGACTTGACCACGGATTTGCCGCTGCGCAGTTCCTCGCGGATGCGTTCATAGATGATGACGTTGGCATCGACCGCGGTGCCCACGGTCAGCACGATGCCGGCGATGCCGGGCAGGGTCAGCGTTGCCCCGATCGCCCCCATCACCGACAGAATCAGGATCACGTTGGTAATCACCGCGACCGAGGCGAACACCCCGAACAGCCCGTAGCTGGCGATCATGTAGCCGACGACCAGCACCGTGGCGATCATCGCCGACTTGCGGCCGGCGTCGATGGAATCCTGCCCCAGCTCGGGGCCGATGGTGCGTTCCTCAAGGAATGTCATCTCGGCCGGCAGGGCGCCGGCGCGCAGCAACACCGCCAGCTGGTTCGATTCCGTGACATCCATCGCGCCCGAGATCTGCCCCGAGCCGGTGGTGATCGCCTGCCGGATCACCGGGGCCGAGATCACCTGGTTGTCCAGCACGATGGCAAAGGGCTGCCCGACATTGGCCGAGGTATAGGCCCCGAACCGCCGCGCCCCCTGCGGGCCGAACCGGAAATCGACCGAGGGCGCGCCGTTCTGGTCGAACCCCGGGCGGGCGTCGGTCAGATCCTCGCCGGTGACCACCGGGGCCTCGGCCAGCGTGTAATACACCCCCGGCTCGTCCAGCGAGGGCACGATGATATTGCCCAGCCCCGGCGCGGCGTCGGGGTCCGAGCCGCGCCCGATCACCGGGTTGAAGGTCAGTTTCGCAGTGGTGCCGATCAGCGCCTTGAGTTCCTCGGCCGAGCCGATGCCCGGCACCTGGATCAGGATGCGGTCCTTGCCCTGCCGCTGGATGGTGGGTTCGCGGGTGCCGACCTCATCCACGCGGCGGCGCACGATTTCCAGCGACTGCTGGATGGTGCGGTCGTCGGTCGCGGCCTTTTCGGCGGCCGACAGCTGCACGATCAGCGTGTTGCCCCGCGCGGTGATGTCAAGGGTGGACCCCCCTGCCCCGGTCAGCGAGGCCACCGGCGCCGCCAGCTTGCGCGCGATTTCCACCGCGCGGGCCATCTGGTCGGGGTTGCCGATCTCGACCAGCAGCTGGTCGGCCGGGCCCTTGACCCGGCGCACCGGGCCGATCACGTCGCGGCTTTGGGCCAGATCGTCGCGCAGTTCCGGCCACAGCGCCGTCATGCGCGAGGCATAGACCTCGGCGGTGTTGACCTCGCCCAGCAGATGCGCGCCGCCGCGCAGGTCCAGCCCCAGCGCCACCAGCGACGAGGGCAGCCAGCCCGGCCATTGTGCGCGGGCTGCGGCCTGTTCGGGGCTTTCGAACCCGGCGCGTTCGGCCGCGACCACCGCGTCGTTATGGGTCTCGACCCGCTGATAGAACAGGTTGGGCATCGCATAAAGCAGCCCCAGCAGAATCACCCCGAGGATGGCGATGCGTTTCCAGGCAGAGATCTGAACCATGCGCGCGGCCGCCTGCTCAGCTGTTGGCGGCGGCGGGGGCGCCGGCCCGGTCAACCACCTGCGCGATGGTCGCACGGACCACGCGGATGCGCACGCCCTGCGCGATCTCGACATCCACATCGTCGTCGCGCACGGCCACGACCTTGCCGAAGATGCCGCCCTGCGTCACCACGTTGTCGCCTTTTTTCAGCGCCGCGACCATGGCCCGATGCTGGGACATCTTCTTTTGCTGCGGACGCATGATCAGGAAATACATGATCACGAAGACCAGGATCAGCGGAATGAACTGGGCGAATGCAGCGCCGCCGCCGGCGGCGGGGGCCGCGGCCTGGGCATAGGCAGGGGTAATCAGCATGAAGGCGCGGTCCTTGTGCAGGTTCCTGTCAAGACCCGGCGGCAGGGGCCGCGGGCCGGATTGGCGCAGAACCTAGTCGCGCGCCCCCGGCTTGTCCAGAAATCCCGGCGCCTGCCGCCGCCGCCTCCGGCCGGGGTTTGCGCGCAGCCCGTTCACGATCCCGGCATCCGCCCGCGGTGGACTTTCCGGCCGACCTCGTGTCTTTTTCCGCAACGCGTTTCCGACAACCAAAGGCACCCCATGCCGCACACCCCCGACGCCTGCGCCGAAACCCGGCGCCTGATCGCCATCATGGCCGCGCTGCGCGACAAGCAGACCGGCTGCCCCTGGGATATCGAACAGGATTTCGCCTCGATCGCCCCCTACACCATCGAAGAGGCGCACGAGGTCGCCGACGCCATCGCCCGGCAGGCTTGGGACGAATTGCCGGGCGAATTGGGCGACCTGCTGCTACAGGTGGTGTTTCACGCGCAGATGGCATCCGAGGCGGGCATGTTCGATTTCGCGGATGTGGCGCGGGCGATCTCGGACAAGCTGGTGGCGCGGCATCCGCATGTGTTCGGCGACGAATCGCGCGACAAATCCGCGGCGCAGCAGGTGCAGGACTGGGAAGCGATCAAGGCGCAGGAACGCGCCGCCCGCGCCGAACGCGGCGTGTTGCAAGGCGTGGCGCTGGGGCTGCCGGCGCTGACCCGCGCGATCAAGCTGCAAAACCGCGCCGCCCGCGTCGGCTTTGACTGGCCGGGCCCCGCGCAGGTGCTGGACAAGCTGGCCGAGGAAACGGCCGAGCTGGTCGAGGCGCAAGCAGCCGCCGACCCCGCCCATCTGGCCGAGGAATTCGGCGATCTGCTGTTCGTGATGGCCAATCTGGCCCGCCACCTGCACATCGACCCCGAAGAAGCCCTGCGCGCCGCGAACGCCAAGTTCACCCGCCGCTTCCAGTCGATCGAATCGGCGCTGGCCGCACAGGGCCGCCGCCCCGAGGATTCGACGCTGGATGAAATGGACGCGCTGTGGGACGCCGCCAAAGCGGCAGAAAAAACCTAAAGCAGCGCCTTGCGCAGCATGTTCAGCGCCACCGCCATCAGAAACAGCGCAAACAACCGCTTGAGCAGCCGCGGATTGGCCCCATGCGCCAGCGTGGCGCCCAAGGGCGCGGTCAGCAGCGTCATCGCGATCACGATGCCGAACATCGGCAGGTTGACCGAGCCGACGGTGCCCGGCGGCGCCTCGCGCGCGGGGACAAACAGAAAGCTCAGCACCGAGGGCAGCGCGATCACCGCCCCGAACCCGGCCGCCGTCGCCACCCCCCGGTGAATGGGCCGCCCGTGCAGGGTCAGCATCGGAACCCCCAGCGAGCCGCCGCCGATCCCCAGCAACACGCCGATCAGCCCGATAGCTCCGGCCATTCCGGCCCGGCGCGCGCCGGTGGGCGGGGCCTCGGCCAGCCGCCACTCGGCCCGGCTGACCAGCATGAAACTGGCGACCACGAACACCAGCACCGCAAAGATCAGCTGCAATTCGCGCGTGCCCAGCCGCGACACCAGCCAAACCCCGACCATGGCGCCCAGCATGATCCAGGGCGCCCAGTGACGCAGGATTTCCCACTCCACCGCGCCCTTGCGGTGATGCGCCAGCACCGAACGGATCGAGGTGACAAAGATCGTCGCCAGCGACGTCGCCAGACAGATCTGCATCACATCCGGCCCGCCATAGCCGGCCGCGGTCAGAATCGCCATAAAGGCCGGAACCAGCACGATCCCGCCTCCGACCCCCAGCATCCCGGCCAGGATCCCGGCAAAACCACCGGCCAGCAACAGCGCGGCCAGATAGGGCAACATGGTGGTCAGGGTCATGGGAACCTCATGGCATCAAACCGCCCGCCCATAACGCGCCCGGCCCGGCGATGCCAGCGCCGCCCCGCCTCGCCCCCCCTCGTCGGGTAAAGACATTTCTTCATCACGAAAATATCCTCCGGGGGATCGTCGTATACGACGATGGGGTGGAAAACCCCCGCTTGCGGCGCCGCCGCCTATGCGGCGTCGCCCTGAACCGCCGCCAGCGCCGCATCGTATTCCGCCAGCCCGCCAGAGGCACCCCGCTCGGACAGGATCCGCCGCCATGCGCGCGCGCCGGGGCGGCCGTGGAACAGCCCCAGCATGTGGCGGGTGAACTGATGCATCCGCCCGCCGGATTCCAGATGCCGGGCGATCATGCCGCGCATCTTTTGCGCCACCTGCAACGGGTCGGAAAACGCAGGCGCATCGCCCCACAGCGCGTCCGCCTGCCCCAGGATCGCCCATGGCTCGTGATAGGCCGCGCGCCCGATCATCACCCCGTCCATCACCGCCAGCTGCGCTCGCGCCTGATCGAGCGAGCCGATGCCGCCGTTGATCGACAGATGCAGCGCCGGAAAGGCGGTCTTCATCGCATGGACCAGCGGATAGTCGAGCGGCGGGATCTCGCGGTTCTCGCGCGGGCTCAGCCCTTGCAACCAGGCCTTGCGGGCATGGATGATGACGCGGCGCACGCCGGCCTGTTCCAGCATGGACAGAAATTCCGGCAACACCTCGGCCGGATCCTGATCGTCGACGCCGATGCGGCATTTCACCGTCACCTCGACCGGGCTGGCCTCCTGCATCGCCGCCACGCAATCGGCCACCAGCGCCGGGGTCTTCATCAGCACCGCCCCGAAACAGCCCGACTGCACCCGGTCGCTGGGGCAGCCCACGTTCAGGTTGATCTCGGCATAGCCACGATCGCCCGCGATCCGCACCGCCTGGGCCAGCTGGGTCGGCTCCGAACCGCCCAGTTGCAGCGCCACCGGATGCTCGGCCGCGCCGTGGTCCAGCAGCCGCGCCCGGTCGCCGTGGATCACCGCCGGCGCGGTGATCATCTCGGTATACAGCAGCGCCCGGCGGCTGAGCAGCCGGTGAAACCGGCGGCACGCCCTGTCCGTCCAGTCGATCATCGGCGCAACCGCCAATAGCTGACCCTGATCCAGCCTCATTTCCTGCATGTCTTCAAACCACCGGGCACAAGCGCCCGCACTCTGCATCACGAAAGCGCGCCATTTGCCAGTGGCAGGGTCAGGAAATCACGGATAGGACCAGCCGTCATGCTCGACGCGAAAGATGCGCAGCGGCGCCTCGGGCCGTGTCGTATCGGGGCGGATATAGAACACCGCCCGCTGTCGCTGGCCGAAATTGGTGAAATCGACATTGATCGTGATCATGCCCCGCAGCATGGGAGCGTCGGGATCCGGGACCGGCTCGGCAATCGTGCCGTCAAAGTCCTGCGCACCATAAAGCGGATGCGCGCCGACCTGCCCCGAGGCCAGCCATGCCACGATGTCCGCGGTGAAATACTCATCCGCCACGGAGGCATCGAACGGGCCGGGAAGCGAGCTGTTTTCGGACTGGAACTGCCGCTCGTAGACCTCGCGCACCAGATCCACCGCCTGAGCGACCGGATCGACACCCGCAACCGCCGCATAGGGCTGGTGCCCGGCACCTGAGGTGGCAGGACGTCCATGGGCCACAGGCTCGGTGCCGTCGGGGGTGATGAACCGCTGCGCCACCCATCCGGCCTTGCTCATCGAGGCACTGCGCATCAGGCACCAGCGCTGCGGCAGCGCGTCGATCTGCGCCTGGGTCAGGCGTTGATAATGCGCGTGGGTATGGAACGGCACGCAGGTGATTTGCTGCATCCCGCGCTCATCATGGGCAAAGGTCTCGATGACGGGGTAATTCGTGCCCGGCCCCATGCGCGCGTTCAGGTGGTCGCTTGCGGAAACCCCGGTGACGCGCCACGCATCCGGGCCGTGTCCGTCGATTTCCGCCCGGGCCGGCACGGCGGCAAGCACAAGGCCGACCGTCACGGCAGCGGCCCTTGCGGCGGGCAGGACAGGGGTCCGTCTCATGGTTTCACCTCTATGATCGAACGGCCAAGAACCTTGCGGTTGGTGATGTCCAGAAAGCGCAGCTCGTAGCGGCCCGGGTCCGGGGGCAGGGTAATTTCCAGATTGTCGCGGCCAGTGATGCTTTCGGCACTGATCCAGCTGAAATCCGCCTGATCGGCGCGGGCAAAGGCGACGCGCCGATCACCCGCCTCGAGCCCGCTGTTCCAGGTAATGGTAATGGTTTCACCCGGTTTGCCGGTCTTGGGAACCTCCAGCCCGGCACCGTCATCCATCGGCGCGTCGGCGGCAAGAACCTCGACCGGATGGCGGGCCATGACCCGGCGTTCACGTTCCAGATGATAGCGGATCTCGTAAAGCCCGGCATCCGGGGGCGCGGTCATTTTCCCCTCGGACAGGTCGCCGACACGTATATAATCCCCATAATCGTCGTCCTTGGTCCCGGCCGGAACGATGGTGATATAGTCGCGGGGATAGATCGCCCCGTCCCAGTGCAGCGCCATTTCCGTGCCGGCCCGGACCTTGTCGGGACCGCTGACGGTGACCTTGCCCTCGACCACCTCGACCGGGGCGGCCGCCAGCACGCGCCCGCTGCCCTCCATCTGAAAGCGGACTTCGTGCAACCCGGGTTCGGCGGGGGCGCGCAGGCTGCCCTCGGACTTGTCGGCGATGCGGTGGTAATCGGTATAGGCGCCGGCCTTGGCCCCCATGGGCACGATGGTGACGTAATCGCGAGGATTCAGCCCCTCGGCCTGCCAGCTGACGGGGAAAACCGAGCCGACCACCACCTGATCGGGGGCAGTCACCGTAACCTTGGCGTCCACCACCTCGATCGGAGTGGACGCCAGCACACGCCCGCTGCCCTCCATCTGAAAGCGGACTTCGTGCAGCCCGGGTTCGGCGGGGGCGCGCAGGCTGCCCTCGGACTTGTCTGCGATGCGGTGGTAATCGGTATAGGCGCCGGCCTTGGCCCCCATGGGCACGATGGTGACGTAATCGCGAGGGTTCAGCCCCTCGGCCTGCCAGCTGACGGGGAAAACCGAGCCGACCACCACCTGATCGGGGGCAGTCACCGTGACCTTGGCATCGACCACCTCGATCGGAGTGGACACCAGAACCTCGCCCGTCCCCTCTGTCTGCATCCGCACCTCGTGCAGCCCGGGTTCGGCGGGGGCGCGCAGGCTGCCCTCGGACTTGTCGGCGATGCGGTGGTAATCGGTATAGGCGCCGGCCTTGGCCCCCACGGGCACGATGGTGACGTAGTCGCGGGGGTTCAGCCCCTCGGCCTGCCAGCTGACGGGGAAAACCGACCCGACCACCACCTGATCGGGGGCCGTGACGGTGGCTGCTGGGGGCTCTGGCTGCGGCGGCGCGGGGGGAAAGGTCACATGCGCCTCGCGCGCGCTTTGGGGCGAAAACATGTTCCGGGTCTGCGAGGATATGTCATGGAGCTGCGAATGCACCGTCACCTCGTACTCGCCAAAAGGCAGCTCGACAGTAAAGGGATTGCCGGTGCCCTGCTGGACAACGCCCTGATCGCGGCTGGAAATATCCCAACGCACCACGTCCGGCACCAGCGGCAGGGGCTGCGCCAGCGCCTGCCAGCCCCAGACCGGCCGGTCCCCGCCCCCCGCATCGCCGATATGGGCGGCAAAGGTGAATGTCCCGGCCACCGGCGCGGCGACGACCTGTTGCAGCGCCTCGGTCAGTTCCCGGGCATTGTCGGCGGTCAGGAAACGCCCGCCGGTTTCCTCGGCGATACATTGCATCTGCATCAGGGCCTCGGCCTCGTCCTTGACGTCAAAGCCGATGACATGGGCGGTAAAGTCGATGCCCGACCGGGCCAGCGCCCGCGCGGCCGCGCAGGGGTCGGGGTTGCAGGTCTCGATCCCGTCCGAAACCAGAATGACCGTAGCGGCCTGTTCCGTGTGGCGCAGCGCCTCGGCGGCGGCGATGACGGCATCGGTCATCGGGGTCATGCCGCGCGGGTTCAGTTCATTGACGATCTTGATGATCTCGGGCGCGGTGCCCGGCGCCGGGCTGATGACGGTCTGGATATCGCTGCATTGCCCGCGTTCGCGATGGCCATAGACGACAAGGCCCAGATCCTGCCCGGCGGGGAAATCGGCCAGAATATCCGCCACCACCTCGCGGGCGATGGTGATCTTGTTCACGCCGTCGATCTGGCCCCACATCGACCCCGAGGCATCCAGCACCAGCACGGTGCCGGGGCTTTCCTGCGCAACGGCGGGCAGGCTGGCAAAGCCAAGGGCTAGCGCCGCGACGGCGGCTTTCAGACCGGCGGCTTTCAGAAACAACGTCATGCGATTTCCCCCTGCGACGCAGCCGGAGCGATGCGATCACCGGACATCCGCCCCTTGAGCTTGCGGAAATGCGAGGACATCTGTTCAAGCCTGGCGTCCCATTCGGGGTCCGGCCGCTGGCCCTCGATCGTGCGGAAATAGACCTGCATCAGACAGGCGACGGCAAAAGGTTCCAGCAGGGCAGCCTTGACCGACCACGCAAACAGCAGCGCAAAGACAACGCCGCCCGCCGCCCATGCGCCGGGCATCAGATAGACGACCAGTGCGGCGGGCGCGAGCATGACCACAAACACCAGCAGGCTGAGCGCATAGACGATGACGGCCAGCCACGCGGCGTTTTTCAGCATCACCTTGTAATTCTGGCCGTAAAGCACCAGCGCCTCGCGCGCCGAGGCCCAGGGATCGGTCGCGCCGGTGCGGATGGCGTGGGCAAGGATGACCTCGTCGATAAAGCCGACCGCGACCCTTAGAAAACCATGCAGCAGACCCGCGAGCTGCTGCGCGCCCGGAACCGGCAGGATGGTCAGGATGCCGCGCACCAGGCCGGTGATCGCGCGGATCACCCCCCTGACCAGCTGGTCGACGACAAACAGCAGGCTGGCCTGCGCAAAGCGCTGTTTGACCACCGCGGTGGCGTGGGTGATCTGCGACCTGCCCGCGGGCATGGGCCGGCCGTCGATCAGCTCGACCAGAACGGCGATATGCCCGGCCTTGACGATATAAAGGATATATTCGCGCGCCCAATACATCAGCGCCCCGAACAGTCCAAAGCCGGCCACCCCGCCCCACAGGGTGGAACTGGCCCGAAACCCTTCGTCACCAAAGCCGCCGACCCCGTAACCGATGCCCGCCCCGGTTCCGGTGACCAGCACATAGCCAAGGGCGATGCCGAAATAGACCACCATGCGCAACACGACGAACGGCAGCGTCCGCCCCATCATTGCCAGCGCCCCGCCGATGCTGAAATCCCACATATGCCTCACCCGATATTTCCGCCCCGGGTGTCTAGCAACGGACAGGCAGCAGCGCCCCGTTCATTTGAACAGGGACATGTAAAAAAATCGCGCTGTAGTTGAGATGTTGTCGATTTCAGCTAAAAGAGGGGGCAGCGGAAGGAAGCCGCCGAAAATCGGTCGCAAGATGGAGCAAAGCGGTTTGAGACGGCTTGTCCTGGCTGTGCTGGGCTGTGTGTGCGCCGGGTTTCCGGCCCTGTCCCAGGTGGATGATCCTGCCCGATTGCCGCCTGCGACATCGGCGCCGGTCCTTGAGGTGCGGGGCGCGGTTTCACGGACCAACGCGGATGGCGCGGCGGTTTTCGACATGGAGATGCTCAAGGCCCTGCCCCGCGCGCGGCTGGACACCACCACCGCCGTCACCGACGGCATCCGCCGGTTCGACGGTTTTCTGATGCGCGACCTGCTTGATCTTGTCGGGGCGCAGGGCACCACAGTCACGGCACGGGCGTTCAACGACTATGCAATCGACATCGCGATAGAGGAATTCGACCGCTTCGACGTGGTCGTGGCCTATGAGATGGACGGCAAGGCGCTTGTGCCGTCGGACAAGGGGCCGCTGTGGATCGTCTATCCCCGCGATCAGCATACCGAGCTGCGCGACATCCGTTACGATTATCGCTGGGTCTGGCAGCTGCGATGGCTGGAAATAGAATGAAAAACGCGGCCGGCGCGATATTCGGCATAGTCCTGCCCGTGCTTGCCATCGTCATTTTCATCGCCCTGCTGGCGTTTTCGCTGATGCGGCTGTCCACGATCGAACGCGACATGCGTATTGAGGCGACGCAGAACATGCTGTGGGTGATCTCGCGGGCGCATCTGTCCAGCCTTCAGCTGGGCGAAATGGTCGGCGCCGCCCCCGCGCAACAGGACCGGGCGCAGCTGGATCTGCGCCATGATGTGTTCCTCAGCCGGCTGGCGCTGCTGGACGACGGGCCGCAACGCCGCCGGATGCAAGAGCTCGGCTTTGCCGATGCGCTGGACAGCCTGCGCGGCAAGCTTCCCGAACTGGCATCGCTTCTGGCGCGACTTGCGCCACAAGACCCGCCGCAGGTCCGCGCGATCCTCGGCCCCTTTAATGCCGCGCTTGCGGATGCCGCCAACAGGGCGATGGTGGCCGAATGGGACGATCTGGGCAGCAGGCTGGATGCGACCCGGGCGCAGATCTGGCAGATCATCGGATCGCTTGTCGGCATATCGCTGGCGGGCGCCGTTCTATGCGGGAATTTCCTGGTGGCGACCAGAAACGCGCGCCGGCGGACACGGCTTCTCAACAAGGAAAAGGCGCTGTCCGGGCTGTTGATCGGATCAAGCGGCGAAGGCATCGTGGCGGTCGATACAGCGCGGCGCTGCACGGTCTGGAACGACGCCGCCGAACAGCTGTTCGGCCAGCGCGGCGCCGATGCCCGCGGCCGCACGCTGGCCGATATATCCGGCTTTTTTCAGGTGGATGCAGTCAAGCAGATAATCGACACGGCCATTGACGGGCGCCCGGCCACGCTGTTCGACCAGCCGTTTTTCCCGCCGCATCAGGCCGCCTCGCTTTATCTGGACCTGCGCTGCTTTTCCTTGCGTGACGGCCCGCGGATCATCGGCGCGATCCTGCTGATTTCGGATGTGACCGCACGGCGGGACGCGCAAAAGGAAATTGCCGATCACCGCGACCGGCTGGAACAGCTTGTCGAGGCCCGCACCCGCGAACTCGACGCCGCCCTCAACCGTGAACGGGCGACGGCCGAGCTTTACCGCAATTTCGGCACGATGATCTCGCACCAGTTCCGCACGCCCCTGGCCATCATCGATTCCGCGCTGCACCGCCTGATGCGCCGCCGTGACCAGCTGACGCCCGACGAGGTGCTTGAGCGGGGCGGCAACGCCCGCCAAGCCATCGCCCGCCTGACCCGTCTTGTCGAAAGCACGCTGGACGCCGCCCGGCTGGATGCAGGCCAGATTGAGGTCCGCAGCCGGCCCTGCGACCTGCGCGGGATCATCGCGCAGATATGTTCCGACCAGACGGGGGGACGCGAATTTCTGGTCCGGCCCTGCGGCGATGATCCGGTGATCGCCAGTTGCGATCCGGTCCATGTCGAAAACATCCTGACCAATCTCGTTGCCAATGCGGTGAAATATTCACCTGCCGGGACTCCGATCCTTATCGAGCTTGCAGCTGAGGGCGCACAGGTCGAATGTGCGGTCACCAATCAGGGCACGCTGGAAAACCCCGCCGAGCAGGACCGGCTGTTCGAGCGTTATTTCCGCGGCAGCAACGCCGAGGGCCGCCCGGGCATTGGCGTCGGGCTTTACATGGCAAGGATGCTGGCGCGGCTGCAAGGGGGCGACGTGCTGCTGCGCAACCCCGATCCCGGCACGATCCGCCTTGCCCTGCTGCTTCCCCGTGCCGGGCAGCGTCCGGGCGATGCAAGACCCAGCCCCGCCGAGATGGGGGCGACATGACCGGCTGTCCGCTGACGGCGCCAAACCCTCCGGTCATTCTTTGCATCGAGGACGAGATGCAATTGCGCCGCGACATCGCCGATGAGCTGGCCGAGGCCGGCTATGCCGTGATCGAGGCAGGCAGCGGCGCCGAGGCCATTGGAATTCTGGCAAAAACCCACCCCGATCTGGTTCTTTGCGATATTTCGATGCCCGGCCTGTCGGGCTATGATGTGCTTGACGCATTAAGGGAACAGGACGCGGCTCACGCGGAAATCCCCTTTGTGTTCCTGTCGGCCCTTGCCGATCCGCGGCAGGTCGTCGACGGCAAGCGGCGGGGCGCGGATGATTATCTGGTCAAGCCGATCGACTATGATCTTTTGCTGGCGACAATCGAGGCAAGGCTTCGCCAGATCAGGCGCATCCGCTCGGGGCGATCCGATTTTTCCGCCGCAGGCCCGCCGGATTTCGCGACTGTCTTTGGGATGACACAATCGGAATCCCAGGTCACGTCCCTGCTGATACAGGGCAAGTCCCTGATGCAGATTGCAAATGAGCTTGCAGTCTCGCGCACGACCGTCGCATTTCATTTGCGCCATATCTTTCAGAAAACCCGGACCAATCGCCAGGCCGAGCTGGTTTCCCTGCTTTTACAGGGCCACCTGCCCATAGAGTGACGGCGCCCTGTCAGAGGTTTGTGAAAATCGGCTTGATCGGGCCAACCCGCCCTGCGCGCGCGGATCAGGCCCGGGATGTGTCAGGCGCCTGTTTCAGATCCCGGCCACCGCATCGCGGATCAGCGCCAACTCGGCCGGCGCGCTGAAACGGTGGTCGGCGCCGCGCACCAGCGTCAGGCGGATGTCCGGCCCTTCGGCGTGGTCCAGCAGCCGCAGCGCATCCGCCATCGGCACATCCGCATCCGCGGTGCCTTGCAGAAAGCGCACCGGCATCGGCAGCGCAAGCGGCGTGGCAAAGACGCTGTGTTCGTCGCCCTGCCGGAACAGGCGCCGGGAAAACACGTAATCCTCGCCATAGTCGCTGGGCCGGGCCACGCGCCCGTCACGCGCCAGCGCCGCGAGGTCGGCGTCGGTGAATTCATCCTGCATCCGCCGGGTGAAATCCGGCGCCGCGGCGATGGTGACCAGCCCGGCCCACCGCTCGGGGCGCTCCCGCGCCAGCAGCAACGCCAGCCAACCACCCAGAGACGAGCCGACCAGCACCTGCGGCCCCGGCGCCAGCGCGTCGATCAGCTCGCGCGCGTCCTGCAACCAGTCACCAATGCCGAAATCCTCGACCGCGCCGCCGCTTTGCCCGTGCCCGGACAGGTCGAACCGCAGCATCGCCCGCCCCTGCTCGCGGCACCATGCCTCAAGATCGACGGCCTTGGTCCCGCCCATGTCCGACTTGAACCCGTGCAGAAACACCACGCCCGCACCGGGCCCCCGCCCCTCGACCCGCTCAAACGCCAGCCGCCGCCCCGTCGCCGCCTGAAACATCTCGAACTCCTTTTTTTCGTCGGCCCCGAAAGACTGACAAGTGCCGCAAGAAAATAGCATCCGGCCCGGATGTAAAGGGATATTACAGACCGTCGCTCAACGCAGTCGCAACAGGTCGAGATTTACGTCCAATATCGTGAACTGGTCGTCATGAAAACTGTTGGATGCTTCATTTCTCACCCTTCCGATGCGCACGCCCAATACATCGGAAAGCCGCGCCGACACTACAACTCCGCGCAGTGTTTCCTTTCTTGGTTCATTCAGAAAGCTGCCCCCCGCCGGTTTTCCTGAAATATGGATGCTTCGTATCTGCGCCTACCAACCATTCTGGCGGCAGAAATCTGGAAAGATTCCCGTCCGGAAAAAATCCCTTCAACGCCTTCGGAAAGCTTTATCCGCCCGCTTAGCAGCATGGCGTTACCCAGCAAAACCTGGTGCTGGTAGGTGACAGAGTTCTGGAAATAATCAATCCCGCTGTCTATCGCGGATCGCATGATCGTCAACTGGCTGCTGTTTACGTATGACCCCACGGAATACGCGCGAGACATGCCGAAAGAAAGTGATTTTTCGCTGCGGGCGCTAAGTTTGGTGACCGACCGCTCTGCGGCGGCGCAGGCAAATGCGCGCGACGTGGCTGAAAGAAAATAATTCAAACAGGGTTGCAACGCATATTCCCATTTATCGTAATCGGCATCGATAGCATGAACATAGCGCGCGGTATGATCGAAATGCAGGGAAATTCTTTTTGACAGGCCCCATACATGATTTCCACCTAGCGATGCACCAGCGACCGCGGCTGATTTTCGTCGAAATCTCTCGTCGACAAGAAATTCCAGACCCCCTATTGCAATCGCGTCATTGGCAAATCCGTTGTTGGCATTTGCGTCATAGGCCAGAATTGGCCGCAATGACCAGCTTGACGAGCGTCTAGCGGGTCGAGAACTTCCATAACCTTCATGATAAGCAAGCCGCCCCGCCAGCTGCCAGATCTCAGGATGTGCAATATCGGCGGACAGCAATTCCTGCTTCATGAGTGTTGGCGCAATCGACAATTGATCGCGGGTCCAGGCCTCTGCCCGGTGCAGGTGGCCGGTGGCAAAAACGATTGCGAGGATGGTTAAGATAATACGCATTTCACCCACGCACACTCAATGAAAAAGACCGGCGCAACAAAGCGCCGGTCGGTGATAGAAAATGCCAATTTTACTCCAGCTTCATGACTCCGCTAAGCCATGGCAAGCTACCCCCGCCCGAATTTCCGGAATCGATCTGACCGGTAATTTGCCCTTCGACAATTTCGCCATGATCACCCCGGAATATGCCGTTCACACTACCGGAAACGTCATAATTCTGGCCCGAAGCGTTTATCTCGCCCACCAAGGCGGCCTCATATTCAGCGCCCTGAATTACACCGCCTTGGAAAATCAATTCTCCGAAAATCGGGGTGGCGCCTTGCGGCTGAAAATTATAGAATCGGCCTGAAACAGTAGAGTCTCCGAAGTTTGCCTGCATCTCTGCGGAGGACGCGAATACCGGGCTTCCGGTTATAGCCGGACTGCCAAAGACTGCGGCGCCACTATAGGTTGCAGTGCCGCCCGCAGGCAACTGGGCGGCGTCCGTGGGATGGTGATCCGCAAGATGTATCTGGGTAAACTGATCATACAAGCCGGCGAACGATCCGGGGACATTGTCGTTGTTGCCGCCGCCGGCACTACTGCCGCCGCCGCTGGAACCCCCGACACCACTACCTGCACCGCTGCCGCTCGAGACGCCGCCTTCACCACCGCCGTCGCCGCCACACGCGCCCAGGAACGTCACCGCAGCGAGCAGGCACACAAGATACTTCATCACCAGATCCTGATTTTCCTCCAGATTGCGATGGATATACCAGTGATTACATTAAATTAGTATGAACCCGCGGCCCGCGTGCGCAGTTTGGCCGCGATGTTGCAGAAATATTTCTTAATGCATTTTGTCATGAGCGCCTTCTGCGGGCTATCGCCGCAGGCTGCAACACCGCCACTCCGCACCCCTTGGCCACATTGACAGCAGCCGCCCCAGCCTGCAAAGCGGGCCGATAACCCGCAACCGGGCGTTCCGTGGGCGCCAGACCGACGAGGAGCCGAACATGGCCGACCAGATTTCCCTGACCTTTCCCGATGGCAGCGTGCGCGACTATCCCGCCGGGACCACGGCGGCGCAGGTCGCGGCCTCGATCGCGCCCAGCCTGGCCAAGAATGCGATCAGCGCCACGCTGGACGGGCAGCATATCGACCTTGCCTGGCCGCTGACCGAAAACGGCACCATCGCCATCAACACGATGAAGGACGCCGCCCCGGCGCTGGAGCTGATCCGCCACGACCTCGCCCATGTCATGGCGCGGGCGGTGCAGGAGCTGTGGCCCGACGTCAAGGTCACCATCGGCCCGGTGCGCGATTTCGGCTGGTTCTACGACTTTGACCGCGAGGAACCCTTTACCCCCGACGACCTTGGCGCCATCGAGACGCGGATGAAACAGATCATCGCCGCGCGCGATCCCGTGCGCACCGAGGTCTGGGACCGCGCCCGCGCCCGCGCCCATTACGAGGCGGCGAATGAGCCCTTCAAGGTCGAGCTGCTCGACCGCATCCCCGAGGGCCAGCCGATCCGCATGTATTGGCACGGCGACTGGCAGGATCTGTGCCGCGGCCCGCATCTGCAATCGACCGGGCAGCTGCCGGCCGATGCCTTCAAGCTGACCCATGTCGCCGGCGCCTATTGGCTGGGCGACAACACGCGCCCGATGCTGCAACGCATCTATGGCGTGGCGTTCCGCAACCGCGACGAGCTGAAGGCTCACATGCACATGCTGGAAGAGGCCGCGAAACGCGACCACCGCAAGCTGGGCCGCGAGATGGACCTGTTCCACATGCAGGAAGAAGCCCCCGGCCAGATCTTCTGGCACCCCAACGGCTGGGCGATCTACACCACGTTGCAGGACTACATGCGCCGCCGCCAGCGCGCCGGCGGCTATGTCGAGGTCAACACCCCGCAGGTGGTCAGCCGGAAATTGTGGGAAGAATCAGGGCACTGGGAAAACTATCAGGAAAACATGTTCATCGTCGAGGTGGACGAGGATCACGCCAAGACCAAGACCATCAACGCGCTGAAGCCGATGAACTGCCCCTGCCACGTGCAGATCTTCAACCACGGGCTGAAATCCTATCGCGACCTGCCGCTGCGCATGGCAGAATTCGGGTCATGCGCGCGCTATGAACCCTCGGGCGCGCTGCACGGGATCATGCGGGTGCGCGGCTTTACCCAGGACGACGCGCATATCTTCTGCACCGAGGACCAGATCGAGGCCGAGACCAGGAAATTCATCGAGTTTCTGGCCGCGATCTATGCCGATCTGGGCTTTGAAGGCTGGCGCATCAAGCTGTCCACCCGCCCCGAAAAGCGCATCGGTTCCGACGAAAGCTGGGACCGGTCCGAGGCCGCGCTGGGGAACGCCTGCCGCGCCGCGGGCCATGATTACGAGCTGTTCCCCGGCGAGGGCGCGTTCTACGGTCCCAAGCTGGAATTCGTGCTGCGCGACGCGATCGGCCGCGACTGGCAATGCGGCACGTTGCAGGTGGACCCGAACCTGCCGGAACGGCTGGACGCGGAATATGTCGGCGCCGATGGCGCGAAACACCGCCCGATCATGCTGCACCGCGCGGTGCTGGGCAGTTTTGAACGTTTTATCGGCATCATGATCGAGAACTCGACCGGCAAGCTGCCGTTCTGGCTGGCGCCGCGGCAGGTGGTGGTGGCCTCGATCGTGTCGGACGCCGATGATTACGTGCATGAGGTGGCGGCGGCGCTGCAAGCCGCCGGCATCCGCGCCGAGGCCGACATCCGCAACGAAAAGATCAACTACAAGGTGCGCGAGCATTCGGTCGCCAAGGTGCCGGTGATCATGGCGGTGGGGATGAAAGAGGTCGCGGACCGCAGCGTCTCGATCCGCCGGCTGGACCGGCAGGGTTCGCAATCGCAGCCGCTGGATGCGGCGCTGGCCGCGCTTGCGGCCGAGGCGACGCCGCCCGATCTGCGCGGCTGATCCGGGGTTTCGGCGCGGTGCGGGCGGCGCTGTGGCAGGGGGCTGTCTGCCCCCCGTCGCCTGCGGCGACTCCCCCCGAGGATATTTGGGACCGCCCGAAGCGCAGTTGAAAAGCAGCGAACGCGGCAATGGCCGGGCCCGCCCGGCTTGAAGCCCGCGGCTGGCGGAAAAGCGCGCGTCGGGCGGTTTCGCCGCGGTTGCGCCTTAAATCTGCGCTTGCGTTCGCCCGCGAATCGTTCATCCTCGCTTGCGCGTGAGCGATACTTTCTACCGCCTCCCTTCACGGGGCAGCCGGACTGCGAAAGGGCTGCTCGGCCCGGACGGCAATCTCGCCGCCGGGATACTGAAGGAGACAGGGTCATGGCGACCGGCACCGTCAAATGGTTCAATGCCACCAAGGGCTACGGCTTTATCGCGCCCGACGATGGCGGCAAGGACGTGTTCGTCCATATTTCCGCGGTTGAGCGTGCGGGGCTGACCGGCCTGAACGACAACCAGAAAGTCCAGTACGAGCTGCAATCGGGCCGCGACGGCCGCGCCTCGGCGTCGGATCTGCAACTGCTTTGACCTGAGGGCTGCGGGGCTTTCGACCGCGCGACGCAACGGCCTGCGGCGACGCGGGCCGTTTTCTTTGGCGACACATCATCGCCGCGCCTCGGCGCTTTCTTTCATGCTGAACCCGCCATGCAGAATTTCAACCTTGCCGAACATGTCCTGAACGCGGGGCTGGCCACGCCGGACCGGCTGGCGCTTGCCGTGATCTCGCCCAGCCGCGCCGACCGCTGGTCGCATGCCCGGCTGCGGCAGGCGGTCCTGGGGGTGGCGGCGGGGCTGATCGGGCGCGGGCTGCGGCCCGGCGACCGGGTGTTGCTGCGCATCGGCAACGAGCCGGCGTTTCCGGTCGCCTATCTGGCCTGTATCGCCGCGGGCATCGTGCCGGTTCCGACCTCGGCCATGCTAACGAGCGCCGAGATCACCCGCATTTCCGAAGACATCCGCCCCGCGCTGGTCATCGCCGGCAAAGGCGTAGCCCTGCCCGCCGGCGACACGCCGCAGCTGCCGGTCCGCGATCTGGCCGCGATGGAATCCCTGTCCCCCGCCGATTTCCAGCGCGGAGACCCCGAGCGGCTGGCCTATATCGTCTATACCTCGGGCAGCTCGGGCCGGCCGCGGGCGGTGATGCATGCGCATCGGGCGATCCTGGCGCGGGCGATGATGTTTCAGGGCTGGTATGGGCTGCGCGCCAGCGACCGACTGCTGCACGCGGGGGCGTTCAACTGGACCTTCACGCTGGGCACCGGGCTGATGGACCCCTGGACCGCCGGCGCCACCGCGCTGATCCCCGCCGACGGCACCGCGATCGAACAGATCCCGCTGCTGGCCCGCCGTCACGGCGCCACCATCATTGCCGCCGCGCCGGGGGTATTTCGCCGGATGCTGCGCGCCGATTGGGACGCGCTGCCCGAGCTGCGCCACGGGCTGGCCGCGGGCGAGCGGCTGGACCCCGAACTGCGCCGCCAGTGGCAGGCACGCACCGGCACGGACCTGCACGAGGCGATGGGGATGTCGGAATGCTCGACCTTTCTGTCCGGCTCGCCCGACCGCCCGGCGCCCGAGGGCTCGGCCGGCTATCCGCAGGCGGGGCGGCGCGTCGCCGTGCTGTCACCCGACGGCCAGCCCCTGCCCGCAGGCGAGCCGGGGGTGCTGGCCGTGCATCGCCGCGATCCGGGGCTGTTTCTGGGGTATCTGGACCAGCCCGCTGAAACCGCAGAAAAATTCCTGGGCGACTGGTTCCTGACCGGCGACCTGGCGGTCGCGGCCGGGGACGGAGCGATTTCCACCTTGGGCCGCGCCGACGACATGATGAACGCGGGGGGCTATCGCGTGGCCCCGGCCGAGGTCGAGGACGCGCTGGTCCCCGTTCCCGGCGCGGGCGATGTCGCGGTGACCGAACTGCCGGTCGCCGGCGGCGCCTCGATCATCGCGGCCTTCTGGACCGGTCCGGCCACGGCGGACGCCCTGCGCGAGGCCGCCGCGACCTCGCTCGCCCGCTACAAGCAACCGCGCGAGTTCGTCCGCATCGACGCCCTGCCCCGCACGCCCACCGGCAAGATCAACCGCCGCGCGCTGCGCGACGCCTATCGGCCGGGATAGGCGCGGCACGCCCTGGGCCGGGCGCCGTCAGTCGGCAAAGCTTATGGCGTCCACCGGGTATTCCACCAGCGCCTGCAACGGCTGGTCGCCGTCCTCGGCAAACGCGAACACATGCAGCGCGTCGTTTTGCAGCACCAGCCGGCAGAACCGCCCCTCTTTGGCCAGCACGGCCGGGCATTCGGCCAGATCGGCGTGTTCCACCGTCGCCTCGAACACCTCATAGGTCAGCACCGCCATCGGCCGCACCCGCGGCGCGTCATGGTGGATCGCGCCCGAGACGCCGGCGGTTTGCGGGCCGGTCTTGACCTCGCCGGGGCTCGAGGCCAGCGCGGCGCCGCCCAGACAGGCGGCGACCCCGGCAGCAAGGGCAATCTGGGAAAACTGGCGCATTTCGGTCACTCCGTCCGAATCATGGTGATCTTATCTGATAGAAATGCTTGGTCATTGCCATCCAAAAATTGTCGCAGCCCGGCGCGACGTGATTCCCCGCCGCCACGCTTGCCCTGCAAGCGGGATGGGTGCATGACAAGACCCCGTCTTCAGACCACAGGATGCCCCCGGATGAACCGCTTCGCCGCCCCTATCGCCGAACAGATCTGGGACATGAAATACCGCCTGCGCGGCGCCGATGGCCGGCCGCTGGACGGCTCGGTCGAGGACAGCTGGCGCCGCGTCGCCCGCGACCTTGCCTCGGTCGAAACCGACCCCGCCGCGTGGGAGCCGCGATTCTACGCCGCGCTTGAGGATTTCCGCTTTCTGCCCGCGGGGCGCATCATGGCGGGCGCGGGCACCGGGCGCGCGGTCACGCTGTTCAACTGCTTTGTCATGGGCACCATCCCCGACAGCATGGGCGGCATCTTCGACGCGCTGAAAGAGGCCGCGCTGACCATGCAGCAGGGCGGCGGCATCGGCTATGATTTCAGCACGATCCGCCCCCGCGGGGCCGAGGTCAAGGGCGTGGCCGCGGATGCCTCGGGGCCGCTGTCGTTCATGGATGTGTGGGACGCGATGTGCCGCACGATCATGTCGGCGGGGTCGCGGCGCGGCGCGATGATGGCCACGATGCGCTGCGACCACCCCGACATCGAAAGCTTCATCGAGGCCAAGCAGGACGCCGCCCGGCTGCGCATGTTCAACCTGTCGGTGCTGGTGACCGATGCCTTCATGGCGGCGCGGGATGCCGATGCCGACTGGCCGCTGGTGTTCGGCGGCCAGGTCTATCGCACCATCCGCGCCCGCGAGTTGTGGGACCGGATCATGCGCGCGACCTATGATTACGCCGAGCCGGGGGTGATCTTTATCGACCGCATAAACCAGATGAACAACTTGGGATATGCCGAAGAAATTGCAGCGACAAATCCCTGTGGCGAACAGCCGCTGCCGCCCTATGGCGCCTGTCTGCTGGGGTCGATCAATCTGGCGCGGCTGATCCGCGACCCGTTCGGCCCCGAGGCCGGGATGGATCTTGACGCGCTGGACGAGCTGGTGGCGACCGCCGTGCGGATGATGGACAACGTGGTCGATGCCTCGCGCTTTCCGCTGCCCCAGCAGGCGGCCGAGGCCCGCGCCAAGCGCCGCATCGGGCTGGGCGTCACCGGGCTTGCCGATGCGCTGATGATGGTGGGTTTGCGCTATGGCGCACAGGGTGCCGCCGACGCCACGCGGCTGTGGATGCACCGGATCGCGCGCGCCGCCTATCTGGCCAGCGTCGATCTTGCCCGCGAAAAGGGCGCCTTCCCGCTGTTCGACGCGGAACGCTATCTCGCATCCGGCTTCATGCAAAAGATGGACGCGGATGTGCGCGAGGCCGTGCGCGCCCACGGTATTCGCAACGCGCTGCTGACCAGCGTCGCGCCCACCGGCACCATCAGCCTTTACGCCGGCAACGTCAGTTCCGGGATCGAGCCGGTCTTTGCCCATAGCTACACCCGCAAGGTGCTGCAAAAGGACGGCACCCGGACCGAGGAAGAGGTGGTCGATTACGCCGCGCAGCTGTGGCGCGAGCGCATGGGCGACGCGCCCTTCCCCGACTGGTTCGTCGATGCACAGGTGCTGGACCCGCTGGACCACGTCGCCATGCAGGCGGCGGCGCAGGAATGGGTCGACAGCTCGATTTCCAAGACCATCAACTGCCCCGTGGATATTTCCTTCGAGGCGTTCAAGGACGTGTATCTGGCCGCGTGGGATCAGGGCTGCAAGGGCTGCACCACCTATCGCCCGAACGAGGTCACGGGGTCCGTGCTGTCGGTGGACAAACCCGCCCCCGCCCCCGCCGCGCCCGAGCTGCTGGCCGAGCCGATGGACCGCCCCGTCGCGTTGGACGGCGCCACCTACAAGCTGAAATTCCCCGGCAGCGAACACGCGATCTACATCACCGTGAACGACATCGAGGAGGCCGGCCGCCGCCGCCCGTTCGAGGTGTTCATCAACTCGAAGAACATGGAACACTATGCTTGGACCGTGGCGCTGACCCGGATGATTTCCGCGGTATTCCGCCGCGGCGGCGACGTCGGCTTTGTGGTCGAGGAACTCAAGGCCGTGTTCGACCCCCGCGGCGGCGCGTGGATCGAGGGGCGCTATGTCCCCTCGATCCTCGCCGCGATCGGCGGCGTGATCGAGCGCCACATGATCGCCATCGGCTTTCTTGCCGGCGAGGGCGCGGCGCCGAAATCGGACCCGGTGGCAGGCGCCGCGGTCGTGGCCGGCCCCTCATGCCCGGCCTGCGGCGTGCCGGGGATGCGCATGATCGAGGGCTGTCTGACCTGCCCCAGCTGCGGCCATTCCCGCTGCGGCTGAGCGAAAAAGGGGGCGCGACCGGCACGCCCCCTTTCCTTGCTTGAACAGACGCTTCAGAGCGCGCCTTTTTCCATTTCAGCCGCAATGAACTCGGCCTGACGGATCGCCAGCGCAACGATGGTCAGCGTCGGATTTTCCGCGGCCGAGGTGGTGAACTGCGACCCGTCCGACACGAACAGGTTGGGCACGTCATGTGACTGCCCCCATTTGTTCACCACGCCGTCACGCGGATTTTCCGACATGCGGTTCGTGCCCAGGTTGTGGGTCGAGGGATAGGGCGGCGTCGGCATCACCCGCGTGGCCCCGGCCGCGCGATAGATGCGGTCGCCCACCGCATAGGCGTGGTTGCGCATGGCGATGTCGTTGGGGTGGTCGGTGTAATGCACGTCGGGCACCGGCAGGCCGTATTGGTCCAGCGAACTGCGGTTCAGGGTGACGCGGTTCGTTTCCTGCGGCAGATCCTCGCCCACGATCCACATGCCGGCCATGTTCTCATACCCCTCCATGGCCGAGGTAAAGGCGCGGCCCCAACCGCCGGGGTCCATGAACGCCGCCATGAACGGGATGCCCAGCGACAGGGTTTCCAGCTCATACCCGCCGACAAAGCCGCGGTCTGCGTCGTGATGGGCCTCGTCCTGCACGATGCCGGCCATGGTGGTGCCGCGCCACATCCGGACCGGGCGCTCGAAGATGCCATAGACCGAGCCGGTCATGTGGCGCATGTAGTTGCGCCCCACCTGCCCCGAGCTGTTGGCCAGCCCGTCGGGGAACCGCTCGGACGCCGACGCCAGCAGCAGCCGCGGGCTTTCGATGGAATTGCCCGCCACCGCCACGATCCGCGCCTGCTGGAACTGTTCGGTCCCGTCGGCGTCGATATAGCGCACGCCGGTCACGCGGCCGTCGTCGTCATGCTCGATCCTGGTCGCGTGGCAGCGGTCGCGCACTTCCAGATTGCCGGTGGCCTCGCCGCGCGGGATGTCGGTATAAGCCGACGACCATTTCGCCCCGAACTTGCAGCCCTGAAAGCAGAAACCCGTCTGCTGGCAGGCCGGGCGCTCGTCATATTCGACCGAGTTGATCGCCATATGCCCGGTCGAGACCTTGCTGTAGCCGACCGCCTTGGCGCCTTTTTCCAGCACCAGATAGTTGTTGTTCCCCGGCAGGCCGGGCCAGTCGTTGGTGCGCGTCACCCCCAGTTTTTTCTCGGCAAGGTCGTAATAGGGTTCCAGATCGGACAGGGTGATCGGCCAGTCCAGCAGATTGGCCCCGTCCACGTTCCCATAGGTCGTGCGCGCCTTGAATTCATGTTCCTGGAACCGCAGCGAGGCCCCGGCCCAGTGGATCGAGGTGCCGCCCACCGCCTTGACGATCCACGCCGGCAGGTTGGCGAAATCGCGCGCCACCCGCCAGTCGCCCGATGTGGTGCGCATGTCGCCCCAGCTGAGCTGCGCGAAACTGTCCCATTCGTCGTTGATGTAATCATCGGGCAGGTAACGCCCGCCGGCCTCCAGCGCGACGACCTTGACGCCTTTCTGCGCCAGTTCGTTGGCCAGCACGCCGCCGCCCGATCCCGTGCCCACGATGACGACGACCGAGGCGTCGTCATGGTCGAATCTTGCCACGTCCACCATGTCGTTTCCCCCTTACAGCCAGTCGATGTCGTTGAAGCCGCGGTCGATGTAGCCGCCCTTGGAAAAGCTTTCGCCTTCGTAGCCAAAGACCGGCCAGACCTCTTTCTGGTTGTAAAGCCCGGTCACCAGCCCGGCGCGGATGGTCTGGAAAAACGGCCCATGCTCGATCATGCGCAGCATCTCCACGCGGTCGGCCTCCCAGCCTGCGGCCAGATAGCTGTCAAAGCCGCGGCTTTGCGCCAGCTGGTTCAGCGCGGCCACGCCCTGCTCGATCAGCTCGGCGCTGTCGGCGGAATCGTAGCCCTTGACTGCGACGGCATAGAAGCGGTCGGGGATACGGTCATGCGGGTAGATGTCGCGCGCCATCTGGATCAGCGTCGCCATGGTTTCCGGCTTCAGCGCCGTGGTTTCCAGCGCCCAGGCCGCATCGCGCGCGGCGACAAAACCCGCGCCCACCACCAGCGCCGCCCCGGCCGCAAATCCGCGCGCCAGCAGGCCGCGACGGGTCAGCCCTCTGACCGCAGGGCCAGAGGGGGAAATATCGGTGTCGTTCATGTCAGTCCTCCCTGAATTGGTGGCCGCCCGCGCATTGTCCCCCGCGGGCTGGCTGCCGATCTTGCGCCCGGTCGCTACAGGTAGCGGCCGCCGCGGCGCAGAACCTCGATCTCGTAGCCGTCGGGGTCCTGGATAAAGAAGAACCGGGCCAGCACGGTGCCGCCCGGGGCGAAATCGACCAGCTTGCGGGGATTCAGCCCCAGCGCAGTCAGCCGCGCGTGTTCGGCGTCGACATCCTCGACCGAGATCGCCAGATGCCCGTAGCCGTCGCCCAGATCATAGGGTTCCTCGCGGCCCTTGTTGATGGTCAGCTCCAGCTCAAAGCCGGATTCGGCGTTGGCCAGATACACCAGGGTGAAACTGTCGAAATCCAGCCGCTCGGCCACTTTCAGCCCAAAAGCCGCGCCGTAGAACGCGACCGAGCGCGCCTCGTCCAGCACGCGGATCATCGAATGAATCATCTTGGCCATGCAGCGTCCTTCCACAGTTCGTCATGCGAATACTGGGACGGGTCCGCCGCAGCCGGGTAGCATCATCCTACGACGCGGGGATTTCCATCGCCCCCGGCAGGGTGGCCCCGCGCGGCGCCGGCGGGATACCCACCACCTGCCGGGCCGCATCGCGCATCCGCCGCGCGCCGCTGCCCTGCATTTCCAGCTGCACCAGACAGGCGCAGCGCAGAAGCGAGGTGAAGTTCACCGGCTCTCCGTCCAGTTCCAGCACCTCGGATTGCAGGGTGGACAGGAAACCGGGGGTGGAACACCCCTCGTCCTGCGCGATCCGGTCGATGATGTCCCAGAACGCCTGTTCCAGCCGGATCGAGGTGCTTTGCCCGTTCAACCGCAGCTTGCGCGTCACCGGCTGATAGCGGCGCGGATCCTGCCGCGCATAGATTTCGCACATGACGGATTCCCCCCTTTTTGCGGGGTCAGGCTAGCACGCCGCGCCGCAAGCGCCACTACTGCGGCGCGGATTTTCGGTCCGCGTCTGTCGGGGGCGCATCTGCCTGTGCGCCGGGCGCGGGCTGCGGATAGATCACCTTGCCCTCGGGGGTCAGCCGGGCGCCGGGCGTGGCCGAGGCCGGGGTGATCTGCCCCAGATCCATCAGGTGATCGACGGCATGGCCGTTCAGCAGCAGGTAATCGGTGATGATGCGGCGATGACAGCGCCACCACACCGCCTCGGAACACATCAGCGCCAGCCGCCGGTCGCGGCCCAGCCGCAGGACATGGTCCAGCGCCTCGGCAAAGCGGCCGCCCAGCGCGTAATCGGCGTAATTGTGAAAGCTGCGCAGTCGCCACATCGCGTTCAGATCATCCGGCACCCCGGGCTGGCGGGGGCGGCGCCCGCCCAGCGCCGGGCAATGCAGATAGCCGATCTGCATCTCGGCCAGCACGCCCGGCAGGTCGTCGATGTTGAACTGCGGATTGGCGCGCGAGCGGGGAAAGCTGCGCACATCGACCACCATCGCCACCCCGGCCTCGCGCAGCATCCGGGTAAAATGGTCGAGGCTGCGGTTGGAATGGCCGATGGTGGTGAACTGCGCCACCATCAGCTGATCCTTGTCAGCGCGCCCCCCTTGTGGGCGGCGATATGGTCGGTCTTGTCGCTTTTGATTTCATATTGCGGGTCGTCGCGGGACGCCCGGTGGCGGTGGCCCTTGTAGTCGAAATCCTGGTGATGGACCTTGACGATCCGGCCGGACACGCGCCCGGCCTCGGAATTCCAGCTGACGTGATCGCCGACGGAAAAATCTGCCATGACACCCTCCTGTCAGGGTCAATTCCGCGTCGGCGCAAGAGTTCCGGCCGGGGTTCCTGTCACGCCCAGTCCCAGGGCACCGTATAGCTGCCCAGCCGGGCGCGCACGGTATCCTCGTCGGTGTCCGGGGTGCGGGCGATGCGGGCGGTCAGGCCGCGCTTGCGGTCCTCGAACACCTCGGAGACATGAGCGCCGCTGTCGGCCAGCGCCGCATCCAGCACCCGCGCGATGGCCAGGCGGCGCAGTTCCGGCTTGAACACCTTGCCGACCGCGGTGACGGGCAGTTCGGGCAGGATCTCGACATGCTTGGGGATGGCGGCGCGTTCGTGGATATGGTCGCGCGCATGGGCGGCCAGCGCGTCAACGGTGACCTCGGCCCCCTCGCGCAGCTGCACATAGACGCAGGGCAGCTCGCCCGCAAAGGCGTCGGGCTGGCCGATGGCGGCGGCGCCGACCACATCGGGGTGGGACAGCAGCGCCTGTTCGATCTCGGCGGGGTCGATGTTGTGGCCGCCGCGGATGATCAGATCCTTGGCGCGGCCGGTGATCCACAGATAGCCGTCGGGGTCCAGTCGGCCAAGGTCGCCCGTGCGCAGGAACCGCCCCTCGGCGAACAAATCGTGGTTCTTGTCCACCTCGGTATAGGTCGAGCCCTCGAACACGCCGGGGTTGGCGACGCAAATCTCGCCGATCTCATCGGTGGCGCAATCCTGATATTCGCCGTTGACCCGGCGCAGGATGCGCACGGTGGTATAGGGCAGCGGAATCCCGACCGAGCCGACTTTTTTCAGCCCGTCCACCGGGTTGCAGCTGACAAGGCAGGTGACCTCGGTCAGGCCGTAGCCCTCGGCGATCTCGACCCCGGTGGCGGCCTTGAAGCGGTTGTAAAGCTCGACCGGCAGCGCCGCCGAGCCGGAAATCGCCGTGCGCAGGCTTGAGACATCGGCATCGACCTTGCGCTGCATCAGCGCGGTGATGGCGGTGGGGACGGTGATCAGGAAACTTGCGTGCCAGCGCTCGATCAGCTTCCAGAAATTGTCGATCACGCCGTCGCCGCGATAACCGGCGGGGGTCGGCATCACCAGCTGTGCGCCCGACTGCAAGCACGACATCAGCACCGGATAGGCGGCAAAGACGTGAAACAGCGGCAGCGGGCACATCAACACGTCGGTTTCGTCAAACAGCAGCTCGCCGCCCAGAAACCCGTTATAGATCATGCCGGAGTATTTATGCTGCGCGAGCTTGGGCATTCCGGTGGTGCCGCCGGTGTGGAAATAGGCGGCCACGCGATCCTCGGGCGGGTCGTCAAAGGTCAGCCGGTCATGGGGCTGGGCGGATGCAGCGGCCTCGAAGTCCAGCAGTTTCGCCTTGTGGCGGGCCTTGACGCGCGGGCGCAGCAGCGGCACCAGCAACCGCTTGAAGCCGCCAAGATAGCGCGCCAGATCGACCTCGAGCACGGTCTGCACGCAGGGCGCCATTTCCACCGCCGCCGCAGCCTTTTGCGCAACATCGGATTTCGGCATGGATTTCAGCGTGACCAGCACCCGGGCGTTGCTTTCGCGCAGGATGCTGGCGATCTGTTCGGGGTCCAGCAACGGGTTGATCGGATTGACGATTCCCGCCGTGGCCCCGGCCAGCAGCACGGTCGGGGTTTCCAGGCAGTTCGGCAGCAGATAGGCCACCGTATCCCCCGGCCCCACCCCCAGCGAGCGAAACAGATTCGCCGCCTCGGTCACGCGTTCGTGAAATTCGGTCCAGGTCAGTTCGCATGACCGGCTTTTCGGGTCGGACAGCAGCTGGAACCCCAGCGCCTGCCGCTGGGGATAAAGATCGCGCGTGCGGCTGAGGAACGCATAGATCGTCTTTGGCAAGTCCCGGTCCGCATAGGGCATTTCGGCCTCGATCCGGTCCCGATCGGCAATGCTGGCAAAGCGCGACATCGTTTCCCCCCCTGTTGGCGCATCGGGAAAAGGATGCGCCAGCTTCTGCCCATTGGGCAAGTTGTCCAAGGCGGAACATCGCCGAAACGCCGCGTCAACCCGTCAGCTATCAACAAGTTTAATTACTTGAAGGTTGTCACAAGGCATCGTCTTCTGGTTGTGATTTCCGTGACAGGATCGGACGGGGATGGACATGAACAAGCTGATTTCTCTGGTCGCCGCGGGGTTGGTGCTTGCGATTCCCGCGGTGATGCAGGCGCAGCCGGCTGTCCGGCAGCCGCTCAAGATCCGCCAGGTCACCGGTGACAACATCCAGGTGCAGGCCGCTGCCGCAGGCCCCGCGCAGTGTTTCGCCACCCCCACGGCCGAGAACAAGGCCGCCGCCCAGGCAACCAGCGCCCGCCGCGCCGCCAGCGGGCTGCGGTCGCTCAGGCCGGATCCCAAGCTTGCCGCCGCCGCCGCCCGCCACGCCTGCGACATGGCCACGCGCGGGCGAATGGCGCATAGCGGCTCGCACACGAAAGGCCCGACCCAGCGCGTCAAGGGTGAGGGCTACAAGCCCTCGATCACCGCGGAAAACATCGCCGCCGGCCCGTTCAGCCTTGAACAGGTGCTGGGGGCGTGGAACGATTCGAACGGGCATCTTCACAACATCATGCTGCCGCAGGCGACGGATTTCGGGATCGGCCGGGCAGTCGCGGCGGATGGTCGCACAGTGTTCTGGGCCGCGCTCTATGCCGCGCCACGGGGGCGCTGAGCCGGGAATCCCACCCGCCACGGCAGGCATAATGCCGCGACATTCCCTGCCCCGCCCGCCCCGCGATCCCGGCGCCCGGATCACGGGTTTTTCCCGCTTTCGACCGCAGCTTGTCATTGACGCAGGCCCGGCTTCGGGCCTATCTGCCGCTGTCCAAGTTCCGGCACGACCGGATTGAAAGGGAATACGGACGGCCCATGGGCCACAGCCGTAGCTGCCCCCGCAACTGTGCGCGGAGAGCGGCGCCTAATAGCCACTGGGGGCAGATGCCCCGGGAAGGCCGGCGCCCGCCCTGACCCGCAAGCCAGGAGACCTGCTTGGACATCACCCTTTCGATGGTGCGGGGCGCGCCAGCGAAGCGGTCAGCCGCAGCGGTGAACCAGCACTGTCTGCGGGCTTTCCCCGGACCGATTCCAATCGCGGAGCCTGCGCGCGCCGCCCGACCCGGGGACCGCCATGTCCAAGTCTTTCCGCCGTTTCCACCTGACCGCCGCGCCGCTGGCGCTGGCGCTGACCACCCTTCCGGCAGCGGCGCAGCAGCCCATCGTGCTGGATCCGGTGATCCTGTCGGGCGGGTTTTCCCCGGTCGAGGCCGCCGCCTACGGCCGTGCCGCCACCGTGCTGACCGCCGAGGAAATGGAACAGCGCGGCGTGACCTCGGTGCAGGATGCGCTGCGCGGCCTGCCGGGGGTGTCGGTCAGCAGCAGCGGCGCCTCGAACACCGCAGTCCGCATACGCGGCGGCGAATCGCGGCACACGCTGATCCTGATCGACGGGGTGAACGCGGGTGCGGGCGACCAGCCCTACGATCTCAGCGGGCTGGACCTTGCCGATATCGAGCGCATCGAGGTGCTGCGCGGGCCGCAGTCGGTCTATTACGGCTCGGACGCCGCCAGCGGCGTGGTCAACATCATCACCCGCAAGGCCGACCGCAGCGGCGGCTATGCAAAGGCCGAGGCGGGCAACGGCGGCGCCTTGGCCTTTGGTCACGCGGTGGTCGCCGACCGCTGGCGGCTGCAAGCTGATCTGGGGTTTCGCGAGGACAGGGGCTATGACCATTCGGTCGCGGGCACCGGCGACAAGGACGGCATCCGCCGCGCCACCATGGGGTTTTCCGGCGAATGGTCGGCCAGCGAGGATCTGCGGCTGGGATTTTCCAGCCGCCATACGGAAGAGCGGTATTGGTATGACGGCACCAATTTCGCCGCCACCTCAGCCGAAGACTACCTGGAAGCAGACGCCGATTTCTGGGCCGACCGCGACGAGCGCATCAACCTGCTGTGGGGTGAATTCGCATCGCTGGACGGCCGGTTGATCCATCGCCTGTCCTAGCAGGACACGGCGAACAAGATCACCACCCACGACGATTACCCCAGCGAAAGCAAGCTGCGCCGCCGGGCGCTGAAATACCGCGCCACCTACGGGCTGGACGGGGCCGTTGCCAGCGCCGACCAGACGCTGGCCCTGTCGCTGGAACGTATCACCGACAGCACCACGGGCGAGGCAGAGCGCCGCTGGGATACCGACGCCGCGGCGCTGGAATATCGCGGTGCGTTCACCAACGGGCTGGACGTGCAGTTCGGGGTCCGCCACGACGACAACTCGCGCTTCCGGTCGAAAACCATCTGGAACGCCGGCCTGTCCTGGCGGGTCGAGGGAACGCCATGGCGGCTTCATGCCTCGGCCGGGACCGGTCTGTCCAATCCGCAATATTATCAGATCATTGGCGGCTTCGGCAGCACCGGCAACCCCGACCTCAAGCCTGAGGAAAGCCGCAGCGTCGATCTGGGCGTCGAATACACCCTGCCCGACGGGCGCGGCACGCTGGACCTGACCTGGTTCCGCGAGCGACTGGAGGACGAGATCGAGTGGTTTGCGGCGGAGGAAGGCAATCCAAATTACCGCAACCAGATTGGCACCAGCCGTCGCGAGGGCGTAGAGGTTGCCTATCGCCACGACATCACCGACAGCCTGACAGTCGGCGCCGCCTATACCTATCTCGATGCAACCGACCCCGATGGCTCGGTCGAGGTGCGCCGCCCGCGCCACGAGCTGGCGATGAACGCCGCGCTGCAAACCTTTGGCGGCCGCGGCTGGCTGGCTGCCGACCTGCGGCATGTGCGGGATCTGACGGATAGCGTCGGCGGCGCCACCACCAACCTGCCCAACTTCACCACCGTCAACCTTGCCGCAAGCTATGACCTGACCGACAGCGCCCGCCTGACCGGCCGCATCACCAACCTGTTCGACAAGGATTATTCCGAGGTCTGGGGCTATGCCGCCCCCGGTCGCGCGGCATGGGTGGGGGTGGAAACCCGGTGGTAGAACCGCGCGCCAAGGCGGGCATGGGCATGGTGCGGGCGGCAGTGATAGCCGCGGCGCTGGCCCTGCCCCTGCCTGCCATGGCCGCACCCGCGACGACCGCCACCCCGCCCCGCCGCGTGGTCTCGGTCAATCTCTGCACCGACCAGATCGCCATGGCGCTGGCGGCACCGGGGCAGCTGGTCTCGGTCTCGCATCTGGCGCGAGAGCCGCAGTCCTCGGCGATGGTGGCCGAGGCGCAGCATTTCCCCATCAACCACGGCCGCGCCGAAGAGGTCTATCTGCTCGCCCCCGATCTGGTGCTGGCGGGGGGGTATGGCGGGGCCTCGGTCGCGCTGCTGCACCGGCTGGGGGTGAGGGTGATCGAGGTGCCGCCGCCCAACTCGCTGCAAGACGCCCGCGACGCCATCGCGCAGGTCGGCGCCGCCTTGGGGCGAGAGCCCGAGGCCGCGGCGATGCTGGCGGATTTCGACGCGAGGATGGCGGCGCTGGCCCTGCCCACGGGTGGCGACAGGCCACTGGCCGCGACCTGGGGGGCGAACGGCTATTCCTCGGGCGGGGCGACGCTGGCCGGGGATGTGCTGCGCGCCGCGGGGTTTTCGCTGCTGGCCGACCGGCTGGGGATGCAGGGGTCGGGGTATATCACCCTTGAATCGCTGGTGATGGCGGACCCGGCGCTGATCGTGACCGGCACCCCCTATCCCGGCGCCTCGCGGGCCGAGGAAATCGTGACCCACCCGGCGCTGTCCAGCCTGTCGGGGCGCATCGTGCATGTGCCGGACCCGCTGTGGACCTGTCCCACGCCGCAACTGCTGGACGCGCTGGCGCTGCTGGCGACCGAGGCGCGGATTGCCGCCGGGCACCCTGCCGGGGACACACCATGAGCCGCGCGCCCCTGCTGCTGTCTTTGGCTGCGCTGGTGGCGGTGCTGGCGCTGGCCTCGCTGCTGATCGGGCCGGCGGGGGCGGGGCCGGTGGCCTCGCTCAAGGCGCTATGGGGCGGCGAGGGGCCGCTGGGCATCGTGCTGCGCGAGATCCGGGCGCCGCGGGCGGTGCTGGCGGTGATGCTGGGCGTCAGCCTTGGCCTGTCGGGGGCGGCGTTACAGGGCTATCTGCGCAACCCGCTGGCCGAGCCGGGGCTGATCGGCATTTCCGCCGCGGCCGCGCTGGGGGCGGTGATCGCCATTCAGGCCGGCGTGTCCACGCTGGGGCTGGGGGTGCCGGCGGCGGGGCTTGCGGGTGCGCTGGGGGGTGTCGGGCTGATCCTGCTGCTGGCCGGGCGCGGCGGGTCCGGCCTGGGGCTGATCCTGGGCGGCATCGCGGTTTCGGCACTGGCGGGGGCGCTGACCGCGCTGGTGCTGAACCTGTCGCCGAACCCGTTTGCGGCCTATGATATCATGTTCTGGACCATGGGCTCGCTGGCCGACCGCAGCTGGGCGCATGTGCTGACCGCGCTGCCGCTGATGGGCTTGGGCTGGGCGGTGCTGCTGCGCGCCGGGCGCGATCTGGACGCGCTGTCGCTGGGCGAGGAAGCGGCGGCCTCGATGGGCGTCGATCTGGGTGCGCTGCGGCTGAAAATCGTGCTGGGCGCGGCCGCGGCGGTGGGGGCGGCGACGGCGGTGGCGGGCGCGGTCGGTTTTGTCGGGCTGGTGGTGCCGCATCTGCTGCGCGGGGCGGTCGGGGCCATGCCCTCGCGGCTGCTGCCGGCGGCGGCGCTGGGGGGTGCGGCGCTGGTGCTGACCGCCGATATCGCGGTGCGGTTGGTGATGCCCGAACGCGACCTCAAGCTGGGGGTGATGATGGCGCTGGTCGGCGCGCCGGTGTTTCTGCATCTGATCTGGCGCACGCAGGTGGGGAAATGAGCCTGTCCCTGCGCGATCTGACCGTGCGCCGGGATGGGCGCGTGGTGGTGGACCGGGTCAGCCTGAACGTGTCACAGGGCAGTTTCGTCGGGCTGATCGGGCCGAACGGCGCCGGCAAGACCACCTTGATGCGCGCGGCGCTGGGGCTGATCGCGGCCGAGGGGTTTTCCGACCTTGCCGCCCTGCCCCCGTCCCGCCGCGCCCGCCGCGCCGCCTGGCTGCCGCAGGCGCGAGAGATCGCCTGGCCGATCCCGGTCGAGCCGCTGGTGCGGCTGGGCCGGCGCACCGACCCCGACCGCCGCGCCGACACCCCCGCCGTGGCCGAGGCGATGGCGGCGATGGAGGTCACGCATCTGCGCGACCGCCCCGCGACGGAATTGTCTGGCGGCGAGCTGGCGCGGGTGCTGATCGCCCGGCTGCTCGCGCAGCGCACGCCGCTGATCCTCGCCGACGAGCCCGTGGCGGGGCTGGACCCCGCGCATCAGTTCGCGGTGATGGCGTTGTTCCAGCGGCTGGCGGGTCAGGGGCGCACGGTCATCGCCTCGATCCACGACCTGACGCTGGCGGCGCGGTTCTGCGAAAGGCTGGTGCTGATGGGCGCAGGCGGGCGCATCGTGGCCGACGGGCCGCCCGCGCAGGTGCTGACGCCCGAACGGTTGCAGCAGGTGTTCGGCGTGGGCGGCAGCTTCCTGCCCACGCCCTCGGGGCCGGTATTCGTTACCCTGCCGCCACCCCCATCGTCGCCCGCGCCCGCGCCACCAGATCCTGCAGATCCTTGAGGCTCTGGTCCCCGAACACGCCTTCGTCCCCCGCGATCATGGTGGGCGTGCCGACCAACCCCATGTGATCGGCCAGCATGAACGAGCGCGCGATATGGTCGCTGACCCGGTCGGAATCCATGTCGCGGCGCAGTTTCGCCTCATCCAGCCCCAGCTTGCGCACGACGCGCATCACCGAGGGTTCGGCCGCGCGGTCGCGCATCCCCATCAGCCCCGCATGGACCTGCCAGTATTTCCCCTGATCCAGCGCGGCCAGCGCCACCCGCGCGGCAAATTCCGAATCCGCGCCGAACACCGGCCATTCCCGGAACACCACCCGCAGCTGCGGATCGGCCGAGATCAGCTGCTGCATCTTGGGCAGGATCTTCTTGCAGAACGGGCAGTTGTAATCGAAAAATTCGACCAGCGTGATATTGCCCGCAGGATTGCCCAGCACGATGCCGTTCCGGTCGCGCTCAAGCGCGGTGCGCAGCTCGTCGGGCATCGGGTTGGCTCGGGACTGGGCCTGCGCAAGCACAGGCGTCGCGGCAACCGCAGCGATCAGGGCAAGGGTCTGGCGGCGCGTGGTCATGGCAGTTCCTTTCAAAGCGTCTTGCGGAAGCTAGGGATCACGGCAAGGATAGGGAAATCACGATATGTCCATTGCGCATCTTGCCGCAGGACAGAAACGCTGGAGGAGAAAGACCATGTTCAACCGGATCGGCCTGCCCGCTGCCGTCTTGACCGCCGCCCTGCTGGGGGGCGCCGCACTGGCCCAGGATGGCGCGGCCCCGGATGCGGATGCCGTGCGCGTGGGGATCAGCAAGGACATGGCCCAGGCCAGCTATACCACCCCCGAGGGCGAATTCACCGTCCACCGCGACCAGACGCCGGGCGCAAAACTGGAAGGGGACTGGGCGCTGACCGGGCCGGACTGCCCGCCCTTTTGCATCCAGCCGATGATCCCGGCCGAGGGCGTCACCACCATCGGCGAGCTTGAGTTGATCGAGGCGATGCAGGCTGGCGACAGCATCCTGGTCGACGGCCGCACCCCCGACTGGTTCGCCGGCGGCACCATCCCCGGCGCGATCAACATCCCCTATACTGAGTCGATCGAACGGCTGGCCGAACTGGGCTGCGAACCCGATTTCGACGGCGAATTCGACTGCACCAACGCCAGCAAGGTCATCATGTTCTGCAACGGCACCTGGTGCGGCCAGTCCCCCACCGCCATCCGCGAAATGATCGGCGCCGGCTTTCCGGCCGAGCGGATCAGCTATTACCGCGGCGGGATGCTGGACTGGCGGTTGCTGGGCTTTAACGTGCGCGGTGGCGGGGCCGAATAGGCGCAGCGGGGCCAGCCCCATCGTCGCAAGCGACGATTCCCCGGGATATTTGGGGCAAGATGAAAGCGCGCCGCGGGGGGCCGGCGGTTCCCGCGGCAGCCTGGGGCCGGGTCAGATCCCGGGGCGCAGGTCGGGCGCCCCGGGATGGGAAAGCGGCACGGGGGAAAGCGGCAGGGGGAAAAGCGCGGCCTAGCGCACGAATTTCTTGTATTTCACCCGCTTAGGCTCGATCGAATCGGGGCCGAGGCGGCGCACCTTGTCGGCCTCATACGCCTCGAAGTTGCCCTCGAACCATTCCACATGGGCGTCGCCCTCGAACGCGAGGATATGCGTGCAGAGCCGGTCGAGGAAGAAGCGGTCGTGCGAGATGATGACCGCGCAGCCGGCGAAATCTTCCAGCGCCGCTTCCAGCGCTTGCAGGGTTTCCACGTCCAGATCGTTGGTCGGTTCGTCCAGCAGCAGCACGTTGCCGCCCGATTTCAGCAGCTTGGCCAGATGCACGCGGTTGCGTTCGCCGCCCGACAGCAGCCCGACCTTTTTCTGCTGGTCGCCGCCCTTGAAGTTGAAGGCCCCGGCATAGGCGCGGCTGTTCATCTGCGCGTCGCCCAGGTCGATCAGCTCGGCCCCGCCCGAGATTTCTTCCCATACGGTCTTGTCGGGGTCCAGCGTGTCGCGCGACTGGTCCACATAGGACAGCTGCACGGTGTCGCCAAAGCTGATCTCGCCCGCGTCGGGCTGTTCCTGCCCGGTCAGCATCCGAAACAGCGTCGATTTCCCGGCGCCGTTCGGGCCGATCACGCCCACGATCCCGCCCGGCGGCAGGCTGAAGTCCAGCCCCTCGATCAGCAGCCGGTCGCCAAAGCCCTTGGTCAGCCCGTTCACGTCGATCACCTTGTCGCCAAGGCGCGGCCCGTTGGGGACGATGATCTGCGCGTGCTGGATCTTTTCGCGCTCGGATTTCGAGGCCATTTCGTTATAGGCGTTGATCCGGGCCTTTTGCTTGGCCTGCCGCGCTTTGGCGCCGGCGCGGATCCATTCCAGCTCGCGTTCCAGCGATTTCTGCCGGGCCTTGTCCTCGCGCGCCTCTTGCGACAGCCGCTTGCCCTTTTGTTCCAGCCAGGCGGAATAATTGCCCTCATACGGGATGCCGCGGCCGCGGTCCAATTCGAGAATCCAGCCGGTGATGTCGTCCAGGAAATAGCGGTCGTGGGTGACGATCAGGATGGTGCCGGGGTATTCGATCAGGTGTTTTTGCAGCCAGGCGATGGTTTCGGCGTCAAGGTGGTTGGTCGGCTCGTCCAGCAGCAGCATGTCGGGCGCCTCAAGCAGCAGCTTGCACAGCGCCACCCGGCGGCGTTCCCCGCCCGACAGGGTTTCCACATCGGCGTCGTCGGGGGGGCAGCGCAGCGCCTCCATCGCGACATCGACCTGACTGTCGAGATCCCACAGGTTTTCGGCGTCGATCTCGTCTTGCAGCCTGGCCATCTCGTCGGCGGTCTCGTCCGAGTAGTTCATGGCCAGCTCGTTATAGCGGTCGAGCTTGGCCTGCTTGGCCTTGACGCCCTCCATCACGTTGCCGCGCACGTTCAGCTGCGGGTCCAACTGCGGTTCCTGCGGCAGATAGCCCACGGTCGCGCCCTTGGCGGCCCATGCTTCGCCGGAAAAATCCTTGTCGATGCCGGCCATGATCCGCAGCAGGGTCGATTTCCCTGCGCCGTTGACGCCGACGACGCCGATCTTGACGCCGGGCAGAAAGCTCAGCCGGATGTTTTCAAAGGTCTTCTTGCCGCCCGGATAGGTCTTGGACACGCCATCCATGTGGTAGACATACTGATACGAGGCCATCATCCGCTCCTGTCCGCTGGTTGGCGGTTATCTAGGCGATCGTCGCGTGGGTGTGAAGGTGGGGCAGGGTTTCCGATGGGCCTAGCGGATCTGCGCGGCGAAATCCTTGCCAAAGCTCGCCTCGATAAAGGCGAATTGCGGCTCAAGCCGCTCGCGCAGCGCCGCGCGGGCCTCGGCCGGGACGCTGAGTTCGGCGTTGCCGGCAAAGACCTTGGCGGCGAGGTTCTGGTAGCTGTGGGGTTCCAGCCCGCAATGCGCCTCGACCCGGCGCATCAGGGCGGCGGGGTCGGCAGCGATGGCGCCGAAGGGCAGGACCAGCAGCCGATCCGCGCCGAAACGCGCGGTCCAGCGCGGCACATAGGTGGCGTAATCGCCGCGGTCATAAAGGACGGGGTCGTCGATCTCGGCCAGCCATGCCTCGATCCCGCGGGGTTTGCGGTTCTTGCGGGTCAGGTTCATCTTCAGCTGGCTGACCGCGCGATCGACCGGGTGGCGGATGATATAGATGAACCGGGCCTTGGGCAGGAACTCGGCCACGAATTGCACGCCTTCATCCGGCAGGGTCGAATATTCCGGGGTGATGTCGCAGGGCTGTGTGCCCTCGGGCGCGGGGGCAAAGACCTGCTTATACCAGTGGTTGGTGAACATCTCGCCGCGGGTGATCCGGCCCAGCCAGGTGTCGAGTTCCGGCGGGAACGGCAACCCCCGCGCGGCATAGCGCTTTTCCTGATTCTGCCGGGCGCGGCGGAAATGCCAGGGCAGCCATTGCCGATGTTCGGGGACAAAGCGGTGGTTGAAGAACTGCGCTTCCTTGAAGGGCGGGATCCAGACCTGCGGGTGCTGGGTCAGCATCTGGGAAAGCCACGTGGTTCCGGCCTTTTGCGCGCCGATGCCGACGATCAGCGGCTTTTTCGGGCGGCCGTCCGCGTCCCATTTCGGCAGGGCGGTCACAGTGTGCCCCACAGGTCGTATTCACTGGCCTCGTCCACGGTCACGGTCACGATGTCGCCGGGGGAAAGCGTCTGGAAGCCGTCGTCTATGAACAGGTTGCCGTCGATTTCGGGTGCGTCGGCCATGGTGCGGCAGGTGGCGCCGTCCGCGTCAACGCTGTCCACGATCACCTGTTGCCGCGTGCCAACCTTGGCGGCCAGTTTCGCGGCCGAGATCGCCTGCGCCTTTTCCATGAAGCGGTTCCAGCGGTCCTGTTTCACCTCGTCCGGCACATGGTCGGGCAGGTCGTTGGCCCGTGCGCCGCGGACGTTTTCATATTGGAAACAGCCGACGCGATCCAGCTGCGCCTGATCCATCCAGTCCAGCAGATACTGGAACTCGGCCTCGGTCTCGCCCGGATAGCCCACGATAAAGGTCGAGCGCAGGGTGATCCCCGGGCAGGCGGCGCGCCACGCGGCAATCTCGTCCAGCGTGCGGGCGCTGGCGGCGGGGCGGGCCATGCGTTTCAGCACATCCGGGTGCGCGTGCTGGAACGGGATGTCGAGGTAAGGCAGCACCCCCGCGCCTTGCGCCGCGGTGCCCTCCATCAGCGGCACCAGAGCGCGCACATGCGGATAGGGATAGACGTAATGCAGCCGCACCCATGCGCCCAAAGCGCCCAGATCGCGGGCCAGATCGGTGATATGGGCGCGGTGACCGCGGTCGCTGGCGTGGCGCAGGTCCACCCCGTAAGCCGAGGTGTCCTGCGAAATCACCAGCAGTTCCCGCACCCCGCCGGCGACCAGCTTTTCCGCCTCGCGCAGCACCGCATGGGCGGGTCGGCTGGCCAGACGGCCGCGCAGGTCGGGGATGATGCAAAAGCGGCAGTGGTGGTTGCAGCCCTCGGAAATCTTGAGATAGGCGTAGTGGCGAGGGGTCAGCCGCACCTCGGACGCCGGCAGCAGGTCGATGAACGGATCGGGCGCGGGCGGCACCGCGGCATGGACCGCATCCAGCACCTGTTCGTATTGATGCGGGCCGGTCACCGCCAGCACCCGTGGATGCGCGCCGGTAATATAGTCGGGTTCCGCCCCAAGGCAGCCGGTGACGATCACCCGGCCGTTTTCGGTCAGCGCCTCGCCGATGGCATCAAGGCTTTCGGCCTTGGCGCTGTCCAGAAAGCCGCAGGTGTTCACAATCACCGCATCGGCACCGCGGTATTCGGGGGAAATCGCATAGCCCTCGGCCCGCAGGCGGGTCAGGATGCGTTCGCTGTCCACCAGCGCCTTGGGACAGCCAAGCGAGACCATGCCGATGGTCGGCTGGCCCGGGCGGGCGGTGTCGCGCGCCACAGAGGCGCGGGCAAGATCGGGACGCAGCAGGGGCGGGTTCTGGCTCATCCCCGCGCATATAGCGAAGCCGCGGGCGAACGCAAAGCGGCGCAAGCTGCGCGGCGGCGGATAATGACGGCTGTCCGCGAATTTGCCAAACCGGGGGCAGATGGACGGGACGGGGACGAGAGGCACAGCGGGGGGCGTCATCCCGCTTCGGGTCCGGGCGGCCCGCCGACACCCGCCGCCTGCCCCGCCATGCAACCGAAGCTCGCGCCCCGAAAACCTCAGGCCCAGACCGGCGCCGCCACCAGCGGCTTGAAGTTGCGCAGCTGCCGCTCGATCAGCTTTTTCACCGGCTTGCCGCGCATGATCGGGCGGCAGGTCGGCGCCGGCTCGCCGGCAATGCCCGCCTGGACCAGATCGGGGAACAGGCTGCGCAGCTCGGCCAGGGCATCATCGCTCATTCCCGACAGCGCCATGGGGCCGAGATGCAACGATTCGGCCTCGGCCCCCTCGGCAAAGACGATCTCGTGGCGGTCGAACATCAGGTGCCAATAACCGACGCTGTCGGCCGCGACCCGCTGAATCCCCGGATGGCCCAGCAGATGCACGGCGGCGATCAACACCTCGGGGGCGCCGGTCATCCGTTCCGCGATGGCCGAGCGCACCAGCAGCCGATGCTGGGGCGACACCATCAGGTCGCGGGCGGGCATCCCCGGCCCCAGCGCCCCGGCCACCACGCGGATCGGGTGCAGCCGCCGCTGTCCGGCCAGCTCGGCCGCCGACAACTGCCGCCCGCCCAGCCAGCGCAGCGGCTGCATCCCGTGGTCGCGGGTGCGGATCATGTCGCCGACCCGCAGCAGATGCACGGGCCGCGGCCCCCGGTCGGTGTCGATCAGCGTGCCGGTGGTAAAGCAGACCACGTCATTTTTCACGTCGATGGTGAAGTTGTTGTTTTTATTCAGGCGATCCCAAAACCAGTAGTCATTGGTTTCGACCATCGTGATCGTAATATCTTTTATGACTGCGCCACTAGGAACATACTCATCAAACGGAACAAGGAGTCGGATCGAGTTGGAAGGATCGTCCAGCGAGACCAGTCGGAGAACCACACCGTTAATGTTGTGATAAGTGGCAACATCCAGCGTCGCAGTCGACTCGAAATATTGCATTCCGGTCACGCGATACAGGGTATCCTCCACTGTCAGCGTATCATTAACCTGCAACCGGGACGGGTTCCCCTGCTGCACCTCGATCGGTTCGACCGTATCCGAAATCTGATGGGTGCCGCCTTCCTGCCCAAGCGGCTTGATCACCGCGTCCTGCAACCATTCCGGCCCCGTCAAAATGCTGGCGTCGTAGAGTATGGCCATTCCCGCCCCCGTTGTGGTTGCGGAATGGTTAACCGGGAAAAGGTTAACAGGCGGTTAAGCCGTGGAAAAAAACTTGCGGAGGGTTATTCCCGCAGCCGCCAGCCGGTCATGAAGATCCAGCGGATCGCCAGCAAAAGCGCGACGATCATCAGCGCCACCGCGCCCAGCGACACCCCCACCGGCACATCGGCGATGCCGAAGAACGACCAGCGGAAACCGGAAACAAGGTAAAGCACCGGATTCAGCCGCGCCACCTGTTCCCAGAACGGCGGCAGCATCGAGGCCGAATAGAACGCGCCCCCCAGGAACACCAGCGGCGTGATCACCATCATCGGCACGATCTGCAACTGCTCGAAATTCTTGGCCCACAGCCCCAGGATGAAGCCCAGCAGCGAAAACCCGGTCGCGGTCAGCACCAGGAACGCCAGCATCCAGAACGGATGCGCGACATGGACGCCCACGAAAAAGAAACTGGTCAGCAGGATCACCAGCGCAATCAGGATCGCCTTGCTGGCGGCAGCGCCGACGAAACCCAGCATCACCTCGACCCAGCCGGCGGGGGCAACCAGATATTCGTAGATCGTCCCCGAAAACTTGGGAAAGAAGATGCCGAAACTGGCGTTGGCCACCGATTGTTGCAGCACCGTCAGCATCATCAGCCCCGGCACGATGAAGGCGCCGTAAGGCACGCCCTCGACCGACTGGATGCGGCCGCCGATCGCCGCGCCGAACACCACGAAATACAGCACCGTGGACAGCACGGGCGAGGCGAGCGACTGCCAGATGGTGCGAAAGAACCGCGCCATTTCATGCAGGTAGATGGTGCGGATCGAACGCCAGCTCATCGTGCATCCCCCTGTTCGCCGACCACCTGTTCGCCGACCGCCTGCCCACCAGCCGCCTGTTCGCCCGCCAGCAGCGCCATGAACACCTCTTCCAGCGAGGATTGTCGCGTCGCCACGTCGCGCACCCCCAGATCCAGCCGGCCCAGTTCAGCCAGCAGCCGGCCGATGCCGGTGCGGTCGGCGCGGGCGTCATAGTCGTATTCAAGGCTGCGGCCGTCTGCGGACAGGGTGATGCCGCGCAGCCCCCAGCCCTCGGGCAGGGCGGCCAGCGGCGCGTCCAGTTCCACCGTCAGCTGCTTGCGGCCGAATTCGCCCATCAGCTGGTCCTTGGGGCGCACCAGCAGCAGCTTGCCGCGGTCGATCACCCCGATGCGGTCGGCCATTTCCTCGGCCTCTTCAAGGTAATGGGTGGTCAGGATGATGGTGACGCCGGATGCGCGCAGCTCGCGCACGACCTGCCACATCTCGCGGCGCAGCTGCACGTCCACGCCGGCGGTCGGCTCGTCCAGAAACAGCACCTGCGGCTTGTGCGACAGCGCCTTGGCGATCAGCACCCGCCGCTTCATGCCCCCCGACAGCGTCTTGGTCGGGGCATCGCGCTTGTCCCACAGCGCCAGGCTGCGCAGCACCTGTTCGATATGCGGCTCGTCCGGGGGGGCGCCGTAAAGCCCGCGGGTAAAGCGGACCGAGTTCGCCACGGTCTCGAACGGCTCAAGCGCGATTTCCTGCGGCACCAGCCCGATCATCCGCCGCGCCGCGCGCCAGTCGGTGGCGATGTCGTGGCCGCCCACCCGCACGGTGCCCTGCGTGGGCGTGACCAGCCCGCAGATGATCGAGATCAGCGTGGTCTTGCCGGCGCCGTTCGGCCCCAGCAGCGCCAGGATCTCGCCCGCCTCGATCGACAGGCTCACGTCGTCCAGCGCGGTGGTGCCGCCGGCATAACGCTTGGACAGGTGGTCGATCTGGATGATCGGCGCCATGGGGAACCTCGGTTGCGACAGGCAAAGGGCAGAGCTAGGGACGCGCGGCGGCAAAGTCCAGATCGGCGGTTCAGCCTGCCCGCGGCCCCGGCAGGTCCAGCCCCGCCTGCTGCATGAGCCGGTCCGAGGCTGCCTCGACCAGCTGTTCCACCTGCCGCACGGTTTCGGCCGAGGGCAGCCCGGCAGGAATGGGGTCGAGAAACTCGATCACCGCCCGGCCCGGCCGCACCCGCAGCCCGTCGCGAGGCCAGAACATCCCGCAGTTGACCGCCACCGGGCTGATGGGCAGGCCGGTCGCCTGCTGGATGGTGCCGACGCCGTGCTTGTATTTGCGCCGCTCGCCCGGGCGGGTGCGGGTGCCTTCGGGGTAGATGATCAGCTGGCCCAGCCCGTCCTCGTCCCCGCGCGAGGTCTCGATTTCCGCGATGATCCGCGACATCGCCTCGGCCCCGCGCGAGCGGTCGATGGGGATGCAGCCGGCCTTGCGCGCGTAATAGCCCATGATCGGCACGCGCAGCACCTCGCGCTTCATGATAAAGGCGCATTGCGGCACGGCATGGGCGATGGCGAGGATGTCGAGGAAGCTTTGATGCTTGGCGGCGATGATGCAGTCGGCGGTGGGCGGCGTGCCGCGCAGCTCGACCGAGACGCCAAGGATCGCGCGCGCGGCGGCCAGCAGCCGCCCGGTCCAGATCACCGGCAGCACATGCGCGTTCATCGGGTCGCGCCGGACCTTGGGCAGCCACCACAGCCCCATGAATGCGGTGACCAGTGCGATCCAGACATAAAACACGGCGGCGCGCAGCGGCCACAGCAGCGGCAGGGGCGCCGGGGTGTAGCGCGGGTCGGCCGCAGCCGGGGGCTTCGCGCCCCCGGACCCCCGCGGGATATTTAGCGACAGAAGATCGCCTGCGGGCGCGGGGTCCAGCGCCCAGCCGGGCCGGTCGAGGGGGGCGGACATCAGCGCAGCTTTCGCAACATGCGCAGGGCGGCGGCGCGGGTGGCGACAAAGCCCAGCGCGGCGCCCAGCGGCGGGATCAGCAGCGGCCACAGCCAGCCCCAGCCGGCAAAGCCGAGCCCGGTCAGGAACCCGCCCGATTCGTTCATGCGCGGCAGGGCGAGGATCGCCAGCATCCCCAGCGCCGTGCCGCCGGCGGCGCCAAGCGCGGTGCGTCGGGTCAGCTGGCGGACAAAGGCGGTGGCGATGGTCAGGTCGCGCGCCCCGATCAGCCGCATCACCCGGATCACCTGCCCGTTGGCGGCCAGCGTCGCCTGCGCGGCCAGCGTCACGATGGCGGCACTGCCCGCGCCGATCAGCAGCAGCGACAGCCAGCCCAGGATGCGCAGCCTCTGCGCGGCCGAGGCCAGCGGGCGGCGCCATTGCGTGTGGTCGTCAAGCACTGCCGCGGGCGCCTCGGCCTCAAGCCGCAGGCGCAGCGCCTGCGCGTCAAAGCCGCGCCCGGTCGAGATCTGCACCAGCCGCGGCACCGGCAGCACATCGACGGGCACATCGGGGCCGAACCAGGGTTCCAGCAGCGCCTCGACCTCTGATGCGGGCAGCAGGCGCTGTTCGGTGATGCCCGGGGTGGTTTCCAGCACGCGCTGGACCGCCTGCGTGCCGGCGTCCAGTTCGGTGGCGGGGGCCGAGATGCGGACGGTCACGGTCTGGGCCAGCCCTTCGGACCAGCGGTCGGCCAGCCGGCCCGTGGCCAGCGCCAGTGCCAGCGCGAACACCGCCAGAAACGCCATTACCCCGGCCGCGAACACCGTCAGCCGCGCGGTCTGCCCCGAGGGCGGCACCACCCGGTCGGCCAGCCCCGATTCGCGGCCCACCAGCGCCCGCCACAGCGTCGCCAGATCCAGCGCCGCCAGATCCGCGCGCGTGCCACGGGCGCGCAGCAGGATGGCGCGCCAGCGCGGCCCTGCCCCCCCGCTCACAGCTCGGCCCCCGCGGCTTGCAGGCGGCCGCCGGCGATACGCAGCACCCGCGCCGAGACCTGTTGTTTCGCGGCGCGGATCAGGTTCAGGTCATGGGTCGCGATCAGCACGGTCTTTCCCGATCTGTTCAGCTCGATCAGCAGTTGCAGCAGCCGCAGCGACATGTCCCAGTCGAGGTTGCCGGTCGGCTCATCCGCCAGAATCACGTCGGGCGACAGGATCACCGCTCGCGCAAGCGCCGCGCGCTGGCGTTCGCCGCCCGACAGCGCCGGAGGCATGGTGCGCGCCTGCGGCCCCATCTGCACCCAGGCCAGCAGGTCGCGGATCGCCTGCATGTCCACCGGCTGCCCCGCCACCGTCATCGGCAGCGCGATGTTTTCCGCCACCGGCAGGTGGTCAAGGAACTGCGTATCCTGATGCACCACGCCGATGCGGCGGCGCAGCCCGGCGATGGCGTCGCGGCCCAGCCCGGCGGCGTCCTGCCCGAACACCGTCAGCCTGCCCTGCGTGGGCAGCAGCTCGGCGATGCACAGCCGCAGAAAGGTGGTCTTGCCCGAACCCGACGGCCCGGTCAGGAAATGGAACGAGCCGCGCGGCAGCTCCAGCGAGATGCCCTGGAACAACGCCTCTTCCCGAGGGTAGGCAAAGCCCACATCCCGCATTTCGATCACGTCGCGCCCTCCTTTGTCCGGGCCGCTTGGCGACCGGACCCGGCGTTGATAGAACGTCCGGGCGGCGATGAAAACCACGCGCCGTCATCATGGGCGCACGACCAGCGGGGTTGAGGCGATGCGGCTGATCTGTCCGCGCTGCGGCGCGCAGTATGAAATCGACGCCTCGGCGATTCCGGCGGCGGGGCGCGACGTCGAATGTTCCGCCTGCGACCACATCTGGCGGGCAAGGCCCGAGGGCGACGGCTTTGACCCAGCGGCCCGCCCGCGGCTCAGCCGCCCGCTGAGCGAATCGGTGATCGAGATCCTGCGGCAGGAGGCCGCGCGCGAGCTTGAGGTCCGCGCCGCCGAACGCCGTTCGCAGCGGCTGGGCGAGGCCGCTCTGGCAGATCCCCCGATCGCCGAGGCTGCCGAGCCGGCGCCCGGAGCGCCCGCATCGGATCCGGCCGCGCCCTCGCCCGACGACACGCTGCTGCCCGGCGACGCGCCCGAGCCGGGGTTTCAGACCGGGGCGGCTGCGGTCCCTGCGACCAAGGTCATGCCCTCTGCTGCCTCTACTGCCCCGCCAGCCGCCCCGCCTGCTGGCTCGTCACTTCCTGCCCCGGCCCCGCTTTCGGCAGCAGCGCCCCCCGCCGTTCTCCCGCCGGCTTTGCGGGACCAGACGGCACGGCGGCGCCATGATGCCGGGTTTCATGTCGCGGTGGTCCTGTCGCTGAGCGCGCTGGCGCTTTACGCGCTGGCGCCGCGGCTGGCGGATCAGCAACCCTATGGGCCGACGCTGGTGGAGTGGCGGGGCAAGGTCGATCACCTGCGCGATCGGCTGGCGGCACATGGCGACGCCGCCATTGCGCAGCTGCGGGCAGTGGTCGACGGGCAGCGCGCCGCCGGCGACTGATCCGCCCGCCCACATCCCGATTGCGGGCGTCTGCTTCCTGTAGAAAACCGGATACGGCCCGACCCTATCCCGGCCCGCGCCCCAGCGCACCAGAGGCTGATCAAGGCACCGGGCGCAAGGCGCGCGCTCAGAACCGGTCCAGCAGCCGTCCCAGATAGTCGCGCTCGGCCCGGGGGCGGGCGCCTTCGCCGCTGCGGCGGCGGATTTCGTCCTGCAATTCGCGGGCGCGCCCGGCGCGGCGTTCAGAATCGGCCAGAGGTTCGCCGGTGGTGACGTTGCCGCCCTGCCCGCCGGTGTCGCGCCCCAGCGGATCGCGGCCGGGCACGGGGCGGGCGAACCCCTCGCCGCCATCCGCGCGGGGGGTGCCCTGCGAGCCGGCCTCGTCGCCCTGCCCCGGCTGCGGCGCGCCATCCTCGCCCGGCTGGCCGCGCGACAGGTCCGACAGCGCGCGCATCCCCTCGCGCAGCGCCTCGATGGCCTCGGCCTGGCGCTCCAGCGCACCGGCGGCATCGCCCTGACGCAGGGCGCGCTCGGCCTCGGCCATGGCGCGGCCGGCGTCGTCCAGCCGGTCGCTGGCGGCGTCGCCCTGATCGGTGCCGCGGCCGGGCAGCAGCCCCTGCTGGCGGCCGATCTCGGCGCGCAGGTCGCGCTGGCGGTCGGCGAGCGAGGGCGCGTCCCCGTCCCCGCCATCTTCACCCTCGCCCGGTGCCTCGCCAAAGGGGTCGCGCTGCGCCTCGCGCAGCACGTCGTCGGCCAGCCGCTGCTGGTCGCGCAACGTCTCGCGCAGCCGGTCCATGGAACGGCCTTGGGGCGAGGAATCGCCGCCCTCGCCCTCGCCCTCGCGCACCTCAAGATTGTCCATCAACTGGTTGAACTGATCCAACAATTCCTGCGCCTCGGCCATGCGGCCCTCATTCATCAGGCGCTGGATTTCGTCCATCATCTGCTGGATCTGGTCGCCGGTGATCTGCCGTCCCTGCTGTTCAGAGCGGTCGAACCGCGCCGAGGGATCCTCGCCCCGCTCGGCCAGCATCCGCTTATAGTCGTCGGTGGCCTCGCGCAGCGCGTCCATCAGCTTCTGGATCTCGTCGGGGCTGGCGCCGTTGCGGATCGCCTCGGCCAGCCGCTGCTGGGCCTGCCGCATCCGTTCCAGCGCGTCGCCAAGGCCCCCGTCCTCGATCAGCAGCGCCGCATCCCACAGCGCATCGGCCAGCGCGTCGCGCACGTCCGCCGACAGCGGCCCGGATTCCAGCGCCTGCACCGCGCCGGTGATCGCCTGCGCGGCCTCGGGCGGCAGGGGGCGGTCGCTGCGCCAGACCATCGCGCGCAGCAGCCGGGCGCTGCGGGCGGCATTGTCGCGCGACCACAGCAGGTCGCGGCGCATCTCGGCGATCCCGGCCGCCAGCGGGTCAAAGAACCGCCGGCCCGGCAGGATCAGCGCCGTGGGCGGGGTGTGGGCTGCCTGCTCGATCCCGTCGCGCACCGACAACGTCATCCGCACCGGCAGGTTCGCCCAAGGGTGGCGGGACAGATCGGCAGACAGCGTGGCGCTGACCCGGCGGCGCTGGCCGGTCGCGGGCAGCGGCAGGTCCAGCTGCAACGCCTCGCGCGGTTCGGGGTCTGGGGTCAGGCCGTGGCGGCGGTCCACCGCCGGCAGGTCCAGCGTGATCGAGGCGGTGCCGGCGGTGATGCCATGGTCGTCCTCGGCCGAAAACCCTTGCGCCAGCCGCCCGTCGGCACGCCGCCCGGCCAGCGCCGCCAGCCCCAGCTGCGGCGGCGCATCAGGCTGCACGGTCACCGCAAAGCTGCGCCCGTCCACGGTCAGGGTGCCGTCCTGCTGCGCGGTATAGCGCGGCACATCCGGGGTGGCCTGCGGATCGGCGGCGCCGATGTCCTGCGCGACCGACAGCCCCTGGCCATACAGCCGCAGGTTGAAGCTGGTGCCCTGCGGCACGGTCAGCGCGTCCCCCTCCAGCGTGTTGAGGTAGATTACCGGGCGGCCGGTATGGCGCGGAGGTTCTGCCCAGCCCTCCCACGCGGGGCCGGCCGCCACCGACTGGTCCGTGGGGGCCGAGGGCCGCCAGCCCGCGGCCAGCGCGCCCAGCCCCTGCCCCACCGGCGCCGTCCCGCCAAAGATCAGCGCCATCGCCAGCGCGGTCAGCCCGACCAGCCGCAGCGCAAAGGGATCGCGCCGCACCAGCGCCGCATCGGGGGCGACCGGCCGCGCCCGCGCCGCCGCTGCCCGCGCCGCCGCCTGATGCGCCTGCCACAGCATCGCCGCATCCGGCCCGCCCAGCACCATGCGGTCGCCCAGCACCGACAGCGGCCGCCCCTCCAGCCGGCGATCCACAAGCAGCACCGCCTGATCGCGCGAGGGGCGGCGAAACCGCACCCAGCCCCACAGCACCAGCGCCGCCAGCACCAGCAGCCACAGCGCCGAGCCCCAGCCCAGCGCCCCCGGCGGGACCAGCGCCACCAGCCCCAGCACCAGCGCCGCCAGCCCCAGCGCCGCCCAGGTCGCGGCAGGCCAGAACCCTGCGGCAATGTGTTCCCACCACAGCCCGGCCAGCGTCAGCCCCACCGCCCGGCGCACCGGCGCGGGCAATGGCAAGTCGAAAGGCTCCGCCCCGGACGGCGCCGCATCGCGCGCGGGATATGCCCCGCGCCCGCTCACAGCCAGTCGGGGATGCGGTCGCGCGACAGCATCTCGTCGATCGAGGGGCGCGGGCGGATCACCGCGAAACGGTCGCCGGACACCAGCACCTCGGGGACCAGCGGGCGAGAGTTGTATTCCGACGCCATCACCGCCCCGTAAGCCCCGGCCGAGCGAAAGGCGACCAGATCGCCCGCCCCCACAAGCGGCAGCGGCACCGCGCGGGCAAAGGTATCGCCGGTCTCGCACACCGGGCCGACCACATCGACGGGATGCGGATCAGTCCCGGGCGCAGGCTCGACCACCGGCACGATGTCGTGATGCGCGTCATACATGGCGGGGCGGATCAGGTCGTTCATCGCCGCATCGACAATCAGGAAATCCCGGCCCTCGCCCTGTTTCAGAAAGATCACCGAGGCCAGCAGGATCCCGGCGTTGCCGGCGATATTGCGCCCCGGCTCGATCTCGATCTCGCAGCCCAGATCGCCCACGGTTTCACGCACCACCTCGCCATATTCCAGCGGCAGCGGCGGGGCGGCGTTGTCGCGCCGGTAAGGGATGCCAAGGCCGCCGCCCAGGTCCAGCCGGGTGATCGCATGGCCATCCGCCCGCAGCACCCGGCACAGCTCGGCCATCTTGCGATAGGCTTGGCGATAGGGGTCGAGGTCGGTCAGCTGGCTGCCGATATGCATGTCGATGCCGACCACCCGCAGCCCGGGCAGCGAGGCCGCCAGCCGATAGACCTCGCGCGCGCGGGAAATCGGGATGCCGAACTTGTTTTCCGACTTGCCGGTGGCGATCTTGGCGTGGGTGCGGGCGTCCACATCGGGGTTCACGCGCACGGCGATGGGCACCTCGGCCCCCATTTCCTGCGCCAGCGAGGACAGGGCCAGCAGCTCGGGCTCGCTTTCCACGTTGAACTGGCGGATGCCGCCAGAGATGGCGCGGGCCATCTCGTCGCGGGTCTTGCCGACGCCGGAAAACACGATGCGTTCGCCGGGAACGCCCGCCGCAAGCGCGCGCGCATATTCCCCGCCCGAGACCACATCCATCCCCGCGCCCAGGCTTCCCAGCAGCTTGAGCACCGCAAGATTCGAATTCGCCTTGACCGCGAAACAGACCAGATGGTCCGTCCACGCCAACGCCTGCCGGAACAGGTTGAAATGCCGGGTCAGCGTGGCGGAGGAATAGACATAGACCGGGGTGCCGACCGCCCGCGCGATCTCGGGCAGCGCCACGTCCTCGGCGTGCAGCACGCCGCCGCTGTAGTTGAAATGATCCATCCGACCCGCACCGAAAATCCAGAGCACCGATATAACGCCAGCGGGCCGCACAATGCAAAGCCCGCGGCCCGGAAACCCGCGGCGACAGCGGGTTCTTCATCACGCAAATATCCTCCGGGCTTTCGAGCGCCCGGAAAACAGTCCAGCGGACTGTTTTCAGCGAGGAAGGCCACGGCAGTGGCAGGGGGTGGAAAACCCCCGCTCGACCACGCCGCCGGGAAACCGGTCAGCTGCGCGGTTCCAGCCCGATCAGATCCGCCCCCGACAGCGACACGGGCGCGTGGCGCTTGTTGGGGTCATAGACATAGGTGCCCTTCTGGATCATCACCTCGTCGGAATTGCCGACGCTGCCCGAGCCGCCCGAACAGGCCGACAATGCGGCCAGTGCCACGGCGATCATCGTGATTCTTGCGGTCATGCTGTTGCCTCGTCTGCTTGTTGCCATCCGCGGGCCTGACCCGCACCTGCCTGCAAGCGGGTCGTTGCCCGCCAATTCGCCGCCGTTGCCCGGCGTGCGCATCCGGTCGGCCGGGCAGGACGAACTGCCCGGCCGCAATCGTCACAGCGTGGTGATGACACCCACCACGGCCTCGCCGCTCAGCCGGAGGCCGGTGGACGCCTGCGGCGATTTGCTGGACGCGGTGGGCGCATGGGGTGGCCCGTCCGCCCCGCAGGCCGCCAGCATCAGGACCGCCGCCAGTGCAGCAAGGCGCATCATTCCCACCCCTCCATCGCGCCCTTCCAGCGGGCGATCTGCCGGCGCACCTGATCGGGCGCCGTTCCCCCGTAAGATTGCCGCGAGGCGACCGAGTTGTGAACACCCAGAACGTCGAACACCTGCGCCGTTATCGCAGAATTGACCGACTGCATGTCGGCCAGCGTCAGTTCCGGCAGATCGACGCCGCGCGATTCGGCCATGGCGACCAGCGCGCCGGTGGCGTGATGGGCGTCGCGGAACGGCAGCCCGGCCTCGCGCACCAGCCAGTCGGCCAGGTCGGTGGCGGTGGAAAACCCGCTGGATGCCGCGGCCTCCAGCCGCTCGCGGTTGACGGTCAGGTCGCCGATCATCCCGGTCATCGCCGCCAGCGCCAGCATCAGCGTGTCGGCGGCGTCAAAGACCTGTTCCTTGTCCTCTTGCATGTCCTTGGAATAGGCCAAGGGCAGCCCCTTCATCACCGTGAACAGCGCCACCGCGGCGCCAAGGATGCGGCCGATCTTGGCGCGGATCAGCTCGGCCGCGTCGGGGTTGCGCTTTTGCGGCATGATGCTGGACCCCGTGGACCAGCGGTCGGACATGGCGACGAAACGGAACTGCGCGCTGGACCAGATCACCAGCTCTTCGGCCAGCCGCGACAGATGGGTGGCGCAGATCGCGGCCGCCGACAGGAACTCCAGCGCGAAATCCCGGTCGCTGACCGCATCAAGGCTGTTCGCCGTCGGGCGGTCGAACCCCAGCGCCGCGGCAGTGGCCTCGCGGTCGATGGGAAAGCCGGTGCCCGCCAGCGCGGCCGAGCCCAGCGGGCATTCGTTCATCCGTGCCCGCGCATCGGCAAAGCGCCCGATGTCGCGGCCCAGCATTTCCACATAGGCCATCATGTGATGCCCCCATGTGACCGGCTGCGCGGTTTGCAGATGGGTAAAGCCGGGCATCACCCAATCCGCCCCCGTATCGGCCTGCGTCACAAGCGCACGGATCAGCGCCCGGCAGGCCGCAATCGCCGCGTCGCACTGGTCGCGCACCCACAGCCGGAAATCCGTCGCCACCTGGTCGTTGCGACTGCGCGCCGTGTGCAGGCGGCCGGCGGGCTCGCCGATCAGCTCTTTCAGCCGCGCCTCGACGTTCATGTGGATGTCTTCCAGCGCGGTCTGGAACCGGAACCCGCCGCCCTCGATCTCTGACAAGACGGTGAGCAGCCCTTTCCCGATGGCGTCCGCATCGCTAGGGCTGATGATGCCTTGCGCGGCAAGCATCGCCGCATGGGCCCGGCTGCCCCGGATATCCTGGGCGTAAAGCCGCTGGTCGAACCCGATCGAGGCGTTGATCGCCTCCATGATCGCATCCGGCCCGGCGGCAAAGCGCCCCCCCCACATGGTGTTGGCGGAGGGATTTTCGGGCGTGTCGGTCATCGGATCGGTCCTGTCGGAGGTCATATGCTGCGTTTCCTTGCCCTTTATACGTCCCTTGCCCTTGCTGCAAACGCGGCCGCCGCCGCGCCGGTGGACTGGCAGGCGGCGCGCGACGCCGGGCTGCCCAAGCTGATCGAATCCGAACCCTCGGCGGTGCCGGGCATCGAGTTTTCCGACGTGGACGGCGCCACCCACAGCCTGTCCGACTGGCAGGGCCAGGTGGTCTTGCTGAATTTCTGGGCGACATGGTGCGCGCCCTGCCGCGAGGAAATGCCCTCGCTCGACGCATTGCAGCGCGAAAGGGGGGGCGAGCGGTTCCAGGTGGTGACCGTGGCCTCGGGGCGCAACCCGCCCGCCGCCATCGAGCGTTTCTTTGCCGAGGAAAACATCACCGAACTGCCCAGCCTGACGGACCCGAAGATGTCGCTGGCCCGCGCCTTTGGGGTGATGGCGATGCCGGTCACCATCCTGATCGACGCCGAGGGCAACGAGGTCGCCCGCATGACCGGCGACGCCGACTGGGCCTCGCCGGCCGCGCTGGCGCTGATCGACCAGATGCTGGCCGAATAGCAAACTACGCGCAATTTTATCTAAATCCGGCGCGGCGGAGCGGCCGCGCCGGCAAGGCAGCCGCAATCCGACACGGCGCAGGCAGCCCGCGCGGCGCGCCTGAATTCAATGACTTGGCGGAATATCTTGATGGAGCGCCCGGAACGCCGCGCCCCGTTTCTACACCCCTGCGCGAGCGATCCGGCAGCGACATGACCGCCGGTTGTGTTAACCCACCCCCCCGATCCACGCTCGTCTTTACGATTTGTTCGCTCATTCTGGACAGAGTGCTGACATGGACAAGGGGACCAAGATGCGACTCGATTCTGATCAGCTCCGGACGGGCAAGACCGGCTCTCCGCTGGATTTCGCGGTGGATCACCAGCAGCGGCTGACGATGTCCACCGTGCGCCGCGCGGTGGAACGGGGGGATGCGGTGCTGGCCTATCAGCCGGTGGTGCAGGCCGCCCGCACCGACCGCCCCGCCTTTCACGAGGGGCTGATTCGGATCATCGACGAAACCGGCGGCTTTGTGCCGCTGCGCGATTTCATGCCGCTTGCCGAGCTGAGCGAACTGGGGCGCCAGATCGACTGCCTGTCCCTGACGCTGGGGCTACAGGCGCTGATCGACGAACCGGGGCTGCGGCTGTCGATCAACATGTCCGCGCGCTCGATCGGCTATCCGGACTGGCTGCACACCCTGCATCACGGGCTGTCGCGCGATGTGACGGTGGCGGAACGGCTGATTCTGGAAATCACCGAAAGCTCGGCGATGGGGATGCCGGCACAGGTCCACCGCTTCATGCGCGACCTGCAACGCCTTGGGGTCAGCTTTGCGCTGGATGATTTTGGCGCGGGCTATACCTCGTTCCGCTATTTGCGCGACTTTGCCTTTGACATGATCAAGATCGACGGCCGCTTCATCCGCGACATCGCCAACCAGCCGGATAATCAGGTGCTTGCCCAGGCGCTTATGATGATCGCCCGGCATTTCGACATGTTCACCGTGGCTGAGCAGGTCGAAACCGCCGACGATGCCGCCTATCTGATCGAACTGGGGGTCGACTGCCTGCAAGGGTTCTATTTCGGCGCGCCGACCATCTCTCCGCCGTGGCGGACGCCGAACGCCTCGGCCCGACGCTGATACGAGCGCGGGGATATTTCCGACAAATTCTCCCACCCCCTTGTGCAACATTATTTCCTATTCTACCCCTTAAGAGAAAGAGGATTTCAATTCCGGGTTTGGAGGGAACATGCCTAAAGTTGCTCTGGTCACTGGCGGGACGCGCGGCATCGGCGCGGCCATTTCAAAGGCGCTGAAAGAGGCCGGCTATGAGGTTGCGGCCAACTATGCCGGCAACGACGATGCGGCACGCGCATTTACCGAGGAAACCGGGATCAAGACCTATAAATGGTCCGTCGCCGACTATGACGCCTGCGCCGAAGGCATCAAGCGCGTGGAATCCGAGCTTGGGCCGGTCGATGTTCTGGTCAACAACGCCGGCATCACCCGCGATGCCATGTTCCACCGCATGACCGCCCAGCAGTGGAAAGAGGTTATCGACACCAACCTGACCGGCTTGTTCAACATGACCCACAACGTCTGGAACGGGATGCGCGACCGCAAGTTCGGGCGGGTGGTCAACATCAGCTCGGTCAACGGGCAAAAGGGCCAGGCTGGGCAGGCCAACTATTCCGCCGCCAAGGCCGGCGACATCGGCTTTACCCGCGCGCTGGCGCAGGAAGGCGCGCGGGCGGGCATCACCGTGAACGCAATTGCGCCGGGCTATATCGGCACCGAAATGGTCCGGGCCATCGACGAAAAGGTGCTGAACGAACGCATCATCCCACAGATCCCCGTCGGCCGGCTGGGCGAGCCCGAAGAAATCGCCCGCTGCGTGGTGTTCCTTGCCGCAGACGACGCGGGCTTCATCACCGGCTCGACGATCAGCGCAAACGGGGCGCAGTTCTTTTCCTGACCCGCTTTCAACCCCGGGCGGCCGCCGGCACTGGCGGCCGCTCGCCTGCCTGTCCCCTTCGCGGTGGCGTCGGTGCGTGGGGACCACGCACCCTACCCATCCATCACGGCCCCCGTAGGGTGCGTGGTCCCCACGCACCCCCCGCCGCCAGCGCCCCCCCCGATTGCAACCGCCTCATCCCCGGGTTAGCCCGGCTGCATGAACACGCCCACTTTTCCCCTGCCCTCGCCCGCGCCGTCGGATCCCGCCGTTTTGCGCCGTGGCTTCGCCGGGGTCGACTGCTGGATATTCGATCTCGACAACACGCTTTACGCCCCCGAAATCCGGTTGTTTTCGCAGATCGAAGCGCGGATGACCGCATATGTCGCCCGCCTGCTGTCCGTCGATCTGGCCGAGGCCAGCCGCCTTCGCGTGCATTACTGGCGCGAGCATGGCACCACCCTGGCCGGGCTGATGGCCCATCATCGGATCGACCCCGAACCCTATCTGGCCGAGGTGCATGACATCGACCTGGGCGCGCTGGTGCCGGATGCGGCGCTGACCGCCGCGCTGAATGCGCTGCCGGGTCGGCGAATCGTGCATACGAATGCGGATTCCGTTTATGCCGGGCGCGTGCTGGCGCGCCGCCAGCTGGTTTTTGACGCAATCCACGGCATCGGCGAGACCGGCTATCACCCCAAGCCCGACCCGCGGTCCTTTGCCGCAGTGCTGGACGCGCACGGTCTGGACCCCAGCCGCTGCGCGATGTTCGAGGACGACCCCCGCAACCTGCAAGTGCCGCATTCCCTTGGAATGCGCACGATTCTGGTGGGGGCCGGTCACCACGGGCCGGACGGGTCGGCGCAGGATCGCGACCCGGGGCACCATGTCCAGTGGCACACCCAGGATCTGACCGGATTTGTCGCAACTCTTGCCGCCGCCCTTGCCGACGTGGCAAGTTCACAGGCGACCCTTTGAACGACCGAGGTTTCCGATGTCCCAATCCGACCACTCTGCCGCCGCAGCCTTCAACGACGCCCTGACCGGCGACGAGGAGTTGCAGTCCCGCAAAGAGCGCGTGATCGCCGGGCGCATCCTCATGGTCCTGGCCATGGCGGTCGTGCTGATCGCGGTGCTGGTGGCGCTGTTCGGCCTGCCCGCGCTGACCATGGTGGCGCTGGCCGGCGCGACGCTGGTCATGGTGGTGCTGATCGCCTATGCGGCAGGATTCTAGGCTGCGGTGACGGCTGCGTCCGAAACCGATGTGCTGGTGTCCGGTGGCGGCGTTGCCGGGCTGGCTGCGGCTGCGGCTTTCGGCGCGGCCGGGCTGCGGGTGATCTGTGTCGATCCGGCCCCGCCGGTGACCAGGGAAAGCAGCGCGGGCGCGGATCTGCGCACCACCGCGTTTTTGCAGCCCTCGATCGCGCTGTTCCGCCGCATCGGGCTGTGGGATCGCCTGCAACCCCATGCGGCGCCGTTACAGGTGATGCGCATCGTCGATGCCGGCGGCACTGAACCGCAGCCGCGGCTGACCCGCGCCTTTGACGCGGCCGAGATTTCCGACCAGCCCTTTGGCTGGAACCTGCCCAACTGGCTGCTGCGGCGCGAGATTTCCGCGCGGCTGGCCGAGCTGCCGGGGGTCGAGTTCCGCCCCGGCACCGCCACCGCCGGGCTGGTCGCGCGCGAGGATGCCGCGCTGGTCGAGTTGTCGGACGGGTCGCGGCTGCGGGCGCGGCTGGTGGTGGCGGCGGACGGGCGCAACTCGCCGGTGCGCCAGGCACTGGGGATCGGCGTGCGCACCATCCGCTACGGGCAAAAGGCGCTGGCCTTTGCGGTCACGCACGAGATCCCGCACCAGAATGTCTCGACCGAGATTCACCGCTGGGGCGGCCCATTTACGCTGGTGCCCCTGCCCGACCGGGGCGGCAAGCCCTCGTCCGCGGTGATCTGGATGGAGCGGGGGGCCGAGACCGCACGGCTGCGCGCCCTGCCGCGCGAGGCGTTCGAGATCGCGCTCAACGACCGTTCCGCCGGGGTTCTGGGGCGGCTGCAACTGGCCACCGGGCTGACGGAATGGCCGATCATCAGCCAGATCGCCGACCGCTGGACCGGCCCGCGCACGGCGCTGATGGCCGAGGCCGCCCATGTCGTGCCGCCCATCGGCGCGCAGGGGCTGAACATGAGCCTGGCCGATCTTTCGGCGCTGCTGGATCTGATGACCCCGGACCCGGGCAATGCCGCGGCGCTGGCCCGCTATGAGCGCGAGCGCCGCCCCTCGGCGATGGGCCGGCTGATCGGCATCGACGCGCTGAATCGCGCCAGCATGATGGCGCCGCGGCCGCTGCGCGACCTGCGTGCGGCTGCGCTGGGGGGGCTTTACGCGCTGGCGCCGGTGCGGCGGGCGATGATGCGCGCGGGGCTGGGGACGCGCTGAGGGCGGCGGTGCGTGGGGACCACGCACCCTACCCCTTCGCTACGGTTCTCGCCCGGCTGGCGCACGGTTCCCACGCACCACTCCCATCCGCCCCAACTCCCGTAGGGTGCGTGGTCCCCACGCACCACCCATCCCCCACCGCCCTCCCCCCGCCGGGTACGGTCCCCACGCACCATCCCCATCCGCCCCAACGCCCGTAGGGTGCGTGGTCCCCCACGCACCATCCATCCTCCACCGTTTCCCCCGCCGCGCACGGTCCCCACGCACCATCCCATCCGCCCAACTCCCGTAGGGTGCGTGGTCCCCACGCACCACCCATCCCCCGCTGCCCACCACCCCCCACCCCCCCGTATGGTCCTCACGCAGCGACGCCGCCGTCTATCCGAGGGGGCCGGGGCGGCGTTCCTCGGACAGGACCACGTTGGCCTCGACCTGGCCCACGCCGGGCAGGGTCATGATGCGGCGACGCAGGATGCGTTCGAAATCGGGGATGTCGCGGGCGATGATCCGCAGCCGGTAATCGAAGCGGCCCAGCACATGCTGCACGGTCTGCACCTCGGGGATGGCGGTGACCGCGCGTTCGAAGCTTTCCAGTTCCGGGCGGCCGCGGGCGGCAAGGCGGATGCCGAGGAACACCGAGACGGTGAACCCCAGCGCCGCGTGGTCCACCAGAACACGGCGGCCGGCGATGATGCCGCTGTCGTGCAGGCGGCGGATGCGGCGCCAGACCGCGGGCTGGGTCAGGCCGATCTCGCGCCCGATCTCGGCCGCGCCCAGCGTGGCGTCGCGGGCAAGCAGCCGCAGGATGGCAAGGTCGGTGGCGTCGGTATCGGTCATAGCGTCAGCTCGGCCGTATCCTTGATGGTCGCGACCAGCATCAGCGGCTCGATATCGGTGACATGGGGCAGGCCAAGGATGCGGTCGCGGTAGATGCGCTGCCAGTCCCCCATGTCGCGGGCGATGACCGACAGGCGGATGTCGACCGAGCCGAGAAAGGTCTGGATCTCGATCACCTCGGGCAGTTGCCGGGCGGCGGCGGTGAAGCGGTCAAAGGCGCGGGGTTCGGTCTTGTCGAGCGTGAAGCGCAGCGAGACCTCGACCGCATAGCCCAGCGCGCGCCAGTCGATCCGCGCCTCGGTCGCGCGCAGGATGCCGCGGTCGCGCAGCCGGTCCAGCCGGCGCCACAGCGTGGCCGTGGTGACACCGGCACGGTCGGCCAGCGCGGCATTGTCGGCCTGCGGGTCGGCCAGCAGGTGGCGCAGGATGCGGCGGTCGGTGTCGTCGAGCATGATCTTTTCAGTATTTGCGGACTGGCCGCATGGATTTCGCAAGTATTCGCTGCATCCCGCGAAAATTGCAACCCCTGCACCTCAGCAGCGCGCTAGAAAGCCCCCAGCAAACAAGGAGAACCCCGATGCGCGTTTACTACGACCGCGATTGCGACGTGAACCTGATCAAGGACAAGAAAATCGCCATCCTCGGCTATGGCAGCCAGGGCCACGCCCATGCGCTGAACCTGCGCGATTCGGGGGCCAAGAACCTGGTCGTGGCGCTGCGCGACGGCTCGCCCTCGGCGGCCAAGGCCGAAGCCGAGGGGCTGAAGGTCATGGGCATCGCCGAGGCCGCCGCCTGGGCCGACCTGATCATGTTCACCATGCCCGACGAATTGCAGGCCGAGACCTACAAGAAATACGTCCACGACAACCTGCGCGACGGCGCCGCGATCGCCTTCGCCCACGGGCTGAACGTGCATTTCGGCCTGATCGAGCCGAAGCCGGGCGTTGATGTCATCATGATGGCGCCCAAGGGTCCGGGCCACACCGTGCGCGGCGAATACACCAAGGGCGGCGGCGTGCCCTGCCTGGTGGCCGTCCATCACGACGCGACCGGCCGCGCCATGGATCTGGGCCTGTCCTATTGCTCGGCCATCGGCGGCGGGCGCTCGGGCATCATCGAGACCAACTTCCGGCAGGAATGCGAAACCGACCTGTTCGGCGAGCAGGCAGTGCTGTGCGGCGGCCTGGTCGAGCTGATCCGCATGGGCTTCGAGACGCTGGTCGAGGCCGGATATGAGCCGGAAATGGCCTATTTCGAATGCCTGCACGAGGTGAAGCTGATCGTGGACCTGATCTACGAAGGCGGCATCGCCAACATGAACTATTCGATCTCGAACACCGCGGAATACGGCGAGTATGTCAGCGGCCCGCGCATCCTGCCTTACGCCGAAACCAAGGCGCGGATGAAAGAGGTGCTGCGCGACATCCAGACCGGCAAGTTCGTGCGCGACTTCATGCAGGAAAACGCCGTCGGCCAGCCGATGTTCAAGGCGACCCGCCGTCTGAACGACGAACACCAGATCGAGCAGGTGGGCGAAAAGCTGCGCGCGATGATGCCGTGGATTTCCAAGGGCAAGATGGTGGACAAGGCGCGCAACTGATCGCGTCACCGCCGCAGCGGGGCTTCGCGCCGGGCCACTGCCGTGGCCTTCCTCGCTGAAAACGGTCCACCGGACCGTTTTCCGGGCGCTCGGAAGCCCGCGGGATATTTACAGACAGAAGATCAAGGGGCGCTTCGGCGTCCCTTTTTCTTACAGGTCGTTGTGGGCGTTCAGCAGCTCGGCGGCGCTGACCGTGCGGCCGTTGGGCAGGCGGCACAGATCGGTGCGGCGGCCCTTGTCCATGCGCAGGATGACCGTGCCGCCGCTGCGCTGGCAATGATGCGCCGCGGGATCGACCAGTGCCGCCGCGGCCCCGGTCGCCGGGGGTTTCGGCGCAGGCGTGCCGCAGGCGGCAAGCAGCAAAAGCGCCGGGGTCAGCGCGGCAAGCGGTATCGGCAGGCGGATCATGGCGGCGGTCCTTTCGTCGTGCGCGGCCCAGACTGCCGCCCATGGGGCGGCGGGGCAAGACAGTGGCTATTCCTCGGTCACGTCGATCACGCCCTCGACCGCGCGCAGCGCCTGTCGCATCCGCGGGGTGACGGGGACATCGGGGGCGACCTCGACATCATAGACGGTGTTTCCCGCGCGCACCCGCACCAGAAGCGGCCCCCTGCCCTTGGCCGAAACCGCGATTTCCGCACTGGCCTCGCGCAGCCGGTCCAGCACCGCCAGTGCGGTGCTTGCGTCCCCCACCTCGACCGCCAGCTGGCCGGAACCCGCATCGGCCACGAAATCCTCCAGCGACTGCACCGAGTTGGCCAGCATCTTGACCTGATCGCCCGAAGGCTCGGCCTTGACGCTGAGCAGCACATTGGTGCCGGGTTCCAGCAGATCGCGGTGGGCGTCCAGCACGTCGGAGAACACCGTCGCCTCATACAGGCCGGTGGGGTCGGACAGGGTGACGAAGGCGTAGCGCGTGCCCTTGGCGGATTTCTTTTCCGCCCGCGCCGCCACGGTGCCGGCGATCTGTGCGACCAGCGGGCCATCGGCGGCGGCGGATTCGACCTCGGCCAGCGTCATCGCGCCCTTGCGTTTCAGCGCGGCAAGATAATCGTCCAGCGGGTGGCCCGACAGGTAGAACCCGACCGCCAGCCGTTCCTCGGCCAGTTTCTCGGCCGGCATCCACACCGGGGCCAGCGCCGGGCGCGGCGGCGGCAGATCCTCGCCGCCCCCGAACAGCGAGGACTGGTTCGACTGCGCCGCCTCTTGCACGGCCGAGGACCACGCGACCAGCCCGTCCAGCGATTTCAGCACCCGCGCCCGGTTGGGTTCCAGCATGTCAAAGGCCCCGGCCCGGGCCAGCATTTCCAGCGCCCGCTTGCCGATCTGGCGCATGGGCACACGGCGGGCGAAATCATGCAGATCGGCAAAGGGGCGGTCGCCGCGGGCGGTGACCAGCACCCGCATCGCCTCGACGCCCACATTTTTCAGCGCGCCCAGCGCATAGACGATGCGTCCGTCCACCACGCTGAAACGGGGCTGGCTGCGGTTGACGCAAGGGGGGATCACCTCGATCCCCATGCGGTCGACCTCGCGCCGATAGACGGCCAGCTTGTCGGTCAGATGGATGTCGCAGTTCATCACCGCGGCCATGAATTCCACCGGGTGGTTCGCCTTGAGCCAGGCGGTCTGGTAGCTGACCACCGCATAGGCGGCGGCGTGGGATTTGTTGAACCCGTAGTTGGCGAATTTTTCCAGCAGGTCGAAAACCTCGCCGGCCTTTTTCTCGTCCACGCCCTGCGACTTTGAGCCCTGGACGAATTTCGGGCGCTCTTTCGCCATTTCCTCGGCGATCTTCTTGCCCATGGCGCGGCGCAGCAGGTCGGCGCCGCCAAGCGAATAGCCGGCCATCACCTGCGCGATCTGCATCACCTGTTCCTGATAGACGATGATGCCCTGGGTTTCGGCCAGGATATGGTCGATCGAGGGGTGGATGGATTCCAGCGGCCGCAGCCCGTTCTTGACCTCGCAATATGTGGGGATGTTTTCCATCGGGCCGGGGCGGTAAAGCGCGACCAGCGCCACGATGTCCTCGATGCAGGTGGGGCGCATCCGGCGCAGCGCGTCCATCATCCCCGAGGATTCCACCTGGAACACCGCCACCGTGCGCGCGCTGGCAAACAGGCGATAGGTGGGTTCGTCATCCAGCGGGATCAGGTTGATTTCGTCCACCGCGCCGGCGGGAGGGTCGTAAAGCTGCCGCCCGTCGGCGGCGATATGCAGATGCCGCCCGCCCGCGCGGATCAGGTCCACGGCGTTCTGGATCACCGTCAGGGTTTTCAGGCCGAGAAAGTCGAACTTGACCAGCCCCGCCTGTTCCACCCATTTCATGTTGTATTGCGTGGCCGGCATGTCCGAGCCGGGGTCGCGGTAAAGCGGCACCAGCCGGTCAAGCGGCCGGTCCCCGATCACCACGCCGGCCGCGTGGGTCGAGGCGTTGCGCAGCAGCCCCTCGACCTGGGCGGCATATTCCAGCATCCGGGCGACGTTTTCTTCGGCGTCGCGGGCCTCGCGCAGGCGGGGCTCATCAGCCAGCGCCTTGGTGATGGACACGGGCTTGACGCCTTCGACCGGGATCATCTTGGACAGGCGGTCGCGCTGGGGAAAGCCCATGCCCAGCACGCGGCCCACGTCATGGACCGCCGCCTTGGACAAAAGCGCGCCAAAGGTGATGATCTGCCCCACCTTGTCGCGGCCGTATTTGTCCTGGACGTAGCCGATCACCTCTTCGCGCCGGTCCATGCAAAAGTCGATGTCAAAGTCGGGCATCGACACCCGTTCGGGGTTCAGAAAGCGTTCGAACAGCAGCGAATAGCGCAGCGGGTCAAGGTCGGTGATGGTCAGCGCATAGGCGACCAGCGACCCCGCGCCGGACCCCCGGCCCGGACCCACCGGAATCCCCTGCACCTTGGCCCATTTGATGAAATCGGCGACGATCAGGAAATAGCCGGGGAAGCCCATCTGCTCGATGATGCCCAGCTCGAAATCGAGCCTTGCGTGGTAATCCTCGACGCTGACGGCGTGGGGGATGACGGCCAGCCGGTCGTCCAGCCCGCTGCGGGCCTGGCGGCGCAGCTCCTCGACCTCGTCATCGGCGAAACGGGGCAGGATCGGGTTGTGGCGGCTGACCGCAAAGGCGCAGCGGCGGGCGATTTCCACGGTGTTGGCGATGGCTTCGGGCAGGTCGGCAAACAGCACCGCCATGTCCTCGGCCGATTTGAAATTGTGGTTGGCGGTCAGGCGACGGCGGGGCGCGGACTGGTCCACCATCGCGCGTTCACGAATGCAGATCAGCGCGTCATGGGCGCCGAACATCGCGGGGTCGGGGAAATACACGTCGTTGGTGGCGACCAGCGGCAGGTCCAGCGCATAGGCAAGGTCGATCATGCCCCCTTCGCTGGCGGTCTCGGCCGGCATCAACTGGCCGTTGTCCTGCATGTGGCGTTGCAGTTCCACATACAGCCGGTCGCCGAACATCCCCGCCAGATCGCGCAGATGCGATTCGGCGTCCGCGAGCTTGCCCCCGGCCACCAGTTGCCCCAGCGGCCCGGTCGCGCCGCCGGTCAGGCAGATCAGCCCGGCCGAACGCTCGGCCAGTTCCTGCATGGTCACATGCGGGAAATCGCGCGGAGGCGTCACGTAAAGGCAGGTGGACAGCGCCATCAGGTTCATCCAGCCCGCCTGATCCTGCGCCAGCAGCACCACCGGCGCGCAGGCCGCGCCCGCATCCAGCGTGACCTGACAGCCGACGATGGGCTGCACGCCCTCGTCCAGCGCCTTGACCGAGAATTCCAGCGCCGCGAACAGCGCGTTGGTGTCGGTCAGCGCCACCGCCGGCATGCCGTGTTTCAAAGCCATCCCCGGCAGTTTCTTGACGGGAATCGCCCCTTCGAGCAGCGAATGTTCGGAATGGCAGCGCAGGTGGATGAATTTGGGCTGGTCGGTCATGGCGGCGAACCTAACACCTGCGCGCAGCCTGCGCGAGGTGGCGCGCGCGCTTTGCCTGCGCTATCCGGCAGCGGCGATTTGGGCGGAACCGACGAAGACAGTCTAAACCCGCGCCGGGGTAATCAGGTGCGGATTGTGCGATTGTGCAACGGCCGAAACAGGCTAACCTGCCAAAAACACGACGGGGATGGCGTGACAACAGCGGAATTGTTCAGGGCCGAGGGCCTGTCGAAAACCTATCCCGGCGTGCGGGCGAACGACGATGTGTCGTTTTGCGTCGCCGCGGGGGAAATCCACGCGCTGCTGGGCGAGAATGGCGCCGGGAAATCGACGCTGGTCAAGACGATCTACGGGCTGATCCGGCCGGATGCCGGGCAGATGCGGCTGGGGGGCGCGCCTCATGCGCCGGCGGACCCTCATGCGGCGCGGGCGGCGGGCGTGGGCATGGTGTTCCAGCATTTCAGCCTGTTCGACGCGCTGACCGTTGCGGAAAACATCGCGCTGGGGATGGATGCGCCGCCGCGCCGTGCCGATCTGTCGCGCCGCATCGCGCAGGTCAGCGCCGCCTACGGCCTGCCGCTGAACCCGGCGCGGCGCATCGAATCGCTGTCGGCGGGTGAACGCCAGCGGGTGGAAATCGTGCGCTGCCTGCTGGGCAATCCGCGGCTGCTGATCATGGACGAACCGACCAGCGTGCTGACCCCGCAAGAGGCCGAGATCCTGTTTGCCACCCTGCGCCAGCTGGCGGCGCAGGGCACCGCGATCCTGTATATCAGCCACAAGCTGGACGAGATCCGCACCCATTGCGACCGCGCCACCATCCTGCGGCAGGGCCGCGTCGTCAGCACCGTGAACCCGCGCGACCATTCCGCGCGCGAACTGGCCGCGATGATGGTGGGTGCCGAAATGCGGCTGGTCGACCGTTCCGGCCGGCAGGCGGGCGAGGTGGTGCTGACGGTCGCAGGGCTGACCTCGGCCCCCGCGTCCGAGGGCACCTCGTTGCAGGATGTGGGCTTTCAGGTGCGCTCGGGCGAGATCCTGGGCATCGGCGGCGTTGCCGGCAACGGGCAAGAGGAACTGATCGCCGCATTGTCGGGCGAGACCACCGGCCGCCCCGGCACCGTGATGCTGGACGGAGGCGACCTGTCCGCGCAAGGCCCGGAACCCCGCCGCCGCGCCGGGTTGCTGGCCGCGCCCGAGGATCGGCTGGGCCATGCCGCCGTCCCGGAGATGAGCCTGACCGAAAACGCCATCCTGACCGGCGCCACCCGCCAGCAGCTGCAAAAGCGCGGCGTGATCGACCACCGCGCCGCCCGCTGTTTTGCCGAAACCATCATCGCCGATTTCGACGTGCGCACCCCCGGCCCCGCCACCGCCGCCGGGGCGCTGTCGGGCGGCAATTTGCAGAAATTCGTGATCGGGCGGGAAATCCTGCAAAACCCTCGGGCGCTGGTGGTGAACCAGCCGACCTGGGGGGTGGACGCGGGCGCCGCCGCCGCGATCCGGCAGGCGCTGCTGGATCTGGCCGGGCGCGGCGCCGCGGTCGTCGTCATCAGCCAGGATCTCGACGAGTTGCTCGAGCTGTCGGACCGTTTCGCCGCGCTGAACAACGGCCGCCTGTCGGCGCCGGTTGCGACCGAGGGGCTGACGCTGGAACAGATCGGCCTGATGCTGGGCGGCGCCCACGGGATGGAGGTCGCCCATGTTGCAGCTTGAACCCCGCGCCGCGACGCCGTGGTGGCTGGCAATCGCCTCGCCCCTGATGGCGGTGGTGGCGACGATGGTGGCAGGGGGCGCGCTGTTTGCGCTGATGGGGTTCGACCCGGTAGCCTCGATCCGCACCATTTTCTGGGATCCGCTGTTCGGGCCGGCCTCGGGCTATTCGCGCCCGCAGCTGCTGGTCAAGGCCGGGCCGCTGATCCTGATCGCCAGCGGCCTTGCCATCGGGTTTCGCGCCGGCATCTGGAACATCGGGGCCGAGGGGCAATATATCATCGGCGGCATCTGCGGCGCGGCGGTGGCGCTGGCCGCCTATCCGGCCGAAGGCGCATGGATTTTCCCGGCCATGGTGCTGGCGGGCGCGGCCGGGGGCTGGGCGTGGGGGATGATCCCCGCCACCTTGCGCAACTGGACGGGGGCCTCGGAAATCCTCGTCTCGCTGATGCTGGTCTATGTGGCGCAGCGGGTGGCGGCGTGGATGGCATTCGGCCCGATGCGCAGCCCCGAGGGGTTCGGGATGCCCGGCTCGCGCAATTTGCAACATTACCCCTCGGCCGCAAACCCGGAACTGGCCGCGGGCACCGGCGCGCATTGGGGGGTGATCGCCGCAGGGCTGGCGGTGCTGGCGACGTGGTTCCTGATGAGCCGCCATATCCGCGGCTTTCGCATCCGCGTGGCCGGGATGGCGCCGCGGGCCGCGCGCTTTGCGGGCGTGCGCCCGGAAACGCTGGTGGCGTTCTGCCTGGGCCTGTCGGGCGCGCTGGCGGGGATGGCGGGGCTGTTCGAGGTTTCCGGCCCCGGCGGGCAGATCACCGACAGCTTCGGGTCCGGCTACGGCTTCACTGCGATCATCGTGGCGTTCCTGGGGCGGCTGCATCCGCTGGGCATCCTGCTGGCCGGGCTGCTGCTGGCGCTGACCTATATCGGCGGCGAACTGGCGCAGCTGATGCTGCAACTGCCCGCCGCCACCGTGCAGGTATTCCAGGGGATGCTGCTGTTCTTCCTGCTGGGTTTCGACACGCTGACCCGATACCGCCTGCGCTGGAGGGCTGCGAAATGATCGGCTGGACCACCCTGCTTTTGCTGATGTCGGCCGCGACCCCGATCCTGTTCGCGGCCCTGGGCGAGGCCATCGCCGAGCGTTCCGGCGTGCTGAACCTGGGCGTCGAGGGGATGATGATCACCGGGGCGCTGGCGGGCTTTGCCGCCGCCCATGCCACCGGCAGCCCGCTGGCCGGGTTCGTGGCCGGCGCGGCCGCGGGGGCCGCGATTTCGCTGATCTTCGGGGTGCTGACCCAGTATCTGCTGACCAATCAGGTGGCGACCGGGCTGGCGCTGACCATGTTCGGGCTGGGGCTGACCGCGATGTTCGGCCGCCCGTATGAGGGCGTCAAGGCACCCTCGATGCCCGGCGGGCCGCTGGGGGTGAACTGGGCGATCTGGCTGGGGCTGGCGCTGGTCCCGGTGACATGGTTCGTGCTGAACCGCACCCGCCGCGGGCTGATCCTGCGCGGGGTGGGCGAAAACCACGACGCCGCCCACGCGCTTGGCTACAAGGTGCGGCTGGTGCGGCTGACAGCCATTGCCATCGGCGGCGCGCTGGCCGGGATCGGCGGCGCCTATGTCTCGATCGCGACCGTGCTGCAATGGACCGAGGGCATGACCGCCGGCGCCGGCTGGATCGCGCTGGCCATCGTCGTCTTTGCGGGGTGGAGCCCGTGGGGCGTGCTGGCCGGCGCCTGGCTGTTCGGCGGCGTCGCCGTGCTGCAACTGCGCTTGCAGGCCGCGGGGGTGGCGGTGCCGGTGCAGCTGCTGAGCATGGCGCCCTATCTTGCCACGATCATCGTGCTTGTGATCATATCCGCGCGGCAGAAATACCGCGGCCGCGGCAGCGCCGCGCCCGGCTCGCTGGGGCGGCCGTTCCACGCTACAAGATAACAACGACCCGACAGAGGAGATTCCGATGAACCGCAGAACCCTATTGGCCTCGGCCGCCGCGCTGGCGCTGACGGCGATGCTGCCCGCGCTGCCGGCGATGGCGCAGGGCACCCCGATCCCCGAGGGCGAAAAGCTCAAGGTCGGGTTCATCTATGTCGGCCCGGTGGGCGACGGCGGCTGGTCCTATCAGCACGACCTGGGCCGCAAGGCGATCGAGGCCCATTACGGCGACCGTATCGAGACCAGCTATATCGAGAACGTCCCCGAGGGCGCCGACGCCGAACGCGCGCTGACCCAGCTGGCGCTGGCCGGCAACAAGCTGATCTTTGCCACCAGCTTTGGCTTCATGGATGCGGTGATCAACACCGCCGCCAAGTTCCCCGATGTCCGCTTCGAACACGCCACCGGCTACAAGCGCGCCGAAAACGTCGCCACCTATGACGCCCGCTTCTACGAAGGCCGGGCCGTCCTTGGCACCATCGCCGGCATGATGACCAAGACCAACAAGGTCGGGTTTATCGGTTCCTTCCCGATCCCCGAGGTGATGCAGGGCATCAACTCGACCTTCATCCACTTGCGCAAGGTGAACCCGGATGTCGAGCTGAAGGTGGTCTGGGCCTACACCTGGTTCGACCCCGCGAAAGAGGCCGACGCCGCATCCGCGCTGCTGGCCGAGGGTGTGGACGTGATCCTGCAACATACCGATTCCACCGCGCCGCTGGCCAAGTTGCAGGAAAAGGGCGGCATCGGCTTTGGCCAGGCCTCCGACATGGCGGCGTTCAAGCCCACGCCGCGGGTCAGCGCCATCATCGACAACTGGGAGCCCTATTACATCAAGCGCGTGGGCGAGGTGCTGGACGGCACCTGGGCCTCGCACGGGGTCTGGCTGGGCATCAAGGACGGCGAGGTCGGCATCGGCGAGATCACCGAGGCCGTCCCCGCCGAGGTCAAGGCCGCGGCCGAGGCCATGCGCGACCAGATCGCCGGCGGCTATCACCCGTTCACCGGACCGCTGAACAAGCAGGACGGCAGCGCCTGGCTGGCCGAGGGCCAGACCCCGACCGACGAGGAACTGGCCTCGATGGATTTCTTCGTCGAGGGAATCACCGCGCAGATCCCGCGCTGACGGCTGCGGGCAGAAACCGGAAAGGGCGGGTCGCATCGGCCCGCCCTGTTTCATGTCGTCCTTGCCGGAACCGGGGCTCTGCCCCGGACCCCGGGATATTTGTGACCGCCCGAAGCAGCCAGGGCGCGCGTCAGAGGCGGCCGCTCAGTCCAGATGCGACTGCAAAAACCATAGATCCTTGTCGACCTGGCGCGAGACCTCGGTCAGGATGTCGGCGCTGTCGGCGTCGCGCGCGTCCTCGACGGTGTCGATGGCGGCGCGCAGCCGCTCGCCAAAGCTGCGCATCCGGTTCGTGACCTCTTTCAGGTGGTCGGCGACCTTGGTCACGTCGGTCGGATAGGGCGGCAGCGCCGTGGCCTTGGCGACCTCTTCGACCGTGCCGACGGCGGTGCCGTCAAGCTGCTGGATGCGTTCGGCCATGTCGTCGACGCCGGGGTCCAGCCGCGCCTTGACCTGATCCATCAGCTCGTGGACCGCGATGAAATTCGGGCCGCGCATGTTCCAATGCGCCTGTTTCAGCGCCATCGACAATGCCAGCCCGTCGCTCATGCAGGCTTGCAGTTCGGTGATCGCGGTCTTGCGGGCGTTGTCTTCCAGCCCGGCGAGCTTCACAGCCATCTCTTGGCCTCCTTCAGATGCATCTTCGACGGGACAACATGGGGTTGCGGCAATAGTTCCACTCGCCCGCCGCATGGCGCCCATGCGAAAACGGCGCCCCCGCAGGGACGCCGTTCGCTCATGCCGGAAATTCGCGGTCCGCGATCAGGCGGTGGCCTGCTGGATGAATTTCACCGCATCGCCAAAGGTCTGGATCGTTTCGGCGGCGTCATCCGGGATCTCGATGCCGAACTCTTCCTCGAAGGCCATGACCAGCTCGACGGTATCCAGCGAATCGGCGCCCAGATCGTCGATGAACGAGGCGGTCTCGACGACCTTATCCTCTTCGACGCCCAGATGCTCGACAACGATCTTCTTCACGCGATCAGCGATGTCGCTCATGTCTCGTTCCTCAGTTACGGGCACTCCGCCCGGATGCAGCCGGGCAAGCCCGGCGACAAGCCGCGGGCGGGTCCCGACGGCCTTGAAGTGGGGATATAGCAACGCGGTCACGATCCGCAACCGGTTTCGCGCACCCCGTCAAACCATTGCCATGCCGCCGTTGACGTGCAGTGTGGCGCCGGTGACATACCCGGCCTGCGGGCTGGAAAGATACAGCACCGCGGCGGCGATTTCGTCGGGGCGGCCCATGCGGCCGGCGGGGATCTGCCCGAGGATGCGGGATTTCTGTTCGTCGTTCAGCGCAGCGGTCATCGGCGTCTCGATAAAGCCGGGGGCCACGCAGTTGACGGTGACGCCGCGGCTGGCGACCTCATAGGCAAGGCTTTTGGACATGCCGACCAGCCCGGCCTTGGCGGCGGCGTAATTGCCCTGTCCCGGGTTGCCGGTCTGCCCCACGATCGAGGTGATCGAGACGATCCGCCCCCAGCGCGCCTTCATCATCCCGCGCAGCACCCCGCGCGCCAGCCGGAAGGACGAGGTCAGGTTCACCTCGATCACCTGCGCCCATTCCTCGTCCGACATCCGCATGAACAGGTTGTCGCGGGTGATGCCGGCGTTGTTGACCAGGATATCGACCGACCCCATCGCCGCGGCCGCCTGTTTCGGCAGCGCCTCGACCGCGGCCGCATCGCCCAGATTCGCCGTCACCACATGGGCGCGCGACCCCAGCCGCGCCGCCAGTTCCTGCAAGGGCGCCTCGCGCGTGCCCGACAGCGCCACCGCCGCCCCGGCCGCATGCAGCGCCGTGGCCACGGCCGCGCCGATCCCGCCCGAGGCACCGGTGACCAAAGCGTTCTTCCCGGTCAGATCAAACATCGAAAGCCTCATCTTCTGTCTCTAAATATCCCGGGCTTTCGAGCGCCCGGAAAACAGTCCGGTGGACTGTTTTCAGTGAGAAAGGGGCAAAGCCCGAGGTGGGCAGCGCCCCGGTCCGGCCTCAACCCTTGAGCGCCTCGATATCCGCAGGCGTCCCGACCGCGCTGGTCACTGCCCCCGGCGCGATGCGCTTGATCATCCCCGACAGCGCCTTGCCGGCACCGATTTCCCAGAACTCGGTGACGCCCTGTTCCGCCATGAACTGCACCGACTCGCGCCAGCGGACGGCGCCGGTGACCTGTTCGACCAGCAATTGACGGATGGCGCCGGGTTGCAGCACCGGCTCGGCGCGGACGTTGGCGACCAGCGGCACGGCGGGCTCAACGATCTCGACCCCGGCCAGCGCCTCGGCCATGACGGTGGCGGCGGGCTGCATCAGTGCGCAGTGGAAGGGCGCCGACACCGGCAGCATCAGCGCGCGCTTGGCGCCGCGTTCCTTGGCCAGCACTGCCGCACGTTCGACCGCGGCCTTGTGCCCCGAGATCACCACCTGCGCCGGGTCGTTGTCGTTGGCGGCCTGGCAGACCTCGTCCCCCGCCGCCTCGCGCGCGATTTCGTCCACCTGCGCCAGATCCAGCCCCAGGATCGCGGCCATGGCGCCCACGCCCACCGGCACCGCATCCTGCATGGCGGTGCCGCGGATGCGCAGCAGCCTTGCAGTGTCGGCCAGGCTGATCGCGCCGGCGGCGCACAGCGCCGAATATTCACCCAGCGAATGCCCGGCGACATAGGCGGCGTCGGTGATGGCAAAGCCCTCGGCCTCCAGCGCGCGCATCGCCGCGACCGAGGTCGCCATCAGCGCCGGCTGGGCGTTGCGGGTCAGGGTCAGGGTGTCGGCGTCGCCTTCCCAGATCAGCGCGGACAGGTTTTCGCCCAGCGCCTCGTCCACCTCGTCGAAGACGGCGCGCGCAGCCGGCCAGCGATCAGCCAGCGCGCGGCCCATGCCGATGGTCTGGGCACCCTGCCCCGGAAAGACGAAAGCCCGCATGATCGGTCCCGTTGCTGTTGCATTTGGGCCGGGATAGCGCGCCCGGGGGCGGCATGGCAATTGGAACCGGGAAAAAACGGGGCTTCGCCCCCGCCGGCCAAGGCCGGCTCCCCCAGGATATTTAAGTGATGAAGAAGAAGGCCGCCCCGTTGCGGGGGCGGCCATGCAGCTTTCGGGAGATCGAGGCGGTTAGCCGACCAGTTCGAGACCCGAGAAGAAAAAGGCGATTTCCTGCGCCGCGGTTTCCGGGGCGTCCGAGCCGTGGACCGAGTTTTCGCCGACCGACAGCGCGAATTCCTTGCGGATGGTGCCTTCGTCGGCCTGCGCGGGGTTGGTCGCGCCCATCACTTCGCGGTTCTTGGCGATGGCGCCTTCGCCTTCCAGCACCTGCACCACGACGGGTTCGGAGGCCATGAATTCCACCAGCTCGCCGTAGAAGGGGCGTTCCTTGTGGACTTCGTAGAACTTGCCGGCCTGTGCGGGCGACAGGTGGATGCGCTTTTGCGCGACGATGCGCAGGCCGGCATCCTCGAACTTGGCGTTGATCTTGCCGGTCAGGTTGCGGCGGGTGGCGTCGGGCTTGATGATGGAAAGGGTGCGTTCGATGGCCATGATATTCCTCGATGTCCGAAGGTTGTCAGATTGGCCGGGCGGCTATCATGCCCCCCGCACAAAGAAAACCCCGCGGGCCCCGGCGCCTGATGCAAAAAGGGCAGCCCCGCAGGACTGCCCCCTGAACCCTGACGGGTCGTGCGATCAGACGAACTGGATGTTCGTCGCCGATTCGCGCCCGTCGCGGCCGCTTTCCAGCTCATAGGTGACTTTCTGGCCGTCGGCCGGGGCGTGCAGACCCGCACGCTCAAGCGCCGAGACGTGCAGGAACACGTCGCGGTTGCCGTTTTCCGGCTGGATAAAGCCGAAGCCTTTGGTCGAGTTGAACCATTTCACGGTGCCGTTGGCCATCGTGAGATCTCCTGTCATGTTGCCATCCGCGGAAATGCGATGGCCCGGCGCAGTCACTCGAAAAGCATACTGAAGCCGGGTAACCGAAGACAGGTAGCAGATAGATAACGTTGCCCGATCCATTTAGGCCGTTTGCGCCCGCAATACAAGCGTCGCGTTGACGAATGCCGCCGTCTGCTGCAATCCCCCCCCATGCTGCGCATCGACGACATTTCCTATTCCATCGCCGGACGGCCGCTGTTCCAGAACGCCAGCGCGGTGATCCCGGACGGGCACAAGGTCGGGCTGGTCGGCCCGAACGGCGCCGGCAAGACCACGCTGTTTCGGCTGATCCGGGGCGAGCTGTCGCTGGACGGCGGCGCCATCACCCTGCCCGCCCGCGCCCGCATCGGCGGCGTCGCGCAGGAATCGCCCGCGACCGAAGTCAGCGTGCTGGATACGGTGCTGGCCGCCGACACCGAACGTCACGCGCTGCTGGCCGAGGCTGCCTCTGCCAGCGACCCCCACCGCATCGCGGAAATCCAGACAAGGCTGGCTGACATCGACGCTTGGTCGGCCGAGGGGCGGGCGGCCGCGATCCTGCAAGGGCTGGGGTTTCCGCCCGCCGATCAGGCGCGACCCACCGGGGATTTCTCGGGCGGGTGGCGGATGCGGATGGCGCTGGCCGGGGTGCTGTTCGCGCGCCCCGACCTGCTGCTGCTGGATGAACCGACGAACTATCTCGACCTCGAAGGGGCGCTGTGGCTGGAAACCTATCTGGCGCGCTATCCCCATACCGTCATCGTCATCAGCCACGATCGCGGGCTGCTGAACCGGGCCGTGGGGTCGATCCTGCATCTCGATGACCGCAAGCTGACGCTGTATTCCGGCGGCTACGACAGTTTCGCCCGCATCCGCGCCGAGCGCCGGGCGTTGCAGGCCGCCGAGGCCAAAAAGCAAGAGGCCCGCCGCGCCCATCTGCAAGGTTTCGTGGACCGTTTCCGCGCCAAGGCCACCAAGGCCGCGCAGGCCCAGTCGCGATTGAAAGCGCTGGCCAGGATGGAGCCGATCACCGCCCCCGAAGAGGCGAAGTTCCACCGCTTTACCTTTCCCCAGCCCGACCAGCTGTCGCCGCCGATCCTGTCGCTGGACGGGGTCTCGGTGGGCTATGACGGGCGCGCGGTGCTGCGACGGCTGAACCTGCGGCTTGATCAGGACGACCGCATCGCGCTGCTGGGCCGCAACGGGCAGGGGAAATCGACGCTGTCAAAGCTGCTGGCCGGGCGGCTGCCGGCGATCGAGGGGACGGTTACGCGCTCATCCAAGCTGCGGGTCGGGTATTTCGCCCAGCATCAGGTGGACGAGCTGTCGCTGGACGAAACCCCGCTGGACCACGTCCGCCGCCTGCGCCCGGATGAGGCCCCGGCGCGGCTGCGCGCCCGGCTGGCCGGATTCGGGCTGATGGAGGCGCAGGCGGAAACCCGCGTCCGCGCGCTCTCGGGCGGGCAGAAATCGCGGCTGTCGCTGCTGCTGGCCACCATCGACGCGCCGCATCTGCTGATTCTCGACGAGCCGACCAACCATCTGGACATCGAATCGCGCGAGGCGCTGACCGAGGCGCTGAACGACTATACCGGCGCGGTGGTGCTGGTCAGCCACGACATGCACCTGCTGGAACTGGTCGCGGACCGGCTGTGGCTGGTCGCGGACGGCGCCGTGCGCCCCTATGCCGACGACCTCGACAGCTATCGCAAGTCGCTGCTGACCCCGGACGAACCCCCGCGCCCGCGCGAGACCCCGAAACCCAGCCCGAAACGCGCCACCCGCGACGAGATCCTCGAGCTGCGCGCCGAGGCCCGCCGCGGCGAAGAACGGGTCGAGAAACTGACCGCCATGCTGGAAAAGATCAGCGAGAAAATGGCCGACCCCGCGCTTTACGACGACCCGGCCGAGGCCGAGAAATGGGGCCGCAAACACGCCGAGGCCGCGCAGGCCCTGCCCCGTGCCGAGGCGCTGTGGATGGACGCGCTGGAACGGCTCGAGGCGGCTGAACGGGGCTGAGGCACCGCGACGCGGGCGCGCGGGCTTTCCACCGCCCCCCGGACCGCCTATATGCAGGACATGGTTTCACCGGAGGATGGCATGTCCCAGCCGCAGATCAACGAAGGCGAGCCGCTGATCGCGCCCTCGACCGTCGACCACCCGCTTTACGAAAGCGTGGTCGAGGCCTGCCGCTCGGTCTACGATCCTGAAATCCCGGTCAATATCTACGACCTCGGGCTGATCTACACCATCGCCATCGACGACACCGACGCGGTGCGCATCATGATGACGTTGACCGCCCCCGGCTGCCCCGTCGCGGGCGAAATGCCGGGCTGGGTCGCCGATGCGGTCAGCGCGCTGCCCGGCGTGCGGCAGGTGGACGTGGACATGACCTTTCAGCCGCCCTGGGGGATGGAGATGATGTCCGACGAGGCACGGCTGGAGCTGGGCTTCATCTGAGGCCCGGCACGTCGCGTTCCGCGCCAGCAGCTTCTTTCTGGCCCAAATACCCCTGTAGCGGCGACGCGAACCCTCGCGCCGCCGCTGGCCGCGCTAACGCCCCAGCCAGCGCCGGAATCGCCCGCGCGCCTGATCCGCCCGCGCCTCGGCCCGCTCGACCGCAGGGGCGATGCGCCTTGTGGAAAAGCGGTTCCACCAGCGCCAGAACATCAGCAGCAGCGCCCCCATCACCCCCAGAATCACCATCGCCAGCCAGTTCGCCGGCCGGTCGTCCGGCCCCGCCACCGGGCGGATCGAGATCGCATTCGGAAAGATGGTGATCAGGTCGCTGCGCCAGCCATAGGACGTGACGCTGACCCAGCGGGGGGCATCCGCGCTGGACCGCATGTCGCCCGCAATCGCATGCAGGTCCGAACTGTCGTATTTGAAATAGGGCGGCCAGATCAGCCCGGTATCCTCGTTGCGATAGACCCGCGGGCGCCCGCTCGGCCGCAGCGTGTCGATATAGCGCACATCGCGCCGCCCGTCAGCTGTCTCGACCGCGCCGCGCCCGGCATAAAACACCCGGTTCCAGCCCAGATCGGTCATCTTGTTATAGGTGTTCACGACCCGCACCGTATCGCGGGTGGGCAGCGAGTAATCCAGAAACAGGAACAGCAGCACGCCGAAAGCCACCCCCAGCACCACCTGGATATTGCGCATGGACATCGCGTTCCCCCTTGTTTCAGCCGCACGCCGTGCAGTCTATCGACCCCGCCCCGTGGGTGCGACCCGAAAGGAGGCGTCTGCCGGCAATTCCCCTTGGCCGCGCGCCATGGCAGGATGGCGGGAAAAACGGACCCGAGACATGACCCGAACCCTGCCCGTCGGCGCGCTGATCTATGTGCTGCTTGCGCTGCTGCTGTCGCTTTATTTCGCCTTTGCCGCCGTGCAGGGCCCCTCGGGCATCCTGCGCCGCGTGCAGCTTGAGGCCGAGACCGCCCAGATGACCACCGAGCGCGACGCGCTGGCGACCGAGGTCGACCGGATGAAGAACCTGACCCGGCGGCTGTCGGACGAATATCTGGATCTCGAGCTGCTGGACGAACGCGCCCGCGACGTGCTGGGGCTGGTGCGCGGGGATGAGCTGATCATCCGCTGAATGCCGCCCGGCGGATCCGTGCAGAATGCGCCTTGCGTCCACCCGGATGGGGAATCTAGGATAGTTCAACGCTGAACCATTCTTACAGACGCCATTCCACAGCCGGAGAACGCAGATGGCCAGGAAGCCGACCGATACGGCCCGACCCGCGAAACAGCCCCCCAACCAGCCAAATGTCTCGCGCGACGAGCTGCTGAAATACTATCGCGAGATGCTGCTGATCCGGCGATTCGAGGAAAAGGCCGGCCAGCTTTACGGCATGGGGCTGATCGGCGGGTTCTGCCATCTCTACATCGGGCAAGAGGCCGTCGTCGTCGGGCTGGAGGCCGCCGCGAAAGAGGGCGACAAGCGCATCACCAGCTACCGCGACCACGGGCACATGCTGGCCTCGGGGATGAATGCGCGGGGCGTGATGGCGGAACTGACCGGGCGCATCGGCGGCTATTCCAAGGGCAAGGGCGGCTCGATGCACATGTTCAGCCGCGAAAAGCATTTCTACGGCGGCCACGGCATCGTCGCGGCGCAGGTGCCGCTGGGCGCCGGGCTGGCCTTTGCCGACAAATACAACGGCAACGACAACGTCACCTTTACCTATTTCGGCGACGGCGCGGCCAACCAGGGCCAGGTCTATGAAACCTACAACATGGCCGAGCTGTGGGAACTGCCGGTCGTCTTTGTGATCGAGAACAACCAGTATGCGATGGGGACCAGCATGAAGCGGTCCACCAAATCCACCACGCTGTTCGGCCGCGGCGCCGCCTTTGGCATCCCCGGCGAACAGGTCGACGGCATGGACGTGCTGGCGGTCAAGGCTGCCGGCGAAAAGGCCGTGGCCCACTGCCGCGCCGGCAAGGGGCCGTATATCCTTGAGGTGATGACCTATCGCTATCGCGGCCATTCCATGTCGGACCCCGCGAAATACCGCACCCGCGAAGAGGTGCAGAAGATGCGCGACGAGCGCGACCCGATCGAGCACGTCCGCCAGCTGCTGCTGCAAGGCGGGCACGCGGTCGAGGACGACCTCAAGGCGATCGACAAGGACATCAAGGACATCGTGAACGATTCCGCCGATTTCGCCCGCGAAAGCCCTGAGCCGCCGCTGGAAGAGCTGTGGACCGACATCTACGCCGACGACGTGCCGCAGCACGCCGCGCAAGACCTGAACGCCTGAGAGAGGGGCTGAAAGATGGCAACCGAAATCCTGATGCCCGCGCTTTCCCCCACGATGGAGGAAGGCACGCTGGCCAAATGGCTGGTGTCCGAGGGCGATACCGTGAAATCCGGCGACATCCTCGCCGAGATCGAAACCGACAAGGCCACGATGGAATTCGAGGCGGTGGACGAGGGCGTGATCGGCAAGATCCTGATTGCCGAGGGCACGCAGGGCGTCGCCGTCAACACCCCCATCGCCGTGATGCTGGCCGAGGGCGAATCGGCCGACGCCACCCCCGCGCCTGCGGCCGAGAAACCGTCCGCCGATGCGGCCCCCGCTCCCGTCCCCGCCGCCGCCGCCAAATCCGCAGTCGAATCGGTTCACACCCCCGAACCCGACGAAACCCCCGACTGGCCCGAGGGCACCGAGCTCAAGCAGATGACCGTCCGCGAGGCGCTGCGCGAGGCCATGGCCGAGGAAATGGAACGCGACGAATCGGTGTTCCTGATGGGCGAGGAAGTCGGCGAATACCAAGGCGCCTACAAGATCAGCCAGGGGCTGCTGGACCGTTTCGGCCCGCGCCGAGTGGTGGACACGCCGATTTCCGAACATGGTTTCGCCGGCATCGGCGTCGGCGCCGCCTTTGGCGGGCTGCATCCGATCGTCGAATTCATGACCTTCAACTTTGCCATGCAGGCCATCGACCAGATCGTGAACTCGGCCGCCAAGACGCTGTATATGTCGGGCGGGCAGATGGGCTGCCCCATCGTGTTCCGCGGCCCGAACGGCGCCGCCGCCCGCGTCGCCGCCCAGCACAGCCAGGATTACGCGGCGTGGTATGCGGCGATTCCCGGCCTCAAGGTCGTGCAGCCCTATTCCGCCGCCGACGCCAAGGGCCTGCTGAAAACCGCGATCCGCGACCCGAACCCGGTGATCTTCCTGGAAAACGAAATCCTTTATGGCCGCAGCTTCGACGTGCCGGTGCTGGATGATTTCACCATTCCGTTCGGCAAGGCCAAGGTGGCGCGCAACGGGTCTGACGTGACCATCGTCAGCTTCGGCATCGGCATGGCCCATGCGTTGGAGGCGGCCGGGAAACTGGCCGAGGACGGGATCGAGGCCGAGGTGATCGACCTGCGCACCCTGCGCCCCATCGACTATGCCACAGTGTTGAAATCGGTGCAGAAAACCAACCGCTGCGTCACCGTGGAAGAGGGCTTCCCCGTCGGCTCGATCGGCAACCACATCAGCGCGTATCTGATGGAAAACGCCTTTGACTGGCTGGACGCTCCGGTGGTCAACTGCACGGGCAAGGACGTGCCGATGCCCTATGCGGCCAACCTTGAACGGCTGGCGCTGGTGACGGCCGACGACGTCGTGCAGGCCGTCCGCAACGTGACCTATCGGTAAGGGAACGCGAGACATGGCAACCGAAATCCTGATGCCCGCATTGTCCCCGACGATGGAGGAAGGGACGCTGGCCAAATGGCTGGTGTCCGAGGGCGACACCGTGAAATCCGGCGACATCCTCGCCGAAATCGAAACCGACAAGGCCACGATGGAGTTCGAGGCCGTGGACGAGGGCGTGATCGGCAAGATCCTGATCGCCGAAGGCACCCAGGGGGTCGCCGTCAATACCCCCATCGCCGTGCTGGTCGAAGAGGGCGAGGACGTCCCGGCCGCGGCCCCGAAAGCGGCGACAAAGCCCGCGGAAAGCCCGACCGAGCAACCGGCCCCGGCCGCCCCCGCCAAGCCCGCGGCCCCGGCGGCCCCCGCCGCCCCCTCGCGCGGCAAGGGCGAACGCATCTTTGCATCCCCCCTTGCGCGGCGGATCGCGGCGGAACGCGGCATCGACCTTGCCGGCGTCACCGGCAGCGGCCCGAAAGGCCGCATCGTCAAGGCCGATGTGGAACAGGCACAACCCGGCGCGGTCAAAGCCGCCACCCCAGCCGAGACCGCAAAACCCGCCGCAGCCGCAGCCGCTGTCCCGCAGGGCATGGGTTATGATGTCGTCAAAAAGATGCTGGAAGGCCGCGAGACGACCGAGATCGCACTGGACGGGATGCGCCGCACCATCGCCGCGCGGCTGTCCGAGGCCAAGCAGACCATCCCGCATTTCTACCTGCGCCGTTCGGTGAAGCTGGACGCGCTGATGGAATTCCGGGCCACGCTGAACAAGCAGCTGGAATCGCGGGGCGTCAAGCTGTCGGTCAACGACTTCATCATCAAGGCCTGCGCGCTGGCGCTGCAACAGGTGCCGGCGGCGAATGCGGTCTGGGCCGGCGACCGGATCATCCAGCTGACACCCTCGGATGTGGCGGTCGCCGTCGCGGTCGAAGGCGGGCTGTTCACCCCGGTGCTGAAGGATGCCCACCAGAAAACCCTGTCGGCACTGTCGGCGGAAATGAAGGACCTTGCCGCCCGCGCCCGCTCGAAAAAGCTTGCCCCGCATGAATACCAGGGCGGCAGCTTCGCCATCTCGAACCTCGGCATGTTCGGGATCGAGAATTTCGACGCGGTCATCAACCCGCCCCACGGCGCGATCCTCGCCGTCGGCGCCGGCCTCCCCACCCCTGTGGTCGAGAACGGCGAAATCGTCATCCGCAACCTGATGTCGATGACGCTGTCGGTCGATCACCGGGTGATCGACGGCGCGCTTGGTGCGGAACTGCTGGCCGCCATCACTGCCCATCTGGAAAACCCGTTGGGAATGCTGGCGTGAATTGACAAGGGCCGCCCGCCTCGGCGGCCCTTTCTTCCTTGCCCAAATGCGCGACGCGCCGGGGGCAGAGCCCCCTATTCCGCCGCGGCCTCTGCGGCCCGGTTCAGCCCCAGCCGGCGCTGGATCCAGCCGCCAAAGCGCGTCTGCCCGCCGTGCAGCAGCGAAAACAGCGACGGCACGAACAGCAGCGACAGCAGTGTGGACAGCAGCAGCCCGCCGATCACCGCCACCGCCATGGGCGAGCGGAACTCGGACCCCTCGGCGGTGGACAGCGCCGAGGGCAGCATCCCCGCCGCCATCGCAATCGTGGTCATAATGATCGGGCGGGCGCGTTTGTGCACGGCATCAAGGATCGCCTCGCGCTTTTCGGCCCCCCGCTCCATCGCCTGAATCGCGAACTCGACCAGCATGATCGCGTTCTTGGTGACGATGCCCATCAGCATCAGGAAACCGATCACCACCGCCATGCCGATGGCGTTGCCGGTGATGTACAGCGCCAGGATCGCGCCGCCGATGGCCAGCGGCAGCGACAGCAGGATGCTGATCGGGGTGACGAAATTGTGGAACAGCAGCACCAGCACCACATAGACGAACATCACCCCCGCCCCCATGGCGAGCCCGAATGCGGAAAACACCTCGCCCATGATCTCGGCATCGCCCGAGGCCTGGAACCCGGTCCCCGGCGGCAGCGCCAGTTCTGCCTGCGCCGCCTGCACCTGCGCCGCGACCGGGCCGAGGATCGCGCCATCGGCAAGGTTCGCCGACACGGTGGTGCGATAGCGCTGGTCATAGCGGGAAATCTGGGTGGCGCCGGCCGACAGCGCGACCTCGGCCAGCGCGCCCAGCGGCACCTGCCCGGCCGAAGACGGCACCCGCAGGTTGCGCAGTTCCATCAGGTCGCCGCGCGCCTGTTCGTTCAGCCGCACCATGATCGGCACCTGCTCGTCGCCCGCGTTGAACTTGGGCAGGTTCGATTCCGCGTCCCCCAGCGTCGCCACCAGCAGCGTCTGCGCCATGGTGGCGGTCGAGACCCCCAGCTGCGCCGCCAGCCCTTCGCGCGGGGTGATCTGGATCTCGGGGCGTTGCAACGCGGATGAAGAGGTGACGTTTTCCAGCTGCGGCATCTCGCGCATCCTTGCCACCAGCAACTCGGCCGCCTGCGCGGCGCCGTCCTCGGTGTCGCCCAAGACGCTGACCGTCAGGTCATTGCCGCCGGCCTGATTCTGGAAATTCAGCCGCACATCGGCCACATCGGCCAGCATCTGCTTCAGTCCGGCCTCGATCTCGGTTTGCGAGCGGTCGCGGTTGGCCTTGCGGCCATAGTTGATCATCAGCCGCGACTTGGTGACCTCGGAGGTGCCGCCCATCACGAAAACCGATTCGACCTCGGCGATGGTGGCGATGCGCTGCGACAGCGCGCGCATCACTGCCTCATTGTCCTCGACCCGGGATCCGGGGGGCAGCTCGACCTCGATCTGGCTGCGGCCCACGTCGCCCTCGGCGATGAATTCGGTCGGCAGCAGCGTGGCCGAATAGATGGATCCGGCGAACACCCCCACCCCCAGCAGCAGGGTCAGCCCGCGGTGGCGCATGGTCCAGCCCAGCACCCGCATCAGCCCGCGCATGATCGCCCCGTCGCCCGCGCTTTCGGTATGGGAGCTGCCACGGATGAAATAGGCGGCAAGCATCGGCGTGATGATCCGCGCCACCAGCAGCGAAAACAGCACCGAGACCGCCACCGTCAGCCCGAACTGCTTGAAATACTGCCCGGCGATCCCGGACATGAAGGCCACCGGCGCGAACACCGCCACGATGGAAAAGCTGATCGCGATCACGGTCATGCCGATCTCGGCCGCGGCTTCCTCGGCCGCCTGATAGGGGGGGCTGCCCTCGTGCATGTGGCGCACGATGTTTTCGATCTCGACAATGGCGTCGTCGACAAGGATGCCGGTCACCAGCGTGATCGCCAGCAGGCTGATCCCGTTCAGCGTGAACCCCAGCCACTCCATCACGAAAAACGTGGGGATCACCGACAGCGGCAGCGCGGTGGCGGCGATCAGGGTCGCGCGCCAGTTGCGCAGGAACAGCAGCACCACGATCACCGCCAGCGCCGCGCCCTCATACAGCGTGTGCATGGCGGTGTCATAGGATTGCAGCGTATAGGTGGTGGCGTCGTCGATCAGGGTGATGCGCAGGTTGGGATAGCGCGCGCCCAGTTCCGCCAGCCGCGCCTTGGCGTTGTCGCCCGCCACCAGGTCCGAGGCCCCCGAGGCGCGATAGACCCCGAAAGCCACCACCGGCTCGGCCCCCAGCAGCGCAAAGCTGCGCTCGTCCGAGGCGCCGTCGCTGACCGTGCCCAGCTGGTCCAGCCGCACCGTGCGCCCGCCGGCGATTGACACGGGCGTGCCCGCCAGCTGCGCCACCGTATCGGCAGAGCCAAGCGTGCGGATGGAATATTCCCGCCCCGCCAGATCGCCGCGGCCGCCACCCATGTTGATGTTGCGCTGTCGCAGCTCGGACGAGACCTCGGCCGCGGTCAGCCCGTGCGCCAGCAGCCGGTCGGGGTCCAGCGCCACCTCGATCTGGCGATCGGCGCCGCCGATGCGCTCGATCGAGCCGATGCCGGGCAGCGCCGACAGCTCGCGCGAGATCACGTCATCGACGAATTTCGACAGAGCTTCGAGCGAGCGTGTGGGGTCGCTGACCGCATAGGTCAGCACCGGCATCCCCGTCACGTCCAGCCGCCGCACCAGCGGCTCGGTGATCGACTGCGGCAGGTCGGCGCGGACGCTGGCCACCGCGTCCTTGATGTCGTTCAGCGCGCGGTCGCTGTCGATTTCCAGCTCGAATTCAATGGTCAGGCTGGCCGCCCCGTCCGAGGCGCTGGCGCTGATATGGCGCACGCCCTGCACATTGGCGATGGAATCCTCGATGGGGCGGACCACCTGCGAGGTCAGTTCCGTCGGCGCCGCGCCGGGCTGGCCGATGCTGACCGAGATGATCGGCAGGTCCACGTTCGGCATCGCGGTGACCGGCAGCCGCATGAAGCTGACCAGCCCCAGCACCACCAGCACCATGAAGATGGCGATAGGCGGGACCGGGTGCCGGATCGACCAGGTGGAGAGGTTCATGGCCGCGCGCCCCCTTCGGCCGCCTGCGCGGCAAGGGGGGCCGCGGCGCTCGACAGGGCGGGGGTTTCGGCCCCAGAGGTATCCGTGGCGCCCTCGGCCGCGATTTCATCGGGCGGCGGCGCGGCCCGATCCAGAGAATCGGAGGCGACACTTACCCGGTCGCCGCTGCGGAAAAACCCGCCGGCGCGGGTGATGACGGATTCGCCCTCGGCCAGCCCTTCGGTGATTTCGCGCTGGCCCTGCCACAACAACCCGGCGCGCACGGCGCGGGTTTCCACGATGCCGTCCTTGACCACCTGCACCCGCTCGCCCCCCGCGTCGGCCAGCACGGCGGTGGCGGGGACGGCGATGGTTTCGCGGCGTTCGGTGATGATGTCGCCGCTGACGAACAGCCCGATCAGCAGCCGCTCGTCCGGGGGCAACTCGACCCGGACCAGCCCCAGCCTGGTGGTGGCATCGACCGCGGCGGGCAGTTTGCGCACGCTTCCCTCGATGCGGCCGACCCCGGCGACGTTCAGCGCGACCACCTGTCCGGGGCGCAGCTCCGGCAGCGCGGTCTCGATCACCTCGCCCTCGAACTCGACCGAGCCGTCGGCGATCAGGGTGAACATCGGCCCGGCGCTGGCCGAGGCGATTGCCCCGATCTGCGCGCTGCGGCTGGCGACGCGACCTGCCACCGGGGCGGTGATCACCGTGCGCTCGACGTTGATGCGGGCGATGTCGCGGGCGGCGCGGGCCTGCGCCTCGGTCGCGCGGGCGACCTCGATCCCCTCGCGCGAACTGGCGGCAACGCCGCGGGCGGCGGCCTCGGCGGCGACGGCCTGATCCAGCGCGGCCTGCGTGCCGCTGCCCGACTGCCGCAGGCTGCGGGCGCGTTCCAGCGCGGCGACAGCCTGCGCCAGCGCGGCCTCGTTGCTGGCGATCTGGCTTTCCGCCTGCGCCACCCCGGCGGTCGCGCGCTGCAATTCCGCATCGGCCTGCGCCAGCTGTGCGCGCAGCGTCACGTCGGACAGGCGGGCAAGTTCCTGCCCCTGTTCCACCCGGTCGCCCGGCTCGGCTCCCAGCGACAGGATTTCCTGACCCTCGATCCGGGGGGTGACCTGCACCACCTCGCGCGCGACCAGCGTGCCCGACAGCGGCACCCGCGCCTGCATCTCGGCGGTGACGGCGGGGGCCACGGTCACGGCGGGGGCCGTGGCCTCGACCACCGCAGGGGCGGCAGGCGGGCGGTCGCCCATCGCCAGCGCCGCCCCCGGTCCCATGCCCCCCGTCGCAAGCAAGGCCAGCATGAAGAAAAGGAAATTGCGCTGCATGGTCAAAAGGCCCCGAGGTTACCGCTGCCACATAAGCAACGCCGCGGCCTGCCACAATGTGCCATGCCCCGCCGCCGCCCTCGGCACAGAGCCGCCGGCTACAGCTGGACCTTGACGCCGGGCAGCCGCAGTTCGGTCAGCAGGTCGCGCAGTTCCTGCCGGGCGGCGATGTTCGACATCGACAGCTGCTGCGTGCCGATGTCGCGCAGGTCCAGCAGCGTCAGCCCGCGGGGGAACAGCTCGCGGTAGATCACCCGTTCGGCAAACCCGGCTGCGACGCGGAAACCGATGCGGCGCGACAGGCGGGTCAGCGCCTCTCCGACCCTGCGTTTGTTGTGCATTTCGGTGGTGCCCAGCCGGTTGCGCAGCACCACCCAGTCGATCGGCCCGGCCCCCGCCTGCCCGCGCAGCTGCCGCGCCGACCAGACCATTTCGGCATAGATCGAGGGGCCCAGCACCTCGCCCTCGGGCGACATGCGGGCCAGCAGGTCAAAGTCGATGAAGCTGTCGTTCATCGGCGTCACCAGCGTGTCGGCCAGCGTATGCGCCATCTGGCTGAGCTTGGTGTGCGAGCCGGGGCAGTCGATCACGATGAAGTCATGATCGGGGTCCAGTGCCCCCACCGCGGCCGACAGCGGGTCCATGTCCTCGACGTCGCGGGGCAGTTCGGCCAGCGTGGGGGTGGGCAGCGCGACGCCTTCGCGCGCGATAAAGGCGATGCGGTTTTCCAGATAGCGGCCGAAGCTGCGCTGGCGCACATCCAGATCCAGCGCGCCGACGCGATACCCCATCCGGGCCAGCGCCGTCGCGATATGCATCGAGGTCGTGGATTTCCCCGACCCGCCCTTTTCATTGCCGACGACGATGATATGCGCCACGAATCGCCTCCGCTTGTGCCGGCAATCTAGCGGGCGCGCGCGGTCGAGTCATGGGCGCGCCACGACTAAGCTGTGGACAACCCGCGAAAATATCATGAAAATCCAACGCAAGACGCCGCCCGGATGGGGGCGGCGTCTCTTTTTTACGGCAACGGTCGGGATCAGAAGCCCAGACCGGCGTATTTGTTCTTGAAGCGCGAGACGCGCCCCCCGGTGTCCATCAGCTTGGCCGAGCCGCCGGTCCATGCGGGGTGCGAGGTCGGATCGATGTCCAGCGACATGGTGTCGCCCTCTTTGCCCCAGGTCGAGCGGGTCTGATAGGTGGTCCCGTCGGTCATCTTGACGGTGATCATGTGATAGGCGGGGTGGATTTCGGCTTTCATGTCGCGCGACCTCAGGCTTGGGCGTCGGCCTTGGCGGCCTTGGGCTTGTAGTTGGACATTTCGGCGATCCGGGCGGATTTGCCGCGGCGCTGGCGCAGGTAATACAGCTTGGCGCGACGGACGCGGCCACGGCGCACGACCTCGATCGAATCGACGTTGGTCGAATACAGCGGGAACACCCGCTCGACGCCCTCGCCGAACGAGATCTTGCGCACGGTGAACGAGGCGGCCAGCGTGTCGCCGCCGCGGCGGCTGATGCAGACGCCTTCGTACATCTGCACGCGCGAACGGGTGCCTTCGGTCACCTTGTAGCCGACGCGCACGGTGTCGCCGGCCTTGAAATCGGGGATGGTCTTGCCGAGAGCGGCGATCTGCTCGGCTTCCAGCTGGGCGATCAGGTTCATCGCATTTCGTCCTTGTCATGCTCGCGGTGGTTCCGCGATTGGTCTGATGCGCCCGAGAGCTGCGTCCTTCGGCCCGGGTCCACATGCGCTTGCGCATATGCCCGCCACAGGTCGGGGCGGCGTTGTCTGGTCAGGCTTTCGGCCTGTTCTGCCCGCCAGCCCGAGATTGCCGCGTGATTGCCCGACAACAGCACGTCGGGGATCCGGCGACCCTCCCATTCGGCGGGTTTCGTGTATTGCGGGTGTTCAAGCAGGCCGTGAGCAAAGGACTCATCGGCCAGAGAATCCTGATTCCCCAGCACGCGCGGTATAAGACGGACCGTCGCGTCGATCAAGACCTGAGCCGCGATCTCTCCGCCGGTCAGGACGTAATCGCCGATGCTGATTTCGGTGACGTCATGGGCTTCCAGCACCCGCTGGTCCACGCCCTCGAACCGGCCGCAGATCAGGGTGACGCCGGGGCCTTGCGCCAATTCGCGCGCCAGCGCCTGGGTCAGCGGGCGGCCGCGCGGGGACAGATAGACCACCGGCAGGTCGGGCGCGGCGGCCTTCGCCGCCTGCAACGCGGGGCCCAGCACATCCGCGCGGATCACCAGCCCCGCCCCGCCGCCCGCGGGCGTGTCGTCCACGTTGCGATGCCGGCCCAGCCCGAAATCGCGCAGCTGGATGGTGCGCAGCGCCCAGATCCCGTCCGCCAGCGCCCGCCCGGTCAGCGACAGGCCCAGCGTGCCGGGGAACGCCTCGGGGAACAGGGTGACGATCTGCGCGGTCCAGGGCGCGGTGGGCGCGGGGCTATTCATCGCTGTCCGGAGGGTCGGCGACGATGCGCCCGGCGGCAACATCCACCGTCGGCACCGCCGCGCGGGTAAAGGGGATCAGCAGCGCGCCCCCCTGCCCCTGCACGTCCAGAATGTCGCCGGCGCCATGGTCGTGGATCGCGCGCACCCGGCCCAGCACCGCGCCGCCGGGGTCCACCACCTCAAGCCCGATCAGGTCGGCGTGGTAGAATTCATCCTCGGGCAACGAAGGCAGCGCGTCGCGGTCGGCCCAGAGCGTCGCACCCTTGAGCGCCTCGGCCTGTTCGCGGGTCTCGACCCCCGACAGGCGCGCGGCCAGCCCGCCGGTGACAGGCCGGGTCAGCCGCACCGTAAAGCGGCGGGCGCCGTCCTCGGTCGCAAGCGGGCCATAGGTGGCGATGTCCTCGGCGGTGGTGCAGAAACTTTTCAGCCGCACCTCGCCACGAACGCCGAAAGCGCCGGCGATGGCGCCGACGCAGACGGTTTCAGCCTTGGCGCCTTGGGTCATGGGCGGCCTTTCGCTGGGCAGGGCCTGAACGTCGGCGGTGGGGCAGCCCCCCGCCGCCGCAGGGGTCATTCGGTCGCGGCTTCCTCGGCGGGGGCCTCAACGGGGGCCTCAACGGGGGCAGCCTTGGCCTCTTCGGCGGCGGCGCGGGCGGCCTCTTCGCGGTCCAGACGCTTTTGCACGCGCTCTTGCGCGGCCTTGCCCGGCTCGCCCTTTTTCAGGTTCTTGCGCTCGGCCTTTTCCCGCACGCCGGCGGCTTCAAGGAAACGCGCCACGCGGTCGGTCGGCTGCGCGCCGTGGCCCAGCCAGTATTGCACCCGCTCAAGGTCGATCTTGATGCGGTCTTCTGCATCCTTGGGCAGCAGCGGGTTGTAGGTGCCCAGCTTTTCCAGAAAGCGGCCGTCGCGCGGCATCCGCGAATCGCACGCCACGATGGCGTAATGGGGGCGCTTCTTGGACCCGCCACGGGCGAGACGGATTTTCATGGCCATTTGGTTTCTCCTTTGGGAATGGCGTGTTGCGACGCGGGGGCGCCTCAGGATTGCAGGATCTCGTGATGCCGGATCACCTCGGCGATCACGAAGTTAAGGAATTTGCGCGCGAATTCCGGGTCGAGATTGGCCTCGCGCGCGAGGCGCTCCAGCCGCTCGATCTGCTGCGATTCACGCGCAGGGTCCGAGGGCGGAAGATCGTGTTCAGCCTTGAGCCGGCCGACGGATTGCGTGTGCTGGAACCGTTCGGCCAGCGTATAGACGATGATCGCATCCAGCCGGTCGATGCTGGCGCGATGTTCGCGCAGCAGCTCGGCGGCGCGATGGGGGGCGTCGCTCATGCGCGGGTTTCCCTTGCGGTGGAGGTCGAAGCGCGCGCGGTCATTTCTTGCCAAACAGCCCCGACAGCCCGCCGGGCAGGTTCATGCCGCCCAGCTGCCCGCCCATGCCGCGCGGATCTTGCAGCATCCTGGCGGCCTCGGCCATTTTCGCGGGGTCGGCGTCGGCCAGATCGGGCAGCCCGCCGCCCTTGCCGGACATGGCGCGCATCGCCTGTTTCAGCATGGCGCCCTTGCCCATCTTGCTGACCTTTTTCATGGTGTCGGCCATCTGGCGCTGCATCTTGAGCAGCTTGTTCAGCTCGGCCACCTCCATGCCCGCGCCGGCGGCGATGCGCCTTTTGCGGCTGGCCTGCAACAGATCGGGGTTGGCGCGTTCCTTTTTGGTCATCGAGTTGATCAGCGCGATCTGCCGGCGCAGCATGGTGTCGTCGATGCCCGCGGCCTCGGCCTGTTTCGCCATCTTTCCCATGCCGGGCATCATGCCCATGATGGACTGCATCCCGCCCATCTTTTGCATCTGTTCCAGCTGGTTACGCAGGTCGTTCATGTTGAACAGACCCCTGGCAAAACGCTTCATCATGCGCTCGGCCTGCTCGACCTCGAGAACCTCTTGCGCTTTTTCGACCAGCGCCACGATGTCGCCCATGCCGAGGATGCGGCCCGCGACGCGTTCGGCGTCAAAGCTTTCCAGCGCGTCCATTTTCTCGCCAAGCCCGACAAAGCGGATCGGCTTGCCGGTGATCTGGCGCATCGACAGCGCCGCACCGCCGCGGCCGTCGCCGTCCATCCGGGTCAGCACCACGCCGGACACGCCGACCTTGGCATCGAATTCGGTCGCGACGTTCACCGCGTCCTGCCCGGTCAGCCCGTCGACGACCAGCAGGGTTTCGCGCGGGTTCACCACGTCGCGGACGGCCTGCACCTCGTCCATCAGCACATCGTCAACATGCAGCCGGCCGGCGGTGTCCAGCATATAGACGTCATAGCCGCCAAAGCTGGCCTGCTGCCGGGCGCGTTTCGCGATCTGCACGGCGTTTTCGCCCGGCACGATCGGCAGCGTATCGACGCCGACCTGCTGGCCGAGGATCGCTAGCTGCTCCATCGCGGCGGGGCGGTTGGTGTCGAGGCTGGCCATCAGCACGCGCTTTTTCTCGCGTTCAGTCAGGCGCTTGGCAAGTTTCGCGGTGGTGGTGGTCTTGCCCGAGCCTTGCAGCCCGACCATCAGGATCGGCGCAGGCGGCGTGTCGATTTGCAGGGTTTCCGGGGCGTCGTCGCCTTGCAGGGTGCGGATCAGCTCGTCATGGACGATCTTGACCACCTGCTGGCCGGGGGTGATCGACTTGGTGACCGCGGCCCCGGTGGCCTTGGCGGTGACCGCGCGCACGAAGCTGCGCACCACGGGCAGCGACACGTCGGCATCCAGCAGCGCCTGACGCACCTCGCGCATGGCGGCGGTGACGTCATCCTCGGTCAGGGCGCCCTGCCGGGTCAGGCGGTCGAAGACACCGCCAAGACGGTCTGATAGGCTTTCGAACATCGCGACCTCCGGCAATCGCCGCATAAACCAGTATTGCCCCCGTGGGCGCATCCGCGCTGACGGGGGGCGATCCCCGGACAGGCGGGGACCGGAAGGACGACCTTCCGGGGAATCCGGGTGGACATTTCAGATCGCAGGGCCAGAGTCAACCGGAACCGCAAGGATGGGGGCTCTGCCCCCGCCGCGTTGCGGCTCCCCCGGGGTATTTGAGCCAGAAAGAAGACCATGAACCCACCGATCAGCCGCTTTGCCATCCCGAATCTGCGCGCCCTGCCGACGGATATTCAGGAAATGATCCGCGCCGTGCAGGAAAAATCCGGGTTTGTGCCCAATGTGTTTCTGGCGCTGGCCCATCGCCCGGCCGAGTTCCGCGCCTTTTTCGCCTATCACGACGCGCTGATGGACAAGGACGAGGGGCTTTCCAAGGCCGAGCGCGAGATGATCGTGGTCGCGGTCAGCGGGCTGAACCGCTGCCAGTATTGCGTGGTCGCGCATGGGGCGATCCTGCGGGTGCGGGCCAAGGATCCGCTGCTGGCCGACCGGTTGGCGGTCAACTGGCGCAAGACTCCGTTGAGCGACCGCCATTATGCGATGCTGGATTATGCCGAATTGGTCGCGACCGAGGCCGAAAGCATCAGCCAGGACGATTATGAGGACATGATCGATTTCGGCTTCACCCCGGACGAGATCTGGGACATCGGCTCAATCGCGGCGTTCTTTGGCCTGTCGAACCGGATTGCGAACATGGCCGACGTTCCCCCGAACGAGGAATTTTTCATGCTGGGAAGGGTGCCGCGCCCGTCGTGAACCGGTCATGCGGCGCGGGGTGCCGTGCGCTGCCGCCGCACCCCGCGTCGCTCAGGCCGCCCGCGCCTCGGGGTCCACCAGCGCCACCAGGTCCATCATGATCCGGTTCAGCTCGAAATCCTTGGGCGTATAGACCCGCGCCACCCCCATCTCACGCAGCGCTACCGCGTCATCCTCGGGGATGATGCCGCCGACGATCACCGGGATATGGTTCAGCCCGGCGCCGCGCATCCGCTCCATCACATCGCGCACCAGCGGCAGGTGGCTGCCCGACAGGATTGACAGCCCGACCACATGGGCCTGCTGTTCCTGCGCGGCCGCCACGATCTCGGCCGGGGTCAGGCGGATGCCGTCATAGGTGATGTCCATGCCGCAGTCGCGGGCGCGAAAGGCGATCTGTTCGGCGCCGTTGGAATGGCCGTCCAGCCCCGGCTTGCCCACGACGAATTTCATCCTCCGCCCCAGCCGGGTGCTGACCGCATCCACTGCCTCGCGGATCGGCTCAAGCCCCTCGGTCCGGTTCGAGGGCGAGGGCGAGACGCCCGTGGGGCCGCGGTATTCGCCGTGGACCGCGCGCATGACCCCGGCCCATTCGCCGGTGGTGGCCCCCGCCCTGGCCGCCGCGATGGATGCCGGCATGATGTTGCGCCCCTCTTGCGCGTCCGCGCGCAAGCGTGACAGCGCGGCCTCGACGGCCGCGTTGTCGCGGGCCTCGCGCCAGTCGTTCAGCCTTGCGATCTGGTCCTGTTCCACCGCCGGATCGACGACAAGAATGCCGCCGTCGCCCGAGGTCAGCGGCGAAGGCTCGCCCTGCTGCCAGCGGTTGACGCCGACCACCACGGTCTCGCCGTCCTCGACCCGGTTCAGCCGCGCCGCATTCGATTCCACCAGCCGCGATTTCATATAGTCGATGGCCGCGATGGCACCGCCCATCTCGTCCAGCAGCTCAAGCTCGGCCCGCGCCCCGTCCTTGAGCGCCTGGACCTTTGCCGCCACCGCCGGGTTGCCGTCGAACAGATCGCCGTATTCCAGCAGGTCGGTCTCATAGGCCATGATTTGCTGCATCCGCAGCGACCATTGCTGGTCCCAGGGGCGCGGCAGGCCCAGCGCCTCGTTCCAGGCGGGCAGCTGCACGGCGCGGGCGCGGGCGTTTTTCGACAGTGTCACCGCCAGCATCTCGATCAGGATCCGGTAGACGTTATTTTCCGGCTGCTGCTCGGTCAGGCCAAGGGAGTTCACCTGCACGCCGTAGCGGAAGCGGCGGTATTTCTCGTCCTCGATCCCGTAGCGGCCGCGGCAGATTTCGTCCCACAGCTCGGTAAAGGCGCGCATCTTGCACAGCTCGGTGACAAAGCGGATCCCCGCGTTCACGAAAAAGCTGATGCGGCCGACCATGGCCGGGAACGCCTGCGGCTCGACCTTGGTTTTCAGGTCGTCCAGCACCGCGATGCCGGTGGCCAGCGCATAGGCGAGTTCCTGTTCCGGCGTCGCACCGGCCTCTTGCAGGTGATAGGAACACACGTTCATCGGGTTCCATTTCGGCAGGCTTTTCGCCGTATAAGCCGCGACGTCGGTAATCATCCGCAACGAGGGCTTGGGCGGGCAGATATAGGTGCCGCGCGACAGGTATTCCTTGATGATGTCGTTCTGCACCGTGCCTTGCAGGCTGGCGACATCCGCCCCCTGTTCCTCGGCCACCGCGATATACAGCGACAAGAGCCACGGCGCGGTGGCGTTGATCGTCATCGAGGTGTTCATCTGTTCCAGCGGGATCTGGTCGAACAGCGCCCGCATGTCGCCCAGATGGCAGACGGGCACGCCGACCTTGCCGACCTCGCCCCGCGCCAGCACATGGTCCGAATCGTAACCAGTCTGCGTCGGCAGATCGAAGGCCACGGACAGACCGGTCTGCCCCTTGGCAAGGTTGCTGCGGTAAAGCTGGTTGGACTTTGCAGCAGTGGAATGGCCGGCATAGGTGCGGAACAGCCAGGGTTTGTCCTTGGGGGCCACGGCGAATCCCTTTCGCAAGATTCTTTCGGTTGAGGTCAGTTAGCGGACATAATGCTGCGCCGTCAATTCGCTGCGGCGCGGCACGGGTCTTGCGTGAGGGCGGGAGCCTCCGGCGGGGATATTTGGGGCAAGATGAAAGCCTCCTGTCAGGACGCAGCGACATGAGAGACATAATATTGCGCGACTGATGCAGGGCGCTATTGCAATGTTGCGCATGGATCTTTAGCGATTGGGGCCGGACGCCGCGATTCTGCGCTGCGGCATGATTACGCAAGGACTATGGCCATGGCATTCGACACCCCCAGCCCCATCGCCCCCTATGACGCGCCTGAAAAGGATCTCTATGAAATCGGAGAGATGCCGCCCCTGGGCCATGTTCCCAGGCAGATGTATGCTTGGGCGATTCGGCGCGATCGGCATGGCGAGCCGGACAAGGCCATGCAGGTCGAGGTCGTCGACACCTGGGAAATCGACAGCAACGAGGTGCTGGTGCTCGTGATGGCCGCGGGGGTCAACTACAACGGCATCTGGGCGGGGCTGGGTACGCCGGTCAGCCCCTTCGACGGGCACAAGCAGCCCTATCACATCGCCGGCTCGGACGCCTCGGGGATCGTGTGGAAGGTCGGCGACAAGGTGCGCAACTGGAAGGTCGGCGACGAGGTCGTGATCCACTGCAACCAGGACGACGGCAACGACGAAGAATGCAACGGCGGCGACCCGATGTATTCCCCCAGCCAGCGCATCTGGGGGTATGAAACCAACGACGGCAGCTTTTCCCAGTTCACCCGCGTGCAGGCCCAGCAGCTGATGCCGCGCCCGCGCCACCTGACATGGGAGGAATCGGCCTGCTACACGCTGACGCTGGCCACCGCCTATCGGATGCTGTTCGGCCACGAGCCGCATGAGCTGAAGCCGGGCATGAACGTGCTGGTCTGGGGCGCCTCGGGCGGGCTGGGGTCGTTCGCGATCCAGCTGATCAACGCCGCCGGCGCCAACGCCATCGGGGTGATCTCAGAAGAGGACAAGCGCGAATTCGTGATGAACCTGGGCGCCAAAGGCGTCATCAACCGCAAGGATTTCAACTGCTGGGGCGCCCTGCCCAAAGTCAACAGCGAGGAATACAAGCAGTGGTTCAACGAGGTCCGCAAGTTCGGCAAGGCGATCTGGGACATCACCGGCAAGGGCAACAACGTCGATATCGTCTTTGAACACCCGGGCGAGGCGACTTTCCCGGTGTCGACCTTTGTCTGCAAAAAGGGCGGCATGGTGGTGATCTGCGCCGGCACCACCGGCTTCAACTGCACCTTTGACGTGCGCTACATGTGGATGCACCAAAAGCGCTTGCAGGGGTCGCATTTCGCGCATCTCAAGCAGGCGTCGGCCGCCAACCGGCTGATGCTGGAACGCCGCATCGACCCGGCCATGTCCGAGGTGTTCCCCTGGGCCGAAATCCCGCAGGCGCATCTGAAGATGCTGCGCAACCAGCACAAGCCGGGCAACATGGCGGTGCTGGTGCAGTCGCCCGAGGCCGGGCTGCGCACCTTCGAGGACGCGCTCGAGGCCGGCCGCAGGGGCTGAACGCCCATCGCCGGAACGTAAAAGCGCGCCCGTTTCGGGCGCGCTTTTCGTTGGCGAGGTGAGGCTCAGTAATTCCCGGGCGGATCGCTGGACGGGAAAGAGGCATCGCTGGCCTCGTCCACATCTTCCCAGCGCCGCGGCGGGTCGCGCATCGCGCCGCGCCCGGCGGGGCGGACGAAATCGCAATCGTCGGTCGCCTCGCCCTCGGCCGCGGCCTTGTCCGAAATCGCCGCCAGCCGCCTGCGCCGATGCTGCGGCCCGTGCTGCCGCCCGTCCGGCCGCCCATGCGAAAGGCGCCCCTGGCGGCAAAGCATGGCGGCACCCCAGCCCAGCACCCCGGCCAGCGCCACAAAGGGCAGGATCGAGCCGGCCCGCTCATGGTGATGTGTCATCTTCCTTTGCTCCGTTGCAGCCCGGCGGCGCCCTGCGGCAACCCCGGTCGCGACCCCAACGCGCCCGCTTGCCGCGCGGATCCGCTCCGCGCCCCGCAACAGGTGCTTTCATCTTGCCCCAAATATCCCCGCCGGAGGCGCCGGCCGCGCCACCACGCGCTCGGCCCCCGGCTGTTCCCGAACGCCGCCGCTTGGCCCCACCCGCCGCCGCGGCTAGGATGGCGCGATGCAGCCGACGCTTCGCCTCGACGCCCCCGCCGAACGGCCCGATCCGCCGTCGCTTTCCCCCGACCAGGCCGAGGCATGGGACCGGCTGGCCGAGGCATTGGCTGCCGCCGGCGTGGACCTTGTCTCCGAAGAGATCGTGCCCCCCGCGCCCGGCAAGGCACAGGTGCTGGCGGTGCTGGGCAAGGCCGGGTCCGGCAAGACGCTGCTGCTGGCTGAAATCACCCGCGCGCTGGTCGCAGCCGGGGTGCATGTGGTCAGCGGCGATTACGAGAGCAAGCGCCGCAAGGACGCCCGCAGCGTGGCGATTCTGGCGCCGACCAACAAGGCCGCCTTTGTGCTGCGCACCCGGGGCGTGCCCGCCACGACTATCCACCGCATCCTTTATACGCCGGTCTATGACCCCGAATACGAACGCCTGGCCGAGTGGCTGGCCGGCACCGGCGAGCGTCCGGTGATCGCGGCCCTGACCGACGAGGCGATGGACCGCGCGCTGCTGTTTTACCAGCAGCACGGCTCGATCCCCGGGGCCCTGGCGGCTGCGGGGCTGAGGGGCTCGGATTTCATCACCGGCTGGAAACGGCGCGAGGATCCGCTGGACATCGGGCTGATCGACGAATCCTCGATGCTGGACGAACGCCCGTTCGAGGATCTGCGCGAGATCTTTCCCCTGCTGGTGCTGTTCGGCGACCCGGCGCAGCTGGCCCCGGTCGGGCAGTCGGGGCAGATGGTGTTCGACCGGCTGGCGGCGCCGCAGAAACTGATGCTCAGCCGCATCCACCGGCAGGCGGGGGACAGCCCGATCCTCGATCTTGCCCATGCGCTGGCCGACCCGGCGGTGGATTTCCCGGCTTTCGAACGGCTGGTGCGCGATGCCGCAAGCCGCGACGACCGGGTGGTCTGGGCGGAGCGGATGGACAGCGACCTGATGGCGCGCTCGCCCGCGCTGGTCTGGCGCAACGCCACGCGGGTGCGGCTGATCACCGCCTTTCGCGCCGCCCACGGCGCGCCGGGCGACGCGCTGTTGCCGGGCGAGCCGCTGGTCTGCGACGGGATCGAGCTGCCGCTGAAGCACCGCAAGAAGCGCATCGACCTTGAGGCGCGGGGGCTGATCAAGGGCGCGCAGGTGATCTATCTGGGGCCGGGCAAGAAACCGGGGTTTTCACGGCTGCACGTCATCGGCGTCCCCGAGCCGCGGCTGTCGGCCGCCAGCATCATCAAGATCGAGACGCCGGACGTCGAGGAACCCTTTATCCCCTATGCCGCCCGCATGGGCGCGGCCTTTCTGCATGGCGCCGCGGTGACGATCCACAAGGCGCAGGGCTCGCAATGGCCCGAGGTGCAGCTGTTCGGCCCCGACATCTCGGCCGCCGCCTGGGCGAACCGGGTCGAGGCCGGGCTGCCGCTGTGGAAACGCCTGGCCTATGTCGCGATCACCCGCGCGCAAGAGCGGCTGTTCTGGGTCACCCGCGCGGCGCTGGCGCGGCCGAAATCGGGTCTGTCGGTCAGCGACCTGACGGTCGAGGCCGCGGCGCTGGAGCTGGCGGCACCCGAAGCCGCGCCCGAGTGAGCGGTGGCGCGGCCGGAGCCTCCGGCGGGGATATTTTCGGCAAGATGAAAGCGGCGGCAGATCGCCTTAGCGGCGGGCCGGTTTTTGCAGCGCCTTGCTGCGGCGCTGGTCCATGCGATCGACCAGCGCCTCGGTCAGGGCCTCGCGCGGCAGGCCGGTTTCGCGCGCCAGCCGCAGCAGCCCGAAATGCACCCGCGCGATTTCCTGATAATACCCGGCAAAGGCAAAGTTGATCGAGGCCCCCGCCACCGCCCCGAACACCGGCGTGGCCTGCGCCGCCAGCTTCTGGCCCAGCACCGCCGCCAGCCGCGGCGCGATGCGGGCGATCAGCCCCTGCACGGTCTGGCCGGTGATGGTCACCTTGGCCGCCAGCAGCCCCAGGTCGGTGCCGTCGTCATCCGACATCGGCCCGGCGGCGGCAAAGACGCGGATCGCCTCGATCCGGGTTTCCTCGGCCTCGGGGTCGAAACCGTGTTCGGCGGCAATTTCCAGGATCGCGCGCAGCAGCATGGATACCGTCAGCGGCAGTTCCACCATCGCGCCGGGCAACCCGGCCGCGCCTCCGGCGGCGCCGGATACGGTCGTCGCCAGCCGGTTGAACCAGTCGCCGCGGTCGCGGACATAGTGGCGCGAGCGGCTGGCCGCGTCAAAGGCGCGGTTCAGCGCCGTCAGGGTGATCCCGTCCAGCCGGTGGCGCACAAAGCCCGGCAGCCGGTCCAGCAGCCCCTGCGCGCCGCCGCCGATGCTGACCAGCAGGTCCATCACCAGCCCCCCGGCATCAAGGTATTTCCCGGCCAGCCGGTCGATTTGCAGATGCACCGACGGGTCGTCGATCGGCGGCAGGATCGCCTGTCGGGGGATGGTGGTGGGCGTGGCTGCCATGGGTCCGTCCTTGCTTGGCGCGACATCATCACGAAAACGCGCCCCGCCCGGCGCTGTCAAGCGTCAGGGGGGCGGGTGTTCGCGGCCGCGGCTTCGCGCGTGACCGCGCCGCGCAGGTCAACCCATGCGCCGGGTTCCAGTTCCAGCCCCAGCACCCGGTCGGGGTTGGTGGGGGGCGGCATCTCGACCCCGTCCAGCCGCGAAAAACCAAAGCGGCTGTAATAGGGCGCATCGCCCACCAGCATCACCCGCTGCCAGCCCCTTTGGGCCGCGAGCGCCAGGCTTTCGCGCATCAAAAGCCCGCCCAGCCCTTCGCCCTGCGCCGTGGGGTGGACCGCGACCGGCCCCAGCAGCAGCACGGTTTTGCCCGCCACCCGCACCGGCCAATAGCGGATCGCGGCCAGCAGAACGCCGTCGCTGCCGTCCCCGTCGCCGGTGCTGGCACGCAGGGTCAGGCACAGATCGCGCACCGGGGCCACGCCTTCGCGCAGCCGATAGGACGACAGCGCCGTCCGCCCCGGGGCAAAGCACAGGTCCAGCAGGGCCTCGACCTCGGGGGTGTCGGCGTCGGTTTCGGGGGACAGCGTATACATCGGACCTTTGCGCCGCGGATCGGCGCGGGCTTAACACCCTGCGCCCGCGCGGGAAAGGCCGGCGCCGCCGCTTGCCCCCGGCCGGGCGTCCGTCCATCATGACCGCCCGACCGCCATCGAAAGCCCGCGCCCATGTTCTATCGACCCGAGGCCGGGCATGGCCTGCCGCACAACCCGTTCAACGCCATCGTGGCCCCGCGCCCCATCGGCTGGGTGTCGACCCGCGGGCGGCAGGGCGACAACCTTGCGCCCTATTCCTTTTTCAACGCCACCGCCTATGTGCCGCCGCAGGTCATGTTCGCCTCGACCGGGGCCAAGCCCGACCGGCCCGGGACCAAAGACAGCGTGGCGCAGATCGCGGAAAGCCGAGTGTTCTGCATCAACATCGCCGACGGGGCGCTGAAGGAGGCGATGAATGCGTCCTCGGCGATGCTGCCCGCCGGGGTGAACGAGTTCGAGGCCGCCGGGCTGACCGCCCTGCCCTGCGAAACCATCGACTGCCCGCGCGTGGCCGAGGCGGCGGCAAGCCTTGAATGCCGCGCGACAAGGATCATCCGGCTGGCGGGCAAGGCCAATCACATGGTGCTGGGGGTGGTCACCGGCATCCACATCCGCGACGATTGCGTGGTCGAGGGGCGGTTCGACCTGCGCCGCACCGGCTGGCTGTCGCGGCTGGGCTATCACGACTATACCATCACTACGGAACTGTTCGAGATGCGGCGCCCGGATTAGGCGCCGCTTTTCGGGCCCGCCCCCAGCCGTGTCAGCAGCCGCGCCCGCGCGGGGGGCAAGGGCCGGCCCACCTGCCCCTCGGCCAGCCGCGCGGTCAGGAAATGCCCGGTCAGCGCCAGCGCCTCGGCCAGCCCCCCTGCCCCCGCGGGCCCACCAAGGATCGCAGGCAGGGGCAGCAGCCGCGGCGCCCATTCCCCCGCCGCCGCCGCCGTCACCGCATGGCCGGTGCGGGGGGAAACCCCGGCCAGCCCTTCGCGCGCGCCGCTGACCGCGCAGCGATCCAGCGACAGGCCGAAGCCCAGCTCGTCCAGCAGCAGCAATTCCCACCGCAGGTAATCGGCGGCCCAAGATGTGGGTTCTTCATCACCGAAATATCCTCGGGGCTCTTGAGCGCCCGGAAAACGGTCCGGGGGACCGTTTTCAGCGAAAGAGGCCACGGCAGTGGCGCGGGGGGCAGACAGCCCCCCGCCGGCGCCACCGCCGCCGGGCACCGCGATTCCGGCCTCGATCGCGTCCAGCAGCGCCTCGGTCGCGTCGGTCAACTGCGGGTGGGGGTCGCGCTCGGGCAGCGCCCAGCTTATCAGCGCGGTGACGGCGTTCAGCCCGGCCAGCGCATCGGCATCGGCCATCAGCCCCGGCCGCGCCCGCGCGGGTTCCGCCGAGAAACTGCCCAGCTGGTCGTCCAGCCGCGCCCGCCAGCGCAGGCTCAGCCGGTTGCCCGGTTGCAGCATGGCGGCGCGCTTGACGCTGGCCCCGCCCGGCACCACGCCGGAAATCAGCCCGGCGTCGCGCGCCAGCACGGTCAGGATCACCGCATGTTCGCCGTGCCTGCGCCGCGCGATCGCGGTTGCCTCGCCCTGCCACTCCATCCGTCTTTCCTTCCGGTGCCGCCTGCCGCAATCTGGGGCATTATCCGGCAAAGGAAAGGGCCCGCGATGTTGAAACCATGGATCGAGGCGCAGGCGCGGCTGGTCGAGGTCGCGGCAGGGCGCGCGCCCGCCGACATGGTGATCCGGGGCGGGCAATGGGTGAACGTGCACACGCGCGAGGTGCTGGCGGGCCACGACATCGCCGTCGCCGACGGGCGCATCGCCTGCGTGCTGCCGGATGCCGGCGCCAATATCGGCCCCGACACGCAGGTGATCGAGGCGCAGGGCCGCTACATGATTCCCGGGCTGATCGACTCGCATATGCATGTCGAATCCGGGATGCTGACGCCGGCCGGTTTCGCCGCCGCGGTGATCCCGCACGGCACCACCACAATTCTGCACGACCCGCACGAGATCGCCAACGTGATGGGGCTGGAGGGGGTGCGGCTGATGCGCGACGAAAGCCTGGCGCAGCCGATCACCATGCTGACCCAGATGCCCAGCTGCGCGCCCTCGGCCCCCGGGCTGGAAACCACCGGCCACCCGATCACGGCGGGCGAGGTCGCGCAGGCGATGGGCTGGGAAGGCATCGTGGGTCTGGGCGAGATGATGAATTTTCCCGGCGTGGCGGCGGGCGACCCGGCGATGCTGTCCGAGATCGCGGCGACACGAGCGGCGGGCAAGGTGGTCGGCGGGCATTACGCCAGCCCCGATCTGGGGCGCAGCTTTGCGGCCTATGTCGCGGGGGGCGCGGCCGACGACCACGAAACCGTGGCCGAACATCAGGCCATCGCGCGGGTGCGGCAGGGGATGGGGGCGATGCTGCGGCTGGGCTCGGCCTGGCACGATGTGGCCGCGCAGATCACCTCGATCACCGAAAAGGGGCTGGACCCGGCCGGGTTCATGCTGTGCACCGATGATTGCCATGCGGGGACGCTGGTCCATGACGGGCATATGGACCGGGTGGTGCGCCATGCCATCGACTGCGGCTGCGACCCGCTGATCGCGATCCAGATGGCCACGATCAACACCGCCCGGCATTTCGGGCTGGAACGCGAGCTTGGCTCGATCACCCCGGGGCGGCGGGCGGATGTGATCCTGAGCAGCGATCTGGGCACGCTGCCGGTCGAGCTGGTGATCGCGCAGGGCCGCGTGGTGGCGCAATCGGGGCGGCTGCTGGTCGATTGCCCGCAGATCGAGTGGCCCGAGGCCGCGCGCAACTCGGTGCATCTGGGCCGGGCGCTGACAGCGGCGGATTTCCGCGTGCCGGCCACGGGCAGCCGCGCCACCGTGCGGGTGATCGGCGTGGTCGAGAACCAGGCCCCGACACAGGCGCTGACCGCCGATCTGCCGATCCGCGACGGCTTCGTTCAGTCCGAGGCCGAGGTGGCACGCATCGCGCTGGTCGAGCGCCACCGCGGCACCGGCGGCGTGGTCAACGGTTTCGTGCAGGGGTTCGGCTATCAAGGGCGGATGGCGGTAGCCTCGACCGTGGCGCATGACAGCCACCACATGATCGTCGTCGGCACCTGCGGCGACAACATGGCGGCCGCCGCGGCGCGGCTGGGGGATTTGGGCGGCGGCATCACCGTATTTCGTGACGGGGTCGAACTGGCCCATGTCGCGCTGCCCATCGCCGGGTTGATGTCCGACCGCCCGGCGCCCGAGGTCGCAGCGGCTGCGGAAGCGGTCAATCAGGCGATCCGTGATTGCGGCTGCACCATGAACAACGCGGTAATGCAGCATGTGCTGCTGGCGCTGGTGGTGATCCCAGAGTTGCGGATTTCCGATCTGGGGCTGGTGGATGTGACGCGGTTCGAGATGGTCGATGTGGTGATGTCGTCGGCGTAGAATGGGTATTTGAGCCAGAAAGAAGCTATTCCTCGGTCGCCGTTGAGGCGGCGCCGTCGCGGTGGATCGACAGGTAGCGGGCGCGCGGGCCGAAGGCGGAAAACAGCTCGCGCCCGGTGCCGGTCAGGAAGGATTGTGCGGGCAGCGCGGTGATTTCGTCGTAAAGCGCGGTGCGGCGGTCGGCGTCGAGATGGGCCGCGACCTCGTCGAGCAGCAGCACCGGGCGCTCCGCCGCCAGCGCGCGGGCGTTGGCGAGGATGAGGGACAGCAGCAGCGCCTTTTGCTCTCCGGTCGAGCTTTGCGCGGCGGGCATGTCCTGCGGCCCCCAATGCGCGCCAAGGTCGGCGCGGTGCGGGCCGGTCAGGGTGCGGCCGGCGGCCATGTCGCGGGGGCGGGTCGCGGCCCACCGCGCGGCGATGCTGTCCGCGTGGGGGTCGTCGGCGTGGCCTTCGCCCGGCAGCAGCGCCAGCGTCGCGGCCGGAAAGCTGGTCGCGGCCGAGGCTTGCGCGGCATGGATGCGGTCCAGCGCGGCCAGCCGGTTCGCGGTCAGTTCCGCCCCCGCCTGCGCCATGCGGGTTTCCAGCGCCCGGAACCAGCGGTCGTCGCGGATTTCATCCCGCAGCAGGCGGTTGCGTTCGCGCATCGCACGCTCATACGCCAGCGCGGTTTCCGCGTGCGAGGGGATCAGGCTGAGCGTCAGCCGGTCCAGAAACCTTCGCCGCGATTCGGGCGGGTCGGTCCACAGCCGGTCCATCGCGGGCGTCACCCAGATCAGCCGCAACAGCCGCCCCAGCGCCACCTGCGGCGCGGGCTTGTCGTCGATGGTCAGCTTGCGCGATTCGCCGGGGCTGGCGCCGGTTTCCACCCGATGATCGCCGATCACCGCCCGGATCCGCCAGCCCGCATCCGGCCCTTGCCGAGCCTGATCGCCGGGGGCGGCATTGCGCAGGCCGCGGCCGGGGGACAGCATCGACAGGGCTTCGAGGATGTTGGTCTTGCCCGCGCCGTTCGGGCCAAAGATCGCCAGCGGCCGGTCGTCGAGGTCCAACCCCAGCCGGGGCCAGGACCGGAATTGCGCAAGCTCCAGGCGGGTGAGCGTCACACCCGCATCGGCATCACGACATAGACCGCCGAATCGTCCCCGCCCTCGCGGATCAAGGCGGCGTCGCCCGAGCCGTTGAACAGGAACACCGCGTTTTCGCGGTCGATCTGGGCGGCGATTTCTTGCAGGTATTTGGCGTTGAAGCCGATCTCCAGGGGCTCGTCGGCATAGGCCACGGCCAGTTCCTCGTCCGCGGCGCCGGCATCGGGGGCGTTGACCGACAGCACCAGCCGATCCTCGTCCAGCGCCAGCTTGACCGCGCGCGAACGCTCGCTGCTGACCGTCGCCACCCGATCCACCGCGCGGGCGAAATCGGCGGCATCGACCTCGAGCCGGCGGGTGTTGCCGCGCGGGATCACCCGGCTGTAGTCGGGGAAGGTGCCGTCGATGACCTTGGAGGTCAGGGTGATCGTCGGCGTCGCAAACCGCACCTTGGTTTCCCCGACCGAGACCGCGATTTCGGCCTCGTCATCATCCAGCAGCTTGCGCAGTTCGGCCACGGTCTTGCGCGGCACGATCACGCCGGGCATCGCCTCGGCCCCCGCGGGCAGGGCCGCATCGACGCGGGCCAGCCGGTGGCCGTCGGTCGCCACGCAGCGCAGGCTGCGGGTGCCGTCCTCGGTCTCGGCGACATGCATGTAGACGCCGTTCAGGTAATAGCGGGTTTCCTCGGTCGAGATCGCAAAGCGCGACTTGTCGAACAGCCGCCGCAGCACCGGCGCGGGCGCCGCGAAATTCGCCGCGTATTCGGTCGAGGCCATCACCGGGAAATCCTCGCGCGGCAGGGTCGCGAGGTTGAAGTTGGAACGCCCCGCCTGCACGGTCAGCCGCGCGGTGGCGGCATCGGCGGCGATGTTGACCAGCGCCCCGTCGGGCAGCTTGCGGGCGATTTCGTTCAGCAGCGCCGCGCTGACAGTGGTGGCGCCGGGGCGCTCCACCATCGCGGGCGCGCGATCCACGATTTCGGTGTCAAGGTCGGTGGCGCGGAAGCTGACGCCATCCGCCCCGGCCTCGATCAGCACATTGGCCAGAATCGGGATGGTGTTGCGGCGTTCGACCACCGACTGGGCCTGATTGGCCGCCTTGACGAGCACCGCGCGTTCGATCGAAAATTTCATGGCTTCCTGGCCCCGTCTGCTGGCCGCTGTCTGCCGGCCCGTCTGTCTTGCGACCCCATCCCGCGGACAGGGGCGCGCGCGCCACGTTGTTTCAATGCGCGGCGGCGGTCAAGCACTTGCAGAACCTACATCTGCAGCGCGCGGCGCAGCAGGTCGATATCCTCGGCCATGCTGCGATCCTCGCGCCGCAGTTCCTCGATCTTGCGCACCCCGTGCATGATGGTGGTGTGGTCGCGACCGCCGAAGCGACGACCGATTTCCGGCAGGCTGCGGCTGGTCATCTGCTTGGCCAGATACATGGCGATCTGGCGCGGCCGGGCCAGCGTGCGCACCCGTTTCGGCCCCACCAGATCGGACAGGCGGATGTTGTAATGTTCCGCCACCTTGCGCTGGATTTCCTCGACCGAGACCTTGCGGTCGGATGCGCGCAGGATGTCGGCAAGGCTTTCCTGCGTCATGTCCAGGTCGATGTCATGGCCGGTCAGGCTGGCAAAGGCGAACAGCCGCTGCAGCGCGCCTTCGAGCACGCGGACGTTCGAGGTGATGCGGTGGGCGAGGAATTCCAGCACGCCGTCGCACAGCGTCAGCCCGGGATAGGTGGCGCGGAACAGATCGGTCTTGGATTGCAGGATCGACAGGCGCAATTCGTAGTCGGTGGGGTGCAGGTCCACGATCAGCCCGCAGGACAGGCGCGAGCGGATGCGTTCCTCCATATCCTTGATCTCGCCCGGGGCGCGGTCGGCGGAAATCACGATCTGCTTGCCCTGATCGACCAGGGCGTTGAAGGTGTGGAAGAATTCTTCCTGCGTGGAATCCTTGCCGGCGATGAACTGCACGTCATCGACCATCAGCAGGTCGACGGTGCGGAACAGCTCCTTGAAGTTCATCACCGTGCGCTCGCGCAGGGCGCGGACAAAGCGATACATGAACTGTTCGGCCGACAGGTAAAGCACGCGCGCGTCGGGGTCGCGGGCCTGGCGTTCGCGGGCGATGGCGTGCATCAGGTGGGTCTTGCCCAGCCCGACACCGCCGTAAAGAAACAGCGGGTTGAAGGTGACGGGACCGCCCTCGGCCACGCGGCGGGCGGCGGCATGGGCCAGCTCGTTGGGCTTGCCGACGATGAAATTGTCGAAGGTAAAGCGGGAATCCAGCGGCGCCGACATTTCGTCATCGCCCATGATGCCGCGGGCGGGGACGCGGGGCGCGGGCTGTTCGGGCGCCTGTGCCGGCGCGGCGGCGGCCGGGCGGGTGCCGGTCGCGATGGTGAAGTTCAGCCGCTCGACCTCGGCGCCCTGCCGGCTGAGCGCGTCGAGAATCGGGCGCGTATAGTGGCGCGACACCCAGTCGGACAGGAACCGGGTCGGACAGGCGATGTCGGCGGCGCCGCCCTCGATCGCGCGCAGATCCAGCGGTGCGATCCAGGTCGCAAAATTATGCGACCCCACCCGCGCCTCAAGCTCTGACCGCACGCCCGCCCATAGTTCGTTCATCGACTTGTCCCTTCTGTCCCCGGATCCGGCCGCTTCGTCGGCAGGACATGCGATGCCGCCCGCGGCAGGGGACGAACGGAACGGGGCGAGCCCCGGAATACCAAGGCACGCGAGGGCCTTGCAGGCCCTGTCATTCTGTTCCCGGGTCAGCCGTTCCGGTGGCAGCCGGATCGACCTGCGGCGCGCCGCAACAAACCCGGTGGCAGCCGAGGCAGTTGCGGCTGGCGCCTGCCCGAACACGGCGGAATGGCCGGTCCGGGCGATCGCCCCCTGTCGCGAGTGAATCGCTGCGACAAAGCTAGCGGCAAGCGCAGCGACCCTGCAACCGAACTATGCGCTTGACAGCCGCTTTGCGCCGCGAATCTGCCGGACTGTGGCAGCGGCGCAATTTGTCAGATTTTACAGGAATTTGGCAGCTTCCACAAAGCGGGAAGCCCAACGAAAAAGCGCCCCGGAAAACCCCGAGGCGCCTTGATCTGCAAGCGTTCCGGCCCGTCGATCAGGCCCTGATCCGACAGGGCCGTCCGGCGTCTGACCGGGCCGGAATCAGGCCGGGACGGTCAGTGCCTTCACACGGGCCGACAGCCGCGACATCTTGCGCGCGGCGGTGTTCTTGTGGACCACGCCCTTGGTCACGCCCCGCATCAGCTCCGGCTGCGCGGCGCGCAGCGCCTCGGCCGCAACCTGCGCGTCACCGCCCGCAATCGCTTCCTCGACCTTCCGCAGATAGGTGCGGATGCGCGAGCGACGGGCCTTGTTGACGGCGGTGCGGCGCTCGGTCTGGCGGGCGCGCTTCTGGGACTGGGGGGTATTTGCCATGGGTGCTTGTTTTCTCTGTCGGTCTGTTGCGGTTTGTATCGGTGCGCAAAAGACCCGGCAAACCGCCCCCGAAGGAGCGGTGCTGTTTCTTGCCTAAGCGGGCCCACGCGCATGTCAGCGGGGCCTATAGAACAGCCCGCGCCGAAAGAAAAGCCGAAATCAGCGATCGCGGAACTGCGCCTCGCGCTTTTCGGCGAATGCGCTCATCCCTTCCTTCTGGTCCTCGGTCGCGAACAGCGCGTGGAAGGCGCGGCGTTCATACAGCAGCCCCTCGCGCAGGGTGGTTTCATAGCTGCGGTTCACGGTTTCCTTGGCGACCATGGTGGCCACCGCGGATTTCGAGGCGATCTTGCGCGCCGCCGCCATTGCCTCGTCCACCAGCTTGTCCACGGGGACCACGCGGCTGACCAGCCCGGAACGCTCGGCCTCGGCCGCATCCATGAAACGGCCGGTCAGGTTCATGTCCATCGCCTTGGACTTGCCGACGAAACGGGTCAGGCGCTGGGTGCCGCCGATGCCGGCAATCACGCCCAGGTTGATCTCGGGCTGGCCGAACTTGGCGTTTTCCGCGCAGATGATGAAATCGCACATCATCGCCAGCTCGCAGCCGCCGCCCAGCGCATAGCCGGCGACGGCGGCGATGATCGGCTTGCGAACGCGGTTGATCTGTTCGATCTCGGGACCGAACAGGTCGCCGGTCAGCACGTCCACATAGGATTTCGAGGCCATTTCCTTGATGTCGGCGCCGGCGGCAAAGGCTTTCTCGCTGCCGGTCAGCACGATGCAGCGGATCGCCGGGTCGGCGTCCGCCGCTGTCACCGCCGCGGCGAGTTCGGTGATCAACTCTCCACTGAGCGCATTCAGCGCCTCGGGGCGGTTCAGGCGGATCAGGGCGACGCGGTCATGATTTTCGACGATGAGGGTCTGGTAGGCCATGCGAAACTGTCCCTTTTCTGGGTTGGGCGGCGTTGCGGGCTTGTTACCAAAGCTCACGCCCGCGTGCCAGCCGGTCGATGCGGCGGGGTCAGTGCTGGCACTGCGGGCAGAACCAGCTCGAGCGGCCGGATTGCGTGATCCGCGCGATCGCGCCCCCGCAGCGGGGGGTCGGGCACACCGCCCCTTCGCGCCCGTAGACGCGGAAATCATGCTGGAAATACCCCATCTCGCCCGACGCCTGCCGGTGGTCGCGCAGGGATGAACCGCCGGCCGCGATGGCATCGGTCAGCACGTCGCGGATATGGCCCCACAGCGCCGCGATCTCGCCCGCGGCCAGCGCGCCGCCGGGGCGGGCAGGATGGACGCCGGCACGGTGCAGCGCCTCGCATACATAGATATTGCCCAGCCCGGCGACGATGCGCTGGTCCAGCAGCAGCGATTTCACCGGCGCCTTGCGCCCCGCAAGCGCCGCCGCGAGCACAGCGGGGGTGAAATCCTCGCCCAGCGGTTCGGGGCCAAGCGCGGCCAGCAGCGGATGATCCTGCCCCGGGCGCAGCAGATCGACCGCACCGAAGCGACGCGCGTCGTTCAGCGTCACGCTCACGCCCTCGTCCGTGGTCAGCACCAGATGGTCGTGTTGCGGGCGCAGATTGGCGTCGTGGTGAAAACCGCCCAGAATCCCGCCCTCGACCCGGATACGCCCCGACATGCCCAGATGCAGCAGCATGGACGCATCGCGGTCGAGGTCGATCAGGATGTATTTCGACCGCCGCCGCAGCCCCTCGACCCGCGCGCCGGTCAGCACCTGCACCAGATCTGGCGGCATCGGCCAGCGCAGGTCGGGGCGGCGCTGATCCACCCGCACCAGCCTGCGGCCGGTCAGATGCGGCTCAAGACCGCGGCGCACGGTTTCCACCTCTGGCAGTTCTGGCATTTCCCCGGTTTCCGCTGCATGGTGCCGCCCGGACCGGCGACTGGATGGCTGACCTATGAACGACAAGGCGCGTAATCAAACCCATTTCGGCTTTCGGCAGGTCGCCGAGGACGAAAAACCCGCGCTGGTGCACGGGGTGTTTTCCCGCGTCGCCTCGAAATACGACGTGATGAACGACCTGATGAGCGTCGGCATCCACCGCGTCTGGAAAAACGCGATGATGGACTGGCTGGTGCCGCAGTCGGGCCAGCACCTGCTGGACGTGGCGGGCGGGACCGGCGACATCGCATTCCGCTTTCTGGGCCGCGCACCGGGCGCGCGCGTCACCGTCTGCGACATGACCGAATCGATGCTGGTCGAGGGGCGCAAACGCGCCGAGGCCGGGCGGCTGGCCGACAGGCTGGCCTGGGTGACGGGCGACGCGATGGCCCTGCCCTTTGCCGATGCAAGCTTTGACCGCTACACGATCAGCTTTGGCATCCGCAACGTCACCCGCATTCCCGATGCGTTGTCCGAGGCGCATCGCGTGCTGAAACCCGGCGGCCGGCTGATGGTGCTGGAATTTTCGCAGATCCCGGTGCCGGCGCTGCAATGGGCCTATGACCGCTATTCCTTCAACGTGATCCCGCCGCTGGGGCAGCTGGTGGCGCAGGACCGCGACAGCTACCAGTATCTGGTCGAATCGATCCGCCGCTTTCCCGATCAGGAAACCTTCGCCGCGATGATCCGCGATGCCGGGTTCGAGCGGGTGCAGTATCGCAACCTGTCCATGGGAATCGCGGCGCTGCATTCGGGCTGGAAGCTCTGAATGCGGGGGCCTCACAACATCTGGCGGCTGATCCGCACCGGCGCGACATTCCAGCGCACCGGCGCAATGGGGGCCGCGCTTGACGCGATGAACGCACCCGCGCGGGTGCGGGCGGCGGCGCGGCTGCTGGGCTGGCCCTTTGCCTGGCTGGGCTACCCGGGCGACCCCGACCTGCCGCCGATCACCCGCGCGCTGACCGCGCTGGGGCCGGCCTATATCAAGTTCGGCCAGATCCTTTCAACCCGGGCGGACGTGGTGGGGGTGGAAATGGCCGGGCATCTGCGGATGTTGCAGGACCGGCTGCCGCCCTTTCCGGACGAGATCGCCCGCGCGCAGATCGAACAGGACTTGGGCGCGCCGGTGTCCACGCTGTTTTCCGAGTTTTCCCCGCCGGTTGCGGCGGCCTCGATCGCGCAGGTGCATCGGGCGCGGCGGGCGGATACCGGGGCCGAGGTGGCGGTCAAGGTGCTGCGGCCCGACATCCTGGCCGATTTCCGCCGCGATCTTGACGCTTTCCACCTGGCGGCCTCGCTGATCGAGTTCCTGTCGCCGGCCTCGCGACGGCTGCGGCCGCTGGATGTGGTGGGGCATTTCGAATCGGTGGTGCTGGGCGAGCTGGACCTGCGGCTCGAGGCGGCCTCGGCCTCGGAATTCGCCGAGAACACGCGTGGGGACGAAGAACTTGCCGTTCCCCGCCCGCATTGGGATCTGAGCGGGCGCCGGGTGCTGACCAGCGACTGGGCCGAGGGCATCCCGATGGCCGATGTCGCCGCGATCCGGGCGGCGGGGCACGACACCAGCCGCATCGCCGCGCGGCTGCTGCAACTGTTCCTGTCCCACGCGCTGCGCGACGGATTTTTCCACGCTGACATGCACCAGGGAAACCTGCGGGTGGCGGCGAACGGCGACATCATCGCCTTTGATTTCGGGATCATGGGCGAGATCGACGAATACACCCGCCGGGTCTATGCCGAGATCCTGTATGGTTTCATCCAGCGCGATTATCACCGCGTCGCGAGGGTGCATTTCGAGGCGGGCTATGTGCCCTCGGACCGCAATATCGCACAATTCGCCCGCGCGTTGCGGGCGGTGGGCGAGCCGATCTTTGACGCCGATGCCAGCCGCATCTCGATGGCCAACCTGCTGGCATATCTGTTCGAGGTGACCGAGCGTTTCGGCATGGCCACGCGGACCGAACTGATCCTGCTACAGCGCACCATGGTGGTGGTCGAGGGCGTAACCCGCACGCTGGACCCCCAGATCAACATCTGGGCAACCGCACGGCCGGTGGTCGAGACCTACATCCGCAGCAATCTTGGCCCGCGAGCGCTGCTGCGCGACGGCCTGCGGGTGATCGAGGCGCTTGGTCGGCACGGCCCCCTGCTGCCCGAGGTCGTGGACCGACAGCTGGATCGCCTGTCACGCCCACAGCCGGCCCCGGTCGTCGTCGAGCGCCGCAACCCGGGCTGGCTCATCACCACGATATTGATCGCCATCGGCGCGGCAATCGGCGCATTTCTGGCCTGACCCGGCGGCCAAGGAAACATGGCCCGCGCGCTGACGCATTGGCGGTGCGATAATCAACCCTGCTGCCGGTCAGACCCTTGTGATAACAAGGGTTGGCGGCGCGTCCCGCAATTCGATCTGCCTGGGTATTCCGCCAGGGTCAAAAATCCATTACCCTCCATAACGAAGAACCGGCTAACCCAAGGCCGGTCGGTTGGCGCTGTTCGACAGCAACAGCAACGCGGCGCTGTAAGATGATTGCACCGGGCTGATCATTTCCGCGCGGATCAGAAATTTCTGAATGAGTTTTTCCAGATTTTTCGGATCACCAAAGGCCGAAGGCGAGGCGGAGCCAAACATCGCGGCGGTGCGCTGCTTTAATTGTTCGACCTGTTTTTCTACCGGAAACTTGATGAAATCCGAGGTCAGCCCCAGCGCGCCCTCGATCACTTTCCGCAGCGGTGCCGAGCCGATGATATTATACCAGCGGACATTATCCGAAGCAGCCGATTCGCCAATCTTGGCGAGTTCCCTCTGCGCATTCATGGCCAGGCGCAAATTGCCGTCGATCGTGCCCACACGTCTTTCCAGCTCGGCCGATACATGGCGCTCGGCAATTTCATCCGCCAGATCCCTGCTCGGTCCCGATCCGGATCCATAGCCGAATGCCTCGGCCAGCGCGAGGTAGCGCTTATCCCCCAGCCGATTGGCAAGACTCTTGGGGTCGCTCAGATCCGATTCAAGCACTTTGCGAATAAAGAATCGGTTGTTCACGTCATCTTCAAGACCGAAAGCGCTCAATGCGGTATGTCGCAGACGATAATCGGCAACAAGCGCCTCGGCAGTTTCCGTGCTGCCCAACCGCTCGCGGACATAGGCAACGTCGCGGGCAACCGACTGCTCTTTCGCGACCAGGGATCGCTGCAATTCGCCAGTGCGTTGCAGCAACCGCCAGCCCGAATAACCGCCCTGCCCCACGATCGGCTGAAAGCTCATGACAAATGCGCGAGCAATCGCGCCTCCCGCGGCAAAAGACTGCGCAGTTGGCGCAGCGCGCGATAGATATTGCCGTCGATCACATCGGCTGTCGCGCCATCCAGTGCCTGCCGGCTGTCCCTATCGTCAAACACCTGCGACAATTGTTCGATCCCGCGCAGCAGATTGCGCCGGCCTTGGGAATCATCGGCGTCGCCCGACAGGACCAATTGCGCATCGTAACAGACCCGCGCTACCGGCGTGGAGATATCGGTCGGATGAATCGCATCCTTGAGCCGCAGGATATTGGCATTCGGGGTCTTGATCGAAATCTTGCAGCGCCGGTCCCCGTTCTCGATAACGGCGCCGTTGATCAGCACGCGCTCATTGGGCGCGAGTTTCAGGATGAGTCCGCTCATGATATGCTCCGTTTCGGCCGCATGATGCCGCCAGTATCAATGGGACCGCCAGCGCCGGTCGTGGGCGTAAAGGCGTTGACAGTGCATCAACCCGGCTGTTCAAAAAGCCCGCGTGCAACCGTGCGGTTGAGTTCGATCAGCGTCTGGGCATCGTTGCCGCCGCCCAGCACCCGCGCGGTTTCCTGTTCCACGAACTGCGCCAGCGACAACAGCTGAACCCGCAACGCTTGTGGCAATTCATTGCCATCATCGGTCAGATCCATCGCAACAATGCGCCAGAAACGCCGGTTTTCATGCACGGCGCTCGCCAGCGCGGCAAAGCCCGACTTGCCGAGTTCAGAAGCGCGGATCATGCCGGCCGCCAAGCGCGAAAGCACAAGAGCCTCTGCCCGCCTGGGGTCTGTATCAGCATGAGCAGCAGCCGCATAACCGGTTGAAACCTGTATGTTCAAAACCGTTCCTTTCAATGCCCGAAACAGGGCGGCGTCCAGGTGCTCCGGGGCCCCGAAGGGCCCCGGAGCAGTTCATCAGCCGCGGAACAGCGACAGCAGGGTCTGCGGCGCCTGGTTGGCGATCGACAGCGACTGCGTCGCCAGCTGCTGCTGGACCTGAAGCGCCTGCAGGCGCGCCGAGGCTTCCTCCATATCGGCATCCACCAGCGCACCGATGCCCGAGGTCATCGCATCCGACAGCTTCTTGACGAAGTCCGACTGGATATCGATGCGCTTCGCCACCGAACCGAAGTTGGCCGAGGCGGTGATTGCCGCCTGCAACTGCGTTTCGATATCGGCCAGGGCAGCCTCGTGATCGCCCTCGACATCATAGGCCGCCACCGCGGTGTGGATCGCATCGAGATCCTGCGGGGCAACCGCAATGCTTGCGGCCGTCACCGAGCCATCCGCCGCACGGTCAAGCGAGGCGAGAACCGAAACGTCGGCAGTCTGGCTGCCATCGACCAGATTCAGGCCGTTGAACTGCGCGGCGCTGATGATCGAGCCGATTTGGGCGGCCCGTTCGGTGATATCCGTCTGGATCTTGGCCCGGTCGACGTTTTCTTCCTGCGCCGAGACGATCAGTTGCTTGATCTCTTTCAGCAGGTCAGTCACGCTTTCCGATGCGGCACGAGCCACGCCAACGGTGGACTGCCCCAGGGCGAGGCTGTCGCCGATGGCTTTGAAACCCGCCACGTCGGTTTCCATCGTCTTGGTGATTGCCCAGACGGCGGCGTTATCCTTGGCGCTCGCAACCGATTTACCGGTCGAGATCTCGTCCTGAATCTTGGCCAGGTTGCTGTTGATGCCGCGAAGGGTCTGCAGCGCGACCATCGCGCTGTTGTTGGTCAGAATGCTGGACATTATATCCTCCGTTATTCCGGATGAATTATCCCACCCGGGTTTCATTGGTTTCGGCCTTCTGACCCGCGGAATTATCCGGCGTCGTCTTGACGCAATCACCTTTTATGCCGGTGACACCTAAGGAATAGTAAATTTCCCGTCGGACACCAAAGCCGGAATCCAAAGCATTTTATCAAAACCTTTCCGCGCGAGCGGGCAGGTCGGTGACGACCCTTTGCCGGCCCGAGCGATCATAGACATCCAGCCCGCCCAGCACGGCGGATAATTCACGCAGCCAGTCCCGCGACGCATCCAGCCCCTCGGCCGCTGCACCGGCCAATCCCCTGAGCCGCTCAAGCCGGCGACCGCATTCGGCACGCGCGGCGGCGTCCAGTGATTCGTGCTCGACCCTCGCGCGGAATCGCTCGAGAAATGATTCGCAACCCTGCGAATCCCCGGCAATCATTGCATTGCAGGCGTCATCCAGCAGTCGGATCAGGTCAGCCATTGGGTGCCTCCAGCCGCGAATCGAGCTTCAGATCAATGCGCGACGCGATCGCCGTTGCATGTTGCTCGATCAGGAATGATGAAAACTGCGATTCGCCGATGCCGCCGTGAAACGGCCCCTTGCCTGGTTCCGGCATGGCGATTTTCAGCATTTCGCTTAGAAATGCGCCCTCTAGCCGGTCGCCGACACTGGCGTTTCCCGATGGTCGGGGCGGCGGGGACATGGACATGTTGATCTTCACAAAGCGCCTCCGATTAAATTGCCGTGTTTTGTTTGATATCGGACGCCGGTAAATATTTGGTAACGAAAAGGGCGTAAAACGACGAGGTGATTCTAAAAGGTCGGACCATGACGGCGCTGAATATTCCTGCCCTGACCACGCCACCCATACCGGGGGCGGCGATGGCGGACCCAACCCGGAAACAAGGCGGTGCCGAATTCGGGCGATTGATGGCGGCTGCCGACTCGCGCGAACAGGCAGACAAGCCTGCGCCCGATCAGCCTGGCGGCGGGGAAGGTTCCGCGCGGGACAATCCGATTCGTTCCGATTCGGGGCATGGGGAACGACGTCCCGGCGTGCCCCCCCCATCCCAACCCGACGACGCCGAAACAGGGCCCGCGTTGCATGATATCCTGACTGAGGATGAGGCTTGCGACGTCTTTTGCGCGGTTCTGCCTCAGCCCCCGCCGTCCGAATCACTGAGCGGTCATGTTGACGCGTCCGTGGCCTATCCGGCACTGGCGCCACAGCCGACGGTGATCGACCCAGCTTTCGATAACGATCCGGCCGCCCCGGCCGCCGATGACGATCCAGAACTGTCGTCCGACATTCCTGCAAAGATGCTGCGCGCTGATATGCGCGAGTCGATTCGCAATGGCTCCATACCGGCTGCAAAACCGCCCGAACAGCCGCCCCTCCAACCGACCGGCGAGGTCGTTCAACACCGCAACTTGCAGCGAAATACGAGCATGACCTGGCCCGAAGCCGAGATGCCAACCTCGACGGCTACGCTGGATTCGCAATCCGTCCTGGACCCGGTGGTCGGGTTTGCGGCCACCGCGCCTGCGGCCCGCGACGTCGCAGCAACGCCGGATCAGCTGGTCGCCACCAGAGCCGCAGCCTTGCCCGAACCGCATCGGCAGATTGCCGATGCGATCGTGCGCACCCGATCCGGGCAGGTCGAAATCATGCTCGACCCCGTCGAACTCGGCCGGGTGACCGTGCTGCTTGGCGAGGACGGCAATCCGGGACGGATTGCAGTGTTCGTCGAGCGCCCCGAGACGCTTGAACTGATTCGGCGCCACAGCGACCAGCTGCTGCGGGATCTGCGCGAAAACGGAATGCCTGACGCGCAGCTTGAGGATTTGCGGCAGGACGGCTCGGGAAATCAGCGTGAAAGCGCCCTGCCGCCCGCTGCCCGGGACAGGTCCGAGGCGCAGGATCAGCACGCGCCCGAACTCGAAACCCAACCGCCCGCCAGGGCAGTGACCCTGACCCGGCTTGATATTCGCTTCTAGGAAAGCTTCATGACCAGTTCCATCCCCGCGACCACCGCCCCGAACCCGCAAGCAGCCACGCAGCCTGGCAGCACAAGCTCCCAGGCCGCCAGTTTTGCCGGCGGCGATTTCCAGACCTTTCTCAAGATGCTGACCACCCAGATCAAGCATCAAGATCCGCTCAACCCGATGGAAGGCTCTGACTTTGCAGTGCAGCTTGCGACGTTTTCCGGCGTCGAGCAGCAGGTCCGGACGAACCAGATTCTGGAACAGCTGGCGGGCACTCAGGCCGGCGGTCTGGCAGCATTGGCCGACTGGATCGGAAAAGAGATCAGGACCACTGCACCCGTCGCATTCGACGGCACCCCGATCACCCTTGATATCCGGCCGGACCCGGGCGCTGATCGGGTCGAACTGGTGACGCTGGACACAAGGGGCCGCGAATTGCTGCGCGAAAATATCGGGCTGGGCAGCGGCGAGGTCGACTGGGCCGGACGAACCGACAACGGGTTGCTGCCCGACGGCATCTACAGTTTCCAGTTGATAAGCTATCGCGGCGACGAGATTCTGTCCTCTGGCGCGGTCGCGGCCTTCACCCGCGTGACCGGCGCCGAACTGACCCGCGAAGGTGCGCGGCTGTCATTGCATGGTGGGGCAAGCGCGCTGGAAACCCAGGTCACTGCCCTGCGTGAGGCGCGATGACACGCGCCCACCGGGAACAGAATCGTCGCAAGCACCATTCCTGACGGCATGTCATGCGCAGTTAAGGGCAAGCGGCCAGCGGCCAGCCTAACCCGCTGTGAGTGTAAGATAACTGGTGCAACGAACGCGATAACGCGCGGCATTCGCCTCGGATACAACAATTTTACGCACCGTTGTCCGCCGCAGAGCGCGCGCCTGCCCTTGCAGAACCGTTGTCGGGCACTATAACCCCGGTCGATTTAGAAGCCGTGATCGCCAGGGGACCCCATGCCGAAGAGAACCGATATTTCCTCGATCCTCATAATCGGCGCCGGACCCATCGTCATCGGACAGGCCTGCGAGTTCGACTATTCGGGCGCTCAGGCCTGCAAGGCGCTGCGCGAAGAAGGGTATCGGGTCATCCTGGTGAACTCGAACCCCGCAACGATCATGACCGATCCGGGTCTGGCCGACGCAACCTATATCGAGCCGATCACCCCGGAAGTCGTCGAAAAAATCATCGCGGCCGAGCGCCCCGACGCGTTGCTTCCGACCATGGGCGGCCAGACCGCACTGAACACCGCGCTGGCGCTGGACGATATGGGCGTGCTGGAAAAATACGGCGTCGAGATGATCGGCGCGCAACGCGCCGCCATCGAAAAAGCCGAGGATCGCGCCCTGTTCCGGCAAGCGATGGAACGGATCGGCCTGGAAAATCCGCGCGCCACGATTGTCACCGCGCCAAAGACCCCCGAGGGCAAGTTCGACCTTAATGCCGGCGTCGCCATAGCAATGGAATCGTTGGATGAAATAGGCCTGCCGGCCATCATCCGCCCAGCCTTTACCCTGGGCGGAACCGGCGGCGGTATCGCCTATAACCGCGACGATTATCGCGCCATCGTCCGCTCGGGCCTCGACGCCAGCCCCATGGCGCAGGTGCTGATCGACGAAAGCCTGCTGGGCTGGAAAGAGTTCGAGATGGAGGTCGTCCGCGACAAGGCGGACAATGCGATCATCATCTGCTCGATCGAAAACATCGACCCGATGGGGGTGCACACCGGCGATTCGATCACCGTCGCCCCGGCGCTCACGCTGAGCGACCGCGAATACCAGCGGATGCGCAGCGCCTCGATCGCGGTTCTGCGCGAAATCGGGGTCGAGACTGGCGGCTCGAACGTGCAATTCGCGGTGGACCCCGCGACCGGCCGCCTGGTCGTGATCGAAATGAACCCGCGGGTCAGCCGCTCGTCGGCGCTTGCTTCCAAGGCGACGGGGTTCCCGATCGCCAAGATCGCCGCGAAACTCGCCGTCGGCTATACGCTGGACGAGCTGGACAACGACATCACCCGGGTAACCCCGGCCAGTTTCGAGCCGTCGATCGACTATGTGGTGACCAAGATCCCACGTTTCGCATTCGAGAAATTCCCCGGATCGAAGCCGGATCTGACCACCGCGATGAAATCGGTCGGCGAGGTGATGGCGATCGGACGCAGCTTCCACGAATCGCTGCAAAAAGCGTTGTCGTCGATGGAAAGCGGGCTGACCGGGCTGGACGAAATCGAGATCGAAGGCGCCGCCGAGCAGGGAAAACCTGCCTATATCAAGGCGTTGTCGCGCCAGACCCCCGACCGGCTGCGGGTTGTCGCCCAAGCCATGCGTGCCGGGCTGTCTGACGACGAAATTCAGCGCACGACCAGTTTCGACCCATGGTTCCTTGCCCGCATCCGCGAAATCGTCGAGGCTGAGGCCGAAATTCGTGCCTCGGGCCTGCCCGATGACGTTGCCGGCTTGCGTCGGGTCAAGATGATGGGCTTCAGCGATGCGCGGCTTGCGGCCCTGACGAATCGCAGCGAAACCGAGGTCCGTCGCGCCCGCCGCGCAGCCGGTGTGCTGCCGGTGTTCAAGCGCATCGACACTTGCGCCGCCGAATTCGAGGCGCAGACCCCCTATATGTATTCGACCTACGAGGCCCCGGCGATGGGCGAGGTCGAGGATGAGGCGCGGCCCACGGACCGCAAGAAAGTGGTGATTCTCGGAGGAGGCCCAAACCGTATCGGCCAGGGAATCGAGTTCGATTACTGCTGCTGCCACGCCTGTTTCGCGCTGACCGACGTTGGCTATGAAACCATCATGGTGAACTGCAACCCCGAAACCGTGTCGACCGACTACGACACCTCGGACCGGCTGTATTTCGAACCGCTGACCCTGGAACATGTGCTGGAAATTCTGCGGGTCGAGCAGGAAAACGGCACGTTGCACGGGGTGATCGTGCAGTTCGGCGGGCAAACCCCGCTGAAACTGGCCAATGCGCTTGAGGCCGAGGGAATTCCGATCCTCGGCACCTCGCCCGACGCCATCGACCTGGCCGAGGACCGCGAGCGTTTTCAGAAACTACTACAGGATCTGGGGCTGAAACAACCGGTCAACGGCATCGCCTCCAGCCCCGAACAGGCGCGTGAAATCGCGGCGCGGGTCGGTTTTCCGCTGGTCATCCGCCCCTCTTACGTGCTTGGCGGCCGCGCGATGGAGATCGTGCGCGACATGGACCACCTGAACCGCTACATCACCACTGCGGTGCAGGTTTCCGGCAAGAACCCGGTGCTTCTGGACAGCTATCTGTCGGGCGCGATCGAGGTTGACGTGGATGCGCTGTCGGACGGAAATTCGGTCCATGTCGCTGGAATCATGGAACATATCGAGGAAGCCGGCGTCCATTCAGGGGATAGCGCCTGTTCGCTGCCCCCCCATACGCTGAGCGCCGCGACCCTGGACGAGCTGAAAACCCAGACCGAAAAAATGGCACGGGCACTGAACGTCGTTGGCCTGATGAACGTGCAGTTCGCAATCAAGAACGGCGATATCTACGTGCTTGAGGTGAACCCGCGCGCCTCGCGCACCGTGCCCTTTGTCGCCAAGGCCACTGACAGCGCCATTGCCTCGATCGCGGCGCGGCTGATGGCGGGCGAGCCGCTGTCGGCTTTCCCCACCCGCGCGCCCTACCCCGCTGAACTCGGCCCCGACGATCCGCTGCCCTTTGCCGACCCGCTGACGCTAGCCGATCCGGTGACGCCGTGGTTTTCGGTCAAGGAGGCCGTTCTGCCCTTTGCCCGTTTCCCGGGGGTCGATACCCTGCTCGGCCCGGAAATGCGCTCTACCGGCGAGGTGATGGGCTGGGACCGCAACTTTGCGCGCGCTTTTCTCAAGGCGCAGATGGGGGCCGGCACGCATCTGCCCGAATCGGGCCGCGTTTTCGTCTCGATCAAGGATACCGACAAGACGCCCGACATGGCCGCCGCCGCAAGCGATCTGGTTGCGATGGGCTTTACCGTGGTCGCCACGCAGGGCACCGCCCAGTTTCTGCGCGATGCCGGGGTCGAGGCGGAATTGGTCAACAAAGTGTATGAGGGGCGCCCGAATATCGTCGACCGCCTGAAGAACGGCGATATCGCCATGGTGCTGAACACCACCGAGGGCGCGCAGGCGATCTCTGATTCGCGCGACATCCGCTCGGTGGCGCTTTATGACCGGATCCCCTATTTTACCACCGCGGCGGGGTCTATTGCCGCCGTTGCGGCGATCCGGTCGCGGGAAGAAGGCGAGATCAGGGTGCGAACCCTGCAAGGCTGAACCTTTGGTCAGCGCGGCAGTCACGCGCCGCCGATCAGCGAAGCAAGTGGAATAGCCAATGAGTTTCAATAGCTTCGGCCGGGTATTCACTTTTACGACCTGGGGGGAAAGCCACGGGCCGGCGCTGGGGGTGACGGTGGACGGCTGCCCCCCCGGCGTTCCATTGGACGAAGCCGAGATTCAGCCGTTTCTGGACCGTCGACGGCCCGGTCAGTCACGCATGACCACCCAGCGGCAAGAGCCGGATCAGGTGCGCATCCTTTCCGGCGTGTTCGAGGGCCGGACGACCGGCACCCCGATCCAGCTGATGATCGAGAACACCGACCAGCGTTCCCGTGACTATGGCGACATTGCGCAAGCGTTCCGACCCGGCCACGCCGACATCACCTATCACCTGAAATACGGTATCCGCGACTATCGCGGCGGCGGACGTTCCAGCGCAAGAGAGACTGCCGCCCGCGTGGCGGCCGGCGCGGTGGCCCGCGCGGCTCTGCGCGAGCTGGCCCCCACGCTGTCGATTACCGGCTATATGGTGCGGATGGGCGATCTTGCCATCGACCGCAGCCGTTTCGACGTCGCCGAGATCCTGAAAAATGATTTTTTCCTGCCGGATGCCGCGGCAGTGGGCGAATGGACCGCCTATCTTTCACAAATTCGCAAAAATCAGGACAGCGTCGGCGCCGCGGTCGAGCTGCTGATCCGGGGTTGCCCCCCCGGGCTGGGCGCGCCCGTTTATGCCAAGCTCGACACCGACCTGGCCGCCGCGATGATGTCGATCAACGCGGTCAAGGGCGTCGAGATCGGCGAAGGGATGGAGGCCGCGCGGCTGCACGGCACTGAGAATGCAGACGAAATCCGCCTCGGCCCAAAAGGGCCGCTGTTCCTGTCGAACCACGCCGGGGGCATTCTGGGGGGGATCTCGACCGGGCAGGACATCGCCGTCCGGTTCGCTGTCAAACCGACCAGCTCGATTCTGACCCCGCGCCGCACGATCAACGCCGCCGGTCAGGAAATGGAACTGGTGACCAAGGGGCGGCATGACCCCTGTGTCGGAATCCGCGCCGTGCCGGTGGCCGAGGCGATGGCGGCCTGCGTCATCCTCGACCATCTGCTGCTCGACCGCGCGCAGACCGGAGGCCGGCGCGGAACGATCGGCCCGGGCACCTCAGGCAGCCAGGCGGTCTGACTGCACAACAAAGGGCGCGATTGTCACCGATTCGCCCTCGAACGTGCAGAACGTCCCGGGCGGCACCTCGAACCAGTCAAGCTCGTCGCTTTCAAGGGGCTCGGACACCACCGCCCGCCCTCCGCGCGTCGCAGACCAGCGATGGTAAAGCGTCGGCGCCTGATCGTCCGACGCATAACGCACTGCATAAAGCCGCACCCCATCCGAAAAGGCGCAGGTCAGCCGGACATGGGGCGCTGTTCCCCGCCGGCGGGCCAGGGCCTCGAACCGGGCGGTGGCGCGCGCCAGTGCGCCGCATGGATCCTGCTGCAATCCCTCGCCCAGCGCACAAAGAAACAACGCCTCGCTGTCGGTCGCCCCTTTGCGATGCCGGTATGCATCGTCCGGAATCAGCAACTCGGCGGAACGGCGCCAGGAATCATACCCGCCGAACTGCCCGTTGTGCATGAAGCTCCATTTGCCGACCGCAAAGGGATGGCAATTGTTGCGGCTGGTCGCGGTGCCCGTCGAAGCCCGCACATGAGCCATGAACAGATGCGATTTCACCGTGGCAGTCAGGCTGCGCAGATTCGGATCCGACCAGGCGGGCATCACGTCGCGGTATAGTCCCGGCTCATCCCGGTCGCCGTACCAGGCGATACCAAAACCATCCGCATTGACCGAGGTGGCGCAGCGCGTCGCACCGTGACTTTGCCGGATCAGAGAATGCCCCGGTCGGCTGACGATGTCTTCCAGATAGATCGGCTTGCCCAGATAGGCCGCCCAGCGACACATTTCCCGTCCCTTTTTGCCGTTCAAGGAAACTCTAACCCGGCATGTATTAAGATTTCACCCTATTTTTGCAGGACATCGGCATCCCGTGAACATGAATTCACATCAAAAGCCGCCCATCCACGGCGGGACAGTCGGTGCCCCGACAAAAAGCGGGGGGCCGCGCCTCAGTTCGCGGCCGAGATGATTTTTTCGACGGCTTCGACTGCCGCATCCAGCGCGGCAAGCGAGGGCGCGCCACCCTGCGCCCGGTCCGGACGACCACCACCGCCCTTGCCGCCAAGCGCAGCTACCGCGGCCTGAACCAGTGTCACCGCAGTGATCCGCTGGGCCAGTTCCGGGGCCACCGACGCTGCGACCGTGGCCTTGCCGTTGTCCTCGGTCATCACCACCACGGCGCCATTCGTCAGCCCTGCGCGCATCTGGTCGGCGAGCGCGCCCAGTTCTTTGCCCGAAACCCCGTCGATGCGGCGTGCGATCAACTGGACGCCGTTGATTTCCTTGGGCGCAACCTCGGCGCCGCCTCCCATCGCCAGCTGCCGCCTGAGCTGGGCGATCTCGTTCTGCATGGATTTGCGGTCGTCACTCAGCGCCTTGACCCGGGCCACCACGTCGCCGGCCTGCGCCTTGAGAAGCCCGGCAATTTCAGACAGTTGCCGCTCTGCCGCGCGCAGATGCGCCAACGCCGGTTCGCCGGTCAGCGCCTCGACCCGCCGCACCCCTGCCGCCGAGGCGCTGTCGCCAAGCAAAACGAACGCGCCGATGTCGCCGGTTCGCTTGACATGTGTCCCGCCGCACAGTTCGATCGAATAGGTGTCCCGGTTCGTCCCCTTGCCCGAATCCGGATGGCGTCCCATCGAGACCACCCGCACCTCATCGCCATATTTTTCGCCAAACAACGCCTGCGCGCCCATTCCCCGGGCGTCGTCAGGGGTCATCACCCGGGTTTCGACAGGGGTATTCTGGCGGATGATCCCGTTGACCTCGGATTCCACCGCGGCGAGTTCCTCGGGGGTGACCGCCCGGCCATGGCTGAAATCAAAGCGCAGCCGGTCAGCGGCGTTCAGGCTGCCCTTCTGGACGACGTGATCGCCAAGCGCATTGCGCAACGCCTCATTCAGAAGATGGGTGGCCGAGTGATTCGCGCGAATCGCGCCGCGACGGTCGCTGTCCACGGCAAGCGCAGCGCCCTGACCGCGCTCAAGCCGCCCCATGGTCACTTCGGCAACGTGGATGAAAAGATCGCCGGATTTACGCGTATCGGTAACCCGCGCGGCGCCGGTTTCGGTCTTGATCAGCCCGGTATCGCCGACCTGCCCGCCGCTTTCCGCATAGAAGGGGGACTGATTCAGCACGATCTGCACCTTGTCGCCTTCGGCCGCCGAATCGGCCTCGGCCCCGTCGATCACCAGCGCCAGGATCGCGCCTTCGGCCTGTTCCGTATCATAGCCAAGGAATTCCGTGGCACCGTGGCGTTCCGCCAGGTCGAACCAGATCGCAGCGTCGCGCGTCTCACCCGAGCCGGTCCAGGCCGCCCTCGCCTTGGTCTTTTGCTCGGCCATGGCGGCGTCGAAACCCGCGACCTCGACCGCACGACCCTGTTCGCGCAGCGCGTCCTGCGTCAGATCGAGCGGAAAACCATAGGTGTCATAGAGTTTGAAGGCCGTCTCACCCGGAAGATCGGCACCTTCGGGCAGCCGCGCCAGCTCGTCCGAAAGCAGCCGCAGGCCGCGGTCGAGCGTCTGGCGGAAACGGGTTTCCTCGCCACGCAGCGTTTCTTCGATCAGCGGCTGGGCCTGCGTCAGTTCGGGATAGGCCGCGCCCATCTGGCGGACCAGCGCCGGAACCAGCCGGTGCATCAGCGGATCCTGCGCACCCAGCATATGCGCGTGGCGCATGGCGCGGCGCATGATGCGGCGCAGAACATACCCTCGCCCTTCGTTCGACGGCATTACCCCGTCCGCGATCAGAAAGCTGGTCGAGCGCAAATGATCGGCAATGACGCGGTGATGGACCTTACCGGGCCCATCGGGATCAGAACTCGTCGCATGGGCCGACGCCTCGATCAGCGAACGCATCAGATCCGTGTCGTAGTTGTCATGCTTACCCTGAAGCAACGCGCCGATCCGTTCCAGCCCCATGCCGGTGTCGATCGAGGGATTCGGCAGCGGCTTCATCGAGCCGTCCTCGAATTGCTCGAACTGCATGAAAACGAGGTTCCAGATCTCGATAAAGCGGTCGCCATCCTCGTCCGGGCTGCCGGGCGGTCCGCCCCAGACCCCCGGGCCGTGATCATAGAAGATCTCGGTGCAGGGACCGCAAGGACCGGTCGGACCCATCTGCCAGAAATTGTCGCTTGTGGCGATGCGGATGATCCGCTCATCCGGCAGGCCGGCGACTTTCTTCCAGATATTCGCGGCCTCGTCATCGGTGTGATAGACGGTGACCAGCAGCTTGTCCGCCTCGATCCCGAATTCGCGCGTCAGCAGCTCCCACGCATAGGGGATCGCCTGCTCTTTGAAATAGTCGCCGAAGCTGAAATTTCCCAGCATTTCAAAGAAGGTATGGTGGCGCGCGGTATAGCCGACATTATCCAGGTCATTGTGCTTGCCGCCCGCGCGCACACATTTCTGTGCAGTGGTGGCGCGGGTGTAGTCGCGGTGTTCCAGCCCGGTGAACAGGTTCTTGAACTGCACCATCCCCGAGTTGGCGAACATCAGGGTCGGGTCGTTGCGCGGCACCAGCGGCGAGCTGTCCACCTGCCGATGGCCGTTCCGGACAAAGAAATCGAGAAAGGTCGAGCGGATGTCGTTCAGGCTGGCCATGGAGAGTTCCTGCGGGAAATGCTGCCGTGCAGAGATAGCCGCGCCCGTCCCTTCTGTCCAGAATGACGGCCGTCGGCAGGACTGTTCCGTTTCCTGCCGACGGCGCCATGCGGGTCCAGGGTGGCTCAGTCTTCCGTCAGCGCGCCGTCCTCATCCGGCCCCGAGGCGAAATCCAGACCGTGGCTGGCCCGGATCCGATCCTCGATCGCATGGGCAACCTCGGGGCGGTCGCGCAGGAATTGTTTGGCATTTTCACGACCCTGACCGATGCGCTCATCTCCATAGGAATACCAGGCGCCCGATTTTTCCACGACCCCGGCCTTGACCCCGAGGTCGATCAATTCACCGACCTTCGAGATGCCTTCGCCATACATGATGTCGAATTCGACCTGCTTGAACGGCGGGGCGACCTTGTTCTTGACCACCTTGACGCGGGTGGCGTTGCCAACCACCTCGTCGCGATCCTTGACCGCACCGGTGCGCCGGATGTCGAGGCGGACAGACGCATAGAATTTCAACGCGTTGCCGCCGGTCGTGGTCTCGGGGTTGCCGAACATCACCCCGATCTTCATCCGGATCTGGTTGATGAAGATCACCATGCAGTTCGACCGGCCGATGCTGGCCGTCAGCTTGCGCATCGCCTGGCTCATCAGCCGGGCCTGGCTGCCCATCTGCATGTCGCCCATGTCGCCTTCGATTTCCGATTTCGGCGTCAGCGCCGCGACCGAATCGACCACCACCAGGCTGACCGCGCCCGAACGCACCAGCGTATCGACGATTTCCAGCGCCTGTTCGCCGGTGTCGGGCTGGGAAATCAGCAACTCGTCCAGATTCACGCCCAGCTTGCGGGCATATTGCGGGTCAAGCGCGTGCTCGGCGTCGACAAAGGCGCAGACGCCGCCCTTTTTCTGTTCTTCGGCTACAACATGCAGCGTCAGCGTCGTCTTGCCCGAGCTTTCCGGCCCGAAGATCTCGATGATGCGGCCCTTGGGCAGCCCGCCGATGCCCAGCGCGATGTCCAGCCCTAGCGAGCCGGTCGAGGTCGCCTCGATCTCGGCCACCGGGTTGTCGGCACCGAGCTTCATGATCGAGCCCTTGCCGAATTGCCGTTCGATCTGCGCCAGCGCGCTGTCCAGCGCCTTTTGCCGATCCGCACTGCGTTTGTCGTCCATTTTCAGAATGCTCGCCCCAGACATTTTTTTCACCTTATTGCGCAGCAAGGCCCGGCACAACGGCAGCCGGCAACGATTGCATGTTCTGTAAGTGTTCTATTCCTTTTTCTACTGCGACGCCAGCCTTTGCAACGGGCTTTCCGAATCTGCATAGTCGAGATTCGTTAACAAACCGTTGATCCGCTTGCGGCGGCGGGCTTGCGGCGTCATCCTGCGCCTCATGTCCGCAAACCCTCGGAAACCATGACACCTTCCGCGCGCGCAGCCGCAGCCATCCAGATTCTCGACGCCATCAACGCGGGCGCGCCGGCCGAGGCTCAACTGACCCGCTGGGCCCGCGCCAGCCGCTTTGCCGGCTCGGGGGATCGGGCTGCGGTGCGCGATCTTGTCTATCAAACCCTGCGCCGCCGACGCAGCCACGCGGCATTGGGCGGCGGCGACAGCGGCCGCGCGCTGATTCTGGGCGCCTTGCGCGAGGCCGGAACCGACCCCGCAACGATCCTTGACGGAAGCCGGCACGGTCCCGCGCCGCTGACGGCACAGGAACTCAAGGCCGGCCGTCCCCCGTCCGGGGCAGAGGCCAGCGATCTTCCAGACTGGATTTCTCTGCGGCTGCAACAGGATCTGGGCCCCGACTTCGACGCCGTCGCGTCGGCCCTGCGCGGCCGGGCGCCGGTCTGGCTGCGCACCAACCTTGCCCGCGCGACGACCGCGGACGCACAATCGATCCTTGCCGCGGACGGAGTTCAGGCAATCCCGGATTCTCGTTGCGATACAGCTCTTTGCGTGACCTCTGGCGAGCGGCGCCTGCAAGCCTCTGCCGCTTGGCGCGACGGGCTGGTCGAGTTGCAGGACCTCTCTGCGCAGATGGCGTGCGCGGCGTTGGAAATCGCGCCGGGGGACCGGGCGCTCGATCTCTGCGCCGGCGGAGGGGGCAAGGCGCTGGCGCTGGCCGCCCGCGGCGCGCGGGTCACCGCATGGGACATTGCGCCGGCGCGGATGCGCGACCTGCCCCGCCGGGCGGAACGAGCGGGTGCGGCAATCGAGCAAGCCGGGGCTTTGGGGCCAAAAGGCCTTTACGATCTGGTGGTTGCGGATGTTCCCTGCTCTGGCTCGGGAACCTGGAGGCGCACGGCTGATGCGAAATGGCGCCTGACCCCAGAGGCATTGGCCGCGCTCGAACGCACCCAGGCCGAGATTCTTGCGCAAGCCGCCAACCATGTCCGCCCTGGCGGAACGCTGGCCTATATGACCTGCTCGTTGCTGCGGTCGGAAAATGAAGCCCAGGTTTGCGGCTTTCTGACCGCTCATCCCGATTTTCGTTTGAAAACCAGCCTTTCCATGACACCGTTAACCGCGAGCGACGGTTTTTTCCTTGCGGCGCTCGTCCGTTAATCCCCGCTTAACTTCCGATGGGCTATGCTGGCCCCGAATCGATGACGAGGCAGGGATGAAGGATAACGCACTGCTGCTGTCGCGCGGCCTTGCGGCCGTGCCGGTCCTGATGCTGCCGATGGCATTGGGCGCGCTGTGGCTGGCCCTGCAACCTAATGCAGTTTCGGCCCGGGCGCTGGTGATTGGCGGCGGGGTGGCCGTGGCCTGGTATCTGCTGGCCGGGCTGATGGTGGCGCAGCAGGTTGTGCAGCATATCCGCATCAGGCGGCAACTGCGGAGGGTCCGGCCCGTCATCGCCGAGCAGGCCGGTTGCGCCTGGATCGTCGATGCGCAGGGCGCCATTCGCGCACAATCCCCGCAGGCCGAGCAGTTTCTGGACATGGCCGGGCGCGATGCGGCCGCGCTTTTATCCCGCCATCGCGCCAGCCCGGCCACCGCCGCGCAGGCGCTGTTGCGGCGCATCGGCGACGGCCGCCCCTGCAATCTGCCATTACAAGACGGCGCCCGGCTGATCGCCCAGCGGATACCGGGAACCACCTTGCAGCTATGGCGGATCGAGATGCCCGCCCCTGCCCCGGAACCGCCCGCACCCGCCGTCTCGATCCCGGAAACGGGTCACGGTTATCGAGACCTGCCGATCGCGATTCTGGAATTCGAACCCAGCGGCCGCATGATCGAGGCCAACCCTGCGGCCGAGGCGTTGCTGGGCCCGGTCCGGCCGGGCAGCCATCTGGGCAATCTCGTCGATGGCCTGGGCCGACCGCTCGAGGACTGGATCGCCGAGGTTCACGAAGGCCGCGACAATGGCCGCGCCGAGGTGCTCCAGACGCGGGGCGAAGTCGAGCGCGATCTTCAGATAAGCCTGGTCTCGACCGCAGATGCGCAGCGGATGGTCGCCGTGCTGACCGATGTCAGCGCGCTGAAATCCCTGGAAGCGCAGTTCACACAAAGCCAGAAGATGCAGGCGATCGGCCAGCTAGCCGGTGGAATAGCGCATGATTTCAATAACCTGCTTACTGCCATCAGCGGGCATTGCGACCTGTTGATGGTGCAGCGGGACAATGCCGACCCCGACTATGCCGACCTGCACCAGATCTCTGAGAACGCGAACCGGGCGGCGGCCCTGGTCAGGCAGTTGCTGGCCTTTTCGCGCAAGCAGACGCTGACGCCGGAAATCATCGACCTGCGCGATTCGCTGTCGGATCTCAGCCATCTGCTCAACCGCCTTGTCGGCGAAAAGACGGTGGTGACGGTCACGCATGACCCAGAGCTGCGCCCGATTCGGGCCGATGCAAGGCAGCTTGAGCAGGTCTTGATGAACCTCGTGGTCAACGGGCGCGACGCCATGGCAGACGGGGGCGAGATCACCATCAGCACCGAAAACGTGCATCTCGAGTCGGGGCTGACCCTCAACCGGGTCAATATCCCCAAAGGAGAATACGTCCGCATCACAGTGTCCGACCAAGGCTCTGGCATTTCTCCTGAAATTCTCGACAAGATCTTCGACCCGTTCTTTACCACCAAAAAGCAGGGCGAAGGCACGGGGCTGGGGCTTTCGACCGCCTACGGCATCGTCAAGCAGACCGGCGGCTATATCTTCTGCCGCAGCATTCTGGGCGAAGGCACGAAATTCACCCTTTATTTCCCCGCCCAGAACCCTCGCCAGACAGCAGTCGCTGCCCCGGGGCCGCCACCCTTGGCCGACGAACTGCCCGGTGAGGATCGGCGAACCATTCTTCTGGTCGAGGATGAGGCCCCCGTCCGCGCCTTTGCCAGCCGCGCCCTGCGGCTGCACGGCTATGAGGTGATCGAGGCAGAAAGCGGCGAGCGTGCGCTGGAGATACTGGACGATGCGGCGCTTGCCGTGGATCTGTTCGTGACGGATGTCGTGATGCCGGGAATGGACGGGCCAAGCTGGGTCCGCGAGGCCCTGCGCAAACGCGAGCATACGCCGGTGATCTTCATGTCGGGCTATATGGAAACGGATCTCGGCTCTGGCAGCCGCGCGATCCCGAACGCCATCTTTGTTGCAAAGCCGTTTTCGCTTTCGGAGCTGGCGGCAAGCGTCGGCGGTCACCTGACCGCACACCCGCCACGCACGGAGCAGGCGGTTCCTGGCCCGGTCGTATAGGCCGGCTGCCGTCGCAACCGCAGGGATGATGGCCGGTCAGTTTGCTGGACACTGCGGGATCCACAGCTTAGGAACCTCATTCCCGGCACGGTAGAGTTCTACGCGCTGCCGTTACCCACGCTGTGCAACTCTGGCTCCCGGCCCAACATGACATCTGCCCGCAAGACCGCGCTGATGCTCGTGGCCGTGGTGTTCACCCTAGCTCTTGGCATCGGAATGACGACTGCCACGATCCGGCTGGAAAACCGCGCGACCGCAATGCGGTTCGAGAGACTGGCTGATTCCGTCGCCAATCGCATCCACCAGCGCATGATCCAGCATATCGCCCTGCTGCGGGCCACCCGCAGCCATTTCGACGCCAGTGAACGGCCGGTGTCCGAGGTCGAATTCCAGCGCTTTGTCGACGGGCTTGCCCTGCAACGCGACTATCGCGGCATCCAGGGGCTGGGCTACGCGAAATTATCCCCGGCCTCCGAAACCGCCGGCGCCGCGCAATCCCGGGACCGGACCGGCTTGATCGCGCTGCTCGAGCCGATGAACGCGCGCAACAGCGTCGCGATCGGCTATGATATTTTTTCCGATTCGACCCGCAGACGGGCGATCATGGCGGCCCTTGCCACCGATGAACCACAGGCATCAGCTCCGGTCGAGCTGGTGCAGGAAATCACCCCCGAAAAACAGGCCGGTTTCCTGATCTATATCCCGACCCGCGAGGGGCCTTCGCGGCATCATCCAGACGGCCATGGCGGGGTCGTCTATGCGGCGTTTCGTGGCGGCGACCTGCATCACGCAGCGCTGGAAACCTATCCCGACCCGCCGGTCATGTTGCGCACCATCGACAAACGGGCCCCCGACCGGCCGCTGTTCGACAACCGGACGGCCCGGATTCCCGCGTGGCTTGCCCGCTACAGCGTCCAGCGCGAATTCGAGGTCGCCGGACGAAGCTGGCAAGTGACCCTGACCCCAAAGCCGGGGTTTCTGGACTCAGACGATCGCCGCGCCAGCCTGATGGTCGGGGCGCTGTCGTCCCTGCTGGTGCTTGCGGTGATCGCGGCGATGCTGACGCTTTTCCGCGCGCTGGCCGCGACCGAACGCAGCGCCCGCCAATCCGCACAACAGGCGCAGGAACGCGCCCTGCTGCTGCGCGAGATGCAGCATCGCATCAAGAACCATCTGGCCCGGATCCAGGCGATTTGCCGGCAGACAGCGCGAGCCTCGGGCGATCTGGCAAGCTTTGAAAAGATGTTCGGCGCACGGCTGTCGGCTATGGCCAAGGCGCAGGATGCGGTGACGCGCGGGCGCCGGGATTCAGCGGATCTGCACGGGCTGCTCTGCGCCGAGATCGGAGAGCTGGTCCAGGGTGGCGCCGGCAACGGGTCGCTGAGCGGGCCCGAGGTGCGGCTTGACGGGCGCGAGGCACAGGCGATCGGGCTGATCGTCTATGAGCTGGCAACCAACAAGATGAAACACGGCACGGAAACCGGCAGCCCGACCATCCGCTGGCACATTGAAGCACGCGGCAGGCAGCGCTGGCTGGCGCTGGACTGGTTCGAGAGCGGGGCCAAGCCCTGCCCCGATCAGGCCGGGACCGGCGCGGCGGGGGGGTTCGGATCGCAGCTGATCGAGGCGCTGGTCCAGGGCGATCTGGAGGGTCGTTTCACCCGCAGGTTCGACGCCGCCGGCATGCGGATCTCTATCGAATTTCCGCTGTCGCTGCATTGACCGAACCGCGCTGCCGGCCGCATCAAAGCTCGTCCGGGATCTCGGGCGGAACCTCGGGCTGTTCGTCACTGCGGCTGCGGGGACCGAACAACGCCCCGCGGCTGCCGCCCAGCAGAGAGCCACGCCCCTGCGCCACCACAGCCAGCGATGCCGGCGTCCCCGTCGGCTGCGATCCCAGCGGCGCGCCCAGCAGGGTCAGCCGCTCGCGCGCGCGGGCGATCTTTTCGGGCGCGACCGGCGCGGCGATGGCAAAGCTGTTATAGGTTTCGGGCGCATCGAACAGCCCTTCGAACCCGCGGGCGCGAAGCCCGGCACGCAGTTGGTCGAACCGCGCCAGATAGCGCGTCGCATGGACCGGAGTGCGCGAATGGAACGCACCGGCCGCCAGCCGCCAGTCGCCCAGCTCGGCCTGCAACTCGCGCAGGAAGCGCGCGGCGTAACGCGCGTTTTCCAACGGGTCGAACATCGCTATCAGCGACGGAAAATTGGCGCCATGCCAGCGATAGTTCAGCTGGAAACAGCCGATGTCGAGGTTCAGCCGCCCGGCCTCGACCCGATCCTCGGCAAAGGCCAGTGCTTCGGCCGGGTCGTCGAACCAGCTGCCCGCGCCTTCGGAATTCACGCTCCACGCCCAGGGGCGGACGATGCCGCCGCGGCGGCGGCCGGTTTCGGTCAGGGTCAGCGCGCCCATGATGTCGGGGGGCACCCCGGTTTCGGCCGCCGCGGTCAGCGCCGCCCATTCGCAGATCGCCGCCGGCTGGTCGCCGGGGCCGGCCGACGCCAATGCCGGGCCGGCCAGCGTCGCGCAGAGCGCCCAAAGCAATACGACCAGCCGCATGGTTCCCCCGTCAATACAACGGAACACTAGCAGCCGCAGCCTAAGATTCGGTTAAGCTCAGCCGAAAAGCTCGTGGCAAAAGCTCAGCCCGTCGACCAGCGCATCGACCTCGGACCTTGTGTTATACATCGCAAAGCTCGCCCGCGCCGAGGCCGCCAGCCCGTAATGCTGCATCAAGGGCATGGCGCAATGCGTCCCCGCCCGCACCGCGACGCCGCGCTGGTCAAGGATCGTGGCGATGTCATGGGCGTGCGCCCCCCGCATTGTCATCGAGAAAATCGCGCCTTTGTCCGGAGCATTTCCCTGAATATCCAGCCAGTTGAGCGCAGACAGCCGTTCGTTGGCATAATCGCGCAGCCCGGCCTCATGCGCGGCGATGTTGTCCATGCCCAGCGCCATCAGATAGTCCAGCGCCACGCCCAGCCCGATCTGGTTGACGATGCCGGGGGTGCCGGCCTCGAACCGCAGGGGCGGGTCGGCATAGCTGACCGCATCGCGCGAAACCTCGCGGATCATGTCGCCGCCACCAAGAAAGGGGCGCATCTCGGCCTGACGCTCGGACCGGACCCAGATCGCGCCGGACCCCGAGGGACCGTAAAGCTTGTGCCCTGTGATCACATAGAAATCGCAGCCCAGCGCCTGCACGTCGACCGGCATATGCACCGCCGCCTGGCTGCCGTCGACCAGCACCGGCACGTCGGTGCCGCGCGCGATGGCGCCGACGTCGACCACGGTGCCGGTCACGTTGGACATATGGGTGATCGCGATCAGCCGCGTGCGCGGACCCACCGCCGCCAGCACCTTGTCGGCGGGCAGGCTGCCGTCGGGTTCCGGCTCGACCCAGCGCAGCACCACGCCCTGACGTTCGCGCAGGAAATGCCACGGCACGATATTGGCGTGATGTTCCAGCACCGACAGCAGGATTTCATCGCCCGGTTGCAGCCGCGGCGCCGCCCAGGCATAGCTGACCAGGTTCAGCCCCTCGGTCGCGCCGCTGGTGAACACCACCTCGTTTTCGTCGCGCGCGCCCAGAAAGCGGGCGATGATGCCGCGCACAGCCTCATACCGGTCGGTGGCGAGGTTGGACAGATAGTGCAACCCCCTGTGAACATTGGCGTATTCCCCCGCATAGACGCGCGAGATCGCGTCGATCACCACCTGCGGCTTTTGCGCGCTGGCGCCGCTGTCCAGATAGACCAGCGGCCGTCCGTTCACCTGCGTGGACAGGATCGGGAAATCCGCGCGGACCTTGTCGATGTCGAAGCTCATGCCGGACCTCCGGGAAGAACGCCGAGGGTGGCGGCAAGGACCGACAGCAGGAAACTGGCCAGCATCACCGTGCCCAGAATCCCCACCACCACCAGCAGCGGGTTGCGAAAACCATGAACGGCCATGGTCAGGCCGACCATCAGATAGGCGGCCAGCAGCAGCGAGCCGATGCCGACCAGCGCCCCCAGCGGCGGCAGGATCAGCGTGGCCAGCAGCTGCACGACCTGACAGGCGACCATGATCGCCTCGATCCAGCCGACCGCAAGCAGCGCGTCGGGAAAGCGCCCCTTGCCGCCAAAGACGCGCCCGACCTCGGCCAGCAGGAACGCGCCCAGCGCGGCCGAGCCGACCTGCACCCCCGCCATCGACATGGGCGAGATCGCCAGCAACGACAAGATCCCGCCGTCGTCGCCGGCAGTGGACAGCAGCACCGCCCCCAGCCACGACACGATGGCCGAGCCCGCGGCCGTGGCAAACACCAGCGCCCAGCGATCGGCCAGCGACCAGCCGCGGCCGGCCAGCACCGGCCACCCGGTGATCGGGTTGCGGATCGTCAGCCTTATCAACTCGATCATGCCGCCTGCCTTATGTCGCCCGCAAAGGGGCAGAAAGTTCCCGCAGCCCGGCGATCCAGAACACCGTAAAGGCCCCGCCGGCCAGGATGCTGACCGTGGTCACCGCCGGACCCGGCCCGACAAATCCCTGCACCAGCCCTTGCAGCAACATCGCCGGAGCCGCCGCCGCAAGGGCCCAGATCAGCGCCAGCCGGGAATGCCGCCCCTCGATCGCGATACCGAACAGCGATGCAAGAACCTGCACGACCCATGCCACCGTCATCACCACCAGCGGCATCAAGAACATCGTGGCCAGCAGCGCGCCGCCCAGCCGCGCTTGCAGCGGCACCGAAGGGTCCAGCGCCGCCGCCCGCGCATGCGCCGGCCATTGCGCGACGAAATACAGCGTCATCGTCCCGATCAGCAGCGCCAGCAGCGCCGGTTCGGACATCAGGGCCACCCCCCGCACCGTGCGGCCGGGCGCGCGCCACGTCAGCAGGATGCGGGGGATCAGCCCCATGGGTCAGCCCTTGGCCCGGGCGGTCAGCCACTCTTCCAGCCGGTCGGCAATCTCGGCGCGCAGCGCCTCGTCCTCGACCTCTTCCAGCGCGTCGGCAAGGAAGCTCAGCACCAGCAGCACCACCGCGCGTTCCCGCGGCACCCCGCGCGAGCGCAGGTAGAACAGCGCCGTTTCATCCAGCGCGCCGGTGGTCGAGCCGTGGCTGCATTTCACGTCGTCGGCGTAGATTTCCAGCTCGGGCTTGGCAAGGAACTGGCTGTTTTCGTCCAGCAGCAGCGCCTGGCTGATCTGGTAGCCGTCGGTTTTCTGCGCACCGGGGCGGACAAGGATCTTGCCCTGAAAGACGCCGGTCGCGCCGTTCTTGAGCACCTTCTTGAACACCTGCCGGCTTTCGCCGCGCAGCCCGGTGTGGGTGATGAACACGGTGTCATCCTGATGGACGGAGGTGCCGTCGCCCAGCATCGCGCAGGCGACATGGGCCACCGCATCGTCGCCCAGCAGCTCGATCACCGATTCCGTGCGCAGATGCCGCCCGTCCACCGACAGCGCAAAGGACTTGAGCGAGGCGCCCTCGGCCACCCGGCCGAACAGGTGGATGTTGGACACCCGCGGCACGCCGGCGCGATGGGCCGCGACGTGATGCAGCTGCGCGCCGGGGGCCAGATCGGCCTCGATCACGATATTGCCGCGCGCGCCCACCAGCCCGTTTTCCAGCAGGGTCAGGTCGGCGCCAGCCTCAAGCCGCAGCACATGGTGGATGGTCACATCCGCGGCCGGGTCGGAACGGCGATAAAGGATCTGCACCGGCCGTGCCGCCCGCCCCGTGACGCGGATCACCGCGCCGTCGGTGGCGATGGCGGTGTTCAGCGCCGCAAAGGGCCGCGCGGCCGGCGATTGCCCCTGTTTTTCCAGCGCACCGTAGGCGTCGCCGACCCAGTGGTCGGGCTGGGCGTCGGCCTGCGACAGGGGCGCGATCTCGACCCCCGCCAGCGACAGCTCGTCCGAGGCGGCGGCGTCGAAACGCCCGTCCACGAACACCAGCCGCAGCTTGTCCACCCCGGCAAACAGCGTCGGATCACCCGAGGCCGCATCCAGTGCGATCGGATCGGGCGCCTGGGTGTTGAAGGGGGCGGGGTCGGTATAGCGCCAGTATTCATCCCGCGGGCCGGGCAGGCCCTGCGCACTCAGCCGGTCCAGCGCATCGGTGCGGGCGGCATCGGTGGCGCGGGCGTGCGGAGGCGGGGTGGCGGCCAGCCGCGCCTGCAACTGCTGGGCGGCGGGACTGAGGCGCGGCGCGCCCTCGACGGCGGGGGTCTGGATGGTCGCGGCCTCAGGCATCTGCGACCTCGGCCAGAATATCGGCGTAACCGTTCTGCTCGACCTCAAGCGCAAGCTCTGGCCCGCCGGATTTCACGATGCGCCCGTCGTTCATGATATGCACCACGTCGGGCACGATATGATCCAGCAGCCGCTGATAATGTGTGATCACAAGAAAGCTGCGATCCGGCGCCCGCAGCGCGTTCACCCCCTGCGCGACCAGCCGCATCGCATCGACGTCAAGGCCGGAATCGGTCTCGTCCAGGATGCACATCCGCGGCTCAAGCATCGCCATTTGCAGGATTTCATTGCGCTTTTTCTCGCCCCCCGAGAAGCCGACATTGACCGGACGCTTGAGCATCTCGGCGTCGATGTCCAGCGCCTTGGCGCGTTCGCGCACCAGCTTCAGGAACTCGCCGGCCGACAATTCGTCCTCGCCCCGGGCCTTGCGCTGCGCGTTCACGGCGGTGCGCAGAAAGGTCATGTTGCCGACGCCCGGGATCTCGACCGGATACTGGAACGCCAGGAACAACCCGGCGGCGGCGCGCTCTTCGGGTTCCATTTCAAGCAGGTCGTGGCCTTCGAGCGTCGCCTGACCTTCGGTCACCTCATAGCCGTCGCGGCCCGACAGCACATAGGACAGCGTCGATTTCCCCGAGCCGTTCGGCCCCATGATCGCGTGGACCTGCCCGGCCGGGACGGTCAGCGTCACGCCCTTGAGGATCTGCTTGTCCTCATCCTCGAGCGCGACATGAAGGTTGTTGATTTGCAGCATCGTCTTTCCTTTTCCTCGGCGCCGGTCCGGGTCCGGCAAGGGGGCGGCCCCCTGAAATTACCAGTCACGCGGCGGCGGTCCGCGTGGATTTCATCGGCGTGTTCGCATCGCGCCGGCCGAACCGCCAGCCCCGCAACAGGGGCAGGCGGCGGCATGAGTTACCCGACGCTGCCCTCAAGGCTGATCGCGACCAGGGCCTGCGCCTCCATCGCGAACTCCATCGGCAGGGCCTGCAACACGTCGCGGCAGAACCCGTTGACGACCAGCGCCACGGCCTCTTCCTCGTCCATGCCGCGGGCGCGGCAGTAGAACAGCTGATCCTCGTCCACCTTGCTGGTGGTGGCCTCGTGTTCCACACGCGACGAGCTGTTCTTGACCTCGATATAGGGCACGGTATGCGCCCCGCAGCGGTCGCCGATCAGCAGGCTGTCGCATTGCGTATAGTTGCGGCTATCGGTCGCACGCGGATGCATCGAGACCAGCCCGCGATAGGTGTTCTGCGCCTGCCCCGCGGAAATTCCTTTGGAAACAATGCGCGAGCGGGTGTTCTTGCCAAGATGGATCATCTTGGTGCCGGTGTCGGCCTGCTGCATGTTGTTGGTGATGGCGATGGAATAGAATTCGCCCTGGCTTTCTTCGCCCCGCAGGATGCAGGACGGGTATTTCCAGGTGATCGCGCTGCCGGTTTCGACCTGCGTCCACATCACCTTGGCCCGCGGCTCGCGGCAGTCGGCGCGCTTGGTGACAAAGTTGTAGATGCCGCCGCGGCCTTCCTCGTCGCCGGGGAACCAGTTCTGGACGGTGGAATATTTCACCTCGGCATCTTCGAGGATCACGATTTCCACCACCGCCGCGTGCAGCTGGGCGGTGTCGCGCTTGGGGGCGGTGCAACCCTCAAGATAGCTGACATAGCTGCCCTTGTCGGCGATGATCAGCGTGCGCTCGAACTGGCCGGTGTTTTCGGCGTTGATGCGGAAATAGGTCGACAGCTCCATCGGGCAGCGCACGCCCGGCGGCACATAGACGAACGAGCCGTCCGAAAACACCGCCGAGTTCAACGTGGCGTAATAGTTGTCCGACTGCGGCACCACGGAACCGAGGTATTTCTTGACCAGCTCGGGGTGTTTGCGGATCGCCTCGGAAATCGGGCAAAAGATCACGCCCGCCTTGGCAAGCTCATCCTGAAAGGTGGTGCCGACGCTGACGGAATCGAACACCGCGTCGACCGCCACCCGGCGCACGTCGGCAGGGGCGGCGTCCGCGCCCTCGACCCCGGCCAGGATTTCCTGCTCGCGCAGCGGAATCCCCAGTTTTTCATAGGTGGCCAGCAGCTTGGGGTCGACCTCGTCCAGCGATTTCGGCCGCACCGCCATGCTTTTCGGGCGGGCGTAGTAATACTGGTCCTGAAAGTCGATCTCGGGATAGTTGAGCATCGCCCAGCTGGGCTCGGTCATGGTCTGCCAGCGACGAAACGCCGCCAGCCGCCACTCGGTCATCCACTCGGGTTCCTCGTTCTTCTGGCTGATCAGCCGAACGATGTCCTCGTTAAGCCCCTTGGGGGCGTATTCCATCTCGATCTCGGTGTCCCACCCGTATTTGTAGGAACCCATGCTCGCGACGGTTTCGACCGTCTCGCGGTCAACGCCTTCGCGGACTTCGATCTCGGGCGCGTCCTGAACGGTCATATCTACCTTCCCTGCTTGCCTTGCCAGCGGGCGCGGGCGGATAGCCACGCGTCGGCAAAGCGGTCCAAATCCTCGCGCGTCGTCGTTCCCCCGAACGAGACGCGCAACGCGCAGCCGGCATCCTGTCCGGCCACGCCCATCGCGCGCAAAACCCCGCTTTCCCGGACCTTGCCGGAAGAACAGGCAGACCCGGCGGAAACGGCAAAGCCGGCCAAGTCCATCTGCATCACCTGCGTCTCGCCCTTCCATCCCGGAGTCAGGATCGACAGCGTCTGCGGCAGGCGCGGGGAATCGCGCCCCGGAAACATAGTAATTCCCTCGGCAATTTCCAGCCTGTCCATCAGATGATCGCGCATTTCGGCCAGACGCTCGACCATTCCCCCGGCCAGGTCACGCTGGGCGGCAGCAGCGGCGGCGGCAAACCCGGCAATGGCGGCCAGATTTTCGGTGCCGGCGCGGCGACCGCTTTCCTGCCCGCCGCCGCGCAAAAGCGCCTCGCGGTCCTCACCGGCGGCCAGCACCAGCGCGCCGATGCCGCGCGGGCCGCCCAGCTTGTGGGCGCTGACCATGCCGGCGCGGATTCCCAGCCAGTCAAAGGCAAAGGGGATCTTGCCGAACCCCTGCGTCAGGTCGCTGATCGCCAATCCCGGCGGCAGGGTCTGGATCACCCCGGTTTCGCTGTTGGCCAGTTGCAGGGTGGCGCTTGCGGGGTCGGGCGGGGCGACCTGGCCGTCGCGGCCGGCCTGCAACGTTTCGTCGCACCAGACGCGCACGCAGTCATGCTCGATCCCGGCGCAGGCCAGCCCGCGCCCCGCAAGCGCCAGCGCCGCCGCCTCGGTCGCGCCCGAGGTGAACACGATGTCGGACTGCGCCGCGCCCAGCGCCTCGGCCAGCTGCTCGCGCGCGCGTTCCAGCAGCATTTTCGCCGCCCGCCCCTCGGCATGGACGCTCGAAGGGTTACCGATGACGTCCAGCGCATCGGCCATCGCGGCCCGCGCCTCGGGGCGCAGCGGCGCGGTGGCGTTCCAGTCCAGATAGATCCGGCTCATCCGGCGATCTCGGCCAGCCGCGCGGCGATGCGTTCGGCCAGGCGGCGCCCGACCTCGGCCTTGGGCAGCCGGGGCCAATGCTCGACGTTGTTTTCGCTCACCAGAATCGCGGTGTTGTCGGCGCCGCCCATCACGCCCGAGTCGGGGCTGACGTCGTTCGCCACGATCCAGTCGCAGCCCTTGCGCTGGCGCTTGGCGACCGCATTGGCAACGACGTCGTCGGTTTCAGCGGCAAACCCGACCACCAGCAAGGGCCGCCGTTCCGCGCGGCTGACCCAGGCAAGAATGTCAGGGTTTTCAGTCATTTCCAATGTCGGAGGCCGGTCGCTGCCGTCCTTTTTCATCTTCTGCCCGGCGGCGTTGACCACCCTCCAATCCGCCACCGCCGCCGCCATCACCGCGGCATCGGCAGGCAGGGCCGCCTCGACCGCTGCGCGCATCTCGGCGGCGGTCTCGACCCGGATCACCTGCACGCCGGCGGGTGGGGGCACCACCGCCGGGCCGGTCACGAAACTGACCCGCGCCCCCAGATCGCGCAGCGCCGCCGCGATCGCCGCCCCCTGCGCGCCCGACGAGCGGTTCGCGATATAGCGCACCGGGTCGATCGGCTCATGCGTCGGCCCCGAGGTCACGACGACGTGGCGCCCCAGCAACGGCCCCGAGGGCGCAGCGATGGCCGCAGGCGCTGTATCGGGGGCAAGCTGCAACTGGTCGCTGGTCAGGCGCAAGGGCGGCTCGGCACGGGCAGAAAGCGCGTCCCGGATCGCCTCGAAAATCTCGTGGGGTTCGGCCATGCGCCCCTCGCCCCATTCGCCACAGGCCATGTCGCCCTCGCCCGGGCCGACAAAGCTGATCCCATCGTCTTGCAGGATCTGCCGGTTCCGACGGGTCGCGGGATGGCCCCACATGCGCACATTCATCGCCGGCGCGATCAGCACCGGCTTGTCGGTGGCCAGCAGCAACGTCGAGGCCAGATCCCCGGCCAGCCCCGATGCCATCTTGGCCATCATATCCGCCGTGGCCGGCGCCACCACCACCAGATCGGCCGAACGCGACAGCTGGATATGGCCCATCTCGGCCTCGCGGGTCAGATCCCACAGTTCCGTGTGGCAGGCTTCGCCCGCTAATGACGACAAGGTCAACGGGGTCACGAATTGCGCGCCGCCCTCGGTCAGGACCGAGGCTACGCCAACCCCGGCCTTGCGCAAAAGCCGCACCAGCTCGGGCAGCTTGAAGGCGGCAATCCCCCCCCCAACGATCAGCAGAACGCGCTTTCCCTGCATTGCCGTCATCCCCTGTTTCTCCGGCCGCCGCGACCAGTCCTAGAAGAGTGGCGCGCGGTGGGCAAGAAAGCCGCGGACCGGCCCGGTCTGCGGCCAGGGAAACGGGCTTCTTTCTGGCCCAAATACCCACGCGGCCGCGGCCCCAAGTGCCGCCGAATCGGGCTGCAAATGCCCGGGTCATTCCCGCAGCCGTCCTTGGCAAAAACGCTCGCCGGACCGGGGCCCTGCCCCGGACCCCGGGATATTTCAGGCAAGATGAAAGCCCGTCCAGAACAGGCATCAGGCGGCCATGGCAAAGGGCAGGCGATATCCGATCGCTTCGGCGAGATGGGGCGCACGGACGCGATCGGATTGATCCAGATCGGCGATGGTGCGGGCGGTGCGCAGGATCCGATGATAGCCGCGGGCGCTGAGGCCGAGTTTCTCGGCCGCTCGGTGAATCAACGCACGACCCTCGCTGTCCGGCTCGGCGATTTGTTCAAGCAGCGGCCCCGAGGCGTCCGCGTTCACCCGTGCCCCGGGACGATCGGCAAAGCGGCGGCGCTGGATTTCGCGGGCGGCCTGCACCCGCAGGGCGATGCTGGCTGTCGCTTCGCCGCCCTTGCGTTGATCCAGTTCGGAAATCGTGACGGGCGGCACCTCGATTCTCAGGTCAAAGCGGTCCATCAACGGTCCCGACAGCTTGCCCATGTAATCGGCCCCGCATTGCGGCGCGCGGGCGCAGGCGCGGGCGGCATCCGCCAGATATCCGCAGCGACAGGGGTTGGCCGCGGCTACCAGCAGAAAACGGCAGGGATAGCGCACATGCGCATTGGCGCGCGCCACGACGACCTCGCCGGTTTCCAGCGGCTGGCGCAGGGTTTCCAGCACCTGCCGGGAAAATTCCGGCAATTCGTCCATAAACAGAACGCCGTTATGGGCCAGGCTGATCTCGCCCGGCCGCGCGCCCCGCCCGCCGCCAACGATCGCCGCCATCGACGCGGTATGATGCGGATCCCGATAGGGCGGATCGCGCGAGATCCCGCCGTCGGTCAGCATCCCGGCCAGCGACTGAATCATCGATGTCTCAAGCGCCTCGGCCGGCGACAGCTCGGGCATCAGCCCCACCAGCCGCGCTGCAAGCATCGACTTTCCCGCGCCGGGTGGTCCCACCATCAGCAGATGGTGGCGACCCGCGGCCGCGATTTCCAGCGCCCGGCGCGCGCGTTCCTGCCCGCGCACATCGCTCATGTCCGCCCGAATCGGCGGTCGCACCACATGCCCAGGGGTCGAAGGTGCAACCGGCGCACGTCCGGTCAGATGGTCGACAACCTGTTTCAGCCCGGGCGGCGCCACCACCGGCACCGTGCCGATCCAGGCGGCCTCAGCCCCGCAGCCGGGCGGGCAGATCAGGCCGCGCTGGTCCTCGGCTGCGGCGACGGCAGCGGGTAATGCGCCCGCAACCGACACCAGCCGCCCGTCCAGAGCCAGCTCACCCAGCGAGACCACGTTGGCGAGTTCTTCTGCCGGCACCACCTCGAGCACCGCCAGCACTGCCAGTGCGATGGGCAGGTCGAAATGCGAGCCCTCTTTTGGCAGGTCGGCGGGCGACAGGTTCACCGTCACCCGCTTGGACGGCATGGCCACCGACATCGCGCTGAAAGCGGCGCGGATCCGCTCGCGCGCCTCGCTGACCGCCTTGTCCGGCAGCCCGACGATGCTGAACGCCGGAATACCCGGGGATACCGCCGCCTGCACCTCGACAAGCCGCGCCTCGATCCCGTCAAAGGCGACGGTAAAGGCGATTGCGACCATTCCACCCTCCGCCGCCGGTTTCGACCGTTCTAGCAAGAGGAATTTAAGGAAAGGTTAACACCAGCCATCGATGTCCGGCCTTATCCGGAATCGTTATTCAATCAACAACGCACGGAAATCATTCACGTTTGTCAGCGTTGGCCCCGTGATCACCTGCCCGCCGATCCGGGCGAAAAAACCATGGGCATCGTTGCTTGTCAGCGCAGCCTGCGCATCGGCGCCACAAGCCCGGGCCCTCGCCAGGGTCTCGGGACCGATCACTGCGCCGGCAATCTCGGCCGCACCGTCAATTCCATCGGTATCGCAGGCAAGAGCGTGGATCCCGGCAGCCCCATCCAGCGCAAGCGCCAGGGCCAGAGCATATTCTGCATTCGGCCCGCCGCAGCCATCGCCGCGACGGGTTACCGTCAACTCGCCGCCCGACAGGATCACGCGCGGGCCGGGCGCGGAAAGCGCCATTCTGGCATGGTCGGCCGCGACTTCCCTCGCCTCACCCTCGATGGAATCTCCAAGAATTTCAACGTCGAACCCGTGGGTAGCGGCCAACTCCGCCGCAGCCACCAACGAACGCGAAGGCGCCGCATAGACAATGTTCCTGACCCCGGACATGGCGGGATCATCGGGGGCACGCACGCCTGTGCCACCCCGCAGCACCGCATCGACCGATGCCGGAATCGTCACCCCCCAGCGGTCAAGGATCGCACGCACCTCGGCTGCGGTCGAGCGGTCGCCCACGGTCGGGCCAGAGCCGATCAGCGCCGGCTCATCGCCCGGCACGTCCGAAATCATCAGGGTCAGCACCGGCGCAGGCCATGCTGCGGCCGCCAGCTGGCCGCCCTTGACCCGGCTCAGATGCTTGCGAACGAGGTTCATCTGCCCGATCGGCGCCCCGCTGGCCAGAAGCCCGCGGTTGAGCTGCTGTTTCTCGGCCAGAGAGACATTTCCGGCCGGGGCGCATAGCAGCGCCGAAGCGCCGCCCGAGATCAGCGCCAGGACAAAATCATCCTCGCCAAGACCATCGAGCAATGCCAGCATCCGCAGCGTGGCATCCACCCCCGCCTGATCAGGAACCGGATGCGCGGCCTCGACGATCTCGATCCCGCTGGTGGGGCGGGCATGGCCGTATCGGGTGATCACCAGCCCTTCGCACGGCCCCCATGCGGCCTCGACCGCTTCGGCCATCCGCGCGCTGGCCTTGCCGGCACCAACGACAACCACGCGACCAGCCGGCCGGGGCGGCAGAAATCCGGCAAGGCTTTCCATCGGATCCGCCACCGCGACCGCGCGGTCGAACATGGCGCGAAGAAGGCTGTCGGGGGTCATGCGCTGGTCCTTGAGTTGAAAGCGGCGGACGCGGAAGTCAGCGGGCGCTCAGAGGCTGCGCCTGCGCTCGATTGCCTCCCAGATCAGGGCGGCAGCATTGATGCCATCAAAGCGCTCCAGCTCTTGAATTCCCGTCGGAGAGGTCACGTTGATTTCGGTCAGCCACCCGTCAATCACGTCGATTCCGACGAAAATCAGACCTTTCTCGCGCAACACCGGCCCGATCTCGGCGCAGATTTCCCGCTCGCGCTCGGTCAGCCCCACCTTTTCGGGCCGTCCGCCGACATGCATGTTCGAGCGGGCCTCGCCCTGCGCCGGAACCCGGTTTATCGCGCCGACCGCCTCACCGTCGACAAGGATAATGCGCTTGTCGCCCTTGACCACAGCAGACAGATATTTCTGCACGATCACCGGCTCGCGGTTGATGCCGCCGAACAACTCGAGCAGCGCGGACAGGTTGGCGTCAGCCTGGGGCAGATGGAACACCCCGGCCCCGCCATTGCCGTAGAGCGGCTTGATGATGATTTCTTGGTGGCGGGCGCGAAATTCCCGGATCGATTCCACGTCGCGGGCAATCATGGTGGGCGGGGTCAGCCCGGGAAAATCAAGAACAAACAGCTTTTCGGGCAGGTTACGGACCCAGAAGGGATCGTTGACCACCAGCACGTCCGGCTGGACGCGGTCCAGCAGATGGGTGGTTGTGACATAGCTCATGTCGAACGGCGGATCCTGCCGCAGCCAGATCACGTCGAACTCGGACAGTTCAGCCCGGCGCCACTCGCCGAAACTGACGTGGTTGCCCTGCTCGCGCCGCAGCGTGATGTCGCGGCCGCGGGCAAACAACCGGCCCTCGTCGAAAATCAACCCGTCGGGAGTATACTGAAACAGCCGGTGCCCGCGCGCCTGCGCTTCCAGACCTATGCGAAAGCTCGAATCGGCGTCGATCGAGACATGCTCGATCGGATCCATCTGAAGGGCGACGCTGAGGGACATATGGCGACTCCGGCCTTCGTGTTGCGCTGGAGCCGGTTCTGACCTGCCCGACAGCACGATGCAAGCAGAGGGGGCGCAGGCCGAGGCGGCACATCCCGTCAGTTGGCGCCAAAGGCATTCTCGATGATGTCCACCCGGCCGCAACCATCCACCAGCGCCGCATCGAAACGCATCTCGGTCAGCGAGCCGGTGGGAAAACGATCAGTGTAAAGCAGAGCTGCCGTGCAGATCCGATCCATCTGGCGCCGGGACAGCCGCTGCGCCGCCAGATCATGGGTTCCGGATCTCTTGACCTCGACGAACACGATGGCATCGCGGTCGCGCAGGATCAGATCGACCTCGCCGGCCGCGCTGCGCCAGCGCCGCTCTAGAATTTCGCAGCCGCGTTCCTCGTAAAGCTCAGCGACGCGGGCCTCGGCAGCCTGTCCCGAGGCATGAGCCGAGACCCCGCGGGCGACCCGGGCATGACTGGACCGCCCGACTTGACGGCCCTCAAGCCATGGCATGACCATCTGCATTCCCATCCTCCTGCATGGTCAGGGCCATGCGATAAACCTCTTTGCGCGGACGCCCGGTTTCCGCCGCCACCTCGGCGACCGCGTCGCGCATCGTCATCCGGTCCAGACGCGCACGCAGCGCGTCCAGCACTGCGGCATCGCCCGTCACGACCGCTGCGGGCGGTCCCATGACCACCACCACTTCGCCCCGCAGCCCTTCGGCGGGGATCAGATCGACCAGCCCCCGGGCCGGCCCTCGCATCACCTCTTCGAATTTCTTGGTCAGTTCCCTACAGACCGAGATATCACGTTCCCCATCTGTTTCGCACAAATCTTTCAATAATTCCTTAACGCGCCTCGGGCTTTCAAAAATCGCCACGGTTGCGTCGATTCCCGTCAGTTCCTTAAGCCAGCGGCGGCGGGCGCCGCGCTGGGACGGCGCGAATCCCGCAAACATGAAGCGGTCGGTGGGCTGCCCCGCCACCGTCAACGCCGCCAGCAGCGCCGAAGCCCCGGGGACCGCATGGACCTTGCCGCCCGCCTCCGCGACATCCCGTGCCAGGCGAAACCCCGGATCCGCGACCAGCGGCGTGCCCGCATCCGAGCAATAGGCGACCGAGCGCCCGGCGGTGATCGCGGCCAGGATCGCGGGACGGGCGCGATCGGCATTGTGGTCGTGATAGGACAGGATCTGCCGCCCCCTCAGCGGGATCCCGTGGATCGCCATCAGGTGGCGCAGGGTGCGCGTATCCTCGGCCGCCAGCAGCTCGGCCGCGTTCAGCACGTCCAGCGCACGCAAGGTGATGTCGCGCGCGCGTCCGATCGGGGTCGATACCAGATAAAGCCCCGCATCAAGCCGGTCAGCCAGCACCAAGGCCGGGATCGGCCCTGCGCCCTCGGCCGTTTCGTGCAGGCCCCCGGCCCGGCCCGGGGGGTGTGGCTGATCCTGCATTCTCGACGCTCCTGCCCTGTGGTCCCGCGGTCCGGGATCCTTGCCCGGCAGGGGGTCAGGTTGCCACGCCGGGCGGTCTGTGACTACCCTTGCCCGACCCGGCATATCACCACAACAAGGGAATCAACCCGATGGTCTCAACCGCCCAGTCCCACGACGGCGCCGCCCGGCCCCGGCCATCCCGGACCTCCAGACATCCGTTCCGGCGCCCGCTGCTGCGGGTCGCGGCCGTGTTTTCGGCAATAGCGCTGGCGGCCTGCGAACCGGGCGGGCTGCAAGGTTCAGGCCCGCAGACCGGCCCGACCATCGACCCCGCCCAGCCGCTGCAAGTGGCGCTGCTGGTGCCCGGCGGCTCGGGCGATCCGAATTACGACTACATGGCGCGCTCGATGAGCAATGCCGCCCGCATGGCCGTCGCCGACGCGCAGGGCGCGCGCATCGACCTGCGCATCTACGACAGCGGCGACGACGCGGCACTGGCGGTGCAGCGCGCCAACCAGGCCGTGGCCGAGGGCGCCAAGATCATCGTGGGCCCCCTGCACGCGGAATCGGCCAATGCCGTCGGCACCGCGGTGGCGGGGCGGGTGAACGTGCTGTCATTCTCCAACAACGCCGACATCGCGGGGGGCAATCTCTTTGTCCTTGGCAACACCTTTGGCAACACCGCCAGCCGGCTGGTGTCCTATGGCGTCTCGCAGGGGCTTAGCCGCTTTCTGCTGGTCCATGAAAACGATGTCGCCGGCCGGATCGGCGGCGCAGCGATCGAAACCGCCATCGCCCGCAACCGCGCCACGCTGGTCGGCAAGACCGGGCACGGTCCCTCGCGCGAGGACATGGACGCCATCGCCCCCACCATCGCCCGCGCGGCCGCCGCCAACCAGGCGCAGGCGGTGTTCCTGACCGGCAACAACCAGGCCGTGCTGCCCGAAATCGCCGCGGCACTGGCCGAGGCGGGGCTGAGCAGCCGCTCGGTCCAGCTGATGGGGCTGACCCGCTGGGACGTGCCCGCCAGCCGCACCACCCTGCCGCAGTTGCAGAACGGCTGGTTCGCCATCCCTGATCTGGCGCGGATCGCCCAGTTCAACAGCCGCTATCGCGCCGCCTATGGCGAGACCCCGCATGAATTCGCGACGCTGGCCTATGACGGCGTCTCGGCCATCGCGGCGCAGCTGCGCGCGGGCAAGCGCAATGCGGTCACCACCGCCGGGCTGACCCAGGGCGCAGGTTTTGCCGGCATCCAGGGCACGTTCCGGCTGATGCCCGACGGCAGCAACCAGCGGCAGCTGTCGGTGGCGACGCTGCGCGGCGGGCAGCTGGTGGTGCTGGACCCGGCGCGGGGCAGCTTTCGCGGCGCCGGGTTCTGACCTTGCCGCAACCGCGGCCCCCGACCGGGGCGCAGGGCGGGGAAACCCCCGCCGCCCCGCCGATCCAAAGCGCCCCGGCCCTGCCCGGGGCGCATCCCCTGTTCGACCCCGACCACGCCATCGCCGTGCTGGACGCCGCGCTGGCGGGGCTGGCCGACCCGCGCGACATACGCGCCCGCAGCGTCGCGATCCTGTCCACCCTGCGCGCCGAGGCGATGGAGGACATCATCGCCGGGCTTGCCTCGCACCCGCGCAAGGGGCGCGAGACCGTGCGCGCCATCGCCGATCTGACCGACGCCACCATCCGCGCCATCCACCACGTCGCCACCACCCACCTGCACCCCAACCTGTCCCCGACCGAGGGCGAACGCATCGCGGTGATCGCCACCGGCGGCTATGGCCGGGGCGAGATGGCGCCACATTCCGACATCGACCTGCTGTTCCTGCTGCCGTGGAAACCCAGCGGCTGGATCGAAAGCGTCGTGGAATCCATGCTCTACATGCTGTGGGATCTGCGGCTGAAAATCGGCCACGCTACCCGCAGCCTGAACGACTGCCTGCGGCTGGCGGAACAGGACTTCACCATCCGCACCAGCCTGCTGGAACACCGGCTGATCTGCGGCGACGCGGTGCTGGCGCAGTCACTGCGCGACCGGCTGTGGCCCGAGCTGTTCGCCCGCACCATCCCCGAATTCATCGAGGCCAAGCTGACCGAACGGGCCGAACGCCACCGCCGCCAGGGCGGCCGCCGCTATGTGCTGGAACCCAACGTGAAAGAGGGCAAGGGGGGCTTGCGCGATCTCCAGACCCTTTACTGGATCGCGAAATACATCCACCAGGTCGACCGCGCCATCGAGCTGGTCGACCTTGGCCATTTCACCCGCGCCGAGCATACCACCTTTTGGGCGGCCGAGGATTTCCTGTGGGCTGTGCGCTGCCACATGCATCTGGTCGCCGGCCGCGCGGTGGAAAAGCTCAGCTTCGACATGCAGCTCGAAGTGGCCGAGCGCATGGGCTACCACGACACCGGCGGACGGCGCGGGGTGGAAATCTTCATGCAGAGCTATTTCCGCCACGCCACCCGCGTGGGCGAGCTGACCCGCGTGTTCCTGACCGGGCTGGAACAGCGCCACCTGTATCGGGCCTCGTTTCTGGAACGGCTGCGCCGGCCGCGGGTGGCCGCAGGGCTGCGGGTGGAAACCGGGCGGCTGGCCATCGCCGATCCCGACCGCTATTTCGCCGACCCGCTGAACATCCTGCGCCTGTTCCACGAGGCGCTGCGCACCGGCATCCTGATCCACCCCGAGGCAATGCGGCAGGTCACCCACAACCTGCGCCGCATCGACGACACCATGCGCAATTCGCCCGAGGCCGCGCGCATCTTTCTGGGACTGCTGCTGGACCACGGCAACCCGGAACGCGCGCTGCGCCGCATGAACGAGCTGGGGGTGCTGGGCGCCTATATCCCCGAATTCGAACGCATCGTCGCGATGATGCAGTTCAACGTCTATCACCATTACACGGTGGACGAACATCTGATCCAATGCGTGGCCGCGCTGTCGCAGATCGAGCGGGGCGAGCTGGTCGAAAACCTGCCCATCGTGTCCGGCATCATGGCCGAGGGCCGCATCGACCGCACGGTGATCTATCTGGCCACGCTGCTGCACGACATCGGCAAGGGCCGCCCCGAGGATCACTCGATCATCGGGGCCCGTATCGCGCGGCGGGTCTGCCAGCGGCTGGGGCTGGAAACCGCGCGGGTCGAGCTGGTGGAATGGCTGGTCCGCAACCACCTGCTGATGTCGGACGTGGCGCAGAAACGCGACATCTCCGACCCGCGCACGCTGGGCGATTTCGCCAAGGCGGTGCGCTCGCGCCAGCGGCTGGACCTGCTGACCGTGCTGACGGTCTGCGACATCCGCGGCGTCGGCCCCACCACCTGGAACAACTGGAAAGCCGAGCTGCTGCGCAACCTGCACCGGCTGACCGCCGAGGCGCTGGAAAACGGGCTGGAAGAGGTCAACCGCGAACAGCAGGCCGACGAGGCGCGCCACGGGCTGTGCCTGCTGCTGACCGCGCAGGGCTGGGACACGCCCGAGATCGACGCCGAGACCGCCCGCCACGACGACGGCTATTGGCAGGGGCTGCCGGGCGACACCCATCAGGTCTTTGCCCGGCTGTTGCGCGGGATCGGCGCGGGGGAAATCCGCATGGATCTGGACCCCGACCTGCGACGCGACGCGACGCGGGCGGCCTTTGTCGTGGCCGACCAGCCGGGGCTGTTTTCGCGGCTGGCCGGGGCGCTGGCGCTGGCCGGGGCCAATGTGGTGGACGCGCGCACCTATACCACCCGCGACGGCTACGCGACGGCGGTATTCTGGGTGCAGGACGCCGAAGGCCGCCCCTATTCCGCCGAACGGATGCCGCAGCTGCGCCGGATGATCGACCGCACGCTGGCCGGCCGCGCGGTGGCGCAGGCGGCGCTGGCCGACCGCGACCGGGTCAAGAAACGCGACCGCGGCTTTCGCTTTCCGACTCATGTCACCTTCGACAACGAAGGCTCGGACAGCCACACCATCATCGAGGTGGACAGCCGCGACCGCCCCGGCCTGCTTTACGATCTGACCCGCACCCTGGCCGAGGAACAGGTCCAGATCGTCAGCGCCGTGATCGCCACCTTTGGCGCGCAGGTGGTCGATGCGTTCTATGTCAAGGATGCCGACGGCGCGAAACTTCTGTCGCCCGCGCGGCGCGAGGCCCTTGAACGCAGGCTGCGCGAGGCGATACGCGAAGGCTCGGAACGAGCGGGGGCCTGAGCGATGCAGGGAAGACAGCGGGGCGGGTTGGTGCGGGGGTTCGTCTCCGTCGGGCTGTGGACGTTCCTGTCGCGGGTCTCGGGCTTCGTGCGCGACATCCTGATGGCGGCGTGGCTGGGCACCGGCCCGGTGGTCGAGGCGTTTTTCGTCGCCCTGTCCCTGCCCAACATGTTCCGCCGGTTTTTCGCCGAGGGTGCCTTTAACACCGCCTTTGTCCCGATGTTCTCGCGCAAGCTCGAAGGCGGCGAGGATCCGCAGAAATTCGCGCAGGACGCGTTTTCGGGGCTGGCCTTCGTGGTGGCGGTGTTTTCAGCCGTGGCGATGATCGCCATGCCGGGGCTGGTGTGGCTGATGGCGGCGGGGTTCGCGGCGGATGAACGCTTCGACCTGGCGGTGGAATACGGGCGCATCACATTCCCCTATATCCTGCTGATCTCGCTGGCCTCGATGATCTCGGGGGTGCTGAACGCGAACGGGCGGTTCACCGCGGCGGCGGCGGCGCCGGTGCTGCTGAACCTGCTGTTCATCGCCGGGCTGGTGCTGGGGCGGGTGCTCGGCTGGGATCTGGGGCTGACGCTGGCCTGGGCCACGCCGATCACCGGGGTGGCCCAGCTGGCGCTGGTCTGGTGGGACGCGGCGCGCAACGGCTGGCGGCTGGTCCCGCACCGGCCCCGTCTGACCCCGGACATGAAGCGGCTGCTGACCATCGCGCTGCCCGCGATCTTTGCCGGCGGCGTGGTGCAGATAAACCTGCTGGTCGGGCGGCAGGTGGGATCGTTCTTCGAGGGCGCGATCGGCTGGCTGAACTATTCCGACCGGCTTTACCAGCTGCCGCTGGGGGTGGTCGGCGCGGCTGTGGCGGTGGTGCTGCTGCCGGAACTTGCCCGCCGCCTGCGCGCGGGCGACGAATCTGGCGGCCAGTCGGCGCTGTCGCGCGCGACCGAGTTCGGAATGTTCCTGACCCTGCCCGCCGCCTTTGCCATTGCGGTGATCGCGGTGCCGATGGTGGCGACGCTGTTCCAGCGCGGCGCGTTTGATGCCCATGACACCGCGATGACCGCGCAGGCGCTGGTGGTCTATGCGCTGGGGCTGCCGGCCTTTGTGCTGCAAAAGATCCTGCAACCGCTGTATTTCGCGCGCGAAGATACCAGAACCCCGTTTCGCTATGCAGTGAACTCGATGGTGGTGAATGCGGCCGCGGCCTTCGGGCTGATGGGCGTGGTGGGCTTCCTTGCCGCTGCACTTGGAACCACGCTGGCCGCCTGGGTGATGGTGACACAGCTGTGGTGGGGGACGCGCGGAATGGGACAGTCCGCGCGCTTTGACGCGCGGCTGCGCCGGACGGTGCCGCGCATCCTGCTGTCCTCGGCGCTGATGGCGGCGGCGCTGTGGTTCCTGCGCGCCCGCCTCGCCGCGGATGGCGAAGGCGACGTGGCCGGTCTTGCCATCCTCGTCTTTGGCGGTGCCGCGATCTATTTCGCGCTGAGCTTCGCCACCGGCGCGATCAGCCTGGCCGAACTGCGAGCTTATACGCGGCGCAGGCGCTAAAGGTAGCGCCGCACCGGGGGTTTTCCACCCCCGGACCCCCGGAGGATATTTGCAGCAAGATGAAAACCGTAGCGGCTGCGGCGTCTTCTTTCTGGTGAAAATACCCCGGGGTCCGGGGCAGCGCCCCGGTCCGGCGCTGCCGTCAGCGCTGCCGCACCCGGTTCCGGACGCGGGAAAGCCCGCCCGGGACCAGCACGAAGGACAGGGCAAAGCCGATTCCGAAACCCGCGATCTCGGCGATCCAGTTTCTGCTGGCGCTGCCAAAGACCACTCCGAACACCAGCTGGAATAGCAGCAGCATCCCGATCAGGGTAAAGGCGCGCATCTGGTTGGCGTTTTCCTGCCCCAGCCGCGTCCACAGCAGAAAGGTAAAGGCGCCGAGCAACCCGTAGACCGGCGCATACCCCCCGACCAGCGGATCAAAACGCAGCTGCGGCAGCAGCCCCGCCGCCAGCGAATAGATCGCCGCCCCCCCGATGGCCGAGGCCGCGAACAGCACCACCGCCGCCCAGGGCCGCATCGACCGCGCCACCATGTTGCCAAGCGCCAGCAGGAACACCACCACGAACAGCGCGTGGGTGGCCGAGTAATGGACAAAGGGAAATGTGATCAGCCTGTGCAGCTGTGCCCCGGCGACCGAGCCGCGGTCCCAGGCACGCAGCAGGAACTCGGGGGCAAAGGCCGTCTGCTCGACCAGGATCTGACGGGCGGCGCGGCCGGCATTGCTGCCTCCGGCCAGGAAACCCAGCCGGCCGAGGCCGAAATACGCCTCGGTCGCGATGATCGGCAGGGCCAGCATCCACAGCACCGCGGGCAGGCTGTTGAAGGGGCTTTCGGGTGATCCGGCGCGCATATGTGTCGGTTGCTCCATTCCCGCGGCGCGGTTGCGCCTGTCGGGGGCAAGGGGTAATCCCTTCGCATCCGGTTTTCCAGCAGGCAGTTCCATGGCACGCGTTCACCCTATGCGCATCTTTTCGGGCATCCAGCCGTCGGGCGGGCTGACGCTTGGCAACTATCTGGGCGCGCTGCGCCGCTTTGCCGAGAAACAGGGCGAGATCGAGACGGTCTATTGCCTGGTCGACCTGCACGCGATCACCGTCTGGCAAGAGCCCGAGCGCCTGCGCCAGCAGACGCGCGAGGCTGCCGCCGCCTTTATGGCCGCAGGCATCGACCCGGCGCAATCGGTGCTGTTCGTGCAAAGCCACGTCCCTGCGCACGCCGAGCTAGCGTGGCTGTTGTCCTGCGTCGCGCGGCTGGGCTGGATGAACCGGATGACCCAGTTCAAGGACAAGGCCGGCAAGAACGCCGAGGCTGCGAGCCTTGGGCTTTACGCCTATCCGGCGCTGATGGCCGCCGACATTCTGGCCTATCACGCCACCCATGTGCCGGTGGGTGACGACCAGAAGCAGCATATCGAGCTGACCCGCGACATCGCCGCCAAGTTCAACCACGACTACGGCGTCGACTTCTTTCCGATGCCCGAACCGGTGATCGAGGGCGCCGCGACGCGCGTCATGTCCCTGCGCGACGGCACGAAAAAAATGTCGAAATCCGACCCCTCGGACGCCAGCCGCATCAACCTGACCGATGACGCCGACACCATCGCCCAGAAAATCCGCAAGGCGCGCACCGATGCCGACCCGCTGCCCGGCACCATGGAGGGGCTGAAGGACCGCCCCGAGGCCCGCAATCTGGTCAATATCTTTGCGGCGCTGTCGGACGAGAGCGCGGATTCGGTGCTGGCCCGGTTCGAGGGGCAGGGTTTTGGCGCCTTCAAGCCGGCGCTGGCGGATCTTGCGGTGTCGGTGCTGGCACCGATCACCCGGCGGATGAACGAGCTGATGGCCGACCCGGCCGAGATCGACCGCATCCTGCGCGCGGGTGCGCATCGCGCCGATGCCATCGCCGCCCCGATCGTCGCCGAGGCGCGCGAGATCATGGGGATGATCCCGGCGGCGCGGTAATTCGGCGTAAGGCGGGGGCGCTGCCCCCGTCCCGTGCCGGGACTCCCCCGGGATATTTTTACACCAAAGACAGGCTCAGTCGCGGGGCGGCAGGATTTCCTGCAACCTTTCCTCGGGGCGGCACAGGCGCGTGCCTTGCGCGGTGCGCACGAAGGGACGCTCCAGCAGGATCGGGTGCGCCTCGACCGCGTCTAGCAGCTGGGCGTCGGTCAGTGCGGGATCGTCCAGCCCCAGATCGTCATAGGGCGTGTTGCGCCGGCGCAGGGCCTGGCGGATGGTCAGCCCGGCGTCGGTGATCCACTGGCGGATCGTCTCGCGGTCGGGCGGGGTCTGCCGGTAGTCGATCACCTCGGGGGTTTCGCCGGCGTCGCGCAGGGTTTGCAGGACGCGGCGCGAGGTGCTGCAATTGGGGTTGTGCCAGATCGTGGTCATGGCCCCATCCTGCACCCGCACCTAGAACAGCGCAAGCTGATCGCCCGGCCGTGGCGGCGGGGCGAAACGGCTGCAATCAAGCGGCGGTGCGGTGCGGTCATAGCCCAGCCTCTTGCGGGCGATGCGGAAACGCTGGTGCATCAGGTCAGCCTCAACCCCCTCGCCGCGCATCCGCTGGCCAAAGCGCGGGTCGTTGTCGCGGCCGCCGCGGATCGCGTGGATGCGCGACATCACATGGGCGGCGCGGCCGGGGTGGTGGCGGTCCAGCCAGTCTCGAAACAGCGCCGCGACCTCAAGCGGCAGGCGGATCGGGATCATGCTGGCGCTGGCGGCGCCGGCTTTGCGCGCCGCCGCCAGCAGCGATTCGATTTCGTGGTCGGTCAGCCCGGGGATGATCGGGGCCAGCATCACCCGCACCCGGACCCCGGCCCCGGCCAGCGCCCCGATCATCGCCAGCCGCGTGGCGGGGGCCGGGGCGCGGGGTTCCATCTGCCGGGCAAGCGCGGGGTCCAGCGTGGTCAGCGACACGCCGACGAAGATCTGCCCCCGCGCCGCCATCGCCCCGATCAAGTCGAGATCGCGCAGCACCAGACGCCCGCGCGTCACCAGGCTGACCGGGTGGTTCCAGTCATGCAGCACCCGCAGGCATTGCCGCATGATGCCCAGCCGCGATTCGGCCGGCTGATAGGGGTCGGTGTTGGTGCCAAAGGCGATGGGCGCCACCGCATATCCCGGCCGGGCGATTTCCGCCGCCAGCAGCCGCGCGGCATCGGGCTTGGCGGTGATGCGGGTTTCAAAGTCCAGCCCCGGTGACAGCCCCAGATAGGCGTGACTGGGGCGCGCGAAACAATAGATGCAGCCATGTTCGCAGCCCCGATACGGGTTCACCGAGCGGTCAAAGGGCACGTCCGGCGACTGGTTGCGGCTGATGATCCGGCGCGGGGTCTCAAGCGAGATTTCCGTGCGCAGCAGATGTTCGTCGGGCGCGCTGTCCCAGCCGTCGGATTCGCGCACCGCCTGATAGGGCTCGAATCGCCCGGCCGGGCGGTGGGCCGCACCGCGCGCCTTGAGGATTTCATCGGGATCGCGCGGTGGCAGCATTCTGCCAGAAATGGAACAATTCAGGAACAATTGCAAGCATCGCGTTCACCGAATCTGCAATCGCCGCTTTTCAACCGGCGACGCCGGTCCCATATTGAGGGCAGAGAAGGAGGGAACCCATGCCCCTGCCCCATTTCCTGCTGCTGGTCCTGGCCGTGATGCTGGCCGCCGCGCTGACCCTGGCGCTGGCGATCGCGCTGGGGGTGCCGTTGCAGGTATTCGCGCTGGTGACGGTGATTGCGGCGCTGGTTGCGCATCTGTCGGCGCGGGCGGGCAACGGTCCGGGGCACAGGCCCGAGGCATAGGAACCCGAAAGACCGGGCGCACAGGCTCAGCCTTCCAGCTCGGCATCCCAGTAGAGGTAATCCATCCAGCTGACATGCAGGTGATTGGGCGGAAAGCGCCGGCCGATCCTGTGCATTTCCTCGGTTCCCGGCCGGCGCGGCGGGCGCTTGAGCCGCAGCCCCGAGGCACGCAGGCTCTTGCTGGCCTTGCGCAGGTTGCAGGGCGAACAGGCAGCGACCACGTTTTCCCAGCTGGTCACGCCGCCCCGCGACCGCGGCACCACATGGTCAAAGGTCAGTTCTCCGCGTGCGCCGCAATACTGGCAGCGGAATTCGTCGCGCAGGAACAGGTTGAAACGGGTAAAGGCTACGTGTTTGCGCGGCTTGACGTAATCGCGCAGCACCACGACCGAGGGGATGCGGATCGCCGCGTGCTGGCTGCGCACCACCTCGTCATATTCGGCAAGGATCGCGACCCGGTCCAGCACCACCGCCTTGACGGTTTCCTGCCACGGCCACAGCGACAGCGGGTAATAGCTCAGCGGGCGGTGGTCGGCGTTCAGGATCAGGGCGGGGTTGCGGCGCAATGCAGCGGGGTCGCGCACGAACTGGGTGCGGAAATCCGTGTCCACCTGCCTGTTGTCGAGCATCCGCGATCTGTCCCCCCGCCTTTCCGCATCAAGGAACCTGCGCCGACTATATGCCCGTGAAAGCCGCTGGCAAGCGTCAACAGCGGCCGCGCGCAAGGTTTCGCGCGGCCGTCATGCGGGGTGAAAACCCGTGACTGGTCAGCCGGTCCCCAGCCGCGCGCGGATAAAGGACAGCGCCGCGCCTAGCCCGTCGGGGGAAATCCCGTGGCCGGTGCCGCGCATGATGTGGGTCGCGACCTCGAACCCCGCGCCGCTCAGCGCGCGCTCGGCCAGGCCCATGTCGGCAAAGGGGACCATCTGGTCCTGATCGCCGTGCAGCAGCAGCACCGGCGGGTGCTGCCTGGCCTCGGCCAGCAGCTCGGGAGCGAGCAGCCGCCCGGAAAACCCGACGATCCCCGCCACCGCCTGATCGCGGCGCGGCAGCACATGCAGCGCCATCATCGTGCCCTGCGAAAATCCGACCACCACCATGCGATCGGCGGCCAGCCCTTCGCGCGCCAGCACGGAATCGAGGAACCCGTTCAGGTCGTCGATGGCATGGGCCATCGAGGCGCGGGCTTCGTCCTCGGTCGAGCCGTCCAGCCAGGGGATCGGAAACCACTGGAATCCCATGGGGTTGTTGCGGCAGCGTTCGGGCGCGTCGGGGGAATAGAACGCGGTCCGCGGCAGATGGGGCGCCAGCGGATCGGCCAGCCCCAGCAGGTCGACCCCGTCGGCGCCATAGCCGTGCAGGAACACCACCACCGAATCCGCCTGTGCAGGCCCGCGGCGTCCGGATTGCAACTCTCGCGTCATGTCACCCCCTCGCGTCCCTTGGCTTCGCGGTAATAGGCCCACAGGCCCCGCGCCGCAACCGAACGCCAGGGCGCCCATGCCTCGGCCTGCGCGGCCAGCGCCTTGGGGCGGGGGCGTTCGGGCAGGTCATACATCAGCCGCGCGGCCTCTTGCAGGGCAAGATCGGCGGGGGCGAACACATCGGCCCGGCCCAGCGCAAAGATCAGATACATCTCGGCGGTCCAGCGCCCGATCCCGGGCAGCGCGGTCAGCGTGGCGATCACCTGTTCGTCGGGCCGCTCGCGCAGCGCGTCAAAGTCGATGCCCGCCTCGGCCACCGCCCGCAGATAGCGCCGCTTGGGGCCGGACAGGCCGCAAAGCCGCAGCGTCTCGTCCTCGGCGGCCAGCACGGTTTCGGGGCGGTCCAGCCCGGCCTGGGTCAGCCGGCCAAAGATGGTGCGCGCGGCACTGGTGGAAAGCTGCTGCGAGGTGATCGCATTGACGATCGCCGCGAAACCGTCCGGGCGCCGGCGCAGTTCCAGCGGCCCCAGCCCGGGCAGCACCCGCGCCCAGACCGGGCAGATACGGGCCAGATGCGCGGCGCCCTCGGCCACATCCGCATCGGCCTCGATCAGCCGCAGGCTCACCGCGGGCCCTGTTCGATGGTGCTGGCCCAGACCCGCGCCGATTCCAGCAGCCTGGTCTGATAGGCGGTCGAGATATGGTTGCGCAGCGCCGATTCCGCCGCCGCCGCATCGCCCGAGGCGATGGCCTCGACGATTTCCCGGTGCTCGGCCAGCGACCTGTGCCCCCTGCCCTCGGCCGCAAGCGAGGTGCGCGCCATCAGCGCCATGGTGCGATGCACGATGTCGAGCTGCTGGACCAGATAGCGGTTGTGCGAGGCCAGATGGATCTGGTGGTGAAAGCGTCGGTTGGCACGGCTGAGCGCCTGCGGATCATCGACGATGGCGTGGTCGTCGTCCACCATGCGGCCCAGCACCAGCACCTCTTCGCGGGTGGCGTGGCGGGCGGCCAGCTTGGCCGCCAGCGCCTCGAGCTCGGTGCGCACGGTGTAAAGCTCGGCCAGCTGGTTGTGGTCCAGCGTCGCCACGATCAGGCTGCGCCCGTCGCGGGTCAGCATCGACTGGGTTTCCAGCCGTTGCAGCGCCTCGCGCACGGGGGTGCGGCTGACGCCGAAACGCTCGGCGAGTTCGGATTCCACCAGCCGGTCGCCGGGGCGATAGGTGCCGTCGTCGATGGCTGCGAGGATCAGGCTGTATGCGTCTTTCATGTCGCAGAAAGACTTGGCGCCCAAGGCGCCGGAATGCAAGCGCGCGGGACAGCTGCTGCGGCAAAAGGGGGGCTGTCCGCCCCCCATCGCCTGACGGCGATTCCCCCCGAGGATATTTGCGGCAAGATGAAAACGTCCATGCCGGCTTTCATCTTGCCATAAATATCCACTGCGGCCGCAGCTGCGGGACACGGCCGCGTTGAGGGGGCGCGGCGGTTCAGCCGGCGGCCGAGCCGGGGGTGGCGGCGGCCCGTGGCGCAGTCGGCTGCGGAGCATCGCCCTTGCGCGCGCCGGTGCGGTCCGAGCGGATCGGGTCGGCCAGCAGCCGCAGCCCGTTCAGCACCACCAGCACGGTGCCGCCTTCGTGGCCCAGCACCGCCAGCGGCAGCGGCAGTGCGAAAAACAGGCTGCCGGCCACCAGCACCACCATCATGCCCACCGAAAAGACCAGGTTCTGCCGGATGATCCGCCTTGTGCGCCGCGCCAGCCGGTGCGCACCCGCCAGCCGTCCCATGTCGTCCGACAGCAACGCCACATCCGCCGCTTGCAGCGCCACGTCACTGCCGGCCGCGCCCATGGCGATGCCGACATCGGCGCGGGCCAGCGCGGCGGCGTCGTTCACCCCGTCGCCGACAAAGGCGACGCGGCCGTGCGCAGCCAGTTCGCCCACCAGCCGCACCTTGTCCTCGGGCAGCAGGTCGGCGTGGATGTCGGCGGGGTCAAAGCCCAGTTCGGCCCCGATCCGCAGCCCGACCGCGCGGCGGTCGCCGGTCATCATGGCGATGGTCCCGACGCCCGCGCGGCGCAAGGCCGCAAGCCCCTCGGCCGAGGTTTCGCGCGGACGGTCGGCCACCGCGACGGCGCCGAGGATCCGCGTGCCGCGCCCCAGCCAGATGATCGTCTGCGCGCCCTCGTGCAGGAAGTCATGTTGCAGGCCGTCATGTTGCAGGTCGGCGCGCGCGCTATCGTCCGGGTCGGCACCTTGCTGCCGGGCCATGCGCCGGTTGCCGGCCCAGAGTTCCGCGCCCCTAGCGTCCACCCCGCTGATCCCGGCGCTGGCCAGCGACACCACGTCGCGGATCGGCGCCGGGACAATGCCGCGCTCGGCGGCATGGCGGCGGATCGCATCGGCGATGGGGTGTTCGGACTGCGCCTCAAGCCCGGCCAGCAGCGACAGGAATTCGCGCTCGTCATCCCGCGCCTCGACCGCGGTCACCACCGCCTTGCCGGTGGTCAGCGTGCCGGTCTTGTCAAATGCGAAGGTCTCGACATCGGCCAGCATTTCCAGCGCGGCGCCGCCCTTGAACAGCACGCCGCCCCGCGCCGCCGCAGCCAGCCCCGACAGGATCGCCGCCGGGACCGAGATCACCACCGCGCAGGGGCTGGCCGCGACCAGCAGCGTGGCCGCGCGATAGAACGCATCCCGCGTGTCCCAGCCCAGCGCCAGGAACGCCAGCAGCGCCAGCACCGAGCCCGCCAGCACCGCCACCGTGTAACGCTGCCCGAACCAGTCGCTGAAGCGTTCCGAGGGCGCGCGGGCGTGCTGGGCCCGGGTGACCAGCTCGATCATCCGCGCCACGGTGCTGTCCTCGACCGAGCGGGCGACCCGCACCGCCAGCACCCCGTTGAGGTTCACCGTCGCCTCGAACACCTTGCCGCCGGGCGCCTTGTGGACCGGCATCGATTCGCCGGTGATCGTGGCCTCGTCCAGCGAGCCTTCGCCCTCGATCACCACGCCGTCGGCAGGGACACCCGCGCCGGGGCGCAGAATCACCACCTCGCCGGGGCGCAGGTCGCCCACCGGCACCTCGGTCACCGCGCCATCCGCGCCGCGGCGCAGGGCGCTGGCCGGGCGTAGCGCCATCAGCGCCTGCACCGCGCGCCGGGCGCGGCCCATGGCGCGCTGTTCCAGCGTGTGGGACAGGTCGAACAGCGTCAGCAGCACCGCGCCTTCCAGCGCGGCGCCAACCGCCGCCGCCGCCAGCGCCGCCACGATCATCAGCAGGTCGATGTCCAGCACCCGGTCGCGCCACAATTCGCGCAAGGCCCGCCAGGCCGTCGGCACGCCCCCCGCCAGATAGACCAGTGCCAGCCCCCCCGGGCCCCACGGGCCATGCAGCACGAATGCGTCCAGCGCCGCCAGCGCCATTCCGATCAGGGTGGCGCCGGTCAGCAGCGCCATGGGATCGCGAGCGACCCCCAGGTGTTTCTGCGTCAATGGCCGTGCCTGTCTGTGCCGCGCGGGCAGTGGATGGGAAGGCGCGGGGCAAGCCTAGCAGGGCGACAGGCGGATTTGAATGACTTTGGTCACGGCAGCGGGCCGGGCCGCGCTCAGTTCGGCTTGCCGCCGATCCGGGCCAGCAGCATCGCGGGCAGCGTCCCCACCGCCACGATCAGCAGTGCGGCGATGGCGCCCTCTTCGTAGGTGCCGCGGGCGGCCTCGCCATACAGATGGGTGGCGAGGGTTTCAAAATTCAGCGGCCGCAGCAGCAGCGTGGCCGGCAGTTCCTTCATGCAGTCCACGAACACCAGCAGCGCGGCCGAGGCCAGCGCCGCGCGGCACAGCGGCAGATGCACATGGCACAGCGTGCCGCAGCTGCCACGGCCCAGGCAGCGCGCGGCATGGTCGTAGGATCGCGGCAACCGCGCCAGCCCCGATTCCACCCCGCCCGAGCCGATGGTCAGGAAGCGCACGAAATACGCATAGGACAGCGCCGCCCCCGATCCGATCAGCAACAGCCCGGTCGAAACCCCGAACCATTCGCGCGCGGCGGCGTCGATGCTGCGATCCAGCGCCGCGATGGGGATCAGGATGCCGATCGCCACCACCGTGCCCGGCATCGCATAGCCGATGGCGGCGATGCGCCCCAGCGCTGCGGTGGTGCGCGACTGAAAGGCGCGGGTGACAAAGGCCACCAGCAGCCCCGCCGCCACCACGACAGCCGTGACCGAGCCGGCGAGAATCACGGTGTTCAGCGCCTCGCCCGCCAGCCGCGACGATATGCCCGACACCTGCACCCGCCGGAACGCCACGATGGACAGATGCAGCGCCGGGAACACGAACCCCAGCAGCACCGGCACCAGCGCCAGCCCCAGCGCGGCAAGCCCTGCGACCCGGCCCAGCCGGTGGCGGGCCAGCGGGCGGGCGCGCTGCGCGTTGGTCCAGTAACGCTGGCTGCGTCGCGCCCAGCGCTCCAGCACCACCAGCGCCACCACCACCGCCAGCATCACCAGCGCGATCTGCGCCGCCCCCGGCAGGTCGGACCGCGTGACCCAGGTGGTATAGATCGAATTGGTCAGCGTGCGGATGCCCAGAAACTCGGTCGCGCCGATGTCGTTCAGCGCCTCCATCAGGGCCAGCGACACCCCCACCGCGATGGCCGGACGTGCGAGCGGCAGCGCCACCCGCAGGAACACCCCGCGCCGCGTGACGCCGAAACTGCGCGAGACCTCGACCAGATTGGCGGCTTGCGTGACGAACATCGCACGGGTGGTCAGGTAGACGTAAGGATAAAGCACCAGCCCCAGCAGCAGGATCCCCCCGGTCATGGAGCGGATGTCGGGCAGGCGGAAATCGCGCGGGCTGTCGAAACCCAGCAGCGCCCTGATCGCGGTCTGCACCGGACCCAGCGGATGCAGGATATCCAGATAGGCATAGGCGATGATATAGGTGGGCACCGCCAGCGGCAGCAGCAGCAGCCACTCCAGCCAGCGGCGGCCCGGAAAATCATAGGCGGTGACCAGCCACGCGGTCGAGGTGCCGATTACCGTCACCAGCACCCCCACCCCGGCCAGCAGGATCGCGGTCTGGCTGACCGCCTGCGGCAGCACATGCGCCAGCATATGCGACCACAGCCCCTGCGAGCCGCGGGCGGCCTGCCACAGCAGCGCCAGCACCGGCACCGCCACCAGCGCGGCCACCAGCGCCAGCGCCACCACCCACAGCCGCCCCGAGCGCGAACGCGTCACCGTCACGCCGGCTGCACGGACGGGGGCGGCTGCGCGGTCGGGGGCGGCCGGGCGGGCAAGCTCGACGGGATCGGCAGAGACGGCCATGGGGTGCAACCGGCCCAGGGGCCGCGCCACCGCGCAGCCCCCCGGCCCCTTTCGCGGTTCAGTTGTCGATGCCGACCTTTTCGGCCAGCTCGCTGGCTTCCTTGCGCTTGGCCACGATCTCGATGATCGGGGTCGGGTCGATCTTCAGCTCGCCGAACTCGGCGATGATCGGGTCGACGGCGACGCCGGCCTTGACCGGGTATTCAAAATTGGCCTTGGCATACAGCTCTTGCGCCTCGTCCGAGACCAGATATTCCAGCAGCGCCACCGCCTGATCGCGGTTCGGCGCGTGTTTGGCCACCGCCGCGCCGCTGATGTTGACGTGGGTGCCGCCGTTTTCAAAGGTCGGCAGGATCACGTTGATCGCGTCGGCCCATTCCTTCTGCTCGTCGCCGCCGCGGCCGGAACGCATCAGCCCGACATAGTAGGAATTGGCGATGCCGATGTCGCAGATGCCGCCCAGGATGTCCTTGGCGACCTCGCGGTCGCCGCCGGCGGCCTTGCGGGCCAGATTGGCCTTGATCCCGGACAGCCATTCCTCGGTCGCCTCCGCCCCGTGATGCACGTCATAGGCAGCAAACAGCGCGGTGTTGTAGGGGTGCTGGCCGGAACGCAGGCAGATCCGGCCCTTGTATTCGGGGTCGGCCAGATTGGCGTATTCAAAGCTTTCCAGCCCCAGATCCTTGGCCGCGTAAAGCACACGCGCGCGCATCGACAGCGCGAACCAGTTGCCGTCTGCGTCGCGCAGGTTTTCGGGCACCGCCTCGGCCAGCGCGGCGGATTCGACCGGCTGGGTCAGACCTTTTTCGACCAGATCGGCCAGATTGCCGGCATCGACCGTCATCAGCAGGTCGGCGGGCGAGCTTTGCCCCTCGGAGGCCACCCGTTCGGGCATCCCGTCCTTGAGGAACACGGTGTTCACCCGCACCCCGGTCTTTTCCGTATAGGCGTCCAGCAGAGGCTGGATCAGCCCCGGCTCTCGGGTGGTGTAGATATTGACCTCATCTGCCAGCAGGGCCGAGCCGGTGGCGGCGGCCGAAATGGCCACCGCACCGCCCATCAGGGCCACGCGCAGCGGAAAGCGGGAAAACATCGGCGGATCCTTTCGGCTGTCCCACCGGGCGACTGCCCGGCATCTTCGCCTGCATGGCATGACCTATGGTTTCAATCAAGTATCCACGCTGTCGCAGAGGGTAACCCGGTGCGTTCAGGCCATGGCCACGGCAGCGGGTTCTTTTTCGGGGGGCAGGACGATGGCCTGCCCGGCATCGACGCCAAAGCGGACGATCTCGCCCGGCAGCGTGTCCAGCCGCTGCGAGGTGCGCAGCCGCAAAGGTGCGTCCAGCCCCTCGACCCGCAGGGTCAGTTGCTCGACCTCGCCCAGAAAACTGCGCTGGACCAAGGTGCCCCGCAGATCGGCGCCGCGGCGTTCGTCGCAAATGGCGACCGGAAACAGCGCCTTGGGGCGGATGCAGACCACCGCCGGCGCACCTTCGGCAAAACCGGGCGCGGGGAACGCGCCCAGCACGGTTTCCGCGCAGCCGCCGCGGATACGGGCGGGAATCTGGTTGCACGGCCCCAGGAACCGCGCCGCATAGATCGAGCCGGGGCGGTCATACAGACTGTAGCCGGTGCCGATCTGCACCACCTGCCCCGCGCGCATCAGCACCACCCGGTCGCCGATCGACATCGCCTCTTCGGGGTCGTGGGTCACGATGACGGCGGTGGCGTCCGCGTCGCGCAGCGTGGCCAGCGATTCCATGCGCACATGTTCGCGCAGCCGCCGGTCGAGGTTGGAAAACGGCTCGTCCATCAGCAGCACCAGCGGCTGCGGCGCGAGGGCCCGGGCCAGCGCCACCCGCTGCTGTTCGCCGCCCGACAGCTCATGGGGATGGCGCGCGGCCAGTTCCCCGATACCGATACGGCGGATGATGCTGTCGGCCTGCGCCCCGGCCCGCGGTTTCGGCAGGTGGCGCAGGCCGAACAGGATGTTGTCGCGCACGGTCAGATGCGGAAACAGCGCGTAATCCTGAAACATGAAGCCGACGCGGCGATCCTCGGGCTCGACGAAACGCGAGGGGCCGGCGATTTCCTGCCCGTCCAGCAGGATGCGGCCGCTGTCGGGCACATCGACCCCCGCAATCAGCCGCAGCAGCGTCGATTTTCCGCAGCCCGAGGGGCCGACCAGACAGACCACCTCGCCCCGCCTGATGTCCAGCGACACCTCTCGCACCGCATATCGGTCACCGAAACGGCGCGACACGCGGTCGAGTTCAAGGATCGGTCGGCTCTGGTCGCTCATGCACCTGCTTTCGTGGTCGGCGGCTTGCGGGTGCAACATATCCGGACTGCCGCGGTTCAGCCAGTCCGTCGCTGATGAAAGCAAGAGGCCACCCGAAAACAAGGACACCCCGCAGGGGAGGATGCGGGGTGTCGGACCGGGCAGCAGCGCCGCCGGCCATGCTGTTCAGCCCTTTTCCGGCAGCATCGGCGCGGCGCGGTCCAGCACCAGGTCGCTGCGGGAAAACCGGATGGGGGTGCGCAGCCCCGGGATGCCCTCGGGGGCGATGCGCAGGTCGCGGGCGATCACCTGCGGCTCGGCCAGCGCGTCGGCGACGCTGTTGATCGGCCCGGCGGGCACGCCCTCGGATTCCAGCGCGGCGATGGTTTCTGCGCGCGTCCGGGCCGCGGTGGCGTCCGAGATCAGCGCACACAGCGTCGCGCGGTTTTCCACCCGCGCCGGATTGGTCGCATAGGCCGGATCGTCGCCCAGCGGCCCCAGCCCCAGCGCCCGGCACAGCCCGGCAAACTGCCGGTCGTTGCCGCAGGCGATGATCAGATGCCCGTCGTGGGCCGGAAACACCTGATAGGGCACGATATTCGGATGCGCATTGCCCAGCCGTTTCGGCACCGTGCCGCCGATCAGGTGGTTCATCGCCTGATTGGCCAGCACCGCAACGCCAACGTCCAGCAGCGACAGGTCCACCTGCTGCCCGCGCCCCGAGCGTTCCCGTTCCGCCAGCGCCGCCTGAATCCCGATCACCCCGTAAAGCCCGGTGAAGATGTCGATCCAGGCCACGCCGACCTTCTGCGGCTCTCCGTCCGGTTCGCCGGTCAGGTCCATGATCCCGCACATGCCCTGGATCAGGAAATCATAGCCCGGCTGGGTGGCGCGCGGCCCGTCCTGCCCGAAGCCGGTGACCGAGGCATAGATCAGCCGCGGGTTCAGCGCCGACAGGCTGTCGTAATCCAGCCCGAAACGCCGCAGCCCGCCGACCTTGAAGTTTTCGACCACCACATCGGCGGTGGCGATCAGTTCCTTCAGCCGCGCCAGATCGCCCGCGTCCTTGAAGTCGCAGGTGATCGAGGTCTTGCCGCGGTTGGCCGCGTGGAAATACGCCGCCACCCGTTCCGTGCCGCCGTCCGGCCGCGGCCGGTCAAGGAAAGGGGGGCCCCAGCTGCGGGTGTCGTCGCCCTCGGGCGCCTCGACCTTGATCACCTCGGCGCCCAGATCGGCCAGCGTCTGGCCGATCCACGGGCCGGCAAGGATGCGGGCGAGTTCGACCACCCGCAGCCCTTTCAGCGGCGCACCCGTATCTGGCTGATCGCTCACGCGAAGGCCTGCAACCCGGTGATGGCGCGGCCCAGGATCAGCGCGTGCACGTCGTGGGTGCCTTCATAGGTGTTCACGGTTTCAAGGTTCTGCGCGTGGCGCATGACCTGGAATTCCTCGGAGATGCCGTTGCCGCCGTGCATGTCGCGGGCGATGCGGGCGATATCCAGCGCCTTGCCGCAATTGTTGCGCTTGACGATGGAAATCATTTCCGGCGCGGCCTGCGCCGCATCCATCAGCCGCCCGACTTGCAGGCTGGCCTGCAACCCCAGGGTGATTTCGGTCATCATATCGGCCAGTTTCAGCTGGTAAAGCTGGGTGTTGGCCAGCGGACGCTTGAACTGGTGGCGGTCAAGCCCGTATTGCCGCGCGGCGTGGAAACAGAACTCGGCCGCGCCCAGCACGCCCCAGCTGATCCCGTAGCGGGCGCGGTTGAGACAGCCGAACGGCCCCTTGAGCCCCTCGACGTTGGGCAGCAGCGCGTCCTCGCCCACCTCGACATCCTGCATGACGATCTCGCCGGTGATCGAGGCGCGCAGGGACAGCTTGCCCTCGATTTTGGGGGCGGACAGGCCCTTTGTCCCCTTGTCCAGCACAAAGCCGCGGATCTTGCCGCCGTGCGCCTCGGATTTCGCCCAGACCACGAACACATCCGCGATCGGGCTGTTGGAAATCCACATCTTGGTGCCGTTCAGCAGATAGCCGCCGGCGGTCTTTTTCGCGGTGGTCTTCATGCCGCCGGGGTCGGAACCGGCGTCCGGTTCGGTCAGGCCGAAACAACCGATGAACTCACCCGAGGCCAGCTTGGGCAGGTATTTCTGCCGCTGTTCTTCGGACCCGTAGGCATAGATCGGATACATCACCAGCGACGACTGCACCGACATCATCGAGCGATAGCCCGAATCGACCCGCTCGACCTCGCGCGCGACCAGCCCGTAGCTGACATAGGACGCGCCCAGCCCGCCGTATTCCTCGGGGACGGTCACGCCCAGCAGGCCCATCTGGCCCATCTCGCGGAAAATCTCGGGGTCCGTCGTCTCGTCGCGATAGGCGGCGATCACCCGCGGTTGCAGCTTTTCCTGCGCATAGGCGCGGGCGCTGTCGCGCATCATCCGCTCGTCCTCGGACAGCTGGTCGTTCAGGCGGAACGGATCCTCCCAGTCAAAGCGGTTCAGGTCGGGCGCGTCCTTGGGCTTGAGTGCGGGCATGATTTCCTCTCCATCTGTTGCGTTGGGTCTAGCGAAGCTGCGCAGGCAAGGATATCGAGGTTTCCTGTCCAGTTCATGAGTTTTCCTGATGATCCGCCAGACCCGCCCCTCTTACACGCCGACGGTGCAGGAACTGCGCGCCCTGCTTTACAGCGCCGATCTGGGCACCGTATCGGCCGCGGCCGAGGCGCTGAGCCTGACGCAGGGCGCGGTCAGCCGCTCGATCCGCACGCTCGAGGAACGGCTGGGCGTGCGGCTGTTTCACCGCGAACGCCAGCGGCTGGTGCTGTCGGACGCCGGCCGCGCGCTGGTGCGCGACGCGCGCGACATCCTTGACCGGATCGAATCATCGGCGCGGATGGTGATGGCCTTTGGCGGGGGCGAGGACGTGCTGCGGCTGGCGGTGCTGCCGACCTTTGCCACCAGCTGGCTGATCCCGCGGCTGGCCGGGTTCTCGCGCCGCCACCCGGGCATCGGCATCGACCTGGCCGAGGCGCTGGCCCCGGTCGATTTCGACGATTCGCCCTTTGACGCGGCGTTGCAGCGGGTGGAAATGGCGCGGCCGGGCAGCAGGGTGCTGCCGATCTGCCCCGAAAACCTGATCGTGGTGGCCTCGCCCGCGCTGATCGGGGATGCGCCGATGACGCCCGCCGAGCTGCTGAACTGGCCGCTGATCCAGCAATCCACCCGCCCCGAATTATGGAGCGACTGGCTCGCCGCCGCCGGGGTCGCACCCTTCGGCCAGCTGCGCGGCCCGCGGTTCCAGCATTTCGGCATGGTGATCGCCGCCGCCCGCGCCGGCATGGGGGTGGCGCTGCTGCCCGACATCTTTGCGGCCGAGGCGCTGGCCCAGGGCACGCTGCGCCAGCCCTGCCCGCAGGTGCTGGCCGGCGGCTCGTCCTATGCGCTGATCCGCCCGGCACAGACGCGGGCGCAACGCTCGCTGGACCTGTTCTCGGACTGGCTGCAAGAGATCGCCGAAACATAGGCGGCGCGGCGGGAAAAATTCGGGGATGGTACCGCCTCCCCGGCTTGAACGGGGGACCTCTGGATCCACAATCCAGCGCTCTAACCAACTGAGCTAAGGCGGCACAGGCGCTTCAGATAAACCCTTGTCGACAGGGATGCAAGCCCGTCTTGCCGCCCCTGCCCCGGTCGGCTAGACCGCTGGGGCAGACTGCGCAAAGGACGATTGCCATGGGGATCAACAAGCAAAGCGAGATCGCCGCCAATCTTCAGATCGGCCCGACCGAACTTGGCATGGTGCGCATCTATGTCGAGGGCGAGGGCGTCGAACTGCCGCTCGACTTCGACCCCGACGAGGCCGTCGAGATCGCCGAGGAATTGATGGCCGCCGCCGAGGCCGCGCGCGAAATCGGCCAGGCTCCGCAGCCGAAATCCCCCCGCCCCAAAGGCCCCGCCCGCCGCTGAGCCTGCCTTCATCTTGCCCCAAATATCCCGGGGGAGCCGTCGCAGACGGCGGGGGCAGCGCCCCCTGCCGCCTCAACCCCGCATCTCGGCCCCCGGATCGCCAAGCCGCAGCAGCCTGACCGCCGCCGCGCGCGCCACGTCGCGCAGCACCCGCGCGCGCCGTGCCGCCGCCAGCCGGGCCAGCGGCGCCATCAGCTGCAACTCGGCGCCGTAGGGATCGGCCAGAATCAGCCCACTGCCGTCGGGCAGGATCTCGCGCGGGAAATCGCCGTCCACCGCCCAGAAGAACCGGTCGCACCACTCCAGGTAGCCCTGCCATTTGCGATCCGCGATGAAATCCTCGCGGCAGCTCTTGCACTCGACGATCCAGATCTCGCCGCCGGGGGCCACCGACACCACATCGACGCGCAGCCCCCGCGCCGGCACGAATTCGCACAGCGGCGCATGACCCAACGCCAGCAGCATCCGCGAGACGCCGCGCGCCAGCAACTGCCCCGGCTGCGGCCGGGCCGGGTCGGTCGGACTGATCGCGATCACCATGCCGCCACCATGAACGAAACGGAAACACCCTGCAACGTTCCCCGCCCCTTGCGGCGCCCGCCCCACGTCACTACCTAGGGCGCAGGCGGGCTTCTGCTCTTCTCGTGACGGCCTTTTTTTCCACTGGCCTATAACTCTTCCGAGGGGGCTGGCTCTGTCAGGGCCCTGGTCCTGTTACCCGGCTCCCACCTGGACATCCAGGCTTTCGGGGAAACCTGCGTCGGCACGGTTGCTGCGGTTCCCGCCACCTGATCCCATCATGCGGCAAGGCCGCCCGTTTCGGGGCGGCCTTGTGGTTTTCGGCCTGCGCAAAAGAAAGGGCGGCCGCAAGGACCGCCCCTTCCCGAGAGACTTCTGACGAGGGAACGATCAGAAGCCGTAGACCAGCGACACGCCCAGCGTATTGTCGGTGCGGATCGCACGGTCCGACACGTATTCGGTCTTGTAGGACACGCGGGTGGACAGCGCGTCGCTCATCTTGAAGTTCAGGCCCAGCTCGTTCCACGCCACGTCATTGGCGTCCGACGTCAGATAGTCGGTGTCGTTGGTCAGGAAGAACTGGTCGTTGAACTTGTGATAGAAGCGCGACGAGGCGATGTAGCCGACGGAGGTATCCGATTCGACATAAGCCTCAGTCGGATCGACGGTAGGAGCCCGCACGGTATGCGTATAGCGGACGCCGACACCGGCCTGGACACGCCACGCGGTGGTGTCGTTGTTGATGATCCGGTAGCCCGGACCAAAGCCGAGGAACGCATCGCGCTTCAGACGGCCGTCACGATCCAGAAGATCGTCGCCAGTCACAGAGCCGTCGTCCAGCCCGTCATCAGCCAGCCCGTCAACGGCAGCACGGCCCAGAATGAACGCATAGAGCTGATCGTTGAAGTAATAGTTGCCGTCATAGAGCACCGAGGTGCGCTTGGTGTCGGTGTCGCCGTCGTTGTCCTCGCCGTATTCCAGCAACAGACCGACCGTCTGCTGGAACGGGCCTTCGTTATGCGACAGGCGGCCGGCCAGCGAGAAGTCCTGGTTCTCATAGTTGCCGCTGCGCCCGGCATAGGTCAGCGCGATCGAACCGAAGGTGCCCGAGCGGCGATCCGCCGGACCGAAACGGCGCGCATCCTGCGAACGCTCGAAATCGTCGCGCACCGCGTCTTCGACGTCTTCAATACGGTCCTCAAGGCTGCTCACGCCGGTGATGTTGGCACCGGTCGAGAATTCGGTCTGCGCAAAGGCGGGGGCGCCGATGGCAAGGGCCAGCACCGATGCGCTGGCGATAAGGGGGATATTTTTCATGTTGAGCCTCTCGTCCTGTGGCGGCGACGGGCGCCGCCTGGTCATGTAACGAAGAATTAGACCCTGGGTGCCCGCGGGTTAACCGGGGCGGCGAACGCTGGCGCCGTCACGGAACTGTGACGTCATGTGACGGAACCAATTACCCGCATGGCGTGAATAATGTATGATTTGTCTGCGGATGACAGGGAAAGCGCCGAGTTCTAGGTAGTTGTGCGGCGCCGTCTGCGCCGCGGATTTGGGGGGTTGGCGCCGCCACTCTTCACGCCGTCGTCTGATCCTGCGCCGGGTGCGGCCACAGCTTGTTGCATATTCCACACAGAGTGATGCCGGAATACAGCGACAGACACGCGCAGCCCGCGCACCAGGAACGGGCCGCGGGGGTTTCTTGACCGAAAATGGACGGGATCGGCCGCGTTCAGCCGCGGCGCGAACGCGCCGGAACGGCCACCGGCACCCCGGCCCCACCGGGCGCCCGCCCGGTCAGCGGGGCGTGGCTGCCGCGCCGCGGCCCGTCGCCGGGTTCGGCCATGCGCATCACGGCGATGGCGAACTGCACCCCGGCAAACACAATGGTGTTGAAGATGACCAGCATCACGATGCCCAGCCAGCCGCCGCGGGTTTCAAGCGTCAAATGGCGCAGATTTGCCACATCCAGCCCGATCAGCAGCCCGGTAAACACCAGCGCCAGCAGGAACCCGATCAGGATGTTGCGCAGATACAGGCGCACCAGCTCGGGCATCGCGGGTTCGGGGTCGGGCATCTGAGGGTCGCGTATCTGATGGTCGGGCATCGGGCGATCTTTCGCAGGCTCTGCCCCAATGTAGAGGCTGCGGCCGCCGCTGTCACCTCGGCCGCGCCCGTTTAGCGCGGTTTGAGCTCAAAAGCCTCGGGGCGGGCGTCCCGGGCCATGTGGTCCAGCACCGCATTCACGAACCGGGTCTCGCGCCCGTCGGGGAAAAACGCATCCGCCACCGCGACATATTCCGAAATCACCACCCGAGGCGGCGTCTCGGACCCCACCAGCTCGGCCCCGGCGGCGCGAAACAGCGCCCGCAGCACCGGGTCGATGCGGGCGATGGGCCATTTCGCCACCAGCGCCCGGTCGGTCATCTGGTCGATGCGCGCCTGCCAGTTGACGGTCGCATCGACGATCCGGCGGAACAGATCCTCGTCGGCCTCGGGCGAGACGCCCTCTTCGTAATCGACCCCGATGCGCCAGTCGGAAAATTCGCGCACCACCCGGTCGGCGGACTGGTCGGCGGCCTCCATCTGGAACAGCGCCTGCACGGCATAGACCCGCGCCGCGGCGCTAAGCGCGCGGCGGTCGGGTCTTTGCGGTTTCTGCCCCTCGCTCATGCCTTGGCCGATCCGTCGATCTCGCCGGCCAGCCGGATCACGTCGCGATCCCCGTCGCGATCCCCGTCGCGTTCCCCGTCACGGCCGAAACCCATCGGGCGCTTTGCCCCCGCCCAGCGGCGATGCAGCGCGATCAGATGCAGCGCAGCAGAGGCGGCGCCGCCGCCCTTGTCCTGCTGCGCGGGCTCGGCGCGGGCGACGGCCTGGTCCATGTTTTCCACGGTCAGGATGCCGTTGCCGATGCACAACCCCTGCAACCCCAGCAGCGTCAGCCCGCGCGAGCTGTCGTTGCAGACGGTCTCGTAATGCGTGGTCTCGCCCCGGATCACGCAGCCCAGCGCGACAAAGCCGTCGTATTGCGCCAGTCGCCCGGCCATGCCGATGGCGGTGGGGATTTCCAGCGCGCCCGGAACCTCGATCAGATCGACCGAGGCGCCGGCGGCTTCGGCCGCCGCCCGGGCGCCGGCGACCAACGCATCGGCAACGGCACGGTAATAGGGCGACACGACGATCAGCAGCCGCACCGGCGCGTCAAAGGTCGGAAGCGGCAGGATGGTGTGTTCGGTCAGCGCGGCCATGGCGTTCGGTCAGTCCTGGGAAATGGGGCGGGTCGAATGGATGGAAAGCCCGTAGGCGTCAAGCCCCACCACCTTGGGCAGGCTCGAATTGGTCAGCAGCACCAGCTGATGGACCCCGAGCGAGGCAAGGATCTGCGCCCCCAGCCCGTATTGGCGCAGCGTATGCGGCGACGGCTCGCCCATCCGCGGCAGCGACGGCGACAGGTCGCGCAGCAGCACGACCACGCCCCGGCCCTCTTGGGCGATCATCCGCATGGCGGCGGGCAGGTCGCCAGCGCGTCCGATCCCCAGCAGATCCTGCAACGGGTCCAGCGCGTGCATCCGCACCAGCACCGGCTCGGGCGTGGTCAGGTCGCCCTTGCTCAGCACGATATGCTCGGCGCCCTGCGCCTCGTCGGCGAACACCCGCATCATCCATTCGCCGCCATGGGCCGAGGAAACCGGCCGCAGGTCGCGTTCGGCGATCAGGTTGTCGTGGCGGCGGCGATAGGCGATCAGGTCGCTGATGGTGCCGATCTTCAGCCCGTGCTTCTGCGCAAAGGCCACCAGATCGGGCAGCCGCGCCATCGAGCCATCGTCCTTCATGATCTCGCAGATCACGCCGGCGGGGTTCAGCCCGGCCAGCCGCGAAATATCCACCGCGGCCTCGGTATGACCGGCGCGGACCAGCACACCGCCCCGGCGCGCGCGCAGCGGGAACACATGGCCCGGCGTCGCGATGTCGGCGGCGCCGCGCGTGGGGTCGATGGCAACCGCCACCGTGCGGGCGCGGTCATGGGCGGAAATGCCGGTGGTCACGCCCTCGCGCGCCTCGATCGACATGGTGAATGCGGTCTCGTGGCGGCTGGAGTTCTTGGGCGACATCAGCGGCAGGCCCAGCGCGTCCACCCGCTCGGCGGTCAGCGCCAGGCAGATCAGCCCGCGACCATGGGTCGCCATGAAGTTGATCGCATCGGGCGTCGCCATCTGGGCGGGGATGACCAGATCGCCCTCGTTCTCGCGGTCCTCGTGGTCGACCAGCACGAACATGCGCCCGTTGCGGGCGTCCTCGATGATCTCTTCGATACCCGAGATCGCGTCGGACCAGTCGCGCTCGACTTGTCCGGGCTGTTCATATTGCATCTTGACGGCCTCGCAGAATGTTTGGCGACGGCTTAACCCAAGCGGCCGCCCGGCGAAAGGGCGAGCCGCGCCCAGCGCCGGTCCTTTGACGCTCGCGCGCAGCATACTGCTTCGGGCGGTAAATAAATATCCCGGGGTCCGGGGCAGAGCCCCGGCTTTGGGCGCGACCCGCCTAGCTGTCACCCGGCCTCGGCCAGCCGTGCGACATAGCGGGCCAGCGTGTCGATTTCCAGGTTGACGACATCTCCCTGGGCCACGTCGCCCCAGTTGGTGACCTCGCGCGTATGGGGGATCAGGTTGACGCCAAAGCGGTTGCCCGCGACCTCGTTCACGGTCAGCGAGGTGCCGTTCAGCGCGACCGAGCCCTTGGGCGCGATGAAACGCGCCAGCTCGGGCGGCGCCTCGAAGGTCAGGCGCAGGCTGTCGCCCTCGGGGCGGGCCTCGACCACTTGCGCGACGCCGTCCACATGGCCCGAGACGATATGGCCGCCCAGCTCGTCCCCCAGCTTCAGCGCGCGTTCCAGATTGACGCGCCGCCCCAGCGGCCAGCCGTCCGGGCCGATATTGGTCTTGGCCATGGTTTCGGCCGAAATATCGACGTCGAACCAGCCTTCGCCCTTGGCGACGACGGTCAGGCACACGCCATCGCAAGCGATCGAGGCGCCCAGGTCCACCCCCTGCATGTCATAGGAACACGCGATCCGCGCCCGCAGGTCGCCGCGCATGTCGGACCGGGTGACCGTGCCGATATCGGTGATGATTCCGGTAAACATCCGCCTGTCCTTGCCCATGCTGTGGTGATCGCGCGCCACGATGGCCCCTGGCGCCCCGCGAAGCAAGTGCCCCATGGCGGCAAAATTCTGCGATCCGCGCCGGGATGCGGCATATTTTCCGCAACTTCGACTTGACCCGCCCCGGCCTTCCCGTGTTTGTCGGCCGGGTAATCATGTCCTGTTTGCCTGTAGCGGATCTTTCTGCATGAACGCCCAACCCCAAGGACTGACGGCCACCGCGGTCCCGGCCGGTCCGCCCCCGGCGCAGCGCCGCGCAGACTTGCGCCCACCGGTCGAAGCCCGGGTCTTTCTGCTGTTGCAGGGGCCGCACGGCCCGTTCTTTGACCGGCTGGGGCGGCTGCTGACCTCGGCCGGGGCGCAGGTGTGGCGCGTCGGCTTCAACGCCGGCGACGAATTCTTCTGGAGCGATCGGCCCCGTTTCATCGCCCATTCCGGCCGCCCCGAGGACTGGCCCGCGCATCTCGACCGGCTGATCGCGGAAAAGCGCGTGACCGATATCGTGCTTTACGGCGACGTGCGGCCGGTCCACGCCGCGGCGCGGGCGGCGGCAGCCCGCCACGGGCTGGCCCTGCATGTGTTCGAAGAAGGCTATCTGCGCCCCTATTGGATCACCTATGAACGCGACGGGGCGAACGGAAATTCGCGGCTGATGCAGATCGGGCTGGACCGGATGCGCACCATGCAGCGCAAGTTCGGCGACGACGTGAACCGGCCCCCCGCGCGCTGGGGCGACATGCGCCAGCATAAATTCTACGGGGCGCTTTACCATTTCATGGTGCTGGCCGCGAACCGGCGCTTTCCGGGGTTCAGCTCGCACCGCGAGATTTCGCTGTGGCGCGAGTTCCGGCTGAACCTGACCCGGCTGCTGCTGGCCCCGGCGCATTCGGCGCGCAGCTGGCGACAGATGGGGCGGATCCGCTCGGCCGGGTTTCCCTATGTGCTGGTGCTGCTGCAACTGGAACATGATTCGAGCTTTGTCGCCCATTCGCCCTATCGCTCGATGGCCGAGTTCACGGCCGAGGTGCTGGCCGCCTTTGCCCGCGCGGCCCCGCGCCATCACCATATCGTGTTCAAGGCGCACCCGCTGGAGGACGGGCGTGGCTCGCTGCACCGGGTGGTGCGCGAACAGGCGCAGGCGCTGGGGCTGGCGGACCGCGTGCATCTGGTCTGGGGCGGCAAGCTGGCGGCGCTGCTGTCGCTGGCGCGCGGCGTGGTGACGATCAATTCGACCTCGGCGCAGCAGGCGCTGTGGCGGGGGCTGCCGGTCAAGGCGCTGGGGCGGGCGGTCTATGCCAAGCCGGGGCTGGTGTCGGACCAGTCGCTGGACGAATTCCTTTACCACCCCGCCCCGCCCGATCTGGCCCGCTATCGCGACTATCGCAGCTATCTGCTGGACACCTGCCAGGTGCCGGGCGGGTTCTACGCAAGGCGCTCGCGCGCCCATGCGCTGCGGCTGGTCGTGGACATGATGCTGGCCCGGGACGACCCTTATGCCGCATTCGAGGGCGGGCTTGCCTATAATCGACAACAGATGACCGACGATGATCGCTAGGCTGCGCGTTTCGGTGGATGCGCCCGGCCTTGCAAGGTAAAGAATATTTGAATGTCATGTGATCCGGCGAGCCAGAATCACCGGAAGGGACAGGAGACCGGATTTGACTGAACTCACCCTCTCGCCCTTGCCGCAGCGCGGCACTGCCCGCGCCGCGTTGCGTTTTGCCGCAATGGCGTCCCTGGTGCTGCTGGCGGCCTGCGCGCTGCCCCGCTCGGGGCCCAGCAAAAAGGAAATCTACCGCGGCTCGATCGAGAACGGCGGCAATGCCCATATCCTGTTCGTCGACGACCGGGTCGCGCGGGCGGCCTCGTATACGCCGTCTTACGGGTTCGGGCAGGATTTCCTGCGCGCCGGACAGGTCGGCGCCGATGAAATCCGCGCCGGCGACGTGCTGGGGCTGACCATCTGGGAAAACGTCGATGACGGGCTGCTGGCCTCGATGGGCGCGTCCAACACCTCGCTGACCGAACTGCAGGTCGACAGCGCCGGTTATATCTTTGTCCCCTATGCGGGGCGGGTGCGGGCGGCGGGCAACTCGCCCGAAGAGCTGCGCAACCTGATCACCCAGCGGCTGGCCACCCAGACCCCCGATCCGCAGGTGACGGTGACCCGGGTCGCGGGCGACGGCGCCACCGTGTCGGTGATGGGCCGGGTCGGCGGTCAGGGGGTGTTCCCGATCGAGCGGCCCACCCGGTCGCTGTCCGCGATGCTGGCGCGCGCCGGCGGGGTCTCGGTCGATCCGGACGTGGCGGTGGTGACCGTCAAGCGCGGCGGCAGCAGCGGGCGGATCTGGCTGCGCGACCTGTATTCCAACCCGCGCTACGACATCGCCCTGCGCCCCGGCGACGTGATCCTGGTAGAAGAGGACCAGCGCAGCTTTACCGCCCTTGGCGCGCTGGGCGGGCAGACCAAAGTCCCCCTCGGGTCCGAGGAAATCAACGCGATCGAGGCCATCGCCATGGTCGGCGGCCTGCATTCCGGCCTAGCCGACCCCACCGGCGTCTTTGTGCTGCGCAACGAGCCGCAGGCTGTGGCGACCCGCGTTCTGGGCAAAAGCGTCTATGGCGACCAGCGCATGGCCTATGTGCTGGACCTGACGCGGCCGAACGGGCTGTTTCTGGCCCGCGACTTTCTGATCCGCGCCGGCGACACCGTCTATGTGACCGAGGCGCCCTATGTGCAGTGGCAAAAGACCCTCAGCGCCATCACCGGCAGCGTGGCCACCGCCGATTCGATGGCCAGCATCGGCGAGTGATCGCCGGCCCGATGCCCCTGCCGCAAAAGCCGCCGCACGAACAGCGGCGGCTTTTCATCTATAACGGCGGCTTTTTCCTGCAACCGCGGCTGCGGCGGATCCTTGGGCTGGCGGGTTGGCGGCTGTGCATTGGCCTGCCGGGGCCGGGCGATTGCGTCGCGGTCTGGGGCGCCAGCCCCACCGCCTGGCGCGGCCGCGCCATCGCCCGACAGCGCGGCGCCGCGGTGGTCACGGTCGAGGATGCATTCCTGCGCTCGGTCCTGCCGGGGCGCGACCGCAGCCGCATCGGCCGGCGCGGCCCCATCGGGCTGCTGATCGACCCAAGGGGGGTGCATTTCGACCCCTCCTCCCCCTCGCTGATCGAGGAACTTGCCGCATCAAAGCAGGCGGCAGCGCTGGCCGGGCGGGCAACCGCGATGCTGGCCCGGCTGCGCGCCGCGGATCTGTCGAAATACAACGCCCACCGCCCCGGGCTGTCCGCCGCCGCCCCCGGCTATGTGCTGGTGGTGGACCAGACGCGGGGCGATGCCTCGCTGATGGGTGCGGGGCGCGAGACCTTTCTGCGGATGCTGACGGCGGCCCGCGACGAACACCCCGGCGCCCGCATCGTCCTGCGCAGCCACCCGGAAACCGCCGCCGGGCTGCGCCCCGGGCATCTGAGCGCCGCCGACCTGCGCCCGGGCGAGGTGCTGTGCGACACCCCCGTCTCGCCCTGGCGGCTGGTCGGGGACGCGGCGGCGGTCTATGCGGTCAGCTCGCAGCTGGGGTATGAGGCGATGCTGGCCGGCCACCGCCCGCGGCTGTTCGGCCAGCCCTTCTATGCCGGCTGGGGGCTGTCGGACGACGAAGCCCCGGTGGCGCGCCGGCTGGGCCGCACCACCCTGCCCGCGCTGTTCGCCGCCAGCCACCTGCTGGCGCCGGTGTGGTATGATCCCTGCCACGACAGGCTGACCGACCTTGAGGGTGCGATCCGCCAGCTGGAATCCGAGGCCCGCGCCCATGCGCAGGACTGCGACGGGCATCTGGCGCTGGGGATGCGGCTGTGGAAACGCCGCCCCCTGGCCCGGTTCTTTGGCGAGGGGCGCGGGGTCCGGTTCACCGACCACCCCTCGGCCAAGGTGTCGCTGGTCTGGGCCGGCCACGCGGACAAGGCCCCACAGGCGCTGCGGGTCGAGGACGGGTTCCTGCGCTCGCGCGGCCTTGGCGCCGCGCTGGTGCCGCCGCTGTCGCTGGTCGCCGATTCCCGCGGCATCTACTATGACCCCGGGCGCGAAAGCGATCTTGAGCACCTGATCGCCCAGCCCCTGCCGCCCCAAGGCCACGCCCGCGCCGCCGCGCTGATCGCCCGGCTGCGGCAGGCGGCGCTGACCAAATACAACCTGCCCGGGATGATGCCCGCGATCCCCCGCGACGGCCACCGGGTGATCCTGGTCCCCGGACAGGTCGAGGACGACGCCTCGATCCGCCTTGGCGCCGGGGTTGAGCGCACAAACCTTGCGCTGCTGTTCCGCACCCGCGCGGAAAACCCCGGGGCGCTGATCGTCTGGAAGCCGCATCCCGATGTCGAGGCCGGGCTGCGCCCCGGCGCGGTCGCGGACGCGCAGCTTGCGGGGCTGGCCGACATCACTGCCCGCAATGCCCCAGCGGCCGCGCTGATCGACGCGGTGGATGAGGTCTGGACGATCACCTCGACCCTCGGCTTCGAGGCGCTGATCCGCGGCAAGCCGGTCACCACGCTGGGCGCGCCGTTTTACGCCGGCTGGGGGCTGACAAGCGACCTTGGCCCGATCCCGGCCCGCCGCAGTGCGCGTCCCGATCTGGAAACGCTGGTCCATGCCGCGCTGATCGCCTATCCGCGCTACCGCGATCCGCTGTCGCAACTGCCCTGCCCGGCCGAGATCGCCGCGGACCGCCTCGCCGACCCGACCGCCTCCCCGCAGCCCTCGACCCTGCGCTGGCTGGCGAAACTGCAAGGCGCGCTGATCCCCCACAGCCGGCTGTGGCGCTAAGCCTCTTCTTCCTTGTGAAAATATCCCGGGGATCGTCGTATACGACGATGGGGCTGGCTCCCGCTTTCTCAGCGCAGCGCCACCCAGCGATGGAACACATCGCCGCCCAGCGCCCGCGTCTCGGCCAGCCGGAACCGCGGCGCCTCGGCCAGCGCGCCCAGCCCCAGCGGCGCGACGGCGGCGCGGCCGTCGCCGCCCAGCACCACCCCGGCGGTATAACCGACCAGCTCGTCCACCAGCCCCGACGCCAGCAACGCCGCTGCCAGCTGGCCGCCGCCTTCGCAGAACACCCGGGTCAGGCCGCGCCGGCCCAGCTCGGCCAGCGCCTCATCGACGGGACCGGGCAACACCCACAGCGGGCCGTGGTCCGGCCCCTCGGGCGGCAGCGCGGGGATGGGCGCATTGGCGATCACCACCCGCACCGGCTGCCGCACGGCACCAAAGCCGCGCACGTTCAGCGCCGGCAGGTCGGCGCGGGCGGTCCCCGCACCCACCATCACCGCGTCATGGGTCAGCCGCAGCAGATGCACATGCCGGCGCGCGGCCTCGCCGGTGATCCAGCGGCTTTCGCCCAAAGCGGTGGCGATGCGGCCGTCGAAACTGGTCGCAAGCTTCAGCGTCACCATCGGCCGGCCCCGCGTCACCCGGGTCAGGAACCCGCGCTGCAACGCGGCAGCCTCGGCCGCGCGGACGCCCTCGGCCACCTCGACCCCCGCCGCGCGCAGCCGCGCATGGCCGCGCCCCGCGACGCGGGGGTCGGGGTCGGTCAGGGCCGAGACCACCCGCGCCACCCCCGCCGCGATCAGCGCGTCGCTGCAAGGGGGTGCACGGCCGTGATGGGCGCAGGGCTCCAGCGTGACATAGGCGGTGGCGCCGCGCGCGGCCGCGCCCGCCGCATCCAGCGCCATGCGCTCGGCGTGCGGGCGGCCGCCGGGCTGGGTCCAGCCGCGCCCGACCACGCGGCCCGCCGCCACGATCACGCAGCCCACGGCCGGGTTCGGCCACACATTGCCCAAGCCCCGCCGCGCCAGCCGCAGCGCGTGGTCCATGTGGCGCAGATCGTCGGGGGCGGCGCTCACTCGGTCGTCGGGCGCAGTTCCGACACAAAGCGGTCGAAATCGTCAGCGGCCTGAAAGTTCTTGTAGACGCTGGCAAATCTGACATAGGCGACGGTGTCGATACGGGCCAGCGTCTCCATCACGATCTCGCCGATCACCTTCGACGGGATGTCGGCCTCGCCCATGCTTTCCAGCCGCCGCACGATGCCGGAAATCATCTGGTCGATGCGGTCGGCCTCGACCGGGCGTTTCTGCATGGCGATACGGATCGAGCGGGCCAGCTTGTCGCGGTCGAAATCCTCGCGCCGGCCGGTGGATTTGATCACCACCAGATCGCGCAGCTGCACCCGTTCATAGGTGGTAAAGCGGCCGCCGCAGGCCGGACAGAAACGGCGACGACGGATGGCGACGTTGTCTTCGGCGGGGCGGGAATCCTTGACTTGCGTATCGGCGTTTCCGCAGAACGGACAGCGCATGGGTAGCCCCTTGATCAGCCTCAGATACCGCCAGCATACAGGGCCCGCATGATCTTGGGTAGAGGCTTGCGCTTGCCACTAGATAGGAGCCTGCGTCACCGCCTCATCAGTCGCGTCCTTATCAGCCGCGTCATCCGCATCATGGATCAGCGCGATGGTGCGGGTGTTGCGCGCGCCCAGCTCGCGCAGCATTTCCGCCTGCCGCACCACATTGCCCGGCCCCCGCGACAGCCGCGCCACCGCCGCGCCATGGGCGCGGTGGGCCGCATCCAGCGCCGCCCCGGCCTCGTCCAGCGCCGCGACCACCAGCGCCAGCTTGTCGTAAAGCGCGCCGGCGCGCCGGGCGATTTCAGCCCCGTTGCGTTCGCGGCGTTCCACGGCCCACAGATGTTCGACCGTGCGCAGCGCCAGCATCAGGGTCGAGGGCGTGACCAGCCCCACCCGCCGTTCCAGCGCCTGTCCCATCAGCGCGGGGTCGGTGCGCAGCGCCTCGGCAAAGGCGCCCTCGACCGGCAGGAACATCAGCACGTAATCGACGGAATCGGGGTGCAGCGCCTGATAGCCGCGATCCGAAAGCTCGGCCACATGGGCGCGGATGGCGCTAACATGGCGGCGCAGCGCGGCGTCGCGTTCGGCCATGTTCTCGGTCGCGCAGGCGTCCGCATAGGCGTTGAGCGAACATTTCGCGTCGATCACCAGCGAGCGCCCGCCCGGCATGTCCACCACCACATCCGGCCGCAGCCGCCGCCCGTCTCCGTTGGTGCCGGACGCCTGGGTGCGATAGTGGAGGCCCGGTTCCAGCCCCGCGGATTCCAGCACCTGCGCAAGGATCATTTCCCCCCACGCCCCCTGCCGCTGCTTGTCGCCGCGCAGCGCCCGGGTCAGCGCCACCGCGTCGCGGCCGATGTCCTCGGACCGGCGGTGCAGCCCCTCGATCTGTTCGCGCAGCGCCGCCTGCGCCGCCTGATCCGCGCGCTGGCCCGTCTGCAATTCGTCCTGAAACCGCGCCACCTGTTCGCGAAACGGGGTCAGCAACCCGGTCAGCCGTTCCTGATGCGCCCGTTCCAGATCGGCCCCCTGCCGGCGCAGGGCATCATCGGCGATCAGGCGGAATTGCGCGGTCATTTCCTCGCGCGCCTGTTGCAGGGCCTGCAATTCGGCGGCGGCGCGGGCGGATTGATGCGCGGCCTCAAGCCTTGCTGCATCCAGCGCCCGGTCGCGGGCCGCGATGTCCTGTCTTGCGGCGTGCAGCGCATCGGTCAGATTGTCGCGTTCCTCGGCCAGTTCCGCCAGACGGGCAGCGCGCGCCGCATCATTGGCGCGCAACGTCGCGGATTCCAGCGCGGCGGCGTGGGTTGCAGCCTCGGTCCGGCGGCGGGCGCGAGCCTGCGCCAGCGCCCACAGCAGCAGCCCAAGCGCCAGCGCCCAGCCCAGCAGCGCCGCCGCCGGGTCGATTGACATCTGTCGGATAAGGTCCATTTTTATTGCAGCGCCCCCGGCATTCCGGCCATTGTTCTTGATTTGGTCCTGAATTTCAAGCCGGCACCCGCGGCCCCCGCGCCGCTAAGTCGAAAGGGTTTTAACAATGTCCCGTTCCGTCGCCGTCCTTGTCGGATCGCTGCGCGCGCAGTCGATCAACCGCATCACCGCCAAGGCGCTGGCCCGCGTGGCCGAGGGCAGCCTGACGTTCGATTTCGTCGAGATCGGCGACCTGCCGCTTTACAACGAGGATCTGTGGCAGGACGGCGCCGGCCCCGCCCCGGTCGAACGGATGAAGGCGCAGGTCGCCGCCGCCGATGCGGTGCTGCTGGTGTCGCCCGAATACAACCGCGCCGTGCCCGGCGTGCTGTGCAACGCGCTGGACTGGGGCAGCCGCCCGCCCGGAAAATCGGTCTGGAGCCACAAGCCCGCAGCCTGCGTCGGGGCGTCGCAAGGCGCGATCGGGACGGCGGCGGGACAGGTCCATCTCAAGGCGCGGATGGTCACGCTGGGCATGATCGCCATGGGCCACCCGGAATTCTACCTGCGGTTCGAGCCGGAAAAATACGCCCCTGACGGCAGCGTTCAGGACGAAAGCCTGCGCAAGTTCCTGACAGGCTACATGGACGCCTTTGCCCGCCATATCGAGCGGCTGGGCTGAGATCCGGTCTGACAGTGCCCCGGCGTTCCGGCGCGCTCTTCCAGAAAGGACAGCAGCGCCATCGCATAGGCCGATTGTTCGCGCACCGTCACCGCGTGATCGGCCATCCAGCGCAGCAGCGAATAATCGCTTTGCGTCGAATACCCCATCGGGCAGTCCGGGAACCGCCGCTGCGGCAGCGGCCCGCTGGCCAGCGTCACCAGGTTGCGGTGACGCGGGTCGCGGCCGATCCGCTCCATCGTCAGGGACAGATTGTCGCCATCCCCTTCCAGCCAGTGAAAGAAGATGCCGTCGTCATGGTGCAGGAACCCGGTCAGTGACTGTTCCAGATTGCTGCGGCGGGCGCAGCCGATCATCGCCCGGGTGACGTCGCTTTTCGGCGTCAGGCTGGTCTCACTGCGATAAAGCACGAAGGAATGTGCGTTCATCCCATCCTCCGAAGGTTCGACCCGGGAACCGGGATCACCTTGGATCATGGACCGCGCACAACGTTGTTATAACCCGATTCGGTAACAAGTTAACATTATATTAGTCAAATCCCGCGGCGGTGAACCGCCGATTTGCCCACAACCCATGCGCGAAAACTTGCCCGGAGCCTGAATCTCCGGGCAAGACGCGTCATCACTGATCCAGAAAGCTGCGCAGCTTGCGCGAGCGCGAGGGGTGTTTCAGCTTGCGCAGCGCCTTGGCCTCGATCTGGCGGATGCGTTCGCGGGTGACGCTGAACTGCTGGCCGACCTCTTCCAGCGTATGGTCCGTGTTCATGCCGATGCCGAAACGCATCCGCAGCACCCGTTCCTCGCGCGGGGTCAGCGACGCCAGAACCCGGGTCGTGGTTTCCTTGAGGTTTTCCTGGATGGCGCTGTCCAGCGGCAGGACGGCGTTCTTGTCCTCGATGAAATCGCCAAGCTGGCTATCCTCTTCGTCCCCGATGGGGGTTTCAAGGGAAATCGGTTCCTTGGCGATCTTCATCACCTTGCGGACCTTTTCCAGCGGCATTTGCAGCTTTTCGGCCAGTTCCTCGGGGGTGGGTTCGCGGCCGATCTCGTGCAGCATCTGGCGCGAGGTGCGCACCAGCTTGTTGATCGTTTCGATCATATGCACGGGAATGCGGATGGTGCGGGCCTGATCGGCGATCGAGCGGGTGATCGCCTGCCGGATCCACCAGGTCGCATAGGTCGAGAACTTGTAGCCGCGACGGTATTCGAACTTGTCCACGGCCTTCATCAGGCCGATATTGCCTTCTTGAATGAGATCAAGGAATTGCAGGCCGCGGTTGGTGTATTTCTTGGCAATCGAGATGACCAGCCGCAGGTTCGCCTCGACCATTTCCTTTTTGGCCTGACGCGCCTCTTTCTCGCCGCGCTGGACCTGGTTCACGATGCGGCGGAATTCCTCGATGTCGACGCCGACATATTGGCCGACCTCGGCCATGTCGCCGCGCAGGCCCTCGACCTGGGGGCGCGAGCGCTCGAACAGCGCCTGCCAGCCGCGGCCCTTGTTTTCGCCCATGCGGTCGACCCAGGTCGGGTCGAGTTCCGAGCCGCGATAGGATTCGATGAATTCGCGGCGGTTGATGCGGGCGGCGTCGGCCAGCTTCACCATGCCGGAATCGATTGTCACGATGCGGCGGTTGATGCCGTAGACCTGATCGACCAGCGCCTCGATGCGGTTGTTGTGCAGATGCAGCTCGTTGACCAGCAGCACGATTTCCGCACGCAGCTTCTGATAGGCCTGCTCGTCCGAGGCCGAAAAGCTTTCGTCCTCGTTCAGCGTGGCCGACATCCGCTGATCCTGCATGTCGGCCAGCAGCTCGTAATCCCTGGCGATGGCTTCCAGCAGTTCCAGCACGCGGGGCTTGAGACTGGCCTCCATCGCGGCCAGCGACAGGTTCTGGCCGTCGTCCTCGTCGTCGTCATCCGCATCAGCGTCGGGGCGCAGCGGGTTGCCGTCGGCGTCCACCTCTTCAGCCGGGCGCTTGTCGGCGGTGCGGGCCTGTTCGCCCGAGCTGCCCAGCGGCAGGTCGACCGGCAGAACCTCGTCCTCTTCTTCCTCGCCCATGGCGCGGCCAAAGGTGGTTTCAAGGTCGATCACGTCGCGCAGCAGGATGTCTTCGTTCAGCAACTCCTGCCGCCACATGGTGATGGCCTTGAAGGTCAGCGGGCTTTCGCACAGCCCCGCGATCATGGTGTTGCGGCCGGCCTCGATGCGCTTGGCGATGGCGATCTCGCCCTCGCGCGACAGCAGCTCGACCGAGCCCATCTCGCGCAGATACATGCGCACCGGGTCGTCGGTGCGGTCCAGCTTTTCGGTTTCGGGCGCCGCCACCGCGATTTCGCGGCTGGTCGAGACGGGCACCACGGCGCCGCCGGCCTCGGCCTCTTCGGCCTCTTCGTCCTCGATGACGTTGATGCCCATTTCGGACAGCATCGACATCACGTCCTCGATCTGTTCCGACGACACCTGATCGGGCGGCAGCACCGAATTCAGCTGGTCATAGGTGATATAGCCGCGCTCGCGCGCCTCGGCGATCATCCGCTTTACGGCGGCCTGGCTCATGTCCAGCGAGTGATCGTCGTCCTTGGCTTCCGGCTTGTCGTCGTCGTCCTTGGCCATGGGCGGTTCCTTCTTAGCTGATTCGCGGGGATAGCGAATCGGGTGCCGGGATTCCGGCGGTTCTAATCGAAAGCCGCCGCCGATCAAAGACGGCGACGGGTGATTCGCGCAGGTGATTCGGCGCGCTCAACGGCGTTTTCGCCAGATTTCATCGCTCAGCGCGCGGCTGAGCCGTGCGGCAAGCGCCTCTCGGTCCTCGCCCAGATCGTCGCCGCCGCCGATTGCGGGCTGGTCGGCCATGATTCGCGCCCGCGCCGATTGCGTGACGCGCCAGGTCAGCCCTTCGTCGGCCATGCCCTCGATCTCGGTCTCGGCGCGGGCCAGCTCGTCGCGTGCGGCGCGGCGGGATTCGATCCGGTCCAGAGCGTTCAGCAGCATCGGTTCGGCGGTGTCGGCAGCGCCCGAAGGACGCGAGATGGCGGGCGCCGAGCGGACATGGGGATCGCCCATGATCGAATCAAGGGCCGCGCGGCCGGCGGCGCTGCTGGTGCCGGCCAGCAGGTCATGGACCAGAGCGGCGCGGTCAGGGTCGGCGGGCTCCAGCCGTTCCAGCCGCGATTCGACCAGCGGCACCAGATGCGGATGGGCGGCGCAGATCGCCAGCACCATCGCCTCGATCAGCAGATCGCCCGCATCAAGGGCCACCAGCGCCGAGGCGCGGGTCTGCGGCAGCGGCGGAGGCGGCGCATCGCGGCGCGCAAAGCGGCCCTTGGGCGTGCGGGCGGGCGCGAACAGCGCCCAGCGGCGGTTTTTCAACTCGCGGGTGTAATGCTCGCGCGTGGCGGGGTCGGGGATGCGCGCCACCGCGGCCTCGATGGCGCGGTCCAGCGCGGCGCGGCGTTCGGGGCTGTCGAAAACGCGGCCCTCGGTCTCGCGCCGCCACAGCAGCTCGACCAGCGGCTGCGCCTGGTCCAGCACCGCCCGCGTCGCCCCCACCCCGCCGCTGCGGATCAGGTCGTCGGGATCCTGCCCCCCCGGCATCAGCGCGAAGCGCAGCGCCTGCCCCGGCCCGGCCAGCGGCAGCGCCATGTCGATCAGCCGCATCGCCGCGCGCTGCCCGGCCGTATCGCCGTCCAGCGTGATGATCGGCTCCGGCGAGACGCGCCACATCAGCCGCAGCTGATCCTCGGTGATGGCGGTGCCCAGCGGCGCCACCGCGCCCTCGAACCCGGCCAGCGCCAGCGCGATCACGTCCATATAGCCCTCGGCCACCACCAGCGGCTGACCCTTGGACACCGCCGCCCGCGCGGGGCCAAGGTTGAACAGGTTGCGCCCCTTGTCGAACAGCGCGGTCTCTGGGCCGTTGAGGTATTTGGCCCGCGCATTCGGGTCCATCGCCCGCCCGCCAAAGGAAATGCAGCGCCCGCGCGCATCCCGGATCGGAAAGATGATGCGGCCGCGGAAACGGTCATAGGCGGCGCCGCCGTCGTCGGGCTTTGCCGCCAGCCCGGCCTCGACCGCCAGTTTTTCGGGCACCCCGGATTCCGCCAGATGCCGCAACAGCCCCTGCCGCAGGTCGGGGGCAAAACCGATCTCGAACCGCTCCAGCGCCAACCCGTCCAGCCCGCGCCCGGCCAGATAGTCGCGCGCCTCTGCCCCGGCGCCGGTCTGCAATTGCAGCCGAAACCAGCGCAGCGCGCGGTCCATCACCTCGACCAGCTGGGTGCGGCGGTCGGTCTGCGCCTGTTCGCGGGGGCTGCGTTCGGGCATCGGCAGCCCGGCCTCGGACGCCATCGCCGCCACCGCATCCATAAAGCCCATCCCCTCGGCCTCGCGCAGAAAGGTCAGGGCGTCGCCCTTGGCGTGGCAGCCAAAGCAGTAATAAAAGCCTTTTTGGTCATCGACGTGGAACGAGGCGGTCTTTTCGCCGTGGAACGGGCATGGCGCCCACCAGTCGCCCTTGGCCTGATTCGAGCGTTTCAGATCCCACGTCACCTTGCGCCCCACGATCCGGCTGATCGGGACGCGGTTGCGCAGTTCGTCAAGAAATCCGGGCGGCAGGCTCATGGTGCGATCATCCTGCGCCGACCGCGCCGCGCACAAGCCCCCAATAGTGGTCCGCCACTGCCTGCCGGTCCAGTCGCCCGCCTTCGCGAAACCAGTTGGTGACCCCGGTCAGCATGGCAATCAGCGCCATGGTGGTCAGCCGCGCGTCGGCCAGCCGCATCACCCCCGCCGCAGCACCCTCGCGCAGGATCGCGGTCAGCGCGTCCTCATACCGTCCGCGCAGGGCGGCGATGGCGGCGTGGTTCTCGGGGTTCAGGTTGCGCAGCTCCATATAGCTGAGAAACACCGAATCGGCGTGGTCCAGCGAATAGGCGATATGAAAGCGCACGAAAGCCTCAAGCCGGTCCATGGGCGGCGCGTCGGGGCCGTCGCCCCAGGCGGACAGCAGATCCTCCATATGCTCGACCAGCAGCCCGGCCAGCAGCGCCTGCTTGTCGGGCGTATAGGCATAAAGCGCCCCCGCCTGCACACCCACGGCGGCGGCGATCTGACGCATCGAGACGGCGGCATAGCCATGCCGCGCGAAAAGCTGTAGCGCCGCCCGCCGGACAAGCGGTCCGGTGATCGCGGCGCGGGAACCTGTGGTGCGGGCCATGGCGCCGTTCTAGGCCAAGGCGCGCGGCGGGGAAAGCCGCCGGGGTTTCCGAGTGCCGATGCGCTTGCCGCGCCGGGCCGCAGTTTCTATCGTGCGGGCGATGTCCAACCGCCCCGCCATCCGCCGACTCATCCCGCTTGCCGCGCTGATTGCGCTGGCAGGATGCGGCGATCCCGGCGGCCAGCCTTATCCGCAGCTGCTGCCGCTGTCGCAACTGAACGCGCCCCCTGCGGTCCCCGCCCACGCGGCCGATGCGGCCGCTGACCCGGGCGCCGTCGAATCCTCGCTGCGCGCCCGGCAGGCGGCGGCCCGCCGCCACGCCCCCGCCAGCCCCGCCGCCGACACGGCACTGACTGACCGCGCCGCCGCCCTGCGCGCCCGCGCCGGGGCGCTGGCCGCGACCGATCCCGCCGCCGCCGCGCCCATGCCGGCGACGGAAACCGACCCCGAAACCGCCGCAAGGGCCGAAGCCCTGCGCCAGCGCGCCCGCGACATGCTGGGCACAGGCGCCGGCGAGCCGCCCCCCTGCCCGCCCGAAACCGACGATCCCGAGGCCGCGGATTGCGCGCCCCATTGAGCCAAGGAACCCTCCCATGCCCGTGATCACCTGCATCGAAGACCTCAAGCGCCTGCACAAGGCGCGCACCCCGCGGATGTTCTACGACTATGCGGAATCGGGCAGCTACACCGAGCAGACGTTCCGTGAAAACACCAGCGATTTCCAGCAGATCCGCCTGCGCCAGAAGGTTGCGGTGGACATGACCAACCGCAGCCTTGCATCCGACATGGTGGGGCTGCCGGTGTCGATGCCGGTGGCGCTGGCCCCGGTGGGGATGACCGGGATGCAGCGCGCCGACGGCGAGATCAAGGCCGCGCGCGCCGCCGAGGCCGCGGGCGTGCCCTTTTGCCTGTCCACCATGTCGATCTGTTCGATCGAGGATGTGGCGATGCACACCTCGAAACCCTTCATGTTCCAGCTTTACGTGATGAAGGATCAGGAGTTTCTGGAAAACATCATCGCCCGCGCCAAGGCCGCCCGCTGTTCGGCGCTGGTGCTGACGCTGGACCTGCAAATCCTTGGCCAGCGCCACAAGGATCTGAAAAACGGGCTGTCGGCGCCACCCAAGCTGACGCTGTCCTCGATCGCGGATCTCGCGACGCGCTGGCGCTGGGGGCTTGAGATGTTGCAGACGAAACGGCGATTCTTCGGCAATATCGTCGGCCATGCCAAGGGGGTGACCGACACCGCCAACCTGGCCAGCTGGACGGCCGAGCAGTTCGACCCGCAGCTGGACTGGGACAAGATCGCCCGCATCCGCGAGCTGTGGGGCGGCAAGCTGATCCTCAAGGGGATCCTGGACGCCGAGGACGCCCGCATCGCCGCCGATTTCGGGGCCGATGCGATCATCGTGTCGAACCACGGCGGGCGGCAGCTGGACGGGGCGCTGAGTTCCATCCGGATGCTGCCGGAAATCGTCGCCGCGGTGGGCGACCGGATCGAGGTGCATCTGGATTCCGGCATCCGCTCGGGTCAGGACGTGCTCAAGGCGCTGGCGCTGGGGGCGCACGCGACCTGGATCGGGCGCGCCTGGATTCACGGGCTGGGCGCGATGGGGCAAGAGGGCGTGACCGCCGCGCTGGACGTGATCCGCAAGGAACTGGACGTGACCATGGCGCTGTGCGGCGAACGCGACATCCGCAACGTCGGGCGCCATAATGTCATGGTCCCGGCCGGCTGGACCGACGCATACCGCTGAATCGCGCTTTTCTTTCCGGCCGCGCCGCTGTATAGGCGCGGCTTCCGGCCATGCACCCTTGGAGGATGGCCGGCAGCAACCTGAAAGGAAATTCGCAATGGCCAAAGAGATCCCTGATCTGGTGGCCGAGGCACGCGCGGGGACAGGCAAGGGGGCCGCCCGCCAAGCTCGCCGCGCAGGCAAGGTGCCCGGTATCGTTTACGGCGACGGGAAAGACCCGCAGCCGATCCAGCTTGACTTCAACCCGCTGCTGACCAGGCTGCGCGCCGGTCGCTTCATGTCCACGCTGTGGAACCTGAAGGTCGAGGGGCAGGACGACGTTCGCGTCATCTGCCGCGGCGTCCAGCGCGACGTGGTCAAGGATCTGCCGACGCATATCGACTTCATGCGCGTACACCGCAACAGCCGCGTGAACCTGTTCGTCAACGTGGAATTCATCAACCACGATGACAGCCCCGGTCTCAAGCGCGGCGGCACCATGGTCGTGGTGCGCCCCGAGGTCGAGCTGATGGTCACCGCGTCGGACATCCCCGAGGTGATCACCGTGGACCTGACCGGCAAGACCATCGGCGACGTGATCCACATCAACGACATCGCGCTGCCCAAAGGCGTGCGCCCGACCATCGACCGCAACTTCGTGATCGCGAACATCGCCGCGCCCTCGGGCCTGCGCTCCGACGACAACGAAGCCGAGGCCGAGGCCGAGGCACCCGCCGAGGGCTGATCGCCCCCGCGCCGGAACTGCAACGGGCGGTGCTGCGGCGCCGCCCTTTTTCGTCCTGCCTTGCCGACCATGCAACCAGCCCCGTGCCCAAAGGTGCGTGCAGAGCACACACCCTACAGCGGGTCGTAGGGTGCGTGCTCTGCACGCACCACGGGGCTACAGCGCAGTTCGTAGGGTGCGTGCTCTGCACGCACCACAGGGCCAGACTGCGGGAAAGGCCGGACGCCACGAACCAAAGATCCGCGCCCGCGCCCTTTCCCGCCCTGTCCTTCGTTGCTAGACCGCCCCCATGACCGAACCCATCCATATCGTCGGCGCCGGCATGGCCGGGTCCGAGGCCGCCTGGCAGGCAGCGCAGGCCGGCGTGCCCGTGGTGCTGCATGAAATGCGCCCCCATGTCGGCACTTTTGCCCATCGCACCGGCGATTGCGCCGAGATGGTCTGTTCCAACAGCTTCCGTTCCGACGACGACGTGAACAACGCGGTCGGGCTGCTGCATTGGGAAATGCGCGCGGCGGGCGGGCTGCTGATGGCGGCGGCCGACCGCCACCGCCTGCCGGCTGGGGGCGCGCTGGCCGTGGACCGCGACGCGTTTTCCGCCCATGTCACCGCCACCCTGCGCGCGCATCCGCTGGTCAGCATCGCCAGCGGCGAAATCACCGCCCTGCCCGACAGCGGCAACTGGATCCTTGCCACCGGGCCCCTGACCTCGGACGCGCTGGCACAGGCGATAAGGGCCGAGACGGGGACCGAATCGCTGGCCTTTTTCGACGCCATCGCCCCCATCGTCCACGCCGAGACCATCGACATGGGGATCGCCTGGCGCCAGTCGCGCTATGACAAGGGCGAGACCGAGGCCGAGCGCACCGCCTATATCAACTGCCCCCTGACCCGCACCGAATACGACGCCTTTATCGACGCGCTGCTGGCCGCCGACAAGACCGAATTCCGCGAGGGCGAGACCGCCGGCTACTTCGACGGCTGCCTGCCGATCGAGGTGATGGCCGAGCGCGGGCGCGAGACCTTGCGCCACGGCCCGATGAAGCCGGTCGGGCTGACCAACGCCCACAAGCCGGACGAAAAACCCTATGCGGTGGTCCAGCTGCGCCGGGATAACGCGCTGGGAACGCTGTATAATATCGTCGGCTTCCAGACCAAGATGAAATACGGCGCGCAGACGCAGGTATTGCGCATGATCCCCGGCTTGCAGGATGCCGGCTTTGCCCGGCTGGGTGGAATCCACCGCAACAGCTTTCTCAACTCGCCCACGCTGCTGGACGGGCGGATGCTGCTGCGCGCGCGCCCGCATATCCGCTTTGCCGGGCAGGTGACGGGGGTCGAGGGCTATGTCGAAAGCGCCGCCATGGGCCTGCTGGCCGGGCGCATGGCCGCCGCGCAGGCGCTGGGACGCGATCTGGCGCCGCCGCCCGGCACCACCGCCATGGGCGCGCTGGTCCACCACATCACCGGCGGCGCCGAGGCCAAGACGTTCCAGCCGATGAACGTCAATTTCGGGCTGTTCCCGCCGGTCGAGGCGCGCGGCGGCCGTCGCGGCCGCAAGGACCGCTATCCCGCCTATACCGAGCGCGCCAAGCAGGATTTCACCGCATGGCTGGCGGCGCAATAAGCGGCGGGATCAGGCGGACGCGGTTTGCGCCCTCGCCCACCGGGCCGCTGCATCTGGGCCACGCTTTCGCCGCGCTGACCGCCGCCCGGCTGGCGGACCCCGGGCAGTTCCTGCTGCGGATCGAGGACATCGATCGCTCGCGCTGCCGCCCCGAATGGGAGCAGGCGATCCATGACGACCTGCACTGGCTGGGGCTGAGCTGGCCTCAGCCGGTCATGCGCCAGTCCGAGCGCCTGCCCGCCTATGCGGCGGCGCTGGAGCGGCTGGCGGCGATGGGGCTGCTTTACCCCTGCCGCTGCCGCCGCGCTGACATTTCCGCCGCATTGTCGGCCCCGCAAGAGGGCGCGCCTGGTCCCGACGGCCCGGTCTATCCCGGCACCTGTCGCGGGCGGGCGATGGAGGATGCCGGGGCGGGCGACGCGATCAGGCTGGACGTGGCCCGCGGCTTTGCCCTGCTGGGGCTGGATCGGATCGGCTTTCTGGACGAGGCCGTGCAGCCCGGCCAGCGTCATGAGTTGACGGCGGCGGATTTCATCGCGGGCATCGGCGACGTGGTGCTGGCGCGGCGCGGGATGGGGACCAGCTATCACCTGTCGGTGGTGGTGGACGATGCCGCGCAGGGGATCACTCTGGTCACGCGTGGAAAAGATCTGTTCGATTCCACATATATCCATGCGCTTCTTCAGGCGTTGCTGGAACTACCGCAGCCGCTGTATCACCACCACCGCCTGATCCGCGACGACAGCGGCAAGCGACTGGCCAAGCGCGACGACGCCCGGGCGATTGCGCAGTATCGGGCGCAGGGGGTCTTGGCCGCCGACATCATCGCCATGGTTTTTGGGGGCGGTTGAATCCCGCTTGCGCGGCGCTTTTTTCGGTTCCGCATGGGTATTTGGGCCAGAAAGAAGTTCCTGCCGGGTCAGTCTTCGGGGGCCATCAGCACGACCTCGGCACCATCGCGCAGCGCGGTGTAGAAACAGGTCCGGCGGTTGGTGTGGCAGGCGGGGCCGGCCTGTTCGATCAGCAGCAGCAGGCAGTCGCGGTCGCAGTCGAGCCGCATTTCCACCAGCCGCTGGGTGTGGCCCGAGGTCTCGCCCTTGATCCAGAAGCTTTGCCGCGAGCGCGACCAATAGGTGACGCGGGTGGTTTCCAGCGTGCGGGCAACCGATTCGGCGTTCATCCACGCCAGCATCAGCACCTGGCCGGTTGCGTGGTCCTGCGCGATGGCGGGGATCAGGCCGTTTGCGTCATAGCGCAGGCTGGCGGGGTCGAACATCGGTTTTCCTTTCGGCTGCGGGCGCCTATCTAACGACCATAGCGCAGGGGGAAAAGCGATGGCTGGTTCTGACAGGGCGGGCGACGACATGATGGCGCTGTATTCGCGCAGGCTGCTGGCGCTGGCATCCGACATTCCGCATCTGGGGCGGCTGGCAGCGCCGACCGGCACCGCCTCGCGTCGTTCGCCGCAATGCGGATCGACCGTGACTGCCGATGTAGTGGTGGCCGGCGGGGTGGTGACCGAGTTCGCGCAAGAGGTGCGGGCCTGCGCGCTGGGGCAGGCTTCGGCCGCGGTGCTGGGGGCTGCGGTGATCGGTCGCACCCCGGCGGAACTGGCCACGGCCCGCGATGCGATCCGCGCCATGCTGACCACCGGCGCCCCCGCCCCCGATGGCGTGTTCGCCGAGGCCGAGGCACTGACCCCGGCGCGAGAGTTCCCCAACCGCCACGCCTCGATCCTGCTGGCGTGGGAGGCCGCGGCCGCGGCCGCCGGCGCCTAGACCGGCGGTGAGGTTCGGTCGGGGTCGATCCCGATCAGCTCAAAGAAGGATTGCGGCGCCCGGGACAGCAGTTCCTCGGCCAGATCCAGCCCCAAGGCAGGACCGTCGGCCGCAAGCCCGCGGCGTTCGCCGGTGATCGACAGCGAGCCGTCGGGCAGCAGGATCTCGCCCCGCAGCCACAGCTGGTCGCCGTCCAGCAGCGCCAGCCCGGCGATGGGGGTCTGGCACGATCCGTCCAGCCGGCGCAGATAGGCCCGTTCCGATTCCACCCGCAGGGCGGTGGGCTGGTCGGCGATGGCGGCCAGCAGCCCGGCCGCGATCTCGTCGCCCTTGCGGCGTTCCACCCCGATGGCGCCCTGCGCCACGGCGGGCAGCATCTCTTCGGGTTCAATCGCGCCCCTGACGACTTCGAGCATCCCCAGCCTTGTCAGCCCGGCCATGGCAAGAAAGGTCGCCGCCGCCACGCCTTCGTCCAGCTTGCGCATCCTTGTCTGCACATTGCCGCGGAATTCGACCAGTTGCAGGTCGGGGCGGCGATGGGCCAGCTGCGCGCGCCGGCGCAGGCTGGAAGAACCGACCGCCGTGCCCGCCGGCAGCTCGGCGATGGAACCAAAGCGGCGGCTGACAAAGGCGTCGCGCACGTCCTCTCGCGGCAGGTAGCAGTCGATCACCAGCCCGTCCGGTTGCAGCACGGGCATGTCCTTCATCGAATGCACGGCGATGTCGATGGCGCGGTCCAGCAGCGCATCCTCGATCTCGCGCGTGAACAGGCCCTTGCCGCCGATCTCGCGCAGCGGGCGGTCCAGCACCCGGTCGCCGGTGGTCTTGATGACGTGGATTTCAAACGCGGCCTCGGGCAGGGCGTGGGCCGCCATCAGCCGGTCGCGGGTCTCATGCGCCTGCGCCAAGGCCAGCGGAGAGCCGCGGGTGCCGATGCGCAACGGGCGTTCGGGGGAAGGGTGTGCATCCATGGCCACGGGTTAGCCCCAAGGCCGCGGCTTGACAACCGCCCCGCCGCTGCGATGAAGGGCGCATGACTGTGAACCCTGCCCCCCGCCCGACCAAGACCATCCTGCGCGCCCTTGCCGGCGAGAGGCTGCCCACCCCGCCCGTCTGGATGATGCGGCAGGCCGGGCGCTATCTGCCCGAATACCGCGCGACCCGGGCGCAGGCCGGCGACTTTCTGTCGCTGTGCTACACGCCCGATCTTGCGGCCGAGGTGACGCTGCAACCGATCCGCCGCTTTGGCTTTGACGCGGCGATCCTGTTTGCCGACATCCTGCTGATTCCGCAGGCGCTGGGGATGGACCTGTGGTTCGTCACCGGCGAGGGGCCGCGCCTGTCCACCATCACCACGGGGGCAGAGCTGGCGGCGTTGAAACCGGCTGACGCCGTGCATGAGACGCTGGCCCCGGTCTATGAAACCCTGCGCATCCTGTCGCGCGAATTGCCCCGCGAAACCACGCTGATCGGCTTTGCCGGCGCGCCCTGGACGGTGGCGACCTATATGGTCGCGGGTCGCGGCGGGCTGGAACAGGCACCGGCACATGCGCTGAAGGATCAGGACCGCGCCACGTTCCAAGGGTTGATCGACTTGGTGACCGAAGCCACGATCACCTATCTTTCCGCCCAGATCGAGGCCGGCGCCGAGGTGGTCAAGCTGTTCGACAGCTGGGCCGGCAGCCTGCGCGGGCAGGATTTCGACGATTTCGCGCTGGAACCCACCCGCCGCATCATCGCCGCGCTGAAACAGCGCCACCCGCAGATCCCGATCATCGCCTTTCCGCGCGAGGCGGGCGATCGCTATATCGGCTTTGGCCGCGCGACGGGGGCCGATTGCGTGGCGCTGGACAACTCGGTCGCGGCGGAATGGGCGGCCGAGCATGTGCAAAAAGACGGCTGCGTTCAGGGCAATCTCGCGCCGGGACACATGGTCACGGGCGGACAGGCGCTGGTGGACGAGACGCGGCGGATCGTCGCAGCGTTCTCCGATGGGCCGCATATCTTCAACCTCGGCCATGGCATCACCCCGGATGCGGACCCCGACAACGTGGCGCTGATGATCCAGACGGTGCGCGGCGGCTGACACCCAGCCATGTGGATCGCGGCAACCCTGATTGCCTCGCTGGCGCAGACCGGGCGCAATGCCGCGCAGATGGGGCTGACGGCGCGTATCGGCACCATGGGCGCGACCGGCGTGCGCTTTGTCTTTGGGCTGCCCTTTGCGCTGCTGTTTCTGGCAGTGGCGGCGCTGGCCGGGCCGGTCCCGACCCCGGGGACCGCCGTTTTCGGCTATGCCGCGATGGGGGCCGTGGCGCAGGTCGCGGCGACGGCCCTGATGCTGACGGCGATGCGGCACAAGGGATTTGCCGTCGCCACCGCCCTGATCAAGACCGAGCCGGTGACCCTGGCGATGCTGGGCTGGGCGATGCTGGGCGACGCGCTGTCGCCGCAGCGCACGCTGGCGATCCTGTTGGCGACGCTCGGGGTGCTCATGGCCTCGGGTCGGGGGTGGAGGCGCGCTGCCCCCGGCCCGGCGCTGCTTGCGATCGGAGCGGGCGCGCTGTTCGGCCTGTCGGCGATCGGTTTTCGCGGCGCGATCCTCGCCCTGCCCGAAGGGGACGAGATCGTCCGCGCCACCACCGTGCTTGCCATCACCCTGGCGCTGCAAACCGTGATGGTGGGCGCATGGCTGGCCATTGCCGACCGCGCGGCGCTGCGCGGCATGGTCACGGCATGGCGGGAATCGCTGGGCGCGGGGTTTCTGGGGGCGCTGGCCTCTCAGTTCTGGTTCATCGCCTTTGCACTGACCCCGGCCGCCAATGTCCGCACACTGGCGCTGGTCGAGATCGCATTCGCCGCCGCCGTCAGCCGCCACCGGCGCGAAACGATGTCCCCGGCCAGCTTGCGGGCATGGCGCTGATCCTGGTCGGCGTCGCCTGGCTGATCCTCGCCGGCTGACCCGGCCGTGGTTCAGTCGCCCCGGCCCATCTTTGGTCGGCCCTTCTTTGGTGTAAAAATATCCCGGGGTCCGGGGCAGAGCCCCGGTCCGGCGCCCCCGCCTACACCCACTTTGCCAGCGGCGGCAGGCTCATCAGCACCGCATCGGGGTCATGCCCGGTTTCCAGCCCGAATTTGGTGCCGCGGTCATAGACGAGGTTGTATTCCGCATAAAGCCCACGGTGGACCAGCTGCGCGTCCTTGTGGCCCTCGTCCCATTCCCGCGCCATGCGGTGGCGGACCAGCGGGACAAAGGCGGGCAGGAACGCCTCGCCCACCGCGCGGGTAAAGGCGAAATCCGCCGCCCAGTCGCCGCTGTTCAGATCATCATAGAAGATGCCGCCGACACCCCGGGCGCGGCCGCGATGGGGGACAAAGAAATATTCGTCCGCCCATGCCTTGAAACGGTCATAGTAATCCGCGCCGTGGGGCGTGCAGGCGTCGCGCAGCGTATCGTGGAAATGCGCGGTATCCTCGGGGTATTCCAGGCAGGGATTCAGGTCGGCGCCGCCCCCGAACCACCAGGCGTTCGGCGTCCAGAACATCCGCGTGTTCATGTGCACCGCCGGCACATGCGGGTTCTGCATATGTGCGACCAGGCTGATGCCGCTGGCCCAGAACCGCGGGTCGCTGTCCATCCCCGGCACGCCGCGCGCGGCCATTGCCGCCTGCGCTCGCGGGGCCAGCGTGCCATGCACCTCGGACCAGTTCACGCCGACCTTTTCGAACACGCAGCCGCCGCGCATCACCGACATGATCCCGCCGCCGCCGTCGTTCGCCCGCTGCGTGGGGGTCACCTCGAACCGCCCGGGGGTGCCGCCGGCGGCCTCATCCTCAAGCGCCTCGAACGCCTCTACGATCCGGTCGCGAAGATTTCGGAACCACAGCGCCGCCTCGCGCCGTTCGTCGATCATATCCATGCCGAAGGCCCTTTCGTGATTTGCAGCACAGCCGATAGCGCGCTACCCTGCCGATCCCTCCTGACTAAGGCGAGTGCCGATGACCCGCAACCTGACCCTTGCCGCACTTGGCTGCCTGATGCTCGTGTCCTGCGGGACTCCGCAGGAACAATGCATCACTCGCAACACCCGCGAATACCGCACCGTCGCCAACCTGCTGACCGAGGTCGAGGGCAACCTGGCCCGCGGCTATGCGTGGGAAGAACGCACCGTCTGGCGACCTGAATTCGGCCAATGCCGCTATGTGGTGCGCGACAAGGACGGCAACCCCCATGTCGCCTATCGCGGCTGCTGGCGCGATGCCCCCGAGACCGAGCGCTACCGCGTCCCCATCGACCCCTCGGTCGAAACCCGCAAGGCCGAAAGCCTGCGCGAACGGCTCAAGGCGCTGACCCCGGGCGCCGAGGCCGCCGTGCGCGCCTGCCGCGCGGCGCACCCCGAACAGGGCTAGCGCCGCCGCCTGCGGGTCGCCGCCGGCTTTGCGGCGGGTTTGCGCCCCGCCCCGGTGGCGGTGATGATCTTGAAGCGGTTGTCGCCGCCGATTTCCTGCACTTCGGCGAAATGCTCGGCCAGCGCGGCCTCATAGGGCAGGTGCCGGTTGGCGACCAGCCACAGCCGCCCCGCCCCGGTCAGCAGCCCCGCCGCCGCCCGGATGAACCGCGCACCCAGATGCGGGTCGGCAGCGCGGGTTTCGTGGAACGGCGGGTTCATGATGACCCCGTTCACCGGCTCGGGCAGGCGAAAGCTGGTGGCATCTTCCCAGTGGAACTGCGCCCGCGGGCCGGTGACGTTGCGCCGCGCGCAGTCCAGCGCGGCGTGATCTGCCTCGACCAGATGCAGCTGCTCGACGCCCTTGTGGGTCAGGATCTGCGCGGCCAGCCAGCCCCAGCCCGCGCCCAGCTCGACGATGCGGGTCGGCAGGCGCTCGGGCAGCGCCGCGGCCAGCGCCTGCGAGGCCGGGTCCGGGCCATCCGCCGAAAACACCCCCGGAGCGGTGACAAAGCCGCCCCCGATCTCGCGCTGCCCGCCGGCCCAATCCGCCGGCAGCCAGTCGCCCGCCGGCCGCGTCACCCGAAAGATCTTGCCATGCGCGCGCGAATGGACCTGATCGACCTCTGCCAGCCCGCGCATCTCGCGCAGCACGGAATCGATGCCGTCGGTCTTTTGCCCGTCGATCCACAGCGCCCCGCCCACCGGCAGCGCCGCCGCGGCCGCCGCGATATGCGCCCGCGCCTCTGCCCGCGCCCGCGGCAGGAACAGGATTGCGGCATCGGCGCGACCTTCGGGGCCGGTGTCCGGCGCCGCCAGCACCCGAAACCCCTGCGCCGCCACCGCGTCGTGCAGCGGCCGGAACCCCTGCACCACCAGCGTCCGCGCGGGATCAAAGGGCGCAAGATCCCCCGGCCCCGCCCCGATCAGCAGCACCGTTCCCGCCGGCGGGTCGATCAGTTCAAGCCGCGATCCTGCCATCTATTCCTTTTCCATGGTGCATTGCAGCGGGTGCTGCTGGCGGCGCGCCAGCTCCATCACCTGCGCCACCTTGGTTTCCGCGATTTCGTGCGAAAACACCCCCACCACCGCGACCCCCTTGCGGTGGACGGTCAGCATGATCTCGATCGCCTGCGCATGGGTCATGCCGAACAGGCGTTCGAGAATATGGACCACGAATTCCATCGGCGTGAAATCGTCGTTCAGCAACAGCACCTTGTATAGCGGAGGGCGCTGGGTCCGCGGCTTGGTCTTGACCGCGATCCCGGCTTCACCGCCATCGTCTGGGGGCGAAGGCGTGGTCGGGTCGGTCATGCACGGAATCCTGGTCAAAGACAGCGTCACGGTTGCTGATCCTGGCTCGTCGCGATCGGGGCGGTTCGCCGTCCGAATATAAGGATCGCAGCGGGCAAGGAAAGCCCGCGCGGTCCCGCAGGCCCGGCGGAACACGGCCCAAGGTTGAATTTAGTGAAGATTGTATGGTTCCCGGCCGCGATTCCCCGTGCTATTATCCATTTATAAACGAATGGCGTGCGACAAGAACACGCCCAACAGGCAGAGAGAGCAGGACAGTGCAGATTCTCTATCGGACCCTCATCGCAGGGCTGATCGCTCTTATCGGCGTGCTCGCGCCGCTGACGGCGTCGGCCGCGCCCTTTGCCGCATTCGTCATGGATGGGCGAACCGGCAAGGAAATCCACTCGCAGAACGCGAATGCACGGCTGCACCCGGCCTCGCTGACCAAGATGATGACGCTTTACATGGCCTTTACCGCCATCGAGCGGGGGCAGGTCCGGCTGGATTCCCGCTTTACCATTTCGTCCCACGCCGCGTCGCAGCCGCCTTCGCGGCTGGGGCTGCGCGCGGGCCAGCAGATCGAACTGCGCTATCTGATTCGCGCCGCGGCGATCAAGTCGGCCAACGACGCGGCCACCGCGATCGGCGAGGGGCTGGCGGGGTCCGAGCCGCGCTTTGGCCAGCAGATGACCGCCATGGCGCGGGCGTTGGGCATGAACAACAGCAACTTTCTGAATGCCAACGGGCTGACGCAGCAGGGGCATTATTCCACTGCCCGCGACATGACGCTGATGGGGCGGCGCCTGTTCTACGATTTCCCGCAGTATTACTCGATCTTTTCGCGCCGCTCGGCAGATGCCGGGATCGCCACTGTCGCCAGCACCAACAAGCGGTTCCTGGACAGCTATTCGGGCGCCGACGGGATCAAGACCGGATACACGCGGGCGGCGGGGTTCAACCTGACCGCTTCGGCACAGCGTGGCTCCAAACGGATCATCGCCACGGTGATGGGCGGTCAGTCCACCGCCCAGCGCAACGAGATCATGGCCCAGCTGCTGGATACCGGCTTTGGCAAGGCACCGACGCGGGTGCGCGAGGAACGCCCCGATCCGCCGGCCTATATCGCCGAGCGCAAGCGCAGCGTGCAGATGGCGCGCAGCGCGCCGCCGGTTCCTGCGCCCGCGGCTGCCCGGCCGGTGCGCGGCTCGACCGTGGCGCTCGAACAATCCCCGCCGCAGCAGGTCGCGGCCGCGGCCACCCCGCAGGCTGCCCGCAAGGTCGGCTCGACCCGCCCGGTGCGCCGGCCGGGTGCGGCGGTGGCGCTGGCTGCGGCAACGCCAGCCGCACCGCCAGCGGCGGCCGAGGCATCGCCAACCCCGACCACCACCGCCGTCCGGCTGGCCATGGTGGGTTCATCCCGCCCCGTCCCGGCCCCCCGGGCTGCGGCAGCGCCTGCTGCGACGGCGACCGTGGCGGCAGCCCCCGCCGCACAGGCCAAGGCGCCGCGCACCCCCGGCTCGACCTTTGACGGCGCGCCTGCGGCGGCGACCAGCACAAGGCTGCTGGCCTCGTCCAAGCCGGTGCGAAAGTCCGAGACGGTGATTCTGGCCGCGATGGAGGAAGAGGGCGACCGCTCGGACCCCGAAGCGACCGAGTTCGTTTCGCGCCCGGCCACCAAGGGACGCGGCAACTACGGCATCACGCTGGGCCGCTACAAGACCAAGGCCGAGGCCGAACAGCTGCTGCTGCGCATCGCCTTGCAGGAAAGCGCGGTGCTCAGCAACGCCGTCCGCCGCGTCGGCGACACCCCCCGCGGGTGGGAGGCGAATTTCTCGGGGCTGACCCGCGACGCCGCGCAACTGGCCTGCGACAAGCTTGCCGCCACCGCCCAACGCTGCACGGTGCTGGGGAACTGACCGGCGGCAAGGTCCGGGAACGCGCGGTCAGGGACGGCGCAAGCTTTCCCTTTGCAACGAACACCCCAAGCCCGCGCGATTCGCGGGAAAACCGGGCGCTGCTGCGGCTGCCCGACTGGCAACGCAGCTGATCTGCCCGAACCCCGCGCGCCGGAACGGGGTTGCATAATCGGCACCCTCCCCCGACCCTGCCCGTTCCTACAGGAGGAAGGAACAGCATGAACCACCAGCCCATCAGCAAAGCCCTTGTCCTTGCGATGCTGCTTGCCGCGACACCCGCACTGGCACAGACAACGCCCGCGCCCGAAACCGGCAGCCCCGCCACCGAAGCGGCGGAATATGCCCCGCAGAAAGCCCTCTATCACATCAACTATTCGGGCGGCATCGACGGGTCGGGCTACAAACCGGCGCTGAACAACATCGACAACCACCTGAACGCGGTGGGTGAGACCAATCTGGACCTGCGGGTCGTGATGCACGGGGACGGGCTGGGGCTGCTGGCCGCCGCAAACAAGGATCAGGCGCTACAGGCCACGATTTCCGACCTCAAGACGCGAGGGGTGCGCTTTCTCGTCTGCAACAACACGCTGGTCGGCCGCAACATCGACCCGGAAACCGACCTGTTCGACGTCTGGCCCGAGGACATCGTGCAGGCCGGCGTGGCCGAGGTCACCCGATTGCAGCAAGAGGGCTTTGCCTACATCAAGCCCTGAAACGGGCCTTGCAGGGGGGCGGCGGCCCCCCTATCTTGATCCTGTCCGGGTTCGCCCGGACTATGGACATAAACGCGCAGGTAATAAGCGGATCGGACCCGGGGGCGGTACCCGGCGGCTCCACCATCCATCCCTCGTTGGGGGCGAATGGGGCCGAAACAGGATCGACGAACGTCTAAAGCTGTTTGCTTTGTCTCGGTGAGCTACCACCGTTATCGGTGCGAAAAGTACAGTTGCCAACGACAACCGTGCTCCGGTGGCTCTGGCTGCGTAAGCAGCTCGGGTAACCGAAAACTAAGTCCTGTCGCTTAGCCGCGGCAGGCGGGGCCCGCAGGAGCCTGGCAACAGAATCCTGCACCTTCCCCATTCCAGCAGATTGCCGCGCCCGCTTGGCGCAAGTCGCCCCGTGCGCATCCTGTCGCAGCGCCGATATCGGGGCGGTCGTCAATTGCCTTCTACACTTCGAATATACTAAACAAGCCTTGGTTCGCATGGCTTTTTCCGCGAGGATCTGGCGTGCCGTCTGTCACGAGGTCCGTCATGCGGCTTTCCCCAAGGCATCTCATCTTTCTGGCCGCCCTGCCGGCGGCGGCGCTGCTGGCGCTGTGGCCGCTGCCCTATCCAATGGGCCCGACCGCCGCGGTGGTGCTGCTGACCCTCGCGTTATGGAGCACCGGGCTGCTGCCCCCGTTCCTGACCTCATTGATGTTTTTCGCCGCGGTGCTGATCGCGGGGCTGGCGCCGCCGGATCTGGTCTTTGCCGGGTTCGGATCGGCCGCGATCTGGCTGATCGTGTCCGGATTCGTGATCGGCGCGGCCATCACCAACTCGGGGCTGGGGGCGCGGCTGGCCGGGGTGCTGGCGCCGTTGGTGGGCGGCAGCTACGCAAGGCTGATCGCGGTGATGACGCTGGCGGCGATGGCGCTGGGGTTCGTGATGCCGTCCTCGGTCGGGCGCGCGGTGGTGCTGGTTCCAGTCGGCATGGCGCTGGCCGAACATCTGGGGCTGACCCGCGGATCGAACGGGCGCATCGGGCTGGCGGTGGCGTTGACGCTGGCCTGCAACATGCCCAGTTTCGCGATTCTGCCCTCGAACATCCCCAACATGATCCTTGCAGGCGCGGCCGAGGGCCAGCACGGGGTTTCCTTCAGCTATATCTCGTATCTTGCGCTGCATTATCCCGTGCTGGGCATCGCGAAATCGGCGCTAACGGTGGTGCTTGTGGTCTGGTTATTTCCCGACCGGCTGGCGGCCGCAGGCGCTGCGCCAGAGGCCGGGGCGACCCCGCTTGCAGGCCCGCTGACGGCGCCGGAATGGCGGGTGGCCGTGATCCTGGCCGCGACGCTGGCGCTGTGGATGACCGACCGGCTGCACGGGGTCGGCCCGGCCTGGGTCGGGCTGGCCACGGCGGCGATGCTGCTGATGCCGGGCATCGGTGCCGTGGCGCCGCGGCAGTTCAATGCCTCGGTCGATTTCGGCATGGTGCTGTTCGTGGCGGCGGCGCTGGCCCTGGGTGCGGTGGTCAACGAATCGGGGCTGGGCGCGGTGGCGGCCGAGTTCCTGCAACGGCTGCTGCCGCTGCATCCGGGCCAAAGCCTGGTCAATTTCCTGTCGCTTACCGGGATGGCGGGGCTGATGGGGCTGGTCACCACCAACCCCGGCGTTCCCGCGGTGCTGACGCCCATGGCCCCCGATCTTGCCGCCGCAACCGGGCTGTCGCTGGAAACTGTGCTGATGACGCAGGTCGTGGGCTTTGCCACGGTGATCTTTCCCTACCAGGTCGGCCCCTTCGTGCTGGCCATGCAGCTGTCGGGGGAAAAGCTGGGCCATGTGCTGCGGATCACCCTGCCGCTGGCGGCGCTGACGTTTTTCCTGCTGATGCCGCTGGACTGGCTGTGGTGGCGGCTGCTGGGCTGGCTGTGACCCGCCGCCCGGCCTCTATCCCATCGGCCCTTGCGATCCGCGCAGCGTAGCGCGGCGCGCGTCCTCGCGCCCGACCCAGATCGCCAGACCCGCGAACACGGTGATATAGGCCAGCCCCATGGCCAGCACCGCCACGCCGGGGATCGGCCCGATGCGGGCGCGCTCGGCGAAATGCGCCAGCGAATCGACGGGGCCGGGATGGACGACCAGCTTGCCCATATAGGCGATCGACTGGATCACCAGAATCCACAGGTAATTGCGCCGGATGCGCCGCGACATCGCCACAAGGTAGCTGACATGATAGCGGGGCGAGCGATAATCATCGGCCAGCGTCAGCTGCCAGTTGGTGCCGTCGTCCAGCACCCCGTCGCGCAGCATCGGCACATACAGGTGCTTTTCCATCCAGCGCGCCCGTGCCCGCCAGACGTTGAAATACCGATAACGCCGGGTTTCTAGCGCAAGAAACAGCAGGATCAGGATTCCCACCAGCACCAGAGGCAGGGGCGAGGCATCGCGCGACGAAAACGTGATCGACAGCGCCACCCCCAGCGTCACCACCGACCAGTTGGTCGTGGTGTCCAGCCGGGTGCGCCAGACGGTCGAGCGATAGATCTCGCCCCGATAAAGATGCGCCAGCGCCCCAAGCTCGGCCGGGGTAAAGCGGCGCAGTTCGGGCTGGTCGTCGGCGCTGTCCTGGGTCAATCTCTGCACTCCTCTGCCCGATCCGGCGTCGTGCAAGTGGACCATGGGGTGCCGGGCGGGCGCAAGCCGCGGCTTTTCGTCGGGCACGGCCCCTTTCGTTTCGCCCGCTCTTGTGCGACCAACGGCCCGCCCGACCGCTGCGGGCCTGTCTGCTGGAAAGTGCCGCCGATGTCGCAGGATGATGCAAGCAACGCCGAAACCCTGATCGCCCGCATGGGCGAGGCCGCGCGCAAGGCCGCGGCGGAACTGGCCTATGCCGACGCCGAACGCAAATACGCGGCCCTGATCGGCGCGGCCCATGCGATGCGCGACGCCGAGGGCGCGATACTGGACGCCAACGCCGAGGATCTGGCCTATGCCGAGCAAAAGGGCCTGTCGCCGGCGATGATCGACCGGCTGCGGCTGGATGCGGGCCGGATCCGCGCGATTGCCGACGGGCTGCGGGCGGTGGCCGAACAGCCCGACCCGGTGGGGCGGGTGCTGGCGGAATGGGACCGGCCGAACGGGCTGCATATCAGCCGCGTCGCCACCCCCATCGGCGTGCTGGGGGTGATCTATGAAAGCCGCCCGAATGTGACCGCCGACGCCGGTGCGCTGGCGCTGAAATCCGGCAATGCGGTGATCCTGCGCGGGGGGACCGACAGCATCAATTCCTCGGCCGCGATCCTTGGCTGCATGGTGCAGGGGCTGCGGCAGGCCGGGCTGCCCGAGGCTGCGATCCAGATGGTGCCGGTGCGCGACCGCGCCGCCGTCGCCGCGATGCTGCGCGCGCAGGGGTTGATCGACGTCATCATCCCGCGCGGCGGCAAGGGGCTGGTCGGGCTGGTGCAGGCCGAGGCCCGCGTGCCGGTCTTTGCGCATCTTGAGGGGATCTGCCACGTCTATGCCGACCGCGACGCCGATCTGGACAAGGCGCGGCGCGTGGTGCTGAACGCCAAGACCCGCCGCACCGGCATCTGCGGCGCCGCCGAGACGCTGCTGATCGACCGCGGCTTTTACGAACGCCACGGCGAGGTGCTGATTCGCGACCTGCTGGACGCCGGCGTCGAGGTCCGGGCCGAGGGCGAACTGGCGGCCATCCCCGGCACCACCCAAGCCCGCCCCGAGGATTTCGGGCATGAGTTCCTGGACATGATCATCGCCGCAAGGCTGGTCGACGGGGTGGACGGGGCGATCGCGCATATCGGCCGGCACAGCTCGGGCCACACCGAATCGATCCTGACGGAAAACGACGCCACCGCCGCGCGCTTCATGCAGCGCATCGATTCCGCGATCCTGCTGCGCAATGCCTCGACCCAGTTCGCCGATGGCGGTGAATTCGGGATGGGCGCCGAGATCGGCATCGCCACCGGCAAGCTGCACGCGCGCGGGCCGGTGGGGGCCGAGCAGCTGACCAGCTTCAAATATCAGGTGACGGGCGACGGGGCGGTCCGGGCCTGATTTCCTCTGGCGCGCGACTGCCGGCACCGGAAATCAGGCGCCGGAAATTCGGGCAGCCGGGATTACCGCTCGCGACAGGCGCCGCAATCAGAAACTGATCTCGCCGCCGGTGGCGTCCACCTCCCACAGCATGGGGCGGCGGTGCTGCCGGGCCAGCGCACCCAGCAGCGCGAAATGCACCTCGGACGGTTGGGGGGGCGCGTCGGGCACGGCATCAGGGGTCGTGGCATTGCCCAGCCAGCCCCACAGCCCGGGCTGGCTGCGGGTGCGCGAGGCTTCGCCCACCACCCGCCAACCCGTCATCGAACGGCAGATCAGCACCCTGCCCCCCCAGGGCATCGCCGAATCCATGCACATCAGCGCCAGCAGCAGCATCCGCGCCTCGACCCGCGAGGCGTCGCCGCCGACCTCGAACTCGACCGCGAGCCGGGCGCCGCGGGTGTAATCCTGCGCCAACTGGGCAATCTCGGTGACGGCGGTGCGCTGGTCGGGGGGCGAGTGACCAAAGGCCGCACGATAGAACCGCACCCGCGCCCGCGCTGCCTTGACGCTTTCGCCGATCAGCGACAGCTCGGGCGATTTGGCCAGCCCCGGATATTCGCCGGCCATTTCCAGCAGCTCGACGCCGTTGCCGATGGCACCCAGCGGCGACACCAGATCGTGACACAGCCGCGCCGCCACCAGGCTGGCCAGATCAAAGCCAGAGTCGGCCGGACAGGCAGCTGTTGCAAATGCCTCATCGGGGCGGAATCCGTCAGCCGGGATTGTGACTGGCCTCATCGTCCGCTAGCCTCTGCGCCCAAACCAGCCGAGGCGGATTTCACCATGAACACGACGCCCAAAGCCGGGACGACCGTTCCCGACCCTGCGCGGCCCGCAGGGGTCGCCGCATTCCGGTCGCGACCCGGCATCGCGCATTCCACAGGCTCTGGCACTGCGATACGCAGGCGGGTTGCGGGTCCCAACCGCATCGGGATCGAACTGCTCACTCCGGCGCCCTCGCTATGGCTTTTGCGCTGATTGCAACCACCAATTCCTTACAATCACCGGATGTGTCAAGCAATTTTCCGCCGATTTCGACCTTGCCGACGGCGGACTGCCGCGCATTTGCAACGCCTCAGGGAAAGGTGAACCGATGAAAACCGATCCGGGCTGGCTAGAGGTGCGGCTTGCGACAGGCGAACACGACCTGCGCGCGGCGCAGCGGCTGCGCTATCGCATCTTTGTCCAGGAGCTGGGCGGGGACGGGCCGTTGGTCGATCACCTGACGGGGCTGGAGTGCGACGAATTCGACCCGGTGGTCGATCACCTGCTGCTGATCGACACCCGCCGCGACCCGGATGCGGGCGACCATGTCGTCGGTGCCTATCGGCTGCTGCGCAGCGATGTCGCCGCCGATTTCGGCCGCTATTACTGCGACAGCGAATACGATCTTACGACGTTGCGTCAATCGGGGCGGCGGCTGGTCGAGCTGGGGCGGTCCTGCGTGGATCCGGCCTATCGCGGCGGCTCGGGGATGTATCTGCTGTGGAACGCGCTGGCCGATTACGTGCTGGCCCATGACATCGAGATCCTGTTCGGCGTCGCCAGTTTCCACGGAACCCAGATCGAGCCGCTGGCGCAGGCGCTGTCCTGGCTGCACCACCATCATCTTGCCCCGGGCGGGCTGCGGCCGGTGGCGCGGGCGCCGCATTACCAGCGCATGGACCTGATCCCCCCCGAGGCGCTGGACCGCCGCGCCGCCATGACCGCGATGCCGGCGCTGATCAAGGCGTATCTGCGGCTGGGCGGCGTGGTCGGCGACGGGGCCTGGATCGACCATGATTTCAACACCACCGACGTGTTCCTGCTGATGGATACCGCTGCCATGTCCGAACGCCATCGCCAGTTCTATCAGGACCGCCGGCAGGGCTCATGACGGCGCGGCCCACCCTGCCCCGAACCTCGGGCGCCGAGGATGCGCCACCCCCTGCCGGCACCCCTGCGACATGGCGCGGCCTGCCGCCCGATGTGCCGCCGCGCCCATCGGGCCTTGGCTGGGCGCTGGTGGCGCTGCGCGGGGGGGCGGTCGTGACGGTGCTGCTGCTGGGGGTGCTGCTGCTTTTGCCGCTGCGCGCGGCCGAGGCGCTGGCTGCGGGCCGCCGGCGGCCGCTCAGCGGCCCGTGGGTGCAGGGGGTGTGCCGGTTGTGCCTGCTGGCGCTGGGGATCCGCTGGCAGCGCCGGGGCGCAAGGATGCGGCATCCGGGGGCGATGGTCGCCAATCATTCAAGCTGGCTGGACATCCTTGTGCTGAACGCGGCCGCGCCGGTGTTCTTTGTCAGCAAGGCCGAGGTGGCGGGCTGGCCCGGCATCAATATCCTGACCCGGGTCACCGACACGCATTTCGTGACCCGCGACCCGAAACTGGCCCGCGCGCAGGCGGCGGAATTCGTCCAGCGCACCGCGCTTGGCCACCGGCTGCTGTTCTTTCCCGAAGGCACCAGCACCGACGGGCGCCGGGTGCTGCCCTTCAAGCCGACGCTGTTTCAGGCGTTTCTGGACCCGGCACTGCCCCCGGGGCTGGCGATCCAGCCGGTCACCGTGCGCTATACGCCGCCATGGGGGCGCGAGCCGCGGTTTTATGGCTGGTGGGGCGACATGGATCTGGGGCCGCATCTGCTGGCAGTGCTGGGCCAGTGGCGGCAGGGCGGCGTCACCGTCACCCTGCACCCGCCGATCCCGGTTGCCGGCCACGACCGCAAGTCGCTGGCCGCCGCGGCCGAGGCTGCGGTGCGCGGCGGCTTTCCCGAGCTGCCCCCGCCGGGCTGATCCTCAGAGCGGCCAGAACAGCGGAATCGCCAGACAGGCGGCCAGCCCGGTCACGATGTCCAGCGGCAGCCCGACCCGGATGAAATCGGTGAATTTATAGCCCCCCGGCCCGTAGACCATCATATGCGTCTGGTATCCGATGGGCGTGGCGAACGCGACCGAGGCCGAGAACATCACCGCCACCACATAGGGGCGCGGGTCATGGCCCAGCTGCAACGCCAGCTCGATCGCGATCGGGGTCAGCATCACCGCGACGGCGTTGTTCGACAGCACCTCGGTCATGGCAAGCCCAAGGAAATACACCGCCACCAGCGTCCAGAACGGGCTGAGACCGGACAACCACGGCGCGATATTGTCCACGATCAGATCGACCGCGCCGGTGGCCTCCAGCGCCTCGCCGACGACCAGCATGGCAAAGATCATCGCCAGCAGCCGCGCCTCGATGAAACCGAACGCCTCGTCCGCATCCACGCAGCGGCTCAGCAGCACGATGGCCGAGGCAAGAAACGCCAGCCCCATGATCGGCGCCAGATCCAGCGCCGCCAGCAGCACCACCGACAACAGCGCAATGGCGGCGATGGGGGCGTGGCTGCGGCGGAACGGCTTGGTGGTGGGGTGGGACACGTCCACCAGATCCATGTCAGACGCCAGCCGCGCGATGTCGGCCGGCGCGCCCTCGAGCAGCAGCGTGTCGCCGACGCGAATTTCCAGATCGTCCAGCTGGCGGCCGATATTCTGGTTCCGCCGATGCGCGGCGATGGGATAGACCCCGTAGCGCCGGCGCAGCCGCAGGTCGCCCAGCCGCCGCCCGATCATCCGCGCGCCGGGCGAGATCAGCACCTCGACTGTTTCCGTCTCGACCGAGGACAGCTTGTCAAAGGCGCGCAGATCCTTGTCCTTCTGCATTTCCAGCACATCCGCCATGCTGGAGCGCAGCACCACCCGGTCGCCGGATTCCAGCACCACCTCGGCCAGGTTGCGCCGCAGCGAGGCATCGCCCCGCAGCACGTCCATCACCCGCACGTTTTCGCGCTTGAACAGCTTGACGTCGGGGGGGCTCATCCCGATCAGGTTGCTGCCCTCGGGGATGGCGAATTCGGTGAAATACTTCATCTGGCTGCGGTCGGTCAGGAACGAGGCCATCGAGCCGCGATCCGGCAGCAGCCGCCAGCCGATCAGCCCCAGGTAAAGCCCGCCCACCGCGGTGACCACCAGCCCGACCGGAGCGATATCGAAAATGCCGAACGGCTCCATCCCCCGGGCGCGCACCACCCCATCGACCAGCAGGTTGGTCGAGGTGCCGATCAGGGTGATCATGCCGCCCATGACGGTGAAATAGCTCAGCGGCATCAGCAGGCGCGAGGCAGGGATGCCGGTCTTGCGGGCGACCTGGATCACGATGGGGATCATCACCGCCACCACCGGCGTGTTGTTCATGATCGCCGAGGCAAAGCAGACAAAGGCGAACATCCCCGCGATGGTCGCCAGCGGCGCCGTATCCGCGTGCGAGGTGACCAGCCGGCTCAGCCAGTTCAGCGCCCCGGTGCGCAACAGGGCGCCCATCAGGATGAACATGAAGGCGATGGTCCAGGGCGCGCTGTTGGACAGCACCCCCACGGCATCGTCATAGGGCGCCAGCCCCAGTGCCAGCATCAGCGCGGCGGCTCCGACCGCCACCACCTCGGGGGGGTGGCGCTCACGCACGAACATCACGAACATCACCGCAATGATGACCAGCGTCGTGACCGCGGCGCCATGGCCGGTCAGCCCTACATCGAACATCGTCGAACCTCGTCACCTGACCGCCGCGAGGCTGTCGCGGCTACGGATGCGCTATTTCCTACCTGTCTGCAAGGGAATTCAACGGCCAAGGGCGAGGACGCGCGCGCGTCAGCCGGCGCCCGCCGCCGCCGCTGCCCCCGCGGTTTTCGCCATCCCCAGCCGGCCGCCCTCGCGGATGGCCTCGACCGAGGTCGCCAGCCCGGTGCGGTCGTCGGTGACCACCAGCAGCCCCGACAGCGTGGCCTCGCCCTCGGCGGGGGTGAAACGCTCGCGCGTCATGCCGGTCAGGAAGCGCCGCATCGGCTCGCCCTTGTCCATGCCGATCACGCTGTCATAGTCGCCGCACATCCCGGCATCGGACTGATAGGCGGTGCCACGCGGCAGGATCTGGGTGTCGGCGGTGGGCACATGGGTGTGGGTGCCCACGACCAGGCTGGCGCGGCCGTCGCAGAAATGCCCCATCGCCATCTTTTCGCTGGTCGCCTCGGCGTGGAAATCCAGCACCGCCGCCTGCACCATACCACCGGCGGGATGGGCGCGCAGCACCGCGTCCACGGCGCTGAACGGGTCGTCGAAGGGGCGGCGCATGAACACCTGCCCCAGCGCCTGCGCCACCAGCAGCTTGCGCCCGCGCGCATCCTGGAACACCCGCGCCCCCCGCCCCGGCGCCTCGCGCGCAAAGTTCAGCGGCCGCAGCACCCGCGGCTCGGACTCGATGAAGCCGAGCATGTCCTTTTGATCGAAGGCGTGGTCGCCCAACGTCAGGCAGTCGGCCCCGGCATCCAGCAGCAGCCGCGCATGCGCGCCGGTCAGCCCCATGCCGCCGCTGGCGTTTTCCCCGTTCACGATGGTGAAATCCGCCCGGTGCCGGGACTTGAGCCCCGAAAGCCGTTCCGAGATCGCCCGCCGCCCGGACCGGCCCATCACGTCGCCAAGAAAAAGTATCCGCATCAGACAGCGTTACGACAACTGCGGGCGCCGCATCAAGCATAGATACCGAGATTCATCAGGGTGCGGGGACCGCTGGTCGCGATGGACGCTACCCGGGCGCGACGCTAATCATGCCGCATGAGCCCCCATGATTCCCCCCGCGGCCTGTCCTTTGCCATCGGCGCCTATCTGATCTGGGGCCTCATGCCGCTGTATATGTATCTGGTCCGGGATGTCCCCGCAGGCGAGATCGTCGCCCACCGGGTGCTGTGGTCGCTGCCCATCGCGCTGGTGGTGCTGCGCCAGAACGGCCAGATGGAAACCGTGATGGCCACGCTGCGCAAGCCCCGGCTGGTCGCCATGGCCGGGCTGACCGCGGTGCTGATCACCGTGAACTGGCTGACCTATGTCTGGGCCGTGACCCACGGCCAGACGGTCGAGGCCGCCCTGGGGTATTACATCAACCCTTTGTTCAGCATCTTTCTGGGCTGGGCGCTGCTGGGCGAGCGGCTGAGCCGCCCGCAGCTGGCCGCGATCTCGCTGGCTGCGCTGGCGGTGGCGCTGCTGACCCTTGCCGCGGGCGGGCTGCCGGTGGTGGCGCTGACCCTGACGCTTTCCTGGGGAACCTATGCCTATTGCAAGCGCAGCCTGCCGCTGCCGCCGAACGAAGGCTTCACCGTCGAGGTGCTGCTGCTGTTCGTGCCCGCCGCAGGCTATCTGCTGTGGCTGGAATGGACGGGTGGCGCGCATTTCGGCCGGGATATGGGCGAATCGCTGCTGCTGGTGGGCACCGGGGTGATTACCGCGGTGCCGCTGATGCTGTATGCCAACGGCGCCAAGCTGCTGCGACTGTCCACCATCGCGGTGCTGCAATATCTGGCGCCGACCATGGTGTTCCTGATCGCGGTGATGATTTTCCACGAACCCTTTGCCGGCGTGCGGCTGGTGGCGTTCCCACTGATCTGGGCGGCGCTGGTGCTGTATACGGCGACGCTGATCCGCCGCCCCGCGCGGCTGGGCTGAGCCGTCGGGGCAGGACCGGGGCGCTGCCACGGGCCGCTGCCGCGGCCTTCCTCGCTGAAAACGGTCCACCGGACCGTTTTCCAGGCGCTCGGAAGCCCCGGGATATTTTCATGATGAAGAAGTCGCTTGCGCCGCTGGCAGGGGCACCGGGCAGGGCGGCGCCTATTCCACCGTGACCGATTTCGCGAGGTTGCGGGGCTGGTCCACGTCGGTGCCCTTGGCGACCGCAGTGTGATAGGCCAGCAGCTGCATCGGCACCGCATAGACGATGGGCGCGAAGGCGCCGGCGCCGGTGGGCATGGTCAGCGTGGCATGGGTGCCCTCGGCCCCGGCCTCGATCCCGGCGCTGTCCGAAACCAGCAGCACCTGCCCGTGCCGGGCCATCACCTCTTGCATGTTGGACAGGGTTTTCTCGAACAGGGTGTCCGAGGGCGCCACCACCACCACCGGCACATTGCGGTCGATCAGCGCGATGGGCCCGTGCTTGAGTTCGCCCGCGGCATAGCCCTCGGCGTGGATATAGCTGATTTCCTTGAGCTTCAGCGCGCCTTCCAGTGCGACCGGGTATTGCGCGCCGCGGCCCAGGAACAGCACGTCCTGCGCCTCGGCCAGCCAGTCGGCCAGCCTGCGGCAGTCGTCGCTGGCCCCCACCGCCTGCGCCACCAGCGCGGGGACCGCGATCAGCTGGTCCAGATGCGCCGCCAGTTCCGCCGGGGTCAGCGCGCCGCGGTCAGCCGCGGCCTTCAGCGCCAGCACGGCCAGCACCGCCAGCTGGCAGGTGAACGCCTTGGTCGAGGCCACGCCCACCTCGACCCCCGCCAGGATCGGCAGCGCGATGTCGGTTTCGCGCGCGATGGCCGAGGTGCCCACGTTCACCACCCCCAGCGTCCGCACCACCTTGTCCTTGCAGTAATGCAGCGCCGCCAGCGTGTCGGCGGTCTCGCCCGACTGGCTGACGAAGATCGCCCAGCTTTTCGGCGACAGCGGCGGCTCGCGGTAACGGAATTCAGAGGCCACATCGACATCGCAGGGCAGGCCGGCCAGCGCCTCGAACCAGTATTTCGCCACGCAGGCCGCGTAATAGGCGGTGCCGCAGCCGACCAGCGTCAGCCGGTCCACGCCGCGAAAATCGACCGAGTCGGGCAGGACGATGCGGCCGTCCTTGATATAGTGGCTAAGCGCATCGCCCAACACCACCGGCTGCTGCGCGATCTCTTTCGCCATGAAATGCCGATAGCCGCCCTTGTCGATAGCGGTGGCGCCCACGTCGATACGGGCCATGTCGCGGTTGGCGCGGCGGCCGGCGGCGTCGAAAATCTCGGCCCCCGCGCGCGAGATCACCACGTGGTCGCCGTCCTCAAGATAGGTGATGCGGTCGGTAAAGGGCGCCAGCGCGATCGCGTCCGAGCCAAGGAACATCTCGCCCTCGCCATGACCCAGCGCCAGCGGGCTGCCCTTGCGCGCGCCGATCATCAGGTCGGGTTCGCCCTGGAACAGAAAGGCCAGCGCGAATGCCCCGTGTAGCCGCGACAGCGTGGCGCGCACCGCATCAGCCGGGGCCATGCCCTGCGCCATGTGATGCGCGGTCAGCAGCGCCACGGTCTCGGTGTCGGTTTCCGTCCGCGCGACGATGCCGTGGGCGGCAAGATCGGCGCGCAGCTCGCGGAAATTCTCGATGATGCCGTTGTGGACCACGGCGACGGGGCCGTGGCTGTGGGGGTGGGCGTTGGTTTCGGTCGCCGCGCCATGGGTGGCCCAGCGGGTGTGGCCGATGCCGGCGCGGCCTTCCAGCGGCTGATGCACCAGCAGGTCGGACAGGTTGACCAGCTTGCCCACCGCCCGGCGGCGGTCCAGCCGGCCGTTGCTGTCCACCGTGGCGATGCCGGCGCTGTCATAGCCGCGATATTCCAGCCGCCGCAGCCCGTCGACCAGCTGCGGCGCGACCTGGTTCTGCCCAAGGATACCGATAATTCCGCACATGTTACGCTTTCCCCCTGGCGGCGCGCAGCGCCTGCATGATCCGTTCGGCCAGCCCCGGCTTGGTCACCTGCCGGGCGCGGCCCAGCGCCAGCGCCCCGTCCGGCACGTCCCGGGTGATGACCGAGCCCGAGCCGGTCATCGCCCGCGCCCCCACGCTGACCGGCGCCACCAGCATCGTGTCCGAGCCGATAAACGCATCCGCCCCGATCACCGTGCGATGCTTGCCCACCCCGTCATAGTTGCAGGTGACGGTGCCGGCGCCGATATTCGTGCGCTCGCCCACCTCGGCGTCGCCCAGATAGGTCAGGTGGCCGACCTTGACGCCCTCGGCCAGCACGGCGTTCTTGATTTCCACGAAATTGCCGACATGGGCGTCGCCGCCCAGTTCCGCCCCCGGGCGCAGCCGCGCGAACGGGCCGACGGTGGCGCCGGCGCTGACGTGGCAGCCTTCGAGATGGCAAAAGGGCAGGATCTCGGCGCCGCTCTCGACGGTGACGCCGGGGCCGAAGACCACGTTCTGCCCGATGATGGCGTCGCGGCCGACATGGGTATCCAGTGCGAACCAGACGGTCGCCGGGTCGGCCATGGTGACGCCGTTTTCCAGCGCATCAAGGCGCTTGCGGGACTGGAACGCGGCCTCGGCAGCGGCAAGCTCGGCGCGGGTGTTGATGCCCAGCGTTTCGGCTTCGTCGCAGGTGACGACGGCGGCGCTGCGGCCCTGCGCGCGGGCCAGCGCCACCACATCGGTGAGGTAATATTCGCCCGCCGCATTGTCGTTCGACAGCTGCGCCACCAGATCGCGCAGCAGTCCCGCATCCGCCGCCATCACGCCGGAATTGCACAGGGTGATCGCGCGGGTGGCCTCATCCGCGTCCTTGTATTCGACGATGCGGTCAAGGGCATCGCCCTGCACCACCAGCCGCCCGTAGCGGCCGGGGTCGGCGGCCCGGAACCCCAGCACCACCACATCGGCCGGATGCGCGGCCAGCGCCGCCAGCGTATCCGCGCCGATAAACGGCGTGTCGCCGTAAAGCACCACCACCCTGCCGTCGAAACCGTCCAGCAGCGGCAGCGCCTGCGCCACCGCGTGGCCGGTGCCCAGCTGTTCGGGCTGCAAGGCGACCCGGGCGTCGGGGTCAAGCCTTGCCACCGCGCTTGTGACCGCCTTGGCGCCGTGGCCCGCAACGACGACGATCTGCGCGGGGTCAAGGCTGCGCCCCGCCGCCAGCGCATGTGCCAGCAGCGCCGTGCCCCCCAGCCGGTGCAGCACCTTGGGCAGGTCGGATTGCATCCGGCTGCCCTGCCCCGCCGCCAGCACCACCAGCGCCACCGCCCGTTCCGTCATCCGCGCCTGCCCTTCGTTGATCTTTGGCCGCCTTGTAGCTAGGCCCGGCACGGGACGGCAAGGGTGCGCCCGGTCACGGTATCTGTCGAAAGGTTACGGAAGATGACGGCAAGGGGCGAACGCGGCACGGTGGTGTTCGATCTGGACGGCACGCTGGCCGATACCGCCGCCGACCTGATCGCGGCGGCGAATGCCTGTTTCGCGGCCCGCGGGCTGGGACGGCTGCTGGACCCGGTGGCGGATGCCGGCATCGCATTCCACGGCGGGCGGGCAATGCTGCGGGCGGGCTATGGGCGGATCCCGGCCGATGCGCTGCTGCCCCCCGGCGCCGAGGACGAGGACTTCCCCCGGCTGCTGGGGTTCTATGGCGACTGCATCGCCGATTCGACCCGGCTGTATGAGGGCGTCGAGGACGCGCTGGAACAGCTGCGCGCCGAGGGCTATCTGCTGTCGGTCTGCACCAACAAGCCCGAGGCGCTGGCCGAAAAGCTGCTGGCGGCGCTGGGGGTGCGGGGGCTGTTCGGCGCCATGATCGGCGCCGACACGCTGCCCGTCAGAAAGCCCGACCCGCGCCCCTATGCGGCGGCGGTGGAACGCGCCGGCGGCACGGTGGCGCGGTCATTCCTGCTGGGCGATACCGAGACCGACCTGAAGACCGCCCGCGCCAGCGGCGTGCGGGTGTCGCTGGTGGGTTTCGGCCCCGAGGGCGCGGCGATTTCACGGCTGCAACCCGACCATGTGCTGGCGGGGTTCGACGCGCTGCCGGCGCTGGCGCGGGGCTGGCTGGGGTAGTTTTGCCGCAGGGGAGAAAAAGGGGCGCTGCCCCTCGCGCCTGCGGCGCTCACCCCGGGATATTTTTCGACAGAAGATGGCGTCGGTCGAGAAGCGTGGCGAGTTCGGCGTGCAGCGCGGCGGGATCGGCCGCGTCGGGGGCGGCACGGCGGGCAAGCGCCGCGTTCGCGCGGCGACGGGCGGCAAGGCCCATTGTTCCCGCGGCGTCGGCCACCTGCTCGAACTCGGCGCGGGTCAGGTTGCAGGCAAGCACCAGATCGCAACCGGCGGCGATGGCTGCGGCAGAGCGTTCACCCGGGGTTCCGCTGAGCGCGTTCATGCCGATGTCGTCGCTCATCAGCAGGCCGTCAAAGCCGATGCGTTCGCGGATCAGGCGGATCGCCGCAGGCGAGGCCGTGGCCGGGCGGTCGTCCAGCTGCGTCAGGCGGATATGGGCGGTCATGCCCAGCGGCAGATCGGCCAGCGCCCGAAAGGGCTGGAAATCGCTGGCGTCGAGGTCGTCAAGCGCCGTGTCCAGCACCGGCAGCTGGTGGTGGCTGTCCACCCTTGCGCGGCCGTGGCCGGGCATGTGCTTGACGATGGGCAGCACGCCGGCGGCCAGCAGCCCCTCGGCCGCGGCGCGGCCCATGGTGGCGACGGTGGCGGCGTCGGTTCCGAAGCAGCGGTTTTTCAGGAACTCGTGGGTCTGGTCCCCCGCGATGTCGAGGCAGGGGGCGGCATCTGCGTCGATGCCAACCGCGCGCAGTTCTCGGCCCATCAGCCGGTGGCGCAGGCGCACGGCCTCGGCCCCGTCGCGTGCGCTGTCCAATGGCGCGGGCCAGTCGGTCCAGTGGGGCGCGCGCAGGCGCTGGACGCGGCCGCCCTCTTGATCGGTCATCACCACCGCGTCGCGGCCGACCGCATCGCGCAGGTCAGCGGTCAGGCGGCGCAGCTGTTCGGGGGTATCGACGTTGCGGGCGAACAGGATGAAGCCCCAGGGGTCGGCCTCGCGCAGAAAGGCGCGTTCGTCGCGGCCCAGGGTCAGCCCCTCGACGCCCAGGATGGTGGCGCCATGCGCGGGGGCAGGATCTGGGCCGGGTGCAGGGGTCAATTCGCCGCCGCGGGGATACAGTCGGTGCCGGCGGCGATCAGGGCGGCGCAGAATTTGCGGGCCTCGTCGCGGGTCTCGAAGCCGGCGATGCGCAGGCGATAGAACACCCGGCCGCCGGCCTTGTGTTCCTGCACAACCGGCGCCTTGCCGGCGAACAGGTCGCCGTAGCGGCCCGAGACGCGGCTCCATTCGCTTTCGGCGATGGCGTTGCTGTCGAAGGCGCCGATCTGCACCAGCGGCGCACCCGAGGCGAGCTTGACCGGCGTCGGCGCTGCGGCGGGGGCGGATCCGGGCACGGATTCGGCGGGGGCGGATTCCGCGGCAAGCGGTGCCGCGGGGGCCGGGGCAACCGGGGCGGCGGCAGCGGCGATGCGGCGCGGGCGCGGCATCGGGCGGGCCGAGGTGGCGACCGCGGGCTGCGCCCCGGCCTCGGCCAGCGCGGCGGTGATCGCGGTATCCAGCGCGGGCTGGCCTGCGGTGTCGGTGACGGCGGCGGTCACGGAAACGGCGTCGGCCTCCATCGGGCCGACCGAGGGCACACCGGCAGTCCGCTCAGCCTCGGCGGCCTGCGTCTCGGCCGCGCGGCGCGCGGTTTCGGCGTCGGTGGTGGCGATGGCCAGCGCGCCGGGTTCTTCGGTGAATTCATCGTCGGCAACGGCTTCGCGCGCGCTTGCGCCCAGTTCGCCCATGGCGACGTCCTGGCCGTCCAGGGCCGTGGCACCCGGGGCCAGAGCGACCTTTTCGACCTGCCCCGAGCCCGTGCCGCCGGCCACGCCGTTCACGGCCAGACCTTCGCGGTCGCTCAGCACGCCGCCGGGATCGGAGGGGGCGATGCGGCTGTCACCCTCGACCGCGCGGATCACCGGCACGCCCGAGACATCGCGCACGACCAATTGGTAGCCCCAGACCCCGAGGCTGGCGATCAGGAACACCGACACCAGCGCGCCCAGGTAATGGGTCAGCCGCGCGACCCGGCCCAGAACGCCATCCCGGTCGGTCAGCCGCAGCCCGTCGCCGTGCGTGGCATAGCGCGTTTCGTCCCAGTCCTGCGCGGACCAGCCGCGGGCCTCGAGCAGGTCGTCGTCCTGCGCGCCCCAATCCGCGGCGTCCTCGCGCCCCGGATACGAATGAGAGTCCCCATATCCGCCGGAGCGGAAGTCCACCACCGTCATCGCTATCGTCCTGCCTGTCCGCCGGTTGACCCGGTCGTCGTTGACTGCTCGTTCCGTCCCCGGCCCGGACGCGTCGTTGAATCAGCGCATTTCCTTGGCCGGAGTCACCCCCAAGATACCCAAGCCGGCCGAAATGACAACGCCCACGGCCCGCGCCAGCGCGATTTTCGCCGCTGTTGCGCCGATGTCACCATCCTGGACAAAGCGCAGCGAGGGTTCGTCGTTGCCGCGGTTCCACAGCGCATGGAGGTCCGAGGCGAGGTCGTAAAGGTAGAATGCGATGCGGTGGGGTTCATGCGCGCGGGCCGCGATTTCCACCGTGCGGGGCCATTCGGCGATGCGCCGGGCCAGCGCCGCCTGTGCCGGATGGTCCAGCACCAGCGCCCGCGCCAGCGCCGCATCCGACACATCGACGCCCATTTCAGCCGCGCGGCGCAGCACGGAATTGATGCGGGCGCTGGCATACTGGACATACCACACCGGGTTGTCCTTGGACTGTTCCAGCACGCGGTCAAAGTCGAAATCCAGCGCCGCGTCGTTCTTGCGCGTCAGCATGTGGAACCGGGTCACGTCGCGGCCGGCCTGTTCCACCACCTCGCGCAGGGTGACAAAGGTGCCGGCGCGCTTGGACATCTTGAAGGGCTCGCCGTTTTTCAACAGCCGCACCAGCTGGATCAGCTTGACATCCAGCGGCACGCGCCCGCCCGACAGTGCCGCCACCGCGGCCTGCATCCGCTTGACGTAACCGCCGTGGTCGGCGCCGAAAATGTCGATCAGCTGGTCGAAGCCGCGGTCGATCTTGTCCCAGTGATAGGCGATGTCGGGGGCGAAATAAGTCCAGCTGCCGTCCGATTTCCGGACCGGCCGGTCCACGTCGTCGCCGTGGGCGGTGGAACGGAACAGCGTCTGCTCGCGCGCCTCCCAGTCCTCGGGCAGCTTGCCCTTGGGGGGATCCAGCACGCCTTCGTAGATCAGCCCCGCGTCGGACAGGCGCTGGATCGCGGCCTCGATCCGGCCGGTGCCGTAAAGCGCCTTTTCGCTGGAATAGACGTCCATTTCGACGCCCAGCAGCGCGAGATCATCGCGGATCACCTGCATCATCAGCCCGGTGGCAAACTCGCGCAGCTCGGCCAGCCATTCGGATTCGGGGCGGTCCAGCAGGCTGTCGCCGTAGCGGTCCTTGAGCGCCTGCCCGACCGGGATCAGGTAGTCGCCGGGATAAAGCCCTTCGGCGATGCGGGGTTCCTGGCCGTGGGCCTCGCGGTAGCGTTCATAAGCCGAGCGGGCCAGCACATCCACCTGCGCGCCGCCGTCGTTGATATAGTATTCGCGGGTGACGTCATTGCCGGCGAATTGCAGCAGGCTGGCCAGCGCATCGCCGAACACCGCGCCGCGCATGTGGCCCACATGCATCGGGCCGGTGGGGTTGGCGCTGACGAATTCGACGTTGATGCGCGCACCCTGCCCCGGCGCGGCGCGGCCATAATCGTCCCCCGCATCCAGCGCCGCGCGCAGCACCTCGGCCCAGACGGCGGGGGCAAGCCGCAGGTTGAGAAACCCGGGGCCGGCGACCTCGGCGGCCTCGATCCGCGGGTCGGCGGCAAGGCGGGCGGCCAGCGTCTCGGCGATCTCGCGCGGCTTGAGCCCGGCGGGCCTGGCCAGCACCATCGCGGCGTTGGTCGCCATGTCGCCATGCGCGGGGTCGCGCGGCGGCTCGACCGCGACGGCGGCGAAATCCAGCCCCTCGGGCAGCTGCCCGGCGGCGGTCATGTCGGTCAGCGCGTCCAGCACGCGCGCGCGGATGTCGGCAAAGATGTTCATCGGGCTTTCTCGCTCTTGCGCGCAATGCAGTAGCGAAGCGGCCCGAAAGCCGCAACCTTGCAGGCCGCACCGGGGGCTTCGCGCCCCCGGACCCCCGCGGGATATTTCCATGATGAAGAAGCGCGCCGCAGCCGCCTCTCCGCAGTCGGGAATTGACGTGGCAGCCATTCTGCGCTAGGGGCCGCAAGCCCGCATCCGGCGGGCGACCGAGGGGCGCATGGAAGGCCGCGTCCCATTTTGCGCGCAAGCAAGGCGCGTCGGACCGCGACACTTCCTGACGAAAGACCCCCATGACCAAGTTTTCCGATCTCAAGCTCGACCCCAAGGTGCTGGCCGCCGTTGCCGAGGCGGGCTATGAGAACCCCACCCCGATCCAGGTCGGCGCCATCCCCCCCGCGCTGGAGGGCCGCGATGTTCTGGGCATCGCCCAGACCGGCACCGGCAAGACCGCCGGCTTTGTGCTGCCGATGATCACCCTGCTGGGCCGCGGCCGGGCGCGGGCGCGGATGCCGCGGTCGCTGGTGCTGTGCCCGACCCGCGAGTTGGCCGCGCAGGTGGCCGAGAATTTCGACATCTACGCCAAGAACACCCGCCTGACCAAGGCGCTGCTGATCGGCGGCGTCAGCTTTGGCGAGCAGGACAAGCTGATCGACCGCGGCGTCGATGTGCTGATCGCCACCCCCGGCCGGCTGCTGGATCATTTCGAACGCGGCAAGCTGCTGTTGACCGGCGTTCAGATCATGGTCGTGGACGAGGCCGACCGGATGCTGGACATGGGCTTTATCCCCGATATCGAGCGGATCTTTCAGCTGACCCCGTTCACCCGGCAGACGCTGTTCTTTTCCGCCACCATGGCGCCGGAAATCGAGCGGATCACCAATACCTTCCTCAATGCGCCCGAGCGGATCGAGGTCGCCCGCCAGGCCACCACCGGCGAGAACATCACCCAGAAGCTGATCGAGCTGGCCCCCACCCGCAAGGACCAGTCCGCCAAGCAAAAGCGCGAGCTGCTGCGCGCGCTGATCGACGCCGAGGGCGACAGCCTCAAGAACGCGATCATTTTCTGCAACCGCAAGACCGACGTGGATATCGTCGCCAAGTCGCTGAAAGCGCATGGCTATGACGCCGCGCCGATCCATGGCGATCTGGACCAGCGGGTCCGCATGGCGACGCTGGACGGGTTCCGCGACGGCTCGCTGCGGTTTCTGGTCGCCTCGGACGTGGCGGCGCGGGGGCTGGACATCCCGGCGGTCAGCCATGTGTTCAACTTTGACCTGCCCTCGCACGCCGAAGATTACGTCCACCGCATCGGCCGCACCGGGCGCGCCGGCCGGCAGGGCACCGCGATTTCCATCGCCACCCCGGCGGATGAAAAATACCTGTCCGCGATCGAGAATCTGGTCAAGCAGACCCTGCCCCGGGCCGAAATTCCCGAAGATTTCCGCCTGTCGGATGCGGCGCAGCGGGCGCCTCGGCCGGCGAGCGAACGCGGCGTGACCCGTGGTGCGCCGGCGCGCAGCCGCTCGCGTCGCGGCGGGCTGAAAGAACCCTCTGCCCCCGAGGCGCCCGAGGCCGTCGCGCCGGCGCCCGAGCCCGTTCGCGAACCCCCTCGCGCGCCCCAGCAGCCCGAGCGCAATGGCGAAAGCCGCGGCGAGCGTGGCGCTGATTCGCGCCGCAACAACGGCAATGGCAACGGCAACGGCCAATCCACTGGCGGCGATCAGCGTCAGGCGGGCGGCGACGACCATCGCCGCGACAGCCGCAGCGACGACCGCCGCGACCGTTACCGCGACCGCGACCGCGGCCCCGCCGTCGCGGGCATGGGCGATCACGTCCCCGATTTCATGCGCACCAGCTTTACCGAGGCGCTGTCGATCACCGAGGCGCGCATGGCCAGCCGCAGTCAGTCCGAGCCGCAACCGGCCGAGGACGACGCCGCCACGACCGAGACCGCGGATGCGGCGCCCTCGGGGCGCAGCCGGTCGCGCAGCCGCTCGCGCAGCAGGGATCGCAGCCCCGAGGCTGCGGTTGAAACGGTTGCGGTTGAAACGGTGACCGAGACTGCGGATACCGTCGGCGACGATGTGACCGAGGCGGTTGCCACGCCGGAACCCGCCGCGCCTGCCGCCGATGTGGAAACAACAGCCGCCGAGGCGGTCGCCGACAAGGCCCCGGCCGAAGAAGCCGCCGACCTGGTGGCCGCGCCCGAGGAGGCGCAGGCTGAAACGGCGGTCGAAGCTGTGGCCCCGGCCCCTGCCGAGGATGCGGCACCTTTGGAAGCGGTGGCGGCCGAGGCCGATGCGCCCGCGCCCGAGGCCGAGGCCGCGCCCGAGGTTCCCGAAAAGCCCAAGCGCACCCGCCGCACGACGACCGCCAAGCCCGCTGCAAAGCCTGCCGCCAAGCCTGCCGCAAAGACCGCAGCCAAGGCTCCGGCGAAATCGACCCGGACCACGAAAGCCGCGGCCAAGGATGCCGCCGGGGCCGCGGATGCCCCCGCAGCAGAGGCCGCCACCGAGACGACCCCCGAGACGGCAGAGGCCCCAGCGAAACCCGCCGCAAAGCCGCGCACCCGCAAGGCGCCTGCCAAAACCACCAAGGCGACCTCGACCAAAGCCGCTGCCACCAAGGCAGACGCTGCGGTCGCGGATGCCGCCAAGCCCGCAGTGGCAGAGGCAGAGGCAGAGGCCACCGACCCCAAGCCTGCGGACGGCCACAAGGACGCTGGCCCGGCGCAGGGCTGACGCCCCCCATGCGCCCGGACCCGCGGCGGCCTGACCCGGCGGCGCCCTTGCAGCCCGCCGGGACCGCTCCGCCTGCGCAGCGCCGGGCGCCCCTCGTGTTGCGGCTTGGCCTGGATCTGTTGATCGGCGTCATGGCGGCGCTGGGTCAGGCCCCCTGGGGGCTGTGGCCCGCGACGGTACTGGCGCTGGCGGCGCTGATCTGGCGGGTGGCGACGGCGCCCTCGGCCCGCGCAGCCGCGTGGCGGGCGCTGGCCATCGGCGCGGGGCATTTCGCGCTGGCGCTGGCCTGGATCACCCAGCCTTTCCTGGTCGAGGCCGACCGTTACGGCTGGATGTCGCCCTTTGCACTGCTGCTGACAGCGCTTGGGGGCGCGCTGTTCTGGGCGCTGCCGGCGCTGGCCGCGCATCGGGCGGGCTGGGACCGCGCCAGCCGCGCGGCCGCAGTGGCGCTGGCGCTGCTGGTCTCGGACTGGCTGCGGGGCTGGATCTTTACCGGCCTGCCCTGGGCGCTGACCGGGCATATCTGGATCGACACCCCCGCCGCGCAGATCGCGGCCTGGCTGGGGGCGCCGGGGCTGTCGGCGCTGACGCTGGCGGCGGCGCTTTCGCCGGTGCTGGGCAGCACGCGTCGCGGCATGGCTATCGGCGCCGCGCTGTCGGCGGCGCTGATCGCGGCAGCCTGGGGCGCCGGGCTGGCACGGCTGGCGCAGCCCTTGCCCCCGGACCGGGCGCAGATCATCCGGCTGGTCCAGCCCAACGCCGACCAGACGCTGAAATGGGATCCCCACTGGGCCCCGCAGTTCTACGACCGGCTGACCGCGCTGTCGGCGCTGCCTCTGGACCCCGCGCTGGGGGAGGGCCGCCCCGATCTGGTGGTCTGGCCGGAAACCGCGGTGCCGTTCCTGCTGAACGAGGCCGGACCAGCGCTCGAAGACATCGCCGCGCAGTCCGGCGCCACCACGCTGGTCGGCATCCAGCGGGCCGAGGGCGCCGCCTGGTTCAACAGCCTGGCCGAGTTCACCGCCGACGCCCGCATCGGCGCGGTCTATGACAAGTTCCACCTGGTCCCCTTTGGCGAATACATCCCGTGGGGCGATGCGCTGGCGCGGTTCGGGATCACCGCCTTTGCCGCCCGGCACGGCAACGGCTATTCCCGCGGCCCCGGCCCGCAGATGATGCAGGTCGAGGGGCTGCCCCCGTTCCAGCCGCTGATCTGCTACGAGGCGATATTCGACCGTCACCTGCTGCGCGACCAGCGCCCGGAATGGATCCTGCAAGTGACCAACGACGCGTGGTTCGGCACATGGTCCGGCCCCTATCAGCATCTGGCGCAGGCGCGGCTGCGGGCGATCCAGTCCGGGCTGCCGCTGCTGCGGGCGGCCAATACCGGCGTCTCGGCGGTGATCGACGCGCGGGGGGCTGTGCGCGCCACGCTGGCCCTGAACCGCGAGGGCGTGCTGGACGCGCCCCTGCCCGGCGCGCTGCCGCCGACACTGTGGTGGCGCTGGGGCGATCTGCCGATGCTGGCGTTGATGGCGCTGGCTGCGGGCGCGCTGGCGATTGTGCGACGCCGCGGTCATTGACGCCGCCTCCGCAAGCGCGTATCGCCGCCCGCACGACCCCCACAACGGCTTCCTGGCGTGGAGAGGTCCTGAACCAATGGAGCAATCATGTCCCGTCAGAACTACGTCTTCACCTCCGAGTCCGTCTCGGAGGGGCATCCCGACAAGCTGTGCGACCAGATTTCGGATGCGGTGCTCGATGCGCTGCTCGAACAGGAACCGCTGGCCCGCGTCGCCTGCGAAACCTTTGCCACCACCGGAATGGTGGTGATCGGGGGCGAGATCGGGCTGAAGGACAAGGGCCGGCTGAATTCGATCATGGGCCGGATCCCGGAAATCGCCCGCGGCGTGATCCGCGACATCGGCTATGAGCAGGAAAAATTCCACTGGAACACCTGCCATGTGCTGAATTTCCTGCATGAACAATCCGCCCATATCGCGCAGGGCGTGGACAAGGACGGGGCCGGCGATCAGGGGATCATGTTCGGCTATGCGGTGGACGAGACGCCCGAGCTGATGCCGGCGCCGATCCAGTATGCCCACGCGATCCTGCGCCGCCTGGCCGAGGCCCGCAAATCCGGCGAACAGCCGACACTGGGCCCCGACGCCAAGTCGCAGCTGTCGGTGCGCTATGAAAACGGCCGCCCGGTCGGGGTGTCGCAGATCGTGGTCAGCCACCAGCATCTGGACGAGACGCAGACCTCGGACGACATCCGCGCCATCGTGGAACCTCATGTGCGCGAGGTGCTGCCCGAGGGCTGGCTGACCAGCGACACGGTCTGGCACGTCAACCCCACCGGCACCTTTGTCATCGGCGGGCCGGACGGGGATGCGGGGCTGACCGGACGCAAGATCATCGTGGACACCTATGGCGGCGCCGCCCCCCACGGCGGCGGGGCGTTTTCCGGCAAGGATCCGACCAAGGTCGACCGCTCGGCCGCCTATGCCGCGCGCTATCTGGCCAAGAACGTGGTGGCCGCGGGGCTGGCATCGCGCTGCGTGATCCAGCTGTCCTATGCGATCGGGGTGGCCGAGCCGCTGTCGATCTATGCCGACACCTACGGCACCGGCACCGTCCCCGAGGCCGAGATCGAGCGCGCCCTGCGCGAGGTCATGGACCTGACGCCGCTGGGCATCCGCAACCACCTGGACCTGTGCAAGCCCATCTATCGCCGCACCGCTGCCTACGGCCATTTCGGCCGCCAGCCCGAGGCGGACGGCGGCTTCAGCTGGGAACGCACCGACCTGGCCGAGGCGCTGAAAAAGGCGGTATAGCAAACCTCTGCGCTCGCGCGCTTCTTCATCATGAAAATATCCCGGGGGCGCGGGGGCAGCGCCCCCGTCCCGACCGTCCCGTAACGCGCAGCGCCGCCCGAATCAGGGCAGCGGCCGCAGCACCGTCACCCCGCGGGCGCCCGCGCGCGCCAGCGTCGGGTCCAGCGACATCGTCACATATTCGCCGCGCCGCCAGCGCTCCGCCAGATCGTCGTAATGGCGCGACAGCGGGTGGCCGGACTGCCCCGTCGCGATGATAAAGACCGAGCTGTCGGGGTCGGCCAGATCGTAGACCCCGCGATAGCCGGCGCCGCCGACCGCCGCCCAGGGGTTGGCACCCGCCCCCGTTGCCGGCGCGCGCGCAAGGCTCGACCCGTCGCCCGAGGTGGACTGCACCAGGCTGACCACCCAGCCGATCAGCGGCATCTGCCCCAGCGCCGGATGTTCATGGCGCGCCACATGGGCGTCGCCCCAGCGCCAGCTTTCCACATCGGGGCCGAAACGCGCGCTCAGCTCGATCAGCGCCGCGTCCAGCGCCTGCCGGGCGATGGTGGCGCAATCCTCGACCGGCGCCGACTGCACCACGTCGCACCACGCAGCCGCACCGCCGGTGTTGCGAAACACCCGGTCGATGAACGCCGGCCGCAGCTCGGCCGAGAGCTCACCCGCCAGCGCCCCCAGCTCGTCATGGATCAGCCGCAGTTGCAGGTGCTGCATCCAGGCGGAATAGATCAGCGGCTCGGGCAGATGCTCGCCCATGTTGCCGTCCCATTCCGCCAGCAGCGCCAGCGCGTCCTGACGCTGGCGTTCCGGGGTGCCGGGGGCCGCGGCCTCGCCGGTGAACCACAGGTCGGCGCCGACCAGCGGCAGCAGCGCCCGCGCCGCCGGGCTGACCGTATCGAGCTGCGCGTCGATGAAACTGTCGCGGGAATGGATCTCGCGCGCGGCCAGCAGCCGCGACAGCCGCGCCAGCCGCAGCGGCTCGTCGCGGTCGTGGCCGACGGCCAGGGCGGTGGCCCCGGTGGCCTCGGCCCCGGTTGCCGCGACCATCCCCTGCGCAGGCTCGGTCACACGCAGGGGATCGTCGGGCGCCACCGGCTCAAGCCAGCGCACGGCAGGATCGCGGCCCGGCGCGGGCATCCGCCCGGCGGTGGGATGTTCGGGCGGGCGGCGAGGGATTTCCCCCGCAAGAACCTGCGCCACGCCATCCGCATCGGCCAGCGTCACCTGCACCGCCGGCGCCACGATGCCGCGCGCCGCCTTCGTGGCGCCAGAGCGGTCGGGCGCCTGCATCAGTGCGATCAGCGCGCTTAGCGTCGTGTCCTGCGCCGACAGTCCGGTCCAGCGCAACGCCGGAACGAAACCGTCGGGGGTGACCGTTTGCAGCCCCAGATGCGCGGGCGGGATCACCGGGCCGGATTCGGTCTCGCGCAGGGTAATGCGGCGGTCCTCGGCGCCGTGGATGCGGATCACCTCGTGCCGCGTCGAGAACTCGCGCCAGCCGCCGGCGGCCAGATAGCGGTCGGGGGCGCCGGGCTGGACCTCTTCCATCACGATGTCCTGATCGTCCACCCACGCCGGGGTCAGCCCCCAGGCCAGCTGCTGGTTGCGCCCGGTCAGCACCGCCGGGATTCCGGGGATGGTGCCGCCGATCACGCTGCCCGCGCGCAGGTCCAGCCGCGCCAGATACCACAGCGACGGCGCGGTCAGCGCCACATGCGGATCATTGGCCAGCAGCGGCGCCCCGGCGGCGGTGCGGCTGGCGCTGGCGGCAAAACCGTTGGCTGAACTGCCGCGGCCGACGCGGATATAGCCGACCAGCCCCGCAAACCAGTCCTCGGCCGCGGTCTCGGGGGGGGCGGCAAAACGCGCACCCTCGCCGAACAGCGCCGCATAGGGGGGCAGCGGCGCTTCGCCCGCGGCGCGGACCAGATCGCCCCCCCGCTCGGGCGCGGCCAGCGAGACCCGCGCCCGCGCCACCTCGGCCGAAACCTGCCGCGAGGCCCCCGCGGCGACCAGCTTGAGGATCGCCAGCGAATCCGCCGGCTGCCAATAGGCGATGTCGCCGGGCAGCAGAAAGAACTCGGGCGCGCCGCGGCCAAGTGCGCCCTGGTTGACCTGCTCGACCCACGCATTCACCCCGTCGGCATAGGCCTGCAACGCCCGCCGCGTCGTCTGGTCCTGCGCGGCAAGCGACGCCTGCGCATGGCGCCACAGCCCCAGCCGCCGGGCCAGATCGTCGGCGGCATAGGCGCGTTCGCCGAACATCTCGGCCAGCCGGCCCTGGGCCGCGCGGCGCAGCACCACCATCTGAAACAGCCGGTCCTGCGCATGGGCGAATCCAAGCGCAAAGAACGCATCGCGATCGGTCGAGGCAAGGATATGGGGGATGTTTTCGGTCGTGCGCACGATCTCGACCGGCTGCTCGACCCCCGCCAGCGCCAGCGAGGCGTCATAGTCGGGCAGCGAGCGGACGGCGAAATACCACGCCAGCGCCAGCGCGCCGACGGAAACGGCGATCAGGCCGATGGTCAGCCGGACCAGCCAGCGAAACAGCGAAAGCATGGGCGGCGGCGTCCTTGAAAACGGGCGGCCCCGGTTGACCGGGACCATGGGGCGGTGGAATGTGACAGGCTGATAGGGCAGCGGCCGCGGGTTTTCAACGCGGCCCGGACAGGAGGATGCAATGACGCAGGTGGCGTTTCTGGGGCTTGGCGTGATGGGGTTCCCGATGGCGGGGCATCTTGCCGCCAAGGGGCATGAGATCACGGTCTATAACCGCACGGCGGCTCGGGCGCTGGACTGGACCGCCCGCCATCCCGGCCGCCACGCCCCCACCCCGCGCGAGACGGCGCAGGCCGCGCAGTTCGTCATGGCCTGCGTGGGCAACGACGACGACCTGCGCGCGGTCTGCCTTGGCCCCGACGGCGCCTTTGCGGGCATGGACCCGGGGGCGATCTTCGTCGATCACACCACGGTGTCGGCCGAGGTGACGCGGGAACTGGCAAAGGCAGCGCGCGAGCAGGGCATCGGCTTTGTCGATGCGCCGGTGTCCGGCGGGCAGGCGGGCGCCGAAAACGGGCAGCTGTCGGTGATGTGCGGCGGGACGGAACAGGATTATGCCGCGGCCGAGCCGCTGATCGCCGCCTATGCCCGCATCTGCCGGCGCATGGGCGACAGCGGCGCGGGGCAGCTGGCCAAGATGTGCAACCAGATCGCCATTGCCGGGCTGGTGCAGGGGTTGGCCGAATCACTGAACTTTGCGCAGCGCGCCGGGCTTTCGATCCCCGATCTGGTCGAGGTGATCAGCCAGGGCGCCGCCGGCAGCTGGCAGATGCAGAACCGCCACGCCACCATGGCCGAGGGCCGCTATGATTTCGGCTTTGCGGTGGACTGGATGCGCAAGGATCTGGGGATCTGCCTGAAAACCGGCGACGAGATCGGCGCCGCCCTGCCGGTCACCGCGCTGGTCGATCAGTTCTACAAGGACGTGCAGCTGATGGGCGGCGGCCGCTGGGACACCTCGTCCCTGCTGGCCCGGCTCAAGGGCTGACACAGCCTGCAAGCCGCTTCTTCATCATGAAAATATCCTGGGGGGCCGGCCGCAAGGCCGGTGGGGGCAAAGCCCCCTCCCCTCACATCAGCGGCGAAAACAGCCGCGCCAGCGAATCGCGGAACCGCAACAGCCGACTGCTTGCGCGGTAGCCCGCAACGGTGAACTCGCGGCAGTCCTGCATGTCGCGCAGGAAATCCTGTTCGAGCTGCCCCGAGAACGCCTCGTCATAGATCACCGCGTTCAGCTCGTAATTGATGCCGAAGCTGCGGATGTCGATATTGGCCGAGCCGATAGAGCAGACCCGCCCGTCCGCAATCACCGTCTTGGCGTGCAGATAGCCCGGCTGATACAGCAGCACCTGCGCCCCCGAGGCCGCGATTTCCCGCATATAGGTGTTCGCCGCCCAGTAGGGCACATATTGCCGGGCGCCGCGTTCGCTGATCATCACCCGCACATCCACCCCCGACAGCGCCGCCGCCTTGAGCGCCTCGGCGATGCTGGTGTCGAGGATGAAGAACGGGGATTGCAGATAGACCCGTTCCCGCGCGCCCACGATCATAGCGAAATACAGCTGCCTGATCGCCTGCCATTCCGAGTCAGGCCCCGACAGCGTCAGCTGCACCGGCAGCCGCGCATCATGCAGCTCGGCGGGGGTGGGCGGAAAATGCTGCGGCTGGAACAGGTCCTCGCCGGTGGCGTTGTGCCAGTCGACCGCAAACACCGCCTGCAACAGCGCCACCGACGATCCGGTCATGCGGATATTGGTGTCGCGCCACAGCCGAAAGCCGCGCGGCGGGTGGATATGCTCACCCCCGATGTTCAGCCCGCCGGTATGGCCCGCAAGCCCGTCGATCACCGCGATCTTGCGGTGGTTGCGATAGGAAATCGTGTGCACCCGCCACAGTTTCGAGAACGGCTCAAACCGCACCCCGCCGGCCCGCATCTGGCGGATGTAACCGCGGCGCAGCATGAAGAACGAGCCTACCGGGTCATAAAGGATGCGCACTGCCACCCCTTGCGCCGCCTTTTCGGTCAGGATCGCTTTCAGTTCGTCGCCGAAATCATCGGCGTTCCAACTGAAATATTGCAGGTGGATCGAGTGGGTGGCGGCGCGCATATCCTCGATCAGCCGCGGATATGCTTGGCCTGCATCCTGCAACAGCTCGATCCGGTTGCGGGTGGTCACGGTCGAGCGGGTGGTGTTGCGCACCAGTTCCGACAGCGAGGCGGCCGAGCCGTCCTCGGCCTCCATCCGCGCCAGCGCCTCGCGGTGCTCGGGCGCCAGTCCGGCGATCAGCGGCGCCAGCCGTGCGTCCAGTTCCTGTCGCATCAGCTTGCCGGTCAGGCCGAAATTCCGGTGCTGGCGCCCGAACAGCAGGTAAAGCACCACCCCCACCCCGGGCAGCAGCGCAAACAGCAGCATCCAGGCCAGCGTGGCGCTGGGGCGGCGGTTTTCGGCGATGATATAGACGCCGATGACGACGAGATAGGCGGCAAATCCAAGCGAAAGGGCGGTCAGGATCGGCGCCGGCATCATGTCCTCTGGTTTTCGTGGTTGGGCGCATCATGGCGCGGGTGGCGGGAAAGCGCCAGACGCGGCTTCGGGCTGCACCGCCGGCCGGGGGCTGCGCGCCCCCATCGTCGTAGACGACGATCCCCCCGGGATATTTATGGCAAGATGAAAGCAGCGGCGAGCGGCCGAAAGGACGAAGGCCCCGTCCGGTGAGGGGCGGGGCCTTTGCGGGTGGTGTGCCGGGCCGGTCAGGCCGGTTGCGGCGCGGGATCCTTGCGGCGGGGGCGGAACAGCCGCGTCACCATCACGAAGAACACCGGCACGAACAGCAGCGTCAGCAGGGTGCCGGTGACGGTTCCGAAAAAGGTGGCATAGCCGATGGCGTGGCGCGCCCCCGCGCCGGCGCCCGAGGACAGCACCAGCGGCAGCACCCCCAGCCCGAAGGCCAGCGAGGTCATCAGGATCGGGCGGAACCGCAGCCTTGCGGCCTCGCGCACGGCGGTCAGGGCGGATTCGCCCAGCCCATCGATCCGTTCGCGGGCAAAGGCCACGATCATGATGCCGTTCTTGCCGGTCAGCCCGACCACGGTCAGCAGCCCGACCTGGAAATAGACCCCGTTCGCCTGATCCCCGACCCATGCCCCGATCAGCGCACCGAGGATGCCGACCGGCATCGACAGCAGCACCGCAATGGGGATCGTCCAGCTTTCATAAAGCGCGGCCAGGCACAGGAACACCGTCGCCAGCGCCAGCGCGTAAAGCGTCAGCGCCCCGGCCCCGGCCTCTTTTTCCTCGAGCGAGAGGCCGCTCCATTGCAGGTTGAAGCCGGGGGGAAGCTGTGCGGCCAGCGCCTCGATCTCGGCCAGGGCGTCGCCGCTGGAATAGCCGGGCGCGGGCTGGCCCTCGATCGCCATCGCGGGCAGCGCGTTGTAGCGCGTCACTTGCTGCGGGCCGAACACCCAGTCCTGCGTGGCAAAGGTCGAGAAATCGACGAACTGGCCGTTGCCGTTCTGCAACCGCCACAGTTCCAGATCGCGCGGCGCGGTGCGCGCCCATGGCTCGCCCTGCACATACACCCGCTTGATGCGGCCGTTATACAGGAAGTCGTTGACATAGGTGCCCGACCAGATCGTCGCCAGGAACGATCCCACATCGGTCGCCGTCACGCCCACCGCGCCGGCCTTGGCCCAATCGATGTTGAGCTTGAACTGCGAGGCGTCCTCGACCCCGTTGGGGCGCACCGCGGTCAGCACCGGGCTTTGACCGGCCATGCCCAGCAGCTGGTTGCGCGCGGCCAGCAGCTCTTCGTGGGTCTGGCCGGCGGCGGCCGAGAGATAGGCGGAAAACCCGCTGGCGTTGCCCAGTTCCAGCACCGCCGGGGGCACGATCGGGATCACCAGCGCCTCGCGGATGCCCCCCATCAGCGGGCCAAAGGCGCGTCCGGCGATGGCGGCGGCGGACTGGTCGGGGTCGGGGCGCACCGACCAGTCGGTCAGGCGCACGAACATCATGCCCATGTTCTGCCCCTGCCCCGCGAACGAAAATCCGCGCACGGCGAACACCGATTCCACGTTTCCGGGTTCCGCGCTGGTGAAGTAATTCGACACGCGGGCCAGCACGTCTTCGGTCGCCTCGGCGGTGGTGCCGGTGGGGCCCTGCACGATCACCATGATCGCACCCTGATCCTCGTCGGGCAGAAACGCCGTGGGGGTGCGCTGATACATCATCACCATGCCGCCCACGATCAGCAGATAGACCAGCACCATGCGGAACGGCCGCGCCGTGGTGGCCCGGACGATGGCGACATAGACACGGGTCACGCGCGAAAAATTGCGTTCGAACCAGTCGCCGAAACCGGCGCCCAGCCGCCCCATCAGCCCCCGCCGGCGCGCGTGGGAATGCGGTTTCAGCATGGTGGCGCACAGCGCCGGGGTGAAGATCAGCGCCACCAGCACCGACAGCATCATGGCCGAGACGATGGTGACGGCGAACTGCTTGTACATCTCGCCGGTCGAGCCGCCGTAAAACGCCATCGGCACGAACACGGCCGAGATCACCAGCCCGATGCCGACCAGCGCCCCCGAGATTTCATCCATCGACTTGCGCGTGGCCTCAAGCGGGTCAAGCCCCTCGTCGCGCATGATCCGCTCGACGTTTTCCACCACGACGATGGCGTCGTCCACCAGCAGTCCGATGGCCAGCACCATCGCCAGCATGGTCAGCGTGTTGATGGTGAACCCCAGCGCCGCCATGATCCCGAAGGTGCCCAGGATCACCACCGGCACCGCCAGCGTCGGGATCAGCGTCGCCCGGAAATTATGCAGGAAGATCAGCATGACGAGGAACACCAGCGCCATCGCCTCGATCAGCGTCTTGACCACCGCCTCGATCGAGATCAGCACAAAGGGCGTGGTGTCATAGGGGATGACATATTCCATGCCGGCAGGCAGGAACTGCGCCAGCTCGTCCAGCTTGGACTTGACCAGCTTGGAGGTTTCCAGCGCATTCGCCCCCGAGGCCAGCTGGATCGCCATGCCCGACGACGGCATCCCGTTGTAAGTGCCGCTGATTTCGTAGTTTTCCGACCCCAGCTCGGCGCGCGCCACGTCGCGCAGCAGCACCAGCCCGCCGTCGGTGTCGGCGCGCAGCACGATACGCTCGAAATCCTCGGGGGTGCGCAGCAGCGATTGCGCGGTGATGGTGGCGTTCAGCTGCTGGCCGGCGGGCGCCGGCATGGCGCCGAACGCGCCGGCCGAGATCTGGGCGTTCTGCGCGCGGATCGCCGCCACCACCTGTCCGGGCGAAAGATCATAATATTTCAGCCGCGTCGGATCCAGCCAGATGCGCATCGAGTATTCCGACCCGAACACCTGCACCTGCCCCACCCCGTCAAGCCGCGAGATCGGTTCCACCATGAACGAGTTGAGATAATCCGCGAGGTCCACAGCCGTGCGCGCGCCGTCGCTGGAAATCAGCCCGACCACCATCAGGAAACCGGTGGCGGATTTGCGCACGCCGACGCCCTGGCGGACCACCGGTTCGGGCAGGATCGCCTGCGCGCGGGCCAGATTGTTCTGCACCTGCACCTGCGCGATGTCGGCGTCGGTGCCCATCTCGAAGGTCAGGGTGATCGTCGCCCCCCCGGTCGAGGTGGTGGTCGAGTTGATCGAGCGCAGCCCGTCCAGCCCGGTCATCTCGCGCTCGATCAGCTGCACCACGGTGTCGGCCACGGTTTCCGCCGAAGCGCCGGGATAGACCGTGTTGATGACGACCGAGGGGCCGGCGATGGTTGGATATTGCGAGATCGGCAGCCGCAGGACCGACAGCGTGCCCAGCCCCATGATGATGATCGCGATCACCCAGGCAAAGATCGGGCGGTCGATGAAGAAACGGGCCATGGATCAGTTCCCTTGCGCCGCGGCGTCGGTTTCGGGCGCGTCAGGCGCGGCATCCTCGGGCGCGGCATCGGGGGGCGCTGCCGCATCCGCATCGGCGCCGGCGGGCGGCTGATCGGGCACGACGGTCACCGGGGCGCCGGGGCCGGTCTTCTGGAACCCCGAGGTGACGATGCGGTCACCCGGCTGCAATCCGCCCGTCACCACCCAGTTGCCGCCCTCCGAGGTCAGCACTTCCAGCGTGCGCACCGCCACGGTGTCGTTCTCGACCACCCAGGCGTGCGGCGTGCCTTGCGTGTCGCGCATCACCGCCGATTGCGGGACCAGATAGATGCCCTTTTCCTCGGCCTGCGGCAGGATCACCTCGACGTAAAGTCCCGGCAGCAGCAGATGGTCGGGGTTGGGAATGGAAATCCGCAGCGTGATCATGCCGGTCGTCGGCTCGACCTGCGGCTCGGCGGCGCGCAGTTCTCCGCGCAGCGGATATTCGTCGCCGGTCGGCAGGATCAGCGTGGCCTGCCGGCTTTCCGGCCTGGTGCCGTGCTGGGTCTGCTGCCAGCGCAGCAGGTCGTTGGCCGATTGCGTGACGTCCACATGCACCGGGTCCAGCGCCCGGATCGTGGTCAGCGGATTGACCTGCTGGGCGGCGACCAGCGCGCCGGTGCTGACCTGCGAAAATCCGACCACCCCGGAAATCGCCGCGCGGATCGTGGTGCGGTCCAGGTCGATCTCGGCCGATTGCAGCTGCGCGCGGGCCAGCTGCAACGCCGCATCCGCCGCGTCGCGGGCCGACACCGCGCTGTCCAGCCGCTGGGCAGAGCCGGTCTTGCTGGCGAACAGCTCTTCGGCACGCTCGGCCTCGCGGTTGGCAAGGTCGAAATTCGCCTGCGCCTGCGCGACCGCCGCCTGCGCGGCCGCGACCGCCGCGGCGTAGGTGTCGGATTCGATCTGGTAAAGCGGCTGCCCGGCCTCGATCACGCTGCCTTCGTCGAACTGGCGCTCGCGGATAAGGCCGCCAACCTGCGGGCGCACCTCGGACACGGTCGATGCCTTGATCCGCCCCGGCAGGCGGGCGGTGACGGTATAGTCAGTGGGCTGCGCCTCGATCACGGTGACGGCGGCGGGGGGCGCGCCCTCGGCCTGCGCCAGCGCGGTCCGGGCCGGACCGAATGTCAGGACGCCGGCCAGACCGAGTGACAGGATGATAAACTTGCGTGGCATCTGGGCAGCTTTCGATGATCGGATGAACGGGTCGGGATTCGGTGCGTCCCGGCTGTGGTTTTTTCGACGGGTTTCGGACAGGGTTGTCAATCCGGCAATAAAGCGGCCGTCCCTGCGGAAAACTGCGCCGCGGCCTGCCCCCGACCCGGCGGATCGCGGGGTCCGGCGCCGCCCGCATCCGCCCAGCCGCCACCGTCGGCACGCAGCACCGCAAGCTGCCGCCGCACCAGCTTTTCGCCGAAACCGGCCAGCGGAAACCCCTTGTCGGATCGCAGCCATTCGCCCAGCAGCCCGATAAAGGTCACCTGAACGAACACCGCGGCTTCGTGGGGGGTAAAGTCGCGATGCAGCAGGCCCTGATCGCGGGCGCGCTGCATGATCCGCCGGGTCAGCCCGCGCAGCTCGCCGTCCAGCCGCGACTGAACCTCGCGACCCTCGGGGCCGGTGCCCAGATCGGACATGATGCGGAACATGCGCTGGCGGCTTTCGTCCACCTCGAACTGGCGCAGCGCCTCGATGCCTGCACAGGACAGCAGCTCCAGCGGATCCTGCTCTCCGTCCGGGTCGGCGATGGCGGCAAGGATCTGTTCCTGCGGCAACAGGATACGGGCGTGCAGCGCGGCCAGCAGCTCGGCCTTGTCGCGAAAATGCCAGTAGAACGCCCCGCGCGTCACCCCCGCCGCGCGCGAGATCATCTCAAGCGTGGTGGCGGCGTAACCCCGGTCGCAAAATCCGATTTCGGCTGCGTCGAGAATCGCATTGCGGGTCTGTTCTGAATCGTCCTTGCGGCGGCGCATGGGATCGGCCTTGATATTTCCAGGAGGGGATTACCAACATTCATGAATGTATGTAAACCCCCTGCCGCAGCCCCGCCCCTCCGGGCGAGGCCGGACATTGACAGGGCCGGACAATCGAACCGCCGCAACGGAACCGTGCCGCCCCGCCGGGGGTTGGCCAGCAATGCAAGACGCCACGGACAAAGGAAAACTTCTGCAATGAACTCCATCATCTACATCGTCGGGCTGGTCGTCGTCGTGCTGTTCATCCTGTCAATGCTGGGCCTGCGCTGACCGCCCTCTTGCCACGGCACCGCCCCCCGTTCCGATCTTCTGTCCCGAAATATCCTCGGGGGTCCGGGGGCAGACAGCCCCCGGCCCGGCGGTGACGCAGGCGGCTCGCGGGCAATTCCGGGTGGTGTTCCGGCCTGCCGTGGGATAGTGCGCGCCTGAATATCATAGACAGGCCCCCCATGGATATCCGCAACATCGCGATCATCGCTCACGTCGACCACGGCAAGACTACGCTGGTCGATCAGCTGCTCAAGCAGTCCGGATCGTTCCGTGAAAACCAGGCCGTTGCCGACCGGATCATGGATTCCGGCGATATCGAACGTGAACGCGGCATCACCATCCTGGCCAAGGCGACCTCGGTCGAATGGAAAGGCACGCGCATCAACATCGTCGACACCCCCGGCCACGCCGATTTCGGCGGCGAGGTCGAGCGCATCCTGTCGATGGTCGATGGCGTTTGCCTGCTGGTCGATGCGGCCGAGGGGCCGATGCCGCAGACCAAGTTCGTGACCTCCAAGGCGCTGGCGCTGGGGCTCAAGCCCATCGTGGTGCTGAACAAGGTCGACAAGCCCGCCGCCGATCCCGACCAGACCCTGAATGAGGTCTTCGACCTCTTTGCCAATCTGGGCGCCTCGGACGAGCAGCTGGATTTCCCGCATGTCTATGCCTCGGGGGTGAACGGCTGGGCGGTGGCCTCGCTCGACGACCCGCGCGAGGGGATGGCGGCGCTGTTCGACCTGATCCTGCACCATGTGCCCGCGCCCGCGCAGGCCGCGCGCCGGGACGAGCCGTTCCGGATGCTGGCCACCACGCTGGGCGTCGACCCGTTCCTGGGCCGCCTGCTGACCGGCCGGGTCGACGCCGGCACCGCGCGGGCCGGCGACACCGTCAAGGCGCTGTCGCGCGACGGCGACCGGGTAGAACAGTTCCGCATCTCCAAGGTGCTGGCGTTCCGCGGCCTGACCCAGACCCCCATCGACCAGGCGGTGGCGGGCGATATCGTGACGCTGGCGGGCATGGCGAAAGCCACCGTCGCCGACACCATCTGCGCCCCCGAGGTGGACGCCGCCCTGCCCGCGCAACCCATCGACCCGCCGACGATTTCCGTCACCTTCGGGATCAACGACAGCCCGCTTGCCGGCCGCGACGGCAGCAAGGTCCAGTCCCGCGTCATCCGCGAACGCCTGATGAAAGAGGCCGAATCCAACGTCGCCATCCGCGTCGAGGACACCCCCGGCGGCGAGGCTTTCGTCGTTTCGGGCCGCGGCGAATTGCAGATGGGCGTGCTGATCGAGAACATGCGCCGCGAGGGGTTCGAGCTGTCGATTTCCCGCCCCCGCGTCATCTTCCGCGAAGAGGACGGCCAGCGGCTGGAGCCGGTCGAGGAAGTCATCATCGACGTGGACGACGATTTCACCGGCACGGTGATCGAGAAACTGACCGGCGACCGCAAGGGCGAGCTGATCGACATGCGCCCCGCCGGGCACGGCAAGACCCGCATCGTCGCGCATGTGCCCTCGCGCGGGCTGATCGGCTATCAGGGCGAATTCATGACCGACACCCGCGGCAACGGGGTGCTGAACCGGATCTTTCACGGCTGGACCCCCTACAAGGGCCCGATCCAGGGCCGCCGCCAGGGCGTGCTGATTTCGATGGAGGACGGGGTGTCCGTCGCCTATGCGCTGTGGAACCTCGAAGAACGCGGGCGGCTGTTCATCGGCGCGCAGGAACAGGTCTATCAGGGGATGATCATCGGCGAACATTCCCGCGACAACGATCTTGAGGTGAACCCGCTCAAGGGCAAGAAGCTGACCAACGTGCGGGCCTCGGGCACGGACGAGGCGGTGCGGCTGACGCCCCCGGTGCGGATGTCGCTGGAAGAGGCCATCGCCTATATCGCCGACGACGAGCTGGTCGAGGTCACGCCCAGGATCGTGCGGCTGCGCAAGCGCTTCCTGGACCCGCATGAACGCAAGCGCCAGGCCCGCGCGGAAAGCTGAGCCGGGCAATTGGACGCAAACAGCTGAAATAATCCTTGCGAACCGGCGGCGCCTGACCCAAGCTTCCCCGGCTCATGGCATATCGACGAACAGACGCTGCGAAATGACGACCTCGACGGATAACGAAGCTGGCCGCTCGGTCATGGACCGCTTGCTGCATTCGGCAATTGATCAGCTGCGCGAAGTTCCTCCCTATCGCGTAAGGGTGGATGAGGTCGCGGACCGGGCCGGCATCCCCCGCAGCGAGGCACGGGCGATATTTCCCCAGGACGCGGTGCTGAACGAATCCGTGGCGGGATACGCGATGGTGCAGCTGGCCGATGCGCTGACCCGCGCGCTGGTCACGGCGCCGCCGGGCGACAATCGTGCCGCGCTGATTGCCATATCGCATGCCTATGTGGATTGGGCGCGGGGGAACCGCGCGCTTTACGGGGCGATCTCGGCGCGGTTGCTGCAACCCTCGAACGCCGATTCGATCGTGCGGCGCTATGACGCGAGCTTTGCGCCGCTTGTCCGCCGGTTCCTGGGCGAGGACGGGCCGGACGTCACCACCCGCCGCGCCGCCATCGCACGGGCGACGCTGTTCGGGCTGACCGACCTGATTCTCGAACGGCGGGAAAACATCTGGCTGCTGCCCAATCCGGATTTCAACGCCGAAATCTCGGCCACCATCGCCGAATTCGTCGATATCCTGATCGCCAGCATGCCCGCCCGCGACTGAAGCGCCGCGCCGACGGGGATCTGCCGCTCAGATCTGGCGTTCGGGGATCTGGACCACCAGCCCGTCGAGTTCGGGGCCGACCTTCAACTGGCAGGTCAGGCGCGAACGCACCGGGTCGGGTTGCCAGGCGAAATCGAGCATGTCCGATTCCATCGGATCGCGGGGCGGCAGCCGGTCCACCCATTCCGGCGCGACATAGACATGGCACGTCGAACAGGCGCAGGCGCCGCCGCAATCGGCCTCGATCCCCGGAACGCCGTTGTCGCGCGCGCCCTCCATCACGGTCATGCCGGGACGGACCTCGACCTCGTGCCGCGTGCCGTTCCATTCGATATAGGTGATCTTTGCCATCGCCCCGTCCTTTGTCTGCGCCGACGCAATAGGCGATGGGGGGCCGGATGAAAAGATGCACGGCCGCAGCTGCGTCGCCGCCGTATGGGTATTTGAACCAGAAAGAAGCCGTCAACCGAATCTTAACCCGGCGGTGGCATGTTCCGAATCGCGGTACAGGCTGGGGAGCCGATGACCGCCCAGAGAGAAGTCGCCCCGGTCATGGGTGAGACATCCCTTCCCGCCACGCGGCGGGGTTGGCCGGGGCGCAACTCTCTGCTGGTTTCTTTCTGGCCCAAATACCCATGCGGCCGTCCGGCAAGAACCTCCGGGCCGGTCTCAGCCCGGACGTCGCGGCCAGACCGCCCCGTCACGCGCGCTGGGCTATCAACCGCTCTACCGCCTCGATCACCCTGCCGACCGACGAGATGTCAAAGTCGGATTTTTCGGGCTCGTTGACGTTATAGGGGATCGTGATGTCAAAGGCCTCCTCGATGGCGAGGATGGACTGCACCAGGCCGAGGCTGTCGATCGCAAGATCGGCCGTGCTGGATTCGGGGGTGATCTGCGCAGGATCGAGCATCGCCTGTTCGGCGATGATCGCGACGATGCGGTCATGAATGCTGGGGGTGCGGGTCGACATGAAAGCGCCTCTGTCTCAGTCCTTCTGCATCAACCGGGCAACGGTTTTTTGCAGCTCGGCGAATTGCGCGGCCATGCGCGGCAGGCGACGCATGGCCTTGTTGATTTCCAGCTGGGTTTCCATTTTCGTGGCCGGAGACCCCAGCACCACCCGCCCCGCGGGCACGTTGGTGAACAGCTTGCTGGCGCCCCCTGCGATCACGTCGTCGCCGACAAAGATATTGTCGTTCACCCCGCAATGCCCCGCCAGCACCACCCGGTCGCCGATCCGGGCCGAGCCGGCGACCCCCGCCAGCCCGCACAGCAGGCAGTCGCGCCCGATGCGCACATTGTGGCCCACCTGCACCAGGCTGTCGATCTTGGTCCCCGAGCCAACCGAGGTGTCGCGGATGGTGCCGCGGTCGATGGTGGCGTTCGCCCCGATCTCGACATCATCGCCCAGCGACACGCCGCCCAGCGAATGGATGCGCACCCAGTGCTGGTCGCGGATTTCGCTGCGGGTGCCCAGCGTGTGGCGGATTTCCTCGATCCCCGAGACCTCGGGGGTGACGAATGAAAACCCGTCGCCGCCGATCACCGCGCCCGATTGCACGATCAGTCGGTCGCCGGCGGTGACCCCATGGGCGATGCGCACGCCTGCGTGGATGGTGGCGTCCCGGCCGATCACGCTGTCCGCGCCGATGCTGGCATGGGCGCCGATGCGCGCGCCTGCCCCCAGCCGGACCCGCGGCCCGATCACCACGAAGGGCCCGATCGAGGCGCCCTCGGCCACCACCGCGCTGGGGTCGATCACCGCCGAGGGGTGGATGCCGGCGGGGAACTCGGCGCCGCGATCAAGGGCGCGGGTGACCCCGGCCATTGCCAGCCGCGGCCGCGCGACGATGGCGGCACCGGCCAGGCCCAGCGCTTGCGGGTCCATGCCCTCGGACAGCAGCGCGACCGCGCCGGGCGCCAGATCGGCGGCGAATTTCGGCGACATCGCCATGGCGATCCGCGCCGCACCGCCGGCAGCGGGGGCCGCATCGGCGGGTTCGGCCGCGCCGGTGATGCGCAGCGTGCCGTCGCCCCACAGCCGCGCCCCGAGATCGCGCGCAATATCTTCAAGAGTCATGGTCATGCCGCTCTCCTTGCGATGGTCCTACTGCGCCAGCGCCGCCGTTTCCAGCCCGGCGGAATCACCCTCGGCGGCGGCCCGCTGCAAGGCGCGCCACACCGCCGGGTCGCGGTCATAGATGTCGCGGAAATGGCGGATGGTGCCGTCCTCGTCCACGGTGGTGGTGAAATAGACCAGATGCACCGGCTGCCCCGTCACCCTCAGGAACCGCTCGGCCCCCGACTGGCGGGCATTGGCATAGGTGGCGGCGGGGTCGGCGCTGGCGCCCTCCAGCAGCACATGCGCCAGCTCGACCGGCTTTTGCACCCGGATGCAGCCGTTGGAAAACGCGCGCACCGATTCGCCGAAAAGCCCTTTGCTGGGCGTATCATGCAGATAGATGTTCATGCTGTTGGGAAAGATGAACTTGACCTCGCCCAGCGCGTTGTCGGCGCTGGGTTTCTGCCGCAGCCGATAGGGAAAGCTCTTGGCGGTATAGCGCGAGAAATCGACCGAGGCGCGGTCCACCACCCGGCCGCGGCTGTCCACCACGTCCAGATGCGCCGCGGCAAAGCGGTTCTGCTGCAACCGCGGCAGATAATCCCGGATCGCCATGCTGCGCGGCACGTTCCAGCTGGGGTTGACCACCACGTTCTGCATCACGTCGGAAAACTCGGGCGTGCGCCAGTCGTCGCGGTCCTTGCCGATCACCGCGCGGCTTTCATAGATGGTGCGGCCGCCGTCCTTAACCCGCACGTTGAACTCGGGCAGGTTCACCCAGATCATCCGCGCGTTCAGGTCGTGGCCGTTCATCCAGCGCATCCGTTCCAGCGCGATCAGCAGGTCGCGCGAATCGGCGCCCTTGCCCCCGTTCAGGCGGTCGAGGGTGCGCGGGCCGGCCACACCGTCCGGCGCCAGCCCCGCCCGCGCCTGATAGGCCCGAAGCTGTCGGCCGAGTTCGGCGTCGAACAGCTGCGGATCGGGCGAATCGCTGGCCAGACCCGCCGCCGCCAGCCGCGCCCGCATCAGTGCGATGGCGGGATCACGCGCGCCCTCGCGCCAGACTCCGGTGGGAATTTCCGGCAGGGCGGGGTCGATCACCGGGCCGGTGCGCGCAGCCAGTGCCGCCTGCAACGCGCGATATTCCGGATTGCGCGGCGCGACCGCGGCCAATGCCGCAACCGGGTCCGCCGCGTGGACAAAGTTTTCCAGCTGCCGTTCCAGCGGCACCCGCAGCACATCGCGCCGGATCTCGGGGTGAACCCGTCGCGGGTCGAGAATGCCGCCCCCCACATCATGCACCCAGCGGGCAAAGCTGCGGGCAAAGGCGATTTCCGTGCCGATTTCATGGGGTTGCGTAATGTTCCTGTCCAAAGCGCGCAAATGTTCGACGTCGTAGACATCAGGCAGGCCGTGCATCCCGGCCTGCCCCGCCTCGGCGATCAACGCGGCGCGCAGGGGGGCCGAATCGGGGGCGGCAAAGACCGGCTGCAACGCGGTAGATCCATACCATGCCGCCAGCCCCGGGTCGTCGGCCACCCCGCGCGCCAGCCTCCATTCCTCGGGGCTGAACTCCAACCGGGGCGAGGGCGCGCCGGCAACAGCCGACAGTGCGCCCGCCGCCAAAGCCGCGACCACCGCCAGCAGAATTTGCCCTGAGCGGCGGAAAAGGGGGGAAAGCATCATGCGGAATCCTGACATCATTCCAGTAATATGTGGCGGGAATGCGCGGATTGAACCGGCCTCCACGGGCATCGGCCGGTGCAGCGTTGCTTCAAAGATACAGTGCTGTGGGACATCTGCTGCAACCAGGTCTCAATCGGCGAAATTTCGCCTAACATGGCATGAAATCGCTGGGGTGGGGAACTCACGGTTCCGCAATCGTGCCCGTGGTGACATATTCTTAACCAGTCCGGGGTAAACCGGCACCGTCAGGCGACTGGCGCAAAGAAGAACGCAGGACAGGCGGATCTGAACATGACCTTCGAATTCTCGCGGCGCGGCATTCTCGGCGTGTTCGCGGCAACCACGGTTGCGGCGGCCCCGGTGATGGCGAATGCCTTTGGGCTCATGCGCGGTGCCGGCGATTACCGGCGCGTGCGGATGTATTCCGGTCGAACCGGGGAAAGCATCGACACGGTTTACTGGGTGGATGGCAAGTATATCCGCGACTCTCTGAATGAAATCAACATCTTCATGCGGGACTGGCGCACCGGTCAGGTGATCGGTATCGACCCCCGCACCATTGATGTCGCGGCCGCCAGCCATCGGCTGTTGCAGACCAACGAACCCTATATGATGCTGTCGGGCTATCGCTCGCCCCAGACCAACGCGATGCTGCGCGCGCAAAGCAGCGGCGTGGCCAAAAGCTCGCTGCACATGACCGGCAAGGCCGCGGACCTGCGGCTGAAATCGCGCTCGGTCGGGCAGATGTACAAGGCCGCGACCTCATGCAAGGCGGGCGGCGTCGGCAAATATTCGCGCTCGAACTTTGTCCACATGGACTGCGGACCGCTGCGGACCTGGGGCTCCTGACCCCGGCGAATCGGCGCAAGCCTTGCGAAAGCCCGCATATCCTGCGGGCTTTCGCATTTTATGCAGACAGGGCATGAAGGCTTGTCACCCGCCCGCAGACGCCGGGCCTCATTCCCGAGAACCGACCATGTCCAGCGTGATTCCCGTTCTTTTGTCCGGCGGCTCGGGGACCAGGCTGTGGCCGGTGTCCCGCAAGTCCTTTCCCAAGCAATTCGCACCCTTGACGGGCGATCAGTCCCTGTTTCAGGCGTCGGCGCTGCGGCTGTCTGGCCCGCGCTATGCGCCGCCGCTGGTGCTGACCAACGCCGATTTCCGCTTTATCGTCACCGAGCAGCTGGCCGATGCGGGGATAACCCCTGCCGGCATCCTGATCGAACCCGCGGGCCGCAACACCGCCCCCGCGATTCTTGCGGCCGCGCTGCATGTCGCGCGCGAAAACCCCGATGCGCTGCTGCTGGTCGCGCCCTCGGATCACGTCGTGCCGGATGCAGACGCCTTTGGCCGCGCTGTCGAACAGGGCATCGCCCCGGCGCTGGCCGGACGAATCGTCACCTTCGGGATCGAGCCGACGCGCCCCGAAACCGGCTATGGCTATCTGGAGTGCGAGGGCGCCGGCGGCATCAGCCCCACCCCGCTGCGCCGCTTTGTCGAAAAGCCGGACGCCGCCACTGCCGAAACCATGCTCAAGGCGGGCAATTTCCTGTGGAACGCCGGGATCTTCCTGTTCACCGCCCGCAGCATGATCGAGGCGTTCCGCGCCCATGCCCCCGAATTTCTTGCGCCGGTCGAGGCAGCACTGGACGATGCCACCCGCGATCTGGGGTTCCTGCGGCTTGCCCCCCAGCCGTGGCAGACGTTGCCCGACCTGTCCATCGACTATGCGGTGATGGAAAAAGCCGCGAATCTGTCGGTGGTTCGCTTTGCCGAGCACTGGTCCGACCTGGGCGGCTGGGACGCGATCTGGCGCGAGGCGCAGAGCGACCGCCCGGCCTGGCGCGGGGTGGTGGCCGACGCGCGCTCGACCGCGATCGACTGCGACGATGTGCTGCTGCGCTCGGACGACGAGGACATGGAGGTCGTCGGCATCGGGCTGAAAAACATGATGGTGGTGGCCACGCGCGACGCGGTGCTGGTCGCCGATATGGACCGCGCGCAGGACGTGCGCCAGGCGGTGACCGCGCTGAAATCCCGCGGCGCGCGGCAGGCGGAAAGCTTTCGCCGCGATCACCGGCCATGGGGCTGGTTCGAAACGCTGGTGATGGGCGAGCGTTTCCAGGTCAAGCGCATCGTCGTCCACCCCGGCGCGGCGCTGTCGCTGCAAAGCCACGTCCACCGGGCCGAACACTGGATCGTGGTCAGCGGCACCGCCAGGGTGACGGTGGACGACAAGGTCTCGCTGGTGACGGAAAACCAGTCGATCTATGTGCCTTTGGGCGCGGTCCACCGGATGGAGAACCCCGGCAAGGTGCCGATGGTGCTGATCGAGGTGCAGACCGGCGTCTATCTGGGCGAGGACGACATCATCCGCTACGACGACGTCTACGCCCGCAGCTGAACGCGCGCCGGCTTGACTGGCAACCGGCAACTGCTAGCCTGCCCGGACCCGTTCCACCCGCACCGCTGCCGGAATCCTGCCCGACGCGGCGCCTGACATGAGGCCGTGATGCCACTCGACCGCAAACCCGCCCCGAATGACCTGAGTGCATTCTGGATGCCCTTTACCGCCAACCGGCAGTTCAAGACGGCGCCAAGGATGCTCGTGGCGGCGCAGGACATGCATTATACGGCGGCGGACGGGCGGCAGGTGCTGGACGGCACCGCCGGGCTGTGGTGCTGCAACGCCGGGCACGGCCGTCCGCGGATCACCCGCGCGATCTCGGAAATGGCGGGGACGCTGGATTATGCGCCCAGTTTCCAGATGGGCCATCCGACCGCGTTCGAACTGGCCAACCGGCTGGTCGAGATCGCACCCCCCGAAATGGAACATGTGTTCTACACCAACTCGGGATCCGAGGCGGTGGATACCGCGCTGAAGATCGCGCTGGCCTATCACCGCGCGCGCGGCGAAGGCAGCCGGACCCGGCTTATCGGGCGCGAGCGGGGGTATCACGGCGTCGGTTTCGGCGGCATCTCGGTCGGCGGCATCGTCAGCAACCGCCGGATGTTCGGCACGTTGCTGGCCGGGGTGGACCACCTGCCCCACACGCATCTGCCCGAAAACCGCATGACCCGCGGCCAGCCGCAGCACGGCGCCGAGCTGGCGGATGATCTGGAACGCATCGTCGCGCTGCACGGTGCCGACACCATTGCGGCGGTGATCGTGGAACCCATGGCCGGCTCGACCGGGGTGCTGCTGCCGCCCAAGGGCTATCTGGAGCGCCTGCGCGAGATCACCCGCAAGCACGGGATCCTGCTGATCTTCGACGAGGTGATTACCGGCTTCGGGCGGCTCGGCTCTCCGTTTGCGGCGCAGCATTTCGGCGTGGTGCCGGACATCATGACCTGTGCCAAGGGCTTGACCAACGGCGTGATTCCTATGGGCGCGGTGCTGACCTCGGGGGCGATCCACGACGCTTTCATGCAGGGCCCGGAACATGTGATCGAGCTGTTCCACGGCTATACCTATTCGGGGAACCCGATTTCCTCGGCCGCCGGGATCGCCACGCTGGAAACCTATATCGAGGACGGGCTGCTGACCCGCGCCGCCTCGCTGGCCGGGCATTGGGAAAAGGCCCTGCATGCGCTGGCCGATCACCCGCATGTGATCGATATCCGCAACATGGGGCTGATCGGCGCCATCGAGCTGGCGCCCATCGAGGGCGCACCGGGCAAGCGTGCCTTTGACGCCTTCGTCCGCGCCTTTGAGGCCGGAATCCTGATCCGGGTCACCGGCGACATCATTGCATTGTCGCCGCCGCTGACCATCAGCGAAGCCCAGATCGACGAGTTGATGGACACGCTGGGGCAGGTGCTCAAGGCCGGCTGACCCGGTTTCCAGCGGGGCACGGACCATATCCGGCCGCGCGGTGCTGGCGCCCGGTCCGCGCGACCGCTTCCCCGAAGGCGGGCCGTGGGGAACTGCCGCACGGCGCCGCTTTGCGGCGGGACCAATAGGTAGAAACGCAGGGCGGGCAGCGAATGCCCGGCCCGCTTTCGTCTCAACACCCCCCATCCTCCGGGATCCCATCCGCATCGACCCTGTCGCCCATGGCGATGCAGATATCGCCGCGGCCGGTCCGCTTGGCCTGATAAAGCGCCGCGTCGGCGTCCGCCTGCATCCGGCCCCAGTCGACGCGGAGATAGCGCGACGAGATCGCCACCCCGAGGCTGGCCGAAATCCGGCTGGCCGCTCCGTCGATCCGGGCCGGGGCCTCGATGTTGCGGATGATCCGCCGGCCCAGCTGCTCAAGCGCGGCAGGATCGAAAATACCCGGCAGCAGCAGCACGAATTCATCGCCGCCGGTGCGGGCAACGGTGTCGCAACTGCGGGTAATCGCGCGCAGCCGCGCCGCCACCTCGCACAGCATCGCGTCGCCCACTGCATGGCCGCGGCTGTCGTTCAGTTCCTTGAAACGGTCCAGATCCATGGCGATCAGCGCAAACTGCCCGGCGGAAGCGGACCCCGTTCCCTGCCGCAGCGCCTCAAAGGCCAGATGCAACCCGCGACGGTTGTTCAGCCCGGTCAGCGGGTCGGTGAATGCCTGCGCCTCGGCCCGGCGCCGGGCCTTTTCCAGCCGCAGATTTGCCTGCGAAAGCTCATCCATCATCGCGTTATTGGCCTCGTGCAGGAACAGGAACTCCATCGCGAGATCCGAGGGCGCGAACTCACGGTCGGTCAAATCGTGACGGCGAATGGTCTCGACCAGCCCGATCCCCAGCCCGAGGTTGAAGACCAGCCCGCCATCATCCAGCCGGACCGCCCGGCCCCGCAAGACCTGCGCCGGATCCGCGCGGCTGCGCAAAAACACCCGCTCGGCCCGCGCCAACTGCGGCAAAGAGACATCCGCGACCGGCCCGACAGGTTCAAACGCCGCGTGGAAATCCGCGATATCCCCGACGATGCGCCGCAGGGTCGAGCCGGCCGACAGCACCCGGCCGGCCGCGTCGATATGCAGATGCATGGGCATCAGCGTCAGCGCTGCCCGGTCCAGTTTCATGCCGCGCCCACAGTGGGATCGCTGATCGAAAAGGGCCGGCCCTCGTTGAAATCGACCAGCGGGACATCGACCAGAATCGATCCCTCGCGGATCTCGATCACCGCCAGCACGCCATAATCATCGGCCATTGCATGCAGCACGCCGGCCAGCGCGTGCAGCCAGACCGGATCGCAATCCGAGGTGATCCGCCAGCCGCGAGGTGCCGGGGCAACCGAAATCGCCGGCAATTCGAGGTCGCGCAGAACCAGCCGCGCGCGGCCGCGCAATTCCTCGAGCGTGGTCACAAAAGCGGCGAAATCGCTGCCGGCAAAGCGCAGCAGTCGCCGGATCGCCGAGCGCTGCGCCACCCACGCCCCGATATCCTCGGACAGCTCTGGGGGCGAGCAGCCGACCAGCGCGGCGATTTCATGCAACAGCCGGCGGGCGGCCGAATCGTCCTGGTTTCCCATCAGCTCGAAACCGCGCGGATCGACGCCCGCCGCCCGCGCGGCCGCGGTCCAGACCGCCTCTCCGTGGGTCTGGCGCGCGAAATGTTCGATCGAGCGGGTAACAAGGCCGTGCATCTGATTCCCTCTGCTGCACCGCCGATATGCACGCCAGAGATTAAGATGCCGTGAATCAGTCCACTGCGCCGGCCGAAAGCGCCTCTCGCAGATGGGCGACGGTCTGTTGCGCCCAGCCGGATTGCGCGGAAAACGCCGCCAGACGTTCATCGCTGGTGCAGATGAAATCGACCAGCGCGGCGCCGAACGCGGGCGTCGGGTCGGCGGCAAGATCGCGCAGATCGCCGGGCAAAAGCCCACTTTCAGCCACCAGCGCGCCGATCAGCTCGGGGTTGGCGGACAGGTGGTCGAGGATCGCCTGAGACAGCAGATCAAGGGATTTTCGGTCGATCATGGGCGATCCTTGCCGCCCGCCGACGGAATTCGCAAGTGCGGACTGCGGCTCTCAGGATGGAAACGGTTTGTTAACATCTTTGCGCTTAGATGAGTCGCAAGAGCATATCCTGCGGGGGCGGAAAATTGATCGAGGGGCCAATCCTGGTGGTTGACGGCGCGGCCACGAACCGGATCACGCTCAAGGTGCGGCTTGCGGCGGCCTGTTACCAGCCGCTGACCGCGCGCACCGGCGCCGAAGCGCTCGAGGCATTGGCCTCGGCGCGCCCCAGCATGGTGCTGATCGGGGGGCCGCCGGGGGACATGGACGCGGTCGAGCTGTGCCGCAAGATCACCGCGCGGGCCGAGGTTCCGGTGGTCGTGACCGTGCCGCAGGAACAGCGAATCGCCGCGCTTCAGGCGGGGGCAGCCGCGGTTCTGGATACGCCCATCGACGAAATGGCGCTGTTCGCGCGGATCCGCGGGCTGATGCGCAACCAGATCACCGATGCCGCCGCCCATGTCCCGGGGCTGGCAGAAGAGCAGCAGCCCTTTCTTGCGGCGACGCCCGAACTCAGCTCGGCATTGCTTATCGCCGGCGACGCGGGGGTGGGGCTGAACTGGCGCCATGCCCTGTTGCCGCGGCTGTCGGCCCATTTGCGCATCGCCGACCCCGAACGGGCACTGGCCGAGGCGGCGGTCGGGATGGTGCCCGATCTTTACCTTGTCGCCGCCGATATCGCGCAGGCCGGCGACGGGCTGCGGCTGCTTTCCGAACTGCGCTCGCGGCGCTCGTCGCAGAATGCCGCCTTTGCAGTGGTGCTGGATCCGCGGCGGCAGGACATGACCTCGGTGGCGCTGGATCTGGGGGCGGGTGATGTGCTGACCTCGGGGTTTACCAGCGGCAAGGCCGCAGATGAGGCCGCCTTGCGGCTCAGCGCGCTGATCCGGCGCAAGCTGGCGGCCGACGGGCAGCGCGAGGCGGCGCGGCGGGAACGCTCGCTGGCATGGATCGACCCGCTGACCGGGCTTCCCAATCGCCGTTTCACCCTGCCCCGGCTGGCCGAATATTGCCGGACCGATGCAGACCGCGGTTGTTGCGCCGTTGTTGCCATGGACATCGACCGCTTCAAAGAGGTGAACGACCGCTACGGCCATGCTGCCGGCGACACTGTTCTGGCCGAGGTCGCGGCCCGGCTGGAGCGGGCCGTTCCGGCGCCGGGCTTTGTGGCCCGCGTCGGTGGCGAGGAATTCCTGGCCGTGTTGCCCGGCATGTCCGAGGTCCAAGCCGCGGCACTGGCGCAAATCATGCGGGCGCAGGTGTCAGGGGCCGACGTGCGACTGCCCGGCCGCGATCGCACGGCAGCGCTGAAAATCACCCTGTCGGCCGGTATCGCATTTCATCAGCAGCAGGCGGGCGCCGCGCCTGTGGGTCATGCTGCCATGGGTCATGCGGGGACGGGCCAGCCGCTCGCCCCTCACCCGGACGAGGGGCGGGCCGCAGCGGCGGCGCTGCTGGAACGTGCCGATGCGGCGCTTTTGCGCGCCAAACGCAGCGGCCGCGACCGGCTGATGGTCTGGCGCGAAGATGCCGCCGCATGAACCGGCACCAGGTGGAACCCTTTGACGGCGCCGCCGGACAACCCGCTTGCCGCAGCGCCGCCCCGCTGCTATGGCCATCGCCATGAACGGTTATTTCACCACTATCTGCATTACCGTCTGAGCAAGCACAGGCGGGCCGTTCACGCGCGACTGGACCCCGCCGCAGGGGGAATTCATGGTCGAAATCCAGCTGACCAACACCCGCAGCCGCTCGAAAGAGCGACTGGTTCCGATCGACCCGCAGAACCTGCGGATGTATCTGTGCGGGCCGACCGTCTATGACCGCGCCCATCTGGGCAATGCGCGGCCGGTGGTGGTGTTCGACGTGCTCTATCGGCTGCTGCGCCATGTGTATGGCGCGGACCACATCACCTATGTGCGCAACTTCACCGACGTGGATGACAAGATCAACGCGGCGGCGCTGGTCCGCCGGCAGGCCGGTGACCCGCGCCCGCTGGAGGAATTGATCCGCGAGCGCACCGAGGAAACCATCGGCTGGTATCACGCCGACATGGACGCACTGGGGGCGCTGCGCCCCGACCATGAACCCCGCGCCACCGATTATATCCCGCAGATGATCGCCATGATCGAGGAACTGGTCGCCAAGGGTCACGCCTATGCGGCCAAGGGCCATGTGCTGTTCGACGTGCGCTCGTTCCCCGACTACGGTCAGCTCTCGGGACGTTCGGTCGATGACATGATCGCCGGCGCCCGGGTCGAGGTGGCGCCGTTCAAGCGCGATCCGATGGATTTCGTGCTGTGGAAACCCTCGGACGCAGAACTGCCGGGCTGGGACAGCCCCTGGGGTCGCGGCCGCCCGGGCTGGCATATCGAATGCTCGGCCATGTCCGAGGCGCTGCTGGGCCGGTCCTTCGACATCCACGGCGGCGGCATCGACCTGCAATTCCCCCACCACGAAAACGAGATCGCGCAGAGCTGCTGCGCCCATCCGCATGACGAATTCGCCCGGATCTGGCTGCATAACGAGATGTTGCAGGTCGAGGGCAGGAAAATGTCTAAAAGCCTTGGCAATTTCTTTACCGTCCGCGACCTGCTGGACCAGGGCATCCCGGGCGAGGTGATCCGCTTTGTCTTTCTGATGACGCATTACCGCAAGCCGATGGACTGGACCGCCGAAAAGGCGCGCGAGGCCGAGGCGGTGCTGCGCCGCTGGCGTGGGCTTGTCGCGGGCATCGAACCCGCGGCAAGCCCGGCCCCCGCCGTCACCGCCGCGCTGGCCGACGACCTGAACACCGCGGGCGCCATCGCCGAGATGCACCGCATGGCCGAGGCGATCCGCAACCCGGACGCCATGCAGGACGATCTGCGGCAGCTGACAGGTGGCGATGGTCTGGGGCTCAAGCGGATCTTCCTTGCCAGCGCCGGGATGCTGGGGCTGCTGACCGACGAACTCGGCGGCTGGATCGCCCCTACCCCAGACCTTTCGCCGCTGGCCGCCCGGATGCAGGCATTGCGCACTGAGGCCAAGGTCAGCAAGGATTTCTCGGCCGTGGACGCCCTCAAAACCGCATTGGCCGAGGCCGGGGTCGAGGTCCGCATGACCGCCCAGGGGGTGGAACTGATCCCCGGCGCGGGCTTCGATGCCGCAAGACTGCCGCAATAACCCACCAGCCAGCCAAAAGGGCCAAGCCCATGACGCGCCAGCGCCTTTACCTTTACGATACCACGCTGCGCGACGGACAGCAGACGCAGGGCGTCCAGTTTTCCGCCGCAGAAAAGGCCGAGATTGCACGGACGCTCGACACGCTGGGGGTGGATTACATCGAGGGCGGCTGGCCCGGCGCCAACCCCACCGACAGCGATTTCTTTGCCGATGCGCCGGCGACGCGGGCCACAATGACCGCATTCGGCATGACCAAGCGGGCCGGGCGCTCGGCCGCGAATGACGATGTGCTGGCGGCGGTGCTGGATGCTCGCACACCGGCGGTCTGCCTGGTCGGCAAGACCCATGATTACCACGTGACCGAGGCGCTGGGGATCGGGCTGGACGAGAATCTTTCCTGCATCGCCGAATCCGTTGCCCATGTGGTTGCGCAGGGCCGCGAGGCGCTGTTCGACGCCGAGCATTTCTTTGACGGCTACGCTGCCAACCCCGAATATGCGCTGTCCTGCCTGCAAGCGGCGCTGGAGGCGGGCGCGCGCTGGGTCGTTCTGTGCGACACCAACGGCGGCACCCTGCCCGCCCGGGTGGGCGAGATCACCCGCGCGGTGATCGCCGCCGGTATCCCGGGCGAGCGGCTGGGCATCCACGCCCATGACGACACCGGCAACGCCGTCGCCTGTTCGCTTGCCGCGATCGAGGCCGGGGCGCGGCAGGTGCAGGGCACGCTGAACGGGCTGGGCGAACGCTGCGGCAACGCCAGCCTGACCAGCCTGATCCCGACGCTGCTGCTCAAGGAACCGTTCTGTTCGACCCTGGCCACCGGCATGGACGCCAAGGCGCTGGCCAGCCTGACCCGGATTTCGCGACGGCTGGACGAGATCCTGAACCGGGTGCCGCTGCGCGCCGCGCCCTATGTCGGGGCCTCGGCCTTTGCACACAAGGCCGGGCTGCACGCCAGCGCCATCCTCAAGGCGCCGCAGACCTATGAGCATGTGGACCCCGCGACCATCGGCAACGAACGGGTAATCCCGATGTCGAACCAGGCCGGGCAATCGAACCTGCGCGCCCGGCTGGCCGGGGCGGGGATTCAGGTGGCCGCCGGCGACCCGGCGCTGCCCCGCATCCTGTCGGTGGTCAAGCAGCGCGAGGATCAGGGCTATGCCTATGATTCCGCTCAGGCTTCCTTTGAGCTGCTGGCGCGGGCCGAGCTGGGCGCCCTGCCCGACTTCTTCGAGGTCGAGCGTTACCGCGTCACCGTCGAGCGCCGCCTGAACGCCATGGGCCGCCGCATTTCCGTCAGCGAGGCGGTGGTGGTGGCGCTTGTCGGCGGGCAGCGGGTGCTGTCGGTCAGCGAAAGCCACGGCGAGAATGGCGAGGATGCCGGGCCGGTCCATGCGCTGTGGCGGGCGCTGGCCAAGGATCTGGGGCCGTGGCAGGGCTCGATCGACCAGATGGCGCTGGCGGATTTCCGGGTGCGGATCATCGGCGCCGGCACCGATGCGGTGACGCGGGTCACCATCGATTCGATCGACCGCAGCGGCGCGGCCTGGTCCACCGTGGGGGTGTCTCCGAATATCGTCGATGCCAGTTTCGAGGCGCTGATCGACGCGATCCGCTGGAAGCTGATCCATGACAACGCAACATGATCAAGGGCTTGGCGCGCTCGCACAGCGGTTGCGGGCCGACGACCCGGACCGCTGGGCAATGGCGATGCTGGCCGCAGCCCCCGCGCGGCCACGGCTGCTGACGCTTTACGCGCTGAACGCGGAACTTGCCCGCACGGCGCTGTCGGCGCGCGACCCGCTGCTGGCCGGGATGCGGGTGCAATGGTGGGTGGACCGGCTGGAGGCGCTGCGCGCTGCGCCGCCCCCCCCGCACGAACTGCTGTCGCCGCTGTGGTCCGCCTGGGGCGCCGACGCCGCGCGTTTCGCCCCGCTTGCTCAGGCGCGGCTGCACGACGCCGATCGCGAACCCTTTGCCGGCCCCGAGGCCGTCGTGGCCTATGCCGATGCGACAGGGGCCGCGCTGATGGCCCATGCCGCGCAGGCGCTGGGGGCGGCAGATGGCGCTGCCCTGCGCGCGCAGGGCCGGGGCGCGGCGCTGGTGGCCTGGCTGCGCGCCCGCCCGGCCCTGCAAGAGCTGAGGCTTGGCCTGGCCCGGCCCAAGCCGGACTTTCTGCAATCGCTGGCCGCAACCGCGACCGCGGCATTCCGCAGTGCCGCCGCATCTCGGCGCGCCATCCCGCGCGCGGCCGCCCCGGCGCTGTTCCCCGGCGCTGCAATCCGCAACGCCCTGACGGCCGGCACCGCCGGCACCGACCCCGCCGCAGTTTCAGAATTCACCCGCCGGGCAGCACTCGCCCGGCTGGCACTGACCGGCCGCTGGTGGCTTTGACCGCCCTGCCGACACCCACCCCGCGACGCATCGCTTGATCGCCCGCCCGAGCCAAGCTAACACCCCGCGAACGGAGGCGTGGCAGAGTGGTTTAATGCACCGGTCTTGAAAACCGACGTGGGGGCAACTCCACCGTGGGTTCGAATCCCACCGCCTCCGCCATTTCTTATTGATATCACTGCCTGATTTCGCCCGGCACAGCTATTGCAAGGCAACCGCAGGTTTGCCGCCGCCATAATCCGCGCTGAAAGCGCGGGGCGCGAGTCGCGACAGCCTTGCTCAAGCCAGGCGTGGCAGGACCATGCCCAGCAGCAAGAGAGCCGACAGCGAGGATGGGTGCCCCAGCCCTTGGACTGCCGCATCTGGCGGCGGCTTTATGTGGTCACGCTTCAGTGGCGTCAGAACCGATAGGACGCACTGACTGTAAAGTTGTTCAGGTCAAGGTCAGTCGTGCCCCCGCCAGCCGGAATATCAAGATTGTTTGTCATCCATTCGACGCCAAGCAGAACGCGGGGGGATGCCATGAATTTTGCCCCCAGCCCAAAGCCCAACCCGGTCTCTCGAAAGTCGAAAATAGGATTTCCCTCGCTGAAGGTCAGCCTTGCATAGCTGAGGGCGGCATAGGGCAAGAACCGGCCCGAATCGTAGCCAGCCAAGACTTTCGCACGAATGAAATTTCCGCTGAGGCCACCAAATTGGTCAAAGAAATCGAAGTTGTTAAGCTTGTCATACGACAGCTCGACACCGGAAACGAAACGGCCGTAGTCGCGCAGTTAACCCACATGCGCCCCGTAGTGCCGGCCGTCGAACCCTTGATTTACGCCGCTGCCCGCGTTGATTTTCAGTTCGGCACCGCCGACCTGGACACCTGCATAAAACCCGGTCCAATCAGCGAACGCATCGGAAACCACGACAGCCGGGGCAGCGTCAGCGACCTGCGGGACGTAGCCACCGGCTTGGGCGACCGATGCGCTGCCGCAAAGCAGGGCAGTCAGAAACGTCATGTTTTTCATTGTAAACTCCATGTTTCGGCTTGGCCGCTCTATGGGAACTTGCACAGAATGAAACAGGAAAGCTGCGGCAGGACGCCGCTCTTGGAAAGAAGCGGCAAGCAAGTAACAATTTTGCGACACGCTTTTCCGGCCCTGTCCCATCCGCCACCGCCGATACCGACTTGCCGAAAACACATCGGTTCGCCCGGAAATGCGCCGCAGCCCGGCCGCTTAACCCACCGGCACCACCAGCACCGCGCCGCCGCGCGCCGACAGGGCGATCCGGCCTTGCGCCAGCAGCAGCGCCTCGTTGCCGAAAACCTCGGCGCGCCAGCCCGACAGCGCCGGCACCTCGCGCACTCCGGCCGCGATGGCGTCGAGATCGGCTGACGAGGCGATCAGCTTGGGTGCCACCCCCGCCGCGTCGGCCTTGGCCTGCAACAGCACCCGCAGCAACTGCGACAACGCGGCATTGCCGGGCAGGCCCGGCTGGTCGGGGACGGGCTTGGGCAGGTCGGTGGCCTCGATCCCCGTCCTGATTGCCTCAAGGATTCCCTGCGCGATCTCGCCGCGCCGCGCCTCGCGCAGCAGCAGCCGCGACTTGCCCAGATCCTCGTCCGTCTGCGGCTTGGCCGAGGCCAGCTCGATCAGCGCATCGTCCTTGAACACGCGCGAACGCGGCACGTCGCGGGTCTGGGCGTAGTTTTCGCGAAACCGCGCCAGTTCCCGCACCACCGCCAGAAACCGAGGCGACCCCGAACGCGTGCGCACCCGCGCCCAGGCATCGTCCGGGCGGGTGATATAGGTTTCCGGCTCGACCAGCGCCGCGGCCTCTTCGGCCACCCAGGACTCGCGCCCGGTCTTTTTCAACTGGTCCGACAGATATTCATAGATCGCCCGCAGATGGGTCACGTCGGCCAGCGCATATTCCGCCTGCGCCTGCGTCAGCGGCCGGCGCGACCAGTCGGTAAAGCGCGAGGACTTGTCCAGCGGTTGGCGGACGATGCGCTTGACCAGCGTCTCGTAACCCGCCTGCTCGCCAAAGCCGCAGACCATCGCCGCAACCTGTGTGTCGAACAGCGGGTCGGGAAACACCCCGGCGTCGTGAAAAAAGATTTCCAGATCCTGCCGTGCGGCGTGAAACACCTTGACCGTCGCGGTGTGGCGGAACAGATCGTAAAGCGGTTCCAGCGACAGCCCTTCGGCCATCGGATCGACCAGCACCGCCGGCCCGCCCTCGGCCTTGGACCCCGACGCGGGTGGCAGCGCCATCTGGACCAGGCACAGCCGGGAATAATAGGTCCGTTCGCGCAGGAATTCCGTGTCCAGCGTGACATAAGGTTGCGCCTTGGCGAGTTCACAGAACGCGGTGAGTTCGTCGGTCGTCGTGATGATGCGCGGTTCTGCGGCCATCGTTTCCCTCGGGTTGGCGGGTCATCCGCCGGTGGACAGTTGCGGTGCTCTATGCCGATCCGGCGCGGGATTCCAGCGCGAGATGAGGTGACTTGCGAATTGCTGCGGGCGCTGGCCCTTGTCGGCAACGCTTGCGCCCACATGCGGCATGGAAACCGGGTGCCATTGAAATACCCACTGCAATATGCAATATAAAAGGCACAACCCTGCCGGAGCGCCTGCCATGACCCGTTTGCTGACCAACCACATCGCCACGATCACCGAGCTGCGCGAGCCGCACAAGGTGCTGGAACGCTCGGGCGGCAAGCCGGTGGCGATCCTGCGCAATTCCGGCCTCGTGGGTTATCTCGTGCCTGCCGAGGCCACGGAAGAAGTATCCTATCGCCAAGCGACGCGCGAAGAGCTGCATGACACGCTGGAGCGCACGCGCGCCCGGGCCCAGCCGGTCCTGGATTACCTGAAGGACAAGTGAGGCCGCGATGCAGTATCGCCTGCCCTCGGCCGAACTGGTCGCGGAGATTCATGATATTGTCCTGAACCCGGGCGAGTTGCCCGGCCGCGCCCGGGACAAGTCGCTGGACGGTGCCCTGGCGCGGGTCGAGAACCGGCTGGCCTATGGCATGATCGAGGATGTCTATGCGCTGGCCGCCGCCTATGCGATGGCCATCGCGCAGGGCCATTGCTTTAACGACGCCAACAAGCGCACGGCATTCCGCCTCATGCAGGTCATTCTTGACTGGAACGGCGGCAGTGAACCCGATGTCCCCGCCCATGTCATCGGTGACCGCATCATCGCCCTCGCCCAGGGCCTGATCGACGACGGCCATCTGGCGGACTGGCTGCGCGACGGGGCTTGACGCCTTGCCCTCGCGCCCCGGGCAGCGGCGGGTTGCCCCGCCCTGCCCCGTCATGGCATGACGCCCCATAATCACGAGCAGGCAGATCCGATGTCCGACGACCTTCTTTCGGGCGCGCAAGCGGCCCCCGACAGCTATTCCGCCGCCTCGATCGAGGTGCTCGAGGGGTTGGAGCCCGTCCGCAAGCGCCCCGGCATGTATATCGGCGGCACGGACGAACGCGCGCTGCACCATCTGGTTGCGGAAATCCTCGACAACGCCATGGACGAGGCCGTCGCCGGTCACGCCAGCCGCATCGAGGTCGAATTGCACAGCGACGGCAGCGCCACCGTGCGCGACAACGGCCGCGGCATCCCGATCGACCCGCACCCGAAGTTCCCCGGCAAATCGGCGCTGGAAGTCATCCTGTGCACGCTGCACGCCGGCGGCAAGTTTTCCGAGGGCGCATATCAGACCTCGGGGGGTCTGCACGGGGTCGGCGCCTCGGTGGTGAACGCGCTGTCCGACAGCATGGTGGTCGAGGTCGCCCGCAACCGCGAGTTGTGGCGCCAATCCTTCAGCCGCGGCATCCCGCAGGGACCGGCGGAAAAGATCGGCCCCGCCCCCAACCGCCGCGGCACCACCGTGATCTTTCATCCCGACGAACAGATCTTCGGCCACCACCGGCTGAAGCCCGCGCGGATGATGCGGATGGTCAAGTCCAAGGCCTATCTGCATTCCGGCGTCGAAATCCGCTGGAAGACCGAGATCGACGACGGCGAAACCCCGCTGGAAGCGACCTTCCATTTCCCCGGCGGGCTGGCCGATTACCTGTCCGAACAGCTGGGCAGCGTCACCACCTATGCCGAGCGCCCCTTTGCCGGCGCCGTCGAGTTCCGCGAGCGTTTCAACGTCCCCGGCAAGGTCGAATGGGCGATCAACTGGACGCCGTCCCGCGACGGCTTCATCCAGTCCTATTGCAACACCGTGCCGACGCCCGAGGGCGGCACCCACGAGGCCGGGTTCTGGACCGCCATTCTCAAGGGCATCCGCGCCTATGGCGAGCTGACCAAGAACCGCAAGGCCGAAAACATCACCCGCGACGACCTGCTGACCGGCGGCTGCGCGCTGGTGTCGTGCTTTATCTCGGAACCCGAATTCGTCGGCCAGACCAAGGACCGGCTGGCCACCGCCGAGGCCGCGCGGCTGGTCGAGGGCGCAGTGCGCGACCATTTCGACAACTGGCTGGCCGCCGACACCAAATCCGCTGGCGCGATCCTCGATTTTCTAGTGCTGCGGGCCGAGGAACGCCTGAAGCGCCGTCAGGAAAAGGAAACCGCCCGCAAATCCGCCACCCGCAAGCTGCGGCTGCCGGGCAAGCTGGTGGATTGTTCCGGCAACACCCGCAAGGGCACCGAGCTGTTCATCGTCGAAGGCGACAGCGCCGGCGGCTCGGCCAAGTCGGCGCGCGAACGCACCACCCAGGCGATCATGCCGATCCGCGGCAAGATCCTGAACGTGCTGGGGGCCTCATCGTCGAAAATGGGGCAGAACCAGGAAATCGCCGATCTGTGTCAGGCGCTGGGGGTGGGCATGGGAACCCGCTTCAACGTCGATGACCTGCGCTACGACAAGATCATCATCATGACCGACGCCGACGTCGATGGCGCCCATATCGCCAGCCTGCTGATGACGTTCTTCTTTACCCAGATGCGGCCGCTGATCGACAAGGGGCACCTGTATCTGGCCTGCCCGCCGCTTTACCGCCTGACGCAGGGCGCGCGCCGGGTCTATGTCGCCGACGATGCCGAGAAAGAGGCGTGGCTGGCCAAGGGGCTGGGCGGCAAGGGCAAGATCGACGTGCAGCGTTTCAAGGGTCTGGGCGAGATGGACGCCAAGGATCTCAAGGAAACCACGATGAACCCGGCCAGCCGCAAGCTGATCCGGGTCAGCATCGACGACGACGAGGGTGGCGAGACCGCCGATCTGGTCGAGCGGCTGATGGGCAAGAAACCCGAGCTGCGTTTCCAGTATATCCAGGAAAACGCCCAATTCGCCGAGGATCTGGATGTGTGAGGGACCGGTCCCTCGCATTCAACAGTCCCTTGCCGGGAAAGACGATACCGGCCGATGTTTCCCGCAAGACTGGCGGGGTCGGCGCAGCACTGCCCCGCGCCGCGCCGTCCGGGATCAACTGCAAGTCGTCGGCGCCCCCTTGGCGACGATTTCCTGCCAGCCGGCACCCAGAGTTTCACGGGCAGAAAGCGCGTTGCGCGCCTCGGGCGAGCCCTCGGGGACCATCTTGACCACCATTCCCTGCGAATAATTCTGCTGGAATCCTGCAAAAATATTGCCTTGCAGGCCACTGTCGCTGTGGTCACCCTGAATCACGAATTTGTCGCCACCCTTGCGAATGACCTCGACCGCCGCGCTTTTAAAGGCAACATTTCGTGCACCCGCAGCGCCGCAGGCCGGGGCCGCATTCGTCGCCACCTTGAAGGTGTCCTTGCTCATCGGCTGGATCTGCGTCTGGGCACATCCCGCCAACAGCAGCAGGCCCGCCGCCGCCGCAGGCCACATGAAACCTCGCATCTGAAACCCCTTATCCCTTGAGAAAACTGGATATCAGCAAAGAGGAACAATACCGGAAAATCAATCAATCCATACATAAAATGCACCTTTTAACAATTACTTAACCATGACAGTCGCAGTCGCCGACCTCTGGCCATCATGACAGCTTGCCTCGGCGCAGCTTCCCCGGCATGTAAGCTTACCGGAGAAAAACCTTGCATGACGCCCCGCCCCACAAGCCCCTGATCGCCCTGACCGCTGCCCATGTCGCCCGGGTCGCGCCGGGGGACGGGCCGCTGCATACGCCCGGCTGGCGGATGCTTGAGGATCACGATCTTGACCTGCTGGCGGAACGGCTGACCCGCGACCGGCCGCGGCCGATCCCGGTCTTTGCCTATGGCTCGTTGATCTGGAACCCCGGCTTTGACGTGCAGGCGCGGCGGCGGGCGACGGCGGTGGGCTGGCATCGCAGCTTTTCGATCTCGCTCGACCATTTCCGCGGCTCTCCGGACCGGCCGGGGCTGATGCTGGCGCTGGCCGCGGGCGGGCAATGCGAAGGGGTGCTGCTGGACATCGCCCAAGGCTCCGAGCAGCAATCCCTGCGCGCCATCCTGCGGCGCGAGCTGGTGGCGCATGAGCTGGCCGCCAACGCCGCCTGGATCGATGTCGAAACCGAAACCGGCCGCGGTCAGGCGCTGACCTTTTACGCCGGCCCGGTCGGCACGCAGCTGGCGATGCTGTCGGTCGAGGAACAGGCCCGCCGGCTGGCGCGCGCGGCCGGCGCCGCCGGGACCGGCGCCGAATACCTGCTGCGCACCGTCCACGGGCTGGCCGAACACGGCATCCACGACCCCTATATCTGGCGGCTGCAACAGCTGGTGGCCAAGGAAATCGACGCCTTCGGGCCACCGGCCTAGACGGTTACTGCTGCAACCGTTCCAGATGCTCGGTCAGCGCCACCAGCCGCGCGGGCGTGGGCGTCAGCGCCCCGTCGCCGGCGTCGAACAACACCGTCGGCCCGTCGCGCAGCTCCTGCCCGAACTGGGGCATGGGGCTGTCGCTCATCCCCATGGTATAGCCGTCGATGCGGTTCATCACCCGCAGCCGCGGAAAGCGGCCGTCGTTGCCCTGCGCCAGCAGCGTCAGATCGGTGGCCGGCGGGCGCATCCCCGCCGCCGCCGGCCCGTCGCCCTTGCCCGCAGCCCCGTGGCACGAGGCGCAGAACTGCGCGTAATCCGCCGCGCCGGTATCGGCCACCGGGGGCGTGCAGGCGGCCAGCGCCGCGCAAGCGCCCAGCACGGCCAGCGAAATCAGGGCAGTTTTCATCGGCATTCCCTCGTTTTGCGGTGAATTGTCGCAAGCCCCGCCGCCGACGGCAAGGGGTTTGGCCGGGGCCGGCGGGAAACGTCTCAGCCCAGCCGGACCACCCGGTCCATGCGCCCGGCCAGCTCCATGTTGTGGGTGGCGATCAGCGCCGACAGCCCGGTTTCGCGCACCAGCGCCATCAGCATCCCGAACACCAGATCCGAGGTGCCGGGGTCAAGGTTCCCCGTCGGCTCGTCCGCCAGCAGCAGCGAGGGCGCATTGGCCAGCGCCCGACAGAACGCCACCCGCTGCTGTTCACCCCCCGACAGCGCCGCCGGACGATGCCCCGCCCGCGCCGACAGCCCGACCCGGTCAAGCAACCCCGCCGCCCGCTCGCGCGCCGCCCGGTCCGGCACCGCATTGGCCAGCTGCGGCAGCACAATGTTTTCCAGCGCGGTGAATTCAGGCAGCAAATGGTGGAACTGATAGACAAAGCCCAGCTCGCGCCGCCGCGCCTCGGTCCGCTTGCGGTCGGACAGGCCGGTCATGTCGCGCCCGTTCAGCACCACGCGGCCCGCATCGGGCGTGTCCAGCAGCCCCGCGATATGCAGCAGCGTCGATTTCCCCGCACCCGAGGGCGCGACCAGCGCCACCACCTCGCCGCGCGCGACCGACAGGTCCAGACCGTGCAGCACCTCGACGGCGGCGGGCGAGCCGGGGTTGTAGGTCTTGGCGATCGCTTCCAGCCGCAGGACTTCATTCATAGCGCAGCGCCTCGACCGGGTTCATCCGCGCCGCGCGGCGGGCCGGAAAGATGGTGACGATAAACGAAAGCGTCAGCGACAGCCCGACAGCCCGGGCGATGTCGATGCCGCGCAGCTCGGCCGGCAGGCGGTAGATGCCGCGCACCGAAGGATCCCACGCGCCCCCGCCCGACAGGTAGTTCACCCCGGCCATGATGCTGTCCACGTTCAGCGCCAGCGCCACCCCCAGCACCACCCCGGCCAGCGTGCCCAGCACCCCGGTAAAGGCCCCGCACAGGAAAAACACCCGCAGCACCGCGCCCTCGGTCAGGCCCATGGTGCGCAGGATGCCGATGTCGCGGCCCTTGTTCTTGACCAACATGATCAACCCCGAGGTGATGTTCATCGACGCGATCAGCACCAGCACCGACAGGATGACGAACATCACGTCATCCTCGATATCCAGCGCCGACAGGAACGCCCCCGAGGCATCGCGCCAGGTCCAGACCATGCTGCCCGGCAGCGCCCCCAGCAGCGCGGGCGTCAGCGCATCGACCGCTTCGGGGGCGGCAGCATAGACTTGGATCTCGTCCACCACGCCGTCGCGGTTGAAATAGGACTGCGCCTCGGCCAGAGGCATGTAGATGCGGGTGCGGTCGATGTCATAGCGCCCGGCGGTAAAGACATAGACGACCTTGTAGCTGCCGACCCGCGGCGTGACCCCGAACGGCGTCTGCGCGCCCTGCGGGGAAATCAGCTGCACCATGTCGCCGACGCCCAGCCCCAGCTCGCGCGCCATGCCGGACCCGACAGCCACGCCCTCGCCAAAGGCGGTGATGTCGCCGTATCCGGTCTCGGGGTCGGCCACGCGGGGGATGGCGGCCAGATCCTCGGCCGACAGCCCGTAAACCTCGGCCACGCCGGAACGGTCGCCGACGCTGGCCATCACCTGCCCGCGCACCACCGGATCGGCACGCAGAACCCCGGGCAGCGCGGCGATGCGCGCCACCGCGTCGGCGTAATCCTCGATCACGCCGGCGACGGTATAGATCTCGTCGGTCAGCTCGTTATGGATCTGGCCGGGCGGCAGATAGACGGTGGAATGGGCGTTGGCGCCAAGGATCGTGTCCACGAACTCGGCCCGAAACCCCGACCGCACCGCCAGCGTGGCGATCAGCGCCATCACCCCCAGCGCAATCCCGATCAGGCTGATCCAGGTCATGACCGAGACCCCGCCCTCGGCCCGCCTTGCGCGCAGATAGCGCCAGGCGATCATGAATTCGTAACGTGAAAACGGACGCGGGTTCGCCACGGCACGGCCTTTCCAAAATCTCGCCATGGAATGGCTGCCGCGGCACGATGATGCAAGCCGACAACCGCGTGAGCGCTCTTTCTTCATCATGCAAATATCCCGGGGTGCGGGGCAGCGCCCCGCGACTTGCAGCCCGCCCGCGACGCTGCCACAACCACGCCATGGCCAAGCCCGTCACCTCGTTCACCTGCTCTGCCTGCGGCGCCAGCCACCGCAAATGGGCGGGGCGTTGCGAAGCCTGCGGCGAATGGAACTCGATCGTCGAGGAAGCGCCGCTGTCCCAGGGCCCCGGCCGCGGGCTGGGGGCGCAGCGCGGGCGCACCATCCCGCTGTCGGGCCTGTCCTCGACCGAGCCGCCGCCGCCGCGCACGCCGTCAGGCATTGCCGAACTCGACCGGGTGCTGGGGGGCGGGCTGGTGCCGGGCAGCGCCATCCTGGTCGGCGGCGATCCGGGGATCGGCAAATCCACGCTGATGCTGCAAGCCGCCGCCGCATTCGCCCGCGCCGGCAGCAACGCCGTCTATGTCAGCGGCGAAGAGGCCGGCGCGCAGCTGCGGATGCGGGCGCAGCGGCTGGGGCTGGCGGATGCGCCGGTGCGGCTAGGCACGGAAACCGCGTTGCGCGACATCCTGACCACGCTGGACGCCGAACGCCCCGACGTGGCGGTGATCGATTCGATCCAGACGCTGTGGTCCGACACGGTCGAAGCCGCGCCGGGCAGCGTCGGGCAGGTCCGCGCCGCCGCGCACGAGCTTGTGACCTTCGCCAAGCGATCCGGCGTCGCGGTTATCATCGTGGGCCATGTCACCAAGGACGGCCAGATCGCCGGCCCCCGCGTGGTCGAGCACATGGTGGACACGGTGCTGTATTTCGAGGGCGAGCGCGGCCACCAGTTCCGCATCCTGCGCGCGGTCAAGAACCGCTTCGGCCCCTCGGGCGAGATCGGCGTGTTCGAGATGACCGGCGGCGGGCTGGCCGAGGTCGCCAACCCCTCGGCGCTGTTTTTGTCCGAACGCGGCGAGCCGGTCGCCGGCAGCGCGGTTTTCGCGGGAATCGAGGGCACCCGCCCGGTGCTGACCGAGATCCAGGCGCTGGTCGCGCCCTCGACGTTGGCCGCGCCGCGGCGCACGGTGGTCGGGCTGGACAGCGGCCGGGTCAGCACCATCCTTGCGGTGCTCGAGGCCCGCTGCGCCATCCCCTTTGCCGGGCTGGACGTGTTTCTGAACGTGGCGGGGGGGATGCGGGTCGCGGAACCCGCCGCCGATCTGGCCATCGCCGCCGCCCTGCTCAGCGCGCGCGAGGACCACGCCCTGCCCGCCGATACCGTGCTTTTCGGCGAAATCAGCCTGTCGGGCGCCCTGCGTCCGGTGGGCCAGGCCGAAAACAGGTTGAAAGAGGCGCGGAAACTTGGTTTCTCGCGGGCGATCCTGCCCGAGGTCCAAAAGGTCGAGGGCGGGGGCGGCATGGTGCTTTCCCGCACCGCCGACCTGACGAGTTTCACGGGCGAGACCTTCGGCGCGGGTTGACCGGGCCGGACGACGCCACCGATACGCGGGGCCACGGCACACAGCCGGCGTCCCCGGCAAAAAGGGCTGACAGATGGACGGTTTCACCCTGATCGACGGCATCGTGGCGGCGATCATCATCCTATCGGCGATCCTCGCCTATTCGCGCGGCTTCGTGCGCGAATCGCTGGCCATTCTGGGCTGGATCGGGGCGGCAGTGCTGGCCTTTGTCTTTGCGGGCGCCATGCGGCCGCTGATCGCGCAGATCCCCTATGTGGACAAGATCATCGCCGACAACTGCGAGCTGGGGATGATCGCCGGCTTTGCGGTGGTCTTCGCGCTGGCGCTGGTGGTGTTTTCGATCCTGACGCCGCTGTTTTCCTCGGTCGTGCAGCGCTCGGCGCTGGGGGGCGTGGATCAGGGCATGGGGTTTCTTTTCGGCGTGGCGCGCGGGGTGCTGCTCGTGGTCATCGCCTTTATCGTCTATGACCGGGTGATGACCACCCAGCGGGTCGAGATGGTGGACCAGTCGCGCTCGGCGCAGGTGTTCCGCTCGATGAGCGGGCAGCTGAACGACCAGATCCCGCAGGATGCGCCGGGCTGGCTGGCCGCGCGGTTCGAGCAGCTGGTGCGCGACTGCGACGCGACCGGGGCCGCGGTGACGCCCGCGACCACGACGCCCGCCCCGGCCGCAGCACCGTCGGCGAACTGATCCCGTCCGGCCCCGCGCAGCCGGGGCGTGACTTTTGCGCGAGGGCGCATTAGATACCGCAGCGAAGGTCCGGGCGCCCCGCGCGCCCCGCCGCCAGCCCCTGTTTTCCGAAAGCCAAGGTCCAGCCATGCAGCCCTTTCTCGCGGACCCCTTCGACAGTGACCGTCTGCACGAGGAATGCGGCGTCTTTGGCGTGATCGGCATGGCCGAGGCCGCCAATTTCGTGGCGCTGGGGCTGCATGCCCTGCAACATCGCGGGCAAGAGGCCGGGGGCATCATCTCGTATCACCCCGACAAGGGCTTCAGCAGCGCGCATCGTTTTGGCTATGTGCGCGACAATTTCACCAAGGCGTCGCTGATGGAGACCCTGCCGGGCGAAATCGCCATCGGCCATGTGCGCTATTCCACCGCCGGCGCCAAAGGCCCGGCAATCCGCGATGTCCAGCCGTTCTTTGGCGAATTCGCCATGGGTGGCAGCGCCATCGCCCATAACGGCAACATCACCAACGCGGTCGCCCTGCGCCGCGAGCTGATCGAGCGCGGCTCGATCTTTCAGTCCGGCTCGGACAGCGAATGTATCATCCACCTGATGGCGCGCTCGATCCAGCGTTCCATCCCCGAGCGGATGAAGGACGCGCTGCGCCGCGTCGAGGGCGCGTTTTCCGTCATCGCCATGACCCGCACCAAGCTGATCGGGGTGCGCGACCCGCTGGGCGTGCGGCCGCTGGTGCTGGGGCGGCTGGCGGGGGGCGCCTATGCGCTGGCGTCCGAAACCTGCGCGCTGGACATCATCGGCGCCGAGTTCGTGCGCGAGATCGAGCCGGGCGAGATGGTGGTGATTTCCAAGGGGCTGATCGAAAGCTCGCGCCCCTTCGGGCTGTCGGCGCCGCGGTTCTGCATCTTTGAACATGTGTATTTCAGCCGCCCCGATTCGATCATCGGCGGCCGTTCCGTCTATGAAACCCGCCGCCAGATCGGGGTGGAGCTTGCGCGCGAGGCCCCGATTGATGCCGATCTGGTCTGCCCCGTCCCCGACAGCGGCACCCCGGCGGCCATCGGCTATGCCCATGAAAGCGGCATTCCCTATGGCATGGGTATCATCCGCAACCAGTATGTCGGCCGCACCTTCATCGAGCCGACCGACCAGATCCGCAACATGGGCGTGCGGCTGAAACTGAACGTGAACCGGGCGCTGGTCGCGGGCAAACGGGTGGTGCTGGTGGACGATTCGGTGGTGCGCGGCACCACCTCGCGCAAGATGAAGGACATGGTTCTGGACGCAGGCGCGGCCGAGGTGCATTTCCGCATCGCCTCGCCCCCCACCGCCTGGCCGTGTTTCTATGGCGTCGATACCCCCGACCGTGACAAGCTGCTGGCCGCGCGCATGTCGCCCGAGGAAATGCGCGAGTGGATGGGGGTGGACAGCCTCGCCTTTGTTTCGCTGGACGGGCTGTATCGTGCCGTGGGCGAGGCCGGCGGGCGCAACGACCGTTGCCCGCAATATTGCGACGCCTGTTTTTCGGGGGATTACCCGGTCGCGCCCTTCGACCAGTTGCAGCGCGGTTTCCGCATGAAGCCCGACCCGATGTCGGGCGATGCCGAGGCCCAGCCCGACCAGTCCGGGTATGAGCCGGTGGACCACACGTTGACCCCCAACAGCGCCACCCGCGCCGCCAGCTAGTAATCCATGATCACCGCGATCAGCGCCGCGTAGCGGCGCTCGGTCTCGGCCTGCGCGGCGGCGATGTCCGGGATCGCCAGCAGCCGCGCATGTTCCACGCGCAGGGCCGCGCCGTGGCGGTCGGCAAACCCGGTGTCGCGGATCCGCGCCCCGGCGATGCGGTCGAAATACCCCGAGGTGTGGCGGGCATTCGCCTCGCCCTTGGGGGCCGCCCCCCGGCCCCGATCATGGCGCAGCAGATATGAGGCCAGCGACTTGACCGCGTAATGGTTGTAATGGGCCAGCCCATGGCGGATGTCCTCGATCGGCACGTTGCGCAGCACCTCCCACAGCTTGCCGCCCGGCGGGATCGCAAGGCGAGAGCCGTCGGCGCGCAGCACCGTCAACGCATCCTCGCCGCGATAACCCACCACCGAGTGGTTGTGGATCTGCCGGAACCGTCCCACCCCGCGGGCCAGCGTCTTGACCGGCCGGTTGGCGCCATGGCGCGCGGGCAGGCGCAGGGGGAATTGTTCCGTCACCAGCCCCGGCTGCCAGCGCGGGTCGCGACTGGTGCCGAAGGTCAGCGGGTTCAGCATGATGATGTCGTCGCCGGCATCGGCCTGCGCTGTCAGGTCCTGCACACGCCCGCCGTCGGTGGTCACGTCCAGAAACTCATCCGCATCCAGCACCATCAGCCAGTCGGCCGCATCCAGCCCGTGGCGGCGGCGGATCCCGGCATAGGCGGAATGCTGGGGCAGCTCGCCCGGCTGAACCTCGTTACGGAAATGGGTGATCGCGCCCGCCCGGTCCAGCGCGTCCAGCAGCAGGTCGGTGCCGTCGCGACAGTCGTTCGAGGCGATGAAGATACGGTCAAAGCCGATGGCGCGGTGATGGGCCACGAATTCCAGCACGAACGGTCCCTCGTCGCGCATCGAGCACATCAGCACATGGCCGCTGGCAGCTCGGGGGGGCGCGGGCTTCAACTGCGCTGGGTCCAGCGGATCCGGTTCCGGCATGACGATGCTCCGCCTGAAGGGGGTCGGGCGATCAGGCCGCGCGGTCGGGATCGGCGGCTTCCGGGCCGGGCTCGGCGCAACCTTCTGCCTCGGCTTCGGCCTGCCGGACGATCGAGTCAAACAGATCCTGAACTTCCTGCTCTGACAGGTCGTCGAGGGTGGTTCCGGGGGGCAGCAGGATTTCTACGGCGTGGCGTGTCGGATGATGCATGTCGTCGCTCAATTACATGGTGCTGCACGAAATCCCGTGCGGCCCGGATCGGCCAAACGGACATTACGTCCTTATCGAAGCGTCCGCACCGGCCCAAGACGCCCGCCGGCGTCATTCGGCATCACAAAGCCGTGGCAGCCACGGCATTCACGACCGCCCTGGCAATCAAGGCCCCGCGACGGCGTCGCGCGAACACGGCGGTCATCCTGCCGTGGCAACGGAAAATCGCAAAGTCCGGAACGTCCCCGGCGCCCTTGCGTTGTTTTCCCCTTCCAGACGACGAACAGGACGCAACCATGACCGATCACGACGACCATCTGAAAAAATTCTGGGACCGGCTCGAAGGGCTGAACTCGGGCATGCTGGGCCTGACCGAGGACGCCCGGCTGGTGCCCATGTCGCATCAGGCCGAGGCCGAGACCGGCAAGCTGTGGTTCATCACGGCCAAGGGAACCGATCTGGCCCGCGCGCTGGCCGGGGGCGACAAGGACGCCGTGCATGTGGTCAGCGACGAGGGCAAGGGGCTGTTCGCCCGCATCCACGGAACGCTGGCCCTGTCGGACGACCGCGCCAAGCTGGACGAACTGTGGAGCGTCGTGGCCTCAAGCTGGTTCAAGGACGGAAAACAGGACGAGGATGTCCAGCTTCTGCGCTTCGACCTGGCCGAGGCCGAGGTCTGGGTCACCGGCGGCAGCCTGTCCTTCATCTATCAGATCGCAAAGTCCAAGGTGACCGGCGACGAACCGGATATAGGCGAGCATTTCACCCTCTCTTTCTGAAATCTTTCCGCTGGCTGGATCGGTCATGCGTGGCCGCGGTCGGGATTTGACCGCGGCCATCGCCGTCATTCAAAGTTCGCGTATGAACGCCGCGAATTCCTCGCGCAGTCGCGTCAATCCTGCCTCTGCCTGCCGGCGACGCTCGGCAAGCTCGGCAATGCGGTCCTCTTCTTCTTCCAGCATCGACACATAGCGCCGGCCAAGGGCGCTGTCGCCGGGCACGGCGGCAAGGTTTTCCCGAATGCGCGTCTGGTTCTGCGAGGCGCGGTCAATGTCCTGCCCGATCTCGGCAACGCTTTCTTGCGCCCGCGCGATCTCGGCGCGCCGCTCGGCAAGACCGGCAAGCATTTCGACAGTTCCGGCGTCGTCGATCTGCCCCGACCAATAAAGCAGCGTCTCGGCATCGGCATCCATCAGCCCGATGCTCTCGGTCTCGGTGCGTTCATTGACAGCCGCAATCTCGGCAGTGGCGCCTTGTTCCAGCTCGATGCGCAGGCGGTGATGGGTCGGCGTGTCCTCGGCAAGCGAGGTCGAGCTGAAGCGCCAGCCCGCACGGCGCGGATGTTCGACAATCACCGTCCGCGGCGCATCCTGCGCGCCGGCGATTGCATAGGTCGTCTGCGCGCGGGTGATGCGCGTCGCGCGCAAAACGCCTTGGGCAACAGTAGCACGAAACACGGTTTCATCGCGGCCGGCGCTGGTGGTGACCTCGACCTTGCGGTCGGTGGCAAAGCTGATCATGCGGCTTTCGCCGGCGGGCAGGCCCCGCAACTCGGCATCGCCCGCATAGCCTTCGTCGTTCGCCGCATAAACCGTGACGATGCCGGGCGGCAGGGTCGTGCCGGTCCCGTTTTCCAGCCTCAGGGCGGAAATCGGATGGACGCTTCCGCTCTCGGGTTGGAAAAGCGAGATGCGCTCTGCCTCGAGTTCGGCATCCATGAATGGAACGGACAGGGTGCGTCCGGCGGAAAGATCAACAGGATCCGGCAGGCGATAGATGGCCGCGGCCTCGCCCTCGGTGGCCTCGGCCTGGGCAAGCGCCATCGACGGCGCCACTGCGGCCACGGGGGCGGCCGCCAACAGCCGGGCTTCGGATTGCACGCGATTCGCGAAACCGGCCTGGTCGCCGGCCATTTCGGCCGCTTGGCCCTTGAAGCTGTCGGGCCGTGGCGGTGCGGCCGCCTGTGCCAGGACCGGCAGTTGCGGGCGTTCGTGCCAATAGCGCTGGTGAAGCCGTTGGGCGAGAGTGACCGGCGCACCCGAAGACAGCGTGACGGCGACGTCACGCCAATCCTCGCCGGTCGCGTTCTCGATCACGGCCCAGGCCTGCAGCCGGGCGTCCTTACCCGTGCCCAGCATCAGCCGATAGGCGGTTTTCCACACCGGCGCAGCCACCACATAATCAAGCCGCACGTCGCGCTGGCTGTCGCCTTGCAGCGCAATCGCGATGGTGCGCGTTTCGTCCGTCCGCCCGCGTCCGCTGACAGACGCCGCCTCGCGCAGGCTGGCGCGCACGGCCGGGTCAAGGATGTCGAGCTCGGTATCGGCGCGCAGTCGAAGCACCGCGATGCGGCCGTCCTGGGTCATCACCGACAGGATCGGATCGCGCTCGGCGGCGCCGTCCTCGGCTTGCGGCGCGGTCTCGACCCCCAGCACCACGCCCTCGACCGTGCGCCCGCCCGAACCTGCGCGAACGCTGATCCCCTGAAGCGCGCCCAGCAGGCGCGGCAGCGAATGCATGTCGTCGGGCGTGAAGGGCAGGCGGCGGAAGGTTTCATCGACCGGCGACAATCCGTCCAGCGACATCGAGGCGACACCGCCGGCAGGATCGCGCACGATCAGGCTTTTGAGAATGTCATCGACCTGCTCAAGCGGAACGTCGAAATCGAACCCGGTCGCGCCGCCGACACGCACGCTGCGATGGATTTCGGCAACTCCGCCCGATGACATGGTCACCGCCTCGATCCGCTGGGCGTCGTCTTGCGCCAAGGCCGTGCCGACCGGCAGCCCGACCAGCAGACAGGCGCCCGTCATCAGGGCCGGCGCAAGTTTCAGGTCGTGGGTCTTCATCCCGATCCTCCTGGAATTGTTGTTCGTCTGCTGCCCCGCACTACGCTTTCCAGCCGCCGCCCACTGCCGGACAGGCTGCCGCGAAAGGATCCGCGCTCGGGTGCGGAAAACATAGCCGGCAAATGCGGGCTTTGGCAGGACGCAGTGCGAGCCAACCATAAAAGTGATATGCTCCGGCGGCTGGCCACGCATCGCTCGCGGGCGCAGACGACCGGGGGCGACGGCGGATGCAGGAAAAGCGGACGGCGCCCTGCCGCCGGGGCGCGCGCGTGTCACAGCATCGAGGGCAGCACCATGTCCGGGGGCCGATGACCGTCGGCAAAGGTCTTGATGTTGATGATGACCTTTTCGCCCATCTCGTTGCGCCCCTCGACCGTGGCCGAACCCATATGCGGCAGCAGCACCACGTTGGGGGCCTCGCGCAGGCGGGGGTTGATGTCGTGGCCGTGCTCGAACACATCCAGCCCCGCCCCCGCCAGATCGCCGGCGCGCAGCATCCTCGTCAGGGCGTTTTCGTCGATCACCTCGCCGCGCGAGGTGTTCACGATCACCGCCGTCGGCTTCATCAGCTTGAGCCGGCGCGCGCTGAGCAGGTGAAAGGTCGAGGGCGTGTGCGGCGCATTGATCGACAGGATGTCGACGCGCGCCAGCATCTGGTCAAGGCTTTCCCACCAGGTGGCGTGCAGTTCGGCCTCGGTCTCGGGGCGCAGGCGGCGGCGGTTGTGGTAATGCACCTGCATGCCAAAGACATTGGCCCGCCGCGCCACCGCCTGCCCGATCCGGCCCATGCCAAGGATCCCCAGCCGCCGCCCGCCGATGCGCCCGCCCAGATGCGCGGTCGGCGACCAGCCGTCCCAGCGGCCCGACTGCATCTCGGCCAGCCCCTCGGGGATGCGGCGGGTCACGGCCAGCATCAGCGCGATGGCCATGTCGGCGGTGTCCTCGGTCACGACCCCGGGGGTGTTCGTGACCTGGATGCCCCGGCTGCGGGCCGAGGCCACGTCGATGTGATCGACCCCCGCGCCATAATTGGCGATCAGCCGCAGCCGCTCGCCCGCCTGCGCCAGCAGCCCCGCGTCGATCTGGTCGGTGATGGTGGGGACCAGCACGTCGCTGTCGCGCATCGCCTGCGCCAGTTCCTCGCGGGTCATGCCTGTGTCGGTTTCGCGCAGTGACACGTCGAACAGCTCGGCCAGACGTGCCTCGACCGCCTTGGGCAGGCGGCGGGTCACGACGACCTTGAGCCGATCACGCTTGGGTGCGATGTCAGCCATGTGACCTCTCTTCCAATGCCGGGTTTCGTTTGGCAAACTGCCCGCAAGGCGGGGCTTGCACAAGACCCCGGGGGCAGACGGCCCGATTGACAGGCAGACATGCCGCGGCATTCCGCGGCCGGCAGGGAAGAACCGAGATGAGCAAGCGATCCGGGGCACGGGCTTGTGCGGCGCGGATGCGGCGTTCGGGCTGGGCGGCGCTGGCCGTGGCCGCCGCAGTTGGCATTGGCGCCGGCATCGCGACCGGCGGGGCGACCGGCCGGGCTGCGGCGCAAGAGGCCGCGGATCCCGCGATCCAGATCGACCGCAGCGACGTGACCGCCGATTCCCTGATCAGCCGCCACCAAGCCGCCCCCCGCGACCCCAATCGCGGCCCGGTCACCAACCTGCCCCTGCCCCGCTACGTCAGCCTGAAAGGGGGCGAGGGCAACGCCCGCCGCGGCCCGTCGCTGTCGCATCGGATCGACTGGGTGTTCCGCCATCCGGGAATGCCGCTGCTGGTGGTCGCGGAATTCGGGCACTGGCGCCGGGTCGAGGATCAGGACGGCGCCGGCGGCTGGGTGCATTATTCGCTGCTGTCGGGGGTGCGCACCGCCATCATCACCACCGACATGGCCGAGCTGCGCAGCCGCGCCGACCCCAATGCCTCGGTGCTGGCACGGGCCGAGGCGGGCGCCATCGTGCGGCTGCACGAATGCTCGCCCGACTGGTGCCGGGTCTCGGGCGGGGGCGAAAAGGGCTGGGTGGTCAAGACCTCGCTCTGGGGGGTGGACCCGGGCGAAATCCGGGACTGAGCGGGCGCCGCGGGACCGGCCCCGGATTACTGCGCCACCACCGTCACCGAATCGCCGCCGGGCGGGGTCACGACCGTGACGGGATCGGTGCCGGGCGAGGTGATGGTGGTCGTCGTCGGCCCCGGCGCGCAGGCTGCAATCGTCAGGATCGCGGCGGCGGCCAACGCGGGTTTGATGCGGAACATGTCGATCTCCTTTTCAGTGCATGTGGATAGCGGCCAAGGCCGCCTGACAAGGAACGCGCAATCCCCCTGATTTCGTTCCCCAAGGGGGCGAATCGTCCTTGACTTGGCGGCGCGGGGGATGCACGAACCGCTCTTTCGGCCCATAAGCTCGGGGACGGCAGGCGGTGGACGCCGGCCGCAAGGGGCAAGGTGCCGTCCAACGGATGCGCGCCATCCCCTTCAGGCTGATAAGATGAACGATCACGAAATTGCCGCGCCGCTGGCCGCGGCCCTGGCGGCCAAGGGCTATGCCAGCCTCACCTCTGTCCAGCAGGCGGTGCTGACCCCTGACGCCACCGGGCGCGACCTGCTGGTGTCGGCGCAGACCGGGTCCGGCAAGACCGTCGGTTTCGGGCTGGCCATGGCCTCGGACATCCTAGACGACGGGCAGCTGCCGCTGGGCGGGCTGCCGGTGGCGCTGGCCATCGCCCCCACGCGCGAGCTGGCGTTGCAGGTCGCGCGCGAACTGGGCTGGCTTTACGCCCAGACCGGGGCGCAGATCGCCACCTGCGTCGGCGGCATGGATTTCCGCACCGAGCGCCGGGCCCTGGACCGCGGCGCGCAGATCGTCGTCGGCACGCCGGGGCGGCTGCGCGACCATCTGGAACGCGCCAGCCTTGACCTGTCCACCCTGCGCGCCTGCGTGCTGGACGAGGCCGACGAGATGCTGGACCTTGGCTTCCGCGAGGATCTGGAATTCATCCTGCAAGCCGCCCCCGCCGACCGCCGCACGCTGATGTTTTCGGCCACCGTGCCGCCCGCCATCGCGAAGCTTGCGACCGAGTTCCAGCGCGACGCCCTGCGAGTCGTTGCCACCGGCGAGGCGCGCCAGCACGGCGACATCGCCTATCGTGCCGCCAGTGTCACCCAGCGCGACCGTGAAAACGCCATCTTCAACCTGCTGCGTTTCCACGATGCGCGCACCGCCATCGTGTTCTGCAAGACCCGCGCCAACGTGAACCACCTGCTGGCGCGGATGGGCAACCGCGGGTTTCGCGCCGTGGCGCTGTCGGGCGAGCTCAGCCAGCAGGAGCGCACTCATGCCCTGCAAGCGTTGCGCGACGGGCGCGCGCAGGTCTGCATCGCCACCGACGTGGCCGCGCGCGGCATCGACCTGCCGGGGCTGGATCTGGTGATCCACGCCGACCTGCCGACCAACTCGGAAACGCTGCTGCACCGTTCGGGGCGCACCGGGCGGGCGGGGTCCAAGGGGATCTCGGCGCTGATCGTCACCCCCGCGGACTACAAAAAGGCGCAGCGGTTGCTGCAAGGGGCGCGGGTGACGGCGGAATGGGGCAAGGCGCCCTCGGCCGACGAGGTGCGGGCGCGCGACGATGCGCGGATGCTCGACCACCCTGCCCTGACCGCCGATCCGGGCGACGAGGCCGAGGCCGCCGACCGGCTGCTGGAACGTTTCGGCGCAAGCCAGGTCGCCGCCGCCTTTGCCCGGCTGTGGCGCGAGGGGCGCCCGGTCCCCGAGGAACTGGCCGACGCCCCCACCCCCGGCGCGCCCTCGGCCCCGCGCGCGCGTGGCGATTTCAGCGATGCCGCGTGGTTTTCGCTGTCGGTCGGCCATACCGGCCGCGCCGAGGCCCGCTGGCTGCTGCCCAAGATCTGCGAGGCCGGCGGCATCACCCGCGACGCCATCGGCGCGATCCGCGTGCGCGAAAACGAAAGCTTCGTCCAGATCGCCGCCGCCATGGCGCCCCGCTTTGGCCCCGTGACCGAGATCGAGCCGGGGCTGGTCATGCGCCGCATCGACGGCGAACCCGCCGACGACCGCGCCCCCCGCCCGCGCGCACCCGCCCCCCGGCGCAGCGCCGCCAGCGAACCCTCGCACCCGCCGCGCTGGCAGCCGCTGGCGGATGCCGACAGCCCTTCGGCCGCGAAATACGGGGCAAAAAAGCCCGGCCCCGGAAAATTCGCCGCAGGAAAACAGGGCGCGCGGAAATACCGGGCCGAGGACGCGCCGCCCGAACAGGCGGACGCGCGGCCCGCCACCCCCCGCCCGAAACGCGCCCCCGCGGCAGCAGCCGGGGCAAGGCGCACGACCAAGCCCGCGGGCGGCGCGGCGCGGCCGCAGCGCCCGGGAAAGCCGCGGGGACCGGGCAAGCCGCCGCGGCGCTGACCCGCGCCTAGCCGGCGGTATAGCCTCCGTCGACCACCAGCGCGGCGCCGGCCATGAAGCTGGCGCCCTCGGACAGCAGGAACGCCGCCGCATGGGCGATCTCGTCGGCCCGGCCCAGCCGGCCGATGGCGTGCTTGCCGACCAGCGCCGCGCGGGTATCGGCGTCCAGCGCGTCCAGCAGCGGGGTGTCGACATAGCCCGGGTGGATCGAATTGACCCGCACCCCCTGCGCCGCATAGGCCAGCCCGGCCGAGCGGGTCAGCCCGGTGACCCCGTGTTTCGCCGCCACATAGGCCGGCGCGCCGGGATCGCCCACCAGCCCCAGGATCGAGGACATGTTCACGATCGCCCCGCCGCCCGCAGCCAGCATCGCCGGGATCTGATAGCGCAGCCCGTATTGCACCCCGCTGAGGTTGACGGCGATCACGCGCTGCCAGTCCTCGGGGGACAGCTCGCCCGCCGGCAGCAGCGTGCCGCCGATACCCGCGTTGTTAAAGGCCATGTGCAGCGCGCCGAACCGCTCGACCGCCAGCGCGACCGCTGATTGCGCATCCTCGGGGCGGGACACGTCGCCCGCATGGGCCACCGCCTGCCCGCCGGCATCCGTGATGGCGGCGGCCAGCGCCCGGGCCTTGTCCGAATCGATGTCCGACACCACCAGCCGCAACCCATTGTCCGCCAGCAGCCGCGCCGTCGCCTCGCCGATGCCGGACCCCGCGCCGGTGACAAGCGCGGTATCGCCTTTGAAACTGTATTTCATGGAAATCTCCGTGGTTTGCCGGAAGGTCGGGGGCGATGCCGGCCGCGGCCGCTTTGGCGCGGCGCGATCCCGCGCCCGCCCCAGAATAACCCCGCCCCCGCCCGTGGCCAGAGCATCGCCCCGCCTGCGTCGATATGTGGCCGCCCCCCGCCCCCGCACCGGCGGCACGCCGCCCATATCGGGATGAATCGTTGCGACACTGCGGCCATTGTGCAACATAAGCGCGAGTGCATGGACCGTTTGTCAGGGGAGGGGCTGATGGTCGCCAGCATTTCCAAAGCCGATTGGGAAAACTTCCGCGCTGTCGGGCGGGTGCCGCCCAGCATCCGCGAAGTCGTGCTGCAAAGCTGGAAGCGCTCGTCAAGGCTGGCCATGGCCTCGCCGAAACATGCGCCATTGCTGGGGCCGGACGACCTGCACGCCACCCGAACCCACGCCCGCCGCCTGCGTCAGGCGGCACATGCCGCGTTATCCAAGGCGGATTTCCTGCTGCGTCAGTCCGGTAACATGATGCTGCTGTGCGACCAGGATTGCGTGGTGCTGGATGCGGTGGGTGATTCGGACACCATCTCGCGCGGCCGCGAAAACCACCTGCATCTGGGCGGGAAATGGTCCGAATCCGCCATCGGCACCAATGCGATCGGCACCGCGATCCATCTGGGCCGCTCGGTGCAGGTCGACGGGCCGGAACATTTCTGCGAAGAAATCCAGCGCTGGAACTGCGCGGCCAGCCCGGTCAAGGATCCGGGCACCGGGCAGCTGCTGGGGGTGGTGAACATCTCGTGGTCGGCGGGGCAGAAACAGCCGGGCAGCACGGCGCTGTCCTCGGCCTTTGCGTTGCAGGTGGAAAGCGAGCTGGCCCACCGGCTGGCGCAGGACCGCCAGCTGCTGCTGCAATATCTGCACCAGCGCCGCATGTCGGAACCGGTGCTGCTGCTGGACCGCACGGGGGCCGAGATATTTTCCTCGGAAAGTTTCGCCGGCCTGCCCGATCTCTCGCAGGCGCTGGCCGAGCTGCGCCACAGGTTGCCGCAGCTGATCGAGCGCGGCGCCGACCATGTGGCCGAGGCGCTGGCCGGCCACCTGCCCGACGCCGCGCTGGACGTGATCGAACCGCGCGCCGACGCGATCGGGCTGGTGATTTCGCTGAAATCACCCTCGCGCCGGCGTAGGGCCGAGACGCTGGATCTGGCGCAGCTGTCGCGCACCGGCGCCACCATGGCCGAGCTGGTGGCGCAGGCCCAGCGGCTGCTGGAAACCAGCCTGCCGATCCTGATCGAGGGCGAGACCGGCACCGGCAAGGCCACGCTGGCGCGCGCCATGCACGAGGCCACGCGCACCATGCGCGACGCCCCCTCGCATGGGCCCTCGCGCTTCACCATGCTGGAATGCGCGCTGCTGTCGGACGAGGGGCTGCGCGAGGACATGGCCCGCGACGGGCTGGCCTTTGACGGGGGCACGCTGTGCCTGGACAGCCCCGGCCGCGCCAGCCCCGCCGTGCAGAAGCTGCTGCTGAGCGTGATCGAGACCGCCGAGCGCGCGGGCTGCCGGGTGATCACCCTCGCCTCGCGCTCGCTGTTTCAGATGATGCAGGACGGCAGCCTGCACCGCGAGCTTTACTATCGCATCGCCGGCGCAAGGCTGACCATCCCGCCGCTGCGCGAGCGGCCCGACGAAATTCCGCTGTATCTGCACGCGATCCTGGCCCGGCACCGGCGGGAAAACGGCGGGCGCGAGCTGCGCCTGACCGCCGCCGCCATGGCGGTGCTGCGCGCACATTCATGGCCCGGCAACCTGCGCGAGATGCAAAATCTGGTCTCGGCCTTGTCGGCGCTGTCGCGCAGCGCCCTGATCGACGCCCGCGACCTGCCCCCCGAGATCGCCCGCCCCGAGGGCGGCGCCCCCGGGCGCGAGGACAGCCTGCTTGATGTCGAAAAAACCGAGATCATCGCCGCGCTGGACGCCACCGCCGGCAACATGACCGAGGCCGCGCGGCGGCTGGGGATCGCGCGCTCGACCCTTTATCTCAAGCTTGAGGCTTACGGGATCACGCGGCCGCGCAGCAAACCCTAAGCCGCGTCCGCAGCATGTCCGTCAGCCTGTCCGAATATCGGACACCCCGCCGATCACGCCTGATTCCATCCTGAACCCGACCCGCCAGCCATGGCGGGCCGGTCAAAGGGAGGAGTGAGACGTGCCACTTGACAGCAAGAACAAGCGATCCGTGCAGGTGCTTGGCATCGACGCCGGCGGGACCATGACGGACACATTCTTTGTGGATGCCGACGGCGAATTCGTCGTGGGCAAGGCGCAATCGACGCCGCAGGACGAATCCGTCGGGCTGATCGAATCCTCGCGCGAGGGGCTTGAGGCCTGGGGGCTGGAACTGTCCGACGCGCTGGGGTCATTGCAGACGGGGGTCTATTCCGGCACCGCGATGCTGAATCGCGTGGTGCAGCGCAAGGGGCTGCGCACCGGGCTGATCGTCAATGCGGGGATGGAGGATTTCCACCGCATGGGCCGCGCGATCCAGGCCTATCTGGGCTTTGCGTATGAAGACCGCATCCACCTGAACACCCATTACTACGACGACCCGCTGGTCCCCCGCCACCTGACCCGCGGCGTGATGGAACGCGTGGACATGTTCGGCACCGTGGTAATCCCCCTGCGCGAAGACGGCGCAAGGAAAGCCGCGCGCGAGCTGATCGAGCAGGATGTGGAAGGCATCGTGATCTCGTTCCTGCACAGCTACAAGAACCCCGCGCATGAACGCCGCGTCCGCGACATCGTGATCGAGGAACTCAAGGCTGCGGGCAAGGACATCCCCGTATTCGCCTCGGTCGATTACTATCCGCTGCGCAAGGAAACCCACCGCACCAACACCACCATTCTGGAAGCCTTTGCGGCGGAACCCTCGCGCAAGTCGCTCAAGCAGATCTCGTCGGCGTTCCACGATCACGGCGCGAAATTCGACATGCGGGTGATGGCCACACACGGCGGCACCATCAGCTGGAAAGCCAAGGAGCTGGCCCGCACCATCGTGTCCGGCCCCATCGGCGGCGTGATCGGCGCGAAATACCTGGGCGAGGTGCTGGGCTATTCCAACATCGCCTGCACCGACATCGGCGGCACCTCGTTCGACGTGGCGCTGATCACCCAGAACGAACTGACCATCCGCAACGACCCCGACATGGCGCGGCTGGTGCTGTCCTTGCCGCTGGTCGCGATGGATTCGGTTGGGTCGGGCGCGGGCACCTATATCCGGCTGGACCCCTATACCAAGGCGATCAAGCTGGGCCCGGACAGCGCCGGCTATCGCGTCGGCGTCTGCTGGGCCGAATCCGGCGTGGAAACCGTTACCATTTCCGACTGCCACGTCATCCTGGGCTATCTGAACCCCGACAACTTCCTGGGCGGACAGGTCAAGCTTGACCGCGAACGCGCCTGGAACGCGATGAAGGAACAGGTCGCCGACCCGCTGGGCCTGTCGGTCGAGGATGCCGCCGCCGGGGTGATCGAGCTGCTGGACAGCGACCTGCGCGACTATGTGCGCTCGATGATCTCGGGCAAGGGGTCCAGCCCCAGCAACTTTGTCTGCTTCAGCTATGGCGGCGCGGGGCCGGTCCACACCTACGGCTATACGCAGGGGATGGGGTTCGAGGACATCATCATCCCGGCATGGGCCGCAGGCTTCAGCGCCTTCGGCTGCGCGGCGGCGGATTTCGAATACCGCTACGACAAGTCGCTGGACATCAACATCGCCACCGATGCCGCCGACGGACCCAAGGCCGAACAGGCCCTTGTCCTGCAAGCGGCCTGGGACGAGCTGAAAGAGCGCGTGCTCGAGGAATTCGCCATCAACGGCTATTCCGCCGACAAGGTGACGCTGCAACCCGGGTTCCGGATGCAGTATCGCGGCCAGCTGAACGACCTTGAAATCGAATCCCCGATCTCGTCGGCCGCCACCGCCGAGGACTGGGACAAGCTGGTCGATGCGTTCAACGACACCTACGGGCGCGTCTATGCCGCCTCGGCCCGCTCGCCCGAGCTGGGGTATTCGGTCACCGGCGCAATCATGCGCGGCATGGTGCCGATCCAGAAACCCAAGATCCCGCACGAGGAACTGGGGCCGGAAACCCCGCCCGAGGACGCGAAACTGGGCACCCGCAAGTTCTATCGCCACAAGAAATGGGTCGATGCGCAGCTTTACCAGATGGAAACGCTGCGCCCCGGCAACCGCATCACCGGACCCGCCATCATCGAATCCGACGCCACCACGCTGGTCGTGCCCGACGGTTTCGAGACGTTCCTGGACGGCCACCGCCTGTTCCACCTGAAAGAAGTCTGAGGGGAGGAAGATCACCATGAATATGCAAACAAAGGTCGAGGGCATCGTCCACGGCGGCGAGACCCTGAAACAGCACCGCGACCGGCTGATGGAGGCCACCCAGCGCACCGGCCATTATGCCGGCATCAAGACGCTGGAACTGCGCGACAGCGAGCCGATCCTGTATAACAAGCTGTTCTCGCGGCTGCGGGCGGGCGTGGTGGACGCCCGCGAGACCGCGAAAAAGATCGCGGCCAGCCCGATCGTGGAACAGGAAGGCGAGCTTTGCTTTACGCTGTATAACGCGGCGGGCGATGCGATCCTGACCTCGACGGGCATCATCATCCACGTCGGCACCATGGGCGCGGCGATCAAATACATGATCGAGAACGACTGGGAAACGAACCCCGGCATCCACGACAAGGACATCTTCTGCAACAACGACAGCCTGATCGGCAACGTCCACCCCTGCGACATCCACACCATCGTGCCGCTGTTCCACGAAGGAAAGCTGATCGGCTGGGTGGGCGGCGTGACCCACGTCATCGACACCGGCTCGGTCGGGCCGGGGTCCATGTCCACGGGGCAGGTGCAGCGGTTCGGCGACGGCTATTCGATCACCTGCCGCAAGATCGGCACCAACGACACGCTGCTGCGCGACTGGCTGCATGAAAGCCAGCGGATGGTGCGCACCACGCGCTACTGGATGCTGGACGAACGCACCCGCATCGCCGGCTGCCACATGATCCGCAAGCTGGTCGAGCAGGTGATCGCGGATGAGGGCATCGAATCCTATCTGAAATTCGCCTATGAATCGGTCGAACACGGCCGGCAGGGCCTGCAAGCCCGCATCAAGGCGATGACCATCCCCGGCACCTATCGCCAGGTCGGCTTTGTCGACGTGCCCTATGACCACGAGGACGTGCGGGTTCCGTCGGACTTTGCCAAGGTCGACACGATCATGCACACGCCGTCCGAGATGACGATCCGCCCGGACGGGACATGGCGGCTGGATTTCGAGGGGTCGTCCCGCTGGGGCTGGCACACCTACAACGCCCATGCGGTCAGCTTTACCAGCGGCATCTGGGTGATGATGACCCAGACGCTGATCCCGACCGAGATGATCAACGACGGCGCCGCCTATGGGACCGAATTCCGGCTGCCCAAGGGCACATGGATGAACCCCGACGACCGGCGCGTCGCCTTCAGCTACAGCTGGCATTTCCTGGTCAGCTCGTGGACCTCGCTGTGGCGCGGGCTGTCGCGCAGCTACTTCGGCCGCGGCTATCTGGAGGAGGTCAACGCCGGCAACGCCAACACCTCGAACTGGCTGCAAGGGGGCGGGTTCAACCAGTATGACGAAGTCCATGCGGTGAACTCGTTCGAATGCGCGGCAAACGGGGTCGGCGCCTCGGCGATCAACGACGGTATCAGCCACGCCGCCGCCATCTGGAACCCCGAAGGCGACATGGGCGACATGGAGATCTGGGAGCTGGCCGAGCCCCTGATCTATCTGGGCCGCGAGATCAAGGCATCCTCGGGCGGCGCGGGCAAATACCGCGGCGGCTGCGGGTTCCAGTCGCTGCGGATGGTCTGGAACGCCAAGGACTGGACCATGTTCTTTATGGGCAACGGCAACATCAGTTCCGACTGGGGGCTGATGGGCGGCTATCCGGCGGCGTCGGGCTATCGCTTCGAGGCGCATGACACCAACCTGAAAGAGATCATCGAGCAGGGCGGCGAAATCCCGCATGGCGGCGACACCGATCCGGAAAACCCGGTCTGGGACAGCCTGATCCCCGACGCCAGGATCAAGCGCGACAAGCAGGCGATCACTACCGAAACGATGTTCAAGGACTATGATCTCTACCTGAACTACATGCGCGGCGGCCCCGGCTTTGGCGACCCGCTGGACCGCGAACCCCAGCGCGTGGCCGACGACGTGAACGGCGGCTATCTGCTGGAACGCTTTGCCGCCTCGGTCTATGGTGTCAGGCTGGTCAAGGGCGCGGACGGGCTGTTCGGCTGCGACGTGGCGGGAACGGATGCGCTGCGCGCGCAGATCCGCAAGGATCGGCTGGCCCGCGCGGTTCCGACCCGCGACTGGATGGCCCGCGAACGCGAACGCATCCTGGCCAAGGACGCCGGCGTCCATGTCCAGCAGATGTTCGCCGCCAGCTTCAAGCTGGGGCCGAAGTTCGAGGAAAGCTTCCGCAAGTTCTGGGATCTGCCCGAGGACTGGCAGCTGCTGGAGGCCGACCTGCCGATCCCGTCCTACGGGCGCGAATACTCGATGGACATCTCGGAACTGCCCGATGTCCGCACGGTAAAGTTCGTCGACGAGTGATGTCCGCGTGCCGCCCCCAATGCGGCGGGCGGCACGCCATTGACCCCGAAAGGAAATCCAATGGCCTACACGAAAAACAAGATCAAGGATCTGGTGGACGGCACCATCGACCGCGACACCCTGCACACCATGCTGTCCACCCCCAAGGACAAGGAGCGGTTCGAGATCTATCTGGAAATCCTGCAAGAGCAGGTTCCGTGGGACGACCGCATCATCCTGCCGCTTGGCCCCAAGCTGTTCATCGTCCAGCGCAAGTCGGACAGGAAATGGGTGGTAAAAAGCCTGGCCGGGCATGAGTTCTGCGACTGGCGCGAGAACTGGAAACTGCACGCGGTGATGCATGTGCGCGAAACCCAGGCCGAGATGGAGCAGCTTTATCCCCGGCTCATGGCCCCCACCACCAGCTGGCAGGTGATCCGCGAATATTACTGCCCGCTGTCCGGCGACCTGCTGGATGTCGAGGCACCCACCCCGTGGTATCCGGTGATCCACGATTTCGAGCCTGACATCGACAGTTTCTATCAGGACTGGCTGGGGCTAGAGCTGCCCGAACGCGCCGCCTGAACCGCCTGCCCTTGCCCAACGCCGCGCCCGGTTTGTGCCGGGCGCGGCTGTTTCATGCCGGCCCTGCCCGTGCCGGTTGACCTGCCCGCCCGATTTCGCCACCCTGCCCGCGGAAAAACACGAACGAGGTGAATAACATGCGGGTCGTCGCAGCAGCCGCCATCGCCATGCTGACCGCGCTGCCGGCCAGCGCCGACACACGGGGTTTCATCGGGTTCCACTGGACCTTCGACAGCTTCGGCTCGACGCCCGAGGCCGCGCTGGGGATCGCGCGGGTGCGGCTGGATTCCGACGGGGATGCGCGGGGCGCGAAAGCCTCGGTCCACCTGCCGCTGTCGGACGGGCTGACCTTTGGCAAGGCCAAGCTGGTCGGGGTCCGCGGCAAAAGCGACCGGATGATCGAGGCCGGGCTGGGCTGGTCGGCCGAGACCGGCTCGGTCCTTGGCACGGCGGGGCTGTGGGCGCCCTATGTGGATGCGGGGCTGGATTTCGACCTGTCCGGGGTGCAGGGCTATGGCGGGATCAACAGCCTCAAGAAATGGGACTAGCGCCGGCCTGACGCCTCGCACCGCCCCGACGCCGGCGGCCTGACGGTCCCGCGCCACCCGCGGCCGCCTGCCCGCCCCCTCGCCCACTACCCGCCCCCGCCCTCGCCTCAAGGAGAGTCCATGTCCCCCCGCCTGTTCACCCCCGTCGCAGTCGGCGGACTGCGGCTTTCCAACCGCATCGTCATCGCGCCGATGTGCCAGTATTCGGCCGAGGACGGCTGCACCACCGACTGGCACCTGATCCACCTTGGCCAGCTGGCGCTGTCCGGCGCGGCGCTGCTGACCATCGAGGCCACCGCCGTCCTGCCCGAGGGCCGCATCTCATACGCTGATATCGGACTGTGGGACGACCGCACGGAATCGGCACTGGCCCGAACGCTTGAGGGCGTGCGCCGCTGGTCCGACATGCCCATCGCCATCCAGCTGGCCCACGCCGGGCGCAAGGCCGCGACCGACCTGCCGTGGCTGGGGGGCCGGCAGATCGCGCCCGATCATCCGAACGGCTGGCAGACCGTCGCCCCCAGCGCCGCAGCGTTCCAGAACGGCGAAAACCCGCCCCACGCGCTGGACCGCGCCGGGCTTTCGCGGGTGCGCGACGCCTTTGCCGCCGCCGCCGCGCGCGCCGGGCGGCTGGGGCTGGACGCGGTGCAGATCCACGCGGCCCACGGCTATCTGCTGCATGAATTCCTGTCGCCGCTGTCGAACCTGCGCGACGACGATTATGGCGGCAGCCTGGAAAACCGGATGCGCTTTCCGCTTGAGGTGTTCGATTCCATCCGCGCCGCCTTTCCGGCCGAGCGCCCGGTCTCGGTCCGCGTCTCGGGCACCGATTGGGTCGAGGGGGGCTGGGACATCGCCCAGACGGTGGCCTTTGCGCAGGCGCTGGAATCGCGGGGCTGCGCTGCGATCCATGTGTCCAGCGGCGGGCTGGACCCGCGCCAGCAGATCCCGGTCGGGCCGGGCTATCAGGTGCCGCTGGCCCGCGCCGTGAAACAGGCGGTGGGCATCCCGGTGGTCGCGGTCGGGCTGATCACCGGCTACGATCAGGCCGAGGCCATCGTCGCCACCGGCGACGCCGATCTGGTCGCGCTGGCACGCACGGTGCTTTACGATCCGCGCTGGCCCTGGCACGCCGCCGCGCATCTGGGCGCCAGCGTCAAGGCCGCGCCGCAATATCTGCGCTGCCAGCCCCGGCAGTTCCGCCAGCTGTTCGATCCGGCCTGAACCCGCCGCTAGGGCCTGCGCGCCAGCGTCAGCCGCATCAGCCGCTCGAACTGCCCGCCACGCGGGGCTGCGATGCGGTCCCACGCCTGCCGCACCTGATCCAGCAGCGCGCCTTCGACCGGCTGCGGCAGGTCGGGCAGATGCAGCATCCGGCGGTCGAAATCGGCGAAATCGGCAAAGCCGATCCGGGTGCGGAACAGCCGCTCGTCGACGAACTCAAGCGTGCCCTCGGCGATGATGCGGTGCAGGGCGGCCAAGGCCGCGGCGCGCTGGGGCTGTTCGTCGTGAAACAGCCGCATGATGTCGTTGAGGGGGCCGGCAAAGACCGGCTCCCAGCAGAACAGCAGCCCGCCGGGGCGCAGCACGCGGGCGACCTCGCGCAGCCCGGCCTCCATCCCGGCGATTGGCACATGATGCAGCGATTTCAGCATCAGCACCGCGTCGAAAGCGGCATCGGCAAGGGGCAGCGCCTCGGCCCGGCCCTCGATCGCGGTCACGGCGGCGTCGATGACGGGGGCGGCGCTCACCTCGACCGCCGTCACCCGCGCGCCGGCCTCGGCCAGACGGCGGGCCATGGCACCGTCGCCGCAGCCCAGATCCAGCAGATCCGCCCCCGCGACCGGCAGAGCGCGGCGGATCAGGTCAAGCTCATCCGTGACCAGCGACGGCGCAAGATCGGGGGCCGAGGCCATCTCAGCCCCCCGCAAGCATACGGCGGGCACGCTCGGCCACGGGGCGGTCGATCAGCTTGCCGTCCAGCCGGATCGCGCCGGCCGCGCCGGCGGCATCGGCGGCGGCCACGATGGCGCGGGCGCGGGCCAGTTCTGCCGGGGTCGGGGCCAGCCCCTCATGCACGGGGGCAATCTGGCGCGGGTGGATGCACAGCTTGCCACCGAACCCCAGCGCCCGGCTTTGCGCCACATCCGCGGCGGTGCGGGCCGGGTCGTCCAGATCCACCGTCACCCCGTCGATGGGCGCGGCGATCCCGGCGGCGGCCGAGGCCAGCACCAGCCGCGAACGCGCATACAGCATCGCCCGGTCGGGGTCGTCGTCGGGCAACCCCGCGTCCAGCTGGAAATCGACCGAGCCAAAGGCCAGCTGGATCACCCGCGGCGCCCGCGCCAGTTCCAGCGCGTTCCAGATCCCCAGCGCGGTTTCGGCCAGCGGGATCAGCCCCGCCCCGCCATGCAGCCGCGCGGCGAGCTGCGCCAGCGTCTCGGCCGTTTCCGCCTTGGGCAGCATCGCGGCGGCCAGCGCGGGGCTGTCGAGCAGCGACAGGTCGCCTTGAAACCATTCGGTGCCTGCCGCATTCAGGCGCACCCCCACCCGGCCGCCCGAATGGCCCTGCAAAAAGATGCGGAGATGATCGCGGGCGGCAACCTTGGCCTCGGGCTGCACGGCATCCTCAAGGTCGAGGATCACCAGATCAGCCCCCGCCGCCAGCGCCTTGGCAAAGCGGTCGGGACGGTCGGCGGGCACGAACAGGCAGGATCGGAACATGACTTTCCCTCAGTTGGCGACAAGACGCGGGCGGGTCAGCCCGATATAGGCGGCCACCGCCAGGGTGATGACGGCCACCGCGCCAAAGGCCACCGCAAAGCTGCCGGTCGCGCCGATGATACCCGCAAGCGCCGGCGGGACGGTCACCACGCCGAAATAGGTAAAGAACAGCGTGCCACCGGTCAGCATCCCCGCCATTCCGGGCGGAGAAAGCCGCGCGACCTCGGCCAGATAGACCCCGTTCCAGCCGATGGCGGTCGCACCCGAGGCGATGGCGATCACCAGCACCGCCCCCAGCGCCCAGTCGGGGCCGGTCATCGCATAGCCGGCCATGCAGGCGGCCATGATCAGCCCCAGAAAGCTCAGCAGCACCCGGGGCGGGACATGGCGGTCGGCCAGCCAGCCCCACAGCAGCCGCCCGACCACGCCCGCGCCTTGGGCAAAGGCCATGACGACGCCGGCCAGCAGAAACTCCATGCGGTAAACCTCGGTCAGCCAGATCACCATATAGGTGGTCACGGTCAGCTGCACCGCGCTGTAAAAGAACGAACACAGGGCGATGTCGCGCAGCGGCGGGCGTTCAAGGATCATCCGCAACGGCTCGAACACGCCGCGGCGGCGGGACGGCGCCTGCGCCCGCCTGTCGTCGGCCGAGGCGCCGTCAAGCGCGCCCCGCACCGGCTGGCTCAGCGCCGCCATGACCGCGCACAGCCCTGCGACCACCACCAGCGCCTGTTGCCAGCCCCAGCCGGACACGAGCGAGGGCACGGTCAGCCCCGCCATCGCGCCCCCCAGCGGCACGCCGGTCTGCTTGAGCGAAAAGGTCAGCCCCATCCGGTGCGGCGGCGTCGTGCGCGCCAGCAGATGCGAACTTGAGGGCGTGACCGGCCCATAGCCCAGCCCGATCACCAGCGCGCCCAGCCCCATCACCGCCAGCATCCCGCTGGCCGCCAGCAGCAGCCCCGCCGCGCAAAGCAGCAAGCAGATCTGGCTGACCCGCACCGGCCCCAGCCGGTCGATCAGCGCCCCCGAGATCAGCGACGATCCCATCGCCCCCGCATACACCAGCCCGATGAACACCCCCGCCAGCTTGGCCGGATAGCCGGTGTCGGCGGCGGCCTCGGGCGCCAGCACCGGCACGGTCAGCGCCGCCATCGACGCCAGCGCCTGGATGGCCAGCGTCACGAACAGGGGTGTCAGGGCAGATCTCAATTCTCGGACTCACCGGTGGGCCGCAGCCGCAGCGTGCTGGCATAGCTGAAACGATCGGCGGGATGGATGTTCGAGGCGACCTCGAACAGCTCGCCGCTGCTGGAATAGTATTTGCGCACCAGCCGCAGCCCCGGGCTGCCCGGCGCCACCCCCAGCCGCTTTGCCTGCGCCGCGGTCAGCGCGAGCGCCGAGATTTCCTGCCGCACCTCGCGCACCTCGACGCCGAAGCGGCGCTCGATCAGCGCATAGATCGCGGCGTCGGGGCGGTTCGTGTCCTCAAGGGCGGCGCGGTAGCTGGCGGCGACGTGGATCTCGGCCAGGCCGATCGATTCCCCCTCGTTGCGCACGAAACGTTCGCCCTGCAACCGCAGCCATTTCTGGCCGGGCGGGCATTCGAGAAACGCCGCCAGCGCCCCGTCGGCGACGATTTCTTCCTGTGAATCGATGCGCAGCGCGACTTCGTGGGCGTAGCGGAACAGATCCGACAGCCCCTCGGCGGTCAGCGCATAATGGTTGACGGGGCGTTGCGCGCGCACGCGCGTGCCGACGCCGGCCTGCGCCGACACCAGCCCCAGATCGGTCAGCCGCCGTATCGCCTCGCGCACGGTATGGCGGCTGACGTTGAATTGCTGGCCCAGCTCGGCCTCGGTCGGCAACAGCGACCCCACCCCGTGCCGCCCGGTTTCGATGTCGTGCATCAGGGCCTGCGCCACGATCATGTAGCGGGGCTGGCGGGCGGACAGTCGGGGATGAGGTGAGGACATGGCAGGGCCTTTGTTCTACCGGCGCGCGCTGCGCCTGTCGTCTGGGCGTTCGAGGCTTTGCAGGATGTCCAGGGTATCGGCCCCCAGTCGCGGCGCCGGGCGGGCGGGCAGCGTCTCGCCGGGGATGCGGATCGGGCAGGCAAGGGTCTTGATCGTTCCGCGCACCGGATGGGGGACCTCTGTGATGAACTCCTGCTCTTTGACATACGGGTTATCCAGTGCCTGCGCCACGTCATAGACCGGCGCGGCCGGCACCTTGCCGCCAAAGGCGCGCATCCATTCCGCAGTGGTGCGGGTCGACAGCACCTCGTCCAGCTCATCGGTCAGCTGCGCGCGGTTTTCCAGCCTGGCCTTGAAATCGGCATAGCGGGGGTCGTCTGCCCATTCCGGCCGTCCGATGGCCTGCGCCAGCACCGGCCAGAATTTTTCCTTGTTGCACATGATGAAGATCCAGCCGTCGCCGGTCCGGTATAGCTGGCTGGGCGTCAGCGAGGGGTGGGACGAGCGCGGCAGCCGTTCCGTCTTGACGCCGTCGTTCATATACCATGTGCCCAGATAGGACAGGTTGTGCAGCGCGACCTCGAACAGGCAGGTGTCGATGTCGCGTCCCTGCCCCGTCGCCCGTGCACCGAGGATCGCCGACACCGTGGCCAGCGCCGCCATGGTCCCGGTCATCATGTCGATGATCGAGATGCCGAACCGCGCGGGCGGCCCGTCCGGCTCTCCGGTCAGCGACAGATAGCCGGCTTCGGCCTGCGCCAGATAGTCATAGCCCGGCCACGCCTTGCGCGGCCCCTCGCGCCCATAGGCCGACAGATGCGCGCAGACCAGCGCCGGGTTCACGTCCTTGAGCGCGTCATAGGTCACGCCCAGCCGTTCCGGCAGATCGCCGCGCAGGTTGTTGAACACGGCATCGCTGCGGGCGGCCAGCTTGCGCAGCACCTCTTGGCCCTCGTCCGATTTCAGATCCAGCGTCAGCGAGCGCTTGTTGCGGTTGAAGGATTGAAAGAAATGGCTGTCGCCCGGCTCGAAGAAATGCGGCCCGACATGGCGGCCCACGTCGCCGCCGTCGGCCGGATTCTCGATCTTGATGACCTCGGCGCCCAGGTCGGCAAGATGCTGGGTGCCGAACGGCCCCGCGCCATATTGCTCGACCGAGATGATGCGGACACCGTCCAGAGGCAGGGTCATACCGGGTTCCTTTCGATCAGCTGCCGCGCGATGATGATGCGCTGCATCTCGTTGGTGCCTTCGCCGATGGTCAGCAGGGGCGCATCGCGATACAGGCGCTCGACGTTGTATTCCTTGGAGTAGCCGTAGCCGCCGTGGATGCGCATGGCCTCGGTGGCGTTTTCCAGCGCCGCCTCGGTAGCGAAATATTTCGCCATGCCCGCCTCCATGTCGCAGCGCTCGCCGCGGTCATAGGCACGGGCAGCGCTTTCGACCAGCAGCCGCGCGGCCTCGACCCGCGTGGCCATTTCGCCCAGCTTCAGCTGGATTGCCTGATGTTCGCAGATCGGCTTGCCGAAGGTCTTGCGGATCTGGGAATAGGCGGTGGCTTCGTCCAGCGCCGCCTGCGCCACGCCGACGCCGCGGGCGGCGACGTTGATGCGGCCCAGTTCAAGCCCCGACAGGATCTGTTGCAGGCCGCGCCCCTCGACCCCGCCGATCAGGCGGTCGGCGGGCACCCGGTAATCCTGAAACAGCAGCTCGCAGGTGTCGATGCCGCGATAGCCCAGTTTTTCCAGCTTGCGCGTAACCTGGAAACCCGGGCCCTTTTCGGCCAGCAGCAGGCTCATCCCGCGATGGCGCGGCTGCGCGTCGGGGTCGGTCTTGACCAGCAGGGCGATGCAGTTGCCCTGCCCCGAATTGGTGATCCAGGTCTTGGCCCCGTTGACGACGTAATCCTCGCCGTCCTTGCGCGCCACGGTTCGGATCGCTTGCAGGTCGGTGCCGGCGTCGGGTTCGGTCAGGCCGATGCCGCCGCGCAGCTCTCCGGTCGCGAAGCGCGGCAGGAACAGCGATTTCTGCGCCTGCGTGCCGTGGCGCTGCACCGCCGAGGCCATGATGAGATGCGAGTTGATGATGCCCGACAGCGACATCCAGGTGCGCGAGATACGGGTGATGATCCGCGCATAGGTCGCAGTCGACAGCCCCAGCCCGCCGTAATCTTCCGAGATGATGCAGCCGAACAGGCCCATCTCTTTCATCTTCTCGACGATCTCGGCGGGATAGATGTCGTCGTGGTCCAGCTTGCGGACATGGGGCGCGACCTCGGTTTCAAGGAAGCGGTCCAGCATGTCCAGGATCATGGCTTCCTGTTCGTGGTCCTGCGGCGTCATTGCGTTCTCCTGCATCTCAGTTGCCCGCCAGCAGCGCGGCGAAATCCTGCGCGTTGCCGATGTCGTCCAGCGACAGCACCGCGTCCTCGACCCGCGACAGGGCCGAGGCGGACAGCGCCATTGCGGCGTTTTCGCGGAACTTGGTGGTGATGTCCCCGGCGCTGAGCGGCCGGTCGGACGAGCCGCGGTTGATTTCCTCGCGGTGGCGCAATTCGCGCCCGTCCTTCAGCCGCACGATCACCTCGCCCGAATAGTATTTCGGGAAGGGCGCGTCGGGGTCGATCTCGTAATCCACCTTGTGCGCCAGAGCGAGCGTTTCTGGATCGTTCAGCGCCTCGGGTTCCAGCTCGCGCAGGCCGAAGCGGCCGTGGCGGATGCCGGATGCCACCGCGAAGGGGATCGAGAATTGCGCGTCATAGCTGTTCTGCGGGCGCTTCTTGGTGGCGACGGGTTCGCAGACGGTCTTGACCACCTCGGCCGGGATCAGCGCGCGGATGCTGTCGATCATGTCGGCGGTCAGCCCGTGGCTTTCGCGCAGGATCACCGCGGCGTCGGCGCTGGCATGGGTGAAATGGCACGCCGGCAGCGGCTTGACGGCGACATTTGCGACCTCCCACGTCTCGCCCAGCGCTTCGGTCGCCAGCGACAGGTCGCAGTTCTCGGCCAGCGGACCCAGATGGCTGGCATAAAGGCCGAAACGCCCCTCATACGCCGCCTTGGGGCCGACAAAGCCGTTGCGGGCCAGCGCGGCGGCGGTGATGCCCTGCGCGCCAGCGATGCCGGGGTGGATACGCTTGGTCCAGGCACCGTCCTGCAGGAATTCAAGGCTGCCCGAGGCCAGCGACAGCGCGATCCCTTGCGCTGAGGCCAGTTGATCCTCGGTCAGGTCGCGCATCCGCCCGGCGATCAGCGTCGCGGCAAAGATGCCGATCAGCCCGGTCGGGTGAAAGCCGGTCTGGTGGAACCCGCCCTTGGCCACCGATCCCAGCCGCGTCGCGACCTCCATCCCCGCGATATAGGCGGTGACCAGGTCGTGCCCGCTGGCGCCAAGGTCGTCGCCCATCCCCAGCGCGGTGGGCAGACAGCTGGCGGTGGCGTGGATCACGCCGCGGGTGTGGGTATCGTCGTAATCCAGCCCGTGGATCAGGAACCCGTTCATCGTCACCGCATCGCGCAGCGCCAGATGCGTGCCGTAGCCGATCACCGGGGACGGCCCCTCGCCGAATTCGCGCAGCGCGTTCAGGGTGCGGTGAGAAAAATCGTATTGCGTCGAGGCAAGCGCGATCCCCACCGCGTCGAGGATCAGATAGCGGGCGCGTTCGCGCACCTCGGCAGGGATGGCGTCCCCGTCCAGCGTGCCGGCAAAGGCGGCAAGCCTGCGGGCGATCAGGGTGTCGGTCTGGGAGGAATTATCAAGCATCACGGCCTCTTATCGGACAAGCGCAAGCGAGATTGCGGGGATATAGGTGATCAGCATCAGCCCGGTCAGCCGCACTACAAAGAACGGCAGCACGCCCCGGGCGACCTCGTGGACAGGCAGGCGGGCGATGCCGCTGATGACGAACAGATTCAGCCCGATAGGCGGGGTCAGCGTCGCGATTTCCACGTTTGCCACCATGATGACGGCGAAATGTATCGGGTCGATGCCCAGCGACTGCGCCAGCGGGAACAGCAGCGGCGCGGTCAGCACGATCAGCGCGATCCCGTCCAGAAACATGCCCAGGATCAGCAGGATCAGGTTGACCGCCAGCAGGAACATCCACGGCTGCATGTTCAGGTCGGAAATCATCTGCACCAGACTGGCCGACACGCCCATCCGCGCCATGACGAACCCGACCAGCGAGCCGCCCATCACCACGGCAAAGATCATGGTGGTCTGCAACACGGATTCCCGCGCCACCGCCCAGAAATCGCTGACGCCGATCGAGCGATAGACCAGCAGCCCCAGCAGCGCAGCATAGGCCGCGGCCAGCGCCGACACCTCGGTCGGGGTCATGAAACCGCTGTAGATCGAGCCGATCACCAGCACCGGCATCAGCAGCGCCGGGAATGCGGCGGGAAAACGGGTGCGGAAGCCTTTCCAGTCGGGGCGCGCGGCCTTGACGCCGTAATTGCCGCGCCGGACCATGACGCTGACGCCGATCATCAGCAGCGCGGCCTCCATCAGGCCGGGCAGGATGCCGGCCATGAACAGCCGGTCCACCGGCAGCCCGACGATCGAGCCGATGAGGATGAAACCCAGCGACGGCGGGATCATCAGCCCCAGCGTGCCGCCCACCGCGACGATGGCGGCGGAAAACCGCGCCGGATACTGCTCGCGCCGCAGCGCCGAGACAGTGGACGAACCAATCGCCGCCGCCGAGCCGACCGACGAGCCGGACACTGCGGCAAAGAACACGCTGGTGATCAGCACCGTCTGTGCCAGCCCGCCGCGGATGGCGCGCACGATCGAGCCGACCAGTTCGACCATCAACTCGGCGATGCGGCCGCGCATCATCAGGTTGCCGGCCAACACGAACATCGGGATCGCCATCAGCGAATAGCTGTTGACCGACTTGAACGCGGTCTGCGCGATCACGGTCGAGGGCACTCCGTCGATGCTGAGCACCAGCAGCGCGGTCACCAGCCCCAGCGCCACCGCGACATGGGTGCCGATGGCCAGGAACAGCAAGGTAAGGACAAGCGCGACAAGGATCACAGCAGCGGCCCTTTCATGTCAGAGAGCAGCTCGGGGTCCGCATCCGCCACCTGATAGGGATCGCGGCCGGACAGCGCATCGCGCAGGGCGCCAAGGTAATAGCCGCCCATCAGGACCGCCCCCAGCGGCATCGCCAGAAACAGCAGCCACATCGGCAGGTCCAGGTTCGATTCCGTCAGCATCCCCATCGACCGATACCGCAGCACCTGCGGGATCGAGGCATAAAGCAGCACCCCCGAAAACAGCACGCCCAGTGCCGTGGTTGCGATGTTGGCGGCCTGTCGCAACCGGGGGGAAAGCCGCTCGACCAGCATCTCGGTGCGGATCATGTGGCCTGCCCGGCCGGCGGCCCCCAACGTCAGGAAGAACGCCCAGATCATCAGGTAGCGCACGGATTCCTCGGCCCAGAAATAGCTGTGCGACAGGGTCGAGCGGCTGATGGATTCCATCAGCATGATGCCGGTGGCCATCAGCGCAAGGCCGGTGGCGAGGTTCAACAGCAGCCTGCGCTCGACCAGCGCCCACAGACCCGGACGCGGCGGCCCGGCGTCGTGGACGGGCCCTTGCGGGCCCGTTCCGGTCGGATCACTCGGAGAGACCACAGCTCGCCTCCAGCTCGTCAAGCGCGGCCATTACCTCGCCATGGGTGGTGCGGAAGCTTTCGTTTTCCTTGGTGACCAGGTCTTTCCAACGGGCCATTTCGGCGTCATCGGCGATGTTGATATTGGCGCCGGCCTCGGTCATCCGCTCAAGCAGCTTTTCGTCGGCGGCCTTGGCCTCGGTCCATTCGCGGGCGATGATCTCGTCCAGCGTCTCGGTGATGGCGGCCTGCTGATCCGCAGGCAACGCCTCGAACCAGCCGTTGTCCACGACCACCGCATAGGTCGACAGCGACAGCCCGGGCACATACCACGCCTGGTCGCCGGACATGCCGATCATCTCGGCCCAGCCGGCTGGCGACGAAAACACCCCGTCGATGGCGCCCTGCGACATCGCCGTGCTCATTTCCGACGCCGCCATGGACACGCCGCTGATGCCAAGGCTGTCCATCAGGTTCAGAAACACCCGCCCGCCGGTGACACGGACCTTGGCGCCCTTGAGATCGTCCATGTTCCGGACTTCGCGCCCGTTGAAGATGAACAGCAGGTCGGCGGTGCGCAGCAGCCCCAGCACACGCAGGTTGCGCGGCTCGACCTGCGCAGAAATCAGCTTGGTCAGCCCTTGCGAAAAACAGGCGTTCCCCATCATCTCGTCAGTGATGGCAAAGGGCAGGTTCAGGATGCCGGTTGCGGGGGCGATGGTTTCCAGACGGACCGACACCGGCCACACCATATGCACCGCGCCGGTTCCCAGCGCCGCAAGCGCATCCTGATCGTTGTAGATCTGCCCGGCCGGAAACACCTTGACGTCGATTTCGCCGCCGGTCCGTTCCCCGACTGCCTGCGCGAATTCGTTCATGTAGTCGGTTTTCCAGTGGGTCGCGGCGACCTCGCTGGGCAAGACCAGATCCGCGGCCCGGGCCGCACCGGCGGCGCCCAGCGCAAAAATGGTCGAGGCAAGCATCGCTGCCATGGTGTGTCTGACGTTCATCTTTTTCCTCCCCGATGAAGCCGCGCATCTCCTCCGATGGGCGGCACAGCCTGTGCGGGCATCAATAGCCCGCGTTCTCGTCGATATTTCCCGCCCGCTTCTGGATCAGGGCCGAGCGCTCAAAGCTCATGAAGACGGTGCCGTCGGCCTTGATGCCAGTGGTCTTGACCGTCACGATGCCGGCATTCGGCCGCGACCTGGATTCGCGCTTGTCCAGCACCTCGGATTTCGAATAAATCGTGTCGCCCGGGAAAACCGGGGCGGTCAGGGAGATTTCTTTCCATCCCAGATTGGCGATGGCCTTGCCCGAGACATCAGGCACCGTCATCCCCAGCACGATGGCCAGCGTCAGCCCGCTGTTGACCAGCGGCCGCCCGAATTCGGATTTGGCGGCATAGGCGCTGTCGCAATGCATCGGGTGCAGGTTCATCGTCATCAGCGAGAAATTGATGTTGTCGCTTTCGGTGATGGTGCGCCCGGGACGATGTTCATAGATGTCGCCGACCTCGAAATCTTCGTAATAACGGCCGATTTCCCCACGGTAGTGCTGATTTCCGATGGTTTTCACGTAGCTTTCCCTTTTTCTGCCCCGGCTCGAATCCGGTTTGTCCGGACATTCTCATAAATCCGTATGTCCGGTCAATATCGAATCGCTGCTACCCGAGGGTTTCGGGCCGCAGGCGGTTGAACCCTGTTTCGGTCTCGAAGCCGTGGCCCAGCCGCAGCAGCAGCGGCTCTTGCCGCGGGGCTGCGATCAGCTGGACGGCCATCGGCACGCCGGCGCAATCCAGCCCCGATGGCGTCACCAGCCCCGGCAGCCCCAGATAGTTGAGCGGCCTGGTAAAGGCGGTTATCGCGGCGAGATTGCGACGCATGGCATCGCCCGAATTTGCCTCGACCTCGGCGGCAAGCGGCACCGGCCGGCGCATCGCCGGCACCAGCAGCGCGTCACACGCCGCCAGCGGCCCCGACAGCATGTCGTCCAGCGCAAGGCTGCGCAGGCGACGGGCACGGACGTAATCCACCGCGCTGGTCGCCAGCCCCTGCATCAGCCGCGCGCGCGCCTGTTCGGGCAGCGCGCCCGTGCCCGATTGCAGCGCCGGCAGGTGCAGGGCCGCGGCCTCGGGTTTCCAGATCGCGTCGGCCAGATCGGCATAGGCGCTGTGATCGGGCACATCGACCGGCACCAGCGTGGCGCCCAGGGCGCAAAACACCTTGGCGGCGCGATCGAAATTCGCCTGCACCTCGGGATGCAGATCGTCGCAATAATAGCTTGTGGGCAGCCCCAGCCGCAGCCCGCGCAGATCCTGCGCCACCGCGGCCTCGTGCCCCGGGCGGGCCAGCACATCCATCATCCGCGCCAGATCCCGGCTGGAACGCGCGACCGGGCCGGGGCAATCCAGACTTTCCGACAGCCCCATCACCTCGTCCAGCGACAGCAGCCCCTGCGTCGGCTTCAACCCAACCACGCCGCAGCAGGCCGCGGGCAGCCGCACCGATCCCCCGGTGTCCGAGCCCAGCGCGCCATAAGCCAGCCGCGCCGCCACCGCCGCGCCCGACCCCGAGGAGCTGCCGCCGGTGATCCGATCCGGCGCGAACGGGTTGCGGCAGCGGCCGAAATCGGGGTTGTGCCCGGTCGGCCCCATGGCAAAGGCCGCCATGTTCAGCCGCGCGAAACTGACCGCCCCGGCCTCGTCGAGGCGCCCGAGCAGCGGCGAGGTCGCCTGCATCCGATGCCCCTTGCGGGCGGCCACCCCATAGGTCGAGACCTCGCCCGCGCGGTGGAACATGTCCTTGTGCGCCAGCGGCACCCCGTGCAGGATCCCGCGCCGGTGGGCGGGCAGCGCGTCCAGCGCCCGGGCCTCGGCCAGCGCCCGCTCGGGTTCGGTGGCGATCACCGCGTTGATGGCGCCGTCGCGGCGCGCCACCGCAGCCAGCGCAGCCTCGAGCAGTTCGACGGCGCCGATCTTTCCGCTGCGCGCGGCATCCGCGGCCTCGCAGAGGGTCAGCTCCAGCGGATCGCTCATCTTCCCTCTCCTTGCAGCAGGGCGTCGAAACCGGCCATCCGCACATCGGCCAGCGCCACGTCGCGCGCCGCCTGCGCGACCGCCGCGGACCCGCGCGTCATCTCGGCGATCAACCAGCGCGCCTCGGCATCGGAAAGGGCGACCCCATGCACCGCCCGCGCATAGGCGGCCCCCATTGCCGGGGTAAGGGGCATCAATGCCCCCGCCCCGGTCGCGTCAGATCCGCTCATTTGAACGGCGCGATGGCGGTCTGGAATTCTTCCCAGGCCTCGGGATATTTCGCGCGCCAATCGGCGGTGATCGCATCGGCGGCATCGACGAATGCCTGCCGTCGCGCGCCTTCGATGGTTGCAAAGCTGCCGCCTTTCCCGATCATCTGGTCCAGTGCCTGCTGGTCCAGCGCCTTGGACCGCGCCCAGTCGTCATGGACGAATTCGGCCATGGCGGTTTCGATGGCGGTGCGCGCATCCGCGGGCAGCGATTGCAGCCACTGGTCATCCACCAGAATCGCATAGGTGACAAGATTCAGCCCCGGCACCAGCGTGCCGTAAGGGACCGCATTGGTGCCCGCCATTTCCCAGCCCCCGGCCGAGGTCAGCGCCCCGTCGATCGCGCCTTGCGAAAGCGCCGGTCCCATTTCCGGTGCCGGCAGCGCCACCGAGCTGGCGCCGAACCCGCCCAGCAGGTCCAGCAGAACCCGTCCGCCGGTGGCACGGATCTTCATCCCGCGCAGGTCGGACATCTCCTCCAGATGCTTGTGGCGGGTCAGGAAAAACAGGTCCGCCGTGCGTGCGATGCCCATCACCCGGATACCGCGCGGGGCCATGTATTTTTGCAGGTAGCCGGCGACGGCCTCGGGCGCGCCCGGCTTGGCCATCATCGCGTCGTCGATCGCAAACGGCAGGCTAAGCACCCCGGCCTCGGGCGCGATGGTTTCCAGCCGCACGGCGACCGGCCAGACCATGTGCACCGCCCCCGTCCCCAGCGCGGCCATGGCGTCCTGATCGTTGTAAAGCGTCCCGGCGTGAAAGACCTTGGGCTTGACCGCTCCTCCGGTCGCCTCCTCCAGAGTCACCGCCAACTGGTCCAGCACGCCCGTGGTCCAGTGCGAGGTCGCCAGCTCGTCGGTGATCACCATCTCGACCTGAGCCTGCGCGGCAGCTGGCACCACCGCGGCCGCTGTGACAAAGGCGCATCCCATCAAGGCCGACTGCAAGGCAGCGCGGCGGGTAACAAATGCGGACATCCCATCCTCCATACATCCGGACATTTGGATAAAGCCGATCCGCCGATTCGAGCAAGGGAAAACTGCGGCGCGAGCCACGGCACAGCTTGGGCAAGTGCCGGAATAAGCGAAAATATTCGGGACGACCGCCTGAATATCAGAATATTTTTTCGCCTTTTCACGCGGGTAACGCGGGGCCGAGGGTCCGCCGGGTCGGGCCGCCGCGGCCTGCCCGGGCTACAGCGCCGGCTCCAGCGCGTTGTGCAGCAGGTGGCGGGCGCGGTTCACGCGGCTCTTGATGGTGCCGATGTCGCAGTCAAGGATGCGGGCGGCGTCCAGATAGGTTTCACCCAGTGCGCCGACCAGCACGATCGCCTCGCGGTAATGTGCAGGCATCTCGCGTAGCGCGGCCTGCATTTCCCGCGCCTGCATGTGCCAGTCCTGCCCGGGTTTTACCGCCGCCTTGATCGACCCCGACACACATTCCGCCGCCCCCGTCCGCTCGCGCGCGGATTTGCGGCAGTTGGTCAGGAAACGGTTGCGCATGATGGTGAACAGCCATGCGCGCATGTTGGTCCCCTGCTGATAGCGGTGGACGTTCTCGATCGCGCGCAGCAGGGTTTCCTGCACCAGATCCTCGGCGTCAGGGACCGACCGGCACAGCGCGCGCGAATAGGCGCGAAGCGCCGGAATATATCCGAGTATGTCGTCCGACATCGACGCTCCTCTGCATTCCCGATGGTGGGGATCCCGGCGGTGTGGGGGACCAATGCAGCGGGGCGGATGCGGTTCCGGGTGAAATCAACTTGTGAACGCGCCGGGCGGAAACCGGCCGGGGTTCACGATGCGTCCTCGCCCTCGTCACGCAGGCGGGCCTGCGCAAGCGCCAGCTCAAGCTGGTGCGCAAGCTCGCGCAGTCGGGGCGAAATCGGTTCTTTCGCGGTCTGCGCCAGCAGTTCGGACAAGGCCCTGTCCAGTTCGGGATCGACCAGCGGGCCGCTGTCGCTGTTGGCCATCGGGGACTCCATGTTTGGTCTTGGCAGGGGCAGTCTAGTCCAAGCGGCGCGCCATAACAGCACATGGAACGCAGATTTTCCGCAACTGTGACCCGCAGCCGGGGGCGCGCCCGCTGCCGGCCCGGTTTGCGCCGCAAGAATCCCGCCCCTTCGACCGCGCGCCGCCGCGCCCGGGAACAATCGCGACCGCTTGCGGTTGTCGGCCCCCGGCCATCGCCGATGGCCCAGCATGATACAGGAGAACACCATGGCAGACCAATGGAGGGACGAGCAGCGCCGCCACCGGGACGAGGATCGCCCCCGCGCATACGGGGGATCGCGGCCAAGCCGCCATGGCGAAGGGCCGCGCCCGGACCATGGGCGTGACGACTACGGTCCCGGGGCTTACGGCGCGCAGGGCGGGTCTTTTCGCCGCAACTACGGCGAATCCGGCGACCCCAGCTATGGCCGCAGCTATCCGCGCGACTATGCCGGCGGCTATTCCGCGCGCCCGGTGCGGGATGCGGATTACGGCTCGGGCTATCGCGGCTATCGGGATCGCGACCGGGACCGGAATCGCGACCGGGGCTGGGCAGATTACCGCGCCGAGGACCGCGGCTGGATCGAGAGGGCGGGCGACGAGGTCGCCTCGTGGTTCGGCGACGACGATGCCGAGCGCCGGCGCCACATGGACGACCTGCGCGACGAAGGCCGCAGCCGCAGCGACTATTATTCCCGCGCGGTGTTTGACCGCACGGGCGGGCGGTATCGCCGCGACTGGTAGGCGCGGCTGAACGGCCGGCTGGTCCCGGCCCCATGATTGCAGGCCGGATCGCGACAGGGCGGTCCGGCCTTTTGCGCAGTCGCGTCCCCGGCAGCGCGCGCCACCTGCGGAAAAAATGCCACGCCCCGGACAGCGCCGGTTTTCTTCTGGAACATTTGCCGCCGCTGCCGGTTCACAGCCCCCACAGCATGGAGGCGACCATATGGCACGCGAAGCAGAGCCATCCGGAAAGACTGCGAAGGATGGCGATCAGCCGGACAACGGCACCGCGCAGGCGAACACGCCCCAGACCGGCGCGACCCCAAGCGGCGGCACCCAGACCGGCGCACGGGCCGCTGCCGCCACGCAGGGCAACGCCTCGGCGCGGGGCGCGGATCAGGGCCGAAACGATACGGACACCGATGCTGACGCCGATACCGATACTGATACCGACGACCGCAACGACGGCTTTGGCCAGTTGCGCGCGCATCACCAGAAGCTGCGCGCCCTGCTGGGCGAGGCATCGGGCCTGACCGACGAGGACGGCGCAGACGAGCTGCTGGACCGACTGTCGGACGCATGGGCACGCCACGCCGAGGCCCACGCGGTGCTTTACGACTGCGCGACCGACGCCGGTTTGCAGGAATTTCCCGCCCTGACCGAGACCGCCATCGACGGCGATCTGGTCTCGTTCCTGCTGCGGTCAAGCTGGGCGCTGGACGGGCCCTTGGCGCTGGCCGCGCTGCGGGTGGCCGCAAGGCTGATCGGAGAGATCATCGAACGCGAGGAAAAGCCCCGCAGCGGGCTGCTTGCAAAGGCAAAGGCGGCCGGGGTCGACCCGGTGGCCCTGGGCAGGGATCTAGGTGCCTGCCTGACCGCCCCGTCGCGACGGGGCGGCGAACTGACGCCGCGTGTGCGGCACCTAACTGCAATTCAGGAGGACATCATGCCGAGGAATTCCAACATGCCTGACCGCGACGAATACGGACGTTTTGTCAGCGATGACGATCGTGGTGGCCGGGGCCGCAGCTCGGGCCGGTATGACAACGACCGGGAACGCGACAGCCGCGGCCGCTTCGTCAGCGACGATGACCACCGGGGCGGGCGCTCGCGGTCGTCCAGCCGCGACGATGACGACGACCGCCGCTATTCGCGCGGCCGCGATGATGATCGCAGCTATTCGCGGTCCTCGCGCCGGGACGACGACGACGATCGCGGTTATTCGCGCGACCGCGGTCAGGGCGGCTGGTTCGGCGATTCCCGCGGCCATTCCGAGGCCGCGCGTCTGGGCTGGGAACACCGCCGCGATGATGACGACGATGATTACGGCCGCGGCCGCTCGCGCTCGTCGCGCCGCGACGACGACGACGACCGCCGCTATTCGCGCGGCCGCGACGATGATCGCGGCTATTCGCGGTCCTCTTCTTCGCGCCGGGATGACGACGACGACCGCGGTTATTCGCGCGACCGCGGTCAGGGCGGCTGGTTCGGCGATTCCCGCGGCCATTCCGAGGCCGCGCGTCTGGGCTGGGAACATCGCCGCGATGACGATGACGACGACGACCGCCGCTATGGGCGCGGCGGCCGGCGCTGACACCGCGCCGCAGACGCAAGCAAAAGGGGGCCGCGAGGCCCCCTTTTTCCGTGCCCTGCCCAAGGGCGCGATCAGCTGGGGCGCGACAGCTTCTGCCGGATCCAGATACGTTCGATCAGCATGACCAGCAGCGCCCCGATTTCGGTGTCGGATCCCAGCGCGGGCACATATTCCAGCGCCTGCACCATCGCATCCTCCAGCAGGGCGTCGGCAAGCGCGCCATCTTGCACCAGCACCCGCGCCATCGCCCGCAGCCGGGGAAGCATCTCGGTCACCGACAGGTCGGGGGTCGCATGCAGCCCCGACCGGACGATCGCGACATGCAGCAGCACGGCCGAGGCCAGCGCCTCGGGGCCGTCGGATGTATCGGTGCAGATGCCGGTCGGATAATGTTCAAGGCAGCGTTCGGGATGCTCGGTAAAGATGACCACCGGAATGTCCAGCAAGCAAAGCTGCCGCGCCAAGGGGTCGGGATCACCCAGATTGACCACGGCCGCGTCGATTTCATCTTTCAGCGCGGGCCGCGGCGTCGGCCACAGCGCGGACCCCGGTGTCGGCCCCGTCACAGGGCCAAGCCCGTCGCCGCCCCACCCGCGCCTGATGCGCGGCGCGGGCGCGGGCGGGTGCGTGCCCTTATCCACGGCCAGGCAATCCACCCGGGCGCCGGCCTCGCGCAGATAGCCCGCCAGAGGGCAGCTGGCGGGGCGACCGTCCTCCCACAGTGCCAGCCGCAGCCCGGAAAGATCCGACGAGCGATAGAAATGGCCGATTCCCGCGGGAATGACGCAAATGGGCCGGTTCCGGTCGGTCATCGCCGCGCTCCGTCGCTTGTGCCCGAGGCGGGGTCCGGGCGGCCCCGCCCCCCTCTGGCGCTGGTTTCCAGACCCCGGCACGGGCTGGCGGATGCCTTGGCGTTCCTCATCTTGACCAGCTGTCGAGGATCAGGGCCAGAGGCGCCGTCTCGATCTGCTGGGACAGCCGGCTGCGAAACAGGGTCATCGCCGCGTCATGGCCGGGATCGGCCGATGAACAGACCGCGTCGCTGACCAGCACAACCCGGTAACCCAGATCCACCGCCCCCATGACGGTGGCCAGCACGCAGACGTCCGTTTCTCCGCCCGTGATGACCAGCGTGTCGATGCCGGCGCCCCGCAGGAACCGGTGCAGCCGCCCGTCGTGCCAGGGCGAATAGACGGGCTTGTCAAAGACATGGGCGGGCGGCACATGGCGCGCCAGCTCGGGCAGCAGTTCCAGCCAGGCCGGGTCCAGCCGCTCGCGCAGCATCTGCGGCCATTGCGCGTAATACCGCGCCCAGGCGCCGCCCGCAGCCTGCATGTCGGGCGGAGGAATAAACCGCGTGAACACCGCGCGCCGCGGCCGCCGGGCCACCAGATCGGCGACCATCGGCCGGATCTTTTCGATCCACGGGATTTCCCATGCCGAGCCGGCGGCGAACAGTCTTTGCATGTCGATGCAAAGATGCGCGGCCTCATCGCCGAGGGAACCGAATCTCAGGCTGTCCTGCATGGTCGTCCGCAATATCGGGGCTACAACAGGACGAACCGGAAAGCGCGGGGTTTCGTTCCGGCCGCGGCGGAATCCTGCCGCCAGCCAGCCCCGGCAACTGATATTTTTATAGTTCTGGCCCTTGGGTTACTGCGCTATCATCACCCCATCCCGGTCAAATCGCACAGATCGCGACGCGCGCTGCCGCCGATACGGGGTTGTGGGTGCAGCGGTGGCCGGGGCTTTCGGACGAGGGGCGGATGGCCGATTTGCATTTTCTGGACGGCGGTGGCGAGATGGCGCGGCTTATCCGGGCCAGGGACTGGTCCACGCATGAGCTGGGCCCGCCCGAAGGCTGGCCGCTCGCGCTCAAGGTCACGCTGGGTCTGGCGCTGAACTCGAAATTCCCCAAATGCCTGGTCTGGGGACCGGGGATGGTAATGCTGCCGAACGACGCGTTCCGCCCGATCCTTGGTGACAAGGGCGAGGTGCTGGGCCGCAGCTTTGCCGAGGTCTGGGCCGAGGTCTGGGATGAAATCGGCCCGATCGCCGAACGCGCCTATGCCGGCGAGCCGACGTTTGTTCAGGATTTCCCCCTGACCATCGACCGCTACGGCTATCCCGAGCCGTGTCATTTCACCTTTTGCTACAGCCCGATCCGCGACGAGAACGGCATCGTGCGCGGGATGATGGACACGGTGATCGAAACCACCGGCACGGTCGAGACCGCCCGCCAGCTCGAACTGCGCAACAGCGAGCTGGCGCACCGGATCAAGAACACGCTGGCGGTGGTTTCAGCCATCGTGAACCAGACGGTGCAAAGCCACCACGGGCACGAAGCCGGCGTCCATCTGCGCCAACGTATCGGCGCGCTGGCGCAGGCGCAGTCGCTGCTGACCCGCACGCCCCTGCAACACGCCGACATGGGCCATGTGATCCACGAGGCGCTCAAGCCCTTTCGCACCGGGCAGGGCCGCTTTCGGATCGAGGGGCCAAAGCTGCGCGTCAGCGCCAAACAGGCCCTGACGCTGGCGCTGGCCGTCAACGAGCTGGCGACCAATGCGCTGAAATACGGCGCGCTGTCGACGCCGCAAGGGCGGATCGACCTGCGCTGGACCGCCGGCCGCCCCGACAGCGAGGACGCGTTCGAACTGGTCTGGACCGAAAGCGGCGGCCCCCCGCCCCGGCCCGGTCACCGCAAGGGCTTCGGCTCGCTGATCATCGAAGAGGTTCTGCCCGAGGATTTCATGGGCGAAAGCACGATTACCCGCAACAGCGGCGGCTTGTGCTGCCGGCTGCAAACGCAGATGCGCCATCTGGGGGGCGGCGGCGGCGACTGACGCGGGCGCCGGTTGAAACCGGTTGCCCGCCGGGGCCGCGCTGCCCGGGCAAGGCCGCGCGCCCGGCCTCAGGCCGGCTCGACGGCTTCGCGGTTGGCCCCGCCCTCGGCGATCCGGGTCAGCAGCTCGTCGGTCCCGGCCTCTTCGGACAAGGTCTCGTCCAGCAGCCTGGCCGCGTCACGCAGGCCCAGATCCTGCGCCCATTGCCGCAGCGTGCCGTAGCGGGCGATCTCGTAATGCTCGACCGCCTGCGCGGCGGCGATCAGCCCCGCATCCAGCGCGGGCGAGCCCTTGAACGCTGCCATCACCTCGTCGCCCTCTTCGATGATCCCGTCGATGGCGGGGCAGGTCTTGCCGCGCGGCGTCTTGCCGATGATCTCGAACACCTGCTGCAAGCGCTCGACATGGGTCTCGGTCTGGTCGCGGTGCTTTTCAAACGCCTCGCGCAGTTCGCCCGATTGCGCGCCGCGCGCCATTTTGGGCAGCGCCTTCAGGATCTGGCGCTCGGCGTAATAGATGTCTTTCAGCGTGTCGTGGAACAGATCGTCCAGAACCTTGTCGGGCATCGGAAATCTCCTTTCCTTGGGCGGCCTGCATGGGGCCGGCGGGTGTCACGGCCCATGAACCGGCCGCGGCCGCGAATGTTCCCGGAAAGATTTCACCGCCCCGCAGGCCGCCATTCCCCGACGCCGCAACCGCCCCGCACGCGCACACGCACACCGGGGGCCATGAATCTGCCCGGCTCCGCCCGCAAGGACCGGCACTTGCGGCCGCGATCCGCCCGGCCGCGCCGGCCGCTTCTTTCTGGTCCAAATACCCATGCTGCGGCGACGCCCCCCGCGCCGCCGCAGCCTGAAGGCCCAACCTAGATCGCCAGATAGCGGTTGCGCAGATCGGCGTTGTCCAGCAGCTCCTGCGCCGAGCCGGTGAACACCAGCTCGCCGGAATCGAGGATCACCGCCCGGTCCGCCAGCCGCAGCGCCGCCACCGCGTTCTGTTCCACGATGATGGTGGTGATGCCGCGGGCCTTGATGTCCTGCACGATATGCTCGATCTCGCGCACGATCACCGGGGCCAGCCCCTCGTAGGGCTCGTCCAGCAGCAGCAGCTTGACCTCGCGCGCCAGCGCCCGGGCGACGGCCAGCATCTGCTGTTCGCCCCCCGACAGGGTGATCCCCTCTTGGTTGCGGCGCTCGGCCAGACGCGGGAAATGCTCGTAGATCTGGGCGATTTCCCAGCCCTTGTTGGGGGCGACCTGCGACAGGATCAGGTTTTCCTCGACGGTCATGCCGGGGATGATGCGGCGGTCCTCGGGGACCAGCTGGATGCCGGCCTGGCTGGCCTGCCAGGATTTCATCTGGTGGACAGGCTGCCCCTCCAGCCAGATTTCGCCGCGCATCACCGCCGGCTCGTCAGCCCGGGCGATGGCGCGCATGGTCGAGGTCTTGCCCGCGCCGTTGCGGCCCAGCAGGGCCAGCACCTCGCCCTTGCGCACCTCAAGGCTGACCCCCTGCACGATATAGCTTTCGCCGTAATAGGCATGCACGTCGCGCAGCGCAAAGAACGCATCCGGCGCCGGGCCGGTTACTGGTGCCGCATTCATTCCGCCGCCCCCCCGAGATAGGCTTCCTGCACCCTGGGGTCCTCCTTGATGTCCTGCGGCAGGCCCGAGGCGATGATCCGCCCCTGCGCCAGCACCGAGATCTTGTCGGCCAGCGAAAACACCACATGCATGTCGTGTTCGATGATGACCTTGGTCATGCCGCGCAGCTTGATCTTTTTCAGCAGCTCGATGGTGGTGTTGGTGTCGTGGCGCGACATGCCGGCGGTGGGTTCGTCCAGCAGCAGCAGCCGCGGATGCTGGATCAGGCACATGCACAGCTCCAGCCGCCGCTTGTCGCCCCGCGACAGCGCGCCAGAATGGTCGTCGCGCCGGTCCCACATGCCGAAATCGTTCAGCAGGCTTTCGGCCTCGTCCCGGATCGCGGCCTCGCGGGCGGTGGCGCGGAACATGTTCAGCCGGAACGCCCCGTCGCGGCGGGCGAATGCCGGGGCCATGACGTTGTGCAGCACCGACAGGTCGGCAAAGATCTCGGGCGTCTGGAACACCCGCGAAATCCCCAGCTGGTTGATCTCGTGCGGGGCCTTGCCGGTCAGCACGGTGCCGTCGAACACCACCGCCCCCGAGGTCGGCGCGATCCGCCCGATGATCACGTTCAGCAAGGTGGACTTGCCCGCGCCGTTCGGCCCGATGATCGCGTGGGTCTTGCCCTCTTCGATTTGCAGGTCGATGTCGGACAGCGCACGCAGCCCGCCGAAGTTCTTGATCACGTCCGCGGCGTGCAGGACGATGTTCTTTTCGCTCGTCACGCTCATTTTCCGCCAGCCTCCGGTTTGGTGCCGCGCCCGCGCCGCAATCGCGCGACCAGCTTGAGATAGCCCTCGACCAGCCCGCCGGGCAGGAACACCACGATCAGCACGAACAGCAGCCCCAGCGTCAGGTGCCAGCCCTCGCCCACGAACTTGGACAGCACGGTGACGGCGATGTTCTGCATCCCGTCAGGCAGGAAATCAAAGGTCGCGTTCAGCATGTTCTTGTTGATGGCGGAAAAGATGTTCTCGAAATACTTGATCACCCAGGCGCCGATCACCGGGCCGATCAGCGTGCCCACCCCGCCAAGGATGGTCATCAGCACGATATTGCCCGATTCCGTCCAGCGCATCCGTTCCGCCCCCGCGATGGGGTCGGTGACCGCCAGCAGCCCACCCGCCAGCCCCGCGAACATGCCCGAGATGACAAAGGCCGCCAGCATATAGGGCCGGATGTTGAAGCCGGTATAGATCATGCGGGTCTGGTTCGACTTGATCCCCCGCAGCGCCAGCCCAAAGGGCGAGGCAAAGATCTTTTGCGAGATGTAAAAGGTCAGGATCAGCAGCGCCGCACAGATGTAGAAACCGAAATACCCCGTCACGCTGTTGCCCAGCAGCGCCGGCGACGGCAGCCCCGCACCGCCCACGGTGCCGGCACCCAGCGCCGCGTCGATCACCCGCGGGTCGTCGCGGGCCAGCAGCAGCCCGGTTTCGCCGTTGGTGATCGGGGTCAGCACCGAATAGGCCAGGCTGTAGCACATCTGCGCGAATGCCAGCGTCAGGATCGAGAAATAGATCCCCGTCCGCCGCAGGCTGAAGAACCCGATCACCAGCGCAAACAACCCGGCAACCAGCACCGCGAACAGCAGCGCCGGCAGGATGTCCATGCTCAGCAGCTTGAACGACCAGACCGCGGTATAGGAACCCACGCCCAGAAAGGCGGCATGACCAAAGGACAGATAGCCGGTCAGGCCGAACAGGATGTTGAAGCCGATGGCGAAGATCGCATAGATCGCGAATTTCTGCATCAGCCCGGGATAGGCGGCCCCCAGCGGCGCCAGCCAGATCGGCATGGTCACGACGACAAGGGCAAAGATCGCCAGCTTGACCTGATCCTTGCGGGAAAGATGGAACATCGGCTCAGCCCTCCATCACGCCGCGCCGGCCCAGCAGGCCACGCGGCCGCACCAGCAGGACCACCACCGCCACAAGATAGACGATGACCTGGTCGATACCGGGCAGGAACGTCTTGATCTGGGTCATCGAGGCAAAGGATTGCAGGATCCCCAGCAGGAAACCGGCCAGCACCGCGCCGGGCAGCGATCCCATGCCGCCGACCACGACGACAACAAAGCTGAGGACAAGGAAATCCATGCCGATGTGATAGTTCGGCGCCAGCAGCGGCGTATACATGGCCCCCGCCACCCCCGCGACCACGGCGGCCAGGCCAAAGACCACGGTAAAGCGCCTGTCGATGTTGATGCCCAGCAGCCCCACCGCCTCGCGGTCCGCCATGCCGGCCCGGACCACCATCCCAAAGGTGGTAAAGCGCAGGAATGCAAAGACCCCGCCGATCACCGCCAGCGAAAACAGCAGATAGATGACCCGCCACATCGGATAGGTCAGCGAGCGCGGCTCCATCCCCAGCCAGATGCCGATATCGGCCGCGCCGCGCAGATCGCTGGGGATCGGCTGCGGCCAGGGGTTGGGGCCAAAGACCGATTTCACCAGCTCGCCCAGCACGATGGCCAGGCCAAAGGTGACCAGGATCTGTTCCGCATGGGTGCGCTTGTAGAAATGCCGGATCAGCCCGCGCTCCATCGCGATGCCGATGACCAGCATCACCGGCACGGTCAGCAGGATCGAGAACGGGACCGAGTAATCGACCATCAGCGCGCCGAAATCGCCCAGCCAGTCCTGCACCAGCGGCGTGCGGACCTGCACCGGCTGGCCCCATGGCGACAGCTGCGTCGGATCGACCGAGACGGTCTCGATCGTCAGCAGGTAGCGAAAGGCGACTGCGCAAAAGCAGCCCAGCATGAACAGCGCCCCATGCGCAAAGTTCACCACCCCCAGAGTCCCGAAAACCAGTGTCAGTCCAAGAGCGATCAGCGCATAGGCCGCGCCCTTGTCCAGCCCGTTGAGCAACTGGGCAAGTATCGTGTTCATAACCTCTCCTCCCTCCGGCGGGACCGGCGGTGATTCATTGTTTTCCGGAGAACAGGAATCCGGCGCCCTTTTCCGGCGCCGGATGTCTTGTCGAACGTCAGCTCAGCACTGGTTCGGCTCGTAGGGGCCAAGTTCCCCGCCGAAGATCGCGGGGTCATAGGTGACCTCGTCGCGCGGGGTCTTGCCGACCACGTTCAGCACGTCAAAGCGGCTGGTGGGGTTTTCGTTGCCGCGCACGACCAGCACTTCCTTGATGCACTGGTGGTCGTCGCCGCGATAGAGGGTCGGGCCGTTGCCCATGCCGTCGAACTCGAATTCCTCAAGCGCCTTGATGACCTCTGGCGGGTAAAAGCTGCCCGCGCGCTGCACCGCATCGGCATAAAGGATCGCCTGCACATACCCCGTATGCGCCGACTGCGACGGCGGCTCGCCGTATTCGGCGCCGTAGGACTGGGTGAAAGCCTTGGAGCCTTCGTCCTCAAGCTGCCAGTTCCAGTTCTGGGTGCCGATGATGCCCTTGACCGCATCGCCGGCGCCGACGGCCATCAGCTCCGAGAACATCGGCACGATGATCTCGAACTGCTTGCCGTTGGCCTGCCGCTCGCGCAGGCCGAACTGCACCGCCTGCGGCAACGAGTTCACCATGTCGTGGCCGTAGTGGTTCAGGATCAGCACATCCGCGCCCGAGTTCAGCACCGGCGTCAGATACTGCGAATAATCGCCCAGACCCAGCGGCGTGCGCACCGTGGCGACGGTTTCCCAGCCCAGCGCCTCGGTCGCGGCCTTGATCGATTCCTCTTGCGTCCAGCCCCAGTTGTAGTCGGCGGTCAGGTGATAGGCGCGCCGGTCGTTGCCGTATTCCTGCCCCAGGATCGGGGCGATGGCGACGCCGGACTGGTGGGCGTTGAAGAAATGCCGGAACCCGTAGCGGCGCTTGTCCTTGCCGGTGGTGTCGTTGCCGTGGGTCAGGCCGGACATGTAGATCACGCCCAATTCGTGGCACAGCGCCTGCTGGGCCACCGCCTCGCCCGTGGTGACGCAGCCGGTGACCATGATGGCGCCGTCGCGTTCGATCATCCGCCGGGCGCCGTCGCGGGCGGCGTCGGTGTTGGTCTGGGTGTCGCCGGTGACGAATTCGACCTTGCGGCCCAGGACTCCGTTACCTTCCAGCGCCAGCGGCTTGAAGGTCTTGAGCAGCCCCCCGTCGCCTTCGCCGTTGATATGTTTCACCGCCAGCTGATAGCCCTTGAGCTGTTCCAGACCTTCCTCGGCATAGGTGCCGGTCTGCGGCACGTTGAAGCCAAAGACGATCTTGCCGCTGGCGGTGGGGTCGTTGCAGTAGTTGTTGGCCCACGCGCCGCGGGTAAAGAACATGGGCGAGGCCAGCGTCGCCGCCGCGCCCGCGCCCATCGTCCGCAACAGTCCACGCCGGTTCATGATGAGTTTCGACATATCTTTCCTCCCTGGTGCGACTTTTTGTCATTGTTGCTTGCATCAAGAGGACATGGCTGGAACGATCTCAATAAGAATTTGATTGCAATGGATTTTTTTGTAAACTATCGAATGATTTACAGGAAACTTTGTAAATGATTGACTCGGGCGAGGGATAAGGGGGGCAACATGCGCGCGCCGGTCGGCATCAGGATACGTCGGCAGCGGATGGACCGCGGCATCTCGCAGGCCGGGCTGGCGCGGATGGTGGGGATTTCGTCCAGCTATCTGAACCTGATCGAGAATTCGAAACGCGACGTGGGCGGGGCGCTGCTGCTGCGCATCGCGGAACATCTGCAACTGGACATCGATTCCCTCTCGGGCGATCAGGAACAAAAGACCCTGCAAAACGTGCAGGAAATGCTGAACGACCCGGTGTTGCAGGGGCTGGATTTCGGCCACACCGATTTTCGCGACCTGCTGGCACGTTTCCCCGAGGTGGCGCAGGCGCTGATCCGGCTGCACCGCATGGGCGCCGAGGCGATGGCCGAGGTCGAGGCGTTCACCAACCGCTTTGCCTCGGACCCGCTGCTGGGGCAGATGCTGCACGAGGTGCTGAACCGGCTGACGGGGATGCGGTCCAGCGCCGAGATCATCGCAAGGGTCGAGGATCTGAGCGAGACCGACCGCCACCGCTTTACCGCGGCCATCAACCGCGAGGCGCAGGAACTCAGCACCACCATGCGCGGGCTGGTCGGCTATTTCGACCGCGCCACCATCAAGCGGCGCACCATCTCGCCGGTGCGGCAGGTCGAGGATGCTTTCATCGCCGCCAACAACCATTTCCCCGAGCTGGAGGATCTGGCCGACGAGCTGCGCGCCGCCATCCCCGGCGAATTCGGCGAAACCGCGCTGGCCGCCTGTCTGGAAAGGCGTTTCGGCGTCCGCTGCCAGCGCCGGCCCGAAACGCCGGGCGGTCCGCCGCCGGCGCCGGCCGGGCCGGCGCAGGACGGGGTGCTGTGGCTGCGGGCCTCGGCGCCGCTGGCCACGCGGGTGTTCCGCATGTGCCGCCACATCGCCGAGCTGGCGGCGCCCGAGCTGCTGGACCGGACCTGCGCGGCGCTGGAACCCGCATCGGACGAGGCGCGGCAGCTGATGCGGGGGGCGTTGTCGTCCTATGTCGCGGGGGCGATGATGATGCCCTATGCGCGGATCAGCGCCACCGCCGCGGAACACCGCCATGACATCGACCTGCTCAGCCATATCCACGGCGCCAGTTTCGAGCAGGTGGCCCACCGGCTGGTGACGCTGCGCCGCCCCGGCGCCGAGGGCGTGCCCTTTGGCTTTCTGCGCGCCGATCCCTCGGGGCGGCTGACCAAGCGGTTCCCGCTGCCCGGGCTGAGCCTGCCGGGGGGCGGGCATGGCTGCCTGCTATGGCCGATCTATCACACCACGCCGGCGGGCGGGGTGATCCGCCAGATCGCCGAGTTCCCCAACGGCGCGCGGTTCCTGATGATCGCGAAATCGGTGCCCAAGCGGATCTCGACCTGGGCCGAACAGCCGCTGGTGTTTTCGGTGATGCTGGCCTGCGACATCCACCACGCCGACCGCACTGTCTATGGGCAGGGGCTGAACCTGTCGGACACAGGCACGCAGCTGGCGGTCGGCCCGTCCTGCCAGCTGTGCATCCGCCAGAATTGCAGCCACCGTCAAGAGGACGCGCCCGCCTGATCCAGCCGCACCGCCGCGGCTTGCAGCGGTGCCGGCCACAACGGCAGCGAGATGCGGAAACACGCGCCGGGCAGCGCGCCCTCGACCAGCTCGATCCGGCCTTGCAGCTTGCGCACGATGGTGTGGCTGATGTTCAGCCCCAGCCCCAGCCCGGGAAACGCCCCGCCCGCCGGCCCGCCGTCGCCGATGCGCATGAACTTGTCAAAGATGGTGGCGCGGAACTCGGGGGCGATGCCGGCCCCGTTGTCCATGATCTCGACCTGATATTCCGTCGCCGTCACCCGCGAACGCACATGCACCCGCGGTTCGGGGTCGCGGTTGTGGGCGATGGCGTTGGCGATGATGTTGATGAAAACCTGGCACAGCCGGTCCGCATCCCCCGACACGATGACCGGCACCGGCGCATGGTCGCGCGAAAACCTGATGGCGCGCTGGCGGGCAATGGCGTCGCAGACCTCCATCGCGCGGCTCAGGGCGGCCTCGGGGTCGACGGGGTGGTTTTCCCAGTCCCTCTCGCCGTGTTCCAGCGCGCTGAGATCCAGGATTTCGTCCAGCAGCCGGGTCAGCCGCACGCTTTCATGGTGGATCAGCTCGACAAACCGTTCCCGCTGCGCCTCGGCCAAGTCGGGCTGGCGCATCAGGATTTCGGAAATCGAGCGGATCGAGGTCATCGGCGTGCGCACCTCGTGGCTGACCTGGCTAAGGAAATCGTCCTTCTGCCGGTGCAGTGCGTGAAGTTTCTCGTTCACCTCCTGCAACTGCCGGGCGGTCCGGCGCAGCTCGTTGGATTTCTTTTCCAGCTCGTTGGAATGGGAAATCACCTGCAATGTTTCGTCGGCGATCTGCATCACCTCGTCCAGCGACAGCGCATCGCCCTGCACCACCTTGGACAGCAGGATATGCGCCGAGGCCGCGCCGATGGAACTGGCCAGTTCACGTTCCAGCCGGATGATGAAGCCGGGCGGCGCGTCCTCGCCGCGGGCATGGGTGCCGTGGCGGATGCCCGCATCCTTGAACAGGGTGCTGGCACGGTGCCAGCCCAGCACCCGCTCGGCCAGAAAGAACAGGTCGTCGGCGGTGGCGGTGCTGCGGATCGACTGGCCGGCCGCCCGCTGTCCTGCCCCGCCCTGCCCGACACCGCCCTGCCGGAACACATCGACGAAAATGCCGGCCTGAATCTGTTCCAGCCGGCTTTGCCCGGTCATCAGCGAGGTGACGATCAGCGTGCCCGCGTTCAGCAGCATGCTCCAGAACATCGAATGGACCAGCGGGTCGGTGTCGCCCATCCCGAACAGCGCCTGCGGGCGCAGCGCGGTGATCCCCCAAGGCCCCTGGGCCAGCAGCGTGGCGACGGTTTCGCTGCCGGCGGCGAAACTGGGCAGAAACAGCGTCCAGCCCCAGACCGCGAACCCCAGCACCATCCCCGCCAGCGCGCCGCGCACCGTGGCGCCGCGCCAGTAAAGCGCCGCCAGCAGCGCCGGCAGGAACTGCGCCACCCCGGCAAAGGAAATCAGCCCGATGGGCGCCAGCGCCCCGCTTTCCCCGGTCAGCCAGAAATAGATGAACCCGAGAAACAGGATCACCGCGATCGAGGTGCGCCGGCTGACCAGCAGCAGCCGCGCGATGCCCTGCGCCTCGTGCGCGGCAAGGTCGCGGGTAAACCGCAGCGCCAGCGGCAGCACGATATGGTTCGACACCATGATCGACAGCGCGATCGAGGCCACGATGATCATCGAGGTGGCCGAGGAAAACCCCCCGATAAAGGCAAACAGCGCCAGCGCGTTCTGGTCGGCCGCCATCGGCAAGGTCAGCACGAACATGTCGGGGTTCGACCCCGCCGGCATGGTCGCCAGCCCGTAAAAGGCGATGGGCAGGGTGAACAGGCTCATCAGCAGCAGATAGGCCGGGAACGCCCAGGCGGCGGTGCGCAGGTGATCCTCATCGGCGTTTTCCACCACGGCGATCTGGAACTGCCGCGGCAGGCAGATCACCGCGCAGCCCGACAGGAACAGCACCGTGACCCAGCGGCTGCCAAAAGGGCCGGGTTCGTGGATGGTGAAACCGGCCTCGGCGGCGCGGGCATAGATCTGCGCGGGGCCGTCCGACAGCCCGAAGATCACGAACAGCCCCACCGCCACCAGCGCCACGAATTTCACGCTGGCCTCGAATGCGATGGCGGCGACCACGCCCGGGTGCTGTTCGCGCGCGTCCACGTTGCGGGTGCCGAACAGGATGGTGAACACGGCCATGCCCATCGCCACCGCCAGCCCCAGCCCCGCGTCGCCCAGCCCGGCCAGCCGCCCGCGCCCGTCGGCGGTCGAGATCACCTGGATCGAAGTCGTCACCGCCTTGAGTTGCAAGGCGATATAGGGCGTGATCGCCACCACCGCGATCACCGTCACCAGGATCGCCAGCTTGCTGGACTTGCCAAACCGCGAGGACAGGAAATCCGCGATCGAGGTGATCCTCTGCCCGTGCCCGATCCGCAACAGCTTGCGCAGCAGGAACCACCAGCCGACGAACACCAGCGTCGGCCCCATGTAGATCGCCATGAACTCCAGCCCGTTGCGGGCGGCGGTGCCCACTGCGCCGTAGAACGTCCAGCTGGTGCAATAGACCGAGATCGACAGCGTATAGACCAGCGGCGAGCGCAGGAACCCCGCCCGCCCCTGCCGCGCCCGCAGGTCCGAGACATAGGCCAGCGCAAACAGCAGCCCGACATAGGCCACCGCCGTCAGGATGACGAAATCGGGCGACAGCATCAGCCGTCATCCCCCAGGGGCGGCGCGTCGGCGCCCCGGGGCCGGCGCCGGGTCATCGCAAAGGCGCCCAGGATCAGCGCCAGCCAGACGGTGAACAGATACACCGCCTCAAGCGGGACGCCGAACACCAGCAGGCCGCGGTTGAACAGGTTCAGGAACGGCGGCAGCAGCACCAGCGTGCCGAAAGCGGGCAGCACGAAAGCCGCGTCCCGGCGGCGCGTGTCCCGCGCGGGGCGGATCGGCGGCCCGGCCACGCCCGCGTTCAGCCCAGCGCGGCCGTGCGGGCCGCGCGCCGACCCAGCAGGCGGCGGACCTCGTCCACCACCTCGTCGTTGGCAAAGGGCTTTGAAATGAACCCGTCGGCCCGCAGGTCCAGCGCCATCTGCCGGTCGTGGCTTTGTCCGCGCGCGGTCAGGATCAGCACCGGCGTGTCGGCCTGTTCCGGGTCCGCCCGCAGCGCCTTGAGGATCTCAAGCCCGCTGCGCCCGGGCAGCATCACGTCCAGCACCAGCACCTGCGGGCGCTTGCGCCGCACCGTGTCCAGCACCGCCGCGCCATCCGTGACCGAGGCCACGCTCCACCCCGCGCGCTCCAGCAGGAAGCTCAGCGTTTCGAGTATGGTGGGCTCATCCTCAGCGATCAGGACATCGCACATCTTGGCCGCTCTCCCCCTCGTCCGGGGACGGATGCTAGGACGGGGCGAGGCGTTGTGGCAAGGGCGAAGGCGGCGGCCGGGTGCATCAGGCTCTTCCCGTCGCCGGGTAAATCTTTCATCATGTCTCACGGCATTCCGCACCCGCGCAATCCGGGGCGGACCACATAACAACAGCCAGCCACGGGGGGGCCCATGTCCGTCAGACAACTGAACCTTATGGTTCTGCCGATGATGCTAACCGCGACCCTTGCCTCGGCCGCCGCCGCGGATGAACGCGCCGCGGCGCAGGTTCTTGCCGGTCCCTGCGCCGGCTGCCACGGCCCCGACGGGCATTCGCCCGGCGCCATCCCCTCGATCGCGGGGCTCCCCGAGGCCGAGCTGCTGGCCCGGATGACCGGCTTTCGGGACGGCACCGCCGACGCCACGGTGATGACGCGGCTGATGAAAGGATATGACGAGGCGCAGATCGCGACCCTCGCCCACTGGTTTGCGGAGGTCGGGCAATGATCATCTCTAGACGCGGTATCCTGGGGGGTGTGGCGGCGCTGGGCGCGCTGGCGATGCCGGGGCTGGTGCGGGCGCAGGCGGCGGCCGCGCATGTGGTCGTGGTCGGCGGCGGCTTTGGCGGCGCCACGGCGGCGCGCTATCTGCGGCGGCTGAACCCAGGGATGCGCATCACCCTGATCGAGCCGACGCAGCGTTTCGCAACCTGCCCGTTTTCCAACCTGTATCTGGGCGGATTGCGCGAATGGGACAGCATCACCCACGGCTACGACGATCTGCGCGCCGCCGGGGTCGAGGTGATCCACGACCTTGCGCAGGACATCGACGGGGCGGCGCGCCGGGTGGTGCTGGCTGGCGGCGACGTGCTGGACTATGACCGGCTGGTGCTGTCGCCGGGCATCGATTTCCGCTGGAACGCGATCGAGGGCTATGACGAGGCCGCGGCCGAGCTGGTCCCCCACGCCTGGCGTGCCGGCCCCCAGACGCAGCTGCTGAAATCGCAGCTCGAGGCGATGGAGGACGGCGGCCTGTTCGTCATGTCGATCACCGACGGCGCGTTCCGCTGCCCGCCGGGACCGTATGAGCGCGCCTCGATGGTGGCGCATTACCTGACCACCCATAAGCCGAAATCGAAAATCCTGCTGCTGGACAGCAAAGAGAATTTTTCCAAGCAGGCGCTGTTCCAGCAGGGCTGGGCGGCGCTTTACGGCAACATGATCGAATGGATCAGCCTGGCCGACGACGGGCAGGTGGTGGCCATCGACGCCGCCAACCGCACCGCCGAGACCAATTTCGGCACCACCCACCGCGCCGACGTGCTGAACGTGGTGCCGCCGCAAAAGGCGGGCTGGATCGCCGAGCGCGCCGGGGTGACGGATGCCACGGGCTGGGTGCCGGTCCGGGGCGGCAGCTTTGAATCCGAGCAGGTTCCGCATATCCATGTCGTGGGCGATGCGACCATCGCCGCGCCGATGCCGAAATCGGGGTTTTGCGCCAATGCGCAGGCCAAGGTGGCGGCCGCCGCGATCTCGGCCGAGTTGGCCGGGCGCGACACGCCTCCGGCCAGCTTTGCCAACACCTGCTACAGCCTGGTCGGCGTCGACTGGGGCATCTCGGTCGCCGGGGTCTACCGCGCCGAGGACGATTCCATCGTCGAGGTCGAGGGCGCCGGTGGGGTCAGCCCCATCGACGCCAACGCCGCGTTCCGCAAGGCCGAGGCCGCCTATGGCGCGGGCTGGTATGCGGCGATTTCGGCGGACATCTGGGGCCGCGGGTGAATGCGGTCCTGCTGGGGCTGGCGCTTGGCGGGGTCTTTGGCGCCGCCACCCGGGCCGGACGGTTCTGCCTGCTCAGAGGAATGCGCGGCGTCATGGCGGGCGGCGACCTGTCCGCCATCCGCGCATTCGCGCTGGCCATGGCGGTGGCGATCTGCGCCACGCAGGCGCTCAGCCTGTCGGGGGTCATCGACCTTGCCGCCGCGCTGCCGTTGCGCGGGCGGTTTTCATGGTCCGGGGCGCTGGGCGGCGGCGCCATCTTTGGCATCGGCATGGTGCTGGCCAATGCCTGCGGGGCGCGCTCGGTGGTGCTGGCGGCGGGGGGCAACCTGCGCTCGGTGCTGGTGCTGCTGTGCCTGGGGCTGGGCGCGCAGGCCAGCCTGACCGGAGTGCTGGCCCCGCTGCGCGTGTCGCTGCAATCGGGCGGTGCGGCCGAGCCGGCGGCGCGCAGCCTGCCGCAACTGTTTCCCGCGCTTGAGCCGCGGCTGGCGTCCGCGCTGGTCGCGGGGCTGTTGGTGCTGGCGCTGGCCGCGCTGTCCCTGCCGCTGTTGCGCACGCAGCGCCGGCAGGCCGCAAGCGCGGCGATCATCGGGCTGACGATCGCCGGCGGCTGGTGGATCGGCTTTGCCACCGACGACCCGTTCGACCCGAAAACCCTGGCCTCGATCAGCTTTGTCGGCCCCATGGGCGACGGGATGCTGTGGCTGATGCTGTCCACCGGCCGGGCGCTGAGCTTTGGCGTCGCCATCGTGGCGGGCACGGCGCTGGGTGCGCTGGCCGCCGCGCTGCTGGCGCGCGATTTCCGGGTCGAAGCCGTCGGCTCGGGCGGCCAGATGCTGCGCGCCATGGCGGGCGGCATCCTGATGGGCTTTGGCGGAGTGCTTGCCCTGGGTTGCTCGATCGGGCAAGGATTGGGCGGAGTATCTACGTTGTCGCTGGCCAGTTTGGTCGCGTTCTCGGGAATCCTTGCCGGAATTGCGGTTGGCCTGGTCGTTGTCCGCCACTGACTGTCGCAAGGAAGACCCAGATGATCCGTCGCCGCAGCCTTTTGACCGCAGCCCCGGCCGTTGCCCTTGGCATGGCGCTGACCGGACAGCGCGCAGTTGCCGCCCCCGCCGCCCTGACCTCGGACAGCACGCTGCTGCCGCGCGGCGGCAAGAGCCCCCGGATCGTGATCTGCGGGGGCGGATGGGGCGGGCTGTCATCGGCCCGGCATCTGCGCGACCAGCTGCCCGATGCCGAAATCATCGTGCTGGAACGCAATCCGTTCTTCTGGTCCTGCCCGATGTCGAACAAATGGCTGATCGACGTGGTGGATACCGCATTCCTGACCCATGACATGATGGCCCCCGCGATCAAATACGGCTATCATCTTGTGCAATGCGAGGTGACCGGGATCGAGCGCGACAAAAAGATCGTGCGCACCTCCAAGGGTAATGTCGATTACGATTTCCTGATCCTCGCGGGCGGTATCCGCAACGCCTATGACGTCTGGTTCGGCGATGATGTCGCGGCGGCGGAATATACGCGCATGCATTTCCCCTCGGCCTATATACCCAGCGCGGAACATCTGGCGCTGAAAAACATGATGCGCAATTTCAAGGGCGGCACCATCGTGATGACCCTGCCGCCGCCGCCGCATCGCTGCCCGCCCTCGCCCTATGAACGGGCCTGCATGCTGGCCTGGCATTTCAAGGTGAACAGGATCCCGGCCAAGATCCTGATCCTCGACCCCAAGCCCGGCGTGGCGCCCATCGGGGCCGGGTATCGCGCGGCCTTTGACGAGCTTTATCCCGACATCATCACCCATGTGCCGAATGCGCGGGTGAAAGAGCTGGACCCCTGGAACAAGCGGATCATGACCGAAGCCGGCGATTTCGATTTCGACGAGGCCATTCTGATGCCCACGCATCAGGCCGCGGAAATGGTCTATTACGCCGATCTGATCGGGACCGACGACAAGGGCAATTCGACGGGCTGGGCCGATATGGACCCGCGGTTCTATCACGCGCGATCCGACGACAGCGTTTATATCGTCGGCGACAGCATGGGTGCCATTTCCCCGCATTTCGGCCATTATCCGAAAAGCGCGCATGTGGCCAATTACATCGCCAGGATTGTTGCCCGCAACATCGGCCAGCGGGTGCGCGGGCAAGAGGTGGTCGCCGAACTGCCCGACAACCTTTGCTACATGCTGGTCAACGGCGACCCGCTCGAGGCGATCTCGGTCGAATTCACCTATGAGCTCGGGCCGGACGGGCTGGTCCACCAGACCCAGATCGACATCGACGTGCGCACGCCCGACCTGCTTGACGAAGATTTTGTCTGGGCGAACGGGATGTTCAATGACTTTCTGCTTTGACATGGAACGCCGCAGGCTGCTGACGACGGCGGCCGCGCTGGGCGCGGGGCTTGCGGCGGGGTTCCTGCCGCTGGCGGCACGGGCGCAGATCTCCAGCATCGCCGCGCCCCAGCCCGACGACGCCGAATCCGACCGCATCGCCGCCGAGTTCCTGCAAGGTGCCGTTCCCCTGCCTCAGGGGCTGGCGCTGGACCTGCCCGCCTTGGGCGACAACCCCGCCGCGGTTCCGGTGCGGGTGCATCTGACCGAACCCGTCGACGAGGCGCTTTTCTGCCAAGAGCTGATCGTGCTGGCGCAGCGCAACCCGCGCCCGCTGATCTGCCGGTTCCGCTTTACCCCGCTGACCGGCGCGGCCGATGTCGCGCTGCGCGTCCGGCTGATGCAAAGCATGGGGCTGCGCGCGCTGGCCCGGATGAGCGACGGGCGTTTTCTCGAAGCGCGCGCCGATATCACCGTCGCGGCCGGCGGCTGCGGAATGTAAGGGCGCAAGGATGAGCAGACCCCCCAGAATCTGGATCAGCACCGAAACCCCCGCCCGGGGCGAGATCGTGCGGGTCCGCGCCCAGATCGTCCACCCGATGGAGACGGGCTTTCGCACCCTGGCCGACGGGCTTGCCCTGCCGATGGATATCGTGACTCGGTTCCGTGCCTTTCTGGACGACGATCTGCTGCTGGAATGGCTGCCCGAAACGGCGGTTTCGCAAAACCCCTATATCGAGTTCACCTTTGCCGCCCTGCGCAGCGGAGCCCTGCGCATGGTCTGGACCGACGCCAGCGGCGATTTCGCCGAAGCCTCGAAAACGCTGACGCTGGCCGCAGCCTGAGCCGCCGGCAGGCGATTGCGCCCCGCCGCTGATCGGGCTTGCCCGCGGGGCCATCGCCCGCCGCGGAAGGGGGGGGGGGGGCGCACCGGTTCCGCCTTGCGCTTGCGGGTCGGCCTCTCTAGCTGGGTCCGACCTTACCCCTGCGCCAAAAGGAGCCGCCCGGGTGGATACGCTGGTCGAACAATATCTGGGCAATCCGCTGGTGCTGGCATGGCTGCTGCTCGCGGCCAATTTCGTCATGGAAGAGGGCGCGATCCTGGCCGGCGCCGCGCTGGCCGCCGCCGACGAGATCGGCGTGGGGCTGGCGCTGCTGGCGCTGGTGGTGGGCAATATCCTCAGCGACTGGTTGCTTTACTGGATCGGCGCGCTGGCCGGTAAAAGCAGCCTCGTGCGGCGCTGGATCGACGGCGAGATGCTGGATCGCGCGCGCCGGCTGCTGGACCGGGGGGTGTGGCCCGCGGCGATACTGGCGCGGTTGCTGCCCCCGGTTTTCATCGCCAGCGGCTTTGTGCGGGTGGATTTCCGCCGCTTTGCCGTCGTGAACGGGGTCGTGGCGACCATTTACACGGTCGGGTTGTTTTTTGGCAGCTACGGGATCAACCTCGTGCTGTTCGAGTGGCTGGGGAACTGGGCCTGGGCGGTGGTGGTGGCGCTGGTGGTGGCGGTCGTCTGGCTGAGCCACCGCTTTACGGTGCATTATCTGGCCCCGGACGACAGCAAGGGCAAGGATGCCCCCTCGGCCGACTGAGGCGCCGGGCGGCCGTCCGCGATCACGCATCCCAGCGCCGCGCGCAGCAGATCCGCGTGGGTCCAGGGCAGAAAGTGATCGGCCCCTTCGATCAGGATCACCCGCGGGCCGGGGGTTGCGGGCAGATGCGCGCGCAGAAAGGTCACGTTTTCCGGCGGCACCAGCGTATCGGCCAGCCCCTGCACGATGGTGACAGGGGCGGTGATCCGCGCCAGATCGGGGGCAAGCGCCTCAAGCCCCGGTTGCAGGTTCAACAGCTCGGCATTGGCGTTGGCAAGTTCCGTCGGCAGAAGCCAGGCAAAAAAATCCAGCGCCGCCAGCTGCTGCAAGGGGTGGGCTTGCTCAAGCTGCGGATCGGCGGCGGCGCCGACCAGCAGCAGCCCGGCAACCCGGTCGGGGTAATCGGCGGCAAGCCGCAAGGCCACCGGGCCGCCATAAGAATAGCCGACCAGCACCGCGGGCCGCGCCGAGGCGGTCAGCAGCGGCGCGACGGCGGCGGCCTGATCGGCCAGCTCGATCCGCGGCTCTTCGCCGCTGGTGCCGAAACCGGGGCGATCCACCGCCATGTGATACTGCCCGGCCGGCACGTCCAGCAGGAACCTGTCCCATTCTTCGGCCGTGCCGGGGCTGCCGTGCAGAAAGATCACCCGCTGCCCGTCGGGCTGGCCGGCCGCCAGATACCCCAGATGCGTCCCGCCCGCCGCAGCCAGCCGCATCTGCCGGACGGTGCGCCCCTGTTCCTCGGGCCAGCTTTCGTCGGGTTCCAGCCCGATGCCGGTGATCGCCGAGACCTGCTCGCGCAGCGGCTGGAACGGTTCCAGCACGAATTCCAGCGCCCCTTCGGCCAGGGTCTGTTCAGGCGCCTCGATCACGATGGTCTGGCCAAGGGGGTCGCAGATGGGCAGGTCGGTGATCATGATGGCTCCACGGCGACGGATACGGGCCGGCGCCGGCCGGATTGTCCCGCGCGGGGCCGCGCCGCGCAAGAGGTCACGAGCTGGAGGGATAGATACGCCGCAGCGCCTCTTGCTGGCGCTGCAACCGGATCATGCCGCGCAGGCCAACCGGCCGTGCCCCCCGCCGCCGCATGGCGTCGCCGATGGCGAACAGCCAGCGATATTGCTGCCATAGCGCGCGATAGGCCCGCCGCAGGGTGCCGCGGCCTTCCCAGATATGCAGCATCTCGGCGCCGGCGCCGTTCAGTTCCAGGATCTTGAACTCGCCCCGGCCCAAATCCTCGGCGCTGCGAAAGCGCAGGTCGAAGCGGCCGAAATGGAAATCGGGAATCTCGCGCGAGATTTCGTCGATCACCGCCTGCAACCGGGGCGTGACAAGCGGCAGCGCATCCCGATAGACCGCCCCCAGCCGGGCGCTGCGGGCATTGGTCAGGATATGGACCGCCCCTGCGCGGGGCACGGTTTCCCAGCTTTCGGGGTGGCGGTCGCGATAGATGGCGCTGTTGGGGCGCAGGATCTTGTCGGCCTGCACCAGCTGCGCCACGCTGCGCCGCCCGTCGCCGATCACATGCGGCGGATGGACGAACGCCATCGAGACGATGCGCCCCCGGTCCTGATCGGGGTGGCGCAGATAGAACACCCCCGCCTCGCCGGGCAGATCGACCAGCTCTTGCAACAGGATGGTCGTGCCGGCCGGCTGCACCGCCAGATAGGCGCCCAGTTCCCCCTCGGTCTGGATCAGCCGGACGCCCCAGCCCTGATAGCCGCGGTCGGGCTTGGCGACGATGGGAAGCCCCAGCCCCTGTTGCGCAAGCGCCGCCAGCGCCTGCCGGGTCGGGGGCGCGCCGGCGCCGTCGCAGCGCACGCGGGCGAAACGCGCCAGACGCGCGCGCCCTTCGGGCCCGAACTGATCCAGCCCCTGGGATTTGCTTTCGCCCCACAGCCCGCCTGCCTCCATCCCGGGGTTGGCCGCGGTGGGCAGGGTCAGGCTGCGATAGCGCAGTGACAGCGCCAGCCACATCAGCGCCGGCAGCACATAGAACAGCCGCTCGGGAACATGGCGCTTGAAAGCGGGATAGCGGGCTTCCCCTGGCAGAGGAAATGCGGCGGCGTGAGGCGTGCAGGTCAAGTGTCCGGGTCGTCCTTTGCCGGGATCGGGCCTGGTGATCCGGCCAAGCCGCGCCACCATTGCGGACCGGCGGCGCAAACCCTGCGCGCCATCCGCAAGATGGGGGATCATGGCGCAGCCTTGCCCAAAGGTCCAGCCGCTACCCTTTCGGCCAGCCGATGTTCTTTCGGCGCGCCGGTTTCATCCGCAACAACCCGGCAGGCAAGCGCGCGCCCCGGGCCACGCAAAAGGCTAGACCCGGCGCCCCTGCACCCAGGTGCCGCGCACCGCGGCGGCGGCCCCGATCCGGGCGACCCGGATCAGGTCGGCGCGGGCACCGGTTTCCAGCCGGCCGCGGTCGGCCAGCCCCGTCGCGCGCGCAGGCGCCTGCGTGACGGTGGCAATGCCGCGCGCCAGATCGCCCCACTGGTCCCCCAGCATCAACGCCCCGGTCAGCAGCGACGAGGGCACGTAATCCGACGACAGGATGTCCAGCAGCCCTTCGTCGGCCAGCGCCGAGGCCGCGACATTGCCGCTGTGCGAGCCTCCGCGCACCAGGTTGGGCGCGCCCATCATCACCAGGATCCCATGCGCGCGGCAGGCGCGGGCGGCCTCGGCCGTGGTGGGGAATTCGGCGAAATGCACCCCGTGGGCGGCGCTGGTGGCCACCTGCGCGGCGGTGGTGTCGTCGTGGCTGGCCAGCGTCGCGCCATAGCGGCGGGCCTCGGCCACGGCGGTGCGTTCGTGGCGTGCGCCCAGCCGCTCGCGCAGCGCCGTCATCTGCGCGACATGGGTGTTGAACATCTCGTCGGTCATCGCAAAGCGGCCGGCGTAGTATTCGCGCAGCTTGGACAGGTCGCGGAACTGCCGCTCTCCGGGGGTGTGGTCCATCAGGCTGACGATGCCGACCCGGTCCTCGGGGCCGAAACGCGCCATCTCGTCCACCAGGGTTTCCGAACAGATCTCGGCGCGCAGATGCAGGAAATGGCTGATCCGCAGCACGCCCTGCGCCCGCAGCCCCATGATCTCGGAGGCAAGCTCGCGCGCGTATTCGCCGTAATTCGCCTCGGGGTCCGAGATGATCGAGCCGACCCGCAGCGCGTCGAACACGGTGGTGATGCCCATGGCGGCCAGTTCCGCGTCATGGGCGATAATCGCGGCCTGATGGGGCCAGTGGGCGCGCGGGCGCGGTTGCAGGTGGCGTTCGAGATTGTCGGTATGCAGCTCGATCAGCCCCGGCATCACCAGATCGCCGCCGCAGTCGATGGCGCCCCCCGGCACCTGCGCGCCCCCGGCGATGTCGGCGACGATGCCGTCGCGCAGCCGGACCTGTCCGCGCAGGGTTTCGGTCGGCAGCACCAGCGTGGCATTGGCAAGAATGGTTTCGGTCATTGTCTGCCGTCCTTCAGGGGCGGGTGGGCGCGCCGCGCGCATGATCCAGCGCGGCCAGCAGCCGCCGGGCGCCCTCTTGCGGGGTCGAATCATTGGTCACGGTAACGGGTTCCAGCCCCGCAGGCAGCCCGTGACCCGCGCGGGTCAGGCGCTGCGCGATTTCGGCCGCCGGCTCGCGGGCGCGGGCGGCCAGCCGGGCGGCCAGCACCTCGGGCGGCGCGGTGACCAGGATCACCCGCAGCCCCGGAAATGCCAGCAGCGCGCGCGGCAGCGCCGCCCTGCTGCCGTTGAACACCACGCAGCCCGCGCTGCCCCCCTGCACCTGCGCGCGGGGGATGCCATAGTCCACGCCATAGGCGTGCCAGTCCAGCGCGAAATCCCCCGCGGCCTTGCGGCGGGCGAATTCGTCGGGGGTGACGCTTTCAAAATCCTCGCCGCCGCTGTCGGTGGGTTTGGTGATGACGCGGCGCACAAAGCGCAGGTCGGGCCGCAGCCGGCGCGCCCCTGCGATCAGCGTATCCTTGCCTGCGCCCGAAGGGCCGACGATGGTAAAGATCATGTCGCCTCTCTGCCCCGACCCACCCGGTCAGCTAGAACACAACGGCCCCCGGGTCCAGAAGCGCGAGCGGTCGCGCGGCAGACCGGGACGCGGCCGCGCGCCCCGGTTTCCGCATCAGGCCCCGGGTCAGTTGCCCGCCGCCTCGCGCGCGGCCCCCAGCCAGCCGTCCACCTGCTGTCGATTATCGGCAATCCACTGGGCCGCGTGGCCGGCGATGTCGGCATCGCCGTTCTTCATCCGCGCGTTCTGCGCAAACACGTCGGGCAACGGGACCGAGGCGGCCTCGAACAGCGCCCGCACCGCCGGGTTTTCCGACAGGAATTCGCTGTTGACCACCGGCACGATGTCGTTGGCGACATAGCCCAGGCGGCACGGATCGGACACGCAGCCCTCGACCCCGGCCCAGGTGGCGGAATCCTCTAGCCCCTCGTCACTGCCGACAAGCGAGATGAACGGCACCTCGATCCAGACCGCATCGACGCCCGGCTTCAGCTCGTCGGCGGTCCAGTTCGGGGTCCATGCGTAATACAGGATCGGCTCGCCGTTTTCATGGGCGGCGACCGCATCGGCCATTGCCGCCGCGTAATTGGCGGTGGTCTTGTTCACGTGGTCCACCAGCCCGTAAGCCTCAAGATGGTGCGTGATGATTTCCTCGCAGGCCCAGCCGACGGGGCAGCTGACCAGATCGGCCTTGCCGTCGCCGTCGCGGTCGAACGCCGCGCGGACCTCGGGTCGCTTGAAATCTTCCAGCGTCTTGATGTCGAATTCATCGGCCGCGGCTTTGCTGACCATGTATCCCTGCAACGCGCCCCCGCGGGCGACGGCGCCGACGATCTCGGCCCCGTCCTCGAAGGTGTCGCGGAACACGTTGTGCTGAGGGAACCAGCCGTCGATCCACATCGTGACATCCCCAAGCGCCACCGCCTGAAAGAATGCCGCGTTTTCCAGCGTCATCGGCTGGGACACGTCATAGCCAAGCTCGCGCAGCATCTGGCTGTAGATGGCGGTCTGGAACCAGCCGGTGTCCCAGGTGGGCTGGGCCATGGTGATCGTGACGCCCTCGCCGGGGCGGTCCTGCGCCAGTGCGGGCGCGGCAGAGACCAGCGTCAGCGCCACGGCGCCGACTGCGGTCAAGGTCTTTCCAGGACGGAACATGGGTGCGTGTCTCCGTTGATTTGCAGATGATTTGCAGTCTTCGGGCGGACGGGCTTCGGGCGGATGGGCCGGATGCGGGGCATTAGACCCGCGATCCCGACAGGCGACACCGCGCCACCCCGAGGGTTCTGTCGTAGGGCGGCGCCCCGCCGCGGCGCGATGCCGGGCCGCCGGCCGGCATCGCGGCTGATCCGGTCCGGCCCGGCGGTCAGAACGACGGCTGCGCGCCCGAGGTCACAGGCGCGCAGCGATGTGGGGCAGCGCCGGTCAGTTGGCCGCGGCGTCGCGTGCGGCGGTCAGCCAGCCGTCCACCTGATCGCGGTGTTCGGCGATCCACGCGTCGGCGTGGCCCGCGATGTTTTCGTCGCCCTCATTCATCAGCGCATTCTGGGCGTAGATGTCGGGCAGCGGGATCTCGGCCGCCTCGAACAGCGCCTTGACCACCGGGTTGGCGGCCAGGAATTCGCTGTTCACCACCGGCACGATGTCGTTGGCGATATAGCCCAGCTGGCAGGGGTCGGCCACGCAGCCCTCGACCCCGGCCATGGTGGCGGCGTCCTCAAGCCCTTTTTCGGACTCGACCAGATCGACGAAGGGAACCTGGATCCAGACCACGTCCTCGCCCAGCTTCAGCTCGTCCACGGTCCAGTTTGGCGTCCAAGTGTAGAACAGGATCGGCTCGCCATTGCCATAGGCGGCAACGGCATCGGCCATGGCGGCGGAATAGTTGGCGCTGATCAGGTTCACGTCGTCGCGCAGGCTATAGGCGTCCATGTGATGTTCGATATTCTGCTCGCAGGCCCAGCCGGGGGGGCAGCCGACCAGATCGGCCTTGCCGTCGCCGTTGCGGTCGAACGCCTCGCGGACCTCGGGGCGCTTGAAATCATCCAGCGTCTTGATGTCGAATTCATCGGCCGAGGCCTTGTCGACCAGATACCCCTGCAACGCGCCGCCCTTGGCGATGGCGCCGACGATTTCGGCCCCTTGCTCGAAGGTGCTGCGATAGGTGTCGTGGCCGGGGAACCAGCCGTCGACCCACATGGTCACATCGCCAAAGGCCACCGCCTGATAAAACGCCGGGTTGTCCAGCGTCATCGGCTCGGACACGTCATAGCCAAGCTCGCGCAGCATCTGGCTGTAGATGGCGGTCTGGAACCAGCCGGTGTCCCAGGTGGGCTGGGCCATGGTGATCTTGACGCCCTCGCCGGGGCGGTCCTGCGCCATGACGGGCGCGGCGGTGGCCAGCGCCAGCGCGCCGATTGCAGTCAGAGTTTTTCCGAGACGGAACATGGGTTCGAGTCTCCTTTGTGTTTTCAGTCTTCAGATGGACGGGCCGCAGCGGGCCCGCCATGCGAACGGGGCCGCCGGTATCAGGCCGCCCGCTGGGTTTCCGCCGCGGGGGCGGTGCCCCGCAGCCGGAACAGGTTGGCCAGCGCCTGCCGCAGCGAGATGCCGCGGATGTCGGAACGCTCGGCCAGCCCCTGGGTGATCCGGTCCAGCACGATGGCCAGGATCACGATGCCGACACCGCCGGCAGTGGCGCCGCCCACATCCATGCGGCCCAGCCCGGTGTTGACCACAAGGCCAAGCCCGCCGGCGCCGATCAGCGCCGCGATCACCACCATGGACAGCGCCAGCATCAGCGTCTGGTTCAGCCCGGCCATGATCGTGCGCATCGCCAGCGGCAGCTGCACGTCCCACAGCATCTGCCAGCGGGTCGAGCCGAACGCCTCGGCCGCCTCGATCAGGTCGGCGCGGACGTTGCGGATGCCAAGATTGGTCAGCCGCACGATCGGCGGCAGCGCAAAGATGAAGGTGGCGATGATCCCCGGCGCCATGCCGACGCCGAACAGCATCACGATCGGCACCAGATAGACGAACGACGGGATGGTCTGCATCACGTCCAGCACCGGCCGGATCACCGCCCAGGCCCGGTCCGAACGCGCCGCCAGAATCCCCGTGGGGATCCCCACCACCGCACAGAACAGCACCGAGGTGACGATCATCGCCAGCGTGGTCATGGTCTGCGGCCACAGCCCGATCATGTCGATGAAGGCAAAGCCGACAAGGGTAAAGATCGCCATGGCGCGCCCGGCGGTCAGCCAGCTGGCCAGCGCAAAGGCGGCCGTCGTCACCAGCATCGGCACGAACAGGAAAAACGCCTCGGTCCAGGCCAGAACGGCGCTGATCGGCACCTGCGCGGCGCGAAAGGCGGGGCGGAAATTCGGGACCAGCCAGCCCCGCACGAACCCGTTCACCCAGTCGTCAAAGGGCAGGGTCGCAATATCAGCCGGGCTGAACATGGGCGGCCTCCTTTTCCATTGCGGCGGCTTCGATCACGGCGGCCTCGGGCTCGGCCGCGCCGTTGCCGTTGGCGTCGCCGGACAGATGGGCCAGCACGTCGCCCGGCTCGATCACCGCCACCAGCCGGTCGGAATCGTCGGTCACGGCGATGGGCAGCCCCTGCCCGGCCGGGCCGTAAAGCTCGTGCAGCTGGGTGTCGCAGGCGGCGGTGGGATAATCGGTGATCATGCTGCCGCCGATGGTCGGGCTGGGGGTCGTGGTGTCCATCTCGCAGGCCGCAAGGTCGCGATAGGTCACCACGCCCGCCACCCGCTTGCCGTCCATCACGTAAAGCGCGTGGCTGCCGTGCTTTTCCATCAGCCGCAGCGCCTCGCGCACCGGGGTGTCGCGCAGCTGGATCGTGATCGCGTCCGAGGCCACGTCATCGGCGGTGAACACCCGCCCGCGGTCGATGTCGGCGACAAAGGCCGCAACGTAGTCGTCGGCCGGCGTCATGACGATTTCCTGCGCCGTCCCGATCTGGACGATGCGCCCGTCCTTCATGATGGCGATGCGGTTGCCCAGCAGCAGGGCCTCGTTCAGGTCGTGGGTGATAAAGACGATGGTCTTTTTCAGGCTTTTTTGCAGGGCCAGCAGTTCTGCCTGCATGTCGCGGCGGATCAGCGGGTCCAGCGCGCCAAAGGGTTCGTCCATCAGCAGGATGTCGGGGTCTGCGGCCAGCCCGCGGGCCAGCCCGACGCGCTGCTGCATCCCCCCCGACAGATCCGAGGGCAGGCTGTCGGCCCAAGGCGCCAGCCCCACCTGTTCCAGCACCTCAAGCGCGCGTTCGCGCCGGGCGTCGCGGGAAACGCCGCGGACCTTCAGCCCGTAGGCCACGTTTTCCGCGATGGTCCAGTGCGGGAACAGCGCGAAATGCTGGAAAACCATCGAGATCTTGTCGCGGCGGATGCGGCGCAGGCTGGCGGCATCGGCGCGCGCCACGTCCTCGCCGTCGATGAGGATCTGCCCCGAGGTGGGCTCGATCAACCCGTTCAGCGTCCGCACCAGCGTCGATTTGCCCGAACCGGACAGGCCCATGACGACGAAGATCTCGCCCTCTTCGACCTCGAAGCTGGCGTCCTGGACGCCGACGGTGGCGCCGGTCTGCGCCAGGATTTCGGCCTTTTCATCACCCTTTTGCAGCAGCTCAAGCGCCGCCTGGGTGTTCTTGCCGAAAATCTTGTAAAGGTTCCGGACCGTAAGTTTAGGTCGCATGGGACTCCTAGCTTGCCCGGTCTGCACGCCGACAGGAGCCGACATCGCGTGAAAAGGAGACCCCCGCGCATTGCGCAGCTACGGCCCCCAGAAGCGGGGGCCGGAAAGACGCTCCGGGCGGGCGTCACGGGTCATCGGATGTGGGGTAATATGGGCGACATGCCGCCGGAAAGCAACCTTCGAGGTCACAATTCTCTGAACGGCCTTGCGAAAACCCATGTATGCAAGGGGTTTCGGCCTATTCCGGCTGAAAGCTTTCGATCAGCTGGCGCAGCCCGAACGACGCCCCGACCACGATCGCGGCCAGCGTCACCGGCCCCGACCACGCGAGCGCGGCAACCGCCGAAACCCCCTGTCCGATCGAACAGCCCATGGCCACGACCCCACCGATTCCCATCAGCGCCGCGCCCCCGATCTGGCGACCCAGCTCGCGCGGATCCTCGCACGCCTCCCACCTGAACAGGCCGCGCCACATCGAGCCGGCGAAAGAGCCAAGCGTGATGCCGAAAACCGTGCCCACGGTGTAGCCCAGCCCGCCGCCGCTGGCGGTCATCAGCCACAGCAGCGCCCGGCCGACCGCAGCGACAAAGGACGGCCCCTCGACCGGGACCGCGCCCAGGCTTTCGCGCGCCACCCAGCTGGTCGCGGCGAATGAAAACGCCACCGCCAGCCCCGCCGCCACCCCCCAAAGCAGCGAACGCCGGCTGGCGCGCAGCGTGGGGCAGGACAGCGCCCACACCAGCAGCCCCACCACGACCAGCGCCACAAAGGGCGAAAACGGGATGTCCAGCCGCTGGAACAGCGCCGCAAAGCTTTGCGGGTTGTCCGAGTCGATCTGCGGAAACAGCGCGTGGCGGATCGGCGCCAGCGGCCCCGACAGCGCCGCAAAGCCGCTGATCGCCAGGATGATGACGATCACCATGGCGCGCAGATCGCCGCTGCCCAGCCGCACCAGCGCGCCAAAGCCGCAGTTGCCGGCCAGCGCCATGCCGTAGCCAAAGGTCAGCCCGCCCAGGATCGAGGCCAGCGGCATCCACCCCACCTTGTGGTAATAGGTCTCGCCCAGGTCGATCCAGCCGGCCGCGGCGCCGGCCTGCGTGGCCAGAATCGCCACCGCCAGCACGATCCCCCACAACCGCAGCCGCCGCTGGTCACCGCCGTAAAGCGCGGATTCCAGCGCGCCCAGCGTGCAGAAATCGCCAAGCCTTGCGGCCAGTCCCAGAACCGTGCCCGCGATCAGCCCCGCAATCGCCGCCACCGCCCCCCAGGGCAGTTGCCAGCCGAGAAAATCGGTCAACCCCGGCTTTCCTTTGCATCCAGCGCATCCAGCATCCCGACCCGGGCGTGACGCGCCAGCAGGTCGAGAATCGCCGCCACGCGCGCATCTGCCAGCCGGTAATGGATCGTCTGGCCTTCGCGGCGGGCCACCACCAGCCCCTCCATCCGCAGGCGGGCCAGCTGCTGGCTGACGATGGCCTGACGCGAGGACAGCAGCGCCTCAAGCTCGGACACGTTCTTTTCGCCGCTGCGCAGGTGGCACAGGATCGTCAGCCGCCCGTCGTGCCCCATCGCCTTGAACAGCGAGGCGATGGCCTCGGTCTGCTCGATCAGCGGCCGCATCGCCGCGGCGGGTTCGGGGGCGGTGGCGGAAGCGTTGGCGTTCATTGTCCAGCCTCGTCCGAAAACATCGGCGTCCACGGCTGCGTCGCTGGTCGGGAATATGCTCATGGCGTCGCTTCTGCCTGGTCTGCTATCACGTCCATTTCCGCGCGCTCGATGAGCTGCGCGATCATGGGCCAGAAAAAATCCTCTCCGGGATAGCCGATCAATCGCCCGTGTTCAGCCCCGTCGACAAGCACGACAAAGGTCGGCGTCAGCGGCGGCGGGCTGTCCAGGGTGACGCCCTCGGGCGGCTGGGCGCCCATGCGCATCCGTTGCAGCGGCGCGGCGCGACCCTCGTCCGTCTTGGGCCATTTCGGCGCGATCTCGTCGTCGAAGCGGGCGCAGTAATGGCAGCCGGGCTGCTCGACGATCAGCATCGACAGCTCGGCCGCCGAGATTGCCGCCGGAACCATGGCCGCCAGCGCGAGGGCGCAGACCCTCAGGATTCCTTTCCGGAAAAGCGCCAAGTTGACACCCCGCAAGTTTACATAGCAATAATCTAATATGCGGGGCCGGTTTGCACAATCCCCGCGACCAGCCCAGCCACCGGCCGTCCCGCCGGCAGCGCTGGACCTCGATTCCCCTAGCCGAAAGGAGCCGGGATGCCGGACCTGTCCTACGGAGCCGCCGCGCTGGCCGGGCTGCTGTCATTCTTTTCGCCCTGTATCCTGCCGATGGTGCCGTTCTACCTGGCCTATATGGCCGGCACCTCGGTCAGCAGCCTGCGCGAGGACGGCGCCCTGCCCCCCGGCGTGCAGGGCCGGTTGCTGCTGCGCGCCTGCGCGTTTGCGCTGGGGGTGACCACGATCTTTGTGATGCTGGGCTTTGGCGCCACCTCGCTGGGGCGGGTGGTGGCCGAGTGGCGTCAGTGGCTTTCCTGGATCGCCGCCGCCGTGCTGATCCTGTTCGGCCTGCATTTCCTTGGCGCGCTGCGCATCCCGCTGCTGTATCGCGAGGCGCGGGTGCAGGCCGGCGGGCAGCCGGGATCGCTTGCGGGGGCCTATGTGATGGGGCTGGCCTTCGGCTTTGGCTGGACGCCCTGCGTCGGGCCGGCACTGGCCGCGATCCTGATGATCGCCGGGGGGATGGGCCAGCCCTGGCACGGCGGGTTGCTGCTGCTGGTCTACGGCCTGGCGATGACCCTGCCCTTTGTCGCGGCGGCGCTGTTTGCGGGACCGTTCCTGCGCTGGGTCGCGCGCAACCGCGGGCTGATGCGGCATGTCGAGCGGGCCATGGGCGTGATGCTGATCCTGTTCGGCCTGCTGATCGCCACCGACAGCGTCAACCTGATCGCGGACTGGATGCTGCGCAATTTCGACTGGTCGCGGGTGCTGAACTAGGCACAGATCCGGCACATCCCGCTGTCCGCCACGCAACTGATTCGCACCGAAGCGACCACCGTTCCGGCCGGTTTCAGAGCGATATGTCCGCACGGAAATATCGAAAAGATTCAATGGTATATCCGCGCAATCCATTGGATTTCAGCGACATTCCAGTGCCCCTCCCGCCTCGCCGCAGCGCAGCACATATGAATATTCATGTGTCACTATATTACTGCTTGCGCGACATCATGACGCCTTGTTACGTTCCTCGGAACAAGATCAGGGAGAGACCGCATGACCCGACGCGCATGGCTGCATGGCTTGGCAGCCGCAATTATCTCGGCCGCGCCGGCGCTTGCTGAAACCGCGCCGAACGACGTGGTTTTCGCCGACGGGGCCGTCGAGGCATCGCTGACCGGCGCGCCGGGCGATCCCGGCGAGGGCGCAAGGGTGATGACCACCGCCGCGCTGGGCAACTGCGTGGCCTGCCACCAGATCGACGCGATGCCCGATGTCGAGTTCCCCGGCGACATCGGCCCCGCGCTGGACGGCGCCGCCGACCGCTGGTCCGAGGCCCAGCTGCGCGGCATCGTGATCGACGCCAAGCATACGTTCCCCGACAGCTTCATGCCGGGAATGTACAAGACCTCGGGCTTCATCCGGCCGGGCGACGGCTACACGGGCAAGGCATCGGACGGCGATCCGCCGCCGATCCTGACCGCCGCGCAGGTCGAGGACGTGGTCGCATATCTGCTGACCCTTACAGACTGAACGAAGACTACAGGAGAGAGACGATGATGCTGAGCAGACGGGATACTCTGCTGGTCGGCCTCGGCGGCATGGCGGCGACGCTTGTGTCCGGCGCCGCCCTTGCCACCACGGTCGAGGAGCTGACGGCCGAGTTCACCGGCGGCACCGCCCCCACCGAGGGCGAACTGACCCTGACCACCCCCGAGATCGCCGAAAACGGCAACACGGTCCCGGTGGAATTCAATGCCCCCGGCGCGGTGTCGGTGCTGCTGCTGGCGGCCGGCAACCCCGAACCGGCGGTCGCGACCTTCAACTTTGGCCCTGCGGCCGGCGCCCAGCGCGGCGCAACCCGCATCCGGCTGGCGCAGACGCAGGACGTGATCGCCATTGCCAAGATGGCGGACGGCTCGATCCGTCAGGCCAGCAACAACGTCAAGGTCACCATCGGCGGCTGCGGCGGCTGACAGGAAGGATAAAGTTTCATGGCAAGCGACGCTAAACCCCGGGTCAAGGTTCCCAAATCGGCCAGCGCCGGCGAAGTGGTCACCATCAAGGCCCTGATCAGCCACAAGATGGAATCGGGCCAGCGCAAGGATGCCGACGGCAACCTGATCCCGCGCTCGATCATCAACCGCTTTACCTGCGACCTGAACGGGCAGAACGTGGTGGACGTGACCATCGACCCGGCGGTCTCGACCAACCCCTATTTCGAATTCGATGCCACGGTCGACGCGGCGGGCGAATTCAAGTTCACCTGGTATGACGACGACGGCGATGTCTACGAAGACACGCAGTCGATCGAAATCGCCTGACAACGATCCGAGCAGGGAGGAGACCCGGTATGCGCCGGATGTTCACTACTCAACTGGCCGCAACTGCATTGGGTCTCACCCTTGCCGGCGCGGCGTGGGCCGATCCGGTCGAGGATACGCTGATCGTCGACACCGACGACGGCGAGATCGAGTTCGTCACCCACGCCCCCGCGCCCGACCATCTCAAGGGCGTGGTGGATGAAATCTGGTCGGGCTGGCACTATCGCGAGGACGAGACCCGCGATCTTCAGCGCGACGATTTCGACAACCCCGCCATGGTCTTTGCCGACCGCGGGCTGGACCGCTGGAACGCCGAAATCGGCGCGAACGGCGAATCCTGCGCGTCGTGTCACAACGGCCCCGAAACCTTCAAGGGTCTGCGCGCCGTCATGCCGCGGGTCGATGAAAACACCGGCAAGCTGATGATCATGGAGGATTATATCCAGTCCTGCGTGACCGAGCGCATGGGGCTTGAACCATGGCGGCTGACCGGCGACCAGATGAAGGACATGCTGGCCCTGATCTCGATGCAGTCCCGCGGCGAGATCGTGAACGTGGCCATCGACGGTCCCGCCCAGCCCTTTTGGGAACACGGCAAGGAACTGTATTACACCCGCTTCGGCCAGCTGGAGATGGCCTGCGCCAACTGCCACGAGGACAATCAGGGCATGATGATCCGCGCGGACCATCTGAGCCAGGGCCAGATCAACGGCTTCCCGACCTACCGGCTCAAGGACGCGGGCATGGTGTCGGCGCAGCAGCGCTTTGTCGGCTGCGTCCGCGACACGCGGGCGGAAACCTTTGCCGCCGGCTCGGACGAACTCAAGGCGATCGAACTTTACGTCGCCTCGCGCGGGAACGGCCTTTCGGTCGAGGGCGTGTCGGTCCGGCACTGACGACAGACGCGGGCCGGCACGGCGCCGGCCCCGCATTCCACGAACCCACGAGACAGGCACCACTGGCCCCGCCCCGGCGGCCGGCCGGCTTATGTCTTGATTTCACCAAGGAGACGCCATGATCACCCGGCGCCATTTCCTGCAGGCCGCCATGGCCACCTCGGCCATCGTTGGCTCGGGACTGGGCAACTGGTCCCGGCTGGCCGCCCAGCAGGCGCTGACCCAGGACCAGCTGCTGCAGTTCGACGATTTCGGCAATGTCACGCTGATCCACATCACCGATATTCACGCGCAGCTGAAACCGATCTGGTTCCGCGAACCGGAAATCAACATCGGCGTGGGCGAGGCCAAGGGCCGCGTCCCCCATGTCACCGGCACCGAGTTCCAGCAGATGTTCGGCATCGCGCCGAAATCGCCCGAAGCCTATGCGCTGACCTATCCCGATTTCGACGCGCTTGGCCGGACCTACGGCCGGATGGGCGGGATCGACCGCATGGCGACCGTGGTCAAGGCGATCCGCGCCGCGCGCCCCGACAGCATCCTGCTGGACGGCGGCGACACCTGGCACGGCTCGATGACCTCGCTCAAGACCCGCGGGCAGGACATGGTCAACGCGATGAACCTGCTGGGCGTGGACGGCATGACCAGCCACTGGGAATGGACCTACGGCACCGAGCGGGTGAACGAGATCGTCGAGTCCCTGCCCTTCCCCTTTCTGGGCGCCAATATCTTTGACGTGGAATGGGACGAGCCGGCGTTCGAGCCCTATCACATCTACGAAAAGGGCGGGCTTGCCATCGGCGTGATCGGCCAGGCCTTCCCCTATATGCCCATCGCCAACCCCGGCTGGATGTTCCCCGAATACAGCTTTGGCATCCGCGAGGAACGGATGCAGGCCATGGTGAACGAACTGCGCGGCAAGAACGTGGATCTGGTGGTCTGCCTGTCGCACAACGGCTTTGACGTGGACCACAAGATGGCCAGCCGCGTGCAGGGGATCGACGTGATCCTGTCGGGCCATACCCATGACGCGATCCCCGAACCCGTGCTGGTCGGCGACACCATCATCATCGCCACCGGCTCGAACGGGAAATTCGTCAGCCGCGTCGATCTGGACGTGCAGAACGGCCGCATGGCCGGGTTCCGCCACAAGCTGATCCCGATTTTCTCGGATGTCATCACCCCCGACGCGGAAATGGCCGCGCTGATCGACGCCGAGCGCGAGCCCTTCAAGGCCGAGCTTGAGGAACAGATCGGCACCACCGAGATGGTCCTTTACCGGCGCGGCAATTTCAACGGCACCTGGGACGACCTGATCTGCGACGCGGTGCGGTCGGAACGCGACGTGCAGATCGCGCTGTCGCCGGGCGTGCGCTGGGGGCCGTCGCTGCTGCCGGGCGATCCGATCACCCGCGAGGACATCCACAACGCCACCTCGATGACCTACGGGCAGGTCTATCGGTCCGAAATGACCGGAGAGACCCTGAAAACCATTCTGGAAGACGTCGCCGACAACATCTTCAACCCCGACCCCTATTACCAGCAGGGCGGCGACATGGTTCGCGTCGGCGGGCTTGGCTATTCGATCGACGTGTCCAAGCCCATCGGCCAGCGCATCACCGACATGGTGCTGACCGATACCGGCGAGGCGCTGGATCCCGCCAAGACCTATACCGTGGGCGGCTGGGCCAGCGTCAACGAGGGCACCGAAGGCCCGCAGATCTGGGATGTGCTGGAATCGCATGTCCGCAAGCTGGGCACGGTCAACCTGCCCGAAAACACCTCGGTCACCGTGACCGGAATCTGACAAGAGCGGAGGCCCCATGACCACCGATAACAACGACAACACCAACCACCCCAGCCGCCGCCGCTTTCTGCAAGGCGGCGCGATGGCGGGCGCCGGGCTGGTTGCCGGCGCGGGCGCGGCAAGCGCCGCCACCCCCGACCCGCTGATCACCGAGGTCCAGGACTGGGCCAGCGTCTTTGGCGACCCCGTGGACGCGGCGCCCTATGGGATGCCCATCCATTTCGAGGAACACGTGGTCCGCCACAACGTCGAATGGCTGACCGAAAGCACGGCGTCCTCGATCAACTTCACCCCGATCCACGCGCTTGAGGGCACGATCACCCCGCAGGGCGTCGCATTCGAGCGCCACCACTCGGGCGCGATCGAGCTGTCCAAGCCCGATTACCGGCTGATGATCAACGGGCTGGTGGACCGGCCGCTGGTCTTCACCTTCGAGGATCTGCTGCGCTTTCCCCGCTCGATGACCACCGCGTTCTGCGAATGTGCGGCCAATGGCGGCATGGAGTGGGGCGGCGCCCAGCTTGAGGGCGTGCAGTTCACCCAGGGCATGATCCACAACATGGAATACACCGGGGTGATGCTGCGCGACCTGCTGGAAGAAGTCGGCGTCCAGCCCGAGGGCAAGTGGATCTATGCCGAGGGCGCGGATGCCAGCTCGAACGGCCGCTCGATGCCGCTGGAAAAGGCGCTGGACGACGTGATGGTCGCGTTCTTCGCCAACGGCGAGGCGCTGCGCAAGGAACACGGCTATCCCGTGCGGCTGGTGGTGCCGGGCTGGGAAGGCAACATGTGGATCAAGTGGCTGCGCCGGATCGGGGTCTACGATCAGGCCGTCGAAAGCCGCGAGGAGACGTCGAAATACACCGACCTGATGCCGGACGGCCGGGCGCGGAAATGGACCTGGGTGATGGACGCGAAATCCGTCATCACCTCGCCCAGCCCGCAGGCGCCCATCCGCCACGGCAAGGGGCCGCTGGTCATCACCGGGCTGGCATGGTCCGGCAATGGCGCCATCGACCGTGTGGATGTGTCGCTGGACGGTGGCCGCAACTGGCAAGAGGCGCGCATCACCGGCGACGCCAAGCCCAAGGCGCTGACCCGGTTCCATCTGGACATTGACTGGGACGGCAGCGAGCTGTTCCTGCAATCGCGCGCCGTCGACGATACCGGCTATGTCCAGCCGACCAAGCAGGCGCTGCGCGAGATCCGCGGCCTGAACAACGTCTATCACAACAACGGCATCCAGACCTGGTGGGTCAAAGAGGACGGCGAGGTGGAAAATGTCGAAATCGCGTAACTCTGCATTTGCCGCGCTGCTGGCCACCGGGCTGTCTGCCGGGCTGGTCGCCGGCCCCGCGCTGGCCGAGCCGCTGGGCATCGGCCGCGAGGCCCTGCCCGAGGAAATCGCCGCCTGGGACGTGGCGGTGTTGCCGGACGGCCAGGGTCTGCGCGAAGGCTCGGGCGACGTGGAAACCGGGGACGAGCTGTTTTACGAACACTGCGCATCCTGCCACGGCGACTTTGCCGAGGGGCTGGACAGCTGGCCCTCGCTGGCGGGCGGCGCGGGGTCGCTGAACGACCCGCGCCCGGTCAAGACCATCGGCAGCTACTGGCCCTATCTTTCGACGGTGTATGATTACGTCCACCGCTCGATGCCCTTTGGGAACGCGCAGATCCTGACGGCGGACGAAACCTATGCGATCACGGCATTCCTGTTGTATTCCAACGGGATGGTCGAGGATGATTTCGTGCTGACGCACGAGAACTTTGCCGACATCACCATGCCCAACGCCGACGGCTTCTATGTCGATGACCGCCCGGAAACCGAATATGTGCTGTTCTCGGCCGAGCCATGTTTCAGCGACTGCATCGAGGGCACGCCGGAAATCACCAAGCGCGCGGCCGAGCTGAAGGTGACGCCCACCGACGAGGACGGCCTGCCCGCCGGCACCCTGCCGGACATCGCGGCCACCGCCGACGCCGGCTGACATGGTTGCGGCGCGGGCGATTTTTCCGGTCGTCCCGCGCCGCCACCCCCTTTTCGGGACGGGCGCGGGACCGCTTTCCCATGGCAAGGCGTTGCATTGCCATGACCCGATCACAGCCGGACCCCCCGGCCAGTCAACGGAGGCTCACATGATCTCGCGTCGCCTGTTCGTGCTATCTGCCGCTGCCGGCACAATCCTGACCGGAACGCCCCTGCGCGTCTGGGCGGGCAGCACGCTGGACCTTGGGGGCGGGGTGCGCATCGACACGCTGTCCGACGGGCATCTGGAACTGCCCTTTGATTTCAGCTTTGCCGGGCTGCCGCGCGACGAGCTGGACCCGATCCTGCAACAGGCGGGGGTGACGGGCGACATGATCCATTCGCCCTGCAACATCACCCTGCTGCGCGACGGCACCAACACGGTGCTGTTCGACGCCGGCAGCGGCCCCGATTTCATGCCCACCGCCGGCAAGGTAACCGAGGCGCTGGCCGCGCTGGACCTGACCCCCGAGGATGTCACCCATCTGCTGTTCACCCACGGCCACCCCGATCATCTGTGGGGCGTGCTGGATGATTTCGACGAGCCGCTGTTTGCCAATGCCGCCCATGTGATGGGCCGGGCCGAGGCCGAATACTGGACCGATCCCGCCACGCTGGGCAGCATCCGCGACGACCGGCAAAGCTTTGTTGCGGGCGCCTCGCGCCGGATCGAGGCGCTTGGCGACGCGCTGGCGCTGATCGAGGACGGCGAATCACCCCTGCCCGGCGTCACCGCACGGCTGACGCCGGGCCATACTGCCGGGCACATGTCGTTCGACATCGACGCGGGCGGCCAGCGGGTGCTGGTCGTGGGCGATGCCATCGCCAACTCGCACATCGCCTTTGCCAGGCCGGAATGGGAAAGCGCCGCGGACGAAGACGCCGCCTTGGGCGCGCGGACGCGGGTGGCGCTGCTGGGCGATCTGGCCGACAGCGGCACGCAACTGATCGGGTTCCACCTGTCGGACGGCGGCATCGGCCGGGCCGAGCGTAACGGCGACAGCTTTCGCTTTGTGCCGGGCTGACGCCCGCTGCGCGTATTTGTCCCGGGCTGAAGCCCGCTGCGCGTAAATGCCCCCCCCCCGGATCGCCTCGGGGGGGGGGGCATTGCTGCCGGCTCAGGTCGTCGCCAGCGCCGGTCCGGGCAACCGGTCGACCAGAAAATCGGTCAGCATCGCCCCGATCCACATGAACAGCAGCGCCAGCCACGCCGTGCCGACAAAGATCGAGGTGCCCGTCACCCCCGCCCCGATGGCGCAGCCACCCGCCAGCATGGCGCCGAACCCCATCAGCCCCGCCCCCACCATGGAACGCCGCATCTGCCGTTCGCCGTCAAAGCCCTGAAACTTCAGCTCGCGCGACCAGGCGGCGGCCAGAAACGCGCCCAGAAACACGCCCGGCACCAGCCCGACGTCGAACCCCAGCGCCGGGGCGGGTTCCAGAAAGAACATCAGCGTGGTCGCCGAGGGGCCGGAAAACGTCATCGAGCTGACGGACACCGGCTCGAACGCGACGCGGGCGATCTGGGCGGTCAGCACCCAGCCCATCGCCACCGCAAACCCCACGCCCGAGGCAAAGACCAGCTTGCGCGCGCTGATCCGGTTGCGATGCGCCACCACCAGCGCGGTGGCGGCAAAGCCCAGCCCAAGGGCCAGCCCGCTCCACTCGGGCAGGCGCCACAGCTCAAGCAAGTTCACGTTGGTCCCGCCCGGCGTCACCCACAGCGCGGCAAGGTTGTGGCGCAGCGGTGCCAGCCAGCCATGCAGCGACATCTGCGCCACCACTGCAAAGATCAGCCCCGCCATGACCGAACGCAGGTTGCCGGTCGCCGCCAGCACCAGCATCCGGCCAGAACAGCCGCGCGCCAGCACCATCCCGGCCCCGAACATCAGCCCGCCGATGATCGCCCCGGACCACGAGCCGGCAACCGCCATCATCCGCGCCTCGCCCGCCTCGAACAGGCCCATCAGCTGGGCGGACTGCACCCAGACCATCGCGGTGGAAAAGCACAAAAGCCACACCGCCACCCGAGGCCCCATGGCCCCGCGCCCGAATTCCACCGTGGCCGCGCGCAGGCAAAAAGCCGAGCGTTGTGCCGCAATGCCAAAGATCACTCCGCAGGCCAGTCCCATCAGGGCGGCCATCCGCCCTTCGCCGACGGCATCAAGCAGCGCGATGAAATCCATGCCAAGGCTCTCCGTTTCCGATGAGGTATCCTAGCACAGATAGGTATCCATGGCCCGCGAATCCTGCCCCGAGGCGCCGTGGGGTTGCGGCAAACTGGCGCATACGGGCCAAATGCCGGCCATGAGGCCGATTGCGGCAAGCCGCAGCTTGCGTGATACAATCAGGACGAGAATCGCGCCATTCCCGCCAGAGGCCATCATGCCGGATCGCATTTCACCGACCGCTGCCCCGACCGCATCATTGCAGGAATGTGACCTTATCATGAAGGGCGGGATCACATCGGGGGTGGTCTATCCGCAGGCGGTGGCGCGGATCGCGCGCGACTATCGGCTGCGCAGCATCGGCGGCTCGTCCGCCGGCGCCATCGCGGCCTGTTTCGCCGCCGCGGCAGAATACCGGCGCCAGTCGGGGGGCGGGGCCGAGATGGCGGGGTTCGCGGAAATCTCGGCGCTTTCCACCGATCTGGCGCGGAATTTGCAGACGCTGTTCCAGCCGCGCCCGGCACTCGCGCCGCTGTTCCAACTGCTGATCGGCGCCATCCAGGGCGCCATCGGCCGGGCGGCGTGGCGGCTCTGGCGCCTGCCGGTCGCGGCAGCCGCGGCGCTGCTGGCCGCGGCGCTGCTGTGGGCGGCGTGGGCCGGAAATTTCTTTGCCGCAACCACGGCGCTGCTGGCGGTGCCGCTGGGATTGGCGTTGTGGACCCTTGTGCCGCTGCTGCGGATGGCCGCGCGCGACCTGCCGCAGGCGAATTTCGGCCTGTGTCCGGGGATCACCCAGCCCGGCCACGACAGCCCCGCCCTGACCGACTGGATGCACAAGCGCCTGCAACGGATCTCGGGCAGGCCGGGCGACGCGCCCTTGACCGCCGGCGATCTGGCGGCACACGGCATCCAGATCGCCGCCATGACCACCGACCTGTCCAGCCAGCGCCCGTTCCAGCTGCCCCTGTCCACCCGGATTCATTATTTCAGCCTTGCCGAGTGGCGCGGGCTGTTCCCGGCCGATTTCCTTGAGGCGCTGATCGCCGGGCGCGCGCCGCTGGCCCACCAGCAGGACCACGCGCCGCGCGATCTTTACCAGCTGCCGGTGGGCGACGATTTCCCGGTGCTGCTGGTCGCGCGGATGTCGCTGAGCTTTCCGGGGCTGATCGAATCGATCCCGCTGTGGCGCCATGACGACCAGATCCGCCTGCCCGGACCCGAGGGCAGGTCGGTCGGCCGACTGGCCCGCTGCCTGTTTTCCGATGGCGGCATCTCGTCGAATTTCCCGATCCATTTCTTTGATTCGCTGCTGCCCTCGCGCCCGACCTTTGGCATTGCGCTAGCCAGCTGGGACCATGCCCGCCACCGCGACACCCGCGTGCACCTGCCGGCGCGCAGCCCCGCCAGTTCAAACCTGCCGGTGCGGCCGATCGACGGGCTGGGCGGGTTTGCCATGGCGATCCTGAACACCGCCAAGGACTGGCAGGACACGTTGCAGGGGATGCTGCCGGGCTATGCCGAACGGGTGGTGACGGTGCGGCTGGACGACAGGGTCGAAGGGGGGATGAACCTGACCATGCCGCCCGAGGTGATCGAGCAGCTGAATCGTTACGGCGCCGAGGCGGGCGATTCGCTGGTCGCGCGTTATTCCTATGCCGCTGGGGCGCGCGGTTTCGACGACCACCGGCAGCTGCGGGGCCGGATCACCGTGCCGAAACTGGCCGAGGCCTTGCAGGGTTTCGCCAGCGCCATGGGCTCGCGCCCCGCTGGCGCACCCGCTGCCCCCACCGGGCGCGAGGCGATGGGGGGCGGCGGCGCGGGCGCCGCGGGGCCGGGGCTGTCCCCGCGCTGCCTGTCGCTGGCCGACGAGCTGGCCGAGCTGGAACCCGACGGCTGCGAGCCCGACCGGGTCAGCGACGCCACCATCCGGCTGGTGGCCGTCGCCGACCGGATGCCGCGCCGCAGGGGGTCGGCATGATCTTTCGGGACCACGCCGGCGCGCAGGCGTCGGGTGGCGGGGCGCCCCCGGGCCTTAGGCGGTGCGGATCGGAAAGCTGACCCGGGTCAGCACCTGCCCCGCATCATCGACGATGAACCGCACCGCGCGCTCGCCGCGATGAAAGGTCAGCCGCCAGCGGCCTGCATCCTCATCCACCCCGGCCTCGCAGCGCGAGGTGATGCCGCCGGCACGCATTTCCTGCTGGACCTGCGCCTGCGTGATCCCGAAAGAATCGGCCAGCAGCCCCGCATCGACGGAAAAATCCGGGCCGGCGCGCTCGATCCCCGGGGCGTCTTTGGTCACGAGCCGGACCGCCAGTAATCATTCGCGGCCGCGACCGTGGCGAACCAATGGGCCGCGACCTGGCTTGACGCGATCAGCGCATCGGCGTCCTCGGCATAGGTTCCGCGCAGGCGGTCGCGCACCGCGGCGTCGGGCTGGGTCATCTTGACCGCGACCCGCGACATCTTGATCGCTAGCGCAAAGCCTTCTTCGGGGGTCGGGGTGATCAATGTGGGCAGCCAGTCGGCCATCGTCTGTCCTTTCGCATCGCTCATGCGGCCCACGGCCCGTGCCGGACCCTCGCCGCGCAGGGTCAGCTTAACAGGTCGGCCGGGCTTGGTAAGGGCTGCTGCCCGGTTTCCTGCCAGTCGGCCGCCAGAATCGCCGGAAGCGCGGCGGCGATCGGCATCTCGGCCCATGGCTGCCCCGAGGTCCGGCGCAGCGCCTGCGCCACCCCGGCCACCGCCCGCGCCACCGCCTGCGGCAACGCCACCCCCTGCGCCAGCCGCGCCGCCGTCAGCCCGGCCAGCAGATCGCCGGTTCCCACCGGGCGCACCGGCAGCCGGGGCACGTCGAAACTGCGGCAGAAATCGCGTGTCGCGACCACCGTCGCCAGCCGCTCGGGCTGGCCCTCTACGGGCACCGAGGTGGCAACGACCGCCGGGCAGCCCAAAGCCTCGCGCGCGCGCGCCACGTCCGAGGCCCCGTTAATGGCGATCCCGGAAAGGGTTTCCAGCTCGAACGCATTGGGCAGGATCACATCAGCCAGCGGCACCAGCTCGGCCGCAAAGGCGCGGCGCAGCGGCTCGTCAGTGAAAAACCCCAGATCGGCGTCGCCCATCACCGGATCGCACAGATAGGTCAGGCCGGGGTTTTCAGCCTTGGCGCGGCGCAGGAACCCCGCCAGCGCCAGCGCGGTTTCTTCCCGCCCCAGAAACCCCGACAGCACCACCGAGGCGCGCGCCGGCACCCCCCGCTCGGCGATCCCGGTCAGCAGGCCGCCGACCAGATCCGCGTCCAGAATGGCGCCGTGCATCGTGGGGTAATGCGGATGGTTCGACAGCAGCGCGGTCGGCACCTCGACCACCTCGACCCCGCAGGCCCGCATGGGATAGGCGGCCACGGAATTGCCGACATGGCCAAAGGCGACCTGGCTTTGGACCGACACGACAAGCGGCAGCGGGTGGGGTTGGATTTCGGGCTGGGTCATGTGCAGGCGCCTTGGGCCGGGAAAGTTTCTGCCAGTCATACGCCCCCGGCCCGCATCGTCAAACTTGTTGGCGGTCAAGCGGGTCCGGAGCAAAGCAATTCCGGGGGCGCTCAGGCGTCGGGGTGGGAATAGCCCAGCACCCTGCCCCCCGCATCGACGTCGCAAATATGCCTGCGGCCCCCGTCGACGGCCTCGACCCTGGCCACGCCGCCCTGGTCCGACAACCAGCGAGAGGTCACCGCCGCCGGCGGCTGGCGGATATGCTGGGCAATGGCCAGCGTGCAGGCGGTCTCTTGCCGCGCCCGCAGATCGGGGGGCGAAGGGGCGGTTACGGCGGTCTCGACGCAACCAGCCAGCAGCGCCAGCGCGGGCAGTATCAGCAAATTTCGCATAACAGGCTTTCTGCAATGACAGGGCCAGCATAGCACGGGCGGGACGGGATGTCGCCGGGCAAGCGCCCGCGGCAATGGCAAAGGGCCGGACATATGCCCGGCCCCCTGCATCGCTGCGCAAACAGCGGGTCTCAGCCCGGCACGCCGCCGTGTTTGCGCCAGACCACCGGGCGCAGCCAGACCAGCACGAACAGCGCCGAGCCGAGCAGCGTCGTGAAAACCTCGGGCGCGATCAGCAGAAAGGCCGCGACCGCCAGCACCGCACGTTCCCAGCGAAACAGCCGGTCGGTCATATAGGCCGAAAATGCCGCCGAAAGCGCCGTGATGCCCAGAATGCAGCCATAGACCGCCAGCGCGAACTCTGCCCAGCTGAAGTTGTTGACCATGATCAGCATCGAGGGCGAGAACACAAAGACAAAGGGCACCAGCGCCTTGCCCATCGACAGCCGAAATGCCGTCAGCCCCGCCGAGAACGGGTTGGCATTGGCGATCCCGGCCGTCGCATAGGCCGCCAGCGCCACCGGCGGCGTGATGTCGGCCAGGATCCCGTAATAGAACACGAAGAAATGCGCGACGATGTCCTGCACCCCCAGCAGCGCAAGGATCGGCGCGGCCACCGTCACCATGATAAGATAATTCGCCGTGGTCGGCACGCCCGTGCCCATGACGATGCACACCACGGCCGTCAGCATCAGGGTCAGAAACAGCGTCAGCCCCTCGATCGACAGCAGGCCGAAGGGCACGATGGAAATCATCGCCCCCGCCCAGTCCGAGGCGGTCTGCGTCACGATATAGGCCACCTTGAACGACACGCCGGTCAAGGTGAAGACGCCGATGATGATGCCCACCGTCGCCGCGGCCGCCCCCACGGCCAGCGCATATTTCGCCCCCGTGACAAAGGCTGCGAACACATCGGCGATGGTGATGCGGTTCCTGGGGTTGACCAGCCCCACGCCGACACACAGCGTGATGCCCCAGAACGCCGCCAGATAGGGCGTGTTGCCGTTCAGCAGGATTCCGACCAGCACGAACAGCGGGATCAGCGTCGGCCAGTCGCGGCGCAGCACCTTCCAGATCTGGGGCATTTCCTCGCGGGTCAGGCCGCGCAGTCCGCGCCGCTTGGCCTCGAAATGCACCTGCATCAGGACGCCAAAGAAATGCATGAAGGCCGGGACAAGCGCGGCGATCATGATGTGCGTATACGGGATGCCGAGAAACTCGATCATCAGAAAGGCGGCGGCGCCCATGATCGGCGGCGTGATCTGCCCGCCGGTCGAGGCGGCGGCCTCGACCGCGGCGGCAAAGTGGCGGGCATAGCCGATCCGCATCATCGCCGGGATAGTCAGCGCGCCGGTGGTCACCGCGTTGGCGATGGACGATCCGGTGATGGTGCCCATCATCGCCGAGGACACCACCGACACCTTGGCCGGGCCGCCCGACAGCCGTCCGGCCACGGCCGTGGCACCGTCGATGAACAGCTGGCCCAGCCCCATGCGGGTCGCCAGCACCCCGAACAGCACGAAATGGAACACATAGGTGGCGATCACCCCGACCGGCAGCCCGTAGATCCCCTGCGAGGTCAGGTAAAGATGGTTGACCACCGAGGCCCAGCTTGCCCCCGGATGGACCAGCAGCCCCGGCATCTGCGGGCCGAATATCGCGTAAAGCATCATGAGCATCGCGATGATCGGCAGCGGCCAGCCCATGGCGCGGCGAGTGGCCTCCAGCAGGACCACGATCAGCCCCGTCCCCATGACCAGATCCAGCGTCGAGGGGTTGCCGACCCGAAAGGCCAGTTCCGAAAACACCCAGGGCACGTAAAGCGTGGTCACCGCGGCGATCGCCATCAGGATCCAGTCGTAAAGCGGGATCCCCGCCGGCCGCAGGACCGACGCCGGATACAGCCGATAGCTGGCCTTGTTGATCCCGAACACCAGAAAGATCAGCGACAGCACAAAGGACATATGCACCGCACGATGCGTCACTTCGCGCAGCAGACCGAAACCGGCGGTGTAATAGTGAAACAGCGACAGGGAAAACAGCGCGACCGCAGCGATCGCGCCGGCGGTCCTGCCCAGCGGCCGGAACCGGACCTCGGGGTCGAATTTTTCTTCCAGCTCAAGAACTTCTTCGCCGCTCAGCGGCTGGGGCCGGGGGGTGTCGGATCCCGATCGCGCCGCGTCCTCGGGCCGTGGGTCCAGGGGGGTGTTCGCCATGCGTCTGCCTTGACTGTCCGCTGCCCGACCAAGCCAGGCACCTGAAACGAAAAGCGGGAGCGACCGCCGAAACGCGCCCCCGCCAGAGATGCGATGCCCGGCTTATTGCGCCGCCGGAACCTCAAGCCCGGCTTCGGAATAGAAGCGGGCGGCACCGGGGTGCAGCGGGATCCCCACGCCATCAAGCGCGTTTTCAAGCAGGATTTCCCGGCCCTTGGCATGGCCCGCATCCAGCAGCTGGCGCGAATTGTCGTTCCACAGCGCCCGGGTGATCTCATAGACCAGATCGTCGGGCTGTTTTGCGCTGGTGATCCATTGGGCGCCGACCGCAAGGGTCACCACATCCTCGTCAACGCCGTTATAGGTGCCGGCCGGCACGGTGTTCGACGCGAAAAAGCCGTATTCGCCGATCACCGCATCGGCCTCGGCGCCCGAAAGCGGCACCAGCTTGATCGGGATCGAGGTCGCCAGTTCGGCGATGGCGCCGGCCGGAAAGCCGCCGACAAAGAAAAACGCGTCCATATGCCCGTCGCGCATCAGGTCCGCGGCCTGGTTCGGCTTGAGATATTCGGGCGTGATGTCGGATTCCGACAGGCCCCAGGCGCCCAGGATCAGCCGCGCATCGACCAGCGTGCCCGACCCCGGCTCGTCCAGCGAGACCTTTTTGCCGGCCAGATCCGCCACTGATTCGATCCCCGCATTCGCGCGCGCGACCAGATGGATGGATTCAGGATACAGGTTGGCGATGGCGCGCAGATCCTCGACCGGGGGCTGGCCTTCCCAGACGCCGGTGCCGGTGTAGGCCCAATAGGCCACGTCCGACTGCGAAAAGCCGGATTCGATGGTGCCGCCGTTGATCCCGTTCACATTGGCGACCGACCCGTTCGACGCAACCGCTGTCGCCACCAGCCCCGGCGCGCCGCAAGCGCCGCCATCCTCGCAGGCGCGAGAGCCGGGGGGGTTGGAAATGGCGTTGGCCAGCAGGCCGCCGATGGGAAAATAGGTGCCCGCGGTGCCGCCGGTGGCGATCCGGAAAAACTGAAGCTCTTGCGCCGACGCCGTGGTCGCGCCCAAGGCCATCACGACGGCGGCCGTCAGGCCGGCAAATCTGGTCATCATGGAAGCTGGTCTCCTAACCTGTTGCTATTGCTTTATCTTTATAGATGTTGCTGGCGCATCATATAGCCAGGGCATTTCCCCGCCAAGGCCAGATCCCAGTGCTGCGGCATCAGCCGCATCCCGTCAAGCATTCCAAATCGTTCCCGGCCACACGCGGCCCCGTGCCGCCCGCGTGGCCGGACGCCCCCGTGAATGACGAGCGCGCTATCCCAAATCAACCAATGGGCGCGCAAAACCGCCCGGACCGCAAGACCGCGGCTGCGCAGGTTCGGGGCAGATCCGGCACCCGGCAGGCTTGGCTGATCGCCGGGCAAGCGCTTGCGCCCCGGCGCGCTTCGGCATATCTGAGGGTTTTACTCGTCTTCATCGGGGCGCGCTGCCGGCATCCCATCAAGGCCCCTCTATCCTGAAGGAAGACGGATGAACATTCGTCCGCATGAAAGTGACGCGATCCAGCCTGTGACCCGACCCGAGAACTGCCTGTTTTCCTTTCGCGGCCCGCGCGCCGGCATCGCGGGCTGCGGGCCGGCGCGGATGCTGCCCCGCGGGGCGGTGGCCACGCTGGACAGCCGGCTGGCCGCGGCAGGGCTGGGCGACGGAATGGTGATCGGCGGCGCCCTGCCCTTTGAACGCGAGGCCGAGGATTGCCTGTGGCAGGCCGTTGCCTGCCCCGCGCCCCCGCTGCCCGCGCAGGCGCAGGCGCAGGCGCAGCCGCTGCCGACGATCCGCAGCCTGCAACCCCAGCCCTCTGCCGGCGACTATGCCGCCGCCGTCGCCCGCGCCCTGCGGATCATCGAGGATGAAACTGGCCGCCCCGACGCGCTGGCCAAGATCGTGCTGTCGCGCACCCTCGCGCTTGAGGCGGACGCCCCGATCCCCGCCCCTGCGGTGATGGCGCGGCTGGCGCAGGATCCCGATGTCACCACCTATCACACCCGCCTGCCCGGCGGCCCCGACCACGCCCTGATCGGCGCCACCCCCGAGCTGCTGCTGCGAAAATCGGGCGGGCGGATCGTGTCGCACCCGCTGGCAGGCTCGGCCCCTCGCAGCACCGATCCCGCCGCCGACCATGCCGCGGCCAAGGGGCTGTCGCAGTCCGACAAGGACCGCCGCGAACATCGCTTTGTGGTGGAATACATCCTGGACATTCTGGCGCCCCATTGCACCGAACTGGCCTGCCCCGAGGGCACCGGCCTGACCCATACCCGCAGCATGTGGCATCTGGGCACCCGCATCACCGGGCGGCTGCGCGATGCGGCGGTGCCCTCGATCCTGCTGGCCGCCGCGCTGCACCCGACGCCCGCCGTCTGCGGCGTGCCCGCCACCCGCGCCGCCCGGATCATCGGCGAGCTGGAACCCCGCCCGCGCGGATTTTACGCGGGCGCGGTGGGGTGGAACGACGCGCAGGGGGACGGGGCATGGTTCGTGGCGATCCGCTCGGCCGAGATCAGCGGCAACCATGCGCGGCTGCACGCCGGCGCCGGGATCGTGCGCGGCTCGGACCCGATGGAAGAGGCCGCCGAGACCGGCGCCAAGTTCGGCGCCCTGCTGGCCGCACTGGGCCTGCCGCGCGACGCGGGCATGGCGGGCGTCACCCTGCCTGCCTGACCGCAATACCCCGACCTGCAAGGAGATTTCGCCGATGGCCCTGCCCCGCATCCCTGCCTATGCGCTGCCCGAAACCGTGCCGCAGGCGCGTGTCGACTGGCGCCCCGACCCGGGCCGGGCGGCGCTGCTGATCCATGACATGCAACGCTATTTCTGCCGCGCATTCACCGCCGGGGACAGCCCGCTTGCCCCCGCGGTCGCCAATATCGCCCGGCTTGCGGGGGCTGCGCGCGCAGCCGGGGTTCCGGTGTTCTACACCGCCCAGCGCGGCAACCAGTTCCGCCCCGACCGCGGTTTGCAGGCCGATTTCTGGGGCCCCGGCATGGAAGCCACCCTCGATCACGAGGAAATCCTGCCCGAGCTTGCCCCCCAGCCGGGCGATCACCTGCTGGTCAAGCACCGCTACAGCGCCTTTCAGCGCTCGAACCTTGCCCATCTGATGCGGGCACGCGGGCGCGACCAGCTGATCGTGACCGGGATCTATGCGCATATCGGCTGCCTCGCCACCGCGTCCGAGGCATTCCAGCGCGACATCCAGCCCTTTGCCGCCGCCGACGCGCAGGCCGATTTCAGCCGCGCCCGCCACGACACGGCGATGGAGATGGTCGCGGCAACCTGCGGGGTGGTGATGACAACAGAAACGATTCTGAAAGCGCTGGGGTAAACGGATGGAACTGACGGGTTTTCGGGACCGGCTGGCGATGGTCACCGGCGCGGCCGGCGGCATCGGGCAGGCCATCGTCGCGGCCTTGCTTGACGCGGGGGCCAGCGTCCTGGCCACCGACCTGCCCGAGGCACTGGCCGCGCCCGACTGCCGCGACGGCGACCGGGTGATCTGGCGGCCGCTGGATGTGGCCTCTGCCCCGCCCGACGCGCTGATCGCCGAGGCCGAGGCGCGCTTTGGCCCGCTGATGCTGGGCGCCCATGCGGCGGGAGCGCTGTCCACCCTGCCGCTGCTGGACGCCCCGGCCGAGGAATGGGAATTTGTGATGGGCACCAACGCCCGCGGGGTCTTCAACGTCACCGCCGCGATGGGCCGGGCGATGCGCGCGCATGGGCGGGGCGGGGCAATCACGGTGGTCAGTTCGAACGCGGCCGGGATTCCGCGCATGAACATGGGGATCTATGCCGCGTCCAAGGCGGCGGCGACCATGCTGACCCGCTGCCTGGGGCTGGAGCTGGCCGGCCACGGCATCCGCTGCAACATCGTCGCCCCCGGCTCGACCCTGACCGGGATGCAGACGGGGATGTGGGCCGACGATCAGGGCGCGGCGCGGGTGATCGCGGGCGACGGCCCCAGCTTTCGCACCGGGATACCGCTGGGCAAGCTGGCCACGCCGCAGGACATCGCGGCCTCGGTCATGTATCTGCTGTCGGAACAGGCGGGCCACGTCACCATGGCCGACATCTATGTCGACGGGGGCGCCACGCTGCGCGGCTGACGCCCCCGGCCGGCCCGGCCGACCATGCGCGCCAGCGTGCCGTCGCGCCACATGGCGTGATGCACCCCGACCATGACCACATGGCCAAGGATCAGCACCCCCAGCAGCCACGCCAGCTCGCCATGCAGCGCATCGGCCAGCTTGACGGCCCATTCGACGGGGGCCTCGCGCGCCGCAAATATCCGGACGCCGAACGGCTGGAATGCGCGCTCGGACCCCCATGCCCGCAGCAGGGCAAGCGAGGGCACCGCCAGCATCAGCGCGTAAAGCGCCAGATGGCCCAGCCGTGCGGCCGTCCCGACCAGCCCGGCGCCATGGTCCGGGCGGCGGCGGCGGTTCAGCAGCGCCCACGCCACCCGCAGCACGATCAGCGCGAACAGCACGGCCCCGACCGGCTGATGCAGCCCGACAAAGAACCCCGAAACCGGCCCTCTCCCCAGCGCCAGCTTGATCGCCATGCCCAGGAACTGCCACAAGATCAGCGCCGCGATGGTCCAGTGCAACAGCCGGGTGACGCGCCCATAGCGCGCAGGCGTGTCGCGCAGCGGCAAAGCCCGGCGGGAATGAGCCATAGCGTCCTGTCCTGATCCTGCGGCCCCGGATGGGTGCCGTTCCTGCGCAGTCCTAGCGCCCCGGCCCGGCTGCGACAATCGCGCCCACGAAATGTTGACGATTTCTCTTGGTTACACTATCGCCTGCCGTTAGCCCCTCCCAGCCGCTTTGCACAGGTGAGCCCGTGTCCGATCCCGTCTCCTCCGATCCGCGTCAGGTCTGGCCGCAGGAATTTGCCGCCCTCTACCGCGACAAGGGCTATTGGCGGGGCGAGACCTTTGGCGAGATGCTGCGCGCGCGGGCGGCCGAACATCCCGACCGGCTGGCCGTGGTCGATGCCACCCACCGTTGGAGCTACGCCGAGCTGCTGGCCATGGCCGAGCGTGCCGCGCAAGGCTGGATGGGACTGGGGCTGTGCCCCGGCGACCGGGTGATCGTGCAGATCCCCAACGTGGCCGCGTTCTTTCCGGCGGTGTTCGGGCTGTTTCTGGCCGGGCTGGTGCCGGTCTATGCCCTGCCCGCCCACCGCCAGACCGAGCTTGCGCATTTCGCTGCCCGCGCGGGCGCCAAGGCGCTGGTGATCGTGGACCGGCACGAGGGCTTTGACTATCGCCCGCTCGCGCTTGAGGTGCAGGCGGGCGCGCCGGGGCTTGCCCATGTCGTGGTGATCGGCGAGCCCGGCCCGCATCTGGATTTCGACGCCCTGCCCGCGGCCGGGCGGCCGCTGCCGCAGGTCGATCCGGCCTCGGTGGCGTTCTTGCAGATCTCGGGCGGCTCGACCGGGCTGTCCAAGCTGATCCCGCGCACGCACGACGATTATATCTACAGCTTCCGCGCCAGCGCCGGGATCTGCGGGCTGGGGCCGGACAGCATCTATATGGCCGCCCTGCCCGTCGCGCATAACTTTCCGATGAGCTCGCCGGGGGTCATGGGCGCGCTTTACGCCGGCGCGCGCGTGGTGATGTGTCCCAACCCCAGCGCCGACACCGCATTCCGCCTGATCGCGGCCGAGCGGGTGACCATCACCGGCGTGGTCCCGCCCGTGGCACTGCTGTGGATGCAGGCGGCAGCGAAAACCCCCCATGACATTTCCAGCCTGCAAGTGCTGCAAGTGGGCGGCGCGAAATTCATCCCCGAGGCGGCGGCCCGGGTCCGCCCCACGCTGGGCTGCACGCTGCAACAGGTGTTCGGCATGGCCGAGGGGCTGGTGAACTATACACGGCTCGACGACCCCGAAGAAACGATCATCGGCACGCAAGGCCGCGCCATCAGCCCCGATGACGAGGTGCTGGTGCTGGACGACGACGGCAACCCGGTGCCGGACGGCCTGCCCGGGCACCTGCTGACCCGCGGCCCCTATACGATCCGCGCCTATCACAACGACCCGGCGGCCAATGCCCGCAGCTTTACCGACGACGGATTCTACCGCACCGGCGACATCGTGAAACGGCTGCCCGGCGGCTATCTGGTCGTGCAGGGCCGCGCCGGCGATCACATCAACCGGGCCGGCGAAAAGATCTCGGCCGAGGAAATCGAGGATCACCTGCTGGCCCATCAAGGCATCTTCGATGCCGCCGTGGTCTCGATCCCCGACGCGTTCCTGGGCGAGCGCAGCTGTGCCTTTGTCATCCCCGCCGCCGGCGCGACCCTGCGCGCGCCCGAGGTCAAGTCTTTCATGCGCACCCGGGGCCTCGCGGAATTCAAGGTGCCCGATCAGGTTGTTTTCGTGGACGAATTCCAGACCACCGCCGTCGGCAAGATCAGCCGCAACACCCTGCGCGCGCAGCTGCGCGCCCGTTTTCTGGACCAAGGAAAGACGCCATGACCCTGACGCTTGAACAGATGCGCAAGGATATTGCCGAGCTGATCGAGCTCGACCCCTCCGAGGTCCGCGACGACGATGTGCTGCCCGATCTGGGGCTGGATTCGCTGCGGCTGATGCGGCTGGTGCTGGCATGGGAAGAGGCCGGGCTGACCGCCGATTTCGGGCTGTTTGCGGAATATTCGACGCTGGGCGAATGGTGGCGCGAGGTCGTCCTGCCCGCGCAAGCCGTCTGACATGGCTGCTGTCGCCCCTGCCCCGGTCGCTGCCCGCGCCCACAAGCTGACCGAGGCGCAAGAGGGTCTGTGGTATGCGCAGGCGCTGGACCCGGCCAACCCGATCCTGAACACCGGTCAGTATCTGGACCTGCGCGGCCCGCTGGACCTGCCCGCGATGCGCGAGGCGCTGGCCCGCACCATCGCGGAATCTCAGGCGCTGCACCTGCGTTTCCGCATGGGCGAGGACGGGCCGGAACAATTCCTGTCGCCCCAGGGCATCACCCCGCGCATCGTTGATCTGCGCGCGCACCCGGATCCCGAGGCCGAGGCGCTGGCCCGGATGCGCGCCGACAGCGACCGCCCGCTGGACCTGTCGGCCGAGCCGCTGGCCGCATTCACCCTGTTCATCCTGTCGCCCGACCGGCACCTGCTTTACGAACGCATCCACCATCTGGCCATCGACGGCTACGGCATGGTGCTGGTCACCAACCGCATCGGCGAACATTACGGCACCCTGACCGGCGCCGGCCCCGTGCCGATGCCCTTGCCCCCCTATCAGCGCGCCCATGACGAAAACGACGCGTGGCTGGCATCCGACCGCCGGGCGCAGGCCGCCGAGTGGTGGCGCGCCGCCATGGCCGACCTGCCCGAGGTCACCGGCCCCAACCCCGGCCGGGCGGTCAGCGGTCACCGCTTCATCCGCGAAAGCCGGTGGCTGCCGGCGGATATCGCCGCGTCGCTGGAGCAGGTCGCCACCCGCTGCAAGCTGGGCTGGCCGGATGTGCTGACCGCGCTGACCGGCGCCTATCTGGCGCGCTGGACCGGCGGCGATTGCGTGATCGGCATCCCCTTTATGGCGCGGATGGGTCGCAAGATCGCGCGCCTGCCCTGCATGGCGATGAACGTGCTGCCCCACCGCATCCGCCCCGACGAGGACATGCCCCTGGACGACTGGCTGGCGCTTGAGGCCGCCACCTTGCGCGAGGAACGCCGCCACGGGCTTTACCGCAGCGAATATCTGCGCCGCGACCTGGGGCTTGTCGGCGGCTCGCGCCGGCTTTACGGGCCGCTGGTCAACGTGCAGCCCTTTGACCGGGCGCCGGTGTTTGCGGGGCTGACGGTCGGGTTGCATATCCTTGGCGCAGGCGCGGTGGACGACCTGACCCTGACATTTCGCGGCGACCCGCAGTCGGGCATCCTGTTCGAGGTGGACGCCAACCCCGCGCTTTACACGGCCCACGATATCGCCGGCCATTCCGCGCGCCTGCCCGAGTTCCTGCGCGCCGCGCTGGCCGCGCCGTCGCTGGCCACGGTGCCGACCGCCAGCCCGGCCGAAATCGCCGCCACCGAACAGGTGAACGCGACCGCGCATCCGGTCCCCGACACCACGCTGACCGCGCTGATCGAGGCGCAGATGCAGGCCACCCCGGACGCCCCGGCGTTAAGCCATGGCGACCAGACGCTGAGCTTTGCGGACCTCGACCGCCGCAGCGCCGCGCTTGCCGCGAAACTGTCGGCGCTGGGGGCGGGGCCGGGCGGGATCGTCGCGGTCGCGCTGGAACGCTCGCTGGAACTGCCCATCGCGCTGCTGGCGATCCTGCGGGCGGGCGCGGCCTATCTGCCGCTGGACCCCGACCACCCGGCCGAACGGATCGCCCGCATCCTGTCGCGCGCGCAGCCCGCCGTGGTGCTGAGCGCGCCCGATCTGGCGGCGCTGTTTGCGCCGGGCACGCCCCTGCTGACCACGCCCGACTGGCCGACCACCGGCGCGGCCCCGGCCACGCCAGCCGCGCCGGACGATCTGGCCTATGTGATCTTCACCTCGGGTTCCACGGGCGAGCCCAAGGGCGTCATGGTCGAACACCGCGCCATCGTGAACCGGCTGCTGTGGATGGGCGCGCATTACGGCATCGACGCCTCGGACCGCATCCTGCAAAAAACTCCGGCCAGTTTCGACGTCTCGGTGTGGGAGTTTTTCCTGCCGATGATCGTCGGGGCCGAGCTGGTGATGGCGCCGCCGGGCGCGCATCGCGACCCCGCCGCCATTGCCGCGCTGATCCGCCGCCATGCGATCACCACGCTGCATTTCGTGCCCTCGATGCTGTCGGCGTTCCTTGCCGCGCCGGCGTCCGGCGGGCTGGCGCTGCGCCGGGTATTCTGTTCGGGCGAGGAACTGACCGCCGATCACCGCGACCGTTTCCACCAGCGCATCACGGCCGAGCTGCACAATCTTTACGGCCCGACCGAGGCCGCCGTCGATGTCAGCTACTGGCCGGCCGCGCCCGACGACACCGCCAATCCGGTGCCGATCGGCTGGCCGGTCTGGAACACCGTGCTTGAGGTGCTGGACGACCGGATGCGGCCGCTGCCGCCGGGGCTGGCGGGGAACCTGTATCTGGGCGGCGTGCAGCTGGCGCGCGGCTATCTGGGGCGCGACGACCTGACGGCGGAACGCTTTATCCCCGACCCGCACCGGCCCGGGCAGCGGCTGTATGCCGCCGGCGACCTGGCGCGGCGGCGCCCGGATGGCGCGGTGGTCTATCTGGGCCGCTCGGACCATCAGGTCAAGATCCGCGGCCTGCGCATCGAACTGGGCGAGATCGAGGCCGCGATCATGGCGACCGGGCTTGCCCGCGAAACCGTCGTGCTCGCGCGCGAGGACAATGGCGGCGAAAAGCGGCTGGTCGCCTATCTCGTCCCCAAGGCCGATTATGCCCAGGGCGCGCTGGCCGCAAAGCTTGCAGACACGCTGCCCGCCTATATGGTCCCCTCGGCCGAAATCGCGCTGAGCGCGCTGCCGGTCACCTCGAACGGCAAGCTGGACCGCAAGGCGCTGCCCGCGCCCGAGTTCCGCGCCGGCGGCCGCGCCGCGGAAACCGCGACCGAGCAGCTGCTGGCACGCCTGTTCGCCGAGGTGCTGCACCTGCCCCGCCCCGCCACGGCCGAGGCGGATTTCTTTGCCCTTGGCGGCGATTCGCTGTCCGCCGTCCGGCTGACCCTGCGCATCGGGCAGGAAACCGGCCGCGATCCCGGGCTTGGCACGATTTTCGAACACCCGGTCCTGTCGGCAATGGCCGCCGCGATCGAGGCCCACGCGCAGGACGACGGGCTGGGGCCGCTGATCCTGCTGGCCGACGGCGATCCCGATGCCGCGCCGCTGTTCCTGATCCATCCCGCGGGCGGCATTTCCTGGGGCTATCGCCATCTCGCGCGGCTGATCGCACCCGCGCGGCGGGTCTGGGGGGTGCAGCATCCGGGGCTGGATCCGCAGACGGCGCTGCCGGAAAATCTGGATGCGCTGGCCCGCGAATACATGCAGCATATCCTGCGGCTCGTGCCCGACGGGCCGGTGCATCTGGTCGGCTGGTCCGTCGGCGGCATCATCGCGCAGGCGCTGGCGGTCGAACTGGCGGCTGTCGGGCGCAAGGCCGGGCTTGTCGCGCTGCTGGACAGCTATCCCGCCGATGCCTGGCGCAACGAGCCCGACCCCGACCCGGTCGCCGCCCTGCGCGCGCTGCTGGCCATCGCGGGCCATGATCCCAACGCGCATCTCGATCTGGATTCGCGCGAAAAGGTCGTGGCGTTCCTGCGCGCGGGCGAAACCACGCTGGGCGCGCTGCCCGACCCGGTGCTGGACGGCATCACCCGCCTGGTCACCGACACCAACCGGCTGGTGCGCGGCCATTACCACCGCCCGATGCCCGGTCGCCTGACCCATATCCGCGCCGCGCTGGACCATGCGGGCGAAAACCTTGGCGCCGACATGTGGCAGCCCTATGCCGGCGAGGTCGAGGCGCTTGCGGTGCCGTTCCTGCACCCGCAGATGACCTCGCCCGAGGCATCCGCCATGATCGCGCCCGAGCTTGTGCGCCGTCTGGACCGATACTGACACCCCCGCCCGCCAGTTCCGGCGGGCGCGGGAATTTTCGGGCGAATCATCATACGCTGTCTCCTTTCCCGGGCATCCTGCCCGCAAAGGATGAAGATTCGGTCAACCGGCGGCGAAAGGCAGGACCAGCGGCAGAGAGCCGGCGATGGTCTGGATATGGATCAGCCCCGGCAGCACATGCACCTGCGGCGCCAGCCCCTGCCCGTCGCGCAGGTCGGCGATGAACTGCATCGTCGCGGGCGCCGGCCCGTCGGGCGGCGGCCCGTCACTGCCCGAGCGTTTTTCCCGGTCGCCCAGCGCCATCAGCAGGGGCGGCGGCGGCTCGATCCGTCCCGCCTGCGCGGCAACGCGGCGAATCAGCGGCTCGTCCCACCAGATCGACGGGCTGATCGAGGCGAAACGCGCAAACGTCCCCGGCCGCGTCAACAGCGCATAAAGCACGAAAAGCCCGCCAAAGCTGTGCCCCCACAGGCAGCGGCGCGCGGGGTCGATGGGCAGCCCCTGTTCGGCCGCCTCGCGCAGCTCGCCGGTCAGGCGGTCGAGAAACAGCGATGCCCCGCCCGCCGTGCGGCCGGGATGCACCGGATCGGGGCGCAGCCCGTCGCCCGGCCCGTCGGGCGCGGTGAAATCCATGGTTCTGCGTTCGCGCGCGAACTGGCGGTCGGTGTCATAGCCGACGCCGACCAGCACCAGCCCCGGCACCGCGGCCAGATGCTCGGGCGTCAGGAAATCAAAGGCGGCGTTGCCGTCCAGCAGATACAGCACCGGCCAGCCACCGGGCGGTGCCTTGGCCTTGGGCACGGCCAGAAACAGCCGGTGGCCGGGACCGCAGGCCACCGACATCTGCGACAGGCGATGCGTGGGCGCCCCGGTATCAAAGATGCGCAACGTGGCGGGGTTCTGCGCATGGTCGGGCCTGACGCGACCTGTATCCGACATTCACCGATTCCTTTCCCGGCGACCGCATCACGGAGTTTTATGGCGCGGCCATGGTTGACAACTCCTGTCGGGAATATACTGCTGCGCGGAACCTACGCCAGACCGGATCTCCGGCCCAGCCCGAAACGTCACAGACCAAAGGGGATCCTCATGACCATGATTTCACGTCACCTTGCCCGGCGCCTGCTGGGTGCCTCGGCGCTGGCGCTGGCGCTGGCCGGACCGGCGCTGGCCGACAGCATCTTTACCCCCAGCGCCGACGTGTTCACCGGCTCGGTCAACGCCGGCGGGGCCGAGCGCGGCGCGCCGGTCTATCCCGGCTCGGACGCGGTGATCAGCGGCGATGCGCTGACCCCGGGCCAACAGGTCACGCTGATGCGCGGCACCACGGTGCTGAACGCCGACGGCCCGCTGACCGTGGACCCCGAGGGCAAGCTGAGCTTTGGCCTGACCGTGGACGAGGATGCCGCCCCCGGCGTGCATCCGATCGTGGTGATCGCGGAAAACCCCGCCGCCGCGACGGTGGTCGATCTCAAGATCTCGCCCCGGATCCCGCTGTCGGGCGAGGACAGGTTCACCGTCGAAAGCGCGCCGGTGACGCGGGGGCTGTATCAGATCGCCTATAGCCCCGCCTCGGACGCGCTGTTCGTGACCTCGGCCGTCGGCCGCCCGCCGGTCAGCGAATCGTCGCTGATCAAGATCGACCCCAAAACGCTGGAAACCGTGGCCTCGGCCGCGCCGCCCGCAGCCCCTGCCCGCCCCGACGGCGGCGACGGCGGGGTGTTCGCGGTCTACGGCGTCGATGTGGACGACACGAACGGGCATGTCTGGGTCTCGAACCCCCGCCAGAACACCGCCGCCGTCTATAGCCAGGCCGACCTGTCGCTGGTCCGGCAGTTCGACCCCGGCGCCGTGCCCCATCCGCGCGACGTGATGATCGACGAGTCCCGCGGTCGCGCCTATCTCAGCACCAGCTTCGAGGGCCGGATCGAGGTGTTTGACACCGCCACGCTGGAACAGCTTGCGCCCATCGAGATCGCCTCGACCATCCGCCGCGGCCAGTTCGGGGCACGCAGCGTCGATCTGGACACCGAATCGGGCAAGCTGTTCACCGTCAGCATCAGCACGCCCGAAGTGGCGGTGGTCGATCTGGACAGCGGCGCGGTCCGCGTGCTGCCGCTGCGCGGCGTCATCGACGGCTCGGACACCGCCTATGACCGGCAAGAGGGGCTGATTTTCGTCGTGGCGCAGGGCAGCGACAACCTGCTGATCGTCAGCGAGGAAACCGGCGAGATCCTGCATGACATCGACATCGGCGCCAGCCCGCTGAGCGTGACCTTTGACCCGCAGTCGCGGCTGGCCTTTGTGGCGAACCGCGGCTCGGACACGCTGACCGCCGTCACCCCCGAGGGCGAGATCGTCGCCAATCTGGACGGCGGCAGCTATCCCAACCAGATCCGCGTCCTGCGCGACGGGGCCGTCTATGCCGTGAACAAGTCGCGCGGCGAAAACGACGAGCGCGGCGACCGCATCTCGCGCATCCGCCCGGCGGCCGAATAGGGACACCGCAGAAACGCACCGGGCAAGGGCGGCCCCGCCGCCCTCGCCCCGCTTGAAGGAGAGCAGGATGCCGCAGCTTCGTCGATCAGCCACGCTTGTCCTGACATTTTGCGCCCTCGCCGCGCCGCTGCGCGCCGAGATCGCCGTGACCGACCTGCTGGGGCGCCAGGTCACCCTGTCCGAACCCGCCGACCGCATCGTGCTGGGCGAGGGGCGGCATCTGACCGTGCTGGGGCTGCTGCACGAAGATCCGGTGGCGCTGGTCGCCGGATGGCGGCTGGACAAGGCGCTGGACGAGCCGACGCAGCAGGCCTATCGCGCGCGTTTTCCGGCGATGGATGCGATCCGCCCGGTCGGGTCGGGCAACCGCGACCTGTCGGCGGAAAGCGTGATCGCGCTGCAACCCGATCTGCTGGTGCTGTCGCTGATGGACCGGGGCGATCCGGGGATGGACCGCGCCCGCGACCAGATCGAATCCGCCGGCATCCCCGTCGTCTATGTGGATTTCTTTGCGCATCCGCTGGAAAATTCGATCCCCAGCCTGAAAATCCTTGGCGCGCTGACCGGCGCGCAGGACAAGGCCGACGAATTCGCCGAATTCTACGACACGCATCTGTCGCGCATCACCGAAAGACTGGCCGACCCCTCTATCCAGCGCCCGCGCGTGTTTTTGCATGCGCATGCCTCGCCGCAGGGGTGCTGCCCGACTGTGGGTTCGGGGGTGTTCGACGATTTCATCACCACCGCCGGCGGCACCAACATCGCGGCCGAGGTGGTGCCGGGCGTTCAGGGCACGGTCAGCCTGGAATATCTGATCGGCGCCGACCCCGACGTTTATCTGGCCACCGGCGGCACCCATATGGCGGGGCGCGGCGGGCTGGTGCTGGGGTCGGGGGTCGATGCCGAACAGGCGCGGGCGAGTTTCAAGACGCTGCTGGCGGCGCCGGGGTTGTCCTCGCTGCCGGCGGTGGAACAGGGCCGCGCCTCGGGTATCTGGCATCTGTTCAACGACACCCCCGCCCATATCGCGCTGATCGAGCATCTGGCCCTTAGCTTTCACCCCGAGCTGTTCGCCGACCTCGACCCCGAGGCCACGCTGGCGCAGATCGACCGGCAGTTCCTGCCGGTCAGCGTGCCGGGCACATGGTGGGTGCGGGCCGGGGAATGACCACCGCGCTGCTGGAACATTATCACCGCCAGAACCGGCGCCGGGCGATGCTGGTCGGCGTCATGGCCGTGATCGCAGCGCTTGGCGTGGTGCTGGATCTGGTCACCGGCCCCGCCGGGCTGCCGCTGGGGGAAACCCTGCGCGCCCTGACCGGCGCGGGCGAGGTTTCCCGCACGACCGAGGTCATCGTCTGGACCGTGCGCCTGCCCGTGGCGGTCGTGGCGCTGCTGGTCGGTGCGGCGCTGGCGCTGGCGGGGGCCGAGATGCAGACCGTGCTGGAAAACCCGCTGGCCGAGCCGTTCACGCTGGGCGTCTCCAGCGCCGCCGCGCTGGGCGCGGCGACGGCGATCATCCTGGGGCTGAGCCTGCCGTTTCTGCCGACCCGCTGGGCGATCTCGGGCAACGCCTTTCTGTTCGCGCTGGGGGCGCTGCTGCTGTTGCAGGCGCTGGGGCGCGCGCGCGGCGGCGACCCCGAGGTGCTGATCCTGTTCGGCATCGCGCTCAACTTTGCCGCCGGCGCGTTCTTGTCGCTGCTGCAATTCATCGCCTCGGCCGATGCGCTGCAACAGCTGGTGTTCTGGACCATGGGCAGCCTTGCCGCAGCCAGCTGGCCGGGCGCCGCCGCGCTGGCGCTGGTGCTGGCCGTCACCGCCCCGTTTTCCTTTCGCGCGGCGTGGCGGCTGACCGCGCTGCGCATGGGCGAGGAACAGGCCCGCGCCTTTGGCGTCGATGTCCGCGCCCTGCGCCGGTGGAGCCTGCTGCGCGTCAGCCTGCTGTCGGCCAGCGCCGTGGCGATGGTGGGCGTCATCGGCTTTGTCGGGCTGGCCGGGCCGCATATCGCGCGGCTGCTGGTGGGCGAGGATCACCGGTTTTTCCTGCCCGCCAGCCTGCTGACCGGGGCGCTGGTGATGTCGCTGGCGTCAACCCTGTCCAAGACCATCGTGGCGGGGGTGCTGCTGCCGGTGGGGCTGGTCACCTCGCTGATCGGGTTGCCGATCTTTTTTGCGCTGATCATGCGCGGCAGGCCAGGACGATGAGCGGGGCCGGCGCGAATACCGCCGCCCTCGGGCTGTCCGTGCGCGACGTCGCCATAAATTACGGGCGGCGGAGGATCGTGGACGGGCTGTCCCTGCCCGATCTGCGGCCGGGCGAGCTGACCGTGCTGGCCGGACCGAACGCAGCGGGGAAATCGACGCTGCTGCGGGCGGTGGCGCAGCTGACCCCCTATCGCGGCGCCATCACGCTGGACGGGCGCGACCTTGCGCAGCTGCCGGGGCGCGAGCGCGCGCAGCTTGTCGGCTTCATGCCGCAGACCCTGCCCGCCGGCTCGTCGCTGATCGTGCTGCAAAGCATCCTCGCCGCGCTGCGCGCCACCGGCGAAACCCCCGCGGCCCAGGCCGACGCGGCGGCCATGGCGGTGCTGGAGCGGCTGGGCATCGCCGAACTGGCGCTGCGGCCGCTGAACCAGCTGTCGGGCGGGCAGCGGCAGATGGTCAGCCTGGCGCAGGCCATCGTCCGCGACCCGCGCCTGCTGCTGCTGGACGAGCCGACCAGCGCGCTGGATCTTGCCCGGCAGGTGCGCCTGCTGGCCGAGCTGCGCCGGCTGGCGGCCGAGGGGCGCGTGGTGGTCGCGGTGCTGCACGACCTTGCGCTGGCCGCGCAATGGGCCGACCGCATCGTGGTGCTGCACGGCGGCTCGGTCCACAGCCACGGCCCGCCGGCCGAGGTGCTGACCCCCGCCATGCTGGCCCAGGTCTATCGCGTCGAGGCGCGCGTGGAACGCTGCTCTCGCGACAGGCTGGTGGTGCTGATCGACCACGAGATGGCCTGACGGCGCAGGGTTGGGACGGCGCAGAGTGGGGACGGCGCAGTGCCCGTCGCGGGCGGATCATCCCCCGGCAGGTTTCGGCGCCCCCAGCGGCTTGCCGGCGACCACCCAGTCGCTGGGCGCGACCTCGGAAAACATGATCGTGGTGGCACTGGGCGGAACGCCCGCCGTCTGCTCAAGCGCGCGGGTGACGGCTTGGGCGATCTCCATCTTCTGTTCGTGGGTGCGACCGGGGAAAAGCTCGATCCGGACAAGCGGCATGGCAGGCTCCTTGAAATTTGGGCGCCGGGAACAGCGGCAGGTCCAGCTATCGCCCCCCGGGGCGGCCAGGTCCAGCGCCGGCACGGCGACGAGGTCCAGCGCCGGCACGGCGACGTCCAGCACAGGGGCGCGATCTGACGCTTTGATCCGGGACCGGTTTGCAGCCTAGAATGCCCTCGCATCCCGCATTGCAGGAGAGGATGATGAGGCAACCCACCCCGCCGCCCCGCACGCGCCGCCGCAGAACCGCACGGCAGACGGCGCCCGCGGACGCAACCCTGCCCGCCGCCCCTGTCCTGGCAACGCCGGCGCCCGCGCAGACCCCCGATCTGCCCCCCGACCTGCCCCCCGTCGCCCGGACCGAAACGCTGGGCCGCGACGGCTATCGCATTTTCGACCGGATGCGCGAAGCATGGGCCGCGCAGTTCACCGGCGGGTTGTCGCCCGCCGCCGCCAGCCTTGCCATGCACGACTGGGCGATGCATCTCGCCGCCGCCCCCGGCAAGCGGATGGAGCTGGCCGACAAGGCCAACCGCAAGGCGGCGCGGCTGCTGTGTCATCTGGCTGAAATCGCGGCGCAAAGCGACCCCTCGGCCTGTATCGAGCCGCTGTCGGGCGATTACCGCTTTGCCGACGACCGCTGGCGCAAGCCTCCGTTCAGCATCTGGGCGCAGGCGTTCCTGTTGCAGCAGCAATGGTGGCACAATGCGACGAACGAGGTGCCGGGCGTCCACCCCCATCATCAGCGGCTGGTGTCCTTTATGGCGCGGCAGGCGCTGGACGTGTTCTCGCCCTCGAACTCGCCCCTCACCAACCCCGAGGTGATCGCCCGCACCGCCCAGACCGGGGGGATGAACCTTGTGCAGGGCACGCTGAACTGGTGGCAGGACATGGCACGGCAGGCGGCAGGCCAGCCGCCGCCGGGGGCCGAGGATTTCGTGGTCGGCCGCGATGTCGCGGTGACCCCGGGCAAGGTAGTCTGGCGCAACCACCTGATCGAGCTGATCCAGTATGCGCCGACGACCGAGACCGTCCACCCCGAGCCGGTGCTGATCGTGCCGGCCTGGATCATGAAATACTACATCCTCGACCTGTCGCCGCAGAACTCGCTGATCCGCTATCTGGTGGCGCAGGGGCACACGGTGTTCTGCATCTCGTGGCGCAACCCCACCGCCGAGGACCGCGAGCTGAGCCTGGACGATTATCGCCGGCAAGGGGTGATGGAGGCGCTGGACGCGATCGCGGCGATCCTGCCCGAACGGCGCATCCACGGCGTCGGCTATTGCCTGGGCGGCACGCTGCTGACCATCGCCGCCGCCGACATGGCGCACCGCGGCGACCGGCGGCTGGCCAGCATGACGCTGCTGGCCGCGCAGACCGATTTCAGCGAACCGGGCGAGCTGGGCCTGTTCATCGACCCCAGCCAGCTGCACGTCCTTGAAAGCATGATGTGGAGCCGGGGCTACCTGTCCTCGGACCAGATGGCGGGGGCGTTCCAGCTGCTGCGCAGCAACGACCTGATCTGGTCGCGGATGGTCCACGATTACCTGATGGGCGAGCGGCGGCCGATGATCGACCTGATGGCGTGGAATGCCGATTCCACCCGGATGCCGTGGCGGATGCATTCGGAATATCTGCAACGGCTTTATCTGGACAATGAACTCGCCGCCGGGCGCTTCATGGTCGAGGGCCGGCCGGCCGCGGTCCAGAACATCCGCGTGCCGATGTTCGTGGTCGGCACCGAACGCGACCATGTGGCGCCGTGGCGGTCAGTCTACAAGATCCATTACCTCAGCAACACCGCGGTGACCTTTGTGCTGACCAGCGGCGGCCACAACGCCGGCATCGTCAGCGAGCCGGGCCGCCCGCGCCGCCGCTATCGCATCGCGCTGCGCGAGGAAAACGGCCTGTGCCTGGACCCCGACAGCTGGACCGAAACGGCCGAGCCGCATCTGGGGTCGTGGTGGCCGGCGCTGGCCGGCTGGCTCGCGCGGCATTCCGGCGCGCCCGTGGCGCCGCCGCCGATGGGCGCCCCCGAACGCGGCTATCCGGTTCTGGGCGAGGCGCCGGGCGAATATGTGTTCCAGCGCTAGCCCTGCGGCAGGTCGCGGCCGGTGGGTTCGGCGGAACCTCGCCCCGGCCCAAGAGTTCCATCTGGACCGTATATTCGAAATCCTGTAGGTTGGTGCCATGGATAGCCACGCCCCCATCGCAGTTGCCATCGACGCCGAGGCCATGCGCGCCTCGGCCGACGAGGCAAGCGAGTTTCTCAAGTCCCTTGGCAACCGCCATCGGCTGCTGATCCTGTGCCATCTGGTCGAGGGCGAAAAATCCGTCGGACAGCTGGCCGAGTTCCTGAAAGTGCGCGATTCAACCGTGTCGCAGCATCTGTCGCTGCTGCGGCGCGAACGCATCGTCGCGGGGCGCCGCGACGGCCAGACGATCTGGTATCGGATCGAAAGCGACGCCGCCCGGCAGATGATGGACGTGCTTTACGGGCATTTCTGCGCCACCGGCTGATCCGCGGCGCACAGCCCCGGCTCGGCCCGCAATGCGCAATCCGCCGCGTGCTGGGACAGGAACACCCGGCCGCTCAGCTGGTTCAGGAAATCGCTGCGCTTCAGGCGGTCCATCACCGGCCCCTTTACCTCGGACAGGTGAAAGCGGATGTCGGCGTCGGCAAGCCGGCGGTTGATTTCCTGCAAGCTTTCCAGGGCGCTGGCGTCGATGTCGTTGACGGCTGGGCACATCAGCACCACATGGCGCAGCCCCGGACGCTCGGCCACCAGCGCGGCGATGCGGTCTTCGAGGAAACGGGCGTTGGCGAAATACAGGCTTTCATCGACGCGCAGGGACAGGATCTCGGGGTGGGTGATGACCTGATGCCGGTCGATGTTGCGGTAATGCTCGGTCCCCGGCACCTGCCCGACGATGGCGGAATGGGGGCGGCTGGTGCGCCACAGATGCAGCCCCAGCGACAGCACCACGCCGACCGTCACCCCCTGTTCGACCCCCACCCCCAGCGTCACGATGATCGTGCCCAGCATCGCCGCGAAATCGGGGCGTGAATACCGCCAGGTGCGCGTGATGGCGGGGAAATCGACCAGCGACAGCACGGCCAGGATGATGGTCGCGGCCAGCGTCGCCTGCGGCAGATGCGACAACAGCGGCGTCAGGAACAGCGCGGCCAGCGCAATGCCCAGCGCGGTGAACACCCCCGCCGCCTGCGTCCGCGCGCCCGCATCGAAATTCACCACCGAGCGGGCAAACCCGCCCGTCACCGGATAGCCCGACGACACCGCGGCGGCCAGATTGGCCGCGCCCAGCCCGAGCAGTTCCTGATCGGGGACGATCCGTTCGCGCCGCCGCGCGGCCAGCGTCTGCGCCACCGACACCGATTCGACAAAGCCGACGATCGAGATCAGGAACGCCGCCGGCGCCAGCGCGGCGATCAGATCGGGCGACAGATCGGGCATCCGGGGCACCGGCAGGCCGCTGGGGATTTCACCCACCAGCGCCACGCCGCGCGCGCCAAGGTCCAGCGCCCGCGCAATCAGGATGGTGGCGGCAATGGCCAGGATCGGGGCGGCGCGCGCGATCATGTCGGCAGGCCGCGCCCCCAGCCCGGCGGCGATCAGCCAGCCCTTGGCGTAGCGGCGCGCCAGATACAGGAACCCCAGCGCGCCGGCCCCCACCGCCAGCGTCCACGGGTTCACCTGCCCCAGCTGCCGCGCCAGCCCGGCAAGGATCGCCGGCGCGGTGCCTCCGCCCCCCGGCACGCCCAGGATATGGCGCAGCTGCCCGGCCGCGATCAGCAGCCCCGAGGCGGTGATGAACCCCGAAATCACCGGGTGGCTCAGGAAATTGGCCAGAAACCCCAGCCGCAGCAGCCCCATCGCGACCAGCATCGCCCCCGACAGCGCCGCCAGCGTCACCGCCGCCGTCACCGCATCGGCAATGCCCGCCGCCACCACCGGCCCCACGGCCGAGGCGGTCATCAGCGACACCACCGCCACCGGCCCGACCGCCAGCGTCCGCGACGATCCGAACAGCGCAAACGCCACCAGCGGCAGGACCGAGGCATACAGCCCCACCTCGGGCGGCAGCCCCGCCAGCATGGCATAGGCCAGGCTTTGCGGGATCAGCATGATGGTGACGATCACCGCCGCCAGCAGATCCGCCGACAGGGTTTCGGAATCGTAATCCCGCCCCCAGCCAAAGATCGGCATCCAGCGCGCGAATCGTTTCACGGTCTGCTCCTTGGAAAGCCGCCCGCGCGGGGCGAGCCGCGCGGGGGAACGGGCCTAGACGCCCTGGCGGTCGGGTTCGGGCGACGGCGTCTGGCGCTGCAACAGCCGCGCCAGCAGGATTCCCACGATCATGGCGACGACGAACACCACCGGCTCGGGGCGCAGCAGCCCCAGCGCGGGAATGACCCCGCCGGGGCAAAACCCGGCGATGCCCCAGCCGATGCCGAACACAGCCGACCCCAGCACCAGCGGCCGGTCGATGTCGCGCCGCGTCGGCAGGTAGAAGCCGCCGCCCAGCACCGGGCCGGATCGCCTCAGCACCACGCGGTAGCCGACAAAGGTCACCGCCAGCGCGCCCCCCATGACAAAGATCAGCGAAGGATCCCATGTCCCGGCAAGGTCAAAGAAATTCAGCACCTTGGCCGGGTTCGCCATGCCCGACAGCGCAATGCCCGCGCCAAAGACCAGCCCGATCAGCAGGGCGGATACCAGCTGCATGTCAAAACCCTCCGATCAGGTGGCGGATCACGAAAACCGTCGCGAACGAGGCCAGCATGAAGGTCACGGTTGCAACCAGCGAGCGCGGCGACAGCCGGGCATTGCCGCAGATCCCGTGCCCCGAGGTGCAGCCGCCGCCATAGACGACCCCCACCCCGACCAGCAGCCCGCTGATGACCGTCCAGGTCATCGGGGCGGGCGATTCAAACGGAATCTCGACCCCGCCCAGCCAGATCATCAGTGCCGGCGCCACGATGGCGCCCAGCAGAAACGCCGCGCGCCAGCCCCAGTCCCGGGCCAACGGCATCAACCCGCCAAGAATCCCGGTCATCCCGGCGATACGCCCATGCAGCGCCATCAGCGCCACTGCGGCCAGCCCGATCAACGCGCCACCCAGCAGCGACAACAGCGGAGTGAATTCGGTCATTTACGCCCCTCGATGGTGCAGATGCCCAGGATCTTCCACAGCGGGCAGAAACGGACCGCGGCGGTGCCGACCAGCACCAGCCCCACGATCACCGACACCCATGTCCAGACCGGGGCAAACCCGGTCAGAAAGGGCAGCAGCACCAGCACCACCCCCACGATCAGCCGAACGATACGTTCGGTATTGCCGATATTGGCTTGCATGTCCGGTTTCCTTTTCAGTCCCAGGCCGCGTCAAGCAGATCGAGCGGGATCTTCAGGTAACGTCGCCCGTTGGATTCCGGTTCGGGCAGGCGGCCGGCGTTGGTGTTGACCTGCAACGCATGCAAGATCAGCTTGGGCATCGGCAGGGTCTTGTCGCGCGCCTCGCGGGCGGAAACGAACTCGGCCTCGGTCAGGTGTTTCGACATGTGGCTGTTGGTGGCTTTCTGCTCGGCCACCGTCGATTCCCATTTCGGCTCGCGCCCGCCCTGGCAATAATCATGGCCGGTAAAGATGCGGGTCTCGTCCGGCAGGGCCAGAATGTCCTGGATCGAGCGCCACAGCACCTGCGCGTCACCGCCGGGGAAATCGGCGCGGGCGGTGCCGCTGTCGGGCATGAACAGCGTGTCATGCACGAATGCCGCATCGCCGATCACATAGGTGATCGAGGCCAGCGTGTGGCCCGGCGACAGCATCACCCGCGCGGGGATATTGCCGACGCTGAAGGTCTCTCCCTCGGCAAACAGCTTGTCCCACTGCGAGCCGTCGGCCGGAAAATCGGGCCAGTTGTAGAAATCTTTCCACAGCTTCTGCACCTCGACCACCTTTTCGCCGATGGCGGTCGGCGCGCCGGTCTTGCGCTTGAGATAGTCGGCAGCGGTGAAATGATCGGCGTGGGGGTGGGTGTCCAGAATCCACTGCACCTCGTAGCCGTTGACCGCGATGTGTTTCAGGATGCCGTCGGCCTGAATGGTGGCGGTTGCGCCGGATTTCTCGTCGTAATCCAGCACCGGGTCGATGATCGCGCATTTCTTCGTCGCCGGGTCGGCCACGACATATTGCACCGAGCCGGTGCGTTTTTCGTAGAATCCGGTGACTTCAGGGGTTTGGGTCATGCTGGCTCTTTGCTCCGGCAGTTGCTGTCGGTCGTGCGGCGACAGTTCCGGCGCCGCTGCATGTCCATTCAATAATGCGAATATTTGCATACCTCAAGGGCCAACGGCGAAAAGCCCCGGTCAGCCATGGGCTGCGGGTCGTGGATCAACGCTGCCGCCGGGGTCAATCCGGCGGCATGGCCTGTCCGCCCCAGGCGGCGGCGCGGGGCGGCGCCAGCCGCAGCAGATCCACCGCCCGCGCGGCGATCTGGTCGGCGATCTCGTCCACGCCTTGCGGGCGCAGGTAAAAGGCGGGGACCGGCGGCATCACCACCGCCCCCATTTCCGTTGCCGCGGTCATGTTGCGCAGATGCGCCAGCGTCAGCGGCGCCTCGCGCGTCAGCAGCACCAGCGGCCGGCGTTCCTTGAGATGCACGCTGGCGGCTCGGGTCAGCAGGTTGTCGTCCAGCCCGTGGGCGATGGCGGCCAGGCTGCGCATCGAACAAGGCGCGACGATCATTCCTTGCGTCGGAAACGACCCCGAGGCGATGGTCGCCCCCACATCCCCCGCCGGATGCACATGATCCGCCAGCGCGGCCAACCCGTCCAGCGCGTCCGGCCCGATTTCCTCGCGCAGGGTGCGCCTGCCCATGGGCGACACCACCAGTTCGACCGCCGCACCGGCGGCGCGCAGATGCCGCGCGCAGGCCAGCGCCAGCACCGCGCCCGAGGCCCCGGATACGCCCAGCACCACCCTCATCGGACCATCCCCGGCCGGGGGCCTCCGGGCGGCTGCACCACCGGCGCCATGCCGGCGCGGGACAGGATGCCGGCCGCCGCGGCCTCATGCGCGGGGTCCAGCCGCATCACCTGCCCCCATTCGCGCGAGGTCTCGGCCCCGATCTTGGTCGTCGCGTCGATCCCCAGCTTGCCCGCCAGCCCTTCGAGCGGCGAGGCAAAATCCAGGTAATCCATCGGCGTGCGGTCCAGCACCACCAGATCGCGGCCGGGGTCCATGCGGGTGGCAAGCGCCCAGGCGATATCGTCCCAATTGCGCGCGTCGATGTCGGAATCGACCACGATCAGCAGCTTGGTATAGCTGAACTGCGCCAGCATCCCCCAGACCGCCATCATCACCCGCCGCGCCTGCCCCGGATAGCGCTTGTCGATCGAGATCACCCCGATGCGATAGGAACAGGCGGCGGGCGGCAGCCACAGGTCGCGGATTTCCGGGATCTGCTGGCGGATCACCGGCAGGGCAAGGTCGTTGAACACCTCACCGATGACCGATGGCTCATCGGGCGGGCGGCCGGTCACGGTGGACAGATACAGCGGATCCTCGCGCCGGGTCAGGGCGGACACGCGCATGACCGGGAACGGCTCGACGGCGTTGTAATAGCCGGTGTGGTCGCCGAAAGGCCCCTCGGGTGCGGTCTCGCCCGGATGCACCCAGCCCTCGATCACCATCTCGGCGCGGGCGGGGACCAGCAGCGGCACGGTGCGCGCGGGCACCAGTTCCGTCCGCGCGCCGCGCAGCACGCCGGAAAAATTCAGCTCGGAGACGGTTTCCGGCAGGGGCAGCGCCGCGGCCAGCAGCGTCGCGGGGTCAGCGCCCAGCACCACCGCCACCGGCATCGGCTGGCCTGCGCGTTCCCAGCTGCGGGCATGGGCCGCGCCGCCGCGATGCGCCAGCCAGCGCATGATCAGCCGGTCCGGCCCCAGCACCTGCGCGCGATAGACCCCAAGGTTATAGCGCCCCACATCCTGCGCGGCGCTGCCATGGGGCCGCGTCACCACCACCGGCCATGTGATCAGCGGCCCGCCGTCGCCCGGCCACGGCACCTGCACCGGCAGCGCGGTCAGGTCGGGGCGATCAATCACCCGCGCCTGCACCGGCCCGGCGCGCAGCACCCGCGCCCGGGTGGACAGCGCGGCCCGCAGCATCGGCCAGCGCGACAGCCCGTCACGCATCCCCTCGGGCGGGGTCGGGTTGCGCAGCTCGGCCAGAAAGCCGCCGAAATCGGGCACTTGGTCCAGCGTCAGCCCCATGCCCGCCGCCACCCGCTCGGGCGTTGCGAACAAATTGCTGACAACCGGCATTCCGGCGGATTGCCCGTCGCCCAGCGTGGCTGCGTCAAAACGAAGCACCGGCCCGCCCGCGCGCAGCGCCGCCAGCTGCACGGCGGTCATTTCATGGCGCACCGACACGGGTTCGGAAATCGCCAGAACCTGTCCCTGCTGGCGATTCCAGTCCAGAAACGCGCGAAGATCGGCAAAGGGGGGCAGGGTTCTCACAAGATGCATCCGGTCGTGGCTGGCCCCGGCTAACATCATTTCGGCGCGCGCGGCTTGGCTTAGATCAAGCACCGGACGCCTGCGGCGTTCTAGCCTGCACCGGACTGGAAAGGACCGACATGACCCTTGATGGAACCGAGCTGCCGCGCTGTCCGCGCCCCATCGCGCTGGCCATGCGCCCGCTACCGCTGCCGGTGCTGGGGGTGGCGCTGACGCATTTCGCGCGCCGGCTCAGCGACAGCCACCCCGGGCTGCTGCGCCGGCTGGGCAGCTATGCCGACCGCAAGGTGCTGATCGACCCGACCGACCTGCCCTTTGCCTTTTGGCTGGACCCGGTGGCCGGGCCGCGCATCAGCGCCCACCGCCGCCACCGCGCCCCGCAGGCGGATGCCCGCATCGCCGGGCCGGTCGCGGCGCTGATCGGGATGCTGCACGGGCGTTTCGACGGCGACGCGCTGTTCTTTTCGCGCGACCTGACCATCGAGGGCGATACCGAGGCCGTGCTGGCCCTGCGCAATGCGCTGGACGACGCGGAACTGGACCTGTCCGAAGAACTGATCCGCCTGTCCGGCCCGGCGGGCGCGGTGCTGCGGCGGCTGCTTGCGGGGGTCGAGCGGGTCAGCGGCCTGCCCCTGCATCGCGACGACCGGAACGGAGGCTTCGCATGATGGAACTCGTCTGCCCCGCGGGCACCCCCGCCTCGCTGCGCGCCGCGGTCGATGCCGGCGCCCATGCGGTCTATTGCGGCTTCAACGACGAAACCAACGCCCGCAACTTTCCGGGGCTGAACTTTTCCCCCGAGGAACTGGCCGAGGGCATCGCCTATGCCCATGCCCGCGGCGCCAAGGTGCTGGTGGCGCTGAACACATTCCCCCGCGCGGGGGGCGAGGCGCTGTGGCACCGGGCGCTGGCCAATGCAGAGACCGCAGGCGCCGATGCGGTGATCCTGGCCGATCTGGGGCTGCTCGATCATGCCGCCACCCATCACCCGAACCTGCGCCGGCACCTGTCGGTGCAGGCCGCCGCCGCCAACCCCGATGCGATCAATTTCTACGCCACAACCTTTGGCGTGCGCCGGGTGGTGCTGCCCCGCGTGCTGACCGTGGACGAAATCCGCGCCATCAACCGAGAGATCGACGTGGAAACCGAGGTTTTCGTGTTCGGCGGCCTGTGTGTCATGGCCGAGGGGCGCTGTTCGCTGTCGTCCTATGCCACCGGGCGCTCGCCCAACATGAACGGGGTGTGTTCGCCCGCCAGCCATGTGGTCTATTCCGAGGAAACCGACGGGCTGCGCGCGCGTCTGGGCGATTTCACCATCCACCGCACGCCCAAGGGCCAGCCCGCCCCCTATCCGACGCTGTGCAAGGGCTGCTTCACCTCGGGCGAGCAGACCGGCCATGTGTTCGAGGATCCGGTCAGCCTGGACGCCACCCAGCTGATCCCGGCGCTGGCCAAGGCCGGCGTCACCGCGCTCAAGATCGAGGGCCGCCAGCGGTCGCGCGCCTATGTGGCCGAGGTGGTGCGCAGCTTTCGCGCCGCGGTCGAGGCGCAGGCGGCCGGCCTGCCCCTGCCGCAGGGCGCGCTGGCCCGGCTGGCCGAGGGTCAGGCCGGCACCACCGGCGCCTATGCCAAGACCTGGAGGTAACACGATGGACCTGACGATCGGAGCCAACCAGTTCTTCTGGCCCGCCGAGACCGTGCGCGATTTCTACGCCCGCATGGCGCAATCCGCGGCCCCCCGCGTGGTGCTGGGCGAGCTGGTCTGTTCCAAGCGCCTGCCCTTTTGGGAAAACGAGATCCCCGCCGCCATCGAGGCCCTGCAAGCTGCCGGCAAGCAGGTCGCCCTGACCACGCTGGCGCTGATCACCCTGAAACGCGAACGCAAGCTGACCGCCGAGTTGATGGACATGGGCCTGCCGGTCGAGATCAACGACCTGTCCGCCCTGCAACTGCTGTCCGAGGGGCGCGAATTCTGGGTCGGGCCGCTGGTCAATGTCTACAACACCGGCACGGTGCAGTTCCTGGCTCGTCGCGGCGCCACCCGCATCTGCCTGCCGCCCGAGCTGCCGCTGGAATCGGTGGCGGTGCTGGCGCAGGCGGGCCGCGACTGCGGCGTCGCCGTCGAGGTCTGGGGCCACGGCCGCCTGCCGCTGGCGGTGTCGGGGCGCTGCTATCACGCGCGACTGCACGACCGCGCCAAGGACAGCTGCCAGTTCGTCTGCGGCGAGGATCCCGACGGCCGCGACGTGGAAACCCTGGACGGAGAGCCGTTCCTGACCGTGAACGGGATCCAGACTCTCAGCCAGTCCACCGCCACCGCCGCCTGGCACATCGAGGCGCTGCGCGAGGCCGGCGTGTCGACGCTGCGCCTGGCCCCGCAAAGCCGCGATTTCCCCGAGGTGGTCGCCGGCTACGCCGCGCTTGTCGCCGGCCAGACCACCCCCGACGCACTGACCGACACCCTGCGTGGCTCGGCCCCGCTGGGGCGGCTGTCAAACGGCTTTCTGACCGGCCCCTGCGGCGCGGATTTCAGGGAAACGGCGGCAGGCTGAGCAGCTTCTGAGCCATGGGGCCGGGCGTGCAAACGGCGCGCCCGTGCCTTTGCACGCAACGGTCGGCTTGCACGCAACAATTCGTCAACAGCCGCACAACGCGCCCCGCCGGAAAATATTTCAGGAAAATGGTGCCCGGAGACGGATTCGAACCGCCGACACGCGGATTTTCAATTAATCTTGTGATCTATACGAAGCGTCTCAACATTACTCAGCCTGACGCGTAGAAGATTGAAAACCCGTTATTTATGTTCGGCAACCCGTTTCGGCCCGCTTCACGCTAGAGCATTCAAGCACACCGCTCCTGCTACCCCGGCGATACCCACAGGCACCCAAAACCACACGGGCATCTCAGTCGAGCGCAGGTCGATCCAAACCTCTTCAAAACCCACATCTGTAAAGTTCATTTGCTTGCGTAAGCTAACTCAACACCATCTGTGCCTGCGTATATCTCTCCTGCCTTATACCAACGCCGCGTCCTTACATGCGACTTGATGTAAACTCGACGAAACGGCTGGTCGCCACCTCGATAACTGAGGCAATCGCCAGACCCCATTGCATCAAGAAGATTGGATAGAATCTGCGCAGTGACCTTTCCAAGCCGAACCGGCACAGCATTGCCGATCTGAAGGTATTTCTCTGAGGTTTTCCCACAGAAGACCCATTCATCAGGAAATTCTTGAATGCGAGCGTACTCTTTCACCGATAGAACACGAAGTTGCTCCGGATGACACAGTGATGTGCTAGCATGGTTAGGCATTGTCACTAGTGTCGGACAAGGAAAGTCCCAACTGAGCCGTCGCCACCAACCTGACCGACCACCTTTCGCATACCACGCGCGCCCCATCGACTCCTGCTGCACATTAATTGGCAAAGAACGCCAGTTTCCGCCTTCGGGAACCAGCGATAGAAACCCCTTCTTTCTTGGACTAAAGTCCATTAGCTCAGGATTGTTTTCTCTCAAATCACCGATGGCATCGCGGAGAGTTGCCCAAGGCTTTAGCTTGTGCATGGAGAACAGATCGGATTGCTCCGTATCGCTCTCGATGCCATGCGTTGGCTGTGGAAATTCCACCTCCACTCCGAATGAATTTCCAATGAATACCACTCGTTCCCGAATCTGTGGCGCGCCATAATTGGCCGAGTTAACCTCAAAGGCATCAACTCGATACGCCCCTTGGGTTTTTCGTCGGAGATCTTCAACAAACTTCGCCATAACTGACCCGTGTTCTTCCTCCTCGGACAGTTCTGGCCCGCCTTTCTCCGGTCGCTCTGCGATGGGGCGGTGTTTCAGCGCTGCGGACATCAGCCCTCGCACATTTTCCATCACAAACGCCTTTGGACGCAGCGCCACGACGAACTCAAGGTACCGCCATAACAACGTCCCGCGCCTGTCCTGTACCGACTGGCGCCTGCCCGCAGTACTGAACGACTGGCACGGCGGACCACCGATCAAAAGGTCCAGTTCGCCCGGCTTGAGCCCAATGCTAGCCATGAGTTCCTGCGGCAATAGCTCAAAAATGTCTCGGCAAAGAACCTTCGGCTTGCCCTTGAAGTGGCCCTGTTCAGCGTTGGTTCTTATGGTCTCGCAAGCAGCCTCATTTATCTCAACACACGCCAAAATTTCGAAGTCGCCTTGGAGTTCGAACCCGAGGTCCATGCCGAGCGCCCCGGAGAAGAGCGAAACCACTGATTTTCTTCTGGACTCTTGCAATGGGTTGTGTCTCCTAGACGGGCAGCATACTAGCACTATGGGTGTAAGGCCTTGGTACTTCCAACGCAACGATACAATTTTTCGACTTACGCCTCACCGGCGGCACTACTGTCGGCTGAGGTGCAGCAGTTTCTTCGTGACACAACGGCGCCCGAACATACAGACAAGTTCGACCGCATCCGCCAGTTGAAGGCGGCGCTTGAGGCCAGAATGCGCCAGATCAACGCTAGACCCCCAGCAATCGACGGCAAGTCGACGAACCCCTTCGTGCTTGCCGCTTACGCTGAGTTGTTCGACGTGCATCACCTGAAGCAAGTAGACGAGATTGTTGCCGCAGCCAAGGTCTTTTCAAGCATTGAGACTGCGGCAGGTCGTGTCGTCGAAGATGTGATTCCGCCGTTTTATGGTTGGGCCCAAATTAATTCGCCCGGCTACACCGTGCTGTCTGAAATTGATAGTGCCCGCGTGGTCGATGACACCGTGGAACTCGTCGCACTCAAGAGCGGCCCCATGTGCATTAGTGACTCGATGGTTTCACAGATCGCGAATGCGATTTCGACCAATTGGATCGAATGGAGCAATCATTGGAACGTTGATAAGGTTCGATACATTGTTGGAATGAACTATTCAACCGCCAAGAATAGTAATAAGAAAGACTGGCATATTGTTCGCCTTGCCGAATTGAAAACGACTGCAACTGACCTCGCCATTTCCAGAAGCTGCACTCAACCGGACGGACGACGCCCAATCGCCAGTTCATTCTTCGAAGGAACGAAGAATGGTAAATCGTTGAGAGTTGAAACGCTTCAAGGGAGAGAGCTCTGGGCACATATCGCCGGGGTCGACGACGCATTTCTCCAAATATGTTGGGCGATGGCGAAATGCCTGAACACGCAAGCTATTCCTATCGGAACTAATTTCTCAACAGGTGAGATGGACGAAATTATCAGGTTCGCCAGTAGCATCAATGCGCCCGATGTTTCAGATGCCGAGAAACAGTGGCTGGTTTTCTTTGCTCGACATTTTGTGGATAGGCTTGTAATTTCACCTAAAAATGATAAAATTTAAGTTTAGCTTCTCAGGAGGCTTGCATCTGTAACACGCCTGTGGACGAATGATAACTCGGCGTATTCTTACGCATTCCGATCCAAATCCCTACGCACCCTCTAGGATTGTCCCTGACGCAGCTCATCCACCCATCTTATCATGAGCTTGTGAAACGCAAGCTCACCACTAAGTTCATCGAGGGCCAGAAGCCCGACCCATCGAAACGTCTCGATTTCCGCGACGAGTTGATGCCGGGTCTCGCCCTGCGCATAAGCACGTCCGGCACCAAGACGTTCTGCCTGCACAAGCGCATCAACGGGAAGATGCGGCGACTGACCCTCGGGCGCTTCGGAGTCCTGTCGTTGGCCGAGGCACGCGAACGGGTCCGGCAGGTTCTCTACGAGATCGAGACAGGACGGTTGGAGGATTTGACAGGCGTTGAGGTCGAGAGCAAGCCGACGCTGGGTGACGTGATCCCCGACTACATCGAGAAGCACGCTAAGGTTCACAACCGCGACTGGAAGAACAAGGCGCGGCTGCTCAACAAATTCACCGGCTTGCACGGCAAGCGGATCGATGAAATCAAGCGCGCCGATGTCGTGAAAGCCTGCGACACGATCCACAAAGCCGCGCCGGTCAGCGCGAACCGCGCGCTGGCACACCTCAAGCACCTGATGGGTTGGTGCGTCGAGCGCGGCATGATCGATGCCTCGCCTATCGCCGGGATGAAACCCGTCGCCAAGGAGCGGTCGCGCGAACGTGTGCTGACCGGCGATGAGCTGGGCGCGCTGTGGATGACCTGTGACGCTGAAGGTTATCCTTTCGGGGATTGCATGAAGCTGTTGATCCTCAGCGGCCAGAGGCGGGCCGAGGTCGCTGAAATGCGCTGGTCGGAACTCGACCTCGAAGCGCGGCTGTGGACCCTCCCTTCACAGCGTGCCAAGAACGGCAGGCAACACACGGTCCCCATCACCGACGCGATGCTGGACGTCCTGCGCCGGGTGCCGAGGTTCCTCGGGTCGGATTACGTGTTCACGACGACCGGCAAATCACCCATCTCCGGGTTCGGCCGCCTGAAGGATCGGCTGTACAAGGCCCTGCCCGAAGGCACGGAACCGTGGATTATTCACGACCTGCGCCGCACGATGTCCACGAACATGGCGATGCTGGGCGTCCCGCAGCCCGTCACCGAGGCGCTGCTGAACCACAAGACGGGTGTGGTCTCGGGCGTCGCCGCTATCTACAATGTCTATTCATACGCCGACGAGAAGCGCGAGGCTCTCGGCACTTGGTCGCGACACGTGATGAAACTGGTCAGGTCGAAGAATGACGCACCCGAAACCGAAATTGCGCAAGCGTCAGGTTGAACTTCTGCTTCTCAGCATCATTCGCGCCTACGAGCACCCCGATAGAAAAAGCGATGTAGATCGGTTGGCCAATGCGCGGGCCGCGCTATTCGGGGAGAAACGGGAACGCGGACGCACGCCATCCTTTGATGATCTGGCCCTGTTCAAAATCCTCGACGAAGTGCGAAAACGCGAACTCGACGGCCTGCGCAGTGCCATCGCGAAGGTAGACAAGAAACTGCAAACTCCCGAATGGCAGGCTGAAATCGCGCGCGAACCGAAACAAGTTCGGACGGCTGCCCGTGAGTTCAAGGACCTGGCAGGTTCGGCGGCCAGCGACGAAAGCCTTGAAGACCGGCTACGCAGGAAGGCGCGCACGCCATTGACCACACGGGAAATGGCCGAGATCGAGGCACTGTTCGATCCTGGCGCGCCCCATACTCGGACCATCGTCGCCATCCTCGAACTGCTCGAAAGCCTCGGCGTTCGGTCTGAAACGATCTGGGACAAAAACCCCTGATTTGTGTCCCGCGCGTCGTCGCACCGCCCCTGCTAACCTGTAATCACACGTGAACTAATGGGGCGCCCCTTCATCTAACCGATGGAGGACCACCATGAAAATCGACGACGGTCGCAAGACCATAGCCACACGCGCTGACCTCAAGCGCCTTGGCATCGACGTGAGCAATACGACCCTGCTGCGCTGGGAGGCCCGTGGGCGCTTCCCTCGGCGTATCAGGATGGCCGGAACCAGCGTTGCGTGGTTCCTGTCCGAGATCGAGGACTGGCTTGCCGAACGCGCCGCCGAGCGCGCTCGCACGCATTACGCCGAATACTAACCGGCGATCCCCCTGACAGCCGCCATAGAGCAGCCATGCGCTTTCGCGTGTGCCTCGTGGTGTGCCCGCATGAAAGAAAACCCAATGGAAAAGCACAAGTACAGAACCGAGTTTCCGGCCTTGATGGTCGAAAGCGCATCCGAGCGCGCCGTGCTGCAAGACCAGTATGATTTTCTCTGCGACCTCTGGTACGCACCCGCGATGGCCGGCCCCGACATGTTCGGGAACCTGTGTTTCCGCCGTAAAGGCACCACCAAGATGATCGACAAGTTCGTTCCCCTGCGAGAAGAAATCAGGATAGACCGCCTTCTCCGGCGCTATGACCGGCACCGTTTCGATCAGTATTTTAGTCCCAGCGTCTATTCGCGCCCAAGCCGGAAAATCGGCGGTGTGGTGATGACCTGCCTCGGTTGGTGTGACGTGGACGACGCTAATCCGTTCGCGTTCGATCCGAAGCCGTCCGTGGTCTGGGTAACCTCGCCGGGACGCTCGCAGGCGCTCTGGCTTTGGGACCGCCCACATTCGCCCGCTCTGGCGCAGGCGTTCTCGAAGGCGCTGGCGTACCGACATGGCGGCGACAAGGGCGGAAGCGCGCCGAACAAGCTGCTTCGGTTGCCGGGGTCGTTCAACCACAAGCCCGAGTACGACATGCCGTTCATTCCGCTTGTGCATTTCGATCCAAGCCCGATCAAGGCCCGCCCCAAGCTGCTGACGGTTCGACACGGCGTCGGCACGGCAGAACCCGAGGCGCTGGACATGAACCCCCACGCCCATGACCGCCTCGCTGTCCTGAGGAAATACCGATCCAAGCTGGACACCTCGACGCGGCATCTCATCCGGCACAACCATGTGCAGGCGCCTGATCGATCCAGCAGGATCTTCGCGATGGTAGCAGGCTTACACGAGGCAGGAGCCACCCTCGACGAGATCGCTAGCGTGATCTGGGCCAGCCCATATTTCCGCGACAAATACGGCGATGACCAGAACGCGCTGGAAACCGAGGTGCTGCGCATCATCGCGAGAGCAGGGGCAGCACGATGAAGAAAATACCCCCCTCCAAAATCAGGCGGCACCGAAACCCGAAGACCACACCGCGCCCACCGAAACTGAAACGTCTCACCGCGAAGGGAAAAAGCGGAAATGGCGCTGACGGCCCTATTGTGACCATCAGTGCCAGTGACTTGCAGACCGAGGAATTTCCTCCCCTTCGATATGCCGTGGACGGGTATCTCGCCGAGGGTCTCACCTTACTGGCCGGCAAGCCGAAGATCGGGAAGTCGTGGATGGCGCTGGACTTCGCGATGGCCGTCGCCACCGGAGACGTTGCACTCGGGAGCGTCAAATGTCGCCAAGGTCCGGTCCTCTATTGCGCGCTGGAGGACAACCATCGCCGCTTGCAACGACGGATGCGCCAACTTTACGGCGCTGTCGATCACTGGCCGCCAGGGCTGCATTTCGCAACGCAGGTCAGGCGCTTGAGCGACGGGCTGGTTGACGACCTGCGCGACTGGATCGAGGCTCATCGCCCGAAACTCGTTATCATCGACACCTTCGCTGGCGTGCGCCCTCAGAACCGCCGAGAGGGGTACGATGCCGACTATGCCGCGTTGTCACCGTTACAGGAATTGGCCGGTCAGAAGGGCATAGCGATCCTCGTCATCCACCATCTGCGCAAAATGTTGGGGGACGATCCGTTCGACATGATTTCCGGCACCACCGGGCTAACGGGCGCGGTCGATACCGCATTCGTTTTGCATCGGGGCAAGCAGGGCGTCACGCTCTATGGCCGGGGGCGAGAAATCGAGGAGATGGAGCAGGCCGTCGAGTTTGTCGGAGGCATGTGGAAGATGCTGGGCGATGCTGCCGAGGTGCGACGGTCAGAGGAGCGAAGTACAATCCTCGAAATTCTTGAGGGGTCAGATGACCCGATGGGGCCGAAGGAAATCGCGGACGCCTTGGGCTGGAAGGTGGACAACGTCAAGCAACTGCTGTTCAAGATGCACAAGGATGGCGAAATCAAGAAGAAGGGGCGCGGTCAGTATTGCGTCGCTGACGAAGTGTAACGCACCCGGTAACCTCGGTAACCTGATAACCAACGGCCACACCCAAGGTTATCGCGTTACCGAAGTTATCGCTGATCGCCGGGTGCGCACGAGAGCGACTAGGGTCCAAAAACCTCGGCAGTCGATATGACCCGTTGTCCGTCCACGGGGCGCGCGCCGTAAAAAAACGCCTCCCCCATCCCCCCTGTGGTCGCTCTATCACAGCGCCTCTGTAGGCAATGGGTAAGACGCCTCGGACCGACCCGATGACTATCTATCAGCCTGTCGGGTGCGAGCCGGACCCAAATTGTTGTGCCTTTTCATGCGGTCCGCATTTACGCTGGGTTTCGGCATCGTGCGCCGGGTTCCACTTGGGTGGCAAACTGCTTGGGCGGTCATTCTTGCACCCGTCCCTTGCGATGATAGTGGCGCAGCACGATGGCGCGGTTGAACAGGGGGAAGCCGACCCGCGGTCCGTGGGGCGTGAGCAGGGACAAGATCGCCCACAGGAACATGTCCTTGAACAGTTAGTAGAACGCGCCGAACAGCAGGGATCACAGGCGGCGCCAGTTGCCCAAGATGGTTTTCGTCTGGCCGTTGAAGGCCCACGTCGCGCGTATCGTCATGACCCGATTGCCTCGCTGGAGGTTTTCGATGCCAGCGCAATAAGATTGGGGACTGTCACCCGTCAGGGTAATTCCCGTGCCGTCGAGGAAGACCACAGGGTAGCCATGCCGATGCACCGCGCCCGCGTAGATGGCAGAGGCGCAGGGATGACCGGCGTGAGCGCGGCGCACAGCGCGCCAGCCGGGATTGCGAGGGGAACACCATGCCTGAGGCACGCCCCGGCGCTACTGGCTCATTGTAACGCTGCCGCGCGCGCGTTTCGCTCTCGATCCTCGGGGTTATTTACAGGTCATTCCGAGTTGCACACCAGCAGCCCACCATACACCCTGACGTGCTTCCAGATCAACCGTTGCTTGGCATAGGCGATGTAGGGGTGCTGGGTTTCCGGCCTGGGATCGACACAATCGGGCAGGTGCACAGCAACGAGTAAGCCAGCCGTATCGTCGTCGAACACGCCGTAAAACGTTAGGCCCCCAGCATGGTCATTGTGCCCGGTGGTCGCTGAGCTGTGGAACATCCGTATCCTGTGGTGTATGTCCTTCGCGCCCCACGTCCAACCGATGTAGACGGTATTGGCCGGTTCGCCGCGTGCGATGAAATACACGCCTGCACGATCAGGCAGGCTTGCACGGTCGCTCCACGCGACGGAATGGGACAGCGCCAGTTCCAAAAGACGCCGATCTGCAGGCGCCCTCACGATTGACTGGTGATCGAGATGTTGGATATCCGCTCTGACACGGACCTTGTGCCTATGGCCGGGCAGCCTGTTGTATAACACAGGCACCCCGACCATAGGTTAAACGTGTTCGGCCGGTTGCCCCGCCCAGTGAGAGAGGGGGTTCCGCGCCCCAACACGGCCCCGTCTGCCGCGTCGAGGTCAGTCACAACAGCGGATCGAGAAAAGCTAAAGATGTTCTGGGGTTATCTCTGACAAACCTCGGCCTTGCGTCTTATCGATCTGCATCAGCAACTAAGGAGATCGACATGACCGACATAGTGACGCTCAAGGCCATCTGCGACGAATTCAAGATCGACCCGCGCGAGGCCCGTGAACGACTGCGCGCCGCCGCCAGCGACGCCAAGGCGAACCCCGAACTGGCGAAGGCCCGCAAGCCGCGCACCCCGTGGCAGTGGGTGAAGGGGACCACCGCCGAGAAGGAAGCGCGCCGAGTCTTGCAGCCGAAGAAGCCCGCGTAGGCTGGAAACACCCCGAGTGCAGCTAGGCTAGAGGGCGCGGCGCTTCCTGTCCGCGCCTTTTTTGTTCCCCGCGATCACAAAGGGTGGCTTGAGAACAAGGATCGCATGGCTACATGATTGGCTGGCATCCGACCTGCGTTTGTTTACTTGACTGCCCCTTCGTCACTGATCGCACAATTGCAGCAGAAACCTTCCGTTTCATGTGCTTGTCAAAGCCACGGGCCTGTTGCAGGATACGGTCTCCTTTCGGACCAAACGCCTCGGCAGATCGCTTGAGGTAAGAGTAGAATGTCCAGCTACGGTAGTCGCCTGTCAGGTTCGTCTTCTTGACCTTGCTAAACCTTTGGGAAAACAGTGAGAAGTTGAAGCTGCTTATCAACGTCCCGGCATCAAGCGTCGGGTTTTTCTCGGCGTGCAGCCGTCCATCACGCTTCGCCGCACCTGCCACCTTTCTGTAGAACCGAGAGATGGTACTGTCACGCACATAGACCCGCCGCCCATCGTACCGAAAGCCGAGGTACTCGAAGCCATTCTTTGCCACCTCATCAGACCTCTGTTTTAGGTGGTGGAATTGAAGCCCGCCGGGGATGCGCTGAAACTGTGCAACGCAAGTCTTGGCGTCCTTGATACGCAGTTCCGGCCCGTGCTTGCGCATCTCTGTCGTGGCAAAGGCAATGGCCTCGCGCGCCTCTGGACTCCCGCCACGCAAGATCAGCAGAATGTCATCGGAGTAACGCATGTACCGACCGCCCCGCACCCGGGCATAATCAGCCATCACCCTGTCGAACTCTAGCAGGTAGAAGTTTGCGATCAGGTCAGAGATTGGTGCGCCTTGGGGAACGCCATGCGGGAGAACGTTCTTTTGAACGAGTGATGGGCCGTATTTCGGATCACCGCCGCAAATCTTGGCGCGGAAGTCTGAATTGGAGCAGATCTGCTTGGGCATATCGCGGAAGGGAATCAGGAATCCTAGAGTCATGTGCCCGTTCCGCTCGCGCATCCCGAAGTACCCTAGGCGTGAATAGGCAGAGCGTTGATCGACGAAGTTGTACTTGGTGATGTTCTGGAAGACCGCGTAGTGGTCCGGGGGCAGCCTCTCGACGCCCAGCAGATCGCACCAGATACGCTTGATTCTTCCGTGGTCCAAGTTCTCGAAGTACCCCTTGATGTCGAGAGCGATGGCCACGCAATCACCGAGCCGGTCGATTTCATCGAAGGCATCTTTCGCGAAGTCGATGTTGCATTTCCCACCGCCTCTCCCGGGTTTCAACACTTGGCGGTAAGCAATCGGGCAATCCTCGATACCTATCTCACGAAGGCGCGCCTCATACAGGCGGGAGAGCTTCCGGCGGTAGAAAGCAAAGATATAGGCATCACGACGCGCGCCGTACCGGATCGGGCGTGTCTTCTTGTCCGGCTTCGCCGCATCCGTCGACCGGTAGGGTTGCCATGAATCTTCATAGAGGAAGAAGGGGTAGAACGAGTTAGTCGCAACCCTTTCCCGGTCTGTGACGAGATTCCGAATTTCCCTCAGCGTGATCGGGGCATCAAAGTGCGGATAGTGCTTGAGGTTCTTGGCGGTGAAATCGAACTCGTCTTCCATCGGCCTCCGCGAGAGGGGGCAAGAGCATCAGGTCAACGCACCGACCCTTGACATCTCCGCCCCCGCCGTTCTGCAGTGTGCGTTCGTCTTCGACGTGGTCGTGTATACTGTGAAGCAACTGGCAATGTGGTATTGCCGGATTGCCGCAAAGCCGCCCGCGTGGCTGGCGAGAGGAGCCCGAATGATCGAACTCGCGATCTGCACCGGCAGCGAAACTGGCCTTGACAGTTTAAACACGTAACTGAAGGCCCCCAATTGAGCGCCATACCACATATATGGGCTTGTCGCGCCAAGGGCACAAGACTTGTGAGGTTATTTTTCGTTCTGTGGCGCGCAGGGTTGGACGGACTGCCCGGTGTCTGCTGAGATCGCTCCGAACACCGCAATGCTACCCAAGTGATACCCAAGCGCAAAATTGCGGCAGAAAGCCACACAGTCCTCCTTGTAAATACTTGTTTTTATTTGAATTTATGGTGCCCGGAGACGGATTCGAACCGCCGACACGCGGATTTTCAATCCGCTGCTCTACCAACTGAGCTATCCGGGCCCAAAGCGGCGCCTTGCGGCAACCCGTGGGTGCGGCGTTCCTAGACAAGCCGGGCGCGGCTGTCCAGAGCCAAAATCACCGGTCGTTCCCGTCGCCGTCGTCGGGGTCGGGGAACGGCGGCATCGGAGTGCCTTCGGCGGGTTCGCCGGGAATGCGATAGTCGCCGCGCAGCCAGCGCGCCAGATCCAGATCGGCGCAGCGGCGCGAGCAGAACGGGCGATACCCCCCGGCCGAAGGCTTGCCGCAGATCGGGCAGCTCACGGCTCGTCCTCGACCATCGCGGCCTCGGCCAGCGCGACGGCGACCAGCGGCACCCGGTCGCGCTTGCGGCTCAGCTCATAAAGCCCCATCGCGGTCCAGCCGACCAGCGTCGTTTCGGTCCCGTCCGCCTTGAACGCCGCGCGCAGCACCTGTTCCAGCGTGCCGCGGTCGCGTTTGGGCATGGGCGCAAAGTCGATCACCACCTGCCCGCCGAAACCGCGCAGCCGCAGCTGTCGCGGCAGGTCGCGGGCCAGCGCGATATTGGCCTTGAGCGCGGCGGCGGGCGAGGTGTCGCGGCCGGTGTTCACATCCACCGCCACCAGCGCGCGGGTGGCCTCGATCACGGCGAAACCGCCGCCGGGCAGGTCCAGTTCCGGGTCCAGAAGCCGGTCGATCACCGCGCCGACGCCATGCGCGTCAAAGGCGGCCTCGCCCTGATCCACATCGTCGGGGGGCGGGTCGGCCCAGTCGATCCAGGCGGCGCGCCAGGGCTGTTCGGCATCCACCAGCAGTTCGGGGCGGCCGGGCAGATCGCCCATCACGGCGATGGCCAGCGACACCAGCCCCTCGGCCTCGTCGGCGATGGCGTCGTCCTCGGCCAGGGCAGCGGCGCTGCGCATGACCAGCCCCAGATCCGCGGGCGCGTCGTCCAGCGCCCCCTGCCCCAGCGCCACCAGCCGGGCGCGCGCATCTTCGTCGCGGATGCGGCGCGAGACGTTCACGCCGGGCGCGCCGGGCGTCGCGATCACCGTCTGGCCGCGGAACAGCACCCGCTGGCTGACCGGAATCGCCTTGCCGTCCTCGGCCGCGCCGGTGACTTGCACGATCAGCGACTGGCCCTCGGACAGGCCGTGGGCGCCGCGCAGAAAGCCGCGCTCGCCCTCGGGCAGGCGCACAAAGACGCCGCCCTGCCCCTTGACCAGCCGATCCACCACCGCCCGGCAGATCGCCCCCGGCGGCAGCGTGGTCAGCGCCGACAGGTCGAACAGCAGATCCTCGACCCGTCCGTCGACCATCAGCGCCGCGGCCTCGCGGCCCCAGTAGCGGCCCAGAACGATCTGGCGTCCCTTCATTGCGTGATTTCCCGTATTCCATGCGGCGCGCGAACCCCGAAGGATTCCAGCAGCACCGCGGTTTCCGCCAGCGGCAGCCCGACCACCCCGGTGAACGACCCCTGCATCCACGGCGCGAATGCCGCGGCGCGCCCCTGGATGCCATAGCCGCCCGCCTTGCCGCGCCATTCGCCGCTGGCCACATAGGCCGCGATGTCGGCGCCCGACAGCGGGCGAAAGCGCAAGGTGGTCTCGACCAGCCGGTGACGCGCCTGCCCGCCCGACTGCACGGTGACCGCGGTCAGCACAAGGTGGCGCCGGCCCGACAGCAGGCGCAGAAAGGCGGCGGCCTGTGTCTCATCCTCGGGCTTGCCGAGGATGCGCCGGCCGGCGACCACCGTCGTATCGGCGGCCAGCACCACGCCCGGCTCGGCCGCCGCGATGCAGGCAGCCTTTTCGGCGGCCATCCGTGCGACATAAGCGCGCGGGGCTTCATCCTTGCGGGGATTTTCGTCGATATCGGCGGGAATTATCGCGTCGGGCCGAATGCCGATCTGCGCCAGAAGCTCAAGCCGGCGCGGACTGGCCGACGCCAGCACCAATCGCAGCCCGTCATTCACCGGCGCCATCACTTGAAGCGGTAATTGATCCGCCCCTTTGTCAGGTCATAGGTATTCATCTCGACCTGCACCCGGTCGCCGGCCAGCACGCGGATGCGGTTCTTGCGCATCTTTCCTGCCATATGGGCGACGATCTCATGGCCGTTTTCGAGCTCGACCCGGAACGTCGCGTTGGGCAGCAGCTCCTTAACAACGCCTGGGAATTCGAGCATCTCTTCCTTGGCCATGTTCTCTCCTGTCAAAGTCCACCGGATGTGGACCGCTGCCATATGCCGCCAAGTGCCGCGGTTTTCAAGAGGGCACACCGATTCTCACGACAGGACACAAGCGGGTGGTGATGTCATACAATGGTGGAACGCATCGCCGGTTCGGTGGTTCACTTGTCACAGGCCCCCTGTCCGGGGGCATGGCGCGCGTGGCAGAATCAGCTGCGCCCCCTTGTTACAGGATTGTATCGGAGCCGGAATGACTCGCAAATTTCTTCGCAACACCACCTCGGTGGCCTTGTGCATCGGCGTGGCGCTGCCGCAGTTGGCGGCGGCGCAGCCCGTGACCGACAGCATCGTTCTTGCCGCCGCGGATGAGGTGGCGCAGGCCGCGACCGCGGTGATCCTGCCGCCGGCCGACGAAGATGAGGAACAGGCCGAGCAGGCAGCCGAGGCTGACGCCGCCCCCGAGGCGGAAGCCGTGGCCGAGGCTGAGGTTGAGGCGGAGGCCGTGCCCGAAACTGACGCTGAACCGGAACCCGAGCCGGTGGCAGAACCGAAGCCCGAGCCAGAACCGGAACCCGTTGCAGAAGCCGCCCCCGAACCTGTCGCCGAGCCGGCAGCCGAGACTCCGGTAGCCGAGACCGGCGCCGCAGAGACCGCAACCGACGCCGCGCCCGCGGCTGAAACGGCCAGCGACGCCACCCCCGAGGCGCAACCCGCCACCACAGCCGACCCGGATGCCGATGCACTGGCCCGCGCGCTGGCCGAGCAGGAAGAAGCAGCCTCCAACGCAGCCGAAGCTGCCGACGCTACCGACGCTGCCGCAGCCGAGGCCGCGCCGCTGGTGCCTCTGCAAGAACCCGAGGCAGCCGAGCCCGAAACCCAGCCGGAAACGGATGCGCCCGACGCCGGCGCGCCCGCTGATGCGGCAGCCGATCCGGCAGCTGACGAGACCGAGACCGACGAAACCGCTCTTCCCGATGCCGGCGAGCTTGAGGCTGCGCTGGCCGATGCGGTCGAGATCCCCGAGGCCGAGGCCCCGACGACCGACGCCGCCCGCGAGGCCGCCGCCGCCGACACCGCCCCCGAAGCCGCAGCACTGGCCGAAAGCGAGCCGGTGACGACCACGCAAGCCGAGGCGGTGACCGAGGAAACCTCGCGCAGTGCCACCGAGGATTTCCTGACCGACCTGAAAGGCGCGCTGCGCGATGGCGGCGTCGCCACCACTGCGGCGGAAACGGCGGCCGCATCTGACAGCACCGCGTCGGACAGCAAGGACCGCAGCAATCTGGAAAAGACCCTGCGACAGGCGGTGCTGCCGGCGCTGGCCGGGCTGGTCGTGGGGCAGATGCTGTCGAACAACCGCGAGGTTTCGCTGAATACCGGCGACCGGGTGGTGGTGACGCGTCCCGACGGCAGCCAGGAAATCATCAAGGATGACAACGCCTTGCTGCTGCGCCCCGGCTCGACCGTGCAGACGCAGGAATATGCCGACGGCTCGACCCGCACCATCGTCACCCGCGACGACGGCAGCCAGGTGGTGACCATCCGCGACGCCAATCTGCGGGTGCTGCGCCGCTCTTTGATCCATGCCGACGGCCGCACGGTCGAGCTGCTGGACGATACGGTCGCGGTGCAGCCGGTGAACGTGGCCACGCTGCCGCCGCCGGCGCGGCCGATCACGCTTGCCCCCGGCCAGCAGATGACCGAGGAGGCGCTGCGCGAGGCGCTGCGCCGCGAAACCCAGGTCAATCGCACGTTCACGCTGGGCCAGATCCGCAACATCCCCGAGGTGCGGGCGCTGGTCGCGCCGGTCGATATTCAGGCGATCACCTTTGACACCGGCTCGGCCGCGATCAAGTCGGATCAGGCGCAGGCGCTGGCGGCACTGGGTCGCGTGATTGCGGAATCGATCCGGCAGAACCCGCGCGAGATCTATCTGATCGAGGGCCACACCGACACGGTGGGCGCCGACGCGATGAACCTGGCGCTGTCGGATCGCCGCGCGGAATCGGTGGCGCTGGCGCTGAGCCAGTTCTTTGACGTGCCGCCGGAAAATCTGGTGGTGCAGGGCTACGGCGAGCAGTTCCTGAAGGTGCAGCGCGAGGGCGACATCCGCGAAAACCGCCGCGCCTCGGTGCGCCGGATCACCGATCTGCTGGCGCGGAACTGAGTATCCTTGGGGAAAGCGGGGGCTCTGCCCCCGCGCCCCCGGGGTATTTCCACCAGAAAGAAGCAGCAAGCGGGCCGGGGTTTTCCGGCCCCCTTTGTTTTTGCCATCAGGGGCGGCGTTCCCAGACGGTCTGGAAAGCGTGGTCTGCGGCCAGCGCCGCGGCGGCGCGGCCAAGGTCAAAGCCGGGCAGCGCGGCGAAGGCATCGGCGAGGCTGGCGGCGCCCGCGGCCTGCGCGGGGATCAGCACTGCCTCGCCCGTGCGGCTGCGCAGCCGCCAATGCGCCTGCCCGCCGAGCCGCAGCAGGCGGATCTGGTCGAGGTCGCGCAGGGCGATTTCACCGCCCAGGGCGCGGGCGCCGAAATAGCGGATCGCGCCCTCTTCGATCTCGACCAGCCCCGGGGCGGCGATCCTGGTCGTGAATTGGCGTCTGCGCCATGCGCCCAAAGCCCAGAGCGCCGCGGCCAGCATCACCGCCACGCCCAGCGGACGAAACAGGAACCCGCCCAGCGAGAACAGCCAGCCGCCCGCGGCGAGGGTCAGCACCGCCGCCGCGAATTCGCGCCATGGCAGCAGTCTGGCGGCGAGTTCGGGGCGGATGAAGGGGCGGGTCACAGGGTGCGGCTCATGTCGCGGTGGGGGATGCCGGCGTCGTCGTAGACCGGGCCATAGGCGGTGAAGCCCAGTTTTTCATAGAACCCCAGCGCGTGGGTCTGGGCGCCCAGCCGGGCGGTAGAGACGCCGCGGGCGCGCAGTTCACCCAGCGCGGCGCGCATCAGGGCGGCGCCCGCGCCGGTGCCGCGGCAGTCGGGCAGGATCGCGACGCGGGCAATCTTGCCGTCGGGTCCGTCAATCAGCAGCCGGGCGGTGCCGATGTGGCGGCCGTCCAGCGTCGCCAGCAGATGCACGGCGGTGGCGTCGGCGGCGTCGCAGTCCAGCGACTCGGGCACGGATTGTTCCTCGACGAACACCTTGCGGCGGATTGCGAGACAGGCGGCCAGGTCGTCGGTGACGGTGATCCTCATGCGAAATACCGGGCCAGGATGGTCTGGTAGATCGCCTTGAGCTGGTGGATCTGCGCCACCGGCACCCGTTCGTCCACCTGATGCATGAAGGCGCCGACCAGCCCGAATTCCAGCACCGGGCAGTGGTCCTTGACGAAGCGCGCGTCCGACGTGCCGCCCGAGGTCGACAGCACCGGGGTGCGCCCGGTCTGTTCCGCCACCACGCCGGCGACCAGATCGACGAAGGGGCCGGGCTGGGTCAGGAACGATTCGCCGCTGATGTCGATGTCGAGATCGAACCGCACGCCATTGTCCGCCTGCACCGCCGCCGCACGTTCGCGCAGCATGGCGGACAGGCTTTCGCCCGTGTGCAGGTCGTTGAAGCGGATGTTCAGCGTCGCGCTGGCCCGCGCAGGGATCACATTCGTGGCCGGATTGCCGCAGTCGATGGTGGTCACTTGCAGCCCCGAGGGGTCGAAATGCGCGGTCCCCCGATCCAGCGGCTGCGACGCCAGCCCGTCCAGCAGCCGGATCAGCACATGCAGCGGGTTCAGCGCCCGGTGCGGATAGGCGACATGGCCCTGTTTGCCGTGGGCGGTGATCCGCGCGGTCAGACTGCCGCGGCGGCCGATCTTGATCATCTCGCCCATGTGTTCGGGGTTCGAGGGCTCGCCGACGATGCAGACCTGCATCCGCTCGCCCTGCTCGCGCATCCAGTCGAGAATGGCGGTTGTGCCGTCGCGGGCCGGGCCTTCTTCGTCGCCGGTGATGGTCAGGATCACCGCGCCGTCGGGTGGGGTTTCGGTCACGAAGTCGATGGCGGCGGCGACAAAGGCCGCGACGCCGGATTTCATGTCGGTGGCGCCGCGGCCCCACAGCACCCCGTCCAGCAGCGCGCCGGAAAACGGCGGATGGGTCCAGACGTCAGGATCGCCGGGCGGGACCACGTCCACGTGGCCGTTGAAGCCGAAGCTGCGGGCCGCACCCCTGGCCCCCCAGCGTGCGAACAGGTTGGGGGTGCCGTTGCGGTCCACGCGGGTGCAGGTAAAGCCCGCCGGTTCCAGCAGCGCGGCCAGCAGGTCCAGCGTGCCGGCATCGTCGGGGGTCACCGATGGGCAGCGGATCAGGCGGGCGGTCAGTTCGGCAGGGTCGGTCATCGCAGTCTCGAATCCATCGGCGGCAGGGGCGGGCAGAGGCGTGGACTGTGCCAGAACGGGTGGGCGCTGCAAGCCGAAGCGCGGGGGTGGTGGCGCGGTCAGAGCAGGGGCCAGCCCCCGCACCCCCGGGATATTTGAGGCAAGATGAAAGAGCCAAAGGCGGGTGCGCAATGAAACTGCGTTGCAGCATGTGACTGCGCAGCATAGTTGCGCTGCAACTGCGAAAGGTTTAAGCCCCGGGGCAATGCCTCGATCCTCGGGAATCCCATCATGCCTGACACTCGCGACCCTGCCCTGACCGCCAAAGCCGCAGCCGCCATCCTGCCCGAGCTTGACGCGCTGCTTGCTCGCGCGACCGAGGCGCTGCGGGCACGGGTCGGCGGCGGCAAGATCGATTCGGCCGCGTTGGAGGATGACCAGCACGCGGCCCACGCGCTGTCCTGGCTGGCGACCTATGTCGAATCGCTGCGGCAGCTGTCGGCATGGGCGGACCGGCTGGGCGCTGGCTTTGGCGAGGTCGAGGCGCTGATCCTGCAAATCGGTTTCGGCGAATATCTGACCCAGATCGCCGGCGGCATCCCGATGAGCCAGACCGAGTTCGCCCGGCTGTCGGATCTGGGGGTGGACTGGCAGCCCTCGGACGCGGCGCGCACGGCGATGGGCGGCAACACCCCGGCGGCTCGCCGCCGGCTGGCCGCGCTGATGCAGGACAACCACGGCCGCGCCACGCTTGGCGCCACCGGGCTGGACGAGGATCTGGAAATGATCCGCGACCAGTTCCGCCGCTATGCCGACGAGCGGGTGATCCCCGAGGCCCATGGCTGGCACCTGCGCGACGAACTGATTCCCATGGAAATCATTTCCGAACTGGCCGAGCTGGGCGTGTTCGGCCTGACCATCCCCGAGGAATTCGGGGGGCTGGGGCTGTCGAAAGCCTCGATGGTGGTGGTCAGCGAGGAGCTGTCGCGCGGCTATATCGGTGTCGGTTCCCTTGGCACCCGCAGCGAGATCGCGGCCGAGTTGATCCTTGTCGGCGGCACCCCGGAACAAAAGGCGCAGTGGCTGCCCAGGATCGCCAGCGGCGAGATCCTGCCCACCGCGGTGTTCACCGAACCCAACACCGGGTCCGACCTTGGCAGCCTGCGCACCCGCGCCCTGCGCACCGGCGAGGGCTGGGAAATCACCGGCAACAAGACCTGGATCACCCATGCCGCGCGCACCCATGTGATGACGCTGCTGGCCCGCACCGACCCCGACACCACCGATTGGCGCGGGCTGTCGATGTTTCTGGCCGAAAAGACCCCGGGCACCGACGAGGACCCCTTTCCCACCCCGGGCATGACCGGCGGCGAGATCGAGGTTCTGGGCTATCGCGGGATGAAGGAATACGAGCTTGGCTTTGACGGGTTCAAGGTCCGGGCCGACAACCTGCTGGGCGGCCAGCCCGGGCAGGGCTTCAAGCAGCTGATGCAGACCTTTGAATCCGCGCGCATCCAGACCGCGGCGCGCGCGATCGGCGTGGCGCAGGCCGCGCTGGAGCTGGGGCTGCAATACGCGCTGGACCGCAAGCAGTTCGGCAAGCCGCTGATCGCCTTTCCCCGCGTGGCCGACAAGCTGGCCTTGACCGCCGTGGAAATCATGATCGCGCGGCAGCTGACCTATCATTCGGCCTGGCAAAAGGACCACGACAAGCGCTGCGATCTTGAGGCCGGGATGGCCAAGCTGCTGGGCGCGCGGGTGGCGTGGGCCGCGGCCGACAATGCGTTGCAGATCCACGGCGGCAACGGTTTCGCGCTGGAATACGCGATCAGCCGGGTGCTGTGCGACGCCCGCATCCTCAATATTTTCGAGGGCGCGGCGGAAATCCAGGCGCAGGTGATCGCGCGGCGGCTGTTGGGCTAGGCCCCCCGCAGGCGTTGCGCGAAAGGCACGGGCGGGGCGCCGCCGCCCGCGCTCACACGTCGGTGCATGGACTTTGGCAGGTTCCGGTGGCACTTGCCCCACAATAACCTCAACCACATTATTCAGGGAGGCATCCCTTCATGACGTCCGCTATCCGCGTTGCCGCCGCTGCTGCCGCCCTTGCCGGTCTGGCCGCCTGCGCGCCCACCCAGCCGGGGCTGCCCCACGACGGCACCGGCTTTGAGGGCGGCGTGCCCTTTGGCACCTATACGATCGTCGGCTTCGGGCAAGAGGCCGTGCCGACCCGCGACGGGCATGTGCGCCTGACGCCGGGCCAGATCACCGGCCAGGGTCCGTGCAACAGCTTTACCGCGACCAACACGGCCACGCTGCCGCAGATCCACGTCTCGCAGATGCACTGGACCGACAATCCCTGCGGCCACAAGGGGTTCGAGGCCCGTTTCTTCGAGGCGCTGACCCAGGCGTCCGCCGCGGAATGGAGCGGCGGCGTGCTGAAGATCCAGAGCCCGCTTGGCTGGATGACGCTTGAGCGTTCGGGGAACTGACCCCCCTTTGCGCGATCCTCAGCGGGCCGTCCTGACGGCCCGCGCCCGCGCCTCGGGCGGCGGAAAGACGCGGTCATAGGCCCAGTTATAGGCGTAGCCGTAGATCACATAGAACACCGCAATCGCGGCATCGAACAGGAACGCTTCCCACAGGGTGAGCCCCAGCACCCAGGCGACAAAGGGCAGCAGGATCACCAGCAGCCCCGCCTCGAACAGCAGGGCATGCAGGGCGCGGATGCGGTGGGTCTTGATGATGCTGCCGCGCCACCGCAGCATCGCGCGGTCGAACATCAGGTTGTAGACAAAATTCCAGCCGGTCGCGATCAGCGAGGCGACCACCCCGACCACCCCCAGGCTGGATGCGTCAAATCCGGTCAGGATGGTGCCACCGCCGATCAGAAAGATCAGCCCGATCAGTTCGAACAGGATGGCGTGGCGGATACGGTCAAGCGTGTTGCGCATCGGGGACTCCGGTCTTGCGGGCCGTCCCGACTGCTTTCCCGGTTGGGGCGAAGGTCGTCCTTCAGCCCCCGGATATAGTCGCGCCGCCCCCCGCGGGCAAGGTCAGCACGGCGCCGGGGTTCATGATCCCCAGCGGGTCCATCGCCGCCTTGACCGCCCGCATCGCCGCCAGCCGCGCCGGATCGCCCCAGCGCGCCAGATCCGCAGCCTTGAGCCGCCCGACCCCGTGTTCGGCGGAAAACGAGCCGCCGCGGGCGACGACCATCTCATGCACCGCCTCTTGCACGCGGGGGCGCAGGGCGGCGTATTCGGCGCGGTTGCGGCAGGCTGCGGGAAAGACGTTGTAATGCAGGTTGCCGTCGCCCAGATGGCCGAAACAATTCACCCGCATATCGCCCATCGCGGCCAGCATCGCCCCGGCATCGGCGATGAAGCGCGGAATTTCCGACAGCGGCAGGCTGATGTCATGCGATGAAATCGCCCCGATCCGGCGGTTCGCCACCGGCAGATGCTCGCGCAGCGACCAGAATTCCGCCGCCTGCGCCCCCGATTGCGCAAGGATCGCGTCGCTGGCCAGCCCCGTGTCCAGCGCGCGCAACAGCAGCGCCTCGGCCATGGCGGCGGGGTCGCAGCCGCGGGGCAGCGACAGCTCGACCAGCACCGACCACGGCGCGCCCGGCAGGGGCTGGCGGATTTCGGGCAGGGTTTCGGACAGGAACGCCAGCCCCTGCCCCGAGATCAGCTCGAACGCGGTGACACAGCCGGCCATGTCCCCCTGCACCAGCGCCAGCAGCCGCAGCGCCGCCGCCGGGTCGGGCACCGCCAGCATCGCCGTCGCCACCGCTTGCGGCACCGGCGCCAGCCGCAGGCTGGCCGCGGTGATGATGCCCAGCGTGCCCTCGGCCCCGACCAAAAGGTCGCTGATCGCATAGCCGGTATTGTCCTTGCGCAGCCGCCGCAGGTCGCGCAGCACCGAGCCGTCGGGCAGAACCGCCTCGACCCCCAGGCACAGCGCCCGCGCATTGCCCCAGCGCAGAACCGCAGTGCCGCCGGCGTTGGTGGACAGGATCCCACCCAGCTGCGCGGTGCCCTGACTGGCCAGCGACAGCGGGAACTGGCGGCCGGCGGCCCGCGCGGCATCCTGCACCTGCGACAGCGTGGCGCCGGATTCGGCGATCAGCACATCCTCGTCGGGCCAGACACCGCGGATGCCCGCCATGCGTTCCAGCGACAGCACCAGCGGCAGCGGCCCCACAGGCATGACCGAACCCGCCACCAGCCCGGTCCCACCCCCGCGGGGCACGATCCCCACCCGCGCCGCAGCGCAAGCGCGAACCACCGCCGCCACCTCATCGACCGACCGAGGCGCGGCCAGCAGACCCCCCTGCCCCGCATGATAGCCGCGCGGTTCGTCCAGATGCCGCGGCTCAAGCGGACGCAGCACGCCTTGGGGCAGCATCGCGGCCAGCCGATCATCCGCAGGGTTCAGCGCCAAGCCGCATGCCTTTCTTCATCACCCAAATATCCCAGGCTTTCGAACCCAGTGCGAAAGGGGCGAAGCCCGAAGGGGGGGCAGCGCCCCGGTCCGGCCTCGCCACCCAAACCGCCCTATCCTGCCCCGGTCCGCCCGCGCCGGTCATGGCGCAGATTGGAATACAGCACATGATTGCGCCAGCGACCATTGATCTGAAGATAGGACTGGGCCACGCCTTCGTATTTGAAGCCGGATTTTTCCAGAACCCCGCGGCTGGCGGCGTTTTCGGGCAGGCAGGCGGCCTCGATCCGCGACAGGTCCATGGGACCAAAGGCGTGGGCGGCGATGGCGCCGATGGCCTCGCGCATATAACCTTGGCGGGCAAAGGGAACGCCGATCCAGTAGCCCAGCGTGCCGACCTGCGCCGGGCCGCGGCGGATGCCGTCCAGCGTGATCGCGCCCAGCAGCACCCCGTCGTGGCGGATCAGGAACAGCGGCAGCGAGGTGCCGTTGCGGCTGGACCGCGCCGCCCAATACACCCGGTTGCTGAAGGAACGCCGGGTCAGGTGGTCGGCGTGCCAGACGGGTTCCCACGGGGTCAGGAAATCGCGGCTTTCGGCGCGCAGGCTGGTCCAGGCGGTGAAATCCGCGTGCGCGGGCAGGCGCAGCACCATGCGTTCGGTTTCCAGCCGGGGCGCATGGCGGCGCCAGAACATCACGCCGCCAGCCGCCTTGCCAGATCCTCGCGCGCGGGCGCGGCCTTGACGGGGCCGTAAAGCGCCAGCGCCGGGCGGGCGCGCGCAATGATGCGCTGCGCGTGGTCGCGCACATCGGCGGCAGACACCGCCTCGATGCGGTCCGCAACCTCGGCCGCATCGGGCACGCGGCCCCAGATGGCCAGCGCCCGCGCCATGCGTTCCGCCTGCCCCGAGGGGCTTTCCAGCCCCATCAGCAGCCCGGCCCGCAGCTGCGCCTTGGCGCGCGCGACCTCGGGTTCGGCCAGATCATCGGCCGAGCGGCGGATCTCGTCGATGGTCAGATGCGCAAGGTCCGCCAGCTGGTCGCCCGAGGTGCCGGCATAGATCGTCACCATGCCGGTGTCGTCATGGAACCCCGATTGCGCAAAGATCGAATAGCACAGCCCGCGTTCCTCACGGATCTTCTGAAACAGCCGCGAGGACATGCCGCCCCCCAGCGCCGCGGTCCAGATCTGCGCGGCATAGAAATCCGGGTCCAGATAGCCCGGCCCCTCGAATGCCAGCGCGAAATGCGCCTGTTCAAGCCGCTTGATGCGGCGCGTCTCGGCCCCTTGCCAGACGGCGCCTTGGCGCGCGACGCCGGCCCGCGCCGGCAGATGGCCGAAAATCTGTTCCGCCTGACGCACCAGCGCGTCGTGATCGACCGCGCCGGCCGCGGCCACGATCATCTGCCCGGGGCCGTAATGCTGCGCCACGAACCCCGACAGGTCGTCGCGCGAAAACGCCGAGACCCGCTCGGCCGGGCCAAGAATGGTGCGGCCCATGGGCTGGTCGGGATACGCGGCCTCTTGCAGCCAGTCAAAGATCACGTCGTCGGGCGTGTCCAGCGACTGCCCGATTTCCTGCAAGATCACCCCGCGCTCGACCTCGATCTCGCGCTGGTCGAACAGCGGGTTCAGCACGATGTCGCCGATCACATCCAGCGCCAGCGCCACATCCCCCGACAGCACCCGCGCGTAATAGGCGGTCACATCGCGCGAGGTATAGGCGTTGATATAGCCGCCCACATCCTCGATCGCCTCGGCGATTTGCAGGGCGCTGCGGCGCGGCGTGCCCTTGAAGGCCATGTGTTCCAGAAAATGCGCGATGCCGTTCTGTTCGGGACACTCATCCCGGCCGCCGGCGTTCACCCACACGCCGACCGAGGCCGAATGCAGCCCCGGCATGTGGCGCGAGGCCACGCGCAGCCCGTTGGGGAAAGTGGTGATCTGGATATCGCTCAAGCCGTTCTCCGTTCAAGGATCAGGGACTTAAGCGCCGCGTTGTCGTTTTCAACCCGAGACAGGCGCTCGGGCAGGTCGAACAGCCGCGCCATATGCGGCGGCAAGGCCGGACGCAGGCCCACGGCCTGTTCCACCGCGTCGGGGAATTTGGCGGGATGGGCGGTGGCCAGCGTGATCATCGGGACGCCCGGCTTGCGGTGTTCGTCCGCGACCTTGATGCCGACGGCGCTGTGCGGGCAGACGACCTGCCCGGTTTCGGCGCGGGTGCGGGCGATGGTGGCCAGTGTTTCCGATTCCGACACCCGGCCGGAATCGTAGATCTCGCGCAGATGTTGCAACGCGCCCTGGCTGATGGTGAAGCCGCCGGATTTCAGTTCCTCCATCAGCTGCGCGACCGCCGCCCCGTCGCCGCCATAGGCCATAAACAGCGCGCGTTCAAAGTTCGAGCTGACCTGAATATCCATGCTGGGCGAGATCGAGGGCTCGACCCGACCGACGCGGTATTCCCCGGTCCGCAGCGCCCGGTCCAGAATGTCGTTCTGGTTCGTGGCCACCACCAGCCGCTCGACCGGCAGCCCCATCGCCCGCGCGATGGAACCCGCGAAAATATCGCCGAAATTGCCGGTGGGCACGGTAAAGCTGACCGGGCGATGCGGCGCGCCCACGCTGACCGCGCTGGTGAAATAATACACCACCTGCGCCAGCACCCGCGCCCAATTGATCGAGTTCACGCCCGCCAGCCCCACCTGATCGCGAAAGGCGTGGTCGTTGAACAGATCCTTGAGTCGCGCCTGCGCGTCGTCAAAGGTGCCGTCGATGGCCAGCGCGTGGACATTGGCGTCGTCGGGGGTGGTCATCTGCCGGCGCTGCACCTCGCTGACCCGGCCGTGCGGATACAGGATGAACACATCGACATTGGGCAGGCCGCGGAACGCCTCGATCGCAGCGGACCCGGTATCGCCCGAGGTCGCGCCCAGGATGGTGATGCGCCGCCCCTCGCGCGACAGCGCGATCTGGAACAGCTGCCCGATCAGCTGCATGGCGAAATCCTTGAAGGCCAGCGTCGGGCCGTGGAACAGCTCCAGCAGGAAATGCCCCGGCGCCAGCTGCACCAGCGGCGCGCGGGCGGCATGGCCGAAACCCTGATAGGCACGGCGGATCGCCTCGCGCAGTTCCGTTTCGGAAAAGCTTTCCGCGACAAAGGGCTGGGTGATGCGGAACGCCACTTCCTCGAAGCTGACCCCTTCCAGCGCGGCGATCTCGGCCGGGGACAGCTGCGGGATGGTTTCCGGGACATACAGCCCGCCGTCGCGGGCGAGGCCGGTCATCATCGCCTCGGCAAAGGGCAGAACGGGCGCCTGCCCGCGGGTCGAGATATAGCGCATCGCCTTCCCCTCAGTTCGTCTGCTGCCGGATACGCCACGCCAGCGCGATTGTCATCACCAGGCAGATGATCGCAAAGGAAAACCACTGGATTGCATAGGACAGGTGGTTGTTGGGGATATGCGAGATGTCCAGCGGCATCGCCATCACCCCCTGCGCATCGCCCTGAACACCCGCCGCCACGACCAGCACGGGTTCGGTGCCCAGATGCGCGGCCATGCGCGGCACCTCGCGGGCGAACCAGATGCCGGCGCTCAGGTCCGGCTCGGGCGTCTTGCTGCCCTTTTCCTCGGGCCAGTGCAGATTACCGGCTACGGTCAACGCCACGGGCGGTCGCGGCGTCCGGCGGTCGTCCTGGGTGATGAAGCCGCGGTCCACCATGATGCGGCGCCCGTCCCCGGTCTGAAAACCCGAGATCACGTTATAGCCGCCGCCCAGGTCATGGCTGCCCGACAGCACCAGGATTTCATCGCCGGTGGTGTGGCCCGAGACCACCACCGGCAGGTATTTCATCGCCGGGTCGATCACGGCGGGCAGCGCCACCGGAGGCTGCTCGATCCCGCGCTGGATGGCGGCAAGCTCGCCCGCCTTCCACTCCATCCGCCGCAGCTGCCAGAACCCCAGCGAGGCAAGGATCGCGGTCACGACCAGCCCGGCAACCAGCAGCGGCAGCAGCCGACGCAGCATCAGCGCGTCCTTTCGACCAGCGGGGCCGCGGCCCCTGAAACAGGAAAAACGCGCGGGGGATGCCCGCGCGTTTCATCGGATTTTCGGGCGATCACCGGCCCCAGACGTAGATCGCGGCGAACAGGAACAGCCAGACCACATCGACGAAGTGCCAATACCAGGCGGCGGCCTCGAACCCGACATGCTGGGTCTGGGTCATGTTGCCCCGGATCATCCGCACCAGGCAGACGAACAGAAAGATCGTCCCGATGATGACGTGGAACCCGTGGAACCCGGTCGCCATATAGAACACGCCGCCATAAACCGTGTCGGCCAGGCCAAAGGCCGCGTGGCTGTATTCATAGGCTTGCAGAAAGGTGAATGCGACGCCCAGCGCCACCGCCACAGCCAGCCCCCGGATCGCGGTCTTGCGGTCGTTTTCATGGGCGATGGCGTGGTGCGCCCAGGTCACGGCGACGCCCGACAGCAGCAGGATCAGCGTGTTGATCAGCGGCAGGTGCCATGGGTCGAAGGTGACGATGCCCTCGGGCGGCCAGACGCCGTCGACGATCGGGCTCATTTCGCCCATGGGATACAGCGCGTTCTTGAAAAACGCCCAGAACCACGCGACAAAGAACATCACCTCGGACACGATGAACAGGATGATGCCGTAGCGCAGGCCGATCTGGACCACCGGGGTATGGTCACCGGTGTTGCCTTCGTTCGCGACGTCGTTCCACCAGCCGAACATGGTGTAGAACACGGTCAGCACGCCCAGCGCGAACAGCGACCAGACCGGCAGGCCCAGCACGGACATCTTGTGCATCCAGAAGACGCCGCCGACGAACATGACAAAGGCGCCCACGGCCCCGATAAACGGCCAGATGGACGGCGGAAGGATGTGGTAATCGTGGTTCTTGGCGTGGGCCATGATGTCTCTCTGCGTCGGCTGGGATCAGTTCAGGGCGGTGGAAGCGGGCGCGCCGGTCTCGGCCCGGGCCGATTTCTGCGTGTCCATGCGAAAGAAGGTGTAGCTCAGCGTGATGTCGCGGATGTGGCTGGCGTCGCGGTTGTCCAGCATGTCCGGATTGACAAAGAAGTTCAGCGGCATCTCGATCCGCTCGCCGGGGGCGAGTTCCTGTTCCGTAAAGCAGAAACAGTCGATCTTTTCAAAGTAATAGCCCGCGTCCGAAGGCGAGACGTTATAGGTCGAGCGCCCGATCAACGTCTGGTCGGAATTGTTGACCGCCTCGTAATAGGCCATCACGTTTTCGCCCAGCCGCACCGTCATCTCGTGCTGCATGGGGCGAAAGCTCCAGTCGAGGTCCGGCATCACGTTCGCGTCGAAACGCACGCGGATGGTCTGGTCCAGCACCCGGTCGGATTGCTGGGTGGCGATCTGGGTGGTGCCGGCAAAGCCGGTGACCTGGCAGAACCAGCGATAGAACGGCACCGCGGCCCAAGCGGCGGCGCCCATGAACACCACCACGGCGATCAGCCGCCAGACGATCCGCATGTTGGCGTTGTTGTTGTCGTTCGTGGTCATTGCTGCTGACCCCCTGCTGCTGCGGGCGCGGAAAGCGCATGGGGCAGGGCCGACGCCGGGGTGCCGGGCGCGGCCACCGGATTGGCGGCAGGCGCCCCCGACCCGCGCGGCGCGACCGAGGGCGGACGATGGTCAAAGCCCTGCATCAGGTCGCCCTGCTTGATCTTGACCACCGACAGGCCGAACACCAGCGCCACGAACAGCACCAGCACCAGAGCCAGCCCGACGTTGCGGCCGCTGCGGCGGCGGTGCAGCTCATGTTCGGGGTGCAGCGCCATCACTGCCAGCCTCCGATGGTGACCTGCATCGCCAGCGCAGCGAAATGCGCGGCCAGATAATACAGCGACAGTCGGAAAAAGGATTTCTCGACCGCATAGGAATCTTTCTGCGCCTGTTCCTCGGTCCGGCGCAGGATCCGCCAGCCGCCAAGGATGAACAGCGCGTTGAACACCAGCGCCACCGCCAGATACAGCGGCCCCCCGATCGAGGTCAGCCCCAGCGCCACGGCAAAGGGCGCCAGCACCAGCGTATAGGCAAAGATGTGCTTGCGGGTGGCGGGCCGGCCGTGGGTCACGGTCAGCATCGGCACGCCGGCCTTGTGGTAATCCTCTTTCATGAACAGCGCCAGCGCCCAGAAATGCGGCGGCGTCCAGAAAAAGGTCAGCGAAAACATCAGCAGCGATTCGACCGAGATGCCGCCCGTGGCGCAGGCCCAGCCGATCATCGGCGGGAACGCCCCAGCCGCGCCGCCGATCACGATGTTCTGCGGGGTCGAGCGCTTGAGCCACATCGTATAGACGACGGCATAGAAAAAGATGGTAAAGGCCAGGAACGCAGCGGCGAACCAGTTGGCCGCCAGCCCCAGCATCAGCACCGCAAGCCCGGACAGGAACAGCCCCAGCCCCAGCGCGTCGCCCTCGGTCAGGCGGCCGGCGGGGATCGGGCGCTTGGCTGTCCGGGTCATCACCCGGTCTATGTCGGCGTCATACCACATGTTCAGCGCGCCCGAGGCCCCGCCCCCCAGCGCGATGAACAGGATGCAGCAGAACCCGATGAAGGGGTTGACCGGCACCGGCGCCACATACAGCCCGACAAAGGCGGTAAAGACGACCAGCGACATCACCCGCGGCTTGAGCAGCGCCACATAGTCGCCGAAACCGGCCTCGCCGCCCCGGCTCTGGGCGGTTCCTTCGTATGAGTGGATGTCCGCCACGCCGGCTTATTCCGCCTGCGCCAGCCGCACAGGGGCGGCGGGCAGATAGTCCGAGGCATCCGCCGCGAACTCGGTCTTGGCGCCGCTCATCCAGGCGTCGTATTTTTCCTGGCTGACCGCCTTGACCACGATGGGCATATAGGCGTGGTTGATCCCGCACAGCTCTGAACACTGGCCGAAATACACGCCCTCTTTGTCGGCCGAGAACCACAGCTGCGCGATACGGCCCGGCACGGCGTCCTGTTTCACGGCGAAAGCCGGGATGGTCCAGCTGTGGATCACGTCCGATGCGGTGACCTGCATCAGCACCGTGGCACCGACCGGCACCACCACGGCGTTGTCCGTGGCCAGCAGGTATTCGTCGTCGGCATAGCCGTTCTCGGCCAGTTCCTCACGCGCGAGCATCAGCGCGTCAAAGGCGATGTCGTCGTTGGGATATTCATAGGACCAATACCACTGGCGCCCGATCGCCTTGATGACCAGATCGGGGTCCGAGGGCATTTCCTGCGACCGAAACAGCGCCGGCAGCGAAAAGATCCCGATGGTCAGCAGGATCAGCACCGGCACCACCGTCCAGACCACCTCGACCGGGGTGTTGTGGGTAAAGCGGGCCGGCACCGGGTTCGTGCGGCGGTTGTAGCGGACGATGCAATACAGCAGCAGCAGGCAGACCAGAACCGTCACGAAGGTGATGATATACAGCACAAAGCGGTCCAGCCACTGCTGGTCCACCGCCAACGGGCTGGACGCGGGCTGGAACCCGATGCCGCCCGGCACAGGCTTGCCGATCACCGGCAGATCGCCCAGCACGTCCTGCGCCATCGCCGCGCCGGCCGTCGCCAGATTCATCCCGACCAGCCCTGCTGCCGCCAGCCCTGCCGCAATGCGGCCTTTTGCCCCGTTCGCCATTCGTCGAATCCCGTTCCTGTCGCTCGTGCCCGACCCATGAGGAGGCTGACCGCACACCATTGCCGGTCGGGACATATTGTCACAACCACATATACCGCAACAGGACAAGCCTCGCTATCGACTTGGCGGCCAAATACACTTAACTCGGTTGACTCATGACTGATCGCTTTTCCCCTTTCGAAGAACTTCTCGACCCCGACCGGGCGCTGGCTATCCTAAGGGACGCCACCGCCGGTGCCGACGACGGCGAGCTTTTCCTGGAACGGGTCCGGGGCGAAAGCTTGGTCTTTGACGACGGCAGGCTAAGAAATGCGGGGTTCGAGGCCGCACAGGGCTTTGGCCTGCGCGCCGTCAGGGGCGAGGTGGCCGGCTATGGCCACTCGACCGACATCAGCGAAACCAGCCTGCGCGAGGCCGCCGCAATGGCCCGTCTGGCGGTCGGAAACGGCGGCGGGACCATGGCCGCCGCACCGGCGGGGCCGGGGGCGCGGCTCTATGCCGGCGCCGATCCGGTCGAGGGGATCGGCTTTGCCGCCCGCATTGCGACATTGCGCGACATTGACGCCTTTGCGCGCGATCTTGACCCGCGGGTGGTGCAGGTCACGGCCTCGATGGCGTCCTCGCTGCAAGAGGTGGCGATCCTGCGCCCCGAGGGGGGCATCTTTACCGACATCCGGCCGATGGTGCGACTTAATGTCTCAGTCATCGTGGAATCCAATGCGCGGCGCGAAACCGGCACCGCCGGCGGCGGCGGCCGGTTTGGCCTGTCGGCGCTGATGGAACCCGACCACTGGCAGGGGCTGGTGCGCGAGGCGCTGCGCATCGCCCATGTCAACCTGCGCTCGGTCCCGGCACCGGCGGGGGTGATGGACGTGGTGCTGGGTCCGGGCTGGCCCGGCATCCTGCTGCACGAGGCCGTGGGCCACGGGCTCGAGGGCGATTTCAACCGCAAGAAAGCCTCGGCGTTTTCGGGGCTGATGGGACAGCGCATCGCCGCGCCCGGGGTGACGGTGGTGGACGACGGCACGCTGCCCGACCGCCGCGGCTCGATCTCGGTCGATGACGAGGGCACGCCGCCCGCCCGCAACGTGTTGATTCAGGACGGAATTCTGGTCGGCTACTTGCAGGACCGCCAGAACGCCCGGCTGATGGGGGTAGCCCCCACCGGCAACGGCCGCCGGCAAAGCTTTGCCCATGCGCCGATGCCGCGGATGACCAACACCATGATGGAGCCGGGGCAGGACGACCCGGCGGCGATCCTGTCCGGGCTCAAGGACGGCATCTATGCGGTCGGCTTTGGCGGCGGGCAGGTGGACATCACCAACGGCAAGTTCGTGTTTTCCTGCACCGAAGCCTACCGCGTGAAAAACGGCGAGGTCGGAGAGCCGATTCGCGGCGCCACGCTGATCGGCGACGGCGCCACCGCGCTGCGCCAGATCCGCGCGGTCGGCAACGATCTGGCGCTGGACCCCGGCGTCGGCAACTGCGGCAAGCAGGGCCAGTGGGTGCCGGTGGGCGTGGGCCAGCCGACGCTGCTGATCGGCGGGCTGACCGTGGGCGGCTCGGCTGCGTGAATTTTGCGACAAACCGATCTGCGCTAACGATTAATTAACTATTACCGTGCGATGAAGGCCCTGCGGATGAGGCAGGGACCGGCAGTGAAGCCAAGCGCGTTTTCTTTCGGCACACCCCTACCCCACCCCACCACGAGGGAAGACGACCTGACGGTCCTTCGCCTCATCCGCTCTCGCCGCGTGGGACCGGCGACGTTTCACCGGCTGGTCGAGGAACACGGCAGCGCCGGGGCGGCGCTGGACGCGCTGCCGCAGATCGCCGCGGCGGCCGGGATCAAAGCCTATGAACCCTGCCCCATCGGCGTCGCCCGGGCCGAGCTGGCCGCCGGCGCCCGCGCCGGGGCACGGCTGATCCGCATCGGCGACGCCGACTATCCGCCGCTGCTGGCCTCGATCCCCGATGCGCCGCCGGTGCTGTGGCTGCGGGGGCAGGCCGGGATCCTGCGCCGCCCCGCGGTCGCGGTGGTGGGCGCGCGCAACGCCTCGTCCCTGGGATTGCGCATGGCGCGCTATCTGGCGGCGGGACTGGCCGATTCCGGGCTGGCGGTCGTTACCGGCCTTGCCCGCGGCATCGACACCGCCGCGCATGAGGCCAGCTGCGCCGCCGGCACCATTGCGGTGATGGCCGGCGGGATCGACGTGATCTATCCGGCCGAGAACCGGGCGCTGGCGGACCGCATCTGCGAATCGGGCTGCCTGCTGACCGAGCAGCCCCCGGGGGTCGAGCCGGTGGCAAGGCATTTCCCGGCGCGCAACCGCATCGTGTCGGGGCTGTGCGCGGCGGTGGTGGTGATCGAGGCCGCCTATCGCTCGGGCAGCCTGATCACCGCGCGGCTGGCCGGCGAGCAGGGGCGCGAGGTTCTGGCCGTGCCCGGCCACCCGCTGGACGCGCGCGCCTCGGGCTGCAACGCGTTGATCCGCGACGGCGCAACACTGGTCCGCAATACCGAGGATGTGCTGGCACTGATTGCACCGCAGCACGACCGGCAGACGGCCGATGGCGCTGCGGGTGCAGGGGACAGCGGCGACAGCAAAAACCAGCCGCATCGTGGCAGCGCGCCCGCCGCAGGGTCGCGCAACGCCGCGTCGGCGGGGGCCGGAGGCTCTCGCGCCACCCATCAACCCGCAAGCAACCGCACCGATACGCCGGACGGCCGCACCCCCGCTGTGCGGGATGGCGCCAACGCCCCGAAAGCCGCCCCTTGCGTCACCGGGCCGGCAGGGTTGCGCGCAAGGCTGCTGCAACTGCTCGGCCCCTCACCCACCGAAGAGGACAGCCTTATCCGCGACCTCGACATCCAGCCCGGCAGCCTCGCCCCCGCGCTGCTGGAGCTGGAGCTGGACGGCATCATCACCCGCCTGCCCGGCGGACGAATCGCGCTGGCGTAATCGCGGGCAGCGCAGCGGCCGCTTTCAACGCACCAGGCGCGAGGCACCGGGACGGACCGGCTGCGTCCGACCCACGGCGTTTAGCGGGATATCGGTGGCCACCGCAGCATTGCCATTGGCTTACGCCGATTCCGGCAGCGTTCTATGGCTCGGCCCCGCCCCGTCCACATCATGCGGGACCAGATTCTCATGCACCGCGCGGAACGGGTCCGGGCTGTCCAGGTCGCCCAGCGACAGCCCGTCCGGCCCCACCGTCGCCGCCGATGGCGGGGCGGTTGCCGGATCGGCGACCCCGGCCACGGCAACGTCGGCCCCGGCAAGCAGACGCAGGGCGTGACGGCCGGCCATCTCGCCAAGCTTTCCGCGGAAAAGCACCTGTCCCAGCGCAGTTTCCAAAGTGGCCGCGCCAAGCACATCCGGGGGCAGCGCCACCACGTCGCCGGGGGCCAGCGCGGCCAGTTCCCGCAAAGAGATGCGGCGGCGGCAGAGTATCCCCCTCAGCTCGAAAGGCGCGTCAAGGACCGCATCGGCCAGAGAGCTGGCCCCGGTGCAGTCGTCAGCGGGTTCTGCGTCATTCCCGGGTTCGCAAGGGGATTGCGCCGGGTCCGCCGGCCAAGCGATCACCAGCCGGCCGTTTCTCTGCCCGGCCTCGCCGGCACGCAGCCCGACCGAAAGCAGGTGGAAACCGCCGTCCTCCAGCAGCAGATCGAGCGCCCGCAGATCGTCCAGATGACTGGCATAGCGATAGCCCCGGATCCGGTCCCGTCCCGGCAGCAGCGACGGGTCGGCACCCAGTTCGGCCAGCAGCGCATTGATGAAATCGCTACAGATACTGCCGTCGGTCCGCGTCGGCCGCCGGGATGGCGCGGGGCGCGAGGACACCCGGCCCGCCGTCTGCATTTCGGTGATCGCCGCCAGCAGCTCCGGGCAGATCGCAACGACGCCCAGCGAATCGCCCGGCCCCTCGATCATGGACACCAGCGCGCCTTCGGGCAACAGCTCGCCCAGCTCGGCCAAGGCGGCCTCGCTCCATTGAATCTGGTCGAAAAACAGCGGCATCCGGTGGATTTTGTCCGCCGCCCGTCCGATGGCGCCCGCCACCACCCGTTCCGGAGAACGTGCCCCGGCCCGCGTGGGCATTGCACCTGTCGCCTCGCCGCCTGCGCGCCGGCTGGTTGCTGCGGTGACATGGCGCCACAGCACCGATCTGCCGACCGGCCCCCCGTCCTCAGTCTGTGTTGCGCCCTGCATTCCCTGTCCGAATCACTGGTTACGTCCGGTGAGAATTGCAGAAAACCCTTAAGCTCGGGTTACCGGCTCAGATCGTCAGGCCATTTCGGCCGGCAAGATCGGTAAAGAACTGCCAGGCGACCCGCCCCGAGCGGCCGCCGCGGGTGGCCTGCCACTCGATCGCCTCGGCCCGCAGCTGTTCGGGGTCGATCCTCAGCCCATAGGCGGCGCAATACCCGTCGATCATCGCCAGATATTCGTCCTGCCCGCAGGAATGGAACCCCAGCCACAGCCCGAAACGGTCGGAAAGCGAGACTTTTTCCTCGACCGCCTCGCCGGGATGGATCGCGGTGGCGCGTTCGTTGTCGATCATGTCGCGCGGCATCAGGTGGCGGCGGTTCGAGGTCGCATACAGCACGACATTCGGGGGCCGCCCCGCCAGCCCGCCGTCCAGCACGGCCTTGAGCGATTTATACTGCGCGTCGTCGCTGGAAAACGACAGGTCATCGGCGAACAGCACAAAGCGACGGTCGCTATCGCCCAGCATGGCCAGCAGCCGCCCCACCGAATCAAGATCGTCGCGGGCGATCTCGACCAGCACCAGCGGCAGGCCCTGCACCACGGCCTCGGCATGGACGGCCTTGACGAGGCTGGATTTCCCCATCCCCCGCGCGCCCCACAGCAGCGCGTTGTTGGCGGCATGGCCGCGCGCGAATTGCAGCGTGTTGGCCAGCAGCGTGTCGCGGGCGCGGTCGATGCCGACCAGCTGGTCCAGCGGCACCCGGGCGACGCGGCGGACAGGCTCCAGCCGGTCGGGGGCGGTGTGCCAGACATAGGCGTCGGCCTCGGAAAAGCTGGGGGCGGGCGCGGGCGGCGGCGACAGCCGGTCCAGCGCGTCGGCAATGCGCGTCAGCGCGGCATCAGTCATCGTCAACCCATAGTCCTTCGGCGCGCAGCTGAGCCTCGCGCCGTGTCTCGATCCGTTTCACCAGCTGGATGGCGACCTCGTAAAGCGAATAGATCACCGCAAACAGCACGATCTGGCTGATGACGTCAGGGGGCGTGACCAACGCCGCCAGCACAAGGATCAGCACGATCGCATAGCGGCGCATTGAAATCAGCCCGGCCGCCGAAACCAGCCCCGCCTTGCCCATCAGCGTCAACGCAACCGGCAGCTGGAACGACACCCCGAAGGCAAGAATGAACTTGGTCGTCAGCGCCAGATATTCCGCGATGGACCCCTGGAACACGATGCCCGCCATCTGCGGCTCGGTCACCACGGGGGCGGTCGGATCGTCGGGCAGCACCAGCGGCCCGCTTTGAAAGCCCAGGAAGAAATCGAAGGCCATCGGCAGGATGATGAAATAGGCAAACGCGCCGCCCAGCGCGAACATCACCGGCGATGCGATCAGGAACGGCAGGAACGCCTGTTTTTCCGACCGATACAGCCCCGGCGCGATAAAGCGCCACAGCTGATAGGCGATGACCGGAAAGGCGAGGATGAAGCCGCCGAACATCGCGATGTTCATGGCCAGAAAGAAACCTTCCTGCACCTTGAGCATGATCAGACCGCATTCCTGCCCGCGCCGCGCCAGCGCCCCGCAGACCGGATGGGTCAGCGCGTCAAAGATCGGCTTCCACACGACATAGCACAGGATCGCGGCGATCGAGAAAGCCACGACGGACCAGATCAGCCGCGTGCGCAGCTCGGCCAGATGCTCGATCAGCGGGGCCGAGGAATCTTCGATGTCGTCAGGGCGTTTGGACAAGCCTCAGCTCCGGTCGCTGCGGCGCACGGCGTGCAGCCGGCGGGCCCCCGGCTCGGGGGCATCGTGAAGGGAGGCGGGCGGGCGCGTCGGCCGATCGGGGGCCGCGGGATCCGGGGCTGCCGGCGCCGCGGCTGGGGTGGCGGATGCGGCCGGGGCGACGGAGGCGGCGGTTTCAGCGCCCTCACCGGCGGGGGCCGTCGGCGGCAAGGCTGCGGGGTCGGGCTGCGCCTTGCCGGTATTGCGCGCGGGCTGCATCGGATCCCATTTCTCGAATTTTTCAGCCGCACGGCCCAGGGCATCGACGCCCATCGACCGCGGACTGGTCAGATTCTTGAGATCGCGCAGATCCTTGGTGGCCTCATCCAGGCCGGACGCCTTGGCGGCATCCTCCATCGCCGAGGAAAACTCGCGCGCCATACCGCGGGCCCGCGCCGTAATCCGGCCCAGCGAATGGAACATCGCAGGCAGATCCTTGGGGCCGATGACGATCAACGCCACCACCCCGATCAGCAGAAGCTCGGTCCAGCCGATGTCCAGCATGATGGCCCCTTACGCGCCCGCTGCTCAGGATCGGTTGCCGTCGGTCGGGGTCACGTCGCGCATCGCCTGGGTGCGGGCTGCCTTGGCGGCATCGGCCTCGGCCCGGGCGCGGACGGCGGCGGCTTCCAGCTCGTCGACGGCGGGGTCGGCGGAAATCGCCGCACGCTCGGTGACGGTGTCGACAGCGCGCTCGGCTTCTTCCGAGCCTTCGCGGACGCCGCGCTTGAACGCGGTGATTCCCTTGCCGACCTCACCCATGAGCGAGCTGACCTTGCCCCTGCCGAACAGGACAAGCACCACCACCGCAATCAGTAGAAGGCCCGGAATGCCGATATTGGCTGGCATGAGTCCGTTCTCCCTTTTACCCGGCGCCGTGCTGCCGTCGGACGGCGGGCGATAAACCGGGCGAATTTCACCAGTGCGGCGAACCGCCGCCTCTCGCATATAAGGACATGCGTGCAGGACCGAAAGGGCTTTCACGTTCACAAGCCCTTGGTGCGGGGCCTGCTACTGGCACGGCGGCCCGGCAATGCACAGATGAAATAAACCACAAGGAGCCCGCATGAGCATCGACCCCGCAAGACTGATCTACCTCAGCCTGCTGCTGCTGGCGCTGGGGGCGTTCGTCGTGGTCGAGTTCCGCCGCGACGCCGGCTCGACCATGCGGGCGGTGCTGGCCTGGGGGCTGATCTTTCTTGCGGCGATCGGCGCAGCGGGGCTGTGGCAGGACATCAGCCGCGAGGTGATGCCGCGGCAGGCGATGCTGGATCCCGCGCGAATCGAGGTGCCGCTGGCCCGCGACGGCCATTTCCACCTGACGGCCGAACTGAACGGGACGCCGGTACGGTTCGTCGTGGACACCGGCGCCTCGGCCCTGGCGCTATCGCCGCGCGACGCGCGCCGCGCCGGCGTGGATGTCGGGCAGCTGGTCTATGCCGGGCAGGCGCGGACCGCCAACGGCATCGTGCCGACCGCGACCGTGCGGCTGGACCGCGTGGCCATCGGCGACATCATCGACGAGAACGTGCCCGCCATGGTGATCCAGGCCGACATCGACCGCTCGCTGATGGGGATGGATTATCTGCGCCGCTTTGCCCGCATCAGCTTCGAGGGCGACACCATGATCCTCGAACGCTGAGCCGGCCCGCGGGGCCGCACCGGGGCGCCGCCCCGGACCCCGGGGTATTTTCACCAGAAAGAAGAGCCTCGAAACAAGCGCCGCGCCTCTTTCATCTTGCGCCAAATATCCCGGGGGTCCGGGGGCTGGCCCCCGGACGGGCGGCGACGCAATCGCGGCGCGGCCGGTTCAGCGCTTGCGTTCCCAGCGCCCCCCGGCCTCGGACCAGTATTCCGAGGCGATGCCGGCGCCGGTCAGCGCCCGCCACTGGTCGCGGGCGCGGTCCAGCGCGGGCGGGTCGTTGCCGTCAAAGACGATGCAGACGCGCTGTGCGGCGGTGCATTCCTCGGGCGCCACCGCCGCGCCGTCCAGGGCGATCAGGCACTCGGCCGCCGCCGCGCCGCCGCGGCCCTCGCCGGCCACGGTCAGCAGCACCGGCTGCGCCGCGTCATGCGGCCCGCCCGCCAAGCCGTGGGGCAGGAACCCCTCGGCCAGCCACAGCTCGTCGTCGAGCCGCGCCATGCGGTCGCGATCACTGCCGCGCAGTTCCACCCGCCAGCCGGCCTGGAGCGACTTGCCCAGCAGCAAGGGCACCAGCCGCGCCGCGGGCGAACGGGTCAGGTGATAGAACAGCGCGTTGCCCATCGGCGGTCCTTAGCCGGGCTCGAAACGGTCGCGCACCAGCCGGTCCAGCGTCAGCACCCCCCAGCCGCTCGCGCCCTTGGGGGCCAGGGTGGTTTCCTTGGGCGGCAGCGCCACCCCGGCGATGTCGATATGCGCCCAGGGCGTGCCGTTGCGGATGAAACGTTGCAGGAACTGCGCCGCGGTGATCGAGCCTGCCGCGCGGCCGCCCGTGTTCTTGATGTCGGCCAGCCGCGACTTGATCAGCTCGTCATAGGCGGGGGCGAGCGGCATCCGCCAGATCCCCTCGCCCTCGGCCTCGGCGGCGCGGGTCAGCTCGCCCGCCAGCACGTCGTCGTTGCAAAACAGCCCGGCCTTGTCATGGCCCAACGCCACGATGATCGCGCCGGTCAGCGTGGCGAGGTTGACCACCGCCGCGGGCTGGAAACGGTCCTGCGCATACCAGAGGATGTCAGCCAGCACCATCCGCCCCTCGGCGTCGGTGTTCACCACCTCGATCGTGTCGCCCTTCATCGAGCGCACGATGTCGCCCGGCCTCTGCGCGCGCGCGTCGGGCATGTTCTCGACCAGCCCGACCACGCCGACGACATTGGCCCGCGCCCGGCGCAACGCCAGCGCGCGCATGACGCCGGCGACCACGCCCGCGCCGCCCATGTCCATGGTCATTTCCTCCATCCCCTGCGCGGGCTTGATGGAAATGCCGCCGGTGTCGAAGACCACGCCCTTGCCGACCAGCGCCAGCGGCGCGGCGTCGCCCCCGCCCTGCCAGCGCATCACCACCACCTTGGACGGGCTTTCCGAGCCTTGCCCCACCGCCAGCAGCGCCCGCATCCCCAACCGGGACAGCTCGTCCTCGTCCAGCACCTCGACCTCGAGCCCCAACTCGCACATCGCCAGCAGACGGTCGGCAAAGTCGCTGGTGGTCAGCACGTTGGCGGGTTCGTTGATCAGGTCGCGGGTAAAGAACACCCCCTCGGCCAGCGCCGCGCCGTCCTGGGCGGCGCGGGCCGCCGATTCGGGGTCGCTGCACAGCACGGTCACGCGGGCCTTGTCGGGCTGCGCGGCCACGGCGGGCTGCCCGTCCGCGGCAGGCTTTCCCGGCTGGCCCGAGGCGTCGTTCAGCCGGGCATCGAGCACCGCCCCATGGGTCACCGCCTGTGGTGGCTGGGCCGGGGCATCGCCGCCGGCTTCTGCCTTGCCCTCGTCCTCGCCAGCGGACGAGGTCTTGTAGGTCGAGAAATCATAGCCGCGCAGTGCGATCCCCAGCGTCAACTCGGCGATGCGCGGATGTCCGCCGCACAGCACCGTCACCTCGGCCTTGCCCATGCGGGCGCCGACCGCGGCCCCGGCCTTGCGCGCCGTCGCCACATCGGCGCGGCGCGGCAGGCGCAGCAGCTGCACCGCATCCGCCGCCATCCCCGCCGGAAAGGCGATCTCGAGCGCGCCGCCGGGCTTGACCTCGGCCCATTGCTTCGAGGAAAGCGCGCGGGCCAGGCTCTTGCGGGCCGCGGGCGGCAGCCCCTTGGGCAGCTGGTCGCGGTCACCGATCAACAGGACGACGCGGCCTTGGCGCGCGGCCAGATCGGTATCGGCCTCGGGCATGAAACGGATTTCGACGGGATGGTTCATCGCGGGCGGGCTTTCGTTGCTGGAAAACAGCGCGAGCGTAGCGGCGGGGTTTGCGCTTGACCAGAGCGCGCCGCCCCTGCCGGTCCCGGCGAACCGGGGACGGGCTTTCGCCGGCCCGGCGCAGCCGCTAATCAGGGGCAGACCCGGACAGGACGCCCATGACCCGCATCGACCGATACATGCTGTTGCAGTTCCTGACGCAGTTCGGGTTCTTTGCGCTGGTGCTGGTGTCGGTCTACTGGATCAACCGCGCCGTGCGCCTGTTCGAGCAGCTGATCCAGGACGGGCAGACCGCGCTGGTGGTGCTGGAATTCACCGCCCTGACCCTGCCGCTGGTGATCTCGCTGGTGCTGCCGGTCGCGGCCTTTGCGGCGACGGTCTACGGCACCAACCGATTCGCCTCGGAATCCGAGCTGACGGTGATGAAGGCGGTGGGGCTGTCGCCGTGGCGGCTGGCGCGGGCGCCGCTGGCGTTCGGGCTGATCGTGGCGCTGATGGTGGCGGCGCTGGCGCATGGGCTGGTCCCGGCGGCGCGGGCGCGGCTGGCCGACCGGCAGGCCGACATCGCCGAAAACGTCACCGCCAGCTTTCTGCGCGCCGGCTCGTTCCAGTATCCGGGCGACGGGGTGACCCTGTTCATCGGCAGTATCGCGCCGGACGGGAGGCTGCTGGACCTGTTTCTTGAGGACGCGCGCAGCCCGCTGCGCCAGATCGCCTATACCGCAGAAGAGGCGATGATGCTGCGCACCGACAGCGGCCCGCGGCTGGTGATGCTGCGCGGCATGGTGCAGACGCTTGAAACCGTGGCCGGAGAGCTGCCGCGCCTGTCCACCACCCGGTTTTCCGACCTGACCTATGACATCGGCTCGATGCTGTCGGTGCGCAGCAAGCCGGGGCGCGACCTGCGCGATTATTCCACATGGCGGCTGATGAACCCCGACCCCGCCCTGCTTGAGGCCACCGGCGCCACCCCCGCCCGCGCCCGCGCCGAGGGGCATGAAAGGCTGGCCCAGCCGTTGCTGGCGCCGGTGGGGGCGCTGCTGGGCTTTGCGATGCTGCTGCTGGGCGGGTATTCGCGGTTCGGCGTCTGGCGGCAGGTGATCTGGGCCATCGTCGCGCTGCTGGTCGTCCATATGCTGTCCACCACCGCCGCCAGCCAGGCCGCCAAGGCGCCCGAGCGCTGGCCGCTGCTTTACCTGCCCGCTGTCGTGGGGGCGGCGATGACGCTGGCGGCGCTGTGGCTTGCGGCCCGGACCCGGCGCATCCGCCCGCCAGCCAGGGGGGCCGCGCCGTGATCCTGCAACGCTATGTCGCGCGGCGCTTCCTGCGCCAGTTCCTGCTGGTCACGGCGGTGTTTGTCGCGATCCTGTTCCTGATCGACATCATCGAGCAGATCCGCCGTTTCGGCGGCAATACCGACATCGGGCTGGCCGGGCTGGCCGGGCTGTCGGCCCTGAACATCACCGCCAGCGTCTATACGATTCTGCCGCTGATCACCCTGCTGGCGGGGATCGCGCTGTTTCTGGGGCTGTCGCGTTCGTCCGAGCTGGTGGCGATGCGGGCGGCGGGCCGGTCGGGGCTGCGGGTGCTGGCCGCTCCGGTGATTACCGCGATGCTGCTGGGGGCGGTGCTGGTCAGCATCATGAACCCGATGGTCGCTGCCACGACCAAGCGTTACGATCAGGCGGTGGTCTCGGCACGCGGCAATGCGGCGCAGGCGATCTCGCTGGGGCGGGGCGCGGTCTGGCTGCGGCAGGGCGTGGCGCCGGGCGCGGCGGGCACCGGCAACAAGGGCGGGCAGATCGTGATCCGCGCGGGCCGCGCCAGCCCCGACGCCACCACGCTTTACGACGCCACCTTTATCGTGCTGGACGCGGTCGAGGGGCCGGTGCGGCGCATCGTGGCGCAATCGGCGCGGCTGGAATCAGGTTCCTGGGCGCTGGCGGGGGTCAAGGAATGGCCGCTGCGCAAGCCCAACCCGGAACTGGCGGCCGTGACGCTGCCCGGACTGACCCTGCCGACCGAGCTGACCGCCGACCGCATCCGCGACGGGTTTGGCGCCCCCGACGCGGTGGCGATCTGGCAACTGCCCGAATTCATCGCAGGGCTGGAAAGCGCCGGGTTCACCGCGCTGCGCCACCGGGTCTGGCTGATGATCGAGCTGGCCCGCCCGCTGCTGATGGGCGCCATGGTCATGGTCGCCGCCGTGTTCACCATGCGGCCGATGCGGGGGCGCAAGGCGGGGGTGTTGGTGCTCAGCGCCTTTATCACCGGGGTGGGGCTGTTCTTTCTGCGCAACCTGACGCAGGTGTTGGGCGAAACGGGCGAGATCCCGCCGCTGTTCGCCGCTTTTGTGCCGCCGCTGGTCGCGGCGATGCTGGCGCTGGCCGCCCTGCTGGGGCTGGAGGACGGATGACCGCTGCTCACGTGCCCCGGCCCCGGCCCCTTCCCCTGCCCGGCAAGCCGCTGCCTTGCCCGAATCTGCCCGCCGCGGGGCGGCGCACCCTTGCCTGCGGGGCCGCGCTGCTGGCGCTGGCGGTGGCCGGGACGCCGGCCGTGGCGCAGACATTCGTGCCCGACGCCAGCGGCCGGCAGGGTGCGGCGCTGGCTCCGACCGCGACCACCGGCTATCCGGGAATGCTGGCCGACGGCACCAGCCTGCTGCGCCTGCCGGTGGTGATCGCGCCCGCCGTCCCGTCGTCGCGGGACGATGCAGCCGACGCCGACGCCGACAGCCCCGCCACGCTGCTGGCCGACCGGATCGAGCTGTCTGGCGACCGGGTGCTGACCGCCTCGGGCGGGGTCGTCGTCTGGCATCGCGGCGCGCGGCTGATCGCCGAGCGAGTGATCTATGACGGCGCGGCGGGCACCATGCGCATCGAGGGGCCGATCCACCTGTCCGAACCCGGCAAGACCGGCAGCGACGACGAGGCCGTGCTGATCGCCGATGCCGCGCAGCTGGACGAGGGGCTGCGCGACGGGCTGCTGAGCGGGGCGCGGCTGGTGCTGGCGCGCGAATTGCAGATGGCGGCGGCCGAGGTGCGGCGCAGCGGCAAGGGCCGGATGACCACACTCACGCATGTCGTGGCCTCGTCCTGCCATGTCTGCGCGGAAAACCCGACTCCGCTATGGGAAATCCGCGCCCGCCGCATCATCCACGACGCCGACACCCGCCGCCTGCATTTCGAGCGCGCGCAGTTTCGCGCCTTTGGGCTGCCGCTGGTCACGCTGCCCCGGTTTGCCGCCCCCGACCCGACGGTGGACCGGATGACCGGGTTCCTTACACCCGTGCTGCGGACGACCTCGCGGCTGGGGGTGGGGTTCAAGCTGCCCTATTTCATCACCCTGGGCGACAGCGCCGATGTCACGCTGACCCCCTATCTGTCCGCCAGCCGCACCACCACGCTGGAGCTGCGCTATCGGCAGGCATTCACCAACGGCGCCCTGCAACTGGAAGGCGCGATCAGCCGCGACGATCTTGAGGACGGCACCCGCGGCTATCTGTTCGGCGCCGCCCGCTTTCGCCTGCCGCGCGACTACTGGCTGGGGCTGCAACTGCAATCGGTCAGCGACCGGCCCTATCTGCTGGATTACGACGTCACCGACGCCGACCGGCTATGGAGCGGCGTGACCGTCGACCGAGTGGCCAGCGACCGGCTGGTCGCCGCCCGCATCGGCCGCTATCAGACCTTTCGCGAGGGCGAGGACGACGCCACCTCGCCCTCGCTGGTCGCCGATGCGCTGTGGGAACGGCGTTTCCGCCCCGCCGGGCTGGGAGGCGAGGCCGGGCTGCAATTTTCCATCCATGCGCACCGGCGCAGCTCAAACACCGATGGCGACGACGGGCGCGACATGATGCGCGGCTCGGCCCGGCTGGACTGGCAGCGGGTCGAGATCCTGCCCGGCGGCGTGGTGGGCAGCGTGCAGACCCGCATCGACGCCGATCTTTACCGCATCGGCGACGACAGCCGCTTTGATTCCTCGCAGACGCGGGTCACCCCGATCGCGGCGGTCGAGTTCCGCTGGCCCCTGATCGCACAGAACGCCGGCGTGACCCATACGTTGGAACCGGTGGCGCAATTCGTCTGGTCGCCCGACAGCTCGAACGACAACGCGGTGCCCAACGAGGATTCGATGCTGGTCGAGTTCGACGAGGGCAACCTGTTTTCCATCGACCGCCTGCCGGGCCGCGACGTGGTCGAGGGCGGATTTCGCGCCAATATCGGACTGGGCTGGACCCGGATCGACCCGGCCGGCTGGTCGCTGGGGCTGACGGCAGGGCGGGTGTTGCGGTCGCGCGACGATCCGGCCTTTGATCAGGACGGGCAGATGCTGTCGGGTCGCCGCTCGGACTGGCTGCTGGCGGCAACCTATTCGGGGTCGAACGGGCTGGCGATGGTCAACCGGGCGCTGTTCGACGACGACCTGTCGCTGCAACGCAACGAATTGCGCATCGGCTGGCTGCGCAAGGGGCTGCAACTGTCGGCCGGCTATCTGTGGATCGACGCCGCAACGGAACCCGGGCGCATCGACGACGTGTCGGAACTGACCGCCAGCACCGCCGTGCAACTGGCCCCCGGCTGGCGGCTGAACGCCGAAACCCGCTATGATTTCGCGGCCGACCGCGCCCAAAAGGCCGAGCTGGGGCTGGAATACCGCAACGAATGCGTGACGGTGGATCTGTCGGTGTCGCGCCGGTTCACCTCGTCCGACACGGTGCGGGCGGATACGGATGTGGGTCTGTCGGTGCGCCTGGGCGGTTTCGGCCGCCAGCAGAACAATGGCGCGGGAACTGTGGCGCGGCGCAGCTGTGTGCGCTAGATTGGCGCCAACGATGAATGAGGCAGTGATGCGGCGGATAGCTCAGGCGACGATGATGGCGGTGTTTCTGGGCACGGCGGCGCTGCCGGCGCTGGCCCAGCAGGGGCCGCTGGCCCCGGTCGCCTATGTCAACAACTCGGCCGTCACCCGCTATGAGGTGACGCAGCGTGTCCGCTTCATGCAGATCCTGCGGGCGCCCGATGCCGACCCGGATTCGGCGTTGCAGGCGCTGATCGACGACCGGCTCAAGATGCAGGCGGCCGAGCTGATGGGCATCCGCGTGACCGACCAGGGGCTGGACTCGGGGCTGGCCGAATTCGCGGGCCGCGCCGGTCTGGACACCGCCGGCTTTACCGCCGCCTTGGCGGTCGAGGGCGTCGAGCGTCAGGCATGGCGCGATTTCGTCCGCGTCAGCGTGGCGTGGCGCGAAGTGGTGCGCCAGCGCCTCGTCCCCAATATCAGCGTCAGCGACCGCGAGATCGAGCAAGAGCTGAAACAGGAAATCCAGACCCCCATCGTCACCCAGGTGCTGCTGTCGGAACTGGTGATCCCCGCCCCCCCGGGGCAAGAGGCGCAGGCCCAGGCCATCGCGCAGCGCCTGTCGGAAACCGTGCGCAGCGAAGCGCAGTTCGCCGCCGCCGCCCGCCAGTATTCCGCCGTGCCCACTGCGCCTGAGGGCGGGCGCCTGCCCTGGACCTCGATCGACAACCTCGCCCCCGGCCTGCGCGAGATCCTGCTGCGCGTCCCCGAAGATTCGATCAGCGCGCCGCTGAGCGTGCAGGGGGCGGTGGTGCTGTTCTATCTGCGCGACACCCGCGGACGGCTGCGCGCCGGCGCGGGCGATCAGACCGTGGAATATGTGGAACTGGCGCTGCCCTCGGCGGCCGAGGGCGCGCAGATCCTGTCGGTCGCCGACAGCTGCGATCAGGTCTATGTGCAGGCGAACCGCTTTGCCGGCGACGTGATCCAGCGCCACAGCCTGCCGCTGTCCGCGGTGGCCCTGGACGTGGCGCAGCGCCTCGCCTCGCTCGACGCGAACGAGGGCGCGGTGATCGACTACGGGCGCGGCGCGCGGCTGGTGATGCTGTGCAAGCGCACGCCGACGCTGATCGTCGAACCCGAGATGGCCACCACCCTGCCCGGCCTGCCCACGCCCGCGCGGCGCGAGGACATGCAGCCGCCGCCCTCGGCCGCCGATGCCCCCAGCGCCGAAAACGCCGCCAGCGACGCCGCTGCCGCCGCCGGGCTGTCGCGGGGCGAGCCGCCGCTGCGGTCGCGCGACGAGGTGCGGGCCGCAATCTTCAACCGCAAGGTGAACGCCGCCGCCGAGGCCTATCTGGCCGAGCTGCGCGCCGACGCGCTGATGCGCCGCCCGTGAGCGCAGCGCACCGGCCCCCCGCGCCGCTGATCCTGACCTGCGGCGAGCCCGCCGGCATCGGCCCGGAACTCGCGCCCAAGGCACTGGCGGCAGACGTGCCCTTTGTCTGGATGGGCGATCCGCGCCACCTGCCCGCCGGCACCCACTGGGCCGAGGTCAGCACCCCCGCCGACCCCGCCCCCGCGGGCGCGCTGCCGGTGCTGCGCCACGACTTTCCGGCCCCCAACACCCCCGGCCGCCCCGACCTCACCAATGCGCAGGCGGTAGCCGATGTGATCGCCCGCGCCGCCGCCATGGCGATGGCGGGTCAGGCAGGCGGTATCTGCACCCTGCCGATCAGCAAACAGGCGCTGAAACAGGGCGCGGGCTTTGCCTTTCCGGGCCATACCGAATATCTCGCCGATCTGGCCGGCGGGGTGGATGTGGTGATGATGCTGGCCTCGACCAGCGTGACCCCGCCCTGCCGGGTGGTCCCGGCCACCATCCACATCCCGCTTGAGGATGTGCCCCGGACCCTGACCCCGGCGCTGCTGGAACGCACCATCCGCATCACCCATGCCGGGCTGATCCGCGATTTTGGCATCCCCGCACCGCGGATCGCGGTGGCCGGCCTCAACCCCCACGCGGGCGAGGGCGGCACCATGGGCTGGCAGGAAACCGACTGGATCGCGCCGCTTTGCGAACGTCTGCGGGAACAGGGGCTGGCGGTCTCGGGCCCTCATCCCGCCGATACCATGTTCCACGCCCCCGCCCGCGCCCGCTGGGACGCGGCCATCGCCTGCTACCACGATCAGGGGCTGATCCCGATCAAGACGCTGGACTTTGCCGGCGGCGTCAACGTCACGCTGGGCCTGCCCTTCGTGCGGACCTCGCCCGACCACGGCACCGCCTTCGACATCGCGGGCAGCGGCGCGGCGGACCCGTCCAGCACCATCGCGGCGCTGCGCATGGGCTGGGACATGGCGCGCAAAAGAGCCGCTGCATGAACTTTCTTCCTTGCAGAAATATCCCACGGGGGTCTGGGGGTGTGAAACCCCCAGCTGCGGGGGCATGAGCGCGATCGACGGGCTGCCCCCCCTGCGTGAGGTGATCGCCCGCCACGATCTGCGCGCCAAAAAGCAGCTGGGCCAGAATTTCCTGCTGGACCTGAACCTGACCGCCCGCATTGCGCGCGCCGCCGGCGACCTGACGCAATGCGACGTGATCGAGGTCGGACCCGGCCCCGGTGGGCTGACCCGCGGGCTGCTGGCCGAGGGCGCGCGCCATGTCCTCGCCATCGAAAAGGACGCCCGCGCCATCCCGGCATTGCAGGAAATCGCCGCCCATTACCCCGGCCGGCTGACCGTGATTCAGGGCGACGCGCTGCAAATCGACCCGCTGGCGCATGTGACGCCGCCGATCCGCATCGCCGCGAACCTGCCCTACAACATCGGGACGGAACTGCTGGTCGGCTGGCTGACGCCGCCGCAATGGCCGCCCTTCTGGCAGTCGCTGACGCTGATGTTTCAAAAAGAGGTCGCCCAGCGCATCGTGGCCAGGCCGGGGGGCAAGGATTACGGGCGGCTTGCGATCCTCGCGCAGTGGCGCTGCGAGGCGCGGATCGTGCTGACCCTGCCGCCTCAGGCGTTCGTGCCTGCGCCCAAGGTCGAATCGGCGGTGGTGCATCTGACCGCCCTGCCCGAGCCGCGATTTCCCGCCGATGCGCGCGTGCTGGGGGAAATCACCCGCGCTGCCTTCAACCAGCGCCGCAAGATGCTGCGCGCCGCGCTGCGGGGGCTGCACCCACAGGTCGAATCGCTGCTTGAGGCGTCAGGCATCCTGCCCACGGCCCGCGCCGAAGAAATCGACCTGGAACGTTATTGCGCGCTGGCCCGCGCGCTGTCAGCTGCGCGGGCAACGGCTGCGGCCGGGGCGCGGCAGGAATGACGGGGCGCGCGGTCACCCGCGCGCCGTGGCAAAAGCTCAATCCTCGGCTTTTGCGCCGGGGGCGGGTTTCGCCACCGCCTCGGCCTCGGCTTCGCCCTCGGCATCGCTGCGGCGACGGCGCGGGGCGGCGCGCTTGGGCGCTGCGGCGCTGCTGGCTGCCGCCCGCGGCTTGCGCGGACGCGGAGGCGCGGCTGCGGGTTTTTCCGCCGGCGCGGGGGCCTCGGCGGCCTCGGGGGCATCAGCCTCGGGGGCCGCATCGGCCGGCGCGTCGGTTTCCGGCGTAGGGATCCGGTCGGTATCGCCGGCCTGCGGACGAGCCTCGGGCAGCCCCTGCACGCCCCCTTGCACGCCGCCCTGCGCGACCGGGCGCACAAAGCGCGGCAGGTCTTCAAGCTCGGACGGCTCGGCCCCGTTCACCTGCGCCGCCTGTTCATTGTCATGGGCCGCAGGGCCGCCGTCGCGCGGGCGGTCGTCACGCCGGTCGCTGCGGTTATCGCCGCGCTCTTGCCGGTCGCCCCGGTCATCGCGGCGATCGTCGCGCCGGGAATCAGGGCGGGAATCTGAGCGGTTGTCGGAACGGCCGTCCGCGCGCGTGTCGCCACGACCATCGCCGCGGTCCTCGCGGGCATCGCCGCCATGGCCGCCCTGCGGACCGCCGAACTGGGCCTGCCGCTCGGCCTGCTCGCGCTGCGCCTCGCCCAGCAGGCGGGTGTAATGCTCGGCGTGTTGCAGAAAGCTCTGCTCGGCCACCCGGTCGTTGGACAGCTGCGCGTCGCGCGCCAAAGCCAGGTATTTCTCAATGATCTGCTGCGGGGTGCCGCGCACCTTGCCCTCGGGGCCCGAGCTGTCGAAAACGCGATTGATGACGTTGCCCAGCGACCGCGGATTGCGGGACTTGTTGCGCGAACGGGATTTGGAAGATCTCATCGTGCCAATGTTCTGGTCCGGCGCTGCGCGCCTGGATGCGGTTGGGGTCACCATCCTGCAAAGGAATGGGCCTGCAAAGGAAAGGGCCTGCAAATGGCAGGGGCCTGAAAACCGGCCCGGGATTTGGCGGAGCGTTCCTGCAGCAAGCTGTGCGGATGACCCGTGAGGGGCATCATGCCCACATCACGCGGCCTGCTAACCACGCCAGCCGGATCAAGGCAAGCAGAATCGAAAGAATTTTCGACATAATCCGCAGGATGCGTGGCAATCAGGGGCCAAACTGCCCCATTACCACGCGATCCCGGCCGTCCAGATCGGACCGCAGCGCGATTCGGCGAAACCCCGAGGCCGCCATCAGCCCGGTGACCGCCGCGCCCTGCGTGGGGCCGATTTCCACCGCCAGCCAGCCCTTGGGCAGCAGATGCGCGCCGGCACCTGCGACGATGGCGCGATAGGCGCCCAGCCCGTCGCCTTCGTCGGTCAGCGCCGCCCGCGGCTCCCATTCGCGGACCTCGGGCGACAGCGCCGCCATTTCGTCCAGCGCGATATAGGGCGGGTTGGAGACGATCAGCCCGAACCGCCCCTGCACCCCCGAAAACCAGTCCGAGCGCCGGAAATCCGCGGTGATGCCAAGCGCCCGCGCGTTGTCCTGCGCGACATTCAGCGCGGCCTGCGACATGTCCACACCAAGGCCCCGCGCCCCCGGCCGCTCGGCCAGCAGCGACAGCAGGATTGCGCCGGTGCCGGTGCCCAGATCCAGCACCGAATCCCACGGCAGCTTCAACGCCGCCGCCACGAGGGTTTCGGTTTCCGGGCGCGGGTCCAGCGTGTCCGGGGTGACGCGAAAGCGGTGTTTCCAGAACTCGCGCCAGCCGAGGATCTGGCTGACCGGCTGGCGCGCGGCGCGCGACCCGATCGCCGCGGCAAAGGCCAGCTGCGCCTGCGCGGACAGCGGCTGCGACAATTCGCCGCGCACGGAATGCCGCGGCACCCCCAGCGCGAATGACAGCAGCGCCAGCGCATCGCCCGCCGCATCCGGCACGCCCGCCGCGGCCAGTTGCCGCACCGCCTCGGCCAGCGCCTGGTGGCCGGTCTGGCTCACCCCTCGGCCTCGGCCAGCCGCGCGGCCTGATCGTGGGCGACCAGCGCGTCGATGATTTCGGACAGGTCGCCCTCGATCACCCGGTCCAGCGCATACAGCGTCAGGTTGATGCGGTGGTCCGTCACCCGGCCCTGCGGGAAATTATAGGTGCGGATGCGTTCGCTGCGGTCGCCCGACCCGACCTGCGACTTGCGGTCGGCGGCGCGTTCGGCGTCGGTGCGCTGGCGTTCCGCGTCGTAAAGCCGCGCACGCAGCACCGCCATGGCGTTGGCGCGGTTCTGGTGCTGCGATTTCTCGCTGCTGGTCACCACGATGCCGGTGGGCAGGTGGGTGATCCGCACCGCCGAATCGGTGGTGTTCACATGCTGCCCGCCCGCGCCGGATGAGCGCATGGTGTCGATGCGGATATCGCTGGCGGGGATGTCGATATCGACCTCGGCCGCCTCGGGCAGCACGGCGACGGTGGCGGCGCTGGTATGGATGCGCCCGCCCGATTCGGTGTCGGGCACGCGCTGGACGCGGTGAACGCCCGATTCGTATTTCAGCCGCGCGAACACGCCCTCGCCCGCGATATGGGCCACGGCCTCCTTGACGCCGCCCAGTTCGGACTGCGCCAGTTCAAGCAGGCGGAAATCCCAGCCCTGCTGCTCGGCATGGCGCTGATACATGCGCAGCAGGTCGCCGGCGAACAGCGCGGCCTCGTCCCCGCCGGTGCCGGGGCGGATTTCCAGGATGGCGGGGCGGGCGTCGGCGGCGTCGCGGGGCAGCAGAGCCAGCCGCAGCGCCTGTTCCAGTTCGGGCAGGCGTGCGCGCAGTCGGGCGATCTCGTCCTCGGCCAGCTCGCGCATGTCGGGGTCGGACAGCAGCGCCTGCGCCTCGGCCAGCCCGTCGTTTGCCGCGCGCCATTCGTTGATCTGGGCGACGACCGGGCCAAGTTCCGCATATTCGCGGCTGACACGGGCGATTTCATCGGCGGCCGGGCCGGCATTCAGCCGCGCCTCGAGATATTCGAAGCGGCTTGCGATCTGGGCCAGGCGGTCGGCGGGAAACATGAGCGGCAGTTAATCGCCCCATGACGCGGCGGCAAGCCCGGACAGTTTGATCCACATCAGTGACAGGCGTCTTAAGGATTTGGATACTATTGCCTGATAAGCGGTACCGACCCAATGCAAAGGGAAGCAAACATGAGCCTTCGTCCCGTCTTCTTACTCACCACGGCCCTGGCGTTCGCAGCGCCGGCCGTCTTCGCACAGGAAGCGGCGGATCCCGGCGCAACCCCCCAGGCCGGCGTCGCCGCGGCCCCTGATTCGCCCGATGCGGAACTGCGCGCCGAAGCGGCAGAGTGGTTCGAGCCGATCCCCCGCGCAGCCGAGCTGCCCAGCGGCCGGCCGATGACCCAGCCGCGCATCGAGCTGGGCAAGACCCTGTTTTTCGACCCGCGGATGTCGCTGTCGGGCGTGTTCTCGTGCCAGTCCTGCCACAACGTGGGGCTTGGCGGCACCGACATGCTGGAAACCTCGGTCGGCCACGGCTGGCAGATGGGGCCCCGCAACTCGCCCACCATGCTGAACGCGGTGTTCAACGCCGCCCAGTTCTGGGACGGAAGGGCCGAGGACATGGCCGAACAGGCCAAGGGTCCGGTTCAGGCCGGGGTGGAAATGAACAACACCCCCGACAACCTGATCGAGACGCTGGAATCGATGCCGGGCTATGGCGAGCTGTTCGCCGCGGCATTCCCCAGCGAAGAGCAGCCGATCACCTTTGACAACTTTGCCCTGGCCATCGAGGCGTTCGAGGCGACGCTGATCACCCCCAACTCGGCCTTTGACCAGTGGCTGATGGGCATCGACGGCGCGATGAACGAACAGGAAAAGCGCGGCTTGCAGGCATATCTGGATGCCGGTTGCCAAAGCTGCCACGCGGGGGTGAACTTTGGCGGGCAGGAATACTATCCCTTTGGCCTGATCGAGGCGCCCGATGCCGATGTCCGCCCCGAGGGCGACGTGGGCCGCTTTGAAATCACCCAGACCGACGACGACCAGTATGTGTTCCGCGCGGCCCCCCTGCGCAACGTGGCCCTGACCCCGCCCTATTTCCACTCGGGCGTGATCTGGGAACTGGAAGACGCGGTGCGCATCATGTCCTCGGCGCAGCTCGGCACCGAGCTGACGGATGAGCAGGCCATGGACATCACGGCCTTCCTTGGGACGCTGACCGGCGAACAGCCGCAGATCGTCCACCCGATCCTGCCGGTTCGCGGGGCCGAGACGCCGCGGCCGCAGCCGATCACCCTGCCGGCAAACGCCCCGGCGGAATAAGCCGGGGGCGATGCAGGCGGCCCACCCACCCGGGCCGCCCGCAGGCCGCAGACCACAGGGAGGTGGTGCGCAAACCACGCGCACCGCGCGGGGTCGCCGGTTGGCGGCCCCGTTGTCGTTGGCGCGCGCGCAGCAGCCATGCCGGGGGTCGCCCTGCATCCCGGGACATGCGGCGCGCGGGCGGCGCGGTAGGGACATGCCGCGCCCGGGCGGCGCGGCTCAGCCCTTTTGCGCCTCGACGGCAATGCGGATCTTCAGCTCGTCCGACACCGCGGGGGCAAAGCCGCCCATGCCGAAATCGCTGCGCAGGATGCTGGTTTCGATGTCGAAGCCAACCGTCGGCTGCTCGGTCATCGGGCTGGGGCCGGCCTTGTTCAGTTCGACCTCAAGCCGGATCTCGCGCGTGACCCCGTTCAGGGTCAGATCGCCGAACACCTCGGCCTCGTCATCGTCCTTGACCTCGACCCGGGTCGAGCGAAAGCTCACCACGCTTTCGGGGGTCGAGGCATCGGCCAGCCCTTCGCCATAGATGTCCTGATCCAGCGCGGGGGCGATGGTGCGGACCGCGCTCATCGGGAAACTGGCCTCGACGGTCGAGTTTTCGGGGGCTGCCGCGTCCAGCGTCACGCTGCCCTCGATCCCGTTGACGAAGCCGTGGCTGACCGAGAACCCCATGTGTTCATAGGAAAACACGATCTGGCTGTGTTCGGGATCGAACGGATAGGTGCCGCCGATCCCGTCCGGCGAATCCTGCGCGGCGACGGGGGCGGCCAGCAGCGCGGCAAGGGTAAGGGCAAGGGGGGAAAGCTGATGTTTCATCTTCATCTCATCGCTCCGTGGGGGGACAGCACGACAACCGCCACCGCGCCCCGGTCGTTCCCCCGCGCGAGTCGTCGTTCCCCGCGCGGGGCGCTGCGAATCACCTTGCGCCGCGCCGCCCAGACCGTATAAGGCCCCATTCCTTTCCGCAGTTTTTGCGAAACCGGCGAAGCCTCTCGTGGCGGGGCGCGGAAAGGCTGACCCGCCTATGAAGCCCGCCCGAGACGAAAGGGATGCCATGCCGCTTTACGAGCATGTGCTGATCGCCCGCCAGGACCTGTCGAACGCGCAGGCCGAAGGGCTGATCGAACATTTCTCGACCGTGCTGGCCGACAACGGCGGCACCGTCAAGGACAGCGAATACTGGGGCGTGCGCACGCTTGCCTACAAGATCAACAAGAACCGCAAGGGGCATTACGCCTTTCTGCGTTCGGACGCGCCCTCGGCCGCCGTGCAGGAAATGGAACGTCTGGCCCGGCTGCATGACGACGTGATGCGCGTGCTGACCATCCGCGTGGACGAGCACAAGGACGGCCCCTCGGTCCAGATGCAGCGCCGGGACGACCGTGACCGTGGCGATCGTGGCGACCGCCGCGATTCGCGTGGCGATCGTGACCGTGGTGGTGACCGTGACCGCGGCGGCGACCGTGACCGCGACGACCGCGCCCCCCGCAGCGACCGCTAGGAAAGGAACGACACCATGGCGACCAAACCGTTTTTCCGCCGCCGGAAGGTCGATCCGTTCGGGGGCGACAACGCCCCGGCGATCGACTACAAGGACACCCGCCTGCTGCAACGCTATATCAGCGAACGCGGCAAGATCGTGCCGTCGCGCATCACTGCGGTTTCGGCCAAGAACCAGCGCAAGCTGGCGCAGGCGATCAAGCGCGCGCGTTTTCTTGCGCTGCTGCCTTACGCCGTTAAGTGAGGAGCTGACCCATGCAAGTCATTCTGCTGGAACGCGTGGCCAAGCTGGGCCAGATGGGCGAGGTGGTGAACGTCAAGCAGGGGTTCGCCCGCAACTACCTGCTGCCGCAGGGCAAGGCGCTGCGTGCCTCTGACGCCAACATCGCCGCCTTTGAGGCCCGCAAGGCCGAACTGGCCAGCCGCAACGACGATACCCGCGCCGAGGCGCAGAAGATCGCCGAGACGCTGGACGGCAAGAGCTTTGTCATCATCCGCTCGGCGTCGGACGCCGGGGCGCTGTATGGCTCGGTGACGCCGCGCGACGTGGCCGAGGCCGCCGAGGCCGAGGGCTTTGCCGTCGAGCGCCGTTCGGTGGTGCTGGCCGGCCCGATCAAATTTCTGGGCCTGCACGAGGTCAGCATCCACCTGCACCCCGAAGTCGAGGCGCAGGTCACGCTGAACGTCGCACGCTCGCCCGAAGAGGCCGAGTTGCAGGCGTCGGGCAAGTCCATCCAGGAACTCGCCGCCGAAGAGGACGCCGCCGCCGAATTCGAGATCGCCGAACTGTTCGACGACATCGGCTCGGCCGGGCGCGACGACGACGAAGGACCGCTGGGCGAATAAGCCGCGCCCCCCGGACCATCACCTGAAACCGCGCCGCATTCCGGCGCGGTTTCTTTTTGCGTATGCGCCTGGGGTTCGGGCGGGAACGATCCCGGCGGCCCAAGGGTTGAAAGGGCAAGAAACGGCCACAACCATGGCCTCAGCAAGGATTTCTTTCATGGCCGACAGCGACCATCTGCCGCATAATACCCATATTCCCGCGGGTGGCGGGCAGCGCGCCCCGCGTCTGGAATCGCGCCGCATCCCGCCGCATGGCGACGTCTCGCCCGAAGGGGACCGGATCTGGCCGCAGCCGTCGAACACTGCCCGGCTGCTGGTCTATGGCGGCACGGCGCTGGGGGTGGCGGCGGCGACCGCGGCCGGGGTTCTGGCCGTTCGCAAGATTGCGGATCTGGTCTCGGGCAACGACGCCCTTGATCGCGAGGCTGATCGCGCCGCGGAACAGGCGGCAGAACGCGCCCGTGCGCGGGTCTATGCCGCGGCGAAATCCGCGCCCTCTGCCCGCGCCACGGCCGCGCCCCGCTTTTCCGCCATGCCGGAACCCGCCGCTGACGAGCTGCGCGCCCGCCGCCGGATGCGCCAAGATGCCCCCACCCGCCGCCCGCCGCATGAAAAACCCCGCGCACAGGGTGGCCCGCCCCGCCCCGACCCCTCGCCGCGAACCGCGCGCAAACAGGGTTTTCTTGACGAGGTCGAAAGCAACGCCCAGCGGGTGACGCGCACCATAAACGAGGTCGCGGGCGCGGTCGGCGCGGCCATCACCGGGTTTCGGTCGGTCGCCGCACAGGCCGACAGCATCATGCGCGAATTCGGAGGCGCAGCCGACCAGCTGCGCAGCTTTTTGGGCAGCCACGCCGCAGAATCCCCGGAACGCCGCCGGACGGGGACCGCAGGCTTTCGGCCCCGACCCGGACACAACGGGCCGGACGCCCCCATCCCCCAGAACCCCGTCCCTCAGAACCCAGCCCCGCCGGACGATCCCCGAATCCATCGTCTGTGACGGGCCGGACATCATGCCACAGGCCCCCTTTGGTCCCGCCGGTTCCGGGACGGACAAAAGCACCGACATCCTTGGCGCGCTGCTTGGCCCGCTGCCCGAGGGCTGGCGCGAGAGCCGGCCCACGGCCGCAGCCCCCGGGGCGGCCAAAACCCACCCGGCCCCGCCGCCCCGAGCGCCCGGCGCCCCCGAAACCCCATGGCAGCTTGGCCGCGACAGCTGGATGGCGGTGGTCAAGCGCGTGATCCACCAATTCAGCAGCGACCGGGTCACCTCGGTCGCGGGCGGGGTCACGTTTTTCGGCCTGCTCGCGCTGTTTCCCGCGATCACCGCGCTGGTGTCGATTTACGCGCTGCTCGCCGATCCCTCAACCATCGCCGGCAATCTGGAAATGCTGGATCAGGTGCTGCCCGAGGGCGCGATGGAGTTGATCGAGGGACAGGTGAGCGCGATCGCCTCGGCCTCGGGCACCTCGCTGTCGATTGCCGGCGTCGTGGCGATCCTGGCCGCGCTGTGGACCGCCAACGGCGGGATGAAGGCGCTGATCGAGGCGATGAACATCGCCTGGTTCGAGACCGAGAAACGCGGCTTTATCCGCCTGAACCTGATGTCGATGGCGATGACGCTGGGCGCCATTCTGGGTATTGTTGTCATGCTGGCGATGATCGCGGTGCTGCCCATCCTGCTGAACACGGTGCTGGCCGGGGGCTGGGGGGAAACGGTTGTCGGGCTGCTGCGCTGGCCGCTGCTGGTGGGGCTGCTGCTGGTGGGGCTGGCGGTGCTTTATCGCTTTGGCCCCAGCAAGGACGATGCGGTGTGGCAATGGATTTCGCCCGGCGCGCTGCTGGCGACCGCCGGGCTGCTGGTGGCCTCGGCGCTGTTTTCCTTTTACGCGTCGAATTTCGCCAATTATAACGAGACTTACGGCTCGCTCGGCGCGGCCATCGTCACCATGATGTGGCTGTGGATCGCGGCCATGGTGGTGCTGGTCGGGGCAGAGCTGAATTCCGAGATCGAGCGCCAGATCAAGATCGAGAACGGGGTCGAGCCAAAGGACGACGGCGACCTGTCCGGGAACTGAAAAGGGCCGCCCCGATGGGCGGCCCTTTCAGAGGTCGGATGCAGGAATCTCAGATTTCGTCCAGAGATTCCATTGCTTTTTCAAGCTCTTCCTTGGTCACGGCGCGCTCGGTCACCTTGGCGCCGGCGATGATGTGGTCGACAACCTTGTCTTCAAAGATCGGGGCGCGCAGCTGCTGGCGGGCGGCCTCGTTCTGCTGGATGAATTCAAAGAAGGCGCGTTCCTGACCGGGGAAGTTGCGGGCCTGGTTCAGCACCGCCTGGGTCATTTCCTGATCGCTGACGGTGATTTCGGCCTTTTGCCCGACATCGGCCAAAAGCAGCCCCAGACGAACGCGGCGCTCGGCCAGTTTCTTGTGCTCGTCGGTCGCCTCGATCTCGCCGTGGTTGTGGCCCTGTTCCTCGGGGTGATCCTCGTGCCACAGCTGGTGGGCGATCTGCGCGGCCTCGGCCTCGACCAGCGATTCCGGCAGCTCGAAGCTGACCAGCTCGTCCAGACGGTCGAGCAGCGCGCGCTTGACCAGCGCCCGCGCGGCGCCCTGATATTCGGCGCCCAGCCGGTCCGAGATCTGGGTTTTCAGCGCATCGAGGCTTTCGGCGCCGAAACGCTTGGCCAGCTCGTCGTCGATTTCCGCGGCTTTCGGCGATTTGACGGCGTGGATTTTCGTTTCAAAGACCGCAGCCTTGCCCTTGAGATGGGGGGCGCCGTAATCCTCGGGGAAGGTCACGTTGACGTTGATTTCGTCGCCCGGCTTGGCGCCGGTCAGCTGGTCCTCGAAGCCCGGGATGAAGGAACCCGAGCCCAGCACCAGCGGATAACCCTCGGCGGTGCCGCCCTCGAACGCCTCGCCGTCGACCATGCCCTTGAAGTCGATGGTGACCTGATCGCCCGACTGCGCGGGTTCGCCCTCGGCCCGATCCTCGAAGTTCTGGGCGTTTTTCGCCAGATTTTCAAGCGCTTCGGTGACGGCGGATTCTTCCGGTGCGACGGTCAGGCGTTCCAGTTCCACGCCGGACAGGTCGGTTTCGGGGATCTCGGGCAGCAGTTCGTACGAGACGTTGACGACGACATCGTCGCCCTCGGTCCAGTTCTCGCCGTTTTCCATCTCGATCTTGGGCTGCATGGCGGGGCGGACGTTGCCCTCGGCCATGTGAGCGTTGATCGCGTCGTCGATGGTTTTCTGCATCGCGTCGCCCATGACCCGCTGACCATAGGTCTTTTTCAGCAGCGCCATCGGCACCTTGCCCTTGCGGAACCCCTTCATCTCGATCTGGGGCTGGGCCTCGGCCAGCTGGCGGTCCACCTCGGCGGCAAGCTCGGCCGCGGGCAGGGTGAAGCGGTAGCCGCGCTTGAGACCTTGGTTCAGGGTTTCCGTGACCTGCATATCCGTTCCTTCGTTTCCATCCTGGTGCGGGTGGAGGGACTTGAACCCCCACGCCTTGCGGCGCCAGAACCTAAATCTGGTGCGTCTGCCAGTTCCGCCACACCCGCAATTCCTGCCCGGACGGGCCTGAGGGGTCCGCCGGGAAATCCGGGGCGTCTTAGCAAAGCCTGCCGCCGCGTGCGAGGGGATTCTTGCGTCGGGCGCCGGACCGGGGCGCTGCCCCGGACCCCGGGATATTTACGGACAGAAGATATTACAGGCCGAGGTCGCGAAACACCGCGGGCAGCGTGTCGGGCAGGTCGTCGGCGATCAGCCCGGGCCCGAAGCGGCGGGCGGCTGCGGCGTGCAGCCAGGCGCCGGTGCTGGCGGCGTCGAGCGGCGCCAGGCCGCGCGCCAGCAGCCCGGCGATGATGCCCGCCAGCACGTCACCGGTCCCGGCGGTGGCAAGCCAGGGCACATCGAAGGCCGAGTGGATGCGCAGCTGTCCGTCGGGGGCCGCAATCACCGTATCGGGGCCTTTCAGCAGCACGATGGCCCCGCAGCGTTCGGCAGCCTGACCCGCGGCATCGAGCCGGGACAACGCCGGCCGGCCGGCTGGCTGCGGCGCCAGCTGCGCGGCAAGGTCGGGAAAGAGCCGCGCGAACTCTTTGACATGGGGGGTGAGGATGCAGCGATCATGCAGGCGCGCGGGCTTTTCAGCCATTGCCGTCAGGGCATCGGCATCCAGCACGCAGGCGCGCCCCGAGGCGATCAGCGCTGCAAGCAACCCAGCCGCACGTTCCACCCCTGCGCCCGGCCCAAGGCAGACGGCGTTGATCCGCCGGTCCTCGAGGATCGCGTCGAGCGCGGCGGGATCGTCCACGCCCCTTCGCATCAGCGCATCGGGCGGCCCCGAATGTTCCGGCAGCGCCGAGTTCGGCGGCGCCAGCGTCACCAACCCGGCGCCCACGCGCAGCGCGGCGCGGGCGGCAAGCCGCGCCGCGCCGCCGCGGCCGATGCAGCCCGCCACGACCAGCGCGTGGCCGTGGGTAAACTTGTGCCCTTGTCGCTTGCTCAGGGCCGGGATGCAGGGGGTTTCCACCCGGATCGTCCTGCCGATGCCTGCAAGGCCGATATCGATGACTTCGACATCACCGCAGTATTCCGGCCCGTCCCCGATCAGATGCCCGGGCTTGAGGCTATGAAAGGTGACGGTCAATTCAGGCAGCGGAATCGCAGCCGCCCCCATGAACGGCTGCCCCGGCTGCAACGGAAACCCCGTATCGAGATTCAGCCCCGACGGGCAGTCCAGCGACACGATGCCGGGCGCATGTTTCCCCCAGGTGCCGGTGCGCAGAAAGGTGGTTTCCTCAAGCACCGCCGCCAGCTCGCCTTGTGCCGGACGGCTGAGTCCGATGCCGAAAATCGCGTCCACCACGATGTCGGGGGGAAAATCGCGGTCCGTCAGGAATGCGGTATCGAGCGGCTGCACCGGGCCCAGCGCGCGCCAGCGGTCGCACATGGTCCGGGCCGGCTCGGGCAGGGTCTCGGGCGTGCCCCATGCCCCCACCCGCACGGTCAGCCCCATGGCGCCCAGATGGCGCGCCACCACGAACCCGTCGCCGCCGTTATTGCCGGGACCGCAAAGCACCACCGCCGTTCGGGCCTGGGGAAAACGTCGGCGGATGGCATGGGCGGCACCGGCGCCGGCGCGCTCCATCAGCGACTCGGCGCTGACACCGCCGCTGGCGATGGCCTGGGATTCGAGCGCGCGCATCTCGGCGCAGGTCAGGACAGTCGCTCCGAACATCATTTCATTGCCCAATTATTGTGCAGAGTGTTCAATATCGCCCCAAGCCGGCTTGGCGTCGTCCATCTTGCCGGCCGCAGGCCGCAGCTTGCATTTACCCCGGCCATCAAACCAGCCACCACCATCATGATACAACCGCAACCATGGAGCCGACGGATGAAAAAGCTCGAAGCGATCATCAAGCCCTTCAAGCTGGACGACGTGAAAGAGGCGTTGCAGGACGCCGGGGTCCAGGGAATGTCGGTGACCGAGGTCAAGGGTTTCGGCCGTCAAAAGGGCCACACCGAACTGTATCGCGGCGCAGAATATGTCGTGGATTTCCTGCCCAAGGTAAAGCTGGAGATGGTGCTGCCCGACGACATGGTGGACGCCGCGATCGAGGCGATCATCGGCGCCGCCCGCACCGACAAGATCGGCGACGGCAAGATCTTTGTCTCGCCCGTCGAACAGGTGATCCGCATCCGCACCGGCGAGACCGGCGACGACGCGCTGTAAGCCAACCGAACCCGCCGCAAGACGCGGCAAAGGAGACGACACCGATGAAAACCGTCGCCGAAGTGCTGGAACTGCTGGCCGCCGAACAGGTGGCCTATGTCGATATCCGCTTCACCGACCCCCGCGGCACGCTGCATCACGTCACGCTGGACGTGGATCTGGTGGACGAGGATTTCTTTGAGGAAGGGCTGATGTTCGACGGCAGCTCGATCGCGGGATGGAAGTCGATCGACCAGTCGGACATGAAGCTGATGCCCGACCCCTCCAGCGCCTATCTGGATCCGTTCTACGCCGAAAAAACCCTGTGCCTGCATTGCTCTGTGGCCGAGCCCGACACCGGCGAGCCCTATTCCCGCGACCCCCGCGGCACCGCCGTCAAGGCCGAGGCCTGGTTGAAGGCCAGCGGCATCGGCGATGTGGCCTGGTTCGGACCCGAGGCCGAATTCTTTCTGTTCGACGACGTGCGGTTTTCCGTCACTCCGCAAAAGGTGGCCTATCAGGTCGATGCGGTCTCGGCCGCGTGGAACACCGACACAAGTTATGACATGGGCAATCAGGGACATCGCGCGCCCTTCAAGGGCGGCTATGTGCCGGTGAACCCGGTCGATGACGGCCAGGACATCCGCAGCGAGATGCTGTCCACGCTCAAACGGATCGGCATCAAGGTCGACAAGCACCACCACGAGGTCGCCACCTGCCAGCACGAGCTGGGCACCATCTTTGGCGGGCTGGTGGAACAGGCCGACAACCTGCAAAAGCTGAAATACGTCATCCACAACGTGGCCCATGCCTATGGCAAGACCGCGACCTTTATGCCGAAGCCGATCAAGGGCGACAACGGGTCGGGGATGCACGTCAACATGTCGATCTGGAAAAACGGCAAGCCGCTGTTTTCCGGCGACAAATATGCAGACCTGTCGCAAGAGGCGCTGTGGTTCATCGGCGGTATCCTGCGCCACGCCAAGGCGCTGAACGCGCTGACCAACCCCTCGACCAACAGCTACAAGCGGCTGGTTCCGGGGTTCGAGGCGCCGGTGCTGCGGGCCTATTCCGCGCGCAACCGTTCGGGCGCGGTGCGGATTCCGTGGACCGAAAGCCCCAAGGCCAAGCGGGTCGAGGCGCGGTTTCCCGACCCTTCGGCCAACCCCTATCTGGCCTTTTCGGCGCTGCTGATGGCGGGGCTGGACGGGATCCGCAACAAGATCGACCCCGGCCCGGCCTCGGACAAGGATCTGTATGACCTGCCCCCCGAGGAACTGGCCGGCATCCCCACGGTCTGCGGCAGCCTGCGCGAGGCGCTGGACGAGCTGGAAAACGACATGGATTTCCTGCTGGCCGGAGACGTGTTCACCCGCGACCAGCTGGAGGCCTATATCCGGCTGAAACGCGGCGAGGTCGAGGCGTTCGAGCAGACCCCTCACCCCATCGAATACGCGATGTATTTCAGCTGCTAGGCGTCAACGGCAGGCACGCCCCCCGCGTGCCTGCCCCCACCTCATAACCCGCCCAGCTCCTGCGCCAGCAGGTAATACATCACCGCCCGGTGCTTGTTGCGGTTGGCCGAACCATAGGTCTCGACCGCCTTTTTCAGCGCCGCGTCGATCCTGGCCTCATCGGTCGCGCCCAGCTTTTTCTTGCAGAAATTCTCGCGCACCCGCTCCATCTCTTGCGGATCGGATGACGCGACGGTCGAGGCGTCGGCAAGGTAGATCGACGGGCCGCAGGCCTCGGTCGCCTTTTCCAGCAGCGCCATGTCCGGCTGGATCCCCAGATTGCGCAGGTCGCCCGCGTATTTCTCGATCAGTTCCTCACGCCGTCCCATCGCCTACTCCTTTGCTATGCAGGTCACTTGGGATACGGCAGGCGATGGACAAACAAATGTCAAGCGGCAGAACCGCCAGCCTGCAAGAGTTGCGACTTGCCGGGCCGGGGGCTAACAGACCGCAGGTCTTGAAAGGAAACCCCCGGATGATCCCGCGCTATTCCCGCCCCGAGATGGTGGCCATCTGGTCGCCGGAAACGAAATTCCGCATCTGGTACGAGATCGAGGCCCATGCCTGCGACGCGCAGGCCGATCTGGGCGTGATCCCGCGCGAAAACGCGCAGGCCGTGTGGAAGGCAAAGGACGTCGAATTCGACGTGGCCCGCATCGACGAGATCGAGGCGGTGACCAAGCACGACGTGATCGCCTTTCTGACCCATCTGGCCGAGCATGTGGGCGCCGATCAGGCGCGCTTTGTCCATCAGGGGATGACCAGTTCCGACGTGCTGGACACCACGCTGAACGTGCAACTGGTGCGCGCCGCCGACATCCTGCTGGCCGACATGGACCGCGTGCTGGCGGCGCTGAAAACCCGCGCCTTTGAACACAAGGACACGGTGCGCATCGGCCGCAGCCACGGCATCCACGCCGAGCCGACCACCATGGGCCTGACCTTTGCCCGGTTCTACGCCGAGATGGCGCGGGGCCGCGAGCGGCTGGAACGCGCCCGCGAAGAGGTCGCGACCGGCGCGATTTCCGGCGCGGTCGGCACGTTCGCCAATATCGACCCCGCGGTCGAGGAACATGTCTGCAAGATGCTGGGCCTGCGCCCGGAACCGATTTCTACGCAGGTGATCCCGCGCGACCGCCACGCGATGTTCTTTGCCACGCTGGGCGTGATCGCCTCGAGCATGGAAAACATCGCCGTCGAGATCCGCCACATGCAGCGCACCGAAGTGCTAGAGGCCGAGGAATATTTCTCGCCCGGGCAAAAGGGCAGCAGCGCGATGCCGCACAAGCGCAACCCCGTGCTGACCGAAAACCTGACCGGGCTGGCGCGGCTGGTGCGCATGGCGGTGGTGCCGGCGATGGAAAACGTGGCGCTGTGGCACGAACGCGACATCAGCCATTCCTCGGTCGAGCGCGCCATCGGGCCGGATGCGACGATCACGCTGGATTTCGCGCTGAACCGGCTGGCCGGGGTCGTCGAAAAACTGGTGATCTATCCCGACAACATGCTGGCGAACATGAACAAGTTTCGCGGCCTCGTGATGTCGCAGCGGGTGCTGCTGGCGCTGACGCAGGCCGGCGTGTCGCGCGAGGATGCCTATCGGCTGGTCCAGCGCAACGCGATGAAGGTCTGGGAACAGGGCGCCGATTTCCGCGAGGAACTGCTGGCCGATGCCGAGGTGACCGCGGCGCTGTCGCCCGCCGAAATCGACGAGAAATTCGACCTCGGCTATCATACCAAACACGTCGACACGATCTTTCGCCGGGTGTTCGGCGAAGCCTGACCCGTTCACCGAAGATTAAGGGGTCGCGTGCCAGATTGCCCTGACGATGATTCGACGGGGACAGGCATGATCAGGGCAACGCCGGGGCTGACGCCGCGGCAAAAGGCGGCAGTGGTGGTCCGGGTGGTGCTGGCCGACGGCGAAGGGCTGGACCTTTCGCAGCTGCCGCCGGAACTTCAGGCGCTGCTGGCGCAGGAAATGTCGGTGATGGAGCTGGTCGACCGGGAAACCTGCGACCAGATCCTCACGGAATTCTGCGACATGATCGAGGCGGTGGGGGTGACCTTTCCCGGCTCGATCGACGGGACGCTGGATTTCCTGGGCGCGCATCTGTCGCCCGACACCACGCTGCGGCTACAGAAACTGGCGGCGCTGAACGGCGCGGGCGACCCATGGGACCGGATTGCGGCCCTGCCGCCCTCGCAGCTGGCTGAACTCGCCCGGACCGAGGCGATCGAGGTGGCGGCGGTGATGTTCTCGCGCCTGCCAGTCGCGCGGGCGACACAGGTATTCGAGCTGCTGGATGCGGAGCTTGCCCGGCGGATCGCCTATGCAATGTCGCTGACCGCCGGGATCGAGGCGCCGGCGCTGCGCCGGATCGGGCTGGCGCTGATGCGCGCGGTGGAATCGCTGCCCAAGCCCGCGATCGACGCGCAGCCGGTGGAACGGCTGGGCGCGCTGCTGAACCTGGCGCCGGCGCAGACCCGCGACATGGTGCTGGCGGGGTTGGATCAGGACGACGCCGCCTTCGCCGTGCAGGTGCGGCGGACCATCTTTACCTGGGCCAATATCCCCCGCCGGCTGGACCCCCGCGACATTCCCCGCGTCATCCGCGAGGTCGATGCCGCCACCGTCGCCCGCGCAATGGCCGGCGCGACGGGCGACGACGCCCCGACGGTAGAGTTCCTGCTGAACGGGCTTGGTTCGCGGCTGGCCGATTCCATGCGCGAAGAAATCGAGGCAGCCGGCAAGGTGCCGGCCCGCGACGCCGAGACGGCGATGACCGCGGTGGTCTCCGCGATCCGCGAAATGGAACAGGCCGGCGAATTGTTCCTGCTGACCGAAACCGACGAAGAAGGGGACGGAGACGACACCACGGGCACAGCAGCAGCGCCGGACCCATGATGCCCGGACCTGCCCCATTGCCGGCGCAGGCTTGCAACTGCCGGGAACGGCTGTCTATTCAAAGCGCATTTTACGCATTTTCTTCACGAGCCGGGGCTTTCCATGACCAACCTGATCGCGGCGGTGCTGGCGCTGATGATCCTGGCGCTGCTGGCGCTGGACGCCGCCGTGCTGAATTGGGAACTGTCGCTGTTTCTGGGCCGGCAGACGCTCGCGCTGATCGAGCTGGTCAGTTTCTGGCGCTGAGCCTCGGGCCCGGGCGCGATTGCGCGCGCCCACCGGCGCCCGCCCGATCGCGCTTGTTGTCGGCGGCATTTCCCGCGGCCGATTGCAATCCTCCGCCATATTGGGCATTGCCTTGCGCGCGGAACCAGCGGTTGGAGAGGATTACATGGCTGTCAAGGTAGCTATCAACGGCTTCGGCCGGATCGGGCGCAACGTGCTTCGGGCGATCATCGAATCGGGCCGGACCGACATCGAGGTCGTGGCGATCAACGATCTTGGCCCGGTGGAAACCAACGCACATCTGCTGCGCTACGATTCGGTGCACGGGCGTTTCCCGGCCGAGGTCAAGGTTTCGGGCGACACCATCGACGTGGGCCGCGGCCCGATCAAGGTGTCGGCGGAACGCAACCCGGCCGACCTGCCCTGGGGCCATGTCGATGTGGTGATGGAATGCACCGGCATCTTCACCAGCAAGGAAAAGGCGCAGGCGCATCTTCAGAACGGCGCCAAGCGGGTGCTGATCTCGGCGCCCGGCGACAATTCCGACAAGACCATCGTCTATGGCGTCAACCACGACACGCTGACCGCCGCGGACCTGATCGTCTCGAACGCGTCCTGCACCACGAACTGCCTGTCGCCGGTCGCCAAGGTGCTGAACGATACCGTAGGGATCACCCGCGGCTTCATGACCACCATCCACGCCTATACCGGCGACCAGCCCACGCTGGACACGATGCACAAGGATCTGTATCGCGCCCGCGCCGCGGCGCTGTCGATGATCCCGACCTCGACCGGCGCGGCCAAGGCCGTGGGGCTGGTGCTGCCCGAGCTCAAGGGCAAGCTGGACGGGGTGGCGATCCGGGTGCCGACGCCGAACGTCTCGGTCGTGGACCTGACCTTCGAGGCCACGCGCGAGACCTCGGTGGACGAAATCAACAACGCGATCCGCGCTGCGGCCGATGGCCCGCTCAAGGGCATCCTTGGCTATACGGACGAGCCGCTGGTCTCGATCGACTTCAACCACGACCCGCATTCCTCGGTCTTCCATATGGACCAGACCAAGGTGATGGAGGGCCGTCTGGTCCGCATCCTGACCTGGTATGACAACGAATGGGGTTTCTCGAACCGCATGTCGGACACCGCGGTCGCGATGGGCAAGCTGATCTGATCGCCCGCCAGAACGACGAAAGGCCCGGTATCAGCCGGGCCTTTTCGTTTCACCCGCCGGGCCTATTTTCCCGACGAGGACAGCCGGCGCGCATTGGCCTTTGTCCGCTGCCCATAGGGCCGCAGCGCCGCGTTGAGAATCTGGTCCGCCCGCCGCCCCTTGGCCGCCGAGCGGAACGCCGCGGACAGGGATTCGCGATAGGCATCGCCCTTTTCCGTCACCATTCGCAGGCTTTCGCTGGGCCGTTGCGGCACCATTCCCAGCAGCCCGGCGGTGCGCATGGTGATGACGAACTGCGCCTCGATTCCCATGCGACACAGGTTGCCCACCAGCCGCAATGGCAGGACAGGAGGAAACTGAAAGCCGTTCATCATGTGGCCTCTTTCACGGATTCTGCGATCATCACCGTTATTGCTGCGCCCGCACACCAGAAAATGCCAGAAAAATTTTCGGCCGATTGTCACTATTGAGGAAGATTTCCGCAGCGCGTCCCCACTGGATAACGCTGCGCGCTTCGGTATAGACCCAAGGCCATGGACACAAAGCTGCGCATCCGCCGCCCCGACGACTGGCATCTGCATCTTCGCGACCGGGAAATGCTGGCCGCGGTCGCGCCGTGGTCGGCCAATCTGGGCCGGGCGATCATCATGCCGAATCTGGTGCCGCCGGTGGTGACGGGGGCCGAGGCCGCGGCCTATCGCGACCGCATCCTGGCGGCGTTGCCGGAAAATGTGACGTTGCGTCCGCTGATGACGCTGTATCTGACCGAAACCACCGACCCGGCCGACGTGCTGGCCGCCCACGCGCAGGGAATCATCGCCGCAGTCAAGCTGTATCCGGCCGGCGCCACCACCAACTCGGCCAGTGGGGTGCGCGATTTCGACCGCGTGCGCCCGGTGCTGGACGCGATGGCCGAGGCCGGGATTCCGCTGTGTGTGCATGGTGAGGTCACGGACCCGGCAGTCGACATCTTCGACCGCGAGGCCGTGTTCATCGACCGCGTGCTGGACCCGATCCGCCGCGCCACCCCCGGGCTGCGGGTGGTGATGGAACACGTCACCACCGCCGACGGCGTGGCCTATGTGCAATCGGGCGACAATATCGGCGCGACCATCACCACCCATCATCTGGTGATCAACCGCAACCATATCCTCGTCGGCGGCATCCGCCCGCATTACTACTGCCTGCCGGTCGCCAAGCGCGAAAACCACCGGCTGGCGCTGGTCGAGGCCGCGACCTCGGGCGATCCGCGCTTTTTCACCGGCACCGACAGCGCCCCGCACCCCGACCACGCCAAGGAAAGCGCCTGCGGTTGCGCCGGCTGTTTCACCGCCCCGAACTGGTTGCAGATCTGCGCCCATGTGTTCGAGCAGGCGGGCGCGCTGGACCGGCTCGAAGGATTCGCCAGCCTGCATGGCGCCGCCTTCTACGGGCTGGACCCCAACCCCGACCACATCACCCTGACCCGCCGCGACACCCCCGCGCGCTGGCCCGAACGTATCACCGCCGGCGACGAGACCGTCACCGTGTTCGACCCCGGCTTTCCGGTCCACTGGCATATCGAGGACGACGCATGAGCCTGAGCTTTCCCACCGCCGAGGAAATCGCCCGGCTGTCCGCGCGGATGCTGCTGGAAATCAAGGCGGTGCATTTCTCGGCCGACCCGTTCACCTATGCCTCGGGGCTGAAGGGGCCGACCTATATCGACTGCCGCAAGCTGATCTCGCACCCTCGCATCCGCGGCACGCTGATGGATTTCATGGCCGCGACCGTCTGCCGCAATGCCGGGTTCGAGGCATTCGACAACATCGCCGGTGGCGAGACCGCCGGTATCCCCTTTGCCGCCATGGTGGCCGAGCGGCTGGGCCTGCCGATGAGCTATGTGCGCAAGAAGCCCAAGGGCTACGGCCGCAACGCCCGGATCGAGGGCGAGATGCGCGAAGGCCAGCGGGTGCTGCTGGTCGAGGATCTGACCACTGACGGCGGATCAAAACTGTCCTTTGTCGATGCGATCCGCGAGACCGGGGCCAGCTGCGCCCATACGGCGGTGATCTTTTACTACGGGATTTTTCCCGAAACCACGCAGCGGCTGGCCGATCACGGCGTCGCGCTGCACCACCTGTGCAGCTGGTGGGACGTGCTGGCCGAGGCCAAGGCGCAAGGCTCGTTCGACACAGCCACCATCGCCGAGGTCGAGGCATTCCTGCACGACCCCCGCGGCTGGCAGGCAGCGCACCCGTAGGGCCGGCGGCGGCAGCGGCCCGGTCGGACGGGGGCTGTCTGCCCCCGCGCGGCCGTTGGCCGCTTCCCCCGAGGATATTTAAGAACCGCCCGAAGGGCGCGGGGTCTCCACAGCCCACCCACAGCTTATCCACAGGGTTGTGCAGCCGTAGACCGCCGCGCGCAGTCGTGGGATAAGATGGCGCATTCGAATCGGGGACTTGATGATGACCGAGCTTCGCGCGCTCGAACCACGCCGCATGGCGTCGGCCGAGGATTCCGACACGCCCGCCGTGCCCTTTTCCATCGAGGCCGAGCAGCAGCTGCTGGGCGCGCTGCTGACCAACAACGACGTCTATGATTCGATCTCGCGGCTGATCAAGCCGGACCATTTCTACGACCCCGTCCACCGCCGCATCTTCGAGCTGTGCGCCGAGCGCATCGTGCGCAACGCACTGGCCAGCCCGGTCACGATCAAGGCGTTCATGGAACATGACGCGGGTCTGCGCGATCTGGGCGGGCCGGCCTATCTGGCGCGGCTGGCGGGGGCGGCGGTATCGGCCTTTGCGGCGCGCGATTATGCGCGGATGATCCGCGAATTCGCCCTGCGGCGCGAGCTGATCGGGCTGGGCCATGAAATCGCCGGCCGTGCCGCGGTCATGACCGTGGACGACGACGCCGAAGAGCAGATCAAGACCGCCGAACAGACGCTTTACAAGCTGGCCGAGCAGGGCGTGGCCGAACGCGGCTTTCAGTCCTTTTTGCAAGCGGTGACCGGGGCGGTCGATGCGGCGAACGCCGCCTATCAGCGCGGCGGCAAGCTGTCGGGGATCTCCACCGGCCTGACGGACCTGGACCACAAGCTGGGCGGGCTGAACAAGTCGGACCTGCTAATTTTGGCCGGGCGGCCCTCGATGGGCAAGACCTCGCTGGCGACCAACATCGCCTTTAACGTCGCCAAGGCGCATCGGATGGGCGAGCTGCCCGACGGCAGCCGCGGCACGGTCGAGGGCGGCATCGTCGGGTTCTTTTCGCTGGAAATGTCGGCCGACCAGCTGGCCGCGCGGATCCTGTCCGAGGCTTCCGAGGTTCCCAGCGAAATGATCCGCCGCGGCGAGCTGACCGAGGATGAATTCCGCCGCTTTGTCGAGGCCGCGAACGCCTTGCAGAACTGCCCGCTTTACATCGACGACACCCCGGCGTTGCCGATCAACCAGCTGGCCGCGCGGGCCCGCAAGCTCAAGCGCACCATGGGGCTGGACGTGCTGATCGTCGACTACCTGCAACTGCTGCGCGCCGCCACTGCCAAGGACAGCCGCGTCAACGAGGTCAGCGAGATCACCCAGGGGCTCAAGGCCATCGCCAAGGAGCTGAACATCCCCGTCATCGCCCTGAGCCAGCTGTCGCGGCAGGTCGAAAGCCGCGAGGACAAGCGCCCGCAGCTGTCGGACCTGCGCGAATCGGGCAGTATCGAACAGGACGCCGACATCGTGATGTTCGTGTTCCGCGAGGAATATTACCGCGAACGCGAGAAACCTTCGGACCACGATCTGGACAAGATGGCCGACTGGCAGAAGATGATGGAGCAGGTCCACGGCAAGGCCGAGGTCATCATCGGCAAGCAGCGCCACGGCCCCATCGGCACCGTCGAGCTTAGCTTCGAGGGCCGGTTTACCCGCTTTGGCAACCTTGAACGGCACCACGTCCAGCAATGGGGCTGAACCTTCCCGTGCCCGTGGTGACCATCGGGCTGCTGGTGGCGTCGAACCTGTTCATGACGCTGGCGTGGTATGGGCATCTGAAGTTCAAGTCCGTCCCCTTGCTGAGCGTCATTCTGATCAGCTGGGGCATCGCTTTCTTCGAGTATGGTTTGCAAATTCCTGCAAACAGGATCGGGCACGGGTATTTTTCCGCCGCGCAACTGAAGACCATTCAGGAGGTCATCAGCCTGACCGTCTTTGCCGGATTCTCGTGGCTGTATCTGGGCGAGAAGCTGGGCCGGAAGGGGGGGCGGGGTGGTGCGTGCAGAGCACGCACCCTACCTCGCCGGTCCCCGTAGGGTGCGTGCTCTGCACGCACCGCCCCCCTGCACCGCCCCGTAGGGTGCGTGGTCCCCACGCACCATCCCACGCACCGCCCATTCCCCGCCCCGTAGGGTGCGTGGCTCCCACGCACCGCCCCGCGCACCGCCCATTCCCCGCCCCGTAGGGTGCGTGGTCCCCACGCACCATCCCACGCACCGCCCCTTGCGCCCCCCCTTTCCTCGTGCTGCAATGCAGAAAACGCATGGCTGCCCTGCGCCCGGCGGGCTTGCCAAACCCGAGTTTGCAAAGCCTATGCAGCTTTGCAAGCGACCGGAGGAGGCAGCCGATGGCCCGCCACAAGATCTATGCCGGGGCCTCGCTGCGCGAGACCCGCAACCGCCACGGCCTGACGCAGCGGGTCTTTGCCGACCGGCTGGGGGTATCGTTGCCCTATCTCAGCCAGATGGAAAACAACCACCGCCCGGTCTCGGCCGGGGTGCTGCTCAAACTCGCCTCGGAATTTGCGGTGGATGTGGGGGCGATGGCCGCGGGGGACGCCGACCGCATGGTGGTGGACCTGGCCGAGGCGCTGGCCGATCCGCTGTTCGACGGCGCGCCCTCGCTGGCCGACCTGCGGCTGGCGGCCTCGAACACGCCGGGGCTGGTGCGGTCATTCCTGGATCTTTACCGCGCCCATCGCGCCGGGCAGGACCGGCTGGCCGCGCTGGACGAGGCATTTGGCGCCACCGGCCAGAACGCCGCCTGTTCCCCCTGGGAAGAGGTGCGCGATTTCTTCCATTATTGCGACAACTACATCGACGCCGTGGACCGCGCGGCCGAGCGTTTCGCCTGCCCCGACGGCAAGCGGGCCGAGCCGATGGCCCGGGCGCTGGCGGCGCTGGCAGCGCGCGGAATCACCGTGCAGGCGGCCGACCTGCCCTCGGGTTCGGTGTTCCTGCGCGAGGGCAACACGGTGACGCTGAACGCGCTGGCCGACCGCTCGACGCAGGTGTTCCAGCTGTTCAACCTGGTGGCCCGCGAAACCCGCGCCGACCTGCTTGAGGCCACGCTGGATCTGGCCCGTTTCCGCAGCGAGGCCGCCCGCGACATCGCCCGGCTGGGGCTGGCGAATTATTTCGCCGGCGCCGCCCTGCTGCCCTATCGCGCCTTTCTTTCCGCCGCGCGCGCCGAGCGCCACGATCTGGAACGGCTGGCGCATCTGTTCGGGGCCTCGCTGGAACAGGTGGCGCATCGCCTGTCCACGCTGCAACGGTCGGGCGAACGCGGGATTCCGTTCTTTTTCGTCCGCGTCGACCAGGCCGGCACGATTACCAAGCGCCATTCGGCCACGCGGCTGCAATTCGCCCGCTTTGGCGGCGCCTGCCCGCTGTGGAACGTGCATCGCGCCTTTGAAACCCCGGGCCAGTTCCTGCGGCAGCTTGCACAGACCCCGGACGGGGTGCGCTATCTGTGTCTTTCGCGCGAGGTGGCCAAGCCGGGCGGCTCGTTCCGCGCCCCCGTGCGGCGCTTTGCGATCTGTCTGGGCTGCGAGATCACCCATGCGCGGGCGCTGGTCTATGCCGACGACATGGATGTGTCGAACTCTGCCGGCTACGAACAGATCGGGGTCAGCTGCCGCATCTGCCCGCGGCAGGATTGCCACCAGAGATCCGTGCCGCCCATCGACCGCGAGGTGACGATTCCGGGCGACCGGCGCAGCCCCCTGCCCTATGCCATCGCCTGATCCGCAAGACGGCTTTCCGCTGCCGGCGATTTTCCGCGCGTCCGGGTTCCATCACGCCGCTGTTTTTGGCGCATTTCCGCCGATTGCCGGGCAGGAAAATTTCGACCGTTGCACCGTTGCCACGGTTTCCTTTAGGAAAACGCGACTGCGGGGCAAAGCCCTTGGACATCAAGATCGGATCGCCCTGCATGACCGGAACGCCCCCTTCCTCCATCCCGGACACCGCTGCCCTGACAGGTCGCCGCCGGCGGCTTTTGCGTCGGTGCGGCATCGTGCTGGTGGCGGGCTGGGCCGCGGTGGCGACCTCGATTCTGGCGCTGGACACGCTGGGGGCAGCGGGCACCGGCCCGCAGGCCGCCGCGACCACCGCCACACAGGCGCAGCTGGCCGAGCTGGTGGCGCAACGCGATGCCCGCGCGGCCGAGGCCGCCTCGGCGCAGACCCGCTTTACCGCCGCGCTGGACCAGCTTTCCGCGATGCAGACGCAGCTGCTCGCATCCGAGGAAAAGCGCCGCGAACTGGAAAGCGGCATCGGCGCCATCCAGGCATCGTTGCATGATGCGCTGGCCCGCAACGCGGAAACGGACCGGCGGCTGGCCGCAGCGGGCACTCTGGGCACGGCGGATCCTGACGGGGACATGTCGGTGGCGCTGGACATCCTGTCGGGCGAACTGGAATCCATCGCCGCCCGCAGCGCCGAGGCCGACCAGCGCGCGATCGAGGCCGTGCGCACCGCCGAGGCGCTCGAGGTCGAGCGCGACGAGATCCTGCGCCGCAACGAAGAAATCTTTGCCCAGCTTGAGGCCGCGGTCGAACAATCGGTCAAGCCGCTGGACGACATGATGAAAAAAGTCGGCGTCGACAGCGACCGGCTGCTGGCCACGGTCCGCAAGGGCTACGAAGGCACCGGCGGTCCGCTGACGCCCATGGGCTATTCGACCCGCGGCAACGCCGCCATCACCGAAAACGAGGCCCGCGCCCAAGAGGTCATGGTCTCGCTGGGGAACTTCAACAACTATCGCATCGCGGTCAGCAAGTTGCCGCTGGCGATGCCGGTGAAATCGGCGTTCCGTTTCAGCTCGGGGTTCGGGGCGCGCTGGGGCCGGCAGCATCAGGGTGTCGATCTTGCGGCGCCGACCGGCACCTCGGTCTTTGCCACGGGCGATGGCGTGGTGACCTTTGCCGGCTGGCAGCGCGGCTATGGCAACCTCATCAAGATCCAGCACGAGCTGGGCACCGAGACCCGTTACGGGCATCTTTCCAAAATCCGCGTGAAAGCGGGTCAGAAAGTCTCGCGTAACACGCTTATCGGTGATATTGGCAACACCGGCCGATCGACCGGTCCGCATCTGCATTACGAAGTGCGTGTGGACGGGAAGGCCGTGGACCCCATGAGTTTCATTAAGGCCGCACAGAATGTTTTCTAAGACACGCGTCACTGAACCCGGACCCCGCACCCAGACCCCGGAAACGGAGCCGGGCCGCCCCGTCATCGACACCCCCGTGGACTATGCGCCGCCGCCGGCCCGCAGCACCACCCAGCGCTCGGGTCCGTCGGTCCTGTCCAGCGACCTGACGGTCAAGGGCAACATCACCACCCAAGGCGACGTGCAAATCGAAGGCACGGTCGAAGGCGACATCCGCGCCCATCAGCTGACCGTCGGCGACAGCGCCACCATCCGCGGCGAAATCGTCGCCGACGAGATCATCGTGAACGGGCGCGTCGTCGGCCGGGTCCGCGGGCTCAAGGTCCGGCTGTCGGCCACCGCGCGGGTCGAGGGCGACATCGTCCACAAGACCATCGCCATCGAATCGGGCGCGCATTTCGAGGGCTCGGTCCAGCGTCAGGAAGACCCGCTGGGCAGCGGCGTGACGCCGAAACTGGCGCCTCCGGTCGCGCCCAAGGCCAACACGGACGCCTGACCCACGCCACCGGCAGAAATCCAGACGGGCGCCCTTTGCGGCGCCCGTTTTCGTTGTTCCCGGTCTCAGCTGTCGCAACCGCGCGGGAAAGCGCCGGTTATTCGTCCTCGTCCGGCAGCAGGTGGCGATACATGTGCCAGCTGGCGTGGCCCAGCACCGGCAGGGCGACGAACAGCCCCAGAAACAGCGGCAGGATGCCGGCGAACATGATCGCCGCGATCAGCGCCGCCCACAGGACCATGACCAGCGGATTGGCCACCACCGCGCCGACGCTGGCGATAATGGCCGAGATGAAATCGACCTCGCGGTCGAGCAGCAGCGGCAACCCCGCCACGGTCATTGCAAACAGCACCGCCGCGAACCCCGCGCCCACCGCGGTGCCGACCGCCAGCATCGCCAGCCCGCGGCCCTGAAACAGCAATTCGGGCGAGCTGGTGATGTTGGTCAGCGACTGCACCCCCATGAACATGGCGAATATGGTGTGCGCGACGAACACCCAGAACATGAACATCAGCAGGATCACCATCGCCATCGAGGGCACCTGCCGGTCCTTTTGCGCGAAAACCGCGCCCACCACGCTGCGCCAGTCCAGCGGCAGCCCCGATTCGATGCGGCGGCTGACCTCATACAGTCCGACGGCGGCAAAGGGCGCGATCAGCGGAAAGCCGACGACAAAGGGAATCAGCCACCATTCCTGCCCCATGGCCAGCGCGACCGCCGCCAGCACCAGCCCGCCAAGAACATAGAACAGCGAAAAGAACAGCCCGAAGGCCGGGGCGCGGCGAAAATCCCGCCAGCCGGCGCGCAGCGAATCGCCGATCACATCAAGACCGACCAGCGCCGGGTCGGGAATGCGGTCGGCGGCGATGTCATGGCGGACCTCGGCCGGGCGATAGGGCCGGTCGGGATCTCCGGGCCCTTCTCCGGGTGCGGGATCGGGCGCCGGGTCGGGCAGCGGCGGGCGCGTCGGGTCGGGGATCGGCCTCGGGTCCGGGACATCGGTCATCCGGGTTTCGCTCCGTTACTGTCAGGAAACTTGTTCCGAAGTGCGTCGTTGACCGGGGCCGTCACGAACTTGGACACGTCGCCACCCAATCGGGCGATTTCCTTGACCAGTTTCGAGGCGATCGCCTGCCGCTTGGCGTCGGCCATCAGAAAGACTGTCTCGACGCTGTCATCCAGCGCCCGGTTCATGCCGACCATCTGGAATTCATATTCGAAATCGGTCACCGCGCGCAGGCCGCGCACGATCACCCTTGCGCCCACGTCGCGGGCGCAGTCGATCAGCAGATTCTCGAACGGGTGGACGATGATCTCGACCCCGCAGGCGCGGGTGATCGCGGCGCATTCGGCCTCGACCATGGCGACGCGCTGTTCCAGCGTGAACAGCGGCCCCTTGTCGCGGTTGATCGCCACGCCGATCACCAGCCGGTCCACCAGCGTCGTCGCCCGCTGGATGATGTCGACATGGCCCAGGGTGATGGGGTCGAAGGTGCCGGGGTAAAGGCCGATGCGCATGGGATTGCTCCGTTCACGGTTTCGTCATGCTGCAAAACGCAAATAACCGCTGTTTGCAAGCGCCGCGGCGCAGCAATCGCCGTCAGTTGCCCATGATCATTCCGGTCAGCGCCTCTTGCTCGGCCGCCAGCTCGCTGAGCCGGGCGAACACCGCGTCGCCGATCGAGATCACGCCCAGCATCTTTCCGTCGTCGTCCACCACCGGCACATGGCGGAACCGGCCCTTGGTCATCCGCTCCAGCACGGTCAGGGCGTCGTCGCCGCACAGGCAGGTGCTGACGTTGCGGGTCATCAGCTCGCTGGCCTTGCGATCAAGCACGGCGCCGCCGCCGCGGCCCAACTCGCGCACGATGTCGCGTTCCGACAGGATTCCGTCCGGAGTCCTGCCGTCCGAGGATACCACCACCGCCCCGATCCGACGCTCGGCCAGCAGCCGGGTGGCCTCGGCCACAGAGGTATCGGGGGCAATCGTCACGATTTCATCCGGTCCGGCTTTCATGGCTAGGATCTGCTTCACGATCATGGCGCACCCCTTTAGCGGTCGTTTCACAATCCAGCGTTGCCGCGACAGATCGTTTCGTCAAGGGTGCGCTTTTCCTGCATCTGCACCTGGGCTTCCAACCGCCCAAGCTCGCGCCGCAGGCCCTGCGCGATTTCTTCGGCCAGCCGCGCCAGCCGGCCCGACCGCATGTCATCGCCCGGCCGCAGCAGCCAGAACGACCGGCGCAGCGAGATATCGCCGGCCAGCACCCGCTGCACGCCGGGCGCAAAGGGGATGGCGAAATCGTGGACGATCCCCAGCCCCGCCCCCGCCCGTATCGCCTGCAACTGCACGCTGACCGAATTCGAGGTCAGCGCGGCGTGATCCGCCCCCGTTTCGCGCAGATAGTCCAGTTCGCGGTCAAAGATCATGTCGGGGATATAGCCGATCATGCTGTGCCCGCGCAGGTCGGCGCGGCTGCGAATCGGCGGGTGGCGGCGCAGATAGTCCTCATGCGCGGCCAGATGCAGCTGATAATCGACGATCTTCTGCACGGTGGCGCGGCCGGTGCGTGGGCGGCTGACGGCGATGGCCATGTCGGCCTCGCGGCGCGACAGGTTGAAAACGCGCGGCAGGGCGACGATCTGGATTTCCAGCCCCGGATGGTCGCGCATCATCCGCGCTGCCAGCTGCGGCAGCAGATAGTTGGCGCAGCCGTCGGGCGCGCCGATGCGCAGCTGCCCGGTCAGCCCGGCGCCGGTCAGCGCCTCGCCTGCGGCATGGGCGGCGGTTTCAGCCGCCTCGGCATGGGGGATCAGGGCAGTGCCCTCGGGGGTCAGCGCATAGCCTTGCGGGGTCTTGGCAAACAGCACGCGGCCCAGCGCGGTTTCCAGCCGCGCCACCCGCCGCCCCATGGTCGAGGCATCCATCCCCAGCCGCCGCCCGGCCCGCGACAGCGATTCCTCGCGTGCGACGGCCAGAAAGATGCGCAGATCGTCCCAGTCCATCGCCCCACCTTTGCAGAAATGCAAAACCGTTTGGCTGGATCGTCGCTTTACGCAGGCGTTTGCGCAAGGCTAATCTGCGCACGCAATCAGGGGAGATCTGTCATGCGTTCCGTTCATCACTGGATCGACGGCAAGGAAGCGCCCGGCACGTCCGGCCGCACCGCCGATGTCTACAATCCCGCCACCGGCGAAGTTCAGGCCAAGGTCGATCTGGCCAGCAAGGCCGAGGTCGACGCCGCCATCGCCCGCGCAGCCGAAGCGCAGGTCGGCTGGGGCGCCACCAACCCGCAGCGCCGCGCGCGGGTGATGATGAAGATGGTGGACCTGCTGAACCGCGACATGGACAAGATGGCCGAGATGCTGTCGTCCGAGCACGGCAAGACCTTTCCCGACGCCAAGGGCGACATCCAGCGCGGGCTTGAGGTGATCGAGTATTCCATCGGCGCGCCGCAGCTGCTCAAGGGCGAATACATCGACGGCGCCGGCCCCGGCATCGACATGTATTCGATGCGCCAGCCGCTGGGCGTGGTCGCCGCGATCACTCCGTTCAACTTTCCGGCCATGATCCCGCTGTGGAAACTGGGGCCGGCGCTGGCCTCGGGCAACGCGGTGATCCTCAAGCCGTCCGAGCGTGACCCCACCGTCCCGAACATGATCGCGGCGCTGTTCAAAGAGGCCGGGCTGCCCGACGGCGTGTTGCAGGTCATCCATGGCGACAAGGAATCGGTGGATGCGCTGCTGGACAGCGACGTCATCCAGGCGGTCGGGTTTGTCGGCTCGACCCCCATTGCGCAGTATATCTATGAACGCGCGGCGGCGACCGGCAAGCGCGCCCAGTGCTTTGGCGGGGCCAAGAACCACGCCATCATCATGCCCGACGCCGATCTGGACCAGGCCGCCGACGCGCTGGTCGGCGCGGCTTACGGTGCCGCCGGCGAACGCTGCATGGCGCTGTCGGTCGCGGTCCCGGTGGGCGAGGAAACCGCCGACCGCCTGATCGAAAAGCTGGTGCCGCGCATCGAAAAGCTGAAGGTCGGCCCCTATACCGCCGGCGACGACGTGGATTACGGCCCGGTGGTGACTGCCGCCGCCAAGGAAAACATCCTGCGGCTGGTCGAAACCGGCGTCGAGCAGGGCGCGAAACTGGTGGTGGACGGCCGCGATTTCAACCTGCAAGGGTATGAGGACGGGTTCTTTGTCGGGCCGCATCTGTTCGACCACGCCACCCCCGACATGGACATCTACAAGACCGAGATCTTCGGCCCCGTGCTGACCACCATCCGCGCCAAGACCTATGACGAGGCGCTGAAGCTGGCGATGGACCATGAATACGGCAACGGCACCGCGATCTTTACCCGCGACGGCGACACCGCCCGCGACTTTGCCAGCCGCTGCAACATCGGCATGGTGGGGATCAACGTGCCGATTCCGGTGCCGCTGGCCTATTTCACCTTTGGCGGGTGGAAGAAATCCGGTTTTGGCGACCTGAACCAGCACGGGCCGGACGCCTTCCGCTTCTACACCCGCACCAAGACGGTCACCAGCCGCTGGCCCAGCGGCATCAAGGAAGGCTCGGCCTTCAACTTCAAGGCGATGGACTGATCCGCGCCGATTGACCCCGCGCCCCGCAGCTTTCATGTTGCGGGGCGTTTTCCAATCCCGGGCTTTTTGCCATGCTGACCCCCAAGATCGTCACGATGCTCAAGGATTACGACGCGCCGACGCTGCGCGCCGATGTCCTTGCCGGGATCACGGTGGCGATGGTGGCGCTGCCGCTGAGCCTGGCGATCGCCATCGCCTCGGGGGCCCCGCCGGCGACGGGGCCGGTGACCGCGATCGTGGCGGGGCTGCTGATTTCCATCTTCGGCGGCAGCCGGGTGCAGATCGGCGGGCCGACCGGCGCGTTCATCGTCGTCGTCTACAGCGTCATCCAGAACCATGGGCTAGACGGGCTGCTGATCGCCACGCTGATGGCCGGGGCGCTCTTGGTGCTGGCGGCGCTGCTGCGGGTCGGCGGGCTGATCCGCCTGATCCCCGAACCCGTCATCAGCGGCTTTACCATCGGCATCGCGGTGATCATCGCCGCCAGCCAGATCGCCGATTTCTTCGGGCTGGAAACCGGGGCCGTCCCCGCCGCCATGCTGGAAAAGATCCCGGTGCTGTGGCAGGCGCGCGCGTCGGCCGGCTGGGCGGATGTCGGCGTCGGCCTGTTCACGCTGGCGCTGATCGTGGTGCTGCGCCGCGCCGCGCCGCGGCTGCCGGGGCTGATCGTGGCCATCGCCGCGGGCTCGGCGCTGGTCGCGGCCTTTGGCCTGCCGGTGGAAACGCTGGGCTCGCAGTTTGGCGAGCTGCCGCGCACCCTGCCCGCCCCCGCCCTGCCCGCAGGCATCACGCTGGCGCGGATGGGCGCGCTGCTGCCCTCGGCGCTGACCATCGCATTCCTTGCCGGGATCGAATCGTTGCTGTCGGCCATGGTCGCGGACCGGCTGGTCGGCGGCCAGCACCGCCCCAATGCCGAGATCATGGCGCAGGGCATCGCCAATATCGGCTCGGTCTTTTTCGGCGGCCTGCCGGCGACCGGCGCCATCGCCCGGACCGCCACCAACGTGCGCGCGGGCGGGCGCACCCCGGTCGCAGGCGTGGTCCATGCGCTGGCGATCCTGCTGGTGATGCTGCTGGCCGCGCCGCTGGCCGGCTATCTGGCGATGCCGGCGCTGGCCGCGGTGCTGGTGCTGACCGCCTGGAACATGGCCGAACCCGGCCGCTGGGGCGAATATCTGCGCGCCCGCCGCGGCGACCGCGCGGTGCTGCTGCTGACCCTGGCGCTGACCGTGTTCACCGACCTGACCATCGCCATCGCTGCGGGCACCATCGCCGGGCTGCTGGTGCGGATGAACCGCCGCGGCCTGCCGCCCGCCGGCTGGACTCCGCCCCGCCGCTAGACGCCAACACCCTGCAATCATTCTGCAACACTGCCGCAATAGCCCAAAGGCAACACGAGACGACACGTAAAGGGGAGCATTCATGGATTTCGCACTGACCGAGGAACAGCAGGCCATCTTTGACATGGCGCGCGACTTCGGGGCCGAACATATCGCGCCCCATTCGTCGGAATGGGAAACCGCGGGCACCATTCCCAAGGATCTGTGGCCCCGCATCGCCGAGCTTGGCTTTGGCGGGCTGTATGTGTCCGAGGAATACGGCGGCTCGGGGCTGTCGCGGCTTGATGCGACGCTGGTGTTCGAGGCGCTGGCAATGGCCGACCCCTCGGTCGGCTCGTTCCTGTCGATCCACAACATGTGCGGCGGGATGATCGACAAGTTCGGCCGCCCCGAGGACAAGGGACGCTGGCTGCCCGCGCTGTGCAGCATGGAAAAGGTGTTTTCCTACTGCCTGACCGAACCCGGCAGCGGCTCGGACGCCGCCGCGCTGCGCACGCGCGCCGAGCGCACGAACGAAGGCTGGCGCCTGAACGGGGCCAAGGCGTTCATTTCCGGCGGCAGCTATTCGGACGTCTATATCGCCATGGTCCGCACCGGCGAGGACGGCCCCAAGGGCATTTCCGCCGTGGTGATCGAGGATGGCACCCACGGCCTGTCCTTTGGCGCGCTGGAACGCAAGATGGGTTGGCAGGCGCAGCCGACCAGCCTTGTGCAGTTCGACGACTGCGTGATTCCGACCGAAAACCTGCTGGGCGAAGAAGGCCGCGGCTTTACCTATGCCATGGCCGGGCTGGACGGCGGCCGGCTGAACATCGCCGCCGGCGCGCTTGGGGGCGCGCAGGCCGCGCTGGACCGCACCCTGACCTATATGGGCGAACGCAAGGCTTTCGGCAAAACGCTGGATCAGTTCCAGGCGCTGCAATTCCGTCTGGCCGAAATGGAGGTCGCGCTGCAATCCGCCCGCATCTTCCTGCGCCAGGCCGCGTGGAAGCTGGACCAGAACGCGCCCGACGCCACCAAGTTCTGCGCCATGGCCAAGCTTTACGTCACCGACAGCGCCTTTGAGGTCGCGAACCAGTGCCTGCAACTGCATGGCGGTTACGGCTATCTGGCCGACTACGGGGTGGAAAAGATCGTCCGCGACCTGCGGGTCCACCAGATCCTAGAAGGCACCAATGAAATCATGCGGCTGATCGTCAGCCGCGCCATGCTGTCCGAGAGGGGCTGATGAAAGACCTTGATATCCGCCGCGACCGCAATGCCGGCCGCATCACCCTGACCCGCCCGCAGGCGCTGAACGCGCTGACCCACGAGATGGCGAACGCGGTCCACGCGGCGCTGGACGAATGGCGCGACGACCCCGCGGTCAAGCTGGTCATCCTCGACGCCGAGGGCGACCGCGCCTTCTGCGCCGGCGGCGACATCGCCGCAGTCTATCACGGCGGCCGCGAGGGCGACCACGGCGTCGGCCGACGGTTCTTTTCCGACGAATACCAGATGAACGCGGCCATCGCCGATTATCCGAAACCCATCGTCGCCTTCATGCAGGGGTTTGTCATGGGCGGCGGCGTGGGCCTGGGCGGCCATGCCAGCCACCGGGTGGTCGGCGACACGACGCAGGTGGCGATGCCGGAATCGGGCATCGGGCTGATCCCCGACGTGGGAGGGACGTGGCTCTTGGCGCGCGCTCCGGGCCGCATCGGCGAATATCTGGGGCTGACCGGGGCCCGCATGGGGGCGGGCGACGCGATCCACGCGCGCTTTGCCGACCTCTATCTGCCCGAGGCCGAATGGGACGCCGTCAAGGATCGCCTTGCCGACACCGGCGACATGGCGGCGCTGCAAGGGCAGACGCCTCCGCCCGCGCCGCTCGCGACCCGCGACCTGTCGGCCTATGACGCCGAGACGGTGGCCGAAATCACCGCCGCGCTCAAGGACGCGGGCGACGAGGATTCGCTGAAACCCATCGGCCGCAACTCGCCCCAGTCGATGGAGGCGACGCTGGTGATGGTCCGCGCCGCCCGCAATGATGCCAGGGTGCAGGATTCGCTTAGCCGCGAATACCGCTTTACCCATCGCGCCACCGAATCCAGCGATTTCCTTGAGGGCGTGCGCGCCCAGATCATCGACAAGGACCGCAAGCCGAAATGGTCCGCCCCCGCGGACCCGGATGCGGTCGCCGCCATGCTGGCCGATCTCGGCCCCCAAGAGCTGACATGGGAGAACTGAACATGAAGATCGGATTCATCGGCCTGGGCAACATGGGTGGCCCGATGGCCCGCAACCTGGCCGCCGCCGGGCATCAGGTCGCAGGCTTTGACCTGGCGGCCCCGCAGATCGAGGGCGTGACCCCCGCCGCCAGCGCCGCCGAGGCCGCAGCCGGCGCCGAGGTCGTCATCACCATGCTGCCCAACGGGCAGATCCTGCGCGCCGTCGCGGCCGAGGTGATCCCGGCCATGGCTGCGGGCGCGGTGCTGTGCGACTGTTCGACTGTCGATGTGGACAGCGCCCGCGCGGTTGCCGAACAGGCGGTCGCGGCCGGGCTGGGGGCGCTGGACGCGCCGGTCTCGGGCGGGGTCGGCGGCGCGGCCGGCGGCACCCTGACCTTTATGGTCGGCGGCTCGGACGCGGCTTTCGCCACGGTCAGCCCGCTGTTCGACATCATGGGGCAAAAGGCCGTGCATTGCGGCGAATCCGGCGCGGGTCAGGCGGCGAAAATCTGCAACAACATGATCCTGGGCGTGACCATGATCGCTACCTGCGAGGCATTCGCGCTGGCCGACAAGCTGGGGCTGGACCGGCAAAAGATGTTCGACGTGGTGTCCACCTCGTCGGGCTACAGCTGGTCGATGAACGCCTATTGCCCGGCGCCGGGGGTGGGGCCGACCTCGCCCGCCGACAACGGCTACAAGCCCGGTTTCGCGGCCGAGCTGATGCTGAAAGACCTGCGGCTGTCGCAGCAGGCCGCGGAAAGCGCCGATGCCGACACGCCCATGGGGCAGCTGGCCGCCGCGCTTTACACCGAGTTTGTCGAGAATGAGGACGGCCGCGGGCAGGATTTCTCGGCCATGCTGCCGCGGCTGTCGGCGCGCGGCCGCAAGGGCTGACACGGGGCTGACACATCGCCGGGCGGCGCGGGCGTTAGTCCTGCCGCCCGGCCGCCAGCAAGGCCTCGGCCGCCGCCCGCGCGGCCGGGGTGATTTCCTCGCCCGCGAGCATCCGGGCCAGCTCCTCGACCCGTTCGCCCGCATCCAGCGCAGTCACGCGCGAGGTGGTCATCCCGTCCGCCACCGATTTGGCGACGCGGAAATGCTGCTGGCCAAGCGCCGCGACCTGCGGCGAATGGGTGACGACCAGCACCTGCGCGCCGCCTGCCAGCCGTGCCAGCCGCCGGCCCACCGCATCGGCGGTGGCCCCGCCGACGCCGCGGTCGATTTCGTCAAAGATCATCACCAGCGGCTCGCCCCCACGCGCAAGACAAACCTTGAGCGCCAGCAAAAACCGCGACAGCTCGCCGCCTGATGCGATGCGGTCCAGCGGCCCGGACGGCGCCCCGGGGTTGGTCGCGACGGTGAAGCTGACCACATCGCGCCCCTCGGGGCCGGGCTCGCCGTCGCTGATGCGGGTCTGGAACACCGCGCGCTCCATCTTCAGCGGCGCCAGTTCGGCCGCCATCGCGGCATCGAGCCGCTTGGCCGCCGCGCGTCGGGCTACGCCCAATGCGTCAGCCGCCGCACCATAGGCGGCATCAGCATCCGCCACGGCGCGTTGCAGATCGCCCAGCCGCGCCTCGCCCGCGTCCAGCGCCGACAGCCGCGCCGACAGATCACCGGCCAGCGTGGCAAGATCGTCGGGCAGCACGTCGTGCTTGCGGGCCAGCGCGCGCAGGGCGAACAGCCGTTCCTCGGTCGCGTCCAGCGTGGCGGGGTCGAACTCCATCGCGGCCAGCGCGTCCTCGATGGCGCGCGTGGCCTCGCCCAGCTCGATCGAGGCGCGCGACAGCGCCGCCAGCGGCTCGTCCAGCCCTTCGGCGGAATTGTCGCCCATCTTGTCCGCGGCGCCTTCCAGCCAGCGCGCAGCCTCGACGATCAGCCCCTCGGCGCCGGGCTGCGAGGGCTCGCCCGCCAGCATCTGCAAGGCGCGGGCCACGTCGCCGCGCACCCGCTCGGCCGCCTGCATCCCGCGCCGCGCGATGTCGAGCGTTTCTTCCTCGCCGGGCTGCGGGTCCAGCTTTTCCAGCTCGGCCACGGCGTGGCGCAGGAAATCTTCCTCTGCGCGGGCTGCCTCCAGCGCGGCCTCGGCGTCGGCCAGCGCCGCTGCGGCCTGTCGGCGCTGGCCCCATGCGGCGCGCAGCGGGGCAAGGTCCAGCCCGCCGAACGCATCCAGCAGCTGCCGGTGCCCGCGGGGGTTCAAAAGCCCGCGGTCGTCATGCTGGCCGTGCAGTTCTACCAGCGCATCCGACAGCGCCCGCAGCACCTCGCCAGAGACGCGGCGGTCGTTGACCCAGCCGGTCTTGCGCCCGTCGGTGGCGTTCACGCGGCGCAGGATCAGCTCGTCCCCGGCCTCGATCCCGGCATCATCCAGAACCGCCCGCGCGGGGTGGTCGGCGGGCAGGTCGAACACCGCCGTCACCTCGCCCTGCGCGGCACCGGCGCGCACCAGCTCGGCCCGGCCGCGCCAGCCCAGCACGAAACCCAGACAATCCAGCAGGATCGACTTGCCCGCGCCGGTTTCCCCGGTCAGCACGTTCAGCCCGGGGGCAAAATCCAGCGACAGCCGGTCGATCAGCAGCATGTCGCGTATGTCCAGCGTCCGAAGCATCCGCGCCCTCGCCCAGTCGCACCCGGCCTGCGGCTAGAGCCACTTGCCCTGAATGACCTGCCGATAAACCTGCGTCAGCCAGCTGTCGCCCTTGGCCGTCGCCTCAAGCCCGCGGCCGCGCAGCTGCGCATAGGCGTCCTGATAGAACGGCGAGGACCGGAAGTTGTGGCCCAGAATCGCGCCCGCGGTCTGCGCCTCGTCGGTCAGCCCCAGCGCCAGATAGGCCTCGGTCAGCCGCATCAGCGCCTCGGGGGTGTGGGTGGTGGTCTGGAATTCCTCGACCACCACGCGAAAGCGGTTGATCGCGGCGGTGTAATGGCCGCGCTTGAGGTAATAGCGCCCGATCTCCATTTCCTTGGCCGCCAGATGGTCAAAGGCCAGGTCGAATTTCAGCACCGACGAGCGGGCGTATTCGGTGTCGGGATAGCGTTCGATCACGTCGCGCAGGCCCTGCAACGCCTGGAATGTCAGGCCCTGATCGCGGCCGATGTCGTCGATCTGGTCGTAATAGGACAGCGCCAGCAGATATTGCGCATAGGCCGCGTCCTCGTCGCCCGGATAATTGTCCAGGAAACGCTGGGCGGCGCCGCGCGCCTCTTCGTATTGGCGGGCGCGGTGATAGGAATAGGCCTGCATGATCAGCGCGCGCTTGGCCCATTCCGAATAGGGATAGAGCCGCTCGACCTCGCTGAAATAATGGACGGCATCCTTGGGCTTGCGCTCGTTTTCCAGCGCGTATTCGCCGCGCTTGTAGATCTCTTCGGCGGTGAAATTGTCCAGCGCCTCGCCCTTGCTGGCCGGGGTGCCCCCCCCGCCGCAGGCCGCAAGCGAAAGGGACACCGCGACTGCCATGAGCACGAGGCGCGTCTTGCTGAATGCCATGTTCGTTCTGTCCGTCCCGTCGAGATGCGGCCCTGTCGCCCGCGCAAAGCTGGCGACAGGCCCTCGTATCACACAACATGGAGGCGCGCAAAAGGGCAAGTCGCAGTGAAAGTCCCGCGTCGGACGGTGCCGGCGCGGGACGGTCAAGGCGGGCTAAGCCACGGCGCAGGCGCGCGATTCGGTCTTGGCGGGGGCGGGTTCATGACCCTGCACCCCGGCGCCCAGCATCCGGCCCTGCGCCTCGGGCGACAGCACGGTCCATTCCCAGGCGCCCCGGGTCGCAAACAGCTTGCGCAGCAGGCGGTTGGTCATCGCGTGGCCGGCGCGGTTGCCGGTATAGCGCGCCAGCAGCGGTGCGCCGGCCAGCGCCAGGTCGCCCACCGCATCCAGCATCTTGTGGCGCACGGGTTCATCGCGGTGGCGCAGCCCGCCGGGCGACAGCACCCGGTCGCCGTCCACCACCACGGCGTTGAAATAGGTGCCGCCCAGCGCCAGCCCGCTGGCCTGCATCGAATCGACATCGGCCTGCCGGCAGAAGGTGCGCGAATCCATCAGCTCGCGGACAAAGGCGCCGTTGGCCAGGTCCAGCCGCTTTTCCTGCCGGCCGATGGCTGCGTCGGTAAAGTCGATGGCGAATTCCATGCCGAAGCGTTCGGCCGGGTCCAGCCGCGCAAAGCCCTCGCCCTGGCGCACCTCGACCGGGCGCAGCACGCGGATCGCGCGCAGCGGCTCGGGCGATAACCGCAGCCCCGCTTGCAGGATCCCCTGCACAAAGGGCGCGGCCGAGCCGTCCAGAATCGGAACCTCGGGGCCGTCGATGTCGATCAGTGCGTTATGCACGCCGGTGCCGGCCAGCGCCGCCATCACATGTTCCACCGTGGACACGCTGGCCCCACCCTTGCCGCGCAGCAGGGTGCACAGCACCGACGGTTCGACATGATCCCACAGCGCCGGAATCCGCACGTCCCCAAGGTCGGTGCGGCGGAACACGATGCCATGCCCGGCCGGGGCCGGGTTGATGACCAGCCGCGCGGGTTTCCCCGAGTGGAGACCGACGCCCGTGAACCGGGCCGGGGTTGCAAGAGTGGCCTGCATAGTTCTGTCCATTCCTTCAACGGGATCAGTTGTCTGCATCCCGATGATCCTCAGTTAGGAAGCTGCCGCCCAACCCTCAATTAACGAATTATGACTCTTTGAAACATCCGCGGCCGGGGCCGTGCGGGAATGTAGGTTTTTACCTCTATCCCCTTCATCTGAAAGAGAAAGGGGCCGCAACAGCGGCCCCTTGGGGTTGTGATCACGGTCACGGTCAAGTGACGGCCTGCGGCCTCAGTTTGCCTGTCGGCGCAGAAAGGCCGGGATCTCGACATTGTCCTGCGCCGCGTCGGGCGAGGCGAGATTGTCGAAATCGGTTTCGGCCTGCCGCGCGCGGGCCATGCGGTCGCTGACCCGTTCGGCGATGGTTTCCGGGCGCGGCGGCTCGGCCTCGGTCGAGGCACCGGCAACCCGGTTCAGCATCCGGCCCAGCCCCGACATGCGGCCCTGCGCGGACGGCGCTTCGGCAGCGGCCGGACGACGCGGGGCGGACAGGCCCTCGCGCGCGGGTTCACGGTTGATCGCACGGTCCAGACGCTCGCGCACGGCCTGGCCCGGCTCGCCGCGCGGGGCCTGCGGGCGGGTCGGGGCGGTGAACTCGCTGGCCGGATCGCTCAGCCGTTGGTCGATGCTGCGCGTGTCCAGCGCGGCGCGCGGGGGCTGGCGCTCGGCCATCGGCTCGGGCGCGCGCTCGGCTGCGGGGCGATAGGCCGGTTCGGGCAGGTCTTCGGCAACCGGGGCCGGGCGCGCGGCGGGGCTTTCCATGACCGGAGTGCGACGCGGCGGCACGTCGTGGTCCTCGGGCGCGGACGCAACGGCGGGGGCGCGACCCATGGTCGGGTTCTGGGTCAGGGGTTCCTTCATGCCGCGGCGCGGGGCCGGAGCTTCGGCCGCAGCCGCCGAATCGATACCGGTGGCCACAACCGAGACGCGCACCGCGCCCTGCATGTTGGGATCCAGCGTCGAGCCGACGATGATGTTGGCGTCGGGATCGACCTTTTCGCGGATCTTCTCGGCAGCCTCGTCCATCTCGAACAGGGTCAGGTCGTCGCCGCCGGTGATGTTGATCAGCACGCCCTTGGCGCCGTGCAGGCTGATTTCGTCCAGCAGCGGGTTGGCGATGGCCTTTTCGGCGGCCTCGACCGCGCGGTTTTCGCCGGTCGCCTCGCCGGCGCCCATCATCGCCTTGCCCATCTCGTCCATCACCGCGCGCACGTCGGCAAAGTCGAGGTTGATCAGGCCGGGGCGCACCATCAGGTCGGTCACGCCCTTGACGCCCTGATACAGAACGTCGTCGGCCATGGCGAAGGCTTCGGTGAAGGTGGTCTTTTCGTTGGCGATCCGGAACAGGTTCTGGTTCGGGATGATGATGAGGGTATCGACGACCTTTTGCAGGGTCTCGACCCCTTCATCGGCCTGCCGCATCCGCTTCGATCCCTCGAACTGGAACGGCTTGGTCACCACGCCGACGGTCAGGATGCCCATTTCACGGGCGGCCTGCGCGATGATCGGGGCCGCGCCGGTGCCGGTGCCGCCGCCCATTCCGGCGGTGATGAAGCACATATGCGCGCCCATCAGGTGATCGACGATGTCCTCGATCGTTTCCTCGGCGGCCTGCGCGCCGATGGCGGGCTTGGCGCCGGCGCCCAGACCTTCGGTCACATTGGGGCCCAGCTGGACGCGGCTTTCGGCATGGCTTTGCGACAGCGCCTGAGCGTCGGTGTTGGCGACGACAAAGGTCACGCCGTCCAGCTGTTTTTCGATCATGTTGTTGACGGCGTTGCCCCCCGCGCCGCCGACGCCAAAGACGGTGATCCGCGGGCGCAGTTCTTCGTCGTCGTTCATCATCAGGTTGAGATTCATCGCCGCCTGCCCTTTTCGTGTTTCCTGCCGGGTCGTGGGCGCCCGGTCGATTCCCCTGTGCTGCCTGCGCAGGGTAACAGATTCCGCCCGGTCGTCACTTCCGAATCAGCACATATCCACAAGATATGGGCCATCAAATGCGCCTTCTGGCGGTATATCGCCTATCGCGCAAGCTGTGGTGGGCGCCTGCGCAATCATGTTCACCAGTTGTTGCGGAACCACCGATACGCCCGGCGCAGGCCCACAACCCCCGCCCGTTCGACCGGCATCTCGAAATCCCACCATTCGTCCTGCGGGTTGGCTGCATGCAGCGCCAGCCCGACCGTCGCCGCGTGGCACGGCGCGGTATGCTGCTGGGCCAGCCCGTGGATGCGCAGCGGTCGCCCGATGCGCACATTCTGCCCCAGGATCCGCATGGCCAGCCCGTCCAGCCCCGGAATCTGGCTGGCGCCACCCGTCAGCACCACCTGCCGCGACGGCATCTGGTCGAAACCCGCCACCTCCAGCACCTCGCGCACCCCGTCGAGGATTTCCTCGACCCGCGGGCGCATGATGCCGATCAGGTCGGCGCGGCTGACGGTGCGGCGCTCGCCGTCCCAGTGCTCGTCGCGCTCGGGCGTCACGTCGATCATCTCGCGGTCGTCGCGATTGGTGGCCTCAAGCCCGCCGTGGCGGGTCTTGAGCCACTCGGCCGTCGCCAGGGGCACCCGCAGACCGGCGCTGATGTCGCGGGTCACCAGATCGCCGCCCATCCGCACTGCATCCGCAAACAGCATGTGCTTTTTCAAGAACAGCGACACCCCGGTGACCCCGCCGCCCATGTCCACGCAGGCCGCGCCCAGTTCCTGTTCGTCCTCGACCAGTGCCGCCCGTCCCGCCGCATAGGCGGCCGAGCCGACCCCGGCCAGTTCCAGATCGCAGCGCTGCACGCATTGCACCAGATTCGAGGCCGCAAAGCCGTCGATGGTCAGCACATGCATGTCGACCGCCAGCCGGTCGCCCACGATGTCGCGCGGGTCGGACAGGCCGGACCGCGCATCGACGGCGAAATTCACCGGCTGCGCATGCAGCACGTCGCGATTGCGGCCGAAATCGGGCACCTCGCAAGCGGCCAGCGCCGCGGCCACGTCCTCTTCGGTGACCTTGCCGGACCGCAGCGCGATTTCCCCCGCCAGCCCGTAGGACGCAGGGCGCGCGCCGGAAATCGTGGCGATGACGTGATCGACGCGGACACCCGCCTGTTTCTGCGCACCCTGCACCGCGTGGCGCACGCAGTGCTCTGTCTCGGCCATGGTCTCGATCTCGCCATAGCGGACGCCGCGCGACTGGGTGGTGAACTGGCCGATCACCCGGAACGAGGACTGCCCGGCCATCGGCCCCACCCCGTCGGATTCGCGGAACTGGCCGGGACCGTCGAATTGCAGCACGATGCAGGTGACTTTCGAGGTGCCGATATCCAGCACCGCCAGCACACCGCGGGCCATCGCGGCGCGGCGCGCCTGCCGCATCGCCCGTTGAGCTTCGTAAAGATCGCGCATCCCTTGCCCCCCGTTTCCTGTCGCCCTAGCCGCCCCGGCGGGCCGCATTGCCGGCCGCGGCGGTCTTGGCGCCGCCCTCTTCCGGCTCGATCAGATTTCCGTCCGCGTCGATTTCCGGCAGCCCGGCCGCGCGGCGCAGGGTGTTCTGCGCGGCCAGCCCCATGCGCAGCACCGGCCGCGAGGGGTCGCGCAGGTCGATCACGGTCACGTCGCGCGCCAGCAGCGCGTCCTCGCGGTCCATCGCCAGCGCCCGGCGCAGCGCCGGCAGCGGGCGTTCGGTCGGCAGCATGATGCGCTGGCCGCGGTCCAGCACCACGTCCCAGCGCCGCTCACCCACCCGTTCCAGCCCGCGCAGCCGCGGCAGGATCGGGCCGGCGGCGTCGATCAGGGCCAGCGCCTCGCCCGTATGGCGGGCCGCGCCCTCGCCCGCGATCAGCGGCAGGTCGCGGCGCACCTCGCGCGAGGTGACCGAGGCGACCCGGTGCCCCTGCGCATCCAGCAGGTCCAGCCCGCGGGCATGGCGCCACAAGATCGCGGGCTCACGCTCGACCACCACGGCGGACAGGATCCCGCCGGGACGGATGCGGAATTCGACCTTTTCGATGGCGTCCAGCCGCTCGACCGCCTGGCGCAGGTCGCGCAGCTCGATGTCGAAACTCGACGCCGGCAAGTTCACCGGCAGCATGGCGCGCAGCGCGCGGTCCACGGCGGGCGAGGCGCCCTCGATCTCCATCTTGCGCACCATGAAAGCCTCGCGCGACTGGATGTTCTCGACCAGCGCCGCGACGCCGCCGGTCAGGTTGGCGCGGCGGGTTTCATCCGACAGCCACAGCCCGGTGACGGCCGCAACCAGCAGCAGCGGCAGGCCGATGCGCAAGAGCCGCCGATAGAACGGGGTCAGCCACAGCCGGTTCAGCCGATAGGCCAGCCGCGACGGCCCCGGCTCGCGCCGCGCGGTGCGGGCGGCGGGCGGCGGGCGGGCACCGGGGCGGCGCGCGGGTGCAGGCGGGGCCGCGGCGCTGAAGGCGGCGGTCAGATGCTTCAATCCCGACACAGCGCGTCCTCGACCATCCAGCGGCACAGTTCGGGAAAGGTGATGCCCAGCTGCCGGGCCTGTTCGGGCGACAGCGAGGTCGGGGTCATCCCCGGCTGGGTGTTGGTTTCCAGCAGCACCAGCCCGTCCAGCCCCCGCGATTCGTCCCAGCGAAAATCGGTGCGCGACAGCCCGGCGCAGCCCAGCGCCCGATGCGCGCGCACGGCGTAGTCAAGGCAGGCGGCCGTGATCTCGGCCGGGATCTCGGCCGGGATGATGTGGCGCGAGCCGCCGACGGTGTATTTCGCGGCGTAATCATACCAGTCTTCGGTGACGATCTCGGTCACCCCCAGCGCCCGGTCGCCCATGACCGAGGTGGTCAGCTCGCGCCCCGGCGCATAGGTTTCCACCATCACCTGCGCGGGCATGTCGTCCGAAAGCGCAGGCGGCGCGTCGCCCGGATGCACGATATAGACCCCGACGGACGAGCCTTCGTCGTTGGGCTTGACCACATAGGGCGGCGGCAGCACATGGCGCGCGCGCACCTCGGCCGCGTCGGCGATCACGCTGTCGACCACCGGCAGCCCGGCTTCGCGATAGACCTGCTTGGTGCGGGTCTTGTCCATGGCCAGCGCCGAGGACAGCACCCCCGAATGCGTATAGCGATAGCCCAGCCATTCCAGCAGGCCCTGGACGCGGCCGTCCTCGCCCATGCGGCCGTGCAGGGCGTTGAACACGACATCGGGGCGCGCCTCGGCCAGGCGCGCCGGCAGCGTTGCCGATTCGTCCGGGCCAAGAGCAATCTCGACCACCTGAAACCCTGCCACCCGCAGCGCATCCGCGCATTCGCGCCCCGACGACAGCGACACCTCGCGTTCTGCCGAGGGGCCGCCCATCAGGACCGCTACGGTGTGGGCTGTCCTGCTCGACCTGCCCGCCACATCTGCCTTTCGCCCGGTTGGCCGGGCTGTGTTCATGGGCGCACGTTCACGCCCCGGTTGCGGCACCTTTGCGGCACCTTGCCGGGAATCATACGGGCAAAGCGGCGGGGCGTGAAGGGGGTTTCTGCGATGTCGCGCGCAACTTTGCGGCGAACGTCGGCCGGCTACGGGTCAGGCAGCGGGTCGCCGATGCGCACGACCTCCCACAACAGCTCATGGCCCGAGGTTTCGCGCACCCGGGCGCGCACCAGTTCGCCCAGCGATTCAAGGTCGGCGGCGGTGGCGGTGCCGGTGTTGATCAGGAAATTGGGGTGTTTTTCGCTCATCTGCGCGCCGCCAAGCCGGTGGCCGCGCAGCCCGGCATCCTCGATCAGCTTCCACGCCTTCAGCTCGTGGCTGTCATCCTCGCGCCCGGTCGAGCTGAAGCCGGCGGGGTTGCGAAAGGTCGAGCCGGCGCTGCGCTCGCGGGTGGGCTGGGTGGCGTCGCGGCGTGCAAGCTGGTCCTCCATCCGGGCGGCAAGCGCCTGGGGGTCGCCGGGATCGGCGCGGAAGATGGCGCGGGTCAGCACCCAGCCCGGTGGCAGGGTCGAGGAACGATAGCCCAGTTGCAGATCGGCCGCGGGCAGGGTCACGGCGCGGCCGTCGCGGGTGATCGCCTGAACCTCGACCAGATGATCGGCGACATAGGTGCCATAGCAGCCGGCGTTCATGCGCACGGCGCCGCCGATGCTGCCGGGGATGGTGCGCAGAAAGGTCAGGTCCAGCCCCGACTCGGCCGCGCGGCGCGCGACATGGGCGTCCAGCGCCGCGGCCCCGGCGATCACCCGGTCGCCGTCGCATTCGATGCTGTTGAAGCCCCGGCCCAGCCGGATCACCACCCCGCGGATGCCGCCGTCCCGCACGATCAGGTTCGAGCCGACACCCATCGGGAACACCGGGACGCCGGGGGCGAGTTCGCGCAGAAACAGCGCCAGGTCGTCGGGATCGGCGGGTTGATACAGCCAGTCCGCCGGGCCGCCCACCCGCAGCCAGGTCAGATCGGCAAGCGAGCGGGTTTGCGTCAGCGTGCCGCGCAGGTCGGGAATTGTGTTCATGGCTGTCTTTTGCACATATCTGCGGGGGCGGGCCAGATGGCGCGGCTGCGACCGGGGGTTTTCCACCCCCGGACCCCCGGAGGATATTTCCAACCGCCCGAAGCCCTTGGCCCCGCAGGGCGTCAGCGGCGGCGGTTGGCCTCCCAAAAGCCGAAGACGGCGCCCAGGATCAGCGACACGATGCCCGGCACGATCACGAAAAAGATCATGCCGGCGCGGCGGACCTGCGAATCTCCGGTCAGGACGTCGCGGGTGATGATCCAGCTGGGGACGGCGATTATGGCAAGCAGCGCCAGCGCGCCCAACAGCCCGGCCAGCCCAAAGCGACGGCCGGCCAGCCATGCGGCAAGCCCCGGCAAGGTGACGGCGATTGCGGCGATCAGTGCAAATTCCTGCGGCATTTCACGCAGCCCTTTCGGTCAGACGTTCCGGCAGGGCATTGGCCCAGGCCGAGATCGTGCCCGCACCAAGGCAGACCACCATGTCGCCCGGCCGCGCCTGTTCGCGCACCAGCCGTTCAAGATCGCCCTCGTCCATCACCGCGCGGGCGTGGCGGTGGCCATGCGCGATCAGCCCGGCCACCAGATCGTCGCGTTCGGCGCCGGGGATCGGGTCTTCGCCCGCGCCGTAGACCTCGGCGATGGCGACCACGTCGGCCTCGTTGAAGCAGGTGCAGAAATCGTCGAAAAGCGAGGCGAGCCGCGAATAGCGGTGCGGCTGGTGGACGGCGATCACCCGCCCCCTGGTCGCCTGCCGCGCGGCTTTCAGCACGGCGGCGATTTCCACCGGGTGGTGGCCGTAATCGTCGATAATGGTGATGCCGCCGACCTCGCCCACCTTGGTAAAGCGACGCCCGACCCCGGCGAATCCGGCCAGCGCCTCGCGGATCTGGGCCTGTTTCATCCCCAGATGCCGGGCCACCGCGACGGCAGCCAGCGCGTTCGAGACATTGTGGTCGCCCGGCATCGGCAGGGTGCAGCCCTCGATCACCGGAAACTCGCCGTCCTCGGCCCGTTCGCCCTGCAATGCCACGTCGAAATGCGCGATGCCGTTCTCATACCGCAGGTTGACCGCGCGCACATCCGCCTGCGCGTTGAAGCCAAAGGTGACGACGCGGCGGTCGGTCAGGCGGCCGACCAGCCCCTGCACCTCGGGGTGGTCGGTGCAGCAGACCGCCAGCCCGTAAAACGGGATGTTCGACACGAAATCGGTGAAGCCCTTGCGCAGCGCGTCGAAATTGCCCCAGTGCTCCATATGCTCGGGGTCGATGTTGGTCACGATGGCGATGTCGGCGGGCAGGCGGTTGAAGCTGCCGTCGGATTCGTCGGCCTCGACCACCATCCATTCGCCGGCGCCCGCGCGCGCGTTCGAGCCGTAAGCGTGGATCACGCCGCCGTTGATGACCGTCGGGTCCAGCCCACCCGCGTCCAGCAGCGTCGCCACCATGGTGGTGGTCGTGGTCTTGCCGTGGGTGCCGGCGATGGCGATGTTCGATTTCAGTCGCATCAGCTCGGCCAGCATCTCGGCCCGGCGCACGACGGGCAGGCCGCGGCGGCGCGCCTCTTCCAGCTCGGGATTGCCGGGGCGGATCGCGGTCGAGATCACCACCACCCCGGCCTCGCCCAGATTTTCGGGGCGCTGGCCCTCGAACACGGTGGCGCCCAGCCGCTCCAGCCGGTCGGTGATCTTGGAGCGTTTCGCGTCCGACCCCTGCACGCTGTAGCCCAGCGTCAGCAGCACCTCGGCGATGCCGGACATCCCGATGCCGCCGATGCCGACGAAATGGATCGGGCCGAGTTCTCCGGGAAGTTTGGTGGCTGCGTTCATGGGCTGAGTTCCGTCACAAGGTCATGCAGTCGGGCCGCCGCATCGGGGCGACCCAGCGAAAGCGCGGCCTGGGCCATGGTGCAGGCGCGCTGGCTGTCCGTCAGGATCGCCCGCAGATCGCGCGTCAGGCTTTCGGTGTCCAGCACCGATTCCGGCAAAAGCACCGCTGCGCCGGATTCCGCCAATGCGCGGGCGTTGGCCGACTGGTGGTTCCCGGCGGCCGAAGGGTAAGGGATGAGGATCGCCGGCCGCCCGATCACCGTCAGATCCGCCAGCGACGAGGCGCCGGCCCGGCTGACCACCAGCTGCGCGCGGGCCATGCGTTCGGGGACATCGGCGAAAAAGGGCTGCACCTCGGCCGTGATGCCGGCATCGGCATAGGCGCGGGTGACGCGGTCGGCGTCCTCGGCGCGGGCCTGATGGCTGACGGTCAGCCGCGCGCGCAGGTCCGGCGGCAGGGCGGCAACGGCGGCGGGCACCACGTCGGACAGGCGGCGCGCGCCCTGGCTGCCGCCGATCACCAGCAGATGCAGCGGGCCGTCGCCCGGCGGCTGATAGGGCGCGGCGGCATGGTCCAGCACCGCCTGACGCACGGGGTTGCCGACATGGGTGCCGCCGACCCCCTCGGGCAGCTCGGTCGGCCAGATGCCGCAGGCCACGCGGTCCACGCGGCGGGCAAAGATCCGGTTCACCCGCCCCATGATGCCGTTCTGTTCATGGATCATCCGCGGCACCCCCAGCAGCGAGGCCGCCCCCAGCGCCGGGATCGAGGGGTAGCCCCCGAAACCCACAACCACCGCGGGCCGGTCGCGGCGCATGGTCCGGACGGCGGCCGCCAGCCCCTGCCCGATGCGGAATGGCGCGGCAAGCTTGCCCAGCGCGCCGCCCCGCGCCGGCGTGGCCGAGCGCACGATCTCGCGCACCACCTGCGGCGGGAAACCCGCGGCATAGCGCGCGCCCCGGTCGTCGGTGGACAGCTTGACCCGCCAGCCCTCGGCCAGCAGCCGCTCGGCCAGCGCCTGCGCGGGAAACATGTGGCCGCCGGTGCCCCCGGCTGCGATCAGCGCCAGACGCCCCCCGCTCATCTGCCTGCCCGCCCCAGCACGTCGGACAGCACGTTCTGGGGGCGCGCGCGGGTCAGCGCCAGCAGCATCCCCAGCGTGATCCCCGAGGCGATCACCGACGAGCCGCCGTAGCTGACAAAGGGCAGCGTCATCCCCTTGGCCGGCAGCAGCCGCACCGCGACGCCCATGTTGATCAGCGCCTGCACGCCAAAGGCGCAGGCCAGCCCCACCCCGGCGATGCGGGCAAAGGGGTCGCGTTCCCCCACCAGCCGCAAGAGCGAGCGGATGACCACGGCTCCGTATAGCGCGATGATGGTCATCACCATGACAAAGCCGAACTCTTCGGCGGCGACGGCGATGATGAAATCGGTATGGGCGTCGGGCAGCGACCACTTTACCGTGCCCTCGCCCACGCCGACGCCGAAAAATCCGCCCTCTTGAATGGCGTTGGTAGCATAGCCGATCTGGGTGCGCGGATCGACCTCGGCCGACAGAAACCCGTTGATGCGGCGGGCGAAATGCTCGCTGTTGGCATAGGCGAACATGCCGCCAAGGCCCGCCAGCCCGATGGTGCCGGAAATCAGCACCACCGGCGCCCCGGCGACGAAGAACATCACCAGCCAGGCGAACAGCACGAGCGAGGCCTGGCCAAAGTCCGGCTGCATCGCCAAGAGCCCGATCACCACCGCGGCGACGAAAAAGGAATAGAGCCGCCCGGGCGGCCCGCCCACCGCCTGCGACGAGGCCATGAACCAGGCACACAGCGCGATGAACCCGGGCTTGAGGAACTCGGACGGCTGCACCGAGGCAAAGCCGAGGCTGAGCCAGCGCGTCGCCCCCTTGCCGAAATCGGTGCCGATGACCGGCAGCGCCAGCACCGCCAGGAACGCGCCGGCGAACAGCAGCACCCCCAGCCGGCGCACCATCTGCGGCGACAGCATGGAAATCACCAGCATCACCGCCAGCGCCACGCCACCGAACACCGCCTGCCGGGTGACGTAATAGAACGAGGGCAGGTTGTTGCGTTCCGCCAGCGGCACCGAGGCGGCAAGCCCCAGGAGCAGCCCCAGCGCGAACAGCGCCACCACGCAGCCCAGCGACCATTTGTCCACCGTGCGCCACCAGCGCGGAAGAATCGGATCGCCCACCCGCACGGGCGTGGCGCCAAAGACCATCTCGGTCATGGGTTCACCGCTGTCACTGCCTCTGCTCTGTGCCCGGTTTGGCCCGGGTCTGGGCGGCAGGATAGCGCGGATGCTCGGATGGCGCTAGGAATGATTGCGTGAGGCGCTGCCGTCCCGCGCCGCGGTCTCGCAACGTCGCTGCCGCAGCGGGGGCCAGCCCCCGCACCCCCGGGATATTTTCACACCAAAGACGAGGCCGGCCGCCGCTTGCTCTTCGGGCGGTCCCAAATATCCCGGGGGAGGCACGAAGTGCCGGGGGCAGCGCCCCCATTGCCGGATCAGCCCGGCGTGTCTTCGCCCGTTGCCAGCGCCTGCACCAGTGCGGTGAAATGCTCGCCGCGCTTCTCGAAGTTCGGGTATTGGTCGAAGCTGGCCGAGGCGGGGGCCAGCAGCACCGTGTCGCCCGGCTCAGACTCGGCGCTGGCGCGGGCGACGGCTTCCTCCATCGTACCGACGACCTCGTGCGGGGTGTCGGATAGCTGCAGGGCAAAGTCGCGGGCCGAGTGGCCGATCAGATAGGCCTTGCGGATGCGCGGGAACAGCGGGGCAAGCGCGGCGATGCCGCCCTCTTTCCCCATGCCGCCGGCGATCCAGCGGATATTCTCGAACGCCCCCAGCGCCTTTTGCGCCGAATCGAGGTTGGTCGCCTTGGAATCGTTGACCCAGCGCACGCCGCCGATTTCAGCCACGGTCTGGCTGCGATGCGGCAACCCGGCGAAACTGTGGAACGCGGCCTCGATATCGCGCGGGGCCAACCCGACGCTGCGGCAGGCGGCCCAGGCGGCGCAGGCGTTCTGGTGGTTATGCGCCCCCGGCAGCCCGGTGATGCCGCGCAGGTCGACCGAGGCGATCTGCCGCCCCTTGCGCCATTCGGCCAGAAACCCCTTGCGAGAGGAAACCGACCAGCCGAACCCGTCCAGCTTTTGCTCGACCGAGATGCGGATCACCCGGTCGTCCTGCGGCGACTGCCCCATCTGGTTGGCCAGATAGCGGCCCTCGTCCTCGTCCACGCCGATGATGCAGCGGTCGGGACCGCCCTCGGCGAACAGCCGGCGCTTGGCGGCGAAATAGCCGCCCATGCCGGCATGGCGGTCCAGATGATCGGGCGACAGGTTGGTGAAAACGGCCACGTCCGGGGTCAGCGCCCGGGCAAGCTCGGTCTGATAGGACGAGAGTTCCAGCACCAGCACCTCGGCATCGACGGGCGGCTCCAGCGCCAGCACCCCGGTGCCGATATTGCCGCCCATCTGGGTCGGCCGGCCGGTTTCGCGCAGGATGTGGTGGATCAGCGCCGTGGTGGTGGATTTCCCGTTCGAGCCGGTGACGCAGATCACCCGCGGGGCCGTGTCGAACGCCGCCCAGTCCGCCGCGCCGAAGCTGCGGAAGAACAGGCCGATGTCGTTGTCGACCGGCACCCCGCGGCGCAGCGCCTGCGCGATCGCTGGGTGCGGCTGCGGATAAAGATGCGGGATCCCGGGCGAGGTGATCAGCGCATCCACCGGATCGCGCCAACCCGCGTCGCGGGTCAGGTCGGCCAGCGCCAACCCCTCGGCCTCGGCCTGGGCGCGGGTCTCGGCGCTGTCGTCCCAAGCGATGACGCGGGCGCCGCCCTCGCGCAGCGCCGCCGCGGTGGCGCGGCCCGAGCGGCCGAGGCCGAGAACGGCGATGGTCTGGTTCTGGACGCCCTGGACGGGGATCATGGTCTGGTCCTTGCGGAGAGAAAGGAACCCGGGGCCCGCCCCCGGGCCACTACCATGGCCTTGTTCGCTGAAAACAATCCACCGGATTGTTTTCCGGGCGCTCACAAGCCCAGGATATTTGTGGACAGAAGATCAGCGCAGCTTCAGCGTGGACAGCCCGATCAGCGCCAGGATCACCGCGATGATCCAGAAGCGGATGACGATCTGCGGCTCGGCCCAGCCCTTTTTCTCGAAATGATGGTGGATCGGGGCCATCAGGAACACGCGGCGGCCGGTGCGCTTGAAATAGGCGACCTGAATGATGACCGACAGCGCCTCGACCACGAACAGCCCGCCGACGATGGCCAGCACGATTTCATGCTTGATGCAGACCGCGATGGCACCCAGCGCGCCGCCAAGGGCAAGGCTGCCGGTGTCGCCCATGAACACCGCCGCGGGGGGGGCGTTATACCACAGGAACCCCAGCCCTCCGCCGATCAGGGCCGCGATGAAGACCGCGATCTCGCCGGTGCCGGGGACGAAATGCACGCCCAGGTAGTTGGCGAAATTGGCGTGGCCGACCAGATAGGCGATGATGCCGAAGGTTGCGGCGGCAACCATCACCGGGCCGATGGCCAGCCCGTCCAGCCCGTCGGTCAGGTTCACCGCATTGGCCGCGCCGACGATGACGATCATCGTAAAGGGGACGTAGAAGATCCCGAGGTTGATCAGCACGTTCTTGAGAAACGGCAGCGCCAGTTGCCCCGACAGCGCCGGCGTCTGCAACCACATCACCGCCAGCCCCGCCAGCGCGCCCACCAGCAGCCCCAGCCCCATGCGGATACGCCCCGACACGCCGTCGTGGTGATGCTTGGTCACCTTGGCGAAGTCGTCGGCAAAGCCGATGGCGGCGAATGCGGCCGTGACCAGCAGCACGATCCAGACATAGGCGTTGTCCAGCCGCGCCCACAGCAGGGTCGAGATGAACAGCGCCGACAGGATCAGGAAACCGCCCATGGTCGGCGTGCCCGCCTTGGCGAAATGGTCGGGGCCGACGTCGCGCAGCGGCTGGCCCTTTTTCTGCTTGACCCGCAGCCAGTCGATGATCGGCCGTCCAAAGACGAACCCGAACAGCAGCGCCGTAAAGAACGCCGCCCCCGAGCGAAAGGTGATATAGCGAAACAGGTTGAACAGGCCGCCATCGTCGGACAGGTCCGCCAGCCAATACAGCATGATTTCAGCCCTCGTTACTTGGTTTCTGCGGCGTCTGACGCGCCTTGCGGATCGCGTCAACCACGCTGGCGACGCGCGAGCCCTTGGACCCTTTCACGAACACGACATCGCCGTCCTGGACCAGTTCCCCCGCGCGGGCACAAAGCTCGGCGGCATCCTCGGCCCAGATCCCGCGGCGGGTTTCCGGCAGCGCCTGGAACAGGTGGCGCATTCGCGGGCCGCAGGCATGGACCAGCGCAACCTGCTGCATCTGCGGGAAATCGGCGACGGCGCGGTGCAGGGCGTTTTCGTCCGCGCCCAGTTCCAGCATGTCGCCGAGGATCGCGACCCGGCGGCCCGCGGGCATCGCGGCCAGCGTCGCCAGCCCGGCGGCAAGGCTGGTCGGGTTGGCGTTGTAGCTGTCGTCGATCAGGGTGATCCCGCCGATCTGTTCGACCCCGCCGCGGCCCTTGTAGGGGCGCCAGTCCGACAGGCCCCGCGCCGCGGCCGCGGGATCGGCGCCCAGCGCGGCGGCGGCGGCCAGCACGCCCACCGCGTTGCCGGTGAAATGCGCGCCGGTGGTGGCGAGGGTGAAATCAACCTCGCCATCACCGATCCGGGCGCGGACATTCGTGCGGCCATCCTCGACCTGCGCGGACAGGGCGTGGGCCTCGGCCCCCGCGCCAAAGCCGGTGACGGTGGCGCCTGCCGCCTGCGCGGCGGCCGTCAGGATCGGCGTGACCCCCAGCCCCTGCGGGATGATGGCGTGGCCGCCCGGCTCCAACCCCTCGAAGATCGAGGCTTTTTCGGCGGCGATACCGTCGATCGAGCCAAACGCCTCCATATGCGCGGGGGCGACGGTGGTGATCATCGCGACATGCGGGCGGGCCATGCGCGACAGCGGCGCGATCTCGCCGGGGTGGTTCATGCCAAGTTCAAGGATGGCGAAATCGGTGTCCGCCGGCATCCGCGCCAGCGTCAGCGGCACGCCCCAGTGGTTGTTCAGGCTGGCCTCGGCGGCGTGGACGCGCCCCAGGGGGGCCAGCGCCGCGGCGGCCATGTCCTTGGTCGAGGTCTTGCCGACCGAGCCGGTGATCGCCAGCATCCGCGCGCGGGTCCGGGCGCGGGCGGTGCGACCCAGAGCCTCAAGCGCGGGGACCACATCCGCGACCAGCAGCAGCGGGGCGTCGGCAGCCACCCCTTCGGGGATGCGGCTGACCAGCGCGGCGGCGGCGCCCCGTTCCAGCGCCTGCGCCACGAAATCATGGCCGTCGCGCGCATCCTTCAGCGCCACGAACAGATCGCCCGGGGCCAGCGTGCGGGTGTCGATGGAAATGCCGCTTGCCGCCCAGTCGGCGGTCGCGCGCCCGCCGGTGGCAGCGGCGGCGTCCTGCGCGGTCCACAGCGTCATATCATGCCATCCAGCGCGGCCACGGCCACCGAGGCCTGTTCCGCATCGTCAAAGGGAAACACATCCGAGCCGATGATCTGCCCGGTCTCATGGCCCTTGCCGGCGATCAGCAGCGCGTCGCCGGGTTCCAGCACATCGACGGCGCGCAGGATCGCCTCGGCCCGGTCGCCGACCTCGGTGGCGTCGGGGCCGGCGCCTTGCAGCACCGCGGCGCGGATCGCAGAGGGGTCTTCGCTGCGGGGGTTGTCGTCGGTGACGAACACCACGTCGGCGTATTCGCGGGCCGCCGCACCCATCAGCGGGCGCTTGGCGCGGTCGCGGTCGCCGCCGGCGCCGATCACTGCGACGATGCGGCCCATCACATGCGGGCGCAGCGATTGCAGTGCCGCGATCACCGCGCCGGGCTTGTGGGCGTAATCGACGAACACCGCGGCGCCGTTGGTGCGGCGGGCGGCCAGCTGCATCCGGCCGCGCACGGTTTCCAGCCCCGGCAGCGCCGCGATCACCGCCCCGGGGTCGGCGCCGGTCGCCATGCACAACCCGGCGGCGCACAGCACGTTTTCCGCCTGAAAGCCACCGATGAGGTTCAGGCGGATCAGATGCGTGCGGCCATGGGCGGAAAACCGCAGCTCTTGCCCGGTGGCGTCATAGCGCTGGCCGAGGATGCGCAGGTCGCAGCCCTCGCCGCGGCCATAGGTGGTCACGGCCAGCCCGCGCGCCTGCGCGATCCCCGCCGCCTGCCGGCCGCGTTCGTCATCGGTGCAGATCACCGCCGCCGCGCCGGGTTCAAGGATACGGTCGAACAGCAGCGCCTTGGCGGCGAAATAGCTGTCGAAATCCTGATGATAATCCAGATGGTCCTGGCTGAAGTTGGTGAACGCGCCCGCCGCCACCCGCACCCCGTCCAGCCGCCGCTGGTCAAGCCCGTGGCTCGACGCCTCCATCGCGGCATGGGTGACGCCGGCGAAAGCGGCCTCGGACAGCACCCGGTGCAGGGTGATCGGCTCGGGGGTGGTGTGGGCGAGGCGTGCGGAATAATCGCCCTCGACCCCCATGGTGCCCAGGCTGATCGCGCGCAGCCCCAGCGCCTGCCAGATCTGGCGGGTGAAATTCGCAACCGAGGTTTTCCCCGAGGTGCCCGTCACCGCCACCACCGTCTCGGGCTGCGATTCGAACCACAGCGCGGCAGCGCCGGCCAGTGCAGCGCGCGGATCCTGGGCCACGACCAGCGCCACCCCCGACCCGGCCAGCGCATCAGCCGCCATCGCCGCGCCCTGCCGGTCGGTCAGCACCGCCGCCGCCCCCTGCCGCAGCGCATAGGTGATGAATTCGCCGCCGTGGACCTCGGACCCGGGCAGCGCCGCGAACAGATACCCCTCGCGCACCTGCCGCGAATCGACGGCAAGGCCGGCGATCTGCGGGTCGCGCCCGTCTGCCGCCCTCAGCCCCAGCAGGGACAGTTTCTTTCCGGTTTTATCCGCCATCAACCCTTGTCCTTATCTTGCCGAGATCCTTACGGCATCGGCCGGACGGGGTTCAATGACGGGCAGTTTCACGTCATCGGGACGCAGCCCCAGCAGCGGCGACAGCCGCTCGACCAGCGCGGCGGCGACCGGCGCAGCGGTGGCGCCCGCGGTGCGCAGCTCGCCCCCGCCCGCGACCGAGACCTTGGGTTCGTCCAGCGTCACCACCAGCACATAGACCGGCTTGTCCGCCGGATACATCGCTGCAAAGGTCGAGACGTTGCGGTTCTTGTAATAGCCGCCGCCGGGGCGGGGCTTGTCGGCGGTGCCGGTCTTGCCGCCGACCTGATAGCCCGCGACCTCGGCCTGACGTGCGGTGCCCTTGGTCACCACATAGCGCAGCAGGTCGCGCGCGGCGCCGGCGGCGCGCGGCGACAGCACCTGTTCGCCCTGCAACGGTTCCTTGCGGTGGACCAGCGTCGGGCGCACCCGCCGCCCGTCATTGGCCAGCGTCGCATAGGCCGAGGCCAGATGCAGGGGGCTCGCCGCCAGCCCGTGGCCAAAGGACACGGTGGCCGCGGTCACCGCCGGCCAGCGCCGCGGCACGATGGGCTTGCCGGTCGGCGCCTCGGTCATCTCGATGGGCGTCGGCTCGAAAAACCCCAGATCCCTGAGGAAACGCTGCTGGCGTTCCGGCCCCAGCATCTGCGCGATCCGCACCGTGGCCACGTTCGAGGATTTGCCGATCACGTCCTTGACCGACAGGTCGCGGCCGTAGTTGTGGAAATCATGGATCAGGTATTTCCCGATCTTCATCGGGGAACTGGCGTTGATCATCGTGTTGACGTTGATCAGCCCCTCGTCGATGGCCTGCGCCACCGGAAAGATCTTGAAGGTCGAGCCAAGCTCATACTGCCCCTGCACCGCGCGATTGAACAGCGGGCTGTCCGAGGGATCACCCTTGAGCAGGGGCTTGGGCCGGTCGTTGGGGTCGAAATCGGGCAGGCTGGCCATGGCGACGATTTCACCCGAGGCCACCTCCATCAGGATGCCGGTGGCGCCTTTGGCGTTCATCACCTTCATGCCGTTGGCCAGAACCTCCTCCATCGCGGCCTGCGCGGTCAGGTCGATGGACAGTTGCAGCGGCGCGCCGGCATTGGCGGGGTCGCGCAGCCAGCCGTCAAAGGCTTTCTCGACGCCGGCCATGCCCAGCACCTCGGCGGAACTGACGCCCTCGGCCCCGAATTGCGAGCCGCCAAGGATGTGGCTGGCCAGATTGCCGTTGGGGTAAAGCCGCATCTCGCGCGGGCCGAACACCAGACCCGGCTCGCCGATGTCGTGGACGGCCTGCATCTGTTCGGGGCTGAGCTTTTTCTTGATCCAGACGAATTTGCGTTCCCCGGTCAGGTCACGCTTCAACCGCTCGGCGTCGAGGTCGGGAAAGATCCTTGCCAGCTTGGCCGCGGCGGTGGCCGGGTCCACCAGATCCTGCGGATGCGCGTAAAGCGCGTGGGTGGACAGGTTCGTCGCCAGCACCCGCCCGCGCCGGTCCACGATGTCGGCCCGCTGCGAAATGATCTGCGCGCCCGAGGCATGGACGCGCGGCTCGCTGGGCTGGCTCGAGGCCATCGCCCCCATCCGCAACCCCACCGTGGCAAAGGCCAGCATGAAGCCCAGCGCCATCCACTTGATCCGCCCCTCGGCCCGGCGGCGGGCGCGGTCCTGGATCTCGGCATGGCGGCGGGCGCGCAGCTCGGCCTCGATCTCGTCGGGGTCTTGCCCGGCCTGTCGGGCGCTGAGGATGCGGGCCAGAGGGCGCAAGGGGGTGCGGATCATGGCAATCACTCCTGCGGGGAACGGTCAGCGGCGGCGGGGGCGGCAAAGCCAGGGCGGAACGGGCGCGGCGGCGGCGCGCCCAGGTTGCCGGACGGCAGCGGCGCCACCCAGTCGTCGTCTTCGGGGGGCGCAGGCAGGTCGGGCGGGGGATAGTCGATGTTGCGCGGGCCGCCGAACTGGTTCGACTGCACCGGCGCCAGCCGCAGCCGTTCGAAATTCATGTCGACCAGCTGGCGCAGCCGCTCGGGGCGGTTGAGATAGGCCCATTCCGCACGCAGCACGCCCAGCGTCTCGCGCAGGCCGGCGATCTCGCGCTGGACGGACTGCATCCGGTCCACCTGCGCCTGCGTGCGGTAGTTTTCGCGGTAAGCCCAGAACGCCAGCGCCATCACCACCAGCGCCGCGGCAAGATAAAGCAGCGGCCGCATCACACACCCCCGGGCAGTCGCGGCAGGCCCAGCCGCGCCGGATCGGCACGGCCCGCGGGGGCATCGGTGCGCCGGGCCACGCGCAGAAAGGCCGAGCGCGCGCGGGGGTTCGCGGCCAGTTCATCCGCATCCGCGCCGATGGCGCGGCGGAACGGCAGGGTAAAGGCGGGCGGCTCCAGCAGGGTTTCGGGCGCGTGCCGGCTGCCTCCGCCGGCGGCATTGGCGCGCGCCTGCATGAAGCGCTTGACCACGCGGTCTTCCAGCGAATGAAAGCTGACCACCGCCAGATGCCCGCCGGGCTTGAGCGCGCGCTCGGCGGCCTCAAGCCCCGCCAGCAGCTGGCCGAATTCGTCGTTCACCCAGATTCGGATGGCCTGAAAGCTGCGGGTGGCGAGGTGGCTTTGCCCCGGTTTCGGGCGCGGCAGGCAGGATTGCACCACCTCGGCCAGCTGCGCGGTGGTGGCCAGCGGCCGCGCGGCGACGATGGCGCGGGCGATGCGGCGGGCGGCGCGTTCCTCGCCATAGTAATGCAGCACATCGGCGATGCGCGATTCCTCGGCGGAGTTCAGCAGATCGGCGGCCGACGGCCCCGCCTGCCCCATCCGCATGTCCAGCGGCCCGTCACGCAGAAAGGAAAACCCGCGTTCCGGCTGGTCAAGCTGCATCGAGCTGACGCCAAGGTCCAGCACCACCCCGTCCACCGGCCCCCCGGCCAGCGCGTCCAGTTCGGAAAACGTGCCCTGCACCAGCCGCAGCCGGGCGCCGTAGTCCCCGGCCCAGGGCGAGGCCATCGCAAACACCGCCGGGTCGCGGTCGATGCCGATCACAAGCTCGGCGCCCGCCGCCAGCAACCCGCGCGCATAACCGCCCGCACCGAAGGTGCCGTCAACCCAGACCCCACGCACCGGCGCAACCGCCGCCAGCAGCGGGTTCAGCAGCACGGGAACATGCGGGGCGTCCATCAGCTTTCGGCCGCAGGCGCAGGCGGCAGCAGCGACAGCGGATCGGCGCCGGGTTCCAGCGCCGGCATGTCGGCCTGAATGGCGGCCAGGTCGGCCTCGTGCGTCTCGGGCGTCGAGACTTTCAGGTAATCGCCCTGCGCCATGAAGAACACGCGGTCCTCAAGCCCGATCTTTTCGCGCAGCCGCTGCGGCAGCACCAGACGGCCGTCGGCGTCGATCTCGGCCTCGTCGGACAGGCCGTTCATCAGGGTTTCCAGATAGCTGCGCTCGGCCGAGCCGCGGGGCATGCGGCTGATGCCTTCGTCGATCTCGTCGATGGCGTCCATGGTGTAAAGCCGCAGATGCGTCCAGTCGGCGAAACCATAGACGACGACCAGCTGCGCGCGGTTGCGGGATGCAAAATCGGGGTCCGACGATTCGAACACGCGGCGAAACCGGGCGGGGATCGAGACGCGCCCCTTGGCGTCGACCTTGCCCTCTTCCGAGCCTCTGAACCTGCGTGCCAAGCCCGCCACCTTCTCACTGTCCATTCCCGGAAACGGGCCCCAGAACGGGAAAGGGCGGATCGGGCTGCTGCCACTGCCCGATCCGCCGCCCTCGTCCCATCACTGGGCCCCGAAGTTTCGGGGGATCGCCCGGTCCGCCGCGCCACCTTTGGGGGAAGGTGCTGCTCGCACGGCGGCCGAGTCGTTTTTGCGGATGGCGGGAGCCTGTATGAAGCCTGCCTCTGGCCGGGGTCTTGCTGCCCCTTTACTGCCCGTCTTCCGTGAGGACAGGGATGCCATGGGAAAACATGGGAAGCAATGGGGTTGTGACGGGACCGACCAAAGCCCACCCAAGGCCTTCACGAGAACGCGACAGGAACACCCGCCAAAGCGCACAGGCAGATCTGTAGATATAGGTAAAGGAGCCACATCGCAGAACTATATATAGTGGTCCAGCGACTGTGACATTATAGGCGCAGCGCCCGAGTTATCCACAGATAACTCGGGCAGCGGTTGCAAAGCGGGTGGAGGAATCGCCGAAAACTGGCGGGAATCACGGCCTTTCACAGCGGCGCGATTCGGTCTTGAAGTCACGGGTGGGGCCCGATCCCGCGCTTTCCCGGTCGACCGGCCCGTTCCCGTGAATTCCCGAAAACCAGCCGGGGCGCGGCGAAAACCGCCCGGCCTCAGGCCACGCCGTCGGCGATCAGCCGGCTGGCAAGACGCGCATAGGCGTCGGCCACCGGCCCCTCGCCCGCAGCCACCGGTCGCCCCGAATCGCCGGCCAGCCGCACCGACAGGTCCAGCGGCACCGCACCGAGAAACGGCAGGCCGCGGGCCTCGGCCTCGGCCGCGACGCCGCCATGGCCGAACAGATGCGCCTCGTGGCCGCAGTTCGGGCAGACATACATGGACATGTTCTCCACCAGCCCCAGCACCGGGGTGCGCAGCTTGTCGAACATGTCGATGGCGCGGCGCGCGTCGATCAGCGCCATGTCCTGCGGCGTGGACACGATCACCGCGCCAGTGACCGGAGCTTTCTGGCACAGGCTCAGCTGCACATCGCCGGTGCCGGGCGGCAGGTCCACCAGCAGCACGTCCAGCTCCCCCCATTCCACCTGGTTGAGCATCTGCTGCAACGCGCCCATCAGCATCGGGCCGCGCCAGACCACGGCCTCGCCCTCTTTCATCATCAGACCCAGCGACATCATGGTGACGCCGTGGGCATGGACCGGGATGATGCGGTCGTTTTCGCTGCGCGGTCGTTCGGTGACGCCCAGCATCCGCGGCTGGCTGGGACCGTAGATGTCGGCATCCAGCACGCCCACGCGCCGGCCGGCCCGGGCCAGCGCCACCGCCAGGTTGGTGGTCAGCGTCGATTTCCCGACCCCGCCCTTGCCCGATCCGATGGCGAGGATGCGCTGCACCCCCGGAATCGCCTGCGGTCCGGCCTGCGGCGTGGGATGACGGCCCAGCTTGAGACTGGGCGGCGGCGTCCCAGCCCCGCCCGAGCTGGCCGCGACCGAGGGCGCGCGCCCCGCCGGCGCGGTGGTCACGATGCGCACCCGCTGGAACCCCAGCGCGCGCAGGCGCGATTCGGCCTCTTTTTCAGCCGATTGCAGTTCGCGCGCCAGCATGGGGTCGGCGGCCTCGATGACAAAGCTGACCTCGTCGTCGGTGACATTGAGCGCGCGGACCAGATCCGCCTCGACCAGATTGCCCCCGCCCGGAACCGCGATTTCCGAAAGCTCCTGCAAGACCCTGTCGCGATTCCCCGCCATGATGCGCCCTCTTTTATGCCTGATCATTGGGGATATAGGGCGGGTGGCGCAGCACAACCAGCCACCCATGGGGCGGCGTGGGGGCGGCGTGCGACGCTGCGTCGCAGCATTTCAAGCCCAAAACCCGAAATGACGTTGCGTCTCACGCATAGGTTACACAACCGAAGTTTGTATTCAGCCGATTCGCTGTGGCGAGAGGGCAAAATAGTTAATTAATCGCCAAGACAGCCGACCGGACCTATGCGCAAAACGCATGGCAGATCAGCGTAAAGTGCCATTGTGCATTCGCAGCATCTCGGCCATATTGTGTCCATGGATCGCAGCCGACCTCCTCCCCGGCGAACGATCCGGATGCAACGCCGCCCTCTCCTCCTCCCTGGGCGCGTTGTCGGCGGCGGCCCCTCTCCTCCTCCCCGGGGTCGCCGCTTTAACTCTCCTCTGCTTTCATTTCCACGGCGCGACGGCTAGGCACGGCGCATGTTGTCGTATCAGCACGCCTATCATGCCGGGAATCTCGCCGATGTGCACAAGCACGCGCTGCTGGCGACGGCCCTGGCGCGGCTGACCGAAAAGCCCAAGCCGCTCAGCTATATCGAAACCCACGCGGGGCGCGGGCTATACGACCTGTCGGGCCCCGAGGCGCAGAAGACCGGCGAGGCCGCCCATGGCATCGCCCGCGCCGAGACGGCGGACTGGCTGCCGCATCCGCTGCGTGCGGCGCTGACCGCGGTGCGCGACCGCTTTGGCGCCGCGTGCTATCCCGGTTCGCCCCTGATCGCCGCGCATTTCCTGCGGCCGGGCGATTCGGCGCATCTGGCCGAGCTGCATCCGGCCGAACACGCGGCGCTGGCGCAGGTAGCGGGCCACGCCCGGCTGCACCTTCAGGACGGTTTCGCCGTGGCAAATGCGCTGATCCCGCCGACCCCGCGACGCGGGATGCTGCTGATCGACCCCAGCTATGAAATCAAGGCCGACTACGACCGCATTCCCGGCTGGATCGCCCGCATGGCGCGCAAATGGAACGTGGGGGTGATCGCGCTGTGGTATCCGGTGCTGACCGATGCACGCCAACAGCCCATGGCCGAATCGCTGGCGGCGGCGCATCCCGGCGCGCTGCGGTCCGAGGTGCGCTTTGCACCCGCCCGCCCCGGTCACGGCATGGTCGGATCCGGGATGTTCGTCATCAACCCACCCTATGGGCTGGAGGACGAGGCCGCGCGGCTGGCGGCGCTGTTCGCCGCGACATAAGGCGCTAGCGGCGGCGAACCCGCAGGATCCGGGTTTCGCGGATGATGCCGCGCAGCCGGGCGCGGGTCTCGGGCGGCTCGGCGGCCAATGCGCCCAGCACCGCGCGCATCTCGCCTTTCAGCCCGTGCAGCTGATCGATCAGCGACAGCACCAGTGCCAGCGCGTTGGAGTCCAGTTGAAACGCATCCTCAAGATCCACGGCCAGTTGCAGCCGCGCCGCGTCGATATCGCGAAACCGCGGCGCATCCCCCTTTAGCACCGGCTGCACGATTCCGGCATCGGTCAGCGCATCCAGCGACGCATCCGACAGTCCCGGAACCAGCGCCAGGATTTCTTCCCGGCTCATCGAGTGGCTGGTCATCGTCCCCCCTTTCCCCGGACGGCGCGCGGGTCATAGGCGTGATCCTTGCGCCAGTTTTCGACAAAGCGGGCCAGCTCGTCGTCGATGCTGGGCGGCATCACCACCCGCAGCTCGACATGCTGGTCGCCGCGCTTGCCCCCCGCAGCTTGCAGGCCACGCCCGCGCAGCCGCAGCTTTTGCCCGCTTGAGGCGCCGCGCGGCACGGTCAGCATCACCGGCCCGTCGATGGTCTGCGCCTCGACCCGCGCGCCCAGAATCGCCTCGTCCAGCGAAATCGGCAGCACGGTGATCACGTCGTCGCCGTCGGTCCGCCAGTCGGCATCCTCGCGCACGCTCAGCGCCAGCAGCGCGTCGCCCGGCGGCGCCTCGCCCATGCCGGGGCCGCCCTTGCCGCGCAGGCGGATGGTCTGGCCGTCGCGGGTGCCGGCGGGAATGTTCACGTCCAGCACCTGCCCGTCAGGCAGGGTGATGCGGGTGGTGCCGCCCCGCGCGGCGGTCAGGAAATCGACCTCGAGCGTATAGCGGAAATCCTGCCCGCGCATGTCAAAGCTGCGCGTGCCGCCCTGCCGGCCGGCGCTGCGGCCGCCCTGTCCGAACAGATCGGCGAACACATCCGAGAAATCGCCGAAATCAGCCTGTCCGCGATAGGGGTTGTCGGGCGATTCCGAAAAATCGCGATAATAGCGGCGCTGCGGGCGTTCCTGCCCCTGCGCGTCGATTTCGCCCCGGTCGAATCGGGCGCGCTGCTCGGGTTCCTTCAGCAGATCATAGGCAGCCGAGGCGGCCTTGAAACGCTCTTGCGCCGCCGGATCGTCGGTCAGATCGGGGTGATCCGTCCGCGCGATCTTGCGATACGCCTTTTTGATTTCCGCATCGCTGGCCGTTCTGGACACCCCAAGTGCGGCATACGGATCATCCGTCATCTGGCAACCCCTTGCTATCCCTGCAACGCCCTGCCGGGCGACCCGGTTTCCTTGATCCGTTTCCCTGCCCCGCCCCGCGCCGTTAGGCAAGCACCCCGAGCCGCCAGAAATCCGCTTGACGGGCGGGGCTGCGCGCCTTACATCCCCCGCACCCATCGCGAGACAGCTGCTCGCGACGCATCGGGGCGGAGTAGCTCAGCTGGTTAGAGCAGCGGAATCATAATCCGCGTGTCGGGGGTTCAAGTCCCTCCTCCGCTACCACCCAGCCCCTGTCGGGGCAATCGCGCCCGCATGAAATGTGATTTCCGGCAATGTGCCGCAACGTCATTATCGCAGCACCGCCGATGCGACCGGAATAACGCAGGCCGATCCGACCGCCGCGACCCGCCCGTTAACCTAATTTGTCATGCTCAGCGCGGCACATTGCCGGAAACCCGATGAATTCAGGGCCGCAGCGGGCGCGCAAAACCTATCCAAAAATACAACATCCATTCCGGCGCGTTTTGTCGCAACTTGCAGTCATAGCGAGTCCCATGTTTTCGGGTTGAAGTTGTAACGAGGAACATTTTAGCGTTATCGACTGCCGTGGGCGCCAATATGGCGACCACGGCGGCGACAACCGGGGCCATGTCGGCCCCGTCGCCCTGCAACACGCTCAGCATTTCCCGGGTTGGTGCGCCTTTCGACAATCACTTGAGACAACCCGCGCCGCATTGCTGGCCGGCTTTGACGCTGGCCGCATTTTTCCGTGTCCTGCGGTCAAAACGGGGCGTGCCGAATTCGGCTTTGCCACCCATCCGATTAAACACGTTCGGGCCGCGACGCCGCATTCGGCTTCGGTATCGGCATCGAATTTCGGACTATCGCGCATTTCAGCCGGGATACGGAATGGATACGGCGCAAATTCAGGGTCATTACCGGCAATGCCGGGCTTGACACTCATGGCACCCGCGCATCCTGCCGCGTGCAATTCGGCACGGCATCTTGCCTCGCCATCGCGAAACTGCTTTCTCCGGCTCTGGTCATTATCGGCGCAGGCAGTCTGTTGAACGCACCCCCCCTTTTCTTCCGGCAGCTGGAGCGTGGTCGCCACGGTCCGCGCGCCCGGATCATTGTGCGAGGTCTTTGCCCGCCACCAGCTTGCCCGCGGCGCGTCGCGGGTGTTCTTGTTCCACGATGACCCCGACATGGCGCCGGAAATCGCCCTGCCCGGCGTGACCAACACCATCTGCGATGCCGGCTGGTGGCGGCGCGGCCGCCCCGAGGCGCTGGCCCGCGACGGCGAGGACGGGCTTGACGCCCTATACCTGCGCATGGCCGTGATGCCGCCCGATCTGCTGGCGCAATCGCTGGCAGCGGGCTTCGTGCAGCTGATCCCGCCCGAGCCGCATCTGGCCGCAGACCCGGCCGCGCAATGAACAACGCCGCCCGCAGGGGCGGCGCGTCGGGTGGCACGGGCCTTGCGGCTTATTCGGCGTCGTCGGCGGGCTTGGCGTTCAGCAGCCCGTAGTTCTGCGCGCCGATTTCGTCCATCAGCTGCAACTGGGTTTCGAGGAAATCAATGTGCCCTTCCTCGTCCTCGATCAGGTCGTCGAAAATCGCCTTGGACACCTGGTCGTTGACCGCAGCGCAATGCTGCCGCGCCTCAAGATACAGGTTGCGGGCGTCGTGTTCGCCGGCCAGATCGGCCTCAAGCGTTTCGCGGATGTTCTGCCCGATGCGCAGCGGGTCCAGCTTTTGCAGGTTGGGGTGGCCTTCGAGAAAGATGATGCGCTGAATCAGCTTGTCGGCGTGATTCATTTCCTCGATCGATTCGGCGCGCGACTTGTCGGCGATCCGGCCATAGCCCCAGTCTTCTTGCAGCCGATAGTGCAGCCAATACTGGCTGACCGCGGTCAGTTCCGACCGCAGCGCGGCGTTGAGATATTCGATGACCTTCGGATCACCCTTCATTTCAGTCTCCTGACCTGTTCACCCGTGTTCAGCCTGTCACGCGGCGGCGCAACCCGCGCAGTTCCGCGGGAACCGCCCGCGGATCCGCATCGACGGCGAACCCTTCCGAGGCCCGCATCGTCGCCACGAACAGCTTCATGCACCCGCCGCAATCCGCGCGCTTTCCCAACGCGCGATAGATCTTGCCGGGCGTGATGATCGTATCAGCATCCGAGGCGCGCATCCAGCCGACAGCGGCGCGGATTTCGTGGTCGGTGACGCCCGTGCATTGGCAGACGATCATCGCGGTTGCCTGGGGGTGTTGTGCATGTGCGGGGCCTTGTGGGTAGCTGCTCGGTCGGGTGGTGACGCGGGGGGCTTGCCGGAACTGGTCAGGTCAGGCCGGGCAGGGCTTACTTGGTCAGGATCAGCTTGCCGGCGCGGGTGATGCGCAGCGTATAGACCTGATCGGCCAGCGCGATCTGCGCCAGATGGCCGCCCGCGGTCAGGTCAGTTGCGTCGTGCATCGGCACCCGCAGCAGCGGAACAGCGATGCGTTGGGTCACGTCAAAGGCGAGGTCGTTCATCAGAGCCTCCGGGGTTGCTCGGGGTGGGTTAAGATACCCAACCTTTTATGTCGACAACCCCGGCTGTCAATATAATTCTGACAAAAACACTTTGGCCGGCAAGGAAGCGCGCATCAAAAAGGGCGGCGCGTGGATCTGACGCGCCGCCCGAAAACGTTCCCGCTGCCCGGTCTCAGGCGCGGATATTTTGCAGTAGCGGCATCAACCCGGCCATCTCGGGGCCGTGGTCCATCCCGGTCAGCGCCTTGCGCAGCGGCATGAACAGCCCCTTGCCCTTGCGCCCGGTGGCGGACTTGACCGCGGCGGTCCATTCGCCCCAGGTGGCGTCTGTCCACGGCCGCGGCGGCAGCAGCGCCAGCGCCTGCGCCACGAACTCGGCGTCCTCGGGGGCGATCGCGGGCTGGGCGCCGTCGCGCATCAGCGCCCACCACTCGGCCAGGTCGTCCAGCCGGGTGATGTTCTGGCGGGCGACATCCCAGAATCGCGGGGCAATGTCGTCGGGCACCCCCATCGCGGCGATGCGGTCGCGCACCGTATCATAGGGCAGATGCTGGTTGCGTTCGCGGGTCAGCGGCCACAGATCCTCGGCGTCGAATTTCGTGGGCGAGGCGCCGAATTGCGACAGGTCGAACCCCTCGGCCAGCTCGTCCAGATCCATGCGCAGCGCGACGGGCTGGTTCGAACCCAGCCGCGCCATCAGCGATAGCAGCGCCTGCGGCGCGACGCCCTGTTCGCGCAGATCGCGCAAGCTCAGCGTGCCCAGCCGCTTGGACAGTTCCTCGCCCTGCGGGCCGGTCAGCAGGCTGTGGTGGGCAAAGCGCGGCGGCTCGGCCCCCAGCGCGCGGATGATCTGGATCTGCGTGGCGGTGTTGGTCACGTGGTCAGCACCGCGCACGATGTCGGTGACGCCCATGTCCACGTCATCGACCGAGGACGCAAAGGTATACAGCACCTGCCCGTCGGCGCGGATCAGCACCGGGTCGCTGACCGAGGCCGCGTCGATCGACACCTCGCCGATGATGCCGTCGGGCCATTCGATGCGTTCATGGTCCAGCCGGAACCGCCAGTAACCCTCGCGCCCCTCGGCCCGCAGCGCGGCTTTCCGGTCGTCGCTCAGCCCCAGCCCGGCGCGGTCATAGACCGGCGGGCGACCCATGTTCAGCTGTTTCTTGCGCTTGAGGTCCAACTCGGTCGGGGTCTCGAACACCTCGTAAAGCCGCCCCGAGCCGCGCAGGCTGTCCGCCGCCTCGGCATAGCGGTCCAGCCGGTCGGACTGCCGCTCGATCCGGTCCCAGTGCAGGCCCAGCCATTCCAGGTCGCGCTGGATGCCGTCGGCGTATTCCTGTCTGGAGCGTTCGCGGTCGGTGTCGTCCAGCCGCAGGATGAAGGTGCCCCCCGCCTTGCGCGCGATCAGATAGTTCATCAGCGCGGTGCGCAGGTTGCCGACGTGGATATGGCCGGTCGGCGAGGGCGCGAAACGGGTGGTGGTCATCGGGGTCTCCTTGATCCCCTCGCTCTTTCATAACGGGCGATTCTTGTCCATATCAGGCGCTGACCGACCGACAGCCGCAGGGGGATACACACCATGACCGACTGGAGCGAGGCCAAGGCCCCCTCTGCCGCCGACATCGAGGCGCTGGCCCGCGACGTGCTCGCCCAGCTGCCGGTGGAATTTGCCGGCCACGCGCAAGAGGTGATCCTGCGGGTCGAGGATTTCGCCGGCGAGGATGTGCTGGACGAGCTGGAAATCGACGACCCGCTTGAGCTGACCGGGCTATACGACGGCATCCCGCGGCCGGAAAAATCCCTGTCCGACCCGCAGCATTTCCCCGACACGGTCTGGCTGTTCCGCCGCGCCATCCTGGACGAATGGGCGGAACGCGGCGATGCCTCGCTGGGGGATCTGGTCCGCAACGTGGTGATCCACGAATTCGCCCATCATTTCGGCTGGTCGGACGAGGATATCGCCCGGATCGACCGCTGGTGGGAATGACATGACTGCGGGGGCAGGAATGACGGGCACGGATCAGGCCCCCATCCTGACCGTGACGCTCAACCCGGCGCTGGATCTGTCAACCAGCGCCGCGCAGGTGGTGCCCGAGCTCAAGCTGCGCTGCGAGGCGCCGGTGGTCGATCCCGGCGGCGGCGGCATCAATGTCAGCCGCGCGATCTCGCGCATCGGCGGGCGCTCGACCGCGCTGGTGGCGCTGGGGGGCGGCACCGGCACGCGGCTGGGGCAGCTGCTGAACGAGGCCGGGCTGCCGGTGCTGCGCATCAACGCCCCCGGCGACACGCGGCAGTCGCTGTCGGTCACCGACCGCGAGACGGAAAAGCAGTTCCGCTTTGTGCTGCCGGGGCCGGAATGGGCGCAAGCGGATGTGGCCGATGCGCTGGACGCGGTGGCGGCAGCGGCGGTGGCGGGCAGCATCGTGGTGCTGTCGGGGTCGAACCCGCCCGGCGTGCCTGACGATTTCGTGCTGCGCCTGTGCGCGCGGCTGCGCGGGGTGCCGGTGCGGCTGCTGATGGACAGCTCGGGCGCGGCGCTGGCGCTGGCGGCGCGAGGCAAGGTGCGGCTGGCGGTGCTGCGCATGGACGACGCCGAGGCCGAAGGTCTGGCCGGCCGCACCCTGCCGGAACGCCGCGACACCGCCGATTTCGCCAGCGCGCTGGTCGCGGCCGGGGCGGCGCAGACGGTGGTCATCGCGCGGGGCGCCGACGGCAATATCGGTGCCGGCCCCGGCGGGCGCTGGCATGTCGAGGCTCACCGCGTCCCCATCGTCAGCAAGGTCGGCGCCGGCGACAGTTTCGTTGCCGGCTATGCGCTGGCCATCGCCCGCGGCCGAGGCATCGCCGAGGCGCTGGGGCTGGGCGCGGCCTGCGCCTCGGCCACCTGCATGATGCCGGGAACCGGGCTGTGCCGTCCCGACGACGTGATGCGGCTGTATCAGGAACGCGTGGTCACGCCGATCTGAAGAACCGGGGGCCAGCCCCCGGACCCCCGGGGTATTTCGGCCAGAAAGAAATCCTTCAATCGTGCCGGGACGGGGCCGGGCGGCAGCTATCGGCTTGACCTTTGCAAGGGGGTCCGATTGAAGCGGGCGCGTATTTCTTGAAAAATCCGGGGTCCGAGGATGGACGACAACAACCGCAACCTGATCCTTGCCATGGTGCTGTCGGCGCTGGTCATGATCGGGTGGTATGCCTTCTTCGCACCGCCAACGCCGGAACCGGCCGATCCCTCGGTGACCGCGCAGGCGACTGACCCCAATGCCCCGGCCGTGGACCCCGCAACCGGCATCGCGCTGGCGCCGCAGGTCGATGCCGCGCCGGGCGAGACACCCTCGCTTGAGCCGACCACCCCGCAAGACCCGGTGCTGAATGCGGGCCGGATCGAGATCGACTCGGACGCGCTGCGCGGCTCGATCTCGCTGGCGGGCGGGCGGATCGACGACCTGCTGCTGGGCTTTTATCGCGAGACGCAGGATCCCAACTCGCCGCTTTTGCGGCTGCTGTCACCGACCGCGCAGGCGGGGCTGGGCACGATCAGCACGCCCGCGGCGCCCGATGCCATGCCCTCGCTGGTGATGCAGAAACCCTATTATGCGGTTTATGGCTGGATGCCCGGCGTGGGCGTCGATCCGGCGCTGGTGCCGAACCCGGCGACGGTGTGGTCGGTCGAAAGCGGCAGCGCGCTGGCGCCGGGCCAGCCGGTGACGCTGGTCTGGGATAACGGCGCGGGCCAGGTCTTTCGCCGCAGCTTCGAGCTGGACGACCGCTACATGTTCACGGTCACGCAAAGCATCGACAACGCCGGCCCCGCCCCCTTTGTCGCCGCGCCCTACGGGATTCTGGCCCGGCACGGCAAACCCGATACGCAGAACTTTTTCATCCTGCACGAGGGCGCCGTCGGCATGAGCGACGGCAAGCTGCTGGAACAGAAATACAAGGACATGGTCAAGCTGGACCCGGTCGGCAACGAAGGCCCCGCCATCGTCACCGAAGTGGCCGAGAACGGCTGGGTCGGGTTCACCGACAAATACTGGATGACCACGCTGGTGCCGCAGCCGGGGCAGCCGTTTACCTCGGTGGTGAAATACGCGCCCGGCGCCGACATCTATCAGGCCGAGGCGCGGCTGCCGATGCAGGTCGTGGCGCCGGGCACGCAGCTGTCGTCGTCGAGCTTTCTGTTTGCGGGCGCCAAGGAATGGGAAACCATCAGCGCCTATCAGAACAGCCTGCATATCGACCGTTTCGTCGATTCGATCGACTGGGGCTGGTTTTATTTCCTGACCAAGCCGATTTTCCGCCTGCTGCACTGGCTGCACGGGGTGATCGGCAACATGGGCTGGTCGATCATCGCGCTGACCTTCATCCTCAAGGCGCTGGTGTTCCCGCTGGCGCGCAAATCCTACATCTCGATGGCCCGCATGCGCGAGTTGCAGCCGCAGATGGAGGCGATCAAGGAACGCACCGGCGACGACCGTGCCAAATACCAGCAAGAGGTGATGGCGCTTTACCGCGACGCCAAGGTGAACCCGGCCGCGGGCTGCCTGCCGCTGCTGTTGCAGATCCCGATCTTCTTTGCGCTTTACAAGGTGATCTTCGTCACGCTGGAACTACGCCACGCGCCATGGTTCGGCTGGATCCGCGACCTGTCGGCGCCCGACCCGTCGTCGCTGCTGAACCTGTTCGGGCTGCTGCCCTATGCCTCGCCCGCGCAGGGCACGACGCTGCACAGCCTGTCGCTGCCGCTGCTGGCGATTTTGCTGGGGATCTCAATGTGGTTCCAGCAAAAGCTGAACCCGGCCCCCGCCGATCCGGCGCAAAAGATGATCTTTGCGTGGATGCCGTGGATCTTCATGTTCATGCTGGGCGGGTTCGCCTCGGGGCTGGTGCTTTACTGGATCACCAACAACGTGATCACGATTTTCCAGCAATACGCCATCATGTCGATGCACGGGCACCCGCCGAACCTGTTCGGCAACATCCGCGCCGGCCTGCCCAAGCGCCGCAAGTGACGCAGGCCCGGTGACCGCGCTTCTGGGCCATATCTTTCGCTATCCGGTCAAGTCGGCTGGAGGCGAATCGCTGGACCGGGTGGCGCTGACCCCGGACCGGCCCCTGCCCGGCGACCGCCGTTTCGCGGTGATGCACGGGGACGCGCTGCACCATCTGGACGGCGAGGCGCTGCGCCGTTGGCTGCCCAAGGCGGCGTTCCTGCGCGGGGCGGCGGCGGGGTCGCTGCAAGCAATCACCGGCGGCTGGCGCGACGGGCTGCTGGTGCTGTCGCATCCCGACCTGCCGGACCTGGCCTTTGACCCGCTGCGCGATCAGGCGGCGCTGCTTGCATGGCTGGCGCCGCTATGGGCGGATTCGGGCAAGGCCCCGCCGGCGCGGCTGGTCGAGGGGGTGCAGGCGCTGACCGATGTGTCCGACCCCTGGGTTTCCGTGCTGTCGCTGTCCTCGCTGCGCGCGCTCGAAGAGGCCGTCGGCCAGCCCCTCGGCACCCATCGCTTTCGCGGGAATCTGTGGATCGGGGGGTGGGAGGCTTTTGCCGAGCATGACATGCAGCTGCACCGCATCCGCATCGGCGACACGGTCGAGCTGGCGCTGACCCGGCGCATCGGCCGTTGTGCGGCGACCTGTATCGACACCGCGACGGGGCGGTTCGACATCGACCTGCCGGCGGCGCTGGAAAAGCGTTTCTGGCACCGGGATTTCGGCATTTATGCCCGCGTGGCCGTCGGCGGCACCATCCGCCCGGGGGACAAGGTGACCGTGCTGTGAAAGTTTCATTCCCCCGTGCCCCCGCCCCTTCGCCCGCGGCCGTCGAATCCGGCCGGCTGCTGTTCGCCGGCCCCGTCGATTTCATCAAGGGCGTGGTCGCGATGGAGGGGCTGCCCGACCCCGACCGCCCCGAGATCTGCTTTGCCGGCCGCTCGAACGTCGGGAAATCCAGCCTTATCAATGCGCTGACAGGGCGCAAGGGGATCGCGCGGGCCTCGAACACGCCGGGGCGCACGCAAGAGCTGAACTTTTTTGCGCTGGGGGATCGCGCCTATCTGGTGGACCTGCCAGGCTATGGGTTCGCCAAGGCGCCGGTGGCGGTGGTGGCGAAATGGCAGGCGTTGCAGAAACGCTATCTGGCCGGGCGGCCAAACCTGCGCCGCGTGTTCGCGCTGATCGACGCGCGCCACGGCATCAAGCCGGTGGACCATGAAACCATGACCCTGCTGGACCGCTCGGCGGTGCCCTTTCAGGTGGTGGTGACCAAGGCCGACAAGATCGGCGCGGGGGCGCTGGCGCAGACCCTGGCCCAGATCGAGGCCGAGTTGCAAAAACACCCCGCCGCCTTTCCCGAGCTGATCGTCACCTCGTCGGAAAAGGGCCACGGGATCGAGGCCCTGCGCGCGGTGATCGACGCGCTGACGCGGGGCTAAAGCTCAAGCAGGTCGCGATAGCGCCCGCGCAGCAGCAACAGCCCCATCGCCAGCAGCCCCAGCGACAGCGCCAGAACATAGGTCACGCTGACGTAATCGGCCGGATATATGCCGTAGACGCCGCGCCGCATCAGCCCGACCAGATGCAGCACCGGGTTCCACCACAGCAATTCCTGCACGACCCGCGGCATCATGTCGTAGGTAAAGAACACCCCCGACATCAGGAACAACGGCCGGTTGAAGATCGACCAGACCCGCTCCCACACCGGAAAGCGCATGGTAAGGAAACAGTTCATCGTGCCGACGCCCAGCCCCAGCAGCGCGGTCAGCGCCAGCGCCTGCACCACCACCGCCGCATCCATCACCAGCGTCAGGCGGAACGCCAGCGCGATGCCCGCCACGACCAGCACGAACACGACCACGTGCAGCAGCGCATTCAGGATCCAGCGCGCCAGCAGCGCATCCACAAAGGTGACTGCCGGATAGGCCAGCAGCGGCCGGGAATAGCGCAGGCTCGCCGCGATCTTGCCGGCCAGGTCGTTATACATCTGGAACACGATATAGCCGGTTGCGTAGAACAGCGGGAAATTCGTCCCGATCGGCGGCGAGGCCCGCCCCATTACCCCCTGAAAGATCAGCGTCAGCAGCGCGATTCCCAGAATCGGGTCGGCCAGCGCCCACAGATAGCCCCCGAAAGAGCGGCCGTGGGTGGTCGCGATTTCGCGCAGCATCAGCGCCGTCACCGTGCGCAACATGCGAAACCGGCCGCCAAAGCCGCCTTTCGGCCGGGCGGGCGCAACCTGTTGAGGATCGGGGAAACTGTCAGGCATTTTATGGGCCATCTGGAGTTGCAGTCGGTATCCTGGCTACAACTGCCTGTAAATCGGCAGCAGTGAAAGCCCGGATGGCCAGCGATCATTCCTCAACCGCCACCATGACCGCCGTTACAGCGGCGGATCGGGGTATCGCACCGGACGGCGCGGCCCGCGCCTTGGGCCGCCCCGCTGCCCGCCCCGCCGCGCTGCTGCCGTTTCCCGCCACGGATCCGCAGGCCCGGCCGGTTGCTCCGCCGGCGCAATTCGCCCGGCCGCGGCCGCGGCACTGGGCGCTGCTGGCCAGCCTGCTGCTGCTGGTGGTGCTGCCGGCCGCGCTTTGGGGTGGCTATCTCTGGACACGGGCCAGCGATCAATATGTCTCGACCGTCGGCTTTTCCGTGCGGAAAGAGGAAAGCCCGCCGGCCATGGACATGTTCGGCAGCATTCTGGGCGGGGGATTTGCCGGCACCGCCTCGGACACGGATATTCTTTACGAATTCCTCGGCTCGTCCGATCTGGTGCAGCGGGTGGACCGGGCGCTGGATCTGCGCGCGATGTTCTCGCGCCCCTGGCCGCACGATTTCCTGTTCGCCTTCGACCCCTCGGGCACCATCGAGGATCTGACCGACTACTGGCGGCGGCAGCTGCGCATCTATTACGACGATTCGGCGGGCATCATCACGCTGCGGGTCAGTGCATTCACCCCGCAGGACGCCCAAACCCTGGCCCGGACCGTCTTTGCCGAAAGCGAGCAGGTCGTGAATGCGCTGTCGGAACAGGCGCGCCGCGATGCGACCCGCCACGCCGGCGCCGAACTGGAAAAGACCCGCGTGCTGCTGACCGAGGCGCGGCAGGCGATGACCGCGTTCCGGATGCGCACCCGCATTCTCGACCCCGCCGCCGACCTTGGCGCGCATATGACCGTGACCACCGCGCTGCAAGCCCAGCTGGCCGAGGCGCAGGTGACGCTGGACACGCTGCGCCGCAACGCCCCCGCTGGCGACAACCGCATCACCCAGGCCGAGCTGCGCATCGAATCGCTGCACAACCGGATCGAGCAGGAACGCGGAAAATTCTCTGCCTCGACCCCCGAGGGCGACAGCTACGCACAGCTGATCGCGGAATACGAACGGCTGAAGGTCGATCTGGAATTCGCCGAAGGTGCCTATCAAGCGGCACGGATCGCGCATGAGACCGCATTGCAGGGCGCGCAGCGGCAAAGCCGCTATCTTGCCGCCCATATCGCACCGACGCTGGCCGAGCGGTCCCTTCTGCCGTCACGGCCCTGGCTGCTGGTGCTGGGCGCCGGGGGGCTGTTCCTGCTGTGGTCGATCGGGGCGCTGGTCTGCTACAGCCAGCGCGACCGGAGATAGAGATTGATCCGCCTTGAAAACCTGCGCAAATCCTATCGGTCCGGCGGGCGGCGCCGCTGGGTGCTGGACGGGGCCGATGCGCTGTTTCCGACCGGCGCCTCGGTCGCGCTGCTGGGGCGCAACGGCGCCGGAAAATCGACGCTGCTGCGCATGATCGCGGGCACGGCACGGCCCGATTCGGGGCGGATCGTCGCGAACGGCACGATCTCATGGCCCGTGGGGTTTGCCGGCAGTTTCCACCCCGACCTGACCGGCGCGCAGAACGTGCGCTTCGTTGCCCGCATCTATGGGGTCGACACGGACGCGCTGGTCGCCAGCGTGGCCGATTTTGCGCAGCTTGGTGACAGCTATCACCTGCCCTTTGGCGGCTATTCCGCAGGGATGCGGTCGCGGCTGGCGATGGGGTGCAGCATGGGCATCGACTTTGACATCTATCTGGTGGACGAGGTGACCAGCGTCGGCGACGCCGAGTTCCGCGAAAAATCGCAGCGCGTCTTTGCCGAGCGGATGCAGCGGGCATCCTCGGTCGTGGTCAGCCACTCGATGCCGCTGATCCGGCGGCTCTGCACCATGGGCGCCGTTCTGGACCGCGGCCGGCTGACGGTGTTCGACCGGATCGAGGACGCCATCGCCTGCCACGAACATCTGATGGGCGCGCAAGACAGCGTGGGGGATTAAGCCCCTACCCCACCAGCAGCGCCGAGATCTCTGCCACCTTTGCCGCCACCAGCCCCGCATCGCCGCGGCTTTCGACGTTCAGCCGCACCACCGGCTCGGTGTTCGAGCGGCGCAGGTTGAACCGCCACTGCGGAAATTCCAGGCTGATTCCGTCGGTGTCGTCGCGCGACAGCGCCGCGCCCTCAAGCGCCGCCAGCACCCGCGCCAGCGCCGCATCGGGGTCCGACAGGCGGAAATTTATCTCTCCGGACGAGGGATAGGCCGCCATCCGGTCGCCCACCAGCCGCGACAGGGGCTGGCGCTTGCGGCTCATCAGCCCGGCGACCAGTAGCCAGGGGATCATGCCGCTGTCGGCATGGGCGAATTCGCGGAAATAATGATGCGCCGACATCTCGCCGCCATAGATCGCCCCCGATGCGCGCATCACCTGCTTGACGAAGGCGTGTCCGGTGCGGGATTGCACCGCGCGGCCCCCGGCCTGCGCGATCACCTCGCGCGTGTTCAGCACCACGCGGGGGTCGTGGACGATCTTTTCGCCGGGGTGGTGTTCCAGAAACGCCGCGGCGAGCAGCCCGACCACATATTCCCCCGGCACGAAACGGCCCTGTTCGTCGAACAGAAAGCAGCGGTCGAAATCGCCGTCCCAGGCGACGCCCAGATTCGCGCCATGCGCCACCACCGCATCGCCGGTCTGCGGCTGGTTTTCCGGCAGCAGCGGGTTGGGGATGCCGTGCGGAAAGCCGGGGTCGGGGGCATGGTGCAGCCGCACCACCTCAAGCCGCGCGCCGCGGCGTTCCAGTTCCGCAGCAATGGCGTCAAAGGCGGGGCCTGCGACGCCGTTCCCGGCATTCACCAGCAGCTTCAGCGGCCCCAGCCGCGCCGCGTCGATGAAATCGCAGACGCGGCGGGCATAATCCATCCGCACCGCCGTGGCATCCGTCACCCACCCCGGCGCCACGTCGGAAAACACGCCCCGCTCGGCCAGCGCCTGCAACTCGGCCAGTTCGGTCACCGGGTCCAGCGGCGCGGCCCAACGGCCGACCAGCTTCATCCCGTTGTAATCAATGGGGTTGTGCGAGGCGGTGACCTCGATCCCGCCATCGGCGCCCAGGTGGTCGGTGGCAAAATACATCTCTTCGGTGCCGGCCAGCCCGATGTCCAGAACCTCGACCCCGCCCTCGACCAGGCCGCGGATCAGCGCCGCCGCCAAGGCGGGCGAGCTGGCGCGGCCATCGCGGCCGACCACCACCCGCCGGGTGCCCGGGCGGGCGGCAAAGGCGCGGCCGACGCGCCAGGCGACATCCTCGTCCAGATCCTCGCCCAGCCTGCCGCGCAGGTCATAGGCCTTGAAACAGGTGATCTTGCGCGCGGTCATTTCGGCCTCCGGTCCGGTTGGGGGGAAACTGCCCAAGCGCGGCGTCCAGCGCAAGCCGTCCGACTTTGGCCGGGGCTGACCTTGGCGCGCCCTGCGGTTAATGCTGGGCAAACAACTGCCGGAACCGCCATGACCGCCCAGACCAAAGCCCTGATCACCGCCTATTACGACGCCTTCAACCGCGGCGATACCGACGCGATGGAATCGCTGCTGCACGACGATTTCGAACATCACGTCAACGAAGGCGGGGTGCGGCACGGCAAGCAGGGCTTTGCCGCGTTCAACCGCCACATGAGCGAGACCTATCGCGAGACGCTGACCGACATGGTGGTGATGGTCAGCGACGACGGCAGCCGGGGCGCCGCCCAATTCGTGGTGAACGGAACCTATCTGCGCACCGACCCCGGCCTGCCCGAGGCGCGGGGCCAAAGCTATCGCCTGCCGGCCGGGGCGTTTTTCGCGATCAAAAACGGGCAGATCGCGCAGGTGACCACCTATTACAACCTCGCCGACTGGATCCGGCAGATTTCGTGATCACAACGCGGACCCTGACCGGGGACGGGCTGACCGCCGCGCTGGGGGAACTGGCGCGGCTGCGGATCGCGGTGTTTCGCGACTGGCCCTATCTTTACGATGGCGACGAGGCGTATGAGCGCGAATACCTGCGCGCCTATACCGCCCCCGGCGCGGTGGTGGTGGCGGCGATGGACGGCGACCGCATGGTCGGCGCCGCCACCGGCGCCCCAATGGAACATCACGCCAGCGATTTCGCCGCCGCCTTTGCCGGCCGCCCCGAGCCGCTGGACCAGATCTTTTACTGCGCCGAATCGGTGCTGCTGCCGGAATATCGCGGCCACGGGCTGGGCCACGCGTTTTTCGACGGGCGCGAGGCGCAGGGCCGCGCGCTGGGGCGGCGCTGGTCGGCGTTCTGTTCGGTGATCCGGCCCGACGACCACCCGGCCCGGCCCGCCGATTACCGCCCGCTGGACGGGTTCTGGCGCAAGCGCGGCTATGCGCCGCTGCCGGGCGTCACCGCGCAATTCCGCTGGCGCGACCTGGGCGAGACTCGGGAAACCGCCAAGCCCCTGCAATTCTGGATGAAACCGCTATGAGCCGTCCCGTCCGCATCGCCGCCGCCGCCTATCCGTTCGACTGGTTCGACGATTTCGCCGCCTATGAGGCCAAGATTTCGGCTTGGGTCGCCAAGGCCGGCGACTGCGACCTGCTGGTGTTTCCCGAATACGGCGCGATGGAGCTGGCAAGCCTTGGCGGGCCCGAAATCGCCCGCGATCTCGAATCCAGCCTGCACGAGGTCGCCCGCCATGAACCCGCCCGCGATGCGCTGCACGCGCGGCTGGCGGCGGAACATGGGTGCCATATCCTTGCGGCCTCGGGGCCGGCGTTTCCGCGCCCGGGGGCAAGGCCGGTCAACCGGGCGGTGCTGTTCGGACCGCAGGGGCGGATCGGGCATCAGGACAAGCAGATCATGACGCGGTTCGAGCGCGAATCATGGGACGTGGTCGCCGCGCCGGGGCTGCGGGTGTTCGACACACCCGTCGGGCGCATCGGCATAACCATCTGCTACGACAGCGAGTTTCCCCTGCTTGCCCGTCGTCTGGCCGAGGCGGGGGCCGAGATCATCCTGACGCCCAGCTGCACCGACAGCGTGGCGGGGTTCATGCGGGTGCGCATCGGCTGCATGGCGCGGGCATTGGAAAATCAATGCGTTGTGGTGCAGGCGCCGACGGTGGGCGACTGCGCCTGGAACCCGGCGATCGACGAAAACCGCGGCCGCGCCGCGATCTATGCGCCCCCGGACGGGATGTGGCCCGAAACCGGGGTGGTGGCCGAGGGCGCGATGGACCGGCCCGGCTGGGTCAAGGCGGAAATCGACCTGGACCGTATCGCCGAAAGCCGGCAGCGCGGGCAGGTGCTGCCGTGGCTGCACTGGCCTGAAAGCGCGGCCTCGCCGCTGGATTAACGCAGCCGGGGCGGGGCGGCGGGCTCATCGGGCGCCTCAGCCCCCGGCGCCAGCGCCGAGAAATCGAACAGCGCCGGGTCCGGCAGATGCGACGGCCGCACGTTGCTCAGCGCCCGGAACATCACCTGCCGCCGGCCGGGGCTGCGCGATTCCCATTCATCCAGCAGCTTTTTCACCTGCATTCGCTGCAACCCGTCCTGACTGCCGCACAGGTCGCAGGGAATCACCGGGTAATTCATCGCCCGGGCGAATCGGTCGCAATCGGCCTCGGCCACGAAGGCCAGCGGCCGCAGCACGTTCAGGTCGCCCTCTTCGTTCAGCAGCTTGGGCGGCATCGAGGCCAGCCTGCCGCCGTGGAACAGGTTCATGAAAAAGGTTTCCAGAATGTCGTCGCGGTGATGGCCCAGCACCACGGCGCTGCACCCCTCCTCCCGCGCGATCCGATACAGATTGCCGCGCCGCAGCCGCGAACACAGGCTGCAATAGGTCCCCCCCTCGGGCACCTTGGCCTTTACCACCGAATAGGTGTCCTGATACTCGATCCGGTGCGGCACGCCGCGGTCGGCCAGAAACTCGGGCAGCACCGTGGCGGGAAAGCCGGGCTGGCCCTGATCGAGGTTGCAGGCCAGCAGCTCGACCGGCAGCAGCCCGCGCCATTTCAGCTCGTGCAGCACGGCCAGCAGCGTATAGCTGTCCTTGCCGCCCGACAGGCAGACCAGCCAGCGGTCGCCGGGGGTAACCATGTGATAGGTCTCGATCGCGGCGCGGGTTTCGCGCACCAGCCGCTTGCGCAGCTTGCGAAATTCGGTCGATGAGGGCGCGCCGCGGAACAGCGGGTGGATTTCGGTTTCATCCGCGGAATCGGGCGGGTCGGCGGCGTCGTCCAGCATCAGGCTTGCCTCGGGCGGTTGGGGTCATGGGTCATCGGCTCTTGTCGCGCGGCGGCGGCACCGGGTCATAGCCCGACCCGCCCAGCGGGTGACAGCGCCCGATTCGCCGCAGCATCAACCATGTCCCGCGAAAGGCCCCGTGACGTTCCAGCGCCTCAAGCGCATAGGCCGAGCAGGTCGGCTGATAGCGGCAGCCGTGGCCAACCCATGGGCTGAACAGCAGCCGATAGGCGCGCACCGGCAGCGCAACCAGATGGGCCAGCGGAGTCACGGCTTGCCCCCCGGTGCCGCGCCCTTGCCGCGGCGGCGCGGGGCGCGATCGGACAGGCGGGCCGTGTCCGAATGCACGCGCACCAGCGCATGTTTCAGATCGGACAGCATCTCGGAAAAATCGCGGGTGGCGGTGGCCTCGGGGCGGCCGACCAGCACATAGTCCCAGCCCCCCTGCCCCTGCGCCGGGATCACCTGCCGCGCCAGTTCCCGCAGCCGGCGCTTGGCGCGGTTGCGGGCAACGGCATTGCCCAATTTCCTGGAACAGGTATAGCCGACCCGGATCGCCTGCGGGGCGACCTGTTCGGCCGGGTCGCGGCGGCGCGCTTGCAGCAGAAAACCCGCCGTTCCCTGACGGCGGGCCGAGGCCGCGCGCAGGAAATCGGCGCGGCGGGTCAAGGTGGTCATGGCCGGAACACGGGCCGCATCGCCGCCGGGGGCGTCCGCGGTCAGCGCCTCGGCCATCGGCCGTATCAGGCCGACAGGACCTTGCGGCCCTTGGCGCGGCGGGCGTTCAGAACCCGACGGCCGCCCTTGGTGGCCATGCGGGCGCGGAAGCCGTGCCGGCGCGCGCGAACCAGGTTCGACGGCTGGAAGGTGCGTTTCATCGTCGTAGCTCCAACAACAGGGCGCGCAGGGTATGGGCCACGGGCCCACGCAAACGCGCCGGGAATGCGAAGCCCGCCAGATAGGGCCAGCGCGCGCCCAAGTCAACCACATCGGCAATGTCTTGCCATATTTTCGCCCCGTATCTTCCGCCGCAGCGTCCGCCTTGGGAACCCGGCGCGGATCACATATGTTTGATGCGCAGGCCCGCCACGCGCCCAGGCAATTGCCGGCGGATGCGCAGTGCGACGATACAGGACGACATGAGCTTCAACAGTATTACCGGCCGCTTTGCACTGCTGACGATCGTGTTCGTGCTGTTGGCCGAGATCTTCATTCTTGTGCCCAGCGTCACGAATTTCCGCCGCGACTATCTGGAAACCCGGCTTGAGCGGGCGCAGATCGCCAGCCTTGCGCTGCTGGCGACCGACGAATCCATCGCCGCCGACCTGGAAAGCGAGCTGCTGGAAAACGCCGGCGTCTACAACGTGGTGCTGCGGCGCGACGACATCCGCCAGCTGGTGCTGTCCTCGCCCCTGCCGGAGCCGATCTCGGCCACCTACGACCTGCGCGACCGCAACTTCAGCGCCAGCGCCCGCGACACGCTGCACCGGCTGCTGAACCCGCGCCCCCAGACCATCCGGGTGATCGGCGAACCCGTCCGCGACGCCGGGCAGCTGATCGAGATCACCATGAACACCGCGCCGATGCGCAACGCGATGGTCGAGTTCGCCGTGCGGCTGCTGGCGGTGTCGGCCGCGTTTTCGGTGCTGACGGCGCTTTTGCTGAACTTGGCGGCGCAGCGGCTGATCGTCGGGCCGATCCGGCGGGTGATCGGGCACATGACCGCCTATGCCGCCTCGCCCGACGACAGCCGCACCATCATCACCCCCTCGGCCAGCATGGGCGAGGTGCGGGCCGCCGAATCGGCGCTGGCGGCGATGCAGCACACGGTCACCGCCTCGCTCAAGCAGCGCGAGCGGCTGGCGCAGCTGGGACAGGCGGTGGCCAAGATCAGCCACGACCTGCGTAACATCCTGACCACCGGGCAGATCCTTGCCGACCGGCTTGAGGAAAGCGCCGACCCGGCGGTCCGGCGCACCGCGCCCAAGCTGGTCGGCTCGATCTCGCGCGCGGTGACGCTGTGCGAAACGACGCTGGCATTCGGCAAGGCCGAGGAACCGCAGCCCTCGCTGACGCTGTTCCACCTGCGCCCGCTGGTCGCCGAGGTGGTCGAGGCCGAGGAACTGGCCGCCGAGCCCGCCCCCGGCGCCGAGGTCGATTTCGTCACCGACATCCCCGCCGGGCTGCGCATCCGCGCCGACCGCGACCAGCTGTATCGGGTGCTGGCGAATCTGGCGCGCAACGCAAGGCAGGCGATCGAGGCGACCCGCAAGCCCGGCACCATCGAGATCGCGGCAGGCGAGGACGAATCGGCCTGGTGGCTGCGCGTCGGCGACAGCGGCCCCGGCCTGCCGCAAAAGGCCCGCGACAACCTGTTCCAGCCCTTCACCGGCGGCATCCGCAAGGGCGGCACCGGGCTGGGGCTGGCCATCGCCGCCGACCTGATCCGCGGCCACGGCGGCGGGTTGGAGCTGATCCGCAGCGACGAGACCGGGTCCGAGTTCCGCATCACCCTGCCGCGGGTGATTGCGCTGGTCTGAGCCGGGGTTTTCCACCTCGGGCGCAAAATTGTCCGGGGCGCGCGATTTACCCCTTGCATCCCCCGAACGCCCGGCCTACCTAGCCGCCCTACGACGGACCCGTAGCTCAGCTGGATAGAGCACCAGACTACGAATCTGGGGGTCGGGCGTTCGAATCGCTCCGGGTCCGCCATTTCCACATCTTGCACAAATCGCCAGTCTCGGCGGCTATACACTGCGGGCGCAGTTGATTATTCCGCCGGGATGTAGCGGCCATTGCGGGGCTGTCGGCGGAGGCGCGCGTGATCTTCTGCGAATTCGGCCCCGGCGGGCGGACGGTCCTGTTTCGCGATGCAGAGGTGGTTCTTGCCCATCGCCTCGATCAGGTTCTTCCGGCGCTGGCGCGGGCAGAATCTGCGCGGCGGGCCGGGAAATGGATCGCGGGCTGGATCGGGTACGAGGCCGGCTATGCGTTCGAGGACCGGCTGCGGCCGCTGGCCCCCGCGACGCACGGACCATTGCTGGCGCTGGGCATCCACGACGCGCCCTGCCCCGCCGATGATTTCGCGCTGCCGGTCGAGGACGTCCAGCTGACGCCTCTGCGCCCGCTGGTCTCGCGAAAGGATTACGGGGCGGCGTTCCGGCGGGTGCAGGACCACATCGGCGCCGGCGACTGCTATCAGATCAACCTGACTTTTCCGCTGGAAACGCGGCTGGCGCGGGGCACGCCCGCGGGACTTTACCGGGCGCTGCGGGCCAGCCAGCCGGTGGGCTACGGCGCCTTTGCCGATCTGGGCGGACCGGTGGTGCTGTCACGCTCGCCCGAGCTGTTCTTTCAGCTGGACGGCGCGGGCGGGATCGAGGCGCGGCCGATGAAGGGCACCGCCCCCCGCGACCCCGACCCCGAACGCGACGCGGCACTGGCCCGGGCGCTGGCGGCGTCCGAAAAGAACCAGGCCGAGAACCTGATGATCGTCGATCTGCTGCGCAACGACATCGGGCGGATTTCCCGCCCCGGCAGCGTCCGCGTGCCCGAGCTGTTCGCCATCGACAGTTTCGCCACCGTCCACCAGATGAGCTCGCGGGTGACCGGGCAGCTGGCCGCGCCCCCCGATCTGCCGGGGCTGATGCGGGCGCTGTTTCCCTGCGGCTCGATCACCGGCGCCCCCAAGATCCGCGCGATGGAGATCATCCGCGAGGTCGAGCCCTTTCCCCGCGGCGTCTATTGCGGCGCGCTGGGATGGATGGCGCCGGACGGGGCGGCGTGTTTCTCGGTCGCCATCCGCACGTTGTCGGTCTGGCCCGACGGGCGGGTGACGCTGAACGCAGGCGGCGGCGTGGTGCAGGATTCGACCGCCGACGCGGAATGGGAGGAAGCGCTGTGGAAAACCCGCTTTGCGCAGGGGCTGACGACGCCGGGCTGCGGCTGATCGAAACGGTGCTGTGGGACGGCGCCGCCTGCCCGCGGCTGCGGCTGCATCTGGCGCGGTTGCAGGCGGGGGCGGCGGCACTGGGCTGGGGCTGCGATACCGGGGCGGCGGCGGCGGCGCTGACAGCCCCGCCGGGCGCGCGCGCGCGGCTGCGGCTGACGCTGGACCGGGCGGGTGCGGTCAAAGTGACGCGCGCGCCGCTGCCGCCTTCGCCCGCGCAATGGCGGCTGGGGCTGGCGACGGCGCGGCTGCGGTCAACGGACCCGTGGCTGCGGATCAAATCGACCCGCCGCGCGGCCTATGACACCGCCCGCGCGACGATGCCCGCCGGGCTGGACGAACTGCTGTTCCTGAACGAACGGGACGAGGTCTGCGACGGCACCATCACCACGCTGTTTTTCGACCGCGGCGCGGGGCTGCGCACGCCGCCGCTGTCCTGCGGGCTGCTGCCGGGGGTGTTGCGGGCCGAATTGCTGGAAAGCGCCGCCTGCCACGAGCAAATCCTGCCGGTATCGGACCTGCCGCATGTGCGGCTGTGGGTCGGCAACGCCCTGCGCGGGCTGATGCCTGCCATCTGGTGCGGGGCGACGCCGGCCTGACGACGCCCGCCTGACCAAGCGGGTCTGTGCGACCGGCCCGGCGATGCCCCGATCGCGGCGATTCTTTCCGGCGTCGAAACCAGACGCCGGCGACGCGCCCGCACCGGCAGAAAATGGCCGGGGCGGATGTGACCTTGCGTCGGGTTCTACAAATTACAGTGCAAATCAGTCAGGAGTCCCCCGGATTCCGCCAACCGCCGGTTGCAGCCTGCCCGGTTCCGCGCAAGGCTGGTCTTCCGAAGGAGAAACTCCGATGCAATCGCGTCAGCCATCGCCATACGCTTCATCTGCCGTTCGCAATGCGGGAATGCAGGCACATCTGAACGCCATCGCCCCCGAACGGAACCCCGAATCACAGCTGCATCGGCTGATGCACCAGATCACCAACTCGATGCTGCTGGTGCGCTCGGTGGTCCGCCGCTCGGCCGAGACCGCCGAAAGCCTCGAAGATTACGTGCTGAATCTGGAAACCCGGCTGGACAGCATCCACCGCCTGATCGGGGCGCTGCTGCGCGATCCCGACCGCAGCTTTACCCTGCGCGAGCTGTTCGAGGACGAGCTTGAGGCGCAGGGCGCCTATCACGGCGGCGGCGCGCGGCTGATCAGCGGGCCGGAAATCATCCTGCCGGCACTTGCCGCGCAGACGCTGGGGCTGGTCATCCAGGAAATGGTTGCCAACTCGTTCCAGCACGGGGTGCTGGGCAGCGAGGACGGCGGGCAGCTGCATATCGGCTGGCGGATCGACGAGAACGCGGCCGGCGGCCCCGAACTGCGCCTTTGCTGGACCGAACGCGGCCAGCTGCCGCCACCGCACCGCCGCGGGTTTGGCGTGACGGTGATGGAAAACCTGCTGGCATATCAACTGGACGGCCGCGCCGAATGGAATTTCACCGCGCGCGGGCTGCGCATCATGCTGGCGGTGCCGATGGCCAGCCTGACCCCTGAACCGGCGCTTGATGCAGGGGACGGCGCGCTTCCCGGCACCGGCGCCGGCCACTGGTCCACCGGCTGGTTCTGAAGATTTCAGACAAATTCGCGGGAATTTGTCGCTGCCGCATTGAACCAGGGCGGTGCGACCTGCATATTGGCAATCTCATGACCGGCGAATTTGACATGCCGTCCCCTGTCATGAACTGTTCTTGTCAAAATGTTGTCCGGTTTTTGGAAAAGGCGGTCTGACGATGGAACTTCACCTGGCGTATCCCGGGTTGTTCGACCAAGAGGCCGGGGCGCAGCTTGCGGCCGTGATGAACACGCCGCGTCAGCTGAGCGCGCGCCAGCGGATCCTGCGGGCCAATGCGGCCAGGACAGGCGCGCTTTACGTCCAGCGCGGCTTTGCGGCGCGTTATCGGCTGGACCGGGCCGGGCGGCGGCAGTTCATCGGGATTCTGATTCCGGGCGATTTCGCCGGGCTCAGCAGCTTTGCGCTGGGGCGGCTGGACCACGACATCGATTCGATCAGCAGTGTCCGGTTGCAGTCAATCAGCCATGACCAGATGGGCCTGCTCGAGGCCGCCTCGCCCGAGCTTCTGTGCCGGTTGTGGCAGCTGACCCTGCTGGATTCGGCGATCAGCCGCTATTGGATCTTCCGCATCGGGCGCCTGCCGGGGCTGGCGCGGATCGCCAATTTCTTTTGCGAGATGCTGGTCCGGCAATATGTCCGCGGCCTGTGCGGCACCGACCGCTTTGAACTGCCGCTGACGCAAAGCGATCTGGGCGAGGCCTGCGGGATGACTCCGGTCCACGCCAACCGCATGATCGGCGAATTGCGGGCCGAGGGGATCTGCAATTTCATGGACGGCGCGGTCGAGGTCGGCGATTTCGCCGGGCTGTTCCGCATGGGCCAGTATTCCTGGGATTATCTGTATCTGCCCGATGCGGTCAGCGCCGACCTGCGCCGGCGCCTGACCCCGGCCGCAACACGCGGCATCGCGCTGGGGCTGCGCTGAACTTGCTGCGCCGCAGGGACGGACCCCGCGGCGCGAATCGCATCAGAAAAAGCCCAGCTTCGACGGCGAATAGCTGACCAGCATGTTCTTGGTCTGCTGATAGTGGTCCAGCATCATCTTGTGGGTTTCGCGCCCGATGCCCGACTGTTTGTAGCCGCCAAAGGCCGAATGCGCCGGATAGGCGTGATAGTTGTTCACCCAGACCCGGCCGGCCTTGATCCCGCGGCCCATGCGATAGCAGGTATTCATGTCGCGGCTCCACACGCCCGAGCCAAGCCCGTAGAGCGTGTCGTTGGCGATTTCCAGCGCCTCGGCCTCGTCCTTGAAGGTGGTGACAGAGACCACGGGGCCAAAGATTTCCTCTTGAAAGACCCGCATCTTGTTGTTGCCGCGAAAGATCGTCGGCTTGACGTAATAGCCCTGGGACAGCTCGCCCCCAAGGTCCGCCGCCTCGCCCCCGGTCACGATCTCGGCGCCCTCGGCGCGGCCGATCTCCATATAGGACATGATCTTGTCGTGCTGTTCCTTGCTGGCCTGCGCGCCGACCATGGTGTCGGCCAGCCGCGGGTCGCCTTGCTTGATCGCCTGCACCCGCGCCACCGCCTTTTCCATAAAGCGGTCATAGATCGATTCCTGGATCAGCACGCGCGAGGGGCAGGTGCAGACCTCGCCCTGGTTCAGCGCGAACATCGCGAAACCTTCCAGCGCCTTGTCAAAGAAATCGTCATCCTCGCGCGCCACATCGGCAAAGAACACGTTGGGCGACTTGCCGCCCAGTTCCAGCGTGACCGGAATCAGGTTCTCGGCCGCGTATTGCATGATCAGCCGCCCGGTCGAGGTCTCGCCGGTGAAGGCAATCTTGGCGATGCGGTTCGAGGACGCCAGCGGCTTGCCGGCTTCCAGCCCGAACCCGTTGACGATGTTCAGCACGCCCGGCGGCAGCAGGTCGCCCACCGTCTCGATCCACACCATGATCGAGGCCGGGGTCTGTTCGGCCGGCTTCAGCACCACGCAGTTGCCCGCCGCCAGCGCCGGCGCCAGTTTCCAGCAGGCCATCAGCAGCGGAAAGTTCCACGGGATGATCTGGCCGACAACGCCCAGCGGCTCGTGAAAGTGATAGGCGACGGTGTTGTCGTCGATCTGGCTCAGCGAGCCTTCCTGCGCGCGCAGCACACCGGCGAAATAGCGGAAATGGTCGATGGCCAGCGGCACGTCGGCGGCCATGCCCTCGCGGATCGGCTTGCCGTTGTCCCAGGTCTCGGCGGTGGCCAGCAGCTCCAGGTTCTGCTCCATCCGGTCGGCGATCCGCAGCAGGATCTGCGAGCGTTCCTGCGGGCTGGTCCGGCCCCATTTGTCGGCGGCGGCGTGGGCGGCATCCAGCGCCGCATTCACGTCGGATGCGTCCGAGCGGGCGATGTCGCCCATCTTGGCGCCGGTGATCGGCGTGGTGTTTTCAAAATAGCGGCCGGCGTTCGGCGCCACCCATTTGCCGCCGATATAGTTGTCGTAGCGGCTGGCGAACGGCATCACCCCGACGCCCTTGAACTCATGCGCCTGGTCGTTGGGCATGTCTGCTCCTCCCCTGAAAGCGAATGTCCCGGCTCCTCGCATCCGGGCGCCATCATGCTGCGGGATGGGGGTGCGCCCGGTCAACAGGGGCGCAGGATTTCGGCGGCAGGACTGTCTCAATCCCGGGACGGGGACGAAATCCCCAGCCGCCCCATACGCCGGTAAAGCGTGGCCCGCCCGACCCCCAGCGCGCGGGCGGCGGCGGTGACGTTGCCGCCCGACCGCGCCAGCGCCCGCACCACCGCCGCGCGCTCGGCGCGGACCAGCCCGCCGGGCTCGGCGTCCCGCCCCTGCGCGCGGGCCAGCAGGTCCGACAGCGGCTGCGGGTGCAGGGCGCCGGCCTTGGGCAGCCCCAGCACCCGGCGCGCCGCGCGGGTGGCGCCGACGGCCAGATCGTCGCGGTCCACCGCCACCAGCGCCTCGATCCCCTCGCCCGCGACCACGGTGCGGGTGCCGGGAAAGGCGGCGCGGAACCACGCCGCCTCGATCCGGCGCGCATATTGCCCGACGGTGGCGGCGATCAGCGCGGTAACCTCGCGCGAGGCATCGTCGCGGGCGCTCGACACGTCCAGCGCCGCCAGCAACTGCCCGTCCGGCCCGTGGATCGGCGCGTCGATACAGCTGAGCGCGATGTTCGAGGACAGGAAATGCTCATCCCGGTGGATGACCACGCTGCGCCCTTCGGCCAGACAGGTGCCGATGCCGTTGGTGCCCTGCGCGGCCTCGGACCAGTCCGCGCCTGGGGCCAGCGCCCAGCCGTCGAAATCGCGCACATCCCCGGGCGCGGCGCGGCGGTCCAGCACGATCCCCTGCGCATCGGTCAGAACCACGGCGCAGCCGGAACTGCCGACCAGCCGGAACAGCTCATCAATCGGGGCGGCGGCAATGTGCAACAGCCGCTCCAGCGCCTCACGGCGCTGCGCCAGTTCGACCCCGGTCAGCCGCGGCGCCCGCAGCGCCACCGCCGGGTCCAGCCCGTGCCGCAGGGCGGAACGCCGCCAGCTTGCGGTCAGGGGCGTCAGGTCATCGGACGCAAGCGTCCGCTCGATCACGCGGTCGGCGTGACGGCGTATCTGCATGATTCGGCCACTCCCTGCGCGCAGTATAGCCGCAACGGCGAAATCTTCTGTCCGCAAATATCCCCGCCGGAGGCCTCCGCAGCAAGGCCGGCGCACCCCGTCTCGGATTGGCCCCGGCGACGAGGCTCAGACCCCCGCGCGGCGCCGCCCCCCGGCCAGCAGCATCGCCAGCGCAAAGATCGCCACGGCGGCGCAGACGATGGTCGGGCCGGTGGGCGTATCCAGCCGAAAGGCCGCCCCCAAGCCCCCCAGCCCCGCGACGGCGCCGATCAAAGCGGTGGCGACGGCCATCGCCTCGGGTGAACGCGACAGCGGGCGCGCCGCAGCGGCGGGGATGATCAGAAAGGCGCTGACCAGCAGCGCGCCCACGATGCGGATGCCCGCTGCCACCACCAGCGCCAGCGCGATGTTCAGCACCCACTGCTCGGCCCGCGGGCGGATGCCGTCCGCCACCGCCATCTCGGGCGACAGCGTGGACAAGAGCAGCGCCGACCAGCGCCAGGCGACCAGTGCAACGACCGCGCCCGCCCCCGCCCAGATCAGCACCAGATCGGCGCGGGTCACCGACAGGATGTCACCGAACAGATAGGCGTTGAGGTCGGTCCGCACCCCCTGCACAAAACTGACCGCGACCAGACCGGCGGCCAGCGCGCCATGCGACAGCACCCCCAGCGCGGTATCGACCGACTGCCGCCCGGACAGCCCCGCCACCAGCGCCGCCATCGCCAGCGCCACCACGATCACCGCCCCGAACAGCGGCAGCGACCACGCCAGCGACAGCGCCACCCCCAGCAGCGCCGCATGGGCGGTGGCGTCGCCGAAATAGGCCATCCGCCGCCAGACCACGAAACAGCCCAGCGGCGCGCAGGCCACCGCCAGCCCGACCGCCGCAAGCGCGGCGCGGACCATGAAATCATCCAGCATCAGGCGGCATCCTCGTCGTCACCAGCGCAGGCCAGGCCCGCGCAGGGCAGGCCGTCGTCGTGGCTGTGGTCGTGGTGGTGGCGATACAGCGCCACCGACTCGGCCCCGGCCGCCCCGAACAGCCCGCGATAGGCGGGCGACAGCGACACGGTTTCGGGGGTGCCCTCGCAGCAGATATGCCGGTTCAGGCAGACCACATGGTCCGAGGCCCGCATCACGATCTGCAAATCATGGCTGACCATCAGCACCGCGCAGCCGGTGTCGGCATTCACCTGCTCGATCCGGGCATAAAATGCCGCGACCCCGGGTTGGTCCAGCCCGGCGGTGCCCTCGTCCAGGATCAGCAATTCCGGGTCGTTAAGCAGCGCCCGCGCCAGCAGCGCCCGCTGCATCTGCCCGCCCGACAGCCCGGAAATCGGGCGCCGCTCCATCCCCGCCAGCCCGGCACGGTCCAGCGCGGCGGCGACGGTGGCGGGGTCGCGCCGGCGCGGCAGGTTCATGAACCGGCCCAGCATCATCGGCATCGAGGGATCGACCGCCAGCCGCTGCGGCACATAGCTCAGCCGCAGCCCGGGCGCCCGGGTCACCCGCCCGCGCGAGGGTGCGACCGCGCCGATGATGGTCCGCATCAGGGTGGTCTTGCCCGAGCCGTTCGGCCCGACCACGGTCACGATCTCGCCCCGCCGGATGGTCAGGTCGATGTCGCGCAGGATTTCCTGCCCGCCCAGCTCGACCGCCACACCCGACAGCGTGACCAGAGGCGCCGCCCCCCCGCTCATGCCGCGATCCTGCAATCGGCGCACAGCCCCTCGGCCTCGCGCACGGTGGTCTCGATGGCAAAGCCCGCGCCCTCGGCGGCGCGTTCCAGCTGACCGCCGGCGGGGGCCGGGGTCTCGATCACGTGGCGGCACTGGCGGCAGATCAGGAACACCGGCACATGGCCCTTGCCGGCGTGTGCGCAGGCGGCGAATGCGTTCAGCGTCTCGATCCGGTGGACCAGCCCGGCGCGGAGCAGGAAATCCAGCGCCCGATAGACGACCGGAGGCTGCCCGCCCAGACCTTCGTCGCGCAGCCGGTCGAGGATCTCATACGCCCCCAGCGCGCGATGCCCCTCAAGCAGGATTTCCAGCACGCGCAGGCGAACGGGGGTCAGCTGCAACCCCTCGCGCGCGCAATGGCTTTCGGCATGGGCAAGGGCTGCGCGGATGCAGCTTGCGTGGTCGTGCATGGTCCGGTCCTCGGGCAGTGCAGCAACGCCGCGTTGACGGTCGTTCTGTTATAATATAACTCGCTTGGCAATCTAATGCGGAGCCCGCGAAATGTCACGACCCCTTTTAGCCCTTGCCCTTGCCGCCCTGGCTGCCCCCGCCGCGGCCGAGCCGCCCCGTGTCGTGGCCGACATCGCCCCGGTGCATTCGCTGGTCGCCCGGGTGATGCAGGGGGTGGGCGAGCCGGCGCTGCTGGTGCCTGCCGGCGCCTCGCCGCATTTCCACGCGATGCGCCCGTCGGATGCGCAGGCCCTGCAAGCGGCGCAGATCGTGGTGACGGTGGGGCCAGAGCTGGCGCCGTGGCTGGACCGGCCGCTGGCCACGCTGGCCGGCACCGCGGCGCGGATCGACCTGCTGCACAGCCCCGGCACCACGGTCCTGCCCACCCGCAGCAGCCCCCTGTTCGAGGCGCATTCCCACGACGACCACGCCGCGCCGCACGACCACGACCACGACCACGACCACGACCACGACCACGACCACGACCACGACCACGACCACGACCACGACCACGACCACGACCACGACCACGGGGAACATGACCACGACGGGCATGTCCACGGCCCGACCGACCCCCATGCCTGGCTGGACCCGGAAAACGGCAGGCTGTGGCTGGACACCATCGCCGCCGCGCTGGCCACGGCGGACCCGGACAACGCCGCGCTTTACCGCGCCAACGCGACCCAAGGCGCCGCGGAAATCGACGCGGCCACCGCCGACACGCGGGCC
>NZ_FNXG01000017.1 GCF_900108405.1 Paracoccus alkenifer
CGGCCCCGAGCAGCGCGAAAAAACGCGGGCGATCCGGAGAAATGTCCACCTCTTCAATTACCGTAATATCCTGAACGCTCAGCTCGAAATCGCTGACGAACCATTGTTCGCCGGGCTGGTTTCCGTGTTCATATTGGAACACCCGCGCGGCGGGCTGATAGATCGCCTCGTCATTATCTTCGTCGAGCACTGCCGAAACCATCAGCGTATCGGCAGAGGGTGCGGCAGCACGGGTGAACATGATTGTGGGCATTTTATGCATCAAGAATCGCTTCAAAAACCAGATTAATTATAATGACCCCATCATGATCCATGAACACGTCGATCATGCCACGGGGATTGCAACCGAAGAAGTTCAAACCACCTGCATGGTAGCCGAAACCCCCGACAAATACCACCTCCATCATCAGCGGCAAGTGGTCGGGATCGCAGGCCAAATAATGGTAGTTTGCACATAATCCCGATCTTGCTCAAACCACAAGCATAAAAGCAAATTTTACAGACTGGCAAGCTAGATTATTCTTGCGATGGATAAGCTGGAAATATCGCAGATCCAAGACTGTGAACAGGGTTCATCATAATAATTCTCCCCGGGTACTCAAGCATCTTCCGCCTCCATCAGCACGCGAGATCGGCGCAAACATCTAGAATGACCGCACCGAAGGCAACATTGCGTTGCCGCTCTCAGGTGTGGTTTCCCAGTCTCTACGGCCGCCCGCACTGCTTGAAACTATGTCAGGATTGCGTATGCCCGCAACACTTTTCATATGCGCGTCAATTTCAGATTCCCAGAGAGATTCTTAAATAAATGCAAATTCATCTCATTTCAATACCCGCTACATCTTCCGCAAGTATACGCACCGCAACCCCCGGCGGGGCTATTAGTCAACTCCACCCATCCCCGCCACAGCGACAAACACCCTATTTGCGACTTCCTGCGAAACTCGCTGCGTCTTATGCGCTTTCCGCCAGGTTTCCGGTGAGGGATCTCGGCTTCACTCGATCAGCCGGTCATGGCCGATTGTCCGAACCGGATCGCTGTGGCCAAAGGGTTTCCGTCCGCCCTCGTCGGGGGAGATATAGCGCATCCGCGTGAAGGGCTGGGTCTGGATCAGGAAGCCCAGATATTCGACCAGCCCGCCGATCGAAAAATCTTCGGCGACGCCATCGCCGCCCAAAAGGAAATGCGGGGTCATGACATAGACCTGATCCTCGCGGATGGGCCCAAGCCGCGCCAGAACCGCGTCGAAGACCGGCGTTCCGTCCACCGCGTTGACCCAGCCCCGTTCATAAGCCAGGTCACTGTAGACAGGAGCGGCTACGGCTAGGTCGTCATCGAATGGCCGTTCACCGTCGATAACCTGCACTGTGATATCGGTATTGGATACTTCAGCGAGATTCGTGGCGATGGACACGAGTTTCAACCTGGGATGCCAGGCGGTAATATATCCGAATGCATCCCGCAGATAGGGGACCAATTCGTCCGGGCGTATTTCGGGATCATTCTTGAACAGGGATTCCATGACCGGCATCAACGGTTCGGGATCACACAACCAGTAAAGCCCATTGCGCCAACTTCCGCGCCCGTGGTTCAGCCAGAACTCGATCAATGCCTCCGGCACCCGGCCCCGGTAACGCTCGGCCTCGGCCTGGCTGATCGGACCATCGCCCTGCGGCGGTCCGAATTCATCCAGAACCTCCTGCAACGG
>NZ_FNXG01000007.1 GCF_900108405.1 Paracoccus alkenifer
CATTGAATGGCGCGGCAAACCGCTGGCGATCCGGGTCGATAACGGCCCGGAATACGTCAGTGCCACGCTGACAATCTGGGCCGAGAAGCAGGGCATCGCCCTGACCTACATCCAGCCCGGAAAGCCGCAGCAGAACGCCTATGTCGAGCGCTACAACCGGACGGTCCGGCACGAATGGCTCGACCTCTACATCTTTGAAACCATCGAGGAGGTGCAGCAGATCGCCACCGAATGGCTATGGACCTACAACAACGAACGCCCGAACATGGGCATCGGCGGCGTCACACCCGCCATGAAGCTGAAAATGGCCGCGTGAGTTCTACGGTCGCGCCCCGTTAAAACGGGGAGGATTACCCACAGGGCGAGGAAGCATGCCCTCCGCACCCATCCAATCGAGGCCGATAAGGACACGAACGAACCGTCGCTCACCGTCGAGCGCGCTGTCGGGAGTCTCGATCTCAAGGAAGAGTTGCTTTCCGACGACCCGATTTACCGGTCGCGCGTCGCTGACGCGATAAATACCCTACCAGACAAGCACCGAAGAGTCATCGAGCTGATCATGAGGGACATGCCAATCGATTCGTCCGACGATAGTGTCATGACCATTCGGAAGGTGATCGGCGTCAAATCCGAGAAAACCGTTCGGAATCGGCGCAACGAAGCATATCAACTGATACGCGAGGCTTTGTCGATTGGAGACAACGATGACTGATAATCACGGCGACAGCGACGAAGAAATCCTTCTCGCGTTCGCAGTTGAGCAAGATCACGACAATGCAACCCTTGAGCGATATCTCCAGCAATATCCTCACCTTGCTGACCAACTGATCGACCTGTCCCTCGATCTGAGACTGCAGCAGGCGACCGAAGAGACTACTGCGCCTACCGACGAGGCCTGGGTAGAAGCGTCCCTTGCGGCCTTCTATGCCTCGTCGTCGGTCCAGGCATCCGCACCGGTGGTCGACCCTTTCGCCAACGTCTCCCCGCAGGCACTGGTGGAACTTCGTCGTGCCCTTGATGTGCCCAGCGGCGTGATCCAGGGATTTAGGTCCCGGCTCGTGGACGTTGCTAGCGTACCTGCGTCATTCGTCGACGCTCTTGCGCGCGGCCTCCGCTCCACTGCGGACGATCTGCGCCGCTTCATGGCAGCACCGCCTCGACTTGCGCCTGGTACTAGCTACAAATCCGACGACGCTCCATCTACTCAGCAGGAGAAGATCACCTTCGAGGATCTGCTTAAGCAGTGCAAGGTCTCCGATGAGCGACGACAGCAGCTGTTGGCCTCGAGGGATTGATCCATGGATGCTGTCGAACTCGCACGGCAGCGTGCTGCGGCGCTTCACGACGAGGTGGTCTCAATGGGCGCTGACCCTTGGGACCCCGAGGCGCTCGTCAGAGCTGTCGCATCTAGCTTGGAACTGGACATCGAGCCCGTCGAGCCTGACAGTGCGATTCTCAATGGTGGCCGGGCACAGTTCGATCCCATAAATCGAGCCATTAGGCACGAGGACTCGGGAACGACCTTCTTCAAGGCCTTTCTGGTAGGCCACGAACTCGGTCACGCTACGCTAGGCGACGACAGAGTCGAGCACGTCGCTCACGACGTCAATCCCATGCGGCCGGCGGAAGCAGCCCCTGTCGGCGAGGATCGGGTCGTCGATTACAGCCGCCGACAGCGCCGCGAGGTGCAGATGGACCTGTTTGGTCGCGAGCTCCTGCTACCGCGCAAACGGGCACGAACACTCCACCTTGGGGGCCTGACGGCGTCGGAGATTGCAACGAAGCTGGGGGCGCCCTTCGACGTCGTCGCGCTACAGCTTCTCGACGCGCTGCTGCTTCCGGCAGTCGAGCCGGAACCCCAGGAGGCTGAGGTCAGGCCTCCGAAGGCTCTCAACGACGAGCAGCGCGAGGCCGCGCAGCATCGTGGAGCCCCATACCTTCTCGAGGCTGGACCGGGAACGGGGAAGACGCAGACCCTCGTCGGGCGCGTCGCCGGCCTCGTCGACGAAGGGATCGATCCCCGGTCGATCCTTGTGCTCACCTTCTCGAACAAGGCTGCCGGAGAACTATCTGAGCGCATCGCTGGACTGCGGCCAGAGGCGGCATCGGCGATGTGGATCGGGACATTCCACGCCTTCGGTCTCGATCTGGTGCGGAGATACCATAACCAACTGGGTTTCCCGAGGGAGCCCCGCATGATGGATCGTAGCGAGGCGATCGCGATCATGGAGCGCGAATATCTCGCACTCGACCTCACCCACCATCGGGAGTTCATGAACCCCGATCGTCCACTCAAGGACATGCTTACCGCGATATCCCGAGCCAAGGACGAAGTCGCGGGCGCCGACCGCTACGCCGCGCTCGCTCAGGAGATGCTGGACAAGGCCGCCGACTCAAGCGCCCGCAATGCCGCGGAGCGGTGCGCCGAGGTTGCGCTCGTTTACAAGAAGTACGAGGAATTGAAGCTTGCAGCATGCGCGGTGGACTTTGGCGATCTCGTGTCTCTGCCCGTAAAGCTGCTCGAGTCCGACGCTGAGATAGCCTCGATCCTGCGAGCGACATACAGCCATATCCTTGTCGACGAATATCAAGACGTGAACCGCAGCAGCGTAAGGCTGCTCCAGCGGCTGACAGCTGGCGGCAAAAACCTTTGGGCCGTCGGTGATGCCCGGCAGGCCATCTACAGGTTTCGCGGCGCATCCTCGTTCAACATGTCCCGATTCAAGACCGAAGACTTCCCTGGTGGTGCTGGCGATCGACTGCGCGTGAACTATCGCTCGACGCCCGAGATCGTCGGAGCATTTTCGAGTTTTGGTGCGGGCATGCAGGCTGGTACCGGCGATGCCTCTCTCAAGGCGTATCGACCGTCCAGCGGTGTGCCGCCAGAGCATGTGACCTTCGGCAATAATGACGACGAGGCAGACGCACTCACAGACGAGATCCTGCGCCTCTCTCAAGAAGTAGCCTTCCGCGACCAAGCTGTGCTGTGCCCCGGTAACGACCGGCTCAACCGCATGGGCCGTGAGCTTGAGCGACGCGGAATTCCCGTTCTCTACCTCGGTAATCTCTTTGAACGCCCAGAGGTTAAGGATCTTCTGTCTGTCCTGTCGTTGCTCGTCGATCGACGAGCCATGGGACTGGTGCGCAAACCATCGCTTCAGGGATTGTCGACGGGGTTGAGCCTAACAGGTGCCGCTAAGGTGGTAGAACATCTTCGGCAAACCGACGCCGCACCGCTTTCCTGGGTCGGCTCATCGTCCTCGCCACCAATCCTGGATGCCGCTGACGCTGAGGCCATGCGCCGGGTGACCAGCATTCTGGACGGCTTTAGCACCGATGCGCTTCCCTGGTCCGTGCTTGCGCATATCATGCTCGACCGAACACGCACAGCGGCGCTGATCGCGTCGGCAGACGATATCTCCAGTCGCGCCATGGGAGTGGCGATCTGGCAGCTAATGGGCTTCCTGCGCGCTCAACATCAGGGGCCGGGTCTGCCGATCCAGCGCACACTCGACGGGATCAGGCGGCTTGTTCATCTCGCCGACGAACGGGATCTTCGACAGATTCCGTTGGCCGCGCAAGGCATTAACGCGGTTCGGCTGATGACCATTCACGGTAGTAAGGGGCTCGAGTTCCCCGTGGTACATGTAATGGGTCTGAACAAGGGGAGCATGCCCGGCACTGCACGCAAGCCCGCCTGTCCGGTTCCAGACGGCATGATCGTCGGCGGAGAAGGCGATTCGCTCGCCCTCGCTGCTGCGGATCATGCACTCGAGCAGGAGTGCCTGTTGTATGTCGCCGCCTCCCGCGCGCGGAACCGCCTCCTACTTTACTCAGCGACCCGGATGGCTAACGGCAATCGACGCAATCCCTCGGATTTCATCGCCCGGCTCGGCGTGGCTACTGCACGTGCGGCAACCCCGCACACGAACCGGAAATCGGACCCCGATGATGAGCTGCTCCCGATCGTCTTGGGGCCGGCAATCAAAATCACGACAGCGCAACTGGATCTGTATGATCGGTGCCCACGGCGCTTCTTATACACCCATGTGCTTGGTGTTGGCGGTCGACGCACGCCAACGACCATGTCGGCTATGCACGATCTAGTGCGAGGCGTCGTAACGGAGATCGCCTCCACTGATCCCTCGATCATCTCGCTAGATGATATGGAGAGGCTGCTGGAGCAGAGATGGTCAGAAGGACCACTGGCCGGGAACGAGTATCGTCTGCATCGCGAGGTTGCTACCCTGCTTCTCCAGCGTTTCGTTGCAATGCGGGCAGGCACAACCCGCTCGATACCGCCTTCTCTCCAAACAAGCATTGGAAAGACCACGGTGTCGGCAGATGCCGACGATGTCGTGATGGCGCCTGGTGGTCGGCATATTGTGCGGATGGTCCGGACGGGTCACCGATCCTCCAAGACTGGACAGGGCCTGGCCGACGCCGCTTTCCAGATGGCGGCCGCCGCCTCGCTTCCCGGCTGCACGGTCGAGATCGTCCACCTCGGCGACGACGATCAAACCACGAGGGTTGATTTCGACCATACGGCGCTCGGCAAGAGAACGGAGAAGCTTGGCGAGGTTTTTGCGGCGATCGGGAGTGGAAACTTCACGCCAGAGCGATCCGACCGCACATGCCCCTTCTGCCCTGCTTTCTTCACCTGCGGTCCGGTGGCCGACGGCAGCCTCCATAAAAATCTCTGACTAAAATTACCGGTGGGCCGATACTGGCGAGATTAACCCTTTGAGAGCTGAGGATCACAGGAGATAAATATGACTGCGAAGCTGACTTTCTACCCCCTCGGCAATGCCGACTGCACCCGGATCGATTTTGCCGACGGCAAGAAGATGCTGGTCGACTATGCCGATATGGGGAATGCCGATAACCCCTACGACAAGCGGATCGACCTTCCTGCTGAACTCAAGGCGGACCTGCGGGCCGCCAACAGGGACAACTATGACGTCGTATGCTTTACGCATCTGGACGACGATCACTGCTGCGGGACGGGAGATTTCTTCTGGCTCGACCACGCCGCGAAATACCAAGGCGAAGGCCGCATCAAGATCAAGGAGCTGTGGGTGCCGGCTGCCGCTATCCTGGAGGACGGCTGTGAAGATAGCGCCCGAATTGTCCGGCAGGAAGCACGGCATCGGCTGCGGCAGGGCTACGGCATCCGCGTCTTCTCCCGCCCGAAAAAGCTGGCCGACTGGCTGGCGAAGCAGGGCCTCTCCCATGAGTCCCGGGCGCACCTCATCACCGACGCGGGCCAATACGTTCCCGGTTTCTCCAAGTACGGTACGGAACAGGCCGAATTCTTCATCCACAGCCCCTTCGGCTGGCGTCAGGACGAGAACGGGATCGTTGACCGCAATCAGGACAGCGTCGTCTTCCAGGCCACGTTTCTTGAAGGCGACCGCGAAACCTATGCGCTGTTCATGTCCGACATCCACGCTGATTCCATTGACCAGATGGTCATCACAACCAAGCACCACGGGCGCGAGGACCGCCTGCTGTGGGACATATTCAAGGTCCCGCATCACTGCTCCTACACGGCGATCGGATGGACGAAGGGCGAGGATGAGACCGAGCCCACCGAGCACGTCGAATGGTTGTGCGAGACGCAGGGGCGCGAACGCCACATCATGGTGTCGACGAGCAAGCCGATGCCCCTCAAGGGAACGGCGGAAGACCGTGATGTCCAGCCGCCCCACCGGCAGGCCGGCAACTACTACAAGGCGGTCGCGCGCCGCGCCGACGGGTCGTTCAAGGTGACGATGGAATCGCCCTCGACGATCCGGCCGAAGCCGCTCAGCATTGAGGTGACGAGCCGCGGCGCGCAACTCCTGACCGTCTCGGCTGTGGCCGGCGCGGCCAGCATCATCTCCACACCGGCGCGGGCGGGCTGAGGATGACGGCAGTTCTGCATCCGTGGTGGCCAGCCTTCGGGCAGCCTGTGGCACCGGACGCGGTGACGCCTGATGCCGCACAGGCGGTCGTTACGTATGTCCTTTCCGGCAGCGCGCCGGCCGTCACTCTCGTTGGGACACGGCAAACCGACAACAGCGCCTTGGCCGCGCTTCACCTCGATATCGAGGTGGAGCGGCCACAGGACCTGGCCGTTTCTGTCCGCAGCGTGGAACCCGTGGCCTTGGTCTTCGGGATGAGTGGCGAGCAGCCGACGGTTTTAGCGTTGCGCCCTGACTTCCCCGAAACCATGCACCAGAACTGGACGCCGGACGATATGCCGCGTGCCCTGTGTGTCGACGACCGGCCGTGGGCGGAAGCACGGCTGACGTTCACGCCCGTTGACTTTATCCGCCGTATCCAGCTCTGGCTCGCCAAGGCGGCTCGCGGCGAACTTCATGATACGGCGCAGCCGCTGGAACCCCTTTTCTTTAGCGACCCGGCGACCATAATTCTTCCCGCGGCAGCTCTGACACCGGCCGACCGTCCGGCCGAACTGGTCGGTCATCTCCGCAACGAGCATGAGACGATCATCGTCACCGAGTTTGTGCGGTCGGGCGGGAACAGCCCTGATTCGCAGTTCGTGGTGGTCCCCCTGCGCGCGGCGCCGCAGGGTATGCAGCGCCTGCAGCGCGCTCCGCAGACCCTGGATGCGCTTGCACAGCAGCTGCAGCGCTGCGGCATTGATCTGGGCGCAGAACTTCGCGCCCGCGTCATCGAATGGGCCGGGCTTGACGCCACGGCCGTCCGCCGCCTCCAGGCGCGGATCGCCCTCGTTGTCGCCTTCCCGGTCGCCGGGGACGATGGCCGCCAGGCCGACGACCTACGCGCTTTTATCACCCACGATTCCGCCGGGGATGTCGGTGTCGCCCTCGGCGTGCTCGCGCGCAATGACAGCGATGTGGGCTCGGGCAGCGGCTATGTCAGGATGGTCGGCGTGGCCGCCTGCACGGCCGTGCCCGGCCTTCCCATCTCCCCTGCCGATGTCCATCTGGGATTTGACCGCGCTGTCGGCGCGATGATCAGCGGGCAGGCCCAGCCTGACAGGCGCCGCTGCGTCCTGGTCGGCGCCGGATCACTGGGATCGCAGCTGGCGGTCAACCTCGCGCGCGAGGGCCGGTTTGATTGGACGATGATCGATCATGACAGCCTGCTGCCGCACAACCTTGCCCGCCACGCGCTCTATCCGATCGATGTCGGCAGGCCCAAGGTCGTGGGTCTGGCGCACCGCGTCGGCGCCTTGCTCGGCGAGCCGGTCCGGTTTTTTCAGGCGAGTATCCTCCATCCGCGAGAAGAGCTGGCTGCGGATATCGACGCCGCGCTGGCAGGCGCGGAGATCATCATCGATGCCTCGGCCTCCGTCGCCGTTTCGCGGCATCTTGCCGATCTGCCGCGCCCCGGTGCGCGCCGCCTGTCGGTCTTTTTCAACCCGGCCGGAACGGCGGTCGTGCTTCTGGCCGAAGGCGCCGATCCCGACATCACGCTGCGCGACCTGGAAGCGCAGTATCACCGCCTCGTCCAGACTGATCCACAGCTGGCGGCGCACCTTCAGGCCGAGGCCGGCATCCGGTACAGCGGCTCTTGCCGCGCAGCGACCAACCGCATCCCGGCGGCGCGCGCGGCACTGCTGAGCGCGATTGCTTCCCCGGCGATCACCGACGCTCTGTCCGCCCCGCAGGCGGCCGTCCGCGTCTGGACGCTGGGCGACAATAATACCGTCAGCCTGTCCGCGCAGCCCGGCTCCCCCGTGCGCCGGATCGCCTGCGGCGACTGGACCGTGACCTACGACCAGGAACTCGCCGACCAGATCGCCGCTCTCCGTGCGGCGGGCCTGCCGCGTGAAACCGGCGGAGTTCTTCTCGGGATCACCGATACGAGCCGCCGCACGGTTCACATCGTCTTTGCTTTGCCGGCACCGCAGGACAGCACGGGCAGCGTTACCGCTTTCGAACGCGGCGTGTCGGGGCTGGCGGATTCGGTAACGGCCGCCGCCGAACGGTCGCTGCACCAGGTCCGCTATGTAGGCGAATGGCATTCCCATCCGCGGGGCTCGTCAACCCGCCCCAGCGCCACCGACATCCGGCAATTGTGCTGGTTGACCGAGGAGCTGGAGAGCGAGGGCGTTCCCGCCCTGATGGTGATCGCGGGGGATGACGGAGAGCTGCGTGTTCTGCTCGCGGGCAGGGACTTCCAGTTGCCCGGCGGAGATGCCGCATGAACGATCTCACCTTGGCGCGGGACATCCAGAGCCTGTTCGCGGCCCACGCCGCGCAGGACGATTTCCTGCAGGCCGGCAAGCTGGAAGACACCATCGGCCTCTGCCTTTCCGGCGGGGGCTACCGTGCGATGATTTACCATGTCGGGGCCCTCATTCGCCTCAACGAGCTCGGCTTCCTGCCGCGCCTCGCGGAGGTCGCCAGCGTCTCCGGCGGCTCGATCACCGCCGGCCTGCTGGCGCTGCGCTGGCCCGCCCTGCGCTTCAATGAGGATGGCCGCGCGGTCAATCTCGATGAGCTGTTTGTCTCGCCCCTGCTGCGTTTTGCCGGCAAGGGGATCGATATCCAGGCCGCCCTCCACGGCCTGCTGCCCGGCTGCAGCGCCGGCGACAGCCTTGTCCGCGCCTATGACCGCCATCTTTTCGAGGGGGCGTGCCTGCAGGACATCACCGATTCCCCGCGCTTCACCTTCATGGCCACAAATCTGCAAACCGGCAGCGGCTGGCGCTTCGGAAAGAGCTACGCGGCCGACTACCGCGTGGGCCTGATCGACAGGCCGGTCATTCCGCTGGCGCGCGTCGTTACGGCATCGTCGGCCTTCCCCCCGATCCTGTCGCCGGTGCGTATCGACCTGTCGGGGGAGTCCGTGCGGCCCACGGCCGGCGCCGACCTCCACCGGGCGCCCTTCACCACCACCGCCGTTCTTGCCGATGGCGGCATCTATGACAATCTCGGCCTTGAACGCGTCTGGAAGCGGTGCCGGACCATCCTCGTTAGTAATGCTGGCCGCACGATCCCGGAAGTCGGCCACCCCACCGGGCGTTGGATAGGCCAGATGTTCCGTACCCTCAGCCTGATTCAGCAGCAGGCCGAGCACTCCCGGAGACGAATCCTGTTCGGCATGGCCAACAGAGGCCAACGCGAGGTGGCGTACTGGAGCATCGATGCGGCGGCGGTCCACTATGCGGTGCCGGACGCTTTGCCGCTCACCTCTGAGGAGGCTATGGCTGCCGCTTCCCTGCGGACCCGCCTGAACCCGTTCTCCCTTGACGAACAGCGCCTGCTGCTCAGGGCCGGCTATGCCGGCGCTGACGCTTCTTTGCGCGCCCGCGGCCTGGCGCAGAACCAGCCGGCGGCCAGTTTCGACTTCTTGTCGTAAGACGAACGATCTTGCCCAACGGCTCTGCGGTCAGATTTGCATTGATTACGGTAATCTTAGGCCTGCTTCATCTGGAATCGTCCGCCCCCTCAGTCGACGTAGTCGCACTACCACATCGCGTAATTTCTACCCGCGTGATTGATCTCTCCAAACCGACGTTGCTGCGCGGAGCACTAATGACCGTTCTCGAGACCGCCACCGTGCAACAGTACCAAGCGTTGACCCACGCTATAGGTCGCTATTGTTTTCGCTGTGGCCACATTCATTCGACAACGACACCTATCCGAATACTCAACAACCCCACGGCACCTGCCGCCGCAGCGGGATCATCTCGGTTCGCCAGCAGCCAGCCCTGAACTGAGGCGGGGCTTAATCGTTCGGACCCGATCGCCCGCTCGAAGCTCTGCGAATTCCGACGAAGCCGGCCATGCATTCCGAAACGAAGCCGGCCACTTTGGGGTCTGAACCCTAGGGTCAGGACCCATTGATTTCAGCCGCGCGGCATGATTCAGGCTCCGCAAGGAGGCTGGATCATGAGCAACCTTTTCTGGCTGACGGATGCGCAGATGGCCCGCCTTCAGCCGTTTTTCCCGAAGAGCCACGGCAAGCCGCGCGTCGATGACCGGCGTGTTCTCAGCGGCATTATCTTCATCAATCGCAATGGCTTGCGGTGGTGCGATGCGCCCAAGGAGTATGGTCCACCGAAGACCCTCTATAATCGTTGGAAGCGCTGGGGCGAGAAAGGCGTCTTCGCCCGGATGATGGAAGGCCTGGCCTCCGAGGCGGCCGTTCCGAAGACGGTGATGATAGACGCGACCTATCTGAAGGCGCATCGCACGGCCTCCAGCCTGCGGGCGAAAAAAGGGGGCCCGGCGACCAGAGGGGCCGCCTGATCGGCCGCACCAAAGGCGGCATGAACACCAAACTGCACGCCGTCACCGACGCTGATGGGCGGCCGATCCGGTTCTTCATGACTGCAGGTCAGGTGAGCGACTACAGCGGTGCTGCGGCCCTGTTGGGCAGCTTGCCGGCGGCAGAATGGCTGCTGGGCGACCGTGGCTATGATGCCGATTGGTTCAGAGATGCGTTGAAAGACAAGGGGATTAAGCCCTGCATACCGGGACGGAAGTCCCGTGGAAAACCCGTCAAGTATGACAAGCGCCGCTACAAACGCCGCAACCGGATCGAGATCATGTTCGGGCGGCTGAAGGACTGGCGACGGGTCGCAACCCGTTACGACAGATGCCCGAAGGTCTTCCTCTCAGCCATCGCCCTCGCCGCAACCGTCATGTTCTGGCTATGAATCGAGAACGAGTCCTGACCCTAGGTCAATGCGGATGTTTGGTTCGAGTTCTGTCTGTGGTCAAGCCTGAGGTTGTATTTCGGTCTTGGTGGCTCGATTTTTGCGCATGCTCTCACCGGTCAGTTCGATGCGATAGGCATTGTGCACGAGACGGTCGAGAATGGCGTCGGCGATGGTTGGATTGCCGATAATTTCGTACCATTGGCCGACGGGACCCTGGCTGGTGACGATAGTCGAGCGCCGCTCATAGCGGTCCTCGATGATTTCGAGGACATCGCGGCGCTGATCGTCATTGAGCTTTTCGGGTCCTCGCCTATCTCGGTGGCCTGTCGGGCGATGTCCGCGAAGCTGCGGAGATCTACGTGCGGCGAACGCCAGCGGCCATCCGGACCGCCTATCGTGGCGAGATAGAGCGTGTCTTCGGCTGGACACCGCCTGCTGACGCGTAGCGAGCGTTGTCAGGCGTCCCAAGCGATTTCTGCTGCGGGATAATCGGACCGAGCTGTGGCCGCCTGATCGCGGCCTGACCGGATGCTTGCCTGCGAAGACTGAAACGCCTTGGAGAACCGGGGATGAGGTAGCCTGCGGGATTGATATTAGTAAGTAATTACTTCTATTATACACCTGTACGGTTTCCGATCTCTCGAAAGGCTCCCTGATACATCATGCGCGTTCGGGCCATCCTAGTGGTGCTTCTCGTGATACCGTGGCTGGCGGCGGGTTGCGCATCTCGACCAGGTGACCGCGTCCTTGTTCCGGGACCAAATCTGCCGGAAGCAGATGTCGTGACCCTGTATGCAGCAACCAATCGGATGCGACATGAAGGATCCCCCGACGATCCGACACCCGGTTTCAGTAATGCGCGCGCCACGACCTTGTCGGCGGCGCGCTTTTCCATCTCAGTCCCACCAGCGCACAGTGCCGGCAACATCGAATGGCCGGGGCCAGATCCGGATCCACTGGTCGATATGACTGTCACCGCCAGACAGGACATGCCGCTGTCTGCCCTTATTGATGACGTTGCATCCGAGCCAGAACGTGCAGACGTACGAGTCTTCGTGCATGGCTACAATACAAGCTTTCAGGAGGGCCTGTTTCGCCTGGCGCAGGTCACCCATGACAGCGGCGGAGAAGGTGCGGCGATACTGTTCTCCTGGCCATCAAATGCGACCATGATGGCATATGCCGCTGATCGCGAGGCCGTAACCTACTCGCGCGACCATCTGGCGGAGTTGTTGGCAACACTGGCTCGGGACAGGCGGATCGGCCAGATTACAGTGCTGGGCCACTCGATGGGCGGGTGGTTGGTGATGGAGACACTGCGCCAGTTGCGGTTGACCGGGGATGACCCCACCCTTCGCCGACTACAGGTCGTTCTGGCCGCGCCGGATATTGATGTAGACGTATTCCGGGCTCAGCTCGGTGTTATAGGGCCGCTGAACCCACCCTTGACGGTGCTGGTTGCCCCAGATGATCGGGCACTACGAATCTCGGCGCGGCTGAACGCCGGACAGACGCGGGTTGGGGCGTTGAATGTAGCGGACCCGCAGATTACGGCTGCCGCTGAAGCTTATAGCGTAGCCCTGATTGATGTTGGCGATATCCGATCCCCGGACGTGCAAGGTCACAGCCGGTACGCAATGCTTGCTGCGCTCTATTCAAGCATGCGTCAGCGACCGGGTCAGGCAATATCGGATGCCGGCGCATTTGTGCTGGAACGGACTGGCGCGGCGGCCGCGAGCCCCTTCATCCTCATCGCCGGCGGATTGGCGGACAACTGACGGTGTGAGCAGCCGGTCGGTTAAGCGGCTCACTTGTGATGGTTGCGTTCACCGTACAAAGCAAGTAATAACTTACTTGTATGAAGGTGGATGCGACCATGAGTGATTCTCCCGCAACCGGCGCTCCTGCAACCGCAAGCGAAAGTGAACTGCGGGTCGCCGACCCGCTCGATCAACTGGCACATACGACACTTGCCCGCGCCACACGCGGACTATCGCCTGCGGCTGCGCAGCTTGCGTGGCATGACTGGGCGCTTCATCTGGCGATCTCGCCGGGCAAGCGGCGAAGATTGCTATACGAGGCATTCGACGAGCAGCGGCGGCTTCTGAACTACGCATTGCGTGCGGCTGCCTGCCCCGACTGCTCCAACTGCGTTGAGCCTTTGGAACAGGACCGCCGCTTCGAGGGCGAAGCGTGGCAAAAGTGGCCCTTCAACGTCATCCATCAGGGCTTCCTGCTGCAACAGGAATGGTGGCAATCCGCCACAACCGGGGTGCGCGGCGTCTCGCGCCAGCATGAGGATCTGGTGTCCTTTGCTGGCCGGCAATGGCTGGACATGTGGTCGCCGGTTAATTTCTTCTGGACCAATCCCGAAGTGCTGCGAAAGACCGCCGAGACCGGTGGCGCCAACCTGTTGCAGGGCGCAATGAACTGGCTGGAGGACCTGCAGGGGCTGGTTGCCGGCGATCCGCCCATCGGCAGCGAGGATTTCATTGTCGGCAAGGATGTCGGGCTAACGCCGGGCAAGGTCGTATTCCGAAACGATATGATCGAACTGATCCAGTATGCGCCAGCAACCCCCAAGGTACATGCTGCGCCCGTGCTGATCGTGCCGTCATGGATCATGAAATACTATATCCTCGACCTCTCACCGCATAACTCGATGGTGCGCTGGCTGGTCGATCAAGGTCACACGGTGTTCATGATCTCGTGGCGCAATCCCGGTTCGGATGACCGCGATCTGGGACTGGAGGATTATCGCCAGCTTGGGGTGATGGCCGCACTGGCTGTTGTGGGCACCATCATGCCAGAACGCCGGGTGAATGCAGTCGGCTATTGCCTTGGCGGTACGCTGCTGGCAATCGCTGCGGCTGCCATGGCACATGACGGAGATGAACGGCTGCGCAGCATGACCCTGCTGGCGGCCGAGATCGACTTTCGCGAACCGGGCGAACTGTCGTTGTTCATCGGGGAAAGCCAGCTTGCCTTTTTGGAATCGATCATGGCCGACAAGGGCTATCTAGATGGCAGGCAGATGGCCGGGGCGTTCCAGTTGCTCAACTCGCAGGATCTGATCTGGTCGCGGCGCATGAAGGCATATCTGCTGGGCGAACGGCAAGAGTTGTTCGACCTGATGGCTTGGAACACCGACACCACCCGTATGCCGGCGCGGATGCACAGCGAGTATCTGCGTAAGCTTTATCTCGACAATGACTTTGCCGAGGGGCGCTATCTGGTCGATGATCGCCCGGCGGTGCCCAGCGACATCCGACTGCCGGTCTTTGCCGTCGGCACGGTGCGCGACCATGTGGCGCCGTGGAAGACCGTTTATAAGGTCCACCGCCTTATCGGCGGCGCCGATGTCACCTTTGCCCTGACCAGCGGCGGCCACAATGCCGGCGTGGTTAGTGAACCGGGCCGCAAGAACCGAAGCTTCCAGATCGCCACCCGCATTCATGGCCAGCGGTTCACCGACCCCGACAAATGGCGCGAGGAAACGCCGGTGCAGCAGGGCTCTTGGTGGCCGGCATGGGGCGATTGGCTGGCAGCGCAGTCGCCCGAAGAACAGGTCGCCCCGCCGGTCATGGGCGCGGCAAAGGTGGGTCTTGCGCCGCTTGCCGACGCGCCCGGCACCTATGTGCTGGAGAGATAATCGCAGCGATCAAACGACGCGGCAGCCCAAAGCGCATCAAAGGACAGAAACGACCGTACCCTGCTACAAGGAGTTTGCAATGAATATCGAGATGCTCCCCCTTAGCCTGTACAGGGCGAACTCAGAGTTGATGCTTCGCATACTGAACCTGTCACAGGATTACCGTCATCGCGGACTCGAGATAGCATGCCGCTACCATGAGGATATTATCGTCAAAACCAGGGCAGAACTTTCCCGGCTCTCACAGCAAACCGCACCTGAGATGTCTTTCAGCTTGCCGGCCGAAATCTTTATGCAATTGACTGGCGCCAGCATGAGCGGGGCGCTTGCCACGGGAACACCGCTGATCGCGGCGCAGACTACCCTCATCCAGGGACTGCAAGAGGCGGTTCAAGACTGGCAAACGGCGGTCGGGCAACGCGCGTTGCCCGATTCCTGAGCCGTCACGTCGATGTTGGAACATGGCGGGCGGTGGGGCGCCTTCGATGCCGGACCCGGCGCCCTGCCTCCATTCGGCGAGCGTGACTGCTGAAGTGCGCATTAGCCTTGTGCGCGTTTCATGCGGTCCATGACGCCATCCCGAAGGAAGAACTGGTGATAGAGTGCGCCGATGATGTGCAGCACAATCAGCGCCAGAAGCGCAATCTTCGGAACATTATGGATGTCGGCAGCCGCCTGCACACCGCCGAACCATGCCAAGGCTCCGCTAATCGGCATAAGGATCATTAGCCCATAAAGCGCCAGATGCGTCAACCACGCCACCCTATTCAGCAGGCCATTGTCACCAACCATCGCTGGGCTTCTGCGTCTTGCCTCGATGCACAACCGCCATATAGAGGCAATGAGGATCGCCGCGCCGACCAGGACATGCGCCAGAATCGGCGGACTGAACGCAGGCTGAAGACCTTCTCCGATTGCACCCCAAGCCCTCGTCATGGCGTCATTGAACAGAAATCGCCACAGGATCAGCAGGGCCATGATCCAGTGCAGTGCGATTTGTAGGCGGGAGTATCCGGCGGGCGTGTGCATTTCAGACCTCGCGGCATGGGGGTTTGTGAAGATTGTGAATTGCGCCGGCCGGATTTCGGCATGTCGCTTCTGTCATTGGGGGAGAGCTGGTCTCGTCCGCCAACTTCAATGTCGTGATCGGGTCAGATCTTTCGAGGTGTTTCCGCCCGTGGCCGGACCAGCAAGGCGGCAGCGATCCAGAAGCCAAGGCGCAGGATCATTGCGCCCAGCGTTCGCATCTCCCATGCGCCGCCCAATAGGATATGCACGACAAAATAGCCAAACAGCATCAGCAACACTGCGGCCAATGCACGGGCGAGGATCGGCCCGCTGCGCCATGCCATGAGGATGGCTCCTCCGGCGAGAGTATAGAAAAATCCCGACAGAAAATTGACCCACAGCACGAGCGGCACGAAGTCGCCGGCGGCTGCACGTGCAGGGCTGCGACCGAACAGGACGCTGCCGCCCTCCGCGACGGTGGCGAGTCCGAAGGCGATGGCGATGGCGCCGATAATCCAGTTGCGCATCATGTTTCATATCCTTCTGCCCGGTAGCTTTCCTCCGCGATCCGGCTACGCGTTCAGTTTCGCACCTGCAGCACCATGCCGGCAGAGTTGCGAAACCGCCCGCCGCCGAGATCCTCGAAACTATGGCATGAGGTTCCGGGATTTGGTCCGCCCGTCACGGTCATGCACAGCCGGTCGCCATCGCGTTGCCAACTGCCCGTTCCGGAAAAGAATGGGGCGCGGATTGTGACCGCGCCGCTGATATCATAGCGCAATTGGACCCTCATCCCCATGCGCCGCCCGACAAGCTCTTTGCCGACGATCCGCTCAGTGATCTCGGTGGCACTCATGACGTCGGCCAGTGCGGGGTGTGCCACAACCGACAGGCTTAGAGCGGCGACCACAATGAGGGCGCGTGGTGTGGCGTGATGCTATGAGGATTCCGATTCGACCGCACCCTCGCACTTGGCCCTTCTAGGCATGTTTCACCCCACTCCGAGAATCAAGTATGCAATTACTTCTTATTCTGTATCATGCAATTTCCTAGCAGGAAAGGTTCAGTATATAGGCATTTTCCATTGACCACACGCTGACGTATCCATAGGAAGTAATCACATACTTGAATCAGCATCGCTTGCCGAAGGAAACACCATGCGCGCAAAGTATCTGCCCACCGAGCAGCGCCGCGCCGAGGCGGTCGAGGCGGTTGTGGAACTGGCAGCGCACGCCAATCCGGAAACCATCACCACCACCGAGGTCGCCGCGCATATGCGCCTGACGCAAGGGGCGCTGTTCAAGCATTTCCCGAACAAGGACGCGCTATGGTTGGGGGTGATGGAGTGGGTGGCCGACCGACTGCTCGCGCGCATCGATCGACTGGCGGGTGCGCAGGCCGAGCCTGTGGCCGCGCTCAAGGCGATGTTTCTGGGGCATATCGACTTCATCGCCGAACATCCCGGCGTGCCGCGGATGATCTTCGCTCAGCTCCAGCGCGAGAGTGATACCGCACCGAAAAAAATGGCACGCGTGCTGCTCGAAAATTATGCCACGCGGCTACATCGGATCCTGTCGGCAGGCGTGGCCGAGGACGCGCTGAGCCGGGATCTGGATGTCGAGGCCGCAGCCACGCTTTATCTGGGCATGATCCAGGGCCTTGTCGTGCAGCTTTTGCTGCATGGCGATGTGGCCAGGATGCGCGCTGATGCCTCGCGAGTTTTCGCCATCTATTGCACGGGCGTACTAGGCGGCCCGGAACCGGCCCCGCCCCCCGGTGACGCGGGGGACCATAAGGAGGTGAGGTCATGACCCGCCGCGTTTCCATGGCCATCCTTGCCCTTGTGCTGGCCGGACTGATGGGCTTTGGCGCTTGGACGGTGCTTCTCAAGCCCTCGGACCTGCCGCCGGACGGGTTTTCGCGCGGCAATGGCCGCATCGAGGCCGACCTGATCGACATTTCGCCGCGACTGGCGGGGCGGATCGCGGAAATCCGCGTGCGCGAGGGCGACCGGGTGAACAGAGGCGACGTGCTGGCGGTGATGGATACGGCAGAACTGCGCGCACAACTGGCCCGTGCAGAGGCGGCTGTGGAAAGCGCGCAGGCCGCCGTCAGCGTGGCAGCAGCCCAAGCTGACGAGGCTGAGGCGCGTCTCGCGCTGGCGGAAAGCGAACTGACTCGTACAGAGTTGCTTGCGGGCCGTGATATTACCTCACAAGCCAATCTGGACATCAAGCGCACCGAGGTCAGTGTCGCCGAAGCCGGGCTTGCGGCGGCACGGGCAACGCTTCAGGCGAGGGAGCGCGGGGTTGATGCCGAGGCCGCCGCCCGCGACGAGATCGCGACCCGGATCGCCGATGCCACGCTGCATGCCGAGGCTGCGGGACGGGTGCTTTACCGGCTGGCTCACCCGGGCGAGATCATCGGCTCCGGCGGCAAGATCCTCACGCTCGCCAGTCTCGAAGATGTCTATATGGAGTTTTTCCTGCCTGCCTCTGACGCACCACGGGTGGTGATCGGTGACGAGGCGCGGATCGTGGCCGATATCATGCCGGATCGCGCGATGCCGGCTCAGGTGATGTTCGTCTCGCCGCAAGCCCAGTTTACCCCCAAGCAGGTCGAGACCCTGACCGAACGCGAAAGCCTAATGTTCCGTATCCGGGTGCGCGTACCGCCGGAATTGGTCGAGGCGCGCATGGATCAAGTCAAGACCGGCGTGCGCGGCGTGGTCTGGGTGCGGATGGCGGATGCGGATGGTCGTCTGCCTGACTGGCCCGTGGGCTTGACACCGCCGTTGATCGACCTGCCCGCTTCAACCGGTGCAGATACGCCATGACCACGCCCGAACCCGTTGCGCGGCTGGAGGGTGTCACGCATCGCTATGGCAAGGTGCTGGCACTTGAGGATGTCTCTCTTGACCTGCCCGCCGGGCGAATGGTCGGACTGATCGGCCCCGACGGGGTCGGCAAATCGACGCTGATGGGGCTGGTTGCCGGTGCCAAGCGCATGCAGGCGGGCGGCATCACCTGCCTTGGCGGTAACATGGGCAGCGCGCGCCATCGCAACGCGGTCGGCAGCCGGCTGGCCTTCATGCCGCAGGGGTTGGGCAAGAACCTTTACCATGATCTGTCGGTGCGCGAGAATCTGGAGTTTTTCGGCAAGCTGTTCGGCCTGGGCCGGGCCGATCGGGCGGCAAGGATCGCACGTCTGACGCGGGCGACCGGGCTGTTTCCATTTCTCGACCGTCCTGCCGGAAAGCTTTCGGGGGGGATGAAGCAGAAGACCGGGCTGTGCGCAGCACTGATCCATGACCCCGATTTCCTGCTGCTGGACGAGCCGACAACGGGCGTCGACCCGCTGTCGCGCCGCCAGTTCTGGGATCTGATCGACACCATCCGCAAGGACCGTCCGCATATGAGTGTGCTGGTCTCGACCGCCTATATGGAGGAGGCGGCGCTGTTCGATCACCTGGTGGCGATGAACGACGGCCATGTGCTGGCCGAAGGCTCGCCGCGGGCACTGATGGAACGGACCGGAACCGGGTCTGTGGGGGATGCCTATGTCAACCTGCTGCGGGGCACGGGCGGGGAGGATGGCGGCGGCGCAGATGCGCCCGTAATCCCGTCCGCGGCGCCCTCCCCCTCAACGGATGGCGACATCGCCATCAAGGCTCGGGGCCTGACCCGGCGTTTCGGCGATTTCACCGCTGTCGATAGTGTCAGCTTCGACATTCCGCGCGGCGAGATATTCGGCTTTCTCGGCTCGAACGGCTGCGGCAAGACCACGACCATGAAGATGCTGACCGGCCTGCTGCCCCCCAGCGAGGGCGAGGCATGGATATTCGGCCGCCCCATCGCCGAGCAGGGCATGGACGCCCGCGCCCGCGTCGGTTTCATGACGCAGGCGTTTTCGCTTTATGGCGAACTCAGCGTGCGCGAGAATCTGGTCCTGCATGCGCGGCTGTTCCACCTGCCCCGCGATCTGGCGCGCACCCGCATCGATGATCTGGTCGCGCGCTTCGGCCTGGCGGATTACCTCGACCAGCCGGCGGGCGGCTTGCCGTTGGGTTTGCGGCAACGGCTGTCGCTGGCGGTTGCCGTCATCCATTCGCCGGAAATCCTGATCCTGGACGAGCCGACCTCGGGTGTTGACCCGCAGGCCCGCGACGATTTCTGGCAATTGCTGATGGAACTGTCGCGCAAAGACCGGGTGACGATCTTCATCTCGACGCATTTCATGGACGAGGCGCAGCGCTGCGATCGCATGTCCCTGATGCACGCCGGCCGTGTCCTGATCACCGACACACCGCAAGGCATCGTCGCGCAAAGCGGCGCCGCCGATCTCGAACAGGCCTTCATCCACTATATTTCCACGGCCATCCCGCCCGAGGCGCCGGTGGCCGAGGGGCTGGCAAGCGAGTCGGCCCCGCATGTCGACGCCACCGGCTTCAGCCTCAGCCGGATGCTGGCCTATACCGCGCGTGAGGCAATGCAGGTGCGCCGCGACCCGGTGCGGCTGGTCTTTGCCTTCCTGGGCAGCGCGGTGCTGCTGTTGATCATGTCCTTCGGCATCTCGCAGGACGTGCGAGACATCCCCTTCGCGGTACTGGACCATGACCGCAGTCCTGAGAGCCGTGCGTGGATATCCGCCTTCGAGGACTCGGGCTGGTTCGTCCGCCATGCCGATCTGCAGGACGTTGACGCGCTGCGCGATCGCCTTGCCAGCGGCGAGCTGACACTGGCGGTCGAGATACCGCCCGACTTCGGTGCTGACCTTCGCGCAGGTCATGGGGCAAGCATTGCTGCCACCATCGACGGCACCGACACCAGCCGTGCAGGCACCGTGGAAAGCTATGTGACCGGGGCCAATCGGTTGGCGGCAGCGGCATTGCCGACGGACCCGGCATCCGGGACGACAGCCGTGCAGATGGAGCCGCGCTTTCGCTATAACCCGGCGATGGAGAGCCTGCCGGCCATCGGCCCGACCATACCGCCGATGCTGCTGTTGCTGTTTCCGGCGATCCTGATGGCGGTCAGCGTGGCACGGGAAAAGGAAATCGGCACCATCACGAATTTCTACGTCACGCCGACCGGCAGGGCCGAGTTCCTGATCGGCAAGCAACTGGTCTATGTCGCCATCACGCTGATGAACTTCGCCATCCTGACCGCGCTTGTGGTGCTGGTGCTGGGGGTGCCCCTGAAAGGCAGTCCAATGGTGCTGGTATTGGCCACACTGGTCTATGCGCTGGCGGCGACGGGTTGGGGGCTGATGATCTCTATGATCGCGGGCACACAGGTGACGGCGGCCTTTGCTGCCGCCGTGCTGTCGGTGATGCCGACGATGCAGTTCTCGGGCATGATGGTGCCAGTCTCCTCGCTTGAAGGGCCGGCACAGACCATCGGATATCTGTGGCCGACCACATGGTACATGATGGTGAGTGTCGGCAGCTTCACCAAGGGCATGGGTCTTGCCGACCTTGGCGACGCACTGTGGCGGCTGTCGCTGTTCGGGCCGGCATTTACCGCCATCGCCATCCTTTTGCTGCGCAAGCAGGAGCGGTGAGATGCGCGCCATCCTCAATATCTTCTGGCTGATCGGCAAGGAAATCAAAAGCACCCTCGGCGATCCGGTGATGGTGGTGCTGATCCTGTGGTCGTTCTTTTTCGCGGTGATGATGGAGGCCCGCGGCGCGGGCGACACCGTGCACAATGCCTCGATCGCCATCGTTGATGAGGACAACTCGCCCCTGAGCCGCCAGATTGCCGATGCCCTGATGCCGCCCTGGTTCCAGACCCCCCTCTATATGACAGCCGATCAGGCGGCGGCGGCGATGGACCGGGGCGACGTGATGTTTGCGCTGAACTTCCCGCCTGATTTCGGTGCGGATGCCATTGCGGGACGCGCACCGGTGGCGCAGTTGCTGGCCGACGCCACCGCTGTATCACAGGCCCAGCTTGGCAGCGATTACCTTCGCAATATCGTGGCTGACGAATCGCGCGTCTTTCTTACCGGCCAATCTGACCCGCCGACGCCTGAACTGGATCTTGAACTACGTCGCGCCTTCAACCCCAACGGCAATCCGGTCTGGTTCAAGACGCTGTCCTCGCTGCTCAATCAGCTGTCATTGCTGACCATTGTGCTGACCGGTGCCGCCATGCTGCGCGAGCGCGAACACGGGACCATCGAGCATCTGATGGTGATGCCGCTCTCACCCGTCGAGGTAGCGCTCTCCAAGGTGCTGGCGGTGATGTTGATCGTTCTCGTGGCCTTTGTCGGCTCGCTTCTGGTTGTGGTGCAGGGCATCCTGGGCGTGCCGGTAGCGGGGTCGATGCCGCTGCTGGTGATGGGGGCCGCAGTCTATCTGTGGGCGGCGGCGGCGATCGGGATGCTGCTTGGCACGTTGGCGCGCTCGATGGCGCAATTCGCGCTGCTGATCGTGATGACCATCATCCCGATCATCATGCTGTCGGGCGGCTTCAGCGCCATCGAAAGCCAGCCTGACGCCGTGCAACGTCTGACCATGCTGCTGCCATCGCGCCATTTCCTCGCTTTCGCCAAGGCGGTGGCCTTCCGCGGCGCAGGGTTGGCAGCGGTCTGGATGCAGCTTGCGCTGATGATCGGCCTTGGCACCGCCTTCTTCGCCGCCAGCCTGGTGCTGTTTCGCCGCTCGATGAACGTAACGGGGTGAGTTTGATATCCTTTAGCCGCATCGCCAGCCTCGACGTTCTTGGGAATGGTAAGGCGGCAGCATGACGGAAGAGGTGGTCAGGCAGCGTGATGTCATCGAGCTTCGCCATCTCCGCTATTTCGTGGCCGCGGCTGAGCATGGCAGCTTCCGCAAGGCGGGGGCGGCTCTGGGCCTCTCGCAGTCGGCTATCAGCCGATGTATCGCCAAGCTTGAGGATCAGATCGGCGCCTCGCTGTTTCACCGCCATACATGGGGTGTCTCGCAAACCTTTGCCGGACAGCGCTTCCTTGCCATGGCCCGCAAAACAATCAGGATCGTCGGGGAAGGCACCAATGACGTCGCGGTCACAGGTCGTGGCGAAAACGGCTGCGTGAGGATCGGGATCTATTCCTCCATCGCCTCGGGCTTTCTCACGAAGCTGCTGCAGAGCTACGGCGAGCGTCACCGCAAAGTGCGGATCGAACTCCTCGACGGGAATGCCGACGAGCATGTTGCCGCCATCCGCCAGATGCGTCTTGATGTCGCCTTCCTGGCCGAAGCGCGGGAGTGGCCCGGCTGCGAGCGCACGCCGTTGTGGTCCGAGCGGATCTTCGTGGCCGTGCCGGATCGTCACCCGCTTGCGCGCCTCGACGCGTTGACTTGGCGCGAGTTAGCTGGCGAACCCTTCGTCGTCAGCGAAGTCGCACCGGGACAGGAGATCCACGCCTATCTGGTACGCGAGTTCGCCGGACTCGGCGAACGTCCCGATATCCAGGTGCAGGCGGTCGGGCTAGACAATCTCCTGCCGCTGGTGGCGCTTGGCCGACGGCTGACACTGGTGTGCGAGGCGATGACCGTCGCGCGGTTTCCGGGTGTCACCTACCGCCCGATCCTCGGCGAGGTTCTCTCCTTCTCGGCGGTCTGGTCAACCAGCAACGACAATCCCGCCTTCCGACGGCTTCTCAGTCTGGCGAAGGCGATGACGTTCCCCCCTGCGCCTTCGGTGCCTGACCTGAGCGACGGGCTTTCGCAAAGCCGCGATCCGTAGCGATGAACCGCTCCAGCATGGGAACGATCAATTGTATCGGATCGACTGGCGGGCCTCCGGGTTCGCCCAACAGACGCCCGTAGTCGACGAGGCTTCGATGCAGTTCTGCGGGGATTTCCACCGTCATCTTTACGGGCTTGCTGTCAGCGAGCGGGCCGAGTTTCAGCTTTGTCATGGTCAACCTCCTGCCGGCTCGAATACCAGATCGCGGGTCACGATTATCCTGACCGGGTAGCCAGGACGGATCGTCAGTGTCGGTGCGACCTGCAACTGGCGCTGGACGATCTGCTGACCCGCCTGGTTGATGGTATCTTGCGCGCCATCGCGGATGGCGCGGATCAGTCGGTCCTCGTCGCTGCTGGCCAATTCCACACCGACCGCAAGCAAGGTCGAGAGGCCAGCGGCGCGCATCAGATCCCACCAGTGGTAATCCACGCCATCCTCAAGCCCGGCGTAACCGGAAGCGTCCGCACCCGGCAGGCGCTCCAACACGATGGACCGTCCGCCCGGAAGGATCAGGCGATTCCAGACCAGCAGGACGCGGCGCTGGCCGAAGGTCACACCGTCATCATACTGGCCGATGATGCGTGTGCCCTGCGGGATCAGCAACAAGCTGCCGGTCGGACTGTCATAGACGTTTTCCGTCACCTGTGCGGTGATCTGGCCGGGCAGATCGGAACGGATGCCGGTTATCAACGCGGCGGGGATCACGGCCCCGGCCTGAAGAATATAGGGCGATGCCGGCGGCGTGACACGATCCGGGGCGACGGTCTGCCGGTCCACGGATCCATTGAGGAACGCCGCGTGGCGATCCTGTGTCGCGGGCTGCCCGCTGAGGCCAAAGCCAGCGGGGCCGGGCATGGCCGTTCCCGACGGGGTTGCCGTGCGCGGGCCGGCCTGGAAGAACACACCGCTCAAGCGCGCGGCTTCTTCCTCGGCGAGACGACGCTGTTCCTCGGGATCAACGGCGGGCGTCGTGATGGTCGGTGGCGCGACCGGTTGTCCCCGCCTCTCGGCCTCAAGTATCGGGCGACCGAGATCGCCCGGCAACGCCGGTCCCAGGACTGGGCCGGTATAGTCGCGCGGCAGGCCGGCAAGCCCATCTGCTGTGGGGCGGTTCTCGGTCGAATAGAGTTCGCCGCCGCCCGGCCCGGCATCGCGGGTCTGGAGAGCGTAGATCAGTGCCCCACCAATGCCGAGAAGGGCAACGGCTCCGGCGCCTGCCAGCACCTTGCGGGACAATCGCGTGACGCGGGGCGGCTCGGCGCGCAACCGCATGGGGGCTGCAGTGTCGGTGCCACTCATGAGGGTGATCCTCCGGTGGCCGCTCCGGCTGGCTGGGCTGCGGCCTGCGTCTGCTCGACGCGGACGATCCCGACGACCTGCTGGCGGTCGCCGCTGCCGAGGCGAAGTTCCGCTGCGCCGAACAGGCGGTCCACGATCAGGACGTTCTGATGGATCCGGCTGTTGACGATCTGGGGTTCGCCGTCCGCGCCGAGCACGAATATCGGCGGCATCTCTCCCTGCACGATGCCACGCGGGAAGACGACATAGACGCGCCTGCCGTCGTCGAAGACGGAGACCGGCCTCCATGGCGGGCTGCTGCCCGGCACTTGCAATCCGTAGCGATAGTTTCGTGCCGCCTCGGCAGGGATGATCGGCGCCGCAGGCACGGTCTGCCGCTGGCCGGGCGGCGGCGCGGGATAGGCCCAGGCAACGGCAGGCATGTAAAGCGCCTCGCGGGCGCGCAGCTCGATCATGTAGATGCGCAGGTCGGTGGTGATGACGAGATTGGTCGAGATGTCCGGCCGGGTCGGTTTCACCAGCACATGCACACGTCGGTTTGCACCCGATCCGCTCTCGGTGTCGCCGATAATCCACCTTGCGGTGTCACCGGCCGCGATCGGCCCGGCGCCGGTCAGGCTCTCGCCTGGTTCCAGCGCTATGGTGGTGATCTGCCCGACAGATGCGTAAACCTGATAGAGTGCGCCTTCCGACCAAGGATAGACTTGGATGGCATTGTAATAGCCTTCCCGGCGCGGCTCGACGCGGGCAGCGGCATTGGCGTTTTCGACACGGGCGATCGCGGTGCCCGCCGCCTCGCCGCCCCGCGCCACGGTCCAGGCGGGCGGGACATGCAGGGGCCGGGGCCGATCATCCGCTGTGGCCGTCTGCACAGCGGGCAGCGGTGGCACGTTTTCATCGTAGCTGAACTGCGGCGTCCTGTTGGTCGCACAGCCGGCCAGCAATGTCGCGGAAAGCAGCAAAGCCAGGAGCATGGGTTTGCGAGAAGCCGTAAACGCGGGTTTGCTCAAAGACTTGCGGATCACTGGCTCATCTCCCGTGACCATGAAAGGGCGTTGACATAGATGCCGAGCGGATTTGCGCGCAGGCGCTCGGCATTGCGCGGCGTCTGGATCACGATGGTCAGGATCGCTGTCCATCGCTCGGTGGTGGAGAGTTGACCGTTCTCGTAGTGGCGCTCGGTCCAGGCAATACGGAAGGAATCCGGCGATGCCCGGATGACGCTCGACACCTCGACGGCGATCTGCTGGCGGCCGACACGGGTGAACGGGTCGTTGGCCCGCGCATGGTCGTTGAGCGCCGCCGCGCCGCGATCCGTGGTGAATTCATAGGCCCTGAGCCAGTTCTGGCGGACAATGATCGGGTCAGCGGGAAGCGAGCGGACCTGCTCGATGAAGCGGCCAAGATGGAACGCGATCTGCGGATCTGTCGGCCGATAGTCGACCGTCGCCGGGGCGACGGTCTGGGCCTGGCCGAGATTGTCCACCTGCACCACCCAGGGCACGACGGTTCCGCGCGCGGATTGCCAGACAAGCGCGCCAGCAAAACCGACCGAGAGGATCAGCGAGCCGAACGCCATATAGCGCCAGTTCCTCGCCTGCACGCGAGCCGAGCCGATGCGTTCGTCCCAGACCTGCGCGGCGCGCTGATACGGCGTTTCCGGTGCCGGCACCTTGCCGTAATGGGTCGTCGGTCGCTTGAAGATGTTCATGTGCGGTCACTTTCGGATAGGCTGATCGAGGAGCCGCCGCCACGGCTGTCACCGGATCGGACGGCATGGGCTGCGGCCCTGACGCCCTGGCTCATCGCGCGGCTACGCTGCATTTGCTGCGCCCAGGCCGGCGGACCATTTGCGGCTGAAGGGGTTGATGGTGCAGACGATGGGGCTCCGCCGACCGTTCCCATGGAGGAACTGCCGCCGGACGCCGCGAACCCGGCTCTGGCGCCGTCGGAATAGCTGGATTTCATGCTGTCGGCGGAGCGTGATGCGGCGCGCTTGAGGGGCGAGATGGCTGCGGATGCACCAGTGCGCGCCACGCCGCCAAGGCCGGAAGCGACACCGGATGCGCCGGACCCGCCCATGGAACTGAGCGTATAGGCCGATGACGCCGCACCGGCGGCCGAGGCCCCGCCGCGGGCAAGTGCCGCGCCACCAGAGAGTGCGGCACCGCCACCGCGCGCCGCAAGCATGGTCGCGCCGCCGGCTGCCACAGCAGCACCGCCGACCGCGAGGCCGGTTCCAACCGCCGCCCCTGCACTGAGTTGCGGGCCGCCCGAGACGAGGCCCGCAGCGATGCCGGGGCCGAAGATGCCGAGACCGAGAAGAGAAAGGGCGGCCAGCACGATCGCCATGGCGTCGTCGATGGTCGGGGTCGCACCGCCGAAGCCTGCGGTGAACTGGCCGAAGAGTGTCGAGCCGATGCCGATGATGACGGTCAACACCAGCACCTTGATGCCGGATGAGACGACATTGCCCAGGACCCTTTCAGCCATGAAGGCCGTCTTGCCGAAGAGACCGAAGGGGATCAGCACGAAGCCTGCGAGTGTCGTCAGCTTGAACTCGATGAGGGTGACGAAGAGCTGGATCGCTAGGATGAAGAAGGCGAGGATGACCAGCGCCCAGGCGAAGAACAGACAAAGGATCTGCACGAGGTTTTCAAAGACGGCGATCCAGCCCATGAGGTCGGAGATGGATTCGAGCAGTGGACGCCCGGCATCAAGGCCAATCTGGGCGACGCGGCCGGGTCGCAGGAGATCGGCGGCGGAAAACCCGGTGCCCGAGGCCATCAGGCCGAGACCGGCGAAGCTCTCGAAGACGATCCGGGCGAGGTTGTTCCAGTTGGAGATGATATAGGCGAAGACGCCGACGAAGATCGTCTTCTTCACCAGGCGCGCGATGATGTCGTCGTCGGCGCCCCAGGCCCAGAACAGGGCGGCGAGCGTCACGTCGATGACGATGAGCGTCGTGGCGATAAAGGCAACCTCGCCGCCGAGCAGGCCGAAGCCGGAGTCGATGTAGCTGGTGAAGATGCCAAGGAAATTGTCGATGACCCCCGTGCCGCCCATTGCTCATCGCTCCCCATTCGGGCCGGGGTTAGTCCGGGCGGGCGTTCGACCGAGGAAACGGTCACGGGTCTCAGCCCAGATGCCCAGGCATTCCGCATCATTGGCGGCGGACTCACCCATTTCCTGACAGCGGCGCTGACCTTCGCGGAGAGGATCGGTCGACGGCAGGAGTGCCGGAGCGGAAGGCACCGGGGCAGAGACGTCTTCACGGGTCATCTCGATGATCGCCGCCGTGATGGCGACGGCAATGAGCACGATGGCCGCGATCCTGGCCAGCACCTTCCCTTCCATGATCTCCCTCTCCCGGCCTCAGTTGAACATCTGCGCGTTGCCGGGCTGGTAGCCCGAGCCCGGCGTCAGGAAGCGTTCGCGCTGGATGCGGCCCTGTTCGGCTGCCGTCGCGCGCTCGGCCTCTGTGAGGGCCCCCGCCCGGCCATTGGCCGAGATGACCGCGATCAGGTCGGAAAGCTGCTGGCTTTGCAGGGCGAGAAGTTGGTTGCCGGCCTGGGTGGCTTGCAGCGCGCCCGTCGCCCCCTGGCTTTCTCCGACGAGGGCGGACATTTCGGCGCGGTTGGTGTCGATATTGCCGACGACGCCGGCCTGCACCCGCATAGCGTCCTGAAGACCCCCGACGGTATTCTCCCAGCGAGAGCGTGCATCGGTGACGAGCTGCTGATCGGTGGCCGTGAGGGATAGGTTGCCATAGTCCTGCTGGAACATCTGGTCGATGTTCTGGACGTCGAAGGCGATGTTCTGCGCTTGGCCGAGAAGCTGCTGGGTCCGCTGGACATTCTGCTGAAGCTGCTGGAGCGACGAGTGCGGCAGGCTCGCGAGATTGCGGGCCTGGTTGATCAGCATCTGCGCCTCGTTCTGGAGCGAGGTGATCTGATTGTTGATCTGTTCCAGCGTGCGTGCGGCGGTCAGCAGGTTTTCGGCATGGTTGGTCGGGTCATAGACGATCCGGCCGAACCCGCCGAAGAAGGCAAGGGCCGGTGTCGTGAACACTGGCGCCAGTGCCAGCGGCGCGGCGAGCGCAAGGGTCAGCGCCGAGGTGCTGATCATGCGGGCGAACCGGGGCAATTTGCCGGTCATAGTGAAATCTCCTTTTCTTCCAGGATGATGCCGAACTCGTCCTTATCGACGACGGGCGACAGGTTCTCGCTTTCCTTCGCGAGATTGGTGAGGTCCGGGATCAGGTCGGCGGCCCATTCGACGCCGCGTGCGCGCAGCCAGGCGGCGAGGAACCCGTCGCGGCCGTGTTCAGCGAGGATTTTAGTGATCAGGCCCTGATCTGACTTGGCAGACGCGGCGCAGAGCGCGAGGCCGACGTCGCTGAGGCCCAGCTCGAACAGCCGGTTGCCCCTGCGGCTTTGGCAATAGTAGTCCCGCTTGGGCGTGGCCCGCGCCAGGATCTCGATCTGGCGATCATTGAGGCCGAACCGGCGATAGATCGCGGTGATCTGCGGCTCAATGGCCCGCTCGTTCGGCAGCAGGAGCCGCGTTGGACAGCTTTCGATGATGGCCGGGGCGATATTGCTGCCGTCGATGTCGCTGAGGCTCTGCGTGGCGAAGATGACGCTGGCGTTCTTCTTGCGCAGCGTTTTGAGCCACTCGCGGAGCTGGCCAGCGAACCCTTCGTCGTCGAGCGCCAGCCAGCCCTCGTCGATGATCAGCAGCGTCGGGCGACCGTCCAGCCGGTCGCCAATACGATGAAACAGATAGGAGAGGACGGCGGGCGCGGCGCCGGTGCCGACCAGGCCCTCGATCTCGAACACCTGCACGTCGGCCGAGCCGAGATGCTCGGCCTCGGCATCAAGAAGGCGTCCATAGGGGCCGCCGACACAATAGGAGCGCAGCGCCTGTTTCAGGTCATTGGATTGCAGCAGCACGGCAAGGCCAGTGATGGTGCGTTCGCCGACCGGCGCGGAGGCGAGCGAGGTCAGGGCCGTCCAGAGATGTTCCTTCACCTCGGGCGTGATCTGGATATTCTCGCGCACCAGGATCGCGACGATCCAGTCGGCGGCCCAGGCGCGCTCAGTGGTCTCGTGGATGCGGGACAGCGGTTGCAGCGAAACGGAAGCCTCGGCCGCGTCGGTCAGTTCACCGCCGAGATCGTGCCAGTCACCCCGCATGGCAAGAGCGGAGGCGCGGATCGACCCGCCGAAATCGAAGGCGAAGACCTGCGATCCGACATAGCGGCGGAACTGCAAGGCCATCAGCGCCAGCAGCACCGACTTGCCCGCGCCGGTCGGCCCGACAACGAGGGTATGGCCCACGTCACCGACATGGAGGGAGAACCGGAACGGGGTTGAACCTTCGGTCCTGCCATAAAGCAGCGGGGGTGCGCCGAAGTGATCGTCCCGCTCCGGCCCCGCCCACACGGCGCTTGAGGGAACCATGTGGGCAAGGTTGAGCGTCGAGACCGGCGGCTGGCGGACATTCGCATAGGCGTGTCCGGGCAGGCTGCCGAGCCAGGCGTCGACGGCATTGACCGTCTCGACCATGACGCTGAAATCGCGGGACTGGATGATCTTCTCGACCAGCCGCAGCTTTTCATCGGCGCGGCGGGCGTCCGCGTCCCAGACGGTGACCGTCGCGGTGACATAGGCCATGCCGGCCATATCGGCGCCAAGTTCCTGCAACGCCATGTCCGCGTCCGCCGCCTTGTTCGCGGCATCCGTGTCCACGAGCGCGGATTGCTCGTTGGTCATCACCTCCTTGAGGATCGCCGCGATGCTCTTGCGCTTGGCAAACCATTGCCGCCTGATCTTGGTCAGCAGCCGGGTCGCGTCGGTTTTGTCCATCAGGATGGCGCGGGTGGACCATCGGTAAGGAAAGGCCAACCGGTTCATCTCATCAAGCAGGCCGGGCGTGGTCGTGCCCGGAAATCCGGTGATCGTCAGTACCCGGAGATGCTGATTGCCCAGGCGCGGCTCCAGCCCGCCGGTCAGCGGCTGGTCGGGCAGCAGCGCATCGAGATAGGCCGGGGTTTCGGGGACGCCGACGCGATGTCGGTTGGTCGAGATCGTCGAGTGCAGATAGGTCAGTGTGCCGGCGTCATCGAGCCAGCGGCACTCCGGCATGAATCCGTCGAGCAGCCCCAGCACGCGGTCGGTGCGGTCGATAAAGCCGCGCACCAGTTCCCAGGGGTTCACGCCCGAAGTCTCGCGGCCTTCGTAAAGCCAGGACTCCGAGCGTGCCGCGTCTTCGGCGGGCGGTAGCCAAAGGAAGGTCAGGAAATAGCCGGAGACGAAATGGCTGCCTTCCTCCTCGAAATCGGCCTTGCGCTCGGCATCGACCAGCGCCGAGGCCGGATCGGGGAAGCGGCTTGCAGGATAGGTCGCGGCTTCCGACCGCTGCGCCTCGACGAAGATCGCCCAGCCGGAGCCGAGGCGGCGGAAGGCGTTGTTCAGCCGTCCGGCGACGGCGACAAGTTCGGCCGCGACGGCGGAATCCAGATCCGGCCCACGAAACTTCGCGGTCCTTTGGAGCGAGCCGTCTTTGTTCAGCACTACGCCCTCACCGACCAGCGCCACCCAAGGCAAGTAGTCGGCCAAGCGGCTGCTGCGATTGCGGTATTCCGAGAGATTCATCATGGATCAAACCTCAAACCGAAAGATGGCCGGGGATGCGGAGATGGCGGCGCGCAACCTCGACGAAAAGCGGATCGCGTTTCGCGGCCCAGACAGCCGCGATATGGCCGACGGCCCAGATCAGGATGCCGGCGAGCCAGAGCTGGAGGCCGAGCCCGACCGCCCCGGCCAGGGTGCCGTTCAGGATGGCGACGGATCGCGGCGCGCCGCCGAGCAGGATCGGCTCGGTCAGGGCGCGATGGACCGAAACGGAAAAGCCGGGCACCGTGTCGAGCGTCTCGAAACTCACGACCATCAGACCAGCGCCCCGCCGCCGAAGGAGAAGAAGCTGAGGAAGAAGGAACTGGCCGCGAAAGCGATCGAGATGCCGAAGACGATCTGGATCAGGCGACGGAAGCCGCCGCCGGTGTCGCCGAAGGCGAGCGTCAACCCGGTGACGATGATGATGATCACCGCCACGATCTTGGCCACTGGTCCTTCGACGGAATCGAGGATGGATTGCAGCGGCGCTTCCCAGGGCATGGAAGAGCCCGAGGCAAAGGCCGGGGACGTCATCAGGCTTACCCAGGCGAAGCTCGAGGCGATCGCCAGATGATGGCGGATACGGAAGGCGCAACGGATCATGCAGGTTCTCCTGAAACGTGAGTGGTGTCGGGTTCTGAAAAGGCGGGGGAAATCCGGTAGTCGCCGTCCGCGCCGAGCCCTTCGACGCGGGCGAGTTCGGCAAGGCGGCGATTGGTGCCGCGCCCGGCGAGGACAGCCACGAGGTCGATGGTTTCCGCGATCATGGCGCGGGGGACGGTGACAACAGCTTCCTGGATGAGCTGTTCGAGGCGGCGCAGCGCACCGATGCCGGAACCGGCGTGAATGGTGCCGATGCCGCCCGGATGCCCGGTTCCCCAGGCTTTGAGGAGATCGAGCGCCTCGGCGCCGCGCACCTCGCCGATCGGAATACGGTCGGGACGCAGGCGCAGCGACGACCGCACCAGTTCCGACAAGGTGGCCACGCCATCCTTGGTCCGCATGGCGACGAGGTTGGGTGCTGCGCATTGCAGCTCGCGGGTGTCCTCGATGATGACGACACGATCCTGCGTCTTAGCCACTTCGGCCAGCAGCGCGTTGGTCAAGGTGGTCTTGCCGGTCGAGGTGCCTCCCGCTACCAGGATATTGGCGCGGGACGCGACGGCCTCGCGTAGTGTTGCGGCATGGTCGGCGGACATGATTCCGGCCGCCACATAGTCGTCGAGCGTGAACACCGCGACGGCGGGCTTGCGGATGGCGAAGGCGGGTGCGGCTACGACCGGCGGCAGCAGGCCCTCGAAGCGCTCGCCGGTCTCCGGCAGTTCGGCCGAGACGCGGGGGCTGCGGGCATGCACCTCCACACCGACATGGTGGGCAACCAGCCGGACGATACGCTCCCCGTCGGCGGCGGACAACATCTCGCCCGTATCGGCCAGCCCTTCGGACAGCCGGTCCACCCAGATCCGGCCATCGGGGTTCAGCATGACCTCGACCACAGACGGATCTTGCAGCAGGGTTGAGATGGCAGGCCCGAGCGCCGTTCGGAGCATGCGCGCGCCGCGGTCCACCGTTGCCTGTTTGTGGTTGATGCCTGCCATCTCGTCCCCGTTCCACCGGGGAGGCGAGAGTGGATCCCCGGATGGGGATCACTAAAAGAGAAGCAAAGCAGGCCGTTTCAACAAGTTTCGAGCGTCGTAGTAGCGTGGCGTGCAAATACAGGAGAACGGCGGTGGCGCCACTCAGCGCCAAGGCGGAGTGGCGTGGGGAGCCGTTCAACATGAGCGGAATGATCCTATGAACATGACGGCTTTGCGGACGAAGCTGCCATTCGCCGCAGATGCATCCTTGCGAGCATTTCAGCACGAAACTCAACGATGCGCAGGAAGCTGCCTGATGGCAGTGTAACATCGCAGTCGCGGCAGGATCGCGAAGCCGCCGCTCGCGCGACAAGCAGCGACAGCCGAGATAGCAGCGCGCATCGGATCCTCCTGCTGACGACGCATCTGACATATTGCGAGCACAGCAGTTGCCCTGCTGAGGATGATCGCTTCTTCCTCGCTGTAGATTAGAATCCGGACGTGTTGCCTTGTGTATTCTCTGGCACCCCGGTTCCGGGTTGCAAATGCAGCCTGTTTGCGCCTAACAGCGCATGAAACGCATGGACCTGGTGAGAACCCGGGTGGCTCTTCCGGCCGCTGATCCGCCGGACAACCCGAACCTATGCCAAAGAACGAACATCGACATGCGGCCCATTCCGGCCCCTGATCGGTCAGGAACGGATTTACATGATTTCACTCGATGCCTACCGAACCCAATGGTTCGGCAATATCCGGGGCGACCTGCTGGCCGGGTTGGTTGTGGCGCTGGCGCTGATCCCCGAAGCCATCGCCTTTTCCATCATCGCAGGCGTTGACCCCAAGGTGGGACTTTACGCCAGCTTCTCGATTGCCGTGCTGATCGCCTTTACCGGTGGGCGGCCCGGTATGATCTCGGCGGCCACTGCCGCCACGGCGGTGCTGATGGTCACGCTGGTGCGCGACCACGGGCTGCAATATCTGATGGCCGCCACCGTGCTGGCCGGTTTGATCCAGATCGGCGCCGGACTGCTGCGTCTGGGCTTTGTGATGCGCTATATATCGAAATCTGTGATGACCGGCTTCGTCAATGCGCTGGCCATCCTGATCTTCCTCGCGCAGCTGCCAGAACTGGACCCTTCCATGGTCACCTGGCTGACCTATGTACTGGTCGCCGCTGGGCTTGCCATCATCTATCTCTTCCCATTGTTGACCAAGGCGATCCCGTCGCCGCTGGTCACCATCGTCGTGCTGACGGCATTGACAATGGCCTTCGGCTGGGAGATGCGCACGGTGGGCGACATGGGCGAACTGCCCGACACGTTGCCGGTCTTCCTGATTCCGCAGATCCCGCTGACGCTGGAGACGCTGCTGATCGTCCTGCCCTATTCGCTGGCCATCGCGGTAGTCGGCCTGCTGGAAAGCCTGATGACGCAGACCATCGTCGATGACCTGACCGATACCAGATCGGACCGCGATCAGGAATGCGTCGGCCAGGGTATCGCCAATACCGCCACCGGCTTTATCGGTGGCATGGCGGGCTGCGCCATGATCGGCCAGTCGATCATCAACGTGAAATCCGGCGGACGCGGGCGGCTTTCGACCTTTACCGCCGGTTTCGTGCTGCTGATCCTCGTTGTCTTTCTGGGGGATTGGGTGGCCCGGATCCCGATGCCCGCGCTGGTGGCGATCATGATCATGGTGTCGATCGGCACCTTCTCGTGGTCGTCGCTGAAGAACCTGCGGACCCACCCGCGCTCGTCCTCGGTAGTGATGCTCGCGACCGTGGCGATCGTGGTCTGGACCCACAACCTCGCCATCGGCGTGCTGGTCGGTGTGCTTCTGTCGGGCATCTTCTTTGCCGGCAAGATCGCGCAGCTGTTCAAGGTCAGCTCTTCGGCCACAGCTGACTGAATCGCCCCGGGTCCGTCGGAGACCTAAAGCTTCATTTCATGCGACCATATCGAGCACGTCGCCCTGTGCATAGAAGTTCTCTTCGGCCTCGGCTGGCGGGATATTTCCGATGGGACCAAGCAGGCGGCGGTTGTTGAACCAATCGACCCATCCGAGGGTAGCCATTTCCAGATCCTGCATGTTGCGCCACGGCCCTTGGCGATGGACCAGTTCGGTTTTGTAGAGGCCGTTGATCGTCTCAGCGAGGGCGTTGTCATACGAGTCGCCGACACTGCCGACCGACGGCTCGATCCCGGCTTCAGTCAAGCGCTCGGTGTATCGAATGGACAAATATTGCCCGCCGCGGTCCGAATGGTGGATCAAGCCGGCTTTCTGAACGGGCCGTCGATCATGCAGGGCTTGCTCCAAAGCATCGAGGACAAAGTCTGTCTTGGCAGACCGCGAGACCCGCCAGCCGACGATGCGGTCGGCAAACGTATCGATCACAAAGGCTACGTAAACAAAGCCTTGCCACGTGGACACATAGGTAAAATCGCTGACCCATAGCAGATTCGGTGCTGGGGCCCGGAACACGCGGTTCACCTTGTCGCGCGGACAGGGCGCTGACGTGTCAGGGATCGTTGTCTTGACTACCTTTCCACGCACGGCACCACGGATGCCGATCTGTTTCATCAAGCGCTCCACCGTGCAGCGCGCCAGATCAAAGCCCTCGCGCTTGAGCTGATGCCACGCCTTGCGGACGCCATAGACCTGGTAATTCTCATCCCAGACCCGTTTGATTTCAGGGCGTAGCTCCGTATCCCGCTGATGGCGCAGCGACGCTTTGGAAGGATCAGCGAGGCACGCCAGGCGGTGGTAATATGTCGACGGCGCGATCGGCAAAACCCTGCAGATCGACTCGACGCCGTAGACAAAGCGCTGATCATCAATGAACGTGATCATCGCTTCAGTGGGCGGTCGAGTTCCGCCTGCGCAAAATAAGCTGATGCCTTGCGGAGGATCTCGTTCGCCTGACGCAGCTCACGGTTCTCCCGCTCAAGCGCCTTGATGCGATCCCGCTCCTCGGTCGTCACACCGTCGCGCATCCCGCTGTCTTTCTCGGCCTGCTTGACCCAATCGCGCAAGGTCTGCGGAATACAGCCGATCTTCGGTGCAATGGCCGCAATCGCGCCCGCCTGCGTTTCGTAAGAGCCTTGATGCTCGAACACCATCCGGACCGCACGAGCGCGGACCTCAGGCGAGTAGCGATTTGCCATTTTGCTTTTCGTCATAACCATCATCCTTACTTAAGTTGATGGTCTCCGACAGACCCGGGGCGATTCAGACGGCCGGGTGCGCACCTATGTGATCGAGGGGCAGCTGTTCTATGGCTCGGTTGAGGATTTCATGGATGCCTTCGACTTCAAGGAAGCCCTGGAGAAGGTGATCATCGACGTCAGCCGCGCCCATATCTGGGACATTTCTTCGGTGCAGGCGCTGGATATGGCTATCCTGAAGTTCCGCCGCGACGGGGCCGAGGTCGAGCTCGTCGGCATGAACGAGGCGTCGGAAACCATCGTCGACAAGCTTGCCATCCACGACAAACCCGGCGCGATGGACAAGCTGACAGCGCATTGACGGAGTACGACATGACGGAACAACCGCAGAAGATCGTCGCACTTGTCGATGGCTCGACCTATTCGACCAGCGTCTGCGACCATGCCGCCTGGTTGTCGGGCCGCACCGGCGCGCCGGTCGAGCTAATCCATGTGCTGGGGCGCCGCGAGGCACCGGAAAATCAAGATCTGTCCGGTGCCATCGCACTCGGCGCCCGCACCGCCCTTCTTGAAGAGCTGGCCGAACTGGACGCGCAGCGCGCGATGCTGGTCAGCCACCGGGGCCGCGCCATCCTGGAAGATGCCCACGCCATCCTCGACAAGGCGGGCGTAACCGAAATTACAACTCGCCTGCGCCATGGTGACCTGATCGAGGCGGTGACCGAGGTCGAGCTTGATGCCCGCGTGATCATGATCGGTAAGCGTGGCGAGGCGGCGGATTTCGCCAAGGGGCATCTGGGGTCGAACCTCGAACGTGTCGTGCGGGCCAGCCACAAGCCGGTTTTCGTGGCCTCGCGGACCTTCAAGCCGATTTCCAAGGTCCTAGTCGCCTATGACGGCGGGGTTTCGGCGACGAAAGCAGTAGATCACATCGCCCGCAATCCACTGTTCCGAGAACTGGAAATCCATCTGGTCACGGTCGGCAGCGCCATGCCCAAAGCGCAGACGGGCCTGGCGGATGCGAAAGTTTCGCTGAAGGCTGCCGGGATCGAGGCCGAAACCTCAATCCTGCCGGGTCAGCCGGAAACCGCGCTCGGCAAACTGGTGGAAGAGGCGCGGTTCGACATGCTGGTGATGGGTGCCTATGGCCACTCACGCATCCGCAGCCTGATCATCGGATCCACCACCACGGCGATGATCCGGTCCTGCAAGGTGCCAGTGGTCCTGATCCGTTGACCAAATCGCACCCCTGTTTCTTCTTGTGTCGATGGGGGAGATCATGGCTTTTTTAACAACCGGGATGCGGCACTAGCCAACAGAAAATTGACCCGGCACCGCCCATCCTTTCCTGCATCGTTCCGCCGGGTTCAGTGCCCATGACCGCTTCCGAGATCTCCGCGCTGCAGCAATTGGTAAGGACAACCGTCCGAAATCGGTCATGTCTCATACTGTGTCCGAAAAAACTGGCTTCGCTGCGGATGATCTGAATGTCGGTGATGGGCTCGAGGCGGCACACCAATCAGTGCGCCCCTGTTCCCTCATCTGATCCGCCCACGTCCTCGGAAATCTCCTGCCGAAGCTTCGGCCCCTGCGCGAGACGCCGGCCAAGTGCGGTGATGAACGCCTCATATCGTTCCGCCGACTTCGCCTTCGCGGCCTTCGCAGCTGGCTCAGGCAGCGCCGGCGTTGTCGTGACCCAGAAGCGGATGAACACGGCGAGGCTCTCGACGGCGATGCCGACATCACGTTCCAGCCGCGTCATGCGGCGGTCGAGCTGGTCGAGGCGCTTGGCGACAACCGCTTCCCGTCGCTCGGCATCGTCCGGCGACAGGAACGACGCGATGGCTGCTTCGGCGATCATGGATTGCGAGCGATCCCGGCGCGCGGCGAAGTCCGCCAGCGCCGCCTCAATGTCGGGGTCCAGATAGATCGTGGTCTTTTTCTTCTTTCGGCGATTGGTCATGGCGCTACAGCTCCATGCCGTCGTTCGGGTCCATGGCGACCTGCCGGGCAATCCCCTGCACCTGGCGGATCATGCGTCGGTTCCGGGCAATATCTTCGTCCACGTCATCGGACAGATCGGGCTCGAACTCGTTCTCGATGGGCTTTTTCTTCTCCACCGGCTTCACGCGGCTGAGTTCGGGCTGCAACCGGCGCTCCGACTCGGTCGGATCTTCATCATCTGCGATGTGGTCCTCGTCATCCTCGGCAGGCCCGGGTCGCGCGGGGATCGGTAGCGTGGTCCAGTCGTCGGGGCGCGTTCCCTCGGGGCGCTTCAATTCGGGCGGGGAAAGAACCCGCTCCCGGAATCGGGCATCCTCAAAGTAGCGCGCCTTCGTCGCCCGGATCGGCGGGATGCCCGCCACCATGACGATCTCTTCGTGCGGCGGAAGCTGCATGATCTCGCCTGGCGTCAGCAATTGCCGCGCGGTTTCCGAACGCGACACCATGAGATGCCCGAGCCAGGGGGACAGCCGGTGCCCGGCATAGTTCTTCATCGCCTTCATCTCGGTGGCGGTCCCCAGCGCGTCGGAAACACGCTTGGCGGTGCGCTCGTCGTTCGTGGCGAAACTCACCCGCACATGGCAGTTGTCGAGGATCGAGTTGTTCGGTCCATAGGCTTTCTCGATCTGGTTCAGCGACTGGGCGATCAAGAAGGATTTCAAGCCGTACCCCGCCATGAAGGCCAACGCGGTCTCGAAAAAGTCAAGCCTGCCCAACGCCGGAAACTCGTCGAGCATCAAGAGCAGCCGATGCCTTCCGGCATTCGCTTGCAGATCCTCGGTGAGGCGACGGCCAACCTGATTGAGCAGCAATCGCATCAGGGGTTTGGTGCGGTTGATGTCGGAAGGTGGCACGACAAGGTAGAGCGTGGTTGGCTGATCACCGGCCACAATATCGCTGATCCGCCAGTCGGAGCGGCGCGTGACCTCGGCCACGACGGGATCGCGATAGAGGCCCAGAAACGACATCGCCGTCGACAACACGCCCGATCGCTCGTTCTCGGACTTGTTGCGCAGCTCGCGCGCCGCACTGGCCACGACCGGATGCGGACCCGCCTCACCCAGATGCGCGGTTGTCATCATGGCGCGCAGGGTGGAGTCCACCGGACGCTTGGGATCCGACAGGAACCTGGCCACGCCAGCCAGCGTCTTGTCGGGTTCGGAATAGAGAACATGCAGGATCGCGCCGACAAGGAGTGAATGGGAGGTCTTTTCCCAATGGTTGCGCTTGTCGAGGCTGCCTTCGGGATCGACGAGGATATCGGCGATGTTCTGCACGTCCCGCACTTCCCACTCTCCGCGACGCACCTCAAGCAGGGGATTATAGGCCGAGGATTTCGGGTTGGTCGGATCGAAGAGCAGCACCCGGCCGTGGTGTGAACGAAACCCCGCAGTAAGTTGCCAGTTCTCGCCCTTGATGTCGTGGACGATGGCGGACCCCGGCCAGGTCAACAGCGTCGGCACCACCAGGCCGACGCCCTTGCCCGAACGGGTCGGCGCGAAACACAGCACATGCTCGGGACCGTCGTGCCGCAGATACTCGCGGTCATATCGGCCGAGGACCACACCATCGGGATCGAGCAGGCCCGCAGCCTTCACCTCGGGCTTTGAGGCCCATCGCGCCGAGCCATAGGTGGCGACGCCCTTCGCCTCGCGCGCCCGCCAGACCGACATGCCTATGGCGACCGCGATGGCGATGAAGCCGCCCGAGGCCGCGATGATCCCGCCCTTGGCAAAGATCGGCGGCGCATAGGCTTCGTAGAAATACCACCACCAGAAGATCGCGGGCGGATAATAGACCGGCACGCCGAACAGCTCGAACCAGGGCGGCCCGAGTTGCGCCTGATAGCCGAGGCTCCAGGCAACATATTGCGTCGCGCCCCAGGTGGTGGCGAGGATGATCAGGAAGACGATGGATATCTGTCCCCAGAGGATTTTGGTGGCGGACATGGGCGGAGATCCTTTCCGGTTGAGGTCAGAGGCCGAGGCTGCGCTTTCGCCCGAAGTCCCAATCGACACCGCCATCGTCGCGGGCAACGCCGGAGACGTGACGGCCGATCTGCTTTTCCAAAGAGGGCGACCAGGGCACGAGCTGGAAGCCGAGGCCTCCGTCGGGTCCGGGACCCTCGATCATGGCAAAACGGCCGGAGGCGAGCGCGAAGCGCTGGCGATAAGAACCGGCGACATATTCGCCGCTGGCGGCACGCTCGAAGGACATGCCGGTCTCACCTGCGAGCTTCTCGGCAAGGCTGTCGAGTTCGCGCCTGCGCAGCGTGCTGAGCAGCCGGCGCGCAAAGACCACGCGTCCGCCCTGTCGTTCGGCATAGCCCTCGCCGATCAGATGTTCCGCGCGGTCATCCAGAGCCTGACGGACCTCGGCGCCGAAGCCGCTGTCGGAAAGCGCAATCGGATCTCGGGCGATGGCCTGCCGGTCGAGCCAGGTCGCACCCGACGCGCCGACCTGAGCGCCGAGATCGAGATCGGAGCGGACGGCAAGCGCGACACGGCGCGCACCTTGCGCATCCTCATAAGCGCGCAGCTCGACAATCGAGCCGGGTGGGCTGTCGCCGGCGGCATCCAGATGCGGCAGCTTGATATGATGGCTGCGGCCGTCAACACCATCGACCACGGCATAGGCGGTGCCCTTCAACTCGTCATCAAGGCCGCGCTCGACCAGACGGCCGATGACCGGAACGTCGAGGCTTTCACCGGCGAGGACATAGCTGGCCGAGCCGCGCTCGATGCCGCGTTCGGTCAGGGCGCGGTGCATACGCTTGATGATGTCGCCGCGCTCACCAATCTCGCGCAGGACTGTCTCGGCCTCGGGCCTGATCACCCATTGCGCCGGGCCGATCTGATCAGCGACCCCGAGGACTTCGAGGGTGCGGAGCCTGCCAACCTTCAACGTATGGAACTCGTCCTGCGGTCGGTCGGCATGGGGTGCGAGATCCACGACACCGGACTTGCCGGCATCACGGAAAAGCTGGCGGTCGATCTGTGTCCAGCGCTCGGCCTCGACCTGGGCCTCAAGGCTGCGGCGGATGTCGAGATCGGTGCGCGGCCCCAGCTCCAGGGTGATGAGATCGCGCGCCCGGTCCCGCATCCCCTCCTTGATGTAGGCGCGGGAAATCACGAGATCCTGCCCGTCGTCGCGGGTGCCGCGCACGATCAGATGGACATGCGGATGCGCCGTGTTCCAGTGAGCGACCGCCACCCAATCGAGGCGCGTGCCGAGATCCTTTTCCATCTGGCCGACAAGATCGTCGGTGAAGGATCGGAGGTCGGACATATCCAGCGCGTCGTCAGGCGAGACGATGAACCGGAAATGATGCCGGTCATCACCGCAGCGCTCCGCGAAAGCGCGACCATCGGCATCCTCCGTTCCCGGCCCGAACAGCCTTGCCTTCTCTCCGTCTCGGGTCACGCCGTCACGGCGCAGGTAATCAAGATGCGCCCCAAGCGGCGCCGACGACGCCATGTGGCGAACGACGCGTGCCTTGACGACGGCCCCGCGTGTACGGGAGGTGATGAGGCGGTTGGCCTGTACGCTGGCGCGCTGGCCGCGCCCGAAGCGGGAACGATTGCCGGATGTGACGCGGCCGGATCGCGAGACGCCACCTCCGGCCTTTTTCGCGGCGGCAAGCGCCTGTGCGATGAAAGGACGGGTTTGCTGCGCACGAGTTGATCGGATGCGCCCCGGACGGATGCGGAACTCGTGCTCATCGGACATGGCACATCCCCGCACGGTGCAAAACTGAGAAGAAAATCAGGAAGATGGACGCGAAGCACACGGTGCGCGATAACGCGGCACGGTGCGAAACGCGCCAGAAACATGAGCAAAAACAACCGCCCGCCTGAGCCGCACCGTGCGCGCTTTTATCCTGCCATCTTTCGGTCGTGGTGCCTGCCGCCACCCTCTGCGCCCTCCATGACACGCCAGCGCCCGATGGGATGCGAATTGCGGTGCCGCTGCTCATGGCCGGTCCTCACCGGCATCGCGGGCGACGAACAGCCCCTCCGACTGCAAGGCGGTGAGTGCGTCCGGTGCCGCCGGGACGAGCGAAGGGGCATCGTCCGGCGTGCGGTCGGGGGACGCGGGATCGGCAGCGGAAGCGCCTATTTCACGCGCGACGAAGAGCGCCGCCTCGCGCCAGTCGGGCGGCGGAGCGACCGTCGAGCCGCTGCCGGAAGGCCGCTCGCCGAGCAGGATCGGCGTCAAAGCAGCGACATAGGCGCGCGTCTCGGCAGGCAGCGGACGAGCCGTCGCGCGGTATTCATCGTAGCGACCGGGACCGGCATTGTAGGCCGCGAGCATCGCGGCGACATTGCCGTAGCGATCCCACATCTCGCGTAGGTAGGCGGTGCCCGCGAGGATGTTGTCGCGCGGCTCGAAGGGGTCGCGGCCGAGAGCATGGCGGATGCGCAGCTCCGCCCAAGTCGAGGGCATGACCTGCATCAGCCCCATCGCGCCGGCAGACGATATGGCGTGCATATTGCCCGCGCTTTCGACCTGCATCACGGCGATGATCCATGCCGCCGGGATGCCGAACCGCTGCGAAGCCTCTTCGATATGGGCGCCGTGCGGATGCACGGCGACGGCACGACCCATCACGGCGATCTGCGCCAGGCCGGGCAGCGGGGCAATGGCTGTGACGAACAGGCCGGAAAGAAGAAGGAGGAGGATGCGGCGGCGGGCGCCACATCTCCCCGAGGCGGGACGGATGCAGGACGTGACCATGATCACTCCTGCTCGTCGCGCTTCTTTTGGCGGGTCCAGTGCAAGCCCCAGTCGCGGCCGTCTTCGTCCGACTGGAACAGGCGGGCGCGGATCGGCTGCTGGAAAACTGGATCGTCGAGAAGCACGGAGACGAACGGTCCCGCGCGCTCGCCGGAATGTTTCCAGCCTGCGCCGACTTCCGGCCCATACTCATCGCCGAGATGGATGCGATAGGCAGGCGCCTTGTCGGCGTCCGCATTTTCCGACGGCGTGAAGGTCAGCTCGACGTCCAGCGAGAGCGTGCGGAGTCGCCCGGAATAGCCGGACGGGGTGCGGATAAACTGGCCGATCTGTGCCATGGAAGGCTCCTTTCCTATGCGGTGGAGAAGACGCGGGACGGCTCAACGGCCCCGCTCTGGACGCGCTGTCACCGCATCGGCGCGCGCCAGACAAAGCGGCCCTCGCCGTCTTCGTCGGTGAAAAGCGGGATCGCGTGGCCGATCACCGCCGAGGCGGGGAACGGGCCGAAATAGCGGCCGTCGAGGCTGTCGCCGACGTCCGGGTTCATCAGGAACACTTCGCCCTCGGCGATGACGCGACAGCCCTGCCAGACCGGCAGGTCTCGGCCGAAGCTGTCGTGGTCGCGCGCCTCGCCGAGCGGAACGCCGTCGACGATAATGGCGCGGCCATCGCGGCACAGGCGCTGTCCGGGCAGGCCGAGAACGTGCTTCAGAAGCGGCACGTCGCGTGCGACGTAGCCGCGCTCGACCATAAACGAGGCGAAGGGTTCGGGTGGGATGACGGCGACCAGATCGGGCACCGCGATCCGGTCGTCGGGTGCGACAGTATAGAACCCGATCGGCACGCTGGCCGATGCGTTCCAGACCAGCCTTGGCGCAGTCGGAACGAATCCGGCAAAGGCGATCCCGAGCGTGGCAACCGTCGTCACCATGACATAGCGAAAGCGCGTCATGGGGCGATCTCCCGCCGCCAGAGCCATGCCTGATGACGCTCCGCGGTGTAGGGACGCGGCGCTTCGCCTGCGTTTATCCAGTGGGAGACGTGCCGCCAATGATCGGGATCGACTTGGGCCGGATCGACACCTATGGCCTCGATCCCGTCGACATGGCGAAGGACAGCCTCGACCTTCGGCCAGCCTTCGATCTTCAGCAGGATTTCGCCGCCTGGACGGACGAAGGGCAGCGTCTGATAGGACTGGCCCGGCGCAACCGCGCGCAGGATGTCGAGGCGCGAAATGATCGTGCCGTGGTCGTTCGCCGCCCAGCGGACGAACGCAAACACCGTGCCGGGATGGAAGAATACAACACGCCGGTTGCGATCGAGGATCTGCTCACCAGTCGCATGGCCGAATCTGATCCAGTATTCGGTCTTGCCTTCCACCCAGGTCAGTTCCGCGCGGGTCAGATCGCCGTCATGGGCGTCGATGCCGATCATGGGCGGTCTCCCCCTATGTCGGGAAACTCGCGCGCCAGCAGGTCGCGCAGCATGTCGGCGACGGTGATGCCGCGCTGGAAGGCCGCGATCTTGATGCGGCCGCGCAGCGCCGGCGTGATGTCCACGGTCAGCCGCGCCGAATAGGCGTCGGCGGTATCCGTGCGCGGCGGCGGCGCGTCGCCGGCCTTGATCCAGCTATCGGGATCGGCCGGGCGCGTAGCGAAGCTGCGCTTCTCGGTGCGCGCCGTCATGACGAAATTCCGTCATGGAATGGCAGCACGGTGGCGATGCGCGCCCGCGCGCACTCGGCCATGTCGGGGTCGATCTCGCAGCCGAGATAGCGCCGGCCGGAAAGCCGGCAGGCTTCCCCGGCCGCGCCGGAACCGGCGAACCAGTCGCCGACCAGGCCGCCTTCGGGGCAGCTCGTGCGGATCAGGATCTCCAGGAGCGCCGACGGCTTTTCGGTCGGATGGATGGCGCGGCCGTGGCAGTTGCGCAGGTAAATGACCGAGCGCATGAGGCGCGGCCCGCCGTCATGGCTGACATAATGGCCGGCGTCGATCTGGCCGGTATGGGGCGGGCGCGGCTTGCGCCGCACCGTGCGGGCCGTCGCGTCGGGCGTGGTCTGGACGTCGTTGTAGATGTCACGCCAAGCGGTCTCGGCGGGATAGAACTGGACGGCCAGTTCATGCACCCGCTTGAAGCGGTCGGCATGGAAGCCGCTGCCGTTCTGCTTCTCCCAGACTATCTCCTGCGCGATCCGCAGGCCCGCATCGGCGAAGCAGTCGGCGGTCGCCATGAAGCTGCGCAACGAACCGAAGACCCAGAGTGAGCCGGTAGGCGCAAGCGCGGCGCGCGCCAGCGCGACCCAGTCCTCGACACGCCGGTCCCAGGCGAGCGAGGTGTCGCCATAGGGCGGATCGGCGAGGATCATGTCGTAGGGTGCGTGCCAGGGCATCTGTTCGCGGCAGTCGCCGGTGAGGAGCGTCATGCCGATGCCCTCCCGATGCCCAGCCGTCCGACCTCGGCGGCCAGTGCGGCGATCTCGCGCGCCGCAGGTGATCGGGCGGCGATCTCGCTGGCGAGCCGCCCGGTTTGCGCGGCGTCAGCGAAGACGACGCGCTGGCCGATGACGCTGGCGAGCAGCGGCGGATCGTAGTCAGCCAGCGTCTCGGCCGTCTCGCGGGCGATGACGGTGCGCGCGCCGCAACGGTTGAGCACGAAGCGGGCGACGAGCTGGGGTCGGTAGATGCGCGCCTCCGCAAGGAGGGCGAGCATCTCGGCCGAGGCCCAGCCGTCGAACGGCGATGGCTGCACCGGGATCAGCACAAGATCGGCGGCGAGCAGCGCGGAGCGCATGAGACCGGCGACGCGCGGTGGCCCGTCGATGACGATATGATCGGCATCGCGGGCAAGCTCTGGTGCCTCACGATGCAGCGTGTCACGCGCCAGGCCGAGTGTGCCGAAGGCACGCGGCAGGCCCTCACGCGCGCGTTGCTGCGACCAGTCGAGGGCCGAGCCCTGCGGATCGGCGTCGATCAGGGTGACGCGCTTGCCACCCTGAGCCAGTTCACCGGCAAGATGCAGCGCCAGCGTCGTCTTGCCGACACCGCCCTTCTGGTTGAGGAGCGCGATGATCATCGGCCACCCCCCGGCAGATCGAGAGGCAGGCGCGGCGTGTCGGCAGATTCAGGAGCTTCGGTTGCGCTTCGATCAGATGCCGGTCGAGGCGATGTCGGGGCGCCGGATGCCCTCTTCTTCGCGGCTATGCTGAGGCTTCTGGCGGTGTCGCGGATGAGGTTTTCCACATCGCGCGCGCGCTCTTCAAAGTTAGACTCTTCGTTAGACTCTAAGTTAAGGGCGCGATTTCCTGAATGAGTTCCAAGCGTTAAGCCCGGTTTCGGTTCCTGATAGCACGAGCCTCCGGTTCCCGATAGCACGATAGTCCGGGTTCCTGATAGCACGAGGCCATCCACAGGTTTTCCACAGGGCGCGACTGGCTCGAAGGCCAGCAGCATCCGCCCGCCAACCTCGGCCTCAACGAAGAGCGAATAGCCGGGCAGCGGCTGACGCCGGATGATGTCGCGCAGCTCGAAAGCAAAGCGCTTGAACGGCGACAGGCTGCCGGATTTCTGATGGAGATGGCGGAAGTCGAACCGCCAACCATCACGCTGACGGCCGCCGTGCTTGCGCACCAGGCGATAGAGCCAGCGGTCAAGGCCGCCGGTCAGGTCGAAATAGGTCCGGTCGATGGTCAGCACGAGCGCATCATCGAGAACGGCCTGGTAGAACCAGTCCGGCACGATCATTTCGATACCATCGGGCCGACCGCTACGGTCGGTGCGCTCCTGCCACTCGTTGATCCACGAGAAGCGATGCCGACGGCCTTCGACCGGCTGGCGGATCGAGGTGGAAATCGTGGTCGATTGCAGCCGGTCGAGCGCCGCCTTCAGGCGCTGATAATCGCGCAAGCCGGTGCCGCGCCCGACATAGGTGAGGATCTCATAGGGCGTGGCGGCCATCAGCCGAGAGGTGCGAAGGCCACTGTCGCGGGCTTCGACGATCTGACTGGCCGCCCAGATCAGGATATCGGCGTCCCAGATCGTGGCCATGCCGTGATCGGGAACAGCCTCGACCCGGATGGAGACATTGCCGGCTGCGAAGTCGATCGGCGCGATGCGCTTCGACTTGGCGAGGGAGAAGAAGGGATAGGCCATGAGATCCTGTGCGTCTCGTGGCGCGAAATCGCCGGGGAGCGCCCTGAACAGATCCAGTTGCCCACGCTCGGAAAGGGATCGACGTCGCACCGTCATGAAGGAAACCGCGAGAGATCAGCGGGCGTAACGACCGGCCTGCGGGCCGGACGGAAACGCATGACGCTTGGCGGGCAGCACGGAGCCGCGCGGATCGGAGGTCGAGGTCACCGCGCCGCGTTCGGTCCAGGCTTCGAGATCGTCGATGGCATAGACGACGCGGCCGCCGAGCTTGCGATAGGCTGGCCCGGTTCCATAGGTGCGGTGTTTTTCGAGCGTCCGGGCCGAGAGGCTCAGAAAGGTCGCGGCCTCCTTGGTCCGTAGAAAACGCGGCGGCAGGACGACGGGTTCATGTGGCATGATCGGGCCTCCGTGGTGTTGCAAACGGCCACTGCGGATCAGCGGCGGGCAATGACCACGGTGGCGAAGGAAGACCGGCGAGGTGCAGGGCGAAGTTGGGGGGTATCGAAATCGCCCACCATCAGGGGCGAAAGATACCCCTTCCGTATCCGCGACGAGAGCAGCACGGAACTATTCTGAGGGCGATAGCTCGATTTATTCTCCCCCTCACGAACGCCACCGGCATCGAAGTATTCGGGCCGGCGATCCCGAAAAGCCGAAAAGCACACAATTTCAGCTTGCTGTAAGAAATTCACCAACCGGCACAGTCATCAGGTCAGGAGAATATCGGCCCCGAGAGACCGATTTCGGGCATCTTGGAACTGGGGGCAGTGCTCAGCCGCTCCCGCATAACCCTCGAAGACAACGGGAAGATCCCGCCGCAGCCGGATCGGGAGACACGTTTCGCGAAGGCAAGTGGCGGAGGGGATGGGTCTGCCGTCGAGCCTTCTCCAGTTTCAAGTTTTTGATTGTATTATATTTTTTGATGAAGCTGCCTCCTTCAGCTGATGCTTAGGCATCACGAGTTTGGCACATTCGATGCCGTTAGGGGAGATTGACATCCACCCGAGGAATGCGCGCGGCACTGCTGTTTATGAGGATGGGGCGAGTAGTCTGCCTTTCTTCACGGAGAAATTGATCTGCTGCAAGGTTGCGTGCGTAGAGCAAGTCAAAGGCTGATATGACAGAAGGCCTCCGCCTATCTGCGGCGGTTGGACGGAAACTGGGAAGAGGACTTCTCATGCTTCAAGCTACCTTCCTCTATGCTGCAACCGCCGGGGTGTTCCTCGCTCTGGATGTGCTGGGGATCCGGTTTCTGATCCGGCCGGTATTTGAGCGCAATGTCGGCCACCTTCTTGCCGAGCCGTTGCGGCTTGGTCCGGCTGCGCTGTTCTATCTGGGATATGTCGCCGGGCTTGTGTGGCTGGTTTCCTGGCCCGCGCTGAAAGCGAATGATCCCGTTCACGCGCTGATCGGAGGCCTGATCATTGGGCTGATGTGTTATGGCACCTATGAGATGACAAATTATGCCACGCTTGCCGACTGGTCGTGGGAGCAGGTCATTATCGACGGGTTGTGGGGCACGCTCCTGACCGGGTTTTCAGCCTGGGCCGGCGTGGTTCTGCTGTCGGGGCGATTCAACTGAACGATCAGCGCAAGCGCCGTATCAGTCGCAGCGACAGCGCATAAGGCAGGGCCCGTATCAGCTTCATCGCAAGGGTGAAGCGGCGTGGGAAATGGATCTCAAATCCCCGCCGTTGCATCCCGCGCAGCACGGACTCTGCCGCCTGTTCGGCGGTGATGATTGCAGGCATGGCGAAGGTGTTTCGGGCGGTCAGTCTGGTCTGGACGAAGCCTGGACAGACCAGCCGCACGTCCACACGCGGGGCCAGTTCGATCGCAAGCGTTTCGGCAAGGTTGTTGACCGCCGCCTTGGTTGCCGAATATGGCTGCCCCCCCGGCAGGCCGATGTAACCGGCAACCGAGCCGAACAGCACCAGCTGACCGCCATCGCGCAGCAGCGGCGGGCAAAGGCGGGCGACCTCAAGCATGCCCAGTATGTTCACGCGCACCATCGCCTCGGCCCGCATGGGATCGATATCCGCCACGCGACCGGGATCATAAAGCGCGGCGGTGCAGATGATCGCGTCCAGCGGTGCCTCAAGCGTAAGCTGTGCCACCACTGCCCCCAGCGTTTCAGGCTGGGCCAGATCCAGCGGCCTGGCCTGCGCGCCGCCGCACTCCGCCGCCAGCGCCTCCAGCGCGTCGCCATCGCGGGCGGACAAGATCAGTTGCGCCCCTTGCCCGGCCAACGCACGGGCAAGGGCTGCGCCAATCCCGGCGCTGGCGCCAATGATCCAGATGCGGCGGCTCGCATAGTTCATCTTCAGATCCGGAAGATCGGCTGCAACAGCCGCGGAATCAGCGCGTGAAAGCGCAAGGGCGCATCGGTGGCCGCCAGGCAGATGCATGGCTCGTCCCGGCCGGCAACGGGTTGGTGGTGGATGTCGGCATGCGCCACTTCGACGTCGCCGCGATGAAAGTTGCCTCCGCTGTCGGAAAAGCTGCCTTGAAGAACAAGTGTCAGTTCGTGCCCCCGATGCCCGTGTTCGGGGACTGCCTTTCCCGGCGGAATGTACAACAGGCGCAATGAGCCTTCGCGATCGGCGGTCAGGATCTGCTGGCGGATGCCGCCGCCCAGCATGCGCCAGCGCGGCGGCCTTCCGCCCAATTCGTGCATCACGGCAGACGGAAACGGCCCAGATGCGCGCAGAGGCGGCGGCGGGGGCGGTGCGTCTAGTGCAGTCATCATCCGGTCACGCGCGTCGGGTCGCAGGGTTGCGCCTTCTGCATGCTGCAAAAGCGCACCGCCGATCATGTCGCCCGCCTCCTGGCCGGCACGGCATTGATCGCAAAGCGACAGGTGCGCGGCCACGACCACACCAAAGGCATGTGGCAAGGTGCCTGCGCGATACGCGTCAAGCATGTCGTCGGGAATATGGTGGTGGATGCTGATCATGGTGCGATTGTCCTCAGCTCATGCCTGAGACGTTCAAGGCCAAGGCGGATGCGGGACTTGATGGTGCCAAGCGGCAAGCCCGTCATTTCGCTGATGCGGCTGTGTGGAATGTCGTCGAAATAGGCAGCGCGCAGCGCCTCGGCCTGTTCCGGTGCGAGGCGCGCAAGTGCGTCTGCCAAGTGGCGCGCTTCCTGCTGCAGCGCAATGATCTGGGCGGCGTCGGGTTCCAGGCTCTCGATCTCGGGCATCTCGTCGGGCTGGGCCAGCGGACGGCGGCGGGCCATGTCGATGCGCCGGTTCCGGGCAATGCCATAGATCCAGCCGGCTGCATCCGCGCGGTGGGGGTCGAACTGTCCGGCTTTGTGCCAGACCGCCAGCATCACATCCTGCACCACGTCCTCGGCAGTGCCGTCGCGCAACCCGCCGCGGAGCATCATCGCCTTAAGCCGTGGCGCGAAATGGTCAAAAAGCCTCCCGAACGCCGCGCGGTCGCGGCTGTCGCGGACGGCGATCAGATCGCGACTCAACTCGGAAAGATCGTCCATCGGTTGCTGATCTTCCCCCCTGAAACCCAAAGCACCTTCATCGACCAACGGCAGGACCGTGGATCTTAGCATTTCATAGGACCTTGGCCCAACAGGCGCAAATGCGGCGTTCATGCGGCACTTACGGGGGACAGTGCGTTTCAGATCATTTTGACAGAAATTTTTTTGCTGATTGATCCGAAGCCGATCTGCGCGCGTAAGGATGGCGAAGAACCAGTGGAGGCCAGATGCCTTTTGACTTGACCAGAGGCTCTCCGCAGCGGATCGCTATCATCGGCGGCGGCATTTCAGGCCTGGCTAGTGCTTGGCTGCTGTCACGCCACCATCAGGTGACGCTGTTTGAGGAAGCGCCCAGGCTTGGCGGCCACGCGCGGACGGTTCTTGCCGGCAAGCGGAGCGATCAGCCGGTGGATACCGGCTTCATCGTGTTCAATCATGTGAATTACCCGCATCTGACGGCGATGTTCCGCGACCTCGATGTGCCCATCGTCAAAAGCGACATGAGCTTCGGTGTCTCGTTGGACGGCGGGCGGGTGGAATATGCGCTGCGGTCCGGCGACGCGCTGTTCGGCCAGCGCCGCAATATTGTGGACCCGCGCTTTCACCTGATGCTCCGCGACATCCTGCGCTTCAACGCTGGGGCCGAGTCCGAGGTTGCGGCAACTCCTGACCTGACCATCGGCGCGCTGATCGACCGGATGCGTCTGGGTGCCCGGTTCCGCGCTCATTACCTCTACCCCTTTTGCGGGGCGATCTGGTCCACGCCCGATCACGACATCGGCAAATTCCCGGCCCGTGCGCTTGTCCGGTTCATGCGCAACCACGGGCTTCTTGCGCGGGGCGAGCATCACCAGTGGTGGACGGTGGACGGCGGCTCGATCCGCTATGTCGAGCGGCTGACGGCGGCGCTGGTGCGGGCCGGGGTTGATCTGCGCACCGGAACCGCCGTTCGGGCGGTCACGCGAACGGGCGGGATTGTCACCCTGAGCGCGGAGGGGGCGCAAGCTGAGGTATTCGACCACGTCATCCTTGCCGCCCATGCCGACCAGACGCTCGCGATGCTCACAGATGCCAACGCCACCGAACGCGCGGCCCTTTCGTCGATCCGGTTCCAGCCCAATCACGCCGTTCTGCACGCCGACCCATCCGTGATGCCGCACCGCCGCCGCTGCTGGAGTTCGTGGGTCAGCCGTGGCGATACAGGGCTTGCGTCTGTGGGCGTGACATACTGGATGAACAGGCTTCAGAATATCCCCGACGACGATCCGCTTTTTGTCACGCTGAATCAGCGTGACGGCATCGACCCGCGACTGATCTACGATCAGGTGACGTTCCGCCATCCGGTCTTTGACCTGGCGGCGCTGGACGCGCAGGCGCGGATTGCAGAGATGCAGGGTAATCGCAACACCTGGTTTGCCGGCGCTTGGCTGCGCAACGGCTTTCACGAGGACGGCTTTGCCAGCGCCATGCGCATCGCGCGTCGTTTACTGCCTGCTTCGGTGCTGCCATGACTCTCGCGGCGCGTCTTCAGGCAGGCGAAGTGCTGGCAATGCCGGCGCTGGTGACACATGCCCGGCGCGGCGACTTGCGCCACAGCTTCCGCACCCACGCCGATCATGTGTTGCTGGCGCCCGAGCACGTTCGCCCGCCCCGGTTGATGAGGCATAACCGATTCGGGTTGATTTCGTTTCACGATAGTGACCATGGCGGGCTGCGCGGCTCGGGCACCGGCGCCCCCTGGGCCTTGGCACAGCTTGCCGCTGCCGGGCTTGCGCCGCGCCGGGGTATGGTGCTGGCGCTGCTGACGCAGCCGCGGTTTCTTGGCTACTGGTTCAACCCGGTCAGCTTCTGGATGCTGATCGAAGATGATGCGCTTATCGCGGTGATTGCAGAGGTCAACAACACATTCGGCCAGCGCCACAGCTACCTGCTGGCCCAGCCCGACCTTGCGCCGATCAACGCCGAATCGGCATTGACGGCGCGCAAGGTCTTTCACGTCTCGCCCTTTCAGGATGTGGCGGGTAAATACCAGTTCCGGTTCGCCCTGCATCCTGACCGCATCGCCATCCGCATCGACCAAATGGATGGCACGGGTGGCATCAACACCGCCATGACCGGGCCGCTGATCCCGCTGACCAACCGCGCAGTGCTTGCGACGGTTTTTAGTCGGCCTGGCGGCGCGTTGCGCGTGATTGCACAAATCTATTGGCATGCGCTGCGGCTGAAGCTGAAAGGTGCCGCCTATCGCCGCCGCCCAGAGCCTCCGGACCAGGAAATCACCCGATGAGCCTTGAGACACACTCCCTGAAAACCCGCTTTCTTTCGGCCCTCGAAGAGATCGGCGACGGCATCGTGACCCTGACCACGCCCGAGGGCACGCGCCACCGATTTGGCACCGCCGGCCCCGAGGCCGACTTGCAGATCCGCAACTGGCGGCTGCTGCCGCGTCTGGCGCTGCGCGGAGATGTGGGGCTGGGCGAAGGTTGGATCGCAGGCGACTGGCACAGCGAGACACTGGAGGACACCCTGTCGCTGGCCCTGCGCAACCTTGGCCTTCGGACTGCGTGGGGAGAGCCGGGGCGGTTTCAGGCCATGCGGATGCGGCTGGTTGACCGGCTGGTGCGGCTGAACAGCCTTCGCGGCTCGTGGCGCAACATTCGCGCCCATTACGATGTCGGCAACGAGTTCTATCAGCTCTGGCTCGACCCCGGCATGACCTATTCCTCTGCACTGTTTGGCGAAGGCGATGATCTGCACCGCGCGCAGGCGCGCAAGAACCGGCGGATTCTGTCCCAACTGGCACCGGGCGAAAGCCTGCTGGAAATCGGCTGCGGCTGGGGCGGGTTCGCCGAAGCTGCAGCCGGGCGGGGTCACAACGTGACCGCGATCACGCTTTCTCCTTCGCAAAAGGGCTATGCCGACGCCCGGCTGGATGGCCGTGCCGAGGTGCGGCTTCAGGACTACCGTCAGGTGACGGGCCAGTTTGACAACATCGTGTCGATCGAGATGATCGAGGCGGTGGGCGAACGCTATTGGCCAACGTATTTCGCCGCCCTCAAGACGCGACTGGCGCAGGGTGGACGGGCAGTCTTGCAGGCTATCACTGTCCCGGATGCCGAGTTTTCCGTCTATCGCCGCCGCTCCGACTTCATCCGTCAGCATGTGTTTCCCGGCGGCATGCTGCCCTGTTCCGCCATTATCGCCCATGAGGCGGCAAAAGTCGGGCTGCGCGTGCGTGACAGCCACGCTTTTGGCCAGGACTATGCCCGCACATGCCGAATCTGGTGCGAGACGATGATGCAGCAGCGCCCCCGTATCCAGCGGCTGGGTTATGATGACACCTTCCTTCGCGGATGGCAGTTCTATTTGGAGGGCTGCGCCGCTGCCTTCGCCACCGCGCGCTGCGATGTGGTGCAGGTGACGCTTGGTCACGCGGATGAGGCGGCTTGAATGACGGCGCCGGGCATTCTTTGGCTGACCCGCGATTTCAGGCTGCGCGATAACCCCGCGCTTCTGGCGGCGATTGCCGACGGGCCGCTGCTGACGGTGTTTTTCATCGACCGGCTGACCATGGCGCAGGGCGCGGCCAGCCGCTGGCGGCTTGAGCGCGCACTCCGCATCTTTGATGCGGCACTTCGGGTCCGCACCGGCGGAAAGGGCATCGTCGTGCTGCGCGGCGAGGCGCATGAAATCCTGCCGGCGCTGATGAAGCGGCTGAGCGTGCGTCAGCTGCACCAGTCGGACTGGCCCACGGTGGAAATGCAGGCGCTGCAAGACCGTATGCGCGCGGCGCTGCGGCCCCTGGGCGCCGGGCTGATCCTGCATCCGGGGCATCTTCTCGTCCATCCCGGCGCGGTCCGCAGCGGAAATGGCGGGGCTTACCGCGTCTATTCCCCCTTTGCGCGGGCGGTACGGCAGCGCGGCCCCGACCGGCCCGCCGCCGATGCCCCGCCGGGCATTGAACCCTGCACGGAACCGCTCGGCGGGCTTGACCTGAGCACCCTCGATCTGGCGCCGGACCTGCACCGCGGCCGCGCCGCGCTGGAGCGATTTGCCGCGCCTGCGGGCGAAGAGGCCGCGCTTGCCGGGCTGGATGATTTTCTCGACCGCGCCTGCGCTTATCCCCGCGAGCGGGATCGCCCCGATCTCGACGCGACCTCGCGCCTGTCCGATCATCTGGCGGTAGGCGAGATCAGCCCTCGAACGATCTGGGCAAGGGCCATGCTCAGGGCGGAGATATCGCCAGAACATGCTGCCGGCATCGACAAATTTCTGTCCGAGGTGCTTTGGCGCGAATTTTCCTGGCACCTGCTGATCGGCTTCCCGGAAATGCCGGTCGCCTGCTGGCGTTCCGAATGGGAGGGCTTTCCTTGGCAAAAGGACGGCGCAAGCCTGATCCGCTGGCAGCGGGCTGAAACCGGAGTGGCGCTGGTCGATGCCGGGCTGCGCGAGATGTGGTTGACCGGACAGATGCACAACCGCGTGCGCATGGTGGTCGCAAGCTGGCTGACCAAGCATCTGCTCATCGACTGGCGGGCGGGACTGGCACATTTCGCCGATTGCCTGACCGACTGGGATCCGGCGTCCAATGCGATGAACTGGCAATGGGTGGCGGGCTGCGGCCCCGATGCCGCGCCATATTTCCGCATCTTCAACCCCGAAAGGCAGGCGGAGCAATATGACCCTCGTGGCGACTATCGTCGGCGCTGGCTTGCCGGGTTCGACCGTGCCGCCGGCCCCGAGGCTGCGGCATGGATCGAAAGCACCCCGCGCGACTGGCATACCGGACCATGGCGCGCGGGCCCCTCTGCCATGCTGGCGGAGGGGCGTAAGGCCGCGTTGGCGGCACTGGCACATTTCCGCGCCAACACATCGGAGACCTGACATGACTGATCGCGTCGCAAGGATTGCCGTCCTTCTGCTGGCTGTGGCCTTTGCCGTTTCGCCCTTCCTGTCGAACGGCTTCGGTGGTTTCTACCGCGAAAGCTTCCCCGTGCAGGCAGACCGCTGGCCCGCCCAGCCGGTCGGATGGGCATTTTCCATCTGGGGATTGATCTATCTGGGACTGATCCTCGCCGCCGCATGGGCTCTATGGCGCCCGGCAACCATGCCGCAATGGCCCCGCGCCGCCAGTCCCCTTGGCATCAGCCTGTTCATCGGCGTCTTCTGGATCGAGGCCGCCATGCGGTCCCCACCGATCGCCACGGTGATGATCCTTGTAATGGCGGCTGCGGCCATCATTGCGATGTTGCGTGCCGGTGACAGCTGGCGCGAATGGGCGCCGGTCGGTCTCTATGCCGGCTGGCTAACGGCCGCAACGGGCGTGGCCGTTTCGGTGGTGGCGACCGGATACGGCATCCTGTCGCCGCGTACAGCCGCCATCGCACTGATCATTTGCGTCCTGATTGCGGCTGTTGCGGTCGCATCCGCCCGCCCGCGCCTCTGGACCTATCGCGCCGGGGTGATCTGGGCGCTGTTCGGCGTGATCGTTGCGAACGTGGGCGCGGGCGACTGGCTCATCGCCACGATTTGCGGCGCGGGGATCCTGATGCTTGCGCTGTTCGATCGCTTCATCCCCGGATCCAGCCTTCGCTGATCCGTATAAATCAAAACCCCGGCCGCAATGGCCGGGGTCATCTGGTTCATGCACGACCAACAGTGCCATTTGCCTCAGTTGGCGGGCGGCATGATGACCGTGTCGATGACATGGACCACCCCGTTCGAGGCCGCGATATCCGCCGCGGTGATATTCGCGTCATTGACCTTGGCACCGCCATCGAGCGTGAAAGTCACGTCGCCGCCCTGGACGGTAGCTGCCGTCATCCCCTCGGTCAGGTCCGAGGACATCACGGCACCGGGAACCACATGATACGTCAGGATCGACACGAGCTGATCCCTGTTTTCGGGCATCAACAGCGTATCGACCGTGCCCTCGGGAAGAGCCGCAAAGGCAGCATCGGTGGGCGCGAAGACGGTGAACGGGCCTTCACCTTTCAGCGTGTCCACCAGCCCGGCCGCCTGCACCGCCGCAACCAGCGTCGTGAAATCGCCCGCTGCAACGGCCGTATCGACAATGTCCGACGTGGCATCTTGCGCCATGGCGGCACCCGCCAGCATGGCCGTCGTCGCAGTCGCCATCAGAAATTTGCGCAGCATTCCGGTTCTCCTTTGTGTCAAGCAGTGCTTTTCGCAAAGGGCCTCGTTTCGAGCCCTCGATGTTCTTTACGCAGGTCGCCCCCAGCCAGATCAAACTTGTCGTCAGGAAAATTCGATCTGCGCGCGCGGATGGCGCGTAATCCGAACAACCATCACGCAAGGGGGAACGGGATTACCAAGGTTTTGATCTATGGTGGCTCGGGCGCGACGGGCGCTGCGTTGGCGCGGCTGCTTGTCGCCGCAGGTCACAATGTGCATCTGACCGGCCGAAGCGAGAGCCGCCTTGCTGCCGTCGCCGCCGAAATTGGCGCGAGCTATACCGTCGCCGATGTTATGGACGAGACAAGCTTCGCACGCGTCAGCGCCGAGATTGATCACCCGCTGTCGGGGCTGGTCTATGCGGTGGGCAGCATCACCCTGCGGCAGCTCGCGCACTTGTCGGCGCGGGCAATGGCTGATGACTTCCATCTCAACGCCCTAGGAGCGGCGCTGGCGGTACAGGCGGCCTTGCCTGCCCTGAAGGCGGCAGAGGGCGGGGCGTCGGTTGTGCTGTTTTCGTCGGTCGCGGTCGGGCAGGGTTTTGCCAATCACGCGTCCATCTCGATGGCTAAAGGCGCGGTCGAGGGCCTGACGCGCGCCTTGGCAGCCGAGTTGGCGCCGCACATCAGGGTGAACGCGATTGCGCCCTCTCTGACCGAAACTCCGCTGGCCGAACCCCTGACCGCCGATGCACGGATGGCAGCTGGTATTGCGCAACTGCATGCGCTGCAACGGCTTGGCCGTCCTGACGATCTTGCTGAAATCGCCGCATTTCTCATCTCAGCCCGGTCTGGCTGGATTTCAGGACAGGTCTTGGGGGTTGATGGCGGGCGCTCCCGGCTGAGGAGCCGAGGGTAAATCAACATTGAATGACCTAGCGCTGCATGGCGTGGGTGACGTCTACTACCTTTTCACGGCTAAAGCAGATCCTGATCTTCGAACTGCGATCAGTAATCCGTCTCAAGGTAGACCCCGGCGCAGTCGTAGGTGACGGCAGCAGCCGTCGTGCCGGTGTTGAGGTAGGGGCGGACGACAGGAACTGCGTCGCGGCGGGCAGATCGGCGATGATCTCCTGTTGAAAGACTGTGCCCGGCACTACATCCACCACCCTGTACCCAGACGGAACTGCCATTTGGTGGAGTGGTAACGAATAGGATCATCACGCCGCCCGTTGTCATTGCGATCCTCCTTTCGCCGCTCAACCGACCTTGCTGCCCCAGAAGGACGTATGGTCGGCCGCGAAATATCCATCCGCCGCGCGAAAGTTGCCCTGCAGCTCGACGGTGTCGCCTTGTGCAAGCGGTGCCATGGTCTGCAGCCAGAGCGCCGTCGCCTCGGAGACACGCGCGCCGGAAACTCCCCCCGCGAGCCGCGGATTTCCGTTATGCCGTTCAGCACCAGCCAGCCGCGCATCCGCGCATTGGTGCTGGAGTTGATCTTGTAGAGCAGCGTCGCGCCGAAGTGCCGCGCGCCGGCGACCGGCGCGGCGAAGTGGCTGTTGCCGACGCAAAGCCGCACTATCGTGGGCGGCGATGACGCAGGAGTTTCCGATAACCGCCGGCGACCATTGCACGGGCATCGCGCAGGAGTGCCTTGATGGCATGACGGGCCGAGGATGCTTGCCATTCGTCCCGGTCAAGCCGGCCGGTGTTCAGAAGAACCCGCGCGATCTCCTGCTGCGTGGCGCCAGCCCGATGGCCATCGAAGGCCCGCAGCATCCGTCGGAGGCGCGCGCGTTGCTGGCGTGTCATGCGTGTATCCGGCGGGATCGCGCGACCATGCAGGGCGGAAAGGAAGCGTTGAATGGCCTCGATCCGGTCGAAACCGGCGAGGCTGAGAGGGACGACGGCGACCGCGATCGCGTCCCCCTTAATGGCGCCGTCGAAGATCTGGAGCTTCTGCCCATTGCCAAGCGGGACGTGGAACTCTGCGCCAGCGTTCTCGACCGAGAAGTCGAGGCGCCAGTTCAGCGGAGCGCCGTCAGTGCTGTCGCCAAGTTCCAAAGGGACTTCGGTCAGCACCACCACACTTGTGTCCTCCGCTGGGAGCCAGAAGACCGGCGCATCGGGCGGCGGGACCAGCGGATCGACCGGGAAATCGCAACCCCCAGCGCTGCCGGATCCGTTCGGTCAGCGGTTGGGGGTCTCCTTGGTCGGCAATCGAGGCTTCAAAATCTGCGTCATAATCGTCATTGCGGCGCAGCCATTCCCAGGCCAGATCGGATGCCGTCAGTTCATCCAGATGGTCGTATTGCGCCGAAGAACGCCAGGTCGATGCGTCAGGGGTCATCGCGGCCTCCCGAATCCACTCAAACGAATAGGGAAGGCTCAAGATTCCCGCATGAGTTGCGTTTCGGAAGTCAGGCGCTGGTCAACAGGTGATGCGCGGCACGCATCACGGGTCAGGTCTTGCGCTGACTTTCGCGGACCAGTTCGCGGTAGCCGTGTTCGGTCATCCAATGCGCGCGAGCGAGATGAGTATCATGGATGGAGCGGCAGCGGTCGGGATCGCACTCTGGATCGAGGCCAAAGAGAACCTGCACAGCTTCGCGCCAATCGGCGCCATCACGCTCGGCATCGAGAAGGCGCATGTAGAGCTTCATGTGCTCGCGATCATAAGACGTCAGCGTCTGGCTGGACGGTGGTGTGTCGAGATATGTCTGTGTCGCGCGGCCCATCATTCGCTCACGTTCGGGTAACGTATTTGTTAACCATCTTCGGCGGAAGATAGCCATTCCTTTTGACGAGAACCTGACATCACGCTGGCCGCTATTTCACCGTTTGTCGGTGTTGGCCCCATTGTGTTGCAGCAACACGCCCTCGCCCTTGTCCGTCGACAGGAATACGATCCCGGCCGCTTCGAGAGCGCGGCGCACCTGGTCACGGGTGGACTCGAACACCTCGAGCCCGCTTTGGGATTCGAGGCGTTTGAGTGCGGTCAATGCGACTTGGGCCTTGTCGGCGAGCGTCTCCTGTGTCCATCCCAGTAACGCGCGCGCAGCCCGTGATTGGCGAGCGGTGATCATACATGATCACCTCCCACCGGGATATGCACGCACTCCAGAACTACGGCTATAATAGTCGTTCTCGCTGTGAGCACCAGCCGAAATTCAGGTGCAATTATCAAGGATAGAGAGACGACGCTCCCGTCCATGCCCGTCTGATTCGGTCGCTGGACCTTGCCAGAAGCGGCGGGCGCGATCCGGTGAAGCAGGAGGGAAACCCGGCGGCTTGCGCCGCCGGGCCTCGGGTTCCCGATCAGAACGGAATGTCATCGTCGTCGATGAACTTGCCGTCGTCGTTCTGGGTCTGCTTCGCCCGGCTCAGGAAATCGACCGTCTCGGCGATGATCTCGCAGCCGTAGCGATCGACCCCGGCGGCATCGGTCCATTTCGTGTAGTGGATGCGGCCGCGAACCAGAACCTTCATGCCCTTGTCGCAATGCTGCTGGACCGTCTTGCCGAGGCCGTTGAAGCAGGTGATGCGGTGCCATTCGGTGTCCTGGACCCGATAGCCGTTCTCGTCGCGCAGGACGCGGCCTTCCGAATAGCGGGGGCGCGAGGTGGCCAGGGTGAAGTGGGTGATGCCGGTGCCGCCCTGGGTGGTGCGGGTTTCGGGGGCCTGGCCGATGTTGCCGGCGAGGATGACGATGTTCTGCATTGTAGGTCTCCGTTGCTCCTCGGAGGGACCGTCCCTCCGACGAGACCCGGCCAAGGCCGTCGGAAGACTCCTGCAACTGCCGCCCTTGCTGCAGCTTGCCCCCAAGGCCCCAGGTGGGGCGGGCAGCCGCGCTTGCGCGGCAACACGGCTGGGAGCCGCGGGGGTTGCTGGTGGAAGCCGAACGGACTTAGGGGATCAGTCAGGCGGAGGGATGGTGCTTTCGAAAGCAGATCGGGGACGCACAGCAGAACCATCGTCCTTGCTGGCGACAGCGGCCAGGCAGGCCCCCTGCGAACCGAGACCACCGGCATGGCACTCGTTCAACCGTCTTTGCCGGTCAACGTCGTGTCCGCCGCCGGAAGGCCCTGTCATCCGCGATGTGATCGAACAGGCTATCGGGTTCTCATGCCCGCTATGACACCGTCCTGCTTCATCGGCCAAAGGCTCGGTCCCACAGCATCGTGAAGGGGCAAGGAAGGTGTTCTCGGAGGCCCTACGAAGCGAGGTGGACCGATGCAGCGGGGTATCGACCGCAAAGAACTGCGGGTTCGCACCGATGAACCGTTTCCAGAGCCGGGCGAAGCGGGCCGGGAGCGACGGCGACATGCCCGCGATGAACTCACTTTCCGTCTTGGGTGGAACGACCGAGGCCCTATAGCGCAAGCTGCCGGGTTTACTCGGAGGTGGCGGATCGCGGCGGGAGTTTCAGCGCGAGAACACCGACTCGCCGAGGGCGTTCAGATTGACGATGGCCGAGATGCCGATGACGAGACCGCCCATGCCGCCGAACAGGTTGAGAACCAGCCCCGAGTCGATGGCGTTCTTGGTGATGCCATAGAGAAGGGCATAGCCGGCGATGACGGCGGGCACGGAGAAGAGAGCGAGCGCAATGAGCCGCAGGGCCGGGTTCTTCGCGAAGCCAAGAGTCACGATCACAAGCGCGATCGAGAGCACGGCGGCGCCGATGGCCATGAGGCCGGACATCACGACCCCGGCGCCCGCGCCCCAGGCATATTGCGCGGCCGTGATGGCTGCCATGACGGGCAAGGCATAGATCGCGAGATTCCAGGCGATCACGCAGGCCGCGATGGTGAGCGAGATGGCGAGCAGGATCAGCGTCATGGAAACCTCCAGAGAACGGTTGGGGATCACGACAGGCTGCCGGGAGATGCGCTCCGCCTGCGACTATGCTGCTTCGCCGGTTCTGCAAGGATGTTCCATCAAAGGCGCGGCCTTGCATCTTGTCAAGTATCGGCGGCCGAAAGCCGCCAGGCGGCGCTTACGCGCCGCCCTCGAACTTCATGACCGGGATGCCGAGCTTGCGGGCCTTGTCGGCGAGATTCTCCTGAATCCCGGTGCCGGGGAAGACGAGGACGCCGACCGGCAGGACGTCCAGCATGGCATCGTTTCGCTTGAACGGCGCGGCCTTGGCGTGCTTGGTCCAGTCGGGCCGGAAGGCGATCTGAGGCACCTTGCGGTGATCGGCCCAGCGGGAGGCGATCAGTTCGGCTCCCTTCGGCGACCCGCCGTGCAGCAACACCATGTCGGGGTGCTTGGCATGGACCTGATCGAGCTTCGCCCAGATCAGCCGGTGATCGTTGAAGTCGGCGCCGCCGGTCACGGCCACCTTGGGACCGGGGGGCAGCATCACCTCGGTCTCGGCCCGGCGTTTCGCAGCCAGAAAGTCGCGGCTGTCGATCATCGCGGCCGTCAGGTTGCGATGGTTGACCATCGAGCCAGAACGCGGCCGCCAGGCGCTGCCCGTGTGCTGCTCGAAGGCCTCGGCGGCGAGGTCGCGGAAGAGTTCCATGCTGGCGCGCCGTTCGATCAGGGTCTGCCCTTCTGCCGTGAGGCGTTCGAGTTCGACCGATTTCACCTCGCTGCCGTCCTGTTCCCGCTGCATCCGGCGCTGCGCCTGCTCGTTGTCGTCGAGATCGCGTTCGACCCGGCTGGTGGCGCGGTGGAAGAGATTGACGGCGCCCCAGAGCAGTTCTTCGAGATCGGGTTCGAGACGGGTGTCACTGAGCGTCGCCACAAGGGCGTCGAAGATGTCTGTGACGGCTACAGCGACGGTATTGCCCTCGGGGAGCGGTCGCGGATCAGGTTCGTCTTGGAACGGGCGCCAGCCGTAGAGCTGGAGTTCGGTGAGGGCGTGATCGGTCTGGGAGGAGGTGTGGACCGGCTCGGCCCCTGCATATTCGGGATCAAACGTCATCGGTTGCGTCCTTCGTCTGGAGACCGCGCCCATCGCGGCCTTCGCAGGCGTCGAAGCGCACGGGCGGGACGGGCTGGCAGCCCTCGCCCGCTCTGCGAGGGCCTTGATGGCCGGGTGCGGCTAATTTGCCTTTCGCGATGCAAAGGCGGCACAGCCGCCGGCGGAAATTAGTCGCTCCCGGCCATTGCCTGCCCGTCCCGCTTGTGCGCCGATCGCCCTCTCGAGACAGGCCGTGGGTGCGGGACTCTCCGACGAGGGCTGCTCCTGGCGATGACCTGAAACCGAGACCGGCACGGGGCGAAGCTGGGCCGCGCCTCCGGGACCGATCACGCCCTCACCCTTCCATGAAACGGTGGACGTCTTCGGGATGAAGCTGATCCTTCAGGGTCGCCCTGAGGGCATTAGCGCCGTAGCGTCGCAGATCATCGTTGAAATCGCCCTCACACGGCGTGAGCGATATCGCCTCGATCCCGAGGCTCGCTGCTCTGGCCACCAGACTGTCTCTGGCACCATTTCCGGCCGGATCGCGATCCCTGACGACATAGAGCCGGCGCAGCGACGGCGGGAACAGGATGGCAGCGAGGTGAGCGGCCGAAAGCGCCGCCAGCATCGGCATGCGGGGCAGAACCTGACGGGGCGACAGCACGGTCTCGATGCCCTCGCCAGCGGCGAGCACCTCAGCGGCGGTGCCGAAGCGGACGGCGTGGCCGAGAAGGTCGCCCATCGCCCGCCGCGGTGTCTCGACAGCCGCCTTGCCAGAACCGTCCGGGGCGAGCCAGGTGCGGTGCGCGCCGGTCTGATGGCCGGAGAGATCGGTGACGGCGGCAACGAGGGCCGGCCTGATCTCGGTGGGCGAATGCTCGTCAGGTCTATAGTAGCACCGGGGATGGAAGCGCAGCGCGGCGGTGCCCGAAAGGGAGGTGATCGCCCGCCCGCTGAGGTAGGTCGCTGCAAGCGTACCGAGGATCGGCTGCGCCATGGCGAAGAGCCGCCGCGACGCTTCAGGCGAACCGGGCGCGCTGCCGGATGTGCTGCCGGTTGGCGTCCTCGTCGACTCCGGCTCGGGATGCGGGAGGGCGAGGAAACGGCGCGCCTCCTCGGCCACGTCCCTGAAGTCGACCAGCCCGAGCGTCTCGCGGATGACGTCGAGCAGATCGCCATGCTGCCCGGTGGCCATGTCGGTCCATTTTCCCGCCGCGCCCTTGCCGGCTTCCGGCCCAGTCAGGCGCACGAACATCGATCGGCCGGGGTTGTTCTGCACATCGCCGACGAGCCAGTATCGCCCGGCGCGGTGGCCGGACGACAGGTAGTGGCGGCAGACCGCCTCGGCCTCGCGGCCGAGACGGATCGCCAGTTCAGAAGCGTCGTGACGCGCCATCAGGCGGCCTCCCGCTCGCCGATGCGCTCGACCGGCCAGCGGTCGAAGAGCTTGGCGAGTACGGCGGGTCCGCTGGCATCGACCGGCACGAACATGCGCAGCTTCCAGGAGATGATCTCGTGGAACAGCCCATAGGCCGTGAGGCGCTGGCGCATGGTGTCGGTGAAACCCGACAGCTCGATCCGGTTTGCCCCCATGACCCGGACCCGGCGAAGCTGGAGGCCCTCAGCGAGATCGAGGATGGTCCGACTTTCCAGCAGCGCCGCGAAGGCATCGTCCGGCGAGACCGAGGTGATGCCGGTCTCGGTCGCATTGGCCGCCCAAGCCGGGGAGACCTTGCGGCCGATGATGCGCTCGCCGGCGTCAGACTGAAGCCGATAGACGCGAGTGGAGTCGTTCGGCAGCCGCTTCCAGATCGGTAGCAGCAGGCCCGTCACCATGTGCAAGGTGGACTCGGCGAACTCCGGCACCTCCGCGACTTCGGCTTCCCAGGCCGATGCGAAGGCATCCCTGTCGGCTTCGACCCAATGGGTCTCGCGCATCATCCTGACCTGGACGTTCTGCGCTTCCATCGGCCGGATCAGCCGGACGCGGCGCTCGATCTCGCCATCGTCCAACATCACGCTGGTGGTGGGGATCTGCACCGCTGCCCGGCCTGAGCGCTCGTTGATCAGCAGCCTGGCGCGGGGATCGTCGAGTTCCGCCAGCGCGGCGTCGAGCGTCACCGGGCGGTTGCGCCTGCGTTCGGTGATGGTCAGCAGGCTGGTCTCGGCCCCGGTGCGCGGGTGCGTGTAGATCACCTGCCGATCCGTCACTACGAAGCTCTCGGCGCGCAGGGTCTCCAGCCCGGCGTCATAGGTGCCGGAGGCGATGGCGCCCTCGATGCGGGCGGTCAGAAGTTGTTCGAAGGCGGTGAAGAGGATGCCCTGAAGCTCGATGGTCAGCGCCAGCAGCCGGTTGAGGAAGGTGGTGATGGCCGGCAAATTGTCCTTGATGCCGTTCGCATCCATCAGCTTCAACCCGGTGGCAGCCTCGAACCGCTCCAGTGAGCAGCCGTCGACCTTGCCGCGCACCAGCAGGAGATAAAGCTGGCGCAGCGCGTCACGGGCGTAATGCGATTCCAGGTTATCTTCCGGGCGGAACAGGCCCTGACCACCGGTCTGGCGCTGGCCGCGCGTAATCGCGCCCAGCGTGTCAAGACGGCGGGCGATGGTCGAGAGGAAGCGCTTCTCGGCCTTCACATTGGTCGAGATCGGTCGGAACAGTGGCGGCTGTGCCTGGTTGGTGCGATGCGTGCGGCCGAGGCCCTGGATGGCGGCGTCCGCCTTCCACCCGGCTTCGAGGAGATAGTGGACACGCAGCCGGGTATTCTTCGCCGACAGCTCGGCGTGATAACTGCGGCCGGTGCCGCCGGCGTCAGAAAAGACCAGCACGCGCTTGGCATCGTCCATGAAGGCATGCGTCTCGGCCAGATTGGCCGAACCGGCACGGTTCTCCACGACAAGCTGGTCGATGGTGACGCCGCGCTTGCGGACGATACGGCGCGAACGCCCCGTCACCTCGGCCACCGTGTCGGTGCCGAAATGCTGGATGATCTGATCCAGCGCGCCGGGGACCGGCGGCAGCGATGCCAGACTGGCGATCATCTCGTCGCGCCGGGCCACGGCCTCGCGGCTCTCGACCGGCTGGCCGTCGCGATAGACCGGACGCGAAGACAGGTTGCCCTCCGAATCCGTGAACGGCTCGTAGAGCTGCACCGGGAAGGAATGGGCGAGGTAATCCAGGACGTATTCACGAGGTGAGAGGTCCATTTTCAGATCGCCCCATTCCTCGGTGGGGATCTCCGCCAGCCGCCTTTCCATCAGCGCTTCGCCGGTCGAAACGATCTGGATGACGGAGGAATGGCCCGCGTCCAGATCGCTGGTGATCGACCGGATCAGCGTCGGGGTTTTCATGGACGTGAGCAAATGCCCGAAGAACCGCTGCTTGGCAGACTCGAAGGCCGAGCGGGCGGCGGATTTGGCCTGCCGGTTCAGCGTGCCGGAACCGCCGTCGCCGCCGGTGATGTTGGCGGCCTGCATCGCCGCATCGAGATTGTTATGGATGATGGCGAAGGCATCGGCATAGCTGTCGTAGATGCGGACCTGTTCAGGGGTCAGTTCATGGTCGAGCAACTCGTATTCGACGCCTTTGAACGACAAGGACCGGGCGGTGTAGAGGCCGAGGGCACGCAAGTCGCGCGCCAGCACCTCCATCGCCGCGACGCCGCCGGCCTCGATCGCCTCGACAAACTCGGCTCGGGTCGAGAACGGGAAATCCTCGCCGCCCCAGAGGCCCAACCTTTGCGCATAGGCGAGATTGTGGACGGTGGTGGCGCCGGTGGCCGAGACATAGACCACGCGGGCCTGCGGCAGGGCATGCTGGAAGCGCAGCCCGGCGCGGCCCTGCTGGCTGGCGGCGACATCGCCGCGTTCTCCCTTGTCTCCGGCGGCATTGGCCATGGCATGCGCCTCGTCGAAGATGATGACCCCATCGAAGTCAGAACCCAACCATTCGACGATCTGCCTGACCCTGGAAACCCGTTCGCCACGGTCGTCGGAGCGCAGCGTGGCATAGGTTAGAAACAGGATGCCTTCGTTCAGCGTGATGGGCTTGCCTTGCGGGAATCGCGACAGCGGCGTGACCAGCAGCCGCTCCATGCCGAGCGCCGACCAGTCACGTTGCGCGTCCTCCAACAGCTTGTCGGATTTCGAGATCCAGATCGCCTTACGCCGCCCCTGCATCCAGTTGTCGAGGATGATGGCGGCGGATTCCCGACCCTTGCCGACGCCGGTGCCGTCGCCGATCATGAAGCCCTGACGGAAACGGATTGCTCCCTCGGCATCCTCCGGCGCGGCGGCGAGATTGTCGAGCGTGTCATCGATCGTCCAGCCCCCGGCGAGGAAGCCCCCATGGGCCTCGCCCGCATAAATCACGGTCTCCAGCTGCGCCTCGGACAGCTTGCCGAGAATGTCGTTGGGAAGCGTCGGCCGATAGCTGGGCTTCGGCGGCGCGATGCTCGCCATTGAGGCCGACTGCACGAGCTGGGTAGGATGCGCCTGCGCCCCGTCGATGCGGATGGTCTGAAGCCCGTATTCCTCGTAGATCGCGTCGGAGAGGCCGCCGCCCTCGGCCGGTTCCCAATCCACGGTCTCGTAGGCGACCGGCACGGCCTCCGGTTCCGCAAGGGGCGCGGCGGGCGCGGATCGCGCGGCGCGGTTGACGTAGCCGCGCACGGTGCGGGGCGCGGTGGGTCGTGCGACCGGCACCGTCAGGCCGGGATCGACCGGCAGCCGCGTGGGAAGCAGGTCGGCTAGCCAGGCGATCAGCGTGGCCACGTCCGGGGCGACACCTGGCGCGGGCGGAAACACCGCCGCATCTTCGGCGGGCAGCTTATCGATGACGGTCAGCCGCGTGTCGATGGTGGTGCCATGCTTAGCATAGACCGAACCATCGACGGCGGTGGAGAATACCACGCGGCCGCGCTCCTGCAGCCGGGTCCAGGATGCCGTCCACGCCGGATTATCGGGGGCGAAGCTCGCGCCGGTGATGGTCACGAGCCGTCCGCCGGGCGCAAGACGCGCCAGCGCCGAAGCGACATGGCGGAAGGCAGCATCGGCCACGCGGCCCTCGACATGGGCCATGACCGAGAACGGCGGATTCATCAGCACGACGGTCGGGATCAGGCCGGGATCGAGATGATCGTCGATCTGGGCCGCGTCGAAGTGGGTGACGGACAGGGCCGGAAAGAGGGAAGTCAGGAGACCGGCGCGCATCTCGGCCAGTTCGTTGACGAGAAGCGTACCGCCGGCGATCTCCGCCAGGATGGCGAGGATCCCGGTGCCGGCCGAGGGCTCCAGCACGCGGTCGGCAGGCGTGATCGCCGCCGCCGTGACCGCCGCGAAACCGAGCGGGATCGGCGTGGAGAACTGCTGGAAGGTCTGCGCTTCTTCCGAGCGGCGCGTATGCGTCGGCAGAAGCCCGGAGATCTTGCCGAGCTGCGGCAGGATCGCCGTCGGAGATCCGGCTCTACGGAAAAGCGCTTTGCCGTATTTGCGCAGGAAGAGGACGGTGGCCGCCTCGCAAGCATCATAGGCGATCTTCCAGGTCCATGCGCCGGTAGCGTCGGAAGCGCCGAAACCCGCTTCCATCGCGCCGCGCAGCGTGGCGGCGTCGACACGCTGACCGCGTTCCAGATGCGGCAGCAGCAGACCGGCAGCGGTGAAAACGCAGGCTGCGGTCTCGGCGCCATGGTCGAGCGGAAGCGGCGCGGTGGCGGATGCCGCCGCGGATGCGGAAATCATGTTCATCGGGGATTCCTCGGGAGAGCAAGTCAGGATCAAGCCGGGCAGCGCTCTCTCTCGACCGCACCGGCTCAAACCCCTTCCGGCACATCTCTCGCTCTGAAGCCGTGGCGAAAGCAGGCATGAAACAAGCGCCCGACCGTCAGGCTGGGCGCTTGTGGGTTTCAGTCGATGGCCTGGAAGATCGCCGCCGCCTCCGGGTGATTGGCGGCATGTTCGTAGAGACGGCCATAGCCCTCGGCGAGTTCGTCGTCATCGTAGCGGAAGGAAAGATGCGAGAAGGCGAAGAGCGTGGCGATGATCCCAGCCGCATCGCATGAGACCTCGCCCTCGAAACCGTTGCCTTCGCAGAACAGGAGGTAACGGGGCTTTGATGTCGGCGCGAGATAGAGCGGCTGGCCGGCGCGTTCGTAGAAATCCCAAAGCCCGCCGCCGTAGTCGCCGGGACTGAGGATCTCCATGAAGCGGAAGACGGTATGCTCGCCGATGATGAGCAGGCGTCGGCCGAAAAGGCGCGGCAGGAACTCCATGCGGCGCTCAATGGGGACACGGGTTGCGGCTTGAGAAGCAAGTTCGGGCAAAGCCATGATCGGTCTCCGAGAGGAAAAGGGACGGCAGCCGGACGACCCTCTCTCAACCCGTCCGGAGGCACCCTCTCCCGGCCCTTCTCGCGCTCTGGGGGCTTGAAATGGACCATTCTATGGACCATCTTGCGCAGGATAGCGGAGAACTTCTGGAGTGATGTGCGATGAGGGTTTCTGTCACTGATGCGAAAGCGCAGCTCACCGAGCTGGTGAAACGCGCCGAGGCCGGCGACGAGGTGATCCTGACCCGACGGGGCCATGAGGTCGCCCGCCTCGTGCCGGTTGCCATGGCGACGACCCCGAAAGGCCGGCGCGCGTTGATGGAGCGGGTCCGGGCCACGGCGCGGGGCAAGGCACTGCCCGGTGTCAATGCCGCGCGCAGTCAGGACTTCCTCTATGGTGATGACGGGATGCCGGCGTGATCGTCGTCGACACCTCGGCACTGATGGCGATCGTGCTGGACGAGCCCCAGGCCGAAACCTGCATGGCGGCGATCGAGGCGGCGGACGGGTTGCTGATCTCGGCCGGAACCGTGGCCGAGGCGCTGATCGTGGCCGGGCGCCGCAATGTCGGGGAAGAGATTGCCGCCCTGATCGAGGGCCTTGGATTCGAGGTCGTCTCCGTCACGGAGGCTTCGGCACGCAGGATCTCCGAAGCCTATGCCCGCTGGGGCAAGGGCGTTCATCCCGCCGCTCTCAACTACGGCGACTGCTTCGCCTATGAGGTCGCGAGCGAGCGCGGCTGCCCGTTGCTCTTCGTCGGCGACGACTTCTCACGGACGGACCTGCGGTCGGTTCTGTGAGGCAGCGCAGAAGGGTTTCAGCCGAAGCGCTTTCCATCAACTGTGAAGCTGTATTCGTTGGCAACGATGGCCTCATCGACCGCCTCATCCAAAGTCAGGTAGTCGTATTCGCGCTCAAGCTGGCGATAAAGCCAACGGGCGAGATCGCGCAATGCCTCGATGACGGTCTCCTCGGCATCGGGGGTCATGTCCTGCCAGGTCGGGCTGTCGCGGGTGACCGAGATCGCCATGCAGTATTCGTGATAGTATCGCCCCCGATGGGTCGCCTCGGCGGTCAACTGGTAGAAGTTGCGGCGTTGCGCCTGGTGCAGGGCATCCGCGATGCGGTGCAGCTCCACATCCTTCGGCGCATAGGTACGGATTTCCGCCGCCGTGCCTTTGCGATAGGAATAGTGGCCTTCGAACGCGGCGCCATCGCCCTGCGACCAGAAGCCCGTAAACCAGATGCAAGGCTCTTGTCGCACGCCGCCGCCCATGAGGCGGACGGTGCGGCTCTTGATGCGGATGCCGAGGATGTCCGCGATCCGCCGGAAATCCTCATAGACGGCATCGTACCAATCGTATTCGAAGCCGCCCTCGCGATACCAGGCGCGGGCATTGTCTTTCGCGGCTTCGGAAAGCTCGTCGAGCCGATAGACCGTGGTTTCGATGACGTCAGGCATTGGGGTCGCCCCCGTCCAGAACGGTGGAAAGCCAACCGTCGGTGTAGATCCAGTCCACGGTCTCGCCGGTGGCGAGGTCGAGGACATGCGCGCCGCCCCCGAACCCGTCGATTCTCGGACGTGAGCAGGTATTGGCGTATTGCATCCCCCATAGCCCGGTCAGGCCGAACGCGGCGGCACAGCGTTTGACGAACTGGATAACATGCTCGGGATCGCCGGTGCCGTCATCGCGCATCCAGAGCTGGGTGCCGCCATGTTCGGGCTGGATCGAAAGCATGAAGGCGTCCGAGGACGGATCTTCGCCGGCGTTTTCACGCGCCAGCGCGTTGTAGAGATCAAGCGCGCGGGCGGCGTTCTCGGGGCTGCCCACGTCGAGCAGGCAGGAGAAATGAGTGAAGTAGTCGGCCATGACAGGCTCCTGAAACGAGAAAGCCCGGCGCGGGGCCGGGCCGAATGGGTGGGAATGGGCAACAGGTCAGGCGGCTTGTGGCAGCCGAACCAGATCGGCAGTCGTCTCGCGCCAGAAGGGATCGACCAGCCGCGCCTCGAGCAGGTTGGCGCGGTGGCGGAGATCACGAGCGGATACTGCATCGCCGCGCTCGGATGCCGTGAAGGCCATGCCCCGCAGACGGCTGGCCTCCGTGACGATGCGGCGGGCCTCGGCGTCGGACGCGGCCAGGTGCTGCCAGAGCACGATCCCGGCCCGGACCTCACCGGCAAGGACAAGACCCAGTTCTTTGTCCTGAATGACCATGACGCGGGGGCGAAAGCGCAGCGCATCGCCCTGTCCAACGCGGAAATCACCGCGCCCAACGCGCTGGCTGGCGATGGTCATCGCCTCTTCGGGGGATTGGCACTGCCCGATGACGAGGGTGCGGTCGAAGCCGCCGACGTCATCGCTTTCGTCGTAGCTGGCGATACCGATGCAGGAGATGCACGAAGGCAGCTTCTGGGCGTGACGCAGCCGGGGCAGGATCTGTCGCGCGACAATTTCGCCGATCGGGGCGAAAGTGGTGTGGTAGGGAAGGTTCATGGGGAATGCTCCGCAACGGACGGCGGAAGCCTCTCTCCCGCCTCACAACCCGTCACGGCCAACCGGCCCGCACTCTTACTCTCCCGTGCCGATGGAGGATCATCGTGGCCGGGAAACTTCGAGACCTATAGTGCAATGCGGATCGACGTCCGCCTCGATCCGCTGCGTCCGCCCCATCCAGGGCGCCGGGTGGATTGCCCGCGCCCAATCGGCGAAGGACGGGATATGGCCCAGATCCTCGCGGACATGCTGCTCCCCGACCCATCGGGTCGGGATCACCCTGCCGGTGGACAGGGTGATCGTTACCCCGAAAATGGTCTCGGCCATGAAGATGCCCTCGGCATGGTGGCGAAGCGCGCGATGACGAAAATCAGCGAGGATTTCCTTGCTGGCATCGAACCAGCTATGGATGGGCAGGTAATCATCGACCGTGCCGCCCCATTTCTTCACCGACGAGAGCGCATGATGATAGGGATGTGCCATTTCCGCCCCTCAGAACTCGTGACTGTAGAATTCGGTGGCGGTGTAGCGCTCGTTGTAGTCGAGCGTGATGGTGCGCGCCGCCACATCGAAGCTGAACTCGCCATAGGCGCCATCATTGTTCTCCCAGCCGCCATGGGTTTCCGAGAGGAAGTCATAGGCGAGCTGTTCGATGGCCGCCTCAACGCCCATTGAGGTTGCGGTCACCTTGTCGGTTCCCCATGCCACCGTGGCAATGGTGATCTCGCCCTGCGGCAGGTCCACGGTCCGGTCGTCCGATTGTGCGGTGATGTCCTCGATCTGGCCGCTGTCGCCAGAACCGTCGAAGGTGACGGTCACGAGAGTGATGCCTGCGGCGGCCAGCGCATCGAACAGCGCCGTCTTGTTGTCGGGACGGACCGCTTCAGCGCGACGGTTGCGCTCATCGCGCTCGGTGAAGAAGCGCGCGACGCTGGCGGCCATGTCGAATTCCGGCGTGGCTGGTTTGTCGGTATCGGTCATTGGATGATCCTCCAGGAGAGCGGGATGATATGGCCCGGCATCACTCTCCTCTTCTTCCGCCGGGCTCGCCCCGATCCCGGCCCAACTTTCCCTCTTCCTTGCCGAGGCAGGCCTCGGCGTCGCCGCTGGCGATGGGCAATCGGCGCAGGACTGAAGGCCCGGATGCGGAATCCGGGCCACCTGGCGGAGGCGCTTTCGCGCCTCAGCCGAAGGGATCGAGTTCGAGCTTCACCATCTCTTCGTCGCCGTCGAACTCGTCGGCGGGCATGGCGCCGTGGGTGCCGTCCCCGGCCTGAAACACGACGATCACGACCATCAGCGTGGTGGCGAGGCTGGCGGCGAACGCGGTGGCATCTGCGTAGGACATTGGTTCCGGCTCCTGTCTTTGGAGGCGGGGGACCATCCCCCGCGCGACAGGCGCCCGAAGTGTCTGACCGGGTCTGCAATCACCCTCGGGCGTTCGGATTCTTTCCGAATCCCCGAGGGCGGCACGCGCGCGTAAGCCGACCCCACCGGGGTTGAATGCAAAGAGACGGCCGGACCAAGGTTAGCGAATGGAAGCGGGGGATGGTGCTTTGCGTCGAGCAGGTGCCGGAAACCCGTCGCAGATGCTTTGCTGCGCCAGCCTCGTTGCCGGCGGATATTCAGGGTGTGTTTCAGGCCGGGGACGGCACCTGTTGCCCCCGCAACTCCAAGGAGATGGCGCAATGGTGAAGCTCGAACTCGATCCATCGCTGCACGGGCAGCGATACCTGATAGCCCCGTGTGCAAGGCGCGGCTTTCAGGGCCTCAGTCAGTCCCAGAACCCATCGGCGATTTCGCGGGCGATCATGGCGCGGGCCTTCATCATCACATCGTCGCCGGAGGTGTCGATATGACCAAAAAAGCGCGTCCGGGCGCCATGGGCCGTCCAGTCGGCATAGCGGCAGTATTCACGGGCATCGAGCCGAAAGGCGCGCATGTCCTCGGCCCAATGCGGCTTGGGTTCCACGACGACGGTGACGCCGCCGCGGGATTCCTCCCAGGGAAGCGAGCGCTCCGAGGGCGGGTTGCGGCGGTCATCGGCGAAGATTTCATCGACCGTCATCATGATGCGCGCCCATCTTCGGCCTTCTCGACAAAGCCGGCAGGATCGTCAGGGTCCGGCGGCAGATAGGCGTCATAGGGGTTGCCGTCTGCGAGATGGCCGAACGGCGTGAAGACGTAATCGCCCCCGTCGCGGCCGACCGCGCACAGGACATAGCGGGTCTCGCGGGTCGAGGCGTCGAGGCATTCCATAAGGGCGAGATTGCCGTCATCGGCAGCACGAAGCAGAGTGTCGAAGTTCGTTCGAACGGGATTGGGAATGGCCATTGTAGTCTCCTGAAACGAAGAAGGCCCGCCGTCACGGGACAGCGGGCCGGATGAACGGGATCGGCGAACGTCACGCGGCAGCTCGGCCCTCGACGGCATCGGCGCCTGCCTCGTCGGCGGTGATCTCATCGAGACGGGCGCGGCTACACCCTTTCCTCGCCAGCCAGAGTTCGGCCGCTTCGCGGTTCTCGGCGAGGTGCAGCAATTCGACGTTCTCTCCGACATCCTGCACAACGCGGACCTGACCGATCTTCGGGCGTTCGACAACCCGGAAGCTCAGATCGCTGTCGATGCCGTAGCTGCGCATGATGGTGATGAGGATGATGCCGCCTTCGCCGAAATCACCCTCATGCAGGGTGAAGGACGGCGGGGTCGTGTAGGTCGGGCGCTCGCGGCCCGGTTCCTTGCGCACGAGGCGACCGGCCCCGTTGCGGGATTTCCACGCGGCGAGCTTCTTGGTGAAACGTGCGGGCGGTTTCGGCTGGCCGTCGCTATAGGCCACGAGCGAGCCGAGAGGCGCAATGTCGAAAATGAGGGAAGCGGACATGATCTTGCTCCTGAAACGAAAGCGGCCCGGCGCGGTGCCGGGCCTTGAGATGGAAGGGATGGAATGCAGGGCGACGGAGGCCGCCCCGCTGATGCGCGTCACTCGGCGGCGACGAGGGCCTCCGGATCGTCGGCGGCCTCGGCCGTGTCCTCATGGCCACCGGCGAGGAAGTCGGGCAGCGCCACGCCGTCCTCGTCCTGATCGGTCGCACCATCCACGGCCTGCGCCTCGATGGCGGGGCGCAGCGGTTCCGGCAGCCAGCCGGTATCGGCCAGGAGCCGTTCGGCCTCCTTCGCCATGTCGCCCTTCTTGAGATGCGCGATGAGATCGGCCGCGCGATCGCCGGCGCCCTCGCGCACCGCCTCGATGATGCGGGTCTTGGTCACGCGACCCAGGTAGTTCTCGACCGTGGGCCTCCAGCCTGCCTCGACGAGATCGAGGCCGGTGGCCTGTGCCAGCCGTTCGGCCTCGGCCATGCGGCGGTCGAGACCGTGCTGCGAGATGCCATTCCCCGAATAGGGGTTGGGCCGCTCGTAAAGCGCGTTGACCCCGAAACTGACGCAATGGGCGAGCAGCGCCAGGCGGCTGGCATCGTCGAGACCGTCGATCCAATCCCAGAGCCGTTCGTCATCGCCAGCGGGGATGTCGCCCCGCCAGGCGTCCGCGCGCTCGTCGATCATCTTCGCGGCGGCGCTGTCAGCGAGCCCGGTCGCATCCGTGGGAAGATAGATGTGACGCACGGCGGCATAGAGGCTGGTTCCCGAGGTGGCGGTGCGCTCGAAAGTATCGAGAACCAGCTTGTGCAGCAGCGCCGTCATGGCGACGCGCGGATTCTCGGCAAGCGCATTGCGCAGCGCCAGCGTCCGCCAGGCGGTCAGGTCCGTCACCAGCCGCTCGGGCAGTGGCTTGACGGCATCGTCCTCCTCTTCATCGCCGTCCGGGACCGGCTCGCCGCCGACGGTGATGACCGCGCGCTGCACGGCATCAGGATCGGATGGGTCGGCACCTTCGCCGGCATCCTCGCCATCGACGGTCTCGGGTTCTTCGTCCTCGGGGCGGACATAACCGCTGCTGACGATCAACTCGCCCTCGCGGCCGATGCTGACGAAAACACCGGCACGGGCGATGTCTTCCGGCGCAAAGATGACGGGCCGGTTCTCGAAGGCGTCCAGCTCGGCTTCGATCTCCCCGAGCCGCTGATCGACCTCATCGGGCAGGTCCTCGGCTTCTGCATACTGCGCTTCGAGGTCGTCATACTCGTCGCGCAGCGCCTCTCGGGCGGCGCGCTCCTCGTCGGTCAGTTCCTGGGTCACGCCGACCAGCCTGCGCAGGCCGTTGGTGTGGCCATAGGGAACTTCGACCGCCGCGTCGATCCACTTCCAGCCCTGACCGGCGATTTCGTCGGCGATGGCGCGCAGCTTTTCGTCAACCAAGCGGTCCAAGAGCGTGACGTCCTGCAACCAGCCGCCGTTCTCGTCGGAGAAGAGATCGCGCAGCACCGGGCCACCCGCCGCCTCATAGGCCTCAATGCCGACGAAGAGTACGCGCTTGTCGGCGGCCGGAACCGTGGTCTCGGTCAGCAGGCTGCGGATGTGCCAGGGCTCTTTCTGCCACGACGTGCTGATCCGCTCCCAGACCTGCTGCTGGCGTTCGTGATCGGGGTTGACGGTGAAAGCTTCCAGCATCGCCAGCGTCATCTCGCTTTTCGCGTAGGCGTCATGCAGGGACGGCGCGACCGTCGCGAGGCGAAGGCGCTGCATGATGTAGCGCGGCGTGGTGCGCCATGCGTCGGCGATTTCCTCCTTCGACATACCCATGTCGAACATCCGCTTGAACGCCTTGAACTGGTCGAGCGGATGCAAGGCGAGGCGCAGCAGGTTCTCGGCCAGCGAGTCATCAACGGCCGAGGTCTTGGCATCGGCTTTCTTGACGATGCAGGGGATGAGGCCATCGGCCGGGAAGCGACCTGCCTCGACGAGACGGGCGATGGACCTGTAGCGACGGCCACCAGCCGGGGTTTCGAAATCGCCGGTCTCATTGCCGTCCTCGTCGAGGATGGCGCGGACATTGAGACCCTGCACGAGATCCTCGCGCCGGTCGATGTCATGGGTAAGTTCATCGAGGCCCGCCTCGACGTCGGTCTCGCGGACATTGCTGTCCGACAGCCTGATGCGGTTGAAGGGAATGTCGCGCGCCCGCGAAAAGACGATCATCGGGGCGACGGTCTTCTTTCTGGCAGCTTTGGCCATGGTGGTTTCTCCGCGACGGGCGGCCGGGAGCCTCTCTCTCGACCTCCAACCCGTCACGAAGCGAAGCGCCGCCCTCTTCCTCTGAAGAGCGCGACGCCAGGCCACAAAGCCGATACCCAGAAATCAGGAACCCCGGCTTTCCGTATCTGCGGATGTGCGGGCGAATGCCGCACCGGCGCGGTAGAGGGCATGCTCGGCCGCGCGGATGCTGCCGGTCTCGCGCGCGGTCTCGGCCCAGACCGAGATCGGAAAATCTCCGGTAAAGAGCAGATCCCGCTCGATTCCCATGCCGAAAGGCAACCGGATCAAGCGCAATTCTTCCAGGCTCCACGAGCCGAGTTCGGGGCAGCCGATATCGGCAAGACCGAACATGATGTCACCGCCCTCATCCAGTTCGGTGGCGAGCCAGACGCCTGCACCGAAGGGGTTGAAGAATTTCACGACGGGGATGTGGTCCACATCGCGCTGGCGATCATTGGCCAGAAGCCGGTCGCGTTGCGTTCCGGTCAGGAGGATCATGCCGCGACCCTCCCTTCGGTCGATGCCGCATCCGGTTCCCCGGCATCTTCGGCTGGCAGATGCGACAGCAGCCAGTCAGCCGCTTTGCTGGCCTGCGAGGCAGCACGGACGATGGCGCGGTTGTCCTCGCGCAGCACCTCCAGCCAGGAGCCGATGTAATCGGCATGGCGCACGGTCGGCACGATCCCGAGCGTGGCGCAGCAGAAGGCGGCGTTCATCTCGGCCACTAGCTCCTCGAAGGCGTATTTCTTCGTGCCGAAGCTGCCCGAGAAATCCCGCCCCAGGCGCGAGGCATGGCCGGTGGCGTGCCCCATCTCGTGCAGCGCCGTCCGGTGCCAGTTGATCGGCTCGAAATAGGCTTGCGGCGGCGGGACCATCACGAAGTCCTGTGATGGGACGTAGAAGGCACGATCCCCGCCGATGCGGAAGTCGATGCCGGTGGCCCGGATCAACGCCTCCACCCGAGGCTCGATCATGCCGGGCGGCGGGGGCGGTGCCTCCACCGCGATCTCCTCGGGCAGGCCCTCGCATTGCGCGGCATTGAAAACGGTGAAACGCTTCAGGAACGGGATGCGTCCCGGCTCCTCGCCGGTCTCGCGGGCGCGGCGCTTCTCGTCTTCCGGCGTGAAGCGGTCGGCAAAGACGACGGTGGTGCCACGCTCGCCCTTCATGACATTGCCGCCGAGCGCCGCCGCCTGGCGATAGGTGAGCCAGTGCTGGGAAGGGTAGCCGTGCTGGACCACGGCGCCCCAGAGGATCAGGATGTTGATCCCGGAATATTGCCGCGAGGTCGCGGCATTTCGCGGCATGGCAAGCGGCGCTTTCGCTGCCGATGTCCCCCATGGCTGAACCCAGGGAAGCCGCCCTGCCTCCAGTTCGGCGATAATCTTGCCGGTAATGTCATCGTAAAGATTGCTGCGCGCGCCATCGGCAGCGCGATCCTGTCTGGCCATCGGGATGATCTCCGCGACGGGCGCCGGAGACCTCTTCTCCAGCCCTCAACCCGTCACGGCAAACCCAGTCCGCACTCTTACTCTCTGGGGGCGTTGCGGAGGTCTCCCCGCTGAAGGGGGTGCGTCGGCAACGGGTAATCCTCCCCGTTTTAACGGGGCGCGACCGTAGAACTCACGCGGCCATTTTCAGCTTCATGGCGGGTGTGACGCCGCCGATGCCCATGTTCGGGCGTTCGTTGTTGTAGGTCCATAGCCATTCGGTGGCGATCTGCTGCACCTCCTCGATGGTTTCAAAGATGTAGAGGTCGAGCCATTCGTGCCGGACCGTCCGGTTGTAGCGCTCGACATAGGCGTTCTGCTGCGGCTTTCCGGGCTGGATGTAGGTCAGGGCGATGCCCTGCTTCTCGGCCCAGATTGTCAGCGTGGCACTGACGTATTCCGGGCCGTTATCGACCCGGATCGCCAGCGGTTTGCCGCGCCATTCAATG
>NZ_FNXG01000002.1 GCF_900108405.1 Paracoccus alkenifer
AAACGGGCAGCCCGCCCTCCGCCTGGCGCAGCACGCCCATGATCTGGGCTTCGGTGAAACGGCTCTTCTTCATCGGAATCTCCTCGTCCATCTTGCCGAGAAAATTCTACCTTCGCATCCCCTTAACCACGGGGAGGATTACCTGTGCATCGACGTCGTGCGGAGAGCGGCGATGGCACCGGCGAACATCACCTCGAAATAATCGAGAGCCGACCCTGCCTCAGCCCGATCTTCAATGAGCTTGGCGATGAATATGTCCATTACGCGTTCTCGCCCAGCGGCGGCATGTACATTCTCTGATCGGCCTGCCTGCTCACCCGAGATGCGTGGTAGCGCAGAGGCAAGCCGCCGCATGAGCTCGCGATAGAGTTCGTTGAAATAGCTCTCGTCGTTGTCGTTGCGCGTGTCGCGTATGAGATAAACGATGCATTCGGATTTTATGTACAGAGGTGACGATCTGTCTCGGACCTTCAAGGCTGCGACGATTTCCTCGCGCGGCTGTTTGGTCAGCTTTACCAGTGCCTGTTCAACGTCAGCGCGACGCGTGTAGGCCGTGCCGGCAGATCGACACTTAGTAAGCGGTTTTACGTCTCCATTACCCAAAGGCATCCCCTTGATCTATCCGCATGTTCAGCAATGATAGCGCCCACAGATTTACCTCGGCTGAGCGTGTAGCCGTCTATCTACTTCGTTCGGCCATTTTAGGGGTACATATATTGAGGATGATAGTGATCCCAGTAGCATTTCTTCACCGTTACATTGTATTGTGGTGCGGCGAGTGATCGGTTGACTATTGGCCCCGCAGCGAAGCCACAGATCCGCGGCATTCTGGCCGATCAGCATGACGGTGCCTGCGTCCTGCTGCTGCTCCCATCGGACAACGCTGTGGATGTGCCGGCCAGCGCCGACTGCGCCAGCGTTTCAAGTTGCGCCAGAAGCGGCGATGCATCGAGCAGCGTACGCAGTTTGCGGCGACGCGCCGTCAGTGCTTTGGCAGGATCAGAAAGATACGGGTCTGTCGTGCAATGGCCTTCTGCAAGTACGGCAATATCCTTGGCAAGGACCCCGATCTTCCGATGATCGCCGTTGCCGGAGTCGTATGCGGGCATCATCCTGTACGGCAGGGTGTGAAGATGCCGTTCGCCGAAATCGCCCTTCGGGTTAAACGCGAGAGTGGCGTTGGTGAGCGCTAGGCTGTTGAGCATGCCGATCTGATACCAGGCCTCGTCCGCGTCCGTCACGACTTTCCAGTACAGGGTCTGGTCAACGACAAGGTCCTGGGCTTGCGCAACCGGAACGCACGCCGCGCAGACAATTTTGCCGCCGGCGCCGGCCAGAATGAGGTAGCCGGTCGTCCCTAAGACTTGCCTGGAGAGTTTGCCCCGCTCATCGATGCGCTGCTGGAGCGATTTGCCTTTCCCGACCGTCTTAAGCTTCTGGTTGATTGTGGCAAACCGGCGTGCTGTCTGGGTAAATCCCTGCCTGCGGATTTCGGCCTCGTCGAGAATGCTCCAAGTTCCACTCGCTTCACGCAGCGCCGGCAGAGCGAGCGGCGCGCGATGGACACCGAGCACGAACGGCAGCAGGTTTTCTGACTGAGCCATGCGGAAAATAAAGCGCGGCGCGACATGGCCGGGGAATCGGTCCGCCGCCATTTCCTTGGCTGATTTGATGGTAAACCCCCATGCGGAACCGCGCGTCGGCGTATCGACGTGGTATTCCGCCCCCGCATTCTGGAGGATGTCCACACATACGGCCGTGCGCGGCATAAGGTCGGCCCCCTGCTGCGGCAGGTCGCCGCCACCGCCGGCCACGGCCGAACCGCTGCCCGTTTCAAGAACCCAGGCGCTGCGTGCCGCACCGATGGTGCGAACCGAAAAACCTGCGGCATCCAATCCCGCGTCGGTCGCCATAAAGCCGCTAAACGTGCTTTGTGGAAGCCCGGTCGTATTCGCTCTTTTGTGACCGACCAGCGCCGCGCCGGGATATTTGAATGTTCCGGGCGCGACCTGCCAAATTTCGGCGATGTCGAACGGCACCGGACGGTCGCTTGTTAGGAAATCATGCTGCCTGAGCCTTTCGTGGTGGGTGCCGTTCAGCACCGTGCCGGGTACAAGGCAGGCAACGCAGGCATCAGGTCCCAAATAACGGTCGATGGCATGAAGCAGGTGCATCGTGCCCAGCTCAAGATGGAGAAAGGACTGTCCTGCGGGCTGGATGCCGTAGAGTTTCGCCCGGCCTTTCAGCAAGTCCCGGTACGGATTGTCGGCCAGCCCGCTCATGGCAAGCCATGGCGGATTGGACACAAGCCCGTTGAAGTGGCCGGCAAGAAGGCCCGGCCTGTAGGTATTGCGCAGGATGAACGCCCAGATGCCGTTGCGCCCGGCAACAGCCAGTTCAGCCATGCAATGCGCCAGCGGGAACAGCGCATCGGAAAGCTGTTTGTAAAGCTCCGGCGACAACGTGACCCCGAACGCCGCGATGGTGCCGTCGAGAAAACTGTCTGCGTCCGCCTTTGTGAAATCCGCAACGGTTCCGCGCCGCTGCGCATCATGCGCCTCGTCATAGGCCCAGTCCACGATCCGGTCGAAAAACTCCCGGTACGTTGGCTGCACCAACGCTGTCGGTAAATGTACGGTCGTGCCGTCAAGCGATACCGGAATGGTATCGCTTTCGCCGACTAGCGGAACTGACGCGGAAACTGGCGTGACGGCGAACAGCGAGTCCGCATGATAGATCGGGATGACGATGGGCTTTGTCGCCGCCTTGATCTCAGCCGAGAGGCTGACGACCCAAGTTGTCTTGGCGAGACTGACGGCCAGCGGGTCAATGTCGAAGCCAGTTGCTACGTCTTCAAGCTGCTCGATGGTAGAAAAGCCGAACCGGATCCGTGTGGCCTTTATGATTTCCGCGAGCATCGTACCGGATCCGCAGCACATATCGACGATCCGGGGGCTTTCCCCGTTCGGCAGGCCGTCGATGCAACGGTCGGCAAGCAGACGGGCGAGCCAGTGCGGGGTCCATTCCTGACCGAGCAGCTTGCGCTGGCTGCGGCGGGCGAGTTGCGCCATAAAGCGGCCGAACAAATCCTCTTCGGGATACCAGCTGAAATCGTAAGCATAGAGATCGCGCTGGAGGTCGCGGGCCACTGCAACAAGCCGGTCGATGTGCGACGGGCTGAGAAGCCAGCCGAAATAATCCTGCTCGACCACATTCTCCAACTGGAAATTGTTGCGGAAGAATTCGCCGTTCAAGATTGCCTTCAGTTCGTCGTCCGTGCTCAGCACCGCCTTGCCTGTCAGCACGTTCGCGCTCAGAAGCCGCGCGAGAAGGGTCACGTAAGCTTCATCGACATACGCGGCGGTGCGGAAAGTTCCTGCCGGCCCCTCCAGATGATCGACGAACTGCGACCAGAGATCGGTGGCAAGGTCCGCCGACGGATCGGCCTTGCGCCCCTCGTCCACCAGCAGCGACAAAGGCCCCGCGCTGCTCTTATATGCGGCCGAGTCCATGCCAAGGTCGGAAGCGAGGAATTCGGACCGCAACGGCCGCGACTGTTCGCGCGCCAGATGCTTTTTGATAAAGCCGCCAAGCTGCTCGGCGGACAGTACGCTGTCATCGGGCAGCTTGAGTTCGTCGATAACAACGAGCGCGATGTCGGCAGCGGTGCAGGCGGATGGATCGACCCCCGCTGCAAGTACGGCATCATAGGCGTACCATTCGACCGTGTCGGACAGCACGCCCCGGACCGTGGAAACCGGCATGCCCGCGCGGACAAGCCCCGCCGCCTGCTCTTGCACCTGCGCGTAACCGGTGTCGCGCTTGGCGGTGTTGCGCAGGTCGGATTCGTACTCAATCGTGGTCGAACCCACCAAATTGTCGATGAACCGGGATGCGGCTTTGCCTGATCCCGTGCCCACCTTGGTATGGGCTTCCGTTCCTTCGGTGTAGTTGTTGATCCAAGTCTCGTGCGCGGTGTCCGGGAACATAAGCCGCAATCGCCCCTGGACCTCGCTGCGCAGCACCGCCTCGACATGACCGGCATCCCGCAGCATGCGGCTGCGCGCGATAGTTTCACGAATGCGGGCAATATCAGCTGTCATGCACTGTCCTTTGACGGGCGGCGCACGCAGCCTCAAGGCGAGAGTCGATATGGCGCGCTACTTTCTTGAGGTCGTTTTCATTCATACCAGGCAACGAAGCGGCTAGGATGAACACATCGATCTGGTGCCGGGCTGATGGCACGCCCGCAGCAAGCTGCTGTCCGAGCGCGGAAAGTCTCTCGCAGTCGCCGTGCGATAAAGCGGGAATTGGCACTTGACGGATGTGTGTCGCTTCGAGTTTGAGCGCGCCGCCGCCAAGCGGCGTACCGGCGGCTTCCATTGCCGCCCTGCACCAGCTGCTATGGAACAGGGCGTAGAGCGCATGCGCTGTCCATCGCTTCTCATCCGCCCACAGGGTTGAGAAGTTGGCATCGATCAAAACCGGCGGCTGCGTATTCAGCGCGACGGCCGGTGTCCCGTGATTGATCCGCGGCGTGAAGATCGAGGGCAGGTGGCGCGCGGTGAAGGCCGGCAACATGTACCAGAAGCGCGGAACGTCGCGGCCGTTGCTTGGCCGGCGGACATTGGTACGCACCGCCGAAAGGTCGGGAATGAACCGTGCCGGCTTTTTCAGGTCCAGCGCAGTCCGGGCTGCCAGACGTACGAACGAAGCGAGCTCGGGCGGCATGACGCGGGGCGCAGACACGCGCCGCTTACGATAAGCCTCCGCCGCTTCTGCGACGAGCCTCTGATCTTCCGGCAGAACCCAATCAGACAAATCAAGCACGCGCGTGGCCGGACCGCGCCCGTCCGCAAAGGCTTGCATATCCGCCTGACGATGAAGAACGGGGCGCAGCGCCGCCACGGGAACGCGGACTTGCATGTTCTGAAAGCTGTCCGACGCTTCGACGGTGACGGTTTCGCCCTCTTCGTCACCGGCCATGGTCATATAGAAGAAGCGGTTACAGCCCGAACGCAGGCCTTGGCTGACCCGGATACCCGCCTGTTCAATTGTCTGGAGGTGCGCCGGTGCCGCGCCGGGCGGCAGCATGTCGCGCAGTCCTTCCGGTACCACCGTCGGCCTTACGTCCCCGGCGAAAAATAGCGGCAGCGCATGGCCCCTGTTCTCGGCCTTCTGAAACCAGCCTTTGCGTTCAAGGCGCTGCTCCAGCGTGCGCCATTCCTCATCCAGCGCAAAGGGGCGGCGCTCAATGCCCGGCACGTCCCCATTCGCCGCGCCGGCCCATGCCGCAAAGTCCCGTTCCGGTTCCGAACCGGGAAAGGCACCGCCCACAAGCGACTCTCCGCCCGCAGCCGCCGGACCAACTTGCAGCCAGGTTGCGATCGGCAGGGACGACCGGGCTGACACAGGCTCTTGCGCCTCGTCCCATGAAAGCCGCCGCGTGATCACAAGGTGCGTGCGCACCAGCGCATCGGAAAACCAGCCGGGCTGGGTATCCGCGACAATGTACTCAAGGCGAAACGCGCGCAGCAGCAGGTAGCGCACGACATCGGCATAGTCGCGCGAACGCCAGGTGGCGGGAACAACAAGGGCCAGGCGGCCGCCCGGCCGTGTCAACAGGGCGGACAGGAGCCAGGCCGGTACGGAAAGATCGGCAAGACCCGAATAGCCGTCAACCAGCGCCTGCCAGAGCGCGCGCTCGCCGCCGATCATGCGCGCATCAACAATCGCGGACAGGCCCCGGCGCACGTCACCGACACCGGCACCGTTCCCGTTTTGCGATTGGTATCTCACATAGGGGGGATTGGTGATGACGAGATCGTAGCCGGGCGTATCCAGCGTCGCGATGGCGGCGGGGTCAAAAGCGCTTCCCGTGAGAATATGGCTGCTCTCCGCAGCTTCGTCTGCCTGCAAAGCCGCCATCCTGCGACCGCAGAAGGCGGCTGTTTCGGAATCAAGCTCTATGCCGTCCAGTCGGCTGAGCCGAGCTCCCCGCGCCTGCGCCGTCAATGCTGCCGCATCAAGCAGGTCGCCATGCCCAGCCATCGGATCGATCACCGTGCGCGCGCCGGAGTTGAGCGCTAGGTGCGCGAGAAGCGCCCCCAGCGGCAACCCGGTAAAGAACTGCCCCAGCCGTTTGCGCTGAGCCGGCGGCAGGCTTTCCTCAAAGGACCGCGCCGAGGATCTGATCGCGCCGACCGCGTCAGTCGCCGGCACTGCATGGAACTCCCGGCAGCTTCTGTTTCGCATACCAGCGATAGAAGACATCAGCGTCGAGCGGGACTTGCTGATGATGGCTGAGGAAATGCGTCACAAGGCGGGAATAAAGCCTCTGCGCCGTCGCTTCGACTGGATCATGCGCGGCGGTCGCCGCGCGGTGAAGGGCCGTCGCGACTGTCCATACACATTCATCTGCTCCGGTCTTGCTTTCGATCCGGGCCCCGGCCTTGCGACGTGGCCCCAACAGGAGCACGGGGTCGCCGCGCACGGCTCCTTCCGTTGTGACCTGTTTGAAGCTGCCCTGCTTCTTGTCGAGAACCCCCGCATACTCCACGTCAAAGCCCGCATCCTGGTAGGCGCGCTGCAAGGCGTTCCAGACTTCGGCGGATGCGGAATGAAACACCATCGTGGCTTTGCCGGACGGCTTCAATATCCGGCGGGCCTCGCTGAACGACCGGGTCAGCAGGTCCCGATACTCGTCAATGGCCTTACCCTGGTCTGGGCTGACGATGGCTTCATCCGTGCGGTCGGTGAACGTCTTGAGCCAAGCCTCGTTTATAAAACTGAGTTCGGCGTAAGGTATGTTAGCCCCGAAGGGCGGGTCCGTGAACACATAGTCGATGCTCCCGGATGGCAGCGCGACAGCGCAGCTGGAGCCATGGACGACTTCGACCTTGCCGCTGCCTCCGTGGATTGTCTCAAACGCCTGCGCAATCGTTGTCAGTTTGCGCCGCAATCCTGCAAAAAAATTCTTCTCCACTGGAAGGCCGCTGACATAGAGCACGCCGGGCTGGGCGCTGGTGACGACTAGGTCTTTCTGGCTGGACTTCGCCACGACGCGGGTCATGATTGTGCCGTGCGCCGCGTTATAACTGAGCAGCCAGAAACGCAGCCCCTCGCGGAGCGCGCCGCGATAGGATTCCACGCGCTCCCACATGCGGGCGAAGACGATGAGATTGCGCCGCGTGTAGAAGTGATGAACGTGGGTAATTCCTTGATGGTAGCCCTTGCGATAGAGGTCGCCCCAGGGGATCAGCGCCTGCGGCACGCAGGACGGGATCGGTTCCGCCTCAATCTTCTTGACAAGAGCCAGGTCGGCGGCTGTGGCCGGACGCGACCAGCGTTTTTTCCCGGTCGAACCATACACGCGGGCCATCGCGCGCCCGCGCAAGGCGCGCTGCTCGCCCAGCACGTCATCCTGTTCCTGCACCGTCACCCGCTGCACATCATCCAGCGACGCTTCATGGCGGCACTTCGGGCAAGCGAAGGTGGAGGATATCTCCGCAGGATCGAGCGAAACGCACGCATCCCACAAGGTGACAGAGCTGTGGCAACCGGGGCAGTGCAGCTTATCGCTCCAGATCAGATGGCGAAGGGAGCCTTTAGCACCGGAGGGATCGCGCGCCTCATACATCCAGCCGTCTTCGCTCTCCCCGGCGGCCAAGACATCTTCGGCGGCCTTCTTGAACGCGGCAGGATCGGGCGGATTAGTCAGCGTCCGGCCGACAAACGAGCCGAGCGCGCCCAGCTCATACAGAACGGCATTGCGAGCACCCCATTGCACGTCAAGACCAAGGCGGATTGCTTCCGCGCGCAGTTCCTCTGGCGGCCGCTCGCAAAGCAGTGCGGCCAAGCCGGTCGTTCCGCTACCCCCGAACCCGTCAAACACGGTATCGCCGGGCTTGGTATGGGCGGCGATATACAGGGCAATCGCCTCCGGGGAAATTTTTGTCGGGTAGGGAAAGGCCCCATAAAGGGCACCGGTGCGCTTTGCAGCCAGCGGCTGACCATAGAGGGCATCCAGAGACTTGGCGGGTATCGCCGGCGCTGACTTGCGTGGCTTGGTCGCGGTGTGAAGCATCTGTCCGTTTTCCCCCGGCATTCTCATTCGTTTCATGTCCGCGCCGGTGCCGCCGTTTGCTGGTCAAGAGCCGGCCGCCGCGCCGCACGCGTGGGCCGCTGGTGTCGCCGCAAGTATTCCTGGATGGCACGCCGCACGACCCAAGACACGGATACGTCGTCCTTTTCTGCGAGCGCGTTAAGCGTGTCATAGTCTCCCGGCGTGACGCTGACTGTGACCCGGGGGCCGAGCTTTTTTGATCGATCACTCATGGTGGGCCTGCTAATGTTCCCCTATTGTTCACTTTAGCGAGATGTGATTCTAATTGCAACATAATGCATCACTTTGACTCGCGAGAACAGCGCATTTCTGACGCCTGTTGGAGTGTGTGTGTTGGTAGGGGCGTCGCCCTCGCGCCGGCAGGGCCATCAGCCCCCACAGGTCATCAAGACAGCGAGAACACCATCATGGCTGGTGCTCGGCAGAGTCATGGAACACCGGTTATCGATGAGCTTCGCCCGCAGTAGTTTCGGCCGGACGATGATTCTCACGGACACTATCATGGACGGCGCAACAACACGGACAGCGGCTGATCTTTCACGTGAAGAACTTTAAGCCTTGGTATGGGAGCGTCCGCTCAACCGTGTCGGACCTGAACTTGGCCTTGATGGACCTCGCCTGGCGAAGCTATGCGACCAGTGGCAGATCCCTTATCCGCGGCCGGGTTACTGGCAAAAGAAGGCGGTTGGCCGGGCGCCCGCGCCGACGCCGTTATCCCCAGTGCAAACGGCAGACGCGCTTACGCAAAGCCGTGCTGCGAGAGCGAGCGCCAAGGTGGGAGCCAAGCCACTCACACAGCGGATGACGGCACGAACTGCCAGGCGAGCAGCCGCAGTGGGTCGAGAAGCCGAAAAAGCTCTTCGCTACCCTGATGCCGACAATTGTGGAAATGAACCGCCCCGGGTTTACCGGAGAGTAAAACTCTCAAAAGGTGAGCCTCATGACAGACAAGAAACACACCCCGAGCTACACGGCCGAGTTCCGCGCGCGCGGCGTTCGGCTTTTCCGCGAACATCGTTCTGATTACAGCAGCGACAGTGCCGCCTACCGGGCAATTGCCTCGAAGCTGGGCTGTTCATCTTTCAGCCTGCGGGACTGGTGTCGGCGCGCCGCGCGTGATGCAGGCGAGCTGTCCGGACCGACGAGCGAGGAGAAGGCGCGGATCAAGGCCTTGGAGCGTGAGAACCGTGAACTGCGCCAAGCCAATGAGATCCTGAAGAAGGCCAGCGCATATTTCGCTGCGGCGGAGCTCGACCGCCCCTTCCGCAAATGATCGCGTTCGTCGACGATCACCGTTCTGTCCATGGTGTCGGGCCGATCTGCCGGGTTCTGGGGATCGCACCATCGACGTTCTACGCTTTCAAGGCCGTGGAGCGTGATCCTGAGTTGGCATCGGATCGGGCCAGGCAGGATCGTCTGGATATGGTTGCCATCAAGGAAGCCTTCGATGGCAGTCGGGGCCGATATGGCGCGCGCAAGGTCTGGCACCAACTGCGCCGTGAAGGGCGCGACATCGCTCGCTGCGCGGTGGAGAGGCTGATGAAGGTGATGGGATTACAGGGCGTTGTCCGCGGCAAGAAGGTCATCACGACCAACCCCGATGCGGCCCAGCCTTGCCCGGACGACAAGGTGAACCGCGCCTTCGTGGCAGACATGCCGAACCAGCTCTGGGTCAGCGATTTCACCTATGTCTCAAGCTGGCAGGGCATGGTCTACGTGGCCTTCATCATCGACGTCTTTGCCCGAAAGATCGTCGGCTGGCGCGTCTCGACCTCAATGACCACCGGTTTCGTCCTCGATGCCCTGAACCAGGCCATCTGCCAGCGGGCGCCGTCCGAGGCTGACAAGCTGATCCACCACAGCGACCGCGGCAGCCAATACCTGTCGATCCGATACACCGAGCGGCTCGCGGAGGCCGGCATCGATACCTCGGTCGGCAGCGTCGGAGATTCCTACGACAACGCCCTCGCCGAAAGCATCATCGGCCTGTTCAAGACCGAGGTCATCAAGTTCCTCGGCCCCTGGAAGTCCGCTGGTCAGGTCGAATGGGAAACCCTGAAATGGGTCGACTGGTATAACAACACCCGCCTGCACAGCGCCATTGGCTACGTCACGCCGCACGAAGCAGAGGAGGCCTTCTATGCAAGCTTGAACGCCGGCGAAAAAGCAGCCTAATCATCGAACCAGAAACTCTCCGGTAAACCCGGGGCGGTTCAACATGGCGGATGTCGTCTTTCCGGATCCGCCCTTTGGATTGGCGAAGGTGATTACGAACATGAAGCCAAGCGTGCGCGTATTCGCTCACATTGTCAACTCTAACATTATCTTTAACTATAACACCAACTCTAATGTTAACTATAACTATAAAGTTATAGTTTGCGTTCTGATCCCTTCCGATCTTTATCACGTGCCAAGCGCCGCCGTTCGGCGGCGCGCTTGCGCCCTTCCCGTGCTTTGTGGGCGCGGATGAGGGTTACGCTGCCGAAAACGTCGCGCTGCTGATCCCATGCTCGCGGCAAAGCTCGGAAACGGGCAGCCCGCCCTCCGCCTGGCGCAGCACGCCCATGATCTGGGCTTCGGTGAAACGGCTCTTCTTCATCGGAATCTCCTCGTCCATCTTGTCGAGAAAATTCTACCTTCGCATCCCCTTAACCACGGGAGGATTACCCCGCCAGCCGGCCGGCCTGTCCGCCTGGCGGACAGAATCGGCGGCGTTGCTGATTCTCGGGCCGGACTGCGGCAAAGCCCTTTGCGGGAGCAGGAGTTTCGCCCCGGCGTCGGGACGGGCGCCGGCAAGCGGATCATCCGGAATTTGATGGGAGTATGCCGTGGCAATCAATGCATTGGGCTATCTCGGGGTGCGTTCGGACCGGTTGGACGACTGGTCGGATTTCGCAGGGCATCTGTTGGGGATGCAGAAAATCGACCGCGGCGGCAAGGCGTTGGCCTTTCGCATGGACGACAAGGTCCAGCGGCTGCTGGTCTCGGACGAGCCGGGCGAGACCCTGGCCTTTCTGGGGTTCGAGGTCGAGCATAAATCCGACCTGCAATCCTATGCTGCGCGGCTGGATGCGGTGGGGGTCGAGGTCCATCTGGGGGCGCGCGAACTGGCCGACCGGCGTTTCGTGGGCGATCTGATCTGGTTTCTGGACCCGATGGGCAACCGGGTCGAACTGTTTCACGCGCCGATGATCGCCAGCGACCCTTTCGTGCCGGGCCGGCCGATCGACGGGTTCAGGACCGGCCCGCTGGGCATGGGGCACGCGGTTCTGCATGTGCAGGATATCGACGTGATGATGCCGTTTTACCGGGATCTGCTGGATTTCCACGTCTCGGATTACGGGCTTGAGCCTTACGGTCTTTATTTCTTTCACCTGAACGAGCGGCATCATTCTTTTGCCATGGTCGGCTCGGGGCAGCGCGGTTTCCACCACTTCATGGTCGAGTTCCAGAATCTCGACGATGTGGGGCAGGGCTTTGACATCGCGCAGCAGGATGAACGCGTGGCCTATACGCTGGGGCGCCATACGAACGACTATATGACCAGCTTTTACGCGCATTCGCCCTCGGGGTTCTTTGTCGAGAACGGTTGGGGCGGTCGCCTGATCGACCCCGCCACATGGGAGCCGCATCAGACCCATGACGGACCCAGCTTCTGGGGACACGAGCGGCTGTATCTGACCGAAGAGGGCGGCCGCAAACGGCTGCGCGACATGCGCATGGATGCGGCGGCACGCGGGCGCCGGGCGCCTCCGGTGCCGGATTGTCCGTGGCTTTATGGCGAACTTGCGAAATCGGGGAGATAGGCGTGGAAAACTATGACGTCGCCATCGTGGGCTATGGCCCGACCGGGGCCACGCTGGCCCATCTGCTGGGGCAATGCGGGCTGAAGGTACTGGTGCTGGAACGCGAAGCCGCCGCCTATCACCTGCCGCGCGCCGTGCATTTCGACGGCGAGGTGATGCGGGTTCTGCAATGGATCGGCATCGCCGATGCCATGGAGCCGCTGACCTGCCAGCATCCGGGGATGCGCTTTGTCGGGCCGGACGGCAAGCTGCTGCTGGACTGGCCGCGCCCGCCGGGCAAGGGGCCGCAGGGCTGGCGCTCGAACTATCGTTTCCACCAGCCCGACCTTGAACGCCTGCTGCGCGAGGCGATGGTCGATCGGCCGCAGGTGACGGTGCGCACCCGCTGCGACCTGTTTCTGGTCGAGGAGGACGAGACCGGCGTCACCCTGCGTTACGAGGACATGAGCCGGGGCAAGATCCAGCGCGCCCGCGCGAAATATGTCGTCGGCTGCGACGGGGCGCGGTCGCTTGTCCGTCGCTTCATCGAGACGGGGATGGAGGATTACGGCTTTCACGAACGCTGGCTGGTGGTGGACGTGATCCTCAGGGACGACAAGCCCGAGCTGGGCGACCACTCGATCCAGTATTGCGTGCCCGAGCGTCCTTCGACCTATGTGCGGATACCGGGCCGGCGGCGGCGGTGGGAAATCACCGTTCGGCCGGACGAGGATTCGGCCGAGATGATCCGCCCCGACAAGGTCTGGGAAATGCTGTCCCCCTGGGTGCGCCCCGACGAGGCCGATCTTGAGCGCGCGGCGGTCTATGTGTTCCATTCGCTGGTGGCCGAGGACTGGCGCCGGGGCCGGCTGTTTCTGGCGGGCGACGCCTGCCACCAGACCCCGCCCTTCATGGGGCAGGGCATGTGCGCGGGCATCCGCGATGCGGCCAACCTATACTGGAAACTGGCGCTGGCCTGCCATGGGTCGCTCGGCAAGGACGAGACCGAGCGTGTGCTGGACAGCTATACGTCCGAGCGCAAGCCCAATGCCCGTGAATATATCCAGACCGCGGTGCGCCTTGGCGGGCTGATCAATACCTGCGGCACCGAGGCGGCGCTGCGAGAGGCCCTGCCCGGCAGTGGCGGCATCGCCCGGATGGAAAGCATCGCGCCCCCCTTGGGCGAGGGGCTGGGCCATGGCCCGGCGGCCGGGCGGCTGTTCGGCCAGCCGCATCTGGCAAGCGGCGCGCTGATGGATGATGCCCATCGCCACAAATGGGTGGTCGTCGCCGATGCCGAACTGGCCAGAGGGCTTGATCTGCCCGCCGGCGTAGCGCTGGTCAGCACCGCCAATTCGCCCGATGCGGCGGAACATCTGGCGCGTTTCGGGGTGGGCGCGGTCTTGCTGCGCCCCGATCGCCATACGCTTGGCAGCGCCGATACCCAGGCCGAACTGGCACAACTTGTTGAACGGGCGCTGCCCAACCCTGTCAATTCCAGCATTCCGGAGATGGTCTGACCATGAAACTGTGTTCCTTTGCCACCAATGGCCGCGCCAGCTGGGGTCTTGTCACCGACGGCGGCATCGTCGATCTGGGCCAGCGCGGACTGGCCGCGACGCTGCGCGATTTTCTGGCGCAGGGCGATCTGGCCCCCGCCGCTGCGCTGGCCGGTGAAAAGCCCGATTTCGCCTTTGACGCGGTCCGGCATGATCCGGTGATCCCGAACCCCGACAAGATCATCTGCGTCGGCCTGAACTATCACGATCACATCCAGGAAACCGGGCGCGAGGAAACCCCGAACCCGGTCCTGTTCGCCCGCTATGCCGGCAGCCAGATCGGCCACGGCCAGCCGCTTATCAAGCCGCTGGAATCCGACATGTTCGATTACGAGGGCGAGCTGGCGGTGATCATCGGCAAGGAAGGCCGCCGGATTTCCGAAGCTGACGCGCTGTCTCATGTCGCGGGCTATGCCTGCTATAACGACGGCTCGGTGCGCGACTGGCAAAAGCACACGCATCAGTTCATGCCCGGTAAGACCTTTGCGGGGACCGGCGGCTTTGGCCCGTGGATGGTGACAGCGGACGAGATCCCCGACCCCTCGGCCCTGCATCTGCAAACCCGCCTGAACGGGCAGGTGGTGCAGGATACCGATCTGACGCTGCTGATTGCCTCGATCCCGCGGCTGATCGCCTATTGCTCGACCATCCTGCCGCTGTTGCCGGGCGATGTGATCGTTTCGGGGACGCCGGGCGGTGTCGGCGCGCGCCGCAATCCGCCGCTGTGGATGCGCGATGGCGATGTCTGCGAGGTCGAGATCAGCGGCATCGGCACGCTGTCGAACCCCGTGCGCAACGAGGGATGAGGCTTTTCCCAGGTCGCACCCTGTGCCATTCTGGCGCCATGGGTGCAGAGCAGAAGCCGGTTCAGAAATCCGGGGCCGTGCGGGCATTGACGCGCGGCCTTTCCATATTGCGCCACGTCAATTCGGTCGGAGAGGCGCGGCCGGGCGAGATCGCCAAGGCGCTGAACATTCCCCGCCCCAGCGTCTATCGCTTGCTGCAAACGCTGGAAGAGGCCGGCTATGTCGCCTTTTCCGCCAGCGCCAATCTGGTGCGGGTGACGCGGCTGGCGGCGTCATTGGGCGACGGCTCGGCGCTGAGTTCGGAAATCTGCCAGAGCGCCGCGCCGATCCTTGCCGAATATTCCGCGCTGTTGATCTGGCCGCTGGACCTGACCATTCAGCACAATGCCTCGATGGTGATTCAGGAAACGACGCATGGCCGTTCGCCCCTGTCGATCGACCGGGCGATGATCGGCTCGCATCTGCCGATGATGCGGACCTCGGCGGGGCGGGCCTATCTGACATTCTGCGACCAGACGCAGCGCGACCTGATCCTGGCGCATATCCGCCGCCTGGGCGACCCGGCCGACGAGCCCTTTCTGGACCCGAGATGGCTGGCGCGGATGATGTATGAAACCCGCGAACGCGGCTTTGCCTTGCGCGACGCGGGCGAGTTCCGTGCCCAGACGGCATCGCTTGCCGCGCCGATCATGGCGGCGGGGGGAATCGTCGGCTGTGTCTCGATGATCTGGATCCGCAGCGCGCTGGGCACGCGCGAAGCCCTTGCGACCTATGCCGCACCGTTGGTCGAAGTGGCTGCGCAGATTGCAAAATCCATAGCGGATTAAGCCCGGATCACAAAACCCCCGCCTGTCCGCCTGCCGGACATATCGGCCGCCAATGGCGCGTGGAATGGCGTATTTCCCGGAAACTGCCCCGTAAACCGCCGGATTCCTGTCCGCCAGGCGGACAGATTTGCAGCGACGCTATATCGCAGCCGCTGCTTCGGTCAGAACTTGACGCGGGGAAAACGACGCTGAGGAGGAGTTGGCGTGTTTCACGATTCAAGACCCATGGCGATTGCAAGCCGGCGCGGGCACAGCGGCAAGAGGCCGGGCCAATGACCCGGACCGCCGGTCGGAAAATACAGTCGCTGTTGCTGGGGACGGCAGCGGGCTGTTTCGTCATCGGGGCGGGGGCGACGGTGCTGGACGTGATCCTGCGCAAGACCGCGGGGGTGAACGTGCCGGCGGTGATCGAATTCACCTCGTTCGTGATCGGGTTGGGGGCGCTGGTTTCCTTTCCCGTCTGCTATGCGCAGCGCAGCCATGTGACGGCGCAGCTGCTCTCTGAGCTCAGGCCCCGGACGTTTTCGCGGCCTCTAGGGCTGTTCGGCGTCTTTGTCGCAATGATCTTTGCGGTGATTCTTTTCGTCGTCATGGCTGACAACACCTGGTCCAAGCTCGGCTCGCCCGAGCTGTCGCGGGATCTGGCCCTGCCGATGCCGGTGCTGCTGGGGATCGTCACCGTCATCCTCGGCGTTTCTGCCGTCGCCGCAATCATCGGCATGATCGCCGAGCTGCGCAGGAAGGGGGCCGGCAAATGAGCGGCCTGGTTCTGGGAAGCCTCGGCTTTGCCGCCGCGCTGTTTCTGATTTTTCTTGAGGTTCCGATTGCCGTTGCCATGGGGCTGGTCGGACTGGCGGGAACCGCGATGATCATCGGCATCGACGGCACGGTCGCCGTCGGCGCCACGACCGTCTGGGACAGCGTCACCAACTATACGCTGACGATGCTGCCGCTGTTCGTGCTGATGGGCAATCTTGCCGCCAGATCGGGGCTGTCCTCGCAGTTGTTTCAGGCGATGTCGGTGCTGATCGGCCATCGCCGGGGCGGGCTGGCGCTGGCGACCATCGGGGCCAGCGCCGGGTTCGGGATGATTTCGGGATCCTCGCTGGCGACGACCGCCACCATGGGCCGGATCGCCATGCCCGAGATGAAACAGGCGGGCTATTCGCAATCGCTGGCCGGGGGCTCGATTGCGGCGGGGGGCACACTGGGTATCCTGATCCCGCCTTCGACCATTCTGGTCATCTACGCCTTTATCGCCGAACAGTCGGTCCGCACGCTGATGCTGGCCACGGCGGGGCCCATCGTGCTGGCGGTTGCACTGTATTGCCTCGCGATCTGGATCCCGCTGTGGATGGGCTGGAGCAGCGCGCCAAAGCGCCAGCGCGCCAGCCGGGCCGAGGCGATTGCCGCGCTATACGATCTGGTGCCGCCGGTCGCGATGTTCGGGGTGATCATGGGCGGCCTTTACACCGGCTTTTTCACCGCCAACGAGACCGCGGCGGTCGGTGCCGCCGTGGTGCTGGCCTATGGGGTGGTGTCGCGCCGCCTGTCGATGCGCAGCTTTCTTGCGGCCGCGATGGACACCGCGGCCACCTGCGGGGCGCTGTATCTGGTGCTGATCGGGGCCAATCTGTTCAACTTCTTTCTGGCGCTTTCAGGGCTGCCGTTCTCGTTGACAGGCATGTTCTCGGGCGTGCTGGACCAGCCTGTGCTGGTGATCCTGATCATGCTGGCGATCTATCTGCTGATGGGCGCGCTGATGGACAGCCTGGCGATGCTGCTGCTGACGGTGCCCCTGTTCGTGCCGATCGCCAGCGCCGCGGGCATCGACCTGATCTGGTTCGGCGTCTTTGCCATCATGGTGATCGAGATGGGCCTGATCACACCGCCCGTCGGGATGAACCTGTTCGTTCTCAAGGCCGTCAACCCCAGCGTCCGGATGGTCGAGCTGTGGCGGGGCATCACCCCCTTTGTCATCGCCGACCTGATCCGCGTCGCAATCATCATCGCCATTCCGGCAATCGTGCTCTGGGTGCCCTATGCCGCGCGCTGAGCCACAATGTTTCATGGGAGGAAACATCATGTTCAAGAAAATCCTGGCTGCCTCGGCCGCCGTGCTTGCCCTTGCCTTGCCGTTGACCGGACAGGCGCGCGAGCTGCGGGTCTCGTCTTTCGAGCCGCCTATGGGTTTCTATTCGTCCAAGGTGCTTCAGGCGTGGATTGACGAGATCAACCCCAAGCTCACCGGGGGGACGTCGCTCAAGCTGTATGCCGGTTCGATCCTTGGCGCGGCGCCGGCGCAGCCCGAGCTGGTCAAGGCCGGCGTTGCCGACATCGCGCTGATCGTTCCGACCTATACGCCGGGGCTGTTCCCGCTGTCGGGCGTGGTCGAGGTTCCGGGTCTGGTCGAGACCTCTGCCGACGGCACCGCGATCCTCAACAGCCTGTCCGAACAGGGGATGCTGGATGATGAATATCGCGACTACAAGATCTTGGCGCTGTTCTCGACCCCCGGCTACCGCTTTCTGATGAGCGGGGACGGCGTTTCCGAACCCGGGCAGCTTCAGGGGCTGAAGATGCGCACGCCCTCGCCCTTCGGGTCGGAAATCCTGTCGATCCTGGGGGCCTCGGGCGTGTCGATTCCGGCGCCGCAGGTTTACGAAAACCTTGAACGTCATGTCGTTGCAGGTGCTGTCTGGGTCATGGACGCCTATCGCACCTTCCGCCTTGACGAGGTTGCGCCGGCCGTCACCTCGCTGCGCTTTACCGCCTCGCCCATGGCGATCCTGATGAACCGCGCCGCATATGATTCGCTGCCCCAGGAGGATCGCGAGGTGCTGGATGAAACGGCGGGCCGCAAACTGGCCGAATGGATCGCCGGCGTCGTCGATGCCACCGATGCCGAGATCGAGGCTGCATATCGCAACGGCGGCAAGGTGAAGTTCATCGACCTGGATGATGATGCCGTGGCCGTCTGGCGCGAAGCCCTGGCCGCTGCGCCGGAAAAATGGATCGAAAGCCAGTCCGACCGCGACGCCGCCGTCAAGGCGCTGGACGCTGCCGGCAACACCCGCCAATGACCTGATGGCCGGCCCTGCGCGGTCCGTTCTCGGGCCGGCCAACCGCATCGGTCCGCGACGGCCCGGCCGCACAGGCTGCCCCGTCGGTTCCGGGAAACATCGCTAGCGCAGCACCCGGCGCAGCCCCTCTTGCACCCTCAGCAGCGCCGGCAGGTAAAGCGGGGCCAGTTCCCCGGCCGAGGATTGCACCGCCGCCACCCCGGTATTCAGCGCCGCCACCACCCGGCCATGCGCATTCCAAAGCGGCACGGCCAGCGAGCGCAGGCCCAGTTCCACCTCTTGGTCGATCACTGCATGGCCGTCGGCGCGGGTCTGGCGGATGCGGGCCATGATCTCGTCCGGTGCGGTCAGGCTGTAGGCGGTGCGCGGGGTCAGGTCTGATTGCTCGATGATGGCGCGCGCCTCGGGCTCGGGCAGGGCGGCCAGCAGCACCCGTCCCATCGAGGTGCAATGCGCCGGCAGGCGCGAACCCGGCATCAGCCCGATGGACATCACCCGACGCTGCGCGGCCCGCGCCAGATAGACGATCTCGGTCCCGTCGAGGATCGAGACCGAGGTCGATTGCCCGATCTGTTCGGACAGCTGGTCCAGCCAGGGCTGCACCAGTTGCGCCAGCGGCATTGCCGCCAAGGCTCCCATGCCCAGCCGCAGGATGCGCGGGGTCAGGGTAAAGAACTTGCCGTCGTAATCGGCATAGCCCAGCTCGTGCAGGGTCAGCAGGCAGCGCCGCGCCGTCGCCCGGTCCAGCCCCGTCGCCTCGGCCACCTCGGCGATGGAAAGCCGCGGGCGTTCGGCGCGGAACGCCTCGATCACGCCAAGCCCCTTGGCAAGCGAGGCGATAAAGTCGGTCTTGTTCACCATGCGCACAGATTTTTACGCACTTTGAACAAATGTCAACATCCGCACGAAACCTCTGGCCTCGTCGGCCCCCTGCGCGCATGACATCCCGGAACCCGCAGGAGGAGGTCATGGACAAACGCATCCCCAATCTGGCCACGGCCGTCGCCGGCATCCCCGACGGCGCCACGGTGATGATCGGCGGCTTCGGCGGCTCGGGTGCCCCGATCGAGCTGATCCACGCGCTGATCGACCGCTATCTGGCCACCGGCAGCCCCAAGGGCCTGACCATCATCAACAACAACGCGGGCAACGGCCATGTCGGCATCGCCGCGCTGATCGAGCAGGGCATGGTCCGCAAGATGGTCTGCTCATTCCCGCGCTCGGCCGATCCGCGGGTCTTTACCGAGAAATATCTGGCCGGAGAGATCGAGCTGGAACTGGTGCCGCAGGGCACGCTAGCCGAACGCATCCGCGCCGGCGGGGCTGGTATCCCGGCCTTTTACACGCCGACCAGCTATGGCACCGACCTGGCCCGCGGCAAGCCGGTGGCCGAATTCGACGGCCGCCCCTATGTGCAGGAACGTTGGCTCAAGGCTGATTTTGCGCTGATCAAGGCCGAGACGGGCGATCATTACGGCAACCTGACCTATCGCATGGCGGCGCGGAATTTTTCGCCCCTGATGGCGATGGCGGCGGCGCGCACCATTGCGCAGGTGACGCAGGCGGTCGCGCCGGGCGGCATCGACCCCGAGCACGTGGTGACGCCGGGCATCTTCGTCTCAAGCATCGTCGAGGTTGCGAACCCCGCGCAAGAGGAAGTCCTGAACCGCGCCGACGCGCATTACCCAAAGGTGACGGCATGACCCCGAAACTGACCAATGCCCAGATTGCGTGGCGCGCGGCGCAGGACATCGCCGACGGCGCCTATGTCAACCTCGGCATCGGCTTTCCCGAGATGGTGGCCCGTTTCCAGCCGCCGGGCAGGCAGGCCATCTTCCACACCGAGAACGGCATTCTCGGCTTTGGCGGGGCGCCCGAGCCGGGGGCCGAGGACTGGGATCTGATCAATGCCGGGAAAAAGGCCGTGACGCTGAAGCCCGGCACCGCATTTTTCCACCATGCCGACAGTTTCGCGATGGTGCGCGGCGGGCATCTGGATGTGGCGATTCTGGGCGCCTATCAGGTGGCGCAGAATGGCGATCTGGCGAACTGGTCCACCGGACCCAAGGGCGTGCCGGCGGTGGGCGGCGCGATGGATCTGGTGCATGGCGCAAAGCGTGTCGCCGTCATCACCGACCACGTCACCAAGGACGGCAAGCCCAAGCTGGTGCAGTCCTGCACCCTGCCGCTGACCGGGGTGGGCTGTGTGACCCGCGTCTATACCTCGCTGGCGGTGGTCGATGTGCAGGACGGGCGTTTCGTGCTGCGCGAGAAGCTGCCCGCAATTTCCCTTGACGATCTGCAAGCCGTGACCGGCGCGCGGCTGCATCTGGATGGTGCGGTCGGCGATCTGGTCGTGCCGGAGCTGTGACATGACCGAAGTTTTCATCTGCGACTATATCCGCACCCCCATCGGCCGTTTCGGCGGCGCGCTGGCCCCTGTCCGCGCCGATGATCTGGGCGCGGTGCCGCTGCGCGCGTTGATGGCGCGTCATGCGAGGCTGGACTGGCAGGCGGTGGACGACGTGATCTATGGCTGCGCCAATCAGGCGGGCGAGGATAACCGCAACGTCGCCCGCATGTCTGCGCTGCTGGCCGGGCTGCCGGTCGAGGTGACGGGGACCACGATCAACCGGCTGTGCGGTTCGGGCATGGATGCGGTGCTGGTCGCCGCGCGCCAGATCGCGGCGGGCGAGGCCGGGCTGATGATCGCCGGTGGCGTCGAGTCGATGTCACGGGCGCCCTTTGTGCTGCCCAAGGCGGAGACTGCCTTTTCCCGCCATGCCGAGATCCATGACACCACCATCGGCTGGCGTTTCGTGAACCCGGCGATGGATGCTGCCCATGGCACGGATTCCATGCCCCAGACCGGCCAGAACGTGGCCGACGACTATGGCGTCTCGCGCGAGGCGCAGGATGCGATGGCGATGGGCTCGCAAGCCAAGGCCGCGGCGGCGATCGCCAATGGCCGGCTGGCGCGCGAAATCACGCCGGTCAGCGTCCCGCAGCGCAGGGGCGATCCGGTGGTGGTCGAGACCGACGAACATCCCCGCGCCACCACGGCCGAGACGCTGGCCAGGCTGCGCCCGCTGTTTACGAACGGTTCGGTCACGGCGGGCAATGCCTCGGGCGTGAACGACGGGGCGGCGGCGCTGATCCTGGCATCCGAGACGGCGGCGCGGACCCATGGCCTGACCCCCATCGCTCGCGTGCTGGGTGGGGCGACGGCGGGGGTTCCGCCGCGCATCATGGGCATCGGCCCGGCCCCCGCCAGCCACAAGCTGCTGGCGCGGCTGGGCCTGACCCCGGCGGATTTCGACGTGATCGAGCTGAACGAGGCATTTGCCGCGCAGGGTATCGCCACGCTGCGGCAGCTGGGCATCGCCGAGGACGACCCGCGGGTGAACCCGAACGGCGGCGCCATCGCGCTGGGGCATCCGCTGGGCATGTCGGGCGCGCGCATCACCGGCACGGCGGCGCTGGAACTGGCGCTGAACGGCGGCAGGCGTTCGCTTTCGACCATGTGCATCGGGGTGGGGCAGGGCATCGCCATCGCGTTGGAGCGGGTGTGATACGGCCGTTCAATTCCATTTCAGCATAAGCTGGATCGCGGCGGGGGCGAAACGTCATGCTGTTTACGGCGCTGCCGCGACATCAAGATAGCCTGCTTGCCAAGGGGCGTTACCAACCTTCGTCAAATGTTTGGGTGTCGTCCAGGATCTCGGCGTTGGTTTCAAGGAAATAATGCTTTCGCTTTCCGTTCTTTACCACCGTATAGCTGACCGTGCATTGAACCGGCTCGATTTCGGAAAGTGCGGGGCGGACAATTTCGCGAAATACCGCGTGTGCCTTGCTGACGTCCGCCTCATCCTCAAGAATGATCCAGAACGGCATTTCCTTGTAATGTGAATGCAGCTCGCCGTTGACGTGTTTCCAGCTACGCCCCGTTTCGGCGCGAACCAGTTCGAGCAGGCGGTCGTGGATCGGGTTTATCGTCCGCCAATCCAGCTGCTGCCAGTCCGTCTGCCGGGGCGGCGGTTCGGTTGCGCCGGTCCGGGCAGGGAATTTGGGTGAGCGGGGTTTTCTTGCCATGCCCCGAGCTTACCCACATGAGCGACAGTATTGCCAGCCCGGATTGCGATATGGCACAGTGGGCATCGAAAATGGGATGCACGCCCGGCCGGATCGTGATGAGGTGTTGATGACGCTGCCCGAATCCGATGAGCTGCTGATCCTTGCATACGAGGCGCTGGAAAGCCGCGCCCGTTTCGATAAGGAATTGCCGGATTTTCCCCTGTTCCGTTCCGAGTGGTCGGCGGTCCATATCGAAAGCCATGGGTCGCATATCCTGTCCTTTTGGCGAGGCCCGGGGACCGAGATGATGGTTCTGCTGACCCAAGGCCAGCCGCCGGAACGGACCTTGGCAGCCGTCGACCACCGGCCGTGCGCACGTAAACCTCGCATCGAACCGACCGAGGGGAGTTTCTTTTTGCCCGGCGTCCCCGTTGGCTCGCCGCGCGGCAGTATTTCGAGTTTCGGCATCTTTGCCGGCTGGTGGCCCTGTGAAACGGACGCGAAACGGCTGCGCCTGACGCGGCGCGGCAAGGTCAGCGAGATCGAGGCCGGGTCCAATGGATTCATGCTTGTCGACTGGAACTCCCCCGCTGCGGTCGAGCGGTTTGATGCCGTCGAGATCGGCAAGACGGGCTGGACGCCGACGGTAGTGCCAACGGTCCCATTCACGGGCGATCATCTGTTTCGCAGTTATCAGCGGTTTCGGCTAAGCGGAGTGGACTGGGGCGACGAAAACCCCGACCTGTGGGCCTATGATCTGTTTTCAATTCAGGGAAAGGCATGGCTGGATGCCGTTGTGGCGATCATGCGTCGCGCCGATCCGCATCGCGATGCTGATATGCTCGCCAGTTTCGGGGCGCATATCTATGCCAATGGCGACGCCTATTACGATCGAATGGAACGTGAGCTGAACGCCGGCACGATCCGGCGAGAGACGCTGGGAATCGTGCTGTCCATGGAAAAACCCGAGTTCATGGAGGCTGATCTGCGTGAACGACATAAACGCCTTGCGGCAAGATGTGGATAAAGAATGACGCACGGTTGAATTGTGAACCTTGCACGCCAGATAGTTCCGATGCCATTCCGGATCGTTTGATTGCGAATATGCCGCAACTTGCGGCCCGGGGCTGTTGCCGGCAACCACTGCGCCTGGATCTCTGCTTGCCGACAACAGCCCCGCGATTCGGGATATGAGCTTCAGGCTGAAAGCTCTTGTCTCACGATATCGGCGCCCGCGCTCAACGCCGCCAGCTTTTGTCTGGCCACATTTCGGGACAGGGGCGCCATACCGCAATTGGTGCAGGGATAGAGCTTGTCGGCGTCTACGAATTGCAGCGCATTGCGCAAGACTTCGGCAACCTCTTGGGGGGATTCGATCTTGTCGGTCGCCACGTCAATGGCCCCGACCATCACTTTCTTGCCCCGCAAAAGCTCGATCAGATCCATCGGAACATGCGAATTCTGGCACTCAAGCGACACTATGTCGATGTTCGATGTCCGCAGCTTTGGAAACACCGACTCATATTGCCGCCATTCCGCGCCCAAGGTTTTTTTCCAGTCCGTATTGGCCTTGATCCCATAGCCATAGCAGAGGTGAACGGCCGTTTCGCATTTCAGCCCCTCGGCCGCGCGCTCAAGCGCTGCAACGCCCCAGTCGTTCACTTCATCGAAAAAGACATTGAATGCCGGCTCATCGAACTGGATTATGTTGATACCGGCTGCCTCCAGTTCCCGCGCTTCTTCGTTGAGTATGCGGGCGAATTCCCACGCCAGTTTCTCGCGGCTTTTGTAATGGCCGTCGTAAAGCGTGTCGATCATGGTCATTGGACCCGGCAGGGCCCATTTGATAGGCTGATTGGTCTGCGAACGCAGGAATTTTGCATCATCGACGAATACCGGCTTGTTGCGGGACACGGCTCCGACGACGGAGGGGACGCTGGCGTCATAGCGGTTCCGGATCCGGACGGTTTCGCGTTTATCGAAATCGACGCCTTCCAGATGCTCGATGAAGGTGGTGACGAAATGCTGACGCGTCTGTTCACCGTCGCTGACAATGTCAATGCCCGCAAGCTGCTGATCATGCAGGGCAACGCGCAGGGCGTCCTGCTTGCCTTCGCGCAGTTCCTCTCCATCCAGCTTCCATGGCGACCACAGTTTTTCCGGCTCGGCGAGCCAGGACGGTTTGGGCAGGCTTCCCGCGGTCGAGGTAGGCAGAAGTTTGTTCATGAAGAATTTTCCTGGCTGTTCCGGTAATCAGGCGGCGTATCGGGCGGACCATTCTGCAAGAATGTCCTGATAGGGCGTGATAAAGTTTTCCTCGGCAAACCTGCCCTGTTCGACCGCCAATCGGCTGCGTTCTTCTCGGTCATAGGTGACGAGACTTAGCGAATAGTCCTTATGCGTCAGGCTTGGCCGGTAAACAGCCCCTGCCGGAGAGTTGGCGTTGTAGATTTCCGGGCGGTAGATCCGCTGGAAAGCTTCCATGGTGCTGATTGTGCCGACAAGTTCAAGGGGCGAATAGTCATTAAGCAGGTCACCCGTGTGATAAAACGCCAGCGGCGCCACCGCGTCCGGAGGCATGAAATTGCGGACCTGCAAGCCCATTTTTGCGAAATAGCGGTCGGTGGCCGAAAATTCGCCCTGCCGGTATTCAAATCCCAGGATGGGGTGTAGGTTTTCGGTTCTATGGTATGTCCGGCTGGTCGAGACGCTCAGGCAGATGACCGGCGGTTTCCCCGAGAGCTGCCGATAGGCGGCCGAATCCAGAAAGCTTTTGAATAGGTTCCCGTGCAGATCACCGAAATCTTCGGGCATGCCGGGATTCTTGATATCCCGATTGTGCCGGGGCAGAATGACGCTGAAGTCGTAATCCCGCACATAGGACGAGAAATTATTCCCCGCGATGCCGTCGATCCGTTTTCCGGACACGCGGTCGATGATGGTCGGCTTGAGAATTTCGATCAATGGAAAGGCGTCGACATGGCGCCGGTCGCCGATGCTTAAAGCGACGGAGATGATGTCGAGTTCAACCGAATAACGGTCACGGCTCGGATTGTCCCAATTCGCAAGCGCATTGAAACGGTTGTCGATCATGGCAAGCGCATTGCGCAGGTTTTCCTGCCGCAATTCGCCCCGGGCCAGATTGGCGAAATTGGTTGTGGCACGGGTGCTGTCCGACGGATGATAGCTGTCGTCGAGGCGAAGGGTTGTGATTGAGTAAGCAAGATCATTTTTCATCCTGGCATGCCTTCCGAGTGGCCCGCAATTGCGGACCTTGAAAACCAAACGATCCCCGTGACGACTGTCACGAAGCGGCGATTTCACCTTGCGGATAGGCCGCTCCCGGCGCGCCCACCGCGGCCGGAACAGGTGAGAGATCGAGGCAGGTTTCCTGACTTGCGGGTCGTCACCTGGTCCAGCCTTCCCGACGCGAGATTCGCGCCAGTGGCATGTCGGACAGGCTCTCCGCCAACAGTTGCGGGGGCAGTTCCGGAATTGGCGAAAGCCGGACCGGATTCCCTTTTTCCCGAGGTCTTCCCCGGCACCTTGATCTGCCGGCAAACTCGTCCGGATCAGCCTGTGAGTCAACGTGGCCGAGGCATCGAAATTCTCATCTAGATTATGAGGATGATACGGGGCAAAGTTGAGCCGAGGGCGGGTGCCGGTCGGCAGACCCTTGCCGCCGTCATCCCGGAACTGCTGCGATGCCAGTCCAATTCGCGATTGTCTCGCCACCACCGGGCGCAAAGCCTTGGTCCTGTTTTAAGTTCCGCGTTCTGCGCACTGGCCCCGAGCGAGCCGATGAACAGGCCGACTTACCCGTTTTTGCCACGCTGGCAATTCGACGCCAGAAAATGTCAGATCCGGGAATCGAGATAAAATCGGGGCCAAGAAAAAGCTTTTGTACCTGTCACCCTCGGGACGAGAAAATGCCGGCATCATCCTTGGGCTGAGTTGCCGCAGATCGCGAACTGGTGATCTGGGGCAGTCAGCCAGAGAACCCGGCCGGGCGAGGGCGGCAAGACATCAGGGGGCACGGCAGTTTCCCGGCAGAAAATCAGGGTCTTACCACATAGACCGAGCAGGTGGCGTGCCGGACCACCCGCGCGGCGTTCGGACCAAGCAGATAGTCTTTCAGAACCGGCCGGTGGGATCCGATCACGATCACATCCGCGGACAGTTTCCTGGCCGAGCGCAAGACCTCGTCGTAGATAGTGCCTTGCAGGACATGGGGATGGACCTCGACATCCTCGGGCACATTGGTCTTGATCCACTCCTTCAGCGCGGTCGCCAACCGTCTTAGCGCCTCTTTCTCGAAACCCTCGCGGAAATGCCCTGAAACCTGCGGCAGGCCAAAGCTGGGCAGGACCGATACCACGTGCAGCTGCGCTCCGTGGTGGCGCACAAGGACCAGCGCGGCGTCAAGCAGGGCAAGGCTGCCCTGCTCTTCGGACAGGTCGATGGTCATCAGGACCGTTTTCATCGTCGCTCCTCCCTAGAATGCGGGTTTGGTCTGGCGCCGGCGCTGGATGGCGATCACCAGCGCCAGCAGCAGCAGCGCCGGCGGATAGAACCAGTAGCGCGACGGCCGTTCGGCAGGTTCCAGCAGGCTGACGACCTCGGTCCGGGCGTCGGGCCGGTAGAAATCAAAGCCGGCCATCGCCTCTTGCATGGCCGATCCGAACATCGGTTCTTCCATGAACATGCGGTCGCCCTCGGGCATCAGGAACAGCCCGGCCGCCTGCGCGCGACCCTGCGCGGGGTCGCTGTCCGCGATGGCGTGGACCACGGTTGTCCGGGTGATGGCGCCGGCAAAATTCGGCCCCTGCACGACAAAGCGCAGCCGCTCGCCGGGTTCGGCCTGGTCGAATGCCTGCTCAAGCTGGGCCACCGGGCGTTCGGCAAAGGCAGGGAACACGCGGTCCTGCCAGAAGTTCGGCACGAACAGCGTGAATGCGACCAGCAGCAGCGCCGCACTTTCCCACAGCCGCGACCGGGCAAGGAAATAGCCCTGCGTGGCGGCGGCGAACAGCAGCATCGCGAATGTGGCGACGACAAAGATCCACGCCGCATATGCAAGCCCGCCCGCCGTGCCAAGGTCGACGCCATACAGGATCAGCGCCGGATTGTAGATGAACAGAAAGGGCAGGGCGATGGTGCGCAACGAATAGCCGAATGCGGTGACCCCGGTGCGGATCGGGTCGCCGCCCGACACCGCCGCGGCCGCGAACGAGGCAAGGCCCACGGGGGGCGTCACGTCAGCCATGATCCCGAAATAGAACACGAAAAGATGCGCCGCGATCAGCGGCACGATCAGCCCCTCTTGCGCGCCCAGGCTGACCACGACCCCGGCCATCAGCGACGACACGACGATATAGTTCGCCGTCGTCGGCAGCCCCATGCCCAGAACCAGCGAAAAAGCCCCGATCAGGATCAGCATCAGCATCAGGTTGCCGCCGGCGAAGATCTCGACCAGCCCGGCCAGCTCGGTGCCGATGGGGGTGCGGGTGACGGTGGCCACGATGATCCCGGCCGCGGCCGTCGCCACGCCGATGCCGATCATGTTGCGCGCGCCAGAGATCATCCCGTCGATCAGGTCGTTCCAGCCTGCGACCAGCGCCGGCAAGATGGCTTCGCCGCGGAACATGGCTTTCAGCGGGCGCTGGGTCAGCATGATGAAGATCAGCATCGCGACCGCGTAAAAGGCGGATTTGGCGGGCGACTGCATCTCGACCATCAGGAACCAGACAAGGACCAGGATCGGCAGCAGGTAATGCAGCCCCGTCGGCAGGACATGCCCCATGCGCGGCAGCTCGAACCGTTCGGCGCTGGGGTCGTCCAGTTCCAGGTCGTCGCGCTGGGCCGAGATGCGCACCAGCCAGGCATAGACCGCCAGCAGCAGCAGCATGACCACCGGATCGGCGATCGCCGGGGCCAGCGCCTGCAACCCGCGCACGCCGTAGATCAGCGCCGTGAATGCCACGCCCATCAGGACAAAGCCGACAAAGGTCCGCAGCAGCATCGACAGCAGCGACCGGGCCTCGCCCAGGGCCGGCATGTCGCGCTTGAGCGCCTCGAGATGGACGATATAGAGCAGCGCGATATACGAGATCACCGCCGGGATGAAGGCGTGCTTGATCACCTGCACGTAAGAGATGCCGATGAATTCGACCATCAGAAATGCCGCGGCACCCATCACCGGCGGCATGATCTGCCCGTTGACCGACGAGGCAACCTCGACCGCGCCGGCCTTTTCCGAGGTGAAGCCGACGCGCTTCATCAGCGGGATGGTAAAGGTGCCGGTGGTCACCACGTTGGCGATTGAGGAACCTGAAATCAGCCCGGTCAGGGCCGATCCCACCACCGCCGCCTTGGCCGGCCCGCCGCGCAGATGGCCCAGCCCGGCAAAGGCGATCTGGATGAAGTAATTGCCCGCCCCGGCCTTGTCGAGCATCGACCCGAACAGCACGAACAGGAACACGAATGCCGTCGACACGCCCAGAGGGATGCCGAAAACGCCCCCGGTATCCAGCCATTGCGCGTTGATGATCGAGGTCAGCGACATCCCGTTATGGCTGATGATGTCCGGGATCAGCCAGCCCGACCCCATGTAGCTGTAGATCAGAAACAGGCTGCCGACGATGGTCAGGGCCGGGCCAAGCGCGCGGCGCGACGCCTCAAGCAGCAGGACAAGGCCGGCGGCGCCGATGATGACCTGCGTCTGCGTCGGCAGGCCGGACCGCGCGGTCAGTGACAGCTCGCGGGAATAGACAAAGATGTAGAACGCGCAGAAGCCGCCGGCGATGGCCAGCACCCAATCCATCAGCGGCACCCTGTCGCGGGGCGAGGATTTCAGCGCCGGATAGGCCAGATAGGCCAGCACGATCGCAAAGGTCAGGTGGATCGGGCGCGTCTGCGAGCTGTTCAGAACCGGCAGATATTGCCCGAACCACAGCTGCGGCTGCGCGATCCACAGCTGGAACAGCGACCAGGCCAGCGCAAGTCCCGCAATCAACAATGCGACCGCCCGGCTGCGCGGTTCGCGCGCGCCGGTATCGCTGCTGGCGACCAGATCATGCAAATCCTCGTCGCTGAACTGGCGTTCCTTCGGCTCTGGTGCCCTGGTCATCATGTCCCCGCGGCTTATGTCTGGAAAAACAAGGGGTCGCCGCCCGCCGGGGCGACGACCCTGTCGGTTACAAGGCTGGCTGGCGCATTACTCGATCAGACCGGCTTCGCGGAAATAGCGCTCGGCTCCCGAATGCAGCGGGGCGGTCAGCCCCTCGCTGGCCATTTCAGCCGGATCCAGGTTGGCAAAGGCGGGATGCAGGCCCTTGAACTGGTCGATGTTGTCAAAGACCGACTTGACCACGTTATAGACGACCTCTTCGGGGACATCGGCCCCCGTGACCAGCGTGGCGCCGACGCCAAAGGTGGTCACATCCTCGTCCGTGCCGCGATACATGCCGCCCGGAATGACGGCCGTGCGGTAAAAGGGGTTTTCCTCGACCAGCTTTTCCACCTCGGGGCCGGTGACGTTCACGACCACGGAATCGCAGGCGGTCGTCGCCTCCTGGATCGAGCCCGAGGGGTGGCCGACGGTATAGATCATCGCGTCGATGTTGTTGTCGCAAAGCGCCTGCGACTGTTCGCCCGCCTGCAATTCGCTGACCAGCGAGAAATCGCCCATGGTCCAGCCCAGCGTGGCCATCAGCACCTCCATCGTGTCGCGCTGGCCCGAGCCGGGGTTGCCGACGTTCACGCGCTTGCCCTTGAGATCCTCAAAGTTGCGAATGCCGGAATCCGCGCGCGCAACCACGGTGAAGGGTTCGGGGTGCAGTGCAAAGACCGAGCGCAGGTTTTCGTTCGGGCCCTGGTCGGCAAAGTTGTCGACGCCGTTATATGCCTTGAACTGCACGTCGGACTGGGCGACGCCGAACTGAAGCTCTCCGGCGCGGATGGCGTTGACGTTGTAGACCGACCCGCCGGTTGCCTCGACGCTGCAACGGATGTTGTTGGTCGCCCGTTCGCGCGACACCATCCTGCAAATCGCCCCGCCGGTGGGGTAATACACCCCGGTCACCGCGCCGGTGCCGACCGTGATGAAGGTTTCCTGAGCCAGCACAGGGGCTGATGTGGCCAAGCCGATGGCTACTGCGTAAACCCCGATTTTCATGGCTTTTCTCCCGTTCAGCCCTGTTGTTATGACATCTACGTTAGCTCGCGCGGCCTTGTAGTTCAATTTTATTATCGGGCAAAGACACGCAGCCCCCACCCGCGGGCGCCGCTCTTGCGCGGGAATCCGGGGCCTGGCAGCATGCCTGCCCGGGCGGGCCTTGTAAGTCCTGACCTTGGGAAACAGCGGCCCATATGCCCCTTGCGGGATTGGCCGCGTCCGGGTCCGGATTGTCGCGAGCGCGGAGTCGAACTGGTCTGCCACCGGGGTTTCCGGCCAGTTTTTCGTGTCATCCAGACCCCGTCGAGGCCCAGCGACATACTGGCATCCAAACGGTGCGGTTCAGGTGTCCTGATCACAATGCGGCGCGCATGGTGCCTGCCTGTCCCCGTGGCAGGCGACGCTCCTGTCCGGATCGCGCTGTCCGGGGTGATTCCAGCGTGGATTGTTCTCGAACGGCATCGGGCCAGGCACCAATATTTGCCGTTGCAGATCGAACGTTTGCAGCTCTCGTCCCGGTCCGTCGATCAGAACTGCTGTGGTTTCGACGGTGAGAAAGGGCGCAGGGCCAGAAGCTGCGCCCCGGTCGCGATCCGGGATGCGGGGCTACGTGGACCGCGGTTCCTGATGGTATCCAGCCATGGAGCTGAACTTTGCTTGACGGTCCTTGCGAGCGTCGCGCTCTTCGGCGGCCTTGAGGTAATGGCCCTGCAATTCCCGGGTCAGCGGCCCGGGGCTGCCGTTGCCGACAACTGCGCCGCCGATCCGCACGACCGGCAGCACCAGGCTGGAGGCCGAGGTCATGAATGCCTCGGCCGCGCCCTGCGCCTCGGCCGGGGTAAAGGCGCGTCTTTCGACCGTCAGCCCGTGTTCGGCGCATAGCCGCAGCAGCGCGCGGCTTGTGCAGCCCGGCAGTGTCGCCTGTGAATCACCCCGGGTCACGATGCGGCCGTCGGCGGTAATGATATAAGCGGTCGAGGACGCACCCTCGGTCACCTTTCCGTCCTCGACCAGCCAGACATCGGCAAAGCCGCGTTCGCGCGCGCGGGTCTTGGCCAGCACCTGCCCCAGCAGCATCACTGTCTTGATGTCCCGCCGGGTCCAGCGCGGGTCATCGGCAAGATCGACGGCGACCCCTTCGCGCTGGGCTTTGGTCCCGACCAGCTTGCGCGCCTGCGTAAAGCCGATCAGCGCCGGGGCCAGCCCCTCGGGGTAAAGAAAATCCCGATCCGTCTCGCCGCGCGAGACTTGCAGATAGACCGTGCCCTCGGTCAGGTCGTTGCGGGCGATCAGCTGCTGCTGGACATGCTCGATCCGGTCCACCGGCATCGGCAGCGGGATCGACAGTTCCGCCAGCGACCGTTGCAGCCGCGCAAGATGCAGGTCGTTGTCGATCATCCGCCCGCCGATCACGGCAGTGACCTCATACACGGCATCCCCGAACAGCAGGCCGCGGTCGAACAGACTGACCTGCGCCTGCGCCTCGTCCCGGAAATCCCCGCGACAATACACGATCCGGGCCATTCAAAAGTCCTTGCACAGCCGCAGGCTGTCCAGCAGTGCGGCGTGGATGTTGCGGCTGGCGACCGCATCGCCGACGCGGAACAACATGTATTTGCCATCGGGGTTCGAGATCAGTGTCTGCGGCCGCCCCTCCATCAGTGCCTTGTGGTCTGTGGCGCCAAGGTTCTTCGACGCGGGTTTGAGCTCGTCATACAGGTCGTCCACCGGCAGCGTGCCGTTGTCACAGACCACCTGATCGACCAGCCGAGTGTCCTGTTCCAGCGTGTATTCGTTGCGCATGGTGACCCGCAGCTTGCCATCTTGGGGCTTGACGCTCAGCAGCCGCATGTCGGGGGTGATCCGCACGCCCTTGCTGTAGAGGTTCTGAAGATAGACCGGGAAGTTATAGGCCCCGGCCTCGACGCCCAGGTGGCGCTCGGGGGTGATCACCTCCAGCGTCTTGGCGCGCTGAGCCAGGTAATCGGCGCAGCTGATCCCCGAATCCGCGCCCTGATCGTCGAACATCAGCACGTTCTCGGCGATCGCCACGCGGCCGCCGAGGATGTCCCAGCTGCTGTAGACATGTTCGTCGCCCTCGATCTCGCCGACGCTGGGATAGCCGCCGGTCGCGACGACCACGATATCGGGATCGAAGCGTTCGACCATGGCGGTGTCGGCCATGTAGCCCAGCCAGATGTCCACGCCCAGCTTGCGGCACTGATCCTCGAGCCATTGCGGCACGGTTTGCAGATCCTGCCGCCAGGTGACATGGGCGGCGATATTGACCTGACCGCCGGCCCTGGGCTCGGCCTCGATCAGCGTGACCTTGTGGCCGCGCTCGGCCGAGACGCGCGCAGCCTCCAGCCCGGCGACGCCGCCGCCGACCACGACCACATTCCTGGGCGTGTCGGCCTTGGGCACGTCATGGGGCAGAGACGCCTCGCGCCCGGTCGCGGGGTTTTGCAGGCACAGCGATTCCCCGCCGGCATAGATGCGGCTGATGCAATAGTTGGCGCCGACGCAGGGGCGGATGTCGCTGACCCGGCCCTCCATCAGCTTGCGCACGATATGGGGGTCGGCGATCTGCGCGCGGGTCATGCCGACCAGGTCGATCATCCCGTCCTCGATGGCGCGGGCGGCGGTCGAAAAGTCGATGATGCGGTTGGCGTGCATCACCGGCAGGGCGATCTGTTCCTTGATCGCCGCGGCCATCGGCAGATAGGGCGCCAGCGGCGTTCCCATGCTGGGCATCGACATCGAGGCGGCGCGCCAGTTGTAGACGGTGCTGGCCATCACGTTCAGGTAGTCGATCTGTCCGCTGGCCGACAGCGCCTTGGCGATCTCGATGCACTCGGGCTGTTCCAGCCCATGCTCGAAGAACTCGTCGGCAGTGATGCGCACGCCCAGCACCAGCTGGTCGCCCAGCCCGCGGCGGACCGCCTCGACGATCTGCAGCGGGAAGCGCAGGCGGTTTTCAAGAATGCCGCCGTATTCGTCCATGCGGCGGTTCACTGCCGGCGACAGGAACTGCATCCCGATCTGACCGCCACCGAACAGCAGTTCCAACCCGTCCAGCCCCGCCGCGACGGCGCGCTGTCCGGCGTCTTGGAAATCTTGCAGGATACGGTCGAAGTCCCAGGGCTCCATTTCCTTGGGGAACGAGCGGTGCTGCGCCTCGCGCACCGCCGACGGACCCACCGGGGTGATCCAGGCGCCGGAATCCCAGCGGCCGCGCCGGCCGGCGTGGGAAATCTGGCAGAATACCGCCGCGCCATGTGCGTGGACGGAATCGGTCAGCTCTTTCATATGCGGGATGGCGCGGTCCTCGGCCAGCGTCAGCTGCCCGAAGGGCGCGGCCGCGTCGGGCGACACCGCGGTCGATCCGCCGATCATCGTCAGGGCCACCCCGCCCCTGGCCTTTTCTTCGTGGTAGCGGCGATAGCGTTCACCGGCGATGGACTGGACGCTGTAGCCCGGCGCATGGGCCGTGCTGACGATGCGGTTGCGCAGGGTAAGATTGCGCAGATTGAACGGTTGAAGCAGGATATCATAGGCTGACATCGGGACGTGATCCTTGCAAGGCGAGGAGTGGCAGGTCGAATGAATACCGGGCAGTCAGGCAGGTGTCAGACCTGCCCGGAATAACGCTTGAGAAACGAGGCGAGCCGCTCGGTTTGCGGGTTTTCCATCAGAACCTCGGGCTTGCCGCTTTCCAGCACCCGCCCCTGGTCAAAGAAATACAGCGTGTCGGCCACGTCGCGGGCAAAGGCCAGCTCGTGGGTGACCACCAGCAGCGTGCGGCCCTCGCTGGCCAGATCGCGGATCACCGCCAGCACCTCGCCCACCAGCTCGGGGTCAAGGGCCGAGGTCGCCTCGTCGAACAGCAGGACGCGGGGGGCCATGGCCAGCGCGCGGGCGATCGCCACCCGCTGTGCCTGGCCGCCGGACAGCTCGGTCACCGGGGCTGTCGCCTTGTGCTTGAGCCCGACCCGGTCAAGCAGCGCCAGCGCGGTTTCCTCGGCCTCGTCGCGCCGCATTCCCTTGACCAGCCGTGGGGCGAGGGTGATGTTGCGCAGCACGTTCATGTTCGGGAACAGCTCGAAGCTCTGGAACACCATCGCCATCGACTTGCGGAAATTCAGCGAGCGGTCGGCGCCGCGGATCATTTCCCCGTCGGCGAACTCCACTTCGTCCTCGCCGATGCGCATCGTGCCCGAGGTCGGCGTTTCCAGCATGTTCAGGCAGCGCAGAAAGGTGGACTTGCCGCAGCCGCTGGACCCGATGATCGCGGCGGTCCGGCCTTCGTCCAGTTGCAGGCTGACATCGTCGACGGCGACGACATCGCCGAACAGCTTGCGCAGATGGGTGATTTCGATGAAGGGGCGGGACATCAGCGCGTCCTTCCTTGGGCAGAGCGTTTCTCGACGACATGGGCGATAGAGGCGAGGGGCCAGATCAGGATGATGTAGAGCACCGAGGCAAAGGTCAGCACCTCCAGCGGGCGGTAGGTCTCGGCCGTCAGCGACGATGCGGTGAACATGATGTCATGGACCGCGACCACCGACAGCAGCGAGGTGTTCTTGAACTGGATGATCGACTGGTTGACGATGGCCGGGGTCATCCGCCGGAACGCCTGCGGCAGGACCACATGGCGCATCGCCTGCCAGGGCGACATGCACAGCGAACGGGTGGCGTTCCACTGTCCCTTTTCGATCGACTGGATGCCGCCGCGGAAAATCTCGGCCGAAAACGCGGCCATGTAGAAGGTCAGCCCCATGCTGGCGGCAAGCCAGGCCGGCATGTTGACCGCCAGCACCATCGGAAATGCATAGTAGAACCATACGATCTGGATCAGCGCAGGCGTGCATCTGAACAGTCCGATGAACAGCGCCACCGCCCGGCGCAGCACCCAGAACCGGCTGATCAGCGCCAGCCCCAGGATCAGCCCCAGGATCAGCCCGACCGCCGTGGTGGCGATGCCGTAGGCCAGCGTTACCTTGATCGCCCCGAACCAGGCTGCGGGATCCCAGACGGCCGACCAGTCGAATTGATAATTCACTCCGAAGCTCCTTCGTTGTGGGAAGCGGGCGGGTCCGTCGCATCAGCCCCGCCCGCGACCTGGAGGACTCAGAACTTCACTTCTGGCGGCAGTTCAGCGATATCGACCCCGGCAGCCTCAAAGGCTTTCATGAAGATCTCGGTCACTGCACCCGAGGCGCGCTTTTCCTCGGCCCAGACGGCCAGCCACTCGGCCAGCTGGTCGGCGTCTTTCAGGATACCTGCCGAAGACCCCATCGACTTGAGCGGTTCAGGCACGGTGATCTGACCGAATGCGTCGGGCGCCGCCGCACGGACGTTGACGCAGCGCAGGATGTCCGCGCCCATGACATCGGCACGGCCCGACTGCACCGCCAACGTCACCTCGGCATATTCCCCAAGGCTGATATGGGTGGCATTCGGCGCGCCCTCCTTGAAGGCGGTCTCGACGCTGGTGCCGGTCACCGTCGCGATCCGCACCGCGGGATCGTTCAGGCTTTCCCAGGTCGCGCCTTCGGTGAAGGACTTCGAGTTCACCCCGCAGAACGCCAGATCATACATCGGCCCGATCATCGACAGGGCTTTCTTGCGTTCCTCGGTCGCGCTCATCCCCGGCCAGAGGTCGATCTTGCTGGCCTGCAGGTCCAGCACGATGGTCTTCCAGCTGGTCTCGCGGAACTCGGGGACGATTTCCTTGCCCATCTCGGTGGACAGATCGGCGGCGATCGCGCGGCAAAGCTCGATCTCGTAGCCTTCCCATTGGCCGCTCTCGCGATCGTGCCACGAGCCGATCTTGTCGTTGGGGATGGCGCCGCAGACGATCTTTCCGCGCTCGGCGATGCGGTCCCAGACCGCATCCGCCTGCGCCGCGGAACCGACCGCCGCGAATGCCATCGCAACGGTCAGGGCCGAATATTTACCCATGGGTTTCATGTTTTCCTCCTCCTCGTTGGCTGTCTTGTGTCTTTATCGGCTTCAGGCTTGCGGAAGCTCGATCCCGGCGCGTGCGTAGATCGCCCTTACCTCCTTGCCGATCTCGGCGATCTTGGCGTCGTCGCCCATGATGTGGGGCGCGCGCACGGCACCGCCCGGCCGGCCCAGCGCGGCCATGGCGCATTTCACGAATGAAAAATTGGCCAGTCCCGAGCGGCCCAGCAAGTGATACATCTCGTCGATCACCCGCTGGTTTTTCGCAGCTTCGGCGGCATCCCCGGCGCGAATTGCGTTGTAGTAATCGACGACCTGGCGTCCGACGACGTTCGAGATGGTCGAGACGATCCCCGCGCCCCCGCGCGACATGATCGCTGCGCCGTAAGGTTCCAGCCCGGCAAAGATTGCCAGCCGGTCGCGGGTGGCATAGCAAAGCTCGGCCACCGCATAAAGATCGCGGGCGCTTTCCTTGTAGGCGGCAACCCCTGGAATCGCGGTCAGTTTTTCAGTCAGCCCGGTCGGCAGGGCGACACCCACGCGGGCAGGGTTATTATAGACCATGATCGGCAGGCCGATGGCGGCGATTTCCTCGAACACCTTCACGATCTCGGCCGGCGTCGGCAGGCAATAGACCGGCGGCAGCACCATCACCCCGTCATAGCCGATGTCCTTGGCCACGCGGGTCAGGTGCAGGGTCTCGGCATGGTTGGTGCTGGAAGTGCCGGCGATCAGGGTGCCGCGTCCCGCCACCACTGCATGGACGCCGCGAAACAGCTCTTCGCGCTCTTCCAGCGACATCGAGTAATATTCGCCGGTGCTGCCGCCGACGATGAAACCGTGGACGCCTTCGCTCAAAAGCAACTCGACCAGTGCGGCCTGCTGGGCCTTGTCGATCTTGCCTTCAGAGGTGAACGGGGTTGCCAGCGCGGGGAACACCCCAGTCCACTTTGCCTTGGTCATCCTATTGCTCCTTGACTGCTTGGATATTTGATATATCGTATTCGATGTGTGGTATTACCTGTCAAGGGGCATTAACGTGTTGACCCAAGAAAATTCACCCAAATACGAAACTGCGCAGCGAGGGGACACGCTGGCGCAGCAGGTAAGCCGGCAGCTTTCCTCGGCCATCCTGTCGGGGATGTTCGCACCCCTGGACCGGCTCAACATCCGCCGTCTGGCCGACGAGATGGGGGTTTCCGCTACCCCCGCGCGCGAGGCGATCCTGCGTCTGATTTCCGACGAAGTGCTTCAGATCAACAACAAGGGCGCCATCATCGTGCCCGAGCGGACAGCCCCCGAAATCGCTGAAATCTTCAGCATCCGCCGGATGCTCGAGGGGCAGATGGCGGCCAGCGCCGCCGCCGCGCTGACGGACGATGATATCGCATTCCTCGAAGCCACCCAGGCAGAATTCCTGCGCAGCTTGGCTGACGCTGATTTCAAGGAGGTGCTGCGCTATAATTCGCTGTTCCACTTTCGCATCTACGAACGTGCCGGGCAGCCCATTGGCCTACGCATCGTCGAATCGCTGTGGCTGCGAATCGGGCCGACACTGCGGCACATGTATCCGTATCTTCAACGAAATCGCGGTAACCACCGTGGTCATGAGAACGTGATCGACGCCGCCCGCCACCGAGACCCCGAGGCATTGCGTCATGCGATTCTTGCCGATCTCGACGCGTCCGAGACTGCACTGAAGCGCTATATCGCCAACCCCAACGGCGCCTGACCGGCCATCCCGGCCGATCCTGGGCGAAACGAAGTGAGCCTCATGAACACCGCAAAAGCCAGAACCGCCGCCGGGCAGGCTGACACGATCATCGTCGGGGGCGGCATCTTCGGGCTGTTCTGCGCCATGACCCTGGCCGAGGCGGGAAAATCCGTCATCCTGCTGGACAAGGGACGTATTTGGGCCGAGGCATCGGCGGTCAATGCCGGATCGCTGGGCGTGCAGAACAAGCTGCCGGCGCTGATTCCCTATACGCTGTGGTCGTGGGACATCTGGAACACGCTTTCCGATCGGTTGGGGGCCGATCTGGGGCTGCGCCGCAACGGCGGCTACAAGATCGCCATGACCGAGGATGAGGCCGCGCGGCTAGGCCGGGTCGTGTCCGAACAGATCGACTACGGGCTTGACGCGCAGCGCCTGTCGCCGGCCGCGTTGCGGGCGCAGGCGCCGTGGATCGCCCCCGACTGCATGGCGGCCACATGGTCGCCGCAGGACGGCTACGCAAGCCCGACACGGGTCGGGCCGGCACTGCGGCGCAAGGTTGAAAGCCTGGGCGTCCGGATCGTGGAAGGTGCGGCGGTCGCCGCTGTGGAAAACGGCCCTGACATTCGCGTCCTGACCACCGCCGGGGACTTCCACGGCACCGAACTGGCCATTACCGCCGGCGCCTGGTCGGCGACTATCGCGGCAATGCTGGGGGTCAAGATCCCGATCAGCCTCGATGTGAACATGGTTTCCGTGACCGAGCCCGCGCGCCCGACCATCGAGTGCATCGTGACCCATGCCCGCGGCATCCTGACGCTCAAGCAGGTGGCCAATGGCAGTTGCCTGATCGGGGGCGGCTGGCAGGGGATTGGAAGCATCGGCGACAGCCGCAAGGATATCGACCACGACCAATTGGTCCACAATCTGCGGCTGGCAATGCGGGTGATTCCGGGGCTCGCCCCGCTCAACATCCTGCGTAGCTGGGCGGGGTATGAGGGCGTGACCCCCGACAGCTACCCCTATCTCGGCCGGCTGCCTGGGCACGATAACGTCTATCTGGCCGCCTGCGCACGCGGCGGCTTCACTCTCGGCCCGCTGATGGGCACGCTTCTGGGCGAGTTGATCCTGACGGATCGTCCCTCGCGCCCGATCACGATCTTCGATCCAGCGAGATTTTCCAATGCCGCAGCCTAAAATGCGCTTTATTCCCGGTGTCGTCCCCAACGCGGGAACGCTCAGTTTCAGCTTCGAGGGCAACGAGATCCCCGCCCGCCCCGGCGAAACCGTCGCCTCGGCCCTGATGCGGGCGGGGGTGCCGGTCCTGCGCCGCACAAGGATCGAGAACCAGCCCCGCGGCTATTTCTGCGGCATGGGCATCTGCTGGGAATGCGCGGTGTTTGTCGAAGGCACTGGCGTCGTGCGCAGCTGTGGCGAGCCGGCTCGCCCCGGCATGGTCGTCCGTCTTGCCGAGGCCGAGGTCTGAGATGGCGAACCCGGTTTTCACCCCCACCAACGCCAACTCCGACGCCCCCGTCATCGTCATCGGGGCCGGCCCCGCGGGTCTGGCCTGCGCCCAGGAACTCGTGGCCGGAAACCGCCGCGTCGTGTTGATCGACGACAACATCCAGCCGGGCGGACAGTATTTCCGCCAGCTGCCCCCCGGTTATTCGACCGCGCCGCGCGCAAGGCTGATGCGGGACAAGGCCCGCTATGACGATCTGGCCCGGGTGCTGGACAGCCCGCTGCTTACACATCTGCCCCGCACTACTGCATGGTCCTTTCCCCAGCCCGGCACCGTGGCCCATGCCGGCCCCCTAGGCAGCGGCCGCATCGCCGGCTCTGCCGTGGTCATCGCCACCGGCGCGCAGGAACGGTCCATGCCGTTTCCGGGCTGGACGCTGCCCGGGGTGATCTCGGCGGGCGGTTGCCTCAACCTTGCCAAGGCGCACGGGCTGGTTCCCGAAGGGCGCGTGGTCGTGGCGGGGAACGGGCCGCTGGTGCTGGTCGCCGCCGCGACTATGGCCGCAGCCGGCGCCCGGGTCACGACCGTGGCCGAGGCTCAACAATCCCGCAGGCTGGCCGGCGCCGCGCTGTCGGGGGTAGTCGCCGCGCCCGGCATTCTTGCGAAAGCCGCGCAGTATCGCGCCCAGATCCTGCGCGCGGGTGCCGCCTGGAAAACCGGCTGGATGGTCAGCCGCGCCCATGGCGACGAGACGCTGCGCGAGGTCTCGATCGCGCCGGTCGGCCCTGACGGCCGCCCGGACCTGACGCGAGAACGGACGATTCCGGCCGATCTGCTGGTGCTGGGCTACGGGCTGATGCCCGGGTCTGATGCAGCCCGCCTGCTGGGCTGCCGGATGGAACTGCGCCCCGACCTTGGCGGGCTGGTCCCCGTCCGCGGACCGGACCTGCAAACCAGCACCGCCGGCGTCTATGCGGTCGGCGACGGCGCCGGCATCGGCGGGGTCGAGGTGGCATTGATCGAGGGGCGGCTGGCCGCCCACGCGATCCTCGGCACCCCCGCCCCCAAGCAGCTGGCGCATCGCTATCGCACGCTCGACCGGTTCCGCCGCGCGCTGAACAGCGCCTATGTCCTGCCCACGCCCCTGCGTGCAGCCGACGACGACACGATCATCTGCCGCTGCGAGGAATTGCGCCTGCGCGACCTCAAGGCCGACGGCAATGCGGCCTCGGGCAGTCTCAACACGCTGAAAACCTCCAGCCGGCTGGGCATGGGGCGCTGCCAGGGCCGCAATTGCCTGCATACGGCGGCGGGGCTGCTGGGGCTGTCGCCCGAAACCATGGTCGAGACCATGCCTCGGTTCCGTCCGCCGCTGCGCCCGGTGCCGCTGGCGCGGCTGGCGGCGGATCGCGACGCCGGACCTGCCCGCGAACCCGACGAAATCATTCTTTCAGAAGCCAAGGACTGACCGATGACCTACCAAAGCGAAATCCACAGCATCGATCTCGACCCCTATATCGACGGTCAGCGCCGCAAGATCACGGGCGAGACCTTTCCCACCTATGATCCCGCCAGCGGCACCGTGTTGCACGAGGTGCCGGTCGCCGATGCGTCCGTGGTGGGCGAGGCGGTCGAGACCGCGGCCCGCGCGCTCAAGGGCAGTTGGGCCGCCATCACCCCGGCCGAACGCAGCCGGATGCTGTTCCGGGTTGCGCAGGAAATCCGCAACGACGCCGAGCGCCTGTCCATCGTCGAATCGCTCGACGCCGGCAAACCCCTGCGCGAGGCGCGGGGCGACATCGAGACCTCGGCCCGCTACTTTGAATACTACGCCGGCATCGCCGACAAGATGCAGGGCGACACCATCCCGCTGGGCCCGGATTTCATCTCGTTCACCCTGCACGAGCCGATCGGCGCCACCGCCCATATCATCCCGTGGAATTTCCCGCTGGTGACCACCGCCCGCGGCCTTGCCCCGGCGCTGGCCGCAGGCGCGACCGCCGTCATCAAGCCGGCCGAACAGACCCCGCTGACCGCGCTGATGCTGCCGGAATACCTGGAACGCGCGGGCGTGCCCGCCGGGGTGGTGAACGTGGTCTGCGGTCCCGGCGCCGTCACCGGCGCGCCGCTGGTCGCGCATGACAAGATCGCGCATGTGACCTTTACCGGTTCGGTTGCGACGGGCAAGGCGGTGCTGGCCTCGGCCGCTAGCCATGTCGCATCGACCACGATGGAGCTGGGCGGCAAGTCGCCGGTGGTGGTTCTGGCCGATGCAGACATGGACGCCGCGCTGGACGGGGTGATGAAGGCCATCTTCACCAACGCCGGGCAGGTGTGCTCGGCCGGATCGCGCCTGGTGATCGAGCGCGGCTGCGCCGATGCCTTCCTCGACCGGCTGGTCGCGCGCATCAAGACGCTGGGCTTCGGCCGCGGTCTGGACAACCCCGACATCGGCCCCGTCGTCTCGCACCAGCAGCTGCTCAAGATCGAGGGCATCGTCAAGGCGTCGGTCGGCGCAGGGGCGCAGCTGCTGGTCGGCGGCTCGATCGCCCACCCCGAAGGGCTGGGCGGCTGGTTCTTTGAGCCCACGGTGCTGCTCGCTTCGGACCCGGCGACGCTGGCCGTGCAAGAGGAAATCTTCGGCCCGGTTCTGACCGTGCAGATCGCGGATGATTTCGACCACGCCTGCGCGCTGGCGGAATGCACGGATTTCGGGCTGGTGGCCGGGATCTACACCAGCGACATCTCCAAGGCCCTGCGCTTTGCCCGCATTGCATCGGGCGGGCAGGTCTTCATCAACCAGTATTTTGCCGGTGGCGTGGAAACCCCGTTCGGGGGCGTCAAAAACAGCGGCTTCGGCCGTGAAAAGGGGCTCGAGGGGCTGAAGTCCTATTATACCGTCAAAACGGTCACCGCCCGCATCTGATCCCGAAAGAAAGACCTGACCCCAGCGTGTGGGGCGATCGGAATGGAGTTGCGCTTCCGGAACTATTGCCAAGATTTTTACTCTGGAAGCTATCTTGGCAATCTCGCCTGACGCCTGAGCGCGGAAGAACGGAGCCTCGATCTCACGAGCTCTATCAAACGCGTCTGTCGTCCGCCCTGCTTCTGCATGGGTTACGGCGTCGGTGACCGTCCATGACAGCATGATCGCGCCCTATACCCACAGCATGGAGATACAGGCGGTCATGCGATATGCGGCCGCCGACGTGGCAAGGCGAGAGTTGCCGGTGGTGGCTGAACCCCGCGGGCTGGACGAATGGCAAGGCGAGCCACGTTACGTTCAGCAGGACTTCCAGTGGTGGAGGAAAACAGAACGAAGCGAAGCGTATCTGGCGAGACTCGCAGCCTGAGAAACGGAGACAGGAAGGGAGGTTGTCCCTTACAGACTGACCGGGCGAGAAGAGTGAGTGTAGGATTTACCAGCCCTCCAACCAACATTCTTCTCCCTCCGTCCCGCTTTCCCCATGCTTGCACATATCAACTTATTGAATATGAAAAAGAAATTTTGGCGTGCAGGAGCGCAAAGAAGGGGAGCGACTGGCAGGCTGTCTCGGGTGACCTTTTGAGGTGGCGGAGTGAGGTGGAGCATCCGGGAGGATGCGGCGGCAATGTTCGCACAGGCGGGCTTCAGTCTACAGACAGGGCTGTTTGACGTAAAAAGGCGCCTTGGTGAGGCGACCTTGGTTTCGGGTATGATCAGACCCGCCGAGGTGGGAGGCCTTAGAAAAAAGGCGAAGACCGGCTCATCCCGACAGGGCCGGGCGCTTACACTACCCGGCAAGCTGGTTCCCTTGTTAGCGCCGGGTCAGCGGCTTTCGACAGCACTGCCCGGCTTTTCGTGTGGATTTTGTCACAGCTCTGAGGCGAGAGAGAGCGCACAGGTTGAATAGAGACCTTCGGCGCTTCACAGGCAAGTGAGACGGTTGGGCGCTTGTTGGGAAGTTGTTCGCTTGTGCAGCACGGCTCCGACCAGATTTTCGGCAGATGGCGGTCGCTGCGAACGTGACCACCACGGGATTCGCCGAGTTGGGAACGGGAGACGCGGTGTTATGAAGTTTGGCTCGTCGTTGGTCGGACTTCTGACCAGTTCTATGCTTGGGCTTGGTCTGCTGGCCGGCGGTGCTCATGCCCAGGCGGCCGGTCTTACGCTGAACATCAACGATGCCGGCTTTGACCCGACCCCTGCCGGTGGCAGTATCGAATATTCCGTGCGGGTGGATAATGGTGGCAACACCCGCTCGGCTGCGGAAACGCTGAGCTTCGCCATCCCGGCAGGCGCGACATATGCCGGCACCTCGGGGGGGCTGTCGGATTGCTCGCCCGCCCCGGATCTGCCCGGGCCGGGCACGGTCACCTGCCAGATTCCCGAACTTGCGCCGCGCCAGTCGCTTCAGGGAACCGTCCTGCTGGTTCCGTCCACCGCTGGCATCACCACCCTGTCCGGTGAACTGGGCGCGGCCGGCCCTGTAGCGACGGAAGACACGACCGTGACCATGGGCGCGGATCTGGATCTGAGCTTCGTTGCCCCAGCCGAGATCCGGGCCGGCGAATTCATGGAGTTTCAGGCCGTCATCACCAATAACGGCCCCTATGCCAGCACGGGAACCGCCTTCAGCATGCCGCTGCCGGCCAGCCTGTCCACGGATATCACCATGCCGGCGGGCTGCGAAATTGTCGGCAATACGGTCAGTTGCCTGATCACTCAGGAAATTGTTGCCGGGGACAGCATTACGCTGGATTTCCGCACGCAGGTGTTGACCGACAACGCCTCGGATATCACGGTGGCGGGTTCGGTTGACTCCGATGTCACGATGCCGCCCGACCCGGACCTGAGCAATGACACCGGCTCGTTCAGCGTGAACGTCAATCCCGGCACCGATGTGCGACTGGGCAAGAGCCGCAGCCCCTCGGGGCTGGTGTTCGTCGGGCAAGAGGTCGAGTTCACCTTGACCCCGCAGTTCAGCGGCTTTGCCCCGCTGGCGGCCGAGATCACCGACAACCTTCCGGCGAATTACGAACTTGTCGACGTTACGGCGACGGGTGCGGGCTGGACGTGTAATGCCGTCAATCCGGTGTCGTGCCACTATGAAAGCGCTGCCGGCGACGCTGCCGAGTTCGTCAAGCCGATCATCATCACGGCCATGCCGGTGGCCGACACCGCGACCGGCGTGCCGGTGGCGAATATCGCCGAGATTTCGGCCCCGGGCGATGTCGTGCCCGACAACAACCAGGCCTCGGATGGTGGCGCCGATATCGTGCAGCCGGCCACCGATCTGGTCGCCCGCAAAAGCGGCCCGCAGCATGGGCTGGTGACGGTCGGCAACGCCTATGACTGGCGCATCTGGACCCATAACGCCGGTAATGTCGGCTTTGCCGGCACCCTGGTGCTGACCGATTCCCTGCCTGCGGGGTTGGAGCTGACCGCGATCAGCGCGCCTGCCGGCTGGGCCTGTTCGCCCACAACTGGGACAGGTCCGCTTACCGTGACCTGCACCAGCGACAACTACACCACGGCGGCGCCTTTGGGCGTTGGTGCAGCCACCCCGGCGATTACCCTGACGACCACGGTGCTGACGACAGGGGCGCTGGAAAACAGCCTGAACGTCGCCGACGAAAACGCCAACTATGACGATCGCGACCTGTCCAACAACGACATCCGCGTGGGCGTGACCTCGGGCGACGATGCCGATCCCGACTATCAATATGCCGATCTGCGGCTGGAAAAAGCCGTGGCCGATCCCGGCCCGCATCTTGCGGGCGATCCGGTCGAATTTACCATCACGCTTCATAACGACGGCCCGGGCACCGCAAGGGATGTGCGGGTGCTGGACCGGTTGGAGGATCTGTATTTCGCGGATTCGACCACCACCGGCGTCACGCTGGGCACTCAGCCCGAGGGGGGCGTTTGTGCGGTCACCCGCGGTTCCGGCTTTTACAGCGACCTGAGCTGCACCATCGACGAGCTTGCGGCCGGCGAATCGCGGGTGATCAGCTTCACGGCGCTGGCTGGCGGCAATGCGGGCCCCAAGACCAACAGTGCCGACACCTATTCTACCCAGACGCCTGATCCCAACTTTGCCAACAATGCGGCCAGCGCCGCATACAGCGTGTCGGCCCGCACCGATGTCACCGTGCAAAAGACCGCATCACATCCCGATGACAGCAATGTTCAGGCCGGTCAGCGGCTGATCTATGTCCTGACCGCCAGCGTCCCGGATACCGGGCTTTCGGATGCCGAGAATGTGACCGTCACCGACGCCTTGCCCCCCGGGCTTCGGATCGTCGGCGTCACCCCCTCGGCCGGAAGCTGCGGGCCGGTCAGCGGGATGGTGGACGGGATCACGACCGCCGGGTCGCAGCTGGTCTGCAACCTGGGCACCGTCACCAACGGCAACGCCCGCACGGTCAGCATCGAAACCGTGCCGTCCACGGGGATCGCAAATACCACGATTATCAACCCGGTGACCGTCAGCACCAGCACTGTCGAAATGGATCCGGCTAACAACGCCCACCAGATCCGCCACCACATCACCCAGCCGTCGCTGGACCTGATCACCAACAAGACCGACAGCGCCGATCCGCTGGAGGTGGGCAATCCCACCGTCTATACCGTCACCGTCCATAATGCCGGCCCCTCTGAAGCCTTTGATCTGGTCATTACGGATACGCTTCCCGCTGAGGGGATGCGGTATGATGAGATCGTCAGCACCTCGGCCGGGCTGGTCTGTGCTCCTGTCGGCGCCGCCCCCGGCAGCATCGGCGGCCAGATCAGCTGTGAGCTGCCCAACCTGCCGGTAGGCGAGACCGCCGAATTCCAGGTCCAGATGACGGCAACCGAACGCGGCCGCTGGACCAACCACGTCCAGGCGCGGTCGGCCGAATATGACCACGAGCCGCTGAAGACCAACAATGACGTGGACGAGACCACCGCGGTTTTTGAGCGCGCCAACCTGAAGGTAACCAAGGTCGCCGATCCCGCCTCGGTGGATCTGAACGAGCCGTTTGATTGGACCATCACGGTCGAGAATGACACCGCCGTTGGAATCGGGCTGGCCGAAAACGTCGTGCTGGCTGACACCCTGCCGGCCAATATGGAAATCACTGGCGCCGTCGGCACCAGCGGGGTCGGTGCCAGTTGCGACGCGCCCATAGGTGGCCGCGATCTGATCTGCATCATCGACGACATGCAGGCGGGCGATCTGCTGACGATCACCCTGCCGGTGCGGGTGACCGCGATCACCGCCTCGCCGCAGGGGTTCGACAACACCGCCGCCGTCACCACGGATTCCTTCGAGCAGGACGTCAGCGACAACAGCGCGACCGGCGCGGTCGAGGTCAGCGGGGCCTCGGTCTCGGGCGCCATCTGGCGCGACTTCAACGAGGATTTGGCGCGGGCCGCCCATGACAGCGGTATCGCGGGTCTTGAGCTGGCGCTGACCGGCACCGATGAATGGGGCAACCCGGTCTCGCGCAGCATCAGCACCGATGCGGATGGCAATTACGCCTTTGACCTGCTGCCGCCGGGCACCTATCAGGTCAGCTATACGCCGCCGACCGGCGATGCCTATGAACTCGGCAGCGCGCTGCCGGGGGCGGTGGGTGGTGGCACGGCCAACGACCAGACCACGATCGGCGCGATCACGGTGACCACCGCTGCCGGGGCGACCGGCAACGACTTCACCCTTGTTCCGCAGGCGCAGATCGCGCTGTCCAAGCAGCTTGCCGCACCCGCCTTGCAGGCCGACGGCTCATATGCCCTGACCTATACGTTCCGCATCCGGAACGACAGCCAGGAGCCGGTCAGCGACCTGACCCTGACTGACACGCTGGACAGCGACTTCGGCAGCCTGGTGACCGGCACGCCGGATCATGGCCAGTTCAGCATCGGCACCCCCGGCGGCGCGACGGTCCTGGCATCGTCGGATACCGGGATCACGCTTGAGATCGCGGGGCCGGTCGCTGCCGGTGCCACTCATACGGTAGCGATGGAACTGCTGGTCAACCCGCCGCTGCCCCGCGTGGCACCCAGCCAGACATTTACCAACAACGCCGAGATCGAGGGCAACGGTGACTGGTCCACGCAGACCCCGGGCGATCAGTCGAATGACGGCGCAAACCCGGTGCATGGCAGCCAGTCGCCGACCTCCGACACGGTGGATTTCACCCCCGCCATCAGCGTCGAAAAGACCGCGGTTCTGGACGGGGACGACGCGGCGGCAGCCCCGGGCGATGTGGTCAGCTATAGCTTCACCATCACCAATACCGGCAACACGCCGCTGGTGGATGTGACGCTGGCTGACCCGCTGCCCGGGCTGGTCTGGGATACGACCGGCACCATTGCGCGGCTGAACCCCGGCGAACAGGATACCTCCACTTTCACCGCCCATTACGTCCTGACCCAGGACGATATCGAGGCCGGCGGCGTCGATAACACCGCCACCGCCCTGGGCCGCTGGGCCGTCGATGGTGTCGATGATCCGACCGTCAGCGCCGCGGACAGCGCCAACATCACGGCGCTGAACGAGCCGGGGCTGACCGTCGTCAAGGCCGAAGTGTCGCACACGGTCCAGGAACCGACCGTGATCGGCGACACGATCCGCTATAGCTTTACGATCACCAACACCGGCAACGTCGAATTGCGCGACCTGGTGCTGACCGACGCCATCGCGGTCGCGCCGGACCCGGCTGGCAGCTTTTCCATCGGCACGCTGGCGCGCGCCGGTCAGCCGGGGGACACCGTCACCCTTTACGCCGATTATCTGGTGACCCAGGATGATATCGACGCGGGCACGGTGCTCAACACCGCATTCGTCACCGGGGCGCATGGCCCGGATGACACCCCGATCACGGCGGGCTCGAACGAGGTCGAGACGCCGCTTCATCCCGATCCGAAAATGCGGGTGACCAAGCTGCCGGTTGAGCCGCTGCCCGATACCCCGCGGGCCGGCGATACGATCAGCTGGACCATCTCTATCGAGAATACCGGCAACACCCGCCTGCAAATCGGCACCATCACCGAGCCGCTCGCCAATACCACCGTCGGCGCCCCGGCGCTGACGGTGCTGCAACCGGGAGACAGCACCACCGCCACCGCCACCCATACGCTTTCGCAGGCCGAGATCGACGCGGGCGAGGTGCGCAACCAGGTCACGGTCGCGGGTGAGGTGCCCGGATCGGGGATTCCCTTTAAGCCCACCCCCTCGGGCAACGATCCCGACGACCCCAACGAGGATGAGACCGTCACGCCGTTGCCGGCCGTGCCCTCCATTGCCTTGCAGAAGGTGCTGACCAGCGATGTCTCGGAGCCGCTGATGCCGGGCGCGGTGATCGAATTCGATTTCACCATCCGCAATACCGGCAACGTGACGCTGGATAATCTGGTGCTGACCGATGATCTGGCGGATGTGGAGCTGGACGATGCGGCGCTTGCGGGGCTGAGCCTTGCCCCCGCCGGCGAGGTCACGGTGACCGGCAGCTATGTGCTGACCGCCGCCGATATCGAGGCCGGCGGGCTGGACAACACCGCCACCGTGACCGGCGACGCCCCGGATGGCACCGGGGTCGAGGACGATTCCGGCACCGGGTTCGACAATGACGATCCGACCCCGGTTACCTTGCTGCGAAACCCGCAGATCGCGCTGATCAAGACCATATCGGTCGCGCCTACGGCCCCGGTCGGGGCGGGCGATCAGATCGAATACGCATTCGAGATCCGCAATACCGGCAACGTCGCGTTGCAGAATATCGACCTGACCGAACTGGTCGGCGGCATCACCCTGACCGGCAGCCGCTCCGCGCCGCTGGCGGTGGGCGAGGTGGATACGGACAGTTTCACCGGTCTTTATACCCTGACCCAGACCGATATCGACGCCGGCAGTTTTGCCAACAGCGCCGAGGTCAGCGGCACCGGCACCGGCCCGGACGGCGACCCGCAGCAGGTCACGGATATTTCCGGCACGGGCGTGGACAATGACACGCCGACCGAGTTGCTGATTACCCCTGAACCGGCGCTGGAAATCGTCAAGGAAGCCGATGACAGCCAGGTCACCAGCCCTGCCGCGGTGAATGATCTGATCACCTACAGCTTCACGGTGACCAATACCGGCAGTGTGACGCTGACCGATGTGACCGTGACCGACCCGCTGCTGGGCGGCATGTTCGCGGACAATGTGATCGCCAGCCTTGCGCCGGGTGCGCATGAGGTGCTGAGCGCCGAATATCGGGTTACCGCGGATGATATCGAGAACGGGCTGGTCGCCAATACCGCCTCGGTTACGGGGGAATATTTCGACCGCGAGACCGGCGGCCCGCTGACCACGCCTCCGGTCAATTCCGAGGAAATCATCGTGCCGCTGGACCAGCTGCCGCATCTTGCGGTGGTCAAGACGGCAGATGCCTCGGCCGTGACCGAGCCGGCGCAGGTCGGGCAGGTGATCACCTACAGTTTCACCGTGACCAATATCGGCAACGTGACCATCGAGGATGTCGACCTGACCGACCCGCTGCCGGGGCTGTCACAGGGCAGCTTCACCATCGGCACGCTTGCGCCGGAAGCCTCGCAGACCGTCACCGCGACCTATGCGCTGACCCAGGCCGATATCGACGCGGCCGAGGTGGTCAACCAGGCGCAGGCCACCGGCAGCCATGAGGACGAGCCGGTAACGGATCTGTCCGGTCCCGACCTGACCACGGACGAGGAAACCGTGGTGCCGCTGGTTCAGGCCCCCGGGCTTGATCTGGTCAAGCACGCGGACGGCTCGGCGTTGGGCGATCCGGCGGTTGCGGGGCAGGAGATTTCCTACAGCTTCACCGTGACCAACACCGGCAACGTGACCCTGACCGAGGTGGTGGTCGATGACCCGCTGCCGGGACTGTCGCCGGGCAGCTTTACGATCGGCGAACTGGCGCCGGGCGCGGAAGTGACGGTGGGGCCCGCGGTTTATGCGATCACCGAGGCCGATATCATCGCCGGCAACGTGTCGAACCGGGCCTTGGCAAGCGGCGTCTACGGCCCGCCCGACGATCCGCAGCCGTTCGAGACACCCTCGCGCAATGACGAGGGCGAGGAGGGGCCGAACGTGGTCCCGGTGATCAGCCAGCCCGGCATCGCGCTGGTCAAGCAGCTGGCGGCTGATATCGACCCCGACAGCCTGACGCTTGGCAGTGAGGTCCGCTGGACCTTCACGGTGACCAACATCGGCAACGTGCCGCTGGACGAGGTGACGGTCACCGAAGAGATGATCGGCGCCACGGTCAGCGGCGGCCCGATCAGCCTTGCGGTCGGGGCCAGCGACAGCAGCAGCTTCACCGCCAGCTACATGGTGGCGCAGGCTGACCTTGATGCCGGCCAGATCATCAACCAGGCGCGTGCGGACGGGGTGTTCGAGGACGGCGACGGCACCCGTCACCCGGTCACGGACACATCCGGCACCGATCTGGACAATGACGATCCGACGCAGACGCCGCTGATGCAGAACCCCGGGATTGATCTGGTCAAGCTGGCGGATGTGTCCGGTCTGGGCGATCCGGCGGTTGCGGGGCAGGAAGTCGTCTACAGCTTCACGGTAACCAATACCGGCAACGTGACCTTGACCGATGTGGTCGTCGATGACCCGCTGCCCGGACTGGTGCTGAGCGGCGGCCCGATTGCGTCGCTGGCGCCGGACGCCGTCGATACCCTGACCTTCAGCGGCCGTTATGCCCTGACCCAGGGGGATATCGACAGCGGCCGGACGCTGGAAAACCAGGCGACCGTTACCGGGAACTATACCGATCCCGATGGCGACCCGGGCCAGGTCACCGACCTTTCCGGCACCGAGACTGGCACCGACCAGCCAACCACGGTCGAGTTCGCCCGCCTGCCGGGGCTCGAACTGGTCAAGAGCGCCGACGATTCGGGCATTTCCGAAGTGGCGCAGGCCGGCGAGGAAATCATCTACAGCTTCACGGTGACCAATACCGGCAACGTGACCCTGACCGATGTGGTCGTCGAAGACCCGCTGCCGGGGCTGGTGCTGTCCGGCGCCCCGATTGCAAGCCTTGCGCCGGGCGAGACTTCGGAGGCGATTACCGGCGTCTATGCCATCACCGCCGAGGACATCATCGCGGCCGAGCGTCCCAATACCGCCACGGCCAGCGCTGTCTGGACCCCCGAAGACGGGGAGCCTGTCGAGGTCGAGAGCGAGGAATCCACGGCCGTGGTCGAACTGGGTTATCCCGAGATCGCCTTTGAGATCACCATAGGGGAACTGCGCGACCTGAACGGCGACGGCCTGATGGGCGAGGGTGACGAGGTTGTGTTCCGCTTCCGCGTCACCAACACCGGAACGGTTCCCCTGAACGATGTCGATGTCGATCGGTCCAGCCTGTCCCTGCCGCTGCCGGGGCTGGTCTGCACCCCGGTCACGCTGGCGCCGGGCGAAAGCGCGTTCCTCGAATGCAGCGGGGCAGGGCATATCATCACCGCAGGCGATGCTGCGCGCGGCGAAATCACCTTGACGGGTGATGCGACCGGCGCATCGGATGCCGGGGTCGTGGTGCGGGCCAGTTCCGCGGCGGCGACGGTTCCGAACATCGCTGCCGGTGGTCTGGCACTGGAAAAAGTCGCCGGGGTTGAGACTGCGATGATCGGGGATGTGGTGCCTTATACCATCCACGTCTCAAATGCCGCCGAGGGGGTTGCGGTCAGCGCGCGGCTGATCGACCGCCTGCCCGAAGGCTTTACCTATGTCGCGGGGACGGCGCGGCTGGATGGTGTGCCGGTCGAGGTCGAGGATAGCGGTCGGCGCATCATCCTTGATCCGGTCGACATCCTACCCGGCCAGACGCGCGCGCTGACCCTGGATGCCCGCGTGGGCGGCTCGGCCAAGCCGGGGTTGCATGTCAACCGTGCCCAACTGGTCAGTCGGATCACCGGCGCCCAGATCGCGCCCGAAGCCTCTGCCCCGGTCCGGATTCTGGCGGATGCGGTGCTGCAATGTTCGACGGTGCTGGGCCGGGTCTTTGATGATCGCGACCAGAACGGCCACATGAGCCGCGCTGATGAGGAGCGGGGGCTGCCCAACGTGCGCCTTGTCGCGCCGAACGGGTTGGCCATCGTGACGGATGCACATGGCCGTTTCAGCGTGCCTTGTGCCGCCATGCCGCGCGCCATCGGCTCCAACTTCATGCTGAAGCTGGATGAGCGCACGCTGCCGGCCGGCTACCGCCTGACCACGGAAAACCCGCGTATCGTGCGGGTGACGCCGGGGATGATCACGCGGCTGGATTTCGGGGCCACGCTGGCCCGGCTGGTGCGTATCGACCTGGCGGCCAATGCCTTCGATCAGGGAGAGATGCGCCCGGCGCTGCGCGATGGCCTGCGCAAGATGGTCGGCGAGATCCGCGATCAGGCCGTGATGCTGCGGGTGACCTATCTGCTGGCGCCGCAGGAAAGCGAACAGGCCGCCCGCCGTCATCTGCGGCTGGTCGAACAGCAGGTGCGCAAGCTGTGGTCGGGTGAGGGGCGCTACAAACTGAATGTCGAAACCCTGATTCAGAGGGCAGGAGCCGCACGATGAACAGCACCAAGCCTTATTCCCTGCCCATCCGGGTTATGCTGGCTGGGGGTGCTGCGGTTGCCGCGTTGATGATGGCCGGCAGCCTTCAGGCGGGTGAATGCCGCGTTGGAGAGCCCGATCACCCGGGGGATTGCACCCATTACAACGCGGGAACCGTGGTGGCGCGTCCGGTCCAGCCCAATGTCGCCGACGAGATCGTGGCCCCGCTGGGGGATATCGGGTTCTCGATCTCGATCGACGGGGCGGAAGCGGGGCCGGACGCCCCGCGGCACACCATTGCGGGCGCGCCGGCCCGGCCCGATGTGCTGCGCGGCATCGACCGGATGTTGCAGGCCGTGGATGTGGACCTGACCTATGATGGGCTTGGCGCCCGCCCGCGCCTGGCCGTCGCCACCAGCGATCTGCGCCGCGGTTTCGTCGCAGGCGAGACGGTGCGCTTTCGCGCGTCGAGCAATTATCCCGACTGGATCGCCGGGGCCGAGGTCGTGATCACCGATATCCGTGGCCGCACGCTGGCACGGGTGCCGATCGCGGCCAATGGCGAGGCCGGCTGGGTGATGCCCGCCGACGGCCCCGAGGCGTTTCTTTTCCATTTGCGCGTCCGGGACGAGGCAGGCCGCCTTGACGAGACCCGCGCCCTTGCGCTGCAACGAGTCGCCCGGGTCGAGGCGCCCGACCTGACCGGGCCGGTCATTGCCGCCGCCGAAGGCGACGACATGACGGCGCGCCGGGGCATCCCGATACGCGGCGGTGCCATCACCGTTTCGGGGCAGGCGTCGGATCCGCAATCCGTGCGGGTGCTGGGACAGCAGGTGCCGGTCGATCCGGGCGGCCGCTTTGTCGTGCAGCGCATCCTGCCGCCGGGCACGCATTCGGTTGCGATCTCGGTCGATGGGCAGGGGGTGGACCGCCCGGTCACCATCGAGGAATCGGAATGGTTCGCGACCGGCATCGTCGATCTGACGGTCGGCCGCGGTGGCGGTGAAACCTGGCGGCATGGCCGGATCTCGGGCTTTGCGCAGGGGGTGCGCGCGGACGGCACCCGCATCACTGCCTCGGTCGATACCCGCGAACATGAACTGCGCGACCTGTTCCGCGACTTTGGCCGAAAGCACCCCGACAACACCCTGCGCGAGATGGAGGCGCGGGACGTCTTCAACACGCTGGGCGACGATTCCCAGATCAGCGAACTGGCGCCCAGCTCGGGCCGGGCGTTCCTGCGGGTCGAACGGGATGGCAGCCACCTGCAATGGGGCGATTTCAAGCCGCAGGAAAACACCGACCTGACCGTGCGCTCGGAACGGGCGCTTTACGGTGCATCGGGGCAATACCAGTCGTTGGACGTCACCGACCAGGGCGAGGCCCGCACCCGGGTCAGCGGCTTTGCGGCTCAGGCCGACAGCCTGATGGCCCGCGATGTGCTGCGCGCCACCGGCGGCAGCGCCTATTTCCTGTCGCGTCAGGATATTCTGGTGGACAGCGAGGTTCTGGTGGTCGAGGTGCGCTCGCGCGTTACGGGGCTGGTCGTCGAAAGCCGCCGCCTGCGCGAGGGTGCGGATTACCGCATCAACCCGGTGCAGGGGGTGGTGTTCCTGAATGCGCCCCTGTCGTCGTCGCTGACCGGCAACGGGCTGATTCAGGATAACCCGCTGGGCGATTATGACGTCAATCTGGTTGCGCAATATGAATATGTGCCGACGATCGGCGACGTGGATGGCCATACCGCCGGATTGCGGGCCGAGCACTGGGTGACTGATGGCGCCCGGATCGGTGCATCGGGGCTGCGCGAAACCTCGGGGATTGCCGACCAGACCTTGCTGGGGGCCGATATCCTGTTGCGCCATGGCGAGACGCGCGAATTCCTGCTGGATTATGCCACCAGCAAGGGGCCCGGCTTCGGCAGCAACTTCTCGCTCAATGGCGGGCTGGATCTGGAACCCTCCAATCCCAGCTATGGCCTGCCCGGGCAGAAGGCGGAATCCTGGCGGATGGCCGGGCGCAGCGATCTGGGCTTTATCGGCATCAACGGAGAGATCGCCGGCTTCTACGACCGCAAGGAGGCCGGATTTTCGTCCCCCGATGCGGATATCCGCGACGATCAGACCGCATGGGGGCTGTCGGGCTTTGCGGCGCTGTCGGCGCGCACCGACCTGACATTCGGCGGCGAATCGTTTCGCAGCGATGATGGCCGGCGCGAGGAAAAGGCCCGGATCGGTTTTGCGCATACCCTCAACTCCCGCTGGATGCTTGAGGGCGAACTGGCGCGGGACCGTCGCGCAGACAACGGATCGACGCTTGATTTCGGGACGCGGACCGATGCGGCCGCGCGGCTGACCTGGCAGCGCGACGAAGACCTGTCAGCCTGGGTGTTCGGGCAGGGCACGCTGGCGCGTGACGATACCCGCCGCAACAACGACCGGGTGGGTGTCGGTATCCAGACTCGTCTTGGCGAACGCACCGACATGATCGCCGAGGTGTCGGGCGGCAGCCTGGGCGCCGCGGGCCGGCTGGAACTGGGCCACGAACCCGATGCGGACAGCCGGGTGACCTTGGGCTATCAGCTTGATCCCATGCGCCGTTTCGATACCAGCAACTTCAGCGGGCGGGACCGCGGCAGCCTGGTGTTCGGCATGGATCGCCGGATCAACTCGCGCTGGAGCTATACCGGGGAAACCAGCTACAGCGCCTTTGGCACGCGGCCGGCGCTGACCTCGGGCTATGGGGTCAGCTATACGCCGGCCGACAGCTGGCGCTATGATGCAATGTTGCAATTCGGCGAAAGCCGCGAGGCTGACGGCAGCCGGCTGGAGCGTCGGGGCCTGTCGCTGGGCGTGCGCCACAATCAGGGCGAGGATGTCAGCGCCGGCCTGCGCGGCGAATGGTTGCGCGAGGACTCTGACCGGCCCGGCAATGCGCTGGATCGCGATACCTGGCAGCTTTCGGGTTTCTACGAGACGAAGGTCGATCCTGACTGGCGCTTCGTGTCTTCGCTGGACGCGGTGATTTCGGACAGCGACCAAAGCTCGTTCCGCAATGGTCGCTATATCGAGACACGGCTGGGCTATGCCTGGCGGCCGGAAAGCAACGATCACATCAATGCTCTGCTGAGCTATACCTATCTTCACGACCTTCCGGGCCCCGATCAGGTCAACTTCGACGGCGATGTGAACGGGCCCCGCCAGAAAAGCCATATCATCAACGCCGCCATCAACTGGCAGGCCAACCCTGTCTGGACGCTGGGCGCGAAATACGGGTATCGCCTGCGGGAATCCGCCCCACGCGGCACCGACAGCTTCACCCGCTCCGAGGCGCATCTGGGCGTTCTGCGTGCCGACTATCATATCGTGCACAACTGGGACGTGATGGGCGAAGTGCGGCTGCTGCGCACCCCGACGACCAGAACGACCGAAACCGCCGCCTTGCTGGGCATCTACCGCCTGTTCGGCGACAATCTGCGCGCCGGTGGTGGTTATCTGTGGGGTGAGGTTTCGGATGACCTGCGGACCATTGATGCCCTGGACAAGGGGCTGTTCCTGAATATCACGACGCAATTCTGAGGGGGGTGCTGCCAGTTAAAATCGAACTCGCCTCGGTTTTCCGCTACCGTGCCGATTTCAGGCAGCGGAGCCGCGAGGCGCGCTTGCGCCGAATCCCGGCGGCGAACATCTGGCCGAACCGAATTCACCGCTGACGCATCGTCTCATGGCAGAGGTTGATCCCGCGCTTGCGGAGCAGGTTTTCGACGTCAAGCAGGGTAAGCAGGAACCTGACGTAGAGTATGACCGTGAGGCGGATCACTTTGGATGAGGTCTTGAAATGGCCAATGGTGGGTCATTCCGGGCAGGGGAGGGCTGGCACCATCACCCGGCAAGCTAGCTCCCTTGACAGCGCCCCCCGCCTGCATCCGTGACCAGATCGCAAGACTTTGCATCTGGAGTGCCGGTCTCCACTGGCCTTTGGTTTGCCTTACCGCCGGGCCGGGCAGAGGATGATCGCCCGAACCTGGCGGGCAGAGCGACGCCACGCCCTGCAAAATCTGATAACGATTCCGGGCAGCGAATGAGGACAATCATGGAAATGAATGTTCTGATTGCCGGCGCCGGATCCGGCATGGGGCTGGCCACCGCACTGTTGCTGGCGGCGGACGGCTACTAGGTTTTCGCCGGGATTCGGGGCGAGGATAGCGACCTGCTGAAGGCCGCGCAGGCGCAGGGGGTGCCCGTGACGCCAGTTCGGCTCGACGTGCAGGATCCCGGCTCGGTGCGCGAGGCGGGGTGGCGCGGGTCGTCGCCGAGGCGGGCAGCATCTACGTTTTGGTGAACGATGCCGGCTTTGGTCTGCTTGCCACGGTCGAGGACGGCACCGACGAGGAAATGATCCGCCAGTTCGACGTCAACGTATTCGGCCTGCTGCGGATGACGCGCGAGGTTCTTCCTCGAACGCATGGGTCTGCCATTGCTGATCCATTACAACGCCAGCAAATACGCGGTCGAAGGCATCACCGATTCGCTTCGGCTAGAGGTCGGGCAGTTCGGCATCCGTGTCCACTCGATCCTCGCCGGTCTGTTCGGGACCAACTTTATCCGCAAAGGCCTGGTGGCGGACGCCGACACCATATCCGAGGCTTCCCCCTATCACCAGCCTGCCGGTCATTTCGCCCCGATCGTCGCCACCGCAATCAATGACGGCCCGTCGCCCGAACCCATCGCCGAAGCCGTCAAGGACATCATCGAGAACAAGGACAGTGATATTGACGTGCAGGTCGGAAAAGAGGCCGAGGGCTTTGTGCCGCTGGCTCGCACCCTGAGCGACCGCGCGTTCGAGGCGCAGGTTATCGAAACCTTCGGCTTGCCACCCATCAAGGGCTGAAGGCTGCGTCCCTGTGCTGCCAGTTCAATCCGAACTTGTCTCTGTTCTCCGGGAACGCGGCGACTGGCAAGCAGCGCCGAACTGCCGCCATTTGGTGAGGGCGAGGGCGCGATGTTCCTCGAAGTGGTGAAGGGCTGCGCCGTCTGGCACCGGACAACCAGCCACATCCCCCAGATGGGGCATATGCCGGGGCATTCCCGCGCAAATGCCAGCCCGGGTGTCCGGGTAAGCGGTCGAAATCCGAAAACTGGCTGGGGCGGTAGGATCCCCAGCTAAATCCTCGGAAACTCAACTAACATCAGGCGCTTCCGCGTCCCGCTCCGGCCTGCCAACCGGATACATGATGACACCGTGTAGCACTGCGGTGCGTCGATGTAAATTTCCGGCAGACTCACACATGACGCTTGACAGGTGGCGTGGGTAGCGCTACATAGCCCTTAGCCGAAGCGCGTATATGAGTGCGGAGGCGATACATAGAGGCGCCTGCGGGCGCCTCATTTACTTTGCGCATCGCCAAATGTATTGGTGCCCATCGGGGCCTTATATTATCTGGGGGATGCGAAGTGCTTTAAGTGGCTGTTTTTGTCGATGCGGGCTATTTGTTTGCCCAAGGGTCAGCACTTCTTGCCGGCCAGAAGCAGCCTCGCCAGAATATTCAACTTATTGCTGAGGAAGCGCTCTCCGCGCTCTGTCGGACTGCGGAGAGGGTTGCGCCAAACGCGCGCCTGCTGCGGATCTATTGGTATGATGGTCTGCTTCGCGGGAATCGCCCTACCGCGGAGCAGTCGACATTGGCGAATTCGCCAAGGACTAAACTTCGATTGGGCATGGTCAACAGTCAAGGACAACAAAAAGGAGTGGACTCACTCATCGTCACTGACTTGATCGACTTGGCTCGAAACAATGCCATATCGGATGCTCTTCTCTTGGCAGGTGATGAGGATCTGCGCATCGGCGTGCAAATTGCCCAAACCTTCGGGGTTCAAATTCATTTGCTTGGGATCAAACCCGCTCGCGGTTCTCAATCTCCCGATCTAATCCAAGAGTCGGACACGCATCAGGAATGGGATGAGGTGATTGTAACGCGCGTGATGAGCGTTACCCTTGGGGCGCCTACTGAGGTCGTGGCGCAGGCCGCTTCCGCTATGACAGAAGAAGGCGCCTCCGCCGAATTCTCGGACGACCTCATAAGGCAGGAAATCAATACAACGCTCGCGGCCGAATCGGAGGTTGTGCTGCATCAATATCTCACAGCCTATCGCGCCGCGCCGGGGACGGTGCCCGCAGAACTCGACCGGCCTACGCTGGGGCGCATTGGCGCCAAGGTGGGACGTAGGTTGGAGCGCGATGAGGTTCGCCATTTTCGAAAACTTTTCTGTGAGCGTCTCCAACAGGAGTGCGACAAGGTCGCCAAATAAGGTTCCCTGACGAGAGTAGCACAGAAAGCGCAGTCGCGTATTGGAGTTTGAGAGTGTGAAGTCTTTTGGTTGGGGTTTCCAAAGGGGCGGAAGGCCCCTTGGTCCCGCGGAAGGCCAGGGGGTTTCGAAAGGGGGAAAAAAGGCCGTTAGGCTTTTTCGCCCCTTCGCCGGATATCCATAACGATCCCCCTTGTGGGGTGAGTTATGGATAGTAGGTTATGCGATGGCGAAGCCACCACTTCCGGATGTTGCCAAAGGCAACCCCAAAGCAGCCTCTACGAGGCTCGAATTGCGAAGCGCCCACCGCCTTGGCGGTCAGCGCAAGCACGATCTGCGGATCGGTCGTCAGCCCGCCTATGTTGACCCTTTGCGCCGAGAGCACAACCGGGTTCTCGTGGCCCCAGCAACTCCAGCGTTGATGCGGCGCCTCTGCGCTGACCGCCGGGCCTTGCGGGACACGCAACGCGCGATGAAGCGGGATGCGGCCGTTGCGGCGTGCGGAGTCATCACCTTCGGGGCCGAGGCCGGCGGGTTGTTTGAGCGGCTCACGGCCGCGCAACAGGACGCGGCCTTCATGGACTTGTCGGAGGCGATAGCGGAGCGGCTGAACACAACCCTCCACGGCCTTGTCGTCCATCTGGATGAGACGACCATCCACGCGCATTATCAACTCGCGGCCTACAACCGGGAGGGCATTCCGCTGTCGAAGGCCACCAGACCCGCCGTAATGTCGGGGCTTCAAGACCTCACCTCCGAAATTATGGGCCGCCATTGCCCTGGGATCGAGAGGGGACACCGATACGGGGACCGGATCGCGGCGGGCGCGGCTTTCCGTGAAACGCTTCACCGCACGGTGCGGCAACTCCATCAGGATCTTCCCCGTGAGATGGACGAGAAGCGGGCGCAGGTGGCCGATGCTTCCGCGCGCGTTGACGAGATGCGGGCGAGAGTGGCCAAACTCCAAAACAAGGCGGACCTGACGGACAAAGAGACGAAGAGGCTCGCCACCTACCAGAAACGGTTGGAGGACCGGATAAAGGAGTTGGAAGACGCCAGGAGCGAAGAGATGCGGCTTGCCGGGATTGCGAGGGAGGAAGCGGAAGCGGCGGCCCGGCAGCGCGATGAGGCCCAGGGTCAGGAGACGGCCGCGCGAAACAAGGCCGCTCGGATAGAGGCGGCGATGAGGGTGTTGGCGGTAGAAATCCGCGACGAGACGATAATGCGCGACAATGCGGGCAAGGTGATTGCCGGAGACCCCTCAACTCTCAAAACCGGCTTCCCTGAATTGAAGCCCGCCGTCCAAGCAGCCGCAGATGCCATATCCGAAAAGAAGAGGATTGCCGCAAGAGCTGAACAGGACCGTCAAAAGGCGAAGAGGGCACTCGACGAAGCGAATGATGTCCTCCAGCAGGCATTGACCTTCCGGGAGGTGTTGCAGAAGACCATTGGCAGCCTGAAAACGCTTGCTTTCAGAGTCGGACTTACGGGCAAGCCTGGGGAGGCTGTTGAGAAAGCGATTGGAGAAGCTGAGGATCTAATCCGAATGACGAATCCAAAAAGCGAAAATCAGGAGCCGGAAGAGCCTGGGCTTTGATTACTCAGCAGCAATATTCTCCGCGAGATATTCCTCAAATGCGTCTACTGGCCCTTTGGCTGTTCTTGCGGCCTTGGCGCTCTTCGCGCGCCTCTTCGGAACGGGGCTCTTTTCTACGAGGACTGCGCCCAGATCTTGGACGGTCATCTCCGGCAATGCTTCCTGTCTTGGCTCTTTAAGCATTGTTCTTATCCGGCGATCAATCGTGCGGTTGAACTTGTCGGATGTGGATACGAGAGTGCGCGTTGTGAACACTGCATATTTCTTCGACTCGTGAAAGCTCTTCCAGACTTCATTGGGATTGAGCGCATAAGCGTATACGGACGTTCCCACCCGGACCCGGACCAGGTGCTTGCGATCTTCCAGCCACACGCTTGCGCGGCGGATGGTGATTTCTGCCACCTCCAGCGCCTCGGCCAGAACCTTCTGGGAGGCTACGAGGACACCGCCGTTCGGGTCCATATGGTTTGCGATAAAGGCAAAGAGACGGGCGGCATTGGCGTTCTTCGCCATCATCGTCATCATACCCTCCCATCCTTCTGGGTAGACTTGCGTGAAATGCGGATTCTTGGCTTTCTTCCGCTCGCTTTCTTGTTCTTCAAGGAAAATATCTTCTTCTGGCATATCCGCACCTCCCTGTGGGTGGGCGCACCTATGATCCGATCTGATTCGTGTCAAGAAAAAGACGAGGTAGATCAGAATCCTCTCTCTGGTGACCGAATCCGGTAAAAACACCGATCACCCCACTGATCGGTGGATCGATCACCCTATTGATCGATAGACGGATCACCCCACTGATCGGTAGTAGGCATATAAAGTATCCAATAACAAATACTTAGAGGTTTGCCTTCTCTATCTACTCTCACGGCCTCTTCGCGGCCGTTCGAGATAACCGGGGGCAAGCCCCCGACCCCCCCGCCTACGGCGTGCACAAAAGACGAATAGGGACCAGCGGGACAGAATCACCTTCACCACACCGGCGTCACAGAACGGATGCGAAGAGGCCGAAGAGGCCACGCTCGCGTGGCCGAGACCGCGCATACCTGCGCGGTCGAATCTGCCCGGCTACGCCGGGCAGATAACGTGTCGAAATTCGATCACAGATGATTGGTCTACCGATCACCAGCAAGGGGTGGGGAAGGCGTGAAAATCCGTCGAAAGTTCAAGTCCTCCTGATCGTTTCTCAAAAAACGCGTGGGAGAGTCTCTACTGCTGTTCGAAGCGCCTGGACGGGCGCGCGTGCGCCATAGCGGTCATCCTCGATATCTCCGACGAGGTGGCCAAACAACTCCGCGCGGATATGTTTCTCAACCTCGAACTCCGCCCGAAGGCCCTGAACTGCGTAATGTCGGAAAGAGTGGAAGGTCTTCCGAGGTTGTGCGCCGAGTCGGTCATTCTGGATGTTGCGCCACAAATAATCCATCGAGTCCCCGATTTGGGACGCGGCGCTCTTGCGGCGGAGGTTGTGAAAGAGGTCAGCGCGGCCCGCCGCGCGCTGACCCTGAACGAAGCCGAGAAAGCCGAGTTCGATGAGGTGCGAGTGGACGGGGACCACGCGCTCGGACTGTGGGTTTTTCAAGCCGCGCCGCGCGTTCGGGCGGATGCGGATGATGGGGACGCCCTCCGCCTCATCAATATCAGCGGTTTCCAAGCCGCAAATCTCTTCACGCCGCGCTCCCGTATAAGCAGCGATCAAGGGCACCCAGTAAAGCCAGTCCTGGACAATGATGGGGCCGGGCTTGCGGCGGCGCTTGGCGGTCTGGCAGCCCGTCCACACGGGGGCGGCGAAGATGTGCCGGACGTCGTCCGGTGTGAACGCCTCCCGGTCGTCCTTGGCGGCGCGTTTCGAGAAGTGGCGAAGGGGGGACGGGTTGACAGAAGGGTCCACCCGTAGCCCTTCCGCCTGCGCGGCTTTCAGCACCTTCCCGAGATGGACGAGGTTCCTGTTCACCGTGGCGACGGCAAGGCCAACCGGGATACTCGCTGCAGCGGCCTCGGACACGATTTGCACGATAGGCTTCTTCCGCTCTGTCGCACTCCGCCGGTAGGTAGGCGGCAACTGGTCAAGAGTGGCAACAAAATGCGCGAGGTGGTGCTGGCGCATATCGCGGACATCATCCAAGCCGGTGATTTCGCAAAACAGATCAGCGATGGCTCGCAGCTGTGTTAGCGTCTTCGCGTTGGCGCGCCCGGTGCGCGCGTGCATTGCGCTCATCCGGCTCACCACATCAGAGATCCGCGCGGAGAAGCCTGCGGCGCCGCCACGTGAGGGCGCGGGGCGCGGTCGGTGTGTAGCGGTCGCCCGCGGTGCACGTTGTGGCTGCGGGGGCGGTCCTGCGCGGCGCTCCGGCTTCTAGGGCGGTTCCGGCTCATCATCCGGTGCATCGGTGGGCGGGTCGAAAAAGAAAAAGAAAGTGGAGTCCTCCGGCAGATGGGCCGGGTCGCCGCCGGCCTGCTCGTAATCCATCGTCAACCGCTCGCGCCGAACGGCGCGGGCGATGGCTTCCCGGACAATCAACAGGTCGGCCTTTCCTCGGTCAAGGAGGTTCCAACCTAAAACCGCCGCGGTAGACGCGACGCAGGCGAGGCGCTTGGCCTCGAAAGGGTCGGCGGTGCCGAGCGGGATTTGAACCGCTTTCCCGCGATATAGCCGCCGCCAGACATAGAAGCGGCCTCGGCGAAAGACGTAATTTGCGATAGCCAATTGAGGCCCCCAGATGCGGGGTCGGCGGGCCTCGAAAACCTGATGACGCGATGTCATTGTGCTGACGCCGTGTCATCATCCCCAACGGGGCGGGGTCAACAGCCTGACGAATAATGAATTTTCAGAATTCTGGCTGGGGCGGTAGGATTCGAACCTACGGTGCGCGGTACCAAAAACCGGTGCCTTACCACTTGGCTACGCCCCAGCAGTGCGGCGCTATCTAGCCAAGGGGCCGCGGGGGTGCAAGGGGGTCGGGGCAAAAACTTGCGCCATTGCGGCGCCGGGGTTAACGCGCATCCGACACGGCACATCAGGAACGGGGCAGGGCATGGAACGGGCGGAAGTGGTCATCCTCGGCGCGGGGGGTGCGGGGCTGTTCTGCGCGGGCAGCCTTGCGGGGCGCGGGTTGCGGGTGGTGGTGCTGGATCATGCGCGCGCGCCGGGCGAAAAGATCCGCATCTCGGGCGGGGGGCGGTGCAATTTCACCAATCTCGGCACCAGCCACGAAACCTTCCTGTCGCAGGTGCCGCGGTTCTGCGCCTCGGCGCTGGCCGGTTTTCGCCCCGAGGATTTCGTGGCGCTGGTCGACCGCGCCGGCATCGCCTGGCACGAAAAGACCCAAGGCCAGCTGTTCTGCGACGGGCGCGCCAGCCAGATCGTGCAGATGCTGGTCGACCGCATGGGCGGGGCCGAACTGCGGCTGGGGGTGGCGGTCACCGCGGTGACGCGGCACGCCGAGGGGCTGCGGGTGGATACCTCGAAAGGGCCGCTGCTGGCCGCGCATGTGGTGGTGGCGACGGGGGGCAAGTCGATCCCCAGGATGGGCGCGACCGGCATCGGCTATGACATCGCCCGTGCCACCGGCCACCGGCTTACCGACACGCGGCCGGGGCTGGTGCCGCTGACCTTTGCCGAACAGGATCTTGGGCTGTCAGCGCCGCTGTCGGGGATCGGGATCGAGGCGAGGGCGGCGTTGCCCAAGGCGCCCGGCCGCCGCGCCGTCGCCTTTCAGGACCGGCTGCTGTTCACCCATCGCGGCCTGTCCGGCCCGGTGATCCTGCAAATTTCCAGCTACTGGCAACCGGGCGAGCCGCTGGCGCTGGACCTCGCCCCCGGCCACGACATTGCGGACCTGCTGAAACAGGCACGGGCCGAGGGCGGGCGCGCGCAGGCCGCCACGCTGCTGGCGCGGTATCTGCCCGACCGCCTCGCCGCCGCCATCGCGGCGGAACTGGGCATGACCGGCGCGCCGCTGGCCGCGCAGTCGGACGCGCGGATAAAGGGTTTGGCCCGCCGCATCCACGACTGGCGCATCCGCCCTGTCGGGACCGAGGGCTACCGCACCGCCGAGGTCACCGTCGGGGGCGTCGACTGCCGCGATCTCGACGCCCGTAGCCTGCGCTCGCGCCATGTGCCGGGGCTGTATTTCGTGGGTGAGGTGGTGGATGTGACCGGCTGGCTCGGCGGCTACAACTTCCAATGGGCCTGGGCCTCGGGCCACGCCGCCGCGCAGGCGATCCTGGCCGGCTGACCAGCTGCTTCTTTCTGGCTGAAATACCCTGGGGGGAGCCGGCCCGCGGCCGGCGGGGGGCAACGCCCCCATGCGACTACACCCGCAGGGGTTCCGCCTTGGCCAGCGCGTCGAACCGCATCAGACTGGCGATCAGGGCCGGCATCTGGTCCAGCGGGATCATGTTCGGCCCGTCCGAGGGGGCGCGGTCGGGATCCTCATGCGTCTCGATGAAGACGCCGGCGATGCCCAGCGACACCGCCGCCCGCGCCATCACCGGGGCGAATTCGCGCTGCCCGCCCGATGATCCGCCCTGTCCCCCCGGCTGCTGCACCGAATGGGTCGCGTCCATGATCACCGGCCAGCCGGTCCGCGCCATGATCGGCAAGGACCGCATGTCGGCCACCAGCGTGTTGTAGCCGAAACTGACCCCGCGTTCGGTCAGCAGGATGCGGTCGCTGCCGGTCGAGGCGACCTTGTCGGCCACATTCGCCATGTCCCACGGCGCCAGGAACTGGCCCTTTTTCACATTGACCACTGCGCCCGAACGCCCCGCCGCCAGCAGCAGGTCGGTCTGGCGCGACAGGAACGCCGGGATCTGGATGATGTCCACCACCTCGGCCGCGCGCACGGCCTGTGCTTCGTCATGGACATCGGTCAGCACCGGGCAGCCGATGCGCTCGCGCACGGTGGCCAGCATCGCCAGCCCCTCGTCGATACCGATGCCGCGCTTGCCCGACAGCGAGGTGCGGTTGGCCTTGTCATAGCTGGCCTTGAACACGAACCCCGCGCCGGCGTCGGCGCAGGCGCGCGCCAGCGGTTCGGCGATCGACAGCGCATGGTCCAGGGTTTCCAGCTGGCAGGGCCCGGCGATCACCACCAGCGGCAGGTCGTTGCCAAAGGTGACATTGCCCACGGCGACACGGGCCTGCGCCACGGGTGCCAAACTCACGACGACACCTGTTCGCGCAGGATCGAAACGGTCAGCGACAGCATCAGGTATATTCCCCCAAAGATCAGAAAGGCGACCAGCGTGTTCTGGAACGCCCTGGGATAGGTGGCCTCGTCCGGCGGGACCGGAGGCATCGACAGCGACAGGTAGCGCACCTGTTTGTTGGCCTCGACCCGCGCGGCCTCCATCTGCTGGGCGGCGCTGGCCAGCAGCTGCTGGCGCGTCCCCAGGTCGCTTTCGGCGATGCGCAGCTGCCCGGTGATCGCGGCCAGCGATCCGCGGGTGGTGGAATCGGTGGTCAACTGGGCGCGGGTCTCGGCGATCATCTGTTCCAGCCGGCTGATATCGCCCTGAACGCCCTGAACCCGGCTCTGGTTCGGGCGCAGGTTCGATTGCAGCTGCCCCAGCTCAAGCCGCTTTTCCGCCAGCTGCGTTTCCAGCGCGCCGATCCGCCCCATCACCGCACCGCTTTCCGCAGCCGGGTCCAGCACGCCCAGCTGTTCCTGCAATTCCTGAATTCTTGCCTGCGATTCCAGAACCTTGCGTTCGGCCTCGGCATAGTTTTCCATCGCGCCCCGCATCTGATCATCGCGCAGCCGCGCGCTCATCTGGTCGACCTGACCCTCGGCATAGGAAATCAGCGCCAGCGAGAATTGTTCCGACAGGGCGGGGTCGGGGGCAATCACCTCCATGTTGATGACGCCCTCGGTCGGGTCATAGCCGATCTTGACCGAGCGTTCATAAAGCCCATAGGCCTGTTCGTTCGTCGCGTTTTCGGGCAGGCGCAGCAGCGCGTCCACCGCCGGATCCTGAAAGGCCCGGGTAAAGCCCAGATCGTTGTCCAGCCGCAGCATCGCCGCGCGCGAGGTCAGATAGCTTTGCACCGATACGCTGTCGGGGTTGGTCGCCATGGGCGAGGCGCCCAGCAGCGCGCCGCCATCGCCGGAAAACCCGCCGTCGGCCTGCTGGATCAGAAACTGCGAATAGGTCGCATAAAGCGGGGTGGCCTGCGTGTGGTAATACCACCCCGCGATCAGCGTCGGCAGCCCGACGAAAAACGCCAGCCGCGCCAGCAGGAACCCCAGCCGCTTGCGCCGGCGCCGGGCGATATCCTGCTGGATGCGATAGATTTCGGCGGCGCGGCGTTCCTCGGTCAGCGCCTCGCGCGAGGGCAGGCCGGGCGCGCCGTCGCCCGGAGGCAGCGGCGCGATTTCCCGCCGGCGGGTGCGTGCGGGCAGGCCGGGCGCGGGCAGGGGCACGGGCGCGCGGGGCGACGGCGCGGCCTGCGCCTCGGCCCCGGCTTCGGACAGGATGCGCCCCAGTGCGCCGCGGTGGAACGGGTCGATGCCGCGCTGACGCAACAGCAGCACGGCCTCGTGTTCCGAAGCAGCCTCGATCCCGTGCATGGCGGCGATGCGCATCGCCATGCGCAGCTGGCGCGAGGTCAGGTTTTCGGCCCTTATCGCGGCCAGCGCCTGCGGATCGACGGGTTGGGCGGGATCGTGATCGGCGTTGGCGGCGTCGGCCCCCACCCCAGCGGGCGCAGCGCCCTCTGCCCCCGGAAAGCGGCGATCGCCGAACCCGTCGTCGGTATCGGGCAAGGCGCCGCCCTTGCGCAATTCGACCCGGACGGAGGGGCGCGGGGCCGCGGCGTCTGCACCCTCGGGGCGAGGGGTATCGCCCCAAGCGGCCCCGCGCGCGGCGGCGACAGGGGATTCGGATGCGCTCAGGTGAAACCGGCGGACCTTAGGTGGTGTAATCATAATACTGCTTCGCCTCATCCAGGCTGTCGAACATGTAAAGCCGCCCGTCGCGCAACACGCCCGCGCGACGGCAAAAACGTTCCAGCGTCGCCGGCTGGTGCGACACCACCACCACGGTCGAGGTCTTCAGCCGGTCGTAAAGCACGCTGCCGGCCTTGCGGTTGAATTCCACATCGGTGGTCGAGGGCATCCCCTCGTCGATCAGATAGATGTCGAATTCCAGCGCCAGCAGCAGCGCGAAGGTCAGCCGCGAGCGCATCCCCGAGCTGTAGACCCCGACCGGCTGGTCGAAATATTCGTCGATGTCGCACAGCCAGCGGCAAAAGGCCGACACGTAATCCGGGTCCAGCCCGTAGATGCGGGCGATGTAGCGCGAGTTCTCGTTTCCCGACAGCCGCGGGATCACGCCCCCCATGAATCCCAGCGGAAACGACACCCGGCAGGTGGCGCGGATATGGCCCTCGTCGGGTTTTTCCAGCCCGCACATCATGTTGATAAGCGTGGTCTTGCCGGTGCCGTTGGGGGCCAGGATGCCCAGCGATTCCCCCAGTTCGACCCGAAAGGACGCCTGGTCCAGAATGACCTTGCGCTGGGTGCCGGTCCAGAAGGACTTCGATACATTGTCGAATTCCAGCATGGTTGCAGTCGGCTTTCCGCGTCGGTGCCGGCAACCGGCAGTTGTTACTGCGGGATGGGATCGCCCGCATTTTCCGTGCCGAACATAGGCTTGTGCCCCGGTCATGTCCATTGCGCGCCGTCGGATCCTGAGAATGCAATCTGTTATCCCGGCAGGGTCGTGCCTATCTGTCACGGCATGAGCGATGTTTCCCGGCAGTTTCCAGCCTCTCAGCCGTCTGATCTGCCGGTGGCGGCCGAGCTGCGCGACTGCCGCCTGTGCGCCCAGCGTTTCGCCGCCACGGCAACCGCCCATGCGCCCCGCCCGGTGGTGTGGTTCGCCCCCGGTGCGCGGGTGCTGGTGGCCAGCCAGGCGCCGGGGATGCGGGTGCATCAGTCGGGACGGCCCTTTACCGACCGCTCGGGCGAGCGGCTGCGCGACTGGATGGGGGTGGACGAGGCCACGTTCTACGACCGCTCGCGCGTGGCGATCGTGCCGATGGGGTTCTGCTTTCCGGGCTATGACGCCAAGGGCGCGGACCTGCCGCCGCCCCGGCTTTGCGCCGAGACCTGGCGGGCGCGGATCATGCGCGATCTCGACCCGCAGGTGACGCTGCTGATCGGCGGCCATGCGATCCGCTGGCATCTTGGGCTGCGCGACGTGACTGCGGCGGTGGCGGGGTGGCGCGACCATGCGCCCCGGGTGTTCCCCTTGCCTCATCCCTCGTGGCGCAATACCGCTTGGCTGAAACGCAACCCGTGGTTTCAGGCCGAGCTGGTCCCGGAACTGCGCAAGACGCTTGCCGAGGTGCTGTGACCCCGCCCGAACCCGCCCCCGATTCCGACCTTACCGAGCTTGACCGGCTCTGCGCCGCCGTGCCCTTTCACGACGCCGACCCCGTGCAGCGGGCGGCGGTGCTGCGGCGGCTGGCCGATACGGAACTGCATGTCGCCCTGTCGGCGGACCCGGTGGACGACCGCGCCGATCTGCGGATGTTCGAGCTGCCGGGGGCCGAGGTTGCGCTGGCCTCGGACGATGCGGCGGCGCTGGCGGGGTTTCTGGGCGGGCCGGTCGCGCATCTGTCGCTGCCCGGGCGGGTGCTGGCGCGCGAACTGGCGCAGGCGGGGCGGGGGCTGCTGGTCAACCCCGGCCGCCCGTCCGAGATGCTGCTGGACGCGCCGGCGCTGGCGTGGCTGATCGCCGCGCTGGCCGAATCGCCCGCGGCGGCCGATGCCCTGCCGCGCGGCCTTGCCGCCCCCTCGCCGCAAGCCGTCGCGGTGCTGGCCGAGCCGCTGGCCACAAGGCTTGCCGACATGGCCGGCATGGTCGCCGGCGCGGCGCTGGTGGGCGTGGAATGGCAGGACGGCCGGCAGGGCCACCTGATCGCCGTGATGGGCGCCGCCGACGAACCCGCCGGCGCCGACGCCGGCCGCCGCGCCATCGCCAAGGCGCTGGCCGAGCTGGTGGCCTTTCTGCCGCCGGTCGAGGGCGGGGTGGACGTCACCTTTCAGCCCCTGCCGCTGCCCCCAGGCGCCGTGCGGATCGAGGCCACCGCCCCACCGGCCCCGTCGCCTCCGGAAAGGCCCCGCAAACCGGACGCCCCGCCCCGGCTGCGCTAGGCCCCCCGCTTCTTCCTTGTCCAAATATCCCGGGGGGCGGCGCATCGCGCGGCGGGGCAGAGCCCCATCGGCGTGTCCTCAATATCCGCGCGCGCGATCCACGAGATGTAGCAGCGGCCGGCCGTCCATGGCGCGGCGCAGGTTTTCGGCGACGACCGGGGCGGCGGTGGAGCGGCGGGTCTCGGCGGCGACATGCGGGGTCACGGTCACGCGCTGGTGGCGCCAGAACGGGTGCGCGGGCGGCAGCGGCTCGGCGCGGAACACGTCCAGCACCGCGTGCCCCAGGCGGTTGCTGTTCAGTTCGGCCAGCAGCGCGTCGTCGTCCAGCACCGTGCCGCGGCCGGGGTTCAGCAGCACCGCCCCGCGCGGCAGCATCGCCAGCCGCCGCGCATCCAGCAGCCCGCGCGTCTGCGGCGTGTCGGGCAACAGCGAGATCAGCACCTCAGCCTGTCCCAGCGCCTGCGCCAGCGCGGCCGCGCCCAGCATCCGCACGCCCGGAACCGCGCGCCCCGAGGCCGACCAGCCGGTCACGGCGAACCCCACGCCGCGCAGCGCCGCGGCGACCGCCCGGCCCAGCTCTCCCATCCCCAGGATCGTGACCTTGCGGCCGGACGCCAGCGGCGGCACCAGCGTATTGCGCCAGACGCCGTCCTGCCGGTAATGATCCATCCCCAGATGAAAGCGCATGGTCCAGCCCAGGCACCATTCCGACATGCCCTGCGCCAGTCCCGGATCGACCATCCGGCACAGCGGCTGGGTCAGGGTCTCGTTGCCCACGATCCGCTCGACCCCGGCCCACAGGCTTTGCACCAGCCGGGCGTTGGTAAAGGGGCGGAAATCCATCTCTTGCCCCCCCGCCGGATAGCCGGGCGCATAGATCACCGCGTCAAAGCCGGCCGGGTCGCCTTCGCGGCACAGCTCGATTTCCGGGCAGGCGGCGCGCAGGGCAGGGGCCCAGCGGTCCCAGGACGGCGGCGGAGCGGCAAAGAACACCCGCATCAGCGCGGCCTGTTCACATGCGCGGATTGCACGATGCCGAACGCCATCAGCAGGATCATCAGTTGTGTCCCCCCATAGCTGACCAGCGGCAGCGGTGCGCCCACCACCGGCATCAGCCCCATCACCATCCCCATGTTCACCGCGAAATACAAAAAGAACGTCCCCGCGATGCCCAGCGTCAGCAGGCTGGCGAAACGGTCGCGGTTGGTCAACGCCGAATACAGGCAAAAAGCGATGATCAGCGCGTAAAGCGACAGCAGCGTGATCGAGCCGACAAAGCCGAATTCCTCGGCCAGCGAGGTAAAGATGAAATCTGTATGCTTTTCGGGCAGGAAATTCAGCCGGCTTTGCGTGCCCTGCATGAAGCCGCGCCCCGACCAGCCCCCCGATCCCAGCGCGATCTGCGCCTGGGTGATGTTGTAGCCCGCGCCCAGCGGGTCGCTGCCGGGGTCCAGGAATGTGTCGATGCGGCGATACTGGTAATCATGGATCAGCTGCCAGTCGGTGCCGCGGCTTTTCAGCACCGCGAACACCAGCCCGGCCCCGCTGCCGATCACCACGGCGAAATACCACAGGCTGACGCCGGCCACGAACATCATCAGCGCGCCGCCCGCCACCAGCATCACCGAGGTGCCCAGGTCCGGCTGCGCCAGTACCAGCCCGGTCGGGATCAGGATCAGCAGCACCGGGATCAGCACCCACAGCGGCCGCGACACCCTGCTTAGCCCCAGCCAGTCGTAATAGGCCGCCAGCACCAGAACCAGCGCGATCTTGGTGATCTCGGAGGGTTGCAGCTTGACGGGGCCGATATCCAGCCAGCGCTGCGCCCCCATGGCGTGGTGGCCGAACACGTCCACCGCCACCAGCAGCAGCAGGCACACCACATAGGCCGCCACGGAAATCGAGCGCCAGAACCAGATCGGGGTGAACGCCAGCGCGATCATCGCCACCATGCCGACGACGAAACGTCTCATCTGCGGTTCGGCCCAGATCTCGGCCCGGCCGCCGGCAATGGAATACAGCATCAGAAAGCCGGTCGCCGCGACCGCGGCCAGCAGGAACACCAGCGGCCAGCTGAGATACAGGATCTTGCGCCAGCCGGTCGGGGTCTGTTCGGATTTATAGTCGAGATAGCCGCTCATCGTCCTGCCCGTTCCGCATCTGCCCGGATGCCGCCGCCCGCCGCCGTCACGCCCGCGCCCGCCCGTTGGTCTGCGGGGCAGGGGCCGGGGTCAGGTTCATCCGCGCGCGCATTTCCTCGATGGCGCCGCGCTGTCCCGCAGGATAGGCATCCAGCGGCGGCAGCCCTCCGGCCAGCGCGAACAGCAGGATGTCGCGGCCGATGGGGGCGGCCACGGTGCCGCCGCCGCCGCCATGCTCGACCACCACCGAAACCGCGTAGCGCGGCGCGTCAAAGGGCGCATAGCACACGAACAGCGCATGGTCGCGGCGATTCCACGGCAGCTGCTCGTTGCGGATCACGCCGCGGGCGCGTTCCGCCGCAGTGATGTTGCGCACCTGGCTGGTGCCGGTCTTGCCCGCCATGCGCCATTCCGGGGCCAGGATACGCGACCGCGCCGCGGTGCCGTGGCTGCCGTTCATCACCGCGTCCATGCCGGCGCGGGCGGTGCGCAGATTGGCCTCGCGCAGGCCAAGGTCGTTGAAATCCGTTTCCGGCACCGCGGCCCCGTTCACCGCCCGCACCAGCCGCGGCGCCACCTCGCGCCCCGTCGCCACGCGCGCGGTCATCACCGCCAGCTGCAAGGGCGAGGCCAGCACGTAGCCCTGCCCGATCGAGGCGTTGATGCTGTCGCCCACCTGCCATTCCTGATCGTGGCGGGCGCGTTTCCAGGCGCGGTCGGGGGCGATGCCTTCGGCAATCGCGGACATCGGCAGTTCGTGGCGCACGCCGATGCCAAGCCGGCGGGCCATTTCCGCCATCCGGTCGGCGCCGATCCTCTGCGCCAGCTCGTAATAATACACGTCGCAAGAGCGTTCGAGGCTGGCCACCGCCGCAACCGAGCCGTGGCCGCCCCTGCTCCAGCAGTGAAAGCGGCGGCCGGCGACGGTGGTGTGGCCGGGGCAGTAGAACCGCGAGCCGGCGTCGATCAGCCCCGATTCCAGCCCCGCCAGCAGCGGCACCATCTTGAAGGTCGAGCCGGGCGGATACACCCCCTGCACGGTCTTGTCGGCCAGCGGCCGGTGGTCGTGTTCCATCAGCGCGCGGTAATCCGGCCCGGAAATCCCCCGCACGAACAGGTTCGGGTCAAAGGTCGGGGCCGAGGCGCTGGCCAGGATATCGCCGTTCTGCACGTCGATCACCACGGCGGCGGCGCTTTCCTCGCCCAGCCGCTGCACGGCGAAATTCTGCAAGGCCGCGTCGATGGTGATCTGCACGGTTTCGCCCTGCTGGCCCTCGATCCGCTCCAGCTCGCGCATCTCGCGGCCGGCGCTGTTGACCTCGACCCGGCGGGTGCCGGCCTTGCCGCGCAGGCGTTCCTCAAGCCGGGCCTCGACCCCCAGCTTGCCCAGCTGGAATTCGGGCAGCATCAGCACCGGGTCGGGGTCTTCCATCCGCGACAGGTCGTAATCCGAAACCGGGCCGACATAGCCCAGCACATGCGCGAAATCGCCCGCCCGCGGATAGCTGCGCGACAGGCCCGATTCGGGGCTGACACCGGGCAGGGCGGGCGCGTTGACCGCGATCGAGGCGAATTGTTCCCATGACAGCCGGTCGGCCACCACCACGGGGGTGATGGCGCTGCGCTTGCCGATCTCGGCTAGGACCGCCTCGATGGCGGTGTCGGTCATCGGGATCAGCTGGCGCAGGCGGGCCAGCACCAGTTCCGGGTCGCCGGCCTCTTCGCGGGTGATGGTGGCGCGGTAATTGGCCTCGTTTCCGGCCAGCAGCACGCCGTTGCGGTCGTGGATCAGCCCGCGCGCGGGCGGCAGCAGCCGCAGCTTGATCGAGTTGCCGTCCGACAGCATCCGGAATTCATCGGCGCGGTCCAGCTGCATGGTCTTGAGCCGCCAGCCCAGCGTTGCCACCACCGCCGCCTGCACCGCACCCAGCATCAGCGCGCGACGGTTGATCGCGCGGTTGCTGTCGGTGATGTCGCGGGCGGATTTCTTCATCGCTTGGGGCTTATGGTTCGGGTTTCAGCGTGCAGGTTTCAGCGTTCGGGCCAGTTCAGTTCCGCGGGCGAGGGGCGACGCAGCCCCAGCGGGTGCAGCACTGCCACCACCAGCGGATAGGCCGCGACGGTGGCAATCAGGCGCAGTATATCCTGCCCCAAGGGCGGCAGCGGCGCCAGTGTCGGCGGGACCAGAAACAGCGTGCGCAGCGTCCGCTCGGCCAGCACCATCAGCGCCATCAGCGCCGCCACCCGCAGCCACTCGACCACAAAACCCTGCGTGCGGCCGCGATGGGCGCCGCGGCGCAGGGTCTCGGCCGCAAGCACGGTGATCGCGGCGCCAAGCCCGGGCGGGCGAAACAGCAGGATATCGGCCAGCAGCGCCACCGCACCGATGGTCAGCGGCGGCACCTGCGCCGGGCGGCGCACCACCCAGGCCAGCGTCATCGCGGTCAGCATGTCGGGGCCTGGCACGCCGATCCGCCCCGGCGCCAGCGGCAGCAGCGCCGCGACGATCAGCGCCAGCGCCAGCACCACATACAGCGACTGGCCGGCAAGCTGGCGCTGGCGGGCGGGGGACAGCATCGCCTAGTCCGCCTGCGCGCCAGCGGACTGAGCCGGCGCCGGGACCGGCGCCGCGGGTAGGCTGGGTCCGATAAGGCCCGGCTCGGGCGGGCGGATCAGCAGCCCGCTGTCGGCGATCTGTTCGGCCGGGTGGCTGCGCAGCACGCGCAGGAATTCAAGCCGCCCGTAATCCGCGGCCAGCCGCACCCGCATCCTGCGGTCCGAGGTCTGCACCGCCTGCCCGACCAGCAGCCCCGGCGGGAACAGCCCGCCGTCGCCGGATGTGATCACACGGTCGCCGGGCCGCACGTTTTCGGGGCTTTCCATGAAATCCAGATAGGGCAGGGCGGTGTTGTCGCCGGTCAGCAGCGCCTTTTGCCCCGAGGGCTGGATCGTCACCGGCAGCCGCGACGAAGGGTCGGTCAGCAGCATCACCCGGCTGGTCGTCTCGCCCACGCCGGAAATCCGCCCGACCAGCCCCAGCCCGTCCATGGTGGCCCAGCCGTCCAGAATGCCGTCGCGGGCGCCTCGGTTCAGCAGCACCGACTGGCGGAACGCGGTGCCGCTGTCGGTCAGCACCACCCCCGAGACGCTGGTCAGCGCCGGGTCCAGCCGCACGTTGTTCTGCGCCAGCAGCTTGGCGTTTTCCTGTTCCAGCTGCACCGCGGCTTCTTTCCAGGCGGTCATGCGCTGCAATTCGCGGCGCAGTTCCTGGTTTTGCGCGTAAAGCCGCCGATAGGACTGAAACCCGGAAACCATCCGGCTGGCCGCCGTCACCGGCGCCATCGCCCAGTCCAGCGAGGGCACGAAACGATCCACGAAAGCCGCGCGCATCCGTTCCGCCCGCGGGCTGTCGATGCGCCAGAACACGAACACCGCCAGCAGCGACAGCACCAGCAGCGCCACCAGCACCCGCCGGACCGGGGTCGCATAGTCATAGCTGCGGCGCGCCATTGGCCGCCTCAGCTGTCGTAGTCGATGACGTGGCGCAGCTGCTTTTCGTATTCCAGCGACTTGCCGGTGCCCAGAGCCACGCAGTTCATCGGCTGATCGGCAAGGCTGATCATCAGCCCGGTCTGTTCGCGCAGGGCCAGATCCATCTCGCCCAGCATGGCGCCGCCGCCCGACAGCATCACGCCGCGGTCCACGATGTCGGCGCCCAGATCGGGGGGCGTCGCCTCAAGCGCGATCATCACCGCCTCGCAGATCTGCTGCACCGGCTCGGCCAGCGCCTCGGCGACCATGGCCTGGGTGATCTCGACCTCTTTCGGGACGCCGTTCAGCAGGTCGCGGCCGCGCACCTGCATGGTGGCGCCGCGGCCGTCGTCGGGCATCCGGGCAGTGCCGATCGAGGTCTTGACCTTTTCGGCGGTCTGTTCGCCGATCAGCAGATTATGGTGGCGGCGCAGATAGTTGACGATGGCTTCGTCCATGCGGTCACCGCCGACGCGCACGCTGCGGGCATAGACCACATCGCCCAGCGACAGCACCGCGACCTCGGTCGTGCCGCCGCCGATGTCGACGACCATGCTGCCGGTGGGTTCGGTGATCGGCATCCCCGCGCCGATGGCCGCGGCGATGGGTTCGGCGATCAGCCCGGCCTTGCGCGCGCCCGCCGACAGCACCGACTGCCGGATCGCGCGCATCTCTACCGGAGTGGCCCCGTGCGGCACGCACACGATCACCTTGGGCTTGGAAAACGAGGTGCGCTTGAACACTTTCTTCATGAAGTGCTTGATCATCACCTCGGCGCTGTCGAAATCGGCGATGACGCCTTCGCGCATCGGGCGGATCGCCTCGATCGAGCCGGGGGTGCGGCCAAGCATCAGCTTGGCGTCCTCGCCCACGGCCAGCACCTGTTTCTTGCCGTCCTTGACGTGATAGGCCACGACCGAGGGTTCGTTCAGGATCACGCCCTTGCCCTTGACGTAGATCAGTGTGTTCGCGGTGCCCAGGTCGATCGCGATATCGGTCGAGAAAAGACCGAAGAATGCCATGTCAAATCCCTTCCGTGCCTGCCCGGTGCCGCTTGTGCCCGGTGCCGCTTGTGCTTGTGCCCGGCGATCCTGCCGGCGGGGCCGATTGCGGCTGCGCCCCCTATAGGCCCGGCGCCCCTTGGGGAAAAGCCGATTCTGGCGCCCTTGTCGGGGGCCGGACGCAGCGGACGGGCGGTCTTTCGCCGATGGCGATGCGCCCGTGCTGCCGGGCCGTGGCCGAAGGGGCCGACAAAAAAGGGGCGCATCGCTGCGCCCCCTTTGCGGTTCCTAGACCGTATACATGCTGATTGCCCTTGTGTCGGCATCGGGCGAGGTGCGTTCGCGGCGCACCTTGAGCCGGTTCAGCGCGCCCACATAAGCCTTGGCGCTGGCAAGGATCGTGTCCACGTCGGATGCCTGCCCGGTGGCGATGCGCCCGTCCTCTTCCATCCGGACGCTGACGGTGGCCTGGGCGTCGGTGCCCTCGGTCACGGCATGGACCTGGTAAAGCTGCAAGGTGGCGTGGTGTTCGAACATCGCATCGACCGCGTTGAAGGTCGCGTCCACGGGGCCGTCGCCCTGCCGGGTCTCGGTCAGCTCGGCATCGCCCACCACCATGGTCAGCGTGGCCATCGCAGGCTCGCCCCCGCCGCAGACGACGCGCAGCTTTTTCACCTGCAAATAGTCGCTGTCGGTGTTGGCGGCGCTGTCCTGCATCAGCGCGACCAGATCGTCGTCGTAGATTTCCTTTTTGCGGTCGGCCAGTTCCTTGAACCGCACAAATATATCCTTGAGCTGGTTGTCCCCCAGATCATACCCCAGATCGCCCAGCTTGGCGCGCAGCGCGGCGCGGCCGGAATGCTTGCCCATGGCGATATTGGCCTCGTTCAGGCCGATGTCGGCGGGGCGCATGATCTCGAAGGTCTCGACGTTTTTCAGCACGCCGTCCTGATGGATACCCGATTCGTGCAGAAAGGCGTTCTTGCCGACGATGGCCTTGTTGAACTGCACGGGGAAACCGGAAACCTGGCTGACCCGGCGGGAAATCCCCATGATCTTGCGGGTGTCGACGCCGGTGGTCCAGGGCATGATGTCGTGGCGCACCTTGAGCGCCATCACCACCTCTTCCAGCGCGGCGTTGCCGGCGCGCTCGCCCAGCCCGTTGATGGTGCATTCGATCTGGCGGGCGCCGGCCTCGACCGCGGCAAGGCTGTTGGCGGTCGCCATGCCCAGGTCGTTGTGGCAATGGGTGGAAAACACCACGCTGTCGGCGCCCGGCACCCGCTCGATCAGCATCCGGATCAGCGCCGCCGATTCGCGGGGCGCGGTATAGCCCACGGTGTCGGGGACGTTGATCGTGGTGGCCCCCGCCTTGATCGCGATTTCCACCACCCGGCATAGGTAATCATGTTCCGTCCGGGTCGCGTCCATCGCCGACCACTGCACGTTGTCGCACAGGTTGCGGGCATGGGTCACGGTCTGGTGGATGCGGTCCGCCATCTGGTCCATGTCCAGATTCGGGATCGCCCGATGCAGCGGCGAGGTGCCGATAAAGGTGTGGATACGCGGGCGGCGGGCGTGTTTCACCGCCTCCCAGCAGCGGTCGATGTCGGGGATCTGGGCGCGGGCCAGCCCGCAGATCACTGCGCTTTGCGCCTGTTTCGCGATTTCGCTGACGGCGGCAAAGTCGCCCTCAGAGGCGATGGGAAAGCCCGCCTCGATGATGTCCACGCCCATTTCGTCCAGCATCTGGGCGATTTCCAGCTTTTCGGCATGGGACATGGTGGCGCCGGGGGATTGTTCCCCGTCGCGCAGCGTGGTGTCGAAAATCAGCACCCGGTCGGAATCGCGGGCTGTCGTGGTGGCGGTGGTTGCGCTGGCAGAGGTCATGTCGCGTCTCTTGAATACTGTTGCTTCTGGGGTGGCCGGGCGCTGTGCCAGACTGAGCGGCGGCCCGGCGGACCCGCTCAGCGCAGCGTAAGAAGCAGCAGACCGCGGAGTTTCATCACCAGACGCCCGCCCGGCAGCGGGCAGGCGGCACGCGCAGACGCGCCCGGGCGATGGCCGGGGGCAGGGGGCGTGGCATGGTGCAGGGTCCGCGTCATGCGGCGACTATAACCCGAGTTTCATTCTTGAAAAGGGGGCGCGGGTGGAAAATCGGGGCAATACAGGCTTGCCCCGGATCGCGGTTGCGGATCAGGCCCCCTTGGGGCCGGCGGCGCCGACGCGGGGGAATTCGATCTTGGGGCACCGATCCTGCACCACGGTCTTGCCCGCCGCGCGGGCCTTGTCCGCGGCCTGATCGTGCATCACCCCGATCTGCATCCAGATGGTTTTCAGCCCCGGCAGCGCGGCCAGCGCCTCGTCCACCACCGCGGGCACGGATTCCGAGCGGCGGAAGATATCGACCATGTTAACCGCGGCATCGGCGGGAATGTCGGAAAGCGTGGCATAGGTGGTCTCGCCCAGGATCTGCTCGCCGGCGTGGCCGGGGTTCACCGGGATGATTCGATAGCCCAGATTTTGCAGGTAATGCGCGACCTCGTGGCTGGGACGCTCGGGCTTGGGCGACAGCCCCACCACGGCGATGTTGCGGGTTTGCGCGGCGATACGGGCGATATCGGGCTGGGTCATGCTGGTCTCCTCATCAGGGGTTCAGACAGAAAAAAGCGCCCGGTCGGGGACCGGGCGCAAGTCGCGGAACGAGGGACAGTGATCTGAACAAGACCGTTCCGTGGCCCTGTTCATGATGTAAATGTGCATCACTGCCCTTGGGTTCCATACGCATACACGCAAAAGTGAGGATTTTCCCGCGGCGTCCATCCGGCCCTCAGCGCGACTGGCGTTTCCACGCCCGCGCCGCAAGCCCGAGGATCGCGGGATCCTTGCGCAGGCGTTCGCGGGCCGAGGCCGAGCCGGCCAGATAGACCGTCCCGTTCAGCACCACGAAATGCTGCGGCTCGCCGGGGTGGCGTTCGCCCTCGGACAGCGCAACGGGGCAGTTGCCGCCGAAAGCGGGCGCATAGGCGCCGGGATTCGCCTCGAACGCGGCGCGGTTGGCGTCATTGGAAAACCGCCACTCGCGCCCCTTCCAGTGGGTCGAGATCGCCGCATCGCCCCCCACCGGCCGGCCCGCGTCGCGCAGGCTGACCGGATCCATGCCGCCCAGAGCCTGCGCCATCGCCGGTCCCGACAGCAGGCCCCACAGTGCCAGCGCCGCCAGCGCATGGCCGCGGGCCGCTGGACGGCGAAATGCGGCCAGGCGGGCCAGAATGCTTGTATCTCGAATCATCGCGTCCGTGCGGGCAAGGGGGGCTGCTGGCATCATGCGATCCTGTGTCGCATCACCGCCCGCCCCGTGCAACGGGTGGGCCAGAAAGATCGCCCCAAAGTGACCGCCAGTGTTCCGCCCGTGCCCCGCATGTTCACGCCCGGGTCGCCGCATACAGCGCCACTGCCGCCGCGTTCGACACGTTCAGCGACCCGAAATCCGCCGCAAACGGGATGCGCACCACCTGATCGCAGGTCTCGCGCGTGCGTTCGCGCAGCCCCGGCCCCTCGGCGCCCAGCACCAGGCAGATGGCGCGGCCGGGCAGGGCGGCCAGTGCCTCGGGAAGGGTGGCGGTGCCCTCGCCGTCAAGCCCCAGCACGGTGTAGCCCATCGACTGCAACTCGATCAGCGCATCGGCCAGGTTGACCACCCGCAGATAGGGCTGGCGTTCCAGCGCCCCCGAGGCGGTCTTGGCCAGCGCCCCGGTTTCCGGCGCGGCGTGGCGGGCGGTAGCGATGACCGCGCGGGCGCCGAACACCTCGGCCGAGCGCAGGATCGCGCCGACGTTATGGGGGTCGGTCACCCGGTCCAGCGCCACGATCAGCGGGCGCGAGCCCTCGGCCCCGGCTGTCGCGATGTCGGCCAGCCGGCCCCAGTCCAGCGGCCTGACCTCGACCGCGGCGCCCTGATGGACGGAATCGGGCGCCAGCGGCACCTCGCGGTCAAAGACGCGGGCGTCGACGATTTCCGGCTCCATCCCCGAGGCCGCGATGGCGTCCCCCAGCCGGTCGGCGGCGTTTTTCGTCACCACCAGCCGCAGCCGGCTGCGGGCGGGGTTGGCCAGCGCGTCGCGCACCGCGTGCAGTCCGAACAGCCAGACGGTTTCGGCGGCCGCGGCGCGGCGCGCGCGTTCCTTGTCGATCACCCATGCGGGCTTGCGGGTCTTTTTGGGCGGGGTGGTCATCGGTTCTCCTGTCACCTGCCTGATTGCGCCGGGCCGGCGCGGGGCGCAAGAGGCGGCGGGAAAGCGCTTGACCCTGCGGTGGGGCGGGGATAATCACCCCGGACGTCGGGCGACGTGCTGCAAGGTGCGGCAGCGGACTGTAACTCCGCCGGGGAGACCCATGCCTGGTTCGATTCCAGGGTCGCCCACCATTTTCCCCCACAAGGTCGATGGTGTTCGCCGCACAAGCGCAGGACGGCTGATGAACGACGCCCCGCATATCCCCCCACCGACCCGCGGTCAGGCCGAACGCGCCGCCCGCAAGGCGCAGCGCATGGCCGAGCGGCTGGCCCGCAGGGCGGCGCGGAATGCGGGCCGCGCGCCCGTTGCCCCTGAATTCGACATCTTGATCGTGGCGCAGCGCGGCGGCATCGACCGCGAGGCCGCGATTCTTGCCGCCAGCCTGCGCCTGAACACACCCGGTTTCCGCGGCCGGCTGATCGTGGCGGAACCCCAGCCCGGCGGTGCATGGGCGGGCACCGATCCGCGCATGTCGCCCCTTGCGCGTGAGGCGCTGGTCGCGCTGGGGGCCGAGATCCGGCCGCTGCACGCGCGCAGCTTTGGCCGCAGCTATCCGCATGGCAACAAGATCGAGGCGCTGGCGCTGCTCGACCCGGGCCGCCCGTTCCTGTTTCTGGACAGCGACACGCTGGTGACCGGCGATCTGGATGCGGTGGCGTTCGATTTCGCGCGGCCCTCGGCCTCGATGCGGCGCGAGGGCAGCTGGCCCGTGCCGCCGCCCTATCATCACGGCTACGATTCGATCTGGCGGTCGCTTTATGATCGTTTCGGGCTGGATATGGACGGCTCGCTCGACCTGTCGCAGCCGCCGGACCACTGGGAAAGGTTCCTCTATTTCAACGCCGGCTGGTTTTTCGGCGCCGATCCGGCGCAATTCCACCGCCGCTTTCACGACTGGGCGGTGGCGGTGCGCGCCGACCCGGGCGAGGCGCTGGCCTGCCAGTCGCTGGACCCGTGGCTGGATCAGGTGGTGCTGCCGCTGGTGATCCACAGCCTTGGCGGCGGGCGGCCGGGGCCGGAACTGGACGGGCTGGACGGCGACGTCACCTGGCACTGGCGCAACCCGGCCCTGCTTTACGCGCAGGCGCCCGACCCCGCGCTGACGACCTTTGAAACCGTTGCCGCGCTGCCGGAAATCGCCCCGCTGCTGGAGGGTTGGGAAGCGGCGGAACGGCTGCTGACCGGCGGCGAGGGGCGCCGCCTTGTCCGCCCCCTCGGTGCCGCCCACCCGCCGCAGGCCCCCGAACGCGCACTGCGCAAGCGCCTGAAACGCGCCGGGCTGTGGCTGACCTGAGGATTCGGGCGGTCCCAAATATCCCGGGGAGGGGCCAAAGGCCCCGGGGCAGAGCCCCAGCCGCACCCGCGCCGTTGCACCCGCGCCGCCATTTGCGCTAAGCGGGGCCGTTCCCAGCGAATGAGGCGCCCATGTCCGACACCGCCCCCGTTTCCGCCCGCCCCGTTTCCGCCCGTCACGCCGCGGTTGCGCGCAAGACCGCCGAGACCGACATCCACGTCAAGGTTGATCTGGACGGCTCGGGCCGTTCCGACAGCCGGAGCGGGGTCGGATTCTTCGACCACATGATCGACCAGCTGGCCCGGCATTCGCTGATCGACATCGAGCTGAAAGCAGATGGCGACCTGCATATCGACGACCACCACACGGTCGAGGATTGCGGCATCGCGCTGGGGCAGGCGCTGGCGCGCGCGCTGGGGGACAAGCGCGGCATCCGCCGTTATGGCAGCTTTCATCTGGCGATGGACGATGCGCAGGTCCGCGCGGTGCTGGACCTGTCGGGGCGGCCGTTTCTGGTCTGGAACCTGCCGTTCCCGGCGCAAAAGATCGGCAGTTTCGACACCGAGCTGGTGCGCGAATTCTTTCAGGCCCTGTCCACCCATGGCGGCATCACCCTGCATGTCGACCTGATCCACGGTTTCAACGCCCATCACATCGCCGAGGCGACCTTCAAGGCGGTGGCGCGGGCGCTGCGCGAGGCGGTCGAGCCGGACCCGCGGATCGGCGATGCGCTGCCCTCGACCAAGGGGGCGCTGTAGCACCCGATGCGCGTGGCGCTGATCGACTACGGCAGCGGCAACCTGCATTCGGCGGCCAAGGCCGTGGCGCTGGCCGGGCGCGATCTTGGCGCAACTGTGGCGGTGACCGCCGATCCGGTCGAGGTTGCAGGCGCCGACCGCATCGTGCTGCCGGGGGACGGGGCGTTCCCCGCCTGCCGCGCCGCCTTTGACGCGGTGCCGGGGCTGGCCGAGGCGCTTGAGGGCGCCGTGATCCGCCGCGGCGTGCCGTTTCTGGGCATCTGCGTGGGGATGCAGATGCTGGCCGACGAGGGGCTGGAATATCGCCCCACCCCCGGTTTCGGCTGGATCCATGGCCGGGTCGAGCGCATCACCCCCGCCGACCCCGCGTTGAAGGTTCCGCATATGGGCTGGAACGCGCTGCGGCTCCATCACCCGCATCCGGTGCTGGCAGGGGTGGCGCAGGGGGCGCACGCTTATTTCGTCCACAGCTGGCAGTTCAATGTTGCGCGGGCGCAGGATCTGGTGGCCTCGGTCGATCACGGCGGGCCGGTCACGGCGGTGGTGGCGCGCGACAATATCGTGGGGTTGCAGTTTCACCCCGAAAAATCCGGGGCGCTTGGGTTGCGGATCCTGCGCAATTTTCTGGGCTGGGCGGGGTGAAAGGGGGGGCTTTGCCCCCGGCCTGCGGCCACTGCCGTGGCCTTGCTTGCTGAAAACAGTCCACCGGACTGTTTTCCGGGCGCTCGCAAGCCCCCAGGATATTTCTCGACAGAAGATCGGACGCACCGAGGATCGGACGCTGGGTCTGCGTCAGGGCTGGGGGCGCTGGTCCTGCGGCAGGGCGCGGCGGACGGTGTCGATGCCGTCGGGTTCGGTGGGCGGGCCGAAGCGGTCGAGCATCCGGGTCAGGATCTGGTTGCGCGACTGCCGGTAAAGCCCCAGCTTTTCCGTGCGCGATTCGGCCAGCCCCGTGGGGTCCATGATCGGCCAGTATTCCACGTCGAGATGGCTGTGCCGGGTCAGCTCCAGCGCCTGATGCTTGCTGGCCGGCGACAATGCCACCACCAGATCGAACTGCCCCAGGTCGTCGCCCCAGTCGCGCATGTCGTCAAAACTGCGAGTGCGGTGGCGCGACAGCTCGATCCCCAATTCCTGGCAGACGGCGATGGTGAAGCCGTCGATTTCCATGTCGTTGTGCACACCCGCCGACTGCACATAGGCGCTGCGCCCGTAAAGCTTTTTCATCAGCCCCTCGGCCATGGGCGAGCGGATGGCGTTGTGGTCGCAGCAGAACAGCACCGACCCGGGAAAGCTGGCCGGAATGGTCTTGCCGGGCAGCATCCGGGTCAGTCCGATACCAGCGCGCAGAGCAGGGTGAAAAGCCGGCGCGAGGTGTCGATGTCGATCTCGGCCTTGCCTTCCAGCCGTTCCTGCAACGTCCTTGCGCCTTCGTTGTGGATGCCGCGCCGCGCCATGTCGATGGCCTCGATCTGGGCCGGGGGCAGGCGTTTCACCGCGTCGAAATAGCTTTGACAGATCTGGAAATAATCCTTGACCACCTGCCGGAACGGACCCATCGACAGGTGGAACTCGGCCACTTTTTCGCCCAGTTCCGAGCTGAGGTCGAACACCAGCCGCCGGTCGCGCACCGCCAGTTGCAGCGCATAGGGACCGGTCGGCGCGGCGTTGCCGGCGCGTCCGGGCAGGGCCAGGCTGTTGTCCTCGAGCAGGTCGAAGATGGCGACGCGGCGTTCCTGCTCCATCTCGGGGGTGGGCGGGGGCAGGGCGGAATCGTCGATCTCGACCCGGACAAGACGATCGGTGGACATCTTCGCTGTTCCTGTTCTGGCCGGACCACAGCCGGCGTGGGTCAAGATTCCCGCAAGCGGGCGATCATTCAAGCGTCAAAACCGTCTTTGCCGCGGTTGAGCGATTCCAGCCGCGCCTCGATCGAGCGGGCGTGCGCGGACAGCCCTTCGGACAGCGCCAGCCGCACCGCGGCCGGGCCGATGGCGGCAAGCGCGCCGGGCGACAGCGCCGAGACGGTGCTGCGCTTGACGAAATCCATCACCGACAGCCCCGACGAGAACCGCGCCGAGCGTGCCGTGGGCAGCACATGGTTCGGCCCCGAGACGTAATCGCCCGCGGCCTCGGGCGTCCACGCGCCAAGGAAGATCGCGCCGGCGTGGCGGACCTGTGCCGCCAGCGCGGCGGGATCGTCCACGCACAGCTCCAGATGCTCGGGGGCGATGCGGTCGGACAGCGCCGCGGCCTCGGACAGGTCGCGGGTCAGGATGATGGTGCCGTGGTCGCGCCAGCTGGCCCCGGCGATTGCGGCGCGGGGCAGGGTGGGCAGGATACGGTCCACCGCCTCGGCGACCGCCTCGGCCAGCGCCGGGTCGGGGGTGATCAGGATCGCCTGCGCGTCGGCGTCGTGTTCGGCCTGCGCCAGCAGGTCCAGCGCCAGCCAGTCGGGGTTCTGCGCGCCCGCGGCGATGATCAGCACCTCGGACGGGCCGGCGATGCTGTCGATGCCGACGCGACCGAACACCTGCCGCTTGGCCGCCGCCACATAGGCGTTGCCGGGGCCGGTGATCTTGTCCACCGCCCGGATGGATTGGGTGCCGTAAGCCAGCGCCGCGATGGCCTGCGCGCCGCCGATGCGCCAGATTTCGTCCACGCCGGCGATGCGGCAGGCCAGCAGCACCAGCGGGTTGATCTCTCCGCCCGGCGTCGGCACGCAGACCGCCAGCCGTTCCACCCCGGCCACGCGGGCGGGAATCGCGTTCATCAGCACCGAGGACGGATAGCTGGCCTGCCCCCCCGGCACATACAGCCCTGCGGCCGAAACCGGAGTCCAGCGCCAGCCCAGCGTGGCGCCGGTGTCATCCGTCCATTCCGCATCCTGCGGCAACTGGCGTTGGTGATAGGCGCGGATGCGGGCGGCGGCGAGTTCCAGCGCCTGGCGGTCATCCGCCGAGACCTGCGCGCAGGCGGCGTCGATTTCCGCGGCGGAAAACCGCAGCCCGGCGGTGGTCAGGTCGTTGTGGTCAAAGCGGTTGGTCAGTTCGACCAGCGCCGCATCGCCACGGGCGCGGACATCGGCGATGATCGTGGCCACCACCTGCCCGACATCGGCGGAATCCTCGCGCTTGGCGGACAGCATGGCGGCAAAGCCGCGCTCGAAATCCGGGTCGGCGGTGTTCAGCGTGACGGGCATGGTGCGGGTTTCCGAAAACTGGGGCGGTTGGGCGCTGTTACCCTGCGGCCCCCTGTTGCTCAAGCAGCCAGACGGGGGGCGAGGTCCAGCGCCAGCTCGATTTCGTCCAGCCCCAGCGGGTTGCGCAGGGGCGGCGTGGCGGTCGGCGCAAAGCCCAGCCGGCGGTAAAAGCGCAGCGCGCGCAGGTTGGTCGCGACCACATCCAGCTGGATGCGGTGGTGCCCCTGCGCCGCAGCCTGCGCGATCAACTGGCGCACCAGCGGCGCGGCCAGTCCCGCGCCGCGTGCCGAGGGCTGCGCATAGACGCCCATCAGCGTTGCGGTGTCGGGGGAATCAAGGGCCTCCCACCGTCCGACGGCCAGCGGCTGCCCCTGCGCCCAGCCGGCGGCCCAGCAATCCGCCCGCTCCAGCACGGCGCGGAAATCACATTCGGGACGGTCGATCCATTCCGCCCAGTCGCTGGCGAACAGCCCCTGCAATTCCGCCAGCGCGCCCCGCATGATGCGGTGCCAGGGGCCGGCGTCGGCCGGGGTCAGCCGCCACAGCAGCAGCCTAGGGTTCATGCCGGGGCAGATCCGCCGAGGCGGCGCGATGCGGCCGCGCCACGTCGCGCAGATCGACCGACAGGCATTCCGCGTCGATCACCACCGAGCCGTCGCCGGCGAATGCCAGCACCAGCCGCCCGGTGCCGTCCTCGCCCGGCTGCCAGTCCAGCGACAGCAGCGACAGCACCGTTTCGGGGTCGCCGCGGTCGATGCCGTCATGGCGCACCCGCAGCACATCCGAGATCACCAAGAGCGCCCGCACCCGTTCATATGGGCGCGATTCGAGGCGGGCGGAATCGGCGTCTTCCCACCGGAAACGGTTCAGCAGCAGGCTGAAGCGGCGCGATTTCGGGTCATAGCCCATGTCGGCGACGCTGAGCACCGCATCCTGCGCCAGCGCGGCCAGCACGGCCAGATCGTCCCCGTCCTCGGCCCTGATCGCCAGCGCCGCATCCGGCCCCGCATCTGCAAAACGCGCGTCATTCACCATGGGCAGGCTGCTCCTTGATGCGTTCGATATCTGCGCCGACACCGCGCAGCTTGCGCACGACCTTCTCATAGCCGCGGTCGAGATGGTAGACGCGGCTGACGATGGTTTCGCCCTCGGCCGCAAGCCCCGCAAGGATCAGGCTGACGCTGGCGCGCAGGTCGGTGGCCATCACCGGGGCGCCGCGCAGCCTGTCCACGCCGGTGACGCGGGCGTGGCCGCCGTGAACCTCGATCCGGGCGCCCATCCGCGCCAGTTCCGGCGCGTGCATGAAGCGGTTTTCAAAGATGGTTTCTTCCAGCTCGCTGACGCCATCGGCAGTGCAAAGCAGCGCCATCATCTGCGCCTGAAGGTCGGTGGGAAAACCCGGAAAGGGCTCGGTCACCACGTTCACCGCATTCACCCGGCCGTTCTTGCGCGAAACGGTCAGGCCGCGGTCGGATTCGGTGACGCTGATCCCGGCCTGATCCAGCGTTTCGCAAAAGGATTCCACCAGCTCGATGCGGCCGCCCAGACAGGTGACCTCGCCGCCGCAGATGGCGGGGGCCAGCATATAGGTGCCCAGCTCGATCCGGTCGGTGACCACCGGGTGGGTGGCGCCCGACAGCCGGTCGACGCCCTGAATGGTGATGGTGCCCGTGCCCTCGCCCTCGATCTGGGCGCCCATGCGGCGCAGGCAGCGGGCAAGGTCGACGATCTCCGGCTCGCGCGCGGCGTTTTTCAGCACGGTGGTGCCGCGGGCCAGCGTCGCGGCAAGCAGCGCGTTTTCCGTGGCCCCGACCGAGACCAGCGGAAACTCGATCACCGCACCGCGCAGGCCGCCCATCGGCGCCTTTGCGTGCACATAGCCGTCGCGCAGGTCCAGCTCCGCGCCCATCGCTTCCAGCGCGCGCAGATGCAGGTCCACCGGCCGCGCCCCGATCGCGCAGCCCCCGGGCAGCGAGACGATCGCCTGCCCGTCGCGCGCCAGCATCGGTCCCAGCACCAGAATCGAGGCCCGCATCTTGCGCACGATGTCGTAATCGGCGCGGTGGCTGCTGAGCGCGTGGCTGGACAGCGCCAGCACCCGGCCGTCCTGCAAATCCGCGACCTCGGCACCGAGAGAGCGCAGCAGCTCGGTCATGGTGCGGATGTCCGACAGCCGGGGCGCGTTGGTCAGGGTCAGCGGCTCGTCGGTCAGCAGGGTTGCGGGCATCAGCGTCAGGCAGGCGTTCTTTGCGCCCGCGATCTCGATCTCGCCGTTCAGCGGACCGTTGCCGCGCACCAGAATCGTATCCATCAGTCCTCGCTATCGCCCCGGGGTTCATCCCCTGGAATCGTTATGTTGCTGCCCGCCGTCACGCCGCCGCCGCCATTGCCGCCCGCCCCCTCGGCCCGGCTGCGCGCCTGCGCCTTGCGCCGCGCCAGGTTTTCGCGCAGCGCGAGCGCCTGCCGCGCGGCGCGGTCGTCGGCGCCGGTCTTGCGGCCGGTCTTGTCGGGGTGACGGTCCTTGTTCATCCGACCCAATTAATCGCCCCGCCCGCCCAGGTCCAGCCGCCGGCGCGCAGCTGCGGACAGAGAAACCTGGATTTCCGCCCATACCCCCTTGCACCCCTGCGCGCTTGCGTCTAAATCGCCCCGCACGGTCCCAGACGGACCGACCGGCGCTGTGGTAGCTCAGTGGTAGAGCACTCCCTTGGTAAGGGAGAGGTCGTGAGTTCAATCCTCACTCACAGCACCATCCTCCCCGATTCCGGACCCTGCCTGCGCGGACCCGCTGTCGTCCGGCTGCGATTCCATTTGCAGCGCCGCGCGGGCGATCAGCGAGACGCCCCGGGCGATGCGGTCCTCGGGGATCGAGGAATAGCCCAGCCGGAAATACGGGCACGGCCGGGGCGGGCGTTCGAAAAACGCCGCGCCCGGCTCGATCAGCACGCTGTCGCGTTGCAGGCGCAGCCCCAGCGCGTCGCTGTCGATCCCGTTCAGCGCCCGCACCCAGATGCTGGACCCGCCCTGCCGTGCGGCGCCGGCGATGCACAGATGCGGGACGTCCTGAAACGCCTCGACCAGCGCGGCGCGGCGCTGGCGAAAGACCTGCCGCAGCCGGACGATATGGGCGTCGTAATGGCCATAGGCCAGGAAATGCGCGGCAACGCGCTGCAAATGGCCGGGAACATGGCGCAGCATGATCGTGCGCAGCTCGCGGGCCTGGGCGATCAGCGGGGCGGGACCGACCATGTAGCCGATGCGCAGCCCCGGAAACAGCGACTTGGAAAAACTGCCGACATAGATCACCCGCCCGTCGCCATCCAGCGACTTCAGCGCCGGCTCGGGCGGGGCCAGATAGGACATCTCGAATTCGTAATCATCCTCGACGATCAGGAAATCACGCTCGGCCGCAAGGCGCAGCAGCTCGCGGCGCTGGGCCAGAGGCATGGTCACGCCGGTGGGGATGTTGTGGCTGGGGGTCACCATGACCAGCCGCGCCTCGGCCGGGATCTCTGACGGCTCAAGCCCGTGGGCCCGGATCGGCTGGAAATGCACCGGGCAGCCGGTGTGGCGCAGGATCTCGGCGAAATCGGGATAGCCGGGTTCCTCCATCACCGCCGGCCGCGCGGGACCGGCCAGCAGCTGCGCCAGCATGTAGAGCGCATTCTGGGCGCCGACGGTGATCAGCACGTTTTCCGGCTGCGCCATGATCCCGCGGCGGGGCAGGGTGTTGGCGCAGATGAAATCCACCAGCAGCGGGTCGTCCTGGCCGTATTGATCCGCGGCCAGATTGCCGAAATCGCGGCGCGAGGTGGACTGGCGCATGCATTCGCGCCACGCATTCAGATCGAACAGCGCCGGGTCCGCCTGCCCGTAGATGAACGAATAGCGATATTCCTGCCAGTTGGCAGGCTTGCGGATGACGCGGCGGCGGCGCGGGGCATCGCGCAGCCAGTCGTCCCAGTCCACGTTGCAGCGGCCCTGTCCCGGTTCGGGCTGGCGCAGCCGGCGGTGCGGCACGCTGTCGGCAACGACATGGCCCGACCGGGCGCGCGGCTCGACATAGCCGCCGGCGGTCAGTTCCTGATAGACCAGCGTCACCGTCAGCCGCGAGATGCCCAGATGCCGCGACAGCTGCCGGGTCGAGGGCAGATGCGTCCCCGGCGGATAGCGGCGGTCGAGGATCAGCCGCACCAGCGCCGCCGACAGCTGCCCCTGTAACGTCGCGGCGGCGGATTTTTGCAGATAGACCGATTCGGGCGGGATGCGGTGGCTCTGGACCATGTGGCTGCTGCGTCTTTCCCCTTGCTGCTGCTGCGCCCGGATGCGGGTTTTCGCCGCGACCCCGGCAACTGGACATATCGTTTGCATCAACTGGCGATATGCGCGGCTGCGTCAAGATGTCATCCCTGCGTCACGACCGGCCAGGGGAGTGGCCGGCATGGGAGGTAACATGACCTATCTGTCGAAAACGATGCGCGGCGCAGCCGTTGCGGCGCTGCTGGCGACGCTGACCGCCGCCCCGGCCGTGGCGACCGAATTCAAGGTGGCTGTCGGCGACGGCGCCGGCGGCACGCAAGAGGCGCTGGGCAAGACCTTTGCCGCGGCCCTGGCGGAAAAATCCGGCGGCAAGCACAGTGCGCGGCTGTTCCTGAACGGCCAGCTCGGCGACGAGCAGGACACCGTCGGCGCCGCCGCGACCGGCACGCTGGATTTCTCGATCCTTGCGATCAACAACATCACGCCGTTCTCGCCCGAGGTCGGCTCGCTGACCCTGCCTTATGTGATCCTGTCGCTTGAGGATGCGGAAAAGGTCACCCAGGGCCCGATCGGCCAGCGGCTGGTGGACAAGACCATCGAGAACGCCGGCGTCCGCATCATCGGCTGGGCCTATTCCGGCTTTCGGGTGCTGACCAATTCCTCGCAACCGGTGTCCACCGTGGCCGATCTTCAGGGGCTGGTGATCCGGGTTCCGAAGAACGAGATCATGATCGAGACCTACAAGTCCTGGGGCATCAGCCCCACGCCGATGGCATGGTCCGAAACCTTCGCCGCGTTGCAGCAAAAAGTCGTCCACGGGCAGGACAACCCGTATATGACCGTCAACGCGATGAAGTTCTACGAAGTCCAGAAATACATCACCGACCTGCGCCACATCTTTTCGATCGAGCCGCTGATCGTCAGCGAACAGCTGTTCCAGTCGCTGTCGCCCGAGGAACAGCAGCAGGTGCTGGATGCCGGGCACGAAGCGACGCTGGCCTCGGCCGAGTTCCTGCGCAACGAAGAGGCCCGGATCCGCGAAGAGCTGGTCGCCCGCGGCATGGAAATCACCGAACCCGCCGACGGCGAGAAAGAGTTCATGGACCGCGCCATCGCCGGCGTCTGGCCCAAGTTCTACGACAGCGTGGGCGGCAAGGACGAGGTCAACGCCGTCATGGCCGAACTGGGCCGGCCGGCGGTCGAATGACCCCGCGGGCGTTTCGCCGCTGATCGCGGGCGCCCCATGCGGCGCCTGCTGATTTTCCAACCGACCGACCCCTTCCCGGAGGCCGAACGATGACTGCTGCCCTGTGGCAACATCTCGACAAGCTGGAAAGCTATATCTGCCGGATCCTCCTGGCCGTGTTCGTGACGCTGCTGTTCGTGCAGATCGTCGCGCGTCAGGTGTTCGGGTTCTCGATCACCTGGATCGAGGAATTCTCGGTGATCCTGTTCGTCTGGTTCGCCTATTTCGGCGCCAGCTATGCCGCGCGCATGGCGGCCCACAACCGCGTCACCTTTCATATCAGGATGATGCCCCGCCAGCTGGGCCGGATGGTCGAGGCGGTGGGCGACCTGTTCTGGGTGATGTTCAATGTCATCTTCATCTTTTACGCGATCCGCTACATCGGCGCGCTGAAGCCCTTTGTTAAGGCGCAGACGCTGGGCTGGCCGATGAAATGGCTGATGGCGCCGATGGTCGTCGCCTTTGTGCTGATGACGCTGCGCATCCTGCAAGTGAATTATCTCAAGCTGGTTCTGGGCGTCGACCCGCGCGACCCCGACGAGGTCGAGATCGAGCTTGCCCAGCAGGAACTGCCCGAGCGGGGGAAATTCTGAATGGATAACGCAATCATTCTGGTCCTGTTCGGGACGTTCGGGTTCCTGCTGGTGCTGGGCGCGCCGATCTCGGTCGGGCTTGGGGTCTCGGCGCTGGCGGCGATGTGGTATCTGGGCGACAACCCGATCAAGATGGTCCAGATGGCCTGGTCCTCGGTGGGTTCGTTCCCGCTGATGGCGCTGCCGGCCTTTATCCTGGCGGGCGCGCTGATGGAGGCCGCGGGCGTCAGCCGCCGCCTGATCAACGTCGCCGAAAGCCTGGCCGGCCCCTTTACCGGTGGAATTTCCGCGGCGACGGTGCTGGCTTGCGTGTTCTTCGGCGCGATTTCCGGCTCGGGCCCGGCTACCACCGCCGCGGTCGGGATGCTGATGATCCCGGCGATGGTGCGCGCGGGCTACGACCGGTCCTATGCGGCCTCGGTCACGGCGGCGGCCGGCGGGCTGGGCATCGTCATCCCGCCTTCGATCCCGATGGTCATCTTTGGCATCTCGGCGATGGGCTTGCAGGCCCCGCCCGACGCGGTCGAGAAATTCGGCCAGTTCCAGACCGTATCCATCTCGAAACTGTTCATCGCCGGTTTCCTGCCCGGTTTCGTGATGGCCGGATCGCTGATGCTGGCCAATTACATCCGCTGCCGGCGGCTGGGCTATCACGGAGGCGCCGAGCCGCTGTCGGCCCGCGCGATCCTGCGCACGCTCTATCAGGGCTTCTGGTCGATCCTGGCGCCGCTGGTGATCCTGGGCGGCATCTACGGCGGGTTCTTTACGCCCACCGAGGCCGCGATCGTCGCGATCTTCTATACGCTGTTCGTCGGCATCTTCATCTACCGCGAGGTCAATCTCAAGGAAATCGTGGTCGCGCTTGAGGCCACGACCTGGCTGACCGGGCGGGTGCTGCTGGTGCTGTTCACCGCCACGATCTTTGGCCGCATCCTGGTGGAAAACCAGATCCCTGCGCATCTGGCCAACAGCCTGCTGTCGCTGATCGACAGCGTGCCGGTGATCTGGGCGATCCTGATCGTCTTTCTGCTGGTGGTGGGGATGTTCATGGAAACCCTGGCCGCGATCATGATCCTCGTGCCGGTGATGGTGCCCGTCGCCTATTCCGTCGGCATCGACCCGATCCATTTCGGCATCGTGATGATCTGTTCGCTGTCGGTCGGCTTTGTCACCCCGCCGCTGGGCGAGAATCTGTTCATCGCCTCGGGCATCTCGAAAATCGACATCGAAAAGATCGCGGTCCGCGCGCTGCCCTTCATCCTCGCCCTCGTGCTGGCCATCGCGGTGATCGCGGCCGTGCCCGGGATCTCGCTGTGGCTGCCCCGCGCGATGGGCTATTGACCGGAGTTTCCCATGATCGAGATCAGGCCGATCAAGACCCTGCTCTATGCCACGGACCTGTCCGAGGGCGCGATCTACGCCCTGCGCTACGCGGTGCGGATGGCCGAGCAGCTGGACGGCAGGCTGCATGTCGTCCACGCGCTGCGGCCGCTGTCGCAAGAGGCGCGGATCACCCTGCGCACCTATGTCACCGACCCCGAGATGCGCGATGCCGCGGTGCGCGACCGCCTGGCCACCGCCCGCGAGGTGATGGCCGAGCGCCAGCGCAGCTTCTGGGACGAGACCGACCCGCAGAAGGTCGCGCGCCGCGACCGCATCGCCTCGATCGAGATCATCGAGGGCCAGCCGGCCGAGGTGATCCTGACCCATGCCTCGGCGCTCGGCGCCGACATGATCCTGATGGGCAGCCACGAACACGGGCTGGTCCACACTTTCCTGGGAACAGTGGCGATGCGGGTCATGCGCCGCGCGCACATCCCGACCCTGATCATCCCCTATCCCGATGCTTCCGAAAGGCCGAACCGATGACCAAGACCCTGACCGCCGACGACCTCAAGGCGACTTTCGATGCCTTCAACCGACATGACATCGACGGCGTGATGACCCATTTCGACGAGGATTGCGTGTTCTATACCGTCGCCGGCGACGCGGAACACGGCACCGAGATCCGCGGCCGCGACGCCATTGCCCGCGCCTTTGAGGGCGTCTGGACCACCATGCCGGACGTGCAATGGGCCGACCACGAACATTTCATGTCGCAGGACGGCAGCCGCGGCGTCAGCCAGTGGACCTTTCGCGCCACCAACCCCGACGGCACCCGCACCGAGGTGCAGGGCGCCGATCTGTTTCGCATCCGCGACGGCCGGATCGTCGAGAAACAGGCGATCCGCAAGCAACGCCCGCCGGTGGCTGCTGCCGCCGGCACCGCCGCCACCGCCAACCCGGCCAGGTAGGACACCCACGACCATGCTGGAAACACCCAAGCGCGGCAACGCCGGATATGATCCGCTGTATGACCCGATGACCGCCCGCACCCTTGGCCGGGGCAGCGACTATGCCCCGACCTACTGGATCGGTACCGCCGGCGCCGCTCCGCCCGACGACGGCCCCGTGACCGGCGATTTCGACGTGGAATGCGCGGTCATCGGCTCGGGCTATACCGGGCTGAACTGTGCCATGGCGCTGACCCGCGACCTGGGCATCGAGACCGTGGTGCTGGAAGCGCATGGCACCGCCTATGGCTGTTCGACCCGCAATGGCGGGCAGGCGCAGTTTTCCGCCGGCCGGCTCAAGCGCAGCCAGTGGATCGACCGCTGGGGGCTGGACGTGGCCCGGCGCCTGCACGGCGAGATGCTTGAGGCATTCGACTATTGGCGCGCCCAGATCCGCGACCATTCCATCGACTGCGAGCCGCAGGACGGCGGGCATTACTATATCGCGCACAAGCGCTCGGTGATGCCGGGGCTGGAGGCCGAGGCGGCGCTGCTGCGCGACAGGTTCGGCTATGGCGCCCGCATGATGACGCGCGACGAGCTGCACGAGCAGGTGGTCCGCGACCACGAGGCCCAGGGCGCGATGTTCGAGCCCGACGGGGTGGGGGTCCATGCGGCCAAGCTGGCCTTTGGCTATTGCCGGGTCGCGCGCGAGAACGGCGCCCGCGTCCATGTCGACAGCCCCGTGGACGGCTGGGAATACCGCAACGGCGTCCACCACCTGCGCACCCCGGGCGGCACGGTGCGGGCGCGCCGGGTCGCGGTGGCGACCGCCGGCTATGCGCCGCGCAGCCTGCACGCCCGGCTGCGCGACCGGCTGCTGCCGATCATGTCGAACAGCGTGGTGACGCGGGTGCTGACCCAGGCCGAGCTGGCCGAGATCGGGGCGCAGGTGCATTCGCCGCTGACCGACACGCGCACGCTGCGCCATTACTATCGGCTGCTGCCCGACAACCGGTTGCAGATCGGCTCGCGCGCGGCGATCACCGGCCGCGACGCCGCCAACCCCCGGCACCTCGCCAGCCTGCGCGAGGGCATGGCCCGCAAGTTCCCCGTCCTGCGCGGGGTCGAGCTGGACTACAGCTGGTGGGGCTGGGTCGATGTCAGCCACGACATGATGCCCCGCATCACCGGGCTGCGCGACCTGCCGGGCGCCTATTACGCGCTGGGCTACGGCGGCAACGGCGTCATGTATTCCGCCATGGCCGGCCGCCGCATGGCGCAGCTGGTCGCCGGGCAACCCGTCCCCGACCTGCCCATCTTCGGCACCGAGCTGAAGCACGAGGGCTGGAAAACCCCGTTCCGCCGGCTCGGCCAGTGGGGCCTTTATCAACTCTATCACTTCCGCGACGAGCGCCAGTAAGGAGAAATGACCATGAAAATGACGACCGAAGAGGCATTCGTCAAAGTCCTCCAGATGCACGGCATCGAACATGCCTTCGGGATCATCGGATCGGCGATGATGCCGGTCAGCGACCTGTTCCCCAAGGCCGGCATCACGTTCTGGGATTGCGCCCATGAAACCAACGCCGGGCTGATGGCGGACGGGTTCACGCGCTCGACCGGCAAGATGTCGATGGCGATCGCGCAGAACGGCCCCGGCGTGACCGGCTTCGTCACTCCGATCAAGACCGCCTACTGGAACCACACGCCCCTGCTGCTGGTGACGCCGCAGGCGGCGAACCGCACCATCGGCCAGGGCGGTTTCCAGGAGATGGAGCAGATGCGCCTGTTCGCGGATGCCGTCTGCTATCAGGAAGAGGTGCGCGACGCCTCGCGCATCCCCGAGGTGCTGAACCGGGTCATCATGCAGGCGTGGCGCAACTCGGCCCCCGCGCAGATCAACATCCCTCGCGATTTCTGGACGCAGGTGATCGATGTGGAACTGCCGCAGGTGGTGGCGTTCGAGCGGCCCTCGGGCGGCGAGACCGCGATTGCCGAGGCCGCGAAGCTGCTGTCCGAGGCGAAATTCCCGGTGATCCTGTCGGGCGCGGGGGTGGTGCTGGCGGGGGCGATCCCCGATCTCGTCAAGCTGGCCGAGCGTCTGGATGCGCCGGTCTGTTCCAACTATCAGCACAATGACAGCTTTCCCGGCGGCCACCCGCTGGCGGCTGGTCCGCTGGGCTACAACGGATCAAAGGCCGCGATGGAGCTGATCTCGCAGGCCGATGTGGTGCTGGCGCTGGGGACGCGGCTCAACCCGTTCTCGACCCTGCCGGGCTACGGGATCGACTATTGGCCCAAGGACGCCAAGGTGATCCAGGTGGACATCAACGCCGACCGCATCGGGCTGACCAAGAAGGTGACGGTGGGCATCCAGGGCGATGCGGGCAAGGTCGCGCGCGGCATTCTGGCCGGTCTGGCGCCGGATGCGGGGGACTCGGGGCGCCAGCAGCGCCGCGACCTGATCGCGCAGACCCGTTCGCGCTGGGCGCAGGAGCTGTCCAGTCTGGACCACGAGCAGGACGATCCCGGCACCGAATGGAACGCCGATGCCCGCAGCCGCGACGCCGATCTGATGTCGCCACGTCAGGCGTGGCGCGCGATCATGCAGGCGGTGCCGGCGGATGCCATCGTCAGCTCGGACATCGGCAACAACTGCGCCATCGGCAACGCCTATCCCAGCTTTGAGCAGGGGCGGAAATATCTGGCGCCGGGGCTGTTCGGCCCCTGCGGCTACGGGTTCCCCGCGATTCTGGGCGCCAAGGTCGGCAACCCCGACACGCCGGTGATCGGCTTTGCCGGCGACGGTGCCTTCGGGATTTCCATGAACGAGATGACCGCCTGCGGCCGCGAGGACTGGCCGGCGATCACCATGGTGATCTTTCGCAACTACCAGTGGGGCGCGGAAAAGCGCAACACGACGCTGTGGTATGACAACAACTTTGTCGGGACCGAGCTGGACCGCGACACCTCCTATGCCGGGATCGCGCGGGCCTGCGGGCTGGAAGGCGTGGTCGTGCGCAGCCCCGAGCAGCTGACCGACGAGCTGCACAAGGCGGTCGAGCGGCAGATGGCCGAGGGGCGCACCACCTTTATCGAGGTGCTGCTGAACCAGGAGCTGGGCGAGCCCTTCCGTCGCGACGCGATGAAGAAACCCGTCGTCGTGGCCGGCGTCGACAAGGCCGACATGCGCCCGCAGCAAGGCGCGGTCTGAGCCGCGGCGGGGGTAGGGCGGGCCGGCCACGGCCGGACCCGCGCCCGCCCCGCGACCCGGCCTGCATCGGCTTTCGCCGGGCGGCCAAGGCTGCCTGACCATGGGCGCATCATTTTCCGGCAGGGCCGCGCAGGCCCCGCCCTTTTCCCCGGCCGCGCGCATGTCGTGGCCGGGGATCGGAACTGCACAGCCGAAAGACCCTCATCGTGGCCAGCCAATATCTTTCCCCGGGCTTTCTGTCCGACAATTTCCCCGGTTTTGCCGTGTCGGCGCTGGTCGCGGCGACGGCGCAATTCCTGTCGGAGCATTACGGCGCCCCGGCGATGCTGCTGGCGTTGCTGCTGGGGCTGGCGCTGAATTTCCTGGCCGACGACGGCACCCGCACCGCGCCGGGCATCGGCCTTACCGCCCGCACGGTGCTGCGGCTGGGGGTGGCGCTGCTGGGGGCGCGGATTTCCGTGGACATGCTGGCGGCGCTGGGCTGGCCGCTGATCCTGCTGGTGGTGGCGGGCGTCGTCGCCACCATCCTGTTTGCGCTGCTGGCGGCGCGGCTGGTCGGGCGGCGCTGGCGCTTTGCGCTGCTGACCGGGGGGTCGGTGGCGATCTGCGGCGCCTCGGCCGCCATGGCCATCGCCGCGGTGCTGCCCCGCCATGAGCGATCGGAACGCGACCTCGTGTTCACCGTGCTGGCGGTGACGGTGCTGTCCACGGTGGCGATGGTGATCTATCCGCTGCTGTCGGGCTGGTTCGGCTATGACGAACGCACCGCCGGGGTGTTTCTGGGCGGCACCATCCATGATGTCGCGCAGGTCGTCGGCGCGGGGTTTTCCATCGGCCCCGAAGCGGGCGAGACCGCCACGCTGGTCAAGCTGATCCGGGTGTCGATGCTGGCGCCGGTGGTGCTGGTGTTTTCGCTGGTGATCCGCGCCCGGGGACTGGCCGACAGCAGCGCCGGCGGCCGCCCGCCGCTGCTGCCGGGGTTCGTGCTGGGGTTCCTGGCGCTGGCCACGCTGAATTCGCTGGGGCTGATCCCGCCGGCGGTGTCCGCCGCGGCGGGGGCGTTTTCGCGCTGGTGCCTGCTGATCGCGATCGCCGCGGTCGGCATCAAGACCTCGCTCAGAAAGATGCTCGAGGTCGGCGGCGGTGCCATCGCGCTGATCGTCGCGGAAACGGTGTTCCTGGGCGGCTTCGTCCTTGTCGGCCTTCATCTCATCGGGTGAGCATATGAAACCTCTCGACCGTATCCTCGAAACTGCCGCGGCGCTGGACCGCCATATCGTGCTGCCCGAAGGCGACGACCCCCGCGTGCGCGAGGCCGCGACCGAGATCACCCGCCGCGGGCTGGCCCGCATCACCCTGATGACCGCCGCGTCGCTGCCGGGGGTGGCCTGCATCGACCCCGCGGCCGCGCCCGAACTTGAGATGCTGGCCGCGGAATATCACCGGCTGCGCGCCAGCCGCGGCGTCACCCCCGAACAGGCGCACGCGATCATGGCGCAGCCGATCCCGCAGGCGGCGATGCGGGTGCGGCTGGGGCTGGCCGACGGCACCGTCGGCGGCGCCGTCGCCACCACCGCCGACACGGTGCGCGCGGCGTTGCAGATCATCGGGCGGGCGCCGGATGCGCGCATCGTGTCCAGTTTTTTCCTGATGCTGTCCTGTGCGCCGGGGGCGCCGCTCAAGGGCGGGATGATCTTTGCCGATTGCGGGCTGATCATCCAGCCCTCGGCCGAAGAGCTGGCCGACATCGCCATCGCCTCGGCCGCATCCTGCGCGCAGCTGCTGCAAGAGACCCCGCGCGTGGCGCTGCTGTCGTTTTCGACCGCGGGTTCGGCGGAACATGAAAGCCTGGCCCGTATCCGCGCCGCGCTACAGATCGTGCGCGACCGTGCGCCCGGGTTGCAGGTCGACGGCGAATTGCAGTTCGACGCGGCGCTGGACGATTCGGTGCGCGCGAAAAAGGCGCCGGACAGCCCGCTGGACGGGCCGGCAAACGTGTTCGTGTTCCCCGACCTCGCCTCGGGGAATATCGGCTACAAGATCGCCCAGAGGCTCAGCGGCATTTCCGCCATCGGCCCGATCCTGCAAGGGCTGGCGCGCCCCGCCAACGATCTGTCGCGGGGCTGTTCGGTCGAGGACATCGTGTCCGCGGTCGCCGTCACCGCCGTGCAGGCCCGCAGCGACTGAGAGAGCGACTGGGGGGGGGGGCGACTGAGGGGGCGGCGGCTGCGGGCGGGCGCTGCGCTTGCGTCGGGGCGGCGTCGGGGCCACATAGGGGACATGAGCATCCCGCCGCGCTTTCCCGTCTCGCCCGAACAGATCGACCGCGTGGTCGCCGTATTCTATGCCGCCGTGCGCCGGCACGAGGTGCTGGGACCGGTGTTTGCCAATCACGTCGGCGACTGGCCGGAACATGAGGCCAGGATCGCGGCCTTTTGGCGCAATGCGATCCTGTTCCAGCGGGTCTATGACGGTAATCCGATGCGGGTGCATCGCGCTGCGGGCGATGTCCGGCCCGAGCATTTCCGCGACTGGCTGGCGCTGTTCGATGCCACGCTGCTGCGGGTGCTGCCCGACGAGACCGCGCAGGCATGGTCGGCGCTGGCGCATCGGATCGGCGCCGGGCTGCGGATGGGGGTCGAGGATCTGCACGCGCCGCCCGGGCCGCCGGTCCTGCGGTAAAGTGGGCAGGGGGCGCTGCCCCCGTCCCGTGCCGGGACTCCCCCGGGATATTTGGGTGATGAAGAAGCGCTCAGCCCTGCCGGTTTTGCCAGCGCTGCTCCAGCGCCTCGATGGCGGCGATGCGGGCTTGGGTGGGCGGGTGCGAGGCCAGCCAGGCGACGGGGGCGCCGCTGCTGCCGGTCAGCTGGCCCAGCCGCGCCAGCAGCGCCTTTTGCGGCGCGGTGCCGAAGCCCGACTTGACCATCAGCGCGGCGGCGAAGGCGTCGGCCTCATATTCGTCGTTGCGCGACAGGCGGGCGGCCAGCGCCGAGGCGACCAGCATTGCCAGCCATGGGCCGACGATGGGGATGAAGCGGCCAAACGTCCCCGCCAGCACCGTGCGCACCAAGTTCTGGCCGGCGAAATCCATCATCCGCCGCCGGGCGTGGCCGTGGGTGACGTGGCCCAGCTCATGCGCGATGACCGAGGCGAGTTCGGCCTCGGTGACCTTGCCGGCGTCGAGCTGGTCCAGAAAGCCGCGGGTCAGGAACACCCTGCCATCCGGTGCGGCCAGCCCGTTCACCGGCGCGATTTCATAGACATTGGCCCGGACCGGACCCAGCCCCATCGCCCGTCCCAGCCGGTCCAGCGCCGAGGCCAGCCGCGGGTCGTTCAGCGGCGTCGAGTTCTGCGTCAGCTGCTGGCGCAGCCGCCACGCCGAAAACAGCCACATGGCCACGGCGTAAACCACGACAAGGATAAGCGGCAGCAGTTTCATGCCGGCAATCTGGGCACTGGCCGCCGCGGGATCAAGCGGATCTGCACGGCACCCGCGCGGCCTGTGACGGCATGTGGCTTTCGAGGAACCGGGCGATTATCGGGATAAAGACGGCAGGGCACCGGGATCAACCAGAAATTTCCCGGGCCGGCTTTCGGGGGTCGGCGCCCATGGCGGTGCGGTTCTTGCCCTGGAAAAGCTTTCCGAAAAAGCGCGTCGAGCCCGTCCCCGGCTGCATCGCGTCCAGCGCTGCCGTCAACCCCACCCGTGGCAGCGCCGCGAATCGAGGAACGCGCGAAAGACCGCCCTAGACCCGCAGCCAGCGGTCGATCAGGATGGTCGCGAACAACCCCAGCACCGCAAAGGCGATCGCATGGGCTGCGGCATATTGCAGCCGGTCCTTGCGGTTGCCGCCGGCCTTTCGCGCGCGCATGTCGCCCAGAATGGCCCCCAGCACGAAGGCTGCGATGATGATCATGGGCCTTCTCCCGCTGGCTGTCCAAAGGATCAGCCGCTGGCTTAGGCGAATCGGCGCGGGGTGACAAGCAAGCGGCTGCGGCGCGGCGCCGATGCGCCCTTGATCCGATCCGGCCGGCCTATTAGGTTGAGATCAACACGATTTCGGAGGGCGTTGCAGATGGCGCCCAGGCGTCCCGCGGGTGCGGACGCAATCCCGGCCGCAAAGGCCCTGCCTGCCGACACCCGCAAGCCCGGCGACGGCGCGCTTTATGCCGCCCTCGATCTGGGCACGAACAGTTGCCGGATGCTGATCGCCCGCCCCTCGGGTGGTCAGTTTCAGGTGATCGACAGCTTCTCGAAGCCGGTCCAGCTGGGGCTTGGCCTTGAGGCATCCGGGCGGCTTTCGCGGCAATCCATGTCGCGGACGGTGCATGCCTTGCAGGTATGCCGGCGCAAGCTTGAACAGCACGGCGTGCGACGAATGCGGCTGGTCGCGACCGAAGCCTGCCGCCGCGCCCGCAACAGCCGCGATTTCATGCGGCTGATCCGGCGCGAGACCGGGTTGCCGCTAGAGGTGATCGCCGCCGAGGAAGAGGCCCGGTTGGCCGTGATTTCCTGCGCGCCGCTGGTCAATGTGCAGACTGAACAGCTGCTGGTCGTCGATATCGGCGGCGGCTCGACCGAGCTGGTCTGGATCGACCTGCGCGAGGTCGAGCCGGCGCAGCGCTCGCGCGCGATCATGCGGCTGACCAACGGTTTTCCCGATGGCGCGGCGGGTTCGGCGCGGGTGGTGGACTGGATCAGCGTGCCGCTGGGCGTCGCCACGCTGCGCGACCAGTTCGCCGATGTCAGCGACGACCCCGCCCGATTCGCGCTGATGAGCTGGCAGTTCGAACAGATGCTGGAAGATTTCGCCCCCTATATCACCGGGGTGCGCGCCGACGATGCGTTTCAGATCATCGGCACCTCGGGGACGGTGACCACCGTGGCGGCCAGCCACCTGGGGTTGAAACGCTATGACCGCACCAAGGTGGACGGGCTGTCCATGACCTCGGCCGAGATCGACCGGGTGATCCATAATTATCTGGCGCTGGGCCCCGAGGGGCGGCGCGCCGACCCCCGTATCGGCCGCGAGCGTCACGCCCTGATCATGTCCGGCGCCGCGATCTTGCAGACGCTGATGCGGGTCTGGCCGACCAGCCGCCTGTCGGTGGCCGACCGCGGCCTGCGCGAGGGGCTGCTTTATTCGCAAATGGTGCGCGACGGGGTATTGGCCTCGGACGGGCTGATGGGAGTGGCGTGATGACGGCGGGTTCGGGTGGTGCGGCAGGCGGGCGCGGCGGGGCCGGCAGCCGGGCGGGCAGGGGCAGTTCGGGTCGCGGGCAGCGCGACCTGCGGGTGCGGGTCAAGACCGCCAAGGGGCGCAAGATTTCATCGACCCTGTGGCTGGAACGGCAGCTGAACGACCCCTATGTGGTGCGCGCAAAACGCGAGGGTTACCGCGGCCGCGCTGCCTACAAGATCTTGGAACTAGACGATAAATACCGCTTTCTGAAACCCGGCGCCCGCGTCGTGGATCTGGGCTGTGCGCCCGGCGGCTGGTGTCAGGTGGCGGTGGCGCGGGTGAACGCGCTGGGCGAGACGCGCGGCAAGCCGCAGGGGCGGGTGCTGGGCGTTGACCTGCAAGAGGTCGAGCCGATCCCGGGGGCCGAGATCTACCAGCTCGACTTTCTGTCCGATGATGCGGATGCGCAGGTCAAGGAATGGCTGGGCGGCCGCGCCGATTTGGTGATGTCGGACATGGCGGCATCCGCGTCGGGGCACAAGGCGACGGACCACCTGCGCATCGTGGCGCTGGTCGAGGCTGCGGCAGAATTCGCCTTCGACGTGCTGGAACCCGGCGGCAGCTTTGTCGCCAAGGTGCTGGCCGGAGGGGCCGAGCAGGGGCTGCTGACCATCCTCAAGCGCAATTTCACCACGGTCGCCAACGTCAAACCGCCCGCAAGCCGACAGGATTCGTCCGAGAAATTCGTCGTGGCGCTGGGGTTCCGGGGGCGGCAGGCCCGGGATGAAAGCGGGGACGACGGCGACCCCCACGCCTGAGATGCAGGACATTCGCCCGGCCCCATAGCGCGTCAACGTGTCTCGCCCGGCTGCGCCCAGCCCCTGCGGCTGGGCGTGCGTGGTGCCGGACCGGCCGCGCGTGATGAAGGTTTTGTCGTTCGCCGTGCCGCCGGCCAAGGGGGATCGGCAGGGAAAGAGCCGCGGCCAATTTGCCGTCTGTGCGTGGTTTCTCGGGTTGTTGGCCGCCGCCGGCCGGGGGCGGCGCGCGGGCGGGTTTCGGCTTGGGGGACAAGGCCGCGGGCCTTGCGCAGCGCCGGCAGACCCCGCCGCGGGTCAGCCGACAGCATGGCGTGATTGCTGCATCAACTGCCGGTAATTTTCGGGGGTGCGGCCGGTGGCGGTGATAAAGCAGCGGATCAGATGGGCGGTGCCGGAAAATCCCAGCTCGATCGCGATGTCGCCAAGGCTGCGGGCGGTGCAGCGCAGCTGGGCCGCCGCGCGCTCGATGCGCAGCTCGTAAAGCAGCGCCAGCGCCGAACAGCCGCGATGGCACCGGCAGGCCGAGTCCAGCGCCGCCGCGCTGACCCCCAGCGCCTCGGCCAGATCGGCGAGCGTGCGGCCCCGGCCCAGTTCGCGGCCGGCCAGTTCGATATATGCGGCGACCAGCGGGCGGTTGTCCCCGCCCCGCGGCGACGGCGGTTCGGCGACAAGCCGCGGCGGGCTGTGCGTCGGCGAAACCATGCGCTGCAACGAGCCGGCGATCAGCCCCAGCCGCAAGCCCGTGGCGACGCCGGCCGGGTCGTCCAGCCGCTGCGCCAGCGCGTGCAGATCGGTCGACAGCACCGCACCTGTCGCTGAACCCGCGGGTTCGGATCCGGCCACGATCCGCTGCGGCAGCGGCAGATCCAGCCTCTCGCCCAGATCGCGAGGCATCAGCAGCACCTGACCGGCGACGCCCGGCTGCGGCTCGGCGGCAAAGGCGGTCCCGGCGGGGATAAAGACCACGCTATCCGGCCCGTGATCGACCGCACCCCCCGGCAGGATGATCCGGACCACGCCGGCGGTGACGCGGATCAGACAGTGGTCGCCGCGGGTGCGGCTGCGACTGCTGCGGGCGGGGCCGGTCGGTCCGCCCCATGTGAAACTGTCCAGAGGCAGCAGCCGCAGCCCGTTGTCCGGCAACGGCGGCCGCCCCGCATAGGGCCGCAGCGGAGCCGTTGCCCGCGCCAGGTTCGCGGGATCCGGCAAGACGGCGGCATCCTGCTGAATCGGCGCGGTGGGCCTGTGCTGCTGGTCTGGAATGGGTGCGTGAGCGAACATCGACTGGCCTGACTGACTCGCCCTGTCATAAAAGACAAAACTCTAATAAATGTTTAACAGCCCCGAGGAAAAACAAAAGCCGTCAAGCGGCGGAATTGGCAGTAAATGTCAGACCGCGACGGGGGTCCAGTCGCGCATCCGGTTGCGAAACCAGATGCGCTGCGACTTGGCGTATTGCCGCGTCGCGATCACTGCCCGTTCGCGCGCCTCGGCCAGGGTCAGGCGGCCGGACAGATGCTCGGCCAGCTCGGCCGCGCCGATCGCGCGGGCCCATTGCGTGCGGGGATCCCAGCGGGGCAGCATGGCGCGCACCTCGTCCAGCGCGCCCTCGTCCAGCATCGCGTCAAAGCGGCGGGCGATGCGGTCGGCCAGCAGGTCGCGGTCCATCTGCAACACGAAACGCTGCGCCTGTTCGGGCGCGACCAGCGGCGGCGGAGTGTCGGCCTGCCAGTCGGCCAGCCCGCGGCCGGTGGCGGTCAGAACCTCCCACGCGCGCTGGACGCGGGCGGGGTTGCGCAGGTCCAGCCCCGCGCGCGTGCGCGGATCCAGCGCGGCGATCATGCTGGTCAGCCCGCCGTCGCGCGCCAGCCAGGCGTCGCCCTGCGCCCGGATCTCTGCCGGGACGGGGGGAATCACCGCCAGCCCCCGGGTCAGCGCCGACAGATACAACCCGGTGCCGCCAGCGATCACCAGCCCGCGGCCGCTGTCCAGCAGCGCGGCCACCTCGGCCAGCCAGTCGCCCACCGAATAGCTGCGCCCCGGCTCGACATGGCCATAAAGCAGATGCGGCGCCGCGGCCTCGTCCCGGACCGAGGGGCGGGCGGTCAGCACCCGCCAGCACGACCAGACCTGCAACGCATCGGCATTGACCACCGCGCGCCCGGTTTCCTGCGCGATCCGCAACGCCAGCGCCGATTTTCCCGCGGCGGTCGGCCCCGCGATCAGAACCGGCCGGGCCGGCGTGATCCCTGCCAGCAGCCCGGCCAGCGCCTGAGGCGTCGTCGCGTCGATGGTGTCGGACCCGGTGTTGATCATGCGCCCTATCTGGGCCATTTTGCGCGCCAGTGAAACAGGGCGATGAAACGGGGAAAAAACCACATGAACGACACCGCAGGCAACACCCCCGACCAGCCCGCGACCCGCAGCTACAAGCGGGTGATGCTCAAGATCTCGGGCGAGGCGCTGATGGGCGACCAGGGCTACGGGCTGCATCCGCCCACCGTCGCCCGTATCGCCGACGAGGTGGAATCGGTCCACAAGCTGGGGGTCGAGATCTGCATGGTGATCGGCGGCGGCAACATCTTTCGCGGGTTGCAGGGCAGCGCGCAAGGGATGGAGCGCGCGACCGCCGACTATATGGGGATGCTGGCCACGGTGATGAACGCGCTGGCGATGCAGGCCGCGCTTGAGGCCAAGGGCCTGCATTCGCGGGTGATTTCCGCGATCCGCATGGATGAGGTGGCCGAGCCCTATATCCGCCGCCGCGCCATCCGCCATCTTGAGAAAAAGCGCATCTGCATCTTTGCCGCCGGCACCGGCAACCCGTATTTCACCACCGATACCGCCGCGACGCTGCGCGCCAACGAGATGGGCTGCGAGGCGATCTTCAAGGGGACCAAGGTGGACGGGGTCTACGACAAGGATCCGGCCCGTTTCCCCGACGCGAAACGCTATGACAACGTGACCTATGACGAGGTGCTGCAAAAGCATCTGGCGGTCATGGACGCCTCGGCCATCGCGCTGGCGCGCGACAACAACCTGCCGATCATCGTGTTTTCGCTGGACGAGCCGGGCGGATTCTGCGGCATCCTGGCCGGCAAGGGCACCTATACAAGGGTCCACGGCTAAGACCGGGGCCGGAAAATTCCTGCGATGCGGGTAATCATTCCGAAAGGAATCCCGTGGTAGAGGGGTGCAGAACTATACAAGCGCCCGTTGAAGAGGCTATAGCTCCGGGAAACGATTGAAGAGGGAACCATGGCCGACGAGATCGAGATCGACACCGACGATCTGGAGCGCCGGATGAAAGGCGCGATGGACAGCCTGCGGCACGAATTTTCCTCGTTGCGGACGGGGCGTGCCTCGGCCAGCATGATCGACCCGATCATGGTCGACGCCTATGGCTCGTTGACCCCGATCAACCAGGTCGGCACGGTCAACGTGCCCGAGCCGCGGATGGTCACGATCAACGTCTGGGACAAGGCGATGGTCGGCAAGGTGGAAAAGGCGATCCGCGAAAGCGGGCTGGGCATCAACCCGCAGCTGAATGGCACCATCATCATGCTGCCGATCCCCGAGCTGAACGAGGAACGCCGCAAGGAACTGACCAAGGTCGCCGCCGGCTACGCCGAAAGCGCCCGCGTCGCCGTGCGCAACGTGCGCCGCGACGGCATGGACCAGATCAAGAAGGCCAAGGCCAAGGGCATGTCCGAGGACGACCAGAAATTCTGGGAAATTTCGGTGCAGGAGCTGACGGACAAGATGATCGCCGAGGTGGACAAGGCGCTCGAAACGAAACAAGCAGAAATCATGCAGGTCTGATCCATGGCCGCCGAAGCCGTGATGGCCTGCGCGCCGCTGGCCGGGGGGACCGTGGCGCGCGCGCGCCATGTCGCCATCATCATGGACGGCAACGGCCGCTGGGCGACCGAACGTGGCTGGCCGCGGCTGGTGGGACATCGCCGCGGGGCGCAAAGGGTCAAGGAAATCGTTCGCGCCGCCCCCGATCTGGGGGTGGATTGGCTGACGCTTTATGCGTTCTCGACCGAGAACTGGAAGCGCTCTACCGAAGAAGTCCTTGGACTCATGGCGATTTTCGCCCGCTACATCCGCCGAGAGGCCGCCGCGATGTCCGCCGAGGGCGTGCGTCTGCGCTTTATCGGCGAACGGGCAAGACTTGACGACAAGCTGCAATCGCTGATGTCGGGGATCGAGGCGCGGACCGCATCGAACACGCGGCTGAACCTGACCGTGGCGATCAATTACGGCGGCCGCGACGAACTCGCCCGTGCCGCCGCACGTCTTGCAGCCCGCATCGCCAGCGGCGAGATTGCCCGACCGACCGAGGCGGATCTGGCCGCCTGTCTGGACACCGCCGGCCACCCCGACCCCGATCTGGTGATCCGCACCTCGGGCGAGACGCGGATTTCGAACTTTCTGCCGTTTCAGGCGGCCTATTCGGAATATGAATTCACCCCGGTGCTGTGGCCCGATTTCTCGCCCGCGCATCTGGCCGAGATCCTCGAACGGACCAGTCAGCGCCAGCGCCGCTTTGGCGCGGCATGAGCGTGCCGGCGGCGCAAGGGCGCTGGGGCGACCTGGTGGCAAGGGTGCTTTCGGGCGTGGTGATCCTGCTTGCGGGGGCGGCGCTGCTGCTGTTGCCGTTGCCGCTGGCCAAAATCGGCATCGCGGCGGTGGTCGGCGGGCTGATCTGGGAACTGACCCGGCTTGCCGTCCCCGCACCCGCGCCGCGGCTGGTCGCCGGTATCGCGCTGGCAGCCGCCGCGGCGATGGCGGCGGCGCTGTATCTGGGGTCGCCCGCTGCGCTGCTGCTGCTGGTGCCGCTGGCCGCCGGGACGGCCGCCGCCCGCCCCGGGCTGCGCGGACCCTATGCCGGCATGGCTCTTGCGATGATGCTGGCGGCGTTCGGCGTCATGTGGCTGCGCGCGATGGAGGGGCTGCCGGCGACGCTGTGGGTGGTTGCGATCGTGGTGCTGTCGGACGTGCTGGGGTATTTCGTCGGCCGCATCGTCGGCGGCCCCAAGTTCTGGCCCGCCATCAGCCCGAAAAAAACCTGGAGCGGCACCGCCGCCGGCTGGATAGGCGCCGCCGCGCTGGGGTTGGCTCTTGTGATCACAGGCACCGCCCCCGCCAGCGTCATCGTGATCGGCCCGATTCTGGCCTTTGCCGGGCAGATGGGCGACATTGCCGAAAGCTGGATCAAGCGGCGGGTGGGCGTCAAGGACAGCTCGCAGCTGATCCCCGGCCACGGGGGGCTGATGGACCGTTTCGACGCCATGACCGGATCGCTGGGGCTGGCGACGCTGTTGTCGCTGGCGGGACTGCTGCCGGCAATCGGGGGCTGAATGCGCAGCGTCTCGATCTTTGGTGCGACCGGCTCGATCGGGGAAAGCGCCTTTGACCTGCTGATCCGCTCGGGCGGGGCCGAGGCGTGGCGCACGGTGGCGCTGACCGGAGGGCGCAACGTCGCGCGGCTGGCCGAGATGGCGCGGGCGCTGCGGGCTGAAATCGCCGTGATCGCCGATGAAACCTTGCTGCCGGACCTGCGCGCGGCGCTGGCGGGCAGCGGCGTTCAGGCCGCGGCCGGCGCGCAGGCAGTTGCCGAGGCTGCCGACCGCCCCGCCGACTGGTCGCTGTCGGCCATTGTCGGTGCCGCGGGGCTGGCGCCCGGGCTGCGGGTGGTGGAGCGCGGCGGCACGCTGGCGCTGGCCAACAAGGAAAGTCTGGTCACCGCCGGGCGGCTGCTGATGGGGCACGCGGCGCGGACCGGCGCCACCATCCTGCCGGTTGATTCTGAACATTCCGCGGTATTTCAGTGTCTTGATAGTGAAAACCTCGATCGGGTCGAGCTGGTAACGCTGACGGCCTCGGGCGGGGCCTTCCGCGACTGGCCGCTGGAACGGCTGGCGGCGGCGACGGTGGCCGAGGCCTCGACCCACCCCAACTGGGCAATGGGGCAGCGGATCACCATCGACAGCGCCAGTATGTTCAACAAGGCGCTGGAAGTTATCGAGGCGCATGAATTCTTCGGCCTGCCCAGCGAGCGGATCGCGGTGCTGGTCCACCCGGAATCCATCGTGCACGCGCTGGTGTCCTATGCCGACGGCGGCACGCTGGCGCATCTGGGCCCGCCCGATATGCGCCACGCCATCGGCCACGCGCTGCATTGGCCCCGCCGGGAAAAACTGCCGCTGCCGCCGCTGGATCTGGCGCGGCAGGGCAGCCTGACATTCCGCGAGCCCTGCGCCGCGCGCTGGCCGGCGCTGTCGCTGGCGCGGCAGGTGATCGCGCAGGGCGGCGCTGCGGGGGCGGTGCTGAATGCGGCCAAGGAACAGGCGCTGGACGATTTCATCGCCGGGCGCATCCGCTTTACCGACATGGCCGGCGCGGTCGCCCATGCGCTGGACCGCGCCGCGGGGCAGGCGGGGTTCGGCCGCAGCCCGGGCAGCCTGGCCGAGGTGCTGGCCTGGGACGAGACCGCGCGCCGCGACGCCGCGGGCTGGCGGGCTGCGGCATGATCGAGGCTGTGATCACACAGACCGGCGGGCTCGCCTGGACGGTCGTCGCCTTTGTCGTGGCGCTGTCGATTATCGTCGGCGTCCATGAATACGGCCATTATATCGTCGGCCGCTGGTGCGGAATCCGGGCCGAGGTGTTTTCGCTGGGGTTCGGCCCCCGATTGGTCGCCTGGCGCGACCGGCGCGGCACGGTCTGGCAGATCGCGGCGATTCCGCTGGGCGGCTATGTCCGGTTTCTGGGCGACGCCGATGTTGCCAGCGCGACGCGCGACGGAACCGTGGACCCGGCGCTTGCTCGGCAGACGCTGGGGGGCGCGCCGCTATGGGCGCGCTTCGCCACAGTGGCGGCGGGGCCGGTGTTCAACTTTATCCTTGCTGCGCTGGTATTTGCGGGTGTGATCACATGGCAGGGGCTGGCGACCGAGCGGGTCGAGGTCGGCGAGATCCTGCAAGCCCCGCCCGGCGTCGTGAACCAGCTGCAACCGGGGGATCGGATCCTCGCCATCGCCGGCCACCCCGTTTCCGACTGGCCGGCGCTGTTCCGGCTGCCCGAAACGCTGCCCGCTGCGGCCAGCCACGACTGGACCGTGCTCCGGGGCGGCACGGAAATCACCGTGACCGCCCCCGACCCGGCGCCGCCCCGGGTTTCGGGGGTGTCGCCGCGCAGCGCGGCCTCGGCCGCGGATCTGCGCCCCGGCGACGTGGTGCTGGCGGTCGAGGGCCGCCCCATCGCCCGCTTTACCGAGCTGCGCCCCCTGGTCGAGGCCGCGGCGGGCCGCCCCGTCGCCCTGCGCGTCTGGCGCCCGGGCGTGGGCGAGGCCGATTTCGTCCTGATCCCGCGCGAACAGGATCTGCCAACCGCTGGCGGCGGCTTTGAAAAACGCTGGCTGATCGGGGTCACCGGCGGCGAGGGGTATTTCCGCCCCTCTACCCGCACCCCCGGCCCGGTCGAGGCGCTGGCCATCGGGGCCCGCCAGACCCGCGACGTGGTCTGGGGCTCTCTGACCGGCATCGTCGCCATGGTTACCGGGCAGATCGGGCGCTGCAACCTGTCGGGCGCGATCTCGATCGCCGAGGTCGCGGGGGACGCCGCCAGCGCGGGGGCGGGAAATTTCTTCTGGCTGGTGGCGCTGCTTTCGGCGGGGATCGGGTTCCTGAACCTGCTGCCGATCCCGGTGCTGGATGGCGGCCATCTGCTGTTCTACACATGGGAGGCCGTGGCCCGCCGCCCCCCGTCCGAGCGCGCGATGGACATCCTGACCCGCATCGGAATGGCGCTGGTGCTGACGCTGATGATCTTTGGCCTGACCAACGATATTGTCTGCCGCTGAGGAATCGGCGGGTTTTGCGGCCCGTTTGCGCCGCTTTTTGCCCGGATTGCTTTGACAGCTCCCCCCCGGCGGGGTTAATCCTTGCGGCAAATGGCGGTCCGGAAAACCGGCGCCGGGCGCTGACGCGAGGGGCAGGCGATGACGGATCGGATCAGGGGCGGGGCTTTGGCCCGTGCGCGGGCGGCGGGGACCATCCCGGCCGTGGTGCTGGCGGCGGTGATCGGCGCCTTGGGCCCGGCGCATGCGGCGGTCTATGACCAGGTGCGGCTTGAGGGTGCGCAGTCGGTCGATGCGGAAACCGCGCTGTCGCTGGCCAATCTGCGCCGCGGCGCAGATCTGTCGCTGGGGGATCTGAACGACGCCCAGCAGCGATTGCAGCAATCGGGGCTGTTCGAGGCGGTGGAAATCGTCCCGCAGGGCCGCACGCTGGTCATCAAGGTCAGCGAATACCCGATGATCAACATCGTCAATTTCGAGGGCAACCGCCGCATCAAGGACGACCAGCTGGCCGAGGTGGTGCAGTCGCGTTCGCGCCGGGTGTTCTCGCCCAGCACGGCGGAACAGGACGCGCAGGCCATCGCCGCCGCCTATGCCTCGCAGGGGCGCTATGCCGCGCGCGTCGATCCGCGGGTGATCCGCCGCTCGGGCAACCGCGTCGATCTGGTGTTCGAGATCCGCGAGGGCAAGGTCACCGAGATCGAGCGGATCGGCTTCACCGGCAACCGGGCCTTTTCGGACCGCAAGCTGCGCGACGTGCTGTCGACCAAACAGGCCGGGCTGCTGCGCGCATTCGTCCGCCGCGACACATTCGCGCCCGAACGGATGCAGCTGGATGAAAAGCTGCTGACTGATTTCTATCGCTCGCGCGGCTATGCCGATTTCCGCGTGCAGGCCGTCGCCCCCGAGGTCGCGCGCGAACGCGACGCGTTCTTCGTCACCTACAACATCTACGAAGGCCCGCGTTACAGCTTTGGCAATGTCGCGGTCGTCAGCGAGATTGCGGGTCTGGATGTCGCCCCCTATCAGGCGCAGAACAAGGTGCGCCGCGGGCAGGTCTACAGCCCCTCGGCCGTGGAAAACACCATCCAGCGGATGGAGACGCTGGCCCTGCAACAGGGGCTGAATTTCGTCAGCGTCGAGCCGCGGGTGACCCGCAACATGCGCAACCAGACGCTGGACCTGACGCTGGCGCTGGTGCGCGGCCCGCGCATCTTTGTCGAGCGCATCGACATCGAGGGCAACACCACCACCCTGGACGAGGTTATCCGCCGCCAGTTCCGCACCGTCGAGGGCGACCCCTTCAACCCGCGCGAGATCCGGGCCTCGGCCGAGCGCATCCGGGCGCTGGGGTATTTCAGCGACGCGCAGGTGGAAACACGCGCCGGGTCCACGCCCCAGCAGGTCATTGTCGATGTGAACGTCGAGGAACAGCCCACCGGCACGCTGAGCTTTGGTGCCAGCTACGGCGCGGATGCGGGCGTCGGCTTCAACGCCTCGCTGTCGGAAAACAACTTTCTGGGCCGCGGCCAGACCGTGCAGCTGGGGTTCTCGACGGTCAGCGGCTCGCGCAGCTTTGATTTCAACTTTGTCGAGCCGTATTTCCTGGGGCGCGACCTGCGGGCGCGGTTCTCGGCGTGGTATCGGACCTCGGATTACTACAATGCGCGCTACAACACCCGCAGCATCGGCCTGTCCTCGGGGATCGAATTTCCGGTCAGCGACAACGGCCGGCTGGAACTGCGCTATCGGATCAGCAAGGACAAGCTGTTCGACGTGACCGAGATTCCGGCTTGTAATGAAGAAAGTCCCGTGCCCGCAGACTGCGAATGGATCGGCTCGTCCGATATCCTTGTGCAGGAAGTGGGCGAGCGGATCACCTCGGCGCTGGGCTACAGCTACGGCTATGACAGCCGCATCGTCGGGATCAATCCGCTGACCGCCTACAAGCTGCGCTTCGGTCAGGATTTCGCCGGGCTGGGCGGGGATGTGAAATCGGTCACGACCACGCTGCTGGCGGGGGTCGAAAGCCGCGCCTGGCGCGAGGAAATCACCCTGCGCGCCGAATTCGAGGCCGGCGCCCTGCACATGCTGGGCGACGAGGACAGCCGCATTACCGACCGCTTCCGCAGCACCGGCCGCATCCGCGGGTTCGAGGCCAACGGCTTTGGCCCGCGCGACCTGAACGCGCCCTATCAGGACGCCCTGGGCGGCAATTATTTCTGGGCGCTGCGCACCGAGGCGCAATTCCCCATCGGCGTGCCCGAGGAATACGGCATCTCGGGCGGGTTGTTCGCCGATGCGGGGTCGATCTGGGGGCTGGACAACACCATGGGCGGGACCGGCACCGACCCCGTTGACGACGGCATGAAGGTTCGCGCCGCCGTCGGGGCCTCGCTGTTCTGGACCACGCCCATCGGGCCGCTGCGCTTCAACTTTGCCAAGGCGGTCCGCAAAGAGGACTATGACAAGGACCAGAGCTTCGACCTGTCCATCACGACTCGGTTCTGATGCGCGGGCGGGCGGGGCTGTGCCGGTTATGGGTGCCGGCTGTCGTCGCGCTGCTGGTCGCGGGCGCACCCTTGGGGGCGCAGGAACCCGGCAGCGCGCGGCCGGTCCCGCGCACGGGTGACGCGCCGGCCGCCCAGCCCGTGCAGGGTGCGCCGGGGCTGAACGATGCGGCCAGCGATCTGGCCGGGCCGGCGGCGGCTTTGCCCGCCACCGATGCCCCGGATGCCGCGCCGCAGCCCGACGCGCGGCTGCGGCTGGCGCCTTTGGCCGGCGGACCGGGCGCCGATTCGCTGGCCATGGCCGTGGTCACGGTCGATCAAGAGGCGCTTTACCGGCAGTCGCGCTGGGGAATGCGCGCGCAGGCCGAGCTTGCCGCGCAGTCGCGCCAGGTCGCCGCCGACAACGACCGCGCCTTTGCCGATCTGGTCGCCGACGAGGATGCGCTGACCGCCGCCCGCGCCCGGCTGTCCCCGGCCGAATTCCGCATCCGCGCGGCCGAGTTCGACGAGCGGGTGATGGCCATCCGCCGCGAACGCGACGAGGCGCGCGAGGCGCTGTCCGACACCGCCGAACGCGACCGCGCCATCTTCTTTCAGGCGGCGGCGCCGGTGCTGGGGCGGGTGATGGTGGCGCGTGGCGGGCTGGTGATGCTGGATCAGCGCATGGTGCTGATCGCGGATGAACGCATCGACGTCACCGCCGATTCCATCGCCGCGCTGAACGCCGAGCTGGGCGACGGCCGCGAGATCATCGCCGCCGCGCTCAAGGCGCAGGCCGAACAGGAACGCGCCCGGCCGCAGGAGGCAGAGCCTCCGTCGTCTTCGGGGACCGACCTCGATACCGCCGAGGACGCGCCGCCCGCGGATCCGTCCGCGCCGGACGCCGCACCCGACCCTGACGCCGCCCAGGGCAGGGCCGACTGACATGCGGGCCGTCGCGGGCGACACGCTGATCGCCCTGCCGGGGCAGCGGATCGGGCTGCTGGGCGGTTCGTTCGATCCGCCGCACGCCGGGCATCTGCACATCACCGAAATGGCGCTGCGCCGGTTCCGGCTGGACCGGCTGTGGTGGCTGGTCAGCCCCGGCAACCCGTTGAAACCCCACGGCCCCGCCCCGCTGGCCGACCGCATCGCCTCGGCCCGCGCGCTGGTCCATGACCCCCGCATCCGCGTCACCGGGATCGAGGCGCAGCTGGGCACGCGCTGGACCGCCGACACCATCGCCGCGCTGCGGGCGCGCTGGCCCGGGGTGCGCTTTGTGTGGCTGATGGGGTCGGACAACCTGATCCAGTTCAGCCGCTGGGATCGCTGGCGCGGGATCGCAGCCCAGGTGCCGATCGGGGTGATCGCGCGCCCCGGCACCCGCACGCAGGCGCGCACTTCGCGGGCGGCGCGCATCATGTGGGGCGCGCGTCTGCCCGAATCCCGCGCCGGGCTGCTTGCGGACGCGCCCGCGCCGGCCTGGGTGATGATCAACGGGCCGATGACCGCGCTGTCGTCCTCGGCGATCCGGGCCGCGCGGAACCTCGCCCCCGGCAGCCGGGGCTGAGCGGGCGTCGCTTGCCAAGGCTCCGGCGCATTTGATAGCACGTCCAAAACACCGGAGTGACAGCATGTCCCAGCCAGAGCGCGCGCCCGCCCCCTACACCATCGCCGATCTGGCCCTGATCAAGCGCATCATTCCGCATCGTTATCCGTTCCTGATGATCGACCGGGTGCAGGACATCGTGCCGTTCGAGGGCGGGGTGGGGATCAAATGCGTGACCTCGAACGAGCCGCATTTCCCGGGGCATTTTCCCGATCAGCCGGTGATGCCGGGCGTGCTGCTGGTCGAGGCGATGGCCCAGACCGCGGCCGTGGTGGTGGGGATCACCTGCAACTATATCGACGAAAAGCTGCTGACCTATTTCATGGGCGTGGACAACTGCAAGTTCCGCCGCATGGTCCAGCCCGGCGACGTGGCCGAGCTGCATGTCAAGGTCAAGCGCCCCGGCGGCAAGATCTGGAAATTCACCGGCGAGGTGAAGGTGGACGGGCAGGTCTGCGCCAGCGCCGAATTCACCGCGATGATGGCCGTAAGCGACGCGACCGATGCCTGACACGCAGATTCACCCCTCGGCCATCGTCGAGCCGGGGGCGGAACTGGGGCAGGGGGTCCGCATCGGGCCTTTCTGCCATGTCGGCCCGCAGGTGCGGCTGGGCGACGGCGTCGAGCTGAAATCCCATGTCGTCGTCGCCGGCGAGACCGAGATCGGCGCGGGCACCGCGATCTTTCCCTTTGCCTCGATCGGGCAGGCGCCGCAGGATCTGAAATTCAGCGGCGAGCGCACGCGGCTGATGATCGGCGCCCGCAACCGTATCCGCGAATATGTGACGATGAACCCCGGCACCGCCGGCGGCGGCGGGCTGACGCAGATCGGGGATGACGGGCTGTTCATGTCCAGCAGCCATGTCGCGCATGACTGCCGGATCGGAAACGGGGTGATTCTGGTCAACAGCGTCGCCATCGCCGGGCATTGCGTGATCGAGGACGAGGTGATCGTCGGCGGGCTGTCGGGCGTGCATCAGTTCGTCCGCATCGGCCGCGGCGCGATGATCGGGGCGCTGAGCATGGTCACCGCCGATGTGCTGCCGCACGGTCTGGTGTCGGGTCCGCGCGGGCAGTTCGAGGGGCTGAACCTGGTCGGGCTCAAGCGCCGGGGCGCCAGCAGGGCCGAGATCGCGGACTTGCGCGGGTTGCTGGCGGCGCTGGCATCGGGATCGCTGCGCGAGACCGCGCAGCTGCGCGCCGGGGACGAGGTCACGGCGATGGAACGCGAGGTTCTGGATTTCATCCTCGGACCCAGCGACCGCAGCTTTCTGCGCCCGCAGCTGCGATGAGCGGGGCGCCGAAAACCGCGGTTCTCGCCGGCGAGGGCGCGCTGCCCGGGCTGATCGTGCGCGCGCTGGGCGATGCAGGGACCGCGCCGCTGGTGCTGGCGCTTGAGGGGATGCCCGTCGCCGTTCCCGCCGAGGGTTTCCGGCTGGAACAACTGGTGCCGCTGCTCGACCGGCTGGTGGATCAGGGGTTCGCGCGGGTGGTGTTCGCCGGCGCGATCCGCCGCCCGCGGCTGGACCCGGAACGGTTCGACGCGCGCACCGCCTCGCTGGTGCCGCGGATCCTGACCGCCATGCAGCACGGCGACGACGGCGCGCTGCGCGAGGTGATCGCGATCTTTGAGGAATGGGGGCTTGAGGTCGTGGGCGTCGATGAGGTCTGCCCCGCACTGGTCCCTGACGAGGGCGTGCTTGCGGGCGAGCCTTTGACCGCCGACCGCGCCGACGCTGCCCGCGCCGCTGCGATCCTGTCGGCCACCGGCGCGCTGGACATCGGGCAGGGCTGCGTGGTGGTGCAGGGGCTGTGCCTGGCCTTTGAAACCCTGCCGGGGACCGAGGCGATGCTGGATTTCGCTGCCCTGCACCAAGGGCTGCGCCCCCGCCCCGAGGGCGCACGCGGCGTGTTGTTCAAGGCGCCGAAGCCTGGGCAGGACCGCCGCATCGACCTGCCCGCCATCGGTCCCGACACGGTGGCGCAGGCCGCCCGCGCCGGGCTGGCCGGGATCGCATGGCAGGCCGGCGGCGTTCTGCTGCTGGACCGCGAGGCGACGATCGCCGCGGCCCAGTCGGCGGGGGTGTTTCTGTGGGCAAGGGCGTGATTGGGTATTTGAACCAGAAAGAAGCATCCGGGCCTGCGCGGGTGGCCGCATGAAGGCGTTTCTGATCGCGGGCGAGCCCTCGGGCGACCGCTTGGGCGGCGCGCTGATCGCGGGGCTGCGCGAGCTGGACCCGGGGCTGGAGATCGCCGGGATCGGCGGCGAGGCGATGGCGGCGCAGGGGCTTTCCAGCCTGTTTCCCATGTCCGAGCTGTCGCTGATGGGGATCTGGGAGATCCTGCCCAGATACCGCGCGCTCAAGCGCCGTATCGCGCAGGCCGCACAGGCGGTGGTGGCGGCCGCGCCCGATGTGCTGATCACCATCGACAGCCCCGATTTCGGCCTGCGGGTGGCGCGGCTGGTGCGGGCGGCGGCGCCGGGGATCCGCACGGTGCATTACGTGGCGCCCTCGGTCTGGGCATGGCGGCCGGGGCGGGCGGCGAAAATGGCCGAGGTTGTGGACCATGTGCTGGCGATCCTGCCGTTCGAGCCGCCCTTGATGCACACCGCCGGGATGAGCTGCGATTTCGTCGGCCATCCGGTGGTGGCCGAGCCGGTGGCAACCCCGGCCGAGGCCGCAGCTTTCCGCGCCCGCCACGGCATCGCGCCCGAGGCGCCCCTGGTGCTGTGCCTGCCCGGCTCGCGGCAGGGCGAGGTCGCCCGGCTGGCCCCGCGTTTCGACGAGGCGTTGATCCGGCTGCGCGACCGGGTGCCCGAGCTGCGGGTGGTGCTGCCCACGGTGCCGGGGGTGTCCGCGATGGTGGGGCAGATGGTCAGGCGCTGGCCCACCGCCCCGGTCGTCGTGCAGGACAGCGCGGACAAGCGCGCGGCTTTTGCGGCGGCGGATCTGGCGCTGGCGGCGTCGGGGACGGTCAGTCTGGAACTGGCGGCGAATCAGGTGCCGATGGTGATCGGCTACGACATGGCGCCCATGACGCGGGCGCTGCTGGGGATGCTGCTGAAAACCGACACGGTGACGCTGGTCAACCTGGTCACCGACACCCGCGCGGTGCCTGAATTCCTGGGCAGGCGCTGCCGCCCCGAGCTGATGGCGCCGGCACTGCTGCAACTGCTGGACGACCCGGAGGCGCGCGACGAACAGCTGGCGGCGATGGAGCTGACCATGAACCTGCTGGGCCGGGGGGGCGAGCCGCCCGGCCTGCGCGCGGCCCGCTCGGTCATCAAGGCGGTCAGAGCGCCGCGGTGACGATCACCTCGACCCGGTAGTCCGGGGTCGCCAGCCGCGATTCGCCGGTGGCGCGGGCCGGGCAGTGACCCTGCGGCACCCACGCGTCCCAGACCGCGTTCATTTCCGCGAAATCCGCCATGTCGGCCAGCCAGATCTGGGCGGTCAGCATCCGGGTGCGGTCGGTCCCGGCCTCGGCCAGCAGCCGGTCCACCTCGGCCAGCGCGGTGCGGGTCTGCTGGGCCACGTCGTCGCCCGCCTGGCCGACCTGCCCGGCCAGATAGACGATGCCGTTATGAACGACGCCCATGCTCATCCTGGGGCCGCATTCGATCCGTTCGATCCTGGTCATGGTCACGCTCCGCTTGCCAACCGCCAAAAGAATAGCGCCGTCATGCCGAAACCCACGACCGCGATCAAGCCGCGCAGCACCGGCGCGGGGATGCTGCGCGCGACCGGCGCGCCCATATAGCCGCCGATGATGGTGCCGCCCGCCACCCACAGCGCCGGCCACCACGCGACCTGCCCCCCGGCGGCAAAGATCCCGAGGCTGATCATCGACAGGGCAAAGGACAGCCAGGTCTTCAGCCCGTTCATCTCGACCAGATCGGTCATCCCCCACAGCGCAAACAGCGCCAGCAGCACGATCCCCAGCCCGCCGTTGAAATACCCGCCGTAGACCGCGACCGGAATCATGGTGCCGGCCCCGAACGCCGCGACGCCCCCGCGATAGCGCGAGGCAAAGTCGCGCAGCCGCCCGCCCGCCATGAACACCAGCGTCGCAGCCAGCAGCAGGAACGGGACCAGCACGGCGAAAGCCTCGTTCGAGGACACCAGCAGCAGCGCCGAGCCGGCGGACCCGCCCGCCATTGTCAGCACCGTCAGGCGCAGAAACAGCCTGCGCGGCAGGCGCGCGATTTCCCGGCGGAACCCGATCGCGGCCGACAGATACCCGGGCAGCGCCGCCACCGTGCTGGTCGCATTGGCCGACACCACCGGCACCCCCACGAACACCAGCGCGGGAAAGGTGATGAAGGTGCCGCCCCCGGCCACCGCATTGAGCATCCCCCCGACAAATCCGGCGATGAGCAGCAAGAGGATTTCGGTCACGGACAGCTCCTGTCAGTTGCAGCGCGCGCCACACTGGCCGCAGCCGAGGGGCAGGGCAAGAGCCGCCGCCGGATGGTTTCCGGCAGGCGGGAACGGATGATCCGGCTTGGCCCGGCATCTCGCTGCATGGGATTGGAGCGGGTGAAGGGAATCGAACCCTCGTCGTAAGCTTGGGAAGCTTCTGCTCTACCATTGAGCTACACCCGCGGCTTGGCTGCGATATACAATGCCGCCGCCCGGGTCAAGCGGGCAGTCGGCCGCCGCCGCCGCTTCTTCCTTGGGAAAATATTCCCGCCGGAGGCTCTGGCGCGCGCTCGCGGACCTGCTAGAGCAGCCCCATCTCGGTCAGTTCGCGGACCAGTTCCGGGGGCAGGGCGTCCTCGCTGGCGCGGCCGGGCGGCAGGTCGGGGGGCGCGTCCTTGGGTTGCAGGTAGCGCCAGCCCTGGAACGGCCGGCGGGGCAGGGCGGCCACGCGCACCAGATCCCGGTCGAGGATCAGCGCGCATCGGGTGATGCCGTCGGCGCCGATCCGCTCTTGCAGATCCAGCAGCCGCTGCCGTGCCAGCATCACGCCCCGGAACACCCAGTAGATCGAGCCGCCGTCCAGCAGTTCTTCGGCGCGTTTCGGGCGCATCCGCGTGACATGGACCGCGGGGCCTGCGCCAAAGCGTTCCCGCTGCCATTGTTCCAGATCCTCGGGGCCGTCGGCGCCGACGCACAGCTTCATCATGTGGATGGGGGCGGTCATGGGGCCCATATAATCCCCCTTGCGGCGGGTTAACAGGGGCCGCCCGGTCCGGGCGGAAACCGGCGCAGCCTGGAAAAAGCGCCCGCCTGCCGCGGGTTGCGACCGCCTGCCGCAGGGCGTAGGGGATCGTGGAAAGGATGCTCTCATGACTTCGCAAAACTCTGGTGGTGCCGGGCTGCGGCAGGGGGAACTGATTGCCATGCTGGCATTCCTGTTCGCCACGGTCGCCTTTTCCATGGATGCCATGCTGCCGGCGCTGCCCCAGATCGCGGCCGAGCTGATCCCGGGCGACGTGAACCGTGCGCAGCTGGTGCTGACCAGTTTCATGGCGGGCATGGGGGTGGGCACGCTGTTTGCGGGGCCGGTCTCGGACGCGCTGGGGCGCAAGCCGGCGATGGCGATCGGGCTGACCATCTATCTGGTCTTTTCGATCGTGGCGATGTTCGCCAACTCGCTTGAGGCGCTGCTGCTGGCCCGTTTCGCGCAGGGGCTGGGCGCGGCCTCGCCCCGGATCGTGGGCACCGCGCTGGTGCGCGACCTGTATTCGGGGCGCGAGATGGCGCGGATCACCAGCTTTATCATGATGGTGTTCATGATCGTGCCGGCCATGGCGCCGCTGATCGGGCAGGGCTTCATCGCGGTGCTGGGCTGGCGCGGCGTGTTCATCGGCTGCTTCATGTTCGGGACGATAGGCTGGTTGTGGCTGGGCCTGCGCCAGCCCGAGACGCTGGCCCCGCAGGCCCGCCGTCCCCTGCGTCTGGGCCATCTGTGGGCCGGCATGCGCGAGGTGCTGTCGGACCGGCAGGTGGTGCTGAGCACGATCACCATGACGATGGGGTTCGCGCAGATGTTCGCGCTGCTGTCCACCGCCCAGCAGCTGTTCGGCGAGACCTATGGGCAGGGAGACCGCTTTCCCCTGTGGTTCGCCGCCATGGCGCTGCTGGCGTCGCTGGGCACGTTGATCAATTCGCGGCTGGTGATGCGGGTGGGCATGCGGATGATCGCGCGCACCGCCTATCTGGCGCAGATTTTCGTCTCGGGCGCGTTCCTGCTGGTGCTGGAGGGCGGGCTGCTGCCGCCGGCGCTGCAATTCCCCGTGTTCTTTCTGTGGGCGGTCGGCATCTTTACCATGGCGGGGCTGACGTTTGGCAACCTCAACGCGCTGGCGATGCAGCGGATGGGACATATCGCCGGGCTGACGGCCTCGATCGTGGCGGCGCTGTCCACGCTGGGGGCGGTGCTGATCGCGGCACCGGTGGGGCTGGCCTATGACGGCACCGCCATGCCCGTGGCGGTCGCGGCGCTGGCCTGTTCGGCGCTGGCCTGGGCGATCATGGGGCTGATGCGGGGCTGACGGCCGGGCCGGGCGGTTGACTCTGCCCGCCCCGCGGCTATAAGCGCCGCTTCCATTGGTGTTGGTGGACCCCGCAAGGGGAAGCCTGTCGCCCCATGCGGGGGAAAGGACAACGCCCTTCTGCAACGAACTGAAGGAGATCAGCGATGACCAAACGCACCGCTGCCAAATACAAGATCGACCGCCGCATGGGCGAAAACATCTGGGGCCGTGCCAAATCCCCGGTGAACAAGCGTGAATACGGCCCCGGCCAGCACGGCCAGCGCCGCAAGCAGAAACTGTCGGATTTCGGCACCCAGCTGCGGGCGAAGCAAAAGCTCAAGGGCTATTACGGCGACCTGACCGAAAAGCAGTTCCGCCGCATCTACGCCGAGGCCGTGCGTGTGCGCGGTGACACCGGCGAAAACCTGATCGGCCTGCTGGAGCGTCGGCTGGACGCGGTGGTCTATCGCGCGAAATTCGTGCCGACCATCTTTGCCTCGCGCCAGTTCATCAACCACGGCCATGTGACCGTGAACGGCAAGCCGGTGAACATCGCGTCCTATCGCGTCAAGGAAGGCGACGTGATCGCCGTGCGCGAGCGTTCGCGCCAGCTGGCCATCGTGCTGGAGGCCGTGGGCCTGGCCGAGCGTGACGTGCCCGATTACATCGACGCCGACCACAACAAGATGACCGCGACCTTTGTGCGCACCCCGGAACTGGGCGACGTGCCCTATGCGGTGGTGATGGAACCGAACCTGGTCGTCGAATTCTATTCGCGCTAAGAAGTTCATCCTATTTGCGCAGATTTGGCGCAAACGGGTTGCAAGGGCCGTCCTTCGGGGCGGCCCTTTTTCCTTGCGTCGCCGCCGGACCGGGGCTCTGCCCCGGACCCCGGGATATTTGGGGCAAGATGAAGCAGCGGGCAGAGGTTGACAGCGCGGGCGTCGGTTTCCATGGGTGGGGGATGCAGCAAGTGCCCGCCAATACCGACAGCATCCCGCGCCCCGACGAGGCGCTGATCGTCGATGTGCCCGGTTACGACGGGCCGCTGGACCTGCTTTTGACTCTGGCGCGGACGCAAAAGGTCGATCTGATGCAGATCAGCGTTCTGGCGCTGGCCGAGCAGTATCTGGACTTTATCGAGCGCGCGCGCAGCCTGCGGATCGAGCTGGCGGCGGATTACCTGGTGATGGCGGCGTGGCTGGCCTATCTCAAGTCGCGGCTGCTGCTGCCGCCCGATCCGCTGGCCGAGGGGCCTTCGGCCGAGGATCTGGCCGCGCATCTGGCCTTTCAGCTCGAACGCTTGCAGGCGATGCGCGAGGCGGCGGCGCGGCTGATGGGGCGGGCGCGGCTGGGGCAGGACCGTTTCGCCCGCGGGGCGCCGGAAACCGTGGCGCGGACGCGCGAAATCAGGTGGCAGGCGGGGCTGATCGAGTTGATGCAGGCCTATGCGCGCTTGCGCACCCGCGACGAGTTCCGCCCCTATGCCTATGACCGCCGCGACATCTGGTCGCTTGAGGATGCGTTGGACCGGATGCGCCGGATGATCGGCCACAGGGGCGGCTGGACCGATCTGATGGGCTTTCTGCCCGAGGGCTGGGCCACGCCGGCGCGGCGACGCTCGGCCACGGCGGCGACATTTGCGGCCTCGCTGGAGCTGGCGCGGCAAGGGCGGGTCGAGCTGCGGCAAGAGGCGGTTTTCGCCCCCATCTCGGTGCGCCCGCGATGAATCCGCCACCCGAGGATCAGCAGGAACGCATGGTCGAGGCGCTGCTGTTTGCCGCAGCCCAGCCGCTGAGCGTGCAGGATCTGGCGCGGCGGATGCCGGCGGGCTGCGATCCGGCCGAGGCGCTGCGCCGGCTGCGCGCGCGCCATGTCGGGCGCGGGGTCGAACTGGTCCGCGTGGGTGATGCCTGGGCGTTCCGCACCGCCGCCGACCTGGGATTCCTGATGCAGGAGCAGGTGGTCGAGACCCGCCGCCTGTCCCGCGCCGGGACCGAAACCCTGGCCATCGTCGCCTATCACCAGCCCGTTACCCGCGCCGAGATCGAGGAAATCCGCGGCGTCTCGGTCAGCCGTGGCACGCTGGACCAGCTGATCGAAATGGGCTGGGTCCGGCTGGGCCGCCGCCGCCAGACCCCCGGCCGCCCGGTGACCTTTGTGGTGACCGAGGCGTTTCTGGACCACTTCGGGCTGGCCAGCGCCAGCGATCTGCCGGGGCTGGCAGAGCTGCGAGCGGCCGGGCTGCTGGACAGCCGGGCAGGCGCGATGCCGGGGCTTGCGCCGGATCCTGAGGACGCCGATAGTCATGCGGACGGGCCGGGGGACGATCTTTTCGGCGATTGAGTCGCGCAATCACAATGGCTTGCGCCGAATCCTGCGCATGAGAGGCTGCACCATGAATGCCAATCGCCTGATCTCCATGCTGATCCGCCGCCTGATGAACTGGGGCATGGACAAGGGGATCGACCTCTATGCCCGGCGCAGCGGTGGCACCGCGGCCGACGGCAAGCCCACCCCCGCCGCGCAGAAACAGGCCCGGACCGCGCGTGAGACCGCCAAGCGCGCCCGGCAGGCGGCGCGGATCACCCGCAAGCTGCGCTAGCCCTTAGCCGCGGAACTGCTTGGCGAGCTTCAGCCCCTGGCCCTGGTAGTTCGAGGCGATGCCGGCGCCGTAAAGTCGGTCGGGCGGCGCGGCCATGCGTTCATAGACCAGCCGGCCGACGACCTGCCCGTGTTCCAGCGCGAAAGGCGCCTCGTGGCAGCGCACCTCCAGCACGCCGCGCGCGCCCGCGCCGCCGGGGCCGTGGCCGAAACCGGGGTCGAAGAAACCGGCGTAATGGACCCGGAATTCGCCCACCATCGCCAGATAGGGCGACATTTCCGCAGCATATCCGGGCGGGATCGTCACTGATTCGCGGCTGACGAGGATGTAGAACGCGCCGGGGTCGAGGATCAGGCGGCCTTCGTCCGTGCGCAGCTCGTCCCAGAAGTCCCGCGCGCGGTAGCCGCCGATGCGGTCGAGGTCGATCACCCCGCTGTGCGGGCGCGCCCGATAGCCGACCAGATCGCCCGAAACCGGCCTCAGATCGACCGAGAACCCCAGCCCGCCGTCGATCAGCGGCTCGCCATCGACCAGCGGCTGCGTGCCGTGCAGAGCCGCCAGCGCCGGGTCGTCCAGCGCAGCCTGACCGTGCCGCAGCCGCAGCTGGTTCAGCCGCATCCCCGGCCGCACCAGCACCGAAAAGCTGCGCGGGCAGATCTCGGCGTAAAGCGGGCCGTCGTAGCCGGGGGGAAGGCGGTCGAACTCGGTCCCGTCGTCGGTCACCAGCCGTGTCAGCAGGTCGAGCCGCCCGGTCGAGGATTTGGCGTTCGCGACCGCCTCGACCGCTTGCGGCAGGGCCAGCCGTTCCTGCAACGGCACCAGATAGACGCAGCCTTTTTCCAGCACGGCGCCGCCCGACAGATCCATGCGGTGCATCTCGAAATCCGCCAGCCGGTCGGCGACGCTGCGCCCGCGGCCGGCAAGAAACGACGCCCGCAGCCGCCAGGCGGTCGCGCCCAGCCGCAGGTCAAGGCTGGCCGGCTGGATCTGGTCCGCGGTGATCGGTGTTTCGGCGGTGATGGCACCCTCGGCGATCAGCCGGCGCAGGGCGCTGTCGGGAAGGACTCCGTTCACATCAACCCCGCATCAATCCTGCCATAAGCGAACGCCCACCCCTCGGGGTGGGCGTTTCGTGATGGTCGGGCCGGCGAGATTCGAACTCACGACCTTCCGTCCCCCAGACGGACGCGCTAACCAGACTGCGCCACGGCCCGACGCCGGCCATATAGAGCGAAGCATGAGGGCTGCACAAGGGGGGCGGTGCATCGAAATCGGGTTTCTTCGCCGTTGATTTCATTGGCGGCGACGAACCGGTCACACGGGCTGGCCGGGGGTGCGGTCCATGGCGTCGCGGATCGCGTCGCGCAGGGGGCGGGCCGCGGGCGGCAGGGCCGCGGAATGCTGGCGCAGCGCCCCGGCGGTGGCGGCCAGCCGCGCCAGCCATCCGTGCGAGCCGCCGGCTGAGTCGGCGGCGGGCGTTTCCGCCGGCACCGAGGGGCGGTCGAGTTCGGGAAACAGCGGCAGGTCGCTGCCGGATCGCTGCGGGGCAGGCTGTGAAAGGCGCGCGGTCGCGGGCTTGCGGGTGTTCGGGGCCTTGCGGGCCGGGCCGCGGCCCGAGGCGCGCGAATCACCCGACATCTCGGGCGGGGCAGGGGCCGCGGCCAGACGCTCGCGCCCGCGCTCGCGCAGCCCCTCGCCACGGTCCAGCGCGATCAGCCGGCGGGCGCCGCGGATGGTCAGCCCCTCTTCGCGCATGACCACGCAAAGCCCGGCGGCCAGCTGCACGTCATCGGGGCGGTAATAGCGGCGCCCGTCCGGGCGGCGCACGGGGGCAAGCGCGGGGAACTGGGTTTCCCAGTAACGCAGAACATGGGTCGCGACCCCGATCAGCTGCGCGACCTCGCCGATACTGCGAAAAGCTTGCGGCGATTTCATGTCCCCGGCTCCTGTCGCGCCTTTTTAGCGGTTTCCGGCGGCGATCCGCTCTTTCATCAGATGCGACGGCCGGAATGACAGGACGCGCCGCGGGGTGATCGGGACTTCCTCGCCGGTCTTGGGGTTGCGGCCGATACGCTCGTTCTTGTCGCGCACCGAAAACGTGCCGAAGGACGAAATCTTCACCTGTTCGCCACGCACCAGTGCGTCGGAAATATGCCCCAGCACGCTTTCCACAAGCTGGGCACTTTCGTGGCGGGACAGTCCGACCTCGCGGAAGACCGCCTCGGCCAGATCCATTCGGGTCAGTGTCTTGTCGCTCATTCGCCAGCCTTTCGTTTCTGACAGACTGTTGATCCTCAAGTGCAAAGTCAACATGCCCCAAGGCGGGATCGTTCCGCATCTGGCCGCGATAATCCATCCCGCCCGCGCGACGGGGCCGAAATTCCGCCGCCGGGCGGGCGGCGATACCCCTTGCCTGCGCCGGCAATCACGCCCATTTCTACCTATCGGGCAATGTATTCTTTCCTGGCACGGAGGGTTGCCATGGCCGGCGGATGGGCCACCGATGGCGCGGTGAACGAACAGATCGAGGTCAGCACCGAAGAGGCGCTGGCGCGGATGCGGCTGCGCAACCGCCGAGGCGGCGAAAGCCTGAGCGAATGCGCCGAATGCGACGAGCCGATTCCCGAGGCGCGGCGCCGGGCCGTGCCGGGGGTCACGCTATGCGTCGCCTGCCAGTCCGAGTCCGACCGCCGCTTTGTCCCCGGCGCCGGCATCAACAGGCGCGGTTCCAAGGACAGCCAGCTGCGCTAAGCGACTAGCCGCGCCCCGCCGCCAGCCGATCCTGCACCAGCCCGCTGATCCGCGCGAGATCGGCGGCCAGCGCCCGCCCGGCTGAATGATCCCGCGCCAGGGCGACAGCGGCCTGTTCCAGCGGCTCGTCCCGCGCCGAGCGGGCGACGCCCGCGAGGAACCTGACGATATAGTCGATGGCGCCGGTATCCGAGGCGCTGGCAAGCACATCGGCCACATGGGCCAGGTCGTCGTGCAGGACGCTGGCGTCGGGGCGCAGGGTTTCGCTGGGCACCGCGCGCGGCCCCATCGGCCGTGCGTCGGCGGGCAGGTTGGACAGGATCATGTGCTGGAACAGCGCCAGGCTTTCCACCGGCTTGGCCAGAAAACCGTTCGCGCCCGCGGCCATTGCCCCGGCCTCGGTGTCGGGGTCGCCGGACATGCCCAGCACCACCGGCACCAGCCCGGCCAGCGTCGCGATCAGCTGCGCGCCGTCGCCGTCCGGCAGCCCCATGTCGACGATGGCCACGGCAGGCCGATAGATCTGTAGATGCCGCGCGGCCGTGCGCAGGCAGTCCGCGCGGCGGATCCGCGCGCCCGAGCGCAGGCACAGCAGGCGCACCGCCTCGGACGCAAAGCGCGAATCCTCGACCACCAGCACGGTCAGCCCGGCCAGCGGCCGCCCCGGCGGCGCCACCGGCCACAGCGGCATCGGTGCGTCATGCGCGGCAATCTGATTGGAATTCATGGCAGCATCCCCTCGAATCATCCGTAAGCCCAGATTAACCGCCATTGTCCTAACGCTCGGTTAAGCGCGCTGGCCCCGCGGGACTTTTCCTTGGCCCCCGTCCGGCCTATTGAGGGTGAAAGCTGAGGAGCCTCGCATGATCGGACGCCTGAACCACGTCGCCATCGCCGTGCCGGACCTGGCCGCGGCGGCCGACCAATACCGCAACACGCTGGGCGCAAAGGTCGGCGCGCCGCAGGACGAACCCGACCACGGCGTCACCGTCGTGTTCATCGAGCTGCCCAACACCAAGATCGAACTGCTGTATCCGCTGGGCGAAAACAGCCCGATCAAGGGGTTTCTGGACAAGAACCCCTCGGGCGGCATCCATCACATGTGCTATGAGGTCGAGGATATCCTTGCCGCCCGCGACACGCTGAAATCGCAGGGCGCGCGCATCCTCGGCGACGGAGAGCCGAAGATCGGCGCCCATGGCAAGCCCGTGCTGTTCCTGCATCCCAAGGACTTCAACGGCTGCCTGATCGAGCTGGAGCAGGTCTGATGACGATCACCGGCGGTGCGGTCATGTTCGCAAGTATCTGGTTTCTCGTGATGTTCCTGCTGCTGCCCTGGGGGCAGCAAACCCAGGAAGAGGCCGGGCACATCGTCCCCGGCACGCCCGCCGGCGCCCCGGTGCGCCCGGGGCTGGGGAAAAAGGCGATCTGGGCTACCGTCATTTCGGTGCTGCTGGTCGGGGCGATCTGGATGTTCCTTGCCTCGGGGATCGTGACCCGGGCCGACATGATGGATTTCAACCGGCTGACGCCCTGAGCTGCGGCCCCGCGCGGGGGCCGCAGCCGGCGGTGTCACAAAAAGACCGTCCGCGCCGCGACGTCGGGGCGGGGGCGGTCGGGAACCTCGTCGGGGCCGGTGCCGATATGGATCAGCCCGACGACGCGTTCGCCCTCGGCCACGCCCAGGTGCGCGCGGGCGAAATCGTCGCTTGCCGCGGGGCCTGACAGCCACGCCGCCCCCCAGCCCGCCGCCAGCGCCGCGTTCAGCAGCGACAGGCACACCGCGCCGGCCGACATCTGCTGTTCCCACAACGGGATTTTCGGGCTATCCACCGGCGTCGACACCACCGCGACGATCAGCGGAGAGGCAAAGGCGCTGCTTGCCTTTTCGGCGGCGGCCTCGTCCCCTCCGGTCGCGCGCACATGCTGGGCCAGCAGCGGCGCCAGCCGGTCCAGCGTCGCCCGCTCCAACACCACAAAGCGCCAGGGTTCCAGCTTGCCGTGGTCGGGCACCCGCGCGGCGACGGTCAGCAGCCGGGCCAGTTCCTTGCGATCGGGTCCGGGCGCGTGCAGCAGCTTGGGCGGGCGCGAGCGACGGCCGGCAAGGAAATCGAGCGCGGAGGGGTTGGCGGACATGGGCAGCTCCTGCGGTAAAATGCGGACCGAGGCTACAGCCCGCCCCCGCGGATGGAAAGCCGGGCTTGACGCAGCGCCCCCCGCGCGCCACCCCAAGCCCATGAGCAAGCCGCCCGACCTGTCCGAACTTGCCGTGCCGGGGGCGCGGATCGCGGTGCGCGTGACGCCCCGCGGCGGGCGCGAGGCGCTGACGCGCGATGAGGCCGGCGCCATCCACATCCGCGTCACCGCGCCGCCCGAGGATGGCAAGGCCAACGCGGCCGTGCGCAAGCTGCTGGCCCGTGCGCTGCGGATCGCGCCCTCGCGGCTGACGCTGGTCGGAGGCGCCACCGCGCGCGACAAGCTGTTTCGGGTGGATCCCTAGGGGTCAGGGCGGGGCCAGCCGGTAATTGCCCTCGGGCAGGTTCAGGGCCAGCCGCAGCTCGTTCAGCTGCTCCATGGTCAGCACGATGCGCGAGACGCCGTCGCCGCCCGGCTCCATCTGCTCGATCACCACGCGGTCGTCGAAATTCAGGATTACCACATCCTCGTTCAGCGGCCGGGTGCCGGGGGGTGCCTCGTCCACAAGGGTGATGACGGTGGCGTCGAAATCGTGCTCGATGGTGAACATGGCGGGGCCTTTGCGGAAACGATGTGGGGTGTCTGCAACATTCGCGTGAGCGGCGGGGCCCCGCAACCCCGGAGCTTTGCAGCCGCGCGGTTTAAGCTGTAGCTTTGCCCGCAGGAACAATACGCGTGTGGGACGGGTGGACATGACGACAGCGGCGGGAATCGCGGCAACGACTGCGATTGCGGCAGCGAACCGGGGGGACGCGGGAAAAACCGCGCAGCCCGCGGGCAGGGCGGGGCTGCGCTGGCTGGTGCTGGCCGCGGTCGCGGTGCTGGCCGGCTGCGGCGTGCCCGGCGACATCCCGATGCCGCCGCCGGGGACGCCGCCCGCCGATCCGGTGATCATCAAGACCACATCGGGCGCGCCGGCCACACCGCAGGCGGCGGCATCGAATTTCACCGCCGTGATCCGCGTGATGGAACCGGCGGTCGAGCGCGAATGCATGTTGCGCCGCACCCAGCCGATCAACTGTGATTTCCAGTTTGTGGTGGACGACCGCTCGGGGCTGGACATCAACGCATTCCAGACGCTGGACGACAACGGCCGGCCGATCATCGGCTTTACGCTGGCGCTGATCGCGGCGGCCCGGAATGCCGATGAGCTGGCGTTCGTGGTGGGGCACGAAGCCTCGCACCATATTCTCAACCATATCGGCCAGCGCAGCGGTGCGGCCCGGGCCGGGGCGGTGATCATGTCGGGGATCGTTGCGGCCTCGGGGGCGGATCTCGCGACGATTCAGGCGGCCCAGCAGATGGGGGCGCAGGTAGGCGCGCGCTATTATTCCCGCGACTGGGAATTGCAGGCCGATTATCTGGGCGCGATCCTGACGCTGAACGCAGGGTTCGACCCGATCCGCGGGGCCGAGTTCTTTGCCCGCATCCCCGACCCCGGCGACCGGATCCTGGGCAGCCACCCGTCGAACGCGCAGCGGCAGGCGCAGGTCGCGCGGGCGGTCGCGGATGTGAGGGCGGGACGCGCGCGGTAAGCGGGACCGCCGCGCCTGTGTCGCGGCCGCAATGGGTATTTGGACCAGAAAGAAGCCCCGCGGTGCGCATGGAGGCACCGCGGGGCTGGTCATTTCCGGAGTTGAAGGCTCAGTGGCCGCGGGCGAGGGCCGCGACGCCGGTGCGGGCGACCTCGGCCAGACCCAGCGGGCGCATCAGATCGGCAAAGGCGTCCAGCTTTTCCGGGGCGCCGGTGATCTCGAACACAAAGCTTTCCAGCGTCGAATCAACGACATTGGCGCGGAAGATGTCGCTGATGCGCAGCGCCTCGACCCGCTTTTCGCCGCTGCCGACCACCTTGAACAGCCCCAGCTCACGCTCGACCGAGGCGCCCTCGACGGTCAGGTCGTGGACCTCGTGCACCGGGATGATGCGGCTGAGCTGCGCCTTGATCTGCTCGATCACCGCCGGGGTGCCCCGGGTGACCACCGTGATGCGCGAGGTGTGGCCGGTGTGGTCCACCTCGGCCACGGTCAGGCTGTCGATATTATAGCCGCGCCCGGAAAACAGCCCGATGACGCGGGCCAGCACCCCGGCCTCGTTATCGACGATCACGGACAGGGTGTGCCGTTCCTCGCCCGCTGCGTGATAGTCGCGCAGGTCATAGGCCGAGTGGCTGGATGCGCCGCGTTCGATCTTGAGTGCAGACATGACGCCCCCTTACACCAGCACCGCGCCGTCGGACTTGATCGCCGAGCCGATGTCGTCGGCCGCGATCTCGTCGCCCAGCAGCATTTCGTTATGCGGCTTGCCCGACGGGATCATCGGGAAGCAGTTTTCGTGTTTTTCCACCAGCACGTCGAGGATGAAGGGCACGTCGCTGTCGATCATCTCGCGGATGGCGTCGTCCAGATCGGCCGGGTCGTGGACCTGGCGGCCCTTGCAGCCGAATGCCTCGGCCAGCTTGACGAAATCGGGCAGGCTTTCCGACCAGCTCTGGCTGTAGCGTTCGCCGTGCAGCAGCTGCTGCCATTGGCGGACCATCCCCAGCCGTTCGTTGTTCAGGATGAACTGCTTGACCGGCGCGCGGAACTGCACGGCCGTGCCCATTTCCTGCATGTTCATCAGCCAGCTGGCATCGCCCGCGACGTTGATCACAAGCGCCTCGGGGTGGGCGACCTGCACGCCGATCGAGGCCGGCAGCCCGTAGCCCATGGTCCCCAGCCCGCCGCTGGTCATCCAGCGGTTCGGCCCCTCGAAATGCAGGAACTGCGCGGCCCACATCTGGTGCTGGCCGACCTCGGTCGTGATATAGCGGTCGCGGCCGGCGGTCAGCGCCTCAAGCCGTTCCAGCGCGTGCTGCGGCTTGATCAGCTTGTCCGAGGGCTTGTAGGCCAGACAGTCGCGCGCCCGCCACTGTTCGATCTGCGCCCACCATTGTTGCAGGGCGGGGCTGGTCTTGCGGCCGCGGGCCTTCCAGATTTTCAGCAGATCTTCCAGCACATGGCCGACATCGCCCAGAATCGGCAACTCGACCGGGATCACCTTGTTGATCGAGCTGGGGTCGATGTCGACATGCGCCTTGATCGAGCCGGGGCTGAAATCGGCCACCCGCCCGGTGATGCGGTCGTCGAAACGCGCGCCCAGGTTGATCATCAGGTCGCAGCCGTGCATGGCCATGTTGGCCTCGTACAGCCCGTGCATCCCCAGCATTCCCAGCCAGCTCTTGCCGCTGGCCGGATAGGCACCCAGCCCCATCAGCGTCGAGGTGACGGGGAATCCGGTCGCGTCCACCAGCTCGGTCAGCAGCTGGCTGGCGGCGGGGCCCGAGTTGATGACGCCGCCGCCGGTATAGAACACCGGCCGCTCGGCGGTCTCGATCAGCTCGACCAGCCGGGTGATTGCGTCGGCGTCGCCCTTGCGTGCGGGCTGATAGCGCGAGGGCGCGATCTGTTTCGGTCCCAGATAGGTGCCGGTCGCGAACTGCACGTCCTTGGGGATGTCGATCAGCACCGGCCCCGGCCGGCCCGCGGTCGCTACGTGAAAGGCGCGGTGGATGGTTTCGGCCAGGCTGTCGGTGTCGTTGACCAGCCAGTTGTGCTTGGTGCAGGGGCGGGTGATGCCCACGGTGTCGGCCTCTTGAAACCCGTCGGTGCCGATCATGAAGGTCGGAACCTGGCCCGTCAGCACCACCAGCGGGATCGAATCCATCAGCGCATCGGTCAGCCCGGTGACCGCATTGGTCGCGCCCGGCCCCGAGGTCACCAGCACCACCCCCGGCTTGCCGGTGGAACGCGCATAGCCCTCGGCCATGTGGACCGCGCCCTGTTCGTGGCGCACAAGGATGTGCTTGATGTCGTTTTGCTGGAAAATCTCGTCGTAGATCGGCAGGACGGCGCCCCCGGGATAGCCGAATACGGTATCGACGCCCTGATCGCGCAGCGCCTCGACCACCATTCTTGCACCCGTCATGCTTCGGGACATCTCCGACCCCCTGTTCGCGTAAGATTTGCGGCAAAGCGGCGGGCTCTGCTGCGCTGCCGCAAGCTAGTCGGCGAGTTGGGGCGGGTCAATGCCGTGATTTGGGAAAAATGGCGCGGCCGTGCGGTTTGGCGCAAGAAAATTACGATAGCACGGGGCGCCGCGCAACCTGTGGCGTCAAAGCCGGCCGTTCGAGGGCCGGAGCCGGTCTCAGGGCAGGTGGATTCGCGCCACCTGCTCGACAATCGGGTCCACGGACAGGGGGTGAGCCTCATCCTCGTGATCCTCGGGGCGGCCGATGTCCTGCCAGACGCCGCCCTTGTGGATTTCCAGCGCGCCAAAGCCGGCCTTGTAGGCCATCTTGCGGCTGCCCGGCACCCAGTAGCCCAGATAGACATAGGGCAGCCCGGCCGCCCGCGCCATCTCGACATGATCCAGCACCATCCAGGTGCCCAGGCTGTCGGGGCGGCGTTCGGGGTCGTAAAAGCTGTAGACGAGGCTCAGCCCGTCGTCGAGGATATCCGTCAGGCAGACCGCGGCCAGCGGCGCCTGCTCGTCGGCGGGATGATCGCGGTATTCAAAGACCCGCGTGCGCACCGGGGTTTCCTCGATCATCGCGGCGAATTCAAAGATATCCATGTCGGCCATGCCGCCATCGGCGTGCCGGCGGTCGAGATAGCGGCGAAACAATTCAAACTGTTCGTCGGTGGCCCAGGCGCTGGTGCCCAGCCGGATCAGCCCTGCATTGCGTTTCAGCACCCGGCGCTGGCTGCGCGAGGGGCAGAAATCGGCGACCCTGATCCGGGCCGACATGCAGGCGACGCAGCTTTCGCAGCTGGGCCGATAGACCACGTTCTGCGAGCGGCGAAACCCCTGTCGCGACAGCGCGTTGTTCAATTCGCGCGCGCGGTCGCCGGTCAGCGCAGTGAAAAGCTTGCGTTCGGCCCGGCCATGCAGATACGGGCAGGGCTGCGGCCCGGTCACATAGAACTGCGGTGCGTTCAGTCCGGAATGCCGCATCACACGCCCCGCCTGGAAGGATCCATGGCTGGTCCGGGTCCGGGGGGGCTGGCAGGGACGATGAACATGCGCAGGGGCCGGAAAATTGCGTCGCTTCGCGGGAATCACTCGACGGTAGCAACTGCCGCGGTGCTGGACAAGCGCCGAAGACACGCGCTGGCTCGCAACTGTCCAGCCGCGCATGTTCCCGCCGATCCCGTCACGGGATTTCTGGCTGGTGCCGGGGGCGGTGGCGCGCGCGGTGGCGCGGCCGGTGAAACGGAAATCGCCAGCGGGGCAGGGGCATGAAGCTTTCCGACAACATTACCCGCCTGCCGCTGCCGGTGGACCGTGCCCGGGCCGCCGCCGCCAGCCTGCCCGGTGCTGGGCCGCAGCTGTCGGCGCTGATTGCCGGTGCGGCGGGGTCCAGCCCTTATCTGGCCGGGCTGATCGCGCGCGAGGCCGATTGGCTGGCCGCTGCCTCCGATCGCGGCCAGACCCCCGCCACGCTGGTTGCAACCGAAACCACCGGCTTTGGGTCGCTGCCGCCGCCCGAGCTGGGGCCGGCCCTGCGCCAGGCCAAGCGGCGGGTGGCCCTGTTCGCGGCGCTGGCCGATCTGGGGGGCGCGTGGTCGCTGGATCAGGTGACGGACGCGCTGACCCGGCTTGCCGATCGTGCGACGGACCTCGCCCTGCGCGCCCATGTCGAGGCAGAGATCCGGCGCGGCAAGCTGCCGGCCGCCCGGCCGGGGGCAAGCCCGGATGCGGCGGGGATCTTTGCGCTGGCCATGGGAAAGATGGGCGCGCATGAGCTGAACTATTCCTCGGACATCGACCTGATCGTGCTTTACGACGATGATGCCTATGCGCCCGAGGACCAGCACGAGGTCCGCGCGGCGCTGATCCGCGCCACCCGCAAGGCGGCGGCGACGTTGTCGGACCTGACCGCGCACGGCTATGTGTTCCGCACCGATCTGCGGCTGCGTCCCGACCCGTCGGTGACGCCGGTCTGCATCTCTGCCTCGGCCGCGCTGGCGTATTACGAGGGCGAGGGCCGCAGCTGGGAACGCGCCGCCTATATCAAGGCCCGGCCCTGCGCGGGCGATCTGGCGGCAGGGGCGCGGTTTCTGGCGGCGCTGCGGCCCTTTGTCTGGCGGCGGCACCTGGATTTCGCGACCGTCGAGGATACCCACGACATGCGGCGCCGGATTCGTGATCACAAGGGGCTGCATGGCGGCATCCATGCGCCGGGTCACGATCTGAAGCTGGGGCGGGGGGGCATCCGTGAAATCGAGTTCTTTGCCCAGACCCGCCAACTTATCGCCGGCGGTCGCGACCCGGACCTGCGCTCTCGCCGCACGGTCGAGGCGCTGGCTTCGCTGGCCGAAAAGGGCTGGATTCCGCCCGATGTCGCCGCCGATCTGTCCGCCCATTACCGCGAACACCGCGAGATCGAGCATCGCATCCAGATGGTGAATGATGCGCAGACCCATGTGGTCCCCACCACTGACGATGCCATTGCCCTGATCGTGGGGCTGTCGGGCGAGAGCGACCGCTCTGGCTGGGTCTCGCGGCTGGAGGCGCGGCTGCAACGGGTCGAGCATCTGACCGGCGATTTTTTCGCACCCGCCGCTGCGCCGGACACCGCCCGTCCGGAACTGACCGAGGAGCAGTCCTCGGTGGTCGAGGGCTGGCAGGGCTATCCGGCCCTGCGCTCGGCCCGCGCCCGGCATCTGTTCGGGCGGATCGAGCCGCAGGTGCTGGCCAGCCTGTTCCGCGCGGCGCGTCCGGACGAGGCATTGGCGCGCTTTGACAGTTTCCTGCGCGGGTTGCCTGCGGGCGTGCAGCTGTTTTCGATGTTCGAATCGAATCCCTCGTTGATCGACCTGCTGGGCGATATCTGCGCGACCTCGCCGGCGCTGGCCTCGTATCTGGCACGCCACCCCGAGGTGCTGGACGCGGTGATCGCGGGGCGGTTCTTTGCGCCCTGGCCCGGTCTGGCCACGCTGCGCGCCGGGCTTGCCGAAACGCTGGACCGGACCATGGCCGCCCCCGACGGCGGGTATGAGCGTGCGCTGGATGCGGCGCGGCGCTGGGCGCATGAATGGCAGTTCCGCGTCGGCGTGCACCATCTGCGCGGCTTGATCGAGGCCGAGCAGGCGGGCCAGCATTACGCGGATCTGGCCGAGGCCGCGCTGTCGGCGCTGGCCCCGCTGGTGGCCGGGGAATTCGCCCGCCGCCACGGGCCGGCCCCGGGAATGGGCGCGGCGGTGCTGGGCATGGGGTCGCTGGGGGCGCGGCAGATGAATGCGCTGTCCGACCTCGACCTGCTGGTGATCTATGACGCCAACGGGGCCGAGGCGTCCGAGGGACCGCGGCCCCTGGCCACGCGCGCCTATTACGCGCGGCTGACGCAGGCGCTGCTGGCGGCGCTGACCGCGCCCACCGCGGCCGGGCGGCTTTATCAGGTGGACATGCGGCTGCGACCCTCGGGGCGGCAGGGGCCGGTCGCGACCTCGATCGGGGCGTTTTCCGACTATCAGCTGCACGAGGCGTGGACCTGGGAACATCTTGCCCTGACCCGCGCCCGCGTGGTTGCGGTGATTCCGGGATCGGCCACCGCAGACATCGCGCCCCTGTCGCTGCGAATCGAAGCCTTGCGGCATGAAATCCTGGCCCGCTGCGGCACCAATCCGCGGGTGATGCCGGATTTCCAGCAGATGCGGGCGCGAATTTTCAGCAGCCTGGGCGATGACACAGCCCTGACACGCCGTCTGGGTCGCGGCCGGTTGCAAGATATCGAGCTTTTCGCCCAGACGCTGGCACTGCGGGCGGGATCCGTCTCTCGTCGGGCCGGGATGCAGATCCGCGCCGGGGTCAAGGCCGGGCTGGTCGGGGCCGAGGCTGCCGAGCGGCTGGTGCGGGCGCATGAGTTCCTGTGGAGGCTCTATTGCGGCGCGCGACTGCTGACCGAACGCCCGCTTGACCTGGAAACCATCGGGCAGGGCGGGCAAGAGTTCCTGCTGCGCGAAACCGGCTGCGATGATGTTGCCGCATTGCGCGCGCGGCTGGAGCGGCTGATCGCGGCGGCCGGGGACATCATCGACGCGCAATCGCCGCCGGAGGGCTGAGGCTATCACTCCGTCACCCGATCATGCCGGTGACCGGAACCGTCGGCCCCGGGGGCGATTGCGCGGCACCGGCGGTTTCGTCGGCCGTCTGGTCGAACACCCCGTGCAGGGTCTTGTCCCAGTAAAACGGCTTGGCCACGATTTCATAGGCGGCCTTCCACGCGGCCAGACAGGCGAGCGGGAAATAGAAATACAGCGTTGGCGCCCACAGCCCGAGCCCGGGATGGGTGCGCCGGACCGCCCAGACCGCGACCGCGATGTTCAGCGCCTCGGAGATCAGAAACAGTGCGATGATCGCCGCACCCATCCACGCGCCGGTCAGGCTTGCCAGCGGGTGGACGAACCCCAGCGAGAACAGCCAGAAGCTCCATAATACCGGGGCGAGCAGGAACTGCTGGACGGTGGCGAGCATTTGCAGGTGGAACCCCACGGTAGGCCAGAAACCGATTTCGCGCACCAGTTGCATGGGGCTGCGCATATGCACGCCCCATGTCATCGCGAATCCCTTGAGCCAGCGCGAGCGCTGCTTGACCCACGGCAGGGGGCGGCAATTGGCCTCTTCATGGGTGGTGGTCGCGACGATTTCGGTGCGGTAGCCCAGCCGGGCCAGGCGCACCCCGAGATCGGCGTCCTCGGTCACGTTCCACGCGTCCCAGCCGCCGGCCTCGGCCAGCGCGGTGCGACGGATAAAAAAGGTCGTCCCGCCCAGCGGCACCACCAGCCCCATCCGGGCCAGCCCCGGCAGCACCCCGCGGAACCAGGCGGAATATTCCAGAGTAAAGCAGCGGGCCAGCCAGTTGGTGCGCGGGTTGTAGAAATCCAGCGCGCCCTGCACGCAGGCGACCTGTGGCGGCGCGAAATGCAGGTGGCGCGCGACGCGGTGCAGCTGGTCGGGTTCGGGGCGATCCTCGGCGTCCCAGACCCCGATGATGTCGCCGCGGCAGAAATTCAGCGCGTAGTTCAGCGCCCGCGGCTTGGTGCGGATCGGGCCGTCGGGCACGGTCACAACCCGCATCCAGAAAGGCAGTTTTACCCCGTCCAGCGCGGCGCGGGTGACGCGGTCGGTTTCCTCGACCACCAGCAGCACGTCGGTCAGCTCGCGCGGATAGGTCAGCCCGGCCAGCCGCCCGACCAGCCGGTCGGCGATGCTTTCCTCGCGGAACATGGGCACCATCACCGAAATCATCGGCCATTTCCCGTCCATCGGCGGGTCCAGCGCGGGTGCCGGCGCCTCGCGCAGGTCGCGCAGCGTGCGGCGGAACGCCAGCGCCTTGAGCAGCGTCGTCGCCACCAGCGTCAGGATGGTCAGCAGGCTGACCACCACCAGCACCAGTAGCGGCGCCAGCCACAATCCCAGCGCCAGCGTCGCCATCAATCCCAGCAGCATCCGCCCCAGCCGGGCTTCGTTGCGGGTGCGGCAGCTGTATTCGGGGGGAACGCAGCTTTCCGCCTGCCGGATCAGCGCGGTGCGGCGGGTGGCCAGCAGTGCCGAGGAACAGTCGCTGTCGGTGCACAGCAGCATCCGCACCGGGCCGAGGCGCGATTCGAGATGCTGTCGCGCGCCCTGAAACCGCTCGGGCCAGGCGGCGGCCACAAAGGTGACGCCGCCCGTGCGCCGCCATGGCACGATGCCATGCGTCAGGCACCAGTCGGCACCGGCCAGGTCGATTAGCCGCGGATCGGGCGGCATCGCCGTCAGGTCCACGCTGCTGGTCCGCCATTGTTTCGACAGCGCGCGGGTCAGCGCCTGCGCGGTCACCCAGCCGCGCGCCAGCAGGATTTCCCCCAGCCGCGCCGATTCCGCGCGGTTGACGATCAGCGCCTTGAACAGGTTGCCCGCATCGACTGCGCCGTCGTCCAGCAGGATCTGGCCCAACGCGCGTTCGTCGCGCCCGCTGGGGCGGGCCGCAGGCCGGTCGTCGGGCCGCGCCGCCCGCAGCCGGAACGGCGGCGCCCGGTCCGGCAGAGGGCCTGTCACAGGGCCTGTCGGGCGCGTTTCGGCAGCGGCTTTTCTAAAATTCGTGACGGACATCGGTGCACCCGGAGCGACGGAATCGCCCCTTGATGCACCCAAATGTTTAAACGGCCGTTAACGGGCGCCCGGGTTTTCAGCCGGCGCGGCGGTCCTGCATCGCCTTGCCGAAACGGGTGAACAGATGGTCGCTGTCATGCGGCCCCGGGCTGGCTTCGGGGTGATACTGCACTGAAAACACGGGACGATCCGCCATGCGCAGCCCGCAGTTAGATCCGTCGAACAGGCTGACATGGGTTTCGACCACCCCTTCGGGCAGGGTCTGCGAATCGACCGCAAAACCGTGGTTCATCGAGGTGATCTCGACCCGGCCGGTCTCGATGTCGCGCACGGGATGGTTCGCGCCGTGGTGTCCGTGGGGCATCTTGACCGTCTGCCCGCCAAGCGCGAGCGCGAGCAGCTGGTGGCCTAGGCAGACCCCGAAGATGGGCAGGTCGCGGGCGATCAGTTCGCGGATCATCGGCACCGCGTATTCGCCGGTTGCGGCCGGATCGCCGGGGCCGTTGGACAGGAACACGCCCTCGGGGTTGTGGCACAGCACGTCCTCGGCAGTGGCGGTGGCGGGCAGCACGGTGACATCGGCGCCCGATTCCGCCAGCGAACGCAGGATGTTGCGCTTGGCGCCATAGTCGATCGCCACCACCCGCAGCGGGTTTTCCGGACGGGTCTGGTTAAAGCCGCCGGGCCAGGTCCAGTGCCCCTCGGACCAGCGATAGCTTTGGGTGCAGCTGACCTCGCGCGCGAGATCCATCCCCACCAGCCCCGGCCAGTCGCGGGCGCGGGCGACCATGGCGGCGGTGTCGAAATTGCCCTGCGGATCATGGGCCAGCACCGCATGGGGCGCACCCTGTTCGCGGATGGCGCGGGTCAGGCGCCGCGTGTCGATGCCGCCGATGCCGATGCGCCCGTGTTTTTCCATCCACGAGGCAAGATCTGAGGTGGCGCGCCAGTTCGAGGGCTCGCCCGGATCCCATTTCACCACGATGCCGGCGGCGACCGCGTCAGGGGATTCGTCGTCCTCGGGGGTGATGCCGGTGTTGCCGATATGGGGAAAGGTAAAGGTCACGACCTGCGACGCATAGCTGGGGTCGGTCATGATTTCCTGATAGCCCGACATCGCCGTGTTGAAGACAAGCTCTGCCACGACCTCGCCGCTCGCGCCGAAGCCGCGGCCATAGAAGATCGTCCCGTCGGCCAGTGCCAGGCACGCGGTCGGTTTCTGTTCCATCTTGAACCCCCGGAAAATCGGCCGAGTGCTAGGGGAAGCAGCCGGCAGGGTCAAGGGCGCGATCATGGGGACGCTGCGGGTTGACGGTGGCGGGGCGCAGGGGCAACCCTGACGGGTCAGGTAACGGGGAACGACATGGAACTGCGCGAGCGTATCCAGAACGCCACCAAAGAGGCGATGAAGGCGAGAGACCAGCTGCGGCTGTCGACGCTGCGGCTGATCGGGGCCGCGATCAAGGATCGCGAGATCGCCGCAAGGGGCGAGCCGGGCGAGGGCCGGCTGACCGAAGGCGACCTGGTCGCGCTGCTGTCGCGCATGGTCAAGCAGCGCCAGGAATCGGCGCGCGCCTATGAAGAGGGCGGGCGGCTGGAGCTGGCCGAGCGCGAACAGGCCGAGATCGGCATCATCCAGGAGTTCCTGCCCCGGCAGATGGACGAATCAGAGGTCGCGGCCGCGATCGACGCGGTGATCGCCGAGCTGGGCGCGACCGGGGTGCGCGATATGGGCCGCGTCATGGGCGCGCTGCGCGAGCGCCACGCCGGGCAGATGGATTTCGGCGCTGCCGGCGCGCTGGTGAAGGCGCGGCTGATGGGGTGATGAACGGGGCCACGCCGGGCCGGGGGCCAGCCCCCGGACCCCCGGGATATTTGGATGATGAAGAAAAGGCGCCAGCGGCGCGGGCCGCGTCAGCTTGCGGGGTTGTTCAGCCGTTCGCGCACCATGGCGGCGGCGGCGGCGACGGCCTGTTCGATGCTCATCGCGGTGGTGTCGAGGATCACCGCGTCGGGGGCGGCGCGCAGGGGGGCGGTGTCGCGGGCGGCGTCGCGGGCGTCGCGTTCACGCAGCTCCGCCAGCATCGCCGCCGGATCGGCGCCCAGTTCCGCCGCTCGGCGCGCGGCGCGGGTCTGGTCGTCGGCGATGACATAGAGCTTGAGCTCGGCGCCGGGGCAGATCACCGTGCCGATGTCGCGCCCGTCGAGGATCGCCCCCGGCTCTTGCCGCGAAAACCGGCGTTGGAATTCGATCAGCGCGCCGCGGACCTCGGGGATGGCGGCCACGCGCGATGCGGCCTGTCCGGCCTCGGCGGTGCGCAACCCCGGGCGCAGCAGGTCGTCGGGCGTCAGGCTGCGGGCCGCCGTGGTCGGGTCGCCGCCGATGGCGCCCACCGCCCGGTAAAGCAGCCCTGTATCGAGATGCGGAAAGCCGAATTCCCGCGCGAGCGCCCGCGCGATCGTGCCCTTGCCCGAGGCGGCGGGGCCGTCGATGGCGATGGTAAAGGGCATGGCGGTCTCCGGTTGCGGGGCGGGCAGGGGGGTCATGCCATATCGGCGGGCAGGGGGAAAGCGGGGCAAGGGCTGGGCGGGGGTGTTTCAATTCAGCGCCGGCCGGGGCCGCAGGCTGCGCAAGGCGCTGGACCTTGGCGCCTTGATGCGCGATATGGTGGGCCAGTCGCGCCAGAGCGGAGTTGCCCCATGTGGATCGTCGATCGCATTTTGACCTGGTGGAACGGCCAGACCCTGGGAACGCAGGTCTGGACCCGCCGTTTCGGCAACAAGGTCGGCGAGGACCAGCAGGGCAATATCTATTACCAGACCGCTGACGGCAAGCGCCGCTGGGTGATCTACAACGGCGAATCCGAGGCAAGCCGCGTGCCGCCCGAATGGCATGGCTGGCTGCACCACACCTGGGACGAGCCTCCGACCCGCGCGCCGTTGCCGCAAAAACCGTGGGAGCGCCCGCATCTGCCGAACCTGACCGGCCTGCCGGGCGCCTATCGCCCGACCGGGTCGCTGTTGCAGGCCGAGCCGGCGCGCCGCCGCGACTACGACGCCTGGCAGCCCGAGTAAGCCCGCGGTGTCCGCCGCCGCCGAAAGGGCCGAACTGCTGGTCGGCGCCGCCGTGCTGGTGGTGGCCGTGGGGTTTCTGGCGTGGTCGGCGGGCGGCTGGGCCGGGGCCGGGCGGGGCAGCTATCCGCTGATCGCCTCGTTTCCGAATGTCGCCGGCGTCGAAAAGGGCACCGAGGTGCGGCTGGCCGGGGTGCGCGTCGGCCGCGTCTCGGACATTCGCCTGAACCCGCAGACCTACTATGCCGAGGCCGAGATGCGCCTGCCCCGGGACATCCTGCTGCCCGCCGACAGCGCCGCGCTGATCCAGTCGGACGGGCTGCTGGGCGGATCCTATATCGAGCTGCGCCCCGGCGGCGCGGTCGAGCTGTTGGGGCCGGGCGACGAGATCGAGGATGTGCAGGGTGCCGTCAGCCTGCTGGCCCTGCTGATGAAATTCGCCGATTCGCAGGGCGCGCCCGCGGATGGTCCGGGCGATCCGGACACGGGGGGGGCGCAATGATCCGTCCCGCCCTGATGGTCGCGCTGGCCGTGGCGGCCGCGCCCGCGTGGTCGCAGGTGCCGCCCGTGCGGCCCAGCACCGACATCGCGCCGGGCACCCGCGCCGAATCGGTCTCGCCTCTGGTGCAGGGGCAGGTGACGCGGGCCAATGCGGCGCTGCTGCGCGGGCTGGACAAGGTGTCGGGACAAAGCACCGACCTGCCGCTGCTGGTGGGCGACAGCCTGGTCTTTGGCCGGCTGGAGGTGCGGCTGGGCGAGTGTCGCTATCCCGCCGCCGACCCCGATTCGGATGCGTTTGCGCAGCTGACCATCACCGACACCCACAGCCGCCGCACCCTGTTCACCGGCTGGATGATCGCCTCGTCCCCGGCGCTGTCGGCGCTGGACGATTCGCGCTATGACATCTGGGTGGTGACCTGCGACGACGGCAGCGGGCTGGCGCTGCCCGACCTGACCTATGAGCCGGACACCGCCGAGCCAGAGGGCGGCGAGGGCATGGACCCGGACGGAGAGACCACCCCCGTCGAGGATGACGACGACGGCTGAGCCGCGCTTGCGCTATGGGGTCGCGGCCCGGGCCAGCTCGGCCGCGGTCCGCAGCGGCTGCGCGTGGAAATCCGCCGGCTGTTGCAGCGCCCGGGACAGCCTTGCGCGATAGCTGTCGCGGCTGATTTCCACCCCGCCCATGCTGGCCAGATGCGGGGTCAGGAATTGCGTGTCGAACAGGGTGAACCCGCAGCGCGCCAGATGGTCCGACAGCCACACCAGCGCCATTTTCGAGCCGTTGGTGCGGGTGGAAAACATGCTTTCCCCAAAGAACGCCCCGCCCAGCACCACGCCGAAGATCCCTCCGGCCAGCGCGCCGCCCTGATGGACCGCCAGCGCCTGCGCGTGGCCGCGTTCGTGCAGCCTTGCATAAAGCTCTTGCAGCGGCGCGTTGATCCATGTCTCGGGGCGGTCGGCGCAATGCGCGACGATGCGGTTGAAATCGGGGCGCGCGTCGGCTTGCCACCCCCCGCGCAACAGGCTGCGACGCAGCGAGCGCGACATATGCACGCCGCCCACGGGCAGGATCCCGCGGCGCGGCGGGTTGAACCAGTAAAGCCGCGGATCGGTCGCCGAGCGGGCCATCGGAAAGATGCCCTGCGCATAGCCGGCCAGCAGCTGCGTCGGATCAAGGCTCAGGGGATGGTCGCGGTTCATCGCCCGAAACTAGCGGATTTCGCAGGCAAGGGGCAGGGGTGGCCGCACCCGGGGGCGCGGCCGGATTTCAGGCGCCGGTGATCGCGCGCGCAAAGGCCGAGCGATACAGCGCCGACAATTCCGCCAGCGGCGCCGAGTCGCCCCCAAGCGACACGCGTTCGCCGTGAAAGCTGCCGACGCGGGCGACCGGCACCCCGGCTTTCGCGCCCAGCTCGATCAGGCTTTCGGCGTCGGCCGCGGGGGCGGCGACCAGATAGCGGGCCTGATCCTCGCCAAACAGCGTCGGGATGTCGGCGGCGGCAAGTTCGACCCCCAGTCCCGTACCCTCGGCCATCTCGAACGCGGCCAGCGCCAGCCCGCCGTCCGACAGGTCGCTGGCGGCGCGGATGTGGTTGCGGTGGGCCAGCAGGAACTCGCCATGCGCGCGCTCGGCCGCCAGATCGACGGGCGGAGGCTCGCCCGCCTCGATCCCCCACGCCTCGGCCGCCAGCGCCGACTGGCCCATGTGGCCGGCGGTCGCGCCGATCACCAGCGCCACGTCGCCCGCATGGGGCAGCCCGCCGATCAGCTGGTCCAGATGCGCGACCAGCCCGACGCCGCCGATGGTGGGGGTGGGCAGGATCGCCTGTCCGTCGGTTTCGTTGTAAAGGCTGACGTTGCCCGACACGATGGGGAAATCCAGCGCCCGGCAGGCCTCGCCGATGCCTTTGATCGCGCCGACCAGCTGGCCCATGATTTCCGGCTTTTCGGGGTTGCCAAAGTTCAGGTTGTCGGTCGCGGCCAAGGGTCGCGCGCCGGCGGCGACCAGATTGCGCCACGCCTCGGCCACCGCCTGCTTGCCGCCCATCACCGGATTGGCGCGGACATAGCGCGGGGTCACGTCGCTGGTGAATGCCAGCGCCTTGTCGGTGCCGTGGACGCGGACCACGCCCGCGCCGATGCCGGGGCGGCGGATGGTGTCGGCGCCGACCTGGGTGTCGTATTGTTCCCACACCCAGCCCTTGTGCGCGTAGTTCGGGCTGCCGATCAGCGCCCGCAGCGCCGCGATGGGGGCGATTTCGGGCAGCGCGCCCAGCGGCTTGGGCGCGGGGGTTTCCACCCATGGCCGGTCGTATTCCGGCGCGGCCGAGGACAGCTTGGACAGCGGCAAATCGGCCATGACCTCATTGCCATGCAGGATCAGGAAACGGTCCTCGGCGATGGTTTCACCCACGATGGCGAAGTCGAGATCCCATTTCTCGAAAATCTCGCGGGCCTCGGCCTCTTTTTCCGGCTTCAGCACCATGAGCATCCGCTCCTGGCTTTCGGACAGCATCATCTCGTATGCGGTCATGGCGGTTTCGCGCTGGGGCACATGGTCCAGCGTCAGCTTGATGCCCAGCCCGCCCTTGTCGCCCATTTCCACCGCCGAGCAGGTCAACCCCGCCGCGCCCATGTCCTGGATCGAGATCACCGCGTCGGTGGCCATCAGTTCCAGACAGGCTTCCAGCAGGCATTTTTCGGTAAAGGGGTCGCCGGCCTGCACGGTGGGGCGCTTGTCCTCGATCGATTCGTCGAACTCGGCGCTGGCCATGGTGGCACCGCCGACGCCGTCGCGGCCGGTCTTGGCGCCCAGATAGACCACCGGCATTCCCACGCCCGAGGCGGCGGAATAAAAGATGCGGTCCGATTGCGCGAGCCCGGCGGCAAAGGCGTTGACCAGACAATTGCCGTCATAGGCGGCGTGGAAACGCACCTCGCCGCCCACGTTCGGCACGCCAAAGGCGTTGCCATAGGCGCCGATGCCCTCGACCACGCCCTTGACCAGATGGGGGGTGCGCGGGTGCTCGGGGCGGCCAAAGGACAGCGCGTCCATGGCGGCGATGGGGCGCGCGCCCATGGTGAACACGTCGCGCAGGATGCCGCCGACGCCGGTTGCGGCGCCCTGATGCGGCTCGATATAGCTGGGGTGGTTGTGGCTTTCCATCTTGAACACCACGGCCTGCCCGTCGCCGATATCCACCACGCCCGCGTTCTCGCCCGGGCCGCAGATCACCTGCGGGCCGTCGGTCGGCAGGGTGCGCAGCCATTTCTTGGACGATTTATAGGAACAATGCTCGTTCCACATCGCCGAGAAGATGCCCAGCTCGGTAAAGGTCGGCTCGCGGCCGATGATGTCGAGGATGCGCTGATATTCGTCGGGTTTCAGCCCATGCGAGGCAATCAGTTCATCGGTGATCGCCGGTTCGTTCTGCATGATCCAACCCCCTTTGCGGCATTTGCCGCCTAATAGGCCGCGCCGCCTCGCTTGGAAAGATGGCCCGTCCGCGCTGCGACGCAGAAACGGCGCGAGCGTGGAAAAAAAGAGCCGGGCACGATGGCCCGGCCAAGTCCAACAGGGAGGTTGAAGAAACGACAAGAAATCGCGCTTCCTCAATTCCCAATAAAGCTGCTCATGCCGGGGATTTCAAGGATTCCCGGCGATTATTGCAGCATGACCGCCATGCAGGCTGTGCATGGCAGCGGTTTTCCGCCCGGATTTCAGCTTTCGCCAGGGTTGCGCCGCAGGGATTGGATCTCTTCTACCACGAAATCGCGGAATGCTGCGATGCGGCGGGACGAGCGCAATTCTTCGGGGAAGGCAAGGAAAACCGGAACCTCGGCTGATTCCACGTCGGGCATGGCGCGGATCAGATGCGGCGACTCGGATTCCATGTAGTCGGGCAGGATGCCGACGCCCAGATGGCCGAGCACCCCCTGCAACACCCCGAAATAGCTGTTGACCAGCAGGGTGGCGCTGACATGGTGCGTCAGCAGCGACTGCGACAGCACCGCCCCGGCCGAGACCTGCGGCGTGGTCGGGTTCTGGCAGATCAGCCGGTGCGAGGACAGCTCTTCCAGGGTCTGCGGTATCCCGCGCAGCGCCGCGTATTCAGGCGAAACGTAAAGCCGCATCCGGATGTTCAGCAGCCTGCGCCGGATCAGATCGGCCTGGCTGGGTTCCTTCATGCGGATGGCCATGTCTGCCTCGCGCATCGGCAGGTCCAGAACCCGTTCTTCCAGCATCAGGTCGATCTTGAGATCCGGATAGCGTTCGTAAAGCTTGCCCAGCCGGGGCACCAGCCACAGCGTGCCGAACCCGGTGGTGGTGGTGATCTTCAACTCGCCCGCGACATGTTCCTCGCTGTCGCGGATGCGGGCGGTGGTGGTGTCGAGCTTGCGGCTCATCGCCTTGGTGGCGTCGAACAGCATCTCGCCCTGTTCGGTCAGGATCAGCCCGCGGGCGTGGCGGTGAAACAGGGTCGAGCCCAGCATTTCTTCCAGCGCGCGGACCTGCCGGCTGACGGCCGATTGCGACAGGTGCAGCACGTCGCCGGCATGGGTCAGGCTGCCCGCGTCGGCGACCGCATGAAAGATGCGCAACTTGTCCCAATCCACCATTCCGACCATCCCTGCTGGGTAAGACCTGCCATGCAATAAGTGCAATACATAGGGTTCCAGGGGGGATTCACAAAGGGCTTTATCGGTCAACGATCCTGACCTATACTGAACCCGAGTCATCGACGCCCCCGGGGAGGAAGCAAGATGAGCATACAGGACATTTCCCTTGCCGATCGTTTCGACGTCACCAAGCGCCATGTGCTGCTGAACGGCACGCAGGCGCTGGTGCGTCTGATGCTGATGCAGGCCGCCCGCGACCGCGCGGCCGGGCTGAACACGGCGGGGCTGGTGACGGGCTATCGCGGCAGCCCGCTGGGCGCGGTGGATTTGCAGATGATGCGGGCGGAAAAGCTGCTTTCCCCTGCCAATATCCGCTTTCAGCCCGGGCTGAACGAGGATCTGGCCGCCACCGCCATCTGGGGCAGCCAGCAGGCCGAGCTGCGGGGCGAGGGCAGATACGACGGCGTGTTCGCGCTGTGGTATGGCAAGGGGCCGGGGGTGGACCGATCGGGCGACGTGATGCGCCATGCCAACATGGCCGGATCGTCGCCCAACGGCGGCGTGGTCATGGCGATGGGCGACGACCACACCGGCGAATCCTCGACGGTGCTGCACCAGTCCGACTGGGCGATGGTCGATGCCTATATGCCGGTGCTGTCGCCGGCGGGGGTGCAGGAAATCCTCGACTACGGGCTTTACGGCTGGGCGCTGTCGCGTTTCGCCGGGGTGTGGACCGGGCTCAAGACCATGAAGGACACGGTCGAGGCAACCAGCGTCGTCGATGGCGACCCCTTTCGCATGAGCTTTGGCGTGCCGGTGGATTTCGCCATGCCCGAGGGCGGGCTGAACATCCGGCTGGGCGACAATCCTGTCGCGCAGGAAGCGCGGATGATCGACTACAAGCGCTTTGCGGCCGAGGCTTTCGCCCGCGCCAACCGCATCGACCGCCGCGTCTGGGGCAAGCCCGGCGCGAAAATCGGCATCGCTGCCGCCGGCAAGAACTGGCTGGACGTGGTGCACGCGCTGGGGCTGCTGGGCATCGACGCCGCCGAGGCCGAACGGCTGGGCATCACCACCTACAAGATCGGCCAGACCTGGCCGCTGGACATGGTCAGCTTTCACGAATGGGCCGAGGGGCTGGACCTGATCATCGTGGTCGAGGAAAAGCGCAAGCTGATCGAGGTTCAGGTCAAAGAGGCGATCTTTGACGACCGCCGCGGCCGCCGCGTCTATGGCTGGCACAAGGGCGACACCTGGGAACACGGCCGCCGGCTGGAGCTGTTCCCGACCCGCTATGCGCTGGACCCGGTGCTGGTCGCCGAACGGCTTGGCGGCATCCTGATCGACGAGGGCCGGCGCACCGACCGGCTGGACGCGGCGCTGTCCCGGCTGGCCGACACGCGGTGCAACGACAATGCCCCCGAAATCGCGGTGCGCACGCCGTGGTTCTGTTCGGGCTGTCCGCACAATACCTCGACCAAGGTGCCGGACGGCAGCCGCGCCTATGCCGGGATCGGCTGTCACTACATGGTGCAGTGGATGGACCGCGAGACCTCTGGCTTTACCCAGATGGGCGGCGAGGGCGCGAACTGGATCGGCGAGGCGCCGTTTTCCAACCGTCCGCATGTGTTCCAGAACCTCGGCGACGGCACCTATAACCACTCGGGGTCGCTTGCGATCCGCGCGGCCAAGGCGGCGGGCACCAACATCACCTACAAGATCCTGTTCAACGACGCGGTGGCGATGACCGGCGGCCAGCCGAATGAGGGCGGGCTGACCGCGCCGCAGATCGTGCGGGAATTGCAGGCGCTGGGCGTGCCGGTGGTGCTGGTCCACGACGAAAAAGAGGACGTGGACCCGAAATCGTTCCCTCACGGGCTGCGGATCGAGACGCGCGACAGTCTGATGGGCGTGCAGCGCGAACTGGCGCAGGTGCCGGGCGTGACCGCCATCGTCTATGTCCAGACCTGCGCCGCCGAAAAGCGCCGCCGCCGCAAGCGCGGTAGCTTTCCCGACCCCGACCGGCGCATCTGGATCAACCCCGAGGTCTGCGAGGGCTGCGGCGATTGCTCGGTCCAGTCGAACTGCGTCTCGGTCGTGCCCTTCGACACGAAACTGGGCCGCAAGCGCGCCATCGACCAGTCGTCGTGCAACAAGGATTATAGCTGCGTCACAGGCTTCTGCCCCAGCTTTGTCAGCGTGTCCGGCGGCAAACTGCGCCGCCCGGCCGCGCAGGCGCTCGACCTGCCCGACTTGCCCGCGCCGACGCTGCCTGCCATCGACGGCACGCACAATATCGTGATCACCGGGGTCGGCGGCACCGGCGTCGTGACCATCGGCGCGGTGCTGGCGCAGGCCGCGCAGCTGGACGGCAAGGGCGCCGGCATGATGGAGATGGCCGGCCTCGCGCAAAAGGGCGGCGCGGTCCATATCCACCTGCGGCTGGCCAACGCGCCTGCGGACATCAGCGCCATCCGGGTTGCCGTGGGCGAGGCCGATGCCGTGATCGGCGGCGATTTGGTGGTGACCGCGGGGGCCAGAACCGTCGGGCTGATGACCCATGGCCGCACCGGCGCGGTGGTCAACGACCATGAAATCATCACCGGGGAATTCACCCGCAACCGCGATTTCCACGTCCCCGGCGACCGGCTGAAACTGTCCTTGCAGGCGCGGCTGGGGGAACGCGCCGCTTTCCTCGACGCTGTAAGACTGGCCGAACGTTACCTGGGCGATTCGATCTATTCCAACATGCTGGTCACCGGCGCGGCATGGCAGCAGGGGCTGATCCCGCTGTCGGAACAGGCGATCCTGCGCGCCATCGAGCTGAACGGGGCCAAGGCCGCGGAAAACCAGCGCGCCTTTCAGATCGGCCGCTGGGCGGTGCTGTTTCCGCAGCAGGCCGAGCCGGCGCCGGCCGTGGCCGAGGCGCACGACCCCGTCGCCTATCGGGCGGCCCGGCTGGTCGGCTATCAGGGTCCGCGGCTGAAACGCCGTTTCCTGCGGCTGGTGGACATGGCGCCCCCGGAACTGCGCGAAACCGTGGCGGAAAGCTTTTACCGGCTGCTGGCGATCAAGGACGAATACGAGGTCGCCCGCCTGCACCTGACCACAGCCGAGGGCGTGGCCCGCAGCTTCGAGGGCGATCTGAACCTGACCTTCCACCTTGCCCCGCCCTTCCTTGGCGGCAAGACCCCCGACGGCCGCCCGCGCAAGCGTGATTTCGGGCCGTGGATCCTGCTGGTGTTCCGGGCGCTGTCGGCGCTGCGCGGCCTGCGCGGCACGCCGCTGGACCTGTTCGGCTGGCAGGGCGAGCGCCGGTTCGAGCGCGCGCTGGCCCGCCAATACGAACGCGACATGGCAGAGATGCTGCCCAGGGTGACGCCCGCGACGGCCGATATCGCCCGCGAACTCGCCGCCCTGCCGCAGGACATCCGCGGCTACGGCTTCATCAAGCACGAGGCCGCCGAAAAAGCCGCCGCCCGGCGCGAGGAACTGCTGGCGGCCTTTCGTGCCGGCGGCTGGCCCTCGCAGCCGGAACTGCGCGTGGCGGCGGAATGACAGCGCGCCTGCGCGTTCTGTCCGGATCGGCGGGCATCTTCTGTCTTCAAATATCCCGGGGGTCCGGGGGCTGGCCCCCGGTCCTGCCGCGACAACATGACCGAGGTCATGGATTCCGGGCGCCAGTGCCTCTACATGACACGGGACAACACGGAGGAACGGATGGCAGTCGGCGTTTTCGATTCGGGGCTGGGCGGGCTGACCGTCCATCAGGCCATTGCCCGCCGGATGCCGGATCTGCCGCTGGTCTATCTGGGCGACAACGCCCATGCGCCCTATGGGGTGCGCACAGCGGATAATATCTATGACCTGACCTGTCGCGCCGTCGAGCGGCTGTGGGACGAGGGTTGCGACCTGGTGATCCTGGCCTGCAACACGGCCAGCGCCGCCGCCCTGCGCCGGATGCAGGAAAACTGGCTGCCTGCTGACAAGCGGGTGCTGGGCGTGTTCGTGCCGCTGATCGAGGCGATGACCGAACGGCAATGGGGCGACAATTCCCCCCCGCGCGAGGTCGCTGTGCGCCATGTGGCGCTGTTCGCCACCCCCGCCACCGTCGCCAGCCGCGCATTCCAGCGCGAACTCGCGTTCCGCGCCATCGGCGTGGATGTCGAGGCCCAGCCCTGCGGCGGTGTCGTCGATGCGATCGAGGACGGCGACGAGATGCTGGCCGAGGCGCTGGTGCGGTCCCATGTCGAGGCGCTCAAGCGCCGGATGCCGCGTCCGCAGGCCGCGGTGCTGGGCTGCACCCATTACCCGCTGATGGAGCAGACCTTTCGCGAGGCGCTGGGCGAGGGGGTTCGGGTGTTTTCGCAGGCCGATCTCGTGGCGGAAAGCCTTGATGACTATCTGCGCCGGCGGCCCGAATTCATCGGCCCCGGCACGCGCTCGCGGTTTCTGACCACCGGCGATCCCGCGCGGGTCACCGCCAAGGCGACGCAATTCCTGCGCCAGCCGATCCATTTTGAAGCATTCTGAACAGGCAGGGAAAACACAATGAAATCCCTAAAGAAAAAACGCCGCGTCCAGGTTCTGATCGCCACTGCCGTGGCCTTGATGATCGCGACCGTGCTGATCGGCTATGGGTTCCGCGACGGGATCAACCTGTATCGCTCGCCCAGCGAACTGGCCGACAGGCCGCCCGCCGTCGGCGAGGTGTTCCGGCTGGGCGGCATGGTCGAGGAAGGCTCGCTGATTCGGGGCGAGGGCACCACGGTCAGCTTTTCGGTCACCGACGGCGGCGACAGGGTGCAGGTCAGCTTTACCGGCGTGCTGCCCGATCTGTTCGCCGAAAATTCGGGCATGATCGGCACCGGCCAGATGGTTGACGGCGTGTTCGTCGCCAACGAGATCCTGGCCAAGCACGACGAAGATTACATGCCGCGCGAGCTGGCCGATTCGCTTGAGCAGCATTCCTATCAGGCGCCGAACAGCTGATGCGGGGCGGCCGGCCGGCGCCCTCGCAACGCACGACGGGTTAACGAAAGCTTAACCCGCCCGCGCAACCCTGCCGCTCTTGGACGAAAGGGGGCAGGGATGCAGACAGTCGAACAGCTCGCGGCCGCGATCGTGGCGCGCGAAGGGGGGTATGTGAACGACCCCGACGACCCCGGCGGGGCCACGAATTTCGGGGTGACCATCGGGACCATGCGCAGCCTTGGGCTGGACCTGAACGGCGACGGGCGCGTGGATGCGGCGGATGTCCGCAAGCTGGATCGCGCGCAGGCGGCGCAGATCTATATCGAGCATTATTTCCGCAAGCCCCGGCTGGACCGCCTGCCGCCGGCGCTGCACGCCAGCGTCTTTGACATGCAGGTGAACGCCGGCGCCAATGCGGTCAAGATCCTGCAACGGCTGGTCGCGCGCATGGGTTTCGCCTGTGCCGACGACGGCATCGTCGGCCCAAAGACCGAAGCTGCCGCGACCGCCGCCGCCGCCGCCGCGCCCGCTCATATCGCCGACGCCTACGGAATCGCGCGGCGCAATTACTATTACGCGCTTGCCGACGCACGCGCCGCCAGCCGAAAATACGCCCGCCGCAAGGATGGCGGCAAGGGCGGCTGGATCACCCGCGCCGAGGAATTCATCTCGGCCCGCTATCACCTGACCGACGCGCAGCACAGGGAAAGGACCGCCTCATGGGCCTGATCGAGCGACTGAAAGACCGCAGCCAGCAGGTTTCCTCGGCGGCCGAGGCTGCCTCGCGTGCGGCAAAAATCCTGGGCGTGGGCAAGGCCGCGGTCCGGCCCGAGACCGCTGACGCGATTGCCCGGATCGAGGCCGAGTTCGCCCGCGGGGGCTTTGACGGGCTGGTGAACGGGCTGAACCGCCTGCCGCGCCCGCTGCTGATGCTGGGGGCGGTGGCGGTCGGCGCCTATGCGATGCTGGATCCCGCAGGATTTGCCGCGCGGGCGCAGGCGCTGGCCGGGATGCCCGAGCCGCTGTGGTGGCTGTCGGGTGCGATGCTGGGGCTGCATTTCATCGGGCGCGAGGGGCATTACTGGCGCAACCGCCTGCGCGGAATTGCGGATACGCCAGAGCTGCCGGTTGCGCCCGACGCCGGGGCGGCGGGTCCGGACCAGCCTGCGGTCGCGCCCGCGCCCGAGCCGCCGGTGGTCGCGGTGCCGCAGGGCGACGGCTTTGCCGATAATGCGGCGCTGCGGGACTGGGCGGCCGCAGCAGCAGCGGCGGCGCGCTGACGGCAGCGTCGCGATGGGGGGCGTCTGCCCCCCGTTGCCTATGGCAACTCCCCCCGAGGATATTTGGGACCGCCCGAAGATCGCCGGCTCTGTGAAGGAGGAGCCGGCGGGCGAGGGGTGTTGACGGGGCTGTGACAACGGGCCTCGCAGGCGGGGCTGGTGGCGCCGCCGCGCAGGGCTTAGTCTGACCCCCGGTTCCAACGCTGGGGGTTATTCGTATGGTTGCCGAAATCGGGCATTTCGCGCTGATCCTTGCGCTGGGAATCGCGCTGTTCCAGACCGTGGTGCCGATGCTGGGCGCCGCACGCGGGCAGGCCGCATGGATGGACAGCGCCCGCCCCGCCGCCGTCGCGCAATTCGGGCTGCTGGCGATTTCCTTTGCGGCGCTGACGTTTTCCTTTGTCACCTCGGATTTCAGCGTGGCGCTGGTCTATGAAAACAGCCACTCGGCCAAGCCCATGCTTTACAAGGTTACCGGCGTTTGGGGGAACCACGAAGGTTCGATGCTGCTGTGGGTGCTGATCCTGGCGCTGTTCGGCGCTGCTGCGGCGGTATTCGGCGAACATCTGCCGCCGGGGCTGCGCGCAAGGGTGCTGTCGGTGCAGGGCGCGATCGGGGCGGCGTTTCTGGGGTTCATCGTGTTCACCTCGAACCCGTTTGCGCGGATGCCGCTGCCGGCATTTGACGGGCGCGACCTGAACCCGCTGTTGCAAGACCCCGGGTTGGCGTTCCATCCGCCGTTTCTTTACCTTGGCTATGTCGGGCTTTCGATGTCGTTCAGCTTTGCGGTGGCCGCGCTGATCGAGGGGCGGGTGGACGCGGCCTGGGCGCGCTGGGTGCGGCCGTGGACGCTGGCGGCCTGGGTGTTTCTGACCATCGGCATCGCGCTGGGGTCGTGGTGGGCCTATTACGAGCTGGGCTGGGGCGGGTTCTGGTTCTGGGATCCGGTGGAAAACGCCAGCTTCATGCCTTGGCTGTTCGCCGCGGCACTGCTGCATTCCGCCATCGTCGTGGAAAAGCGCGAGACCCTGAAAAGCTGGACCATCCTGCTGGCCATCGTTGCCTTTGGGTTTTCGCTGATCGGCACCTTTATCGTGCGCTCGGGGGTGATCACCTCGGTCCACAGCTTTGCCAGCGACCCGGCGCGGGGCGTGTTCATCCTGGCGATCCTGGCGCTGTTCATGGGGGGCGCGCTGACGCTGTTTGCCGCCCGCGCGGGCGCGATGACCGCCAAGGGCGTGTTCTCGCCCGTTTCGCGCGAAGGGGCGTTGCTGCTCAACAACATGCTGCTGGCGGTGGCCTCGCTGGTGGTGTTCATCGGCACGATCTGGCCGCTGGTGGCCGAGATGTTCTGGGCCCGCAAGCTGTCGGTGGGGGCGCCGTTCTTCAACCAGGCGTTCACGCCCTTCATGGTGGTGCTGGCCATCGCGCTGCCCATCGGCGCCATCCTGCCGTGGAAACGCGGCAAGCTGGGCCGGGCCGCGCGCACGCTGGTGCCGGCGATGCTGCTGGCGGTGGCGGTGGCGGCGCTGACCTATGCGGTCTCGACCGGCAACAGCGGGCTGGCGGTGGTCGGCGCGGCGCTGGGGACGTGGCTGGTCGCCGGCGCCGCGGTCGACATCTGGCAACGCGCCGGCGGGCAGGCCGGGCGGCTGGCGCGGCTGCCGCGCGCCGACTGGGGCCGGGTGGTGGCCCATGCCGGGCTGGGCGTGACCTTTATCGGGATCAGCCTGCTGATGGCCTGGTCGATCGAGGATATCCGCGTCGCGCGCGAGGGCGAAAGCTTTGAGGTGGCCGGCTACCGGATCACCCTTGTCGATGTCTCGGACGTGCCGGGGCCGAACTATACCTCGACCACCGCCACCATGCGGGTGGAACGGGACGGGCGGCAGGTGGCGATGCTGCATCCCGAAAAGCGGGTGTATCCGGTGCAGTCGATGCCGACGACCGAGGCTTCGATCCGCTCGTCCTTCTTTGGCGACATCTATCTGGTGATCGGCGATGAACAGCAGGGCGGCGGCTGGGCGGTGCGCAGCTATATCAAGCCCTTTGCGATGTGGCTGTGGCTGGGCTGCGGGCTGATGGCGCTGGGCGGGCTGATCAGCCTGACCGACCGGCGCTGGCGGGTGGCGGTCTCGGCCCGCCGGGCCGCACCCGCGCGCGCGGTGCCCGCGGAATGAGCGCGCGTCTGCAAGGCGTGCGGCTGGCGCTGGCGGTGCTGGCGCTGGGGATCGCGCAGGGGGCATGGGCGGTGCAGCCCGACGAGGTGCTGGCCGACCCGGCGCTGGAACACCGCGCCCGCCAGATCGGGCAGGTGCTGCGCTGCCCGGTCTGCCAGGGCGAAAACATCGACGAATCGAACGCCGCGATCAGCCGCGACCTGCGGCTTTACGTGCGCGAGCGGCTGGTCGAGGGCGACAGCGATACGCAGGTGATCCGGGCCGTCACCGACCGCTACGGCGAATATGTGCTGTTCGAGCCGCGGGCCGAGGGCGCGAACCTTATCCTCTATTGGGCCGGGCCGCTGATGGCGCTGGTCGCGGCCATCGTCGCGTTCCTGTTCCTGCGCGCCCGCCGCCCCGAGGCCGCGCCCGCCCCCCCGGTGCTGACGGATGAGGAACGCGCCCGGCTGGAGGCGCTGATGCGCGATCAGGACAGCTGAAGTCAGGACAGCTGACGAAAGCGCGTCTCGGCGTTGCGGTTGTCGAAAAACGGCACGCTCAGCGGCACCGACAGCGGGCCGGGGCCGGCCTCGCACACCATCTGCGCGACCTCGGCCAGCACCACCTCGGTGATGAAGGGCAGGTCCAGCGCGCGCGCCTCGGCCAGCGGCACCCAGTGCAGGTGGCTCAGCTCGTCGCAGGCGGCCGAGAAATCATCACGATCGCCGATGATGTTGCGCGCGTCGATCAGGAAGAATCGCGCGTCAAAGCGGCGCGGCCGTCCGGGGGGCGTGATGGCGCGGAACACGAACAGCAGCGGATCGTCGGCGCTGGGCGCCAGTTGCAGGCCGGTTTCCTCGGCCATCTCGCGCAGCGCGGCGCCGGCCAGCGCGTCGGGGTTGATGGCGGCGGCCGTCACCGGATGCGCCGCCAGCCGGGCGCGGCAGGCGTCCGACAGCGCGTCGCGCAGCGGGTGTTCGTCGCCCGGATCCACCGCGCCGCCGGGAAACACGTATTTCGACGGCATGAAGGCCGCGCCGGCGCCGCGCATCCCCATCAGCACCGACGGCCCGTCGCTGCGGTCGCGGTCGATCAGGACCACGGTCGAGGCGTCGCGGATCCGGTCGGGGGCCGGCTTGCCGGGTGCAAGCGGCGTGTCGGTCATGGCTCGGGCGCCCGGTCGGGCTGACCCCCGAAACCATGCATCCGCTTGGCCCACTGCATCCCCACGAACCCGCCCTTGATGATCGGCAGCAGGATCAGCGAGGCCACCAGCGAGCCGCTGAGGAACGTCGCCACCAGCATCCCCGTCGACGGGCGGTAGAGCAGATAGGTCGCCAGCAGCAGCGCCGTCGCGATATGCGAGACGATGAGGATGGTCAGATAGGCCGGCCCGTCGTCGGCGCGGTGGTGATGCAGTGCCTCGCCGCAGCCGCTGCAATGGTCCTTGACCCGCAGATAGCCGGTGAACATTCGCGCATCGCCACAGGACGGGCAGCGCCCCGAGGCGCCGCGCCGCATCGCTTCCCCAAGGGGTCGGTCGGGGGTCGCCGGATCGCTGAGTGCAGTCATGTCATCCCTTCGGAATTGCCTTGGCAGGAAAGATAGGGACTGACCGCGCCGGACGCCACCGCCATCTGCAACATTTCGCCGCATGGGTGCAGGGGCGGGGCCGTATCGGGGCGCTGCCCCGGGATATTTAAGGCAAGATGAAAGGACGCGGGCCGCGAGGGCAGCAGCCGGGCGCAAGTGCTGGCGAGGCCGCAGGAAGGGGGCGCCCGGCGTGCGGCCGCCCCGGTTGCGGCTTAGCCGCGCAGGATCGAGCGGCCGGCGTATTCGGCGGTGGCGCCCAGCATTTCCTCGATGCGGATCAGCTGGTTGTATTTCGCCAGCCGGTCCGAGCGGGCAAGGCTGCCGGTCTTGATCTGGCCGCAGTTGGTGGCCACGGCAAGGTCGGCGATGGTGGCGTCCTCGGTCTCGCCCGAGCGGTGCGACATCACCGATGTATAGCCCGCGCGGTCGGCCATCATCACCGCATCCAGCGTTTCCGACAGGGTGCCGATCTGGTTGACCTTGACCAGCAGGCTGTTGCCGCAGCCGCGCGCGATGCCGTCCGCCAGCCGCGCGGGGTTGGTCACGAACAGATCGTCCCCGACCAGCTGCACGCTGTCGCCCAGCCGCTCGGTCAGCAGTTGCCAGCCGTCCCAGTCATCCTCGGCGCAGCCGTCCTCGATCGACAGGATCGGATAATCGGCGCACAGCGCGGCAAGGTAATCGACGTTTTCGGCCGAGGTCAGGGTTTTGCCCTCGCCGGTCATCTCATAGTGGCCGTTCTTGAAATATTCCGTGGACGCGCAGTCCAGCGCCAGCATGATGTCGTCGCCCGGCTTGTAGCCCGCCTTTTCCACCGCCCGCAGGATGAAATCCAGCGCGTCGCGGGCCGAGGACAGGTTCGGGGCAAAGCCGCCCTCGTCGCCGATGCCGGTGGACAGGCCGGCGGCCGAGAGTTCCTTTTTCAGGGTGTGGAACACCTCGGCGCCCATGCGCACGGCCTCGCGGATATTGTCCGCGGAAACCGGCATGATCATGAATTCCTGGATGTCGATAGGGTTGTCGGCATGTTCGCCGCCGTTGATGATGTTCATCATCGGCACCGGCAGGATGCGCGCGCCTGTGCCGCCGACATAGCGGTAAAGCGGCTGCGCGGTCGCGTCGGCCGCGGCCTTGGCCACCGCCAGCGACACACCCAGGATCGCGTTCGCGCCCAGCCGGGACTTGTTGGGGGTGCCGTCCAGTTCACACATCATCATGTCGATGGCGCGCTGCTCGGTCGCATCCTCGCCGATCAGGTTCTCGGCCAGCTCGCCGTTGACGGATGCCACGGCCTCGAGCACGCCCTTGCCCAGATAGCGCGCCTTGTCGCCGTCGCGCTTTTCCACTGCCTCATGCGCGCCGGTGGACGCGCCCGAGGGCACGGCGGCGCGGCCCATGGTGCCGTCTTCGAGCGTCACATCGACCTCGACCGTGGGGTTGCCGCGGCTGTCGAGGATCTCGCGCGCGAAGATGTCGATGATGGCGGTCATGGGGCAAGTCCTGTGCTGAGAGGCGGGATTTGCCCGCGTCTTAGCCGTTTGCCCGCCCCGGAGGAACCCCGTCCGCCGCTGTTTGCGCAACCAGCGCGCGGTTGTAGTCGGAAACATTGTCGGCCGCGCGCAGCGGCCGGTCGTCGGGCAGTGCCGGGCGCGTCACATGCAGGTCGGCCCAGATCGGCAGGTGGTCCGAGGCCATGCGCGCAAGTGGCGTGTCCAACACGCCGCTGGCCGCGACGGTGATGCCGGACGACACCGCGATCCGGTCCAGCCGCAACTGCGGAGCCAGCGCCGGCCAGCTGCGCCCGGGCGCGATCACGTCCAGTTCGGTCAGCGCCTCAAGCCCGCGATCATCGCGCCATTCGTTGAAATCCCCGGTCAGCACCACCGGGTCACCGTCCAGCCGCCCGGCCTTGGCCGCCAGCCGCGCCAGCTGTGCGCGACGGGACGAACGCATCAGCCCCAGATGCACCGCCATCACCGTCAGCCCCGGCAGGTGCAGCGCCACCGCGCCGCGCGGCTCGATCCCCGGCAGCGCCACGGGGCGCGACCGCGCCACCGCCGCCAGTTCCGGGCGCAGCAGGATGGTCTGCCCGTGCCAGCCCAGCGACTGGTCCGAGGTGCGCCGGTGCTGCATCGGCACCAGCCCGGTGCGGGCCTCGATCAGCATCCGCGGCAGGGCCTCGGGGCGGTCGCCCATGCGGAAATCGACCTCTTGCAGCGCCACGATGTCGGCGCCGAGCTGGGCGATCACGTCAAGATTGCGTTCAGGCGCAAAGGGGCCGAACGAGCCGCGGCATTTATGCAGGTTGTAGCTGACAAGTCGGATGCGCATGGTTTTTCCCCGTCGGGTCAGGTGCCGCAATAGGTGACGCGGACTTCCTGTCCCGGCGCGGGCGGATCGGCCAGATCGGCCCAGTCCGGGCGGTCGTCAAAGGGCTGGGTCACCGCCGCGACCAGCCGGTGAAAGGGCGCGAAATCGCCCCCCAGCCCGGCGTCGATTGCCTGCTGGATACGGTGGTTGCGGGGGATGCGGGCGGGGTTGGCACTGGCCGCAAGCGCAGGATCGGGGCCGCGCGCCTGCCAGTCCCGCGCCCAGGCGTCAAAGGCGGCGGGGTCGCGGAACTCGTCGCGCGCGGCGCCGGTGGCCAGCCCGCGGAATACCCGGGTGAAATCGGCCTGCTGCGCGGCCATCAGCGCCAGCAGCCGCTCGATCAGCGCCCGGTCGGATTCACCGGGCTGCGCCAGCCCCAGCTTGGCACCAAAGCGCCGCAGCCACGCAGCATCGTATAGCGCGGGAAAACCGTGGACGATGCGGGTCGCGTCGGGGACCGCCGCATCGGCATCGCCCATCAGCGGCAGCAGGCAAGACGCCAGCTGCGCAAGGTTCCACACCGCCACATGCGGCTGTTCCGACCACGCATAGCGCCCCGCCCGGTCGATCGAGGAAAACACGCGGTCCGGATCGAACCCGTCCATGAAGGCGCAAGGGCCATAGTCGATGGTTTCACCCGATACGGCCATGTTGTCGGTGTTCATCACCCCGTGGATGAACCCCAGCGCCATCCATTGCGCGATGGTTTCAGCCTGCGCCGCCACCACGCGCTCCAGCAGCTGCATGGGGGAGTCCGCGTCGGGATAGTGGCGGGCGATCACATGCTCGGCCAGCGCCCGCAGCCGCTCGACATCGCCGCGGATCGCGAAGAACTCGAACGTGCCGACCCGGATATGGCTGGAGGCCACGCGGGTCAGCACCGCGCCGGGCAGGGCGGTCTCGCGCCACACGGTTTCGCCGGTCAGGGCGGCGGCAAGGGCGCGGGTGGTGGGGACGCCGGCGGCGGCCATGAACTCGCTGACCGCATATTCGCGCAGCACCGGACCCAGCCACGACCGCCCGTCGCCGCGGCGCGAAAACGGGGTGGGGCCGGAGCCTTTCAGTTGCAGGTCGAAACGCGCCCCGTCGGGGGCCACCACCTCGCCCAGCAGCACCGCGCGCCCGTCGCCCAGCTGCGGCGACAGCCCGCCGAACTGGTGGCCGGCGTAAGCCTGCGCGATGGGCTCCGCCCCCGGCGGCGCGGCATTGCCCGCCACCATCGCCAGCCCCTGCGGGCCGCGCAGCCAGTCCGGGTCGATCCCCAGCCGCCGGGCCAGCGTCTCGTTCACCGCGATCAGCGCTGGTCCCTGCACCGGGGTCGGCGCGGTCCGCGTGTAGAAGCCGGCGCCGAGCCGGGCATAGGAATTGTCAAAGGCGATGGGCTGGGTCATTCCGACCATGTGGGTAAAGCGGCCGCGGATTGTAAGGGCGGGAAACATCGGGTGGGGGCTCTGCCCCCGCGCTGCGCGCTCCCCCGGGATATTTGGGACCGCCCGAATCTGCCCCAGCCGCTGCTTGCGAACGGGGGGCGGGGCGCGTATCCCTGCAAGGTCACGCCAAGGAAGCTGCCATGAAATTCCTCGATCTAGCCAAGGTCTATATCCGCTCGGGCGGGGGCGGGGCCGGCTGCGTGTCCTTTCGGCGCGAGAAGTTCATCGAGTTCGGCGGCCCCGACGGCGGCGACGGCGGCCGCGGCGGCGATGTCTGGGCCGAGGCCGTGGACGGGCTGAACACGCTGATAGATTTCCGCTATCAGCAGCATTTCTTTGCGAAATCCGGCCAGCACGGCATGGGCAGCCAGCGCACCGGCGCCAGCGGTGCCGACATCGTGCTGAAGGTGCCGGCGGGGACCGAGATCCTTGACGAGGATCAGGAAACCGTCGTCGCGGACCTGACCGAGCCGGGGCAGCGGGTGTTGCTGGCCAAGGGCGGAAATGGCGGCTTTGGCAACCTGCATTTCAAGACCTCGACCAACCGCGCGCCGCGCCGGGCCAATCCCGGCCTGCCGGGGGTGGAACGCACCCTGTGGCTGCGGCTGAAGCTGATCGCCGATGCCGGGCTGGTGGGCTTGCCGAATGCGGGGAAATCGACGTTTCTGGCGGCGGTGTCGAATGCGCGCCCCAAGATTGCGGATTACCCGTTCACCACGCTGGTGCCGAATCTGGGGGTGGTGGGGATCGACGGGCATGAATTCGTCATGGCCGACATCCCCGGCCTGATCGAGGGCGCCAGCGAAGGCCGCGGCCTTGGCGATCAGTTCCTGGGCCATGTGGAACGCTCCAATGTGCTGCTGCATCTGGTCGACGGCACCTCGGACGACGTGGCGGCGGATGCGCGCACCATCCTGACCGAGCTTGCCGCCTATTCCCCGGTGCTGGCCGAAAAGCCCCGCATCACCGTGCTGAACAAGATCGACGCGCTGGACGACGAGACGCGGGCCGAGCGGCTGGCCGCCTTGCAGGCCGAGATCGGAGGCGAGGCGCTGACCATGTCCGCCGTGTCCTGCGAAGGCGTGACCGAGGTGCTGCGCGCGCTGTGGGCGCAGATCGAGCCGTCGCGCGTCATGGACACGCGCGACGCCGAGCCGTGGCGGCCATGAGCCTTGCGGTGGGCGGGGCGGTCGTGACCCCCGACATCGCCCGCGCCCGGCGGCTGGTGGTCAAGATCGGCAGCGCGCTGCTGGTGGACGACGCCGGGCTGCGCGCGGGCTGGCTGCGCGGCTTGTGCGAGGACGTGGCCGAGTGGCGCGCGCGCGGGGCGGATGTGGTGCTGGTCTCCTCGGGGTCGATTGCGCTGGGGCGGCGGGTGCTGGGCCTGCCCGCCGGGCCGCTGACGCTGGAACAAAGCCAGGCGGCGGCGGCGGTCGGACAGATCCGCCTTGCCCGCGCCTATGAAGAAATGCTGGCCCCCCACGGCGTCATCACCGCGCAGATCCTGGTGACGCTGGAGGATACCGAGAATCGCCGCCGTTACCTCAACAGCCGCGCGACGGTGGGAACCCTGCTGGGGCTGGGGGTGGTGCCGATCGTGAACGAAAACGACACCGTGGCCACCGACGAGATCCGCTATGGCGACAACGACCGGCTGGCCGCGCAGGTCGCGGTGACCTGCGGCGCCGACCAACTGCTGCTGCTGTCGGACGTGGACGGGCTTTATACCGCGAACCCCAAGACCGATCCCACGGCCCGGCATCTGCCGGTGGTGGCGCATCTGACCCCCGAGATCGAGGCGATGGGCGGCGATCCGGTGTCCGGGCTATCCAAGGGCGGGATGAAGACCAAGCTGATGGCGGCGCGCACCGCGGTATCGGGCGGCTGCGCCATGGCGATTGCCGAGGGTTCGGTGATCCGGCCGCTGTCGGCGGTGGCGCAGGGCGCGCGGGTGACGTGGTTCCTGCCCGAGGGCGACCCCCAGGCCGCCCGCAAGCGCTGGATCGCGGCGATGAAACCCAAGGGGGAACTGGTGGTGGATGAGGGTGCGGCAAGGGCGCTGGCCGACGGCCGCTCGCTGCTGCCGGCGGGGGTGCGGCAGGTCAGCGGCGTGTTTCACCGCGGCGATCCGGTGCTGATCCGCGGTCCCTCGGGCGCGGCGCTGGCGCAGGGGCTGGCGCGCTATGATTCCACCGACGCGGCCCGTATCGCTGGCCGGCGCAGCGATGAAATCGCCGCGATCCTTGGCGGCAATATCCGCGCGGCGCTGGTCCACCGCGACGACATGGCGGTCAATCGCTGATCCGCCGCAGGGGGGCTGTCTGCCCCCCATTGCCTGCGGCAATTCCCCCCGAGGATATTTGCGGACAGAAGAGGCGCGCTGCGGCGGCCTTGTCTTTGCTGTGACACGTCTTTGGTGTGAAAATATCCCGGGGATCGTCGTATACGACGATGGGGCTGGCCCCGCTGACTGCGGTTCAGGCGCGGCCGTAGGCCTCGGCCATGGCGATCTCGATCGCCTCTTGCGGCGAGGGCTGGCCCCAGCAGGCCAGTTGAAAGGCCGGGTAGAAACGTTCGCAGGATTCGATGGCGCGGCGGATCATGTGGTCGATCTGTTCGGTGCCGGCCACTGCCTCGCCCGCCAGCACCAGCCCGTAGCGCCACACCATCAGCCGCTGTTGCGTCCAATAGGTGAAGCTGCCGTCCCAGACCTCGTCATTGGCCAGGTTCAGCACCTCGTAAAGTGCGGGCATCCGCGCGTGGGGCGGATCCAGGTCGAAGCTGCACACCAGTCGCAGCATCTCTTCGCGCGGCGACCAGGCGAGGGTCAGCGAATAGTTGCGCCACTGGCCCTCGACCGCCATGGCGATCTGGTCGTCGGCCAGCCGGTCGAAATCCCATGCGCGATGGGCCGCCACGGATTCCGCGATGTCGATGGGGTGAATCTCGTCGCTGTGGATGAAACGATCCAGCTGGGCCATGTTCCGCTCGCCTCTGTCCCGGGTGGCGGGGTTTATCCCCAACCTGTTGTCACGCCCACTATACCGCGAGTTCAGGGGCCTGCCTCATACCATATATTGGTCTGGCAGAATCGCGCGCGAAGTAAAGCGGAATTTGCGGGCCATGGCCGGCAGGCGGCGGAATTGCGCGGGCGCGGCTTGCATCATTCGTCCCCGCTTGCCACATCGGGGCGACCACAGGGGCAGGGACGACCGGATGCAGAAAATCATGCTGGCCGAGCGGCCCGGCTGGCGCGAGCGCGCGGCCGAGCTTGGATTCACCTTTGCCGACATGGGCGGCGAGCCTTACTGGGACGAGACCTCGGCCTATCGATTTACCCTGTCGCAGATCGAGGACGACATCGAGGATCCGGCGACCGAACTGCACGGGATGTGCCGCGAGGCGGTGGCCCATGCGGTGGCGTCCGAGGAATGGCTGACGCGGCTGGACATCCCCCGCGCGCATTGGGATTTCGTCGAACGTTCCTGGGCCAACGGCGAGCCAGAGCTTTACGGGCGCCTTGACCTTGCCTATGACGGCAGCGGCCCGGCCAAGCTGTTGGAATACAACGCCGACACGCCCACCTCGCTGTATGAATCCGCCTCGTTCCAGTGGCTGTGGTTCGAGGAATGCCGCGCCGCCGGCGTGCTTGGCCCCGACACCGACCAGTTCAACCGCATCCACGAGGCGCTGGCCGAACGCTGGGCCGCGATCTGCGCCCCGGGCGAGGACGTGCATTTCGCCGCCGACCGCGACAACCCCGAGGATTACGCCACCGTCGAGGCGCTGGCCTGGGCCGCGCGCGAGGCGGGCTTGGGCGCGCATTTCACCGCGCTGTCCGGGATCGGCCTGACCGACGAGGGCCAGCTTGCCGACGACCGCGACCGGGTGATCGGCACCCTGTTCAAGCTGTATCCGTGGGAAGACATGCTGCGCGACGATTTCGCGCCGAACCTGCAACCCTCGCAGACCCGCTTCATCGAGCCGCCGTGGAAGGCCGTCTTGTCGAACAAGGGGCTGCTGGCGCTGCTGTGGCATCTGTTCCCCGACCACCCCAACCTGCTGCCGGCGTTCTTTCAGGCCGACCTGGATGCCGCGCGGCGGGGGGATGCGAGCCAATTTGCCGATGCCATCGCCGCTGCCGGGCCGGTGCTGGCGCGCGGCCATGTGACCAAGCCGATCTTTTCGCGCGAGGGTGCGGGGGTGGTGATCGTCGAGGACGGGCGCGAAACCGCCCGCGCCCCCGACGACAGCTATTCCCACCATCCGCAGGTGGTGCAGGCGCTGGCGACCCTGCCCGAATTCGACGGCTTCCACCCGGTGCTGGGCGCCTGGATGGTGGGCGAGGACTGCGTCGGGCTGGGCCTGCGCGAGGACCGCGCCCGCATCACCCATAATCTTTCCCGTTTCAAACCGCATTTCATCGAAGGGTAAGGCCATGACCGCAACCTCTGACCGCCCCGCAACCACCCTCCGCCCCTCGAAGCGCTCGCGCCATGTGGCGCTGATGCTGGCGGGCGCTGCCGTGCTGACCCTTGCCGCGTGCGAGGACGACAAGGTCGATGCGCAGGCCTTTCCCGATCTCGACAGCTGCCTTGCCGCCGCGCAGACCGACGGGCTGTGGTTCAGCGCCGATGACTGCCGCACCCAGTTCGCCGCGGCCGCGCAGGAACATCTGGAAACCGCCCCGCGCTACGAATCGCGCGAGCTGTGTGAACAGGAACACGGGGTGGGCGCCTGCGGGGCCGACCCGGCGGCGGGCGAGGCGGGGGCGCAGCAGGGCGGCGGGTTCAGCTTCATGCCGCTGCTGATGGGCTATATGATGGGTTCGATGCTGGCGCGGGGCGGCGGCGTGTTCAGCCAGCCGATGGTGCGTTCGCCCGGCGGATATTCCACCCCCTCGGGCAACCAGAGCTTCGCCAGCAACGCGGGCACGGGCAAGGTGCCGGCCGCCACCTTCAACCGCGCACCCTCGACCATCGGCAAGCCGCCGATGAGCCAGGCGCAGGTGGCGCAGCGCGGCGGCTTCGGCGCCTCTGCGACCTCGCGGACCGGTGGCGCGCGCAGTTCGGGCGGCTAGGGCGGCCTCTTATTCCTTGTAGAAATATCCCGGGGCGTCCGAGCGCCCGGAAACGGTCCGGTTAACCGTTTTCAACAAGTGCGGCCGTGGCAGCGGCCCGGGGGGCGAGCAGCCCCCGGTCCGGCCCTGCCGGTGCCGGCGCGCCTCTGCCCTTGCACCTTGGCTGCAATAGTCGCAGGGTCCGCCGGTGTTTTTTCGTCACTCGTCAGGCCCGCCATGCCCCCTGTAAACCAGTCCGCCCATATCCGCGAAATCTGCGCGCTGGCGCCGGTGATTCCGGTGCTTGTCGTCGAGGATGCCGCCTGGGCGGTGCCGCTGGCGCAGGCGCTGGTCGCGGGCGGCTTGCCGGTGCTTGAGGTGACGCTGCGCACCCCGGCGGCGCTGGATGCGATCGCGGCGATGGTGCAGGTGCCGGGTGCGATCGTGGGGGCGGGCACGGTGCTGGGCGCGCAGGACGCCCGCGCCGCCCGCGCGGCAGGGGCCGGGTTCGCGGTCTCGCCGGGGATGACCGGCGCACTTGCCGCCGCCTGCGCGGAAACCGGGTTGCCGCTGCTGCCCGGCGTCGCCACCGCGTCCGAGGTGATGCAGGCGCAAGAGGCCGGGTTCGACGCGCTCAAGTTCTTTCCGGCCGGGCCGGCGGGAGGGGCGGGTTATCTCAAGGCGCTGGCCGGGCCGCTGCCGCGAATCGGCTTTTGTCCCACGGGCGACATCTCGGCGCAGAACGCCACCGCCTATCTCAGCCTGCCGAACGTGCTGTGCGTCGGCGGCAGCTGGGTCGCGCCCGCGGCGATGATGCGCGCGGGCGACTGGGCGGGGATCGAGGCGCTGGCCCGGCAGGCGGCCGAACTGGGCGCGGGGCTTGAGCGATGACCGCCGCTGTCGCCGACACCCCGCAAAACCGCCGCCGTGCCTGGTCGAACCTGTGGGTGCTGGCCGCCGCACAGGCGCTGGTGGGCTCGCAGATGTCGATGGTCTTCATCACGGCAGGGCTGGCGGGGGCGATGATCGCGCCCAACCCGTGCCTTGCGACGCTGCCGGTGTCGATGACGATGCTGGGCTCGACCATCTCGGCGCGGTTCCTGTCGGGCTTCATGGCGCGCCACGGGCGCAGGCTGGGGTTTACGCTGGCCTGCATGATCGCGGCTCTGGGCGCGGGCGTGGCCTTTGTCGGGCTGGAATGGAGCAGCTTCCTGCTGTTCACCCTCGGCTGCACCCTGATCGGCGCCTATATGTCGGCGCAGGGGTTTTACCGCTTCGCCGTCGCCGATGTCGCACCCGAGCCGTTGCAGCCGCGCATGATCAGCCTTGTGCAGGCGGGAGGGCTGGTCTCGGCGCTGATCGGACCGCAGCTGGCCAGCATCACGGCCGAGGCCTCGGCCGTGCCCTTTGCGATGACCTTTGCGGTCATCATCGGGCTGAACCTGCTGGGTCCGCTGATCTTTTCGCTTCTGCGCATCCCGCTGCCGCCAAGCTCCGGCAGCGGCGCGAATGCCGCAACCCGCCCCGGCCGCAGCACGTCCGAGCTGCTGCGCACCCCTGAAATCGCGGTCGCGATCATCTGCGCCATGGTGTCCTATGCGTTGATGAACCTGGTGATGACCTCGACCCCGCTGGCGATCGTGGGCTGCGGCTTTGGCACCTCGGATGCAGCGAATGTGACGGCGGCGCATATCATCGCGATGTTCGCGCCCGCGTTTTTCACCGGCAGCCTGATCACCCGCTTTGGCGCGGAACGGGTGGTGGCGACGGGGCTGGTGATCCTGGCGGGGGCGGGTGCGGTGGCGCTGAGCGGCGTGTCGCTGGACAAGTTCTACCTGGCGCTGATCCTGCTGGGGGTGGGCTGGAATTTCGGCTTTATCGGCGCGACCGCCATGGTCACCGCCGCCCACCGCCCCGAGGAACGCGGCCGCGTGCAGGGCATCAACGACACCATCGTGTTCGGCGGGGTGTTCCTGGCGTCGCTGTCCTCGGGGGCGCTGATGGGGTGCAGCGGAGGGACCGCGGAACAGGGCTGGTCGGCGGTCAACCTGGCGATGGTGCCGTTCCTGATCCTGGCCGGGGGCGCGCTGATCTGGCTGACCCTGCGCCCGCGCGAGACCGCGTGAACCCTGCACCAAGGCGCAAGGCGGCGCGGCCGGAACGGGTATTTGGACCAGAAAGAAATCCCCGTTCAGGCCCGGCCGAGGGCTTCTTTCTGGTTCAAATACCCATGTCACCGCGGTGCCGGCACAAGCTGGCCTAGAACAGGGATCCCTGATCCGGTTTCCGGCGCGACACCCGTTTTTGCGGTTTTTCCGGCTGTGCGGGGGGCGGTTCGGTTTCGGGGCGCACCGGCAGGCGGCCGTCGTGGAATTCCAGTTCCAGCCGCCCCGCCGCCCCGGCTGTCGCGGCCGAGGTGAGCAGCTGCCCCTTGGGCCCCCGCACGATGGCAAAGCCGCGTTTGAGGGTCTCGGCGTGGCCCAGGGTCTGGCGCAGCCGGTCCAGCGTCTCAAGCGCGGCGCGGCGTTCCGCCGTCAGCCTTGGCGCCAGCGCATCGAGCCGCTGTCCGGCCTCGGCCAGCCGGGCGTGTGCGTCCAGCTGGCTGCGCCTTGTGCGGGTCTGCACCGCCTCCAGCCGCGCGGTGGCCGAGGCCAGCCGCCGCTGTGCCGCCATCTGCGCCATGCGCACCGCGCCCGGGCGCAGCATCGGCAGCGCCGTGCGGCGGCGTTGCAGCTCGCGCGCGGGGGCCTGCGCCAGCGCCGTGCCGGTGCGGGTCAGCGCCTCGCGTCGGCTGGCCATGAACTGGCGCAGCGCCGACAGCGGCAGATGCAGCGAATCGGTGCGGTGGCGACAGTCGCGCACAAACCCGCGCAGTGCCGATTCCAGCCGCGGCCCGGTCAGGTCCAGCCGTTGCCGCGCCGGTTCCATCAGCGCCTGCGGCCGCCCCAGCGCGCGGCCCATGTCGCCCAGCCGCTGGGCGGGCAGCTCGATCCGCGCGCGCGTCGCCCGCAGCAGCCGCGCCTGCGTTTCGGCCATGCGCGCGGCCAGATCACCCAGCACCGGCACCGCCATTTCCGCCGCCGCCGTGGGGGTGGGGGCGCGCAGGTCGGCGGCGTGGTCGATCAGCGTGGTGTCGGTTTCATGGCCCACCGCCGAGATCAGCGGGATCGTCCCCGCCGCCACCGCGCGGATCACCGCTTCGTCGTTGAAGCCCCACAGATCCTCGACCGAGCCGCCGCCGCGCGCCACGATGATCAGGTCGGGGCGCGGCACCGGCCCGCCGGGTGCGATCGCGTTCAGCCGGGTGATCGCGTCGGCCACCTGCGGCGCGCAGGCGCTGCCCTGCACCGCCACCGGCCAGATCAGCACCCGCGACGGGAACCGGTCGCGCAGCCGGTGCAGGATGTCGCGGATCACCGCGCCTGAGGGCGAGGTCACCACCGCGATCACCCCGGGCAGGAACGGGATCGGACGCTTGCGGGCGGGGTCGAACAGCCCCTCGGCCGCCAGCGCCCGGCGGCGCTGTTCCAGCATCGCCATCAGCGCACCGACGCCCGCAGGCTCGATCTGCTCGACGATCAGCTGGTATTTCGACTGGCCGGGATAGGTGGTCAGCCGGCCGGTGGCGATGATCTCCATCCCTTCTTCGGGGCGGTGGGCCAGCCTTGCGGCCTGTCCCTTCCAGCAGATCCCGGCGATGCTGGCGTTGTCGTCCTTGAGGTCGAAATACAGATGCCCCGAGGCCGGGCGCGACACCCGCCCCACCTCTCCGCGCACGCGCACGCGGCCGAATTCGCCCTCGATCACGCGTTTGACCGCGCCCGACAGCTCGGAAACGCTAAGCGCCGGGGCGTTGCCGCCAGCGCCCTCGCCGGTGCCTTCGGGGGTGTCGGATTCGAACAGGTTCATCCCTGCTTGATGGACCGGGGCGGCGCGCGGGGCAAGCGGCAGGGGGCTGGACAGTGCGGCGCGGATCGTTACCCCTTGGGCCCTGGAAACAAAGGGGGGAGGGGGCCGATGGATCTGGCACATCTGAACCGGCGCGGGCTGGTGCTGGTCGGCTGCGGCCGCATGGGCGGCGCGCTGTTGCAGGGCTGGCTGGCGCGGGGACTGGCGCCGGGGGCGGTGCATGTCATCGACCCGAATGCGCCCGCTTGGGTGGCGGAACGGGGCGTTTCGGTCAACGGGGCGCTGCCGGCTGATCCGGCGGTGCTGGTGCTGGCGGTCAAGCCGCAGATGATGGGGGATGTGCTGGCGGGGCTTGGGGCTGCCTCGGGGGCGCTGGTGGTGTCGGTTGCCGCGGGGGTGACGCTGGCGGCTTACGGGCGCGCCTTTCCGGGGGCGGCGGTGGTGCGGGCGATGCCGAACACCCCGGCCGCGATCGGTCAGGGGATCACCGCCATTGTCGGCAATGCGCAGGCCGATGCCGCGGCGCTGGATCTGGCGCAGTCGTTGATGGAGGCCGTGGGCCGCGTCGTGCGGCTGGGGGACGAATCGCAGATGGACGCGGTGACGGCGGTGTCGGGTTCCGGCCCCGCCTATGTATTCCACCTGATCGAGACGCTGGCCGCCGCAGGCGCGGCCGAGGGACTGCCCGCCGATCTGGCGCTGGACCTTGCCAGCGCCACCGTCGCGGGCGCCGGCGCGCTGGCCATGCAAGAGGGTGGCGATCCCGCGCGGCTGCGCGAGGCGGTGACCTCGCCCGCGGGCACCACCGCGGCGGGGCTTTCGCAGCTGATGGACCCGGAAACCGGGCTGGGGCCGCTGATCGCCCGCACCGTCGCCGCCGCCGCCGCCCGCGGGCGCGAGTTGGGGCAATGAGCGACGCCGGGGCCGCGACCCCGCAGATCGCCTGGGACGATTTCGCCCGCGTCGACATTCGCGTGGGCACCGTGACCCGCGCCGAGCCCTACCCCGAGGCGCGGGTTCCCGCGATCAAGCTGTGGGTGGATTTCGGCGAGCTGGGCGAAAAGCGCAGCTCGGCGCAGATCACCCGCCATTACGACCCGGCCGAGCTGATCGGGCGGCAGGTGCTCGCCGTGGTCAATTTCCCGGCGCGTCAGATCGGCAAGGTTCGTTCCGAGGTGCTGGTGCTGGGCCTGCCCGACGCGGCGGGCGAGGTGGTTCTGATCGGCCCCGACCGGCCGATCCCCGATGGAGGAAGGCTTTACTGATGCGACTGTTGGTGACACGGCGGATGACCGAACGCGCCGAGGCGGCGATAAGTGCCGAGTTCGACGCCGATTTCCGCGACGAGACCACCCCTCTGACCGAGGCCGAGGCGCTGGCTGCGCTGCGCGACTATGATGCGGTGCTGCCGACGCTGGGCGATCCGTTCAACGCCTCGGTGCTGGGGGCGGGGGATTTGCGGGCCGGGATGCTGGCCAATTTCGGCGCCGGTTATAATCACATCGACGTCGAGGCCGCGCGCGCCGCTGGGATCGCGGTCAGCAACACCCCCGAGGTGGTGACGGAATCGACCGCCGACATCGCGCTTGCGCTGATCCTGATGGTGGCGCGCCGGGCGGGCGAGGGCGAGCGGTTGCTGCGCGCCGGCGGCTGGACCGGCTGGCACCCGACGCAGATGCTGGGGCGCAACGTTTCAGGCGCAACGGTGGGCATCGTCGGCATGGGCCGCATCGGGCAGGCCATTGCCCGGCGCTGCCATCACGGTTTCGGCATGCGGGTGGTGTTTCACAATCGCTCAACGGTGTCGGGGCTGGAGTTCCCGGCGACGCAGCTGCCGTTGCCCGAGGTTCTGGCGCAGGCGGATTTTGTGGTGCTGGCGGTGCCCGGCGGCGGCGCAAGCCGGCATCTGATCGGCGCGCCTGAACTCGCGGCGATGCAGCGGGGCGCGTTCCTGATCAATATCGCCCGCGGCGACGTGGTGGACGAATCCGCCCTGATCGCCGCCCTGCAAGAGCGCAGGATCGCCGGTGCCGGGCTGGATGTCTATGAACACGAGCCGCAGGTTCCCGCGGCGCTGGTCGCGCTGGAAAACGCGGTGCTGCTGCCCCATCTGGGCACCGCCGCCGACGAGGTGCGCACCGCCATGGCCCTGCGGGCGCTGGACAACCTGCTGGCCTGGCGGGCGGGGCGCGAGCCGGGCGACCGTGTGGCCTGAGCCGCCCGCCTTCGGAACCATCCAGGGGTGGAGGCGTTCAATTCCCGTAAACGCAACCGCACAACGGAGACTGCGCAATGAACTGGGATGTCATCGAAGGCAAATGGGGTCAGCTCAAGGGTTCGGTCAAGGAACAATGGGGCGACCTGACCGATGACGAGCTGACCGAGATCGACGGCAAGCGCGACAAGCTGGCCGGCAAGTTGCAGGAACGCTATGGCTGGGCCAAGGATGAGGTCGAAACCAAGATGAATGATTTCTTCGGCCGCCACATGTGATCCGGGCCATGGCCGGATGAAGAAGAGGCGCCTTGCGGGGCGCCTCTTTTGCAATGATGCGCCCAAACCGGCGGCGCGGTTGCAAGCGGGGACTCGCCCGACCCTTGGCGTGGCTGTCCTCGCTGGGAGCGGTCGGCCTGAGTGTTTTCGGGGCGCTCGGGGGCCGCAGGGGATATTTGGGGCAAGATGAAAGAGCCTGGCGGCGGTAAAAGGGGGCCTGCGTGACGGAATACCGGCGTTATGCGATTTATGATCCGGGGCCGGAGGCGCTGGCCGATTTCGGGGCCGAGTGGCTGGGCTGGGACACTCGGCGCGGGTGCGAGACCCGGGGCCTGGGCGGCGCGCTGGCGGACAGCCCGCGCCGCTACGGGTTTCACGCCACCATCAAGGCGCCGTTCCGGCTGGCGCCGGGCTGCTCGCCCTTGGCTCTGGTCGCGGCGTTCGAGCGGGTCTGCGCCGGGCTGGCGCCGGTCGCGGCCCAGCCGGGGTTGCAGCTGCGCCGGATCGCCGGGGTTCTGGCGCTGGTGTTCGACCCGCAGCCCGTTGCCGTGGGGGCGCTTGCCGCCGCGGTGGTTCGCGGGCTGGACGGGTTTCGCGCCCCCCTGACCCCCGAGGAACGCGCCCGCCGCCGCCCCGAGCTGTTGACCGCGGCGCAGCGCGCGCTGCTGGACCGCTGGGGCTATCCTTGGGTGATGGAGGAGTTCCGCTATCACATGACCCTGACCGGCGCCTTGTCCTCTGATGCCGAGCTGGGCGCGCGCCAGCGGCTGGCGCCGCTGCTGGCGGGGTTGCTGCCATGCCCGCATCCGATCAGCGCGCTGGCGCTGATGGGTGAGGACGGCGCCGGGCGATTCCACCTGCTGCACCACGCCGACCTGCGGGGCTGAGGGGTCACGCTGCGGGTCCGATCAACGCCCGGACGCGGCGCCAGGCCGGCACCAGCACCGCATTGCTGAACGGGATCAGCAGCAGCCCCAGCACCAGCCCGAACATCCCGTCGAGCGTCGCCGTGACCAGCCAGCTCAGCACCCGCCCGGCCTGCGGGACCGCATGGCCGGCGAACTCGGACCAGTGGCGGACCGTTTCATACGGCAGGCCCAGCCCCAGGGTTTCCAGCCCGTGCAGCACGATATTGCCCCCGACCCACAGCATCGCCGCGGTGCCGACCCCCGTCAGCGCCTGCATGAACCCGGGCATCGCCTTGACCAGCCTGCGCCCGGCGCTTTGCAGCCAGCCCCCGCGGGTGCGTGCCAGCGCCAGCCCATAGTCGTCCGCCTTGACGATCAGCGCCACCGCCCCATAGACGGCGCTGGTGATCGCCAGCGCCACCACCAGCAGCACCGCGGCGCGCATCACCAGCCCCTGCCCGGGCGGAATCGCCGCCAGCGCGATGGTCATGATTTCCGCCGACAGGATGAAGTCGGTCTTGATCGCGCCGGCGACCCTGGTCTCTTCGAGAAAGGTCGGATCGTCGGGCGGGGCCGCGTCCTGCGGGTCGTGCGCGGGGTGCGGACCGAAGGCGTGCCAGATTTTCTCGGCGCCCTCGAAACACAGATAGGCGCCGCCCAGCATCAGCAGCGGGGTGATGAGCCACGGCGCGAATTGCGACAGGATCAGCGCCGCGGGCAGCAGGATCACCACCTTGTTGAACACCGACCCCTTGGCGATGCGCCAGACGATCGGGATCTCGCGGCTGGCGTCGAAGCCGTGGACGTATTTGGGCGTGACCGCCGCATCGTCGATCACCGCGCCCGCGGCCTTGGCCCCGGCCTTGGCGGACATTCCGGCCACGTCATCCACCGATGCCGCCGCCACCTTGGCGATCCCCGCCACATCGTCGAGAAGTGCGATCAGTCCGCTCATTCCGCCTGTCGTCCCCTGAAGTTTTCGCGGTGCTGCCCGACCCCGCCCAAGCCGCGCCGCGCGACAGCGAACGCACCGGGCCGAGTTTCGGTTCGGCGATGGTCGGCCGCCGGAACGCCTTGCGCAAGCGGCAAGGATGTTCCATCACCGGGCCTGAGGACTGAAAGGACGTGGAACGATGGCCGATCTGGATGTGAATGCGAAACCCACCGAAGAGATCGACATCCGCGACGTCTTCGGCATCGACAGCGACATGAAGGTCAAAGGGTTCGCGCAACGCACCGAGCGGGTGCCGGACCTGGACCTGACCTATAAATTCGACCCCGACACGACCCTGGCGATTCTGGCCGGTTTCGTCTATAACCGCCGGGTGATGATCCAGGGCTATCACGGCACCGGCAAATCCACCCATATCGAGCAGGTGGCGGCCCGGCTGAACTGGCCCTGCGTGCGGGTGAACCTGGACAGCCACGTCAGCCGCATCGACCTGATCGGCAAGGATGCGATCAAGCTGGTGGACGGCAAGCAGGTGACCGTGTTCCACGAGGGCATCCTGCCCTGGGCGCTGCGCAACCCCACCGCCATCGTGTTCGACGAATACGACGCCGGCCGCGCCGATGTGATGTTCGTGATCCAGCGCGTGCTTGAGGCCGACGGCAAGCTGACCCTGCTGGACCAGAACGAGGTCATCACCCCCAACCCGTATTTCCGCCTGTTCGCCACCGCCAACACCGTGGGTCTGGGCGACACCACCGGGCTTTACCACGGCACCCAGCAGATCAACCAGGGCCAGATGGACCGCTGGTCGCTGGTCTCGACCCTGAACTATCTCAGCCACGACGCCGAGGTGGCGATCGTGCTGTCCAAGAACCCGGCCTACAACACCGAAAAGGGCCGTCGCACCATCAGCCAGATGGTGACGTTGGCCGACCTGACCCGCACCGCCTTCATGCAGGGCGACCTGTCCACGGTGATGTCGCCCCGCACGGTGATCGCCTGGGCGCAGAACGCCCGCATCTTCGGCGACAATATCGGCTATGCCTTCCGCCTGACCTTCCTGAACAAATGCGACGAGCTGGAGCGCCAGACGGTCGCCGAGTTCTATCAGCGCCTGTTCGACGAGGAACTGCCCGAAAGCGCGGTGGTCAAGGCGGGGTAGGTCAGGCGGGGGTGGGGGCGCTGCCCCCGTCGCTGCGCGACTCCCCCGGGATATTTGGGGCAAGATGAAAGTGCAAAAAGGCGCCGCTGTCGGGGCGCCTTTGCTGTTTCAGCCCTCGCGCGCGGCTTTGGTCGCCCTGGTCCACCAGACCAGCTCGTCCAGCATCGCGTCCAGCGAGGGTTTCAGGATGCCCTCGATCTCGGACAGGGGGGCGTTCTGGCCGCCGCTCCAGACCTTGAAAAAGTCGCTGCCGCCGATGTGGACGGCGTTGCGCAGCGGCACCATCTGCACCTCGACCATCACGTTGCGCAGATGTTCCAGCGCGCGGGCGCCACCCATCGAGCCATAGGCCAGCGCGCCGCCGGGCTTTCGGTTCCAGCCCACGTAATCCTGATCGAATGCGTTCTTCAGCGCCGCCGGCATCGAGTGGTTGTATTCGGCCAGCACGAACAGATAGCCGTCAAAACCCGCCACCTTTTCCTGCCAGCGCTGCGCGCGTTCGTCCTGCGACGGCGCCCACAGGTTCGAGGCGGCCTCGTCAAAGAACGGCAGATCCTGGTCGCGCAGGTCGACCAGTTCGAAATCCAGTTCCGGGTGGTTGGCGACCTGCGCCATCAGCCAGGCGGCGGGTTTGTCGGCAAAGCGTGCCTTGCGGGTCGAGCTGATGATGACGGCGATTCTGGGCTTGGACATAGTGGTTTCCGTAATTAACATGGTTTCCATAAGATACTTCGGATCAGTTAGAGACCTGCGCCGGACCCCGCAAGAAGGCACCGAAATGATACCAACCGACACCCATGACACCGGCACCTGCCAGCGCATCAGCGAATTGCTGTCCCGCATCGGCGATAAATGGACGCTGCTGATCGTGCGCGCGCTGGGGCAGGGGCCGAAACGGTTCTCGGCGCTCAAGCGCGAACTGGGCAGCATCTCGCAGAAGATGCTGACGCGGACGCTGCGCAACCTGGAACGCGACGGGTTCGTCAGCCGGACGGTGACGCCGGTGACGCCGCCGCAGGTGGAATATGCGCTGACCCCGATGGGGCTGGACCTGTTTTGCCCGATTGCGGCGCTGGCCGAGTGGACCTTTGCCCATGCCGATGCGATCGACGCGGCGCGCCATGCCTATGATGCGCGCCACCCCGACGCAGGTTACCGGCCTGCGTGATCCATCAGGGCGCGGAACAGCTCGGGCGGCAGGTTCTGCGGGTCGGTGATGGTGATGGTGGCGCCCGGCGGCAGCGCCTCGGGTGATTCGGCCGGCGCAATCCCGCCGCCGGAATGGCGCGCCAGCGGCGGCAGGCTTGGCATTCCGGCCCCTGCCGCCACCGGCCCCTGCGCGGCCAGCGCGCCCGCCTGCGCCTCGGCCAGCCGCGAATCAAGCTCGCGGCGCCGGTCCGCCTCGATCCGGGTCAGCTGCGCGTCCACCTGCGCCTGCACGTCGGCCTGGATCTGCGCGGTGACCGCACCCAGCTGCGCGTTCACCGCCTCGACCCCGGCCGAAAACCCCTCGCGCCAGGCCGCCTGTGCCGCCGCGCCGCACTCGGGCGTGTCGGCCGCAAGCGGCAGGGGCAGCAGCGCCGCCGCCAGAACCAGCATCGCCCGCATCACGACTCCTTTCCGTGTCTGCCCACCGAACGCCCCGCCCCGGCGCCGGTTTCATTGTTTCTTCATCACCCAAATATCCCGGGGTCCGGGGGCTGGCCCCCGGTCCGGCGGCAATGCTTATGGACAGCCGCCGCCGAACGGCTCAAAACACTACCATGAAAAGATCCGACAACCCCGCCGATCCGTTCAAGAAGGCCCTGGCCGAGGCCACGCGCGCGCTGGCCGACGAGCATGAGCTGACCGTCACCTTCACCGCCGACCCCTCGGGGGTGGCGGGCGACACCATGCGCCTGCCGCAGGTCAGCCGGCGCATGACCCGCGACGAGATCCTTCAGGCCCGCGGCACCGCCGACGCGCTGGCGATGAAGCTGCGCCACCACGACCCCGCGACCCACGCCCGCTATGTCCCCGCCGGCCCGATGGCGCGCGAGCTTTACGAGGCGATGGAGACTGCCCGTTGCGAGGCTTTGGGCGCGCGCGACATGCCCGGGGCGCTGTCGAATATCGACGCAAAGCTGGGGGCCGAGGCCGAGCGGCGCGGGTTCGCGCAGATCAAGTCGCCTTCGGACGCGCCGCTGGCGGCGGCGGCGGGCTATATCCTGCGCCAGGCCGCCACTGGCCGGCCGCTGCCCCATGCGGCGCAGCATGTCGCGGACCTTTGGCGCCCCTTTGTCGAACAGCAGGCCGGCGAGGCGCTGGCCGACATCGACGCGGCGCTGCCCGATCAGGCGGCCTTTGCCCGGCTGGCGCGGCGGATGATCGCCGATCTCGGCTATGGCGACCAGCTGGGCGACGACCCCGACCAGCCCGAACCCGACGCCCCCGACGAGGATGCCGAACAGCAGCAGGAATCGGGCAGCGAGGAATCCGCCGAACAGGCCGATGCCGAAGATACCGAGGCCAGCCCAGAGCGCAGCCAGGAACGCACCCAGGACGAACGCCAGGCTCAGGTCAGCCTTGACGACCAGTCCGACGAGGAACTGGTCGAGGACGCCGAGCAGCCCGACAGCGAAATGCCGCCCGAGCTGCCGCCCCCGGTCAGCGACGCCAGCCCCGATTACCGCGTCTATACCCAGATTTTCGACGAGGAAATCCGCGCCGAGGATCTGGCCGATCCGGCCGAACTGGAACGGCTGCGCGCCTATCTCGACAAGCAGTTGGAACCGCTGCGCGGCGCGGTCAGCCGGCTGGCCAACAAGCTGCAACGCCGCCTGCAAGCCCAGCAGAACCGCAGCTGGGAATTCGACAAGGAAGAAGGGGTGCTGGACGCCGGCCGTCTGGCGCGCGTGGTCGCCAACCCGACGACTCCGCTGTCCTTCAAGGTCGAAAAGGACACCGAGTTCCGCGACACCGTGGTGACGATCCTCATCGACAACTCGGGCTCGATGCGCGGGCGCCCGATCAGCATCGCCGCGATCTGCGCCGATGTGCTGGCGCGCACGCTGGAACGCTGCTCGGTCAAGGTCGAGCTGCTGGGCTTTACCACGCGCGCGTGGAAAGGCGGGCAAAGCCGGGAAAAATGGCTGAAAGACGGGCGCCCGGCCGGGCCGGGGCGGCTGAACGACCTGCGCCACATCATCTACAAGGGCGCGGATGCGCCGTGGCGGCGGGTGCGGCCGAACCTTGGCCTGATGATGAAAGAGGGGCTGCTCAAGGAAAACATCGACGGCGAGGCGCTGGAATGGGCGCATCGGCGGCTGGTCAAGCGGGCCGAGGCGCGGCGCATCCTGATGGTGATTTCGGACGGCGCGCCGGTGGACGATTCCACCCTGTCGGTGAACCCGGCGAATTATCTGGAAAAACACCTGCGCGACGTGATCGCCATGGTCGAGCGGCGGCGGCAGGTCGAACTGATCGCCATTGGCATCGGCCACGACGTGACCCGCTATTACCAGCGCGCGGTGACCATCACCGACGTGGAACAGCTGGCCGGCGCGATGACCGAACAGCTGGCCGCGCTGTTCGAGGCCGACCCCCGCAAGCGCGCCCGCGCCATGGCGGTGGGCGGTCGGCGGGGTTTCTGAGGGCGGCCCCGTGGGGGGCAGGAGGTTTCGCGATGCTGAACAGCCGTTTGCCGCGTCGTGCGGTGCTGGCGCTGGCGGCGCCGGCGGCGTTGTCGGCCTGCGGGCTGACGGCTGCGCGCTTTACCGCCGACCCGCCGCCCGCGGGGGTCGCGGCCGCGCCGCCCGGCTACGGGACGATCCGCGTCTGGGGCGATCAGCCCGGCCCGCCGGACCTGCTGGAAAGCGATCCGGCGTATGGGCTGCTGTCCTCGGCCGCGCGGGTGGACCTGCTGGCGCTGTCGGGCGGCAGCGACGGCGGCGCTTACGGCGCCGGGTTCCTCAAGGGCTGGAGCGAGCGCGGCGACCGGCCGCGTTTCGATTACGTCACCGGGGTCTCGACCGGGGCGCTGATCGCGCCGCTGGCGTTTCTGGGGTCGCATTACGACCCGCATCTGGAACATTTCTATACCGAGACCCGCTCGGCCGATGTGCTGCTGCTGAAACCGTTGCAGGTATTGACCGGCGCACCCGCTGTCGGTGATCCGGCGCCGCTGCGCCGGCGCATCGCGGCCATCGTGTCGCCCCGGATGGTCGATGCGATCGCGGCCGAACGCGAACGGGGCCGGATCCTGCTGATCGGCACCACCAATCTGGACGCGCAGCGGCAGGTGGTCTGGGATATCGGGCGCATTGCGGCCTCGGGGCAGCCCGACCGGGTCGAGTTGATCCGGCAGGTGCTGCTGGCCTCGGCCTCGATCCCCGGGGCGTTCCCGCCGGTGCCGATCGAGGTGGTGGCGGACGGGCGGCGCTATGCGGAATTGCATGTCGATGGCGGTGTGACCCACGGCATCTTTGCCTATCCGCCATGGGTCCGGCCGCCGCGCGGGCGCGGGCAGCGCAATCTGTGGGTGATCCGCAACTCCAAGCTGGCGCCGGAACTGCGGGCGACCGGCGGCTCGGCGGTGGCGGTGGTCGAACGCGGGCTGGACACGATGATCAAGTCGCAGGCCCACAGCGACATGGACACCATCGCCCGGCAGGCCAGCCGCGACGGGTTCCGGCTGCGGATGACCGCGGTGCCGCCGGATTTCCCCTATATCTCCAGCGTGCCGTTCGATCCGCTTTACATGCAGACGCTGTTTCGCACCGGCCATGCCGCCGGGCTGTCGGGCCGCGCCTGGGCCGAGGATATCGCGCCGCTGCTGGGCGCGGCCGCGCCGCAGGCGGCGATGGAGGGCTGACCATGTGGCAGGATTTCGGCAATGCCGCCGACCCCTCCGCGGCAGGACCGCGGGTGGCGGCGCTGCGCGGGCTGATGGCACGCGAGGGGCTGGAGGCGGTGATCGTGCCGCGCGCCGATGCGTATCAGGGCGAATATGTCGCTGATTCGGACGCGCGGCTGCGCTGGCTGACCGGGTTTTCCGGCAGCGCCGGCTTTGCCATTATCACCGCGTTGCAGGCGGGGGTGTTCATCGACGGCCGCTACCGCGTGCAGGTGCGGGCTGAAACCGACTCGGCGGTCTTTACTCCGGTGCCATGGCCCGAGACCTCGGCCGCCGCCTGGCTGCGCGAGGCGCTGCCCCATGGCGGCGTGCTGGGGTTCGATGCGTGGCTGCACAGCCGCACCGAGATCGAGACGCTGTCCCGCGGGCTGGACGGCAGCGGCATCACCCTGCGCACGATCCCGAACCCGGTCGATGCGATCTGGCCTGAGCGCCCGGCGCCGCCGCAGGGGGCCGCACGGGTGCATGACGCGGCGCTGGCCGGGGCGACCTCGGCCCAGCGGCGCGAGGCGGTGGCGCAGGCGCTGCGCGCCGAGGGGCAGGGGGCGACGGTGCTGACCCTGCCCGATTCCATCGCCTGGCTGCTGAACATTCGCGGCGCCGACATTCCCCGCAACCCGGTGGTGCAGGCGTTTGCCACGGTGGATGCCAAAGGCCGGGTCGGGCTTTACGCCGATCCCGGGAAATTCGACGCCGAGGTTCGCGCGCATCTGGGCAACGGCGTGACCATCGCGCCCCCTGACCAGTTCGCCGCCGGGCTGGCGGCGCTGCCGGGCGCCGTCCGGCTGGACCCCGACAGCGCCCCCGAGGCGGTGTTTCGCGCGCTTGAAACCGCAGGGCGCGAGATCGCCCGCGCCCGCGACCCGGTGGCGCTGCCCAAGGCCCGCAAGACCCCGGCCGAGCTTTCGGGGATGCGCGCCGCCCATCGCCGCGACGCGGTGGCGATGATCCGGGCGCTTTCCTGGATCGACGCGCAGGCGCCGGGCAGTTTCAGCGAAATCGACGTGGTGCGCGCACTGGAAGGGTTCCGGCGCGAGGCCGGCGCCATCGACATCAGCTTCGACACCATCTGCGGGGCCGGGCCGAACGGCGCCATCGTGCATTACCGCGTGACCGAGGCCACCGACCGCACCATCCGTCCGGGCGATCTGCTGCTGCTCGATTCGGGCGGGCAATATCCCGACGGCACCACCGACATCACCCGCACCATCGCCACCGGCCCGGCGTCCGAGGTGGCGCGCGATGCCTATACCCGCGTGTTGCAAGGGATGATCGGGCTGAGCCGGCTGCGCTTTCCCCGCGGCATGGCCGGGCGCGACATCGAGGCGGTGGCGCGGGCGCCCTTGTGGACCGCGGGGCTGGATTTCGACCACGGCACCGGCCACGGCGTCGGCGCGGCGCTGTGCGTCCACGAAGGGCCGCTGCGGATTTCCCGGCGATCCGAGCTGCCGCTGGAGCCGGGGATGATCTTTTCCAACGAGCCCGGCTATTACCGCGAGGGCGAATGGGGCATCCGCATCGAGAACCTGATCGCGGTGGAACCCGCCCCCAGCCCCGACGGCCGCGACATGCTGGGGTTCGAGACCCTGACCCTGGTGCCCATCGACCGCCGGTTGATCGAGCCGGGGATGCTGAGCCGCGCCGAGACCGCCTGGCTTGACGCCTATCACGCAAGGGTGCGGGCCGAGATCGGCCCCCTGCTGCCCGAGGGGCTGCGCGGCTGGCTGGAGCAGGCGACGGCGCCTTTGTAGCCGTGCGGGCGGCTGGGGGGTGCGGGCGGTCGGGGGCGCTGCCCCCGTCGTCTGCGGCCACTGCCGTGGCCTTGTTCGCTGAAAACAGTCCACAGGACTGTTTTCCGGGCGCTCACAAGCCACGGGATATTTGGGGCAAGATGAAAGCGCCTGTTGCCGCAGGGACGCGATCCGGTCTTGAGAGCGGCGGGACGCGGTGGCAGATTTATCCGCGACCTTGAGGAGTCTGACGATGCCCATTCCCGAGAATGTCCTGTCCGAATTGCGCGCCGTTCTGGGCGAGCGGCTGTCCACCGGCGAATCCGAACGCGCGCTGCATGGCGCGTCCGAGACGTTCCACCGCGCGCCGCCGCCCGATGCGGTGGCCTTTCCGTTGAACACGGGCGAGGTTTCGGCGATCCTGCGGATCTGCAACGCCCATGGCGTGCCGGTGATCGGCTGGGGCACCGGCACCTCGTTGGAAGGCCACGCGCTGGCGATCCATGGCGGGCTGGTGGTGGACCTGATGCGGATGGACCGCGTGCTTGAGGTGCGCCCCGAGGACATGCTGGCCGTGGTCCAGCCCGGCGTGACGCGCGAGGGGCTGAACACCGAGCTGCGCGCAACCGGGTTGATGTTCCCGCTGGACCCCGGCGCCAATGCCAGTCTGGGCGGCATGGCCGCGACCCGCGCCAGCGGCACCACCGCGGTGCGTTACGGCACCATGCGCCAGAACGTGCTGGCGCTTGAGGTCGTGCTGGCCGACGGGCGGGTGATCCGCACCGGCACGCGGGCGGCGAAATCCAGCGCCGGCTATGACCTGACCGCGCTGATGGTGGGGTCCGAAGGCACGCTGGGCATCATCACCGAGCTGACCCTGCGGCTTTACGGCCAGCCCGAAGAGGTCGCGGCCGCCGTCTGCGCGTTCCCGACCCTGACCGAGGCGGTGACCTGCGTCGCGCAGACCATGCAGATGGGCATTCCCATGGCGCGGATCGAATTCATGAACCCGCTGGCGATGCGCGCGATCAACCTTGAGCTGGGGACCGAGCGTTACCCTGAAAAACCGCATCTGCTGGTCGAGTTCACCGGCTCGCCCGATTCGGTCAAGGCCGATGCCGAGGCGTTCGGGGCGCTGGCCGAGGATAACGGCGGCGAGAGGTTCGAGTGGGCCTCGGACCGGGATGAACGCAACCGGCTGTGGGCGGCGCGCCATGCCGCATACACCGCCACGCTCAAGCTGCGGCCCGGGGCGACGGGGGTGACGACGGATATCTGCGTGCCGATGTCGGAACTGCCCGGCGCGGTGGCCGCCGCCGCGGCGGACATGGAAAAGGCCGGCATCTTCGGCAATATCGTGGGCCATGTCGGCGACGGCAATTTCCACATGCTGATGCTGGTCGAGCCGGGCAACGAAGCCGAGATCGCAAGCGCCAAGCGCATCGCCCGCGGCATGGCCGAGCGCGCGCTGAAGGTCGGCGGCACGATCAGCGGCGAACACGGGGTGGGCATCGGCAAGCTGGACCTGATGCGCGATCAGCACGGCGACGATGCCATTGCCGTGATGCAGGCGATCAAGCTGGCGCTGGATCCCAACAACATCATGAACCCGGGCAAGCTGGTGCCGGGGATCGGCTGAAACGCGCACCCGGCCTGACGCTTTCGTGATCCTGCGCCGGGGCCGCGCCGAAAGTCCCGGCGTGGCTTTGGTCGCTGGCCTGTGGAATAATCCGGCCAAAGATACAAAAGAAACTGCACGAGGCGGGACATGAGACAGTGGGTCAGGGCGGCTGCCTTGGTGGCGGTGACGGCGCTTGCCGCCTGTGGCGGCGGCGGGCCGCGCGGCATCGTCGGCGGCAGCTATACGGGCGGCGCCGTGCCGGCCTTTGGCGACACCGCCCCCCATGTCTGGAAACACGGCCACCCCTATAACCTGCCGGTGCATGGCGTCGATGTCTCGCGCTATCAGGGCAATGTGGACTGGCACGCCGCCCGCCGCGCCGGCGTCAGTTTCGCCTTTATCAAGGCGACCGAGGGGGGCGATCATTCCGACCCGAATTTCCGCCGCTACTGGGCCGACGCCAGGGCCGCGGGCGTGCCGCGCGGGGCGTATCATTTCTATTACTTCTGCCGCGGCGGGGCCGAGCAGGCCGCATGGTTCATCGCCAATGTGCCGCGCGAACGCGGCGCGCTGCCGCCGGTGCTGGATCTGGAATGGAACCACGCCTCGCGCAACTGCCGCCACAAGCCCTCGGCCGCCGAGGTGCAGCGCGAGGTCTCGGCCTTTCTGTCGGTCATCACCCAGTATTACGGGCAGCGGCCGATCATCTACACCACGGTTGATTTCTACCGCGACACCAATATCCGTCACCTGAACGCCGAGTTCTGGCTGCGCTCGGTCGCCGACCACCCGCGCGAGACCTATCCGGGCCAGCGCTGGACCTTCTGGCAATATACCGGCACCGGCACCGCGCCGGGGTTCCGGGGCAATGTCGATCTGAACGCCTTTGCCGGGAACCGGGCGCAGTGGAACATGTGGCTGGGATCGAGGATGCAGCGGTAATTGGGCCGTCCGGGCGCCACGCTCTGGGCCGAGTTCGCGGCGCTGTTCATCGGCGCGCCGCTGGCCATCGCGCTGCTGCTGCCGCCCCGGCTGATGTTTCTGGCGCTGTTCGGGTTCACGCTGGCCGGGCTGGGGCTGCTGTGGTGGACCGGCAATTTCGACTGGCGCAACCTGATCCGCGGCTGGGGCAGGGTGCATTGGGCGGCCTCGGCGCTGTTCGGGCTGGCGGTGGCGGCGGTGGGGCTGGCGATCATGCGCTGGGGCAACCCCGGGTTCCTGCCGCATCTGTCGCCCGAGCGGCTGCGGTTCCTGGCGCTGCTGTGGTGTCTTTACCCGCTGCTGTCGGCGCTGCCGCAAGAGCTGATCTTTCGCGCGCTGTTCTTTCACCGCTACGGGCGGCTGTTTCCCACCCCCGGCCGGGCGGCGCTGGCCAATGCGGCGCTGTTTTCGCTGGCGCATCTGATGTATTGGTCGTGGGTCGTGGCGGCGCTGACCTTTGCCGGCGGCTGGATCTTTGCGCGGACCTATCTGCGCCGCGGCTTTCCGGCCGCCTGGGTGTTGCACGCCATCGCCGGCAATGTGCTGTTCACCGTCGGCATGGGCCGGTATTTCTGGTCCGGCAACGTGGTGGCGCCGTTCTAGTCGTCGCTGCTGCTTGACTTGGCGCCGCTGGCGGCGTTGATGCGGGACCGAAAACAAAGGGGACGCGCCATGAACGCCTATCGCAGCCACACCTGCGGCCAGTTGACCGCCGCCGACGCCGGGAACTCCGTGCGCCTGTCGGGCTGGGTGCATCGGGTGCGCGATCACGGAGGCGTGCTGTTCATCGACCTGCGCGACCATTACGGCATCACGCAGGTGATCGCCGACAGCGATTCCCCCGCCTTTCCGGTGCTGGAGCGGCTGCGCGCCGAAACCGTGATCCGCATCGACGGGCAGGTAAAGCCGCGCGACGCCAGCCTTGTGAACCCCAAGCTGCCCACCGGCGAGATCGAGGTCTACGCGACCGGGGTCGAGGTGCTTGGCCCCGCCGACGAGCTGCCCCTGCCGGTGTTCGGCGACCACGACTACCCCGAGGAAACCCGGCTGGCCTATCGCTTCATCGACCTGCGCCGCGAATCCCTGCACGACAACATCATGCTGCGGTCGCGGGTGGTGAAATGGCTGCGCGACCGCATGTGGGATCAGGGCTTTACCGAGTTCCAGACCCCGATCATCACCGCGTCCAGCCCCGAGGGGGCGCGCGACTTTCTGGTGCCCTCGCGGCTGCATCCGGGCAAGTTCTATGCGCTGCCGCAGGCGCCGCAGCAGTTCAAGCAGCTGATCATGGTCGCGGGCTTCGACCGCTATTTCCAGATCGCGCCGTGCTTTCGCGACGAAGACCCGCGCGCCGACCGCTCGCCGACCGATTTCTATCAGCTTGACGTGGAAATGTCCTTTGTCGAGCAAGAGGACGTGTTCGCCGCCATCCAGCCGGTCATTCAGGGGCTGTTCGAGGAATTCGGCAACGGCCGCCGCGTCGATGCCGACTGGCCGCTGATCCCCTATGCGGAATCGATGCTGAAATACGGCACCGACAAGCCCGACCTGCGCAACCCGATCGAGATGCAGGTGGTTTCCGACCACTTCCGCGGCTCGGGCTTTGGCATCTTCGCCAAGCTGCTGGAACAGGACGGCACCGAGGTCCGCGCGATTCCGGCCCCCGGCGGCGGCTCGCGCAAATTTGCCGACCGGATGAATGCGTTCGCGCAGAAGGAAGGTCTGCCGGGGATGGGGTATATTTTCTGGCGGAAGGCCGAGGGCGGGCAGACCGAGGCCGCCGGCCCCATCGCCAAGGCGCTTGGCCACGAGCCGACCGAGGCGATCCGCACCCAGCTGGGGCTGGGCGAGGGCGACGCGGTGTTCTTTCTTGGTGGTCGCCCCGAAAGCTTCGAGGCGGTTGCCGGTCGCGCCCGCACCGAGATCGGCCGCGAGTTGGGGCTGATCGACGAAAACCAGTTCAAATTCGCCTGGATCGTCGATTTCCCGATGTATGAGAAGACCGACGAGGGGAAAATCGACTTTTCCCACAACCCGTTTTCCATGCCGCAGGGCGGGCTGGAGGCGCTGAACGGCGACCCGCTGGCGGTCAAGGGCTATCAATACGACCTGGCCTGCAACGGCTATGAGCTGGTCAGCGGCGCGATCCGCAACCACAAGCCGGAAATCATGTTCAAGGCGTTCGAGCTGGCCGGCTATCCGGCCTCCGAGGTTGAAAAGCGTTTCGGCGGCATGGTCAAGGCGTTCCGCTATGGTGCCCCCCCTCACGGGGGTTGCGCGGCGGGGATCGACCGCATCGTGATGCTGCTGGCCGATGAGCAGAACATCCGCGAGGTCATCATGTTCCCGATGAACCAGCGCGCCGAGGATCTGATGATGGGCGCGCCGAGCGAGCCGACCAACGAGCAACTGCGCGAACTGCGCCTGCGGGTGCTGCCGAAGGACGCCTGAAACCGGGCAATGCCACGGGGCCGGGGCGCTGCCCGATACCGCCGGACCGGGGCGCTGCCCCGGACCCCGGGATATTTGCATGATGAAGAATTTGCCGTGGGCGGCGCGGTTGATCGTGTCAGGCGGCGTGTTTGCGGCCGGGGCGCGTCAGCCGGCCATGGCCACCGCGACCTCGTGCCAGCCTTCCCAGATCATCCGCAGGGCGACGAACAGGATGATCGCCAGCCCGATCCATGCGATCCAGCGAAAGCGGTTGATCAGACGTGCGATCCAGGTCGAGGCCAGCCCCATCAGCGCGATCGACAGCACCAGCCCGATCACCAGCACGTCCAGGTGATGGCGCGCCGCGCCGGCCACTGCCAGCACGTTGTCCAGCGACATCGACACATCCGCGACGATGATCTGCGTCACCGCCTGTCCCAGCGACTTGCGCTTGTCCTGGGCGGGGCGCTCGGCGATGCTGACATCGGCGCCGGCCAGCGCCTCATGTGCGGCCACATGGTCGTGGCCCGCGCCGGCGCGCAGTTCGCGCCACATCTTCCACGACACCCACAGCAGCAGGATGCCGCCCGCCAGCAGCAGCCCGGTGATCGCCAGCAATTGCGTGGTGATCAGGGCAAAGCCGATGCGCATGACGGTGGCGGCGCCGATCCCGATCAGGATCGCCTTGTTGCGCTGCTCGCGCGGCAGCCCGGCGGCGGCCAGCCCGATAACGATGGCGTTGTCGCCCGCCAGCACAAGGTCGATTGCGATGACCTGGAACAGCGCTCCGATCCAGTCGCCGGTCAAGAAGTGCATATCGTTCCTTTCCTGCTGTCTGGCCGGGCGCGCGGGGCGGCATTACCGGACCTCGGCGGCGGGTTGCCGCCGGTTGTCGCCGGATAAACCTCGCGAAAGCCAAGCGCAATGGGACGCAGGCGGGCAGGGGGCGGGCTTGCGGGGGTTTCAGCCGTGCCCGCCGCGTCATTGCCGCCGCGTGGCGTCAGTCCTGCGGGGTCGCCGGGGCGTCGGGTGCGTCAGGCTGTGGTGCCCCGTCCAGTGTCCCGCGCTGCGGCTTGTGGTGCATCTGCGGGCCGCAATTCGCCGCCTCTGCGCCCTCGGGCAGCAGCGTCCAGACCGTCTCGACCGTTGCGGTGATGGTCAGCTGGCCGGCCTCGATCGGCGTGGCTTGCGCATCGGCGCTGGCGCGGGCGGCCATCATCTGCGGCCGAGGCCCGCCGATGGTCGAGGCATCGCTCAGCGACCGCAGCGGGCCCAGCTGCATCCCGGCGGCCTGCGCCATGACCTCGGCCCGGCGGCGGGCTTCGGCGACGGCATCCGCGCGGGCCTGATCCTCGGCGGCCGAGCCATCCTCGCGCGCGAAGCTGATCCCCTGCACGTCGGTGGCGCCGGCCGCGACCAATGCGTCGAGCAGCGGCCCCAGCTGCGCGATGTCGCGCACCTGCGCCGTCACGATGTTCTGCGCCTGATAGCCGGTGATCCGGGGCGGCTGGCCCTGGCGCGAATAATCTTGCAGCGGTGCGAGGTTCAGCCCCTGGGTCTGCAAGTCCTCGGCCGCGATGCCCTGCCCGCGCAGCGCCTCGATGATCGCGCCTTGCCGGGTGGCGTTGTCGGACATGGCCTGCGCGGCGGTTTCGGCCTGGGTGGTGACGCCCAGCGATACGGTGGCAAGGTCAGGGGCGACATGGACCCGCGCCTCGCCCTGCACGCCCAGCGTGGCGGGCTGCATCAGGCCCGGCCCGCAATGCCCAGCCCCCTGCCATCCTGCCCCGGGATGCGCGGCGGCAGGGGTAACCGCCAGCAGGGCCAGCACCCCCGCCAGCAGCGCCGAACCGCGGCCGGAACCGGAAAAATCTCGTGAAACCGCAGACATATGGATTCCTTTCAGCCGGGCTTTGGACAGGCCCCGGCGCCGGGGCCGGGGGCCACAGCTTCGGCAACGCGCGTTTGCGCGCAAGGGTCCCTCACGATATGGTGTTTCCCTTTGCACGGGCGGGCAACTGCGGTATCCATGGGACGAGCAGTCAACGGACCGGATCGCGACCAACGACGACCGGCCAGAACAGAAAAGCCCCGGCCATGAACATGCGGTCCGCGCCCGATTTCGCCCTGTCGTTCAGCAGCGATGCTGTGCATCTGCTGGAACGGGCCGCCGCGCCCGGCCAGCGTTCCCGCTGGACCGAGATTTCGGTCGCGGCTTTCGACGCGCCGGATTTCCGGGCCGAGATGGCGCGGCTGCGCCGGCTGGCGGCCAATGGACCCGATGCGCGGGTGGCGCTGATCATTCCCGAGGACCAGATCCTGTATACCTCGCTGCCGGCCGGGGCCGCGCCGGACGAGGATCTTGGCCGCGCGCTGGACGGGCTGACCCCCTATCCGGTGGCCGAGCTGTCGTGGGACTGGCGCCCCGAGGATCGCGGCCGGATGCGGGTTGCCGCCGTGGCCCGGCAGACCCTGCGCGAGGCCGAGGATTTCGCCCGCAGCCACGGCTTTGCCGCCGACGGTTTTCTGGGCGATCCGGCCGAGGACCAGTTCCCGACCGCGCCGCAGTTCCACGATGCGGCGGGGCCGGGGGTGGGGCTGGGGGCGGGGGTGGCGGTCGGGCCGGACGACAGGGCTGTGCAGCACGCCGCCGGGGATCTGGACCTGCACGGCGATCTGGCCGAAACGGATACAGGGGCCGGCGACGACAAGACCGCCCCGGAACGCCCGGCCATCGCCGAGCCTGTCGGCCAAGCCGATCAGGCCGCCAGCGCCGAGCTTGCGCAGTCGGCAAGCGCTGTCTCTGGGGATAAGGCGGGCGTCGGGGCAAATCCGGCGCCGCCCGCGGACCAGCCTGCTGGCGACCCGGCTGGGGGAAAGGCGGGTCAGGCTGCTGCAACCATCTTGGCCGTTGCCGGCGCGGGGGCGACGGTTGCCAAGGCTGATGCTGCCCCGGCAATTGCGGGCGCCAAGGCCGATGCGGCCCCCGGCTCGCAGGACGTTCCAGCTGCCCCCCCGGTGCAAGCTACACAGGCCGCTGCCAGCACAGGCGCCGCCGTTGCTGCGGGCGCCGGCGCCAAGGCCGCGGCTCTTCGGCCTGCCGGTGCTGCGGCCGATCTCAAACCTGCGGCACCCGCGCCCGAGGTGACCGCTTTCCTGCCCGACGATCTTGTGGCCGCAAAGCCCGGCAAGGCGGGGTCCGCGCGTCCGGCGCCCCCGGCCCCGCCCTCGGATCTGATCGCCGAGCACGAAGCGCCGGCGCTGCCGCGCAAGCCCGCTGCGCTGTCGCCGCGGGCGCAGGCGGTGCTGGACCGCGCCGCTGCCGCGCGGCTGGCGCGGGGCGAGGCCGCGCCGCTGCCCGACCGCCACCCCGGTTCCCGCGGCGGCATCGGCGCGCTGCTGGTGATGCTGGGGGCGCTGCTGCTGGGGCTGACGCTGATCTGGGCCTTTGTGACGCCGCCGGGCGCGGGGCGGGATGATCTTGCCGCCGCAGCGCCGGGTGCGCCGTCCGAGGCCACCGCCGCCGCGCCGTCCGTCGCTGCCGCCCCGGACTTGCCCGAACCCGCCGTCGCGTCGGGCGAGGCTGCCCCCGGCGGGGCTGTGTCGGGCGGGGCTGCGGCCCCCGGCGCGCCCCGTGATGGGCTGATCGCCGAGCCGTCCGCAAGGGACGCCGCCACCGCACCGCTGATGTCGGACGAGACCCCGCCCCCGGCGGTCGCCGCGATGCCGCATCCCGCGGCTGCGGTCCCCGCGCCGGATGGGCCGCCGGCCGAGAGCAACCCCGAGACCACCGCCCTTGCCCCCGCAGCGTCGGGCGGGCAGGGGACGGCCGCGCCCGTGCCTGACGTGGTTTCGCCCCCGGCGGATGCAGCCGGGGCCTCTGCTCAGGCCGGGCCTTCGGCTGTGGCCGGCACCGCGGTTTCGGATGCCCCGGCGGCGGATGCTGTCCCGGCCCAAGCCGATCCGGCGGCTGCGCCCGCGGTTGCCGCACAAGATGCGACCGCCAGTGGCGCGGCGGGAACGCCTGCGGCCACGGCGCCTGCCACCGCCACCACGCTGCGCCCGTCGGTTGCGCCGCGCAGGCAGCCGGCGGCGGCCCCGCCAGCCGCAACGGCGGACCAGCTGCCCGCGGTGGTGCCGGGACGCAGCTCGCTGACGCGCTCGGAACGCCCCAGCAGCCGCCCCGCGGTGCGCCGGACGCCGCCTGCTGCTGCTGCCGCCACCGCAGCCGCGCCGGCGCGTGCCGCCGCCCCGGCAGCACCCCCCGCGCAGCCGCGGGCCGCGGCGCCCGCTGCGACCTCGCGCCCTGCCGCAGCCTCGCGCCCGCCCGCCCGCCGGGCGACGCCCGCTGCCGCCCCCGCACCTGCCGCCGCTGCACCTGCCGCCGTCGCCCCAGCCGCCCCCGCGCCTGCTGCAACATCCTCGCGCCCTAGCGGCCGCCCCGCCCCGCGCCCCGAGGAAGGCTCGGCCAACGAAGCCCTGACCGCGGCTGAAATGACCCCCGCCGAGGCCGCCGAGGCCGATGCGCTGCTGGCCGATCTTTACGCCTTCAATCCCGGGCTGCGGCGGTTGTCGCCGCCGGCAACCGCGCGCGGCCCGCTGTTCGCCGAAGCCCGCCCGACCCGGCGTCCGGCCATTGCCGCCGCCGTCGATGCGGCGGTGGCCGAGGCAGTGGCTGGCCGGCCCTCTGCTGCACCCTCGGCCACCGTCGCAGCGCAGGCGCCGGCGCGCGCCACCGCCTCGGTCGGGAACCGTCCCAGCCCGCGACCCCCGCGCGGCACCGCCCCCGCGCTTGCCAATGCGCTGGCCGAGGCCGTTGCCAGCGCCAACCCCGCCGCCGGCCGGCCGCTGGCCTCGACCGGCGCCCCGGTGCGCAAGCCCGCGCGCACCGCCACGGCGCTGGCCCCCATGCGCGACAGCGAGGCCGAGGCCGTGGCCATCGCCGCCGCGGCCGCGATGCGCCCCGTGTCCCCGACAGCCGCGCCCCCCGCAGCCGTGCCCCCCGCCGCCGCTGCACCCACGCCCCCCGCCGACGACAGCGCACAGCGCGCCCGCGACGAGGAACTGCAACGCCAGGCCGAGGAACGCGCCCGCGCCCGCGCCCAGACCGACGCGCAGGCCGAGGCCCAGGCCCGCGCCCAGGCCGAAGCCCGCGCCCGCGCCCAGGCCGAGGCCGAGCGCAAGGCCGCCATCGCCTCGCAAGGCTCGTATCGCCCGCCCGAGATGGACGACGAGCCAGAGGTGGCGCAGAAACCCGCACAGGGCACCTCTGGCGGCGAGGTGGCGCGCAACGCCACCCAGCGCGGCTTTGAATCGGGCAAGACCCAGGTCATCGGGATCATCGGCGCCGGCCGTGCCAGCCGCGGGCTGATCCGCCTGCGCAACGGCCGCATCGTCACCGTGCGCATCGGCGACAAGATCGACGGCGGCGCCATCAACAAGATCGGCGACGGCAAGATCAGCTATGTCAAGGGCGGGCGCACCTACAACCTGCCGATCATGAACGGCAAGTAAGCCCGCCGGAACCGCAAGGCGCCACTTGCCGTGCGGCCCGTGCGGCAATAGAACCGGCGCAACCCTGCCGGAGGCCAGAATGCTCGACCATCTTACCTATACCGCACCCGAACCCAAGGTCATCGCCGGGGCAAAGGGCGACTGGGAACTGGTGATCGGGCTAGAGGTCCACGCGCAGGTCGCCTCGAACGCCAAGCTGTTTTCGGGGGCCTCGACCGCGTTCGGCGCGGAACCCAACAGCAACGTCAGCTTTGTCGATGCGGCGATGCCGGGGATGCTGCCGGTCATCAACGAATTCTGCGTGGAACAGGCGGTGCGCACCGGGCTGGGGCTGAACGCCGCGATCAACCTGTTTTCCGCCTTTGACCGCAAGAATTATTTCTACCCTGACTTGCCGCAGGGCTATCAGATCAGCCAGCTTTACCACCCCATCGTGGGCGAGGGCGAAATCATCGTCGACATGGCCCCCGGCATCGCCCGCCGGGTCAGGATCGAACGCATCCATCTGGAACAGGACGCCGGCAAGTCGATCCACGACATGGACCCGAACCTGTCCTTCGTCGACCTGAACCGCACCGGCGTCGCCTTGATGGAGATCGTTTCCCGCCCCGACATCCGCGGCCCCGAGGAAGCGGCGGCCTATGTCGGCAAGCTGCGCCAGATCATGCGCTATCTGGGCACCTGCGACGGCAACATGCAAGAAGGCAGCCTGCGTGCCGACGTCAACGTGTCGGTGTGCAAGCCCGGCGCCTATGAACGCTTTGTCGAGACCGGCGATTTCAGCCATCTGGGCACGCGCTGCGAGATCAAGAACATGAACTCGATGCGCTTTATCCAGCAGGCGGTCGAGTATGAGGCCCGCCGCCAGATCGCCATCATCGAGGACGGCGGCGAGGTGGTGCAGGAAACCCGGCTTTACGACCCCGACAAGGGCGAAACCCGGTCGATGCGCTCGAAAGAGGATGCGCATGATTACCGCTATTTCCCCGACCCCGACCTGCTGCCGCTGGAAATCGAACAGGCATGGGTGGACGGGATCGCCGCTGCGATGCCCGAGTTGCCCGACGCGAAAAAGGCCCGTTTCGTGCGCGAGCTGGGGCTGTCGGAATATGACGCCGGCGTGCTGACCGCCGAGGTCGAGAACGCCGATTACTTCGAGGCCGTGGCGCAGGGCCGCGACGGCAAGCAGGCGGCGAACTGGGTCATCAACGAGCTGTTCGGCCGGCTGAACAAACAGGGGCTGGCGATCGCCGACAGCCCGGTCAGCGCCGCGCAGCTGGGCGGCGTGATCGACCTGATCGCCTCGGGCGAGATCTCGGGCAAGATGGCCAAGGATCTGTTCGAGATCGTCTGGACCGAAGGCGGCGACCCCGCCGAAATCGCCGCCGCGCGCGGGATGAAACAGGTCACCGACCTTGGCGCCATCGAGGCCGCGGTGGATGAAATCATCGCCGCCAACCCGGCGCAGGTCGAAAAGGCGCGGGCAAACCCCAAGCTGGCCGGCTGGTTCGTCGGTCAGGTGCTGAAAGCCACCGGCGGCAAGGCCAATCCGGCAGCGGTGCAGGAGCTGGTGGCAAAAAAGCTGGGCGGCTGAGGTCCGCACCTGCGGGCGAATGTCGCATGGGCGGCGGGCGGGAGGATGCCTATTCCGATCAAAACAATCGGGATAGGCCCATGCTGCACGATATCCTTCGCCTGATCCATCTGCTGTGCGCCATGTGCTTTGGTGGTGCGATCATCACCGAGGTGCTGGCGCTTGGCCCGCTGCGCCACGTGGTCTCGCAATCCGAATTCACGCGCATGGAATACCTGCTGTTTCGCCGTATCCGGCGCAGCTATCCCCCTATCGTGGTGGCGCTGTTTGCGACCGGCTTTGTCATGTATGCCGAGTTTCTGGGCGCCGCCGGCGGCTGGGGGCCGTTTCTGGACACCAGCTTCGGGCTGTTGCTGACGGTCAAGATGGGGCTGGCGCTGGGGCTGGCCGCGATCTTTCTGTCGGCGCCTTTCGTCTTCATGCCGGGGGCCGCCACCGGCCTGCGCGGGCGGTTGCGGCATTTCCTGCTGATCAGCGGCAGCGACCGGGATTTCGTCAGCGCCCGCTTTGCGGCGGTGCATTACCTGGCGTTCCTGCTGGTGATCTCGATCGTGGTGCTGGCGCGGCTGATCTACATGATCTGAGGCCCGCGCCAGAGGTTTCGCGCAAGCGCGCGGCGCCGCTTGCGGGCGCCGCGGGCCGTTCACTCGGCCAGTTTTGCCAGCCGCAGGGCCTCGGCGAATTGCTCTTCGGTCAGGACTTCGCGCCAATGATCGACGCAGGCGGACCGCATCATCACCAGATCGGCCTCGGCATCGCCGATCTGACGCGCCAGCTCTTGCCGTTCCTCGACCGGCGCCCCGGCGATGATCTGCTGGCGCAGCTGCTCGCGCAGCGCCACCGCTGCCTGTTCGCGGGCGACTCGATTGACCGGCCCGGTTTCCATCCATGCCTTGACGGCGGCGCGCTGCTCGTCGTTCAGCTGCAACGCATCGGCATTCTGCGCCACCGTCGGGGTCAGCACGACCACCGGCTGGGACAACCCGGCTTCTTGCGCGTTGAACGGCGCTTGCGCCGCGCTGGCCATGGGCAGGGCCAGCGCCAGCGCGGCGGCAACCAGAACATGTTTCATCTCATATACTCCGAATATGCGAACTATCGCAGTATATGTTAACGCAAGGCCCGTTCGATGCGACATCGCGCCCATCGGCGAAAGCCCGCGCCTGATGAACGCGAAAACTGCGCGCATGTCTGGCGAGCGGGGGCAGGATGGATTATTCCTGATCCGCGAAACCCAGCGGAGGCACAGGTGCAGCACGAAGAATATACGGTGATCCCAGCCCCTTCCCGCGGCGAAAAGGCGCCGGGCGCGCGTTCGGGCGCCGAACGCTTTGCCCATGCGCTGACGGTCGAGATCAACCGCATGGCCGCGGCGGGGTGGGAATATATCCGCGCCGAAACCCTGCCTTGCGACGAACGCAGCGGCCTGACCAGCCGCACCACGGTCTATCACAACGTGCTGGTGTTCCGCCGCCGACTGCCGCCGCCACCAGCGGCGCAAGAGCCCCAGCCCGTGTCGCGCACGCCCCAAGCTGCGCCCGCGACCCCATCGGCCGGGGCACCCGCCGCCGCCTCTGCCGTCCCACAGGCGCCTGCGGCTCGGCATGCCGACCTCGACGACCCGGGCGCCGCCCCGGCCGATCCTGCGCCGGGGGTGCATGATGCCGGCCCGGCCCCGGCATTTGTCCAGCGCCCGCCGCTTGCGGCCCGCACCGACGCTCAAGCCGGGTCCGAGCCGCCCAACGGCAACCGACTGGGCCCCGCCTCTCGCTGATTGCCCCGCCGGGCGCGGCCGGAACGCCCACGCCGGGTGATGTGGCCATAGCCTCCGGCGGGGATATTTGGGCAAGGAAGAACGCGCGCGGGCCGGGCTCGACCCGAGCCGCGCGCTTTGCTTATTCGTGTTCGACGGGCGATCCGTCCTCTTCCTCGAACAGCTGCCCGGCATTGGCGGCATCCGCCGACAGCCAGACCTTGCCGCCGTCCAATGAGGCCACGGCGGCCAGCCGCACATAATGGTGGTGGCTGCTGTCCTGCCCGTGCTCGCGGTCCTTGCGGGTCATCTTGATGCGGTCGCCGTCCATGTGATCGACCTTGCCGACATGCACCCCGTCGGCTCCGACGATTTCCATGTGTTCACTGATGTCGCTGGCGTTGACCATGACGCTTCTCCTTTCGGTCGGGTGATGCCGGTCAACGCGCGGCCGCCGGAATCGGTCCCGGGCGGCAGCGCTGATTCTTCATCATGAAAATATCCCGGGGGTGCGGGGGCAGCGCCCCCGTGCGGCGGTGACGCAGGCCCTGCGGCCCCGATCAGCGCGGCTGCGCCAGCCCCAGATGCGCCAGCAGCGCCTGCATCGGCGCGGTGGCGGCGGCGCTGCGGTTGGCCAGCAGCGTGGCCTGGCTGGCGTGGATCAGCGCGTCGGGCAGGATCTTCAGGTGGTTGGCGCGCAGCGTCTCGCCCGAGCTGGTGATGTCGGCAATGGCCTCGGCGGTCAGGTTGGCCACTGTGCCCTCGGTCGCGCCCTGGCTGTCGACCAGCTGATAATCCGCGACCTCGTGTTCGGACAGAAACGCGCGCACCAGCCGGTGATATTTGGTGGCGATGCGCAGCCGAAACCCGTGGGCGGCGCGGAAATCGCGGGCGATGGCGGCGAAATCGTCCAGACCTTCGCAGTCGCGCCAGCAGGACGGCACCGCCAGCACCAGATCGGCATGGCCGAAGCCCATCGGCGCCAGCTCGACCACGTCCGAGCGCCAGCCGGCCAGCTTCTCGCGCACCAGATCCGTGCCGGTCACGCCCAGCTGGATGCGGCCGGCGGCGAGTTCGCGCGGGATCTCGCCCGCCGACAGCAGCACCAGCGACAGCCCGTCGATTCCCTCGGCGCGGGCGGCGTATTCGCGGTCCGACCCCGCGCGCGACAGGCGGATGCCGCGGGCGCAGAACCACTCGAAGCTCTGCTCCATCAGACGACCCTTGGAGGGCAGGCCCAGCTTCAGCATTCCGCGCCCTCCAGTTCCGCGACCAGCCCGGGGCGGATGATGCCGCCGACGGCCGGGATCGCCGCGCCTGCGCCCAGCACCCGGGTCAGCGCATCATAGCGCCCCCCCGAGGCGACCGGTGGCCAGTCGGTCCGCCCCTGACCCGCCCGCCCCTCGGCGGTAAAGCTGAAGGTCATGCCGTCGTAATATTCCATGGTCTGCCGCCCGTGGCTGGCGTCGAAACGCACCTGCGCCGGGTCGATGCCGCGCGCGGCAATCGCCGCCAGCCGCGCCGCCAGCCGCTCGACCGCGGGGGCGATGGCGGGCAGGTGATCGGCCAGCACCCGCAACTCGTCCAGCGCAGCGGGCGCGGGGCCGGCGACGGAAAACAGCCGGTGCAGCCGCTCGTGCCACTCGGGGGGCAGGGGCGGGCCCTCGGCGGCGGTCTCAAGCCTTGCGATACGGGACAGCATCTCGGCCTCGGTCCGCAGCCCGGTCCAGGGGGCGCCGTTGATCGCAAAGCGTCGCGGGGTCTCGGGTGCGGAAAACCGTTCCAGCAGCCGCTGAAACCGCCGCGGTCGCCAGATGTGATGCGCAAGCATCGCCCGGCGCGGCCCGGACAGCGGCAGCCCGGCCACCGCGTCCAGCAACAGCTGCATGTCGCCCATGGTGGCGGTCAGCCGGCAGGGGGCAAGGGCGGTGTGGAACAGCGCGAACACCTCGGCATCGGCGTCGGGATCGCGGGAAAACAGCTCGAACCCGGCTTGCAGATATTCGTTGTCGCGGGGGTGGTCAGGGCGGGTGTCGCCGTGGTCCTGCTTGCGAAACACCTCGCCCAGATAGCAGTAGCGGGCGGGTTCCGCGCCGCCCGCCATGTGCATCCGCACCACCGGCACGGTGAAATCGGGGCGCAGCACCACCTCGCCCCTGATCGGGTCGGTGGTCAGATAGGCGCGGGCGCGGATGTCCTCGCCATACAGATCCAGCAGCGTGTCGGCGGGCAGCAGGATGTCGGGCGCGACCTCGACCGCGCCGGCCGCGCGGAACGCGTCGAGGATGCGCCGGCCGACCGCGGCCTTGGCGGTGCGGGGGATCATTGCGCCCCCGTCTCGCGCGCCAGCATCCTGCGCACGGTGGCGACCAGATCGGCGCGGGGAACCTCGACCTGCGCGGGCTGGGATTTCCATTCCTCGACCGAGGCTTGCGCGGCGATCTTGGCGCCAAGGATCAAGTCCTTGACCTGAACCACGCCGCGCGCGGCCTCGTCCCCGCCCTGGATGATGGCAACCGGAGAGCCGCGCTTGTCGGCGTATTTCAACTGGTTGCCGAAGTTTTTCGGGTTGCCCAGATAGACCTCGGCCCGGATGCCGGCGACGCGCAGCTCGGCGGCCATGGCGTGGTAATCGCCCATCCGCTCGCGGTCCATGACGGTGACCACCACCGGGCCTTGCGCCTGCGCCCCGGCCAACCCCTTTTCACGCAGCGCCGCCAGCAGCCGGTCCACCCCGATGGAAACCCCGGTCGCCGGCACCTTCTGCCCGGTAAAGCGTTCCACCAGATCGTCATAGCGCCCGCCGCCCGCGACGGACCCGAACTGCCGCTTGCGCCCCTTGTCGTCAAGGATTTCAAAGGTCAGCTCGGCCTCGAACACCGGGCCGGTGTAATAGCCAAGGCCGCGCACCACCGAGGGGTCGATGACCACGCGGTCGGGGCCCATGCCGCTCGCGTCCAGCAGCGCCGCGATCTGGGCCAGCTCGTCCACGCCCTCGGCCCCCACCACCGATCCGCCCACCGCCGCCCGCAGATTGTCCAGCGTGGCGGCGTTGGTCGCGCCCTTTGAGGTCAGAAAGGCGATCACCGGCTCGGCCTGCGCCGCATCCAGCCCCACGCCGTCGATTTCCGCGCCCGAGGCGTCCTTGCGCCCGGTGGTCAGCAGCTCGCGCACACCGGATTCGCCCACCTTGTCGAACTTGTCGATGGTGCGCAGCACGTCGGCGGCGGTGTCGGGGTCGGAAACCCCCATCGAGTCCAGCACCCCGTTCAGCACCTTGCGGTTGTTGACCCGCACGAGGTAATCGCCGCGCGCGATCCCCGCGGCCTCCAGCGCGTCGGCCAGCATGGCGATGATTTCCGCATCCGCCGCCACGCTTGCCGCGCCCACGGTGTCGGCATCGCATTGATAGAACTGCCGGTAACGCCCCGGCCCCGGCTTTTCATTGCGCCAGACCGGTCCCATCGCATAGCGCCGATAGGGCGTCGGCAGGTCGTTGCGATACTGCGCCGCGACGCGCGCAAGCGGCGCGGTCAGGTCATAGCGCAGCGCCAGCCAGTCGCCGGAACCGCCGCCGGGCACGGATTCTTCCTGCCACGCGAACACGCCGGCGTTGGGGCGGTCCACGTCGGGCAGGAATTTCCCCAGCGCCTCGACCGTCTCGATGCCGCTGGTTTCCAGCGCGTCAAAGCCGTGCAGATGATAGACCGCGGCGATCCGGTCCAGCATCTCCTTGCGTTCGGTGACGTCCGGCCCGAAATAGTCGCGAAAGCCCTTGGGCGTTTCGGCGCGCGGGCGGCGCGGTTTGGGATCCTTGGCCATGGGCATATTCCTGCTGTGCGGGGACCGATTAGCGGAAGGGGGCGGCATGGACAAGTTGCAGGCGCTGGAAGAGAGGGTCGCGCATCTTCAGCGCATGGTCGAGGATCTGTCCGACGTGGTCGCGCGGCAGGACGCCACGCTGCGCGCGATGTCGCGCCGCGTCGGGCTGCTGATGGAGCGTGAGGCCGAGCGTGAACTGGCCGAGGGGCAGATCCCGCTGGCCGACCAGCGCCCGCCGCATTGGTAAGCGATTACAGCCCGACCAGCGCCCGGGCGAACTCGTCCGGCTCGAACGCGTCCAGATCGTCGATCTGTTCGCCCACCCCGATGGCGTGGATCGGCAGGCCGTAGCGGTCGGCCAGCGCCACCAGCACGCCGCCACGCGCGGTGCCGTCAAGCTTGGTCATCACCAGCCCCGACACATCGGCCATGCGGCGGAACGCCTCGACCTGGCTCAGCGCGTTCTGGCCGGTGGTGGCGTCCAGCACCAGCAGGGTGTTGTGGGGGGCGGTCTCGTCCTTCTTGCGGATGACGCGGACGATCTTGGCCAGCTCCTCCATCAGGTCGGCGCGGTTTTGCAGGCGGCCGGCGGTGTCGATCAGCAGCAGGTCGGCGCCGTCGGATTCGGCCCGCACCATCGCGTCATAGGCAAGGCTGGCCGGGTCCGAGCCCTGCGGCGCCACCAGCACCGGCACGCCGGCGCGGTCGCCCCAGACCTGCAACTGCTCGACCGCGGCGGCGCGGAACGTGTCGCAGGCCGCAATCACCACGGTCTTGCCCGCCGCCCGCAGCTGGCTGGCCAGCTTGCCGATGGTGGTGGTCTTGCCCGAGCCGTTGACGCCGACCACCAGCACCACCTGCGGTTTGCGGGGATACAGCGGCAGCGGCTGCGCGACCGGGGCCATGATGCGGGTGATCTCGTCCGCCAGCGCCTGTTTCAGCTCGGTGGCGCCGATGCGGCGGCCCATGCGGCCCTCGGCGATATTGGCGGTGACGCGCAGGGCGGTTTCAGTCCCCATGTCGGCGGCGATCAGCATGTCCTCGAGTTCTTCGAGCATGGCGTCGTCCAGCTCGCGCCGCGGCTCGGCCGGCGCGGTCTCTCGCCCCAGCAGCCGGCCCATCAGCCCGGGCCGCTCAGTCTCGGGGGGCGGGGTCGTCACCGGCGCCTCGGGCGCGGCTTCGGCCACGATGTCATCCAGCCCCGTGCCGATCCTGGCCGAGGATTTGGTCAGACGCTCGCGCAGCTTGGAAAAAAACGACATGGCCCCGCCCTTTCGCCCGGATGTGGGATGGCCGGATAGCTAGCCATCCCGCGCCCAAAGGGAAACCCCGCCCGCGTGTTTCTTCATCATGGAAATATCCCGGGGGAGCGCGCAGCGCGGGGGCAGCGCCCCCTTTTTTACCCGTCCAGCCGGGGCTGCCAGTCCTCGACCCGGCCGCTGTCCAGCCGCCGCGCCGCCAGATCGCGCCAGCTGGGGGACAGCGGCGCCAGCGAGGCCATCGCCTGTAACTCGGCGCGGTTCTGGCGGTCGATGTAAAGCACCCGGTGCAGGCGGGTCAGCGTCCAGTCCGGCGCGCGGCGTTCCACCAGCGCCAGCGCGTCGTCGGGGGCAACCTCGCCGGGTTCCAGCACGCGGTAATACCAGCCGCTGCGCCCGGTCTGCTGGACCAGCCGCGCCATGTCGCGGCGGTCGAAACGCAGGTTCAGCTTCCAGCAGGGCTGGCGGGCCTGGCTGACCTCGATCAGCGCCGATCCCAGCCGGAACACGTCGCCGACCGCGACATCCGACTCGGACAGCCCGAGGGTCGACAGGTTTTCGCCGAAACCGCCGGGGCGCAGTGCCGGCAGATCGCCCAGTTCCGCGCGCCAGACCGGATAATGCCCGGCGTCGTAATGATGCACGGCCTTTTCCGGGCCGCCGTGGCGGCGCAGGTCGGCCTGTTCATCGCCGGCAAAGCCGGTCGGGCCAAGCAGCAGCACCCGGCCGGCCGGGCGCTTGTCGATGCCGCTTTGCACGCCGGGGGCAAGCTCGGCGGCCGGTCCGATACGCAGGGATGAAAGCGGAATCATGGCACCATCATCGCGAAAAGGAACGGGCGGCGAAAGCCTCGCCGCCCGTCCGAAGTCTGAAAATCCGCTGGCCCGAAAGCCGGCCGGCTCAGGCGCGGCCCATATAGATGTCGACCAGCTTGCCCAGCATGTCCAGCGCATCCTCGCGCGAGCGCTGGAAGCTGTTGCGCCCGATGATCGAGCCGTTGCCGCCGCCGTCGCGGATGGCGCGTGCGTCGTCATAGACCGCATCCGCGCCCTTGGCGGCCCCGCCCGAGAACACCACCAGCCGCCGCCCGGCAAAGGCCGCGTCCATGCAGTGCTTCACCCGCGCGGCCTGGGTCGAGATGTCGATCCCCTGTTCTTCATAGACCTTTTTTGCGTCCTTGTTTTCCAGATGGTCGGTGGACAGCTTGATCTTGATGACATGGGCGCCCAGCAGCGCGGCCATCTGCGCGGCATAGGCAGCGATGTCGATCGCGGTCTCGCCGTCCTTGGAAATCCCCTCGCCGCGCGGATAGGACCAGATCACCGTCGGAATCCCGACGCTTGCTGCCTCGGCCCGCAGTTCGGAAATTTCCTCGAACATGTCCAGCGCCATGTCCGAGCCGGGGTAGATGGTGAAACCGATGGCGGCGCAGCCCAGCCGCAGCGCGTCCTGCACGGTCGCGGTCACGGCCTGGTTCTTGCCGGCAGTGTCCGACATCAGGCTGTTGGCGCTGTTGCATTTCAGGATGGTCGGGATCTGCCCGGCAAAGCTGTCGGCGCCGGCCTCAAGCATCCCCAGCGGCGCGGCATAGGCGTTCAGCCCGGCGTCGATGGCCAGCTGATAGTGGTAATGCGGGTCATAGCCCGCCGGGTTCTTGGCAAAGCTGCGGGCGGGGCCGTGCTCGAAGCCCTGATCGACCGGCAGGATGATCATCTTGCCGGTGCCGCCCAGTTTCCCGTTCATCAGCATCCGGGCCAGATTGCCCTTTACGCCGGGGTTCTCGCCCTCGTAGTTGGCGAGGATCTTCTTGACGGTATCGGTCATCTGCATCGGACTGGCTCCGCTGGTTCAATGGATTGATGGATTGGCCGTGTCCATATCAGACGGGCGCCAAAGCGAAAGGGCGGTTGCGCTAACGCCCACCCGAACCAACGCCCGCCCGAACCGGGGGGAACGCGGGGCGGGGCCGGGACGTTCGGTGGCAAAGCATCACAAATCGGAGGGCCGACCGCCATGTCCTTTAACGAAGACGACCCAGCCCGTTCCGTGCGCAAGCATCGGCCGGCGATCTGGGGAATAATCATCGCCGTGGCAATCGCCGTGCTGCTGGCTGTGGTGCTGCTGCCGCTGGGCAGCGGCGACGACCCGCTGCGGGGCGAGGTGGTGGCGCCGGGCGGCACCGCTGCGCCCGTCTCTGATAGTGCCGTGCCCAACCCTACGGTGACGCCGCCGGGCGGCCAGCCGGCCGAGGAAGCCCCGGTCCTGCCCGATGCCGCCGCGCCTGACGCAGCCGCGCCCGGCATCGCGGGCGAGCCCGAGACCCCCGGCAACTGAGACGGAAGGGGGCCGGCCGAGGGGGCGCAGCACCCCCCCGTTTGCGTCGCGCTAGCGCCTTGAGGCGATCAGCGCGGCGACGCCGGGCAGATCCTTGCCCTCCATCCATTCCAGAAACGCGCCGCCGGCGGTCGAGATAAAGGTGAAATCTTCGGCGGCCCCGGCCTTGTTCAGCGCGGCCACCGTGTCGCCGCCGCCCGCGACCGAGACCAGCCGCCCCTCGCGCGTCAGTTCGGCCGCGGCTGCGGCTGCGGCGTTGGTGGCGGCGTCAAAGGGTTCGATCTCGAACGCGCCCAGCGGGCCGTTCCAGATCAGCGTGCGGCTTTGGGCAAAGACCTCGCGGATTTTCGCGACCGTGGCGGGGCCGGCGTCGAGGATCATCGCGTCAGCGGGGCAGGCGTCCGCGGCGACCACCTCATGCGGGGCATTCGCGGCAAACTCGCGCGCCACCACCACATCGACCGGCAGGTGGATGGTGCAGCCCGCGCTCTTGGCGTCAGACAGGATCTGCCGGGCGGTGTCGGCCATGTCGCGCTCGGCCAGGCTTTTGCCGACCTCAATCCCTTGGGCCACCAGGAAGGTGTTGGCCATGCCGCCGCCGATCACCAGGTGATCGACCTTGCGGATCAGGTTCGACAGCAGGTCGAGCTTGGTCGAGACCTTGGCCCCCCCGACCACCGCCACCACCGGCCGTTCCGGGTTCCCCAACGCGGCGTCCAGCGCGTTCAGTTCCGCCTCCATCAGCAGCCCGGCGGCCGAGGGCAGCAGCCGCGCCAGCCCCTCGGTCGAGGCGTGGGCGCGATGGGCGGCGGAAAACGCGTCGTTGACGTAAACCTGCCCAAGCGCGGCGAGGGAGGCGGCGAAAACCTGCTCATTGGTTTCCTCGCCCGGATAGAAACGGGTGTTTTCCAGCAGCAGCACGTCGCCGGGTTTCAGCGCGGCGACCGCGCGTTTGGCGTCGCCGCCCACCGCCTCGGGGGCAAAGGCGACCGTCTGGCCCAATGCGGCCTCAAGCGCGGGGACGATCTGGCGCAGGCTCATCGAATCGACGCGCTGGCCCTTGGGGCGGTCGAAATGCGCCAGCAGCACGGGAATCCCGCCCTTTTCCTGGATTTTCCTGACGGTCGGCACGATCTTTTCGATCCGCGTCGCATCCGTGACCTGACCGTTTTCCATGGGAACATTCACGTCCACCCGGGTCAGCACGACCTTGCCGTCCAGCTCCATGTCGTCCAGCGTGTTGAAGCGCGCCATCGGCTTTCTCCTGCAATGCGGGATCGGCCCGCGTTCGTCACACGCGTTGTCCGTCAAGCGGTCCAGCGCGTCAACTCTGCGTCAGGACGAGTTGATGATTCCGCGCGGACCTGTGGCGCCGAGGGCGTTGCGCGCCCGCCGCGCGCGGCCTAGACCTTGCCCGCACCCAACCAAAGGAAAGATCCGATGGCCGAGATCAAGGACCCCGAGAACACGATCATCATCGAGCTGAAGGACGGCCCGGTGATCGTCGAGCTGCTGACCGACATCGCCCCCAAACATGCCGAGCGGATGAAAGAGCTGGCGCGGGCCGGCAAATACGACAATGTCGCCTTTCACCGGGTGATCGACGGTTTCATGGCCCAGACCGGCGACGTGGAACACGCCAACATGGAAAGCGGCTGGAACCCCGGGCGCGCGGGCACCGGCGGCTCGGACCTGCCGGACCTGCCGGCGGAATTTTCGCGCATCCCGCACGCGCGGGGCACGCTGGGCGCCGCGCGGTCGCAAAACCCCAACAGCGCGAACAGCCAGTTCTTTATCAACTTCAAGGACAATGATTTCCTGAACGGGCAGTATACCGTCTACGGGCAGGTGATTTCCGGGATGGAGCATGTGGACAAGATCGCCCGGGGCGAGCCGCCGGCCAGCCCGGACCGGATGATCTCGGTCAAGGTCGCTGCCGATGCGTAAGCTGCTGATTTCCGTGGCGCTGGCGGCCGGTGCCGCCGGCATGGCGGCCGCGCAGGACGTGGCGGCGCCGCCCTCTGATGACGGCCCCGGCCCGAACATGGTGATCGAGGTGGCCGACGCCTCGGGCGCGGCCAAGGGCACCATCGTGCTGGACCTGAACCCGGAAAAAGCCCCGAACCACGTCGCGCGGCTGACCGAGCTTGCGCGCGCGGGCGCCTATGACGGGGTGGTGTTCCACCGCGTGATCGAGGGGTTCATGGCGCAGACCGGCGATGTCGAGTTCGGCAAGCACGGGGACGACCTGTCCCGCGCCGGGATGGGCGGGTCGGACCAGCCCGACCTCAAGGCCGAGTTCAACGACCAGAGCTTCATGGCCGGCACCGTGGGCATGGCCCGCAGCCCAAGCCCCAACAGCGCCAACAGCCAGTTTTTCATCGACCTGGCCCCGGCGCCGTTCCTTGACGGGCAATACACCGTCGTCGGCCGGCTGATCGAGGGCTGGGACGTGCTGAACGCGATCAAGAAGGGCGATCCGAACATGAACGGATCGGTGAAAGAGCCCGATTATATGGCGAAGGTCACGATCGTCGAGTGATCCGGGCCTGACCGGGAACAACGGCCGGTGCGGGGAACCCCTCGCGCCGGCCTTTTCGTTGGCGCGCGCCCTCAGCCGCGGGGGGCGGCAGAGCCTTGCAGCGGCTCGAACCGGATCGATTCGCCGCAGCCGCAGGCTTCGGTGACATTGGGGTTCACAAAGCGGAAGCCGCTGTCCAGCAGCCCGGTTTCATAGTCGATCACCGTGCCGAACAGGAACATCTGCGCGGCCGGCGCGATCAGCACCCGTGCCTCGCCCTGTTCCACCACCTCGTCGTTGGGGGCGGCGGTCTCGGCCAGTTCCATCGTGTATTCCATGCCCGCGCAGCCGCCTTTTTTCAGGCCGATCCGCAGCCCGGCCGCGCCCTTGTCGGCCATGAGCCGGGCGATCCGCGCCTCGGCGGCTTGGGTGATGCTGACGGCAGCTTTGCCGGGGATCGAGAACATCTTGGACCTTTCGGGCTGGCCGGTTTCGTCGGGCAGGGTCCAACATAGTCAGCCGGGGGGCGGCACTCAAGATGGGGGCGGCGGGGCAGGCGGGGTCTTTGCCGGGCGGGCCGGGCGAGGCCGGACCGGGGCTCTGCCCCGGACCCCGGGATATTTCCGGACAGAAGATGAGGCATGGGCCTTGTCCGCCGGGGGCCGCAGCAAAAAGGGCCGCCCCGAGGGGCGGCCCTGTCGTCGTCCGGGTGGTGCGGGTCAGGCCAGCGAGTTGTCGATGCCCTTGCAGGCCTCGACCAGGCCCTTTACCGCGTCGATGGATTTTTGCATCATCGCCTGTTCATCGGCGTCCAGTTCGATGTCGATGATCTTTTCGATGCCGCCGGCGCCGATCACGGTCGGCACGCCCACATACATTCCGTTCAGCCCGTAAGCGCCGTCCACCCAGGCCGCGCAGGGCAGGACGCGTTTCTGGTCGCGCAGGTAAGCCTCGGCCATCTCGATGGCGCTGGTGGCGGGGGCGTAGAAGGCGCTGCCGGTCTTCAGCAGGCCGACGATCTCGGCGCCGCCGTCGCGGGTGCGCTGGACGATGGCGTCCAGTTTTTCCTGCGTGGTCCAGCCCATCTTGACCAGATCGGGCAGCGGGATGCCGGCGACGGTGGAATAGCGCGCCAGCGGCACCATGGTGTCGCCGTGCCCGCCCAGCACGAAGGCGGTGACGTCGCGCATCGAGACGCCGAATTCGAGGCTGAGGAAATGCCGGAACCGCGCCGAATCCAGCACGCCGGCCATGCCGACCACCTTTTCATGCGGCAGGCCGCTGAATTCGCGCAGCGCCCAGACCATCGCGTCCAGCGGGTTGGTAATGCAGATGACAAAGGCGTTCGGCGCGTGCGCGGCGATGCCTTCGCCCACCGACTTCATCACCTTGAGGTTGATGCCCAGCAGGTCGTCGCGGCTCATCCCCGGCTTGCGCGGCACGCCTGCGGTCACGATGCACACATCGGCGCCGGCGATGTCGGCGTAGTCGTTGGTGCCCTTGAAGCTGCCGTCGAACCCCTCGGACGGCCCCGATTCGGCGATGTCCAGCGCCTTGCCCTGGGGCGTGCCCTCGGAGATGTCGAACAGCACGACATCCCCCAGTTCCTTGATGGCGGCGAGATGCGCCAGCGTTCCACCGATCTGACCGGCGCCGATAAGGGCGATCTTGGGACGGGCCATGGAGTTCCTCCGTTTGGCTGATGGATTTCCCGCCCGACTAGACCCTTGCCCCCGACCGCGCAAGGCGTAGGACGGGCCGCCGGGGCGGTGTTTGCGCTAAATCCGCCCGGGCGGGACAGCAGGCGAAAGGCTGGCAAGGTGGAGGGGCAAGGTGGAATTGACGGGCGGGGCATGGGCGTTGCTGGTGCTGGCATCGGCGCTGGTGGGGCTGTCCAAGGGCGGGCTGTCGATGGTGTCGATGCTGGGGGTGCCGATCCTGTCGCTGGTGATGTCGCCGGTGCAGGCGGCCGGCGTGCTGCTGCCGGTGTTCGTCGTGTCCGACATGTTCGGGCTGATCGCCTATCGTCGCCACTGGGACCGCCGCGTCGTCGCCTGCCTGATGCCGGGCGCGGTGGCGGGCGTGGCGCTGGGCTGGGCCACCGCCAGCCTTGTGGACGAACGCTGGGTCGGCGGTATCGTCGGCGTGATCGGGCTGAGTTTCGCGCTGGTCACGCTGCTGCGCCGGGCGCCGGCCGAAGGCCCGCAGCGCCGTGCCGAGTGGGGCAGGGGCAGCCTGTGGGGGCTGGCCGCGGGCTATACCAGCTTTGTCAGCCATTCCGGCGCGCCGCCCTATCAGGTCTATGTGCAGCCGCTGCGGCTGGGCAAGGAAAGCTATGCCGGCACGGTCACCGTGTTCTTTGCGGTGGTGAATGCGGTCAAGCTGATCCCATACGCCGCGCTGGGGCAGCTGGGCAGCGCCAATCTGGGCGCGGCGGCGGTGATGATGCCGGTTGCGGCCGCCAGCGTCGGGCTGGGGGTGTGGCTGGTGCGGGTGATCCCGCAGCGGGCGTTCTATCTGTTCATCACCTGGGCGCTGCTGGGGGTTTCGATCATGCTGATCCGCGATGCGCTGGTCTGAGCGGGGGTGATACGCTGCATTGCAGCAGCTTGGGGCTTGCCGTTTCTGGCGGAAGCGGGCAGGCAGACGAACGATTCTTGCGCGTTGAATGAAAGGCCCGGCCCATGACCCGCCCCTATCGCTCGGTTCTCTATATTCCTGCCGCCAATCAGCGCGCCATGGACAAGGCGCGGACGCTGGCGGCCGATGCGATCATCTTTGACCTCGAGGACGCGGTGGCGCCCGCCGAAAAGCCCGGCGCGCGCGAGCTGCTGCGTGCCGCATTGGCGCAGGATTACGGCGGGCGGGCGCGGATCCTGCGCATCAACGGTTTCGACACCGAATGGGGGCGCGACGATGCCACCTTTGCCGCCGGTCTTGCCGACAGCGCCGATGCGGTGCTGGTCCCCAAGGTCAGCCGCCCCGAGGATCTGGACGCGGTCGCCGCGATCACCGGCGACCTGCCGCTGTGGGCGATGATGGAAACCGCGCTGGGGATGCTGAACGCCGCCGCCATTGCCGCGCATCCGCGGCTGCAAGGGATGGTGATGGGCACCAACGACCTTGCCAAGGAACTGGGCAGCCGTCACCGCCCCGACCGGCTGGGGATGCAGGCCGGGCTGGGGCTGTGCCTGCTGGCCGCCCGCGCCCATGGGCTTGTGATCGTGGACGGGGTGTTCAACGCCTTCAAGGACGACGAGGGCTTGCGCGCGGAATGCGAACAGGGCCGCGACATGGGTTTCGACGGCAAGACCCTGATCCACCCCGCGCAGCTTGACATCGCCAACGCCGCTTTCGCCCCCACTGATGCCGAGATCGACCTGTCGCGCCGCCAGATCGAGGCGTTCGATGCCGCCATCGCCGAGGGCAAGGCCGTGGCTGTGGTCGATGGTCGCATCGTGGAAAACCTGCATGTTGAGACCGCCCGCAAAACCCTTGCCCGTGCCGAGGCGATTGCCGCGCTGGCCGGGTAATGGCAGGCTGAGCGCAGCCATATAAAGGAGCCGCCGATGTTCTTGCTGATCCTGGGGGTCGCGCTGTGGTGGGGCGCGCATCTGTTCAAGCGGTTGGCGCCCGGCACCCGCCGCGGTCTGGGCCAGTCCGGCAAGGGCATGGTCGCGGCGGCGCTGATCCTGTCGGTGGTGCTGATGGTGATCGGCTATCGCGCGGCCGATGCGGTGACGTGGTGGGCTGCCGGCCCCGCGCTCAAGGGCATCAACAACCTGCTGGTGCTGGTCGCGTTCTTCCTGTTCGCCTCGTCGGGGATAAAGAACCGCATCGGCACCCAGATGCGCCACCCGCAGCTGGTGGGGTTTTCGCTGTGGGCATTCGCGCATCTTCTGACCAACGGCGACCTGCCCTCGCTGGTGCTGTTCGGCGGGCTGCTGGCCTGGGCGCTGGTGGAAATCGCCGTCATCAACCGCAGCCGGCCCGGCTGGACGCCGCCGCAGCACCAGACCTCGATCCGCAAGGAAGCCATCGCCGCCATCGCCACGCTGGTGGTCTATGGGGTGGTCGCGGGCATCCATATCCTGCTGGGCGTCAACCCCTTTGGCGCCTGAGGAAAGGACCCGGCATGGCCACGATCTATCGCCTGCTGACCGAGGACGACACCTCGGCCTTCTGCCACAAGATCAGCCTGGCGCTGTCGAAAGGCTGGGTGCTGCATGGTGCGCCCAGCATCTCTTACGACGCCACGCGCGGGGTGATGCGCTGCGCGCAGGCGGTGACCAAGGAAATCGACGGGGACTATCACCCCGACATGAAGCTGGGTGAGCAATGAGCAAGACCAATCCGGGCCGTTTCTTCGAGGATTACCGCGTCGGCGATGTGATCCGCCACGCCGTTCCGCGCACCGTGGCCGAGGGCGAACGCGCGCTTTACCATGCGCTGTATCCGGCGCGGGGGGCGATCTATTCCTCGGATGATTTCGCCGCCGCCTGCGGGCTGGACGGCAGCCCGATGGACGACCTGATCGCGTTCCACACCGTGTTCGGCAAGACCGTGCCGGATGTGTCGCTGAACGCGGTGGCGAACCTTGGCTATGCCGAGGGGCGCTGGCTGCGCCCCGTCTGGCCCGGCGACACGCTGCGCGCCGAATCGCAGGTGATCGGGGTCAAGCAGAACTCGAACGGCACGTCCGGCACCGTCTATGTCCGCACCCGCGGCCTGAACCAGCAGGACGAGGTGGTGCTGGAATATGTGCGCTGGGTGATGGTGCGCAAGCGCGACGCCGCCAGCCCCGCCCCCGATCCGGTGGTGCCGGACCTGGCCCGCGTGGTCCCCGCCGCCGATCTGGTGATCCCCGAGGGGCTGGATTTCAGCGATTACGATTTCGAGCTGGCCGGAGAGCCGCATCGCTGGGGCGATTACGCGGTGGGCGAGATCATCGACCATGTGGACGCGGTGACCGTGGAAGAGGCCGAGCACATGCTGGCCACCCGCCTGTGGCAGAACACCGCCAAGGTGCATTTCGACGCCACCTTCCGCGAGGACGGGCGGCGGCTGATCTATGGCGGCCATGTCATCAGCCTGGGCCGCGCGCTGTCCTTCAACGGGCTGGCGAATGCGCAGATGATCGTGGCGCTGAACGGCGGCGCCCACGCGAACCCCTGTTTCGCCGGCGATACCGTGCGGGCCTGGTCCGAGGTGCTGGAGCTGGCCGAAACGCCCGCCCCCGGCATCGGCGCGATCCGGCTGCGGCTGGTCGCCCACAAGGGCGCAGCGGGCGACACCACCCTGCGAGGCGAGGGCGGGAAATACGCGCCGCATGTGCTGCTCGATCTGGATTACTGGGCGCTGATCCCGCGCTGACGAAGACCATCGCCCGCATTGTGGCGGGCGGCAAAAGGCAAGGAAATTCCATGCACGAGATGAAACCGCGCCTCAATTACTTCAAGGCCGCGCCGGCGCTGTTTCAGGCGCAGCTGGCACTGAACAAGGCGGTCGAGGACAGCGGGCTGGACCGTGGCCTGCTGCATCTGATCAAGGTGCGCGCCTCGCAGATCAACGGCTGCGCCTATTGCCTGGACATGCATACGCAGGAAGCCCGCGCGGACGGGGAGACCGAGCAGCGGCTGCATGTGATCTCGGCCTGGCGCGAATCTCCGGCGTTCTCGGCCGGTGAGCGGGCGGCCTTGGCCTGGACCGAGGCGGTGACGCTGATCTCGAACGGCCCGATCCCTGATTCGCTTTACGACGAGGTTCGGGCGCAGTTTTCCGAGGCCGATCTGGTGGCGCTGACCATGGCGATCACCGTCATCAACAGCTGGAACCGGTTCGCGGTGTCGTTCCGGGCGGTCCACAAGATCCGCGACTGAACCGCGCCGCACCCCACGCCGCCCCACCGCCGGGCCGCGGCCGCGCGTGGCGCGCGCTGGGGCAATCCTGCCGACCTGCCGGTGCCACGCGCATCGGCGGGTCGTTTTCATTCCCGCACCGCGGCCGGGGCCGAAGCGCAGGTTTACGCCGCATTGCGGCAAGCTCTTTCACGTTCTTGCTGCAAGGCCGCGGATTTTGTGATCACTGACCGCGGGCTTGTGATCACGAATGGCGCTAACATGGGCGAAACCGGGGCGGGGGTTGATCTGGACCGTGACAGCGCCCAAAGGATGACTAGACAGACTCTCGAACTCAAGCCAGCCCGCGCGCCAGCTTGGCCCGCGCTTTTTCGGACAAGGAGCGCCCATGGGAGACATCCCTCGCGGAAACCGCCCGCTTTCGCCGCATCTCAGCGTCTACAAGCTGCCGATCGCTGCGATCACATCCATCATGACCCGGATCACCGGGCAGGCGCTGGTCGCCGGGCTGCTGCTGGTGGTCTGGTGGCTGGTCGCAGCCGCAACCGGGCCGCGGGCATTCGCCACCGCCGACTGGGTGCTGCGCAGCTGGATCGGCTATCTGGTGCTGCTCGGCTCGGTCTGGGCGCTGTGGTATCATTTCCTCGCCGGGATCCGGCATTTCTTTTATGACGCGCGGCTGCTGATGACCAAGCCGCAGGCGAAACAGGCCAGCTGGGTGCTGATCTGGGGCTCGGTCGGGCTGACGCTGCTGACCCTGCTGCTGTTCGTGATCGGATAAGGGGACGACTCATGCGCTATATTACCCCCCGCAAGGCCGCCAAGGGACTGGGCGCCGCCGGCCCCGGCGCCTCGACCGCCCATCACTGGGGCATGACCGTCAGCTCGTCCGCGCTGCTGATCCTGACGCCGGCCTTCATCCTTGTGATCGCCTCGGCCATCGGGCTGCCGCATGACGCGGTGGCGGGCTATTTCAGCCGCCCCTATCCCGCGATCGTGACCGCGCTGTTCCTGATCGTGGGAATGCATCACTATATCAACGGCACCCGCATCCTGATCGACGACTATCTCGATCATGCCGAGCGCAAGGTCGCCATCATCCTGTCGCATCTGTTCGGCTGGGCCGTCATCGCCGCGGTCGCCTATGCGCTGGTGCGCATGGCGCTGTCGCCGGTCGCCGCCGTCGTCGTCGTTTCCTGAGGTTCCCATGTCCGCATACGAATACCAGACGCATGATTACGACGTGGTGGTGGTCGGCGCCGGCGGCGCGGGACTGCGCGCCACGCTGGGCATGGCCGAGCAGGGGTTCAAGACCGCCTGCGTGACCAAGGTTTTCCCGACCCGCAGCCACACCGTCGCGGCGCAGGGCGGCATCGCCGCCAGCCTGTCCAACATGGGCCCCGACAACTGGCAGTGGCACATGTATGACACCGTCAAGGGCTCGGACTGGCTGGGCGACACCGACGCCATGGAATACCTGGCGCGCGAGGCCCCCAAGGCCGTCTATGAGCTGGAACATTACGGCGTGCCGTTTTCGCGCACCGAAGAGGGCAAGATCTATCAGCGCCCCTTTGGCGGCCACACCACCGAGTTCGGCGAAGGCCCGCCCGTGCAGCGCACCTGCGCCGCCGCCGACCGCACCGGCCACGCCATCCTGCACACGCTTTACGGCCAGAGCCTCAAGGAAAAGGCCGAGTTCTTCATCGAATATTTCGCCATCGACCTGGTGATCACTGACGGCGCCTGCACCGGCGTTGTGTGCTGGAAACTGGACGACGGCACCATCCATGTCTTCAACGCGAAAATGGTGGTGCTGGCGACCGGCGGCTACGGCCGCGCCTATTTCAGCGCGACCAGCGCCCATACCTGCACCGGCGACGGTGGCGGCATGGTGGCGCGCGCGGGCCTGCCCTTGCAGGACATGGAATTCGTGCAGTTCCACCCGACCGGCATCTACGGCTCGGGCTGCCTGATCACCGAGGGCGCGCGCGGCGAGGGCGGTTATCTGACCAACTCGGAAGGCGAGCGGTTCATGGAACGCTACGCGCCGACCTATAAGGATCTGGCGTCGCGCGACGTGGTCAGCCGCTGCATCACCATCGAGATCCGCGAGGGCCGCGGGGTGGGCGAGCACAAGGACCACATGTTCCTGAACCTGCAACATCTGCCGCCCGAGGCGCTGGCCGAACGTCTGCCCGGTATCTCGGAATCGGCGCGGATCTTTGCCGGGGTGGATGTCACCAAGGAACCGATCCCGATCCTGCCGACCGTGCATTACAACATGGGCGGGGTGCCGACGAACTATTGGGGCGAGGTGCTGAACCCGACGCAGGGCGAACCCGACCGCGTCTTCCCCGGGCTGATGGCGGTGGGCGAGGCCGGCTGCGCATCCGTTCACGGGGCGAACCGGCTTGGCTCGAACAGCCTGATCGACCTGGTGGTGTTCGGCCGCGCCGCGGCAATCCGCGCGGGTCAGGTGATCGACCGCAAGGCCGCGATCCCGGCGACCAACACGGCCGAGGTCGACCGCGCGCTGGACCGTTTCGACGCGCTGCGCCACGCCAAGGGCGGCACGCCCACGGCCGAGCTGCGCAACGAGATGCAGCGCACCATGCAGGCCGACGCGGCGGTGTTCCGCACCGACAAGACCCTGGCCGAAGGGGTCGAGAACATGACCCGGATCGCCGCCAAGCTTGACGATCTGCACGTCACCGACCGCAGCCTGATCTGGAACAGCGACCTGATGGAAACGCTGGAACTGACCAACCTGATGCCCAACGCCCTGGCGACCATCGTCGCCGCCGAGGCGCGCAAGGAAAGCCGCGGCGCCCACGCGCATGAGGACTATCCTGAGCGGGATGACGCCAACTGGCGCAAGCATTCGCTTGCATGGGTGGATGGAAATGACGTCAAACTGGCCTATCGGCCCGTCCACCTCGACCCGCTGACCGCGCCCGAGGAAGGGGGGATCGATCCTGTGAAGATCGCACCGAAAGCGAGGGTCTATTGATGCGCATTTCCATTCTTCCCGCCTTGGCCGCGGCCGCCGTTCTGGCCGGCTGCGTGGCGGTTCCGCCGACCGGGCCGATCGTGACCGCGCCGACGGCGCCGATCGTGACGCCCCCGGTCCAGCCCAGCAACGCGGTGGCGCGGCAGGTAGTCAGCTCTGAAATGGCGCGCCGGCTGCCCGGCCGCAATGTCGCGCCGCTGACCGATTGCGTGATGCAGAACGCGACCATGGCCGAACTGGCCGACATCGCCTCGTTGCAGGGTCAGTCGGGGGCCGCGGGTGCGGTCGCCGCGATCGTGTCGCGGCCCGCGACCGCGCAATGCATCCAGCGCGCGGCAGTCGCCTGATGAAGACGCGCGCGCATCTTGCGGCGGCGATGCTGCTGGGCGCGGCGGCGGTGGCGGGCTGCGCGCAGCAGCAAGTTTCCGTCGAGCAGGCCGAAAAGATCTGCCTTGCGGCCGCGTATGATGCCGCGTCCGGCCCCCGCGGCAATGTCGCGGTGGGCGTCGGCGGTGGCCGGCACTGGAGCAGTTCGGGCGTCGGGGTCAGCGTCTCGATGCCGATGGACCAGCTGATGCGCCGCGACCCCGCCGATGCCTTTGCCCAATGCGTCAAACAGCGCTCGGGCCAGTTGCCGACCCGCCCGCTGTATGAGCAGCCGGGCTGGAGGGGCTGAGGTGATGCGGCCCGCCGATTTCACATCCGGCGCAATGGATCGCGCGCCCGTCGCCGTTGGCGCCAAGCGGTCCGCGCGGGATGTGGCCGGCGCAATGTGCCACGGGCTTTTGCCGGTGTGCGGAGATTGCCGGTGAAGGACGGGCAGGCACCTATGGCGGCCGAAAAGGACCGCCCCGTCGCGGTCCCGGGCACCTATCTGTTCACGGCCGTCCGGAACGAGGCGCCTTTCCTGATCGAATGGATCGCCTATCACAAGGTGATCGGGTTCGAGAATATCATCGTCGCGGCCAATCCCTCGACGGATGGAACGGATGAATTGCTGGCTGCATTGGCCGAGGCGGGGGAAATCACGTTTGTCCCCCATGACCCGCCAGAGGGGGTCGGCCCGCAGCGCCATGCCGCCAGGCTGGCGAACGAGCGACAGCTGATCCCCGACGGGGCTTGGGCGAGTTGGCTGGATGCGGACGAGTTTTTGAACGTAAAATGTGGCAATGGCCGGCTGGAAGCGCTGATTGACGAGATTGGCCGTCGTGTCTGCATTCTTGTCCCTTGGCGCATTTTCGGTGACGGGGGGAACAAGACGTTTCAAGGGCGTCACCTGTCGGAAAGCTTCATCTTGGCATCCGCAGATGACTTTCCCCATAATCGTGAGGTAAAGTCTTTCTTCCGAAAGGGAAACGGGATTGTCGGGCTTTCCGTTCGCGGCATAAATCGCCCATTGCTTTCGGGCGATCCCGGGCTGGGCAAAGATTCGGTCATGACCGGGTCAGGGGCGGTGCTAAGTAATTCCGACATCAACAATCGCTGGCTCTCGGGCCGGGATTTCGCAAAAACGCGTCGGATTGACGAATCCGAGCATGGTTATTCCATTGCTCAAATCAATCATTACAGTATCAGGACCGCCGAACATTATCTGCTGAAGCGGATGCGCGGGCGCGGATACGAAGGTCACTCTGAAGGAGAGGCCAATACGCGGCATACGGCCGAGACCTATCACGAATACAACCGCAACGAATGCGAAGATCGCAGCATCCTGCGCTGGGAGGCTCAGACCGGGCGGGAAATGGACCGGATGCTGGCAATTCCCGCGGTCGGGCGGGCTTACGACCAGGCCATGGACAAAGTGCGGGCTGAAATCGCCCGACTACCGGCCGAAAAGCTGGCCGAATTGCGCACCCTGCCGGCACGCCCGGCAAAAGCCCGGCCCGCAGCCGATCCGGAAACAAGGCCCCCTGTCGCTGGCGCAGAAACCAGCTTCAAGCTGACCCTGCCCGACGACGCCGCTGAGGCGCTGCGCGGTGCCTATGCAGCCGCGCAGGTGGTGCTGGAATATGGCAGCGGCGGCTCGACCTTCCTTGCGCTGGATGCTGGGGTGGGCTTTGTCGCCAGCGTGGAAAGCGATGCGCAATGGGCCTTGGGCATCGGCGCGGCGCTGTCGGCGCGGTTTGCGCAGGGCCGCTTTCTGGTCCACCACGCCGATATCGGCCCGACGAAAGCATGGGGCCAGCCCGCCGACCGCAGCGGGTTCCGGCGCTATCATCTTTACGCCACGGAAATCTGGGACCACCCGCAATTCCGCCACCCCGACGTGGTGCTGATCGACGGGCGGTTCCGCGTGGCGTGTTTCCTGACCACGATGATCCGCTGCACCCGTCCGGTGACGGTGCTGTTCGACGACTACATCGACCGGCATTCCTATCACTGGATCGAGGAGCTGTTCCCGGTTCAGGACATGGCCGGGCGGATGGCCCGGTTCACTGTGGCGCCGCGCGCTCTGCCCCCCGAATACCTGACGCGGTTCGCCGCCGCATTCACCGATCCGCGTTGAGATCCAGCCAAGTTGAGGGCTGACGCCCCGAAAGGATAGCCAGATGGTCCAGCTTACCCTTCCTCAGAACAGCCGTATCCGGGTCGGCAAGACCTGGCCCAAGCCCGAGGGCGCGACCAGGCTGCGCCGCTTCAACATCTATCGCTGGGATCCCGACACCGGCGAAAACCCGCGGCTGGACAGCTACTGGATCGACGAGGCCAAATGCGGCCCGATGATTCTGGACGCGCTGATCAAGATCAAGACCGAGATCGACCCGACCCTGACCTTTCGCCGCTCGTGCCGCGAGGGGATCTGTGGATCCTGCGCGATGAACATCGGCGGCGGCAACCATCTGGCCTGTATCCATGGCATGGACGAGGTGGACGGCGACGTGAACATCTATCCGCTGCCGCATATGCCCGTGGTCAAGGATCTGATCCCCGACCTGACGCATTTCTACGCCCAGCACGCTGCGGTGCATCCCTATCTGATCACCGAGACGCCGACCCCGAACGAGGAATGGCGCCAGTCGATCGAGGACCGCAAGAAGCTGGACGGGCTGTATGAATGCATTCTGTGCGCCTGCTGCTCGACCGCCTGCCCGTCCTACTGGTGGAACGCCGACCGCTACATGGGTCCGGCCGCCCTGCTGCATGCCTATCGCTGGATCGTCGATTCGCGCGACGAGGCCACGGGCGAGCGGCTGGACGAGCTGGAAGACCCGTTCAAGGTCTATCGCTGCCACGCGATCATGAACTGCACCAACACCTGCCCCAAGGGGCTGAACCCGGCCAAGGCCATTGCCGAGATCAAGCATCTGATGGTTGACCGGATGGTGTGATCGCAAATTGTGATCACAATTGTGCCATAGTGACGCAGGCCGCCCCCACGGGCGGCCTTTTCCGTTGGATTTTATCGAGATTACGCGAATTTTATCGAAATGACCCGGCGTCACCCCCATGGCGGATGCTGCACTGCGGCATTAGATGGGGATCGGGAGGACACCATCTTTCCTTAGGTGATGACCATGACGAAAGAACTGTCGCAAGTTGAACGCCCGCAGGGGCTGATGGCCGATCTGGCCTTTGTGACCCGCTCGGTGCGGCAGCTGCCCAATCGGCGGGCGCTGGCGGTGCTGGACCAGATGTATGCCTATCACGATGCCGAAGCGCCGGTGGGCGCGGCGGAAACCGCCTTTGATACGGCTGCCTGAAACCGGCTGGACAAGATCCGGCTGGACAGGGTGCCGGCTGCAAGGCTGGGGGCGCCAGCCCGCATCGTTTCACAATCCCGCATGAACCGGGGCCGGGCAACCGGCCCTTTTTCATTTGGCGGTCATTCGGCGGCCCACGGGGGGTCAGTCGGGGGTCTCGGCCGACCCGGCCTCGTCGTCGCCCAGCTCTGCCGCCAGGAACCGCTCGAAATCGTCAAGGTCCAGCGGGTCCAGCTGACCAAAGCCCCGCATCCACACCGTTGCGGCGCGCATCCCCTCGGGGTCGAGCTTGCACCAGATGATCCGCCCGCGCCGTTCCTGCCGGATCAGCCCCGCCCCCGCCAGCGTCGCCAGATGTTTTGAAATCGCCGCCAGGCTGATCCCAAAGGGCGCGGCCACGTCCGTCACCGCCATGTCGTCTTCGAGCAGCATCGACAGGATCGCCCGCCGCGTCGGATCGGCAAGTGCGGCAAAGATCAGGTCGAGATCGCGAGCGGGCGTCATGGGGCCTTGGGGGCTGGGGCAGGGGGCACGGCCCTGAATCGCAGGCATCCGGGCAATGTTCAACCACCCGGTTGAATGACGAACCGATGCCGAAGCGCCGGAAATTCACGGCCTAGTCAAGTGGCGCCGCCGATAAATCAAGCGCAGCCAAAGGGTTGCGCCGGGGGCCGCCGCGGTTGACTCGGGCGCGGGCAGTGCCTATCAGCACCGCAACGCATGAGGGCGGGACATGCAGCAGGACGGCGACGACAGCGGCCAGCAGGCCCGGGACGCCGAAAGGCTGCGGGCATTGGAAGAACGTCTGGCACAGGCCGGGCGTGACGACAGGCTTGCTCCGCCCGGCATGGATAAATTCGCCCACGCCAACCAGGCGTGGAGGATGGTGATCGAGCTTGTGGCCGGATTGGGTGTCGGTTTCGGCATCGGCTATGGGCTGGACCGGGCACTGGGCACCACGCCGGTGCTGATGGTGCTGTTCATCTTCCTCGGCTTTGCGGCCGGCATTAAGACGATGCTGCGGACCGCCGCCGAGATGGGCGGCCCGCCGGTGCAGGCCAAGCCGGGCGACGATCCGGCAAAGGACGAGAGGGACTGATCGTGGCGACAGAAGAAAGCACGGGCCTGGTGTTCCACCCGATGGACCAGTTCATCGTCCGTCCGCTTTTCGGCGACGGTCCGGTGCATTGGTATACCCCCAGCAACGTGACGCTGTGGCTGGCGCTGGCGGTGCTGGCGGTGTGGCTGCTGTTCGTCGTGGGCACCTCGGGGCGGGCGCTGATCCCGTCGCGCATCCAGTCGATGGCGGAACTGACCTACGGCATGGTCCACAAGATGATCGAGGACGTGTCGGGCAAAGAGGGGCTGCGCTATTTCCCCTATGTCTTCACGCTGTTCTGCTTTATCCTGTTCGCCAACATGCTGGGGCTGCTGCCCAAGTCGTTCACCACCACCTCGCATATCGCCGTGACCGGCGTGCTGGCGCTGCTGGTGTTTCTGGGTGTCACCATCCTGGGCTTTGTCCGCAACGGCGCGCATTTCCTGGGGCTGTTCTGGGTGTCCTCGGCGCCCTTGGCGCTGCGCCCGGTGCTGGCGGTGATCGAGGTGATTTCCTACTTTGTCCGCCCGGTCAGCCACTCGATCCGTCTTGCCGGCAACCTGCTGGCCGGCCACGCGGTCATCAAGGTGTTCGCCGCCTTTGCCGCCATCACGGTGATCGCGCCGATCTCGATCCTGGCCATCGTCGGCATGTTCGCGTTCGAGATCATGGTGGCCGTGATCCAGGCCTATGTCTTCACCATCCTGACCTGCGTCTATCTGAAAGACGCGCTGCATCCGGCGCACTGACGCCGGCAGGACCAGAATTTCCACCGTTTCCAAGCCTCAAGGAGCATATCATGGAAAACGTCGCGACCTACGCCGAACTGGGCAAGTATCTGGGTGCCGGTCTGGCCTGCATCGGCATGGCGGGCGCCGCCATCGGTGTGGGCAACGTCGCCGGCAACTACCTGTCGGGCGCGCTGCGTAATCCCTCGGCCGCCGCGTCGCAGACCGCGATGCTGTTCATCGGCATGGCCTTTGCCGAAGCTCTGGGCATCTTCTCGTTCCTCGTCGCGCTGCTGCTGCTGTTCGCGGCCTGATCCCGACGCCACTCCTTGCTTTTGGGTGGGGCCGTTCGCGCCCCGCCCGATTGCCAACCGCAGGCCAGGGATAGGATATGTTCAGCCTTTTGCAGCAGACCGCCCCCGCCGCGGTCGATCAGACCATCATCATGGTGCCCGCCGACCAGACCGCCGAGGTGGTCGTGGCGGAAACCGAAACCATCGTCGTCACCGGCACTGATGCCGCTGCCGACGCCGCCGCATCCGCGGTTGGTATGCCGCAGCTCGACTTTGCGACCTTCGGCAACCAGATTTTCTGGCTGGTGGTGGCGCTGGCCGCCATCTACCTGATCCTGTCGCGCGTCGCACTGCCCCGGATCGGCCGCATTCTGGGCGACCGGCAGGGGCTGATGACCGCCGATCTGGCCGCGGCCGAGGATTTCAAGCGCAAGGCACGCGAGGCCGAGGCCGCCTATGACCGCGCCCTGGCCGAAGCGCGCGCCGAGGCCGGCAAGATCGTCGCCGCCAACAAGGCGGAAATCGACGCCGAGCTGAAAGCCGCCATCGCCCACGCCGACGCCGAGATCGCCGCCCGCACCGCCGAATCCGAACGCCGCATCGGCGAGATCCGCGAATCCGCCGCCACCGACGCCCGCAACGTGGCGCGCGAGGTCGCGGCCGAGCTGGTCTCGACCTTTGGGGGCAAGCCGGATTCCGGGGCCATCGACGCCGCCGTGGACAGCCGCATCAAGGGAGCCGTGCAATGACCGCCCGTTTGATCGCCATTCCGGCCGCGCTGCTTGCCTCGCCCGCGCTGGCCGCCTCGGGGCCGTTCTTTTCGCTGCGCAACACCGATTTCATCGTCACGCTGTCGTTCCTCGCGTTCATCGGGATCCTGCTTTATTTCAAGATCCCGGCCGCGATCGGCAAGCTGCTGGACAAGCGCGCCGACGGCATCAAGGCCGACATCGCCGAGGCCCGCCGCCTGCGCGACGAGGCCCAGGACATCTATGCCAGCTATGAACGCCGGCAGCGCGAGGTCCACACCCAGGCCGATGAAATCGTCGCCAACGCAAGGCGCGAGGCCGTGGCGCAGGCCGAAAAGGCCAAGCTCGACCTGCAAAAATCGATCGAGCGCCGGCTGGCCGCTGCGCAGGACCAGATCGCCGCGGCCGAGGGCGATGCCGTCCGCGCCGTCCGCGATCGCGCCGTGCAGGTTGCCATGTCCGCCGCGACCGAACTGCTGGGCGCGCAGATGGATGCGGGCGCACGCAGCGCCGGCATCGACCGCGCCATCGACGACGTGGGCCGTCACCTGAACTGACCCGCGGCCCGCAAGGCCCTTGGCAAGGCCCCCCGCCGCAAGGCCCAATGAAAAATCCCCGGTGTCGCCACCGGGGATTTCCTGTTTGCGGCGCGCCTTGCCTTAACGGTTCGGGCGGATGATGATTTCCACCCGGCGGTTCTGCGCCCGCCCCGCGGCGGTGTCGTTCGAGGCGATGGGCTGGCTCATCCCCATGCCGGCGATGGCGATGCGGTTGGACGAGACCCCGCCCGCGGTCAGCACATTGGCCACCGAACGGGCACGGCGCTGCGACAGGTCGACGTTATAGGCGGCGGTGCCGGTCGAATCGGTGTGGCCGATCACCTGGATGGTCGAGTTCGGATATTGCTGCAGGTTGCGCGCTACCACATAGAGGTCGTTCTGCGCCGGGCCCGAAATCGCCGCGCTGTCGAAGCCGAACAGCACGCTTTCCGGCAGGGTCACGTTCACCGTCTGCCCGGTGTTGGTCACCCTCACGCCGGGGGTGGTCATCTGGCTTTGCAGCGACCGCGCCTGCGCATCCAGCACTGCGCCCACGCCTGCGCCGGCAAGCCCGCCCAGGATTGCGCCCCGCGCGACGTCGCGGCCGCGGTCGTTGCCGTCCTTGTCGCGCACCGCGCCATAGATCGCACCGGCGGCCGCGCCGGTCAGCGCGCCGGTCTGGGTGCGGCTTGCCGGCTGTCCGTAGCCATAGGGGTCGGTGGCGCAGGCGCTCAGCGCGGTCGCCCCCAGCACGGCGACGATAAGGGAAACTCGGCGGTTCATCTGTTCTGTCCTTTCACAAGCCAACCGGCGGCAGGGTGTCCCATACCTCCTGATCCATCCGGTGCCGAACGGCGCAAGCCTTGCAGAAGTTCCGGGGCATCGCCATGGGAACTCACTGAAACCCTGTCACAAATCCTCGATTGCACCGTGGGCTTGCGCCCCGGCGCCGGCGCGGGCATCACCGGGGCATGGCCACAGAAGCTTCGCCCAAGGCGCCCGCCCGCAAGCCCCGCCCCGCTGCCGCGACGCCGCCGGCGCGGGTGGGGCCGCCGCTCGACTATGGGCAGCAGGTGGCGATCTTCTCGATCCTGGCGGCGGCGAACCCCCGGCCCACGACCGAGCTGCAGTATCGCGACGCCTTCACCCTGCTGGTGGCGGTGGCGCTGTCGGCGCAGGCGACCGACGTGGGCGTGAACAAGGCCACGCCCGCGCTGTTCGACGCCGCCCCCACCCCGCAGGCCATGGTGGAGCTGGGGGTCGAGGGCGTGACCGAGCATATCAAGACCATCGGGCTGTTCCGGCAAAAGGCCCGCAACCTGATCGCGATGTCGCAGCGGCTGGTCGAGGTCTATGACGGCAAGGTGCCTTCGTCCCGCGCGGCGCTGATGACCCTGCCCGGGGTGGGGCGCAAGACCGCCAATGTGGTGCTGAACACGATCTGGCGGGTGCCGGCGCAGGCGGTGGACACGCATATCTTCCGCGTCGGCAACCGCACCCGCATCGCCCCCGGCCGCTCTGAGGCCGAGGTCGAGCGCGCGATCGAGGACAACGTGCCCGCCGAGTTCCAGCAGGACGCGCATCACTGGCTGATCCTGCACGGCCGCTATATCTGTCAGGCCCGACGCCCGCGCTGCCCGATCTGCCCGATCCGCGAGCTGTGCCCGTATGAGCCCAAGACCACCGATCCCGTCTGATTTCCGTGGCTTGCCCTTGGCGGTCGCAGCGGGTTTAAGCGGCCGGATAGTGATTTGAGGGTTGGACATGGCATATCGGGTGATCGGCATCGGCAATGCGGTGATGGACGTGATCGCGCCGGTCACCGACGCGGTGCTGGATGAGCTGGGCATTGCCCGCGGCGTCATGGCGCTGGTCGAGCGCGACCGGTCCGAACAGTTGATGGCAGCCGCCACCGGCGCGCGGCTGGTGCCGGGCGGATCGGTCGCCAACACCATGGCCGGGCTGGGGCGGCTGGGGCTGTCCACCGCCTGTATCGGCCGGGTCGCCGACGACGATCTGGGCCGCGCCTATGTCCGGCAGACCGTGGCCGAAGGCAGCGATTTCGTGAATCCGCCGGTGGCGGGGGCGGGGCTGCCGACCTCGCGCTCGATCATCTTCGTGACGCCGGACGGCGAGCGTTCGATGAACACCTGGCTGGGGATCTCGGCGGAGCTCGACGAAAGCGACGTGGACGAGGCGTTGTTCACCGACGGTTGCTGGCTGTTTCTGGAAGGCTATCTGTTCGACAAGGACAAGGGCAAGGCCGCGTTCCACAAGGCCGCGCAGGCGGCACGGGCGGCGGGCGGGCAGGCCGGCATCGCGCTGAGCGACCCGTTCTGCGTGGACCGCCACCGCGAAGATTTCCGCCGGCTGGTGGCGGGGCCGATGGATTACGTCATCGGCAATGTGCATGAATGGCTGGCGCTGTATCAGGTCGCGGATCTTGACGAGGCGCTGCGGCTGGCCGCCGCCGACTGCGGCACGGTGGTCTGCACCCGCTCGGGCGAGGACGCGATCCTGATCCGCGGGGATGAACGGGCGATGGCGCCGGTCCATGCGGTCACCCCGGTCGATGCCACCGGCGCCGGCGACCAGTTCGCCGCCGGGTTGATCCATGGGCTGGTGACCGGCCGCCCGCTTGCCGTCGCCGGCCGCATGGGCTGCATCGCCGCGGCCGAGGTGATCTCTCACGTTGGGGCCCGGCCTCAGGCGGATGTGCTGGCGCTGTTCCGGGCCGAAGGGCTGGTCTGAGGGGTTTGGGCGGATTTTCTGCGCGCCATAAAGCCCGCCGCCAGGCACTGTGACCACGCCGCTGCGACCCCGCGCCGCTGTGCCTTGTGGCACGGCCGGAGCCTCCGGCGGGGATATTTTCATGATGAAGATGGACGCGGGAGGTATCGAACGGAAGCAACGCCCGCTCGTTCTTCATCATGAAAATATCCCGGGGGTGCGGGGGCTGGCCCCCGCTTCGGCGGTTCTTGATAATACCGGGTTGTAATGACAGGGGCCGGACCGCACCGACCCGGCCCCCGCGTTCACGCCGCCGCGGCCTGCGCCCCGAAGCGGCCGTAGAAGCTGTCACCCTTGGCCGCCATGTCGCGCAGCAGGGCGGGCGGGGCAAAGCGGTCGCCGTGGTCCGCGGCCAGCGCTTCCGCGATCTCGACTGCGCGTTCGGCGCCCAGCATGTCCAGCCAGCCGAACGGCCCGCCCGTCCAGGGCGCGAAGCCCCAGCCGAGGATGGCGCCCACGTCGCCTTCGCGGATATCGGTCAGCACGCCCTGTTCCAGCGCCCGCACGGCCTCGAGCGCCTGAGCGAACATCAGCCGGTGCTGCACTTCGGTCAGTTCCGGCTGGCCCTCGGCGCGCGGATAGTCCGCGGCAAGCCCCTCCCACAGCCCCTGCCGCTTGCCGGCGTCGTCATAGGCATAAAACCCCGCCTTGGCCTTGCGCCCCAGCCGCCCGGCTTTTTCCATCGCAAAGATCACCGCGTCCACTGCCTCGTCGGGATAGGCGTCGCCCATCGCTTTGCGGGTGGCGCGGGCGATGCGGGCGCCCAGCTCGATCGAGGTTTCATCAACCAGTTGCAGCGGCCCCAGCGGCATCCCCATCAGCCGCGCGGCATTCTCGATCAGCACCGGGTTCACCCCTTCGCCGACCATGCGGATGCCTTCGTTGATATAGGGGATGATGCAGCGGTTGGCGTAGAAGAACCGCGCGTCGTTCACCACGATCGGGGTCTTGCGGATCTGGCGCACGAAATCCAGTGCCTTGGCCACCGCACGGTCGCCGGTCTCGCGTCCGCGGATGATTTCCACCAGCGCCATCTTGTCCACCGGGCTGAAGAAATGGATGCCGATGAACTGCTCGGGTCGGCTTGAGGCTTTCGCCAGCTCGCTGATCGGCAGGGTCGAGGTGTTGGTGGCAAAGATCGCATCCGCGGGGATCACGGCTTCGGCTTTCGCGGTGACCTCGGCCTTGACCGATGGATCCTCGAACACCGCCTCGACGATCAGGTCGCAGCCGTTCAGCGCGGCGTAATCGGTGGTGGCGGTGATGTGTGCCAGCACCTCGGCCTTGCGTGCCTCGGTCAGCTTCCTGCGGCTGATGCCCTTGTCGAGGATGCCGGCGGAATGCGCCTTGCCGCGGTCCGCGGCCTCTTGCGTGGAATCGATCAGCACCACCTCGATCCCGGCATTTGCCGCGACATGGGCGATGCCCGCGCCCATCATGCCGGCGCCCAGCACGCCCAGCTTGCGCACCCGCTGGTCGGGGACATCGGGGCGGTTTGCGCCTTTTTCCAGCGCTTCCTTGCTGATGAACAGGCTGCGGATCATGTTCCCGGCCGAGGGGTTCATCAGCACATTGGTGAACCAGCGCGCCTCGATCCGCAGGGCGGTGTCGAAATCGACCTGAGCGCCCTCGTAGACTGCCGACAGCAGCGCGCGGGCGGCGGGATAGACCCCCATGGTCTTGCCCATCACCATGGCATTGGCGCCCAGAAAGGTCATGAAGCCGGCCGGGTGCCACGGATCGCCGCCGGGCATCTTGTAGCCCTTGGCGTCCCACGGCTTGACCAGATCGGCGTCTTGGGCCGACAGCACCCAGTCCCGCGCCGCCGCCACCGGATCGGCCACCACCTCGTCGATGGCGCCCGCGGCCTTGGCCTTGGCCGGGTCGTTCAGCTTGCCCTCCAGCAGCAAGGGCGCCGCCGCCATTGCGCCCAGCTTGCGCGACAGCCGCGTGGTGCCGCCGGCGCCGGGGAAGATGCCGACCATGATTTCCGGCAGGCCGATCCTGGCCTTGGGGTTATCGGCGGCAAAGATGCGGTGGCAGGCCAGCGGCAGCTCCAGCCCGATCCCCAGCGCGGTGCCGGGGAGGGCGGCGGCGATGGGCTTGCCGCCCTTCAGGGTGCGGGCGTCCATGCCCGCGCGCTCGATCTTGCGCAGCAGGTGGTGCAGGCTCATCACCCCGTCGAACACCGCCTGCGGGCCGCCCTGTTTCATGCCGGCCAGCACGTTGAGATCCATCCCGGCGGCGAAATCAGCCTTGCCCGAGGTGATGACGATGCCCTTGACCGCATCATCGGCCAGCGCGTCGTCGATCAGCCGCGACAGTTCCGCGGCGCCGTCCATCGACAGCACGTTCATCGACTTGCCCGGCACGTCCCAGGTGATGGTGGCGACGCCGTCAGCGTCCTTTTCCATGGTGAAGTCGGTCATCTCTTACACCCTTTCGATGATCGTGGCCGCGCCCATGCCCGAGGCGACGCACAGTGTCGCCAGCCCGGTGCTCAGGTCGCGCCGTTCCAGTTCGTCCAGCAGCGTGCCGATGATCATGGCGCCGGTCGCGCCCAGCGGGTGGCCCATGGCGATGGCGCCGCCGTTGACGTTGACGCGCTCGGGCGAGACGTCGAATGCCTGCATGAAGCGCAGCACGACCGAGGCAAAAGCCTCGTTCACCTCGAACAGGTCGATGTCGGAAATCGCCATGCCCGAATCGCGCAGGATCTTTTCGGTCACTGGCACCGGGCCGGTCAGCATGATGGTGGGGTCGGTGCCGATCTTGGCGGTGGCGCGGATGCGGGCGCGGGGGCGCAGCCCCATCGCCTCGCCCCATTCGCGCGAACCCAGCAGCACCGCCGCCGCCCCGTCCACGATCCCGGACGAGTTGCCGGCGTGGTGGATATGCGCGATCCGGTCGAGATGGGGGTATTTCAGCATCGCCACCTTGTCGAAGCCGGGCATCACCTCGCCCATGTCCTTGAAGGCGGGCTTGAGCTTGGCGAGATCCTCCACCGTGGTGCCGGGGCGCATGTGTTCGTCGCGGTCAAGGATCACCAGCCCATTCTGGTCCAGCACCGGGACGATGGATTTGGCGAAACGCCCCTCGTCCCAGGCCTGCGCGGCGCGGCGCTGGGATTCGACGGCCAGCGCATCGGCCTGTTCGCGGGTGAAACCGTATTCGGTGGCGATGATGTCGGCTGAAATTCCCTGCGGGACGAAATAGGTCTTCATCGCCAGCGCCGGGTCGACGGCGATGGCGGCGCCGTCCGAGCCCATGGCGACGCGGCTCATCATCTCGACCCCGCCGGCCAGATAGGCGCCGCCGGCGCCGCCGCGGATCTGGTTGGCGGCCAGATTCACCGCCTCCATCCCGCTGGCGCAGAAGCGGTTGATCGACAGGCCCGGGATGCGCTCGTCAAGGTCCGAGGCGAGGACGGCCGAGCGGGCCAGACAGCCGCCCTGTTCCTTGACCTGGGTGACATTGCCCCAGATCACATCCTCGACCGCGTGGCCGTCCAGCCCGTTGCGCTGCTTCATCGCGTTCAGCAGCCGCGCCGACAGCGCCAGCGAGGTGACTTCGTGCAGGCTGCCGTCGCGGCGGCCGCGGCCGCGCGGGGTGCGGGCGGCATCAAAGATATAGGCGTCGGTCATGGATCCTCCGATGCGATCAAGGTGCAGGCGAACCGGGGGCTTCGCGCCCCCGGACCCCCGCGGGATATTTTCATGATGAAGAAGGGGCGGGTTAACCGGTTTTCAACCATTCTGCGCCACTCTGGCCGGGCGGTACAGGCGGGGACGCCGATGACCGCTGATGGAGAAGGAAGCCCCGGCCCGCGCCATTGATGCCGATGGCCGCGCGCGGGTCGGGGCCGCGTCCATCTTCATCATGAAAATATCCCCGCCGGAGGCCTCGGTGGTGCCACAGGCGGGAATGGTTGCCATTTCAGAACTGCTCGGCCGCAAGCGCCATCACCGGCGCGGCGCCTGAACGGATGCGGGCCAGATGCGTCGCGGTGATCGGCAGTTGCCGCGCCATGTAGTAGCGGCCGGTTGCCAGCTTGGTCTCGTAAAAGCCGGGATCGTCGGTGCCTGCGTCCAGCGCTGCTTGTGCGGCGACCGCCATGCGGCCCCACATCAGCCCCAGCGCCACCTGTCCGAACAGATGCATGAAGTCGTAGGATCCGGCCAGCGCGTCGTTGGGGCTTTTCATCCCCCGTTCCATGAAGAACATCGCTGCCGCCTGCAAATCCTTGGATGCGGCCTTGAGCGGGTCGAGGAAATCGGTCTTGAGCGCCTCGTCAGCGCCGTGTTCGGCGATGAAGCCCTTGACCATCTCGAAAAACGCCATGACATGCTTGCCGCCGTCCTGCGCCAGCTTGCGGCCCACCAGGTCCAGCGCCTGAATGCCGTTCGCGCCCTCGTAGATCATCGGGATGCGGGCGTCGCGGACGAACTGCGACATGCCGGTTTCCTCGATATAGCCGTGGCCGCCGAACACCTGCTGCGCCTGCACGGCGCTGTCGAAGCCCTTGTCGGTCAAAAAGCCCTTGATGACCGGGGTCAGCAGCGACACCAGCCCCTCGGCGTCCGCGTCGCCCTGATGGCCGCGGTCGATCAGGTCGGCGCCCCAGAAGGTCAGCGCCCGCGCGCCTTCCAGAAAGGATTTCTGGTCCATCAGCGCGCGGCGGATGTCGGGGTGGACGATGATCGGATCGGCGGGGCCGGCGGGGTTTTCCGCGCCGGTCACCGCGCGGCCTTGCAGGCGTTCGCGGGCATAGGCGACGGCGTTCTGATAGGCGCCCTCGGCCACGGCATAGCCTTGCAGCCCGACCCCCAGCCGCGCCTCGTTCATCATGGTGAACATGGCGCGCATGCCCTTGTGCAGGTCGCCCAGCAGCCAGCCGCGCGCGCCGTCGTAATCCATCACGCAGGTGGCATTGCCGTGGATGCCCATCTTTTCTTCCAGCTTGCCGACGCTGACCGCGTTGCGCGCGCCAAGGCTGCCGTTCTCGTTCACCAGGAACTTGGGCACGATGAACAGGCTGATGCCTTTGGTCCCTTCGCCGCCGCCGGGGGCCTTGGCCAGCACCAGATGGATCACGTTTTCCGCCAGATCATGGTCGCCGGCCGAGATGAAGATCTTTTGCCCGGTGATCAGGTAGCTGCCGTCGTCCTGCGGTTCCGCCTTGGTGCGCAGCAGGCCCAGATCGGTGCCGCAGTGCGGTTCCGTCAGGTTCATGGTGCCGGTCCATTCGCAGCTGACCATCCGCGGCAGATACATCGCCTTTTGCGCGTCGGTGCCGTGGGCGTGGATCGCCGAATAGGCGCCGTGGGTCAGGCCCTGATACATGTTGAAGGCCATGTTGGCGCTGACGAACATCTCGTTTGCCGCCACGTTCAGCACATAGGGCATCCCTTGGCCGCCGTATTCCGGGTCGCAGTCAAGCCCGGTCCAGCCGCCCTCGCGCATGGCGTCAAAGGCGCGGTCAAAGCCGGCCGGGGTGCGAACGGCGCCGTTTTCCAGCACACAGCCCTGACGGTCGCCGGTGGCGTTCAGGGGTTCCAGCACCTCGGAGGCCAGCTGGCCGGCGGCGTCCAGCACCGCCTGGGTGAAGGATACGTCCAGTTCGTCGCGGCCGGGCAGGTCGGATTCGGAAATCCGCAGCAGCTCGTGCAGCAGGAACTGCATGTCTTTGATCGGGGCGTTGTAGGCGGTCATGGTGCCTCCTCGGCGTTCATCGGTGGGGCTGGCCGGTCGGGCCATGTGGTCGGCGCGCGGGGGCCGCAATTCGCGGCAAGCCCTTGGCCGGCATGGCACAGCCCGTGTGTGCGGCCCGCTGTCCACCAATGGATACAGCCCCGCCGGCGTTCCGCCAGCAGGGACGCTGCGTCATCGCCGCGGGTGCCGCTGGGTCAGTCGCCGCCGCCGCCCGTGTCGTCGCCTGCGCCGTTATCCGCGCCGTTCCCGGCCGGCTCGTCCTCTGCCGCGGGCAGCCTGGCCACCAGCGCCACGGTTTCGTCGCGCAGCTTGCGCAGGTCGGCGATGGCCGCGTCGATTTCGTCGCGCTGCGCGGCCAGCACGTCCAGCTGCCTGGTCGCGAACTCGATCCAGACCTCGTATTGCGCGCGGGTGCCGTCCTGCTGATACATCAGCAGCCACTGGCGGATTTCCTCGAGGCTGAAGCCGAAGCGGCGACCGCGCATGATCAGCTTCATCCGCGCGATCTCGCGCGGGCCATACCAGCGGGCGCGGCCCTCGCGCAGGGGGCTCAACAGCTCGATGTATTCGTAATAGCGCAAGGTCCGGGGGGTGACCCCGAATGTCTCGCACATCTCTTTGAAACTGATATGGCTTTCGTCTCGCATCCTGCCTTTCCCGGCTGCCTGTGAAACCCTAGCGCAGCCCCGGCGCGATCTCAACCGCGGCGCTTGCCGTCGGGGCAGGCTTGCGGTGCCGCGCGGGGCGGGGCAGTGACAGGGGGCAAGGCGCAGGGTGCAAAGGAAGAACGGCGATGGAAAACCAGTCCGGCAACGACGCGCAGGTGGCCGATTCGATCGCCCGCCGCTTCATGGAGGTGGTGCCCCATGCCGACGCCCTGGGGATGGAGATCGTCGCGGCCACCCCCGGCTGCGTCGAGGTGGCGATGCCCTGGGCGCCGGAATTCGTCGGCGATCCGCGCACCGGGGTGCTGCATGGCGGCGTGATCTCGGCGCTGATGGACATGAGCTGCGGGCTGTCGGTGCTGTGCCACCCCTCGCATCCGCCGGTGACGGCGACCATCGACCTGCGGATCGACTATCTGCGCTCGGCCACGCCGGGCCAGAGGGTCAGGGCGCGGGCGGAATGTTTCCACGTCACCCGCTCGGTCGCATTCGTGCGGGCGGTGGCGCGCGACGAAGGCGACACGCCGGTGGCCACGGCGACCGGCACCTTCACGGTGGGGGTGTGACATGGGGCTGACGCGCGAATCGGTGATCGACGGGCTGCTGGCCAAGGTTCCGTATTTCGGCTGGCTGGGGGTGCAGGTGGACCGCCGCGGGGATGAGCTGACCACCGTGCTGCCCTTTGCCGGGCGGCTGATCGGCAACCCCGCGCTGCCCGCGCTGCACGGAGGCGTCACCGCGGCGTTTCTGGAAACCGCGGCGCTTGTGGAACTGGTCTGGACCGCGATGGGCGACGAGCGCGGCGGCTTTCTGCCCATCGAGCAGGACGAATCGATGCCCCGGCTGCCCAAGACCATTGATTTCACCATCGACTATCTGCGTTCAGGGCTGGCGCGGGACGCCTATGCCCGCGGCCGGGTGGTGCGGCTGGGGCGGCGCTATGCCAGCGTGCAGGTCGAGGCGTGGCAGGAAAACCGCTCGCGGCTGTTTGCGCAGGCGACGGGGCATTTCCTGATGCCGCAGCCCCGCGACTAGCCGGGCCGCGCGCGTGACCACGCCCGATGCGCTGACCCATCGCCGGGTGCTGGCGATCGCGCTGCCGATCGTGCTGGCCAATGCCACCGTGCCGATCCTGGGCGCGGTCGATACCGGCGTGGTCGGGCGGCTGGGGCAGGCCGCGCCCATCGGGGCGGTGGGGCTGGGGGCGGTGATTTTGACCTCGGTCTACTGGATCTTCGGGTTCCTGCGCATGGGCACCTCGGGGATGGTGGCGCAAAGCCACGGCGCCGGGGACGGCGCGGAAAGCGGCGCGCATCTGATCCGGGCGCTGGCGGTGGCGGGCGCGGCCGGGGCGGCGCTGATCGTGCTGCAATGGCCGCTGATGGCGCTGGCCTTTCGGCTGGCCCCGGCCTCGGCCGAGGTCGAAACGCTCGCCCGCGCCTATGTCGCGATCCGTATCTGGGGCGCGCCGGCCACCATCGCCATGTATGCGCTGACCGGCTGGATGATCGCCACCGAACGCACCCGCGCGGTGCTGGCGGTGCAGATGCTGGTCAATCTGGTCAATATCGGGCTGGATCTGCTGTTCGTGCTGGGCTTTGGCTGGGGCGTGCGCGGAGTCGCCGCCGCCACGCTGACGGCCGAGCTGTCGGGGCTGGCACTGGCGCTGTATCTGGCGGCCCCGGCGCTGCGAAACGGCGCGCGCGCGGCCGGGATCTGGGCGCGGGCGCGGCTGGGGCGGATGCTGCGGGTCAACAGCGACATCATGCTGCGCTCGGTGCTGTTGCAGGGGGCGATGACCGCGTTCGTGTTCGTCGGCGCGGGCATGGGCGACGTGGCGCTGGCGGCCAATCAGGTGCTGCTGCAATTCCTGGCGATCACCGCATTCGGCCTGGACGGGCTGGCCTTTGCCGCGGAATCGCTGGTCGGGCAGGCGGTGGGTGCGCGCCGCCCCGAACGGGTGCGCCGGGCTGCGGTGCTGACCTCGGGCTGGGGGCTGGCCGGCGCGGTGGCGCTGAGTCTCGTCTTTGCGCTGGGCGGCGGGCAGCTGGTGTCGTGGCTGACCACCTCGGCCGAGGTGCGGGCGGCGGCGGCGGTCTATCTGCCCTGGCTGGTGCTGGCGCCGCTGTTGGGCGTCGCCAGCTGGATGCTGGACGGCATCTTCATCGGGGCCACGCTGACGCGCGAGATGCGCCGCGCCATGCTGCCGGCGGTGGCGGCCTATGCCGTGGCGGTGCTGGTGCTGGTGCCGCCCTTGGGCAACCACGGGCTGTGGGCGGCGCTGATGGTGCTGTATATCGGGCGGGCGCTGGCGATGGGGCGGTATTATCCCCGGGTCGAGCAGGCGGCGGGCACGGGGCCGCTGGCCGCGCAGGGCTGAGGACGCGGCCGACGAAAAAAGCCCCCGCAACGGGGGCTTTCAGCGGGCGCACGCCGGCACGGGATCAGATTTCGTCCAGAACCTGCTGGCGGGCCACGTCGCGCAGCTCGGCCATCCTGGCGCGGATCGTGGCCTCATCGGCCTTGTCGCCCAGATCGGCGGCGACCTTGCGGAACACGTCCTCTTCGCCCGGCTCGTCGAAATCCGAGGACACGATGGTCAGCGCATAGGTCCGCGCCTCGTCGCCGGTCTTGCCCAGCAGCCCGGCCGCCCATTCGCCCAGCAGGCGGTTGCGCCGCGCCTCGGCCTTGAAGCGCAGCTCGGCGTCAAGGGCGAACTTGGATTCCTGGGCGCGCTTGCGGTCGTCGAAAGTGCTCATCAAAGCCTCCGATTGATGTGTTTTCAAATATGACGGCCGGGACCGTTGCCCGCAAGGCGTTTCCCGCGCCCCGGCCTGCGGGGCGCCAAGTTGGGCCCCGATGCCCGGCCCGTATTGCCCCTGTGCCCCGAACGGGGCTATGGGTGCGGGGACAATCCGAACCCGCCCAAGGAAAGGCGCGCGATCATGGCCCCCAGGCGCAAGAAAATCTACGAAGGCAAGGCCAAGATCCTTTACGAAGGCACCGAGCCGGGCACCCTGATCCAGTATTTCAAGGACGACGCCACCGCCTTTAACGCGCAGAAAAAGGCGGTGATCGACGGCAAGGGTGTGCTGAACAACCGCCTGTCGGAATATTTCATGCAGGGCTTGGGCAATATCGGCGTGCCCACCCATTTCATCCGCCGCATCAACATGCGCGAGCAGCTGATCCGCCAGGTCGAGATCATCCCGCTTGAGGTGATCGTGCGCAATTTCGCCGCCGGCAGCATCGCCAAGCGGCTGGGCATGGAAGAGGGCACCCAGCTGCCCCGGCCGATCGTCGAATACAGCTTCAAGAACGACGAGCTGGGCGATCCGATGGTGTCCGAGGAATATGTGATCGCCTTTGGCTGGGCCAGCCAGCAGGATCTGGACGATATCGTCAGCCTAGCGCTGCGGGTGAACGATTTCCTGTCGGGGGTGTTCTACGGCGTCGGCATCAAGCTGATCGACTTCAAGATCGAGATCGGGCGCATCTGGGACGGCGAGTTCATGCGGCTGGTCGTTGCCGATGAAATCAGCCCCGACAGCTGCCGGCTGTGGGACAACAAGACCGGGCAAAAGCTGGACAAGGACGTGTTCCGCCGCGATCTGGGCAGCCTGACCGACGCCTATTCCGAGGTCGCGCGCCGTCTGGGCGTGCTGCCCGCCGCCGTGCCCGTGAAACCCACGCTTATCAACTGAAGCCAGCAGAAGGACGCCCCCGATGAAAGCCCGCGTGACGATCATGCTCAAGAACGGCGTCCTGGACCCGCAGGGCGAGGCGATCCGCCATGCGCTGGGCACGCTGGGGTTTTCCGGCGTCGAGGGCGTGCGCCAAGGCAAGGTGATCGAGCTGGACCTGGCCGCCACCGACGCCGCGGCGGCCGAGGCCGAGGTCGGGCGCATGTGCGAGCAGCTGCTGGCGAACACCGTCATCGAAAGCTGGCGGGTCGAGATTCTCTAGAGTCTCTGTCCGACCGGGGCGCTGCCCCGGACCCCGGGATATTTGAAACCGCCCGAATCTGCGCAGGGTGCGCCCCATGATCGACCGGCTACAGATGTTCATGGTGCTGGCGCGCGAACAGCATTTCGGCCGCGCGGCCGAGGCGCTGGGGATCACCCAGCCTTCGCTGTCGTCGGCGCTGCGCACGCTTGAGGAACATCTGGGCGTGCAGCTGGTGCGGCGCGGCTCGCGGTTCCACGGGCTGACCCCCGAGGGCGAGCGGGTGCTGGAATGGGCGCGGCGCATCGTCGGCGACATGCGCACCATGCAGGCCGAGCTGCGCGCCACCCGCAGCGGCGTGTCGGGCCGGCTGCGGCTAGGGGTGATCCCCACCGCGATGCCGCGAATCGCCGAGCTGACGGCCCCGTTCCTGGCCCGGCATCCCGCTGCCGAGGTCAGCATCCTGTCGCGGTCCTCGGACGAGATCCGCGACCAGATCGCCGCGCTGGAGCTGGACGCCGGCGTCACCTATCTGGACGGCGAATCGCTGGGGCGGCTGCGCACGGTGCCGCTGTTCGTAGAGACCCTGTGCCTGGTCGACCGCAGCTCGCAATCGGGGCCGGTGTCCTGGGCCGAGGCGGCGACGCGGCCCCTGTGCCTGCTGACCCCCGACATGCAGAACCGGCGCATCGTTTCGGCCCGGCTGGCGCAGGCGGATGCGCTGGTCGCGCCCAAGGTGGAATCGAATTCCATGCTGGCGATCCTGTCGCATGTCGCGACCGGCGGCTGGGCCGCGATCCTGCCGCAGGCGCTGGCCGACGGGCTGCCGCTGCCCTCGGGCGTGCGCGCGCGGCCGCTGACGGGGGGCGAGCATATGGTGGGGCTGGCGCTGGCCGGGCGCGAGCCGCTGCCCCCGCTGCTCGAAGCGCTGGTGCAGATCGCCGAGCAGCTGCAACCGCGATAGGCGTTGTCTATCACGGCACGGGTCTTCAGGATTGATCTGCCTATCGCGGCGGGCGTAAGTTCCCGCATGCCCGCGACTGTGCCAGCCTGATTGAGGAGCCTCATGCAGCCGACCTCCAACTTCGACCGCCCGCCGAATATGCCGCCGATTGCCGCGCTTGAGGGCGAGTCACTTGTCAGGTTGCAGGCGATCATCGCCCGTCACCGCGGCGACGAAGGTCCGCTGCTGCCGATCCTGCATGACGTGCAGGCCGAATGGGGGATGATCCCCGAATCCGCGCAGCCGGTGATCGCCCAGGCGCTGGGGATGAGCCGGGCCGAGATCCACGGCGTGGTCAGCTTTTACCATGATTTCCGGCAGGAACCCGCGGGCCGCCATGTGCTGCGGCTGTGCCGGGCCGAGGCCTGCCAGTCGGTCGGTGCCGATGCGCTGGCGCAACAGGTCCGCACCGCGCTGGGGCTGGACTGGCACGAAACCACCCCCGACGGGCGACTGACGCTTGAGCCGGTGTTCTGCCTTGGGTTGTGCGCTTGCGGGCCGTCTGCGCAACTTGACGACCGGCTGGTCGGGCGCGCCACCGCCGACAGGCTGGTGGCGCTGGCCGGGGGGGCGCGCTGATGCGGGTCTGGGTTCCCATTGACGCCGCCGCCCGCGCGCTGGGCGCGGACGAGGTCGCGGCCGCCGTGCGCGCCTGCGGCCAGCAGCCGATCCGCAACGGCTCGCGCGGGATGGTCTGGCTTGAGCCGCTGCTGGAAATCGAGATCGACGGCATCCGCCACGGCTTTGGCCCGGTCGAGCCGGACGAGGTGGCGGCGATCTTGGCCGACCCGCGCGGCCACGCCAAGGCGTTGGGTCCGGTCGAGGAACTGCCCTGGATGCGCGCGCAGACCCGGCTGACATTCGCCCGCGTCGGCATCACCGACCCGCTGTCGCTAGAGGATTACAAGGCCCACGGCGGGCTTTCGGGGCTGAAAGCCGCCATCGCCACCCCCGACCGCATCATCCCCGAGGTCACTGATTCCGGCCTGCGCGGCCGCGGCGGCGCCGGTTTCCCCACCGGCATCAAATGGGCCACCGTCGCCAAGGCCGAAGCTGCGCAGAAATACATCGTCTGCAACGCCGACGAAGGCGACAGCGGCACATTCGCCGACCGGATGCTGATGGAGGGCGACCCCTTTACCCTGATCGAGGGCATGGCGATTTCCGGCATCGCCGTCGGCGCCACCCGCGGCTATGTCTATATCCGCAGCGAATACCCCGACGCGATCCGCGCCATGCGCGCCGCCATCGACATCGCGCGGGTGGCGGGGGTGCTGGGCGCATCCGTGCTGGGGTCCGACCACCGCTTCGACATGGAGGTCCGCGTCGGCGCCGGCGCCTATGTCTGCGGCGAGGAAACCAGCCTGCTCAACAGTCTTGAGGGCAAGCGCGGCGTGGTGCGCGCCAAGCCTCCGATCCCGGCGCTGCAAGGGTTGTTCGGCCAGCCGACCGTGGTGAACAACGTGCTGTCGCTGGCCACGGTGCCGTGGATCATGGCCAACGGGGCCGCTGCCTATGCGGCGTATGGCATCGGGCGCTCGCGCGGGACCATGCCGCTGCAAATCGCGGGCAATGTGAAATACGGGGGTCTGTGCGAAGTCCCGTTCGGCCGCTCGCTGGGCGAGATCGTGGACCAGATCGGCGGCGGCACCGCCAGCGGCCGGCCGGTCAAGGCGGTGCAGGTCGGCGGCCCGCTGGGCGCCTATTTCCCGCGGGCACTGTTCGACACCCCCTTTGGCTACGAGGAATTCGCCGGCAAGGACGGGCTGGTCGGCCATGCCGGCATCGTCATCTTTGACGACAGCGCCGACATGATGGCGCTGGCCCGTTTCGCGATGGAATTCTGCGCCGTCGAATCCTGCGGCAAATGCACGCCCTGCCGCGTGGGTTCGATCCGGGGGGTGGAAACCATCGACCGCATCGCGGCGGGCGACGGGGATGCGATCCCGCTGCTGACCGATCTGTGCAACACCATGAAATGGGGCAGCCTGTGCGCGCTGGGGGGCTTTGCGCCCTATCCGGTGATGTCGGCGCTGACGCATTTCCCTGACGATTTCACCGGCAGCGCGCCTATGGGCCGCGCGCGCCGGGTGGAGGCTGCGGAATGAAGGATTTCATCATCCCCGACCTGCGGGATCTGGGCACCCCTGCGGTGCGTTCGGACGTGACCGTCACGCTCAGCGTGGACGGCATTCCGGTCAGCGTGCCCGCGGGCACCAGCGTGATGCGGGCGGCGGCGCTGGCCGGCGTCACCGTGCCCAAGCTGTGCGCCACCGACAGCCTCGAGGCGTTCGGGTCGTGCCGGCTGTGCGTCGTCGCGATCGAGGGGATGCGCGGCACGCCCGCATCCTGCACCACCCCGGTGGCCGAGGGCATGGTCGTCCACACCCAGACCGACGAGATCGCCCAGATCCGCCGCGGGGTGATGGAGCTTTACCTGAGCGACCACCCGCAGGACCTGCTGGGCAGCCCGATCACCGGCAACTCGGAAATGCAGGACATGATCGGGGCGGTGGGGCTGCGCGAAATGCGCTATGTCCCCGGCAAGAACCACGTCTACCCGCAGAACGGCGGTGCGCCGAACCCGGAATACCGGGCGCCGGACGATTCGAACCCCTATTTCACCTTTGACCCCTCGCTGTGCATCGTCTGTTCGCGCTGCGTGCGCGCCTGCGAAGAGGTGCAGGGCACATTCGCCCTGACCATCGAGGGCCGCGGTTTTGACAGCCGGGTCAGCGCCGGGATGGCGTCGGATGATTTCCTGTCCTCGGATTGCGTCAGCTGCGGCGCCTGCGTGCAGGTCTGCCCGACCGGGTCGCTGGTGGAAAACTCGGTAATCCAGATCGGCACCCCCGACCGTATCGTGAAAACCACCTGCGCCTATTGCGGGGTCGGGTGCAGCTTCGACGCGCATATGCGCGGGGAAACCGTGGTCAAGATGGTGCCCAGCAAGGACGGCAAGGCCAACCACGGCCACAGCTGCGTCAAGGGTCGCTTTGCCTGGGGCTATGCCACCCACGCCGAACGCATCCTGCACCCGATGGTGCGCGAGCACTACACCGACCCGTGGCGCGAAGTGTCCTGGGACGAGGCGCTGGATTTCGCCGCCGAGCGGCTGAGGCGCGCGCAGGCCGAACATGGGCGTGATTCGGTCGGGGTCATCACCTCGTCGCGCTGCACGAACGAGGAAACCTATCTGGTCCAGAAACTGGCCCGCGCGGTGTTTGGCAACAACAACACCGACACCTGCGCGCGGGTCTGCCATTCGCCGACCGGCTACGGGCTGAAAACCACATTCGGCACCTCGGCCGGGACGCATGATTTCGATTCGGTCGAGGATACCGACCTGGCGCTGGTGATCGGGGCGAACCCGACCGACGCGCATCCGGTGTTCGGCTCGCGCCTGCGCAAGCGGTTGCGGCAGGGGGCGGGGCTGATCGTGATCGACCCGCGCCGCATCGACCTGCTGGACACGGTGCATCGCTCGGACGCGCTGCACCTGCCCCTGATGCCCGGCACCAACGTGGCAGTGCTGACCGCGATCGCGCAGGTGATCGTGGCCGAGGGGTTGCAGGACGACGACTTCATCCGCGAACGCTGCGACTGGGACGAGTTCCTCGCCTATCGCGAATTCCTGCTGGACCCCCGCCATTCGCCGGAATCGGTGCAGGCGCAAAGCCGCGTTCCCGCCGATCTGATCCGGCAGGCGGCGCGCGCCTATGCGGCCGCGCCCCGCGCCAGCATCTATTACGGGCTGGGGGTGACGGAACATTCGCAGGGCTCGACCACGGTGATGGCGATTGCCAACCTGGCGATGCTGACCGGCAATATCGGCAAGCCCGGCACCGGGGTGAACCCGCTGCGCGGCCAGAACAACGTGCAGGGTTCGTGCGACATGGGCTCGTTTCCGCATGAATACCCCGGCTATCGCCATGTCTCGGACCCCGAGACAAGGGCGATCTACGAACGCGTCTGGGGGGTGGAGCTGTCCGAGGAACCGGGCCTGCGCATCAACAACATGTTCGACGAGGCCACCGCCGGCCGCTTCAAGGGCCTGTATTGCCAGGGCGAAGATGTGCTGCAATCCGACCCCAACACCAGCCATGTGCAGCAGGCGCTGGCCAGTCTCGACATCCTGATCGTTCACGACATCTTCCTGAACGAGACGGCGAATTATGCGCATGTGTTCCTGCCCGGTTCGACCTTCCTGGAAAAGAACGGCACCTTCACCAATGCCGAACGCCGCATCAACATGGTCCGCCGCGCCATGGCGCCGCGCAACGGCTATGAGGATTGGGAAATCACCCAGATGCTGGCCAACCGGCTGGGCGGCGGCTGGGATTATGCCCACTCCTCGGACATCATGGACGAGATCGCGCTGACCACGCCCAGCTTTGCCGGGGTCAGCTTCGACCTGCTGGACCGCGAGGGCTCGGTGCAGTGGCCCTGCAACGCGGCCGCGCCGCTGGGCACGCCGGTGATGCATATCGACGGCTTCGTGCGCGGCAAGGGCCGGTTCATCAACACCGAATATGTCGCGACCGACGAACGCAGCGGCCCGCGCTTTCCGCTGCTGCTGACCACCGGGCGCACGCTGACGCAGTATAACGTCGGCGCGCAGACGCGGCGGACCGACAACACCGTCTGGCACCCCGAGGATGTGCTGGAGATCCACCCCCACGACGCCGAGAACCGCGGCATCCGCCAGGGCGATCTGGTGCGGCTGGCCAGCCGCGCCGGCGAAACCACCCTGCGCGCCGAGGTGACGGAACGGGTGGCGCCGGGGGTGGTGTTCACCACCTTCCACCACCCCGGCACCCAGGCCAACGTGGTGACCACCGACAGTTCCGACTGGGCCACCAACTGCCCGGAGTTCAAGGTGACGGCGGTGCAGGTCAGCCCCTCGAACGGGCCGAGCGAGTGGCAGGAAAGCTATGCCCGCCACGCCGAGCTGTCGCGGCGCATCCTGCCGGCGGCGGAATGACCGGCGCAGGCGCAACCGCGCGCCGCGACGCCGTGAAAGACAACGATCCGTCCCCTCGCGGGGGCGGCAGGGCTTCGGATGCGTTCCCGCCGGGTGAGGCAACGCCGTCCCCGGACGGCAGGGCGGGTGCAACCGAAGGCGCAGGGCCAGGCGGGGTGGTTTCCCGCGCGGCCGGTCCGGCAGTGCCGGCCGGACCGGCCGCCTCTGCGTCCCCGCTGCGGCGCTGGTCGGGCGCGGGCTGGGACCTCTCCGACGCGCCCGCCCCGCCCGAGGAAGCTGCGGTCGCCATTGTCGTGGACGGCACCAGCCAGGCGGTGCTGATGGCGACGCCGCATGATCTGGATGACCTCGCGCTGGGGTTTGCCCTGACCGAGGGGCTGATTGCGGCGCCGGGCGACGTGACCGATGCGCAGGTGGTGGCGGTGGCCCCGCCCGCGGCGCTGCCGGGGCTGCCGGCGCTGGAAACCCGGCTGTGGCTGCGCCCGGGCCTTGCCGCCGGTCTGGCCGAACGCCGGCGCAGCATGGTCGGCCCGGTCGGCTGCGGGCTTTGCGGCGTCGACAGCATCGCCGCGGCGCTGCCGCCGGTGGTGCCGGTCGCCGCCGGCTACACCGCCGCGCCTGCCGATATCGCGCTGGCCATGCAGGCGCTGGCCGAGGGGCAGCGCCGCTGGCGCGACACCCCCGCGATCCACGCCGCAGGTTTCTGGTCGCCTGATGTGGCGCTGGTGCGCGAGGACGTGGGCCGCCACAATGCGCTGGACAAGCTGGCCGGCGCGCTGGCCGCGCGGGGCATCGACCCCGGCGGCGGGATCATCGCGATGACCTCGCGGCTGTCGGTCGATCTGGTGCAGAAAACCGCGCGCATCGGTGCCGGGCTGCTGGTCGGCGCCAGCACGCCGACGCGGCTGGCCATCGACTGGGCCGAGGCCGCAGGGCTGACCCTGATCGGCCGCGCCCGCGCCGGCAGTTTCGACCTGTATACCCACCCCCAGCGCATCAGGAGCGCGTGACATGCCCGACAAGCTGATCCGCATGGCGAGCCAGATCGCCGATTTCTTTCGCAGCCAGCCCGGCCCGCCCGAACTGGCGGTGGCGGGGCATATCAATGACTTCTGGACCTATCGGATGCGCGCGCAGCTGGTGGGGGCGTTGCAGGCAGGCGCCTCTGCCGACCCCATCGTGCAGGCGGCAGCGCCCCATATCCACATCCCGGCGGGGCAGGGCGGCTAGCGCTCAGGCGCCGGGCTCGATCGGGCCGGGGGCGGGGGCGGTCGGGATCAGATGTGACCGGATCGCGCCATCCTCGGCGCAATGCAGCATGATCGCGCCGGGTTCCAGCATCAGCGCCAGCGGCTGGTCGGGTTGCAGCCGCAGTGCCAGCGCGTGCGAGGGGCTGGGGCAGCTTTGGCACAGAACGCCTGCCGCCACCGTGGTCACCGCGCGGTGCAGATGCCCGCAGACCAGCTGCGCCCCGGCGCGATGCCCGGCCAGCCGCGCCAGCAGGGGTTCCGGCGCGAGCAGCCCCAGCGCATCCATCGCCCTGATCCCGGACCGGAACGGGTGGTGGTGGACCGCGACCAGCACCGGCCGCCGCCCGGCAGTATCCAGCGCCCGGTCCAGAAACCCCAGCGTGCCGTTGCCCAGGATCCCGTGGCCCGCGCCGGGAACATGGCTGTCCAGCGCCACCACATCCAGCCCGTCGAATTGCAGATGCAGGTTGATCGCGCCGTGGTCGGGCATCCAGTGCAGATGGGAAAACGCCTCGCGCATCACCTCGCGGTTGTCGTGGTTGCCGGGGATGGCGAACCACGGCAGCGGCAGGGGCGCGATCAGGCGCAGGAAATGGGCGTATTCCTCGGGGCGGCCGGATTCGACCAGATCGCCGGTGACGATCACCGCATCAATCGGGCCGATGGCGCGCAGGTTGCGGGCGATCCATTCCACCGTGCGGCTTAGCGCGGTGGCGGTGTCGATCATCCCGCCCAGCAGCTGGCCGGCCACGCCGATATGAGGGTCGGAAATTTGCAGGATGCGGGTCATGGGCGGCTCTCGCGGCGGGGTCGGGGGCAGCATACAGGCGCGGTCGCGGGACAGAAGGGGTCAGCCCGCCGCTTCGCGCCCGAATTCGTCCAGGATCAAGCTGCGCAGGATCGAGCCGCCCAGCCCCAGCGGCCGCGCGCGGCGGTGGATCAGATAGCAGGTGTTGGCGCCGCGGCTGCCGGGGGCCGCGATTTCCCGCACCTCGCCGCGTTCCACCCAGGGCGCGGCGAAGGCCAGCGGCAGCGAGCCGAGATAGCGCGAGGACAGCACCAGCACCATCCGCGACAGGATGGTGGGCGCGGTGGCGGCGATGCGGAACCCGCCGAGGAAATCGGAAAACGCCGGCTCTTGCGCGACCTCGGCGGCGACGAAACCGTGGCGGCGCAGCTCGTCCATGGTCAGCGCGGCGTCGTCGCGGGCAAACAGCGGATGTTCGCGGCCGCAGAAAATCCCCATGCGTTCGGTGCAGACCGGCGCGGCGACCAGCGCCCCGTTCGGGGCGCTCAGCGTGGTGAATCCAAGATCGGCCGAGCCTTCCAGCACCGAGGCCAGCACATGCCCCGGAGAGCTCATCCGCAGGGTCAGTTTGAGATTCGGGTAACGATCATTCATATGTGCGATCGCGCGGGCCATCGGCTCGCCGAACTCGAACAGAAAGCTGTCGTCGGCGAACATGGTGATTTCATCCTCGACCCGCGTGGTGGCGGCGCCGATGAAATCGCTGAACCGGGCGATTTCCGCCATCAGCTCGACGGCGGCGGAATGGACCAGCTGCCCCTGTTCGGTCAGGCGGAACCCGGACCGGCCGCGTTCGCATAACCGCATGGAAAGCCGCGATTCCAGCCGTGACAGCGTCAGGCTGATCGCGGATTTCCCCTTGCCCAGCCGGCCCTCGGCGGCGGTGATGCCGCCGGCCTCGACGATCTCGATGAATTCGCGCAGGCTGGCGATGTCGATGTCGGACAGCCGGCCGCGGAACATGCGCTGATGCGACATTCGCCGCCCCCCTGAATTTCGGGAAAGGTTTGCATTGTGCCAAACTCTGGTCAAGCACTCGTGGCTCGACAGCCGGGGCGTCCTTGGCAATCTTTCAAAGCCGCAACCCCGGACAGGAGCGCAGGACATGGACGACCGGACCAATTTCGCCGACACCCCCGAAGCGACGGATATCGCATATCATTTTCACGCCTATACCAATGCCCGCCGCCATGCCGAGGTCGGCCCGATGATCATCGAGGATGGCGACGGCATCCATGTGCGCGACAACAACGGCAACCGCTATATCGAGGGCATGGCCGGGCTGTGGAGCGTGGGCGTCGGCTTCAAGGATCGCCGCCTGATCGAGGCCGCCACCCGCCAGCTGGAAAAACTGCCCTTTTACCATAATTTCGGCCATAAGAGCCACGGCCCCGCCATCGAGCTGGCCGAAAAACTGGTCGAAATCGCGCCCGTCCCGATGAGCAAGGTTTTCTATACCAACTCGGGGTCCGAGGCGAACGACACCGTGCTGAAGATGGTGTGGTATCGCTCGAACGCGCTGGGAAAGCCGGAAAAGAAAAAGGTCATCGCGCGCAATCGTGCCTATCACGGCGTCACCATCGCCTCGGCCAGCCTGACCGGGCTGCCCAACAACCACCGCTCGTTCGACCTGCCGATCGACCGCGTGCTGCACACCATCTGCCCGCATTACTGGAAAGAGGGCCGCGACGGCGAGACCGAGGACCAGTTCGCCACCCGCTGCGCCGACGAGCTTGAGGCGCTGATCCAGCGCGAGGGGCCCGACACCATCGCCGCATTCTGGGCCGAGCCGGTGATGGGCGCGGGGGGCGTGGTGGTGCCTCCGCCGGGGTATTACGAACGGATTCAGGCGGTTCTGGCGAAATACGATATCCTGTTCGTCGCCGACGAGGTGATCTGCGGCTTCGGCCGCACCGGAGAGATGTTCGGGTCCACCACCTGCGGCATCCGCCCCGACGTGATGGTGCTGTCCAAGCAGATCACCTCGAGCTACATCCCGTTTTCCGCCATCGTGATGAACGACCGTTTCTATGACCCGATCGCGGATGAAAGCGACCGGATCAGCACCTTTGGCCACGGATACACCGGCGGGGGCCACCCGCTGGGCGCGGCGGTGGCGCTGGAAAACCTGGCGATCATTCAGGACAACGATCTGGTGACCAACGCGCGCGAGGTCGGCGCCCATTTCCGCGCGCGTCTGGCGACGCTGGCCGACCGCCCGCTGGTGGGCGAGGTGCGCGGCATCGGGCTGATCGCCGCGGTCGAGCTGGTCGAGGACAAGGCGGCGAAATCCGTCTCGACCGTGGGCCGGCTGGGCGCGATGATGAACACGGCCATGCAGCGCAACGGGCTGATTTCGCGCAACATGGGCGACAGCCTGGGCTTTTGCCCGCCGCTGATCATCACCCGCGACCAGGCCGACGAGATGTTCGAGATCGTCGAAAAGTCGATGGGCGAGGTCGAGGCCGAACTGGGGCTGTGACCGCTTGTCACCGGCGTGGGCATGGTCCGCGCCGGTGCCGCAGCGCTGCGCGGTCGCAGCGATACGCGGCCGGCGACGGCTCTTGCAATGGCGTGAAAACAGTGGCGTGAAATCCTGGGGGCCCATGCGCGGCCCTGCGCCCGCCCAAGATTCCGGCAAGCAAAAAGCGCCCCGAGGGCGCTTTTCGGGGACTGGTCCCGCAACGAATTTTTGGAGCGGGCGATGAGATTCGAACTCACGACCCTAACCTTGGCAAGGTTATGCTCTACCCCTGAGCTACGCCCGCGCCCCGTCCCGGTAGCATCCGCTGCCGGTGGAGGGGATTTAGACAAGCTTGCCGGGGGGCGCAAGAGGTAAAATGCAAAGTCGCGCCAGTTCGCGCGGCCGGAGCCTCCGGCGGGGATATTTGGGGACAGAAGATGCTTGCCGCCCGGTGCGGCCCTTGACGCCGGTGGTGGGCTGCGGGCCAATGGCCGCGGATCAAGAGGGCGGCGATACATGGCGCGAAGCGATGAGTTGAACGATTTCGTGCGCTCGGGGCTGGCATCCGGGCGCAGCGGGGATGAGCTGGCCGCGGCGCTGGGGCAGGCGGGGTGGAGCGGGCGCGAGATCGCGGCCGCGCTGGCCGCGTGGCTGCCCGCCGCGCCGGGCCTGCCGCCGGTTCCGCGGCCGCGGGCCTATGTCTCGGCGCGCGAGGCGCTGGTCTATGGGCTGCTGTTCCTGCTGCTGGGCATGATCTGCTGGCATGTGACCATGCTGGGGTTTCGGGTGATCGAGACGCTGCTGCCCGAGCCGGACCAGCGCTATTACTACTCATCCGCCTCGTCCATGCGGTGGAGCATCGCGACGCTGCTTCCGGCCGTGCCGCTGTTCGTCATGCTCAATCGCAAGGTGACGCGGGATACGGCGCAGGACAGCGGGCGCCGGCGCTCGTTGGTGCGTAAATGGTTTGCGGCGGTGACGCTGCTGCTGGCGGCTCTGGCGCTGCTGGGCGATCTGGTGGCGGTGATCTATTCGCTGCTGAACGGCGATCTGACGCTGCGGTTCGCCGCCAAGGCGGGGCTGATCGCCGTCGTCGGGGCGCTGGTCTTTGCCTATTACCGGGATGAGCTTGATGACTGAGGGAAACACCCGGGCGTGGGCGCGGGGGCAGGGCTGGGCCAGCTGGGCGCTGGCCGCGCTGGCGGCCGGTGCGGTGGTCGCGGGGCTGGCCATCGCTGGCGGCCCGTCCCATGCGCGCAAGGAGCGGCGGGATGACACCCGCTCGGCCGAGCTGTCGCAGCTGTCGAGCCATATCTCGTGTCTTGTCGGCGATACCGGCCCGCGCGAGCTGCCCAGCGATTTCGGCCCGACCGAGGGCTGCCCGGGGCCGGTGCCGCTGACCGACCGCCATAGCGGCAAGGACTACCGCATCGAGTGGATCGGGGACGGCAAATACCGGCTCTGCGCCGACTATGAGCTGCCGCCCCGCGACGGGCAGCGCCCTTACTGGGGCAGCGACAGAAGGGACGGGGACTGCCTGATCTATTCACTGCCCGTCCCAAGGAGCCTCCAGCCCGCCCCGCAACCCGGCGACTGAGACACCGCCCGAGGCGCTTCGGGCGGTCGCAAATATCCTCAGGGGGTGAATGTCGCGCGCCTGCGCGCGGCAGAGGGGGCGCGAGCGCCCCCTTTCTTCACTCCACTTCGACCAGCAGGTCTTTTGCGTCGATCTGGGCGCCGGGGGTGACGTGGATCGCCTTGATGGTGCCGGGGCGGTCGGCGTGGATGGCGGTTTCCATCTTCATCGCCTCGATGGTCAGCAGCAGGTCGCCGGGCTGCACGCTGGCGCCTGGCTGGACCACCACGCTGGCCACCACCCCGGGCATCGGCGCGCCGATATGGGCGGGGTTGCCGGATTCGGCACGGGGGCGGGCGGCGGCGGTGGCGGTGGCGCCGCGGTCCGGGACGCGAACGGTGCGCGGCTGCCCGTTCAGTTCAAAGAACACCTTGACGTGGCCGGCGTCGTCGCGGTCGCCCAGCGTCAGCAGCTGGATTTCCAGGGTCTTGCCGGGGTCGATCTCGACGCTGATCTGCTCGCCCGGCTCCATGCCGTAGAAGAACGCCGGGGTGGGCAGGGTGCGGACCGGGCCGTAGATGCGGTGGCGTTCGGCATAATCGGTGAACACCTTGGGATACATCAGCCAGCCGTTCAGGTCTTCGCCATCGACGGGGCGTTCCAGCGTGGTCTCCAGCCCGGCGCGGGCAGCGGTCAGGTCGACCGGGGGCATCGCTGCGCCGGGACGGGTGGTCAGGGGGGGCTCGCCCTTCAGCACCTTGCATTGCAGCGCCTGCGGCCAGCCGCCGGGGGGCTGGCCCAGGTTGCCGCGCAGCATGTCGACGACCGAATCGGGGAACGCCACATCGACCGCGGGATCCTCGACCTGCGCGCGGCTCAGCCCCTGCGCCACCATCATCAGCGCCATGTCGCCCACCACCTTGGAGCTGGGGGTGACCTTGACGATATCGCCGAACATCGCGTTCACCTCGGCATAGGTCTGCGCGACCTCGTGCCAGCGCTCCTCAAGCCCCAGGCTGCGGGCCTGCGCCTTGAGATTGGTGAACTGGCCGCCCGGCATCTCGTGCAGATACACCTCGGAGGCGGGGGCGCGGCTGCCTGCCTCAAACGCGACGTAAAGGTCGCGCACCCGTTCCCAGTAGTTCGAGATCTCGCGGATCGCGGCCAGATCCAGCCCGGTGTCGCGGTCGGTGCCGGACAGCGCCGCCACGATCGAGCCCAGGCAGGGCTGCGAGGTTCCGCCCGAGAACGCGTCCATCGCCGCGTCCACCACCGCCACCCCGGTTTCCGCCGCCGCCAGCACCGTGGCGCTGGCAATGCCGCTGGTGTCGTGGGTGTGGAAATGGATCGGCAGCCCGACCTCGTCGCGCAGGGCGGCGAACAGCACCCGGGCGGCGCCGGGTTTCAGCAGCCCGGCCATGTCCTTGACGCCCAGCACATGGGCGCCGGCGGCGCGCAGCTCGTGGGCCATGGCGACGTAGTATTTCAGGTCGTATTTGGCGCGCGCGGGGTCCAGCAGGTCGCCGGTATAGCAGATCGCCGCCTCGCACAGCTTGCCCGAATCGATCACCGCATCCATGGCGACGCGCATGTTCGGGGTCCAGTTGAGGCTGTCAAAGACCCGGAACACATCCACCCCGGTCTCGGCCGCCTGGCGCACGAATTCCTGCACCACATTGTCGGGATAATTGGTGTAGCCGACCCCGTTCGAGGCCCGCAGCAGCATCTGCGTCATCACGTTGGGCATCGCCGCGCGGATGTCGCGCAGCCGCTGCCACGGGCATTCCTGCAAAAAGCGATAGGCCACGTCAAAGGTCGCCCCGCCCCAGCATTCCACGGAAAACAGCCCCGGCAGGTTGGCCGCGTAAGAGGGCGCGACCCGGATCATGTCGATGGACCGCATCCGCGTGGCCAGCAGGCTCTGGTGCCCGTCGCGCATGGTGGTGTCGGTGATCAGCAGCGGGCGCTGTTGTTCCATCCACGCGACGACCCCCTGCGGCCCCTCGCGGTCGAGGATCTGGCGCGTGCCTTCAGGCGGTGTGCCGCGGGGGGCGGGGGGCACCGGCGCGCGGGCGCGGGCCGGGCGGGGGCGGCCGGCGGTTTCCGGGTGCCCGTTCACGCTGATGTCGGCCAGATAGGTCAGGATGCGGGTGGCGCGGTCCTGGCGGGGCGCGAACTCGAACAGCTCGGGGGTGGTGTCGATGAACTTGGTGGTGGCCTGGTCGGACAGGAACACCGGATGTTTCAGCAGGTTGATGACAAAGTCGATGTTGGTCGACACGCCCCGCACGCGGAATTCGCGCAAGGCCCGGTCCATGCGGCGGATCGCGGCCTCGGGGGTCTGCGCCCAGGCGGTGACCTTGACCAGCAGCGAATCGTAATAGCGGGTGATGACCGCGCCGGCATAGGCGGTGCCGCCGTCCAGACGGATGCCGTTGCCGGTGGCCGTGCGATAGGCGGTGATGCGGCCGTAATCGGGGATGAAGTTGTTTTGCGGATCCTCGGTCGTCACCCGGCACTGGATCGCGTGGCCCGACAGGCGGATGTCGTCCTGCGCGGCCATGCCGGTGGCCTGCGCCAGCGTCGCGCCCTCGGCGATGCGGATCTGGGCCTGCACGATGTCGATACCGGTGACTTCTTCGGTCACGGTATGCTCGACCTGGATGCGGGGGTTCACCTCGATGAAATAAAACGCGCCCGAGTCGATGTCTTGCAGGAACTCGACCGTGCCGGCGTTGCGATAGCCGACGGCCTGCCCGATTTTCAGCGCCAGCCCGCAGACCTCGGCGCGCTGCTCGTCGCTGAGATAGGGGGCGGGGGCGCGCTCGACCACCTTTTGGTTGCGGCGCTGCACGGTGCAGTCGCGTTCATACAGGTGGTAAAGCCCGCCGTGGCCGTCGCCGAGGATCTGCACCTCGACGTGGCGGGCGCGCTGGATCATCTTTTCCAGATAGCCCTCGCCATTGCCGAATGCGGCCTCGGCCTCGCGCCGCCCCTCGCGGATCTTTTCGACCAGCTCGTCGGCCGAGGCGATGGGCCGCATCCCCCGCCCGCCGCCGCCCCAGCTGGCCTTGAGCATCAGCGGATAGCCGACCTGCGCGGCCTCAAGCCTGATTGCATCGAAATCCTCGCCCAGCACCCCGGTTGCGGGGATCACCGGCACGCCGGCCTCGATCGCCACCCGCCGGGCGCTGGCCTTGTCGCCAAGCGCGCGCATGGTGTCGGCTGTCGGCCCGATAAAGGCGATGCCGGCCGCCGTGCAGGCATCGACGAAATCGGGGTTTTCCGACAAAAGCCCATAGCCCGGATGGATCGCATCCGCGCCCGATTCGCGCGCCACGCGGATGATTTCCGGGATCGACAGATAGGCCGCGACCGGCCCCAGCCCCTCGCCGATGCGATACGCCTCATCGGCCTTGAAGCGGTGCAGCGACAGCTTGTCCTCTTCGGCGTAAACCGCGACCGTGCGCTTGCCCAGCTCGTTCGCCGCCCGCAAAACCCGGATCGCAATCTCTCCGCGGTTCGCGACAAGGATTTTCTGGAACATAGACCGTCATCTCCATCAGCCGAATTGCGCGCAACCTTTCAGCCGGGGGGCAGGGCTGCAAGCGGTTATCGCCCGCCCCCGCGCCTTGCGCCGAAGAATGCGCGCAGCAGCGCGGCGGAATCCTCGGCGCGGATGCCGTCGTAGATCTCGGGGCGGTGGTGGCATTGCGGGTGGTCGAACACCCGCGCCCCATGCGCGACGCCGCCCATGCGCGGGTCGGGGGCGCCGTAATACAGCACCGCGATCCGCGCGGCCGAGATCGCGGCGGCGCACATCGGGCAGGGTTCCAGCGTGACCCACAGCCGGTGGCCGGGCAGACGTTCCGAGCCGGCAGCCGCGCAGGCGGCGCGAATCGCCAGGATTTCCGCGTGCGCGGTCGGGTCCGACAATTCCCGTGTGCGGTTGCCGGCGCGGGCGACGACGCGGCCCAAAGGGTCGGTCAGCACCGCGCCCACCGGCACCTCGCCACGGGCGGCGGCGGCGCGGGCCTCGGATAATGCGGCGTCCATCTGGCTGTGAAACATGCCCACCGATGCCCCGGCCGCGGCGTTCTTGCAAGGACGGCTTTTCGCGGCGCGCATCTGCGGATACTCTGGGCCACTTGCCACCGCAGCGATGCGCAGGAGATCGCGATGACCGACCAGACCCCCCCCGAAAACGACGACGATATTCCCCAAACGCCCCCCGCGACGGAGCCGACCGAGCCGACGCCCGAGGTCGAGCCGACCGTCGACAGCGCCCCCCCGCCCAGCCCGCCCCCGGGCGAGCGTATCGCCAAGGTGATGGCCCGCGCCGGCGTCGCCAGCCGCCGCGAGGCCGAGCGCATGATCATCGAGGGCCGCGTTTCCGTGAACGGCCGCAAGATCGCCAGCCCGGCGCTGGACATCCTGCCCACCGACCAGGTGCGCATCGACGGCAAGCCGATGGAGGCACCGCAGGAAACCCGTCTGTGGCTGTATTACAAGCCGGTCGGGCTGGTGACCTCGGAATCCGACGAAAAGGGCCGGCAGACCGTGTTCGACGCCCTGCCGCGCGACCTGCCGCGGGTGATGAGCGTGGGGCGGCTTGACCTCAACTCCGAAGGGCTGCTGCTGCTGACCAACGACGGCGAGCTGAAGCGGCGGCTGGAACTGCCCGCTACCGCCTGGCTGCGCCGCTATCGCGTGCGCGTCAACGGCAACCCGACCGAGCTGACATTCGACCCGCTGCGCCGCGGCGCCACCATCGACCGCGAGGATTTCGCCCCGATGGAGATCAGGCTGGACAGCCAGCAGGGCGCCAACGCCTGGCTGACGGTGGGCATCCGCGAGGGCCGCAACCGCGAAATCCGCCGCGCGATGGCCCATGTCGGCTTGCAGGTGAACCGGCTGATCCGCATCGGCTACGGCCCGTTCAAGCTGGCCGGGCTAGAGGTGAACGAGGTGCGCGAGGTCAAGCGCCGCATCCTGCGCGACCAGCTGGGCGGGTTGTATACCGGCGAGACCGAGGGCGAGGGGGATACCCCGCGCCGGCCCCGCGCCTCGGGCGCCGCGCGCGACATGGGGCTGCGCCCCGACCGTGCGCCGCGCGTTGATGCCGCCGAGGGCGAGCGCCCGGCGCGCAAGCCCCGCCACGCGAAGGACGGCGCCGAACGCGCCTATGCCCGCCGCGACGACGCCCCCCAGGGCGAGCGCCGCCCCGACGCGCGCCCGCCCCGCGAGGCCGAACGCGGCGCCCGCCCGTTTCGCGAACAACGCGAGGGTGGATTTGACCGCAAGCCCCGCCACGCGCGGGACGGCGCCGAACGCGCCTATGCCCGCCGCGACGACGCCCCCCAGGGCGAGCGCCGCCCCGACACGCGCCCGCCCCGCGAGGCCGAACGCGGCGCCCGTCCGTTCCGCGAGCAACGCGAGGGTGGATTTGACCGCAAGCCCCGCCACGCGAAGGACGGCGCCGAACGCCCCTATGCGCCCCGGCGGTCCGACGGCGACCGGCCCGAACGCGGCGCGGGGTTCTCGGGCAGGTCTGCGGGCGCGCCGGGCAAGGGGTTTTCGGCGACTGCGCCACGCGGCGGCCAAAGCCGGCCGGATCGCGGCGATGCCCGGACCGGCGGGCCGAAAGGCTTTGGCGCGCGCGACGGCGGGCCTCGGGGTGATGCAGCGGGGCGCGCCGGGCCAAAGGGGGGTGGGTTCAAACCTAGAGGCGCGGGTCCGAAAACCGACCGGCCCGGGAATGCGGGACCGCAGGGCGGACCTCGGGGCAACGCGCCCGGTGGCGGCCCCAGGGGCGGCGGGCCGAAAGCAAGCGGACCCAAGGGCGGGCGCGGCTGAAGCGGCGACGGAACGGCGCTGCCGCACCGCGCGGGCCGGGGCCGCAGCCATGCAGTGATTCGGGGCGCCGCGGCGCCGCACAGGCGCCCGGGGTCTGGTTGCGGGCGTGCGCCGCGCGAAAATGGCGCCGGCCAACCGCTGCCGCGGGAAAACTGTGATGGATTGCGCCGGATAATTCCCGCGAGCGGTGCAAAATTGCCACTGTCTGCGCGGCTTTCCGCCCTTGCGGAACCGGGTCGCCGCGTCGGTGTTGGCGAATATGCAACAGTGGCTGCGGACCCGCTGTCGCCGCCTGTGGCAGTGCTTTTCTAGGGTCCGGCTTTATGCGACTGTCGCTGCGATGCTGTCGGGCAACCGGCAGACTTCAAAAAGAAATACGGAGCAAGATCATGACCAAACTCTCTGCCGTTGCCGTTGCCCTCGGCCTGTCCGCATCGACCGCCTTTGCCGGCGGCTACGTTGCCCCCGTCGTCGACGTCGAGCCGGTTGTCGTCGACACCCGCCCGGCCTCGACCAACGCCGGTCTCGTCATCCCGGCGCTGCTGCTGCTGGGCGTGATCGCCGCGGTTGCTTCGGACTGATCCGAACGACTGACAGTTCAGCTGAACTTGAAAAGGCCGGTCCTCGCGACCGGCCTTTTTCGTTTGGATTTTCGATATTCCATTGGTGGGAATCTTGCCGTCGCCGCAGCGCTGGCGGGGGCATGGCTGGTCGATCCTAGGGGCTGTCCGGGGTCGCGACAGAATTGATGATCGCGCGGATGGCGGTGTGCAGCCTGAAATCATGACGGCCCCCCTTGCGGCAGTTCCTCGGGGTCGGTCCCTCGACCGGCCAGTTTCATTTGCTGTCAAGTTAATTTACATCTTTTCAACTTATATTACATGTGGAACACTGTCCCGACTGCTGCGTAGACGGCAGCATCTGGAATTCCACGAGGAACGTGAACATGACCAAATTCACCGCTTTTGTCGCTGCCCTCGGGCTGTCGGCGTCCACCGCGCTGGCGGGCGGCTATGTCGCCCCCATCGTCGAAGTCGAACCCGTTGTCGTCGATACCCGCCCGGCCTCGACCAACGCCGGGCTGATCATCCCCGCGCTGCTGCTGCTGGGCGTCATCGCGGTCATCGCGTCGGACAGCAGCAGCAGCAGCAGCAGCGAAGGCGGCGATCCCTAACGATCTCGCGATTTCCTCAGGGCCGGTCCTCGGACTGGCCCTTTCCCGTTCCCCGGCTGCGCCCATGAAAAAACCCGCCTCGACGGCGGGTTTTTCATCTTGCAGCGCGGCGTTACTCAGTTCCGCAGCACCTGGATCGTGGCATAGCCCAGTCCCGGCCCGATCCACTGCCGCGATACCCCGGCCGAGGGCAGGTAGCTGTTCTGAAACCCGATGCCGTGGCCGGTGCAATCCTCGACCATGACGCCGGCATTCGGGCCGGGGCCGATGCGACAGTCGAATTGCAGCGGCCGTTCCAGCCCGTCGCCGGTGTAATAGCGCATCACCCGCCGCGCGGTGCCGGACCGGCCGGCCGCGATCAGCGCGGCGGCCCCGTCAGCCTCGGCCACGGACAGGTCGTGGCCCAGCCCCCGGGTGCCGCTCAGCATGAAGCCGCGCAGGATCAGCGCCTGTTCCGACGGCGTCATATAGGTCCGCATCCCGCCGTTTTCGCCCACCATCGCCAGCACCTGCGTGGTGCCGGCGCTTTCCATCCCGACCAGGATCAGCGGCCCCGGGTTCGCCGCCAGTGCCCGCGCCGCCATGTCCTGCGGATCGGCGGCGGGGGCGGGGGCGGCCTTGCGCCCAGCCAGCCCGTCGCGCAGCACGCTGCTGCCTGCCCGCAGGATCGAGGGGCTGGTGTCGCCGCTGCCCGGCGCGCTCATCCCGCCCGAACAGCCCGCGACTGCCAGCAGCACCAGCGCCGCGGCTGCTTGCCGGATATGTCTGCTCATCGCCAGAACCTCCCCCAGCCGTCATAGATCCGGGTCGAATGGCCATCGCGGACCGTGTGATAAAGCCGTTCGGTCCGCACCCGCTGCCCGCTGTCGCGGGTGGTCGAGCCGATGCTGCCTCCGACCGTCCGTTTCGAGGGCGTGCCAAGTGCCCAGTTCATCGGGATCTGCACCGAGACCCCCTTGTCGAACGACCCTTCGCCGGCATCGTCGTCGCTGAGGTCGGTTTTCGTCACATAGGCGCTGACCGACCAGCCGCTGGCGAATTCACGCGTCAGGCTGAGTGTGGCGCCGGTGTCGCCGGCCAGGTATTTCCCCACGTTGAGTTGCCCCATGAAGCCGTTGCCCAGCTCGTAATAGGCCGAGACATGGGCGGTGGTGGTCTCGTAGTCCAGAAACTCAAAGGCGTCGCGATAGTCGCGCTTGCGGACGTGGTTGACCTCGGCCCCCAGCGCCAGCCGTGAATCCACGGGCTTCCACAGCAATTCGGTGGAAATCCCGCCATACATGGTTTCCAGCAGCCCGACGGTCACGCGGGTGTAGATCGCCGGGGCGGGGTGGGCGTTCCAGTTCAGCACCAGTTCGGGAATGTGCGGGCGGTCGTTGCCGGAATACATGCGGCTGTCCGAGCGCACCCGAGGAACGCCGTTGTTGTCGCCCGTCGGTGCCTGTTGATCGGCGTTGCCGAACAGGCGCTGGCGCAGTGTGCCCCTGAGGGTCAGCCCCGGCGACAGCTCGTAGCTGCCGTTCAGCGCGGCGCCGACCTCGTAGCGGATCGGCTCGTCGGGGTCGAACATGCCGACGGTAAAGGACGGCCCCAGCGACCACTGGAAACGGGGGGCGATACCCGGGCTTTGGACCAGCAGATCGTTGCGTGCCGCCGGGTCGCTCAGCGTGGCGACGGCGGCGATGCGGCCGGCCTCGGTGTTTTCCAGCCGTTCCACGTCCGAGCGGCGGAAGGTCAGGGACGACACCGGCATCCCCCCCTCGACCGAGGTCACCACCAGCGTTTCCACCGATGGCGGCAGTGCGCGGGTCATCAGCCGGACGGTGCGGCCGATGGCCTCGGCCTGCTGGATGTGGCGGTGGTTGCGGATGCGGACCTCGGCCCTTGTCGCGGTCAGCGCCATGGATTCGAGGGTCTGCCCCTCTTTTGCCAGCGCCGTGGCAAGTGCCTTCTGGATGGCGGGTTGCGCGGTGGGGTCGGCGGACCAGCGGCCCGACCAGCCCTCGGGGTCGGCGGCGGGGGCGGCGCGGGGGCGCACCGGCGCGGGGGCGTTTTCCAGCCCCGAAGGATAGGGCGCCTGCCGCGGGTTCAGCGCCATGCTGGCCTGAACGCCGAAATGCCGCCCGCCCAGCACATAGGCGCCGATGTTGTAATGTTGCCCGGCCCGATAGTTCAGCCCGAGGTTGATGTGGTTTTTCAGCGCCTCGTCGTCGCTGCGCCACAGCGGCACCGGGCAGCTGTCATCGCCGGTCTCGCAGGCGTAATCGTCGCCGGAATATTCCGCCAGCAGCGTCAGCTTGTCGGTCGCCTGCCATGCGACGCTGGCAAAGGGCGCCATGTCGCCGCGGAACCACTTGGCATTGTTCAGGCGGCCGCGGTCGCGCGCATCGGGCACCGGCCGGTCGTCGGTGAACGAGCCGATGCCGCCGGAACTGGCCAGCCGCCCCCAGCCCAGCCCCGCCGACAGCTTCAGCCGCGGCGTCAGGTTCCTTGTCGCGACGATATATTCCGAGGAATAATAGCCGGTTCCGATGAAATCTTGCAGTCCCACCGCAACCGAGGGGCGCCAGCCGTCCGGGTCTTCGGTCAGCAGTTGCAGCCGCAGGTCGAACGAGCGGTCGCGGGTATAGCCGCGCGTCATCGCGTTGTTGTCGAACTTGCCATAGCGCAGCACGGCGCTGACCCGGGGCATCACCTGAAAGCTGACGCCCACGCCGTTGCCGCCGATGCCCGAATAGCCCAGCACCGCGCCCAGAGTGCCGTCCGGCATCATCTCGGCCGAGGGGGTGTCGATGGCGCCGGGCAGGGCATAGCGGTTCAGGGCGATGCCGGGATCGGCAAGCCCGGCACCGGCCGGCACCAGCATCGCGGCCACCGGCAGTGCCGAGGCCAGCAGCCTGCGGGTCAGAGGTAGGCGTCGCTGCGTCATGCGGGCTGTCCTTTCGCGGGCGGGCTTGCGGGTTGCGCGCCGGCTCTCGGATCGGGTGTCCGGCAGAGGGGCGCGGTCGGTGTGCGTGAAAGCGGGCGGCAGGGGGGCGCCCGCAAAAACCGTATCAGCTTGCGGCGGGTGCCGCAGCGGGTGCCGCGGGCGAGGCGCAGCCGTCATAGGTCTGCCCGCCGGCGCGGACCATTGCCGTCAGCTTCTGCTTGCCGCAGTCGGCGCCCTTGATGCGCAGGACAAAGGGCTGACCCGACAGCGTGCCGATATATTCGACCCCCCCGGACCAGGGAATGCGGCGCACATCGACCGCGCGAGGGGCGGCGCCCTGGGGCTGGAACCGGGCCGTGCTGCCGCTGACCGAGGCCGCCCAGCCCTCGCCGCCCGCCACCAGGTCGGTGACGGCCAGCGACCGGGCCTCGGCCGTGGCGACCTTGGCCGTGGGGCCGCCGACTTCCAGCGGCTGCCGCGTGGGCGAAGCGCCGGTCGGTTCCGGGATATGGGGCGGCGCCGGTTCTGCCGGGGTCTCGGCCACGGGTTCGGGCTTGTCCCAGGGCATCCGCATGTCGTCGCCGCAGGCGGCCAGCGCCAGGGGCAATGCAAGCACGGCAAGTTGCACCAAGGGGCGCGTGATAGGGCGCAAGGTCATGTGTTACTGTCCCACAGCCGGTTTTCACTCAGCCTTAGCCAGCGCCCCGGCAAGTGACAAGTATCAGTGCAACCCGGCCGGTCGCGAGACGCGGTTTTCAGCCTCAACAATTCGGCACATTGACCGCCAGTCCGCCCAGCGAGGTTTCCTTGTATTTCTCGCTCATGTCGCGGCCGGTCTGGCGCATGGTCTCGATCGCGGCGTCCAGCGGCACGAAATGCGTGCCGTCGCCGCGCAGCGACAGGCTGGCGGCGCTGACCGCCTTGATCGCGCCCAGGCCGTTTCTTTCGATGCAGGGCACCTGCACCAGCCCGGCCACCGGGTCGCAGGTCATGCCAAGGTGGTGTTCCAGCGCGATTTCCGCGGCGTTTTCCACCTGCATGGGCGTGCCGCCCAGCACCGCGGCCAGCCCGGCGGCAGCCATGGCGCTGGCGGAACCCACCTCGGCCTGACAGCCGGCCTCGGCGCCCGAGATGGATGCATTGTGCTTGACCAGCCCGCCCACCGCCGCCGCGGTCAGCAGGAACATGCCCAGATCGCGTTCGGATGCGCCCGGCACATGGTCCAGCCAATAGCGGATCACCGCCGGCATCACGCCCGCGGCGCCGTTGGTGGGGGCGGTCACGACCTGCCCGCCGGCGGCGTTTTCCTCGTTCACGGCCATGGCATAGGTGGACATCCAGTCGTTGATGACATGGGGCGCGGTCAGGTTCTGCCCGCGTTCGGCCAGCAGCGCCTGATGGATTCCGTGGGCGCGGCGGCGGATGTTCAGCCCGCCGGGCAGGGTGCCCTGCACCGCCAGCCCGCGTTCCATGCAGTCGCGCATCACCTGCCAGATCCGCGACAGCCCGGCGTCGATCTGGGCCGTGTTGCGAAACATGCGTTCATTCGCCAGCTTCATATGCGCGATGGACAGGCCCGACTGCGCGGCCATCGCCAGCATTTCGGCGGCGGTGGCAAAGGGATAGGGCACGTTGCTCGACGCGTCGCTGCGCCGCTCGGCCGCAGTCTCGGCCAGCTCAGCCTCGGTCAGGACAAAGCCGCCGCCGATGGAATAATAGGTCTCGCGCCCGATCACGTCGCCCTGCGAATCCGTCGCCATCAGGATCATGCCGTTGGCGTGGCCGGGCAGGGGGCGGTCATAGTCGAAAACCAGATCCGCCGCGGGGTCAAAGCGCAGCGGCCCCAGCCCCTCGGGATGCAGCAGCAGCGTGTCGCGGTTGGCGGCAAGCGCGGCGTCGGCGGCCTCGCGGTCCATGGTTTCGGGGGTAAAGCCGGCCAGTCCAAGGATCGTGGCGCGGTCCGTCGCATGGCCCTTGCCGGTAAAGGCAAGGCTGCCGTGCAGGCTGGCGCGCAGCCCCCGCGCCTGAAACGGCGCCGCCCGCAGCAGCTCCAGAAACCGGGCCCCCGCCACCATCGGCCCCATGGTGTGGGACGAGGACGGGCCCACGCCGACCTTGAACAGATCGAACACCGACAGGAACATACGCGCCTCCGCCGCATGGATCGTCGGTGCAAGGCTAGCGCCGCGCCTGCCGCCGCGCCAGTGTTTGCAGCGATTTGCGGATTGCCCGGAAATCGGGCATTGTGCCGCCGATTCCGGCACAAGACCCTGACCGCACGCATGAACCCTGCTGACCCGATCCGCCTTGGCGAGGTGCTGCTTGGCCCGCCGGTGTTCCTGGCGCCGATGGCCGGGATCACCGACCTGCCGTTCCGCCGCGCCGTCGCCCGCCATGGCGCCGGGCTGGTGGTCAGCGAAATGGTCGCCTCGACCGAGATGGTGACGCCGCGCCCCTCGACCCGCGCCGCGGTGCGGGCGAAAGCGATGATCGAGGAAAACGGCGTGCCGGTCAGCGTCCAGATCGCCGGGCGCGAGCCGGGGCCGATGGCGGAAACCGCGCGGATCGTGGCGGGCATGGGCGCGGGGATCATCGACATCAACATGGGCTGCCCGGCGCGCAAGGTCACCGGCGGGCTGTCGGGTGCGGCCTTGATGCGCGAACCCGACCGGGCGCTGTCGCTGATCGAGGCGGTGGTGGCGGCCGTCGCGCCGCTGCCCGTCACGCTGAAGATGCGGCTGGGCTGGGACGCGGACTGCCTGAACGCGGGTGATCTGGCCCGGCGTGCCCGCGACGCAGGCGTGCGGATGATCGCGGTCCACGGGCGCACGCGGGCGCAGTTCTACACCGGCAGCGCCGATTGGGCGGCGATAAGTGCGGTGCGCGCGGCGGTGCCCGACCTGCCGCTGGTCGCCAATGGCGACGTGGTGGACGCGGCCTCGGCCCGCACTGCCCGGGCGCTGTCGGGGGCCGATGCGGTGATGGTGGGGCGCGGGGCGCAAGGCGCGCCATGGCGGCTGGCCGAGATCGCGGCGGCAAACCACGGCACGCCCGCGCCGGTGATCCCGCGCGGCGCGGCGCTGGCGGATGCGGTTGCCGATCACCACGCCGACATCCTGTCCCATTACGGCCGCGAGCTTGGCCTGCGGGTCGCGCGCAAGCATCTGGGCTGGTATCTGGCCGCCGCTGACCTTGAGGACGCGGCGCAGGCCCGCGCCGCGCTGATGGCGGCGACCTCGGCCGAGGCCGCGCGCGCCGCGATCCGCGCCGTGTTCCGCGGGGCCGAGGCTCGCGCCGCATGAGCGCGGTTTCCCGTGCCGCGCCTGTCCCCGATCCCGCGCAGGCGCTGGAATCGCTGCCGCTGCCCATTGCCTGTTTCGACGCCGCCGGGCGCTGGGCCAGCCTGAATGACGCTGCCGAGCAATGGCTGAACCTGTCCTCGACCGGGGTGCGGGGGCTGGCGCCCGAGGACCGCGCCCTGATCGCGCGGCTGCGCACCGATCCCGGCCTGGGCGCGCTGGTCGCGCAGGCCGCCCTGGCCGACAAGCCAGTGGTCCATACCGCGGTGCAGTTCCAGACCAGCGACCGCGCCGACCGCTGGACCACGCGGCAGGCGGCGCTGCATCTGCGCGCGCTGCCGGGCGGAGGAGTCGTTGCCGCGATCCTGCCCGCGACCGGGGACGATGCCGCCATGCCCCGCCGCGCCGCCCGCAGCGCCATCGGCATGGCCGAGATGCTGGCGCATGAGATCCGCAACCCCCTGGCTGGCATCCGCGGTGCCGCGCAGTTGCTGGCCGGCGACCTGCCCGCCCAAGACCGCGAGCTAGCCGATCTGATCGTCGCCGAAAGCCGCCGCATCGTGGCGCTGCTGGACGAGGTCGAGCGTTTCGGAGACACCTCGGCGCCCCGGTTGCAGGCGGTGAACATCCATGACGTCGTCGAACGCGCCCGGCGCAGCATCCTGCTGGGCGGGGCGAGTGCGCGGATCGTGGCGGACTATGACCCTTCGCTGCCGCCGGCGCTGGCCGATCCCGACCGCATCATGCAGGTGGCGCTGAACCTGTTGCAGAACGCCGTGCAGGCGGTCTCGGGCGCGGCCCCCGGCACGATCTGCCTGCGCACCGGCTGGGACGGCGCGCTGCGCAACGCGGACGGCACCCCCCTGCCGATCCGCATCGAAATCGAGGACGACGGCCCCGGCATCCCCGCCCATATCGCCGACCATGTGTTCGAGCCATTCGTGTCGGGGCGCGAGAACGGCACCGGGCTGGGGTTGGCGCTGGCCGGCAAGATCGTCACCGACCACGGCGGGCTGATCCGCGCCGAAAGCCGCCCGGGGCGAACGGTGCTGCGGGTGTCGCTGCCGCAGGCGGGCAGGGGGGGGCTTTGATGGACGGGACCGTGCTGATCGCCGACGACGACCGCGGCATCCGCACCGTGCTGACGCAGGCGCTGACCCGCGCCGGCTGCCGCGTCCACGCCACCGGCAGCCTGTCGCAGCTGATGCGCTGGGTCGGGGACGGCGCGGGTGATCTGGTCATCACCGATGTGATGATGCCCGACGGCAACGGGCTGGACCTGATCCCCGCCATCACCCGCACCCGCCCCGGCCTGCCGGTGATCGTGATCTCGGCGCAGAACTCGATCGTGACCGCGATCCGCGCGACCGAGGCCGAGGTGTTCGATTACCTGCCCAAGCCCTTTGACCTGCCCGAGCTGATGGCGCGGGTGCGCGCGGGGCTGGAACGCAGGGCGCCGCGCCCGACGCCTGCGCCCGCATCGCCGGAACCCGTGCCCGACACCGCCGCCTTGATCGGCAGCGTCCCGGCCATGCAGGCGCTGTTTCGCGAGGTGGCAAAGGTCGTCGCCACCGACCTGCCCATCGTCATCGCGGCCGAGCCGGGCGCCGGGCGCAGCACTCTGGCCCGCGCCTTGCACCTGCTGGGCGACCGGCGCGGCGGCCCCCTGGTCACGCTGTCCCCCGGCGAGTTGCCCGCGGTGCTGCCCCAACGGCTGGCCGGGGCGCAGGGCGGCACGCTGATCGTCGAGGATCCGGCGGCGCATGATCCGGCCACGCAGCTGCGGCTGGCGGCGCTGCTGGATGCGCCGGACCCCACCGCGCCGGGCGCGCGGCTGGTCGCCACCACCGGCCCCGACCCGCTGGCGGACATCGCCGCAGGGCGGCTGCACCCCCAGCTATACTATCGGCTGGCCGGGGCGGTGCTGGCGCTGCCGCCGCTGCGCGAGCGGCTGGACGACCTGCCGGCGCTTGCCCGGCTGATGCTGGACCGGGCCGGGGGCACGGGGCAAGAGCTTGCCCCCCCGGCGATGGAGCTGCTGCGCGCGCACCGCTTTCCGGGCAACCTGCGCGAGCTGGACAACCTGCTGCGCCGCCTGTCGCTGACCGCCCCGACCCCGGTGATCGAGGCCGCGCAGGTCGCGCTTGCCCTTGCGGCCGGCGGCCCGGCCGCCCCGCCCCGCCCCGACCCCGCGCAGCCCCTGTCCGACACCATCGAGCAGCATCTGCAACGCTATTTCGACCTGCACGGCGATGAGCTGCCTGCGCCGGGGCTTTACGACCGCATCCTGCGCGAATGCGAACGCCCGCTGATCCAGATCGCGCTGGATGCCAGCAACGGCAACCAGCTGCGTTGTGCCGAATTGCTGGGCATGAACCGCAATACCCTGCGCAAGAAGATCGCCGACCTCGATATCCAGGTGACACGGCGCCGTCGTGTGATGTAAAAGCGTCACAGAGGGCGCAGGATTCCGTAACTCCTGCGCAACAGCAACGCCGCGGCAACAGCGGCGGGGACACGAGGCGAGTGATCGAAGCGAGGCGGCAGGTGGTGGCATACGCCCTTGCAGGACGACCATGGGAAAAACTGGCGCGGCTGCGCCGGCAGCGGCGTGTGCAGAATGCGGCGACGCTGTCGCTGGCCGTGCTGGGGCCGGTGCTGGCGGTGGCCACCTATGTGGTGATGGGGCCGCTGTCGGGACAGGCCGACAGCACCGGGCTGCGGCTGATCCTGCTGGCCGATCTGGTCTATATCCTGCTGCTGACCGGGATGGTGGGCTGGCGGATGGCGGCGATCCTGGCCGCGCGCAAGGCAGCGGCGGCGGGATCTCGGCTGCATATGCGGCTGGTCGGCGTCTTCACCGCGCTGGCGCTGGTGCCGACGGTGCTGGTGGCGCTGTTCGCCGGGCTGACCGTCAACATCGGGCTGGAGGGCTGGTTTTCCAGCCGGGTGCAGCAGGTGGTCGCAACCTCGCTGTCGGCGGCCGAGGCCTATCAGGACGAACACCGCCGCGACCTGACCGCCGACGCCAACCTGCTGGCGCGGGTGCTGAACGACGCCGGCCGCGCCGCGCCGTTTCTGGACGACGGCACCCTGCGCAGCCTGCTGACCGAGGCGCAGGGCCTGATCCAGCGCGGCCTGCGCGAGGCCTATGTCATCGACACCACCGGCGGCATCCGCGCCCGCGGCGACCGCAGCTATCGCTTCTGGTACGAACAGCCGACGCAGGAGCAGTTTGGCGTCGTGGACCGCGACGGCATCCTGCTGATCGAGGACTGGCAGAACAACGAGTTCCGGGCGCTGGTGCGGCTGGACCGGCTGGTGAACCGCTATCTTTACGTCACCCGCGACGTGGACGGCAGCCTGCTGGGGCTGCTGGACGACACCCGCGCCACGGTGGGCGAATACCAGCGGCTGGAACAGACCCGCAGCCGGGTGCTGTTCGAGTTCTCGCTGCTGTATCTGGCCTTTGCGCTGCTGCTGGTCGCGGGCGCAATCTGGCTGGGGCTGTGGTTCGCCGAGCGGCTCAGCCGGCCGATCGGGCGGCTGGCCGCAGCATCCGAGCTGGTGGGCGAGGGCGATCTGGACGTGCGCGTCCCCGTGCCCGACACCGGGGATGAAATCCAGACGCTGGGGCAAAGCTTCAACCGCATGACCGAGGCGCTCAAGCAGCAGCGGGTCGAGCTGTTCGAAAGCTACCGGATCACCGACGACCAGCGGCGGCTGTTCGACAGCGTGCTCAGCTCGGTCACGGCCGGGGTGATCGGGCTGGGCGACGACGAGCGCATCGACTTTGTGAACCGCTCGGCGCTGCGGCTGCTGGGGCTGACCTCTGCCGCCGCCGACGACCGCCCGCTGCTCGAGGTGGTGCCCGAGTTCGAGCCGCTGTTCCAGCGCCTGCAAGGCTCTGTCGCCGACAGCGTGCAGGACGAGGTGCGGCTGCACCGCGGCGGCCATATCGAAAGCCTGCTGGTGCGCATGGCGGAACGCCTGGCCGAGGACGGGTCGGTCGTGGGCTATGTGATCGCGTTCGACGACGTGACCGAGCTGGTCACCGCGCAGCGCATGGCCGCCTGGGGCGACGTGGCAAGGCGCGTGGCCCACGAGATCAAGAACCCGCTGACCCCGATCCAGCTGTCGGCCGAACGCATCAGGCGCAAGTTCGGCAAGCTGGCCAGCACCGACGAGGACCGCGAGGCGCTGGCGCAATATACCGACGTCATCATCCGCCAGACCGGCGACCTGCGCCGCATCGTGGACGAATTCAGCCGCTTTGCCCGGATGCCGGAACCCGACCGCCGCGAAACCGACATCGCCGCGCTGCTGCGCGAATCGGTGGTGCTGCAACAGGACGCCATCGCCGGCGGCGTCGCCACAGACATTCCTGCTGACCCGGTGGTCGTCGATTGCGACGCGGGCATGATGGGGCAGGTGTTCACCAACCTGCTGAAAAACGCCGGCGAGGCGCTGGGCGACCGCCCCTCCGGCGAATGGACGCCCGGCGTCCGGGTCGCGATGGAGGCCGGCCCCGATGCCGTCACCATCCGCATCAGCGACAACGGCATCGGCCTGCCCGAGGACCGCGGCCGGCTGTTCGAGCCCTATGTGACGCTGAAACAGGGCGGCACCGGGCTGGGGCTGCCCATCGTCAAGAAGATCGTCGAGGAACACGGCGGCACGCTGATGCTGGCCGACGCGCCCCCCGACCCCACCGGCCACCGCGGCGCGATGGCCGAAATCCGACTGCCCCGCGAACGCCAGCCCGTGCGGCTGACCCCATCGCGCAAACACAAACCAGAAGAGGCGACAGGCACATGAGCGACATTCTGATCGTCGACGACGAACGCGATATCCGCGAACTCATCGCCGATATTCTTGGCGACGAGGGGTTTCCCACCCGCACCGCCGCCAATGCCGACGAGGCGCTGGCCGCGATCAATGCCGAGGAACCGGCGCTGATGATCCTGGACATCTGGCTCAAGGACAGCCGGATGGACGGGATCGACATCCTCAAGCAGGTCAAGCGCAACAACCCTTCGGTGCCGGTGGTCATCATCTCGGGGCACGGCAACATCGAGATCGCGGTCGCGGCGATCAAGCAGGGCGCCTATGATTTCATCGAAAAACCCTTTAACATCGACCAGTTGATGGTTGTGATCACAAGGGCGATGGAGACCTCGCGCCTGCGCCGCGAGAACCGGCAGCTCAAGAAAAAGGAAACCGCCGCGGCCGAGATGCTGGGCCAGTCCGCGCCGTTCCGGCGGCTGCGCGACAATCTGGACAAGGTGGCGCGCTCGAACGGGCGGGTGATGCTGACCGGCGAGCCGGGCACCGGCAAGGAACTGGCGGCGCGCTATGTCCATGCGCAGTCGCCCCGCGCCGACGGCCCCTTTGTCGCGGTCCCCTGCGCCACCATCGAGCCCGAGCGCATGGAAGAGGTGCTGTTTGGCCGCGAGACCTCTGAACGCGGGATCGAGCCGGGGCTGTTGGAGCAGGCCCATGGCGGGGTGATCTATTTCGACGAGGTGGCGGACATGCCGCTGGGCACCCAGCCCAAGATCCTGCGGGTGCTGACCGAACAGCAGTTCCAGCGTGCCGGCGGCACCGACAAGGTGCGGGTGGATTTGCGGGTGATTTCCTCGACCACCCGCGACCTGGGCAGTGAAATCGCCGCCGGCCGCTTTCGGCAAGAACTTTACGACCGGCTGAACGTGGTGCCGGTGGTGGTCCCCAGCCTGGCCGAGCGCCGCGACGACATCACCGCGCTGGCGGTGTATTTCGTCGAGCAGTTCCACGCGGGGCAGGGCCTGCCGCTGCGCGCCATCCCCGAGGAAACCGTGGCCGCGCTACAGGCGATGCGCTGGCCGGGCAACATCCGCCAGCTGCGCAACGTGATCGAGCGGGTGCTGATCCTGGGCGAGGGCAGCGGCCCGATCCAGCCCGCCGAGCTGGAACCGCAGGGCGCTACCCCCGAAAACGGCGAGGCGCTGGCCCTTGGCCCCCAGATCACCGCGCTGGCCCTGCGCGAGGCGCGCGAGCTGTTCGAACGCGAATACCTGCTGGCCCAGATCAACCGTTTCGGCGGCAACATCAGCCGCACCGCGCAATTCGTCGGCATGGAACGCTCGGCGTTGCACCGCAAGCTCAAGTCGCTGGGCGTGGTTGGCGGAATGCGGGTCGAGGAAGAGATGATGGCCAAGTAAGGCGACGGGGCCTTGGCGCCGCGCCCGCGGCAGCGCCGTGATGCCTCCGGCGGGGATATTTGGGGACAGAAGATGGGGCGGCACCCCGGCTGCGAATGCGCCGGCCGCATCAATCGTAGGGTGTGTGCTTTGCACGCACCATCCGGGTGTTGGGCATGGTGAGTGCAGGGCGCCGCGGGGCTATTCGTCCGCCAGGGGATCCCAGCCGCCAATTCGCGGCGGAGGATCATCGTCGTCCTCGGGGTCGGGGTGCGGCTGCTCGCCGTCCAGCGCCTCGAACGCCTGACGCTGGCGGCGGGTCCAGCGGACGGACAGGCTTGTGCCGCTGTCGCCGGGTTCCTCGCGTTCCACCACCCCGGCGGCGTGCAGCCAGGCGCGGCGGCGGCCGTCGGCGTGGTCCAGCGTCACCACCCCGGGTTCGCGGTGCTCATTGAGCACCTCGGCCAGCCGGTGGTCGATGGCGGCGATCAGGTCGGGCAACCCCTCGCCGGTCAGGGCGCTGACCGCCTGCACGTCGGCGCGGCGCGCGTCGGTGCGGCGCAGGGCCGCGCGGGTGTCGGGCGACAGCGCGTCGATCTTGTTCCAGACCTCGATCAGCGCCACGTCCTCGTCCACCCCCAGCCCGTCGAGGATGTCGCCGACATCGGCGGCCTGTTCCTCGGTTTCCGGGTGCGAGATGTCGCGCACATGCAAGATCAGATCGGCCTCGAGCACCTCTTCCAGCGTGGCGCGGAAAGCGGCGACCAGTTCGTGCGGCAGGTCCGAGATGAAGCCCACGGTGTCGGACAGGATGATCCGCCGCCCCCGCGCCTCGCCGTCCGGCGACGGCAGGTGGATCGCCCGCATCGTCGGGTCGAGCGTGGCGAACAGCATGTCCTTGGCCAGCACCTCGGCCCCGGTCAGGCGGTTGAACAGCGTCGATTTTCCCGCGTTGGTATAGCCGACCAGCGCCACGATCGGATAGGGAACCCGGGCGCGGGCGGCGCGGTGCAGGCTGCGGGTGCGCACCACCTTTTCCAGCTGCCGGCGCAGCCGCACCACCTGATCGTCGATGGCGCGGCGGTCGGCCTCGAGCTGCGTTTCGCCCGGGCCACCGACAAAGCCATAGCCGCCGCGCTGGCGTTCAAGATGGGTCCAGGCCCGCACCAGCCGCGTGCGCTGATAGCTGAGCGCGGCAAGTTCCACCTGCAACACGCCCTCGCGGGTGCGGGCGCGGTCGGCAAAGATTTCCAGGATCAGCCCGGTGCGGTCCAGGATCTTGACGTCCCAGTGTTTTTCCAGATTGCGCTGCTGGACCGGGGTCAGCGGCCCGTCGACCAGCACCAGCTCGGCCTCGGCGGCCTCGATTTCGGCCCCCATCTCGTCCAGCTTGCCGGACGAAAACAGCGTTCCCGCCGCCGGTTTGCGCAGCCGGGCGACGGTGGCGCCCACCACCTCGATCGCGGGCAGGGCGCGGGCCAGGGCCACGGCCTCTTGCAGCGCCAGATCGGGCGCGCGGCGCTGGTCGCGGCGGTCGCCCAGGTCGGGGTGGATCACAAAGGCGCGGGTGGGGGCGGCCCCGGTCGCTTGCGCCTCGGGCAAGATCAGTCCTCGCCTTCGTAGAGGCTGATGGGCTGGCCCGGCATGATGGTCGAGATCGCGTGCTTGTAAACCAGCTGCGACTGCCCGTCGCGGCGCAGCAGCACGCAGAAATTGTCGAACCAGGTGATGACGCCCTGCAACTTGACGCCGTTGATCAGAAAGATCGTGACCGGCACCTTGGCCTTGCGGACATGGTTCAGAAACGCATCCTGAAGGTTCTGCTTGTCGCCGGCCATGCGGGACACCCTTTCTTTTTATCGTGCGGTGGGTCAGGCGTTCCCGTTCACGTTTAGGTCAGCGCCGGCGGAGTGACAACCGCTTGTGCCCGGTTGTCACATGGGTGTTTCCCTTTCGCCACGCTGGGGCGCGCCCGAATCGCGCCGGATGCGGGGGTCAGTGCCGCCATGCGCCGGGGGTCAGCAGCGCAAGGATCGCCAGCATTTCCAGCCGCCCCGCCACCATCGCGGCGGCCAGCACCGCCTTGGTCGCGGGGGCAAGCCCCGCCCAGCCCTGCCAGGGCGAGCCGGCGATGCCGACGCTGCCTTCGTAGACCGGGATCAGGGGGATCGCCTCGGCCAGCGGGCCGGTGTTGGTCAGGGCCGCGACGCTGAGGATCGTGGCGGTTTCCAGCGTCACCGCGCGCAGCGACACCAGCGCGATGGTCGCCATGATCGACAGCGCGAAAACCATGAAGAAGATAAAGGCGAGATAGGCGCCCGGGCCGCGCAGCCGCCGGATGGCCGGCCCGCCGCCCGCGACCGAGGCAGGATGCACGATCCTGTCCAGCTCGCGCCTTGCGTGCAGCGCGAGGGCAAAGACGCGCAGCAGCTTGACGCCGCCCGCGGTGGTGGCGACGCCGCCGCCCATGATCGCCAGCCCGGCCAGCATCAGCCCCGGCGCGGTCAGCCCGGCCCATGCGCGCGCGCCCTCCCAGTGGATCGAGGTCCAGCCGGTGGTGGTCAGGAACGACAGCGCCGTGAACAGGCTGCCCCAGGCCGCGGCCGCAGCGCGCGCCAGCCCGCCGCCAAGGTCGGGAGCGGCCGGTTCGGGGGGCAGCACCGGCTGAAGCTCGGCCAGAAAGGCGCCAAGGAACGGCCGCAGCACCAGTGTCAGCGTGACCAGCGCCAGCAGCCCGGCCGCCACCCGCAGTTCGGGGTCGTGGCGCAGGCGGTCGCTGGTGCGCAGCTCGTCCCCCCCGGGCCAGACGCGGCGGCTGAGCGCGGCCAGCAGGAACAGCGCCACCAGCAGCTCGGCCGCGACGCCGCCGGTGCTGCCGATGGGGCGCGCGTTCAGCCCGATGCCGCTGGTCGACAAGGTGCCCATCGCCCGCAGCAGCGCGCCCAGCGCGCCTTGCCCCAGGATCACCAGCCCCGCCCACAGCGCCGCGGTCAGCCCGGCATAGGCGGGCGCGATCGCCAGCCCCCAGCGGATCAGCCGCTGCGCCGGCGCGTCCGGGTGCCCGGCGCGGTCGCGGCTGGCAAGGGGCGCGGCCGCCGGGGCTGCGATACCGTCGACGCGCCGGTCGCTGCCGGTCGAGCGGTCCATGATCTCGAACCCGCCCACCCGCATCGGCGCCATCAGCGCGATCGCGGCGGTCAGGATGAACAGCCCCCCCAGCCAGCCGACGATCCCGCGCCACAGATGTAGCGTCGGCATCACCAGATCCGCCGCATAAAGCGAGGCGCCGGTGGTGGTCATGCACGACAGCATTTCCCACCAGGCGTTGAACAGGCCGGTGTCCGGCAGGGCCGCGGCCAGCGGCACCGCGGCGGCCAGCGGCAACAGCGCATAGACCCCCAGCAGCGTCCCCAGCACCCCGCGCGAGACCGAGGCCGCCGCCCGAGCGCTCGCCGCGGGGCGCGCCGAGGTCGCAAGCCCCAGCATCAGCCACAACACCAGCTGACCCGCCGCCGTCCCGGCAAAAAGCAGCGCCAGCCGACGCTCGCCCACGGCCTCGGCATGGGCGGCGGGGATCAGCATCGCCAGCGCCAGCACCAGCCCGGCGATCACCAGCACCGGCAGGCGCGCAAGCTGCGACGGCACGCCCGGCCCGCCCATCAGAACCAGTCGGCCGAGACCTGCAACAGGCGCTCGACCTCTTCGATGTCGCCCGACAGGGCAAAGATCAGCACCAGGTCGCCCTGCTCGATGCGGGTGTCGGGGCGGGGCTTGAGGATCGCGCCCTGTTTCTCGATGGCGGCGATCAGTGCGCCGCGGGGCAGCTGGATGTCGCGCACCCGCTGGCCCGCCAGCGCCGAGCCGGGCAGCACCTGCGCCTCGATCAGCTCGGCCTCGGAATCGCCCAGGGCGTAGACGTCGCGGACCCGGCCGCGGCGGATGTGGCGCAGGATCGAGGACACCGTGACCGCGCGCGGGCTGATCAGCCCGTCGATCCCAAGGTTCGCAGCCAGCGGCATCAGCGTGGTGTCATTGATCAGCGCATCCACCATCCGCGCGCCCGCCTGTTTCGCGCGCACTGCGGCCAGCAGGTTGGTGCGGTCGTCGGCGGTCAGGGTCAGCACCGCGTCGGCGCGGGGCACGCCGGCCTCGGCCATCAGGTCGGCGGCCATGCCGTCCCCGTGCAGCACGACGGTGCGGCGCAGCTGGCCGGCGGCGGTCTCGGCCCGGTCGCGGTCGCGCTCGATCAGCTTGAGCGAGATGCCCGGCCGCGCATCCAGCGCCCGCGCCACCGCCAGCCCGATATTGCCGCCGCCGATCAGCACCACCCGTTCCACCGGGCGCGAGGGCAGGCCAAAGATGTCCAGCGTCCGGGCCACGTCCTCGGCCGCGGCCACCACATAGGCGTGATCGCCCGCGTGCAGCTGGTCGTTCGGCTCGGGCGCGAAAAAACGTTCGGCCCGGCGCAGCCCCACCACCACGGCGCGCAACCCGAAAAAGGTCTGGTCCAGATGGCGCAGCGGTGTGTTCAGGATCGGGCAGTCCTCGTTCAGCGCCATGGCCAGCAGCCGCACCCGCCCGTCCATGAAGGTTTCGGTGTCCAGCGTAGTCGGCACGTCCAGCCGCGACAGCGCCGCCAGCGCGACCTCTTGTTCGGGGCCGATCACCACGTCGATCGGCAGGTGCTGGGCCTGAAAGAGATCGGCATATTGCGGCAGCAGATAGGCGGTGCCGCGCAGCCGGGCAAAGCGGCGCGGCACCGAAAACAGCGCATGGGCGACCTGACAGGCGACGATGTTGACCTCGTCGCTGGCGGTGGCGGCGATCAGCAGGTCGCAATCCTCGGCCCCGGCGTGTTCCAGCACGTCGGGGTGGCTGGCGTGGCCGGTGATCCCCTGCACGTCCAGCGCGTCGTTGGCCTGCTGGATCAGCCGCTCGTCGCGGTCGATCAGCACGATGTCATGTCGTTCGCGCGAAAGCTGCCGGGCGATCTGCCAGCCGACCTGTCCCGCGCCGCAGATGATGATCCGCATGAACCCGCCCCGAGGTGGCACCAGACATCCAGCCATAGGCCCCCCGGCCCGGCCCGGCAATGGGCGCGATGCCGATGCAAAGCGGACGGCAACGGCGGGCAGGTCCGGCGCGGGCAGGCCGGACGTGTTCGCGACGCTGACGTCAGGCCGGCGCGACACCGGGGCAGCCACGGGCTTTCGCGGCCACCTGCGCGGGGGGCGGGGCGCGCGGATAGGGGCGGGGCCGGCTCATCCTTCGCGGAAGGCCCGGGTGAAATAATCGCTCAGCGGACCCAGCAGATAGGCCAGCGGACTGCGCTCCCCGGTCTGGAAATACAGTTCGACCGGCATGCCGGGTATCAGCGCGGTCTGGTCGGGGCGCGCAGGATCCGGCGACAGGACCGTCACCTCGGCGCGATAGAACTGCTGCCCCGTGACCGGGTCCGTGAGCGTGTCGGCCGAGACGCGTTCCAGCCTGCCCTGGACCCTCTCGGCCGCGCGCCCCGACAGCGCCGCCAGGCGCAGCATCACCGGCTGGCCCACCGAAATCTCGTCGATGTCGCGGGGCGGGATGCGCGCGGTGACCAGCAGCGGCCGGTCGCGCGGGATCAAGGACAGCGCCGGCTCTGCCGCCCGCAGCACGGCGCGGGGCGAAGTGACCTGTAGTTGATGCACGATGCCCGCAACCGGGGCGCGAATGTCCAGCCGGACGATCAGGTCGGCCAGCGCGTGGCGACGCTCGGCCAGCTCCAGCTCGCGGGGGGCGAGGTTGCGCAGCTCGGCCTCGGCGGCCTCGCGGCGCTCGGCGGCGGTTTTCAGCCGGGCGATGCCGATCTCGGCCAGCCGCGTTTCGCCCTGGGCGCGCCGGGATTGCATCTCTCCGATCAGGCCGGCAAGCCGCGCGTCCTCGCGTTCCAGCGCCATCACGCGCGCCGCCTGGGTCAGCCCCCGGTCCAGCAGGCTGCGCTGGTCGGCCAGTTCCCGCCCCACCAGCGCCCGCTGGCTGTGCAGGGCGGTCGCCTGCGCGTCGATGCCGTCGATCTGGCTGCGCACTTGCAGCGCCTGCTGGTCCCATTGGTGGCCGGCCTGTTCCAGCGTATCCAGCCTTGAGGAAAACAGCCGCTCCTGCCCCTGCATCAGCGCCGCGATGTCGGGGTGCAGGCGGGCCATGCGGGTCAGTTCGGCCGGAAACTCGGGAAAGGGCCGGTCGGCACGCTCGGCCTCCAGCCGGCCGCGGCGGGCGAGAACTTCGAAATACTGGCTTTCGACGATGGCGAGCTCGCTGCGCAGCGTGGTGCCGTCCAGACGGATCAGCAGCTCTCCGGCCTCGACCTGCTGGCCGTCACGGATCGGGACCGATTCGACGACCCCGCCGGCGGGATGCTGGATGATCTGGTGGTGGCGCTCGACCTCGACCTGGCCGTGAGCGATGACGGCGCCATTGATGCGGGCGGCGACCGACCACAGCCCGAAGCCTCCGACAAGCAGGACCACGCCGAGCAGCCCCAGCAAGACCGCGCCGCGCGCGGAATACAGCTTGGCCGGGGGCCGGGACGGCGCGGGCAAGCCCGGGTCCGCACATGCCGAGCCGATGACCGCCACCGGGGCGCGGCCCGGCGCGGGGCTGTGGACGCGCTGCGACGCAATCATGCCGCGCCCCTTCCGGTTTCAGCGGCCGCGTGTCGCGGCGGGCCGGGGTTGCAGACGGTTTCGCGCAGCACCTCGTCGCGCGGACCCAAAGCGACCGGCTGCCCGCGGTCCATTCGCAGCAGCAGGTCGCATTCGACAATCGCCGCCGGGCGGTGGGCGGTGATCACCACCGCGCCCGCCCGCGCCTTGACCCCGCGGATTGCAAGATTCAGCGCCGCGCTGCCTTCGTGGTCGAGATTCGAGTCAGGTTCATCCAGCACCAGCAGCACCGGGTCGCCGTAAAGCGCGCGGGCAAGGCCGATCCGCTGCACCTGTCCGCCAGACAGCCGGGCGCCGGCCTGCGATACCGGCGTGTCATAACCCTGTGGCAGCGCAAGGATCATCCGATGCGCCGCCGCCGCGATTGCCGCACGCACCACCGCCGCGGGGTCGGGCTGGGACAGGCGCGCGATATTTTCGGCAACGGTGCCGTCGAACAGCGTCACCTGCTGGGGCAGATAGCCGATCAGCCGACCCAGCTGATCGGGGTCGTATTGGTCCAGCGTCGCCCCATCCAGCCGAATCGTCCCGCCGGCGGCCGGCCAGCCGCCCGTCAGCGCGCGTGCAAGCGTGGATTTGCCGGCGCCCGACGGGCCGATCACCCCCAGCGCCTGCCCCGGCGCCAGGGAAAAGCCGACGCAGCGCAGGACCGGCACGGCCCCTTGCGGCGGGATGATCGACAGATTCGCCACATCAACCCGTGCGGCAGGGCGGGGCAGAGGGGTCCGTGGCCGCTGTGGCGGGTGCCGGGTCAGCAGATGCCCCAGCCGGTCCCAGCCGTCCAGCGCACGCTGCATCGCCGACCAGCCGGCGACCAGCTGGTCGATGGGGGCAAGCGCCCGGCCCATCAGCACCGAGCTGGCGATCATCGCGCCCGGCGTCAGTTCCTGCCGCAGCACCAGCCAGGCACCCGCCGCCAGCAGCGCCGATTGCAGGAACAGCCGAAAGCTTTTGGAAAACACGGAAAAAAAGGCGCCGCGGTCCAGCGCGGATAGCAGGGATTGCGCCATCCGGTGGCGGGACTGGCGCCAGCGCGCCAGTGTCGCACCCCGCATTCCCAGCGCGGTGATCAGCTCGCCCTCGTTTCGGTAAAGCGCGGCGGTGCGGTCGGCCAGATGCTCGGCCGCGGCGGCGTCACGCAGCGGCGGGCGGGTCAGCCGCTGGTTGAGCCATGTCGCCAGCACCAGCACCAGCAGCCCCAGCGTCGCAACCGCCCCCAGAGTCGGGTGAAACAGGTAAAGCGCCGCCAGAAACAGGGGCGCCCAAGGCAGATCGAACAGTGCCGTCGCCAGCGGCGAGGCGACCAGCTGGCGCAGGGAATCGAGATCGCGCAGGCCGGTCTGCCTGTGATCATCCGCGCCGACCGCCGCGCTGTCGGCCAGGGTTGCCTGAAACACCCTTGGCTCCAGCCGTTCCTGCAACCTTAGCGCGACCCGCGCCATCACCCGGCTGCGCGCGAGGTCGATCACCCCCATCATCAGGAACAGAAAGGTCACCAGCAGAAACAACGCCGTCAGCGTCGGCACCGAGCCGCTGGTCAGCACCCTGTCGTAGATTTGCAGCATGAACAGCGGGCCGGTCAGCGCCAGCAGGTTGACCGCCACCGAAAATGCCGCGACACCCGCCAGCAGCCCCGCGCTGCCGCCACGCGCGGCGCGCAATTCGGCAAAGCCGTCCGGCCATCCCGCCCCCGCGCGTCCTTTGCCCCCCTGTCCATCCCGCATGAAGCCGCCCAGACTGTTTAGCAGACGGGACCCGGCGCCCGTTGATTCGTGTTCTCGCACGAAAAGATTTAGGAGAGGTTGATGCGTGCTTTTCCGATCGTGCTGTTTCTGGGGCTTGCCGGCTGCGCCTCGGCGCCTCCGGGCGAGATCGCGGACCCGTTCGAGCCGATGAACCGGCAGGTCCACGGTTTCAACAAATCGCTGGATGCGGCGGTGCTGCGACCGGTATCGCAGGCGCTGGCCGGCGTCGGGCAACCCGCCGAGGGGCCGGGCGCGATGGAAATGGTGGGGAATTTCGGCTCGAACCTGGCGCTGCCCGGCAAGGTGGTGAACAGCCTGCTGCAAGGCCGCCCCGAGCCGGCTTCCCACAATATGTTCCGCTTTTTAGTCAATTCGACGCTGGGAATCGGCGGGTTGTTCGATCTGGCGACCGAGGATTTCAACCTGCCCGAGGTCGATACCGGCTTTGCGGAAACCCTGCATGTCTGGGGGTTTCCGGCCGGTGCCTATCTTGAACTGCCGGTGCTGGGGCCGTCGACGCAGCGCGATCTGGTCGGCACGGTCGTGGATGTGCTGCTGCTCGATTCGATGGGGAATGTGGTCCACAGGGATGTCGCGCGCGCGGGGCTGGCGGCAAGGCTGCTGTCAAAAGCGGGTGATCGCGGGCAATTCGGCTCGACCGTGGACTCGGTTCTGCATGAAAGTGCGGACAGCTATGCGCAGATGCGGCTGCTGTATATACAGCGCCGCCAATATGAGATGAAAGAGCAAGGAGAGGTCATTGACCCGTATTCCGAATAGCACCCGGCGCGATTTCCTGGGCCGCGGCGTTCTGGCGGTGGCCGTGCTGGCCGCGCTGCCGGCCGGGGCGCAGACGGGCAACCAGGCGGTCGCGCTGGTCCGCGCCACGGTCGACGAGGTGCTGGCGACGGTGAATTCGGGCCGGCCTCCGGCGCAGATGTATCCGGCGTTCCAGTCGATCTTCAACCGCCGTGCCGATATCGACGCGATGGCGCGCGCTGCGCTGGGGCCGACGGCACGCCAGCTGGGCGCGCAGGATTTCGCGGCCTTTCGGCAGGCGATGAGCGGCTATGTTGCGCGCAAATATGGAAAGCGTTTCCAGGAATTTCTGGGCGGGAGGATCGAGGTCGGCGCGGCCCGGCAGCTCAAATCCTTCTGGAGCGTCGATTCGACCGCCTATCTGCGCGGGCAGACGCCCACGCGGGTCGAGTGGCATGTCTCTGATCGCAGCGGACAGGTGCGGTTTTTCAACCTCATCATCGAGGGGGTGAGCATGCTTGCCTCGGAACGCGAGGAAATCGCCGCGATGCTGGCCCGCCGCCGCGGCGATGTGCGGGCGCTGATCGCGGACCTGCAACGCGCAGGCTGAGCCTGGCGCGGAAAAGCCCCGCTGCGGCGGGGCTTTTTCGTGGCCGGCGGTCAGTTGCTGCCGACAAGACCCAGCAGCGCCTCGGTCAGGGCGTCGTTCACGGCGCGCTCGGACGTCAGGTTGGCCGGCGCGCCCCCCGCCAGCGCCTCGGCAAGGGCCGCGCCGACGGCGGCGGCGTCCGATGCGCCGCGGGCGTCGGGGCCGCCGGCCAGCGCCTGCGCCACAGCTGCGCCCACGGCGGCAGCGTCCGGGCGCGGCTGGGCCGGCGCCGGGGCGGCGCTGACGGTCGAGCCGGGGCTGCGCGGCGCCCGCGCGGGGGGCGGGGCCGACGACGGGGTCAGCGGGGTGGCCTGAACCGGCACCGGCGCGGGGACCGGGGTTGCGGGCGCAGGTGCGGCGGCCTGCGGATCAAGCAGCTGCATCTGGTCCGGGGGCGGGGCTGCGCCCTGGCCCATCGCCTCGGCCAGCGCGGCCGACAGCGGATCGGCAGAGCCGTCCGGCATCGTGGCCGAAACCGGCGGGGCGGTCATCCCGCCCATCCCGCCCGTGTCGTATTCGCCGCCGACCGGCTGCGCCACCGCCACGGCCGCGGCCAGCGCCGCCGCCAGGGGATCATCCGAATCGGCCGACACGATGTCGCTGGCCACGATCATGCTGCCGCCGCCGTCGGGCGCCATCACCCCCAGCGGATTTGCCGGCAGGCCCTCGTGGATTTCCTCCATCACGGCGTGCCAGATCTCGGCCGGCAGCCCGCCGCCGGTGACGCCGGAAAGCGGCTTGTTGTCGTCGTAGCCCATCCAGACGCCGGTCACATATTGCTCGGTAAAGCCGATGAACCACGCGTCGCGATAGGACGAGGTGGTGCCGGTCTTGCCCGCCACCTCGCGCCCCGGCAGCCGGGCGCGGGTGCCGGTGCCGCTGTCCACCACCTGCCGCATCATCCAGATCAGTTCGGACGCGGCCTTGGTCGAAATCACCCGCTGCCCCATGCCGCCGGCCTGCCCGATCAGGGGCTTGTCGTCGCCCTTGATGCGCAGCTCGACCAGCCCATAGGGGCGCACGGCGGTGCCGCCGTTGCGGATGCCGGCATAGGCGCCGGTCATTTCCAGCAGCGTGGTTTCCGATACCCCCAGCCCCATCGAGGGCCCCGCGGTCAGGTCATGGGCAAAGCCGAAATCGCGCGCCACGCGGCGGACGTTTTCGCGGCCCACGGCCTCTTGCAGGCGGATGGTCGAGGTGTTGATCGACTTGGCCAGCGCCGTGGTCAGGGTGATCTGGCCCAGGTGGTTGCGGGTATAGTTCTTGGGCGTCCAGGGTTTGGAGCCCTTGATATGGATGGTGATCGGCGCGTCCTGGATCATGTCGTTGGGCGAAAACCCCTGATCCAGCGCCGCCGCATAGACAAACGGCTTGAAGGCCGAGCCGGTCTGGCGCTTGGCCTGCGTCGCGCGGTTGAAGGTGCCGGCGGCGGTGGTGTCGCGCCCGCCGATCATCGCGCGCACCGCCCCGTCGGCCGACATCACCACCACCGCCGCCTGCGCCTGCGAGCCGTCCTTGACCTTTTCGTCGAACACCCGTTTCAGCGCGCGTTCGGCCTGCCGCTGGATGGTCTGGTCAAAGGTGGTGGTGATGGTCACGTCCTCGGTGGTTTCCGAAGTCAGAAAGCCCGGCCCCGAATCCATCACCCAATCGGCGAAATACCCGCCGGCGCGGGCGGCGGCGGCCTTGGACAGCACCGCGGGATTGGCCTTGGCCGTCGCGAAATCCGCGTCGGTCAGGTAGCCTTGGTCGTGCATCAGCCCCAGGATCACGCCCGCCCGGTCCTGCGAGCGTTGCAGGTTCGAGGTGGGCGAGAAATAGCTGGGCGCCTTGAGCAGCCCGGCCAGCATCGCGGCCTCGGGCGGGGTGACCTCGGCCGCGGATTTGCCGAAATAACGCTGGGCCGCAGCCTCGAACCCGCGGGCGCCGGCGCCCAGATAGCTGCGGTTCATGTAGATGTTGAGGATGTCGGACTTGGAATATTTCGCTTCCAGGGCAAGGCTATAGGGGATTTCCTTGACCTTGCGCCACAGCGAGCTGACCCGACAGGCGGCCTCGTGCGCGGCCTCGTCCTTCCATTTGGTGGGATCAAACCCCTCGCCCAGGCACAGCAGTTTTGAGACCTGCTGGGTGATGGTCGAGCCGCCATGCCCCGAAAGCGCGCTGCGCCCCTGCGACATGTTGATGCGGATGGCGCCGGCGATGCCGCGCGGGTCGATGCCGAGATGGTTGTAGAAACGCTTGTCCTCGGTCGCGACCACGGCGTTGCGCAGATGCGGCGAGATCTGGTCGGCGCTGACGGTGTTGTAGGTCTCGCCCCGCCAGGCGAACACCCGCCCCTCGCGGTCGAGCATGGTGACCGAGCCTCGGGCGCGGCCGTCAAACAGCGCCTGCGGGTCGGGCAGGGTCGAGTAGTAATAGGCAACCGTGAGGCCCAGGATCAGCGCCAGCGCCAGCCCGGTGCGCCAGAACGCGCCCCAGACCACCCGCCAGACCAGCGACACCGCCCCCGCCACCCCGCGGGTCACGAAATTCCCGCGCCGCGGTTTTTTCGGCGCCGGTTTGGCGCGGCGTGCCGCCTGTTGCGGCGGCAGCCCGCCGCCGCCCGCAGCGGGGCCCTGCGGGGACGAGGGGGCGGCATAGCGCTTGTCGGCGGCGATGCGCCGGGGCCGTTCGGGTGTCTTCATGCCTGCATCCTGGGACCGTTTCTCGGCCTTTTTCCGGGAACCACATATAACACGACAAGTGATTTAGAAATGATTACCGCACGAAGGTGACCGAGACGTGACCCGGCGGGCGGCGCCCTGCCTGCGGATGCGCGGCGCTGGTGGCGCGGTCGCATGGGTATTTGGACCAGAAAGAAGCCCCCGCGGCGGTCTGCGGCGGGTTCAGGCCACGCGGGCGACGACGAAATCGGCCAGTTCGGCCAGCAGCTGGCGGATCCGGTTTTCCGGCAGTTCGTCCAGCGCCTGCCGGGCGCGGGTGGCCCAGGACAGCGCATCGGCGCGCGCGGCCTCGATCGCGCCGTGGCGGGAAAGGATCGCCAGCGCCCGGTCCAGGTCGCCGTCCCGCTGGTCGCCCTTTTCGATGGTGCGCTGCCAGAAGCCGCGTTCGGCGGCGTCGGCCTGCGCCACCGCCTTGATCACCGGCAGGGTCAGCTTGCGTTCGCGGAAATCGTCGCCGGTGTTCTTGCCGATGGTCTCGGCCGCGCCGCTGTAGTCGAGGATGTCGTCGACGATCTGAAAGGCGATTCCCAGCGCGTCGCCATAGTCGTAAAGCGCGCGCACCTGGGCGGGCGTGGCGCCGGCGATCACCGCGCCGACCTCGGTTGCGGCGGAAAACAGCGCTGCGGTCTTGCCGCGGACCACCTGAAGATAGACCGATTCGTCGGTCGCCAGATCCTGCGCGGCGGTCAGTTGCAGCACCTCGCCCTCGGCGATGACGGCCGAGGCGTTGGACAGGATCTCCATCACCCGCAGGTTGCCGGTTTCTGTCATCAGCTGGAAACTGCGGGCGAACAGATAGTCGCCGACCAGCACGCTGGACTTGTTGTCCCACAGCAGGTTGGCGGTGGGGCGGCCGCGGCGTTGGCGGCTTTCGTCCACCACGTCGTCGTGCAGCAGCGTGGCGGTGTGGATGAATTCGACCGTGGCTGCCAGCAGGTGGTGATGGGTGCCGCCGTAACCCAGCAGCTTTGCCGCGGCCAGCGTCAGCATCGGGCGCAGGCGCTTGCCGCCGGCCTCGACCAGATGGGCGGTCACCTCGGGGATGCGGGGGGCGTGGCGGCTTTCCATCCTTGTGCGGATCAGGGTGTTCACGGCCTCCATCTCGGGGGCGAGCATATCCGACAGGCGGTCCAGCGGTTTGGCCACGGTTTCGTTCACACCCATGAAAACACCCTTTCGCACCCGGTTTGCGTCCGGCCTGTCTTGCGCCGCTGTCGCGCCCCGCCGTTGCGTTTTGCCATTGCCACGGCGTGGACAGTTGCGCAACCGCGCCCTAGCTTGCGCGGGATGAAGGAAGTGCTGCGCACCACCGATCCGCTGACCATCACCCGCGCCTGCGACCTGTTGCAGGCCGAGGGAATCCCCGCGTTCCAGTTCGACCAGCACATGAGCGTGCTTGAAGGCTCCATCGGGGTGCTGCCCCGGCGGCTGATGGTGGTGGACCGCGATCATTTCATGGCGGCGGCGATCCTGCGCGACCACGGGCTTGGATGACGCAGGGCGACGGGTTGCGGGACGACAGGTTCCTGGGCGGGCGGTTGTTGCTGCGCCAGCCCGCGCGCGGCTATCGCGCCGGCACCGATGCGGTGATGCTGGCCGCCGCCTGTCCTGCGCGCGGGGGCGAGCGGGTGCTGGAACTGGGCTGCGGTGCGGGTGTCGCGCTGTTTTGCCTGGGCGCGCGGATCCCCGGCGTGGCGCTGAGCGGGCTTGAGCGGCAGGAAGAGCTGGCGGCGCTGGCACGGCATAACGCCGCAGCAACGGGGATCGCGGCGCGGATCCTGTCGGGCGATCTGGCCCGGATGCCCTCTGAGCTGCGCGCCGAAAGCTTTGACCATGTGATCGCCAACCCGCCGTTCTTTCTGGCCGGCACCCGCGCGCCCGACGCCCTGCGCGCCGCTGCCCGGCATGAAGATACCACCTTGGAGGCCTGGGTCGATGCCGGCCTGCGGCGGCTGCGGCCGGGCGGTGCGCTGACGCTGATCCACCGGGCCGAGGCGCTGGACCGCATTCTTGTGGCGCTGGCGGGGCGGGCAGGGGCGGTGTCGGTGCTGCCGCTTGCCGCGCGGCAGGGGCATGACGCGGGCCGCGTCATCGTCGTTTCACGCAAGGGTGCGCGGGGCGGGCTGCGGCTGCACGCGCCCTTTGTCCTGCACGGGCGCCCCGCACATGAACGTGATTGCGAGGATCTGAGCCTGCCCGCCCGGGCCGTGCTGCGCGACGGCGCCGCCATCGTCCGGGGTCCGGCGGATGGACGCGAGGTTTCGGGTGACAGCGGCGCGGAAACATGCTGCACTGATTCCATCGACCCATAGCAGGAGGATCGAATGTCGGTTCAGTCGCATGTCGCGGAACTGCGCAGAAAACACCAGAATCTGTCGGAAGAAGTCGAGCGTGCGCAGCGCGCGCCGGGTTCGGACAACCTGTCGATCGCAGCGATGAAAAAGGAAAAGCTGCGGCTCAAGGAAGAGATCGAGCGGCTGTCGAACTGACCGCCGCAGCCGCCCCGGCGCGCGCTTTGGGCGAAAGCCTTGGCCAGCAGGATGGGGCGGGACGGCCCGAGCCGGAAGAATGTGCCGGAAGAATCCGGCAAGAACGCAGACAGGGGATCGGCCGCGCGCCGGTCCCTTTCCTGTTTCATGGGCAGGGCCGCGCGCCGTGACCTGCGGCGGCCCGGCCTGTGGACAGTTTCGCGCAGGTTTTCCCGGATTCCACCGAAATCTTTCCTTGCCGTTCACGGGGCGCTATGAGACGCAACGGCCCGGATGCCGGACTCAAGGCAAAACGCAGGAGCTGCCGATGAGCTTGATGAAAATCCTTGCCTCGGGTCTTGCGCTGCTGGCCGTCTCGGCCACGGGGGCCGCAGCCCGCGCGCAGATCCAGCTGGCGGGATCATCCACCGTGCTGCCATATGCGACCATCGCCGCCGAAGCCTTTGCCGACAATACGGATTTTCCCGCCCCCGTGGTCGAGGGCGGCGGCAGCGGCGCCGGCATCAAGCAGTTCTGCGCCGGCACCGGCCCCCGGACCATCGACATCGCCAGCTCGTCGCGCCCGATCACCCGGGCGGAACTGGCGAGCTGTCACGCCAACGGGGTGGCGCGGGTGATCGAGCTGCGCATCGGCTATGACGGCATCGTCTTTGCCTCGGGGATGGGCGGCCCCGATTTCGCGCTGACCCCGCAGGACATCCACCGGGCGCTGGCCGCGCAGGTGATCGTGGACGGCCAACTGGTCGCGAACCCCGCCGTCAGCTGGGCCGAGGTGAACCCGGCACTGCCCGCCCGGCAGATCGCGGTGTTCGTCCCCGGCACCAAGCACGGCACCCGCGAGGTGTTCGAGGAAAAGGTGATGGCGGCCGGCTGCGAGATCTCGGGCACACGGGCGGCGCTGGCCGCGGCCGAGGGTCAGGATGCCGCCCGCGCCGCCTGCGTGGCGCTGCGTACCGACGGCCGGGCGGTCGACATCGACGGCGACTATACCGAGACGCTGGCCCGCGTGGACAGCAACCCCGACGGCATCGGCGTCTTTGGGCTGTCGTTTTACGAAAACAACACCAGCCGGCTCAGGGTGGCGCCGATCGACGGGGTGGTGCCCACGGTTGCCAGCGTTGCCTCGGGCGAATATCCGGTGTCGCGGCCGCTGTTTCTTTACGTCAAGGCGGATCACTTTGAGACCATCCCGGGGCTAAGGGAATTCGCCGGGTTCTTCGCCCTCGACGCCATTGCCGGACCCGGCGGGCCGCTGGCGGATTACGGGCTGGTGCCCGACCCGCAGCTGGCCGAAGCGCAGGCGGCGGTGGCCGCGGAAAAGATCATGGGCGGGAACTGACCGCGTAACCGCCCGCAGCCGCGGCCGCGCCCGTTGCCGGGCAGGGCCGCGCTGCCCGGAGCTGCTTTCGAGGATCCATGTCACCTCTTGCGACAATCATCACCATCCTTGGGCTTGCGGGGCTTGGCTATCTGCTGGGCCACCGCCGCGCCGTGGCGCTGGTCGCGGGCGATACGCGCCGGCTGCATTCGCGCCCGGCCTATCACGGCTGGCAGGTGGCGCTGCTTGCCGCGCTGCCGGCGCTGGGGCTGCTGGTGCTGGGCGGGCTGGCGCGGCCGCTGATCCCCGGCGCGGGGGCGCTGGCGTCCCCGGCCGCGATGCTGCTGGGGCTGGCGGGGCTGGGGGCGGGACTGGTGCGCGTTTCGGCCGATTTCCGCGCCCGCAACGCGGTCGAGCGGATGATCGGGCTGCTGCTGATCCTGTGTTCGCTGATCGCCATCGCCACCACGCTGGGCATCGTGCTGTCGCTGGTCTTTGAATCGGCCAGCTTCTTTCGCCTCTACCCGTGGCAGGATTTCCTGTTCGGCACCGAGTGGTCGCCGCGTTTCGGCGGCGGCTCGAAACTGGGGATGCTGCCGCTGCTGTGGGGGACGCTGTATATCAGCCTGATCGCGCTGCTGGTGGCGGTGCCCGTCGGGTTGTTCGCGGCGATCTACATGTCCGAATACGCGACGCGGCGGGTGCGTTCCGTGGTCAAGCCGGCGATCGAGGTGCTGGCCGGCATCCCCACCATCGTTTACGGGCTGTTCGCGCTGGCAACCGTCGGCCCGCTGATCCGCGACTGGCTGGCCCAGCCGCTGGGCTTTGGCAACAGCAGTGCCTCGGTCGCGACCGCTGGGCTGGTGATGGGGATCATGCTGATCCCCTTCGTCAGCTCGCTGTCCGACGACATCATCAACGCGGTGCCGCAGTCGCTGCGCGACGGGGCGCTGGGGCTTGGCTCGACCCCTTCGGAAACCATCCGCCATGTGGTGATCCCGGCAGCGCTGCCCGGCATCGTCGGCGCGGTGCTGCTGGCCGCATCCCGCGCCATCGGCGAAACCATGATCGTGGTGCTGGGCGCCGGCGCCATGGCAAAGATCAGCGGCAACCCGTTCGAGGCGATGACCACCATCACCGTCAAGATCGTGGGCCAGCTGACCGGCGACAATGATTTCAATTCACCCGAGACGCTGGTCGCATTCGCGCTGGGGCTGACGCTGTTCGTGATGACGCTGGGGCTGAACGTGTTCGCGCTATACATCGTGCGCAAATACCGGGAGCAATACGAATGAGCGATCCCGCCATGCCCGCCGCGCGCGCCCGCCGGTCGCTGCTGAAAACCGACCCCGGCACCAGCCGCCGCAATGCGGCCGAGCGGCGTTTCCGCGCCTATGGCGCCGCGGCGGTGGTGGTTGCCATGGCGGCGCTGGCGGCGCTGATGTTCACGGTGTTCCGCGACGGCGCCTCGGCCTTTGTGCAGGCCCGCGCGACGATCCCGGTGGTGATCGCGGCCGATGTCGTCGACCCCGACGGCAACCGCGACCCGGCCGAGATGGCCGGCGTCCTGACCATGAGCTACGGCCGGCTGCTGGATCAGGCCCTGACCCGGGAAATCGAGCGCCGCAATATTCAGGTCGAGGGCCTGACCCAGCGCGACATTACCGGTTTCCTGTCGGCGCAGGCCCGCGCCGATCTGCGCCGGGCGGTGCTGGCCGACCCCGCGCTGGTCGGGCAGGAAATCGAGTGGCGGATGATGACCTCGTCGCGGGTGGACGGGATGCTCAAGGGCCGCGTGACCCGCGACACGGCGGCGCGGGACGCGAAAACCTCGGTCGCGCAATATGATCTGGCGATGGCGCTGCGCGATCAGGGCGTGGTGCGCGCGGGCTTCAACTGGCGTTTCATCACCGCGCCCGACGGGTCCGACAGCCGCCCGGAATCGGCGGGTCTGGGCGTCGCGATCCTCGGCTCGCTTTACATGATGCTGATCGTGCTGGTGCTGGCGCTGCCCATCGGGGTCGCCGCCTCGATCTGGCTTGAGGAATTCGCACCGAAAAACCGGCTGACCGACGTGATCGAGGTGAATATCTCGAACCTCGCCGCCGTGCCCTCGATCGTGTTCGGGATTCTGGGGCTGGCGGCTTTCATCAATTTCGTCGGGCTGCCGCGTTCGGCCCCCATCGTCGGCGGGCTGGTGCTGACGCTGATGACGCTGCCGACCATCATCATCGCCACCCGTGCGGCGCTGAAAGCCGTGCCGCCGTCGATCCGCGATGCGGCGCTGGGGGTGGGGGCGTCGCGGATGCAGACGGTGTTCCACCATGTCCTGCCGCTGGCGATGCCGGGGATCCTGACCGGCACCATCCTGGGGCTGGCGCAGGCGCTGGGCGAAACCGCGCCGCTGATGCTGATCGGAATGGTGGCGTTCGTCAGCACCTATCCCTCGGCCCCGCCGCAGGGGCTGCTTGACCCGGCCTCGGCGCTGCCGGTGCAGATCTACAACTGGACCCAGCGCGCCGACCCGGCGTTCTTTGAACGCGCCTCGGGGGCGATCATCGTGCTGCTGGCGTTCCTGCTGGCGATGAACCTGATCGCCATCTGGCTGCGCCGCAAGTTCGAGCGCCGCTGGTAACCGCGGCCGGAAAGACCATATCCATGAACCAGATGACACAGGCGGAGCGCAGCGTGCAGACCGGAACCGGGGACGTCAAATTCGAATGCCGCGACGTGCAGGTGTGGTATGGGGAAAAACACGCGCTCAAGGACGTGGGCGTCGATATCCTCGACAAGACGGTGACGGCGTTCATCGGCCCCTCGGGCTGTGGGAAATCGACGTTCCTGCGCTGCCTGAACCGGATGAACGACACCATCCCGGCGGCGCGGGTCGGCGGGCAGATGCTGCTGGACGGCGAGGATATCTATGACCCCCGCGTCGATCCGGTGCAGCTGCGGGCGCGGGTGGGAATGGTGTTCCAGAAACCGAACCCGTTCCCCAAGTCGATCTACGACAACGTGGCCTACGGGCCGCGTATCCACGGGCTGGCCCCGACCCGCGCCGATCTGGATGCGGTGGTGGAAAAATCCCTGCGCCGGGCGGCGCTGTGGGATGACGTCAAGGACCGGCTGGACGATACCGGCACCGGCCTGTCGGGGGGCCAGCAGCAGCGGCTGTGTATCGCGCGCGCCATCGCCACCTCGCCCGAGGTCTTGCTGATGGACGAACCCTGTTCCGCGCTGGACCCCATCGCCACCGCCCAGATCGAGGAACTGATCGACGAGCTGCGCGACCGCTATTCGGTGGTCATCGTCACCCACTCGATGCAGCAGGCGGCGCGGGTCAGCCAGAAAACCGCGTTCTTTCACCTCGGGCATCTGGTCGAATACGCCAGCACCGACGACATCTTCACCAGTCCGAAAGACCCGCGGACGGAAAGCTACATCACCGGCCGGATCGGCTGACGGAAAGGACGTTTGCCATGCAACGCGACAAGCACATCATGTCCGCTTTCGACCGCGACCTTGAAAGCATCCAGGCCGAGGTCGTGCGCATGGGCAGGCTGGTCGAGACCGCGATCACCGATGCCACCCGCGCGCTGGAAACCAGCGACGAGCCCCTGGCCGAAGAGGTCCGCCGCCGCGACCGCGAGATCGACCAGCTCGAGGTGCAGATCAACGAATCTGCCGCAAGGCTGATCGCCCTGCGCGCGCCGCGGGCCACCGACCTGCGGCTGGTGCTGACGGTGATCAAGGTCGCCTCGGCGCTGGAACGGGTGGGGGATTACGCCAAGAACATGGCCAAGCGCACCCATCTGCTGGCGCAGATGCCGACGATTCCCGGCGCCGGCCTGGCACTGCGGCGCATGACCGAGGCCGTCAGCGCCCTGCTGCGCGACGCGCTGGACAGCTATGTGCGCCGCGACGCGACGCTGGCTGCCGAGGTCCGCGCTCGCGATATCGAGGTCGATCAGATGTATAACGCGCTGTTTCGAGAATTTCTGACCCACATGATGGAGGATCCGCGCAACATCACCGCCTGCATGCACCTGCATTTCATCGCCAAGAACGTCGAGCGCATGGGCGACCACGCGACCTCCATCGCCGAACAGGTGCTGTATCTGGTCCACGGCACCCTGCCCGAAGACCCGCGCCCGAAAAGCGACAGCGTGGCCGCGGTCAACCTTGGCGGGGCGGATTAGGCGAAACCGGCGCGCAGCCTGTCTTTGGTGTTCAAATATCCCGGGGGTCCGAGGGCAAGGCCCCCGGCTGCCGCAATTCAGAAATGGATCGCCTTTCCGTAGGCGTCCAGCACCGATTCATGCATCATCTCGGACAGGGTCGGGTGGGCAAAGACCGTGTGCATGAAATCTTCCTCGGTCAGCTCGGCGGTCTTGCCGATCACATAGCCCTGGATCAGCTCGGTCACCTCGGCGCCGACCATATGCGCGCCCAGAAGCTCGCCGGTTTTCGCGTCGAACACGGTTTTCACCATGCCTTCGGGTTCCCCCAGCGCGATGGCCTTGCCATTGCCGACAAAGGGGAAGCGGCCGACCTTGACCTCATGGCCGGCCTCTTTCGCCTTGGCCTCGGTCAGCCCGACGGATGCGACCTGCGGCTGGCAATAGGTGCAGCCGGGGATGTTCGCGGCCTTGATCGGGTGCACCTTTTTCCCGGCGATCAGCTCGGCCACCATCACCCCTTCGTGGCTGGCCTTGTGGGCAAGCCAGGGGGCGCCGGCCAGGTCGCCGATGGCGTAAAGCCCGTCGATGCCGGTGCGGCAGTATTCGTCGGTCACCACATGGCTGCGGTCCAGCTTGACCCCCAGCGCCTCAAGCCCCAGCCCCTCGACATTGCCGACGATGCCCACGGCGGAAATCACTGTGTCAAAGTCATGGGTGACGGTCTTGCCGCCGGTCTCGATATGGGCGGTCACGGTCTTGCCCTTGCGGTCCAGCTGCTTGACCGTAGAATTTTCCATGATCGTCATGCCCTGCTTGACGAACTGCTTTTTCGCAAAGGCGGAAATCTCGGCGTCCTCGACCGGCAGCACGCGGTCCATGACCTCGACCACCGTGGTATCGGCACCCAGAGTATTGAAGAAGCTGGCGAATTCGATCCCGATCGCGCCCGAGCCGATGACCAGCAGCTTTTTCGGCATCCGCTTGGGCACCAGCGCGTGGCGATAGGTCCAGACCAGATCGCCGTCGGCCTCGAACCCCGGCAGCTCGCGGGCGCGGGCGCCGGTGGCCAGCACGATGTGCCTGGCCGTGATCTCGTCAACCCCCTTGTCGGTCGTGACCGAAAGCTTGCCGGGGGCGGTCAGGCTGGCCTTGCCCATCACCACCGTGACCTTGTTCTTTTTCAGCAGGTGCCCCACGCCGCCCGACAGCTGTTTCGCCACGCCCCGCGACCGCTGCACCACCGCGTCCAGATCAAAGCCCAGATCGCCGGCCTTCAGCCCGTAGTCCTTGGCCCGCCCCATCAGGTGGAACACCTCGGCTGAACGCAGCAGCGCCTTGGTCGGGATGCAGCCCCAGTTGAGGCAGATGCCGCCCAGGTTCTCGCGCTCGATCACGGCGGCTTTCAGCCCCAGCTGCGCGGCGCGGATCGCGCAGACATAGCCGCCGGGACCGGCCCCGATCACCACCACGTCGAATTGCTGTGCCATCGGTGTCCCCTTCGTCCGTCCGCGTCTGATAGCGTTCACATTTGCAGGCTCAGGCCAGATCGGCAAGCGACAGTCTGCCGGAAACCAGCGCCCCGTAGCCGCCCGCGTCCATCACCGCGCGCTCGGCATCGGTCGGGGTGCGCCCCAGCGCGGCATTGCGCCACGGAAAGCGGCCGAAACGGGCGATGGTGTCGCGATGCAGCTGCGCATGCAGCAGGTTTTCGCCCGGCATCCGCTGGGCGAACAACTCGACTGCCAGATCCTGGTCGGCCAGCTCTTCGCTGTGCTCGAAGGGCAGGTAAAAGAACTGCCGCGCCGGTTCGGGGGTGGCCAGGTCGTGGCCGGCCTCCAGCGCGGCGCGGGCGATGCGCAGCGCCAGCGGGTCGGTGGCAAAGGCGCGCGCGTCGTCCCGGAACATGTTGCGCGGGAACTGGTCGGTCAGGATCAGCGCGGCCAGCGCGCCGTCGGCGGTGCCGGCCCATTGCACGGCCAGCCGCGGCGCGTCGATCCACGCCGCCATGAAGCGGTCGCGAATCTGCCGGTCCAGCGCGTCGCTTTGCACATACCAGCCCTTGGGGCCGGTCTCGTCGATCCAGAAGCGGTTGATTTCCTGTGGCGTCGGGTCGGTCGTGATCGTGGTCATGGCTGGTCCTGCATATCGGTTGGCCCGTCCTGAGGGGGGTGAGAATGGCTGTCGCCAGCCTCGGTCAGCGCGGCCTCGACCGCAACCGGGGTCGCGGCGGGCATCAGCAGGGCGAAATTCTGGTCGAGGCTGGGCGAGGCGCGCTGCGTCATCCGCCAGGCGCCATAGGCGGCCAGCCCCGTCAGCAGCACGCCCATATAGACCCAGAACCCCTGCGGCCCGATCAGCGTCATCAGCCAGCCGGTCAGGATCGGCCCGAACACCGAGCCCGCGCCATTGACCAGCAGCAGCCCGGCCGAGGCCGCCGCCATGTCCGAGGCGTCCAGAAAATCGTTGGTATAGGCGATCAGCAGCGCATAGGCCGGGTTCGCGACGCCGCCCACCAGCGCCGCGGCCAGCAGATACCCCCAGATCCCCATGTCGCTGGCCGCAACGACCGCCGTGACCACGGCGCCGAATGCCGCCAGCACGGTGATGATCTTGCGCCGGTCCAGCCGGTCCGACAGCCAGCCGATGGGATATTGCGCCAGCAACCCCCCGATCGAGATCGCCGCGATAAAAGCCGAGATCTGGCCCACATCCAGCCCGATCACCGCGCCCCAGACCGAACCCATGCCCAGCAGCGCGGAAAACACGCCGCCGATCAGGAAAATGCCGATGCAGCCTAGCGGCGAGGTGCGATAGAGCCGCGGCAGGCTCATCGGCTTGATCTGCTCGAACCGCGGCGCCTGCACCTGCGCCAGCAGGATCGGGGTAAAGGCCAGCGACACCAGCACCGAGGGGATGACGAACAGCATCCATCCCGCCGGGTCGCTGACGTTCAGCAGCACCTGTCCGATGACCAGCCCCAGCATCTGCATGATGAAATAGGCCGACATGGCCTGGCCGCGGGTTTCGTTCGAGGCGCTGGCGTTCACCCAGCTTTCGGCGGTGATATAGACGCCGCAGAAACAGAACCCGATCACCATCCGCAGGGCCGCCCAGGCCAGCCAGTGCGGCGCGGCCGCGTAAAGGATCAGCACCGCCGAGATCAACGACCCCAGCGCCGCAAACACCCTGACGTGGCCGACGCGCTGGATCATCGGCGGCACCGCCACGCTGCCCAGCACGAAGCCGCCGAAATATCCCGCCATGACCACCGACATCAGCGAGGTCGGGATTTCCTCGATCCCGCCGCGCACGCCCAGCAGCGTGCCCTGCATCCCGTTGCCGATCATCAGCAGCAGGATGCCCAGCAGCAGCGGCCAGGTGGTGCGCAGGACGGTCAGCATGTTTCCTCGGGCAGCAGCAGGGATGCGTCTCCGTAGCTGAAGAACCTGTAGTTTTCGTTAACGGCGTGCGAATAGATCGCGCGGACAGGGTCCACCCCCATCAGCGCGGATACCAGCATCATCAGTGTCGATTTCGGCAGGTGGAAATTGGTCATCAGCCCGTCGGTCACGCGAAAGCGATGGCCGGGGCGGATGAAGATATCGGTCATCCCGTCATAGGCCGCCACCCGCCCGTCCGGCGCGGCCGCCGATTCGATCAGCCGCAGCGCGGTGGTGCCGACGGGGATCACGCGGCGCCCCTCGGCCCGGGCGGCGTTGATCGCGGCGGCGGCCTCGGCCGACACGATGCCGCGTTCGGCGTGCATCCGGTGCTGGCTGATGTCGTCGGTCTTGACCGGCAGGAACGTCCCCGCCCCCACATGCAGGGTGACGCGGGTGGTCTGCACCCCCATCGCCGCCAGCGCCCCCAGCAGCGCATCGTCGAAATGCAGGCTTGCGGTGGGGGCGGCAACGGCGCCGGGGCGTTCCGCCCAGACGGTCTGATAATCGGTGCGGTCCTGTTCGTCCGGCGGGCGCAGCGCGGCGATATAGGGGGGCAGGGGCATTGCGCCGACCTGCGCCAGCGCCGCGTCGAATGCCTCGCCCGCCGCGTCGAAATCGAGCAGCAGCGCGGCGTCCTCGATGCGGTCCACCCGTGCGGACAGGGTGTCGCCGAAACGGATCACCTCGGCCTCGCGCAGTTTGCGCAGCGGCTTGGCCAGCGCCCGCCATAGGCCGCCGGGGGCGGGTTCCAGCAGCGTGACCTCGATGCGGGCGGTGGCGGGGCCTGCGTCTGAATCGCGGGTGCGGGTGCCGGTCAGCCGGGCGGGAATCACGCGGGTGTCGTTCAGGACCAGCAGATCGCCCGGGCGCAGGAACGCGGGCAGGTCGCGGACATGGGCATCGGTGATCGCATCGCCCCGCGCCACCAGCAGCCGCGCGGCGCTGCGCGGGCGGGCGGGGCGGGTGGCGATCAACCGCTCGGGCAGGTCGAAATCGAAATCGGACAGGCGCATGACGGCGTTGTCGGCCCGGCGCGGCGCGGGGTCAACTGCCTGCCTGCGCAATCCGGCGCGAACGGGGGGCGGCGCCTGCCCCTTTCCATCGCCCGGCCGCTTGCCTAAGACGACCTGACCCATTCGAGAGCACGACATGAGCCAGCAGCCGCCCCGTTCCAGCCAGCCCGGTTCCGACCAGCCCCGCCCCGTGATCCAGCCCCAGCCCGGCATCATGGAGATCGCGCTTTACCAGGCCGGGGCCGCCACGCTGTCGGGGCGCAGCGACGTGCTGAAGCTCAGCTCGAACGAAAACCCCTTTGGCGCCAGCGACAAGACGCGCGAGGCAGTGGCGCGGGCGGCGCATTCGATGCACCGCTATCCGCCGACCGACCACCTGCGGCTGCGCACCGCCATCGCCGAGGCGCACGGGCTGGACCCCGACCGGATCATCTGCGGCGTGGGTTCGGACGAGATCATCCATTTCCTGTGCCAGGCTTATGCCGGTCCCGGAACCGAGGTGCTGTTCACCGAACACGGGTTCCTGATGTATCGCATCAGCGCGCTGGCGGCAGGCGCGACCCCGATCGCCGCGCCCGAGCGCGAGCGCACCACCGACATCGATGCGCTGATCGCGGCGGCGACGGACAAAACGCGGCTGATCTTTGTCGCCAACCCCAACAACCCCACCGGCACCATGGTGACCGAGGACGAGCTTGCGCGGCTGGCCCATGCGGTGCCGCAGGCGCTGCTGGTGATCGACGGGGCTTACGCCGAATATGTCAGCCCCGATTTCGACGGCGGCGCAGGGCTGGTCGAGCGGCTGCCCAATGTGGTGATGACCCGGACATTTTCCAAGATCTACGGGCTGGGCGGGCTGCGGGTCGGCTGGGCCTATGCCGCGCGCGAAATCATCGACGTGCTGAACCGGATCCGCGGCCCGTTCAACCTGTCCAGCCTTGCGCTGGAAGGGGCCGAGGCCGCGGTGCGCGATCACGCGCATCTGGACCATTCCCGCAGCGAAAACGCGCGGCTGCGTGACTGGCTGGCGGCGGCGCTGGCAGAACGCGGCGTGCCCTCGGACCCGTCGTTTGCCAATTTCATCCTCGCCCGGTTCGAGGATGCGGCGACGGCCGCGGCCTGCGACGCCATGCTGCGGGGCGAGGGCATCATCGTGCGCCTTGTCGGCGGCTACGGCCTGCCCGACTGCCTGCGCATCACCATCGGGGACGAGGCATCCTGCCGCCGCGTGGCCCATGTCATCGGCCAGTTCATGGCCGGCCGCGCCGCGGTGGCGACATGACCGCGCCGGCAGCCGCGCCGATGTTCCGGCGCGTGGCGCTGATCGGGCTGGGGCTGATCGCCGGCTCGATGTCGCTGGCGATGCGCGAATCGGGGCTGGCGGGGCGTGTGGTGGGCTATGCCCGCTCGGACGAGACCCGCGATGTCGCGCGCGAAATCGGGCTGGTGGACGAGGTGACCGACAGCGCGGCCGAGGCCGTCGCCGGCGCCGATCTGGTGGTGCTGGCGGTGCCGGTGGGCGCCATGGGCGCGGTCGCGGCCGAGATCGCCCCGCATCTGGCGCCGGGCGCGATCCTGACCGACGTGGGTTCGGTCAAGCAATCGGTGATCGAGGCGGTGGCGCCCCATATCCCCGCAGGCGTGCATTTCATCCCCGGCCACCCGCTGGCGGGGACCGAACATTCCGGCCCGCGTTCGGGCTTTGCGGGACTGTTTCGCAACCGCTGGTGGCTGCTGACGCCCTTGCCCGACAGCGACCCGGCGGCGGTCGCGCGCCTGTCCGATCTGGTCCGCGCGCTGGGCGCCAATGTCGAAACGATGGAGCCCGCGCATCACGACCTGGTGCTGGCGGTGACCAGCCACGCGCCGCATCTGATCGCCTATACGATGGTCGGCGTCGCCGACCACCTGCGCCGCGTCACCGACGACGAGGTGATCAAGTATTCCGCCGCCGGTTTTCGCGATTTCACCCGCATCGCGGCCTCGGACCCGACGATGTGGCGCGACGTGTTCCTGCACAACCGCGAGGCGACGCTGGATATCCTCGGCCGCTTTGCCGAAGAGCTGTTCGTGCTGCAACGCGCCATCCGCATGGGCGACGGCCAGCATCTGCACGACTATTTCACCCGCACCCGCGCCATCCGCCGCGGCATCATCGAGGCCGGTCAGGACACCGCCGCCCCCGACTTCGGCCGCGGGGTGGAGAAAGAGTAAAGCCCCGGGATATTTGAGCAAGGAAGAAGCAGCTACGCCGAGGCGCGGCGGTCCACTCAACGGCCGAGGCGCGGCGCCTCGCCCAGTGGCAGCGGGCCGAGGAACATGCGGCCATCGCGGAAGGTCAGCGGGATGCGCAGCTCGCCCGGGGCGGAATCGGGCGGGGCCGGGGTGGTGGCGGGCGGTTCGGTCCCGGCCGCCTGTTCCAGCGCGCTGCCGGCCAGCATGACCAGCCGGGGCGGAATCAGCCCCAGATCCCCCGTCAGCTGCATCCAGGCGCGGGCGTCGGTGGTGTAAAGAAACAGCGCGCCCTCGGCCCGGTTGTCCGCGTCCGCCGTCAGCTGCCCGGCGACGCGCAGCGACTGCGGCCCCAGCGTCAGGGTGAAGCCGGGCGAGGCGATGCCGGCCAGCCGCGGCTTTGGTTCGCCGGGGCGCAGCGGGCCGGTCAGAAACACCTGCGCGGTCCCCTGACCCGACAGCGCCTGCGCGGCCAACGCCGCGGGCAGGTCCAAAGCCGCGCCCGGGGTCAGCGCAGACCACTCGGCCTCGACCGCATAGGCGGCGCGGGCGGCTTGCGGGGCCTGCGCCCCCATCGGCACCAGAAGTGCGCGGGCGTCCAGCCGCGCAAGCAGCGGCGCGCCCTCGACCGAGACCTTGCCGCTGCGTGCCGCCATCAGCGCCACCGCCATGCCGCTGCCCGGGGAAAGCTGCAATGTCAGTTCCGCGTCCTGCGCCGCGACCTGTCGCGCATCCCCCTGGATCGGCAGCAGCATCTGCGGCGGCAGTTCGGCGTGGAAGCGATGGGGCGAGCTTGGCGCCGCCCACAGGTCGAGCGTGGGCAGAGCGGCCGCCCCTTGCGGCGTCGCGACGGCGACATTGTCCAGATGCAGCCCGATCCGGTCCAGCCGCCGCAGCGGCGCGACCGAGGCGGCGCTGATCCGGGGATCCTGCGCGATGATCCCGCGCGCCTTGCCGGCCAGCCAGCTTTCCCCACCCAGCCATGCAAAGCCCAGCGCCACCCCCAGCGCCAGCAGCAGGATCGACAGGAACCGCATCGGCGCCTCACTTGCAAAATCGCGCATCCGCCCTAACCTTTGCCCGGTGGAAAGGGCAAGCCGATGGATAAAGGTTTCTGGGTTTTCGGCTATGGCTCGCTGATGTGGGCGCCGGGTTTCCCGGTGGCCGAGCGGGTGATCGCGCATACCGAGGGCTGGCGGCGCAGTTTCTGCCTGCGTTCGGTCTGCCATCGCGGGACGCTGGCGCAGCCGGGGCTGGTGCTGGGGCTGGAGCCCTGCGAACAGGCGTCCTGCACCGGGCTGGCGCTGCGAATCGACGATGCGCTGTGGCCCGAGGTCATCGCCGCCATCCGCACCCGCGAGCTGGTGACCCAAGCCTATCGTGAGGCCAGCATCGACCTGGCGCTGGCCGACGGGCGCCGCGTCGCCGCGGTGACCTATGTGATGCGCCCCGAGCATCGGCAATACGCGGCCGGCCTGTCGCCCGACGAACAGGCCGCGATCATTGCCGCCGCCCATGGCGGGCGCGGGCCGAATGCCGATTACCTGTTCAACACCGTCGCCCATCTGGCCGAGCTGGGCATCCCCGACGACGACATGGCCGGGCTGGCCGCGCGGGTGCGGGCGCTCAAGACCTCGGCCGCCTGAGCCGGGAACTTGTGGTGCGGGGGTGTGCTTTCCCCTCTGCCGCCGGTCGGGGCGGCGTGATAAGCGTGCAGCCATGGTCCAGATGCTTCCCTCCCGCCAGCAGATCCTCGACTGGATCGCAGACAACCCCGACGCGACCGCCAAGCGCGACATCGCCAAGGCCTTCAACATCAAGGGCAGCGCCCGGATCGAGCTGAAGCGCCTGCTGCGCGAGCTTGAGGCCGAGGGGCTGCTGGAACGCCGCCGTCGCAGCTATCGCGATCACGAACGGCTGCCCCCGGTCAGCGTGGTCGAGATCCTGCCCCCCGACGCAAACGGCGACCTGTTCGCGCGGCCGCTGGAATGGCAGGGCACCGCGCCCGCGCCGCGTATCCTGTTCCTGCCGGGCAGCACCGAGCCTGCCGTGGGCGCGGGCGAGCGGGTGCTGGTCCGGCTGGCGGATGTCACGGCCGAGGACCACCAGTATGAAGCACGGCTGATGCGCCGCATCGGCACCGCCCCGCATCGCATCGTCGGCATCTTCCGCAAGGAAACCGAGGGTGGGCGCATCCTGCCCATCGACAAGGGCGCCGACAAGACCTGGCGGGTGCGCGGCGACGCCACGCAGGACGCGCAGGACGGCGAGCTGGTCGAGGCCGAGCAGATCGGCTCGCGCAACCGTCTGGGCCTGCCGCAGGCCCGCATCACCCAGCGGCTGGGCGATCCCTCGGCCCCTCGGGCGGTCAGCCTGATCGCCATCCACCAGCACGGCATCCCCGACGATTTCCCCGACGCGGTGATGGCCGAGGCCGACGCCCAGAAACCCGCCCCCATGGACGATCACGAGGATCTGCGCGACCTGCCCCTGGTCACCATCGACCCCGAGGATGCGCGCGACCACGACGACGCGGTGGCGGCGATGTTCGACGACGACCCGGCCAACCCCGGGGGCGTCGTGGTCTGGGTGGCCATCGCCGATGTGGCGCATTACGTCCGCCCGCAATCGGCCCTGGACCGCGAGGCGCGGCTGCGCGGCAACTCGACCTATTTCCCCGACCGGGTGGTGCCGATGCTGCCCGATATCCTGTCGGGCGATTTGTGTTCGCTGCATCAGGGCGTGGACCGGCCGGTGATCGCGGTCCGGATGCGGCTGGACGCGCAGGGCAACAAGATCGGGCATCGCTTCTGCCGGGGGATGATGCGCAGCCACGCCTCGCTGTCCTACGAACAGGCGCAGGCCGCCGCCGACGAGCAACCCGACGACCAGACAGAAGCCCTGCTGGACAACGTGATCCGGCCGCTGTTTGCGGGCTACGGTCTGCTCAAGGCCGCGCGGGCGCGGCGTCAGCCGCTGGACCTTGACCTGCCCGAACGCAGGATCGAGCTGACCCCCGAGGGCAAGGTCAAATCCGTGGCCTTTCGCGAACGCTACGACGCGCACCGGCTGATCGAGGAATTCATGGTGCTGGCCAATGTCGCCGCCGCCGAGGAGCTGTCGCGGCGCCAGCGCCCGCTGCTGTTTCGCGTCCACGAAGAACCCAGCCCCGAAAAGCTGGATGCCCTGCGCGAGGTGGCGCAGGCGTCGGGTTTCAGTCTCGCCAAGGGGCAGGTGCTGCAAACCAGCCAACTCAACCGGCTGCTGGCGCAGGCGCAGGGCACCGATTTCGACGAGCTGATCAACATCAGCACCCTGCGATCCATGACGCAGGCGTATTACAATGCGGAAAACCTTGGGCATTTCGGGCTGGCGCTGAAAAACTATGCGCATTTCACCTCGCCGATCCGGCGCTATTCGGACCTGATCGTGCATCGGGCGCTGATCTCGGCGCATGGCTGGGGACAGGACGGGCTGTCGGCGCAGGACATCGAGACGCTGTCCGACACCGCCCAGCAGATCAGCGACACCGAACGCCGCAGCATGGCGGCCGAGCGTGATACCAACGACCGCTACCTTGCCGCCTATCTGTCCGAGCGGGTGGGGACCGAATTCCCCGGCCGCATCAACGGGGTGCAGCGTTTCGGTGCCTTTGTGCGGCTGGACGAGACCGGCGCCGACGGGCTGTTGCCGATCCGCGAGATCGGGCGCGAATATTTCCACTACGACCCATACAATCAGACGCTGATCGGCGCCGACAGCGGGCTGCGCATCGGCATCGGCCAGCGCGTCACCGTGCGGCTGGCCGAGGCGGTGCCCACCACCGGCGGGCTGACGCTGGAACTGGTCGAGGTCGAGGGCGCCCCGCTGCCCGCCCCCCGCGGCCCCGGCGGCAAGGCCGCCCGCCGCGGCTTTATCCGGGGCAAGCTGCGCTCGGACGCGGCGGAACGCAAACGCTCGCGCCTGCGCCGCAAATAGGGGCAGCGCCGCCGCGGCGGACGGCGCTGCCGGTGCGTGTCAAAGGAAATACAGCACGCCGCCGATGATGATGCCGGTCGCGACCAGCTGGATCATGCAGAACCCCATGATGTCGCGCGGCTTCAGCCCCGCGATGCCCAGCATCGGCAGCGCCCAGAACGGTTGCAGCAGATTGGTCCAGGCATCGCCCCAGGCCACGGCCATCACCGTGCGGGTCATGTCGGCCCCCAAAGCCTGCGCCGCGGGTATCACCACCGGAGCCTGCACCGCCCATTGCCCGCCCCCCGAGGGGACAAAGATATTGACGATGCCGGCGCTGATCAGCGTCCAGAAGGGCAGCGTCTCGGCGGTCGAGATCGCCACGAACCACTCGGACAGCGTGACCGCCAGCCCGCTTTGCGTCATGATCGCCATGATCCCGGCATAGAACGGGAACTGGATCACGATGCCCGCGCCGCCGCGCACACCCTCGTCCAGCGAATCCAGCAGGTCGCGCGGACTGCGGTGCAGGGCGATGCCGATGAACAGAAACACGAAATTCACCACGTTGAGGTTCAGCACCGGCCCCTTGGTGATGAAATGCTGCACGATCCAGACCAGCCCCGGCACCGCGATCGCCCACAGCAGGATGGGTGAACGCTCCAGCCACTCGGCGGGGGTGCGCGGCGGCGCAAGCACCGGGCGGCGGTCTTCGAGCATCGCGGGATCGACCAGCACGGTCTCATCCGGTGCCGGCATCATCAGCCGGTTGATCAGCGGCACAAAGATGAACAGCAGCGCGCAGATCAGCAGGTTGAACCCGGCGAATGTGGTGGCGCTGGTGGGAATCAGCCCGATCTGGTCCTCGGCGAAATGCCCGGGCGTCGAGATGGTCAGCGGCACGGACCCCGAAATCCCGCCGTGCCAGATGACAAAGCCGCTATAGGCCGAGGCGATCAGCAGCCGGTAATCCACCTGCACCCGCCGCGCCAGCGCCTTGGCAAACAGCGCGCCCACCACTAGCCCGAATCCCCAGTTCAGCCATGCGGCCGCCAGCGACACCAGGCTGACGATGACCACGGCCGAACCCGGCCCCCGCGCAATGCCCGCCAGCCGCTCCAGCAGCCGGCTGACCAGGGGCGTGGTCGCCATGATATAGCCGGTGACCAGCACCAGCAGCATCTGCATGGCGAATTCCAGCAGTTTCCAGAACCCGTCGCCCCATTGCTGGACCAGTTGCAGCGGCGTGACCGGCTGCGTCAGCAGCGCCGCCGCCATTGCCACCAGCGTCAGGATCAGCACGAAAATGAATGCATCCGGCAGGTAACGCTCCATCAGGCGCGTGGCCGGCCGGGCCAGAAATCTCAGCATGATGTCCCCCATGGTTTCGCCATGGTTGCAGTGTTGGCCGCAGCGGCGGGCAGGGCAATCGTTCTTTTCCCGCAGGGCTTCATGTCCGCTGCCGGAAAGCCCGCTTCTTTCTGGGTCAAATACCCCGGGGTCCGGGGCGGCGCCCCGGTGCGGCGGCAAAGAAAAAGCCGCCCCCGCAGGGACGGCTCGTTCCTTCGCAGCCAAGGGACCGATCAGATCGCCGCGTCGCGCACGTCCTGATCCACCTTGTCTTCGTATTTGGTAAAGTTGTCGCGGAACATCCCCTTCAGCTTTTCGGCCTGTGCGTCATAGGCGGCACCGTCCGCCCAGGTCGCGCGCGGGTCCAGCAGCTTGCTGTCCACGCCCGGCAGCGAAACCGGCACTTCAAAGCCGAAATTCGGATCGCGGCGGAACTCGACGCCGTTCAGCGAGCCGTCCAGCGCTGCGGCCAGCAGGGCGCGGGTGGCCTTGATCGGCATCCGGCTTCCGGTGCCGAACGGGCCGCCGGTCCAGCCTGTGTTGACCAGCCAGCAGGTGGCGCCGGACTTGCGGATCCGCTCGGCCAGCAGCTTTCCGTATTCCTCGGGGCGGCGCGGCATGAAGGGCGCGCCGAAACAGGTCGAAAAGGTCGGCACCGGCTCGACGATGCCGTCCTCGGTCCCCGGGGTCTTCGAGGTGAAGCCGGACAGGAAATGATACATCGCCTGCGCGTCGGTCAGCCGCGCGATCGGCGGCATCACCCCATAGGCGTCCGAGGTCAGCATGATCACGTTTTTCGGCTGCCCGGCCATGCCGGTGTCCGAGGCGTTTGAAATCGCCTCCAGCGGATAGGCGCAGCGCATGTTCTCGGTGATCGAGCTGTCGGCGAAATCCAGTTCCAGCGTGTCGGGGTCGAACACCATGTTTTCCACCACGGTCCCGAATCGCGAGGTGGTGGCGTAGATTTCCGGTTCCGCCACGGGCGACAGGTTGATGGTCTTGGCGTAGCAGCCGCCCTCGAAGTTGAAGACGCCCTTGTCCGACCAGCCGTGTTCATCGTCGCCGATCAGCGTGCGCGAGGGCTCGGCCGACAGCGTGGTCTTGCCGGTGCCAGACAGGCCGAAAAAGATCGCCACGTCGCTTTCGTCACCCGGCGCATGGTTGGCCGAGCAGTGCATCGGCATCACCCCGCGCCCCGGCAGGATGTAGTTCAGCAGGGTGAACACGCCCTTTTTGTTTTCGCCCGCGTATTCGGTGTTGGCGATCAGGATCAGCTTGCGGTCGAAGTTCAGCGCGATCACCGTATCCGTGCGGCAGCCGTGGCGCGCCGGATCGGCCTTGAACCCGGGGCAGTTGATGATGGTCCAGTCGGGGGTAAACCCGGCCAATTCCGCGGCCTCGGGGCGGCGCAGCAGATGGCGGATGAACAGGCTGTGCCAGGCCATTTCGCTGACCACCCGCACGTCCAGCCGCTGTTCGGGGTCGGCGCCGCCGAACAGATCCTGCACGAAATATTCGCGGCCCTTCATGTGGTCCAGCATGTCGGCGTGCAGCCGCTCGAACGCTTCGGGGTCCATGGGCGGGTTGTTGTCCCACCAGATCGAATCCTCGACCGAAGCGGTGCGGACGACGAATTTGTCCTTGGGCGAACGGCCGGTCTTGGCGCCGGTCGACACCAGGAACGCACCGCCCAGACCCAGCCTGCCTTCCTCGCGCCGGATCGCGGCCTCGACCAGTGCGGGTTCGAGCAGGTTATAGTGAACCTGGCCCAGCCCGACGATTCCCTGGTCTTCGAGTTTGCAGTTCGGGTTGACGCGGGTCTGTGCCATGCCGGTACTCCATAAGGGCGCTGTCGCTGGGCGCATCTAATAACATGGGGATTTGACGATGATAGACCGGCAAAGGCCACAGTTAGCGCAACCATCGAAAGTTAGCGATACCATCTTTGCAGATGTTGCAGTCGGCACCCGGAACGGGCCGGCGGGATGACCACGATTCACGCCAGCGCGGTGGCGGTCGAGGGGCGGGGGCTGCTGATCCTGGGGCCGTCGGGGGCGGGAAAATCATCGCTGGCGCTGGCGCTGATGGCGCAGGGCGCGCAGCTGGTCGCTGACGACCGGGTGCTGCTGGACGCCCGCGCGGGCCGGCTGATCGCCGCCTGCCCGCCGCCGCTTGCGGGCCGGATCGAGGCGCGGGGGGTGGGCATCCTTGCCGCCGCGCCGGCCGGGCCGACCCCGCTGGCGCTGGTGGTGGACCTTGGCCGGGCCGAGACCATGCGCCTGCCGCCCCGGCGCAGCATCACCCTGCTGGGGATCGCGCTGCCCCTTGTGCTGGGACCGATGGGGCCGCATCTTGCCCCGGCGCTGCGCCAGCTGCTGGCGGGCGGGCGCAGCGACTGACGGGGCGCGAAGAGGGGGGCAGAGCGGGGCAATGGCGGGCGAAGGGCAGGGCACGGGCGCGGCGGCGGGCGGCATCGTCGATGCCCAGCGGCTGGTGCTGGTCACCGGCCCCTCGGGTGCCGGGCGCTCGACCGCGATCCACGCGCTTGAGGACATGGGGTTCGAGGCGATCGACAACCTGCCCCTGTCGCTGGTGCCGCGGCTGCTGGACGGGGCGGCGCGCCCGGTGCCGCTGGCGCTGGGGCTGGACGTGCGCAACCGCGACTTTTCCGCCGCCAATCTGGTCGAGTTGATCGATTCGCTGACCCGCAACCCGGCATTCCTGCCCAAGGTGCTGTATCTCGACTGTGCCACCGACGTGCTGGTGCGGCGCTATTCCGAAACCCGCCGCCGCCACCCGCTGGCCGGCGACATCCCCCCGGCCGAGGCGATCACCGCCGAACGCGACCTGCTGGCCCCGGTGCGCGACCGCGCCGACGTGCTGATCGACACGACCGAGCTGTCCCCCCACGACCTGCGGGCCGAGCTGGCGCAGGCGTTCGATGCGCGGGGCGGGGACCGGCTTGCGGTGTCGCTGCAATCCTTCAGCTACAAGCGCGGGGTGCCGCAGGGGCTGGATTTCATGTTCGACTGCCGCTTTCTGGCCAACCCCCATTGGGAACCCGCCCTGCGCCCGCTGGACGGCCGCGACCCTCTGGTTCAGCATTACGTGACGGCAGACCCGCGGTTCCAGCCCTTTTTCGACAGGCTCAGAGACCTTATCCTTTATGTGCTCCCGGCGCAGGTGGACGAGGGCAGGGCCCATGTGACCATCGGCTTTGGCTGCACGGGCGGGCAACACCGCTCGGTCACTTTGGTCGAGTTGATGGCTGATGATCTTGCCAAAAAATCCTGGCAGGTGTCTAAAAGACATCGAGAGATAGAGCGACGTTCACAGGCGCCCGGACCGGCAGCCCGTGCCGACGCGGCAGGACTGTCTGGGGCGTATCTGGGGGGATCGGGATGCACCGATCCGTCGTGATGGTGGAACACAGTTGATCGGAATTGTCATTGTTGCCCATGGCGGGCTGGCCCGGGAATACCTTGCAGCGGTGGAACACGTCGTGGGTCCGCAAGCCGGCATCCGCGCCGTCACCATCGAAGAGGACCATGACCGCGCCCTGAAACAGGCCGAGATCTGCACCGCCGCGAACGAGGTGGACACCGGCGCCGGGGTGGTGATCGTGACCGACCTGTTCGGCGGCTCGCCCTCGAATCTGTCGATGCCGGCCTGCCTGCCGGAACAGCGCCGCATCCTTTACGGGGCCAATCTGCCGCTGCTGGTCAAGCTGGCCAAGTCGCGGCATCTGGACGTGGGGCAGGCAGCGATGCTGGCCTGCGAGGCGGGGCGCAAGTACATCGACTGCTACGCGCCCGGCCCGGCGGCTCCGCAGGCGCGAAGGGCGGTGTTGTGACGGAATTCAGCCGCGAGCTGCGGATCATCAACGAAAAGGGCCTGCACGCCCGCGCCTCGGCCCGGTTTGTCGAAACCGTCGAACAGTTCGACGCCCGCGCCACCGTCGAAAAGGACGGCGAGCGCGTGTCGGGCGATTCGATCATGGGGCTGCTGATGCTGGTCGCCCCCCGCGGCAGCGCGATTCAGGTCACCACCTCGGGGCCGGACGCCGAGGCGCTGCTGAGGGCGCTGACCGAACTGGTCGACGGCTATTTCGGCGAAGGCCGCTAGCGCGGCGCGCCCCGCCCATGGCCCGCGTCAGCTATCACCACGGCAATCTGCGGCAGGCGCTGGTCGATGCGACCGCGGCGCTGATCCAGCACAAGGGGCCGATGGCCTTTACCCTGGCCGAGGCTGCGCGTCAGGCCGGCGTCAGCGCCGCGGCGCCCTATCGCCATTTCGCCGGCCGCGACCAGCTGCTGGAGGAAGTGGCGCGGCAGGGGTTTCTTGAATTCGCGGCGCTGCTCGAATCGGCGTTCGACGGGGGCCGGCCCTCGGCGCTGTCGGCGTTCCTGCGCATGGGCGAGGCGTATCTGGGCTTTGCCGCCGCAAGGCCCGGGTTCTACATGGCGATGTTCGAATCGGGGCTGTCGATTGCCGGCAACGCCGATCTGGCCGCCGCCGCCGAGCGCGCCGAGCAGGCGCTGGTCCGCGCCGCCGAGGCGCTGTTCGCGCGCCTGCCCCCCGGCCGCCGCCCGCCCGCGACGATGGTTGCCAACCATGTCTGGGCGCTGTCGCACGGCGTGGTCGAGCTGTTTGGCCGTGGCCGCCCCGGCGCCCGCAGCCCCATCAGCGCGGCCGACATGCTGGAAAGCGGGGTGCTGATCTATCTGCGCGGGCTGGGCGTGATTCCTGAATAACCCTTGCGCGCAAAAAAAACGGGGCCGGGGATTGACGTCGAGGCGTCGCGCGCCACATTGTTAATGTGATTAACATTAACATGCCACGGAGCGCCCCGATGCCCCTTGCCTATAACCCCACCGCAACCCCGGTCGCGCCCGCCGACGGCTTTGTGCAGTCGGTCAAGCGGGTGCTGATGCAGGCCCGCGACTGGCTTGACGCCCGCGGCAAGCCCGCGTGGATCATCGCCATGATCCTGGGCTTTGTCGCCGCCTGGCCGGTCGGCCTTGCCATCCTGGGCTACATGATCTGGAGCAAACGCATGTTCGGAAACTGCACCCGCCGCCACGCCGGAACCGGCCGCGCCCATCGCGTCGAAAGCACCGGCAATGCCGCCTTTGACGCCTATCGCGACGAGACACTGAAGCGGCTCGAGGACGAACACGGCGCCTTTGTCGACTTTCTGCAGAAGCTGCGCGAGGCCCGCGACAAGGCCGAATTCGACCAGTTCATGGAAGAACGCCGCCAAGGCTGAGGGTCAGCCCCAGCCTGATCTTTGCGGGGTCCGTTCGATGCGGACCCCGTTTCAGTAAGCCCGTTTCAGTAAGCAGTATCGGCGTAGATGCGCGACAGCTCACCCTGCCATTCGCCGTGGTATTTCGCCAGCAGGTCGTCGGCCAGCGTCGCGCCGCGTTCCACCCGCTCGCGCAGCACGGTCAGAAAGCCGGTCTCGTCCGCGCCCCCCGCCAGCTGCCCGCGCGCCGCCAGCCCGGCTTCGGCCAAGCCCAGCACCTCGGCCGCCAGGTCGCGCAGTCGCAGCCCGTCATGTTCGCCGGCCAGCCCGTCGCGGGCGGCGGCGCGGCGCAGCCCCTCGCGCTGCTCGGCGGTCCAGCCGCGGATCAGGTCGCTGGCGGCGTCCAGCGCGCCCTGATCATAGGTCAGCCCCACCCACAGCGCCGGCAGCGCGTTCAGGTGGCTTAGCGGGCCGGCGTCGGCGCCGCGCATCTCGATGTATTTCTTGACCCGCGCCTCGGGGAACACGGTGGTCATGTGGTCGGCCCAGTCCGACAGCGTGGGGATTTCCCCCGGCAGCGCCGGCAGCCGCCCGTTCAGGAAATCGCGGAAGCTCTGCCCCAGCGCGTCGATGTATTTCCCGTCACGGAAAACGAAATACATCGGCACATCAAGCACATAATCTACCCAGCGCTCATACCCGAACCCGTCCTCGAACACAAAGGGCAACAGCCCCGTGCGCGCCTCGTCAAGGTTCTGCCAGATATGCGCGCGCCAGGATTTCATCCCGTTCATCTGCCCGTCCAGGAACGGAGAGCTGGCGAACAGCGCCGTCGCCACCGGCTGCAATGCCAGCGCCACCCGCAGCTTCTGCACCATGTCGGATTCGGACGCGAAATCCAGGTTCACCTGCACCGTGCAGGTCCGATACATCATCTGGGTGCCCAGCGTGCCGACCCGCTGCATATAGGGGGTCATCAGCGCATAGCGGCCCTTGGGCATCATCGGCATCTGGTCCTGCCGCCAGACCGGCGCCGCCCCCAGCCCCATGAAGCCGATGCCCAGCGGCTCGGCCACCGCCCTGACCTCGGCCAGATGCTGGCGGGTCTCGGCGTCGGTCTGGTGGATGTCGGACAGCGGCGCGCCCGACAGTTCCAGCTGCCCGCCGGGTTCCAGGCTGACATTGGCGCCGTCGCGTGACAGGCCGATCAGATGCCCGCTTTCGCGCAGCTCGGACCAGCCGAAGCGGTCGCGCAGCCCGTTGAGCATCGCCAGCACCGAGCGCTTGCCCTCATAGGGCAGCGGTTCCAGCGTATCGGTCAGAAAGCCGAATTTTTCGTGCTCGGTGCCGATGCGCCACGCATCGCGCGGTTTCTCGCCCGAGGCGATATAGTCGGCCAGCTCTTCGCGCCGTTCGATCGGGCCGCCGCCCTGCTGGGGAATGGACATGAAGGCCCTCACGAGGTCGTAATCCGGGGACAGGTGGCGCGGGGGTCCCGGATAGTCAAGCCGGCGCTTGGGTGTAAACCGGCGCGGAACGCCGGATTCGGGCGGGACGGGGGGCTTGCGGCGGGGCGGTGACGCGACGACATAGGCCGTGAAAGGCGGAATGAGGCGATGATCAGGGCGGTTCTGGATGCTTGTGTTCTTTATCCGACGGTGCTGCGGGAAATCCTGATTGGCACGGCGGATGCGGGGCTTTTTGCGCCGCGGTGGTCGGGGCGCATCCTTGCCGAATGGCGCCACGCCGCCGCGCGGCTGGGCGGTCAGCAGGCCGCCGTGGCCGGGGCCGAGATCGCGCTGCTGCGCCTTGCCCACCCCGAGGCGGAAATACCCGAACACCCCGGCCGCACCGCCGGCTATGACTGGCCCGACCCCGCCGACCGGCATGTCGTCGAAACCGCGCTGGCCGCGGGGGCAGGCGTGATCGTCACCGCCAATCTGCGCGATTTCCCGTCGCGCACGCTGTCGGCGCTGGGGCTGCGGGCGATCCATCCCGACCCGTTCCTGCTTGAGCTGTGGCGCGCTGACCCGGCCCCGGTCGCAGCCAGCGTCCGCGCCGCCCATGACCGCGCGCAGGCGCTGGGCGGGCCGGTGGCCTTGCGCGCGCTGATGGGCCGGGCGCGGCTGCCCCGGCTGGCCAAAGCGCTTGAGCGGGCGGCATCCTAGCCCCTGACAGGCAAGGCTTTGCCGCGCATCGGCAGGACGCTTGCCGCGTCGGCCCGCAGCCTCTACCACCTTATGACCAGTGCGAAAGGTTCCGCGATGGCATCGCGTCTGATCCAGGTCGATGATTTCGATCTCGTCATCTTCGGGGCGACCGGGGATCTTGCCCGTCGCAAGATCCTGCCCGCGCTGTTTCGCCGCCATGCCGCGGGGCAGTTTCCGCCCGATGCGCGCATCATCGGCGCTGCCCGCAGCCCGCTGGATGACGCGGCCTTTCGCAAGGACGTGGCCGCGGCGATCGCCGAATTCGACCCGCCCCGCGCGCAGTCGCCCGAACTGCCGGGGTTTCTTGAGCGGCTGTCCTATATCGCCATCGACGCCGGCGGGGATGCGGGCTGGCCCGATCTGGCCGCGCGGATGCGCAAGGGGGTGGTGCAGGCGTTCTACCTGTCGGTGGCGCCTTCGCTGTTTGGGGATATCGCGCGGCGGCTGGCGGACCACTCTGTCGCGGGGGCGGATGCGCGGATCGTCGCCGAAAAGCCGTTCGGCCGCGATCTCGACACCGCGCGGGCGCTGAACCGCACGCTGGTGCGGCATTTCGCGGAAGCGCAGATCTACCGGATCGACCATTACCTGGGCAAGGAAACCGTCCAGAACCTGATGGCGGTGCGTTTCGCCAACATGTTGTTCGAGCCGCTGTGGAACGCGCTTTACATCGACCATGTGCAGATCACCGTCGCGGAAACCGTGGGCGTGGCCGGGCGCGGCGCCTATTACGACCACGCCGGCGCCATGCGCGACATGGTGCAGAACCACCTGATGCAACTGGTCTGCCTGATCGCGATGGAGCCGCCCTGGCACTTTGACCCCGACGCGGTGCGCGACGAAAAGCTCAAGGTGATCCGGGCGCTGGAACCCGTGGCGCCCGCCGATGTGGTGCGCGGGCAATATGCGGCCGGGGCGGCGCCTTCCTATGCGCAGGACGTGGACAATCCGCACAGCCGCACCGAAAGCTTTGTCGCGCTGAAGCTGCGCATCGCCAACTGGCGCTGGCAGGGGGTGCCCTTTTACCTGCGCACCGGCAAGCGCCTGCTTGAGCGCAGCAGCGAAATCGCCGTGGTGTTCCGCGAGCCGCCGCATTCGATTTTCGACGATTCGGCCGGGCACAAGGCCAACCAGCTGGTGATCCGCCTGCAACCGAACGAAGGCATCAACCTCAAGGTGATGATCAAGGAACCCGGCCCCGGCGGCATGCGCCTGGTCGAGGTGCCGCTGGACATGAGCTTTGCCGAGGCGCTCGGCCCCGAGGGCGCCGACATGCCCGACGCCTATGAGCGGCTGATCACCGACGTGATCCGCGGCAACCAGACCCTGTTCATGCGCGGGGACGAGGTCGAGGCCGCCTGGGCCTGGATCGACCCGATCATCGCCTCCTGGGAAAACGGCTCGGCCCGCCCGGAACCCTATCAGCCCGGCAGCAGCGGCCCGGACGAGGCGCTGGCGCTGATGCACCGCGACGGCCGGCGCTGGCGCGAGATCCGCGCATGAGACACCAAGACAGGACCAAGACGCAGACTGGGGGCATGAGACCATGAAACTGATCGAGCATCCCGACCGCGAGGCGCTGACGCTGGCCGTGGCGCAGGACATCGCCGAATCGCTGGGCATGGCGCTGAAGACGCGCGAACGGGCGGTGCTGTGCCTGCCCGGCGGCTCGACCCCGGTGCCGGTTTACAAAGCGCTGGCGCCGGCACCGCTGGACTGGGGGCGGGTGGTGGTGGTGCCCGGCGACGAACGCTGGGTGGCGCCCGACCACAACCGCTCGAACGCGCGGCTGATCCGGCGCAACCTGATCGACGAGGGCGCGGCCGCGGAACTGGTGCCACTGTATACCGAGGGGCTGGGCCCCGACGCCGGCGCTGCCGCGGCGTCGGAACGGGTGGCGCCGCTGCTGCCGCTGTCGGTGCTGCTGCTGGGCATGGGCGAGGACATGCACACCGCCAGCCTGTTTCCGGGCGCCGCGGGGCTTGCCGCGGCGCTGGACCCCTCGGCGCCGCCGGTGCTGGCGATCACCGCCCCTGCCGTGCCCGAGCCGCGGGTGACGCTGACCCTGCCGGCGCTGATTTCAGCCACCGATGCGCTGCTGATGATCACCGGCCCGGAAAAGCGCGCGGCGCTGGAACGGGCCGCCTCGCTGCCGGTTGAGGATGCGCCGATAAGGGCCTTTCTCAAGGGGCTGCGGGTGCATTACGCGAAATAGGCCGCGGCCGCATTGGCCGGGCGACAGGTAACGAGTAGTAAGCATGACAGAGCTCTGGCAGCGGCTTGCCGCGCATCGGGCCGCGACCGAGGCCCGCCCGATCACCGCGCTGTTCGACGCGGACCCGCAGCGGGGGCGGCGCTGTGCGGTGGCGGCGGACGGGCTGTGGTTTGACTGGTCCAAGACCGCCATCGACGCGCCGGCGCTCGGGCTGCTGCTGGCGCTGGCCTCGGGCGTGGCTGCCCGGCGCGAGGCGATGTTTTCCGGCGCGCAGATCAACGAGACCGAGGGCCGCGCCGCGCTGCATGTGGCCCTGCGCGCGCTGGACGGGCCGATCATGGTTGACGGGCGCGACGTGCTGGCGGGTGTCCATGCCGCGCTGGAACGGATGCGGGGTTTTGCCCGCGCGGTGCGCGCGGGCCGGATCGCGGGGCAGGGCGGGCGCTATACCGATGTCGTCAACATCGGCATCGGGGGGTCCGATCTTGGGCCGGCGATGGCCGCGCTGGCGCTGGCGCCCTGGGCGGACGGGCCGCGGCTGCATTTCCTGTCGAATGTCGACGGCGCCGATGCCACCGACACGCTGCGCGGGCTGGACCCGAAAACCACGCTGGTGATCGTGGCCTCAAAGACCTTTACCACCGTCGAGACCATGACCAACGCCGACACCGTGCGGCGCTGGATGGCGGCCAGCGTTGCCCGCCCCGAGCGGCAGTTTGCCGCCGTGTCGACCGCGCCGGCGCGGACGGCGGATTTCGGCATCGACCCGCAGGCGGTGTTTGGTTTCGAGGACTGGGTGGGGGGTCGGTTTTCCGTCTGGGGTCCGGTCGGGCTGTCGCTGATGCTGGGGATCGGGCCCGAGCGTTTCGACGAGTTTCTGGCCGGCGGCCGCGCCATGGACGCGCATTTCCGCGCCGCGCCGCTGGCGGAAAACCTGGCCGTGATGCTGGCGCTGGTCGGGATCTGGCACCACCAGATCTGCGGTTACCCCACCCGCGCCGTGCTGCCCTATGCGCAGCGCCTGCGCCGCCTGCCGGCCTATCTGCAACAGCTGGAAATGGAATCGAACGGCAAGGGCGTCACCATGGACGGGCAGGCGCTGGCCCGGCCCTCGGGGCCGATCGTGTGGGGCGAGCCGGGGACCAACGGCCAGCACGCCTTTTTCCAGCTGCTGCATCAGGGCAGCGCGGTGGTGCCCTGCGAATTCATCGTGGCCGCGCGGGGCGAGGAGCCCGCGCTGGACCACCACCAGCGGCTGCTGATCGCCAATTGCCTGGCGCAATCGGGGGCGCTGCTGCGCGGCCGCGATCTGCCCGAGGCGCGCGCCATCGTCGCCGCCATGGGGCTGAGCGGCCCTGAGGCCGAACGTCAGGCCGCGCATCGGGTGTTTCCCGGCAACCGCCCCTCGACCACGCTGCTGATCCCGGCGCTGACCCCGTTCACGCTGGGGCAGTTGATTGCGCTGTATGAACACCGCGTATTTGTCGAGGGCGCGATCCTGGGGATCAACAGCTTTGACCAATGGGGGGTCGAGCTGGGCAAGGAACTGGCGGGCGAGGTGTTGCCCCTGCTTGAGGGCGAGGGCGGGGGCGGGGGCGAGGGCCAGGGCCAGGGCGGCGGGGGGGATCCCTCGACCCGCGCGCTGGTCGCGGAATTGCGGCGGATGCGGGGCGAGGGGGCGTAGCAGGGGGCTTTGCCCCCACCGGCCTATGGCCGGCCCCCCAGGATATTTGGATGATGAAGAAGCAGCCTCAGGCGGCGAACAGCTGTTCCACGGCGGCGAGGAATTGCGGGGCGGAGAGGTCGAACATCAGCTCGTGCCTTGCGCCGGGCAGTTCAAGCAGTTGCGCCTGCGGCCAGCTGGCGGCGCGGCGGCGGATTGCGGCTTGCGAGACCACGGCCTCGGCGCCGCCTACCCCGATCAGCGCCGGGATTTCGGGCGAGTTCATTGCGGCGAGCCGGGCCATTTCCGCCCGCGCGGCGGCGACCCAGCCATAGGTGGCGCCGCCCAGCGTCAGTTCCGGCCAGCTGCCGGCCTGCGCCAGCAGCCGCGCCCATTGCCGCGCGTCCGAAGTCAGCGCGTTGCCCCGGAACCTCGTGTCCAGCAGATAGTTGCCGCCGCCGCCCGTGCCCACCGCGGCGCGGCCGCTGTGGCCCAGCCGCCGCGCGGTTGCGGTCAGCGTGCTGATCACGCCCCCCGGCACCAGCGGGTGATGCAGCCCCCACATCGGGGCCGAGAACGCCGCCCGCGCCACCGGCAGCCCGTCCAGCAGCGCCGCCAGCCCGATGCAGCCGCCCATGGAATGCGCCAGCAGGTGCCACGGCCGCGCCAGTTCCAGCGATTCGGCGGTGCTGACCACGGCGGCGACATCGGCGCTGTAATCGGCGAAATCGCCGATATGTCCGGGGCGCCGGTCGGCGAGCAGCCGGTCGGACAGCCCCTGTCCACGCCAGTCGGGCGCGATCACCGCCAGCCCCTGCGCCGTCAGCCATGCGGCAATGGCGCCGTATTTTTCCAGATATTCGGTGCGGCCCTGAAACAGCAGCACCGTGCCGCGCGCCCTGCCCAATGCCGCGCCCTTGGGTAGCCACAGCCCCAGCCGCAGCCGCAGACCGTCGCTGGTGGAGGTCCAGAACGCCCGCCCGCCGCTGTCGGGTTCATCCGGCAGGCGGTGCAGGGGCGCGGCCGGGAACGGCAGCGGGGATGCGTCGGTTCCCGGCATGGTCGGCGTCCCGCTCAGGATAGCGCCGTGCCCAGCTTCATCGCCGTCGGCAGCGAGCCGTCGATTTTCAGCTTGCCGGTCATATAGGCCATGGTCGGGTTGGTCTCGCCGTTGAACAGCCCCTCGAAGGTGTCGCGGCTGGCGGTCAGCGTGACCTCGGCCTCACCATCGCCGGCGCGCACGCCCGATTCGTCGATCATGATCGTGCCGACATCCTCGATCACGAATTTCGCGGTGCCGTCGAACGAGGAAAGCCGCTCGGCCAGAACCTTGATGGCGCCTTCGATCACTGAACTCATCTGTCGCTGTCTCCTGTGCTGGCGCCGCGGCGCCCGAGTGTCTACATCGACCTTATGCGCGTGCCCAAGCCCCAGTTCCACCCTGTCGCCACGGCATTGATCGCGGCAATGTTGTCGGCAACGCCGCTGGCGGCTGAAAACCCGAAAGAAATGGATTCACTTTTCAACGAATTATCTGCGGCGGGTGACGGCTGGATGCGGGCGCAATCGGATATCGAGCGGATCTGGTCGCGGTCCGGATCAGCCGCGCTGGACCTGCTGCTGATGCGCGGCGAATCGGCGCTGGACGCGGGGGAGACGGCGGCGGCCATCGGGCATCTGACCGCGCTGACCGACCACGCGCCGGATTTCGCCGCCGGCTGGGCGGCACGGGCGGCGGCGTTCCAGATGGCGGGGCAGACCGGCCCGGCCATGGCGGACCTTGCCCGCGCGCTGCAACTGGAACCGCGGCACTGGCCCTCGATCACGCTGCTGGCGGCGATCCTTGAGGACAGCGGCGACAGCGCCCGGGCGCTGGCGGCCTATCGCGAAAGCCTGGGCGTCAACCCGCATCAGCCCGACGCGGCCGACGGCGCCGCGCGGCTGTCGGTGCCGCCGGGGCAGGGCGTCTGACATGGCGGGGCGCGTCACGGCCGTGCTGGGGCCGACCAACACCGGCAAGACCCATTACGCGATCGAGCGGATGCTTGCGCATCGCACCGGCGTTATCGGCCTGCCGCTGCGGCTGCTGGCGCGCGAGGTCTATGACCGCATCGTCAAGGCGCGCGGCCCCTCGGTCGTGGCGCTGATCACCGGCGAGGAACGCATCGTCCCCGAGCGTGCCGCCTATTGGGTCGCCACCACCGAGGCCATGCCCGAGGTGCTGGCCGATTTCGTCGCCATCGACGAGATCCAGCTATGCGCCGACCCGGAACGCGGCCATGTGTTCACCGACCGGCTGCTGCACATGCGCGGGCTGCATGAAACCCTGTTCCTTGGGTCCGACACCATGCGCCCCGCCATCGCCGCGCTGGTCCCCGAGGCGCATTTCATCCGGCGCGAGCGGTTTTCCACGCTCAGCTGGGCGGGGTCCAGGAAACTGTCGCGGATGCCCGCACGCTCGGCCATCGTGGGCTTTTCGGTCGATGATGTCTATGCGACGGCGGAACTGCTGCGCCGGCTCAAGGGTGGCTGTGCGGTGGTGATGGGGGCACTGTCGCCGCGCACCCGCAACGCGCAGGTGGCGATGTATCAGGCGGGCGAGGTCGATTATCTTGTCGCCACCGACGCCATCGGCATGGGGCTGAACCTTGACATCAGCCACGTCGCCTTTGAATCCACGCATAAATTCGACGGGCGCCGGATGCGGCCGCTGTTCCCGCACGAGCTGGGCCAGATCGCCGGCCGCGCCGGGCGGCACACCGAACCCGGCACTTTCGGCGTCACCGGCGAGGCGCGCGAACTGGACGAGGGGCTGATCGCCGCCATCGAGAACCACCGTTTCCAGCCGATCTCGCGGCTTGTCTGGCGCAACCCCGCGCTGGAATTCGGCACCCTCGACCGGCTGATCCAATCGCTGGAACGCCCCTCGGGCAGCGAATGGCTGGGCCGGGGGCGCGAGGCCGACGATCTCGCCGCGCTCAAGGTGTTGGCGGCGCAGCCGGAAATCCGCGACCGGGTGACGCATCCGCGCGATGTGCGGCTGCTGTGGGATGTCTGCCGGATCCCGGATTTCCGCGGCATTTCGCCCGCCGAACACACCACGCTGCTGACCCGGATCTATGGTTTCCTTCAGCAAGGCGGCATCCCCGGCGACTGGCTGGCCCGCGCCGTCGCCCGCATCGACCGCACCGGCGGCGACATCGACGCGATCAGCAAGCGGTTGGCGTATATCCGCACATGGACCTATGTGGCGCAGCGCAGCGGCTGGGTGCGCGACGAAGCCCATTGGCGCGGCGAGACGCGGGCTGTAGAAGACCGCCTGTCTGATGCGCTGCACGCGGCGCTGACGCAGCGATTCGTGGACCGGCGCACATCCGTGCTGCTGCGCCGGCTCAAGCAAAAGGAGAGCCTTGTGGCCGAGGTGAACGACAAGGGCGAAGTGACGGTCGAGGGCGAATTCGCCGGCCGTCTGGACGGGTTCCGCTTTCGGGCCGATCCCGCGGCCCAGGGCGACGAGGCAAGGATGCTGACCCGCGCCGCCTATGAGGCGCTGCGCCCCGAGTTCCATCTGCGCGCCGACCGCTTTTACAACGCGCCCGATACCGAGCTGGATTTTACCGAGCAGGGCGGGCTGATGTGGGGCGATTCGGCCGTCGGCAAGCTGGTCAAGGGCGCAGAGCCGCTGAAACCCTCGATCGAGGCGTTCGTGGACGAAGATGCGGGCGAGGATGTGGCCGAAAAGGTCCGCCGCCGCTTGCAGCATTTCATCGACCGCAAGATCGCCGCCGGGTTCGAACCGCTGCTGGCGATGCAGGCGGATGAAACGCTGGCCGGGCTGGCGCGCGGCGTGGCCTTTCGTCTGGTCGAGGCGCTGGGGGTCCAGCCGCGCGAAGCGGTGGCCGCCGACATCAAGGCGCTGGATCAGGACGCGCGCGGCAGCCTGCGCAAGCACGGGGTGCGTTTCGGCCAGTATACCATCTTTCAGCCGGCGCTGTTGAAGCCGGCGCCGACAAGGCTGCGGCTGTTGCTGTCGGCGCTGTGGGCGGGCGCGGATGAATTTCCCGAATCGCCGCCTCCGGGGTTGGTGACCATTCCGAACCTGCCCGATGTGCCGCGCGATTATTACACGCTGTCGGGCTATCACCCGGCCGGCGAGCGCGCGATCCGCATCGACATGCTGGAACGGCTGGCCGACATGCTGCGCGGTCAGGACAGCCGCGGCGGGTTCGAGGCCACGGCCGACATGCTGTCGATCACCGGCATGACGCTGGAACAATTCGCCGATCTGATGGGCGGGCTGGGCTATCGCGCCGACCGCGGCGAACGGGTCAAGGCCCGCGCCACCGCTGCGCCCGAGCCTGCCTCCGCGCCGGAAACGGCTGACGAGGGTGGCGATGCGCCGGTGACGGACGCGCCGCTGACCGAAGAGGAAAGCGTGCTGGCTGCCGAAACCCGTGCCCGCTGGGAAGCCGAGCAGGCCGAGAAACGCGCGGCCGAGGCCGAAGCCGAGGCGGCTGCCGCAGCCGAAGCCGAAGCGGCTGCCGAGGCCCAAGCGGCTACCGCAGCCGAAGCCGCGCCCGACGCTGCTGCCGAACCGGGGCAGGCGGCGCAGGACGAACAAGCCGACCTTGCCTCTGCGCCCGAGGCCGCGCGGGAACCGGGCGCCGCCGCCCAACCCTCCGACGCCGACCCCGCCGAAGCAACCACGCCGGACGCCGCCCCGGAAATGGAAGTGTTCTACAGCTTCACCTGGGCGCCGCGGCCTCGTGGCCCGCGCCGCGGGGCCGAGGGCGAGGGGCGCTTTCAGCGCCGGCCGCGCCGTGACGGTGCCGCCCCCGCCGCAGGCCAGCCCGACGGCGCGCGCGCCGACCGGTCGGACCGCCCGCGCGGCGGCCGCCGCCACGAAGGCGAGGACGGCCAGCCCCGCCCGCCGCGGCAGGGTAAACCCGGCGGCAAGCCGGGCGGCAAACCGAGGGGCGAGCGTCACGAGCACCGCGGCAAGGGCGGCAAGCCCGAACGCAGCTTCGAGGCCCGTCCCCCGCGCGACAAGCCGATGGACCCCGACAGCCCCTTTGCCATCCTTGCCGCGTTGAAGAACAAGACATGAGCTGCGGCCTGACGCAGGTGGGCTGATGGCGCGCAGGGGCGGTCGTCCGGGCAAGGGCGAGCCGCCGGAACCCTCGGACGCCATCCGGCTGGACCGCTGGCTTTTCCATGTGCGGGCCTTCAAGTCGCGCACCCTTGCGGCCGAACGCATCGCTGCGGGGGGCGTGCGGCTGAACGGCGCCCCCTGCCGCAAGCCCGGGCACGAGGTCAGGCCGGGCGATGTGGTGACCGTGGCCGCGCCCTCGGGGGTGCGCAGCCTGCTTGTGCTGGCCCCGGGCCTGCGCCGCGGCCCCGCCGCCGAGGCGCAGACCCTGTTCAAGGATCTGGACCGCGACGATCCGGCCCGCGACGATCTGGACCGCGACGACGGGGCGCATGACTCCCATGCGCCGGAAACCGGCGGGCCGGCTTGAACCCCTCGCGCGAAAGGCATAGTTGAGCCTCGCGAGTTCCCCCAAGAGGCTGACCATGACCTATGTCGTGACCGACAACTGCATCATGTGCAAATACACGGATTGCGTCGAGGTCTGTCCGGTTGACTGCTTCTACGAGGGTGAAAACACGCTGGTGATCCACCCGGACGAATGCATCGACTGCGGCGTCTGCGAACCCGAATGCCCCGCCGACGCCATACGCCCCGATACCGAGCCGGACATGGAACCCTGGGTCGAATTCAACCGGACCTATTCCGAGCAATGGCCGGTGATCACCCGCAAGAAAGACCCGCTGCCCACCGCCGAGGAAATGGACGGCGTGACCGGCAAGCTGGACAAATATTTCTCGCCCAATCCCGGCGAAGGGGACTGATCCCTGCCCGCATGGGCGCGCGCGGCTTTCCGGACCGCGCGCCCATGCGGCCATGGCGGCGGACAGCGGAACGTCGCGGGGCCGCCACGGGACGGCCGCGAATCGGCGCGGGAAAAAACCCTTCTAAAATGGGGTGATTCGTGATATGGGGTTGTCACATTGGCCGCGTCCATGACGCCGGCCAGCTGTTCTGCGCCCGGACCTCTGCCCCGTCCGGATGACCGATAACAATCATAGGGACCTCGGGAGGGCAATACCCTCCAGGGGTCTTTTTGCGCCGATCCGCGGCGTGATCTGGAAGGAAGCAAGATGTCGAAGTCCAAGAAGAACGAGTTCCGCCCCGACGATTTCGTGGTCTATCCCGCCCATGGCGTCGGCCGCATCGTGTCCATCGAAGAGCAAGAGGTCGCCGGCCTCAAGCTCGAGATGTTCGTGATCTCGTTCGAAAAGGACAAGATGACCCTGCGCGTCCCGACCGCCCGCGCGACCGAGATCGGGATGCGCGGCCTTGCCTCGCCCGATCTGGTGGACCGGGCGCTGGAAACGCTCAAGGGCAAGGCCCGCGTCAAGCGCGCGATGTGGTCGCGCCGCGCGCAGGAATATGAACAAAAAATCAACTCGGGCGACCTGCTGTCCATCGCCGAGGTGGTGCGCGACCTGCACCGCAGCGACGACCAGCGCGAACAATCCTATTCCGAGCGCCAGCTGTATGAGGCCGCGCTGGACCGCCTGACCCGCGAGGTCGCCGTCGTCAGCGGCATCGACGAGGGCGGCGCCCAGAAAAAGGTCGAATCGGTGCTGATGTCGCGCGCGGCGTGACAGCAGCCGGGGGGCGGCGGATGTTGCCCCTTTCATCTTGCTGAAAATATCCTTGGGGCTTCCGAGCGCCCGGAAAACAGTCCAATGGACTGTTTTCAGCGAGAAAGACCACGGCAGTGGTCGGGGGCGAAAAACCCCCGCCGCGGCCGCGCCGCCTATTCCAGCGCCGCCAGAATCCGCGCCCAGCTGCGCGCGCCTTTGGCAAAGCTTTCCACGTCGTATTTCTCGTTGGGCGAATGGATGCGGTCGTCGTCGCGGCCAAAGCCGATCAGCATCGAATCCATTCCCAGCAGCCGTTTGAAATCCCCCGCCACCGGGATCGAGCCGCCCGCGCCGATAAAGGCCGCCTCGCGCCCCCATTCCTCGGTCAGCGCCTGTCGCGCCGTGGCGAATGCGGGGTCCGAGATGTCCATGACGCTGGCCATCGAGCTGCCGTGGGGGTGGAACTCGACGGTGCAGTCATCGGGCAGGAAGCTGCGGATATGGGCGTGCAGCGCGGCGCGAATCGCGGCCGGATCCTGAGTGCCGACCAGCCGGCAGGACAGCTTGGCCCGCGCCTCGGCCGGCAGCACGGTCTTGAACCCGTCGCCGGCATAGCCCCCCGCGATTCCGTTGATTTCAAGGGTGGGGCGGTTCCAGACCATTTCCAGCCCGCTGCGCCCCGGCTCGCCGATGGGATGGCGCAGCCCGACCTGCGACAAAAAGTCGCCGGCATCGAACCCCAGCACGTCCCAATCCGCGCGCAGCGCGTCGGACAGCTCGGGCGCGCCGTCATAGAACCCGGGCAGCGTCACCCGCCCTTGCGTGTCCTTCAGCGCCGCCAGCGCGGTCACCAACACCTGCAACGGGTTCGCCGCCAGCCCGCCGAAACTGCCCGAATGCAGGTCGCGATCGGCGCCGCGGATCACGATTTCCTCGCCCAGCAGGCCGCGCAGCTGGGTGGTGATCGCGGGGCGGCCGTCGGCATACATGCCGGTGTCGCAGATCAGCGCAAGGCTCGCGCGCAGCCGCTCGGCGTTGTCGCGCAGGAACCCCGCAAGGCTGGGCGAGCCCGATTCCTCTTCGCCCTCGAACAGCAGGATCAGCCCGTCGGGCAGGGCGCCATGCACGGATTTCCATGCGCGGCACGCCTCGACAAAGGTCATCAGCTGGCCCTTGTCGTCCGCGGCGCCGCGGCCGCGGATCACCTTGCCGGACGATGTTTCCTCGACCGCGGGGTCAAAGGGGTCGCGGTCCCACAGCTCCAGCGGATCGACGGGCTGCACGTCGTAATGGCCATAAAACAGCAGACTGCGGCGCGTGCCCGCAGGGGTGCGGGCGACGACCATCGGATGGCCCGGCGTGGCTTCGACGGTGGCGGCAAATCCCAGTTCCGCCAGCTCGTCGCGCAGCCATTCGGCCGCCTCGCGCACCTGTCCCGCAAAGGCTGGGTCGGTGGAAATCGAGGGGATGCGCAGGAACCGCTTGAGCCGCTCGATGGCGGCGGGAAGCCCCCGGTCGAGGCTGTCCAGAACCTTGTCGAGCCGCGCGCTGCTTGCCATTTTCAGTCCTTTCCCGCAGATAGCTGTCCCGTCCGGGGCGATCTTTCGTCTCACCCGGGAATAAAGGGTGTATTTTCCTGCCATTGACCCTTATCAAAGACAGGCGACCCGCCGGCGACCATGATTGCCGCAGGCCCGTGACGCAAGCCCGCCGAATGGCAAGCAAGGAGCAAGCTGATGAACTACGATGCCGCACTCGATATGGCGCTGCAACGCCTGCATGACGAAGGTCGCTATCGCGTGTTCATCGATGTCGAGCGTCGCAAGGGGCAATATCCGCAGGCGGTGTGGACCCGTCCCGACGGCACGGAACAGGAAATCACCATCTGGTGCGGCAACGACTATCTGGGCATGGGCCAGCACCCGGCGGTCCTGGCCGCCATGCACGAGGCGCTGGACGCGACCGGCGCCGGCTCGGGCGGGACGCGCAATATTTCGGGCACCACGGTCTATCACAACCAGCTGGAGGCCGAGCTTGCCGATCTGCACGGCCAGGACGCCGCGCTGGTCTTTTCCAGCGCCTATATCGCCAACGACGCGACGCTTTCGACGCTGCGCAAGCTGTTTCCGGGCCTGATCATCTATTCGGACGAACTCAACCACGCCTCGATGATCGAGGGGATCAAGCGTTTCGACGGCGCCAAGCGCATTTTCCGCCACAACGACGTCGCCCATCTGCGCGAGCTGCTGGCCGCCGACGATCCCGCCGCGCCCAAGCTGATCGCCTTTGAATCGATCTATTCGATGGACGGTGATTTCGCCCCCATCGCGGAAATCTGCGATCTTGCCCGTGAATTCAACGCGCTGACCTATCTGGACGAGGTTCACGCGGTGGGGATGTATGGCCCCCGCGGCGGCGGCGTGGCCGAGCGCGAAGGGCTGGTCGATCGCATCGACATCTTCAACGGCACGCTGGGCAAGGCGTTCGGCGTGTTCGGCGGCTATATCGCGGCCTCGGCCAAGATGTGCGACGCCATCCGCTCCTATGCGCCGGGGTTCATCTTTACCACCTCGCTTCCGCCGGCCGTGGCAGCGGGCGCCGCGACCGCCATCGCGCTGCTCAAGACCGACGAGGGGCAGAAGCTGCGCGACACCCAGCAGCTTTATGCACGGATCCTCAAGATGCGCCTGCGCGGGCTGGGCCTGCCCATCGACGACCGCGGCAGCCACATCGTCCCGGTCCATGTCGGCAACCCGGTCCACTGCAAGATGCTGTCGGACATGCTGCTGGAAGAATTCGGCATCTATGTGCAGCCGATCAACTTTCCCACGGTTCCGCGCGGGACCGAGCGGCTGCGCTTTACCCCCTCGCCGGTGCATGACCCCAAGCAGATCGAGCGGCTGGTCCAGGCGATGGATGCGCTGTGGTCACGCTGTGCGCTGAATCGTGCGCATGCGGTAGCCTGACCCCCAAGAAGTGGTGTCGCCCCTCTCGTCAGCGTGATAACCTTGTTTTAAGAAAATCGCGCCAGATTCGCATGGCACAGGCAGCGAATCAGTGACGTCTAGAATGGGGCAGGCAGCAATGATCGGGACGAGGACGCCCGGAACGCCGGACGATTCCGTCAACGGGCGGAATCCGGCTCCGGGTTTCGATGATTTCGAAATGCGTCTTGGCGACGTCATGCGTGGCGAACGCGCCACCATGGGCAAATCGCTGCTGGACGTGCAGCGCGAGTTGCGCATCCGCGCCTCATATGTCGCGGCGATCGAAAACAGCGACCTGTCGGCCTTTGACGCGCCCAGCTTCGTGTCGGGCTATGTGCGGTCCTATGCGCGCTATCTGGGCATGGATCAGGACTGGGTGTTCCGCCGTTTCTGCGAGGAATCGGGGTTCCAGCCGGTTCACGGGATGGCCCCTGCCGCCGCCGGTCCCAAGCCGACCCGCCGTCCCTCGGACCCGGCCGAGGCGCTGGCCAACCCGCGCGCCCTGTTCATCCCGCAGCCGGAAAGCTTCTGGTCCTCGATCGAGCCGCGGGCCATCGGCTCGGTGCTGGTCATGGGGGCGCTGGCGTTGGGGCTGGGATATGGCGGCTGGGCGGTGCTGCAAGAGGTGCAGAAGGTCAACCTGACCCCCTCGGACCAGGCGCCGGCGGTGATCGCGGCGCTGGACCCGGTGCAAGAGGCCGCGCCCGCGGGCGTGGCGGATGCGGGCGCGGTCGATCTGCCGCAGCCCGAATCGATGGATCGCATCTATCGCCCCCGCGCGCTTGAGGTGCCGGTGCTGACCCCGCGCGACACCCCCATCGCCGCGATCGACCCGGGCTTGCCCGACCCCGCCGATGCGACGCCGCAGGCGCAGCCGGGGACGACCGATCTCGTGCTGGCGCCCACGCTGCCGTTGACCCTGCCCGCCGCGCAGGTGCCGGGCGCGCAGACCGTGGCCGAGGCGCCTTTGGTGCGCACCCTCGGCCCCGAGGCCCCGCAGGTGGAAATCCTCGCCACGCGCCCGGCATGGGTGCGGGTCAGCGCCGCCGATGGTTCGGTGCTGCTGGAAAAGACGCTGGACGCGGGCGAACGCTTCGTGCTGCCGGCCAGCGAACAGCCGCCGCTGCTGCGGACCGGCAACTCGGGGGCGGTGTATTTCGCGGTGAACGGGCAGACCTATGGCCCGGCCGCGCCCGGTCCGCAGGTGGTGCGCAACATCGAGCTGTCGCCCGACGCGCTGACCGACAAGTTCGCGCTGGCCGATCCGGCCGCCGACCCGGCGCTGGAAACGATGTTCGCGGTGGCATCGGTCGCCCCTCTGGGCGGGGACGAATCGCCGGCCGACGAATAGCGGGCTGCCGGTTGCTCTGACCGGGCCAAGCGCCTATCTGTGGCGGCGACAGCCGAAAGGTCCAGCGATGACGCATAACCCGATCCGCCCCTGGCGCAATATCCAGCGCCGCCGGTCACGGCAGATCATGGTCGGCGCGGTCCCGGTCGGGGGCGATGCTCCGATCAGCGTGCAGACCATGACCAACACCGATTCCTCGGACGTGCGCGCCACGCTGGCGCAGGTGATCGCCGCCGCGGATGCGGGCGCCGACATCGTGCGCATCTCGACCCCAGACGAGGATTCGACCCGCGCGCTGCGCGAGATCACCCGCGAAAGCCCGGTGCCGATCGTGGCCGACATCCATTTCCACTATCGCCGCGCCATCGAGGCCGCCCAGGCCGGCGCTGCCTGCCTGCGCATCAACCCCGGCAATATCGGCGAGCCGGCGCGGGTGCGCGAGGTGGTGCAGGCCGCCCGCGACCACGGCTGCTCGATCCGCATCGGGGTGAACGCGGGCAGCCTCGAACGGCACCTGCTGGAAAAATACGGCGAGCCTTGCCCCGATGCGATGGTGGAAAGCGGGCTCGACCACATCAAGCTGCTGCAAGACAACGACTTCCACGAATTCAAGATCAGCGTGAAAGCCTCGGACGTGTTCCTGGCCGCCGCAGCCTATCAGGCGCTGGCCGAGGCCACCGACGCGCCCATCCATCTGGGCATCACCGAGGCCGGCAGCCTGCGGGGCGGCACGGTGAAATCGGCGGTTGGCATGGGCAACCTGCTCTGGGCCGGGATCGGCGACACCATCCGCGTGTCGCTGTCCGCCGACCCGGTGGAAGAGGTGCGCGTCGGCTACGAGATCCTGAAATCTCTGGGGCTGCGCACCCGCGGTGTGCAGATCATTTCCTGCCCCAGCTGCGCGCGGCAGGGGTTCGACGTGATCAAGACCGTGGAAATCCTTGAACAGCGGCTGGAACACATCAAGACCCCGATGAGCCTGTCGATCATCGGTTGCGTGGTGAACGGGCCGGGCGAGGCGCTGATGACCGACATCGGCTTTACCGGCGGCGGCGCCGGCAGCGGCATGGTCTATCTGGCCGGCAAGCAGGACCACAAGATGACCAACGACCGGATGATCGACCATATCGTCGAACTGGTCGAACGCCGCGCCGAACAGCTGTCCCGCGCCGCTGAAGCAGCCGAGTAACCCCGGGCGGCGCTGTGTCCTCAGGGGGGCTGTGTCCTCAGGGGGCTTTCCGCCCCCTCTGGCGCCCCGTTCCGGGTCGCCATTCACCCCCGAGGATATTTGCCAACCGCCCGAAAGGGCACACCCCCGCCACAGGGACGGGGGCGGCTTTCGGTCGGTGCGGTCATCGGCGTCCCCGCCTGTACCGCAATACCGACATTGCACCTAAAAGCTGAAGATTCGGTTAACGGGCTTCGGGCGGTCACAAATATCCCGCGGGGGTCCGGGGGCGCGAAGCCCCCGGTGCGGCGGCGCCTCAGCCTGCCTCGGCCCGGATGGTCTCGATCACTGCCGCCAGCCCGGCCGTCGGAACCCCGCGCAGCAGTTCCGGGCCGATCACAAAGGTCGGCGTGCCCATGATCTGCATCCGCTCGGCCAGCTGGCGGTTCTGGCGGATTTCCGAGGACACCTCCTCGGTGTTCATTCGCTGCACGATCGCCTGCGCATCCAGCCCCAGATCCGCAGACAGCGCGCCCAGAGTCTCGATCGTCACGCCCCCGCGCAATTCGTAAAGCCGGTCATGCGCCGCTTTATAGGCGTCGCCGCCCGCGATCTGGCGCACCGCGATGGCATAGCGCGAGGCCAGGTCGCTTTCCTGCCCGAGGATCGGAAACTCCTTGAGAATCAGTCGGATATCCCCGTCCTCGGCCACCACCTTGTCCAGCTCCGGCGCGCTGCGGCGGCAATAGCCGCAGCGATAGTCGATGAATTCGACGATGGTCAGCGCGCCCTCGGGGTTGCCGCCGATCCAGGAATACCCGTCCTCGAACAGCGCGGCGCTGTTGGCCTCGACCAGCAGCTTGTCGTTTTCGGCCTCGGCCTCGATGCGGCGCGATTCCATCGCGTTGATCGCCTCGACCAGCACCTGCGGGTTGTCCATGATATAGCCGCGCACCGCCTCGCCAAAGGCCTCGCGCTCGGTCTCGGTCATGTTCGCGGGGTCAAAGGCGGCTGCGGGCGAGGCCAGCAGCATCGCCAGCGCGGCAGCGGTCATCAGCGGTTTCATCGTCGATCCTTTCGGCTGTCGCGGGCATTTGCCCCGCCGGGGCGCGATCTGTCCACCCCTTGCGGGCGGACTCGCCGTCTCTTGACCGGGGTCGGGGGCGGGGCCAAAAGGGCGCCAAGCAAAAACAGGGGGCGCAGTCGGATGCGGCAATCGCAGCGGGGTCAGGTCGACCCCTTCATCGTCATGGACGTGATGGAGGCCGCCGCCCGTGCCGAGGCGCAAGGCCGCCGCATCGTGCATATGGAGGTCGGCCAGCCCTCGACCCCCGCCCCCCGCGCGGCGCTGGATGCGCTGGGGCAGGCGCTGTCGCAGCCCTTGGGCTATACGATTCCGCTGGGTATGCCGGAGTTGCGCGCCGCCATCGCCGGGCTTTACCGGCGCTGGTATGGGATCGACCTGGACCCCGCGCGGGTGGTGGTGACGCCGGGGTCGTCGGGGGCCTTCGTGCTGGCGTTTTCGGCGCTGTTCGATGCCGGCGACCGGGTGGCGGTGGGCGAGCCGGGCTATCCCAGCTATCGCCAGATCCTGCGCGCCATGTCGGTGCAGCCGGTGGGGATGCAGACCCGCGCCGAAAACCGCTATCAGCCGGTGCCGGGGGATATTCCCGATGATGTGCAGGGGGTGATGATCGCCTCGCCCGGGAACCCCTCGGGGACGATGCTGGACCGCGACGCGCTGGCGGCGCTGGTCGCGCGCACGCAGGATATCGGCGCGGCGCTGATCTCGGACGAGATCTATCACGGGCTGGATTACGGCGCCCGCCCGGTCAGCGCGCTTGAGCTGACCGACGATGTGGTGGTAATCAACAGCTTTTCCAAATATTTCAGCATGACCGGCTGGCGGGTCGGCTGGATGGTGGTCCCGCCCGATATGGTGCGCACCATCGGCCGGCTGGTTGCGAATATGTTCATCTGCGCCCCCCACGCCAGCCAGGTGGCGGCACTGGCCGCGCTGTCGCCTGAGGCCGATGCCGAGGCGCAGGAAAATCTGGCCGTTTATGCGCATAACCGACAGCTGATGCTGGACCGTCTGCCGGCGATGGGGTTCGACCGCATCGCGCCTCCGGACGGGGCGTTTTATATCTATGCCGATGTGTCGGCGCTGACCGATGACAGCCGGGCGCTGGCGGCAGAAATACTTGACCGCGCGGGCGTTGCGGTCACGCCGGGGCTGGATTTCGACCCGATCCGCGGGGCAGGGACGCTGCGGCTGTCCTATGCGCAATCCACCGCCGAGATCACCGAGGGGCTGGACCGGCTGGCGGATTTCATGGCCCGGCGCTGAGCCATGCGGGCCTTGCGCCTTGTGGCGGTTTTGCTGACGGGATTGCTAGCGGTGGCTGTGCCGGCGCTGGCGGATATGGCGCAGGTCGATCCGGGCCGCGTCATGCTGGGGTTCGAGGGCAGGGACCGCGGGCGGCCGCGCCCGATTGCGCTGGCCATCGGGCTGTCGCAGGCCGTTCCCTATGCGGTCGCGGTGATCGACGCGCCGCCCCGGCTGGTGGTCGACCTGCGCGACACCGGGATTCCGTCGGCCCGGCCGCCGGGGGCCGAGCCGCTGGCGCTGCGCTGGGGGCCGGGGCCGCAAGGGGGGGCGCGGGCGGTGCTGACCCTGCCGGGGCCGATGAATCTGGAAACAGCGCAGATGACCGCCGGCGCGTCGCCCGCGCTGTCGTTGCGGCTGGTGCCGGTCAAGCCCGCCGATTTCCGCCCTCGCCGCGACAGCCTGACCGTGCTGCGCGGCCTGCCCGAGCCGTCTGCGACCGCGCCTGCGGTGGTCGCGGGCAAGCGGCTGCTTGTGGTGCTGGACCCCGGCCATGGCGGCATCGACCCCGGCGCGCAGGTCGGCGAGCTGTCCGAGGCCAGGCTGATGCTGGATTTCGCCCGCGAACTTGCCGCCGTGCTGCGCGAGCGCGGCATCGAGGTGGTGCTGACGCGCGAGGATGACAGCTTTGTCCCGCTTGAGGCGCGGACCTCGGTTGCGCGGGCCAGGGGGGCGGATCTGTTCATCTCGCTGCATGCCGATGCGCTGCCGGCGGGGCAGGCGGCGGGGGCGGCGATCTATACCTGGGACGCACGCTCGAACGACCGGGCGGCGCGGCAGCTGGTGCTGCTGCACGACCGCAGCGACATGCTGGCCGGGCTGGACCTGTCGGGCACCGACGAGGATGTCAGCCGGGCGCTGTTCGATCTTGCCCGGCTGGACACCCAGCCCCGCAGCGCCGATGCGGCGCGACAACTGGTCGCGCGGCTGGATGCGGCGGGCGTGGACATGCACCGGGTGCCGATCCGCGGCGCGGCATTTTCGGTGCTGAAATCGCCCGACATCCCGTCGGTGCTGATCGAGCTGGGGTTCCTGACCGACCCCGACGACCGGGCCAATCTGCTGGACCCCGGCTGGCGCAGCCGGGTGGCCGGGGCGCTGGCGGATGGCGTCGTGGACTGGACGCCCAAGGGGATGGCGCCGAAAGCCTCCGATGATGCGCCCGACAATACGCCCGACAGCGACGCGCGGTTCTTGCCGCAATGACGCAACCGCGCTTTGATCCGGGCGCGACAGGCGGTATAGGAAACCCTCTGCTTGGGTAGATGGTGGGCCTGTCGTTTGATCCGTTTCGTCCTGAATTTCGTCGGTGCGATCTTTTCGTGGTTCGTCACGGCGGCGCTGTTCGTCGCGCTGGGGATCGGCGGGATCTTCTGGATCTATGCCCGCGATCTGCCCAGCCACGAGGCGCTGGCCAGCTACGCCCCCAAGACCATCAGCCGCATCTATTCCGGCGAGGGCCGGCTGATCGACGAATTCGCCGAGGAACGGCGCATCTTTGTCCCCATCGACGACATTCCCGATCTGGTGAAACAGGCGTTCATCTCGGCCGAGGACAAGAATTTCTATACCCACCACGGCTATGATCCGCGCAGCATGGTCAGCGCGGCGGTGCAGGCGGTGCAGACCCGGGGCGCCAGCGTGCGCGGGGCCTCGACCATCACCCAGCAGGTGATGAAGAATTTCCTGCTTGATTCGTCGCGCAGCGTGGAACGCAAGGTGCGCGAGCTGATCCTGGCCACGCGGATCGAGAACACGCTGAGCAAGGACCAGATCCTTGAACTTTACCTAAATGAAATCTTCCTGGGGCAGAACAGCTCGGGCGTGGCGGCAGCGGCGCAAAGCTATTTCAACAAGCCCCTGACCGAGCTTGCCCCGCACGAGGCCGCGATGCTGGCGGCGATGCCGCAGGCGCCCTCGCGGTCGGTGGTGCGCGACAAGGACCGCATCACCGAACGGCGCAACTATGTGCTGCGCGAGATGTGGCAAAACGGCTATCTGACCGAGGAACAGCAGCGCGCCGAATCGGCGCAGCCGCTGCGGACCGTGCAGAACGGCGATTTCCCCGCATTCCGCAACAGCCTGCCTCCGCGCGGCTATTTCACCGACGAAATCCGCCGCCAGCTGTCGGTGCAGTTCGGCGAGGATGAATTCTTTGGCGGCGGGTTGCAGATCCGCGCCACCGTCGATCCGCAGATGCAGGACATCGCGGCGCGTTCGTTGCAGGATGCGCTGGAACGCTATGACCGCGGGCTTGGCCTGTGGCGCGGCACCGGCCTGACCATCCCGCCCGAGGAATTGGAATCCGAGGATCTGTGGCGCTCGGCCCTGTCGCGCGCCCGCGTGCCCCGCGACATCGAGGGCTGGCACCCCGCGGTGGTGCTGGATCTGACCGCGACCGACGCCGTGATCGGGATCGAGGGTGTCCCGCAGGGCGACGAGCCGCATCTGATCCCCGCGCGTGACGTGCAATGGGCGCGCAAGATGCTGCCCGGCACGCAGCGGGCGCCGCAGGCCAAGGTGGCCTCGGACCTGCTGGCGGTGGGCGAGGTGGTGCTGGTCCGGCAGATGACCGACGACAACACCGGCGCCTTTATCCGCTGGACGCTGCGGCAGGTGCCGCGGGTGCAGGGCGGGTTCATGGCGATGGACGTGAACACCGGCCGCGTGGTCGCGATGCAGGGGGGCTTCAGCTATCAAAGCTCGGTCTTCAACCGCGCGACGCAGGCGATGCGGCAGCCGGGGTCGTCCTTCAAGCCGTTCGTCTATGCGGCGGCGCTGGACAAGGGCTATACCCCCGCCACCATCGTGGCCGATGAACCGATCACCCTGAACACGCCGCAGGGGATGTGGACCCCCAAGAACGCCGGCGGCGGGTTTTACGGCCCCACGCCGCTGCGCACCGGGATCGAGCAGTCGCGCAACCTGATGACCATCCGCATCGCGCAGGACATCGGCATGGAAACCGTCGCCGCCTATGCGGAACGGTTCGGCGTCTACAACCGGCTGTCGCCATTCCTGGCCAACAGCCTTGGCGCGCAGGAAACCACCCTGTTCAAGATGGTCGCGGCCTATGCCATGTTCGCCAACGGCGGCGAGCGGGTGGAGCCCACGCTGGTCGACCGCGTGCAGGACCGCCGCGGCCGCACCGTCTATCGCCACGACCGCCGCGTCTGCACCACCTGCGACATGGGCAGCCTGCCGGCCGGGCAGGCGCCGGTGATCGCGTCGGACCGAGAACGGGTGATGGACGCGGTGACCGCCTATCAGCTGACCTCGATGCTGCAAGGCGCGGTGCAGCGCGGCTCGGGCAAGGGGGTCAGCATCCCGGTGCCGGTGGCGGGCAAGACCGGGACCACCAACGACGCCAAGGACGTGTGGTTCGTCGGCTTTACCTCGAACCTGGTGGCGGGCTGCTATATCGGCTTTGACGAGCCGCGCAGCCTAGGGGCGAACGCCTATGGCGGCACCATGTGCGTGCCGGTGTTCAACGCCTTCATGCGGCAGGCGGTCAAGCAATACGGCGGCACGGCGTTCAAGGTGCCGCCGGGCGGGTATTTCGCCGATGTGTCCTATGGAAAATACACCATCGCCGAATATTTCCGCAACGGCACCACCGCCAGCGATTATGTGATCGACGGCGGTTTCGGCCGCAAGCAAAGCACGGATGTGACCGAGACCTCGGACAAGGCGGTGACCACCTCGACCGGCCAGCGCAAGGTGATCCCGAAAAAGGCCGATTACGGCAGCATGAGCTCGGGCGGGCTATATTAGGGCGGCGGCAGCGGCGTGGTCGTTGCGCTTGTGCCGGCGGCGCGGTCGCGGTATCAGCCGCTTTCATCTGAATTGCCGTTCGCCTGTCAGGGACCGCCCATGCGTGCCGAAACCCAAGCCACCGTCGAGTCCATCCGCAAGTCGCTGGGCCTGCTTGCGCAGCGCATGGACTGGACCACCGCGCCGCATCGGCTGGAAGAAATGAACGCGATGATCGAGGACGGCGACCTGTGGTCCGATCCGGCCCGCGCGCAAAAGCTGATGCGCGACCGCCAGATCCTGTCGGACAAGGTGGAAACCTATCGCCGTCTGGACCAGGATCTGCGCGACAGCGTCGAGCTGATCGAACTGGGCGAGGCCGAGGACGACGCCGAGATCGTCGCCGACGCCGAGGCCACGCTGAAATCCCTGGCCGAGACCGCCGCGCAAAAGGAACTTGAGGCCCTGCTGGACGGCGAGGCCGACAGCAACGACAGCTTCATCGAAATCCACGCCGGCGCCGGCGGCACCGAAAGCTGCGACTGGGCCGCGATCCTTGCGCGCATGTATACCCGCTGGGCCGAGAAAAAGGGCTATAAGGTCGAGCTGCAATCCGAGACCGCGGGCGACGAGGCCGGCATCCGCTCGGTCACCTACAAGATTTCGGGGCCGAACGCCTATGGCTGGCTGAAATCAGAATCGGGCGTGCACCGGCTGGTGCGGATCAGCCCCTTTGACAGCTCGGCGCGGCGGCATACCTCGTTCTGCTCGGTCTGGGTCTATCCGGTGGTCGACGACAATATCGAGATCATCATCCCCGACAACGAGATCAGGATCGACACCTATCGGTCCTCGGGCGCGGGCGGACAGCACGTCAACACCACCGATTCGGCGGTGCGCATCACCCACCTGCCGACGAATATCGTCGTCACCAGCAGCATGAAATCGCAGCACCAGAACCGCGAGATCGCGATGAACGCGCTGCGCTCGCGGCTGTATCAGCTGGAACTGGACCGCCGCAACGCCGCGATCAACGCCGCCCATGATTCCAAGGGCGATGCCGGCTGGGGCAACCAGATCCGGTCTTACGTCCTGCAACCCTATCAGATGGTGAAAGACCTGCGCACCGGGTTCGAGACCTCGGACACGCAAGGGGTGCTGGACGGCGATCTTGACGGGCTGATGGCCGCGACGCTGGCGATGGATGTGTCGGGCAAGACCCGGTCCGAGGCGAACTCGGACGACTGATCGCCGGCGCCTGCGGGGTTTTCCACCCCCGGCCACTGTGCCGTGGCCTGTTTCGGTGAAAACGGCCCACCGGACCGTTTTCCGGGCGCTTGGAAGCCCCGGGGATATTTTTAGCAAGATGAAAGCGGCTCAGGCGTCCTGCGCGGCGATTTCAGCGGCCAGCCGGGCGTTGGCCAGCACCAGCGCGATATTCGCCTCGACCGAGCGGCCCTGCGTCAGGTCGTAGACGCGATCCAGCAGAAAGGGCGTGACCGCCTTGGCGGCGATGCGCTTGCGGGCTGCCTCGTCCAGGGCGCGCTCGACGGCGGGAAAGATCTCGGCGCGGGGGATTTCGGCCTCGGCCGGGATCGGGTTCACCACCAGCTGCCCGCCGGGCAGGCCCAGGGTGCGGCGCATTCTTGCAGCGGCGGCGATCTGGGCGGGGTCGTCCAGCCGCAGGGGTGCGGGCAGGCCGGAATCGCGCGACCAATAGGCGGGGATCGCATCCTGCCCGACCGCGATCACCGGCACGCCGAGGGTTTCCAGAAACTCGAAGGTCCGCGGCAGGTCGAGGATCGCCTTGGCCCCCGAGGACACCACCGTCACCGGCGTCGCCGCCAGTTCGTAAAGATCGGCCGAGATGTCCATGGTTTCCCCGACATTGCGGTGGACGCCGCCGATGCCGCCGGTCGCAAACACCCTGATGCCGGCCAGCGCCGCGCAGATCATCGTCGCGGCGACGGTGGTGGCGCCGGTGCGGCCGCTGGTCAGGCAGACGGCCAGATCGGCGCGGCTGATCTTCATCACGTCTTCGGCCCCGGCGAGATGTTCCAGCGTCGCATCGTCCAGCCCGATGCGGATCTGCCCGCCGATCACCGCGATGGTGGCGGGGGTGGCGCCGGCGTCGCGCACCGTGCGTTCGACCTCGCGCGCCATTTCCAGATTGCGGGGGTGGGGCATCCCGTGAGTGATGATCGTCGATTCCAGCGCGACGACGGGGCGGCCCGCGTCCAGCGCCTCGCGGACCTCGGGGGTGAAGCTCAGCGGCAGGTCGGTCATCGGAGGCTCCTCGGCTGTGGTCCCGAGGATCAAGCGCCAAGGCGAGCGGGCGCGTCAAGAGCCGCCGTGCGGGACGGGCATGGCCCGGTTGCCGCAGGCGCCGGACAAGGGCGCCTGCGGCCGGCGGTCTAGCCGGCGATGCGCAGCATCCGGTGCTTTTTCTTGCCCAGGCTGATCTTCATGCCGTCGCCCACCTCGGCCGCGGTCAGCAGCCGCTGCGGGTCGGTCACGGGGTCGTTGTTCAGCCGCAGCCCGCCCTCGGCGATCAGGCGCTTGGCCTCTTTCCCGCTGGCGGTCAGGCCGGTCTGCGCCAGCATCTGCACCACCGACAGCCCGCCGTCAAAGGCCGCGGCGGGCATGGCGACCAGCTCCAGATCGCCGCCGGCGCCGCCCTGTTCGAACACCTCGCGGGCGGTTGCCTCGGCGCTGGCGGCGGCGTCGGCGCCGTGCAGCAGGGTGGTCACCTCGTTCGCCAGCACGATCTTGCCGTCGTTGATCGCCGCGCCCTGCAACGCGCCCAGCCGATCGCATTCCGCCACCGGCAGCTCGGTATAAAGCTTGAGGAACCGGCCCACATCGGCGTCGGTGGTGTTGCGCCAGAACTGCCAGAATTCATAAGGCGACAGCATCGCCCCGTTCAGCCACACCGCGCCGCCCGCCGACTTGCCCATCTTGCGCCCGTCCGAGGTGGTCAGCAGCGGCGAGGTCAGCCCCCAGATTTCGCGGTCCAGCACCCGGCGTGTCAGGTCGATCCCATTGACGATATTGCCCCACTGGTCGCTGCCGCCCATCTGCAACCGGCAGTCGTAACGCCGATATAGTTCCAGAAAATCATAGGCTTGCAGGATCATGTAGTTGAATTCGAGGAACGACAGGCTTTGTTCCCGGTCCAGCCGCGATCTCACCGATTCAAACGACAGCATCCGGTTGACCGAGAAATGCCGCCCGATGTCGCGCAGGAAATCGAGGTAGTTGAGGCTATCCAGCCACTCGGCGTTGTTCAGCATCATCGCGCCGCTGTCGCCGTATTGCAGGTAGCGGGCAAAGACCTGCTGCATCCCGTCGATATTCGACTGGATCGCATCGGGGGTCAGCAGCGGCCGTTCCTCGCTGCGGAAAGACGGGTCTCCGACCTTGGTGGTGCCGCCGCCCATCAGGGTGATCGGGCGGTTGCCGGTTTTCTGGAACCAGCGCAGCATCATGATGTTCAGCAGGTGGCCGACATGCAGGCTGGCCGCGGTCGCGTCATAGCCGATATAGGCCGTCACCGGCCCCTGGGTCAGGGCATCATCCAGCGCCTGCATGTCGGTGCAGTCGGCCAGATAGCCGCGTTCGACCATGACGGTCAGGAACTCGGATTTCGGGCGGTAGGTCATCGGCTTTTTCCTTTCACTGCGCCCGCCTATACAGCCAGCGCCGGGCAAGGAAAAGCGAACTGGCGGGGGGTGCGGATGCTGGTGCTGGGGATGATGTCGGGAACCTCGCTTGACGGGGTGGATGCGGCGGTGATCGAGACGGACGGCGAGGCGATCCACGGTTTCGGTCGCAGCGGCTATCGCCCGTATTCGGCTGCGGAATCTGCGGTGCTGCACGGGGCGCTTGGCCGCTGGCCGGGCGAGGGGGGCGTCTCTGAGGCCGCGGCGCTGTCGGTGGCAGCCCATGCCGCACTGGCCGGCGATTTCCCCGAGGCCGCGCTGATCGGCTATCACGGCCAGACGCTGGCCCATGACCCCGCGCACGGCCGCACCCATCAGGCCGGGCAGGGCTGGCGGTTGGCGCGGGCGACCGGCCGCCGCGTGGTCTGGGATTTCCGGCACGAGGATGTGCGTCAGGGGGGCGAGGGCGCGCCCTTGGTGCCGTTCTTTCACCACGCGCTGGCCTGCTGGGCGGTGGGGCAGGGGCGGCTTGAACCCGCGCCGGTGGTGTTTCTGAACCTCGGCGGGGTGGGCAACCTGAGCTGGTGCGACCCGCGCGAACCCGATCCGCTGCGCGCCTGCATCGCCTTTGACACCGGCCCGGCCAATGCGCCGCTGAACGACCTGATGCGGGCGCGGCGAGGCGTGGCGCGGGACGAAGGGGGCGGGCTGGCAGCCTTGGGCGCGCCGGATGAAACCGTGGTCGGGGATTTCCTGCGGCATGAGTATTTCACCCGCCCCGCCCCGAAATCGCTGGACCGCGATGCATTCGCCGGGCTGGCGGCGGCCGTTGCGCGGCTGGGCGACGCCGATGCGGCCGCGACGCTGGCCCATGTCGCGGCGGCTGCGGTGGCCAGCGGGCTGGGGCTGCTGCCCTCGCGCCCGGAAATGCTGCTGGTCTGCGGCGGTGGCCGTCACAATGGCGCGATCATGGCGGCGCTGGCGTCGCGCTGCAACCTGCCCGTGCTTCCGGTCGAGACCGCCGGGCTGGACGGCGACATGATCGAGGCGCAGGGCTTTGCATGGCTGGCCGCGCGGGTGCTGCGCGGGCTGCCGACCTCGGGGCCGGGCACCACGGGCGCGCCCCGCGCCGTCTGCGGCGGCAGGATCAGCGCACCGGCGGGATGACGCCGGGGCGGGGCCGAAAGCGGGCGTCGGGCGGAACAGTTGCGGCGGGCCGGCGTTGGGGCGCCATGATCGGGGAACCGCGTTCCCCTAACGCCACGAACAAGGAGGCTCATGATGAAAGCCCTGCTTCTTGCTGCGACGTCCTCGCTGGCCCTGACCGGATTCGCGATGGCGCAGACCGACGCCACGGACGGCACTGCGACCACCACCGACACCACCACGACCACGATTATCCAGGATGCCGCCACGGATGTGGGCGACGCCGCCGCCGCGGCCGGCGACCGGATCGAGGATGCCGCTGACCGCGCCGAAAGCGCGCTGGACGAAGCGGTGACCACCGACGCGGCCGATGTGGCCGAGGACGCCGCCGACCGCGCCGAAAGCGTCACCGACGAGGCCGTGACCGAGGGCGCGGACGGCACGGTGGTCGACACTACCACCACAACGACCACCATGCCCGACGCAACCACGCCGGTCGTTCCCGCCCCGATGGGCGCGCCGGCCGATCCCGCCGTCCAGCCGACGCCCGATACAGCCCCTGTCGTCGCCCCCGATGTCAGCGCCCCGGCCCTGACCGCGGATAATCCGGGGATGCTGGGGTCGTGGCTGCTCGATCGCCGGATCTGGACCACCAACCAGCCCTCGTCCAGCGCATGGAGCGACCCGATGCTGACCGAGCGTCCGGCCGAATGGACCGACATTGCCAAGGTCGGCGACATTGTGGTCGATACCGACGGCAACGTGCTGGGCTATGTCGCGGATATCGGCGGCTTCCTTGGCATCGGCGCCAAGCAGGTGCTGCTGGGCAAGGATGCGCTGCATTTCGTGCGGATCGGGGACGATGCCTTCTTTGCGACCAATTTTACCCGCGAGGAACTGGAAGCGCTGCCCGACTTTGACAAGACCACCGTCATGCAGTGATGCAAGCCGGCTGACTGCGGCATGGGGCGCCCCTTGGGGCGCCCTTTTGCCTGCGCGCCGGAACCCTTGTCTGCCGGTCGGGTTGATCCGGCGATGTCCAAGCCACTTCACGGAACAAGGATTTCCCTCATGCTGAACAAGCAACTTCTGGGGACAGCCGCGGTGCTGTCGTTGATTGCCGCTGGCGCCATGGCCCAGACCGAGGCCCCCGATGCCGCCGCCGACCAGCCCGCCGCGGCGGACACTGCGCAGCCCGAAGCCCAGGTCGTCGTCGAACAGGCCGAGCCGACCGTGACCGTGGACGCGCCCACCCCCACCGTCCACGTGAACCAGCCCGCGCCGCAGGTGACCGTCGAACAGCCCGAGCCGACCGTGACCGTCACCCAGGCCCCGCCCGAAGTCACCGTCGAGCAATGCGCCCCCACCATCACCGTGACGCAGGCCGAGCCGACGGTGACCGTGAACATCCCCCAGCCCATCGTGACCGTGGCGCTGCCCGACCCCGAGGTGACCGTGGACGAGGCGCGCCCGACCGTGACCGTCGACATGCCCGAGCCGGTCGTTTCATTCGTCCAGCCCCAGCCGAAAATCACCGTCGAGGACGCCGAGCCGCGCGTTCAGGTGACTGACGCCGAACCGCAGGTCGATGTCACCCGCGCCACCGAGGCACAGGTTGAGATTCGCCAGAATGATCCGGTGATCGACGTCGAGCAGGCCGATCAGGCGCAGGTGAACCTGCAAGACGCCCCCGCGGCCGAGGTCGAGGTGGAACAGGCCGATCAGGCGCAGGTCGAGGTCCGGCAGGACGAGGCCGCGGTGAATGTGGCGCAGGATCCGCCGGCGCTGGCTCCCGTCTCGGCCCCCGACATCGCCACGCGCGAGGGTTATGCCGCCGTTCCGGTCGACGAGCTGTCGGCCGATGAGCTAACCGGCATCCCGGTCTATGCGGCGGCCGACGAACATATCGGCGACGTGAACGCGGTGGTGACCGACGAATCCGGCCGGGTCCGGCAGATCATCATCGGGGTCGGCGGGTTTCTGGGCATCGGCGAACGCGACCTCGCCTATCCGCTGGACCAGGTGTCCATCCAGCGCCAGCCCGACGGCAGCGATCTGCGCGCCTATGTGGGCACCCCGGCCGCCGAGGTGCAGAACCTGCCGGAATATCAGCCGGCCGACTGATCGGGGCGCTCTTTTACCCTCGCGGTGCAGGGATTTTCGCCATTCCGGCGCGGTCGGGCGCTTTGCCGCTTGACCTCCTGCGCCGCGATGCGTAAATCCCCGTCACCCAGAGGCGATCTGGGTGTGGTGTGGGCGGTTGTAGCTCAGTTGGTTAGAGTACCGGCCTGTCACGCCGGGGGTCGCGGGTTCGAGCCCCGTCAACCGCGCCATCCACCACCACAGGATCGCCCCGGAAATGCGCGGTTGTAGCTCAGTTGGTTAGAGTACCGGCCTGTCACGCCGGGGGTCGCGGGTTCGAGCCCCGTCAACCGCGCCATTTTCCCCCCTTTCACCACATGTGCCGGATGCCTCGGCCCGCCGCCCCTGTGCGCACAGCATTTGTCTCGGGGGATGCCGCGCGCCCTTTTCATCCGGCGTCACATCCCTATGCTGACCCCGTTGCGAAGGAGAGGCTGATGGCGGGCGGAATCGATTATGGCGGGATGATGCACCGTGCCATGCAGGGGCTGATCGCCGACGTGTTGCAGGTGGTGGCCGAACAGGGGCTGCCGGGCGAGCATCATTTCTTCATCACCTTCGACACCCGCGACGAGGGGGTCGAGATGGCCGACTGGCTGCGCGAGCGCTACCCCGAGGAAATGACCATCGTCATCCAGCACTGGTTCGACAATCTCAAGGTCACGCATGAGGGCTTCACCATCACGCTGAACTTCGGCAACTCGCCCGAGCCGCTGTATGTGCCCTTTGATTCGCTGCGCACCTTTGTGGACCCTTCGGTCGAGTTCGGGCTGCGGTTTGAAACCCAGGACAGCGACGAGGATGCCGAGGACGCCGAGTCCGAGGGCGGCGCCGCCCCGAGCCACGGCCCCGAGGGTCCGGGCGAGGCAGCCGAACCCCCCGCGGGCGGCGGCGCCGAGGTCGTCAGTCTGGACAAGTGGCGCAAGTGACCGCCGGCTGACCGCGCGGCGCGCGCGGATCCCCCGTCAGCGCAGGGCCGTCAGCGCAGGGCGTCGGCCAGCCATTGCTGCACCATCGCGTGCGCCTGTTGCGGCGCAGGGCCGCGGGCGTCGATCACCGCGCGCAGATATACCCCGTCGATCAGCGCGCCCAGCGTCTCGGCCAGCCGCGCGGCCTGCGCGCCGGCCCGCGGGCGCAGCGCATCCAGCAGGTTGCTGCGCAGCCGGCGGTGATAGATCGCCAGCAGCCGCGCCGCATCCGGCTCGGTCAGGGTCAGCGGATAGAAATTCAGCCAGGCTGCGGTGGTGTCGCGGTCGAAATGCGCGCTGTCGAGACTGGCGGCGATGATCGCCTCGGCCCGGCGGTCGGGCGGGGCATCGGCCAGTGCGCGACGGACGCTTTCACCATAAAGCGCCAGAATATGTCGCATCGCCGCGACCAGCATCTGCGACTTGGACCCGAAATAATGATGGGCCAGCGCCGGCGACATCCCCGCATCGCGGGCGATACGGGCCACGGTGACCTCTTGCGTGCCGGTCCGCCCGACGGCGGCGATTGCGGCATCGACCAAAGCCGCCTTTCGGCTGGCCTCGGCGCGGTTTTTAGGCATAAGGGAACCCTCGGCAGAATCACCAAGTGTCGAAGATATAGCGCGGATTGATTGACCCGTCAATCAACGATCGCCCCGGCGCTGACACAGAACGACGAAGAAGGAGACTGAGATGACCTTCCGCACCAGCCTGCTGGCATTTGCCGCCGCGACGCTGCCCCTGACCGCCGCCGTTGCGGCCGAGCCCGACAGCTGTCGCAGCGTCCGCATTTCCGAACCCGGCTGGACCGACATCTCGGCCACCACCGGCCTGACCACCACGGTGCTCAAGGCGCTGGGCTATGAAACCGATGTCGCGCTGCTGTCGCTGCCCTTTACCTTTGCGGCGCTGTCGACCGACGATCTGGACGTGTTTCTGGGCTACTGGCACCCCTCGATGCTGGCCGACCTGCAACCCTATACCCAGGCGGGGACCATCGACACCGTGCGCACCAACCTGACCGGCGCCAAATACACGCTGGCCACCAACCGCGCCGGGACCGAGGCCGGGATCACCGATTTCGCGTCCATCGCCGCGCAGCGCGACGCGCTGGAGGGCCGCATCTACGGGATCGAGCCGGGCAATGACGGCAACCGGCTGCTGCTGGACATGATCGGCGACGACCGTTTCGGGCTGGGCACCTTTGAACTGGTCGAATCCAGCGAACAGGGGATGCTGGCGCAGGTCGCCCGCGCCGATGCCGCCGGCAAGCCGGTGGTGTTTCTGGGGTGGGAACCCCACCCGATGAACAGCCAGTTCGAGATGACCTATCTGCCCGGCGGCGATGACATCTTCGGCCCCGATCTGGGCGGCGCCGAGGTGCGCACCACCACCCGCGCCGGCTATGTCGCGGAATGTCCCAATGTCGGGCGTTTTCTGCAAAATCTCGAATTCACCCTGGCGATGGAAAACGAGATCATGGGCGCGATCCTCGACGATGGCCGCGACGCTTCGGATGCGGCGCGCGACTGGCTCAGGGCAAATCCCGAGGTGGCTGGGCCGTGGCTTGACGGCGTCACCACCTTTGACGGCGGCGATGCGCAGGCGGCGCTGGGCGCGGCGCTGGACGGGTGATGGAACGGCTGACCGCGATCCTGACCGAAAGCAAGCTGCCGGTCGGCAGGACCGCGCGGCAGATCTTCGACTGGCTCAAGCTGCACGCCGAGCCGGTGTTCGCCGCGATTGCCGGCGGGCTTGGGGTGCTGGTGGATGCGATCCACGCAATGCTGGTGTTCCCGCATCCGCTGCTGTTCACCGCGGCGGCGGCGGCGCTGGCGCTGGCGATGCGCCGCGGGGCGGTGGTCGCCGGCGGGGTGGCGGCGGGGTTCCTGTTCATCCTCAACCAGGGCTACTGGAAGCCGACGATGGAATCGCTGTCGCTGGTGCTGGCGGCGGGGATCGTCTGCATGGCGCTGGGGGTGCCCACGGGTATCGCGCTGGCGCATCGCCCGCGGCTTTACCGGCTGGTGCGCCCGCTGCTGGACCTGATGCAGACGCTGCCCAGCTTTGTCTATCTGATCCCGGCCATCGTGTTTTTCGGCATCGGCACGGTGCCGGGGCTGATCGCCACGGTGATCTTTGTGCTGCCGGCGCCGGTGCGGCTGACGCGGCTGGGCATCGCCTCGACGCCGCTGCCGCTGGTCGAGGCCGCGCGCGCCTTTGGCGCCACGCCCCGGCAACTGCTGTGGAAGGTCGAGCTGCCAAGCGCCTGGCCGCAGATCATGGCCGGGCTGAACCAGACGATCATGCTGTCGCTGTCGATGGTGGTGATCGCGGCGCTGGTCGGCGCGGCGGGGCTGGGGGTGCCGGTGGTGCGCGCGCTCAACAGCGTGAATACGGCGCTGGGGTTCGAATCGGGCATCGTGATCGTGGTGGTGGCGATCATCCTCGACCGGCTGCTGGCCGCCCCGAGGAAAGAGAAATGACCGCCTCGTCCCCCTTTGCCCGGACCACCCCCGCGCCCTCGCCGCCGCCGCTGTCGCCGCCGCCGCGCCCGCAGGCCGTGGTCTTCGACCGCGTGTCCATCGTCTTTGGCGACCGCCCGGAACGCGCGCTGCCGCTGGCGGACGAGGGGTTGCAGCGCAGCGCCATCCGCGAGGCGACGGGGCAGGTGCTGGGGGTGCATGACTGCTCGCTCAGCGTCGGGGTGGGCGAAATCGTGGTGCTGATGGGCCTGTCGGGGTCGGGGAAATCGACGCTGCTGCGGGCGGTGAATGCGCTGAGCCCGGCGGTGCGCGGCGATGTCCGCATCCGCATGGACGAGACGATGACCAGCGTCACCAGCGCCGACGCCCAGACGCTGCGCCGGATCCGGCTCAGCCATGTGTCGATGGTGTTTCAGCAATTCGGCCTGCTGCCGTGGCGCACGGTGCGCGAGAATGTCGGGCTGGGGCTGGAGCTCGCCGGGCAGTCGCGCAAGCAGCGCCGCGCCCGCGTCGACGAGGAACTGGAAACCGTCGGGCTGTCGGACTGGGCCGAGCGGCGGGTCGGCGACCTGTCGGGCGGGATGCAGCAGCGCGTGGGGCTGGCCCGCGCCTTTGCCACCCGCGCCCCGATCCTCTTGATGGACGAGCCGTTCTCGGCCCTCGACCCGCTGATCCGCACAAGGCTGCAGGACGACCTGCTGGCGATGCAGGCCCGCCGCCCGCGCACCATCATCTTTGTCAGCCACGACCTGGACGAGGCGTTCAAGCTGGGCGACCGCATCGCCCTGATGGATGAGGGGCGGATCGTCCAGACCGGCACCGCGCTGGAGATCCTGCGCAACCCGGCCAATGCCTATGTGGCCGAGTTCGTGGCCCACATGAACCCGATGGCGGTGCTGACCGCCGCCGACCTGGCCGAGCCGGGCGAGGCCCCCGGTGCGCCCTTGGCCGCAACACTGCCCGCGCGCGAGGTGATGGCGGCACTGACCGCAGCCGAAGCGCTGCCCGTCGAGGGTGGCGGGCGGGTGACGCGGGCGGGGGTGCTCAAGCGGCTGGCGCATCCCGGAAACGGCCGCGCGTAAGCTGCGCCTGCCGCGCCGGCGTCGGCGTTGCCTGGGTATTTGAGCCAGAAAGAAGCAGGCTGCCGCAGTTGCCCCGACGGGGGCATCTCTGTGCGAGGGGCTTCTTTCTGGCTCAAATACCCATTGCTCCCGTGCCGCCGGCGCATCATTTGCCGGTCTGCGCGCGGCGCGATCAGCCCCGGATCAGGGACAACGCGATGGTCCACATCACCAGCGCCACGCCGGCATCGAGCAGCCGCCACGCCACCGGACGTGCAAACAGCGGCGCCAGCAGCCGCGCACCAAAGCCCAGCGAAAAGAAGAACAGGAACGATCCGCTCATCGCGCCCAGGGCAAAGCCCAGCCGGTCGGATTGCGCCGAGGAAATCGAGCCGATCAGCACCACCGTATCCAGCCAGACATGCGGGTTGAGCCAGGTCAGCGCCGCCAGCGCCGCCAGCGTCGGGCCCAGCGCGGGCGCCTTGCCGCCGCTGGCCTGCAACGTCTCGCCCCCGCGCCATGCCGCGCGGGCCGAGCGCAGCCCGTACCACAGCAGGAACGCCGCGCCGCCCCAGCGCATCGCCTGCAGAAACCACGGCGCGTGGCTGGCGATGGCGCCGGCGCCCGCCACCCCCGCCGCGATCAGCGCCGCGTCCGAGGCGGCACAGAACAGGCAGACCGCAAAGACGTGACTGCGCAGCAGCCCCTGTTTCAGGACAAAGGCGTTCTGCGCCCCGATCGCCATGATCAGCGACAGCCCGATCCCCAGCCCCGCCAGATAGCTGCCTGCCTGAATCATCCTTGCCGTCCCCGCATGAAAAAGCGGCGCCCCCGCGGGCGCCGCCGGAATCCTGTCCGCGCCCTGTCAGCCCAGCTGCGCCGCGACGTCCTCGGTCAGGTCGAAATTGGCGGTGACGTTCTGCACGTCGTCGTCCTCTTCCAGCGTGTCGATCAGCTTCATCAGCTTTTGCGCGTGGTCGAGATCGGCGACCTCGGCCGGGGCCTGCGGTTTCCAGATCAGCTTGGCGGTTTCCGATTCGCCCAGGGATGCCTCAAGCGCCGCCGAGACCTCGGCCAGATCGCTGTCGCCGGTATAGATCCAGTGGCCCTCGTCGTCGCTTTCCACGTCCGCCGCGCCCGCTTCCAGCGCGGCCATCATCACCGTGTCCGCATCGCCCGCGCTGGCCGGATACATGATCTCTCCCACCCGGTCGAACATGAAGCTGACCGAGCCGGTCTGCCCCAGATCGCCGCCGTGCTTGGTGAAATAGCTGCGCACGTTGGACGCCGTGCGGTTGCGGTTGTCGGTCATCGCCTCGACGATGATGGCGATGCCGCCGGGGCCGTAGCCCTCATAGCGGATTTCCTCGTAGTTCTCGGCGTCGCCGCCCAGCGATTTCTTGATCGCGCGGTCGATCACGTCCTTGGGGACCGAACTCGAACGCGCCTCTTTCACCGCCATCCGCAGCCGCGGGTTCTTTTCCGGGTCGGGGTCGCCCATCTTGGCGGCGACGGTGATTTCCTTGGCCAGCTTTGAAAACAGCTTGGACCGCAGCTTGTCCTGCTTGCCCTTGCGATGCTGGATGTTGGCCCATTTGGAATGGCCTGCCATGAGATCCTCTCATTTCGCTATGGCGTGGTTCTAGTCAGCGCGGGGGGCGGGTGCAAGCTTGGCCGGTTCGCGCAGCCCGTGGCGCAGCGGCTTGTGGCGTTGCCCCTCGGGCCGGCAGTCGATCACCACGAGGATGCAAGAGGTCTCGGGCTTTGCCGGCTGCCAGCCCATGCTGCGGAACACATGGGTCTGCACCCGGTCGCCGAACGGCGCAAAGAGATCGCGGGTGATGGTATTGACATGGCCGTCGATGCGGTCGCGTTCCTCGAACGGCGCGTAGATGAAACAAAAGCCGCGGCAGACCTCGGCCAGCAGGCCGACGAACCGTTCGACCTGCGGCACATGCTCGATGACATGCGAACAGAACACGATGTCGTAACGGTCCTCGATTTCGTAAAGATCGCGGCAGGCGAAATTGACGCGGGGATAATTCAACCGGATCCAGGGCTCTCGCATCGCCACATGGTCGATGGCGTGGATGTTCATGCGCGAGAACACGACATCCGAAGAATGCAGCTGCGCCATCAGATGCGCCGCCGCCCCGCCGCCACAACCGACATCCAGAAACTCCAACTGGTCCTGCCGGCGGTAATGTTTCAGCAGCACGTCGTGGATATGGGGCAGCACGTCGGCGGCGAACACGATGGTCTGGGCACCCCAGCCGAATTCGAACCGTTCGGCCGAGCCGAACTTGCCGCGGTCGCCATAGGACAGATCCTTGAGCGCCGCGTGCAAGCGGTGAAAGGCGGCAAGCTCGTCGTCATCAAGCTGCCGGGCGGGATCACGGGTATCCAACGCAGCCGCCGCCGCGGTCAGGCTGCGACGCAGCGCGCCACTGTCATCGGCGGCATCGGCGCAGGAGGAAAGAGCGCCGGGCAAGTTCGCATAAGAGTGGGTCACGGATCGTCTCCGACAGGGGTGATTGATGATGAATCCGTTTGGGCAAACAGGAACAGCCGCAGGGCGGTGGCCAGCCCGACCTCGGGGGGGCGGGCGTGGTCGATGGCGGCGATCAACTGCGCGCGGGTCATGCCGCGGGCGGCGGCGGCATCGGCGGCGGCGCGCCAGAACGCATCTTCCAGGCTGACGCTGGTCGCGTGCCCGTCGATGGTGACCGAGCGCTTGCGCGGCGGCGACAGCGGCGGCAGGTCAAGCGTCATCCCCGCCCCCGCTTTCACGCCGGTGCTGGTCGAGGGCACGGGCCGCCCGCGCGGCCTCGGATTCGGCCTGTGCGCGCTCGGCCTTGCTGCGGCCGAATTTCGCGGCGTTCTCGTCGCCCTGCCGGCGCTTGTCGGCGCGGGCGCGGTCTTTGCGGAAACGATTGAGGTTGGTGATCTGCGCCATGGCGGCAGGATAGCGCGCCTGCGGGCGCCAGGAAAGCCGCGCGGCACCGGCAAGGCCCCGCGCGGGATGCGATCAGTCCTCGGGGCCGACCATCTGTTCGGGGCGCACGATGCGGTCGAATTCGTCCTCGGTGACGAGGCCGAGGCCCACGGCCTCTTGCCGCAGGGTGGTGCCGTTCTTGTGGGCGGTCTTGGCCACCAGCGTGGCGTTGTCATAGCCGATGGTAGGGGCCAGCGCCGTGACCAGCATCAGGCTTTCCTTCATCAGCTTTTCGATGCGCGCGGTGTTGGCCTGCGTGCCGACCACCATGTTGTCGGTAAAGCTGACCGCCGCATCGCCCAGCAGCTGCATGGATTGCAGGACGTTATAGGACATCATCGGGTTGAACACGTTCAGCTCGAAATGCCCCTGGCTGCCGGCAAAGCCGACCGCCGCGTCGTTGCCCATGACATGGGCGCAGACCATGGTCAGCGCCTCGGCCTGGGTCGGGTTCACCTTGCCCGGCATGATCGAGCTGCCGGGTTCGTTTTCCGGCAGGATCAGCTCGCCCAGACCCGAGCGCGGCCCCGAACCCAGAAAGCGCAGGTCGTTGGCGATCTTGAACAGCGAACCGGCGACGGTCTTCAGCGCGCCGTGGAAAAACACCATCGCGTCATGTGCGGCCAGCGCCTCGAACTTGTTGGGGGCGGTGACAAAGGGCAGGTCGGTGATCCTGGCGATCTCGGCCGCGATGGCGGTGTCCCAGCCCTTTTTCGTGTTCAGCCCGGTGCCGACGGCGGTGCCGCCCTGCGCGAGTTCATAGATCTGCGGCAGGCACAGCTTGACCCGCTCGATTCCCATGCGGACCTGATGGGCGTAGCCGGAAAACTCCTGCCCCAGGGTCAGGGGCGTGGCGTCCTGGGTGTGGGTGCGGCCGATCTTGATGATGTCCTTGAACTCGGCCTGCTTGGCCTCGAGCGCCGCGGCCAGATGTTCCAGCCCCGGCAGCAGCACGTCGCGCGCGACCATGCCGATGGCGACATGCATCGCGGTCGGGAAAGTGTCGTTGGATGACTGCCCCATGTTGACGTGATCGTTCGGATGGACCGGCTTTTTCGAGCCCATCTCGCCGCCCATGATCTGGATGGCGCGGTTACTGATCACCTCGTTCGCGTTCATGTTCGACTGGGTGCCGGAACCGGTCTGCCAGACCACCAGCGGGAAATGATCGTCGAGCTTGCCCGCGATCACCTCGGCCGCGGCCTGCACCATGGCGCCCCCGACGGCGGGGTCCAGCTTGCCGGTCGCCATGTTCACCTGCGCCGCCGCCTGCTTGACCACGCCCAGGGCGCGGACGATGGCGGTGGGCTGCTTTTCCCAGCCGATCCTGAAATTGCCCAGGGACCGCTGCGTCTGCGCGCCCCAATAGCGGTCGGACGGAACTTCCAGCGGGCCGAAGCTGTCGGTTTCGGTGCGGGTGTCGGTCATGGGCTGATCCTCTGGCAGCGATGGGCTGATAACGCGGGCCTCATAGGCCGAAAACTCTGCGGGATCAATCGGTATGCGGTGGCATACCGCTGCTAGCCGAAAGCGTGAGGTTCCCGGCAGCGCGGCGGTTTCCTTGCGGTTGCATGGGTATTTGGACCAGAAAGAAGTCTATGGTGCTGCGGTTAAGGGCTTCTTTCTGGCTCAAATACCCATGCGGCGGGGCAGCGGGTGCGGCGTTGGCAGATGGGGCGCGGCGGGGCCGTTTGCGCCGCTGTGCGCGGCGTGGCAGAAGATGGCTCAACGGCGAACAGGGGGAATGGGCGATGAACGACGAAGGCTTTGGCAAGGGCAGCCACCTGCATCTGATCGACGGCTCGGCCTTCATCTTTCGCGCGTTTCACGCGCTGCCGCCGCTGACGCGGAAATCCGACGGGCTGCCCATCGGGGCGGTGGCCGGTTTCTGCAACATGATCTGGAAATACATCAACGACGCGCGGGGCTCTGACGCGCCGACACATGTAGCGGTGATCTTTGACCATTCCTCGAAAACCTTCCGCAACGACATCTTCCCCGACTACAAGGCCAACCGCCCCGAACCGCCCGAGGAACTGCGCCCGCAATTTCCGCTGACGCGCGAGGCGACCGTTGCCTTCAACCTGCCCTCGATCGAGATCCGCGATTTCGAGGCCGACGACATCATCGCCACCCTGGCCTGTCAGGCGCGCGAGCTGGGCGGGCGCGTCACCATCATCAGTTCCGACAAGGATCTGATGCAGCTGGTGGGCGACGGGGTCGAGATGCTGGACCCGATCAAGGGCAAGCCCATCGGCCGCGACGAGGTGTTCGAGAAATTCGGCGTCTACCCTGAGCTTGTGGCCGATGTGCAGGCGCTGGCCGGCGATCCCACCGACAACGTGCCGGGTGCGCCGGGCATCGGCGTCAAGACCGCCGCCCTGCTGATCAACGAATACGGTGATCTCGAATCGCTGCTCGCCCGCGCGGACGAAATCAAGCAGCCCAAGCGGCGCCAGACCTTGATCGACAATGCCGAACAGATCCGTATCTCGAAACGGCTGGTGCAGCTGGATCGCGAGACGCCGATCGACTTTGCCATGGCCACGCTTGAGGTCAAGGATCCGGACCCCGAGGTGCTGATGGAGTTCCTCAACCGCATGGAGTTCCGCACCCTGACCAAGCGCGTGGCCGAGCGTTCCGGGACCACTGCGCCCGAGCCGCTCGCCCCCCCACCCGAGGCCGCGGCCCCCGCCGCCCCGCAGTTCGCGCCGGTCGATTGCGACGCCTATGAAACGATCCGCGACACCGCCGCGCTGCAACGCTGGCTGGATGCGATCCGCGAACGCGGCATGGTCGCCGTCGATACTGAAACCACCGGGCTGGACGAGATGCAGGCCGATCTGGTCGGAATTTCCTTTTGCACCGAGGTGGGCAACGCCGCCTATCTGCCGCTGGGCCATGTCGAGGGCACCGCCGATCTGTTTGGCGGCGGCGCGCAGGCGGCGGGGCAGATTCCGATGGATCAGGCGCTGGCGATGCTCAAGCCGGTGCTTGAGGATCCGGCGGTGCTCAAGATCCTGCACAATGCCAAGTATGACTGGAAGATCCTTGCCCGGCTGGGCATCCGCATGGCGCCGGTCGATGACACCATGCTGATGAGCTACGTCCTGAACGCGGGCCTGCACAACCACGGGCTGGACGAGCTGGCGGAAACCTATGTCGGGCACCGTTGTCAGCCGATCAAGGCGCTGCTGGGGTCGGGCAAGAACCAGATCACCTTTGCGCAGGTGCCCATCGACGCCGCCACCCGCTACGGCGGCGAGGATGCCGAGATCACCTGGCGGCTGTGGCAGCATTTCCGCCCGCAGCTGCCCGCGGCGCAGGTCACCACCGTCTATGAAACGCTGGAGCGCCCGATGATCGAGGTGCTGGCCGGGATGGAAATGGCCGGCGTCCAGATCGACAGCCAGCACCTGTCGCGGATGTCCGGTGCCTTTGCCCAGAAAATGGCCGCGCTGGAGGAAGAGGCGCATGGGCTTGCGGGGGGTAAATTCAACCTCGGCTCGCCCAAGCAGCTTGGAGAAATCCTGTTCGGCCAGATGGGGTTGCCCGGCACCAAGGCCGGCAAGTCGGGGGCGCTGTCCACCAGCGCCGACGTGCTTGAGGATCTGGCGGCCGAGGGGCACGAGCTGCCTGCTCGCATCCTCGACTGGCGGGCGCTCGCCAAGCTGAAATCGACCTATACCGACGCGCTGCCGACCTTCGTGAACCCGGACACCGGGCGGGTGCATACCTGCTATTCGATTGCGGGCGCCGCGACCGGGCGGCTGGCCTCGACCGACCCGAATCTGCAAAACATCCCCGTGCGCACCGACGAGGGCCGCCGCATCCGCGAGGCGTTCCTGGCCCCCGAAGGCAGGCTGCTGGTCAGCCTCGACTACAGCCAGATCGAACTGCGCATCCTTGCCCATATCGCCGACATACCGGCGCTGAAACAGGCATTCGCCGACGGCATCGACATCCATGCGATGACCGCCAGCGAGATGTTTGGGGTGCCGGTCGAGGGCATGGACCCGATGATCCGCCGGCAGGCCAAGGCGATCAATTTCGGCGTGATCTACGGGATCTCGGCCTTTGGCCTCGCGCGAAACCTGCGCATCCCGCGGGCCGAGGCGCAGGCCTTCATCGACACCTATTTCCAGCGCTTCCCGGAAATCCGCGCCTATATGGACCGGACCACCACTGAAGCCAAGGCGCAGGGCTTCGTGCGCACGCTGTTCGGGCGGCGCATCCACACGCCGGGGATTTCATCCTCCGGCCCGGCAGCGGCGGGTGCGCGCCGCGCGGCGATCAACGCGCCGATCCAGGGCACCGCCGCCGATATCATCCGCCGCGCCATGATCCGCATGCCCGAAGCGATCGAGGGGATTCCCGCGCGGATGTTGTTGCAGGTCCACGACGAGCTGGTGTTCGAGGCGGACGAGGCTGCGGTCGAGCCGCTGATCGCCGCCGCGCGCGAGGTGATGGCCGGCGCCGCCGACCCGGTGGTCCATCTCAGCGTGCCGCTGGTCGTCGATGCGGGTTCGGGCCGCAACTGGGCCGAGGCGCATTGACCGGGCACCGCCACTCGGCCCGGCAGCCTGTCTTTGGTGCCTAAATATCCCGGGGTCCGGGGCAGCGCCCCGGTTGCAACCGCGCCGCGGGAAAACAGTGCGATCCGCTGGTGCTGCCCTGCCGGGCCGGGGCGCTGCCCCGGACCCCGGGATATTTGAACAAGAAAGAAGCGGCCGCCACTCGATGGTGGATCAGTGATCCTCGTGCGCCTGTTCGGCGTCGATCACGAAGCGCTTGTCGCAATAGCCGCAATCGACAAACCCGGTTTCCGGGGCGATGCGCAGCCAGACGCGGGGATGGCCCAGCCCCAGCGCCTCGTTGCCGGAACAGGCGACTTTCCAGCTGGTCACGATCTCGGTCTCGGGGGCGGGCAAAAGCGTCGCCTCGGGGTCCTGATTGGTGGACATCGGGGTTTCAGAGATCGCGTGCTGCATCTTGGCTCTCTTGTAATGGCGGGGCGGGACCGGTTTAACAGGGGCATTCTATCCAGCCCCGGCCCACTGCCGCAAGATGCGCCGCAGTCGCGGCTTTGGGCCGCGAAAGGTCGTCCGATGTCCGCAAGCCTGCAACCGCCCCCCGCAAGGGTTCACCCGCCACGCCCCGGCCTGCCCGAAGCGGCGATCCGCCTGACCGGGCTGCGCAAGGTCTATGCCGCCGACGGCGCCAGCCCGCCGAAAGAGGCGCTGAAGGGCGTCGATCTGGTGATCCCCCGCGGCTCGGTCTTTGGCTTGCTGGGGCCAAACGGGGCGGGGAAATCGACGCTGATCAACATTCTGGCCGGGCTGGTCAACAAGACCGCCGGCAAGGTCGAGATCTGGGGCTTCGATCAGGACGTGAACCCGCGCCAATCCCGCGCCGCCATCGGGGTGATGCCGCAGGAACTGAACATCGACCCTTTTCTGACCCCGCGCGCCAGTCTCGAGGTGCAGGCCGGGCTTTATGCGGTGCCCAAGGCCGATCGCTGGACGGACGAGATCCTTGAACTCGTCGGGCTGACCGCGCAGGCCGAAAGCTATACCCGCCAGCTGTCGGGCGGGATGAAGCGGCGGCTGCTGCTGGCCAAGGCGCTGGTCCACCGTCCCCCCATCCTGGTGCTGGACGAACCCACTGCCGGCGTCGACATCGGCCTGCGCGAGATGCTGTGGACCAATGTGCGCCGCCTGAACGCGCAGGGGATGACGGTGATCCTGACCACACATTACCTGGAAGAGGCCGAAGAGATGTGCGACGAGATCGCCATCATCAACCACGGCGCCAGGATCGTGCAGGAACCCACGGGCCAGCTGCTGGCGCGGATGGGGTCCAAGACGCTGCTGGTCGATCCCGGCGACTGGCAGGGTGAACTGCCGCCGCTGCCCGAGGGCGTCACCGCCGAGCGTCGCCCCGACGGGCAGCTGGCGCTGAGCTGGAACACCGGCCGCACCGAGGCCGCGCAGATCGTCGATGCGCTGCGCGGGGCCGGGGTGCCGATGGTCGATGTCTCGACCGAGCAGCCCGACTTGCAGGATGTGTTTCTTGAACTGACCCGCGGCTGACCGCCCGGCCGGGCCGGGTCAGGCTTGCGCCAGCATCCGGCCCAGCGGGCGGCCGCCCAGCAGGTGCAGGTGGAAATGCGGCACCTCTTGCACGCCGTGTTCGCCGGCGTTGGTGATGGCGCGAAAACCCGCGCTGCCCTCGGCCAGCATCAGCCCCTCGGACCGCGCGACCTGTGCCACCAGCCGGTGAAACCCGGCGATTTCCGCGTCCGAGGCATTGGCGGCGAAATCGTCGTAGCTGACATAGGCACCGCGCGGGATCACCAGCACATGCACCGGCGCCTGCGGGCGGATGTCGCGAAATGCCAGCGCGTGTTCGTTTTCGGCAACCGTGTCGTTGGGGATCTCGCCCCGCAGGATACGGGCAAAGATGTTGTCGGGATCATAGGCCATGGGCGGGCTCCTTAGTCGTCGAACAGATGATCGGTCCCCGCAAGGGCTAGCGCCGTATCGGGGTCGAGGTCCAGCAGCCTTGCCAGCGCCGCCGCGTTGGCATTGGTTCCACGCGCGGGTGAAATCACCTGAAACCCCTCGATTTCCAGATCGCGGATGCGTTCGCCTTCGTGTTCCAGATCGGCGCGGACCGCGGGGATCAGCCGGTTGACCTGCTCGGGGGCGCTGTGCTGACCGGCCAGACCGACCCGCCCGATATGGCCGCGCACATAATCGTCGTCGAAATCCGAATCGATCAGCAGCACCCGGGTTTCGGCCTTGTCGTCCAGAAAATCCTGGATCAGCCCCAGCGCCGAGGGGTCCAGGCACAGCGCCACGCAGGGGCTTTCGAACTGGACGAACAGCATCTTGACCAGCGCGCGGCGGTGGCGTTCGCGCTTGGCCAGCGTCGTTTCGATCCCGCCCATGTCGGGCAGATGCGCGTCCAGTTCGTTGAACAGATAATCCACCACCGGAATGTCGGTGTGGCGGCGGATCGCCGCGGTCAGCCGCTTGGCGACATGCCATTTCTTGGCCACGATCAGGATCAGCCGCCGCCCGCGGCCCAGCGACCCGTCCGCCTCCCAGAAACGCTGGCCGAAGCGGCGGCCGATGCGGCCGCGGCCGGACAGGAAACGGTAAAGCCCCGCGGCTTCGTTGGTGATGGGAAACTGCGCGCCGCTGTCCCGCCACAGCGCCCCCAGCCGCTTGCGCAGGGTGATCGCCTCGGGGCTGATCTTGCGGGCGAACAGATAATCCTGTCCCAGCAGCAGGTCGTAGTGGTCGTTGTAGAAGGTGACCGGCATCCCGTAGTCGGTGAACATCAGAAAGGTCAGCGTGCGCGAACGGATTTCGCGGCGCGGCACCACATGCGCGACGATGGTCTGGAAAAACGTCTCGTCCGGGATCCAGGTGGTGGCAAAGAACCGCATCACGTCACGGCGCGCGTCGCAGAACGCCAGCAGCCTTTCCACAGTCTGCCGGCGCAGGCACCACCATTGCGAACCGATCATCACCTGGATGTCGGCGGGCAGCGGCCGCGCCAGCCCCAGCCGCTTTTGCAGGTCGAGGCTGGCATAGAACAGCCGCTTGCTGGTGCGTTCGTTGAACCAGTGGCGATAGATCAGCCGCTCTTCCTTGATGCCGGTCTTGATCCAGTCGCTGTCGAAGAAGTCGAAATTCTCGATGAAATCGAGGTCGTTGGCGTCAAGAAATTCCTGCGCATAGGCGGCGGACTTGATCGGCATGCAGTCGCCCGACAGCATGTAGAAATGCGACGCCTGCGGAAAGGCCGCGACGGCGGTGCGCACGGCCTCGAGCGTGGCGGCGACCAGCGACCATTCGCCCCAGCCGCATTTGACCCGCCGCGGGGTAAAGGCGACGGCGGGGTTGCCGGCCAGCGCCGCCCGGATCCGCGCGTAATCGCCGGCATCGGCGCGGCCGTCGAAATGGATCGAGACGAAATCCCCCGATTCGGTCAGCCGCTGCGCCTGTGCGACGATCCCCACCGGGTCCTTGTGGCATAAAAGGATGAATGCGATGCGGGCCATGCGCAGCTACCTGTCCGGTGGTCGAGCGCGCGGAATCCGGTCCCGGGCGCGGCAATCCGCCGGTGGCGAGTTGCCTTGCGTGCATAACGATTTTATGGGCACGAGCAAGACGTGCCAATGATTTACACGAATTGCGAGGACGCGCGACATGGGGTTTCCCGGCACCTGGATGACCGAAAGCGAAAGCATGGCCTATCGGGTCGTGCCCAAATGCGCCTGCTCGACCATCGGGCAGATCATGTTCCATTCCGACCATGGCCGCTATTACGACGGCGACATCCACGATGCGACCGAAGGGCTGCACAAATGGAACCTCGACCACAGCCAGCCGCAGATCGAGGCTGCGGTGCTGGCGCGCCGGCCGCTTGCCTTTACCTGCGTGCGCAACCCCTATGCGCGGATCCTGTCGTCGTTCTTCGACAAGATCGCCGGCATCCAGCGCAACGGCAAACGCTATCGCGGCAACCTGATCCCGCAGATCATGCAGCGCTACGGGGTCGAGGTCGGCAGCCCCGAGGACAATTTCGACTTTGACCAGATCCGCAGCTTTCGCCGGTTCCTGCTGTTTGCCCGCGACACCATCCGCTGGCGCCGCCCGATGGAGCCGGACATCCACTGGTCGGCGATGTCGGGCCATATCTCGACCTTCATCGCGAACGGCGGCCGCTATGACCGGATCTTTTTTACCGAGAAATTCAACGAGGGGATGCAGGCGGTGCTGGATGCCGCCGAAACCCCGGTGCGCATGGACGTGAACGCGGTGCCCCGGTTCAACGAATCCGAAGGCCACGGCCCCAAGCGTGCCCATAAGGTCAGCGAATATTTCGACGATCTGTCACGGCACCTGATCTGGGAAATCTATCGCAAGGATTTCCAGCTGTTCCGCTATGACTTCGACGACCCCGACAACAAGTTCCCAAAGGGCGAGGTCGATCTGGACGAGGTCCACGTCAAGCTGGGCCGCTAGGACCATGCGCGACACCGGCGGCGGCGCGGCAAAAGGGGGGCTGTCTGCCCCCCATCGCCTGACGGCGATTCCCCCCGAGGATATTTTCGGACAGAAGAAGCCGCTCCGGCGAAAACATCTTCTGTCCTGAAATATCCCGGGGGCGCGGGGGCTGGCCCCCGCTCGGGCCAAGGCAGGTGGGGGCAGGAGCAGACGGGGCAGGGGTCAGATGGCGGGGCTGTGGCCCTTGGCCTCCATCTCGTAGCCGTCGAACATGCGGGCGATCATCCGTGTCAGCGGGCGGCCGGATTCGGGGATCGACAGGCCGCTGTCGTCCAGTTCCACCATGTCGCCGAACTCGGCCTTGACCGGGGCGAACAGCGCGGCGAGCGTGGCTTGGGTAAAGCCGTGGTCGCGGATGAATTCATCGGCCGAGATGCGGAAATCGCACATCAGCGCCTCGATCATGCGGGCGCGCCAGTTGTCCTCGGGGGTGAACACATGGCCGCGAGTGGTCGAGAATCGGCCCTCGCGGATCGCCTTGGTATAGGCGCCGGTGGCGGGGGCGTTCTGCGCATAGCCCTGCGGGAACCGCGAGATCGACGAGGCGCCCATGCCCACCAGCGCCTGCGCCAGATCGTCGGTGTAGCCTTGGAAGTTGCGGCGCAGCAGCCCGGCGCGTTGCGCCACCGCCAGCCCGTCGCCGGGGCGGGCAAAGTGGTCGATGCCGATTTCATCATAGCCGTCGGCGACCAGCAGGTCGCGGGCGACCTCGAACAGCCGCAGCCGCGCCTGCGCGTCGGGCAGGGTGTCGTCGGGGATCATCACCTGCCGCTTGGCCATCCACGGCACATGCGCATAGCCGTAAAGCGCGATGCGGTCGGGCGACAGCGCCATCAGTTTCTGGATGGAATCGGCGATCTTCTGCGGGGTCTGGTGGGGCAGCCCGTAAAGGATGTCGGCGTTCAGGCTGGCGATGCCGCGGTCGCGGATCATCCGCACCGCCTGCGCGGTGATTTCAAAGCTCTGTTCGCGGCCGATGGTTTTCTGGATCTCGGGGTCGAAGTCCTGCACCCCGATCGAGGCGCGGGTCAGCCCGGCCTCGGCCAGCGCGTCCATGCGCGGCTCGTCGATCTCGTTGGGGTCGATCTCGACCGAGAACTCGGCCCCCTCGGCCAGCGGGAAGGCGTCGAACACCGCGCCCGCCACGCGGCGCATCATGTCGGGCGGCATCAGCGTCGGCGTGCCGCCGCCCCAGTGCAGCCGCGACAGCCTGACCCCCGGCGCCAGGCTGGCCTTGAGCAGTTCGAGTTCTTGCAGCAGCACGTCGGCATAGGCGCGCACCGGCGCGTCGGATTGCGTGCCCTGCGTGCGGCAGGCGCAGAACCAGCACAGCCTGCGGCAGAACGGCACATGCATGTAAAGCGAGATCGCGCCCCCGGCAGGAATTTCCTGCACCCAGCGGGTGAAATCCCCCGCGCCCACGGTCGGCTTGAAATGCGGCGCCGTCGGATAAGACGTGTAGCGCGGCACCCGCGCGTCGAACAACCCGAGTCGGGTCAGTTGCGATTTCTGTTCCATGGGACTATCCATTGCCTGCGTTAACTGGACACGGCATTGACACAGGTCAAGACCATCTCACTGGACAGCTGCCACCCCATGCAGGTTCCCTGTGCGGATTGCCCGATCCGTTATCGCGCGGTCTGTGCCAGCTGCGAGGCGGGGGATCTGGACCGTCTGGACGCCAGCAAATATTACCGCCGCTATCAGGCCGGCCAGACCGTCGCGCTGGCGGGCGAGCGGATGGAGTTCGTGGCCTCGGTCGTCTCGGGCGTGGCGGGGCTGTCCCAGACGATGGAGGACGGGCGCACCCAGATGGTCGGGCTGCTGCTGCCGTCGGATTTCCTGGGCCGGCCGGGGCGGGCGGTGGCGGCCTATGACGTGACCGCGCTGTCGGACCTGCTGCTGTGCTGTTTCCGCCGCAAGCCGTTCGAGGATCTGCTGCGTTCGAACCCGCGGATCTCGGGGCGACTGCTGGACATGACGCTGGACGACCTGGATGCGGCGCGCGAATGGCTGCTGCTGCTGGGGCGCAAATCGGCGCGCGAAAAGATCGCCTCGTTTCTGGTGATCCTGGCCCGGCGCACTGCGGCGCTGCGGCAGGCGGATCCGGCCGAGGTGCCCATGGACGGAATCGACATCGAGCTGCCGCTGACGCGCGAGGCGATGGCCGATTACCTTGGGTTGACGCTGGAAACCGTCAGTCGCCAGATCTCGGCGCTCAGGCGCGACGAGGTGATCCGGCTGTCTGGCAAGCGGCAGGTGATCGTGCCCGACTTTGCCCGGCTGGTCGCCGAAAGCGGCGATGATGCCGACGGCGGCCTGCCGATCTGACCACGCCCGCCGCCGGACGCGCCCGCCGTTTGCCCCCGCCCCAGAACGGCCGGCAGCGCCGGCCATCCTTTCGCGCCGATCAGCACGCCATCAGCGCGCCATCAACACCGGCAGCGTGGCATGTTCCAGCATCCGGCGGGTCACGCCGCCCAGAATCGCCTCGCGCAGGCGCGACTTGCTGTAGGCGCCGATCACCATCAGGTCGGCGCCGGTTTCGGTCGCGCGGCGGTTCAGCACCTCGGTCACGGTGGGCAGGGTCTTGGCCAGCACCGCGATATTGGCGTTGACCCCGTGGCGGGTCAGCATCTGGCACAGCCGCCCGCCCGGGTCCGAGCCCTCGGGCGAATGGGGCGAGGGGTCCACAACCGCGATTTCCACCGTTTCGGCCATCTTGAGCAGCGGCATCGCGCGGCGGATGGCGTGCAGCGCCTCGTCGGACTGGTTCCAGCCGATCAGCACCCGCTTGCCGACCGAATCGCCAAGCTCGGCCCCGCGCGGCAGCACCAGCGCGGGGGTGCCGCCCTCGAACAGTGCGGCTTCGACCACCGCTTCGGCGTCGGCGGGGGCGTCGGGGCCGTAGGGTTGGGCCTGCACCACCAGATCGACATAGCGCGCGCGCATCGCCACCAGCGACGACAACCCGCCGATCTGCGCCACCGCGCTGTCCAGCGACCAGCGAATGTCCTCGTGCGAGAGCTGCTCGCGCATTTCGGCCTCGATGGCCTCGGCGGTGGCCATGGCGCGGTCGACGGCCTCTTGAAACACATAGGCCGAGGCGCCGGCGTAGTAGTAGCCGGTCTGGGTGCGGTCGACGCCCAGGGCGAACACTTCGAGATGCGCATCCTCGCGCCGGGCCAGCGCCATGGCGGATTCGAGCTGCGCGATCTGGCCGGTCTGGGTGATGACGGTAAGGATGGTCTTGTAGCCCATTGCGCTGCTCCATTCTGGTCGGGCTGCCTGCCCGCGGGGGCGACCTTACGCCGCAGTTTGCCCCCCTTTGATTGACCTAGATCAAGGATTGGTCAAGTTTCGGTCCATAGAGCACACGGGCACGACGGTTTGCCGGGTCGCCACCTTGGCGATTCGGCAATGCCGTTTCGACACGAAGGATACCGACACGATGTGGGATAGCTTGAAGCTGATCGTGCTGGGCGCGATTGCGGTGTTCGCCGCGATCGCCGCCAACTACGCGCGCGATCTGGCATTTATGGTGGCAGCGCTGATTGTGATGCTGGCCGCGGGCGCTGCGTTCCTGTGGACCATGCGGACCATGGACGATCCGAACCGCCGGCTTGCGCTGGCCAACGCGGAATCCGAATACATGGACGGCGTGATTCGTGCCGGCGTGATCGCCACCGCGGGCTGGGCCGTCGTGGGGTTCCTGGTGGGCGTCATCATCGCCGCCCAGCAGGCGTGGCCGGTGCTGAACCTGTCCGAGTGGACCGCCGGCTATACCAACTTTGGCCGGCTGCGTCCGCTGCACACCTCGGCGGTGATCTTTGCCTTTGGCGGCAACGCGCTGATCGCGACCTCGTTCTATGTGGTGCAGCGGACCTCGGCCACGCGGCTGTGGGGCGGCAATGCGGCCTGGTTCGTGTTCTGGGGCTATAACCTGTTCATCGTGCTGGCCGCGTCGGGCTATGTGCTGGGTGCCACCCATTCCAAGGAATACGCCGAACCCGAATGGTATGCCGACTGGCTGCTGACCGTGGTGTGGGTGACCTATCTGGCGGTGTTCCTGGGCACGATCATGAAGCGGCGCGAACCCCACATCTACGTCGCCAACTGGTTCTACCTGTCCTTCATCGTGACCATTGCGATGCTGCATGTGGTCAACAACCTTGCGATTCCGGTGTCGGTGTTCGGGTCCAAGTCCGTGCAGCTGTTCTCGGGCGTGCAGGACGCCATGACGCAGTGGTGGTATGGCCACAACGCCGTGGGCTTTTTCCTGACCGCGGGTTTCCTGGGGATGATGTATTATTTCATCCCCAAGCAGGCCGAGCGCCCGGTCTACAGCTACAAGCTGTCGATCATCCACTTCTGGGCGCTGATCTTCATGTATATCTGGGCGGGCCCGCACCACCTGCATTATACCGCGCTGCCGCAATGGGCCGCGACGCTGGGGATGGTGTTCTCGATCATGCTGTGGATGCCCAGCTGGGGCGGCATGATCAACGGGCTGATGACGCTGTCGGGCGCCTGGGACAAGCTGCGCACCGACCCGATCATCCGCATGATGGTCGTCGCGGTGGGCTTTTACGGCATGGCGACCTTTGAAGGGCCGATGATGTCGATCAAGGCCGTGAACTCGCTGTCGCACTATACCGACTGGACCATCGGCCATGTCCATTCCGGGGCGCTGGGCTGGAACGGCATGATCACCTTTGGCGCGCTTTACTATCTGGTGCCGCGGCTGTGGGGGCGCGAGCGGCTGTATTCGCTGTCGCTGGTCAGCTGGCACTTCTGGCTCGCCACCATCGGGCTGGTGCTTTACGCCTCGTCCATGTGGGTGTCGGGCATCATGGAGGGGCTGATGTGGCGCGAGGTCGACACCCAGGGCTTCCTGGTCAACGCCTTTGCCGACACGGTGGTCGCCAAATATCCGATGCTGGTGGTGCGGACGCTGGGCGGGGTGTTCTATCTGACCGGCGGGATCATCATGTGCTGGAATCTCTGGGCCACGGTTGCCCGCCAGCCGCGCGTCGCGTTGAACCGCGTCGCCGTGCCGGCAGAATAAGGAAAGACGGGAATCATGGCCCTTCTCGACCATCACAAGATCATCGAAAAGAACGCGACGCTGCTGCTGGTGTTTTCGTTCCTCGTCGTCGCCATCGGCGGCATCGTGCAGATCGCCCCGTTGTTCTATCTGGAAAACACCATCGAAAAGGTCGAGGGAATGCGTCCCTATACGCCCCTCGAACTGACCGGCCGCGACATCTATGTCCGCGAGGGCTGTTATACCTGCCACAGCCAGATGATCCGCCCCATGCGCGACGAGGTCGAACGCTACGGGCATTACAGCCTTGCCGCGGAATCGATGTATGACCACCCGTTCCAGTGGGGCTCCAAGCGCACCGGGCCGGACCTGGCCCGGGTGGGCGGGCGCTATTCGGACGAATGGCACGTCGACCATCTGGTCAACCCGCAGTCGGTGGTGCCGGAATCGATCATGCCCGGCTACGGGTTTTTGCTGAACCGCCCGCTCGACGCGAAATACATCGGGGACCGGCTGGTCGCCGACCGCCGCGTCGGCGTGCCCTATACCGACGACATGATCGCCGAGGCGCGGGCCGATTTCCTGGCGCAGGCGGACCCGGATGCGGACAGCTCGGGGCTGGAAGAGCGGTATCCCGACGTGCAGCAGCGCAATTTCGACCGCCAGCCCGGCGTCAGCGAAATGGACGCGCTGGTCGCCTATCTACAGGTTCTGGGCACGATGGTCGATTTCACGACCTTCCAGCCCGACCAGCATCGCTGACGGGCAGGGGGCATGGAGCGTTATACCTTCCTGCGCCAGCTTGCCGACAGCTGGGTGCTGCTGGCGCTGACACTGGTGTTCATCGGGGTGATCCTGTTCGTGTGGCGCCCCGGCGCGCGCCGGCAGCAACGGGACGCCGCCGAGAGCATCTTCCGCAACGAGACGAAACCCGCCCCTGAGGACAGGGACGCGAAGGACCGCAAGGAGGTCGACTGATGGCCGATCCGAAAGACGAAACCCCAGGGCCGACCCCGCATGACCGCCAGGTCGCCGAAAACCTGGGTGTCAGCGCCGACGATCCGCACACCAGCCCCGCGAACCCGGAAAACCGGATCTCGCTGGAACGGCAGGCCGCCGACGCGGAAAACGCCGAACAGATCCTGCGCAACGTCCCCGACCATATCGTGGGCGTGAAGCCGCGGTCCGAGCGTGAGCCGCGCCGCAAGGTCACCCGCCGGGTCGGCAAGAAAATCGTCGAGGTCCAGTCCACCGGCCACAGCTGGGACGGGATCGAGGAATACGACAACCCGCTGCCGCGCTGGTGGCTGTGGACGTTTTACGTCACCATCGTCTGGGCGCTGGTCTATGCGCTGGCGTTCCCGGCCGTGCCGCTGCTCAAGGGCACCACGCAGGGGTTCCTTGGCTACACGCCCCGCGATCAGGTCGAGGCCGAGATCCGCCGCTTCGACGAGGCGAATGCCCCGGTCGAGACCCGTCTGGCCTCGGTCGAGCTGACCGATATCCAGGGCGACCCGGAACTGCTGAACTATGCCAACAACGCCGGCGCCGCGGTGTTTCGCACCTATTGCGCGCAGTGCCACGGCTCGGGCGCGGGCGGCAATCCGGGCTATCCGAACCTGCTGGACAACGATTGGCTGTGGGGCGGCTCGATCGAGGACATCCACCTGACGGTGATGCACGGTATCCGCAGCCCGGACGACGACGACACCCGCTATTCGGAAATGCCGCGTTTCGGCATCGACGGGTTGCTGGACGACCGCGAAATCGACCAGGTGACGCAATATGTGCTGTCGCTGGCGGGGTTGCCGCACAAACAGTCCCTGGCCAGGGACGGCGCCGAGGTGTTCGAGGACCAATGCGTCGCCTGCCACGCCGAGGACGGCACCGGCGACCGGATGCAGGGCGCGCCCGACCTGACCGATGCGGTCTGGCTGTATAACGTCGATGGTCAGGCCGACGAGGCCACGATCCGCCGGATCATCCACGACGGCCCCTTTGGCGTGATGCCGGCATGGTCGGGCCGCCTGTCCGAAAGCCATATCCGCGCGGTCTCGGCCTATGTGCACGGGCTTGGCGGGGGCGAGTGATCGCGCGCAGCCGCTGACGGCATCGACCACTCCGCCGCCATGGCGGTTGCGCTGAACCAGCAGCGGGTGTGCCCTCGGGCGCGCCCGTTCGATGGCTTTCGCCATCCGGCAGGCGTCCGGCACGGGTCCGGCATGGCGTGCTGCGACAAAACGCCCCTCAAATCGCCGGGGGTTGTTTCGTATATGACAGCCGGCGGCCCTTGACCAAAGTCAACGCCGTCCCGGCAGGGCGCGTATGATACCCTGCCCAACAGGAGCGACGGATGTCCACGACCGAGCAGGAACCCCCACGCCTCTATGCGGCGCGCGAACCCATCTTTCCGCGCCGGGTGAAGGGAAAGTTCCGAAGCCTCAAATGGGTGCTGATGGCGGTGACGCTGGGCATCTACTACATCACCCCATGGATCCGCTGGGACCGGGGGCCGGGCCTGCCCGATCAGGCGGTGCTGGTGGATCTGGCCAACCGCCGCTTTTTCTTTTTCTGGATCGAGATCTGGCCGCACGAGTTCTATTTCGTCGCGGGCCTGCTGATCATGGCCGGGCTGGGGCTGTTTCTGTTCACCTCGGCGCTGGGGCGGGTGTGGTGCGGCTATGCCTGTCCGCAGACGGTCTGGACCGACCTGTTCCTGATGGTCGAGCGCTGGGTCGAGGGCGACCGCAACGCCCAGATCCGGCTGTATGAACAGGGTTGGGACGCCCGAAAGGCGCGGCTGCGGGCGGTGAAATGGGCCGCGTGGCTGCTGATCGGGCTGCTGACCGGCGGCGCCTGGGTGTTCTATTTCGCCGATGCGCCGACGCTGCTGCGCGACCTGGTCACCGGCCACGGCCACCCCATCGCCTATTCCACCATCGCGATCATGACCGGGACCACCTTTTTCTTTGGCGGTTTCGCGCGCGAGCAGATCTGCATCTACGCCTGTCCCTGGCCGCGGATTCAGGGCGCCATGATGGACGAGGACACGCTGACCGTCGCCTATCGCGAATGGCGGGGCGAGCCGCGCGGCAAGATCGCCAAGGGCGAGGCCACGAAATCCGACAGCCCCGCCGGGCTCAAGGGCGACTGCATCGACTGCCTTGCCTGCGTCCACGTCTGCCCGATGGGCATCGACATCCGCGACGGCCAGCAGCTGGAATGCATCACCTGCGCGTTGTGCATCGACGCCTGCGACGATGTGATGGCCCGGATCGGCAAGCCGCGCGGGCTGATCGACTATATGGCGCTCAAGGACGAACACGCCGAAAAGACCGGGCAAGAGGGCGATTCGCTGTGGCGCCATGTGCTGCGCCCGCGCACTTTGCTGTATTTCACCCTGTGGTCGGCGATCGGCGTGGGGTTGATCGTGGCGCTTTTCCTGCGCTCGCCCTATGATCTGAACGTGTCCCCGATCCGCAACCCGCTGTATGTCACCATGTCCGACGGCTCGATCCGCAACACCTATGAACTGCGGCTGCGCAACAAGCAGGGCGAGGAAAAGACCTTTGCCGTCGGCGTCAGCGATGCCAGGGGCGCGCCGCTGACCGGGCTTGAGCTGGCGCTTGAGGGCAGCGAGGGCACCGTGACCGTCGCGCAGGACGCCACCTATGAACAGCGCGTCTATCTGACCGCGCCGGCCGGATCGGTGCTGGCCGACGGGGCGCAGACCGGGCTGGTGCTGTGGATCGAGGATGTCGAGTCCGGCCGCCGCGCCGCGGTGGATACCGTGTTCCAGGGAAGGGGGCGATGATGACACGCGAATTGACGGGCCGGCACGTGCTGGCAATTGTCCTGTGCGCATTCGGCGTGATCGTGGGGGTGAACCTGCTGATGGCCTTCAAGGCGGTCAGCACCTTTCCGGGGCTGGAAACCGCGAACAGCTATGTCGCCTCGCAAAAATTCGACGTCGAGCGGGCGGCGCAGCAGGCACTGGGCTGGACCGTCACCCCGCAATACGACGGGGCCGAGCTGACGCTGATGATCCGCGACCAGCACGGCAACCCGGCGCGGGTGCGTTCGCTTGACGCCAGCATCGGGCGGCCCACCCATGTGCGCGACGACCAGACGCCGCAGTTCAGCTACGAGAACGGGATGTTCCGGGCACCCGTGGCGCTTGCCCCCGGAAACTGGATCATCCACGTCACCGCCGAGGCGTGGGACGGCACGCAGTTCCGCCAGCGCATCGACCATTTCTCGGGCAGCCGGGTAAAGGGATGACCGACGCGAGCGCCCAGTTCGAAAGCCGCCTCAGCGCCTGCCCGGCCTGCGATGCAGCGCCTCTGGCGGGGCGGCTGGCGCAGGCGGGTCCGGCAGCGCGCGGCGACATCGTGCTGTCGCTGCCCACCGCCCATTGCGCGGTCTGCATCTCGGATGTCGAACGCGCGCTGACCGCGGTGCCCGGCGTGCGCGACGCGCGGGTGAACCTGACCCTGCGCCGCGTCACCATCGACGCCGAGGGGCTGACCGCGCCCGACCTGATCCCGGTGCTGGACCGCATCGGCTACGAGGCGCATGAGCTGGACCCCGGCGCGCTGTCGGCCACCGCCGCCGACCGCCACGGCCGCGACCTGCTGATGCGGATCGGGGTGTCCGGCTTTGCCATGATGAACATCATGATCCTGTCGGTGGCGGTATGGTCGGGGGCCGACGACAGCACCCGCGACCTGTTCCACTGGATTTCCGGCGCCATCGCGCTGCCGACCGTGGCCTTTGCCGGACAGCCGTTCTTTTCCAGCGCCTTGCGGGCGCTGCGGGCGGGGCGGCTGGGAATGGATGTGCCGATTTCGCTGGCGTTGATCCTGGCCAGCGCGATTTCCGTCTATGAAACCTTTCACGGCGGGCGCCACGCCTATTTCGACGCCGCCGCGATGCTGTGCTTTTTCCTGCTGATCGGGCGCTATCTGGACTATCGCACCCGCGCGGTGGCGCGCTCGGCCGCCGAGGAACTGACCGCGCTTGAGGTGCCGCGCGCCATCCGCCTGACCGACGGGGCCGAGCAAACCGTGCCGGTGGCCGAGCTGCGTCCGGACGACCTGATCCTGGTGCGACCCGGCGGGCGTATCCCTGCGGACGGGGTGGTGACGGCGGGGGCCTCGGAAATCGACCGCTCGCTGCTGACCGGGGAATCGGTGCCGGTGGCGGCGCATCCGGGGCAGCCTCTGTCGGCGGGCGAGGTGAACCTGACCGGACCGCTGACCCTGCGGGTGACGGCGGCGGGGCAGGACAGCTCGCTTGCGCGGCTGACCGCGCTGGTCGCGGCGGCGGAAACGGCGCGGGGGCATTACACCTCGCTGGCCGACCGCGCCAGCCGGTTCTATGCGCCGGTGGTGCATACGGTGGCGCTGCTCAGCTTTCTGGGCTGGCTGTGGGCCACGCGCGATGTGCGGGTGTCGCTGAACGTCGCCGCGGCGGTGCTGATCATCACCTGCCCCTGCGCGCTGGGGCTGGCGGTGCCGGCGGTGATCACCGCGGCCTCGGGGCGGCTGTTCCGCGCCGGGCTGCTGATCAAGGACGGCACCGCGCTGGAGCGTCTGGCCGAGGTCGATACCGTGGTCTTTGACAAGACCGGCACGCTGACCATGGGCACCCCGCGCGTGGACAACCCCGACGCACTGGACGGTGACGCGCGCGCGGTGGCGCTGGCGCTGGCCGCGGGATCAAGCCATCCGCTGTCGCGCGCGTTGGCCGGGACGCTGGCGGACACCGCCCCCGCCGCGCTGGACGATCTGCGCGAGGTGCCGGGCTACGGGATCGAGGGGCGCTGGCAAGGGCAACTGGTCCGGCTGGGCCGCGCCGACTGGATCGGGGCCGAGGGCGACGCGCCCGGCGCGGCCAGTTGGCTGCGCATCGGCGAGCGGGTGCAGCGCATCGACTTTACTGACAGCCTGCGCCCGGGGGCCGAGGAATGCGCGGCGCAGATGCAGGCGATGGGGCTGCGGGTGATGATCCTGTCGGGCGACGGTGCCGGCGCGGTTGCCGACATCGCCGCGCGGCTGGGCATCGTCGAGTGGCGCGCCGGCGTCACGCCGCAGGACAAGGCCGCGGTGATCGCCGAGCTTGCGGCCGAGGGGCGGCGGGTGCTGATGGTCGGCGACGGGCTGAACGATACCGCGGCGCTCAGCGCGGCCCATGCCTCGATTTCCCCGGCCAGCGCGTTGGATGCGGCGCGGGTGGCCTCGGACATGGTGCTGATGGGGGCGGGTCTGGCGCCGGTGGCCGATGCGGTCGGCGTCGCGCGCGCCTCGGTCCGCCGGATCCGGGAAAACTTCGGCGTCTCGGTCAGCTACAACATTCTGGCGGTGCCCATCGCCATCGCCGGTTTTGCCACGCCGCTGATCGCGGCGCTGGCCATGTCGGCCAGTTCCATCTGCGTGACGCTGAACGCGCTGAGGCTGCGCTGATGGAGGTGCTGGCCTTTCTGATCCCGGTCTCGCTGCTGCTGGGGGCGCTGGGGCTGGTGGCGTTCCTCTGGGCGCTGCGCAACCGCCAATACGACGACCCCAAGGGCGACGCCGAGCGGATCCTCAGCGACGAATGGGACGATCAGCCCAAGCCATAGGGCAGCCCAGGCCATAGGGGCCTGCGCTGCGGCCGATGGCGGCGGGGGCTTACTCTTTCCAGTCGATGGTCAGCTGGCTCTGGATGACGATCGCGGCAACCTTGCCGTCGCCGCGGCTGATGGTGGTCTGCCACACCATGGTGGTGCGCCCCCGGTGCAGCGGCACGCTGCGCGCAGTGGCGACGTCGCCGACGCGGATCGGGCGCAGGAAATTCGTCTTGCTTTCCAGGGTGGTGGTGGTCTTGCCGGGGGGCAGGTTGATCATGGTCGCCGTGCCGCCCAGATTGTCGGCCATGGCCATGATCGCGCCGCCATGCATCACGCCGTTGCGGTTGGCCAGATCGCGGGTCACCGGGACTTCGGCGATCAGCTCATCCTGGGCTACGCTCAGCAGCCTGAATCCCAGCAGCCGCGCAAAGGCGGGCTGGTCAAAGGCGATGCGTTCCTGTTCGCTGCGGTCCATGCGGTGCTTTTTCCGTTCGTGAATAAAGGGGGCGGCCGGGCCGCCGCGCCCCGTGATGCTCAGCGCCCGATCTGCGCCGAGGTGAAGTAGTCATAGGGCAGTTCCGCGACCCGCAGCCACTGCTGCTGCCTGGTCCAGTAGACCGACCAATGCTCGTAAATCTTGCGGAAATTCTCGTTCGCCTCGGCGTATTCCGCATAGAGCTTGCGCGATTCGGCGAATGCCGCGGTCAGCACGTCGTCGGGAAACGCCTGTAGCTGCGCGCCGCTGGACACCAGCCGCATCAGCGCATCCGGGTTGCCGTTGTCGTATTTGGCGACGCAGTGGGTCATCGCCTCGGTGCAGGCGGCCTCAAGCGCGGCCTGATAGGGCGCGGGCAGGGCGCCCCAGGCGTCGAGGTTGATGTAAAGCCCGACATTGGCCGTGCCCTCCCACCAGCCGGGGTAATAGTAATAGGGGGCGACGCGCTGGAACCCCAGCTTTTCGTCGTCGTAGGGCCCCGAGAATTCGGCCGCGTCGATGGTCCCGCGTTCCAGTGCCGCATAGATATCGCCGCCGCCGATCTGCTGGGGCACCACCCCCAGCCGCGACAGGATTTCCCCACCAAGCCCGGCGATGCGCAGCTTCAACCCGTTCAGGTCGGCGACCGAGTTGATCTGCTTGCGATACCAGCCGCCCATCTGCGCCCCGGTGTTGCCCGAGGGGATCGAGCGGACATTGGCGCGCGCGATGAATTCGTTCACCAGCTCAAGCCCGCCGCCGTAAAGCAGCCAGGCGGTGTTCTGGCGGGTGTTCATCCCAAAGGGCAGCGAGGTGTCGAATGCCCAGGTCGGATCCTTGCCGATATTGTAGGAACCCAGCGTATGGGCGCATTCCACAGTGCCCTCGGATACCGCGTCCAGCGCTTGCAGGGGCGGAACCAGCTCGCCTGCCGCAAAGGGCTGGATCTGAAAGCCGCCGTCGGTGATCTCGGCCACGCGGCGTGCCACATGATCGGAAATGCCATACAGGGTCTCAAGGCTCTTGGGATAGCTCGACGTCAGGCGCCAGCTGACATTCGGCCGCGCCTGCGCCAGTGCCGGGGTGGCCAGCACACCGGCGGCAGAGCCCAGCGCGGCGGTGGACAGGAAATCGCGACGTTTCATGGGGGTGTCCTTCACAAACTCATGGCGCAAGGCTACACAAACCCGCCGCGACCGCAAACGGGATCGTCATCGCGCAGCGGGGAACCCGCGGCAGCCGGCAGCGTTGCCGGTCTGTCCAGTCAGACAGGAGAATTGCCCATGCGTTTGTTTCATGCCGCCGCGCTCGTGTTTTTCATAGCGCCCGCCGTCGCGATCGCCGCCCCGCCGCCCGCCGGCGCGCTGAAACTGTCCCAGATCGTGGCAAAGCTGGAAAGCGATGCCGGCGCGAACCTGGCCTATATCGACGAAGTCGAGTGGGACGACGACGGCTATTGGGAGGCCGAATACTACACGACCGCCGGCGCCAAGGTAAAAGTCAGGCTGGACCCGGCCACCGGCGCGCAACGTCGCCGCAACTGAGCGACGCCGCGGCAAAAAAAGGGGGGCTGTCTGCCCCCCATCGCCTGACGGCGATTCCCCCCGAGGATATTTCGGGCAAGATGAAAGCGCGTGGACCTCTTTCATCTTGCTGTAAATATCCCGGGGGTGCGGGGGCAGAGCCCCCGCTGTTCAGTAGCCCGCCTTGATCTTTTCAAATTCGATCAGCTGGCGCTCGCGCTGTTCGGGGTCGTTGGGCACCTGGGCCAGCACCGGGGCGTCGATCTCGGCCAGCCCGTGGATCACGCGGGGATCCTCGGCGACCAGTTCCAGCCCGCGGTTGTTGGTCAGCCCATAGCCGATGGTGTCCAGCAGCCCGATGGCCGCGCCGGGGTCCAGCCACGCGTTGATGAAGTCATAGGCCTTGTCTTCGCTGCCCGGTCCGTTCTTGAGGTTCACGAACCCGCAGAAGAAGGTCGAGGATCCTTCGGTGGCGCTGCGCTGGAACCCGATCGGGTAGCCCTCGGCTTCGAGCAGCGGCAGCACGTCGTTCCACGACCACGCCACATCCACCGCCCCCGAGGCCATCAGCTGCGCCTGTTCGGCCGGGTCGGCCCAATAGGCGGCGACGTTCTGGTTGGCCTTGCGCAGCCAGTCGGCGGCGGCCTGGAACTGTTCTTCGCTGACGTCGGTCCAGTCGGTCACGCCGGTGGCCAGATAGGCCAGCGCCCAGACGTCATCGGCCGAATCGGGCAGCGAGGTGCGGCCCTGGTATGCCGGGTTCACGAAGATCTGGAGGGTCGAGATGTCCTCGGCCGGCACGGTATCGGTGTTATAGGCCACTGCGGTCGAGCCGAAGTCCGCCGGCACATACCACAGCCCCTGATCGTCGCGGAACACCTCGGAATCGAGGAAACGGGGGTCGATGTCGGCCACCGCCGGGATGCGGCTTTCGTCCCACGGTTCGATCAGCGCGGCGTCGCGGTATTTGGACACCATCTGGCTGCACGGATGCGCCACATCGGCCCGGAACCCCGAGGCGATTTTCTGAAACGCCTCGTCGTCGTCGCCGTAAAAGGAAAAGCTGGGGCCCTGGCCGTGCTGGTCGATGTATTTCTGATAGATCGCCGGTTCTTCAAATCCGGCCCAGTCAAAGACCATCAGCTCGGGGTCGGCGGCGAAGGCGGGGGAAAGGGCGGGGGCGATGCCGGGCGCGGCAAGGACAAGCGCCAGGGCGGTGGTGCGCAGGATGGACACGGGCTGGACTCCGGGTTGGACATTTGGTCATGGACGCTAGCGGCGCCCAGGCTGCGGGGCAAGTGTGAAGGCCGCGGGTGCGGCCTGCCTCCGGCGGGGATATTTCGGGACAGAAGATGTCGCTGCCGCGGCTGGACGGGAACGGACCGCAGGGAGAGAGCGTGATGAGCAATGATGCAGGCGAGGCATTCGGCGGGCTGCGTTCGCCCCGGATCGGGGCAGGGCTGCCCGTGGTCGACCGGATCGCGGGGCGGCGGCTGCTGTTCACCATGGCCGCGCCCGAGGAATACGGCCCGGCCCTGCGGGCGCTGATCTCGCCGGTGATGACCGGCATCGGGCCGGTCGAGGCCGCGATTTCGGTCACCGCCGCGCTGACCCGGCTTGAGGCCGCGCGGGCCTTGCCCGAGGCGGTGGTCTGTCTGGGCAGCGCCGGGTCGCGGCATCTGGAACAGGGCGGGGTCTATCAGGCGCGCTCGGTCGGGTGGCGGGACATGGATGTCTCGGCGCTGGGGTTTGCGCGCGGGCTGACGCCGGGGCTGGACCTGCCGGCCGAGCTGGCGCTGGGATTGCAGATTCCCGGCATCCCCTCGGCGTCGCTGTCCTCGGGGGCGGCGATCGTTTCGGGCGCGGATTACGACACGATCGACGCCGACATGGTGGATATGGAAACCCACGCCGTCTGTCGCGCCTGTCTTGGGTTCGCAGTGCCGATGATCGGGCTGCGGGGGATTTCGGACGGGGCCGAGCCGCTGACGGGCTTCATGGACTGGACGCGCTATCTGGCCGAGATCGACCGGCGGCTGGCCGCGGCGCTGGAGCTGCTGGCCGTCGCGGTCGGCGAGGGGCTGCTGGACTAAGGGGCAAGCAGCTCGCCGTCGCGGGCGCGCAGGTCGTTGTGGATGGCGACCGCCGCGCGCGCGCCGGTGCCGATGGCGACCCCGATCTGGTCCAGCGCGTCCACCGCATCGCCGGCCGCATAGACCCCCTTGGCCGTGGTGCGCTGATGCGCGTCGGTGACGAAACACTGTCCGTCCACCAGCCGCGTGCCCAGCATCCGGCCCAGGCGGTTGCGGGTATGGGTGCCGAGCGCGGCATAAAGCGTGTCGACTGTCAGTATTGTGCCGTCGGCCAGCGTCAGCCGCACCTCGGCATCGCCCTCGTCGAACGCAAAGCCCGATACCGGCGCCGGGGCCAGCGCCACGCCCGCGCGTTCCGCCTGGGCCTGTTCGGTGGGGTCCAGCGCCAGCTCGATCAGCGAAACGAGGGTGACGTCGCGGCTGTAGCTGCGCAGGAACACCGCCTCGGCCAGCCCGTGACGGTCGCCGCCCAGCACCGCGATGCGCTTGCCGCTTTGTTCATAGCCGTCGCAGATCGGGCAATAGCGCAGCAGCCCGGCGGCCACGGCGCGGTCGTGGGTCGCCGCGTCCAGCGGCGGGCGGTGGTTCACCACCCCGGTCGCCAGCAGCACGGTCCGGGCGCGGATCGGGGCGGCCGCGCCCGCGACATCCGCCTTGATCAGCCCGTCCGCGTAGCGCAGGGCGGTGACCTTGCCGTCCAGCAGCGTGGCGCCGTAGCGGGCGGCCTGATCGCGCATGTCGTCCAGCAGGTCGCCCCCGCGGATCCCCTGCGGATAGCCCGCAAGATTATGCGACCGCGGGATCATCCGCAGCCGCCCCTCGCCCTTGTCCACCACCACCGCGCGGCGGTGAAACCGCGCCAGATACAGTGCCGCCGTCAGCCCGGCCGGACCGCCGCCCACGATCAGGCAGTCAAAGGGGTCTGCGGCGTGGTCGGTCATCCGGCGGCACCTTTCAGCATGGTCAGCGCATCCGCAACGCACCGTCGATGCGGATCGTTTCACCGTTCATATACGCGTTTTCGACGATAAAGGCCGCCAGCCGCGCATATTCCTGCGGATCGCCCAGCCGCTTGGGGTTGGTGACCTCGGCCGCAAGGCTGTCCTGCACCTCTTGCGGCAGGCCGCGCAGCATGGGCGTGCCGAAGATGCCCGGCGCGATGGCGCAGATGCGGATGTTGTTGCGGGCAAGGTCGCGGGCGATGGGCAGGCTCATGCCCGCAATGGCGGCTTTCGAGGCCGCATAGGCCGCCTGTCCCGCCTGCCCGTCAAAGGCCGCGATCGAGGCGGTGTTGACGATCACCCCGTTTTCCTCGCGTCCGTTGCGGGCCATTTCGGCGGCGGCCAGCCGCAGCACGTTGAAGCTGCCGATCAGGTTGATCTCGATCACGCGGCGGAAACTGTCCAGCGCCAGCGGCCCTTCGCGGCCAAGCGTCTTGCCGGCGGTGGCCACGCCCGCGCAGTTCACGCAGATGTCGATGCCGCCCATGCGTTCCACCGCCAGCGCGATGGCGGCGGCGACCGAAGCCTCGTCGGTCACGTCGGTGCGGGCGAAATGGGCGCCGATGGCGTCGGCCGCGGCCTGGCCGGCATCGTCGCGGTCCAGCACCGTGACCTGGGCGCCGCGCTGGCGGAAATGTTCGGCGGTCGCGGCGCCCAGCCCCGAGGCGCCGCCGGTGATGACGGCGCGGGCATTCGACAGATCCATGGTGTGCTCCTGTGAACTGGTGTGCGTGCCGGTGCTAGGGCGCGGGGGCGGCGCTGGCAAGCGCCAGCGGGCCGGAGCCGTGCCGGTTAACACTCTGTCAACCATCCTGCGCTAGGTGAGGGGCAAGAGGATTCGCCCATGCACCTGTTTCGCCTGCTGTGCCTGCTGACCGCGCTGCATTTTGCCGCAGGGCCGGGTCATGCCGCGGACGGGACATGGGTGCAGCTGGACCTGCACCGCGACGGCGGGCAGCTGGTGGTGAACGTAGAAAAGGGCCGCGTGGTCTGGGGAATGACGCTGGGCGAGGATGCCGACGACAGCTGGGCGCGGGCCTCGGCGCTGTATACATGGCAGGTCGGCCCCGAACACGCGCCATGGAAATTGCGCGCCGGTCCCGCGCTCAAGGCGGAAAGGATCGACTGGTGGCGGCTTGACGATTATCGCTGGTCCATCTGCCTTGAGGACCGCGCCCGCTGCGGCGCGCTGCGCGCCGGCTGGCGGCTGTCGGCGGATCGCTGGGCGGAATACGGTGACTGGGGGGTGTTCCTGATGGCCGATTTCACCAGCATCGACCGCGCCAGGCTGGCGGTGGCGGGGGCCACGCATCAACCCTCGGGGTGGGGCGGGCAGCTGTCGCTGTGGCACGAAAGCGGTGGAAAGCTGACCCCCGCCGTCATGCTGACCCGCCGCCTGTCGCGCCGGCTGACCCTGCGGCTGGGCCACAAGTTCACCGAGGACGAGACGTTTCTGGGGCTGAGTTTCTCGACCTATTGACAGGCGCGGGTGCAAGGGGGCGGGGGACTTGCCCCCGCCGGCCGTCAAGCGCGCCCGATATCGGCCAGGTCAAAGGGCGTGGTCTGGTAGATCTCGTTGATCCAGTTGCCGTAAAGCAGATGCGCGTGGCTGCGCCAGCGGTTCGTCGGCGTGCGCGACGGGTCGTCGTCGGGATAGTAGTTCGCCGGCACCTCGATCGGCGTTCCGGCGGCCACGTCGCGGTCGTATTCGTCCTTGAGCGTGGTTGAATCATATTCCAGGTGGTTGAAGATATACAGCCGCCGCCCCAAAGCATCCTCGACCAGGCAGGGGCCGACCTGTTCCGATGCCAGCAGCGTGTGCAATTCGCCGCGCGCGTCGATGTCGGGCTGGCGCACCTCGGTCCAGCGGCTGACCGGGATCAGCACGTCGTCGGAAAACCCGCGCAGGTAAGGCGACGAGGGCGCAAGATTGCGGTGTCGGAAACAGCCAAAGGCCTTGTCGTCCAGCATGTGCTTGGGCAGGCCGTGGAAATGCCACGCCATCGCCATGCCGCCCCAGCAGACGCCAAAGGTCGAATGCACATGGGTGCGGGTCCAGTCGAACACCCGGCGCAATTCGTCCCAATAGGTCACCTGCTCATAGGGCAGATGCTCGATCGGGGCGCCGGTGACGATCAGCCCGTCGAAACGCTCGCCCGAGGCCGCGACCTCGTTGAAGGGCCGGTAAAAGGATTCCAGATGGTCGGCGGCGGTATGGCGCGATTCGTGGTCCGACATGCGAATCAGCGACAGGTCGATCTGCAACGGCGTCGCCCCGATCAGCCGGGCGAACTGGTTTTCCGTCTGGATCTTTTTCGGCATCAGGTTCAGCAGCGCGATCCGCAGCGGGCGGATGTCCTGACGCGCGGCGCGGTCGGGGGCCATCACCATCACCCCCTCGCGCTTGAGGATTTCAAACGCCGGCAGGTTCGAGGGCAGCGTAATCGGCATCAGGCGTCCTTTCGGTGTTTGCGGGTGATCGCGCGGGCGATCAGCGCGGCGAAATCCGCGGGCGAGGCGACGCGGGTGATCTCGTCTGCCTCGACGGTGACGCCGCGCCGGGCCATGGCCTCGTATCGGGGCTGCCTGTGGGCCAGCGCGCGGGCATAGGTCCAGCGGATGAAGGCGTCGGGGCAGACCGGGCCGGGGTGGGTATCGGCGTAATCGCTCCACGCGCGGGACAGGAAATCCGGCTGATAATACATCGGCTTGGGCGCGCGGTCAAAGCGGCGCACCAGTTCCGCCGTATGCGCCTCGGTCCCGCGGATCCAGACCGGCAGCATCAGCGCGGCGGTCGCCGCCAGCACCGGATCGTCGGGATCGTCGGGGTCCACCACCTCGCACACCGATCCCGAGGTGTCGCAGACGAAATCGCGATAGCCGTAGATCGCGCGGGCGCGGTCGATGAAATGCCCGCAATCCAGCATCGCCGCGATTTCCGCGGCGCGGTGCTGGTTCTGCCGGGTCATGTAGTCGGGAAACGCCAGCCCGCCCCGCGCCGGATCGCCGGGCTTGCCCAGATACATCGACAGCGGCGCCAGGTTGTCGAAGGTGATGTTCGAGCGGATGCGCACGGAATCGGTCAGCAGCAGCTCGCGCAGCAGCGGCACCCGCATGGCGTGCAGCTTGAACTCATCGGCGATCAGCTCGCCCATGTAGCGGGTGCCGATGCGGTAATCGACGCTGTAGTGGAACCAGCCGCCGGCGCGGCGCAGCATCGAGGCGACATGGGTTTTCCCCAGCCCGGACATGCCGAACAGCATCACCCGCTTTTCGGGCGCCTCCAGCCACGATTCTGCGCTGTCGTAGATCATCGGTCCCGCCTGCTTGCCTGTCGCCGCGATAGGTAGGCCGCGAGGCGCAAAAGGAAAAGGGGCGGCTGGCGGGCCGCCCCCGTGCCCCAAGGTGAGAAGGGGTCAGAAGCTGTAGCCGACCTTGACGCCGACGCCCCATGCGTCGTTGTCGCGGAACTCGGCGCGGGCGGTATCGGCGGTTTCGGCATCGGCATCGCCGAGCTTGATATAGGTGATCCCGGTCGTGACCTTCCAGTTGTCCTGGGTGTAGATCGCGGCCAGACCGACGCTCTTGCGGCCGGTGGTCGGGGACAGCGGTGAAACCAGCCGACGGCCCGATTTCTCATAGCCGAAAGACAGCGCCCCCGACCAGTTCTCGGTGAACTTGCGGCCGACGCCCAGCGTGTAGGTGGTGGTATCTTCCAGGGTGACAAGACCCTCATCCGCGCCTGGCAGTCCGTAGTCGCCCATGCCTACGAAACCTTCTGGGCTGACCTTGAACTCGGACCAATTAACCCAGCGGATCGATCCGAAAACAAGCGTGTCCGCGGCAACGCCCGTCTGGCCTTCAAGTGTCCAAGACCTCGGTGTCTTTACCGTGGTTTCAGAAGATCCATTTAATGTGGGCACAGGCAAGCCGGTTTCTTCAGTGTCGAAGTCGTGTTCCACCGGTGAATTGTAAGTTAAGGACACCCTCGCCGCGATTTCGGGTTTTTCCCAACTGGCGCCAAGAACGTAGCCCCAGCCCCAAACACCATCTAATTTTGCATTGTAGCCGTTGACGGCGCCGTAAGCGACGCCCTGTAGAGTGACGTCTCCGCTAGCGTGAGAGCCACGCAGGCCGCCGTGGACTGCAAAATTGTTGTCAAATTTATACCTCAGCAGCGCTGTGTAGGTGGTCGAATCTACATCAACAGCGGTTCCACCAAGTGCCGTCGTCGCGGGATCACCAGGATAATACATGTCCGCCCCGAACGGCTGCTCAATAATGATGGCGCCCGAGAGGTTTTCATTGAACTGATGTTTGTAACCCAAGCCGAAAAAATTATAGTTTTTGGCGATGTCTCCGGTCGAGTTGCCGCCGGGAAGCGGTCCCAAGGGCAATTCGGTTCCCGAAAGCTTCGGGCTGACCCGCCCTGCGCCGAACTCCACATAATTGCCCTGCTCGAACAGGATGCCCAGCGATTGCGGAGCGCGCTCGATGGCGCCGGCGAACACCGGCGCTGCCGTCAGCAGCAGCGCCGCGGTGCCCGTCAGCAGGCGTTTTCCCGTGAACGGATATGTCATCGAAGTTCCTCCCTGGCTCATGGACCGACTCGTCGCTTGTGACGAGTGGTTTTCTTGTCATCTTCGGCCTGAGCGGGCGCCGGTCAATCCATTCCATGCGTGACGCGGCGTTCCGGCGCCCGGGCGTGCCCGTTCGTGGCGGCGATGCAACGTTTCGCGGCCGAATCGGGCGGGCAGGGGTGCGGCCCCGGCCAAAGGGGTGGCGCGATTTGCCGCGCTTGGCATCGGCGCGCGGGGCTGCGATCATGCGGGTCATGAACAAGGACCGCCTGCATTTCGCGATGCCCCGCCCCGTCCCGCCCGGCCTTTGGCGCAGGGTGCCTCCGGCCGTGTTTCCGCCGGTTCTGGGCGCGCTGGCGCTGGTGCTGGCGTGGCTGGGGGGCGTGTCGGCCTTTGCCCTGCCGCGCGCGCTGGCCGAGCTGCTGGCCGGGATGATGCTGGCGATCGCCGGGTTTGCGATGCTGGCCTACGGGGTCAAGCTGGCCCGCCGCCCCGGCGTGCTGGCCGAGGATCTGGCGATCCTGCCCGGCCGTGCCGGCGTCGCGGCGGGGGTGCTGGCGGTCTATCTGGTCGCGGCGCTGCTGGCGGCGCTGGGGATGGGGGGCGCGGCCAAGGCGGTGCTGGGCGCGGGGCTGATCCTGCACGCGGTGCTGCTGGTGGTGCTGGTCGCGGTGCTGCGCAGCCTGCCCCCCGAACAGCGCCGAGTCGCGCCGGCGTGGCATCTCAGCTTTACCGGCCCCATCGTCGCCGCCCGCGCCGCGCTGCTGCTGGGCTGGCCCGGGCTGGCGTGGTGGCTGTTCTGGCCGACGCTGCTGGTGGCACTGGCGATCTATGTGGTCAGCGCCCGGCAGGCGATGACGGCGCGGGTGCCGCCGCCGCTGCGGCCGCTGCTGGCGATCCATCTGGCGCCGATCGCGCTGTTCGGGACGGTGGCGCTGGGGCTGGGCTGGACCGGCGCGGGGACGGCGATTGCGTGGCTGGCGCTGGCGCTGCTGGCCCTGGGGCTGGTCTCGGCGCGCTGGCTGCTGGCGGACGGGTTTTCCGCGCTGTGGGGGGCGCTGACCTTTCCGGTGGCGGCGACCGCGGGGCTGTGGGTGACGCTGTGGCAGCTGCACCCGTCCGAAGCGCACCGGCTGATCGCCGGGATCACGCTGGTCGCGGCCACGCTGGTGGTGGTCCCGATCCTTGCGCTGGTGCTGCGGGCATGGGCGCAGGGCCGCCTGCCGGTGAAAACCAACGCCGCCATCGCCTGAACCTGCGCGGGGTGGCTGGACTTTCCGGCCCGGCCATGAAATGGGGAACCGCCAAACGAACCCCTGACAGGATTGCATCCCATGCAGATTCGCGAGGCGCTGACCTTCGACGACGTTCTTCTGGTTCCCGCCGCATCCAGCGTGATGCCATCGACGGCGGATGTGACCACGCGGGTCTCTCGCAACATCCGCATGAACATCCCTCTGGTCAGCTCGGCCATGGATACGGTCACCGAAAGCCGCATGGCCATCGCGATGGCGCAGGCGGGCGGCATCGGGGTGATCCACCGCAACCTTTCGGCCGAGCGTCAGGCCGCCGAGGTCCGCCGCGTCAAGCGTTTCGAATCCGGCATCGTGTACGAACCGATCACCCTGCGCCCCGACCAGACGCTGGCCGATGCCAAGGCGTTGCAGGACCAATACCACGTCACCGGGTTCCCGGTGGTAGATGACAGCGGCCGCGTCGTCGGCATCGTCACCAACCGCGACATGCGTTTCGCCAGCGACGACCGCACGCCGGTGCGGGTGATGATGACCTCGGACGATCTGGCGATCCTGCACGAGCCCGCCGACCGGGACGAGGCGATCAGCCTGATGAAGGCGCGGCGCATCGAAAAGCTGCTGGTGACCGACGGGCAGGGGCGGCTGACCGGGCTGCTGACGCTCAAGGACACCGAAAAAGCCGTGCTGAACCCGCTGGCCTGCAAGGACGACCAGGGGCGGCTGCGGGTGGCTGCGGCGTCCTCGGTCGGCGACGAGGGGTTTGAACGCAGCGCGGCCCTGATCGAGGCCGGCGTCGACATGGTCATCATCGACACCGCCCACGGCCATTCCGAGGGCGTGGGCGAGGCCGTCCGCCGCCTGAAAGCGGCCTTTCCGCAGGCCGAGATCTGCGCGGGCAACGTCGCCACCGCCGGCGCCGCGCGCGCGCTGGTCGATGCGGGGGTGGATGCGGTCAAGGTGGGCATCGGCCCCGGCTCGATCTGCACCACCCGCATCGTGGCGGGCGTGGGCGTGCCGCAGCTGACCGCGATTCTGGATGCGGTGGCGGGTGCGGGCGACGTGCCGGTGATCGCCGACGGCGGCATCAAGTATTCGGGCGATTTCGCCAAGGCCATCGCGGCGGGCGCCACCTGCGCCATGGTCGGCAGCGCCATTGCCGGCACCGACGAAAGCCCGGGCGAGGTGATCCTGTATCAGGGCCGCAGCTTCAAATCCTATCGCGGCATGGGCAGCCTTGGCGCCATGGCGCGCGGCTCGGCCGACCGCTATTTCCAGAAAGACGCGGCCTCGGACAAGCTGGTCCCCGAGGGGATCGAGGGGCAGGTGCCCTACAAGGGCTCGGTCACCGCGGTGCTGCACCAGATGGTCGGCGGCCTGCGCGCCGCCATGGGCTATACCGGCTGCGCCACCATCGAGCAGATGCGCGGCGGCTGCGAATTCGTGCGCATCACCGGGGCGGGGCTGCGCGAAAGCCACGTGCATGACGTGCAGATCACGCGGGAATCGCCCAACTACCGGCTGGGGTGATCCGCGCGGCGCGGGCCACTTGGCAGGGTGGGCGCATCAGCCGAGCAGCGCGATCAGCATCACCGGGACCGCCACGGTGGCGATCAGCGTCTGGGCGGCGGTGATGCCGGCCATCAGCGCGTGGTCTCCGCCCAGCTGACGGGCGAGGATATAGGACGACGAGGCCGTGGGCATCACCTGAAACACCAGCGCGGCGACCAGCGCCTCGCCCGTCAGACCCACGGCTTGGGCCAGCGCCAGCGTCACCAGCGGCATCGCCCCGAACTTCAGCGCCGAGGACGCCGCGACCGGCACAAGCCAGCGCCGGGCGCCTGAGAATTGCAGCGCCGCGCCCACGCAAAGCAGCCCCATCGGCAGCGCCGCCGCCCCCAGCGACCGCAGCGCCGGCGCCACGCCCGGCGGCAGCCCCAGCCCCGCCGCCTGAAACCCAAGCCCCGCTGCCGAGGCCAGCAGCAGCGGGTTTGTCGCCAGCTGCCGCAGGATCGCGCCGGGACCGGGCCGGTGCCGCCCATGCCGGGCAAGGACCAGGATCGACAGGATATTGACCGTCGGCACGATAATCGCATTGCAGACCGCGGCCAGCGCCACGCCGCTGCTGCCGACCAGCCCCACACTCAGCGTCACCGCGACGTAGTTGTTGAACCGGATGCTGCCCTGAAAGACCGAGGTGAAGCCGGGGCCGTCGATCCCCATCGGGCGGCGCACCAGCAGGGTCAGCCCCGCCACGACAAGGATCGCCGCGACCAGCACCGCCGCCAGCCGCAGGAACGGCAGCGCCCCGATGTCGGCCGTCGCCAGCCCGTGAAAGAACAGGCTGGGCAGCAGGATGAAATAGCTCAGCCTTTCGGCCTGCGCCCAGAAACCGGCATCCCGAAACCCGCGCCGGCTCAGGCCCGCCCCCAGCGCGATCAGCAGGATGATCGGCGCCAGCGCCAGCAAGATGGCCATGGTCATGGGGAACCGCCCTCGTGCCGCGGGTGGGCTGCGGGCGGGGTCACGCCGGGGTGTTGAGCCATTCCAGTCCGGTTTCGGTGGTGGTGGCGGGGTTGTATTCGGCCGAGACCCAGCCGTCATAGCCCGATGCCTTCAGCCGGCGGAAGAACGCGGGATAGTCGATATCGCCGCCCTGAGGCTCGTTTCGCCCGGGAAACCCCGCGATCTGGATGTGGCGGGCGCGGGCGCCGTGCCGGTCCCAGCAGGCCAGCGCGTCGCCGGTGATGTGCTGTGCGTGATAGGCGTCGAATTGCAGGCCGAGGTTCGGCGCGCCCACCTCGTCCAGAATCCCGGCCGCAAGCTCGAAATCGTTCAGGAAATAGCCCGGCATGTCCACCGGGTTCAGCGGCTCGATCAGCAGGCTGAGCTGCGGGGCCTGCGCCGCTGCCCATGACAGGTTGTCGACGAATATGCGGCGCGCCGCGTCCCCTTCGGCGCGGCCGGCCATGATGTGCAGATGCATCGCCCCCAGTTCCTGCGCGAAACGCAGCGCGCGGGTAAAATCGCGGCGGAAACGGTCCTCTCCGCCGGGGATGGCGGCGAAACCGCGCGGCCCGCCGGCCCAGTTCGGGGGCGGGGTGTTCAGCAGCACGAACGCCAGCCCCTCGGCGCGGGCGGCGCGGGAAAGTTCACGCGTGGCCAGATCATAGGGAAACAGCACCTCGACCCCGGTAAACCCCGCCCGCCGCGCCGCGGCAAAGCGTTCGAGCATCGGCAGTTCCGTGAACAGCATCGTCAGATTCGCCGCAAAGCGCGTCATTCAGCCCTCCAGCGCGAAACTGGCCCCGTGCGAGCGCAGCACCAGCCGGCCCGCGCCGTCCTGGGTCGCGGCCTCGACCAGCCGGTAAAAGGTCTTGCGGTCGATCAGCGCATCCAGCCCGCCCCGCACATGCACATAGGGGCGCGGCGCGCCGTCGCGGTCCTCGACCCGGATCGCGTTTTCGGGGCCGGCCACCACCGTATCGCCGACATTGGTGACAAAGCGGATCTCGTCCGCGCCGATGTCGGCATCCACGGCCAGAAACGGCGCGTCCTGCACCCTGATACCCAGCTTTTCCACCGGAGTGACCAGAAAGAACCGGTCCCCCTCGCGTTTCAGGACCGAGGCGAACAGCCGCACCATCTCGGGGCGGCCGATGGGGCTGCCTTCGTGGATCCAGCGCCCGTCGGCGCGGATTTCCAGGTCCATCTCGCCGCAATAGGGCGGGTTCCACAGATGCACCGGCGCCGGGCCGCGACCCTTGGCCTGCCGCGCCGCGGCGATGATGCCGTCGCCCCTGGCCGCGCCCGTCGCGCGATCGTGCGGCGAATCTGCCCGTCTGTCCGTCATTGCTGGTGGAGCCTCGCTGTTTCTCCTCATATGCTCGGGATAACGCAGAGCAGGGGCAAAGTCATGGCCGCACACGCCGATATCACCGCAGGGCAGGATCTTGTCGCCGAGGCCGGGCAGCTGGCCGCGCGCCTGACCGAGGCCCGCGCCAGCATCGAGCGCCGTTTCGTCGGCCAGCACGAGGTGGTCGAACAGGTGCTGGCCGCGATCCTGTCGGGGGGCCACGCGCTGCTGGTCGGGCAGCCGGGACTGGGCAAGACCATGCTGGTCGATACGCTGTCCACGGTGCTGGGGCTGGACAGCGCCCGCATCCAGTTCACCCCGGACCTGATGCCGGCCGATATCCTCGGGTCCGAAGTGCTGGACATGAACGCCGACGGCAGCCGCAGCTTCCGCTTTGTCCAGGGGCCGGTGTTCACCCAGCTGCTGATGGCGGACGAGATCAACCGCGCCAGCCCCCGCACCCAATCCGCGCTGTTGCAGGCCATGCAAGAGGGCGAGGTCACCATCGGCGGCGCCCATCGCCCGCTGGGCCGGCCCTTTCACGTTCTGGCGACGCAGAACCCCATCGAGCAAGAGGGCACCTATCCGCTGCCCGAGGCGCAGCTGGACCGTTTCCTGCTGCAAGTGGACATCGACTATCCCGACCGCGACACCGAACGCGCGATCCTGCTGGCCACCACCGGGGTGGAACAGGACCGCCCCCATGCGGTGCTGGACGCGCCCGCGCTGATCGCGGCGCAGCGGCTGGTGCGGGCGATGCCGGTGGGCGACAGCGTCGCCTCGGCCATCCTCGACCTGGTGCGGGGGGCGCGGCCGGGCGGACCCGAGGCCGCGCCGTGGCTGTCGGATACGCTGATCTGGGGACCGGGGCCGCGCGCCGCGCAGGCGCTGATGCTGCTGGTGCGGGCGCGGGCGGTGTTGCAGGGGCGGCTGGCGCCGACGCTGGACGACGTGGCCGCGATGGCTGCGCCGGTGCTGCGCCACCGCATGGCGCTGTCCTTTGCGGCGCGGGCGCGGGGCGATTCGGCCGATGCGGTGATCGCGCGGCTGATGGGCGACAGCCTGCTGGCGGCCGCCTGAGCGCGATGCGGGTTGCGGGATCCAGCCGCGGGCCAGCGGCGTCGGGGGATGGCTCTGCCGCGCTGCGGCTGGGGGCGGAATCCGCGGCGCTGGGCCTGCCCGCGCTGATGCTCGCGGCCGAGCGGCTGGCCGCCAGCGTCGATCCCGGCGCGCATGGGCTGCGCCGCGCCGGCGCGGGCGAGGATTTCTGGCAATACCGCCCCGCCGCGCCGGGCGATCCGGCCGGGCTGATCGACTGGCGCCGCTCGGCCCGCTCTGACGCGGCCTTTGTGCGCGAACGCGAATTGCAGGCGCCGCAGGCGGCGGTGCTGTGGGTGTCGGGCACGCAAGGCATGGGGTGGAGCGGCGATCCCGCCCGCCCGCCCAAGCGCGACAGGGGCCGGGTGCTGGCCTTGGCGCTGGGGCTTTTGATGCTGCGCGGGGGTGAACGCGTGGGCATCGGCGCCGCGCCCGCGCGGCCGGGGCGTGTGCAGGCCGAGGCGCTGGCCCGCGACCTGCTGGCCGCCTCGGATGAGCTGCCGGGTCAGGATGCGCTGCGCCCGCATCGCCGCGTGGTGCTGGTCGGGGATTTTCTGGGCGATCTGACGGGCCTGTGCGGGCTGCTGGGGCAGGCGGCGGCGCTGGGCTGTCGCGGCGCGCTGCTGCAACTGCTCGATCCGGTCGAAGAGAGCTTTCCCTTTGCCGGCGCAGTGCGGTTCCGCGCGCCCTCGGGGGAACGCCACGCCACCGGCAACGCCGCCGCCCTGCGCGAGGCATATCTGGCCCGGCTTGCCGCCCGCCGAGCCGAGCTGGCGCAGCTGGCCGCGGCAGCGGGCTGGCAGTTCGGCACCCATGACACCGGTGCTGCGCCCGCGGCCGCGCTGCTGTGGCTGCATGGGGCGCTGTCGCCATGATGGCGCTGGGCCCCCTTGGCTTTGCGGCGCCGTGGCTGCTGGCCGCAGGGCTGGCGCTGCCGCTGCTGTGGCTGCTGCTGCGTGCCGTGCCGCCCGCCCCGCGCGAGGTCGAATTTCCCGGCACCGCGCTGCTGCTGGGGCTGGCTGACCCGGCGCCCGTCACCCGCCACACGCCGTGGTGGCTGCTGGCGTTGCGGCTGCTGGCGGTGGCGGCGGCGATCATCGCCTTTGCCGGGCCGGTCTGGCGCCCGCAGCCGCAGGCGGCCGGTGATGACGATGGCCCGCTGCTGATCGTGATGGACACCGGCTGGGCCGCTGCCCCCGGCTGGGCCGAGGCGCAGGCCCGCGCCCGCGCCGCGCTGGATCGCGCGCAGGCTCAGGGTCGCCCGGTGGCGCTGTTTCTGGCTGACGGGCAGGGCGGGCGGGGGCAGGGTCTTGTGTTCGGCACCGCTGCCGACGCCGCCGCGACCCTGCGCGCGGCCAGCCCGCAGCCGTGGGAAACCCGCTATCCCGCCGACCCCGCCGCGATGCTGGCCGATGCGCCCGCGCGGTTCAGCACGCTGTGGATCGCAGACGGGCTGGACCATCCGGGACGCGCGCCGCTGCTGGCGTCGCTGGCCGCGCGTGGGGCGGTAACGGTGGCGCTGCCCTCAGCCCCGCTGCATTCGCTGTCGGTGCAGGATGGCGCGCGGCCCTCGCTGATCCTGCGCACGACCGCGCCCGGCGCGCTGCCCCCCGGTGCGCTGCCCGATGTGCTGGCGATGGGGCCGGACCCGCAGGGCATCCCGCGCCAGCTGGCGCGGCTGCGCGCGGCCCCGGACAGCGACCCCGCGACCGCCACCATCTCCATCGACCTGCCGCCCGAATTGCGCAACCGCATCACCAGTTTCGCGGTCGAGGGCGTGGCCTCGGCCGGGGCGGTGGTGCTGGCCGACGACCGGATGCGGCGGCGCAAGCTGGCGCTGGTCGGCGACGCCCGCGCGACCGAAGGCCAGCACCTGCTGTCGCCGCTGCATTACCTGCGTCAGGCGCTGGCCCCCTCGACCGACCTGATCGAGGGCACGCTGGCCGATGTGTTGCAGGCAAGCCCCGATGTGGTGGTGCTGGCCGATGCCGCCCCCGGCGCGCAGGCGCATGAACTGGCCGAATGGGTCGCGCAGGGCGGGTTGCTGCTGCGTTTCGCCGGGCCGCGGATGGCGGCGCAGCCTGATCTGTCGCAGGACGGGCTGCTGCCGGTGCGCTTACGCCCGGGCGGTCGCGATGCCGGCGGCGCGCTCAGCTGGGGCGCGCCGCGGGCGCTGGCGCCATTCGCGGCGGACGGGATCTTTGCCGGGCTGGCGATCCCCGCCGATGTGCTGGTGCGCGCGCAGCTGCTGCCCGAGCCGGACCCCGATCTTGCCGCCCGCACCATTGCGCAGCTTGAGGACGGCACCCCTCTGGTCACCCGCGACAGTGTGGGCGCGGGCCGCATCCTGCTGGTCCACACCACCGCCAACGCGGAATGGGGCAATCTGGCGCTGTCGGGGCTGTTCGTGGCGATGCTCGAGCGGATCGTGCAAAGCGCCTCGGGGGTGGAGGGGGCTGAACGGGCCGAGACTGCGCCCGCGGACACCGGCCACTGGGCGGCCGAACTGGTGCTGGACGGGTTTGGCCGCCCCCGCGCGCCCGAGGGGCTGGCCCCGGTCGCGGCCGAGGATTTCGCGCAGGGCCCCGGGCCGCTGGCTCCGGCCGGAATCTACGCCTCGGGCGAGCGTCGGGCGGCGTTGAACGCAGGCGGGGCGATGGTCAGGGCCGACTGGCAAGGCGCCACCGTCGAGGCTGCTGACGCCGCGCCCGGCACGCAGCTGGGCGGCTGGCTGCTGGCGCTGGCCGGGCTGGCGCTGGCGGTGGACGCCTTGGGCAGCGCGCTGGTTGCGGGCGGGCGGCGGGCGAGGGCGGCGGCATGAGCCAGCGCATCCTGCCCCTGACGCTGGCGCTGCTGCTGGCCGCGCTGCCGCTGACGGCGCAAGAGCCGCCCGCCCCCGATCCGCGGTTGGCGGCGGCCGCGGCGGATGGGGCGCTGGCCTATGTGATCACAGGCGATCCGCAGACCGACGAGACCTCGGAACAGGGGCTTTCCGGGCTGACCGCCGCCCTGCGCGCCCGCACCACGGTCGAGCCGGGCACCCCGGTGGGCGTCGATCTGGATCAGGACGAGCTGTCGCTGCTGACCTTTCTTTACTGGCCGGTGACGGCGGATCAGCCGCCGCCCTCGCCCTTGGCCTATGCGCGGCTGAACCGCTTTCTGCGCAGCGGCGGCATGATCCTGTTCGACACCGGCGACGGCGATCTGGCGGGAATCGATGGCCCCGAAGGCGCGGCGCTTCGGCATCTGGCCGCGCCGCTGGACATCCCGCCGCTGGCGCCGGTGCCGCGCGACCATGTGCTGACCCGCGCCTATTACCTGCTGAGCGCGTTTCCCGGCCGCCACCGCGACGGGCAGGTCTGGGTCGAGGCGCCCTCGGCCAGCGCCGAACAGGGGGCGCTGGGGGTGACCAACGACGGGGTGTCGCCGGTGGTGATCGGCGGCAATTCATGGGCGGAAGCCTGGGCCGAGGATGAATTCGGCCGTCCCCTTCATGCTATCGGGCGCGGCTATGACAGCGGCCGCCAGCGCGAGATGGCGCTGAGATTCGGCATCAACATCGTGATGTATGCGCTTGGCGGTAATTATAAATCTGATCAGGTGCATGTGCCGGAACTGCTGGAGCGGCTGGGCCGCGAACAGGGCGGGGACGGCTTTGCCCCCTCGCAAAGGCTGCTGCCATGAGCGTGGCGGGCTGGACGCTGGATTTCGCGCCGCTGCTGGGCTGGGGGCTTGTCGTCGGCCTGCTGGTGCTGGCGCTGCTGGCAGCGGCTTTCGCGTGGTGGCGGGGGCTGCGCGGCTGGGGGTGGCGGCTGGCAGCCGGACTGGCGGCGGCGGCGGCCATGGCGGGGCCGATGCTGGAAACCGGGGTGCGGCGGGGGCTGTCCGACATCGTGCTGCTGGTCGAGGATCACAGCGCCAGCCAGTCCCTGCCGGGGCGGGCCGCGCAGCTGGCCGCGGCGTCCGAGGCGATGGCCGCGCAGATCGCCGCCCGCCCGGATACGGAACTGCGCCGCGTGACGCTGGGCGACGACCCGGACGGCACGCTGCTGGGCGATGCCATCACCCGCGCACTGGCGGCGGAACCCGAGTCGCGTCTTGCCGGGGTAATTGTGATCACAGACGGGCAGGTCCACGACCCCGCCGCATTGCCCGCCAAGGCGCCGGCGCCGGTGCATGTGCTGCTGACCGGGCAGGAGGGCGACTGGGACCGCCGGCTGGTGATCGAGGAATCCCCCGGTTTCGGGCTGATCGGCCAGCCGGTGACGCTGCGGCTGCGTGTCGAGGATCAGGGCGCCGTCCCCGACGCGGTGGCCGGCCGCGCCGCCACTTTGCGGCTGTCGCTGGACGGGGGGGATGAACAGACCGTCGCGATCCCGCCGGGGATGCCGCTGGATATTCAGGTGACGCCCGAACACCCCGGGCAGAACGTGGTCGCGCTGGCGCTGGACCCGCCGGACGCCGGTCCGCCGCAGCTGACCGAGCTGAACGACCGCGCCGTGGTCCGCATCGAGGGCGTGCGCGACCGGCTGCGGGTGCTGCTGGTGTCCGGCGAGCCGCATCCGGGCGGAAGAGTCTGGCGCAACATCCTGAAATCCGACACGAATGTCGATCTGGTCCATTTCACCATCCTGCGCCCGCCCGACAAGATGGACGGGGTGCCGGTGGATGAACTCGCGCTGATCGCCTTTCCGACCGAGGCGCTGTTTCACGACCGGATCGGTGATTTCGACCTGATCATCTTTGACCGCTACCGGGTGCGGGGCATCCTGCCGCCGCAGTATTTCGACAATATCCGCCGCTATGTGCAAGGCGGGGGGGCGCTGCTGGTGGCCTCGGGGCCGGAAATGGCGGGGGTGGAAAGCCTGCATCTGTCGCCCCTGGGCGCGATCCTGCCGGCGCGGCCGACGGGGCGGTTTCTGGACGCGCCGTTCCGGCCGCAGCTGACCGATGCCGGGCGCCGCCACCCGGTCACCGCCGCGCTGCCGGGCGCGCCGGGCGGCGGGGGCGCGCCCTGGGGCCGCTGGCTGCGCATGGGCGAGGTGGTGGCCGACCCCGGCGCCGAGGTGCTGATGACCGGCGAGGGCGACCATCCGCTGCTGATCGCCGGCCGCGCGGGCGCGGGGCGGGTGGCGCTGCTGACCTCGGACCAGGTGTGGCTGTGGGGGCGCGGCTTCGAGGGCGGCGGCCCGCAGGCCGAGCTTTTGCGCCGCGTCGCGCATTGGTCGATGAAAGAGCCGGATCTTGAGGAGGAGACGCTGTCCGTCTCGGTCACTGACGGGGCCACGCTGGCGATCACCCGGCACACCATGGACGACGCCATCGGGCCGGTTCGGATCACCCGGCCCGATGGCTCGACCGCGACGCTGGTGCTGGAACCCGAGGGCGCGGGGCGGTTCTCGGGGCGGTTTCCGGCGCCAGCGCCGGGGCTGTATCGGCTGGCCGAGGGCGGTCTGACGCGGGTGGTGGCTGTTGGTCCCGCCGCCCCGCGCGAGTTCGAGCAGACGGTGGCCGATTCCACGGCGCTGGAACCGCTGGTGGCCGCGACCCAGGGCGCGGTGCTGCCGCTGTCCGAGGGCGTGCCGGATCTGCGCACGGTCGCGGTCGGGCGGCAGGCGCATGGGCAGGGCATCGCGCGGCCGTGGATCGCGATCACCCCGCGCGGCGCCGAGGCGGTCGAGGGGCTGGCGGTGCGCCCGCTGCTGCCCGCGTGGGCGTGGCTGGTGCTGATCGCGGGGCTGGCGCTGGCCGCGTGGTTGGCCGAGGGCGGGCGGCTGGGGTCGAGGCGATCTGAGGTTTCCGGGGTTCAGCGATGAAAAGACGTGATTTTCTGCTGGCGGCTTCGGCTGCGGTCCTTGCCGGGCCGGCATGGGCCGGGCGGCCGCGCCGCAAGCCGGCGCCCTCGGTCGCGCAGCTGTTTTCGGGGGCGGGGCTGGGCCGCGCCTCGCTGGGGTTTGCGGCGATCGAGCTGGGATCGGGCGCGGTTTTGCAGGACGTGGGCGCGGGGCTGGCGCTGCCTCCGGCCAGCACGCTCAAGACCGTGACCGCGCTGTATGCGCTGGAGCGGCTGGGGCCGCAGCATCGGTTCACCACGCGGGTTTTGCGCGATGGCGATACGCTGGTGCTGGCGGGCGGCGGCGACCCGGCGCTGGACACCGATGCGCTGGCGGGGCTGGCGGCCGAGACGGCGCGGGCGGTGGGCGACTGGCGGCCCGAACGCTTTGCAGTCTGGGGCGGGGCGCTGCCGCAGGTGGACCAGATCGCGCCGGGGCAGGCGGTGCATCTGGCATATAATCCAACTGTTTCCGGGATGATCCTCAACTATAATCGCGTCTATCTGGGCTGGCGCTGCGAGGCCGACTGCACGCTGAACCTACAGGCACGGGGGGTGGCGCAGTCGCCGCGGGCCTGGACGATCAGCGCCGGCACCACGCCCGGCGGCGGCTTTGGCCACAGCATCGCCGAGGGGCGCGAGCATTGGCAGGTGCCGCGCGCCGGGCTGGGCCGCAGCGGCTCGCGCTGGCTGCCGGTGCGCCGCCCCGAGGCCTATGCCGGCGACGTGTTCCAGACCCTCGCGCGTGCGCAAGGGCTGGCGCTGCCCACGCCCGAGGTGGCGCATGTGCCGCCCGCGGGCACCGAGATCGCGCGGCTGGACAGCGCCCCGTTGACCGTTTTGCTGCGCGGGATGCTGGAACATTCCACCAACCTGACCGCCGAGGTCGTGGGGCTGGCTGCCAGCGGCGCCACGACGCAGGCGGATTCGGCACGCGCGATGGGCGAATGGCTGGAGGATCAGGGGATTACCGGCGCGGTGCTGGCGGATCATTCGGGGATGAGCGCGCAGAACCGTATCACCGCGCAGTCGCTGGCGCGGCTGCTGGCGCGGCCGCCGGCCCGCGCGGCGCTGCGGCCGCTGCTGAACACCGACCCGCTGCGCGAGGTGCTGGGCGAGGCCGCGCAAGGCCACGGGCGCGACGGCGCGGCGCTGGTGCAGGCCAAGACCGGGACGCTGAATTTCGTGTCCTGCCTGGCCGGCTATGCGGCGGCGGACGGGCGCGAGATCGCCTTTGCCGCGCTGATGGCGGATGAGCCGCGGCTGGCGGCGACCTCGGGGCGGGAATGGCCCGAGGGCTCGCTGGCGTGGGTCAAGCGCGCCAAGCTGTTGCAGCGCGATCTGGTGGCGGCGAGCCTGCGGGATGAGCCCCCTCCCGCCATGCTGCCGCCGGAAATCTAAAGCTGGCGGTTTCTTGCGCGGGCGGCCAGCTCGATCGCGGCGGCGTGCAGGCGGTCAATCTGCAATTCCTCGCGCAGCTCGACCAGCAGCCGCAGCTCGATCTGGTCGGCGCGGCCATCGGCGGCGGCCACGTCGCAGGCCAGCACATAGGCGGTCTCATACAGCGATTCGGGCAGCGCGTCGCGGATCAGCCCGAACAGCGCGTCCAGCCCGTCCTCTTCCTCGAAGATCGACAGCACGGTCTGCGACACCGCCCTCACCCGGTCGATGTCATAGGCGGCAAAGACGGGCGTGTGGTTCACCAGCCGCTCGATCGCCACCATCTCGGCCGTGCCCAGCCCCTGTCCGGCGGCCGAAACCGCCACCATCACGGCGACAAGCGCGTCGCAGGGCGACATTGCGGGCAGGTTCAGGGTCATGGGGGCCTCGGGCGGGTGCGGATGTTGACGATAGGGGGCCTGCCCGCTACGGCAAGGCCGAACGGACGGAGAGCACCAATGACTACCCTGCGCGATGCCGCGATGAATTCCAAGGCCTGGCCTTTCGAGGAAGCGCGCCGGGTGCTGAAACGCTACGCCAAGAAAGACCCCGAAAAGGGCTATGTGCTGTTCCAGACCGGCTATGGGCCGTCCGGCCTGCCGCATATCGGCACCTTCGGCGAGGTGGCGCGCACCACCATGGTTCGCCGCGCGTTCGAGATCATCAGCGACATCCCCACGCGGCTGTTCTGTTTTTCCGACGATCTGGACGGGATGCGCAAGGTTCCCGACAACGTGCCGCAGCAGGACATGCTGCGCGAGCATCTGCAAATGCCGCTGACCAGCGTGCCGGACCCGTTCGGCGAATACCCCAGTTTCGGCGACCACAACAACGCCATGCTGCGCCGGTTCCTGGACACGTTCGGGTTCGAGTATGAATTCATCAGCGCGACCGAGTTCTATCGCTCGGGGCAGTTCGACGCCACGCTGCGATTGGCGGCGGAGCGCTATGACGCGATCATGGAAATCATGCTGGCCAGTCTGCGCGAGGAACGCCAGCAGACCTATAGCTGCTTTCTGCCGATCCACCCGGAAACCGGGCGGGTGCTGTATGTGCCGATCAAGCATGTGGATGCGGCGCGGGGCGAGATCACCTTTGACGACGAGACGGGGCTTGAATGGACGCTGCCGGTCACCGGCGGCCATGTGAAATTGCAGTGGAAGCCCGATTTCGGCGCCCGCTGGGCCGCGCTGGACGTCGATTTTGAGATGTATGGCAAGGACCATTCCACCAACACGCCCATCTATGACGGCATCTGCGAGATTCTGGGCGGCCGCGCCCCCGAGCATTTCACCTATGAGCTGTTTCTGGACCAGCACGGGCAAAAGATCAGCAAATCCAAGGGCAACGGGCTGTCGATCGACGAATGGCTGACCTATGCGGCCAGCGAAAGCCTGTCCTATTTCATGTATCAGAAGCCCAAGACCGCCAAGCGGATGCATTTCGACGTGATCCCAAAGGCGGTGGACGAATACCACCAGCAGCTGCGCGCCTATCCGGGGCAGACGGTGGATCAGCAACTGGCGAACCCGGTCTGGCATATCCATGGCGGCAATGTGCCCGAATCGAACCTCGTGGTGCCGTTCCAGATGCTGCTGAACCTCGCGTCGGTGTCCGCCGCGCAGGACAAGGAGACGCTGTGGGGCTTCATCCGCCGCTATGCGCCCGAGGCGACGCCGCAAACCCACCCCGACCTTGATGCGGCGGCGGGGTTCGCGGTGCGGTATTTCAACGACTTCGTGGCGCCGACGCGGGCCTTCCGTGCGCCCAACGACACCGAACGCGCGGCGCTTGTCGATCTGGCGGCGCGGCTGGCCGGTTGGGATGCGCCGGCCGACCCCGAAACCCTGCAAAGCATGGTGTTTGCGGTGGGCAAGGACCACGGGTTCGAGCCGCTGCGCGACTGGTTCCAGGCGCTGTATCAGGTGCTGCTGGGCGCCGATCAGGGGCCGCGTTTCGGCGGTTTCATCGCGCTTTACGGGGTGGCCGAGACCCGTGCGCTGATCGAGCGGGCCTTGGCCGGAGAGCTTGAGGCGGTCTGAGGGTGGATGGTGCGTGCAAAGCACGCACCCTACGGCCGGGGATGCGTGGTGGCTGCGTAGGGTGCGTGCTTTGCACGCACCACCCCCCGCCTCTTGGCCCGTTGCCACCCCCTTGTTGCACCGCGCGGTTGGTTAACCGCGCGTCAACCCTTGCGCGGCAGGTTTGCGGGCTGCTGCGGGGCGTGTCGTGACCTCGCATCCTCAGGGGGAAGGACGAGCGCATGAACATCGCCATCACATCGGGCTTGCAGCTGATGCCGCCGGGGTTCGCCGCCGGGTTGGCGGCGTGGTCGCAAGAGGACGGGCGCTCGGGCCAGACCACCTGGGCCAGCGCCACCAATGCGGCCATCGTGCCGGCCGATCAGGATTTCGGCGCCTGCCTTGAAATCGTCAAACAGGCGACCGAAACCCGCATCCGCTTTACCGGGGAAACACCGATCCTGCCGGGAACCTATCTGCGGGTCTCGGCGCGGGTCAAGGCGGTGGCGGGGAACCTGGCCTCGGTCCGCATCGCGGGCTGGCCGGGGAATGCGCAGCGCCAGCGGGTGAACGGGGTCACCGTCACCGGGCCGGTGGTTGCGCTGCCCGGGCACGGGCAGGTGGTCGAGGTCTCGGCCATCGTCGGCACCTCGGCCCGGCCGGGGGTGCATCTGGGCTGGGGGCCGACGGCGGTATTCGGCCATCTGGGGCTGGACATCACCGGCCCGAACGGCGGCGCCGTCCGTATCGAGAGCATCCGCATCGAGGACATCACCGCCGCCTTTGTTCCCGCGATGATCGACTGGGTGGATGTGCGCGACTATGGCGCCAGGGGCGACGGGGTGACCGACGACCGCGCGGCGTTCCAGCTGGCCGATGCGGCGGCGGCGGGCGGGCAGGTGCTGGTCCCCGAGGGCACCTATTTCATCAACGGCAACCTGACCATGAACGAGCCGGTGCGCTTTGTCGGCACGCTGGTGATGCCGCGCACCGCCCGGCTGGGGCTGCGGCGCAATTTCGAGCTGCCCTCATACGCCGACGCCTTCGGCGACGAGACCGAGGGGATGAAGCGCGGGTTGCAGGCGCTGCTGGACTATACCGACCACAACATCTTTGACCTGTGCGGCCGCAAGGTGGACCTGACCGAGCCGCTGGTGATCGGCGACATCATCCCCGGGCTGACGCAGTTTTCCGCCCGCCGGGTCGTCGCCAACGGCCAGATCGCCATCGTGGACGGGCCGGCGTGGGAAACCGCGACCGTCACCGCCAGCGCCACCTATGACCCCGAATACCCGCGAGAGCTGCGCGCCGTGGGCCAGATCGCCGCGATCGAGGTCGGCTCGCGCATCTCGGGCCCCGGCGTGGGGCGCGAGATCTATGTGCGCGCCAAGAACGTCGCCACCGGCACGCTGACCCTGTCGCAGGCGCTTTACGGCGGCGCCGGCACCCGCAGCTATACGTTCCAGCGCTATCGCTACGCCTTTGATTTCTCGACCGTGCCGCAGGTGGACCGGTTCTATTTCATGAACGTGGATTTCGGGCTGGACGGGCGGGCCAGCGGGGTGATGCTGCCGCCGCAGGGCGAGCTGTGGTCGTTTCGCGACTGTTTCATGACACGGCCCCGGGACCGCGGCATCACCTCGATCGGCGAGGCGTGCCAGGGGATGCTGGTCGACCGCTGCGAATTCATGTCCCACGACATGGGCCAGCCGGTGCAAAGCCGCACCAGCGTCTGCCTGAACGTGAACGGCAACGACGCAAAGATCCGCGACAACCGCTTTGTCCGCTTTGGGCATTTCTGCGTGGCGGCGGGGACGGGGCACCTGATTTCCGGCAACCACTGGTTCCAGGGCGACAGCCAGAACACCGGGCTGCGCAGCGCCGGGCTGGTGCTGACCGGGCGCAATGCGCAGGTCACCATCACCGGCAACTATGTGGACAACGCCAGTATCGAGTGGACCAATGAACACCACCCGGTGCCGAATTCCTCGGGCCAGCCGCCGTTCGGGGGTGTGACGATGACCGGCAACACGTTTTTATGCTCGCATACGGTCGCCAGCTTTTCGTGGATCGTCGTCAAGCCGTTCGGGACCAACCACTGGCTGCACGGGCTGACGGTGATGGGCAACGTGTTCAAGTCGCTATATGCGCAGATCGACCGGGTCGAGCGGGTGGACACCAGTTTCGCCAATCTGGACGTGGCCAAAATGCGCAACGTCCGGTTCGAGGGCAACACCTTCAGCGGGGTGCGCACCCCCACCGCCAACCCGCTGACCGTCAGCCACCGCCAGAACACCGCCGCCGCGCGCTGGGTGGTGGCGACGGGCGGCGCGCTGCCCTTCAACGCGCAGGCGCTGCGGGTGGAATCGGTGGTGGCCGAGGGCGCGGTGACCACCGCCAGCGGCGCGCGCAACACCGACCTGCCCTCGATCACCGGGGCGCAGGGGACGGGCAAGGACCAGCTTTACCTGGATTTCTCGCAGGCGGTGCGCGGCGCGATGGCGTTGAAGATCCGCATGGATCAGGCGGAATAACCGACCCGCGCAAGCTGTGATCACAACGCCCGGCAGCCCTGCGCTGCCGGGTTTTCTCGCGTCAGGACAGGTCGCCCGGCCGCAGCAGGCTGGCGCGGCCGAAACCCGCGTTCAGCATCCCGCCCTTGACCTGCATCCTCCACAGCCGGAAATCTTGCAGCCGCGCATAGACCGCCGCCCTGGGATCGCGGGCAAGCCAGCCGGCACGCAGCGCGCCGTCCTCGTCATGGTCGGTGATCTCGACCGCCTCGACCTGCAACGACAGCCGCGCCCGCGCCAGCGCGATGGCGCGCGCATCGGGTGCGGCGGCGGCGTCGATCAGCAGCGCCGCCCGCGGATCGCGGCGCAGCGCCGCCGTATGCAGCGCCAGCCCCGACAGCATCGCCAGCACCGCGCCGCCGCCGTCCCGTTGCAGCGCGATCCTCGATGTCATCGGCCAGCCCTGCACATCCAGAACCGCCAGCACGGCGCTGGCGGCGTCGCGCAGGATGTCCGCGGCCTGGGTGCGCGCGGCCTCGTCTGCGGCTTGATGAGGGGCAATCGGCGTCATTTTGCTGATCCTTCACGCGGAAACCTGCCCGGCCGGCCAGTTTATGTCCCGGAAACCGCTTATTTTTTACAATCTACACAAGAATCACGCATTGTTTTGCAATTTTTGCATATGACATCCGCGTTAACGGCTTCTAGGGTCGAGCCATGGCCGGCGTCAGCGCCGGCGGCTCGCAGCGCCGAGGATCGCTGCGATTTCTGGACGGCTAGGGAGGTTATATGTCTGTCGCACCAGTGGCCAAGCACCCGGTTCCCCAGGGCTATGACAAGGCGCATGTGACGCCCGAATCCTATCACGCGCTTTATCAGGAATCCCTGTCCGACCCCGAGGGGTTCTGGGATCGCGAGGGCCGGCGGCTGGACTGGATCAAGCCCTATACCCGCGTCAAGAACACCGATTTCATGATGGGGCAGGTCTCGATCAAATGGTTCGAGGACGGGATCCTGAACGTCTGCGTGAACTGCGTGGACCGGCATCTGCCCAAGCGCGCCAACCAGACCGCGATCATCTGGGAACCCGACGATCCCGCCACGCCCACCCGCCACATCACCTATGCCGAGCTGTCGGAAAAGGTGAACCGGATGGCGAACGTGCTGCTGAGCCAGGGGGTGATGCGCGGCGACCGGGTGGTGATCTATCTGCCGATGATCCCCGAGGCCGCCTATGCGATGCTGGCCTGCGCGCGGATCGGCGCGATCCATTCCATCGTGTTTGCCGGGTTCTCGCCCGATGCGCTGGCCAACCGCATCAACGACTGTGGCGCCAAGCTGGTCATCACCTCGGACACTGCGCCGCGCGGCGGTCGCAAGACCGCGTTGAAATCGAACACCGACGCGGCGCTGCTGCATTGCTCGGACAAGGTGCGCTGCCTGGTGGTCAAGCACACCGGCGACCAGACCACCTGGGTGCAGGGCCGCGACGTGGACGTGCTGGCGCTGATGGAACACGCGAGCCCCGACTGCCCGCCGCGCCCGATGGGGGCCGAGGATCCGCTGTTCATCCTGTATACCTCGGGCTCGACCGGCAAGCCCAAGGGGGTGGTCCACAGCTCGGGCGGCTATCTGGTCTATGCGTCGCTGACCCATCAGAACACCTTCGACTATCAGGAAGGCGACGTGTTCTGGTGCACTGCCGACGTGGGCTGGGTGACCGGCCACAGCTATATCGTCTATGGGCCGCTGTCGAACGGCGCCACCACCATCATGTTCGAGGGCGTCCCGACCTTTCCCGACCCCGGCCGCTTCTGGGAGGTGTGCGACAAGCACAAGGTGACGCAGTTCTACACCGCGCCCACCGCCATCCGCAGCCTGATCAGCCAGGGCACCGAATGGGTCGAGAAACACGACCTGTCCAGCCTGCGGGTGCTGGGCACCGTGGGCGAGCCGATCAACCCCGAGGCGTGGAACTGGTATGACAAGCATATCGGCAAGGGGAAATGCCCGATCGTGGACACGTTCTGGCAGACCGAGAACGGCGGCCACATGATCACCTCGCTGCCCTATGCGATCGAGACCAAGCCCGGCTCGGCGACGCTGCCCTGCTTTGGCGTGCGCCCCGAGGTGCTGGACCCCACCAGCGGCGCCGTGATCGAGGGCAACGGGGTCGAGGGGGTGCTGTGTTTTGCCGACAGCTGGCCCGGGCAGATGCGCACCCTGTGGGGCGACCACCAGCGCTTTGAAGAGGCGTATTTCCAGCAATACCCGGGCTATTATTTCACCGGCGACGGCTGCCGCCGCGACGAGGACGGGTATTACTGGATCACCGGCCGCGTCGATGACGTGATCAACGTGTCGGGCCACCGCATGGGCACGGCCGAGGTCGAATCGGCGCTGGTCGCCCATCCCAAGGTCGCCGAGGCCGCGGTGGTCGGCTATCCGCACGACCTCAAGGGGCAGGGCATCTATGCCTATGTCACGCTGATGAACGGCATCGCCCCCTCGGACGAGCTGCGCAAGGAACTGGAAAGCTGGGTGCGCACGGAAATCGGCCCCATCGCCCGGCCGGATCTGATCCAGTGGGCGCCGGGAATGCCCAAGACCCGCTCGGGCAAGATCATGCGCCGCATCCTGCGCAAGATCGCGGAAAACGACTATGGCAGCCTGGGCGACATCTCGACGCTGGCCGATCCGGGCGTGGTCGACGAGCTGATCGAGAACCGCATGAACCGCGGATAAACCCCCTCAGGGGCGCTGGTCGGCCGGAGATCCGGCCGGCCACCGGCAAGCTGGCCGGTGATCGTGGCGGGCCCCTGCGGCCGCGCCGCCCGGATAGTTTGTCAAAGAATCTTTTTACTCGTGCGAGGATTTCTCCATGCAGGACAAGATGCTTGAGCGTATAGCTTCGGACCCCAACTATCAGGAATTACGACAAAAACGATTGCGCTTCGGGTGGCGGCTGACCATCGCGATGCTGGTGGTCTATTACGGATTTATCATGCTGATCGCGTTCAGCAAGGAAACGCTGGCCGCCCGCATCGGCGACGGCGTGATGACCTGGGGGATCCCCATCGGCTTTGGGGTGATCCTGTTCACCATCATCATCACCGCGGTCTATGTGTTCCGCGCCAACAGCGAATATGACGAGTTAACCGACCGTATCCGGCAGGAGGCGCTGAAATGATGCCCGGACTTTCCATGCGCCGCTTTCTCGGCCTGTCGATGCTGCTGCTGGTGCCCTCGCTGGTCGTCGCCGCCCCCGCGCTTGAGGGCGAGATCCAGAAACAGGCGACCAACTGGACCGCGATCGGGATGTTCGCGATCTTTGTCGCGGGAACCCTGTTCATCACCAAATGGGCCGCCTCGCGCACCAAGTCGGCGTCGGATTTCTATACCGCCGGCGGCGGGATCACCGGGTTCCAGAACGGGCTGGCGATTGCCGGCGACTACATGTCTGCGGCCTCGTTTCTGGGGATCTCGGCGGCGGTGATGTCGAACGGCTATGACGGGCTGATCTATTCCATCGGCTTTCTGGTCGGCTGGCCGATCCTGACCTTTCTGATGGCCGAACGGCTGCGCAACCTGGGCAAGTTCACCTTTGCCGACGTGGCCTCGTTCAGGTTCGCGCAGACCCCGGTGCGGGTGTTCGCGGCCAGTTCCACGCTGGTGGTGGTGGCGTTTTACCTGATCGCGCAGATGGTCGGCGCCGGGCAGTTGATCAAGCTGCTGTTCGGGCTGGAATACTGGATGGCGGTGGTCATCGTCGGCGCGCTGATGATGGTGTATGTGCTGTTCGGCGGCATGACCGCCACCACCTGGGTGCAGATCATCAAGGCCTGCCTGCTGCTGGGCGGCGCGTCCTTCATGGCGTTCATGGTGATGATGTCGGTGGGCTTCAGCCCGGAACGGCTGTTCGCGGGTGCCGTGCAGATCAAGACCGACATCGCGCTGGGCGCGGGGCAAGCCCCTGACGAGGCCGCGGCCGCCGGCCAGTCGATCATGGGGCCGGGCAATTTCATCAAGGATCCGATTTCCGCCATCAGCTTCGGCATGGCGTTGATGTTCGGGACCGCCGGGCTGCCGCATATCCTGATGCGCTTTTTCACCGTTCCCAGCGCGAAAGAGGCGCGCAAGTCGGTGATGTGGGCCACCGTCTGGATCGGCTATTTCTACCTGCTGACCTTTATCATCGGCTTTGGCGCCATCCTGTTCGTGCTGACCAACCCCGAGTTTCTTGAGGCGGACGGCGGGCTGATCGGCGGCGTCAACATGGCGGCGGTGCATCTGGCCGACGCCGTGGGCGGCAACATCTTTCTGGGCTTCATGTCGGCGGTGGCGTTTGCGACCATCCTTGCGGTGGTGGCGGGGTTGACGCTGTCGGGGGCCTCGGCGGTGTCGCACGACATCTATTCCAGCGTCCTGCGGCAGGGCCGCGCCGACAGCGCCACCGAGCTGAGGGTGTCGCGGATCACCACGCTGGCGCTGGGGGTGATCGCCGTCATCCTGGGGATCGCGTTTGAAAAGCAGAACATCGCCTTTATGGTGTCGATGGCCTTTGCGGTTGCCGCCTCGGCGAATTTTCCGGTGCTGTTCCTGTCGATCCTGTGGAAGGACATGACCACCCGCGGCGCCGTGGTCGGGGGCTTTCTGGGGCTGATCTCGTCGGTGGTGCTGACCGTGCTGTCGCCTTCGGTGTGGGAGGCCACGCTGGGCAACCCGGCCGGGTCCGCGCCCTTCCCCTATACCTCGCCCGCGCTGTTTTCGATGACGCTGGCGTTCCTGGGGATCTGGCTGTTCTCGATCACCGACAAGAGCGGGCGCGCCGCGGTCGACCGCGCGGGCTTCCTTGCGCAGCAGGTGCGGTCGGAAACCGGGATCGGCGCCTCGGCGGCCTCGGCGCATTGACGCCAAGGGGGTTCAGGAAAAACGAGGATGCGGCCGGGCCTTTGGGTCCGGCCGTGCCGCTGATGTCCGGCGACGATGCGCGGCGCGAGACGCTGACGCTGATCACCTCGCGCGTGGGGGATGCGCCGGTGCGCAAGCCGTTCTTTCTGGACGGGGGGACCGACATCGTCAGCGCCTGCCGGCAGATGGCGGCGGCCGGGGTCACCGATGTGCTGGTGCGGGGCGGCGGTGGCGACGCGGACCGGCTGGGCATCTTTACCACCACCAACCTGCGCGACGTGCTGCTGATGGACCGCCCGCCGGCCTCTGTCACCCTGGCCGAGGTCGCCGCATTCCCCGCCGTCACCATCGAGCGCGGCGCCGAGTTGTTCGAGGCGATGATCCTGATGCTGCGCCACGGCGTCCACCGGTTGGTGGTCTGCGAGCGCGGGCAGGTGGCCGGGGTGCTGCGCCAGCTGGACCTGATGGGGTTTCTGGCCAACCGCTCGCATCTGATTGCGCTTGAGGCGGCCGAGGCCGGCAGCGTCGCGGCGCTGAAACGCGCCGCCGACCAGATCGCGCCGCTGATCGCCGCGCTGCATCGGGACGGGGTGCGGGTCGAGGTCATTGCAAGGCTGGTGGGCGAACTGAACCGCACCGTGTTCCGCCGGTTGTGGGAACTGGTGGCACCCGAGGGGTTGCGCGAAAATTCCTGCCTGATCGTGATGGGCAGCGAGGGGCGCGGCGAACAGATCATGCGCACCGATCAGGACAACGGCCTGATCCTGCGCGACGGCGTGGCGGCTGACACCGCGGCCAAGGCCACCGCCGCATTCACCGCCGCGCTGGTCGATTTCGGCTATCCTCCGTGCCCCGGCGGCATCATGGCCAGCCGCCCCGACTGGTGCCGCGACGTGGCGGGCTATCGCCGCGCCATCGGGCAATGGGTGCATGGCGACGACCCCGAGGGGCCGATGAAGCTGGCCATCTTCATGGATGCGCTGGCGGTGTCGGGCGACGCGGAACTGCTGGCCGGCCTGCGCGCGCATCTGGCGCGGCTGATGTCGGACAGCGACGCCTATCTGGCGCGGTTCGCGGCCTCGGTGAACAGTTTTTCGCAGGATCGCAGCTGGTGGTCGCGGCTGCCGGGGATGACCGGGCGCGGCTCGGCCGAGGTGGACATCAAGAAGCTGGGGATATTTCCCATCGTGCAGGGCGCGCGGGCGCTGGCGCTGAAATACCGCGTCCCCGACCTGCCCACCGCCGCGCGGCTGGCGGCGCTGGCGCAAATGGGGCGGATCACGCCTGCGCAGGCCCGCGACCTGTCCGATGCGCTGCATTTCCTGATGGGGGTCAAGCTCGACAGCAACCTGCGCCAGATCGAGGACGGCCGCGCCCCCGACAACCTGATCCGGCTGGATGCGCTGGGCGCCCTGGACCGCGAGGGGCTGAAAGAGGCGCTGGCCATCGTGCGCGGTTTCCGCGACTGGATTACCCAAGCCTTCCGGTTGCAGACATGAGCGGGCGCGGCGGTCACTCGGCCCCCGGCGCGGCTGCGCAGGACGAGGCTCTGGCCGCTGCCGTCCACGAACTGCGCACACCGCTGACCGCCATTCGGGCGCTGGCCGAGCTGATGCAGGACAGCCCCGACATGGACCCCGCCCAGCGCGACGGCTTTCTGTCGATCATCGTCGATGAGTCCGCGCGGCTGGGGCGGCTGGTGGACGGCATCCTTGATGCCGCAAGGCTGGGCAGCGCATTTGCCGACGGGAAGATGGCGGCGCTGGACCCGGCCGCGCTGCTGCGCGATGCGGCGGCGGTGGTGCGGCCTTGGCTGGCGGGGCGGGGCGTGGCGCTGGGGCTTGACCTTGCGCCGGCGCCGGCGATCTGCGGCGACCGCGACCGGCTGTTGCAGGTGGTTCTGAACCTGCTGTCGAACGCCGGTAAATTCGCCCCCGAGGGCCGCGGCCGCGTCGCCGCCGCGCTGCGTCCCGCGCCCGGAGGGGTGGAAATTTCCGTCACCGACAACGGCCCCGGCATCCCCCCGGCGGAATACGAGGCCATCTTTCTGCCCTGGCACCAGTCGGGCGCGCGCGCCGACCGGCCCAAGGGCACCGGCCTTGGCCTGCCGCTATCCCGCGCGATTGCCCGCTGCCACGGCGGTGACATCACCGCAGAACCGGCGCCGCAAAGGGGCGCGCGCCTTGTCCTGACCCTGCCGCTCGACCCGGCCGAACGAGAGGGAAACCCATGACCCGCACCGTGCTGATCGCCGATGACGAACCCAATATCGTCGTCTCGCTGGAGTTCCTGCTGAAACGCGAGGGCCACCGCGTGCTTGTCGCCCGCGACGGGGCCGAGGCGCTGGCGATGATCCGGGCCGAGCGCCCCTCGCTGGTGCTGCTGGATGCGATGATGCCCGGCCTGTCGGGGTTCGACCTGTGTGAAACCATCCGCAGCGACCCCGACCTGTCCGGCATCCGCATCGTCATGCTGACCGCGCGTTCGCGCGAGGCCGATCAGGCGCGCGCCATGGGGGCGGGGGCGGATGCGTTCGTGGCCAAGCCGTTTTCGACGCGCGATCTGGCCGGGCGCATCCGGGAACTGCTGGCATGAGGTCGCGGGGGCTGGCGCCGCTGATCGCGCCGGGGGTGGCGCTGGGGCTGTGGTCGCTGGGGGGCGCGGTGGTGTTCCTGTCGGTGCTGGGCCCGCAGGGCGCGGCGCTGCGGCAGGCGGTATTCGACGCGCTTGAGGCCACATGGATGGTGATGTTCCTGTGGTGGCTGGGGGCGGCGGTGCTGCTGGGGTGGCTCGCGCAGCGCGCCCGCCGCCGGCTGATCCTTGCCCCGCAGCGCCTGCTGGGCGCCATGCGCATCGCCGCCGCGGACGAGACGATGGATGCCGTCCCCGAGATCGCCCACACCCCGGAAACCCAGGCGCTGGCGCAGGAAATCGACCGGCTGCTGGGGCAGCGGCGGGAACTCGCGTCCTATATGGCGCGGCTGGTGGCCGACGCCAGCCGCAGCGTCGCCGAACAGCGCGACCAGCTGGCGGCGCTGATGACCGAACTTGACCACGCGGTGGTGGTCTGCAACCGCGAGGGGCGGATCCTGCTGTATAACGGCCGGATGCGGACGCTGGCGCGGCGGATTTCCGGGCGCGGCGGCGGCGACAGCGCGGGGGCCGAGCTGATCGGGCTGGGGCGGTCGATCCATGCGCTGATCGACAAGGCGGCGCTGGATCACGCGCTGGACCGGGTCGAGGCGCGGATCGCGCGGGGTGCCGACAGCAGCGCCTCGGCCGCGCAGTTCGTCACGGCCTCGGATGCGGGGCATCTGCTGCGCGCCAGCGTGGCCCCGGTGCGGCGGACCGATCTGGCGGGGCTTGGGGGGGACGAGGCCGGGGGCGACGCCGCCGACCCCGCGGCGCTGACCGGGTTTCTCTTGATGCTTGACGACATCACCGAGGATCACGACCGCCAGACCCGCCGCGACCGCGCGTTGCAGGACATGTATGAACGCAGCCGCGCCGCGGTCGCCAACATGCAGGCGGCGCTTGAGATGCTGGAATTCCCCGACCTTGGCGCCGCCGACCACGACCGCTTTCTGGCCGTGATCCGCGACGAGACCGCCGCCATGCACCAGCGCCTGCTGGCCGACGAAGAGGCCGCGGCGCAGGACATCGGCCTGCGCTGGCCGCTGCACGACATGCAGGGCGCCGACCTGATGGCGGCGGCGGTGCGCCGGCTGGCCGCGACCGCGGGCGCGCCGATCACCACCCAGCCGATGGCGCAGGATCTGTGGCTGCGCATCGACAGCTTCGGGCTGATCGGGGCGCTGGACCAGCTGGCGCGCCGCATCCTTGCGCTGCATGACGACCCGGTGCTGTGGCTGCGGCTGACCCCGGCGGGGACGCGGGCGCATCTGGACCTTGGCTGGGTCGCGGACGGCCCGGCGCTGGACCCGCGCGTCTATTCCGCCCTGCCGGACGAGCCGATGGCGCAGCCCGTCGCCGGCGCGTCAACCGTGCGCGAGGTGGTGGACCGCCACGGCGGCGAGATCTGGCTGGAACGCGCGCGCGGCGGCATCGGTGACGGCGTGGGCGGGCGGTTTTTCCGGCTGCTGCTGCCCCGCGCCACCGCCGACATCGCGCCCCCGGAATCTGCCATCGGCAGCCGCCCCGAGTTCTATGATTTCGGCCTGTTCGCCGCCGGCCACGCCAGCGCCGACGACGACCGCAAGCTGTCGGAACTGGCCTTTACCGTGTTCGACTGCGAGATGACCGGGCTGGACCCCGCGGGCGGCGACGAGATCATCCAGATCGGGGCGCTGCGCATCGTCAACACCCGCATCCTGCGCGGCGAGACCATCGACCAGCTTGTGGACCCGCAGCGCTCGATCCCCGAGGCGGGCATTGCCATCCACCACATCACCCCGCAGATGGTGCGCGGCCAGCCCCTCATCGCCGAGGTGCTGCCGGTGTTTCACCGCTTTGCCGCCGACAGCGTGCTGGTCGGCCACAACATCGCATTCGACATGCGGTTCCTCAAGCTCAAGGAGGCCGCGACCGGGCTGCGCTTTGACCACCCGCTGCTGGACACGCTGCTGCTGTCGAGCGTGCTGCACCCGGCCGAGGACAGCCACGCGCTAGAGGCCGTGGCCGCGCGGCTGGGGGTCGAGATCGGCGCCCGCCACACTGCGCTGGGCGACGCCGTCGCCACCGCCGAGGTGTTCGCGCGGATGATCCCGCTGCTGGCCCGGCAGGGGATCGAGACGCTGGGGCAGGCGCGGGCGGCCTCGGACCGCTCGCAATTCGCGCGGCTGCGCTATTAAAGCTCGATCTGCGGCAGCAGCGGCGGCAGCTCCAGCGGCCTTTCGGCGGGGGGCAGGTGGTCGCGGCTGCGCGGCATCAGGTTTTCCACCGGCGGCGGCGGCGGCGCGCCCGGCTTGCGGCGGATGATGATGTCGCCGTTCGCCAGCCGCTCGGGCGGCAGTTCGTAATTGCCAATGTCGTCCATCAGCCGGCCGATGTCCTGCAACGCGGGGCGGTATTCGTCGACAAGCCCGCCCATGTCCTCGGCCAGCTCTTGCAGATGCGGCTGCGCGCGGTCGAGAAAATCCATGAGGAAACCTTCGAGAAAGCTCGGGGCGTCCGGGGCCTGCGGCGCGCTGTCGGGCGCAGGCTCGTCGGCGCGGGGCATCTGGAAAGGTGCGCTGTCGGGGGCGACCTGCGCTGCGGCGGGCAGGGAAAGCGCCAGCGCGATCGCCGTAAGGGGAAGAATGCGGGTCATCGGGACTCCTGACCGGGAAACGGCCTGAACCGGGAAAAAAGGGGCCTGGCCCCTTGTGAAACACCCCGATCAGATGGGGGTTCCCTGCGCGCCGGTCAACCGAACTGCGCGCGATAGGCCGCCCAGGCGCCGTTGATCGCACGGGTGCGCGATTCGGCCAGCCGCACCGCCTCGGGGGGCAGGCCGCGGGAATGTGCGCGGTCGGGGTGGTTTTCCAGGATCAGCCGGCGATAGCGTTCGCGGGCCTGCGGCAGGGGCGTGCCGGGGGCCAGCCCCAGCACTTCGCACGGCAGGCAGCGGTGGTCGGGCACCCGGCGGGCCCGGATCAGCGCGTGGTCGCGGGCGGTGACGCCGAAGATGCGGGCGACCTCGTCTAGGAAATCGCGGGCGGCGTGGTGTAGGCGCGGGGCGTCGCCGGCCGTGGCGATCACATAAAGCCCGTCCAGCACATCGACCAGCACCGGGTCGCCGGGGGGCAAAAGCCGCGCCAGCCGTTCGGCCCACAGCTCGAACCCGGCCACGTCCTGGCGGGCAAGGTCAAAGACCCGCGCGGCGTGGCGTTCCTCGGCGCGGGGGATCTTGAAGATACGGCGAAAGGCGGCGACCTCGTCGCGGGTGACGCGGCCGTCGGCCTTGGCCATCTTGGCCCCCAGCGCGATCACCCCGATGGTGAAGGCGACCGAGCGTTCCGGCGGCACGACCGCCCGCCGCGCCCCGATCAGCGCCGCCAGCCGATCGCCGATTCGCTGCCAGAACCCGCGGGGCGGGGGCAGTTGCGGTGCCGGGGTGCCGATATGGGCGTGGGTCGGATCGTCCATGTGCGCCAACCTATCGGACCGGGGCGGCGCGCGAAAGAAGAACCCTCGGGTTTGGCGGGGCGAAGCGCGCGGTTCGCGATCACAAGACGGACAGGTGGTGGCCATATGGCAAAGGCATCGGGGCTCTGCCCCGAACCCCGGGATATTTATAACCGCCCGAACCGCCGCCGCCCCGCGTGGCGAGGTGCTTCTTCATCATCCAAATATCCCGGGGGAGCGCGAAGCGCGGGGGCAGCGCCCCTGTCCTGCCTTTCCACCGGCGCGCGCGCGGCGCTCAGGCCCGGCGCACGCCCTCGGCCAGGCTGCGCACGAAGCCCAGCACCTGATCCACCGGCTTGCCCTCGGCGATGTGGCGCACGATGGCAGAGCCCACCACGCAGCCGTCGGCCACCCCGGCCACCGCCTGCGCTGCATCGGGGGTCGAGATGCCGAAGCCCACCACCACCGGCAGTCCCGAGGCGTCGCGGATGCGTGCGACCTCGGGGGCGACCTCGGCCGCATCGGCGGCGGGGCCGCCGGTGATCCCGGTCACGCTGACGTAATAGACGAACCCGCTGGTGTTCTGCACCACCGCCGGCAGGCGCCGGTCGTCGGTGGTGGGCGTCGCCAGCCGGATGAAGCTGATCCCGGCCTCGGCGGCAGGGATGCAGAGCTCGGCGTCTTCCTCGGGGGGCAGGTCCACGACGATCAGCCCGTCCACCCCGGCTGCGGCCGCGTCTGTCAGGAACTGCTCGACGCCGCCCGCGCGCGCATAGATCGGGTTGTAATACCCCATCAGCACGATGGGGGTGTCGTCGTCCTCCTGCCGGAACTCGCGCACCATTTCCAGCACTCCGGTCGCCGAGCCGCCCGCGGCCAGCGCCCGCTGCCCCGCCGCCTGGATCGTCGGCCCGTCGGCCATCGGGTCGGTAAAGGGCATCCCCAGCTCGATGATGTCCACGCCCGCGCCCGGCAGCCCGCGCAGCACCTGCATCGAGGTTTCCCGGTCGGGGTCGTAGCCCATGGTATAGGTGGCGAACGCCTTGCGGTTTTCGCGGCCCAGCCGCTGGAACAGCCGGTCGATGCGGGTGCCGGGGCGGGTGGTGGGGCGGGTGATGGTGCGCGCGGTCGCGTCGGTCATGGGCGGGGCCTTTCCTGGATGGGGAATCCTTAGCCGGGCCACGGCGAAAGGGAAAGATGCGCGCGGCCCCGCCCCCGCTTTACCCGGCCCCCGCTTTACCCGGCCCCGCCCGTGACCTAGAACCCCGGCGAAACCGGGAAAGGATGCAGAATGGGCTTTCGCATGGGGATCGTCGGGCTGCCGAATGTCGGCAAGTCCACGCTGTTCAACGCGCTGACGCGCACCGCCGCCGCGCAGGCCGCGAACTTTCCCTTTTGCACGATCGAGCCGAACGTGGGCGAGGTCGCGGTGCCGGACCCGCGGCTGGACCTGCTGGCCGGGATCGCCGGCTCGAAACAGACCATCCCCACCCGGATCACCTTCGTGGACATCGCCGGGCTGGTAAAGGGTGCCAGCCGGGGCGAGGGGCTGGGCAACCAGTTCCTGGCCAATATCCGCGAGGTCGACGCCATCGCCCATGTGCTGCGCTGTTTCGAGGACGGCGACATCACCCATGTCGAGGGCCGCGTGGACCCGGTGGCCGATGCCGAGACCATCGAGACCGAGCTGATGATCGCCGATCTCGAATCCATCGAGCGGCGGCGGGCGAATCTGGTGCGCAAGCTCAAGGGCGGCGACAAGGAGGCCGCCGATCAGGAACGGCTGCTGAAGCTGGCGCAAGAGGCGCTTGAGGCCGGGCGCCCCGCCCGCAGCGTCACCGTGCCCGAGGACGACCGCCGCGCCTGGGGGATGTTGCAGCTACTGACCGCCAAGCCCGTGCTTTACGTCTGCAACGTGGCCGAGGCCGAGGCCGCGACCGGCAACGCCCAGACCAGCGCCGTGGCGGAAATGGCGCGCGCGCAGGGGGCGGGGCATGTGGTGATCTCGGCCCGGATCGAGGAAGAAATCAGCCAGCTGCCCGAGGACGAGGCGCAGCTGTTCCTGTCGGAAATGGGGCTGGACGAGGCCGGGCTGGATCGGCTGATCCGCGCTGGCTACGAATTGCTGGGGTTGCAGACCTATTTCACCGTCGGCCCGAAAGAGGCCCGCGCCTGGACCATCACCCGCGGCACCTTGGCCCCGCAGGCGGCGGGCGTGATCCACGGCGATTTCGAAAAGGGCTTCATCCGCGCGGAAACCATTGCCTTTGACGATTACGTTGCCGGCAATGGCGAGGCCGGCGCCCGCGAGGCCGGCAAGTTCCGCGTCGAGGGCAAGACCTATGAGGTCAAGGACGGCGACGTTCTGCATTTCCTGTTCAACGCCTGAGCCGCGGCGTCTGCGGCCCGGGCGCAGCGGGGGTTTCACACCCCCGCACCCCCGTGGGATATTTCCGGCAAGATGAAGATATGGAAGGACGGGCCGTGCAAGCGGCTGTTTCGGCGGGAAGGGAACGAAAGCGCGGCTCTGACGTTTCCGTGAACAGGGTGATCCCCTGTTTTTCCCGGAAAAAAGGAGTCCTTTCCATGCGCAAGTTCCTGACGATGCTTGCGGTGTCCCTGGCGCTGGCGCTGCCGGCGGTTGCGCAGGATACCGCCCAGCCCGCACCTGATGCCGCGGCCGAACCGTGGCTGGCCAGCCTGATCACCGACAGCCCGCAGGCGGGGTTCGACCTGGCGATCACCATGGCGCGCAAGGCCGTCACCACCACCCAGACCGACAAGGACACGCTGCACAAGCTGCGCCCCAATTATGCGCATGACCCGCAAAGCCTGATCGGCGTGTCGGGCGTGGCCGCGACCTGGTTTGCGACCATTGCCGCCGCCAACGGCTATTGGCGCGAATAGGGGGTGTGTCATGTCAGAGATTCACTTTCCCAAATCGACCCCTGAAATCGCCCGCCGCCGCCATGAGCTGGCCCCGGCTATGGACGATGCCTTCAAGGCGTTTTCGCAGGCCGTATTCGCGGATGGGGCGCTGGACAAGCGCACCAAGCAGCTGATCGCGGTGGCGGTGGCGCATGTCACTCAATGCCCCTGGTGCATCGAGGGTCACGTCAAGGGCGCCCGCCATTCCGGCGCCAGCGACGCCCAGATCATGGAGGCGATCTGGGTCGCGGCCGAGATGCGCGCCGGTGCGGCGTTCGCACATTCCATCAAGTCGCTGGACCTGCTGGGGCAGGGGCCGGAGGGCGCTTGACCAGGGGCGCCGAAATCCATCTGGCGCGAGTGTCGGACGGGGCCGAGGCGATGGTCGGTGCGCGGCTGCTGGTGGACCGGATCTGGCCAAGGGGGATCCCCAAGGCCGAGCTGCAACCGGACGACTGGCTGCGCGACATCGCCCCCAGCACCGGGCTGCGCAAGTGGTTCGGCCACGACCCCGCGCGCTGGCCCGAGTTCCGCCGCCGCTACCGCGCCGAGCTGGACGCCAACCCCGATGCCGTCGCGCGCGCGCTGGAGTGGTGTCGCAAGGGTCCGGTGACGCTGCTGTTCTGGGCAAAGGACCGCGAGCATAATCAGGCCGTGGTCCTGCGCGACTATCTGGCCGGCCGGCTTTAGCCGCTGCGGGCGGGGCGCCTGCGGCAACATGTCCGGGTGCGCGGCGCGGCTGCACGGACCTAGGCTGGGTGGCAGGAAGCCACGTCCACGATCCGCGTCAACGATCTTTGACATTCACGTCCAGCCAGTGTCGCCGCATCCCGGCGTCCCGCCAAGGTGGAGAAGGAAGATGACCAAGCCAGACCTCACGCCCCGCCCGGGCGTGCTGTTGCGCCTGTGCGCCTTGCCGCTGCGGGTGCTGCCGTTGCTGGTGCTGGCGTTGCTGGTGCTGGCGCTGTTGGCCCAGCCCATGCCCGCCGCCGCGCAGCAGCAGCAACAACCCGCCGCGCAGCAGCCCGGGGGCGAGCCGCAGATGATGCCGGTCGCGCGGGTTCCGTTCTATCACGACTGGGCGCAGTCGCCCCATGCCAAGGCCGATGCGCCGGCCTTCAACAACTGGAACGAGCAGGGCGAGATCCCCGAGGCCTGCGCGCGCTGCCATTCGACGCCCGGGTTTCTCGACTATATCGGCGCCGATGGCAGCACGCCCTGGGTGGTCGACAAAAAGGCCCCGACAGGTTCGGTGATCGGCTGTTCGGCCTGTCACAACGAGACCGCGCGGATGATGACCTCGGTCACCTTTCCCTCGACCCTGCGGGTGGAAAACCTTGGCTCGGACGCGCGCTGCATGACCTGCCACCAGGGGCGGAGCTCGGGCAGCATGGTCGATGCCGCGGTGGCCGGGCAGGACGAAGATGCGGTGGTGCCGGAACTGGAATTCATCAACATCCACTATCGCGCCGCGGGGGCCACGCTGATGGGCACGCTGGCGCGCGGCGGCTATGAATATCCGGGCCGCGCCTATGCCTCGGCCCGCAACCACCCGGCGCCGTTCAACAGCTGCATCACCTGCCACGAACTGCACACGGTGGCGCCAAAGACCGAACCCTGCGCCGCCTGCCACGAAGGCGTGACGGGGCGCGAATCGCTGGCCTCGATCCGCAAGGGCAAGGTCGATTACGACGGCAACGGCGACGTGACCGAGGGCATCGCGGCCGAGATCGCGGCCCTGCACGACCGCCTGCTGGCCGCGATCCGCGCCTATGCAGCCGAGGTGGCGGGCGCCCCGATCGGCTATCACGCCCATGCGCATCCGTATTTCTTCAACGACGGCGACGGGGACGGCGCGATCAGCGACACCGAGGCGCAGGGGCCGAACAAATATGCCTCGTGGACGCCGCGGCTGCTCAAGGCGGCCTATAACTATCAGTTCGTCGCCAAGGATCCCGGCGCCTATGCCCATAACGCGCCCTATGTCATCCAGCTGATGCACGATTCGCTGGCCGATCTGTCCGAGGGGAATGTCGCGGGGCTGCCCCGGCCCTGACGCAATCCACCGCTTGCCTGCGCCCCGCGCGCGCGCTAGGGCGCAGCTCATGTCGCAAAGCGCCCAACCCGCGCCCTTGCAGCCGGTCGTGATCCTCGTGCGGCCGCAGATGGGGGAAAACATCGGCGCCGCCGCCCGCGCCATGCTGAATTTCGGCCTGACCGAGATGCGGCTGGTGGCGCCGCGCGACGGCTGGCCGAACCCGCGCGCGGTGGCCATGGCCTCGGGGGCGGCGGGGCAGGTGCTGGACCGGGCGCGCGTGTTTCCCACGCTGGCCGAGGCGATGGAGGAGATCCACCACGCCTATGCCACCACCGCCCGCGGCCGCGAGCTGACCAAGACCGTCCACACCCCCGCCAGCGCCATGGCCGAGGCGCGACAGATCGCCGCCGGGGGCCGCCGTGTGGCGCTGATTTTTGGCCCCGAACGCGCCGGGCTGGAAAACGACGACGTGGCGCGGGCCAGTGCGGTGGTGACCGTGCCGGTGAACCCGGATTTCCCCTCGCTCAACCTTGCGCAGGCGGTGCTGCTGCTGGGTTACGAATGGGCGCGCGAGGCGCTGCCCTCGCAGCCCGCCCCGCCCGGCCGGCGCCCGCCCGGCGAGGTGCCGGCGACGCGGCTGGAAATCGACCGACTGGCCGACCACTGGGAAGAACGGCTGGATCACGCGCGGTTCTTTTTCCCGCCCGACAAGGGGGCCTCGATGCGGCTGGCGTTGCGCAACCTGTGGTCGCGGATGCCGCTGATGCGGGCGGATGTGCAGATCCTGCACGGGGTGGTGCGGCAACTGACGTGGAAGCCGCGCGACGATTGACCTTTTGCGCTGTCGCCGCCAATGTCCGGCCGCGTTCCGCGCCCCGGTTCCTGCATCCCGTCGTATAAACCACCGAAAGGCCCCGCCATGGCCAAGCGCCCGATCTTTCAGGAAATGTCAGGCGAAACCGCGCCCTCGCCGCAGCAGGCGGGCGGCATGATCGACGCCCGCCCCAAGGGCGCGCGCGGCGCGATCCGCATCTGGCTGGTGGCGCTGTTCGTGCTGGTCGCGGCAATGATCGCGCTGGGGGGCGCCACGCGGCTGACCGGATCGGGGCTGTCGATCACCGAATGGAAACCCGTCACCGGCGCGCTGCCCCCCAGTGGCCAGGCCGCGTGGGAGGCCGAGTTCGCCAAGTATCAGGCGATCCCGCAGTTCCAGGCGGACAACCCCACGATGGAGCTTGCCGGGTTCAAGCGCATCTACTGGTGGGAATGGGCGCACAGGCAGCTGGGCCGTGCGGTCGGGCTGGTCTGGGGGCTGGGGTTTCTGTTTTTCTGGGTCTCGGGGCGGATGCCGGCGGGCTGGGCGCCGCGGCTGCTGGTGCTGGGCGGGCTTGGCGGGTTGCAGGGCGCGGTTGGCTGGTGGATGGTCAGCTCCGGGCTGGTCGAGGGGATGACCGCGGTCGCCTCTTACCGGCTGGCGGTGCATCTGGGGCTGGCCTTTGCCATTCTTGGCCTGATCGCGTGGCAGGTGCTGCAACTGTCGCGGCCGGAAGCGCAGCTTTTGCGCGCCCGCCGGGCAGGTGAGCCCAAGCTGTTTTCCATGGCCACCGGGCTGATGCATCTGGCCTTTGTCCAGATCCTGCTGGGGGCGCTGGTCGCCGGAATCGACGCCGGGCGGCAGTATACCGGCTGGCCGAAAATGGGCGGCGAATGGATCCCCGCCGCGATCTGGGACGCGGGGCTGGGCTGGCGCAATTTCTTTGAAAACGCCGCCACCGTGCAGTTCACTCATCGCATGGTCGGCTATCTGCTGGCGGTGTTCGCGGTGGTGGTGTGGCTGCGCGCCCGCCGCTCGCCCCACCCGGTGACAAAGGGCGCCTTTACCGCGATGATCGCGGCGGTGGGCTTGCAGATCGCGTTGGGGATTGTCACCGTGATCCACGGCGCGCCTTTGGGCGAGGCGCTGGCCCATCAGGTCGGCGCGGTGGCCCTGTTCGTCCTGATCATCCGCGCCCGTCATCACGCGCGCTATCCTTTTGAAACCAGCGTCCGGGGGACGATCCGATGATTTCCGAAAACGCCGCGATGAACGAGTTGCTGGAATACCAGCGCCAGACCGAGGCGCTGTCGTCGGTGGCCGAGCGGCTGGTCTGGGACCAGGAAACCGTGATGCCCCGCGGCGCCACCGAGCAGCGCGCCGAGGAAACCGCCGCGATGGAGGCGATGCTGCACGCACGCCGCACCGATCCGCGCATCGGCGAATGGCTGGAAACCGCGGTGCCGCAATCGCCGTCCGAGGAACGCATTCTTGCGCTGGTCGCCCGCGACTTTGCCCGCGCCGGCGCGGTGCCGGCCGAGCTGGCGACCGAGATCGCCCGCCAGACCAGCCTGGGGCAGGGGGTGTGGGCCGCCGCCCGCGCCAGCGAGGCGCCCGAGGATTTCATGCCGCTGCTGGACCAGATCCTGAGCCTGAAACAGGACGAGGCCCATGCGCTGGTCGCCGCCGGTTTCGGCAACGGCGATCCCTATGACGCTCTGCTGGACGATTACGAACCCGGCGCCACCCAGTCCCAGATCGCCGGGCTGTTCGAGACCATGCGCCCCCGGCTGGTCGCCCTGCGCGAGGCGGTGCTGGACGCCGACGGCCAGCCCGAGCCGCTGCGCGGCCGTTTCGCGCAGGAAACCCAGCTGCGGCTGGCACGCGCCTGCGCCACCGGTTTCGGCTATGACTGGACGCGCGGGCGGATGGATATCGCCGTGCATCCGTTTTCCAGCGGGCGCTGGCAGGACAGCCGCATCACCACCCGCATCGTCGAGACCGACCCCTTCAACTGCATCTATTCCACGATCCACGAGGTCGGGCATTCCAGCTATGAACAGGGGATCGACCAGGACCACGCCTTTACGCCGCTGGGCCGCGGTGTCTCGATGGGGGTTCACGAAAGCCAGAGCCGCATCTTTGAAAACCAGCTGGGGCGCAGTCGCGCCTTTACCGGCTGGCTGCATGCGCGCATGGGCGACATGGTGGGCGGGCTGTCGATCACCGATGCGGATGAATTCTACCGCACCGTGAACCGGGTCACCCCCGGCTATATCCGCACCGAGGCCGACGAGGTGCAGTATAACCTGCATATTCTGATGCGTTTCGACCTTGAGCGCGAGCTGATCGCCGGCCGCCTGTCCGCCGACGACCTGGAAGAGGCGTGGAACGCCCGCTTCCTGCGCGATTTCGGGGTAGCGGTGGACAAGCCCTCGAACGGGGTGTTGCAGGATGTGCATTGGTCGGTGGGGCTGTTCGGCTATTTCCCCACCTATGCCTTGGGCAACGTCTATGCCGGTGCCCTGCATCAGGCGCTGCGCGCGGCGGTCCCCGATCTGGACGACAGCCTTGAGGACGGCGACGCCACCCCCGCCGCCGAGTGGCTGCGCGAGAACGTCCACCGCCACGGCGCGCTGTTCGAGCCGGGCGAGCTGGTCGAGGGCGCCGTCGGCGGGCCGGTCACGCCCGAGCCGCTGTTGGCCTATCTGGAAGAGAAGTTCGGCGCGATCTACGATCTGTGATCGGCGTGGCGGGGCAGTGGGGGCGCTGCCCCCGTCGCGCGTTGCGCGACTCCCCCGGGATATTTTCGTGATGAAGAAAAAGCCGCGGCCTTTGGGGCTGCGGCGCCGGTTTATCGGGAAAGTTCCGCCAGGATCCGTTCCGCCTCGGTCATGCAGGGGATGAGGGGGGCGCGGTCCTCGCCGGGGTAAAAGCGCGAGCGCAGCGCGGTCGGCATCGGCCGTGGCTCGGCGATCACCACCTTGGGGCCGAGCCTGCGGTTTTCGGCCTGCCAGCTGCGGGCGAATGCGATCTGCGCGGCCTTGGTGGTGCCGTAGGCGCCGAAGAACGGCTGGCCTCCGCGCGGGTCGTCAAAGAACAGCGCCGTGCCCGCGCGCGCGCGCAGCAGCGGCTCGAACAGCACCGCAAGCCCGTGGGTGGCCAGCAGGTTGACCGCGACCGAGCGATCCATGTCCTTGGGGTCGACATGGGGCGCGGGCGACAGCGGCGTGGCGTGGATCGCGGCGTGGACCCACAGGTCGCAGCCGCCCCAGCGGTCCAGCACCGCCTGCGCCAGCTGGATCATCGCCGCGGGCTGGGTGATGTCCATCGGCGCCAGCGTCGCCGCGCCGCCCGCAGCGCGGATGCGGTCATCGAGTTCCTCAAGCGCGCCGACGGTGCGGGCTACGGCCACGACGTGATGGCCGCGCGCCGCCAGCAGCTGCGCCAGCGCCGCGCCAAGCCCGCGCGAGGCGCCGGTGACGATGGCGACCTTGCCGTTCCGGGCGGGCGCGGTTTGCGGGGCGGGGTCTTGATCGGTCTGGGTCATGCCCGCCCCTTGCCACCCCGCGCCCGGTATCGCAAGCGGTGAATGGACGCAGGGGCGGGGCCGGGCACGGGGCCGGGCGGGGGGGCGGTGCGGCTGCCTAGACGTTCAGCAGCAGATGTTCGCGTTCCCAGGGCGAGATGACCTGAAGGAATTCCTTGTATTCGTTGCGCTTGACCGATTCGTAGACATCGACGAATTCGGACCCCAGCACCTCGCGCATGGGGTCGGATTCGACCATCAGGTCCAGTGCGTCGCCAAGGTTTGTGGGCAGCTCGTCCTGCGACATATAGGCGTCGCCCAGACATTCCGCGCGGGGGTTTTCCTGCTGGATCAGCCCCAGATAACCCGTGGCCAGCGAGGCCGCGAGCCCCAGATAGGGGTTGCAGTCCATCCCCGCCAGCCGGTTTTCCACCCGCCGCGCCACCGGCCCCGAAATCGGCACCCGGATCCCGGTTGTGCGGTTGTCGCGCCCCCATTCCAGGTTGATCGGGGCGGCAAAGTCCGGGACATAGCGGCGATAGCTGTTCACATAAGGCGCCAGCAGCGCGATGGCCGCGGGCAGATGCGCCTGCATCCCGGCGATGAAATGCATGAAGGCCGGGGTCTCGCGCCCCTGCTCGTCGGAAAAGATGTTGCGCCCCGCAGCGTCCAGCACCGAGTGGTGGATGTGCATGGCCGACCCCGGCTCGCCCTCGATCGGCTTGGCCATGAAGGTGGCGAAACAGTCGTGGCGCAGCGCCGCCTCGCGGATGAGGCGCTTGAAATAAAAGATCTCGTCGGCCAGCGCGACCGGATCGCCGTGGGCGAGGTTGATTTCCACCTGGCCGGCGCCGCCCTCTTGCAGGATGCCGTCGATCTCGAATCCCTGCGCCTCGGCGAAATCATAGATGTCGTCGATCACCTTGCCGTATTCGTCCACCGCCGACAGCGAATACGCCTGTTTCGCCGCCGCCCGCCGCCCCGACCGCCCCATCGGCGGCTGGATCGGCTGGTTGGGGTCGATGTTGCGGGCGACCAGAAAGAACTCCATCTCTGGCGCCACGATCGGCCGCCAGCCGCGTTCGGCATATAGCGACACGATGCGTTTCAGAACGTTGCGCGGCGCCACCGGCACCGGGTTGCCCTGCTGGTCCAGCACGTCGTGGATGACCTGCAACGTCACATCCGCCGTCCATGGCGCGGCGGACACCGTGTCGAAATCCGGCACCAGCACCATGTCGGGTTCGGTGAACGCGCCCGAGGGGTTGTCGGCCCATTCCCCGGTGATCGTTTGCAGAAAGATCGAGTTGGGCAGGAAAAAGCTTTCCTGCCGGGCGAATTTCGACGCCGGCATGGCCTTGCCGCGGGCGACGCCGGCGATGTCGGGGACGATGCACTCGACCTCGTCAAGCCTGCGGCCGGCGATGTAGTCGCGCGCCGCTTCGGGGATTTTCGTCAGCCAGTCTGACATGGGAACTTTCCGCCGGGCTGGCCGGCTTTCGCTGTTGGGCGCCCTAGGGGGCGCGGGGGTCACGGGGCCAGTTTCATGGCGCAGGGCGGCTGTGGCGAAAGAACGCCTCGATCCGGTCGGTGATGGGCGAGGGGTCGGCGCGGCCGCGCCGCTCGCGCGCGGCATCCAGCAGCGCCGGCGGGATCGCGGCGCCGCGATGCGCCATCAGCCCTTCGATGAAGTCGTCGCGGAATTCGGGATGGGCCTGCACGGTAAAGGCGCGGTCGCCGTAGATCAGCGCGGCATTGGCGCAAAAGGCGTTGTGGGCGGCGACCTCGGCCCCCTCGGGCGGGGTCACCACCTGATCCTGATGCCAGGCGTTCAGGGAAATGGTCTCGTCCCCGAAATCATAATCCTGCGCGCCCACTGCCCAGCCGGCCGGGTGCTTGCCGACCTGCCCGCCAAGCGCCTGCGCGATGATCTGGTGGCCGAAACAGATGCCGACCAGCGGCACCCGGGCCGCCACCGCGCGGCGGATGAAATCCTCAAGCGGGGGGATAAAGGGGTGATCTTCATACACGCCATGGCGCGAGCCGGTGATCAGCCAGCCGTCAGCGTCGTGGACAGAGGCGGGGAACTGCATCGCCTCGACGTGGTAGCTGGTGAAATCGAAGCCGCGCCCGGCCAGCAGCCGTTCGAACATGTCGTCGTAATCGCCGTGTTCGGCGCGGATTTCGCCGGGCGGCTGCCCGGTCTTGAGGATGCCGATGCGCATCGCGGTCTTTCCTGGTGCTGTCGCACCCAAGTTAGGCGCGCGGGCAGGGTTGCCGCAAGGGGGGCCGGGGAAAGCGGCCCGCCCAAGGTCGCAGGGGCCGTGGGGGTGCTGGCACAGCCCCGCATCCGCGGCTAGGATTGCCCGGTCACATGCAAGGGGAACGCAGATGTCGGGATTGCGCGCGGATGGTCACAGCAAGGTCGACCCCGAGGGGCTGGCCGAATTCTCGGTGGTGTTCACCGACCGCAGCCTCAACCACATGTCGCAGAAATTCCAGCAGGTGATGCGCGATATTTCTGCCATCGCGCGCGAGGTCTATAACGCGCAAGGCGTGGCGCTGGTCCCCGGGGGCGGCACCTATGCGATGGAAGCGGTGGCCCGCCAGTTCGCCCGCGAATCGGATGCGCTGATCGTGCGCAACGGCCTGTTCAGCTTTCGCTGGAGCCAGATCATCGAGACCGCGGGTTTCGACGGCACCGCCATCGTGCAGCCCGCCCGGCCCGAAGGGAACGCCCCCCGTCCCGCCTATGCGCCGCCCCCGATCGAGGATGTGGTGGCCGAGATCCGCAGCAGCCGCCCCTCGGTGGTGTTCGCGCCGCATGTGGAGACCGCGGCCGGGCTGATCCTGCCCGACGACTATATCGCGGCGCTGGCGGCGGCGGTGCATGAACACGACGGGCTGATGGTGCTGGACTGCATCGCCTCGGGGACGATCTGGGTCGACATGCAGGCGCTGGGGGTCGACGTGCTGATCTCGGCCCCGCAAAAAGGCTGGAGCGCGCCGCCCTCGGCCGGGATGGTGATGTTTTCGGCCCGCGGGGCGGAACGGCTTGCGGCCACCAATTCCGACAGCTTCGCGCTGGACCTGAAGAAATGGCGCGCGATCATGCAGGCCTATGAGGACGGCGGCCACGCCTATCACGCCACCATGCCGACCGACGCGCTGCTGAACCTGCGCGACGCGATGGTGGAAACCCGTGAAATGGGGTTCGAGGCCGCGCGCGAAGCGCAGTGGGAACTGGGCCGCAAGGTGCGGGCGCTGCTGGCCGAACGCGGCTTTGCCTCGGTCGCGGCCGAGGGGTTCGGGGCGCCGGGGGTGGTGGTCAGCTACACCGACGACCCCGATATCCGTTCGGGGCGCAAGTTCGTGGAACAAGGCGTGCAGATCGCCGCCGGCGTGCCGTTGCAGGTGGGTGAGGGGCAGGATTTCTCGACCTTTCGGCTGGGGTTGTTCGGGCTGGACAAGCTCAAGGACGTGGACGGGACGGTGGCACGGCTGACCCGCGCGCTGGACGCGGTGGCGGCGGGCTGAGGTTCCCGACAGGCGGCGCGGGGTTTCCGGCGCCGTCGCAATGGGTATTTGGGCCAGAAAGAAGCCTGCACATGGCTCCCCCGGCGTGCCGAGGGCTACCGCGTGCGGCGGATATTTGGGCAGAGTGACGCCTCTGTCGGGTCAGGGCCCGAAGCGCGCTCGCAGCTCTGTCTTTGGTGTGGAAATATCCCGGGGGTGCGGGGGCTGGCCCCCGCTCCGGCGGCGCCGTTCTCAGGCGCCGATCATTTTTCGCGCGGCGCGGGCGATCACCAGTTCCTCGTCGGTCGGGATCACCATGATGGTGGTGCGTGAAAACGCGGTCGAGATCACCGGGGCGTTGTCTTGGTTGCGGCTGTGGTCCAACTCGATCCCCATCCACTCGGTCCGCTCGCAGACCCGCGCGCGGATCAGGCGCGAGTTTTCCCCGATGCCGCCGCAGAACACCAGCGCATCGACCCCGCCCATGGCGGCCGCCATCCCGCCCAGTTCCCGTTGCAGGCGGAACACGTAATAGTCGATCGCCTCGCGCGCGTGGGGATGGTCCGACGCCTCAAGCTCGCGCATGTCGTTGGAAATTCCCGACAGCCCCAGCAGCCCCGATTGCGTGTAAAGCAGATCGGCGATCTCGTCGGGGGGCAGGCCCTCTTGCTGCATCAGATACAGCACCGCGCCGGGGTCCAGCTGCCCGCAGCGGGTGCCCATCGGCAGCCCGTCCAGTGCCGAAAACCCCATGGTCGAGGCGACCGAGCGTCCGTGCTGCACCGCGCACATCGAGGCGCCGTTACCCAGATGCGCGATCACCACCCGCCCCGCCGCCAGCGTCGGCGCGATGCGCGCCAACTCGCCCGAGACATATTCATAGCTCAGCCCGTGAAAGCCAAAGCGCCGCACCCCCCGGTCGTAGAAGCGCCGGGGCAGGGCGAAAGTGTCGTTCACAAAGGGCTGGTTGCGGTGGAATGCGGTGTCGAAACAGGCAATCTGCGGCACGCCCGGATAAGCCTCCATCGCGGCGCGCACCCCGTCGAGGTTGTGGGGCTGGTGCAGCGGCGCGAATGGCGACAGCGCGCGCAGCTCGTCAAGCATCGCCGCGTCCAGCATCACGGGGCGGTCGTGAAAGATGCCGCCATGCACGATCCGGTGCCCGATGGCGATGGCGCGGGCATCGGGGAACGCGCCGCGCAGGCTGGCCAGCACCTGCGCCACCGCGTCGTCGTGGTTGCACAGCGGCCCGGGCGCCACCGGCAGCGCCGCGCCGTCCGCGTCCTTCATGCTCAGCGTTGCATCGGGGCCGATCCGGTCCACCTGCCCGCGGGCCAGCAGCGCCTCGGTCTGCGCGTGATACATTGCGAATTTCAGCGAGGACGACCCCGCGTTCAGGGTCAGGATCGCCGGCGTGGTCATGGCCGCCCCCCGCTCAGCCGCGCGTGATGCAGCGCCGCCACCGCGCAAGAGGCCAGCCGCGACATAGCGCTGTCCGAACGCGAGTTCAGGATCACCGGCACCCGCGCGCCCAGCACCAGCCCGGCGCTTTCGGCGTGGCTGATATAGGACAGCTGTTTGGCCAGCATGTTGCCCGCGTCGATCCCCGGCGCGACCAGGATATTGGCGCGGCCCGCCACCTCGCAGCGCAGCCCCTTGGTGCGGGCGGCGGCGAGGTCGACGGCGTTGTCCATCGCCAGCGGCCCCTCGACCAGCCCGCCGGTGATCTGGCCGCGATCCGCCATCTTGGACAGCAGCGCCGCATCGACCGAGGACTGGATGTCGGGATTGACCGTCTCGACCGCCGACAGCACGCCGACCAGCGGCTGCTGCGACCCCAGCGAGATCGCCAGGTCGATGGCGTTCTGCACGATATCGACCTTGGTGCGCAGGTCGGGGGCGATGTTGATCGCGGCATCGGTGACCATGATCGGATGCGCCATCCCCGGCACGTCCATCACGAAGACATGGGTCAGCCGGCGCTTGCCGACCCGCAGCCCCGTCTGCCGGTCCACCATCGGGCGCAGCAGCTGGTCGGTGTGCAGATGCCCTTTCATGATCGCGGCGGCGCGGCTTTCGTGGACCAGCGCGCAGGCGCGGGCGGCGGCTTTTTCGTGGTCGGGCTCGTCGATGATCTCGACACCCGCCAGCGATTCGTCGCCCGCAGCCGTAGCGATCAGCGCCTTGTCCCCGATCAGGATCGGGGTGATCAGCCCCTCGCGCCACGCGAGCAGCGCGCCCGACAGCGAGCGCTCGTCCTCGGGGGCGACCACGGCGGTGCGCAGGGGGGGCAGGGCGCGGGCGCGTTCCAGCAGCGCCTCGAAATGCCGGTGGCGCTGGACGATCAGCCCCGGGATCTCGATGTCGTCGCGGTCAAAGCGCAGGCGCGGCGCCATCACCAGCGCCTCGCCCGTCAGGATCAGCGCGCCGTCGGCCGGGCGCGTCACCTCGGTGCGCATGGTCACCGTGCCGTCGTCGTGTTTTTCGACCACGGTCAGGCGGCTTTCCACCTCGTCCCCGGCGCGGGCGTGGCCGTGGAATTGCAGTGATTGCGAACGATACAGCGTCCCCGGCCCCGGCAGCAGCGTGCCCAGCACCGCCGACAGCAGCGAGGCGATGAACATCCCCGGCGCGAATTCGTCGGGGATCCCGTCGCCGTCGCCATCCTCGCCCGGCAGGTGCATCGGGTTGTAGTTCCCCGAGGCCGCCGCGAACACGTAAAGATCGTCGGCGGTGATCAGCCGGCGCAGACAGGCGGTGTCGCCCGGTTGCAGCTCGTCGAAGATGCGGTTCGTCAGATGCATGGCGGTTCCCGTCGCATGGTCGGCCCGAGTTATGGGCCTCGCGGGGGGCGGGGGGCAAGGGTTCGCGCTGCAACCGGCCCCGCGACGGTGTGCGAATAGAACTTTGCCCGGGCCGCGCTGCCTGTGCCCGCCGACGGACGCACCCAAGACATCGCGGGCGGATGACTGTTCCTTGTTTATATCTTCAAACATGCGCACATTGACAACTGCACTCGATCAGGAGGAATCGCACATGACACTTGAAAACGCTGTCCGCGCCTTTGCCGGCATCATGGTCCTCGTTTCGGTCGCGCTGACCGCGTGGGTTTCGCCGCATTTCGTCTGGCTGACGCTGTTTATCGGCGCCAATCTTTTGCAATCGGCCTTTACGGGCATCTGCCCAGCGGTCAAGATACTGCAAAAGCTGGGATTTCAATCGCGAAACGCCTGAACAGGAGACCCGCCCCATGCGCCCGCTGCTGATCGCCGCCCTTCTTGCCACCGCGGCCCCGATCGCGACCGGCGCCGCCGAACCGCTGGCGATGACCCCGCACAAGATCGCGCAGTGGAAGCCGGTCTATGGCCGGGTCGAGGCGCGCGATCTTGTCCCGGCGCGGGCGCGAATCGGCGGCACCGTGGTCGAACTGTCGGTGACCGAGGGCGATACCGTCGCGGCGGGCCAGCGCATCGCGCTGGTGCGCGACGACAAGATCAGCTTTCAGATCGACGCGATCGACGCGCAGCTGCGCGCGCTTGAGGCGCAGCTTGAACGGGCCGAGGCGGAACTGACGCGCGGCCGTTCGCTGGTCGAACGTGGCGTGTCCACCGCGCAGCGGCTGGAGCAGCTGGAAACCGACGTCAGCGTGACCCGGAACCAGATCGCCGCGGCGCAGGCGCAGCGCGCCGTCGCCCTACAGCAATCCGACGAGGGCGAGGTTCTGGCCCCCGTCGCCGGCCGCGTGCTGACCGTGCCGGTGACCCGCGATGCCGTCATCATGGGCGGCGAGCCGGTGGCCACCATCGCCGGCGGCGGCTTTTTCCTGCGACTTGCCATCCCCGAACGCCACGCCGCCGATCTGCACGAGGGCGCAGAGCTGCAAACCACCTCGAACGGGTCGGTGATCCCGGGGCGGCTGGTCAAGCTTTACCCGCAGATCGAACAGGGGCGCGTCATCGCCGATGTCGAGGTCGAGGGGCTGGACGCGACATTCGTCGATGCCCGCGTGCTGGTGCAGGTGCCGGTGGGCAGCCGGCAGGCGCTGCTGGTGCCGCAATCGGCGCTGATCCGGCGCGCCGGGCTGGATTTCCTGCGCATCCGCAAGGGCGAGGTTGAGGTCGACCGCAGCGTGGTTCCCGGCGCCACGGTCACGCTGGACGGCGCCGCCATGGTCGAGATCCTGACCGGCCTGCACGAAGGCGACATGGTTCTGGTGCCCTGACATGACACTCAAACCCTCTCGGAACGGCAACCACCACGACGATTCCACCCCGGGCGACAGCGCGCCACGGCTGGGCATGGCGGGCTGGCTGACCCGGGGCTTCATCGCCTCGCCGCTGACGCCGCTGCTGCTGATCGCCTCGCTCGCCTTTGGGCTGATCGCGCTGATGGCGCTGCCGCGCGAGGAAGAGCCGCAGATTTCCGTGCCGATGATCGACATCCAGGTGATGGCGCCGGGGCTGAAGGCGCCCGATGCCGTCAAGCTGATCACCGAGCCGCTGGAGCAGATCGTCAAGGGCATCGACGAGGTCGAACACGTCTATTCCCAGACCCAGGACGACGGCGTGCTGGTCACCGCGCGCTTTCTGACCGGCACCTCGGCCGATACGGCGGTGCTGCGGGTCCATGACAAGCTGCGTGCCAACATGGACCGCATCCCCGCCGGCATCCCGGAACCCTTGATCGTCGGGCGCGGCATCGACGATGTGGCGATCGTGTCGCTGACCCTTGCCCCTGCGGCGGGCGACAGCATCGCCGCCAGCGACCTGACCCGCATCGCCCGGCAATTGCAGACCGAGATCACCAAGATCCAGGATGTCGGCCTGACCTATCTGGTCGGCGCCACTGACGAGATCATCCGCATCGACCCCGACCCGGCGCGGCTGGCGCTTTACGGCGTCACGTTGCAGCAGCTGTCCGGCAAGGTGCAGGGCGCCAACCGCGCCTTTCCCACCGGGCTTGTGCGCGATCAGGGCCAGCAGATCATGCTGGTTGCAGGTGAAACACTCGCCACGCCCGAGGCTATCGGCAACCTGCTGCTGACCACCCGCGACGGCCGCCCGGTTTACTTGCGCGACGTGGCCGATGTGACGCTGGCGACCGATACCGCGGATGCGATGGTCACCACCGTCACCCGCGCTGCTGACGGCAGCCCGCAGCGCGTGCCCTCGGTCACGCTGGCCGTGGCCAAGCGCGCCGGCTCGAACGCGGTGACCGTGGCCGAGACCATCCTTGACCGCGTTGCCGAATTGCAGGGCAGCCTGATCCCCGCCGACATCGGTATCGAGATCACCCGCGACTATGGCGAGACCGCCAACGAAAAGGCCAATGAGCTGCTGTTCCACCTTGGCCTTGCCACCATCTCGATCATCGCGCTGGTGTGGCTGGCAATCGGCTGGCACGAGGCGCTGGTTGTCGCCGTCGTCATTCCAGTCACCATCCTGCTGACGCTGTTTGCGTCCTGGATCATGGGCTATACGCTGAACCGGGTCAGCCTGTTCGCGCTGATCTTTTCCATCGGCATCCTCGTCGACGACGCTATCGTGGTGATCGAAAACATCGCCCGCCACTGGGCGATGAATGACGGTCGCCCGCGTGCGAAAGCCGCCATCGACGCCGTGGCCGAGGTCGGCAACCCCACCATCGTCGCCACCCTGACCGTGGTCGCGGCCCTGCTGCCGATGCTGTTCGTATCCGGCATGATGGGCCCCTATATGAGCCCGATTCCGGCCAATGCCTCGGCCGCGATGATCTTTTCGTTCTTCGTCGCAGTCATGGTCACGCCCTGGCTGATGATGAAGATCGCCGGCCGCGCGCCGATGACTGCCCACGCCGAGGCCGCGCATGGCGGCGGGCGGCTGGGGCGTGCCTATGCCCGTGTCGCGCGGCCGCTTCTGGCCAGCAAGGCGCGGGGCTGGCTGTTTCTGGCCTTTGTTCTGGCGCTGACCGGGGCTTCGCTGTCGCTGTTTTATACGAAACACGTCACGGTCAAGCTGCTGCCCTTTGACAACAAGTCCGAGCTGGCGGTGATGATCGACCTGCCCGAGGGTGCCTCGGTCGAGGATACCGATGCCGTCGCGCAAGAGGTCGCGCGCATTCTGCTGGGCATGGACGAGGTGCGCTCGGTCCAGACCCATGCCGGCAGTGCCGCGCCCTTTGATTTCAATGGCTTGGTGCGCCACAGCTTCCACCGCAACCAGCCGCAGCTGGGCGATGTGGCGGTGAACCTTGCGCCCAAGGCGGATCGTGACCGCGCCAGCCATGCCATTGCGCTGGACATGCGCGAACGCCTGCGCACGGCCGCCATGCCCGATGGCACAGTGCTAAAGGTGGTCGAGCCGCCGCCCGGTCCCCCGGTGATGGCGACCCTGCTGGCCGAGATCTACGGCCCCGACGCCGCCACGCGGCGCGAGGTCGCGGCAAGGGTCGAGGAGGCTTTCCGATCCGTCCCCTTCATCGTCGATATCGACAATTCCTGGGGCACCGCGCCGCGCAAGCTGCGCGCCACCATCTCGACCGATGATCTGGAATTCTTTCATGTCGAGGAAAGCGACGTTCTGGACACCATCGGGCTGCTGAACGCGGGCGCGCTGGTCGGCTATTCGCATCGTGGCGAGGGCCGCCCCCCGATCCCGATCCGCATCGAGCGCCCGAAATCGGCCCGTGTCATGGACGAGGCGTTCCTGACCACGCCGATTCCGGCCAATGTCCTGCCCGGCGACCGCGGCGTGGTGGAACTGGGCGACGTCGTGCAGGTGGTCGAGGAACGCGCCTCGCTGCCGATCTTTCGCCGCAACGGCCGCGCGGCCGAGATGGTGACCGCCGAACTCGCCGGTGATTTCGAGGCGCCGCTTTACGGTATGCTTGCCGTTCATGACGCGCTTGATGCGCAGGACTGGACCGACCTGCCGCGCCCGGAAATCAGCCTGCATGGCCAGCCGGGCGACGAATCCACGCCCACGCTGCTTTGGGACGGCGAATGGGAGGTCACCTGGGTCACCTTTCGCGACATGGGCGCGGCCTTTATGGTGGCGCTGCTGGGCATCTACATCCTGGTGGTGGCGCAGTTCCATTCGTTCAAGCTGCCGCTGGTGGTGCTGACGCCGGTGCCCCTGACCTTCATCGGCATCATGATCGGGCACTGGCTGTTCGGGGCGCCGTTTTCGGCGACATCCATGATCGGCTTCATCGCGTTGGCGGGGATCATCGTGCGAAATTCGATCCTGCTGGTCGATTTCATCCGCCACACCCCGCGCGAGGACCGTCCGCTGACCGAGGTGCTGATCGAGGCCGGGGCCATCCGCTTCAAGCCGATCCTGCTGACCGGGATCGCGGCGATGATCGGGGCGGCGGTGATCCTGGCCGACCCGATCTTTCAGGGGCTGGCGATCTCGTTGCTGTTCGGGGTGGCCTCGTCAACGCTGCTGACGGTGCTGGTGATCCCGGTCATCTACCGCGTGCTGCGGGGATAGCCGAGGGGCGCCGCCGCGTCTTGCATTGGGGCCGGGACGAAGTCTGCCGGACGAGCCGCAGCCCGAGCGAGGCGTCCCGTGGCGCGAAACGGTTGCCGCCACGCTGCTGGGCCACTGGGCCGTCGGCGTCTGGCAGCAGGGGCCGTGGCAGCCGTGGTCGTGATCCTCACGGCAAGGGTCGGCAAGAGGCGGCCCTGGCTGTCAGGTTTGCCGAAGCGGGGCCGGAGCCTGACAGCGAGTGCGAAAAACTCTTTGGACAAAGCTGGTGCGATTTTTGGCCAAAGCTGGTGCCGCGCAACACCAGCACGTTCAGCGCCGCGAAACAAACCCCGAGAGGTGGGCTGAAGGGTGGGCCAGAATGAACACTGTCCACCCAAGAGGCTGACATTGTCCAGTAAAATCAAGAGAATTGGTGCCGCAGAAGGGACTCGAACCCCCGACCCCATCATTACGAATGATGTGCTCTACCAGCTGAGCTACTGCGGCCTGACCCGCGCGAGTTAGCACCTTCGCGCGGGCAGGGAAAGGGGGTCAGCGTGATTCCGTGGCCGTTGCGGCCTCGGGTGGCTCGACATCCGGGCGGACGGGTGGGTTGCCGGGTGCCGGAGGCGTGGTCGGGGCGGTGGCCTGCTGTTCCACAGGCGGTGCGAAGGTGGTCGCGCCGGTCTTGGTGACCGGCGGCGGCATGGGGATTGCGTCGATGCCGTCGCCGGGTGGGGTGATCGGCGACGCTGCCTGCGGTGTGGGTGCGGGCGGCGGGGCGGGGACAAGGGGCGGTGCCTCGCGGTGGGTCAGGGTGACCGAGGGCGCATAGTCCGATTCGCGCGGGATATAGCCGGGGCGGGTCGCGGCGGCCCTTGCTTTCGGCGGCTCGGGCGGGGTCGGTGCGGCAGGGGGCGGTGCGGCAGGGGGTTCGGGCGCGCTGCCTGCGTCCGCCACCACTGCGGGGGCGAGGACGGCCGGTGCAGCGGCGGGCTGATCTGCGGCCCCGGCGCGGCCGATGATCAGGGGCAGCATCTCGACGCCGTTGCCGGCGGTGGCCATGCGCGCGGCGACCGGCGGCTCGCGCCAGCTCAGCGTGTCGAAGCCGTGGCAGCTGTCGCAGACCGGCGACCATTCCGACATGATGTTGTGGCAGTTCTCGCAGACCCATTGCGGGCCGCGGCTGGCGTTCATCGCGCGCGCGAGCCACGCCCGCACCACGCTGTCGTCGGCGCCCGAGCCGCGTTCCACCGCCGCCATGATCGCGATCGAGCGCACCGTGGGCTGCGTCTCGGCCAGGTCGCCAAGCGCGCGGCGGGCGGCGGGGAAATCCTCGGCCGCCAGCGCCAGTTCCGCTTGCAGCAGCCGCGATTCCTGATGGTCGGGGTTCTGGCGGATCAGCTCGCCGAAACGGCGCAGCCGCTGGGCCGGGGTCTCGTCCGGCTCGATCTCGGCATAGGCGGCGGCAAGCGAGGGGTGGGGCTGCGCGGCCCAGGTCTTTTGCAGCAGCCGCGCGGCGTTGCGCGGATCCTTTTGCGCCAGATAGCTGCGCGCGGCCAGCACCGCCGCCGGCACCAGATCGGGCGAGGCGCGGTTGGCGCTGATCGCGGCCTCGCGCGCGCTGATGGAATTGCCCTGCGCCAGCACCTCGGACGCCTCTTGCAGCGCCAGCACCGCATCGCGGCGAATCGCCACGTCCTTGGGCAACAGCCCGTGGCGGCGCTTGTCCTTGATGGTGCCGCGCGCGCCCTTCCAGTCATGGGCGCGGGTTTGCAGCTCAAGCAGCGCGTCCTGCATCCCGGTATGGGCGGGCTTCAGGGCATAGGCTTTTTCGGCCAGCCGCAGCGCGGTGGCGGTGTCGCCCATGGCCAGCCGCTGCTGCATCAGCCCGCGGATCCCGACGAAACGGGTGCGCTGGTCGGCCAGCATGGTGCGATAGACCTGTTCGGCGTGTTTGGCGTCGCCCGCGGTCTCGGCGGCCTGCGCGGCCAGCAGGTTGGTCAGATGCGGCTGGTCCAGGTATTTCGCGGCCTTTTGCGCCTGAGCCTGCGCGGCGCGCCCCTCGCCCGAGGCGACGGCCAGCATCCCCTCGGCCAGCGCCTTGTAGCCCTTGCGCTCGCGCGAGCGGTCGAAATAGCGGTCGATGGCGGTGCGGTCGCCGGCCAGAAAGCGCAGAAAGGCCCACAGGATGCGCAGCACCTGCACCGCCAGCCACGCCAGAAACAGCGCGACGATGGCGGCGACGGCGGCCTGCACCGGCCCCAGCGTGTATTCCACGCCGTTGAACTGGACGATCAGCGGTGCGCCGTGTTCGGCTAGATACACGGCCCCCAGCGCCGCCGCCAGAACGACGCCAAAGAAAAACGTGACCTTGAGAAGCGTGAACAGCATCTTCGGTGACCTCAGTTTGATGGGGCGGCAGCGGCGGGCGCGGGCATGTCAGAAGGGGGCGCTGGGGGCAGGGCGGTCCCCGGGGCATCTGGCGCGGAGTCGTCCGGGGCGGGGTCGTGCGCCGGGGCGGCGTCGGGCGCGATCATCGCCCCAAGCGCCTGCTGGGCTGCGACGAAACGCTGCGCCTGCGCGGTCCATTCCGCCATGGCGGGGCGTGCGGGTTCGGGCAGGGTGGCCAGCTCGTCCAGCGCCTGCGCAAAGGCGCCGCGCTGCACGGCGTCGCCCGCGCGCGACAGCACCGCATCCGCGTCCGTGCCCTCGCGCGGGGCGACCGAGCGGGCGCCGGTCTGGGCGCGCAGGAAATTGCCGATGGCGCGGCCGGCGCCCTGCGCGGGTTCGGCTGCCCGCGCGTCGCGCAGAGCGGCGCGGGCGGCGGGGGCAAATCCTGTGGCCAGCCCGTCTGGGCTGGGCAGATCTCCGGTCAGGGCGGGCGATGGCTCGACCCCGGCCTCGGCCAGTGCGCCCAGCGCCTGCTGGCGGGGGGCGCCGGTCTGCAACGCCTCGGCCAGCGCCACCGCGGCAGACGAGGCGCGGGCGCGGCGGGCGGCCTGTTCGGCGGCGGCCGCAAGTTCGTCCGCGCGCGATTCGGCCTGCGCCAGCCGCGCCTCGGCCTGTTCGGCGGCCGCGGTAATGCGGGCGGTCGCGGCCTCGGCGTCGGCGGCCAGCCGCTCAAGCGCGGCCGGATCGACCGAGGCGCGTCCGGCCAGCGATTCCAGCGTCGCGGCCTGTTCTTCAAGCCGCTGTTCTAGCGCGGAAACCTGCGTTTCGATCCCCGTCGGGGCGGCGGTTTCGGCCGGGTCGCGGGGTTGGGCGCGCAGTTCCTCGACCGCCTGATCCAGCGCGGCCAGACGTTGTGCCTGCGCGGCCAGCGCGGTCTGGACCGATGGGTCGGCGCCCGTATCCGCGGGGGCTTGGGCCAGCAGCTGGGTCGCGGCCTCGGCCCCGGCCTGCCGGGCCTGTTCCAGCAGCGCGTCGCCGTCCACCGCCTGCGCAAGCCCCGCGTCGGCGGCGGTGGCCGCGGCCTCGGCTGCGGCCTGGCGCGCGGCGGCGATGGCGCGCGATTCGATTTCGGCGCCACTGCGGGCAAATTCGTCCTGCACCGCGGCCGAAACCGCGTCAGATGCGGCGGCCCGCGCGGCCTCGGTCACGGCCGCAGGGTCCGCTGCGGGGGCCGAGGCCGCGGGCTGAAGCTGCGCCGGCAGCCGGGGGATGACGAACCACGCGGCCCCGGCCCCCAGCCCCGCGGCAATGATGCCGCCCAGAACCATGGGCGCAAAACCGCCGCGCCCCGGGGCGGGTGCCGGGGGCGGTGCGGGCACGACAGGCGGGACCGGCGGCGCGGTCGGGGATGCCGGCTGCGGCTGGAACGGCGGTTCCGGGTCGTGGCTCGGGGGCGTGTCGCCGTCTTTCCCGTCGCTGTCTTTCTCGTCGCCGTCTGACACGCCGCTGGCTTCGCTGCCGTTTTTCCTCTGCGCGACCGGCGGGACGCTGCTGCCCATCGCAGGCTCCAGCCGCAGCGGCGCGTCCTTTGCGGCGCTCGGGCGCGGGGCCATTGCGTCCAGCGTGCCGCCATCGCCGACCAGCGTCGATTCGATGGGGGGCGAGGGCTCGCGCGGTGCGGCGGCGGCATTGCGCCCGTCGCCTGTCGGGTGCGAGGGGACCAGCGTGCCCCGCGCGGCCGCAGTCGCCGGAGTTTCCGAAGTGGGGGCGGCGTCGGGGCGTTTGGTCATGGCGCGGCGAATCCTTGCAGTCCTTGGGGCTCAATCCGGGGGCGGGCCCGCGGCACGGTCTAAATCCTTGGCGAGTGGCGCCGCTTGCGGCGCGTTCGCGCCAAACCTAGACGGGCCGGTGGAACTGCTCAACCCGCCGCGATGTCGCTGCGTTCCACCGACGGCGGGGCCAGCGCGCGCAGCACGCCCTCGGCATCGGGGGTATCGGTCACGACGGCAGGCAGGGTGGGGCCGGGCCAGTGTGCGTCCCACGCGATGCGCGCGGCCTCGCTGATGGCGATCAGCCGCAGGGGCGGCAGCGGTCCCTTGGCGGAAATCGGCGCCACCGCCTGTGCCGCCAGCCGCGCCGAGCGGGGCGAGAACAGCGGCAGGATCACCGGCCCGTCCCCCGCCAGCAGCGCGCGGGCCTGCGCGGACAGCGGCAGCGCCTGCTGGTCATAGACCACCACCCCCGGCACCGGCAGCCTTGCCGCCAGATGCCTGCCATGCGCATGCAGCCAGCCTGGGCCAAGGTCGGAAATCAGCGGGATCAGCCGCGCCGCATCCCCCGGGCCGGTGATGGCGTCATAACCGGCGGCGGCGGCGGCCTTGGCCGTCCTTGGCCCCACGCACCACGCCGGCCGCCCCCGCCCCGGCCCGGCAAACCGCACCCCGTTTTCCGAGGTGAACACCAGCCCCCGCGCCGCCTGCAACGCCGCCGCGTCATGGGGAACCGGCACGATGCGCAGCATCGGCGAGATCAGCGCGCGCAGTCCCATGGGCGCGATCTGGGCGGCAAAGCGCTCGGCCGCCTCTTGCGGGCGGATCAACAGCACCACCGGGGCGGAATGGGGGGGCGCAGAATCGGGGGGCGCTGGCTCTTGCATGGCGTTTCCTTGCAACCGGTGTTACCCCCCCGATAAGCCGCAGCAGACCCGTGAATACAACCATGACCCTGACCGTGCTTGGGATCGAAAGCAGTTGCGACGATACCGCCGCCGCTGTCGTGACCTCGGATCGGCGGGTGCTGTCGTCGGTCGTGGCGGGGCAGGCGGCGCTGCATGCGGATTTCGGGGGCGTGGTGCCGGAAATCGCCGCCCGTGCCCATGCCGAGCGGCTGGACCACTGTGTCGAGGCCGCGCTGGCGCAGGCCGGTGTCACCCTGCGCGATCTGGATGCGATTGCGGTGACGGCCGGGCCGGGGCTGATCGGGGGGGTCATGGCCGGGGTGATGCTGGCCAAGGGGCTGGCGGCCGGGACCGGGCTGCCGCTGGTCGGCGTGAACCATCTGGCCGGGCACGCGCTGACCCCGCGGCTGACCGAGGGCATCGGCTTTCCATATCTGATGCTGCTGGTTTCGGGCGGGCATTGCCAGTTCCTGCTGGTCCGCGGGCCTGAGGATTTCACCCGACTGGGCGGCACCATCGACGACGCCCCGGGCGAGGCCTTCGACAAGGTGGCCAAGCTGCTGGGCCTGCCCCAGCCCGGCGGCCCGGCGGTGGAAACCGAGGCCGCGCGCGGCAATGCGGCGGCGGTGGCGCTGCCTCGGCCGCTGCTGGACCGCCCGGGCTGCGATCTCAGCTTTTCGGGGCTGAAAACCGCGGTGCTGCGGTTGCGCGATCAAGCGGTGGCGGCGGATGGCGGGCTGCGGATGGGTCTGCGCGCCGATATCTGCGCCGGGTTCCAGCAGGCAGTGGCCGAGGTGCTGGCCGAAAAGACTCGCCGCGCGCTGGCGCTGGCCGGGGTGCCGGTGCTGGCCGTCGCCGGCGGCGTCGCCGCGAATCGCGCTATCCGCGCCGCGCTGGAACAGGTGGCCGGGGCAGTGGGCGTGCGCTTTGTCGCGCCGCCGCTGGCGCTGTGCACCGACAACGCCGCGATGATCGCCTGGGCGGGGATCGAGCGCTTTCGCCTTGGCCATCGCGACGGCATGGATCTGGCCGCGCGGCCGCGCTGGCCGCTGGACGAACGCGCCGCGCCGATGCTGGGCGCCGGCAAGCGGGGGGCAAAAGCATGAGCGGGAATATCGCGATCCTGGGCGCGGGGGCATTCGGCACGGCGCTTGCGGTGGCGCTGTCGGCAAACGGGCCGGTGACGCTGTGGGGCCGGCGCATCGGCTGGAGCGGCGAAAACCCGGCTTTGCCCGGGGTGGCGCTGCCCGATGCGGTGACGGTGACCGAGACGTTGCCCGCGGCGGACATGATGCTGCTGGCGGTGCCGGCGCAGGCGCTGTCGGGGTTTCTGGCCGCCCATGCCGCGCAGCTGGACGGGCGTGCGCTGGTCAGCTGCGCCAAGGGCATCGACCTTGCCAGCGGGCAGTCGCCGGCGCGGATGATCGCCTCGGGCTGCCCGGGCGCGACGGTGGCGGTGCTGACCGGACCCAGCTTTGCCGCCGACATCGCCCGCGGCCTGCCCACGGCGCTGACGCTGGCCTGCGCGGATGCGGCGGCCGGGCACCGGCTGCAACATGCGCTGTCGACCGCGGTGCTGCGGCTTTACCGCACCACCGACGTGACCGGCGCCGAACTGGGCGGCGCGCTGAAGAACGTGATCGCCATCGCCGCGGGCGTCGCCATTGGCGCTGGCTTGGGCGATTCCGCCCGCGCCGCGATCATCAGCCGCGGGTTTGCCGAAATGACGCGCTTTGCTGTCCATCGCGGGGCCGAGGCCGAAACCCTGACCGGCCTGTCGGGCCTGGGCGATCTGGTGCTGACCGCGACATCCGAGGGATCGCGCAATTTCCGCTATGGGCTGGCGCTGGGGCGGGGCAAGGGTTTCGACCCCGCAATCACGGTCGAGGGCGCCGCCACCGCCCGCGCCGTCGCCGCCATCGCCACGGCCGAATCGGTCGAGATGCCGATCTCGGCCCTGATCGCCGGGCTTGCCGAAGGACATATTGACGTTAAACAGGCAATGCGACTTTTGCTCGCACGTCCGCTCAAGGAGGAATGATGCCGCTTTACGCCGTGATCTGCCGGGACAAGCCCGGTCGTGTCGATACCCGCGCCGCCACCCGCCCCGCGCATCTGGACTGGCTGGCCGCCCATGGCGGCGTGCAATTCGCCGGGCCGCTGATCGAAGAGGGCGCGCCCGCAGGCTCGCTGCTGGTGATCGAGGCCGGGGATCTGGCGGCGGCAAAAGCCTGGGTCGCGACCGACCCCTATGCGGCGGTGGATGTGTTCGCCTCGGTCGAGGTGATCGAGTGGAAAAAGGCCATCGGATGAGGCTGTGGCTGTTCAAATCCGAACCGGACGTGTTTTCCTGGGATGATCTGGTCGCCAAGGGTGCCGCCGGCGAGGAATGGGACGGGGTGCGCAGCTATCAGGCCCGCAACTTCATGCGCGAGATGCGGCTGGGCGACCGGGGTTTTTTCTATCATTCCAACATCGGCAAGGAAATCGTCGGCATCGTCGAGGTGATCGCCGAGGCGCACCCGGATTCGACCGCCGCCGACCCGAAATGGGAATGCGTGGACGTGCGCGCAGTGGAAAAACTGCCGCAGGGGGTGTCGCTGGCCACCATCAAGGCGGATCCGCAATTCGCCGCGATGATGCTGGTGACGCATTCGCGGCTGTCGGTGCAGCCGGTGACGCAGGACGAATGGGACGCGGTGCTGGCGCTGTCGCGCGCTGCCTGAGGAAACCTCGGGAGGTAGGGAAACACATGCGCGAATGGGAGGACTGACCGCATGGAAATGATGATCGTGATCGCCGCCGCGATCCTTGCCTGGGTGATCGGCGCCATCATCTATCGGCTGGCGGACGGGGTCTATGCCAGCGCCTCGGCGTTGCAGGTGCGCAATATCGGCGATCCGCGCGGGCGTCCGGTTGCGCCCTATCTGCTGGCCGGGGTCGGGCTGGTGGCGGTGTCGGCGATGATCCGGGTGCTGTTCCTGCGCGCCGGCATCGACGGGATGATCTCTGGCGCCGGCTGGGGGGCGCTGATCGGCGCGGCGCTGGTCTCGCCCTGGCTGGTGATCGAGAACACCCACACCCCGCGACCGATGGTCACGACGCTGATCGACGCGGGCTTTGCGGTTGCCGCCTGCGCGGCGATCGGCGCGGTGATGGGGGCGGTCTGAGCCGCCGGGATTGCGTCGCCGCCGGGGCGGGGGCCAGCCCCCGCACCCCCGGGATATTTGGATGATGAAGAAACCCCGCGCTTTCGGCAGCGGGGCGGTGTTGAGCTTGTCTTAAGGGGCCGCCGGCGCGGGTGGGGCGGGCATGGGTCGCAGGGGCAGCGGGTTGCCCTGCGGTCCCCCGGCGCCTAAACGGGGCCAGTCCCATGAGCCGGGAGGCAGGTTTGGCCCGTTCACCCTCGATTCTTGTCGATCGTCCCACCACGCGGCGGATCGGCGCGCTGAAGGCGTTGTGGCCTTTCATGCGGCCCTATCGGCTGCTGTTGCTGGCGGCGATGGCGGCGTTGCTGCTGACCGCGGGGGTCAGCCTGGTGCTGCCGGTCGCCGTGCGCCGGATCGTCGACGGCTTTGACGAGGGCGCGGGGCTGCTGGACCAGTATTTCCTGGCGGCGCTGGCGATTGCCGCGCTGCTGGCGGTGGGGACGGCGCTGCGCTATGCGCTGGTCACCCTGCTGGGCGAACGCGTGGTGGCCGACATCCGCCGCGCTGTTTTTGACCGGGTGATCGGCCTGTCGCCGGCGTTCTACGAGCGGGTGATGACCGGAGAGATCATCAGCCGCATCACCACCGACACCACGCTGATCCTGTCGGTGATCGGCAGTTCCGTATCGCTGGCGCTGCGCCAGACCGTGGTGGTGATCGGCGGCATGGTGATGCTGCTGTTCACCTCGGTCAAGCTGACCGGGCTGCTGTTGCTGCTGGTGCCGCTGGTGCTGGTGCCGATCATCGTGCTGGGCCGGCGGCTGCGGGTGCTGTCGCGTGAAAACCAGGACTGGATCGCCAATTCCTCGGGGGCGGCGTCCGAGCATCTGCTGGCGGCGCAGACCGTGCAGGCCTTTACCGCCGAGGAACCGGCGCGCCAAGGGTTCGGTCGGGTGACCGAGGCCGCCTATGTCTCGGCCCGGCGGCGTATCCGCATCCGGGCGCTGATGACCGCGGCGGTGATCTTTCTGATCTTTGCCGGGGTGGTGGGGGTGCTGTGGATCGGCGCCCGCGACGTGCGCGCCGGCACGATGACCGTGGGCGAGCTGGTGCAGTTCGTGATCTACGCGGTGCTGGTCGCCGGTTCCGCCGGGGCGCTGTCCGAGATCTGGGGCGAGCTGCAACGCGCCGCCGGCGCCACCGAGCGTCTGGGCGAGCTGCTGGCGACCGAGGATACGCTGCGCGACCCCGCCCGGCCGGTGGCGCTGCCGCGCCCGGCCCGCGGCGGGATCGAATTCGCCGGCGTCAGCTTTCATTACCCCACGCGGCCCGATGTGTCCGCCCTGCGCGACGTGACGCTGGACATCCGCCCCGGCGAGACCGTGGCGCTGGTCGGGCCGTCAGGGTCGGGCAAGACCACGGTGGTGCAGCTGATCCAGCGGTTCTGGGATCCGGCCGAGGGGCATGTGGCCATCGACGGCATCGACCTGCGCGCCATGGCACGGGGTGATTTCCGCCGGGCCATCGCGCTGGTGCCGCAGGATCCGGTGATTTTCGCCACCACCGCGCGCGAGAACATCCGCTTTGGCCGCCCCGAGGCGAGCGATGCCGAGATCGAGGCCGCCGCCCGCGCCGCCAACGCGCATGAGTTCCTGATGTCGCTGCCGCAGGGCTATGATTCCCAGGTGGGCGAGCGCGGGGTGATGCTGTCGGGCGGTCAGAAACAGCGTATCGCCATTGCCCGCGCCATCCTGCGCGACGCGCCCATCCTGCTGCTGGACGAGGCCACCAGCGCGCTGGATGCGCAGTCTGAACGTCTGGTGCAGGACGCCATCGACGCGGTGGCCCAGGGGCGCACCACCATCATCGTGGCGCACCGGCTGGCGACGGTGAAAAAGGCCGACCGCATCGTGGTGCTGGACGAAGGCCGCGTCGTGCAGCAGGGCACCCATGACCAGCTGGTGGCGCAGGGCGGGCTATACGCGCGGCTGGCGCGGTTGCAGTTCACCGATGGCGCCGAGGTCGAGGCGGTGGCGGTCGACGCCTGAGGCGGTCGTGCCGGGGTTGGCGCGGCTGCGTGGGTTGCACCGTCGGACGGGGGCTGTCTGCCCCCGCGCGGCCTGCGGCCGCTTCCCCCGAGGATATTTTTGACCGCCCGAAGCCTGGAGGCCGGGCAGGGGAAAGCGGCGGCTTTTCCAGGGATGGTGCCGCGTCGTTCAGAAGCTGGGAAAGAAACTGCCGGCGGGCGAGAGGGTGAAGATCTCGCAGCCGTCGGCGGTGACGCCGATTGCGTGTTCGAATTGCGCCGACAGCGACTTGTCGCGGGTCACGGCGGTCCAGTCGTCGGCCAGCACCTTGGTTTCCGGGCGGCCGAGGTTGATCATCGGCTCGATGGTGAAGAACATGCCTTCCTCCAGCAGCGGGCCTTTGCCGGGGCGGCCGAAATGCAGCACGTTCGGAGGCGCGTGGAACACCCGCCCGATGCCGTGGCCGCAGAAATCGCGCACCACGGACATGCGGTGGCCCTCGGCGTAGGTCTGGATGGCGTGGCCGATGTCGCCGAAAGTATGGCCGGGGCGCACGGCCTCGATCCCTTTCATCAGCGCGTCGTGGGTGACCTGCATCAGCCGTCGGGCTTTGACCGAAGGGCTGCCCGCCACATACATCCGGCTGGAATCGCCGAACCAGCCGTCAAGGATCACCGTGACGTCGATGTTCAGGATGTCGCCGTCGGCCAGCCGCTTTTCGCCCGGAATCCCGTGGCAGACCACGTGGTTCACGCTGATGCAGCTGGCGTGCTGATAGCCGCGATAGCCGATGGTGGCGCTGGTCACGCCCAGCTCTTCGACCCGGCGACGGATGAAATCGTCGATCTCGGCGGTGGTGGCGCCGGGGTGGACGTGTTCGCCCACCTCGTCGAGGATGCGCGCCGTCAACTGCCCGGCCGCGTGCATCCCGGCGAAATCCTCGGGGGCGTGAATGCGGATCCCCTCGCGGGTGACGCGGGCTTCGTTCATCGGGCGGTCCTTTCCTTTGCCGTCCCAGATAGACCCGGCGGCGCGGTTCTTCCAGCCCCCGACGCCGCGCGCGCCCTTGTCCCGGCCCGGCAGCCTGTCATTATGGCGCCGAAGCGAAGGGAACCCCGATGCAGTCCGACAATCCGACCGCCGCAATCCTGCTGATCGGCGACGAATTCCTGTCCGGTCGCACCCGCGACCTGAATGCCCATCATCTGGCCGGCGTGCTGAACGCGATCGGCATCGACCTGCGCGAGATCCGCGTGGTGGCCGACGATCACCGCGCCATCGTGGACGCGCTGCGGGCGCTGGACCGGCATCTGGGCGGCGCTTGGGACATGGTGTTCAGCTCGGGCGGGATCGGGCCGACCCATGACGACATCACCGCCGATGCGGTGGCCGATGCCTATGGCGCCCCGCTTGAGCTGAACCCCGAGGCCCGCCGCGTGATGGAGGAACACTGGGGCGCGCGCGGGGTCGAGATCACCGCAAGCCGCCTGCGCATGGCCCGCATCCCCCGCGGTGCCACGCTGATCCGTAATGCGGTGTCGGCGGCGCCGGGGTTTTCCATCGGCGGGCTGCATGTGATGGCGGGGGTGCCTTCGGTGTTTCGCAGCATGGTGGAAACCATCGTGCCGCAGCTGGCCACCGGCCGCCCGGTGCAATCCGTCAGCATCGAGGTGCTGCGCCCGGAATCCGAGGTGGCCGACGATCTGCGCGCCGTGGCCGAGGCGCATCCGGCGCTGTCTCTGGGCAGCTATCCGTTCCGGGACGAACGCGGCTATGGCACCAATGTCGTGGTGCGGGGGCTGGACGCGGCCGAGGTCGGGCGCGCCCGGGCGGCCCTGATGGAAAGGTTCGGCGCATGATTTCCCCCGGATTCGATGCGGCATGGGCCGCGACATGGCCGGCGGCGGAATATGTGCTGGCCGGCGGGCTGGTGGTCGGGCGCGGCGGCGGCGGCGGCGGCCGCGTCAGCTGCGCGCGCCGGCTTGAAGCCGACGGGTTGCAGCCGGGCGGCGACATCGGCGCCGATGTCGATGCCGCCGAGGCTCGCCACCGCGCCTGGGGCCAGCCGGCGCTGTTCGCGGTCGAACGCGAGGACGCGGCGCTGGCCCATGCGCTGCGCCGGCGCGGCTATACCGAGACCGAGCCGACGCTGATCCTGTCCAGCCCGGTGGCCCCGCTGTGCGAACCCGAGATCCCTCGGGTCACCGCCATGGAGCTGTGGCCGCCGCTGGCGATCCAGCGCGAGCTGTGGATGGCCTGCGATGTCGGGCCGGAACGGCAGGGGGTGATGGAACGCGTGCAGACCCCCAAGGCCGCGATCATCGGCCGGATGGACGACCGCGCCGCCGGGGCCTGTTTCGTCGCCGCGCAGGGCGAGGTCGCGATGATGCACGCGCTGGCGGTGCTGCCGCAATGGCGCGGCCGGGGCCTGGGCGCATGGATGGTCCGCCGTGCGGCGCAATTCGCCCGCGCGCAAGGGGCGGTGCAGCTGGGCCTGTCCGTGACCGAGGACAACGCCGTCGCGCGGGCGTTCTATGCGCGGCTGGGGTTTTCCGAGATCGGCGGGTATTCCTATTGGCGGCGAGAGTGATTTCCTCTCTGCCGGAGCGGGGGCCAGCCCCCGGGATATTTGCAGCAAGATGAAAGAAGCGGCGAGGGAGGCGGCGTTGCCGGGAAAATGGCATCGCGAGCGGTTTTCTGCGCGGCCTCTTGCAGGGGTTCGGGAACGCAGAATCTTAGATCGGGACAGCCAGAGCCATGCCCGAGCCGCTGACGGCTAGCCGGTGGCGAGGCGGCGCAACTCGCGCTTGAGCAGGTCCATCTCGGCCCGCAGCAGGTCGATTTCGGCGCGCAGGTCGTGGTCCAGCGCCTCGCCGGCCAGCAGGGGCAGGTGGGCCAGGCGGGTGGCGCCGGGGCGGGGGCCCTCGGTGCCTTCGCCGTCGTCGGCGATCAGCACATAGGTCTGCACGCCCTCGGCCAGGGTCTCGGCGGGGATGGCGGCGCGGGCGCGCCAGATGTGCATGTCGTCCGGGGTGGGTTCGGGGGTCAGCTCGGCCAGCGCCACGGTGCGGCCATCCAGCGTCAGCGCCACGCGGCCGGGCGGCGTTGCGAAACGCAGCGCGCATTCCCACACGCCCGCCCTGAGCCCCAGCGAAGAGATTTGTCCAGGTGCGATCCGGGCTGACATGGCGTTTCCTTATTCAGACTTCGGCGCGTTTGTGGCGCGACAGGAACAGGTCGCGGACCCGGATCGAATTCATCTGCGGCGCCTCGAAGATCAGGTCGAGCCAGATCCGTTCCAGCCGCCGCTCGTTGATCTCCAGATAATGCAGGTCGAATTCGATGACCCGGGCCGAGATCTCCTCGGGGTGGAAATCGCCCAGATGGCGCAGCGCGTTGTCGATGTTCGGCCCGTGGCCGATGTTCAGCCGCGCAAAGATGCTGACCGGGCGTTCCACGCTGAGCACGCTGTCCAGCCGCAGGATATGGCTGCGCGTCAGCCCGTCCAGGCTTTCCGGCGGCAGGTCGACCGCGACGGAAAGATAGCTGCCGCAAAACCCCATGGTTTCCAGCCGCAGCCCATAGGGCGCCAGATCCTCGGCGCGGCGGTTGGGAACCTGGCGCAGGATCAGCGCGCGCGAATCGCAGTCGTGCCAGATGCCGGTTTCCTCGCCCAGCCTGGTGCCGCTGTCGGGGGCGGCGATGCCGGGGCGTTCCAGCCGCGACGACAGCACCGCAGGGCGCCAGCGCCAGTCGGTTCCGGGCGGCAGATGCAGCACATCCGCCGCGCGGGCAATTCCGTCCAGCCGGGTCTGCGCGCGCGAGACGAAGCGGTCCAGATCGCGACGCAGCCCCTGCGCCTCGGTGCGCAGCAGCCGCAGCCGCCCCGGCGGCAGTGCCGGGGCGCGATCCGCCAGCGCCGCCCAATGGCCGCCGCAGTGCTGGCGCAGCCGTGTGGCCAGCCAGCGGCGCGGGCGCGGCGTCATCGCCCCGAACCCATCACTGGTCCCATCACTGGTCCATGTAGATGTGGGTTTCCTTTGCTGCCCCCGGGTGGGTGACGGCGCCGTAGCGGGCCGAGCCGACCAGCTGCGCGTATTTCCACAGCGCCCCCGAGGCATAGTCGGTCTTGCGCGGGCCGGCCCATGCATCCTTGCGGCGGGCAAGTTCCTCGTCCGACAGGTCGACCGAGATTTCGCCCTTGATCGCGTCGATGGTGATCATGTCGCCGTTCCGGATCAGCGCGATGGGGCCGCCATGCGCGGCCTCGGGGCCGACATGGCCCACGCAGAAGCCGCGCGTCGCGCCGGAAAACCGGCCGTCGGTGATCAGCGCGACCTTTTTGCCCATGCCCTGGCCCGACAGCGCCGCGGTGGTGGCCAGCATCTCGCGCATGCCGGGGCCGCCCGCAGGGCCTTCGTTGCGGATGACAAAGACGCAGCCTTCGGCGTAGGTGCGGTTCTGCACTGCCTCAAAGGCGTCTTCTTCGCACTCGAACACCAGCGCCGGGCCGGTAAAGACCTGGTCTTCGTCGCTCATCCCCGCGACCTTGACGATGGCCCCGTCGGGCGCAAGATTGCCCCTCAGCCCGACGACACCGCCGGTCTTGGTGATCGGGGTGGCGACGGGGTGGATGACGCGGCCGTCGGGTTCGCCCCGGATGTCGTCCAGTTCTTCGCCCAATGAGCGGCCCGAGGCGGTGATGCAGTCCAGATGCAGCAGCCCGGCCTTGGCCAGTTCCTTCATCACCACCGGGATGCCGCCGACCTCGTAAAGATCCTTGGCGATATATTCGCCGCCCGGGCGCAGGTTCACGAAATAGGGGGTGTCGTGGAAGATGTCGCAGACGTCGAACAGGTCAAAGTCGATCCCCGCCTCATGCGCGATGGCCGGCAGGTGCAGCCCGCCGTTGGTCGAGCCGCCGGTGCAGGCGACCACGCGCGCGGCGTTTTCCAGCGACTTGCGGGTCACGATGTCGCGGGGGCGGATGTTCCGTTCCAGCAGGTTCATCACCGCCACGCCCGAGGCATCGCCGAACGCATCGCGCGATTCGTAAGGCGCCGGTGCCCCCGAGGAATTGATCAGCGCCAGCCCGATCGCCTCGGACACGCAGGCCATGGTGTTGGCGGTATACTGGCCGCCGCAGGCCCCGGCCGAGGGGCAGGCCAGTTTTTCCATGATCGCCAGTTCCGCGTCCGACAGCAGCCCGGCGGCGTGCTGGCCCGCGGCCTCGAACATGTCCTGGACCACGATGTCGCGGCCCTTGTATTTGCCCGGCAGGATCGAGCCGCCGTAGATGAACACCGACGGCACGTTCAGCCGCACCATCGCCATCATCATCCCCGGCAGCGACTTGTCGCAGCCCGCCAGCCCGACCAGCGCGTCGTAGCAATGGCCGCGCATGGTCAGCTCGACCGTGTCGGCGATGGCATCGCGCGACGCGAGGCTGGATCGCATCCCCTCATGCCCCATGGCGATGCCGTCGGTCACGGTGATGGTGGTGAATTCGCGCGGCGTGCCGCCGCCCTTCTTGACGCCCATCTTCACCGATTGCGCCTGCCTGTTCAGGGCGATGTTGCAGGGCGCGGCCTCGTTCCAGCAGGTGGCGACGCCGACGAAGGGCTGGTGGATTTCCTCTTCGGTGATGCCCATCGCGTAAAGATAGCTGCGATGCGCGGCACGCGACGGCCCCTCGGTGACGTGACGGCTGGGCAGTTTCGACTTGTCGAAGCGCGTGTTCTTCATGGCAATCCCCCTTGGCTGAGGCTGGAATAGTCCCGCCGGGCGCGGCGGGCAAGGGTCCGAGGCGCGGTCAGGCGGTCAGATCGCCAGCCAATAGGCCGCAACCCCGGCCAATGTCGCCAGCCCGGCGTCGCGGCGCCACAGCATGACCCCGGCGGCGGCGACTGACCCCAGCGCAAAGGGGCGCCACGCATCGGCGGCCAGCGCGGCGCTTGCCTCGGGCAGCAGCACGGCGACGGCGATGGCGGCAAGGATGCAGGGGCCAAGCGCGTCCAGCCACGCAGGCGGAGGCGCGCCGCTGCTGCGGCGGCGCGACAGCAGCGGCAGGGCGCGGGTCAGATAGGTCAGCGCCCCGATCACGGCAAAGGCGACCCACAGCGCCGCGCTCAACGGAACCACCGCGCGGTCAGGCAGGCCAGCGCGCCGCCGGGGATGGCCAGCTGCGCATGGCCCGACAGCACCGCCAGCGCGGCAATGGCGGCGGCAAGCGCCACCGGCACCGCGACCTCGCGCCGGATCGCGCCCAGCATCAGCCCGATGAACAGGGCGGGCAGGGCAAAGCCCATGGCGGCGGCGGCCGATTCGCTTAAGCGCCGCAGCGCGTCGCCCGCGGCGGCGCCGGCGATGCTGCCCAGGCTCCACGCGGCCCAGGCGGTCAGGGCCAGCCCGATCAGCCAGCGGCCGCCCGGACGGCTGCGCCCATGGTCGCGGGTGCTGGCGGCAAGGGCGGTGGCGAACACCTCATCCGTCAGCCCATAGGCAAAGGCGGCGCGCTGGGGGCGGCTGCCGCCGATGCGGTCGCGCAGCACCAGCCCGTAAAGCAGGTGGCGCAGGCTGGCGGCCGCGGTCAGCGCCACCATCAGCACCACCGGCATTCCGGCGGGTATTGCGGCCAGCAGGAACGCCTGGTTGGCGCCGGAAAACACGATGGCCGACATGGCGCCGACCTCGGGCGCGCTCAGCCCGATGGCGCTGGCGGCGGCGCCAAAGGCAAAGGCCGCCGGCAGATACCCCAGCGCCACCGGCAACCCGGCCCGCATCCCCGCGGCGATCCTGTCCCTGTGCGTCCCGTCCATGCGGCGGTGATTGCCGCGCGGCGCGCGGGATGGCAAGCGGCGCGCGCCTTCGGGCGGTCCCAAATATCCCGGGGTCCGGGGCAGAGCCCCGGTCCGATGCTCGCCCGGTTGCACCCCGGTTTCCGGCTTTGCGTTGCATCATCCGCCCCGTCGGCCTATTTCACGCCCGAACTGTCAGGCAGGGGCAACAGGATGAACTGGATCACCAACTACGTCCGGCCGCGCATCAACTCGTTGTTCTCGCGGCGCGAAGTGCCCGAGAACCTGTGGACCAAATGCCCCGAATGCGGGACGATGCTGTTTCACCGGGAACTGGCCGACAATCTCAACGTCTGCTCGAACTGCGATCACCATCTGGCGATCTCGCCCCGCGCGCGCTTTACCGCGCTGTTCGACGGCGGCGTATTCGTCGAGGTCAAGGTGCCCGAGCCTCTGGCCGACCCGCTGGGGTTCCGCGACCAGAAGAAATACCCCGAGCGGATGAAGGCCGCGCAGAAATCCACCGGCGAAAAAGAGGCGATGCTGGTCGCCGAGGGCGAGATGGGGCGCACCCCCATTGTCGCCGCCGCGCAGGATTTCAACTTCATGGGCGGCTCGATGGGGATGTATGTCGGCAACGCCATCGTCGCCGCGGCCGAGCGTGCGGTGCAGCTCAAGCGCCCGCTGGTGCTGTTTTCCGCCGCCGGCGGCGCGCGGATGCAGGAAGGCATCCTGTCGCTGATGCAGATGCCGCGTTCCACCGTCGCGGTGCAGATGCTGAAAGAGGCCGGGCTGCCCTATATCGTGGTGCTGACCCATCCCACGACCGGCGGCGTCACCGCCAGCTACGCCATGCTGGGCGATGTCCAGATCGCCGAACCCAACGCGCTGATCTGTTTCGCCGGCCCCCGCGTGATCGAGCAGACCATCCGCGAGAAACTGCCCGAGGGGTTCCAGCGCGCCGAATATCTGCTGGAACACGGGATGCTGGACCGGGTGACCCACCGCAAGAAGCTGCGCGAAGAGCTGGTCTCGATCCTGCGGATGCTGGGCGGGCTGTCGGCCCCGGTCGTGGCCGACCTGCCGGCGCCCGGCGTGCTGCCCTCGGCCCTGCCCGATGCGGGGGGCGATCCGCAGCCGGACAAGGCCGCCGCGGATGTCACCCCGCCGCCGCCGACCGCCGGGCGCGACTGAGTTGACCGCCGCTGTCGATGCGATCTTGCAGCGCCTGACCGCGTTGCATCCCAAGGTGATCGACCTGTCGCTGGACCGGATGCAGCGGCTGCTGGGTGATCTGGGCGACCCGCAGGACCGCCTGCCGCCGGTGATCCATGTGGCGGGGACGAACGGCAAGGGCTCGACCCAGGCTTTCATCCGGGCGGGGCTGGAATCGGCGGGGCTGCGGGTCCACGCCTATACCTCGCCGCATCTGGCGTGGTTCAACGAACGCATCCGGCTGGCTGGCTCGCTGATTGCCGACGACCTGCTGGCCGCAACGCTGGCCGAGGTCGAATCAGTCAACGCCGGCCGCCCGATCACGTTTTTCGAGGTGACCACCGCCGCCGCGTTCCTCGCGTTTTCGCGGGTGCCTGCGGATTTCACCCTGCTTGAGGTCGGGCTTGGCGGGCGGCTGGATGCAACCAACGTGGTGGCGCAGCCGCGGCTGACGGTGATTACCCCGATCAGCATCGACCACACCCAATATCTGGGCGAGACGCTGCCCGAGATCGCCGCCGAGAAAGCCGGCATCCTCAAGCGCGGCGCCCCTTGCGTGGTGGCCCGGCAGGACGACGCGGCGCTGGCGGTGATCGAATCGCGCGCGGCCCGGCTGGGCTGCCCGCTGTCGGTCGCGGGCCAGCACTGGACCGTCGCGCGCGAGGGCGGGGCGCTGGTGTTTCAGGACGAACGCGGGCTGCTGGACCTGCCGTTGCCGGCGCTGCCGGGGCCGTTCCAGACCGGCAACGCCGGCACCGCGGTGGCGGCTCTGCGCGAGTTGGGCTTTGGCCAGCCCGAGGCTGCGGCGGCGATGACCGGGGTCGAATGGCCCGCGCGGATGCAGCGGCTGCGCGGCGGCCCGCTGGTCGAGGCGGCGGCGGGCTGCGAAATCTGGCTGGACGGTGGCCACAACCCGGCGGGGGGGCAGGCGGTGGCCTCAACCCTGATCGAACTGCCCAGGCGGCCCACGCATCTGGTCTGCGGGATGCTGAACACCAAGGACGTGGGCGGCTATCTGCGGGCGCTGGCGCCGCAGGTGGAAACCCTGACCGCGGTCAGCATCGAGGGCGAGGCCGCGACGCTTTCCGCCGAGGATACCGCCGCTTTCGCCCGCGCGGCCGGGATCAAGGCGGGCACCGCGCCCGATGTCACCCAAGCGGTCGCGGCGCTGGCCGCGGCGCACCCGGGGGCGCGGCTGCTGATCTGCGGCTCGCTGTATCTGGCCGGGCGGGTGCTGCGCGAGAATTTCTAGGGGGCGGCCCAGTCGGCGGCCTGCATCTCGTTCAGGCGGCTGGCGGTGCGCTCGAATTCAAACGCGCCGCGGCCCTCGGGGTAAAGCCGGTCGGGTTCGGCGGCGGCCGAGGCATAAAGCCTGACCTTGGCCTCATACAGCGCATCGACCAGCGTGACAAAGCGTTTCGCCATGTCGTAATTGGCTGGACCCAGCCAGGGGATGTCGTCGATGATCAGCGCATCGAACGCATCGGCGATGGCCAGGTAATCCGCCGGCCCCAGCGGCCGCCCGCAGAGGTCATAGAAATCCGCCCGCGCCACCCGGTCATGCGCGGCCGGAATGGTGACGCTGCGACCCCTGATTTCCAGCGCGCGCGGGCGGGCAGGGGCGGCGCCGGTCAACTCGGCCCAGATCTCGTCCAGCGTGGTCCGGCGGTCGCCGTCCTCGGGGGTGAACCAGACCTGCCCGCCCGCGGCGCGGCCCTGCCGGTGGTCGCGGTCGGAATCCAGCCGGATCACCTGCATCCGTTCCCGGATCAGCGCGATAAAGGGCAGGAAAAGCTGGCGGTTGAGGCCGTTCTTGTAAAGATCCTCGGGCACCCGGTTCGAGGTGGTGACCACCGTCACCCCCTTTTCGAACAGCAGCTGGAACAGGCGCCCCACGATCATCGCATCGGCGATGTCGGTGATCTGCATCTCGTCGAAACACAATAGCCGGGTCGAGGCCGCGATGGTCTCGGCCACCGGGCGCACCGCATCGGCGTCGCCCCGCAGGCGGGCATCGTTCAGCCCGGACTGCACCTCTTGCATGAATTCGTGGAAATGGACGCGGCGCTTTTTCTCGATGGGTGCGGCCTCGACCACCAGATCCATCAGCATCGACTTGCCGCGCCCGACGCCGCCCCACAGATAGACCCCGCGCGCCACCGGCCCGGGCGGAGGCTTGGCGGCCGCGCCGAAAATGCGGCCCAGCAGCCCGCCGGGCTTGCCGGCCGCCGGCGCGCGCGCCACCGCCGCGACCAGCCGGTCCAGCGCCGGCAGGACGGTGCGCTGGGCTGCGTCGTCCTTGATCCGCCCTTCGGCGACGATGCGGTCGTAAGCCGCGGTGACGGGATGCGAGACGGGATCGGCCATGCCCCGGCCGTGCCAGAGTTTCGCCGCGCCCGCAAGCCGGGGCTGGCGCGCGATCGCCCCCGCAATATCCCAAGCAGCAAAACCAGCAGCGCGGCGCCTGCCTCTTCGGGCGGTTGAAAATATCCCGGGGGTGCGGGGGCTGGCCCCCGCTTGCAGCGGCGCGGGTGGGGATCAGCGGCTTTCGGCGGCGATGCGGTCGAGCACGCGGCGTTTTTCGGCGTCGCTCATCCGGCTCCAGCCGCCGATTTCCTTTAGCGTGCGCAGGCAGGCGGTGCAGGTCCGGCTTTCGCGGTCCAGAGTGCAGATATTCAGGCAGGGGCTGGCGACCGTCATCCCAGATAGCCCAGCCGGTCAAGCGCCCCTTGCAGGATATAGGCGGCGGCCACCTGGTCGATGACCTCGGCGCGCTTGCGACGCGAGGTGTCGGCTTCCAGCAGGGCGCGTTCGGCCGCGACGGTGGACAGGCGCTCGTCCCAGAACCCCAGCGGCAAGGGGGTCAGCCGTTCCAGATTGCGGGCAAAGGCGCGGGTGGATTGGGCGCGCGCGCCCTCGGTCCCGTCCATGTTGCGCGGCAGGCCCAGCACCAGCCCGGCCAGCCCGCGGTCCTGGACGATGCGCAGCAATTCGGCCGCGTCCAGCGTGAATTTCTGCCGCCGGATCACCGTCAACGGCGAGGCGACGCTGCGCAGCCCGTCGCTGACCGCGACGCCGATGGTCTTGGTGCCCAGATCCAGCCCGGCGATGGCGCCGCTGCGGGGCAGGGCGGCGGCGAAATCCTCGATGGTTTCGCAGATCATTCGGCGGCGTCCAGACCGACCTCGGCCGCGGCGGCGTTAATCACCGCTGCGGCCTCGGGGGCGTTGCCAAAGCGCATCCTTGCCTCGGCCAGGATTTCCTGCGCATGGGCGCGATCATCGACCCGCACCAGCGAGGTGATCAGCCGCGCCCATTCCTCGGGGGTGCCGCCTTCGGTCGCGAGCCGCGATTCGAGATTGTCGACCATGCCGCGGATCATCTGCTGCTGTTCTTCGGGACTCATCTCGCCGGCGGCGGCCATGGTTTCGGCATCGGGGCCGGGCAGGGCGGGCATTCCGGGCGCGCCGGTTTCGGGCGGGCGGTATCCGGGATGGCCCGCGAACCACGCCAGTTCAGGGATCATCTGGCGGATGGTCAGGTTCCACGGCGCATCGGGGCGCGAATTTTCCAGCAGCTCGCGCCACAGGTCAAAGGCAAGGTCGGGCCGGTCGTTCTGCGCATACATCAGCCCCAGCAGATAGCGCGCCTGCGGCAGCTGCGGATCAAGGCGCAGCGCGGTCGCAAGCTGGGCCTGCGCCTCGGCCGAGACCATGCCCCCCGCCGCATCCACCCACAGCAGCGCCAGCCGGACGTGGTCGAACGCGCCGGCGTCCTCGCCGCGCAGCGCCAGCAGCCGCGCCTGTGCATCGGCGGCGGCGGCTACATTGCCCAGCCGGGCTTCGTGTTCGGCCAGCAGTTCCAGCCCCTGCCGGTCGTCGGGTTGTTGGATGACGGCCTGACGCAGCCTTTCGATCAGTTGCAGATAGTCGGGGTCGGCCTGCGGCAGCTCGCGCGCGGGCGCGCGGGCGACCAGATCGGCCTGCGCCGGCAGGTCGGCGATGCGGGCGTCGGCGGCGGCAATGCGGGCTTTCAGCGGCACGTCGGGCATGGCCGGGCTGCCGTTGCGCAGATAGATCGCGGCGCTTGCGGCGACCGCCAGCACCAGCACCGCGACCGCCAGCCACGGCCGCGCCGGTCTTTCGGCGCCTGCACTGTGGCGGGTCAGCGCGCGGTCGGCATCCAGGATCTTGCGCCCGATCTCGGTGCGCAGCCGCGCGGCCTCTGCCTCGGTCAGCACGCCGCGCTTCACGTCGCGGTCCACCTCGCGCAACTGGTCGCGATAGACGCCCAGGTCATAGGCGGCGGCGGGGATGGCCTCGGCCTGCCCACCCCCGATGAAAGGCCGCAGGATCGCCCCCGCCACCACCAAGGTCATTGCCGCCAGAATGATCCAGAACATCGCCGCCTCGCTTGTGTCGAGGGGGTGATAGGCAGTTTTGCCGGCGGGTGAAAGCGCCGCAAGGCCGCAGGCGCTTCACGGGCGCGTGGGGTGCGGGTGGCACGCAAACGGCAGCTTTGCGCCCGGGCTGTCGATCGCGCTTGATATTGCTGCATTGCGGCGTATGAGTCGGGTCATATCAACGGAGTATTTGACATGGCCTCGACCAACGAGAACAAAAAAAACCTGTGGTACATCGTCGGCGCGGTGGTCATCGCGGCCGCTGCGGCCTTCTGGTATGTCGGCTCGGACAACACGGCCCCGGCGGACAATGTCTCGGTCGAGCCGCCCCCCGCCGTGGAAGAGCCGGTTGCCGAAACGCCGGTCGTCGAAGAGGTTGTCGTCGAAGAGCCGGTGGCCGAGCCTGTCGCAGTCGAACCGGTTGCCGAGCCCGAGGCTGAGCCCGAGGCCGAAGATCCCGCCACCGACGCGACCACCGACGACGCGACCACCGATTCCGTGACCGAGGCGGTGACGGATGCGGAACCCGCCGCCGATGAAGCAGCGGATGAGGCGACCGATGACACGGCGGTCGAGGTCGAAACCACCACGACCAACTGATCCCCTGCGCGGGGGCGACCACGCCCCCGCACAGCTTGCAGAAACTGCGGCGCGGGTCGCGGCGTTGGGGCATATCCACGGTGATCCGTGCCGGGCAATCCGGCGCGGGCCCGGATCTGACCCATAGGTGCTTTCATGGCTTTACCCCGCGAATCCTCCGGCATCGGCATCTGGCCCATGGTGATCGGCGTCGCCGCAGTCATCCTGGCGGCGGTGCTGTTCTTCATGTTCGTGCCGATCCAGAAACCTGTGCCGACGCCCGACAGCCCGGCCGCATTGGGCATCGACGGCGAACCCGCCGGCGCGACCGGTGCCGGGGTGCAGCCCGGAACCCCGCAAGGGACCGAGGCTGCCCCCGCAGTGGTGCCGGTCGAACCCGCGCCCTCCAACTGACGCCCGCGCATGAAAAAAGGCCCGCCACTTACGGCGGACCTTTGTCATCATGCCGGCTGGGGGATCACATGCGCGAGGCGACGTTTTCCCAGTTCACCAGCTTGTTCAGGAAATTTTCCAGATATTTCGGCCGGGCGTTGCGGAAATCAATGTAATAGGAATGTTCCCACACGTCGCAGCCCAGCAGGGCGGTCTGGCCAAAGCACAGCGGGTTCACCCCGTTTTCGGTCTTGGTGACCTTGAGGCTGCCGTCCTTGTCCTTGACCAGCCAGGCCCAGCCCGAACCGAACTGCCCGGCGCCGGCCTCGGCGAATTTCTTCTTGAACTCGTCGACCGAGCCAAAGTTTTCGGTCAGCGCCTTTTCCAGCTCTGCGGGGATGGCGCCGGGGTTCGGGCCCATCATTTCCCAGAACTGCGCGTGGTTCCAGTGCTGGCTGGCGTTGTTGAAAATGCCGTTCTGGGCGACCGCGCCGTCCTTGTAGGTGCCGCGCACGATGTCTTCGAGGCTGGCATTTTCCCATTCGGTCCCGGCGATCAGCTCGTTGAGCTTGTCGACATAGGCCTTGTGGTGTTTGTCGTGGTGATATTCCAGCGTTTCCTTGGACATGCCACCGGCGGCCAGAGCATCATGGGCATAGGGCAGGTCGGGCAGGGTGAAGGCCATGGGAAGCAATCCTTTCAAAGAGTTTCGGGCAGAGCCTCGAACAAGGCTCGCCCAGCCGGCGGGCAGTTTCGCTGCCGGCCGAACGCGGGTCAAGCGGATAGGGTTCCCCGCCGGGCCGCGCGCCCGCACCGGGGCCGGGGCCGCGCCGGGGTTCAAAGGGGCGGCAGCGGGTAATCTGGCGGGTAATCTTGGGGGGCCGGCCGGCGCGGGCGTTGGCAAACCCCCGGCCGCGTGTGTAGAAGGGCGAAAACCGGATCAAGCAGGCGCGGACCCTTTATGGCCAACCAGAACGACCATTTCATCGACGAGGTGACCGAGGACCTGCGCCGCGACCGGCTGTTCCTGCTGATGCGGCGCTATGGCTGGGTCGCCGCGCTGCTGATTGTGGCGCTGGTCGGGGGGGCGGCGTGGCGCGAATACGCCCGCGCGCAAGAGGCAGCCTCGGCCCGCGCCTTCGGCGATGCGATCCTGGCCGCGCAGCAGGCGGGGGGCGACGATGCGGCCGCCCGCGCCGCCGCCATTGCCGCCATCGCGACCGACAACCCGCGTCAGGCGATGCTGCGCGATATTCTGGCCGGAAACGCGCTGGTCGAGGCCGGCGATATCGCCGCCGCCGGGCAGCGCTATGACACCGCCGCCACCGCCGCCGGCAGTGACGTGGTGATTCGCGACCTTGCCGCGCTGAAATCGGTGCTGGCGCAAGGGCCGGGCATGGACCCCGCCGCCCGCGATGCGGCGCTGACGCGGCTGTCGGCCCCCGGCGCGCCCTTTGAAATGATCGCCCATGAGCTCAAGGCCATCGCCCTGGCCGGCGCGGGCCGGCGCGACGATGCGGTCACGCTGATCCGCCAGATCCAGAAGATGAACGGGCTGAGCGGGCAGATGCGCCAGCGGCTGGCCGACCATCTGGTCACGCTGGGCGCCGACCCCGACCCCGAGGCCGCCACCCACACCGCCCCCGATCCCACGCTTGCCGCCGAGGTGGTCCAGCCCGCCGACGCGGACTGACCCGCCGCCTCTGCCCGCCACGTTCCCGCCGACCCACCGCCCCCGCCGCACCGGAGCCACAGATGTCCAGACTGAACGCGCTGCTGCCCCTGATCGCCCCCATGGTTGCCGTCGCCGCGCTGTCGGCCTGTTCCCCGCGCGAGGTGATCCTGACCGGCGAACGGCTGGACCCGCGCGACATCGCCTCGGCCGAAGGTCCGGCGGTGATCGGGCCGGCGGGGGTGACCTCGACCGCGCTGAACCTTGCCGCGCCGGTCTCGACTGAATGGAGCACGCGGGCGGCGAATGCGGCGCATCTGATGCCCCACGCGGCGCTGCCAGGCGGCGGGCTGCAACGGATCTGGTCGGCGCCCATCGGCCAGCCCTCGGGCAAGCGCCACCGCATCACCGCCGACCCGGTGGTGGCGGGGGGGCGCGTGTTCACGCTGGACAGCCGCGCGCAGGTGGTGGCCACCGCGCTGTCGGGCGGCACCGCCTGGATCGCCGATCTGCGCCCCGCGGGCGAAAGCGGCGACGGCGTGTCGGGCGGCGGCATCTCCCATGAATCGGGGCGGGTCTTTGTGACCACCGGCTATGGCGAGCTGGTGGCGCTGGACGCGGCCAGCGGCCGGGTGCTGTGGCGCCAGCGCGTGCAGGCGCCCATCGGCGGCGCCCCCACCGCCGCGGGCGGCGTGGTCTATGTCGCCGCGCGCGACGCCACCGGCTGGGCGGTGCGGGCCGAGGACGGCAAGGTGCTGTGGACGGTTTCGGGAATTTCCGCGCCTTCGGGCGTGACCGGGGTCTCGGCCCCGGCAGTGGCGGGGGGGCAGGTGATCTTTCCCTTTGCCTCGGGGCAGCTGCTGGCCGTGGACACCGCCACCGGCGCGGAACGGTGGAGCGCGCAGGTCGGTGGCTCGCGGCTGGGCCGGGCCATCGCCTTTATTCGCGACCTGACCGGCGATCCGGTGATCGCGGGGAACATGGTGCTGGCGGGGTCGTCCTCGGGGCGGATCAACGCCTTTGACCGCGACAGCGGCACCACGCTGTGGTCGGGCCGCGACGGCGCCAACAGCCCGGTGGTGCTGGCCGGAGGCTCGGTCTTTGCGGTGAACGATCAGGCGGAACTGGTGCGGCTGGACGCGCAGACCGGCGGGCGCATCTTTGCCACGCCTCTGCCGCTGTTCGTCGAGCAAAAGACCAAGAAACAGGCCGCCATCCGCGTGCATTACGGACCGGTGCTGGCGGGGGGGCGGCTGTTCGTCGCCTCGTCCGACGGGGTGTTGCGGGCCTTCGATCCGCGCTCGGGCGCGCTGGTCGGGCAGGCGGCGATCCCCGGCGGTGCGGCGACCGCGCCGGTCGTCTCGGGCGGCACGCTTTACGTCACCGGCCAGAACGGCCAGCTGCACGCGTATCGCTGATGAGCTTTACCCTTGCCATCGTCGGGCGCCCGAATGTCGGCAAATCGACCCTGTTCAACCGTCTGGTGGGCCGGCGGCTGGCGCTGGTGGACGACCAGCCCGGCGTCACCCGCGACCTGCGCGAAGGCGATGCGCGGCTGGGCGATCTGCGTTTCGTGGTGATCGACAGCGCCGGGCTGGAAATGGTCGAGGACGGCAGCCTGCAAGGGCGGATGCGGCGGCTGACCGAACGCGCGGTGGACGAATCCGACATCTGCCTGTTCGTGATCGACGCCCGCATCGGCGTGACTGCCGCCGACGAATATTTCGCCGACATCCTGCGCAAACGCGCCAAACACGTCATCCTTGCCGCCAACAAGGCCGAGGGCGCGGCCGGTGAGGCCGGCGCGGCCGAGGGCTGGTCGCTGGGCCTGGGCGAGCCGATCCAGATTTCCGCCGAACACGGCGAGGGGATGGAGGATCTTTACCGCGTCCTCAAACCCCTGTCCGAGACCGTGGAAAGCGAACGTCCCGCCCCCATCGCCCCCGCGGTCGAGGTCACGCTGACCGAGGCCGAGGCCGAATCGGGCGAGGGCGCCGAGGACTGGCGCCCCAGCGACACGCGCCCCTTGCAGATCGCGGTGATCGGGCGGCCGAACGCCGGAAAATCGACGCTGATCAACAAGATCATCGGCGAGGACCGGCTGCTGACCGGCCCCGAGGCCGGGATCACCCGCGATTCGATCTCGGTGCGGTCGGATTTCATGGGCACTCCGGTGCGGATCTTCGACACGGCGGGGATGCGGAAAAAGGCCCGGATCACCGACAAGGTCGAAAAGCTGTCGGTCGCCGACGGGCTGCGCGCGGTGCGCTTTGCCGAGGTGGTGGTGGTGCTGCTGGACGTGGCGATCCCGTTTGAACAACAGGACCTGCGCATCGCCGATTTCGCGGAAACCGAGGGCCGCGCCGTGGTGGTCGCCGCGAACAAATGGGATCTTGAGGACGACAAGCCCCACAAGCTCAACGAGCTGCGTGAGGCGTTCGAGCGGCTGCTGCCGCAGCTGAAAGGCGCGCCGCTGGTCACCGTCTCGGCCCGCACCGGCAAGGGGCTGGACCGGCTGCACGCCGCGATCCTGCGCGCGCATGAGGTCTGGAACCGCCGCGTCCCCACCGCAAGGCTGAACCAGTGGCTGACCGCGATGACCGAATCGCACCCGCCCCCCGCCCCGGGCGGCCGCCGCATCCGCCTGCGCTACATGACGCAGATCAAGACGCGGCCGCCGGGCTTTGTGGTGATGGCGACGCACACCGACCAGCTGCCCGAGGCCTATCGGCGCTATTTGATCAACGGGTTGCGGGCGGATTTCGACCTGCCCGGCACGCCCATCCGGCTGAATTTCCGCGACCAGGGGGTCAAGAACCCCTACAAGGACCGCTCGAACAAGCGGCCCACCGGGGCGCTGGCCAAGCACAAGGACCGGCAGCGGCCCAAGGGCAGCTGAGGTTCCGCCGCAGCAGGGGTTTTCCACCCCCGGCCACTTGCCGTGGCCTTCCTCGCTGAAAACGGTCCACTGGGCTGTTTTTCCGGGCGCTCGGAAACCCGGAGGATATTTGCGCAAGGAAGAACGGGCGCGGGCCCGGCGTTCCCTCTTTCGGGCGGTTGTTAAATATCCCGGGGTCCGGGGCAGCGCCCCGGTCCGGCCGCGCGGCCCAGGCGCCGGTTCAGCCTGCCGTCGCCATCGCATCCATGACCCGCACCAGCTCGGCGGCGATGCGAGGTTCGGTCAGCGCGTGACCTGATGCGGGGACCATGCGCAGCTCTGCCCCCGGCCAGCCGCGCGCCAGTTCCCACGCGCTTTGCGGCGGGCAAACCATGTCATAGCGGCCCTGCACGATCACCGCGGGCAGATGTTCGATGCGGTGGCGGTCGCGCAGCAGCTGCTCGGGGTCCAGAAAGCACTGATGCGCGAAATAGTGGTTTTCCAGCCGGGCAAAGGCGCGGGCATAGCTCGGCGGGATATGGCTGTTGGTCGGGGTGTCCACCCCGGCCAGCGCGTTTTCCCAGGCCAGCCAGGGGATGGCGTGGCGGGTCTCCGTCGCGTGGTCGCCGCAAAACAGCCGGCGGTGATAGGCGGCGATCAGGTCGCCGCGTTCGTCAGCCGGGATCGGCGCGACAAAGCGTTCCCACAGATCGGGCCAGAACCGCCCCGCGCCGCCGCCATAGAACCAGTCAAGTTCGCTTTGCCGGCCCAGGAACACCCCGCGCAGGACCAGTGCCGACACGGCCTCGGGGCGGGTCTGCGCATAGGCCAGGGCCAGCGTCGCGCCCCATGAGCCGCCGAACAGCACCGCCGGCGGCAGTTCCAGCGCCTGCCGGATCGCGTCGATGTCCGAGATCAGATGCGCGGTGGTGTTGGCCACGACCGAAGCCTGCGGCGTGGATCGCCCGCAGCCGCGCTGATCGAACAGCACCACCCGCCAATGCGCGGGGTCGAAAAACCGCCGCATCACCGGGCTGGTGCCGCCCCCCGGGCCTCCGTGCAGCACGACCACCGGCCGCCCGTCGGGGTTGCCGCATTGCTCGACGTGGATGTGGTGGCCGTTGTCGCGCGCGATCATGCGCCGGTCGAACGGCTCGATCGGTGGATAAAGCCGCCCCTGCGACGATGATGCGGCGTTTCGGTCTGCCAAGCGGTCCATGTTTCCGCTATACACCCTGCGCCGGGCCGACGCCAATCGGTCCCCGAAGGAGACGCAGCATGACCACCGCGCACAGCAGCATCGACCGGGCCGAGGTCGCCAAGTTCCAGGCGATGGCCGAGGAATGGTGGGATCCCGCCGGCAAGTTCAAGCCGCTGCACATGCTCAACCCGCTGCGGCTGGAATATATCGTCACCCAGATCGCCGCCGAATTTTCCCGCGACCGCAGCAGCCTGCGCCCGCTGGAGGGGCTACGGCTGCTGGATATCGGCTGCGGCGGCGGGCTGGTCGCGGAACCGATGGCGCGGCTGGGCGCGCAGGTCACCGGCGCCGACGCGGCCGAGGAAAACATTGCCGTCGCCCGGCTCCATGCCGAACAGTCCGGGTTGCAGATCGACTACCGTGCCACCACCGCCGAATCGCTGCTGGCCGAAGGCGGCGGTTTCGACGTGGTGCTGGCGCTGGAAATCGTCGAGCATGTCGCCGACCCGGCTGATTTCATCGCCACCTGTGCGCAGCTGCTGCGGCCGGGCGGGGTGCTGATCGCCTCGACCGTGAACCGCACCCCGCAAAGCTTTGCCGCGGCCATCGTGGGCGCGGAATGGATCATGCGCTGGCTGCCGCGCGGCACCCATGACTGGCGCCGCTTTATCCGCCCGGACGAACTGGCGGCGATGTTCGAGACCGCCGGTGCCAAGGTGGTGGATCGCGCCGGCATGGTGTTCAACCCGTTGGGTTTCCGCTGGTCGCTGTCGCCCCGCGACCTGGCGGTGAACTATCTGATGACCGGGATCCGGCGCTAGGTTTCATCCTCAAGCCGCTCGCGCAGGCGGCGCAGGACGGGCAGGGCGAGGCGCACCTGCGACGCGCCCAGATCGCGGACGATGGTCGAGATGCGCGGCAGGAACGCCGCCAGCGCCGCATCTCGGGCGGCGCGGCCGGCTGGGCTGATCGCCACGAATTTGCGCCGCGCGTCGTCCCAATCGGGGCGAACATGGACATGCCCCGCCCATTCCAGCCGGGAAATCGTGTTGGTCATGGCGCTGCGGTTGACGTGGAACGCCTCGGCCAGCTGGGCGGGGGTGCGTTCCTCGTTCAGATGCGCCAGCAGGTTCAGCACCGAAAAATGCGACAGCTGCATCCCGCCGGGCAGGCTGCGGGTGACCAGCGCGCGGGCCAGCTGCTCGCTGGCCAGCAACTCGGCAAACAGGCTCGCGGCCAGCGCCGGGATGGTGTCGAGATCGTCGCTCATGGTCCCCAGATCACCGGATCATGCCGCCATGCCGGGATGCGGGTGCGGGCGGTATCCACGCGGGCGGGGTCGAGATCGACCAGCGTCACCCCCGGCGCCTGACCCGCGTCGGCCAGCACCTCGCCCCAGGGCGCGACCGCCAGCGAATGGCCGTAGCTGCGGCGGGGATCACGGCCGGGGCTGTGGGGGGCGGGGTGGGTGCCTGTCTGGGCGGCGGCCAGCACGAAACAGCCGGTCTCGATGGCGCGGGCGCGCAGCAGCACATGCCAATGCGCGGCGCCGGTGGTGGGGTGAAACGCCGAAGGCACGGTCAGAACCCGCGCCCCCGCCAGCGCCAGCCGCCGGTAAAGCGCCGCAAAGCGCAGATCATAGCAGACGCTCAGCCCCATCGGCCACGGCCCGCGTGCGACCACCGCCTGCGCGCCGGGGCGAAAACCCGCGCTTTCGCGGATGGCGCGGCCGTCGATCTCGACGTCGAACATATGGATCTTGTCATAGCGCGCGACGATGCCCCCGTCGGGCGCGATCAGGAAACTGCGGTTGACGAAACGCGGCTCGTCCGGGTCGTCGTGGCGCAGCGACAGCGACCCCACCGACAGCCAGATCCGCCAATCAGAGGCCGCCGCGCGCAGCGCCGCCAGCGTCGGGTCGTCAGCCTCGCGCCACAAGACCGCACGCTGGCGTTCGCGGTCTGGGGTCAGCAGGTTGGTCGCCTCGGGCGTCAGCACCAGCTGCGCGCCGCCGCGTGCGGCCTGGGCCACAAACCCCAGCGTCGCGGCCAGGTTGACCGCCGGGTCGTCGCCGACATTCAGCTGCACCAACGCCGCGCGCAGCATCGCTCAGATCCCCAGCAGCGGGTCAAGCTTGCCCTGCCGGTCCAGCGCGTGGATCTCGTCCGACCCGCCGACCGCAACCCCGTCGATAAAGATCTGCGGCACCGTGCGGCGCCCGTTCGCGCGCTGGGTCATCTCGGCCCGGCGCCCCGGCTCGCGGCCGACGTCGATCAGCTCATACGCGACGCCCTTGCCCCGCAGCAGGGCGCGGGCGGTGATGCAATAGGGGCAGCTCTGGGTGGCATAGACCTCGACGCGGGCGGTCATGGAAATCTCCTGTATTCGGCTTTGATGTATCTGGGATGAAACCGCGGCTTGCGCCAGCCCCCTCGGCCCGGCCATCCGTTGAAAACCCGCAGGCTTCTTTCTGGCCCAAATACCCATGCGGCCGCGCGGCCGGGCGCTGCGCTGCTTGTCCTTTGGGCGCGTCCTGCCTATATCCCGGCTTTCCCCTTTCCCGCCCGAGGCTTCCGACCATGGCCGACCCGCAGACGCCGTTCTACCTGATCGACCGCTCGCGGCTTCAGGCGAATCTGGACAAGATGGCCCGGCTGCGCGAGCGGTCGGGGGCGAAAACCCTGCTGGCGCTGAAATGCTTTGCGACCTGGGGGGTGTTCGACCAGATGTCGCGGTTCATGGACGGCACCACCTCGTCCTCGTTGAACGAACTGCGGCTGGGGCGCGAGAAATTCGGGGGCGAGACCCACGCCTATTCCGTCGCCTGGGCCGATCATGAAATTGATCAGGCGGTGGGTTACGCCGACAAGATCATCTTCAACAGCCTGGGCCAGCTGGACCGTTTCGCCGACCGCGCGCAGGGGATCGCGCGCGGGCTGCGGCTGAACCCGCGGTTTTCCACCAGCGGCTTTGATCTGGCCGACCCGGCGCGGAAATTCTCGCGGCTGGGGGAATGGGACATGGCGCGACTGGACGCGGCGCTGGACCGGATCAGCGGGGTGATGATCCACTATAACTGCGAAAACGCCGATTTTGCCCTGTTCTCGACCCAGCTCGACCGGATCGAATCCGAGTTCGGCGATTTCCTCGGCCAGCTCGACTGGGTCAGCCTTGGCGGCGGCATCCATTTCACCGGCGAAGGCTATCCGCTGGACGCGCTTGCCGACCGGCTGCGGGCCTTTGCCGACCGCCTGGGCGTGCAGGTCTATCTGGAACCGGGCGAGGCCGCGATCACCGGCACCACCACGCTTGAGCTGACGGTGCTGGACCTGCTCGACAACGGCAAGCGCATCGCCGTCGTGGACAGCTCGATCGAGGCGCATATGCTCGACCTGCTGATCTACCGCGAAAACGCCACCTTGCCGCAGGACGGCGCCCATGACTACCAGATCGCCGGCAAATCCTGCCTTGCCGGCGACATCTTCGGTGACGCGCGTTTCCCTGCGCCGTTGCAGGTCGGCGACCGCATCAGCGTGCAGGACGCTGGCGGCTATACCATGGTCAAGAAGAACTGGTTCAACGGCGTGGCCATGCCCGCCATCTGCATCCGCGAGACGGACGGGACCATCACCACGGTGCGTTCGTTCTCGTATGACGATTATCGGGACTCGCTGTCCTGACCCCGTTCCCGGCCGGATCCCCCGGCCCGATCCCCGAATGAAAAAAGGAGACCGCTGCGGTGGCAAAACCCAACGTCCTCATCATCGGCGCCGGCGGCGTCGCACAGGTCGCGGCGCACAAGGTGGCGCAGCGGGCGGATGATTTCGGCGAAATCCACATGGCGAACCGCACCCGCGCCAAGGCCGATGCCATTGTCCAGAGCATCCGGGACAAGGGCCATGCCGTGGCCGAGCGTATCGCCACCCACACGCTGGACGGGATGGACAGCGCCGCGGTGGCCGCGCTGATCCGCCAGACCGGCGCCAGGATCGTGATCAACGTCGGCTCTCCCTTCATCAACATGACCGTGTTGCAGGGCTGCATCGACACCGGCGCCGCCTATATCGACACCGCCATCCACGAAGACCCGGCCAAGATCTGCGAAGCTGCGCCGTGGTATGCCAACTACGAATGGAAACGGCGCGAGGACTGCGAAAATTCCGGCGTCACCGCCATCCTCGGCGCGGGTTTCGACCCCGGCGTGGTCAACGCCTATGCGCGTCTGGCCGAGGACGAATATTTCGACAAGATCGACGAAATCGACATCGTCGACATCAACGCCGGCAACCACGGCCGCTATTTCGCCACCAACTTCGACCCGGAAATCAACTTTCGCGAATTCACCGGCAAGGTCATCACCTGGCAGGGCGGCAAATGGCAGGAAAACGCCATGTTCGAGGTGGGCCGCGAATGGGATCTGCCGGTGGTGGGCAAGCGCACCGCCTATCTTTCCGGCCATGACGAGATCCACAGCCTCGCCGCCCGCTACCCGCAGGCCGATGTGCGGTTCTGGATGGGCTTCGGCGACCACTACATCAACGTATTCACGGTGCTGAAAAACCTTGGCCTGCTGTCGGAACACCCCGTCAAGACCGCCGAGGGGCTCGAGGTCGTGCCGCTCAAGGTGGTCAAGGCGGTGCTGCCCGACCCGGCCAGCCTTGCCGCGGGCTATACCGGCAAGACCTGCATCGGCGATCTGGTCAAGGGCTCGCGCGACGGCAAGCAGGGCGAGGTGTTCATCTACAACGTCGCCGACCACGAAGAAGCCTTTGCCGAGGTCGGCAGCCAGGGCATCAGCTACACCGCGGGCGTGCCCCCGGTCGCGGCGGCGGTGCTGATCGCGCGCGGTGACTGGGACGTCAAGCGCATGGTCAACGTCGAGGATCTGCCCGCGCGCCCGTTCCTTGAACTGCTGGGCGAGATGGGCCTGCCCACCCGCATCATCGACGAGAACGGCGACCGCCCGCTGTAACGCCCGCTCATTGCGACCGGCCCGGCACGCCCCGGGCTGGTCCTGCATTTCCGCGCCCCGCAGCTGCGGCTCTTTCATCTTGCCTGAAATATCCTCGGGGGTCCGGGGGCAGACAGCCCCCGGTCCGGCCGGGCCGCCTGCCACGCGCGGTCGGGGCGGGAACCATTCCGAACCCCCTGCCGTTGGAGGCAGAACTCCGGGCGCCTGCAAGGCCCGGATCTCCATGAGGAAAGGGCGACGATGGCGCAGGATTCGTCTGAACGGCTGCTGTTTCCGCGAGCGATCGCCCGCAGGCGGGTGGCTCCGGCGAACTGGGCGATCATCGGCATCTTCATCATCCTGGCCTTCGACATGATCGCGCGGGCGCGCGAGTTCCTGATGCCGGTGGCGCTGGGGGTGCTGCTGTTTTTCGTCTTTGCACCGTTCCGCCGCTGGATGGAGCGGCGGGGCGTCAAGCCGGGCGTCACCGCGGGCATCGTGGTGCTGGGGATCCTCGCCACCGTCGGGATGATCGGGTTTTCCGTCTCCGGCCCCGCCGGGCAGCTGATCGACGACGCCCCCCGGATCAGCCGCCAGCTCAAGCAGAAATACGAGGATTTCCGCGAGAATTTCCGCGGCATCGCCGAGGCGACCAGTCAGCTGTCCGGGGCCGAACCCGAAGCGGTGGTCAGCGCGGTCAAGACCGGCGACGAACCGGGGGTGACGACGACGACGACCCCCGTTGGCGCGGACGGCGCGCCGGTGACGATCCCGCTGCCCGTCGCGCCTGCCGGTGCGCCGCTGGCTGACCGACAGATCGGCGGCGCGCCGGGGGCGGAGGCGACGGCCTCGGGGTCGGTCACCGCCTCGTCCACGGTCAGCCGGGGCGGGGACGAGGCCCCGGTGACCAACGACTTGCGGGTCGAGGTCCACACCGCGGCCGAGGGTCCGTCGCTGACCGACACCCTGTTCAGCCTGGGCCCGGCAATCGTCAGCCAGACCGTGTTCACCCTGATCTTCCTGTTCTTTCTGCTGGCCTCGGGGGATCTGCTTTATCTGCGCATCGTGCAGAGCTTCGATTCTCTGACCCGCAAGCGCGCGGCCTATGAGGCGCTGCGCAAGATCGAGGCCAGCCTGGGATCCTATCTCGGCACGATCACCGTGATCAATGTCGGGCTTGGGGTGGTGTCGGGACTGGCGATGTGGGCTTGGGGGATGCCTTCGCCCTTGCTGTGGGGGATCGGGGCGGCGGTGCTGAACTATATCCCCTATATCGGTGCGGCGCTGGGCTATGTGGGGGCGGCGCTGGTGGCGCTGGTGGTGTTCGACGACGGCTGGACCGCGCTGCTAGTGGGGGGCACCTATTTCGGCCTGACCGCGATCGAGGGGCAGTTCGTCACCCCCTATTTCGTCAGCTGGCGGTTGCAGCTGAACCCGGTGGTGGTGTTTCTGACCGTGGCGCTGTGGGCGTGGCTGTGGTCGATCATCGGCATGGTGGTGGCGGTGCCGCTGCTGGTGGTGGTGCGGGTGCTGTCCGACCATATCCCGGCCTTGCAGAAATTCGGCAATTTCCTGGCCGGGGAATCACCCCCCACGCTGGAGGACGAGCCGCAGCCCGACACCCCCGCGGCGTGAACCCCGGGGCGCGGGCGAGGGCTCTGCCCCCGGCGCCTTGCCGCTGCCGCGGGGTATTTGGGCCAGAAAGAAGCCACGCGGGTCGCGGGACGGACTTGCAAGGGACGCGCGGGCGGTCTATATGCTGGGTCACAGCGGTGCGGGGGTCCAAACCTCGCCCACCGGGACTTGCGCACGGGCCGCCCTGACGGCCCGTTTTTCATTTTTGGGGATCGGACACATGACCGACCTTATCGCCAAGACCGCCATCGACCGGCGCCTGGCCGGGATCATCCAGCCGGTGATCGAGGGCATGGGGTATGAGCTGGTGCGCATCCGCTTGCAGGGCGGGCGCACCGCGACCTTGCAGATCATGGCCGACCGTCCCAAAGGGGGTATCGACGTCGAGGATTGCGCCGATATCTCGACCGCCGTCAGCGCGGTGCTGGATGTCGAGGATCCGCTTGAGGACGCCTATCACCTTGAGGTGTCCAGCCCCGGCATCGACCGGCCGCTGACCCGGCTCAAGGATTTTGCCACCTTCGAGGGGTATGACGCGCGGCTGGAAACTGCCCAGCCCATCGACGGGCGCAAGCGTTTCAAGGGCGTGCTGGCCGGGGTCGAGGGCGACGAGGTTTTGCTGAACATCGACGAGCAGGGCGAGACCCACACCATCGGCCTGGATTTCGAGCTGCTGTCCGACGCCAAGCTCTTGCTGACCGACGAGCTGATCGCCCTGATGCTGAAACAGCGCAAGGACGCCGGCACCCTGCCGCCCGGCGCCGAGGCGGGCGCGAGGATCGGCGACGGCAAGGGCGCGGGCGAGGGGTTCGATTTCGACGAATCCGCCTTTGACGAGATCGAGGCCGATACCGATATTACCGACACCGACACCGACACTGACGACACGGAAACAGACCAGCGCGGCGATCCTGCCGCATCCAAGGAGTGAGCATGGCCATTACCTCTGCCAACCAGCTCGAACTGTTGCAGACTGCCGAGGCGGTCGCGCGCGAAAAGATGATCGACCCCGTTCTGGTGATCGAGGCGATGGAGGACAGTCTCGCCCGTGCGGCCAAGTCGCGCTACGGCGCCGAGATGGACATCCGCGTCGTCATCGACCGCAAGACCGGCAACGCCCGCTTTACCCGCGCCCGCACCGTGGTCGAGGATGACGCGGTGGAAAACTATCAGGCCCAGTTCACCGCCGCCGATGCGCGCGCCTATTTCGAGCCGCGCAAGGACACGCGCTGGCTACGCGACGGCGAGGTGGTCGAGGATTTCGCCGGCGGCCCGCAGCCCGGCGACGTGTTCGAAGAACTGGTCCCCCCGGTGGAACTGGGCCGCATCGCCGCGCAATCGGCCAAGCAGGTGATCCTGCAACGCGTGCGCGAGGCCGAGCGCGACCGCCAGTACGAAGAATTCAAGGACCGCGCCGGCACCATCATCAACGGGATCGTCAAGCGCGAGGAATACGGCAACATCATCGTGGACGTGGGCCGAGGCGAGGCCGTCCTGCGCCGCAACGAAAAGATCGGCCGCGAAAGCTATCGTCCGAACGACCGTATCCGCGCCTTTGTCAAGGACGTGCGCCGCGAGGTCCGCGGCCCGCAGATCTTCCTGTCGCGCACCGATCCGCAGTTCATGGCCGAGCTGTTCAAGATGGAAGTGCCGGAAATCTACGACGGCGTGATCGAGATCAAGGCCGTCGCCCGCGACCCGGGATCGCGCGCCAAGATCGCGGTGATTTCCTATGACAACTCGATCGACCCGGTCGGCGCCTGCGTCGGTATGCGCGGCTCGCGCGTGCAGGCCGTGGTGGGTGAATTGCAGGGCGAAAAGATCGACATCATTCCGTGGTCCGAGGATCAGGCGACCTTTCTGGTGAACGCGCTGCAACCGGCGCAGGTGGCCAAGGTCGTCGTGGACGAGGACGCGACCCGCATCGAGGTCGTGGTCCCCGAGGAACAGCTTTCGCTGGCCATCGGCCGGCGCGGGCAGAACGTGCGGCTGGCCAGTCAGCTGACCGGCCTCGACATCGACATCCTGACCGAGGAAGAAGAATCCAAGCGCCGGCAGGCCGAGTTCACCACCCGCACCCAGCTGTTCATGGACACGCTGGACCTGGACGAATTCTTTGCCCAGCTGCTGGTGGCCGAGGGTTTCACCGACCTCGAAGAAGTCGCCTATGTCGAGCTGGACGAGCTGCTGTCCATCGACGGCGTGGACGAGGGCACGGCCGAGGAATTGCAGGCCCGCGCCCGCGACCACCTGGAGGCCGCCAGCAAGGCCGCGCTGGAAAATGCGCGCGCGCTGGGGGCCGAGGACAGCCTGATCGGGTTCGAGGGGCTGACCCCCCACATGGTCGAGGCGCTGGCCAAGGACGGCGTCAAGACGCTGGAAGATTTCGCCACCTGTGCCGACTGGGAACTGGCCGGCGGCTGGACCACCCAGAACGGGCAGCGGGTCAAGGATGACGGGATCCTGGAAACCTTTGGCGTGACGCTGGAACAGGCGCAGGACATGGTGATGACCGCCCGCGTCATGCTGGGCTGGGTGGACCCCGACGAACTGCACCGGGGGGCCGAAGATGCCGAAACCGATTCCGCCGACACCACCGAGGAGGCCGGGGTGTAACGCCCCGGAACGCTGTTGACGCGCGGGGGCCGGGACAAGGACCGCGAGGCGCCGTCGGAACGGCGCTGCCTCGTCACGGGCGAGGTGCAGCCCAAGACCGGGTTGATCCGCTTTGTGGCGGGGCCCGACGGCATGGTCGTGCCCGATCTGGCCGAAAAACTGCCCGGTCGCGGCTTCTGGGTCGCGGCCGACAGGGCGGTATTGCAAAAAGCTGCCGACAAGGGGCTGTTTTCCCGGGGCGCAAAGGCCCATGTAAGGGCGGAACCGGATCTCGTGGACGGAATCGAGGCGGGTCTGGCGCGGCGGGTGATCGAACTGATCTCGCTGTCGCGCAAGGCCGGCGATGCGGTCGCGGGGTTCGAAAAGGTCAAGGGCTGGCTGGCCGACGGCAAGGCAAAGGTGCTTTTCCAGGCCAGCGACGGGTCGGACCGTGGCAAGGGCAAGCTGTGGACGCCGCCGGGCGGACGCTGGTTCGGGTGCCTCACGGCGTCGGAATTGGGTTTGGCATTCGCGCGCGATCATGTCATACACAGCGCGCTCGCACCCGGAGGTCTGACCGACAGGGTCATCAGGGACGCCGGCAGACTGAACGGTCTGCGCGGGCAAATCGGCAGTTCCTCTGCCGGGAAGGATTCGAGAGCGGATGAGCGATAGAGACGGAAAGAAACCCCTGGGTCTGGGCGGCGGCGCAGGCGGGCGTTCGGGGCAGGTGAAGCAGAGCTTCAGCCACGGGCGCACGCATAATGTGGTTGTCGAGACCAAGCGCAAGCGCGTCGTGACGCCGAAACCCTCGGCCGCGGGCGCCGCGGGGCTGCGCGCGAACACGCCTGCGGCGGTGGCCTCGGACCCGTCCAGGCGCCCGGCGGGGATCTCGGAAGCCGAGATGGAGCGCCGGCTCAAGGCGCTGGCCGCGGCCAAGGCGCGCGAGGCCGAGGATATCGCCCGCCGCGCCGCCGAGGAAAAGGCGCGCGAGGAAGAACGCGAACGCCGCCGCGCCGAGATCGAGGCCAAGGAACGCGAAGAACGCGAGCGCGAGGAAGCCCTGCGGCTCAAGGCCGAAGAGGACGAGCGCCGCGCCCGCGAGGCCGAGCTGCGCGCACAGCGCAAGGCCGAGGTGACGGCGAAACCCGCCGAACGCGGTGCCACGTCGACCGCCGACCGCGTCGCGGCCGAAACCGCCGCCGCCCGCGCCGACAAGGGTGCGGCGCCGCGCCGGATGCCCGAACGCGCCCGTGCCCCCGAACCCGACCGCGATCGCGGCAAGGGCCGCGGCGGCGACAACCGCCGTGAGGGCAAGCTGTCGCTGAGCCAGGCGCTGTCGGGCGAGGGCGGGCGTCAGCGCAGCCTGGCCGCGATGAAGCGCAAGCAGGAAAAGGCCCGCGCCAAGGCGCTGGGTCAGTCGCATCGCGCCGAAAAGCAGGTGCGCGACGTGCAGCTGCCCGAAACCATCACCGTGGGCGAGCTGGCGAACCGCATGGCCGAGCGTTCGGCCGATGTGGTCAAGACGCTGATGAAAATGGGCATGATGGTCACCGCCAACCAGACCATCGACGCCGACACCGCCGAGCTGGTGATCGAGGAATTCGGCCACCGCACCGTGCGCGTGTCTGACGCCGACGTGGAACAGGTCATCGACAGCGTCGAGGACCGCGAGGAAGACCTGCGTTCGCGCCCCCCGATCATCACGATCATGGGTCATGTGGACCACGGCAAGACCTCGCTTCTGGACCGTATCCGGCAGGCGAACGTGGTCTCGGGCGAGGCCGGCGGCATCACCCAGCATATCGGCGCCTATCAGGTGCGCGCCGAAAGCGGGGCGCTGCTGAGCTTTCTCGACACGCCGGGCCACGCCGCGTTCACCTCGATGCGGGCGCGCGGCGCCAATGTCACCGACATCGTGGTGCTGGTGGTTGCAGCCGACGACGCGGTGATGCCGCAGACGGTCGAGGCGATCAGCCATGCCAAGGCCGCGGGCGTTCCGATGATCGTCGCGATCAACAAGATCGACAAGCCGACCGCCAACCCGCAAAAAGTCCGCACCGACCTGCTGCAACACGAAGTCGTGGTCGAGGCCATGTCGGGCGACGTGCAGGACGTCGAGGTTTCCGCCCACACCGGGCAGGGCATCGACCAGCTGCTGGAAGCCATTGCGCTGCAAGCGGAAATCCTGGAACTGCGCGCCAACCCGCAGCGCTCGGCGCTGGGGGCGGTGATCGAGGCCAAGCTGGACGTGGGCCGCGGCCCCGTCGCCACGGTTCTGGTCCAGAACGGCACGCTGAAACAGGGCGACATCTTTGTCGTGGGCGAGCAGTGGGGCAAGGTCCGCGCGCTGATCAACGACAAGGGCGACCGGGTGACCGAGGCCGGGCCGTCGACTCCGGTCGAGGTTCTGGGCCTGAACGGCACCCCCGAGGCCGGCGACGTGCTGAACGTGGTCGAGACCGAGGCGCAGGCCCGCGAGATCGCCGATTACCGCGTGCAGGCCGCCAAGGACAAGCGCGCCGCCGCCGGTGCCGCGACGACGCTGCAAGAGCTGATGGCCAAGGCCAAGGCCGATGAATCGGTCGCCGAGCTGCCGGTGGTGGTGAAAGCCGACGTGCAGGGTTCGGCCGAGGCGATCGTGCAGGCGCTGGAAAAGGTCGGCAACGAGGAAGTCCGCGTCCGCGTGCTGCATTACGGCGTCGGCGCGATCACCGAATCGGATGTCGGCCTGGCCGAGGCATCCGGCGCGCCGGTCATCGGTTTCAACGTGCGGGCGAATGCGCCTGCGCGGGCCAGCGCCAACCAGAAGGGCGTCGAGATCCGCTATTACTCGATCATCTACGACCTGATCGACGACATCAAGGCGGCGGCCTCGGGGCTGCTGTCGGCCGAGGTGCGGGAAAACTTCATCGGCTATGCCGAGATCAAGGAAGTGTTCCGCGTCACCGGCATCGGCAATGTCGCGGGTTGTCTGGTCACCGAAGGCGTGGCGCGGCGTTCCGCCGGCGTGCGCCTGCTGCGCGACAACGTGGTCATCCACGAAGGCACGCTCAAGACGCTGAAACGCTTCAAGGACGAGGTCAAGGAAGTGCAGTCGGGTCAGGAATGCGGCATGGCGTTCGAGAACTACGACGACATCCGCCAGGGCGACGTCATCGAGATCTTCGAGCGCGAGGAGATCGAGCGCAAGCTCTGATCCCCGGCATGGAAACAGGAAACGGCGCGCCCATCGGGCGCGCCGTTTTCGTTTCGGCGGTGACGATCTGTCAGGGCGGTGCCGGCGTCGGCGCCGTGTCAGGGTATTTGGGCCAGAAAGAAGCGCGCGTTCGGAGCCGGGCGGCGGCGTGGTCACGGGGCTGGGGTCAGCGCAAAAGCGCCTCGGCGCAGGTTTTTGTCATGCCAAAGGCGATGCCGCCGGCGGTTTCAGCCACTGTCCCGCACCAGACGCCTTGCGGTGAAAACAGCGATTTCGTTCGGCCGCCGCCGGGGCGATAGGCAATGCGGCGGCCGCGAAGGTCGAACAGGTTCAGCGTGCCGCCGTTCCGGGTGTAATAGCCGACCGCATCGTCCCCGGCCCAGATCGAGCGGCCGCCGCCGGGCAGGTTCGCGGGGTTGTCGGGGGCGTTGGCGCGGATGCCGGGTCCGTTCCCCGGCGCGGCGGCGCTGTTGCCGGGCGCATGGGGCAGGTTCCCGGCCCGCGCCGGCTGATTGGCGGGCGCGCCGGGGCCAAGATCAAAGGGCATCTGCGACGGCTCGACGATGAACAGCGGCGCGTCGGCGCGGGCAGCGGGGGTCGCCAGCAGCGACAGGATCAGCAGGGCAGGGGCCAGCAGCATGGGGGCGGCCCGCAGGCTCACACCATGCGTTCCTGTTCCTTGGCGGCGCGGACGAAATCGGCAAACAGCGGCGCCGGGGCAAAGGGCTTGGATTTCAGTTCCGGGTGGGCCTGCACGCCGATGAACCACGGGTGGTCCGCAAGCTCGACCACCTCGGGCAGGCGGTCGTCGGGGGACATGCCAGAAAACACCATCCCCGCCGCCTCAAGCTGGTCGCGATAGCTTACGTCGACCTCGTAGCGGTGGCGGTGGCGGTCCTCGATTTCCGTCGCGCCGTCATAGACCCGGCTGATCAGCGACCCGGGTTTGAGCACCGCGGTATAGGCCCCCAGCCGCATGGTGCCGCCCTTGGCGTCGTCGGGCTTGCGTTCCACCTTGCGGTTGCCCTGCACCCATTCCTTGAGGTGATAGACCACCGGCGTGCAGCGCCCGCTGTCGGCCGCGGGGTCGAATTCCTGCGAGCCAGCGTCGCTGATGCCGGCGAGGTTGCGCGCGGCCTCGATCACCGCGGTCTGCATCCCCAGGCAGATGCCCAGAAAGGGCACGCGTTTTTCGCGGGCGTATTGCGCGGCGGCGATCATGCCCTCGGTCCCGCGCTCGCCAAAGCCGCCGGGCACGATGATGCCGTGATACCCGTCCAGCAGGTGGCTGCCGTCGTCCTGTTCCAGATCCTCGGCGGCGATCCATTCGGGGCGCACCCGCACCCGGTTGGCCATGCCGCCATGGGTCAGCGCCTCGGACACGGATTTATACGCGTCCTCAAGCTCGGTGTATTTGCCGACCACGGCGATGCGAACCTCGCCCTCGGCATGGGTCAGCCGGTCCATCACGTCTTCCCAGCGCGACAGGTCGGGGCGCGGGGCGGGGCTGATCCGGAACGCGTCCAGCACCGCCCGGTCCAGCCCGGCGCGGTGATAGGCCAGGGGCGCCTCGTAGATGGACTTGAGGTCATAGGCGGGGATCACCGAATCGGGCCGCACGTTGCAAAACAGCGCGATCTTGGCGCGCTCGCGGTCGGGGATCAGTTGTTCAGAGCGGCAGACCAGCACATCGGGCTGCAAGCCGATCGAGCGCAGCTCTTTGACGGAATGCTGGGTGGGCTTGGTCTTGAGCTCACCGCTGGCCGCAAGCCAGGGCAGCAGCGTCAGATGCATCAGGATGACCTTGCCGCGCGGGCGTTCCTGCCCGAACTGGCGGATCGCCTCGAAGAAGGGCAGCCCCTCGATGTCGCCGACGGTGCCGCCGATCTCGCACAGCATGAAATCGACCTCATCCTCGCCGATGGCAAGGAAGTCCTTGATTTCGTTGGTGACGTGCGGAATGACCTGGATGGTCTTGCCCAGATATTCGCCGCGGCGTTCCTTGTCCAGCACGTTGGAATAGACGCGCCCGGCGCTGATCGTGTCGCTGCGCCGCGCCGAGACGCCGGTGAAACGCTCGTAATGGCCAAGGTCCAGGTCGGTCTCGGCGCCGTCGTCGGTGACAAAGACCTCGCCATGTTCAAAGGGCGACATGGTGCCGGGATCGACGTTCAGATAGGGGTCCAGCTTGCGCAGCCGCACCGTATAGCCGCGCGCCTGCAACAGCGCCCCCAGTGCGGCGGATGCCAGCCCCTTGCCCAGCGAGGACACGACACCGCCGGTGATGAAGATATAGCGCGCCATTCATGGTCCCCGTGATCGTCTAGGCAATGCGGAACTGGCCCGGTTGGCCGGCATCACGGGACCCGGCCTATAGCCGATTCTTCGCAAAACCGCAACGGACACAGCTTGTTGTTTCAAGGGCGCGAAAGGCGCCCCCATGTCTGTCGGTCAGTTGGCCGGCGGCGTGACCGGCGCGTCCTGGCCGGTTGATTCGCTGGCATCCGCGGCGGGTTCGGCAGGGGCGGGCGGTGCCACGGGTCCGTCGGCCGCCGGGGCCTCGGTGATGGTTTCGGCGGGTTCGGTCGCTGCGGGTTCGGTCGCGGCGGGGGCTGATCCCGGCGGCAGCACCGGCTGGCCCACGCCGGGCGGCGGCGCATAGGTCGGCAGGTTCGGCAGGTTCCCCGCCGGGGCCGAGGGCGCTGCCGGGCTGATCCGGTCCACCACCGAACCGCCCACCGAATTGCGCGCCGCGATCACGGTCAGGGCGATCGAGGTGACAAGAAAAGCCGAGGCGATGATCCAGGTGCCGCGAGTCAGCGCGTTCGCCGCCTGCCGCCCGCTCATGACGTTGCCGCCGCTGCCGCCGATGCCAAGTCCGCCACCCTCGGATCGCTGAAGCAGCACGATGCCGATCAGCAGCAGCGCAAGGATGAGATGCACGGTCAGGACGACGTTTTCCACGGGGCGGCAGCCTTATCTTTTCGGACCGCTGTTATCTATTCAGAGCACTCGCGGAAGGCAAGCGATGCTTCCCGCGACAAGGAGCGGCGGCGGAGTTCTTCCTTGTGAAAATATCCTGCACCGACGGCGCCCGATGTCAGGCCAGCGCCGCCAGCGCCTGCGTCAGGTCGATGGCGCCGTCGTAAAGCGCCCGCCCGGAAATCGCCCCTGCGATCACGCCGCTGTCGCGCAGCTCGGTCAGGTCGGACAGTTGCGACACCCCGCCCGAAGCAATCACCGGGATCGAGACCGCCCGCGCCAGCGCCTCGGTCGCGGCGACATTCGGTCCCTGCATGGCGCCGTCGCGGTCGATGTCGGTATAGATGATCGCGGCGACCCCGGCATTTTCAAAGCTGCGGGCCAGTTCGGTGGCCATCACCTTGGTTTCTTCGGCCCAGCCGCGGGTGGCGACGCGGCCCCCGCGCGCGTCGATGCCCACCGCGATGCGGCCCGGGAAACGCTGTGCGGCCTGGGTTACCAGATCGGGGTTCTCGACCGCCACCGTGCCCAGGATCACCCGGCGCACGCCGCGATCGAGCCAGAAGCCGATGGTGTCCATGTCGCGGATGCCGCCGCCCAGCTGCACCGGGATCGACACCGCGGCAAGGATCGATTCGACCGCGGCCGCGTTCACCGGCCGCCCGGCAAAGGCGCCGTTCAGGTCGACCAGATGCAGCCAGCGCGCGCCCGCTTGCTGGAACGCCAGCGCCTGCGCCGCCGGGTCGGTGCCGAACACCGTCGCCGCATTCATGTCGCCGCGCAGCAGCCGCACGCAGTTGCCGTCCTTGAGGTCGATGGCGGGATAAAGGATCATGTCGCGCTCCGTTCAGCCGTGGCGGGTTGCCCGCGTCCATGCCACAGAGGCGCGGGCCGGGAAAGCCCGCGCGGGCCGGGGGCGCGACCTCACGTCATGCTTGCCAGATCGCGGGCGCCGCTGCCAAATCCCTTGGAGGGAACTGGAGGAAATCCAATGCGGACCATCTTGCTGGCGGGCGTTCTGGCGCTTGCGGGGGGCGCGGCACTTGCCGCCGACCCGATCGAGGGCATCTGGCAGACCCAGCCCGACGAGGGCTCGGTGGCGCTGGTGCAGATTGCGCCCTGCGGGGCGGCGTTCTGCGGCACCATCACGCGCACCTTCAAAGGGACCGAGGAATACCGATCGCCCAATATCGGCAAGCAGATCGTCATCGACATGGCACCCGCGGGCGGGGGCGCCTATGCCGGCAAGGTGCTGCGCCCGGCCGACAACAAGATCTATACCGGCAAGGCCAGCGTCAGCGGCACCGCGATGAAGCTGTCGGGTTGCGTCGCGGGCGGGCTGATCTGCAAGTCGCAAAGCTGGACCAAGCTGAAATAGCGGGGCGCTGGTGGCGCGGCCGGAGCGGGGGTTTTCCACCCCCGCACCCCCGGAGGATATTTAAATGATGAAGAAACACTAGAACAGGACGCTCGCCCCTTCGTCGGCGGCCGAGGCATTGGCGCGGAACAGGGCGAAAAGCTCGCGGCCCAGCCCTTCCTGATTGGCAGAGAGATCTGCGGGGGCGGCGGGGCGGTCGGCGAAACCCGGCGTCAGGCAGTCGAGCGTGCCGGTGATCGCGTCCAGTCGCAGCACATCGCCGTCGCGTAGTTGCGCCAGCGGGCCGCCGGCGGCGGCCTCGGGCGTGCAGTGGATCGCGGCCGGCACCTTGCCCGAGGCCCCCGACATCCGCCCGTCGGTCAGCAGCGCCACCCGCAGCCCGCGGTCGAGCAGCACCGACAGCAGCGGCGTCAGCGTGTGCAACTCGGGCATGCCGTTGGCGCGAGGGCCCTGAAAGCGGACGACGACGACGCAGTCGCTGGTGAGCTCGCCCGCCTGGAACGCCGCCTTGACCTGCGCCTGATCGGTAAAGATGCGGGAAGGGGCCTCGATCACATGCAGCTCGGGCTTGACGGCAGAGACCTTGATGACCGCGCGGCCGAGATTGCCGGTCAGCATGTGCAGCCCGCCGGTCGCCGCAAAGGGCGCGGCCATGGGGCGCAGGATGCGGTCGTTCAGGGTCTCGCGCGCGCCCGCAACCCATTCGGCCCGCCCGTCCGTCAGCCTTGGTTCCCGGCGGTAGCGGTCGAGCCCCGGCCCGACGATGGTGCGCACGTCCCCATGCAGCAGCCCCGCGTCGAGCAGCTGCGCGATCATGAACCCCAGCCCCCCGGCGGCGTGGAAATGGTTCACATCCGCCAGCCCGTTCGGATAGACCCGGGCCAGCAGCGGCACCACCGCGCTGATTTCATGAAAATCTTGCAAATCCAGCAAGATACCCGCCGCCCGCGCCATTGCCGGCAGGTGGATGACGTGGTTGGTGGACCCGCCGGTCGCCATCAGCCCGACGATCCCGTTGACCAGGGCGCGCTCGTCCAGGATCGCGCTCACGGGGGTGTAGTCGGGGCCAAGCGCGGTGATTTCGGCAGCGCGATGGACCCCGGCCGCGGTCAGCGCCTCGCGCAGGGGGGTGCCGGGGTTGACGAAGCTCGATCCGGGCAGTTGCAGGCCCATGAACTCCATCAGCATCTGGTTTGAGTTGGCGGTGCCGTAGAATGTGCAGGTGCCGGGCGCGTGATATGAGGCCATCTCGGCCGCCATCAGCGCCTCGCGCCCGATATGCCCGGCGGCGAATTCCTGCCGCACCCGGGCCTTTTCGTCGTTGGGCAGGCCCGAGGGCATGGGGCCGCCGGGCAGGAACACCGCCGGCACATGCCCGGCGGTTGCGGCGGCAATCACCAGCCCCGGCACGATCTTGTCGCAGATCCCCAGCCAGACCGCGGCGTCATAGGCGTCGTGGGACATGGCGACGGTGGCGGCCAGCGCGATCACGTCGCGGGAAAACAGCGACAGCTCCATCCCCGCGCGGCCCTGGGTCACGCCGTCGCACATGGCGGGAACGCCGCCCGCCACCTGCGCGGTGGCGCCGGCGGCATGGGCGGCGCGGCGGATCAGCTCGGGATAATGCTCATAGGGCTGATGCGCGGAAAGCATGTCGTTATAGGCGGTGACGATGCCGATATTCGGGCGCCTCGTGGTGGCGAAATCCTGCTTGTCGTCCATCGCAGCATAGGCGTGGGCCTGATTGCTGCACGACAGATGGGTGCGGCGCGGGCCGTCCTCGGCCGCGCGGGCAACCCGGGCCAGATAGGCGGCGCGGCCGGTGGCAGAGCGCTGGCGGATGCGGTCGGTGACGCGCTCGATGACGGGATGCAGGGCCATGGCGTTATTCCGCTTGCGAGGCAGTTGCGGAACTGTAGCGCGTTAGCGTTAACGGGGCAAATGTGGAATCGCCAGCATACGTCCGGCCGGGGCGGGTTCCCCCCGCGCACGGCCGTGCTTGCGCGACTTTGCCCGCCCGATGGCCGGAAAGTGGCGGGTTTGCGCCGCCGCGTTCCCGATCAATCGGCGGCTCAGCCAGCGGCGGCCGAGTCTTTTTTCGCGTCGGCGTGGATTTGCAGCGGCCGGGCCGAGGGGTTTTCCACCGCCTCTTCGTTCACCACGATCTCGGTCACGCTGTCCAGCCCGGGCAGTTCGAACATGCTGTCCAGCAGGATGTCCTCCATGATCGAGCGCAGGCCGCGGGCGCCGGTCTTGCGCTTGATGGCGCGGCGGGCGATCGCTTTCAGCGCGTCGTCGGTAAAGGTAAGCTTGACGTCCTCGAGGTCGAACAGCCGCTGATACTGCTTGACCAGCGCGTTTTTCGGCGTGGTCAGGATCGTGATCAGCGCGTCCTCGTCCAGATCGGTCAGCGTGGCGATTACCGGCAGGCGGCCGACGAATTCGGGGATCAGGCCGAATTTCAGCAGATCCTCGGGTTCCAGATCCTTGAAGATCTCGCCCACGCCGCGGTCGTCCTGTTCCTTGACCGAGGCGCCGAAACCGATGGCGCTGCCCTTGTTGCGCTGCGCGATGATCCGGTCGAGACCGGCAAAGGCGCCGCCGCAGATGAACAGGATGTTCGTGGTGTCCACTTGCAGGAATTCCTGCTGCGGATGCTTGCGCCCGCCCTGCGGGGGGACGCTGGCGACCGTGCCCTCCATGATCTTCAAGAGCGCCTGCTGCACACCCTCGCCCGAGACGTCGCGTGTGATTGAGGGGTTGTCGGACTTGCGGGTGATCTTGTCGACCTCGTCGATATAGACGATGCCGCGCTGCGCCCGTTCGACGTTGTATTCGCTGGCCTGCAACAGCTTGAGAATGATGTTTTCCACATCCTCGCCGACGTAACCTGCCTCGGTCAGCGTGGTGGCGTCGGCCATGGTAAAGGGCACGTCGAGAATCCGCGCCAGCGTCTGCGCCAGCAGGGTCTTGCCGCAGCCGGTAGGGCCGATCAGCAGGATGTTCGACTTGGCCAGTTCGATGTCGGATTTCGAACTGTGGTTCAGCCGCTTGTAGTGGTTGTGGACCGCGACCGACAGCACCCGCTTGGCGTGTTCCTGGCCGATCACGTAATCGTCCAGCACCGACATGATCTCGCGCGGGCTGGGAACGCCTTCGCCGGTCTTGAGTCCGGCGCTTTTGGTTTCCTCGCGGATGATGTCCATGCAGAGTTCGACGCATTCATCGCAGATGAACACGGTCGGGCCCGCGATCAGCTTGCGGACCTCGTGCTGGCTCTTGCCGCAAAAGCTGCAATAGAGCGTGTTCTTGCTGTCGCCGCCGGGCTGGTTTGCCATCGTCGTCATCCTTGCCTTGTCTGGGCCGCGCGGAATCTTCCGCCGCGCGGTTCGGCGCATCCTGTCGGTTCCGCCCATGTTAGGGGGGGCGGCGTCTGGTCACAATCCCGCATTTCAGCACGCGATTCCACGGGTCCGCGTTTCCGGCCGGGCGATCTGCGTCGCTCTGGCCGGTTGCACCGCCGGCTCAGCTCTCGGGCACGGCCTTGCCGCGCGCCGCGAGGATTTCGTCGATCAGCCCCCAGTCCTTTGCCTCGTCGGGGGACATGAAGCGGTCGCGTTCCAGCGCCTCTTCGACCTCGGCCAGGGTGCGGCCGGTGTGCTGCACATAGATCTCGTTCAGGCGCAGCTTGAGCTTTTCGGTCTCGCGCGCGTGGATCAGGATGTCCGAGGCGGTGCCCTGGAACCCGCCCGAGGGCTGGTGCACCATGATCCGGCTGTTGGGCAGCGAATAGCGCGCGCCTTTTTCCCCGGCAGCCAGCAGCAGCGAGCCCATCGAGGCCGCCTGACCGATTACCAGCGTCGAGATCCGGGGGCGGATATATTGCATCGTGTCATAGATCGACAGCCCCGCCGTCACCAGCCCGCCGGGGCTGTTGATATACATGCTGATGTCCTTGGACGGGTTTTCCGCCTCGAGAAACAGCAGCTGCGCGCTGATCAGCGTCGCCATCCCGTCATGCACCGGCCCGGACAGAAAGATGATCCGTTCCTTGAGCAGGCGCGAAAAGATGTCATAGGCGCGTTCGCCCCGGCTGGTCTGTTCCACGACCATCGGGACGAGCGTATTCATGTAGTATTCTGCCGGATCCTGCATCTGCCCTGCCCGTTGCCTGATTTTCGATTCGCCGCCATGCGTCCTTGAACGCATCTCTCATAGCCGCGATGTGTTGACAGAGTCTTAGTTACGGGCGACGCCCGCCGCAAGGGATGGGGTGAAAGCGCTGAAAATGCCGATGATATTGATGGTGGGGCTGGGAAACCCCGGTGCGAAATACGCCGGCAACCGGCATAATGTCGGTTTCATGGCGGTGGACCGGATCGCAGCCGACCATGGTTTCGGCCCGTGGAAGGCGCGGTTCCAGGGGCTTGCGGCCGAGGGGCGGCTGGGCGACCGGCGCGTGGTGCTGCTCAAGCCGCAGGGCTATATGAACCTGTCGGGCCAGTCGGTGGGCGAGGCGATGCGTTACCTCAAGCTGACCCCGGCCGAGGTGGTGGTGCTGCATGATGAGCTCGACCTTGCCCCCGGGGTCTGCCGGCTGAAATCCGGGGGCGGGCATGCGGGCCACAACGGGCTGCGCTCGATCCACCAGCATATCGGCGAGGGCTATCGGCGCCTGCGCATCGGCATCGGCCACCCCGGCCACAAGGACCGGGTGACCGGCCATGTGCTGTCCGATTTCGCCAGGGCCGAACAGCCGATGCTGGACGATTTGCTGCGCGGCATTTCGGACGGGGCCGCGGCGCTGGCCGCAGGCGACGGCGCCGCCTTTGGCATGGCGCTGGCGGCGCGGATGGCGCCGCCGAAATCCTCGCGACCGGCCGCACCTTCGGTTCAGGCGAGCCCGGCCCAAGCCGCCCCCTCTGCCCCGGAGCCCCGCACCATGACCGACCGGCTCAGATCGCTTGCCGACCGGTTCCGCTAGGCGGCTTTTCCCGGTCCTGCGGCAACGAAAGGAACCCAGATGGAACCCTCAATCAACGTTCTCGGTCAGCGGCTCAGGCCCTGTTCCACCGACCCGCTGACCGGATTCTATCGCAACGGCTGCTGCGACACCGGACCCGGGGACCGCGGCAGCCATACGGTCTGCGTCATCGTCACCGCCGAGTTCCTGGCGCTGTCAAAATATCTGGGCAACGACCTGTCCACACCGCGGCCGGAATTCCGCTTTCCGGGGCTGAAACCCGGCGACCGCTGGTGCCTTTGCGCCGCGCGTTTCCTGCAAGCGGCCGAGGAATTCGCCGCGCCCAAGGTCGTGCTGGACGCCACCCACGCAAGCGCCACCCGGATCGTGCCGCTGGAACTGTTGCGCGCTCATGCCGCAGATGTATGAAGTTGCCGGGATGAATATTCATGTCCGGGCGTTTGCCCGATTGCTGGAAAGAGCATGTTTTGACCAGAAAAAATATTCTGTTGATCAGTTTTGATGATGCCGTGGCCCCCTGGCCCTACAAGACAGTATTCAACGAGCCGCTGCGGACGCCCAATCTGGATCGGCTTTGCGAAATATCGACGGCATTTCATGCAGCCTACGCCCAGGCCCCTATTTGCGGACCTTCGCGCGCCAGCATGATGACCACACTGATGCCGCATGAAACCGGCATTCTCGACAACGAAGTATACGCATTCGATCGGTTCAGCCCCCAATCGATCTGGACCTATCTGCTGAACTCGGGGGGGTATTACTGCTCGTCCGGCGGCAAGGTGCATCACGGTTATCGGCCGCTGAAGCCAGAAAATCACGATGTCATCTATTCCGATGGCAGAAAGAAGTTCCAGGACGACATGGGTTTGCCCAAAGAGCTTCGCAAGCGAAGCAAGGCGTTTGGTGGATTCAGAAGGGGCTGGGGAACGCCCGACGGAACTGATGACGATTTCTATTACGATGCAAAATCTGCCGATTCCGCAATAAAATTCCTGACCGACTATGACGGCGATCAGCCGTTTTACCGCGAGGTCGGATTCTTCAGTCCGCATGTGCCATGCGCGACCCCGGCAAGATTCAAGCGGATGTATGACGCCTCGAATCTACGTCGGCCGCAGGAGTGGAATGGTCATGTTCCGGAAAACGATTATATTGCCTCGACTTTTCCGGAAAATGAAGATTTTCGTTCCGAACAATATTGGCAGGACAGTATCCGGAATTATTTCTCGGCCTATAGTCACGGGGATTACCACTTCGGCCGGGTGATGGATGCGCTGAAAAATTCTAGACATGCGCAGAATACCATTGTCGTTGTAGTTTCGGATCACGGCTTCCATCTCGGGAACCGCAATCTGTTCAGAAAAACCACCTTATGGGAGCAGTCGCTTCGGGTTCCGTTCATTATCTTTGATCCGGAAAATCCGGTTGGTCAGGAAATCCACGACCCCGTTGCGCTGATCGACCTTGGCCCCACCGTGCTTGATTTTGCCGGGATTTCGCCGGCAGGGCGCCGTCACGGACGTTCTCTGCGGCCATTCCTTTCCGGAAAGCGGGATGCAGGTCGGGCTGTCCCGTCTTTCTACAAGAATCATGTTTCCATCAGAAAAGGTGATTACCGAATTATCCGCTATGATGACGGGAGCTTTCAACTTTTCAATGTCGAGACGGATTTCTGGCAGCTCAGAGACCTTGGCACGCAGCACGAACAGTTCGCGCCCATGTATCAGGCCCTGAAGGAATGCTCGGCGGATTGCGGCTTCGATTTCCAGAACGCCGTCAGCGCAGCAGCTGATCCGGCTGCGGGGGGATCTGCCTTGCAATCACCGTGATTACAGCGGTGCCCGGTTCTGTCAGGCCGGCGATCACCATGGGTTTCATCGAACATTTCGGAAAACAGCAATGTCGAAAATGAAAGCGCCTTGTGGCTGTTTGCCGACATCCGACCGCGAGACCGGATCAATCGGCGACATGGTCGCGCCATGTGGCGCATCAGATAGCTTGCGCGCGGCGATATGCGCAGAGATGCGCGAGATTCCGGGCGGTTTTTTCGAGATGGGCACCCCGCGCTCGCGCTATGATGTCGATCTTGACAGCCCGAGACGCCGAATCTGGATCGACACATTTTCCATGGGCGAAACAACAGTGACGAACCGCTTGTTTGCGCGCTTTATTGACGAAAGTGGTTATCGGACCACGGCCGAGCGCGAAGGCTGGTCCTTTGTTTTCGCAAACTTCCTGCCGGATGCCGCCACCTGGCCGAAACACCCGCCGCTGACTCCGTGGTGGCGGCAGGTTTTCGGGGCGGATTGGGCGCATCCCGAAGGCCCTGAAAGCGATATTTCCCGGCGAATGGAACATCCTGTGGTGCATGTTTCGTGGGATGATGCTGCCGCCTTTGCCCGCTTTACCGGCACGCGGCTGCCGTTGGAGGCGCAGTGGGAATATGCGGCCCGCGGAGGGCTTAAGCGCATGAAATTCCCATGGGGCAATGCGCCCGCGTCAGACCCGGTTCACCGCCACAATGTCTGGCAGGGACAATTCCCGAATGGAAACAGTGCAGAAGACGGGTATTGCGGCACAGCACCGGCCCGCAGCTTTCCACCAAATGGGTTCGGTCTTTTCAACATGACCGGAAACATATGGGAATGGGTCGCCGACTGGTTCGGCCCGCTGCCGGCCGCGGAAATGCCGCCGCTACGCAATCCGAAAGGGCCCCAATCCGGCGCTGCCAAAGTCATGCGCGGCGGATCGCATATGTGCCACGATTCATACTGCGCCAGGTATTTCGTGCATTCTCGCACCCATAACACGCCGGACAGCACAACGGGCCACATCGGCTTTCGCCTTGCAAGTGGCCCGACCGGGCGGCGCGCTGTGCTGCATCATCAGTTCGTGGGCTGAACCCCCGACAAGGTCACGTTTCCGGACAATTTTATCGAACCTGCGCGAAGTAATCTTTTCTTAAGGGATTGCGGCGACACTTGCGTGGGCAAGCCAGGGTTGATCTGTGGCCGACGGGGTAAAAAGGGCATGATGACTTGATCAGAACCGACCGACTTTCATCCGCGTTCGTGGTGGTGGCTCAGCCGCGAAGTGGCTCGACCTTGCTTTCGATGGCCCTGCACGCACATCCCGGCATCGTCTGCCATGACGAACTGTTTTCCCGGGACTTTGTCCATGGATACCGCCCCAAGGAATCGCTTGAGCCGCAAGCGGCCAACGGCGTGCTTGCCACGCAGCTTCTGGAAGAACGCAGCAGTGACCCCGAAAAATTTCTGTTCGAGCGGGTGTTTGCCGTTGGGCCACGGTTGCAGGTGGGTTTCAAGGTTGTCTACAGCGACCTGTTCGCCGGGACAGAAACCAGCCAGTTTCTGCGGTCCTTTCTGATCGAAAGCAGAATCCGGGTGATTCATCTTCGGCGGCTCAACATGCTTCGCTGCTTTCTTTCGGTAGAGCGGATGCGCCGGCTTGGCATCACCCACTCGAACCAGCCGGGGCAGAAATCCTGCGGGCGTTTGCACCTCGACTTGCGGGACTTCACCAGATTCATCGTGTCGCAGGATAACAACTGCGATCTGGTCGCCCGTTCCATGAACATCATCGCCAATCCCCGCTACGAAAACCTTCCGCAGGGTTACAACAAGGTGCTGGATGCGCTGGGGGTGCTGCGCCGGCCCTTTGTGGAACATCTTGCACGGCTTTCCGATCAATCGCTAAGCGAGCTTGTCGAAGATGTCGAACTGTTCCGCCCGTTTGATTTCCCCAGACTGCCAGGGTTTGCTGCCTATACCGATTGAGGGATCGGCATCAGCGACGCGCAGTCGCTTTTGCCCATACCGAACCTAACCCTCGATCTGCACGCCTAGATGGCGGGCGACGGTAAAGATGTCCTTGTCGCCGCGGCCGCTGAGGTTCATCACGATCAGGTGATCCTTGGGCAGCGAGGGCGCGATTTTCATCACATGCGCCAGCGCGTGGCAGGGTTCCAGCGCGGGGATGATGCCCTCGATCTCGCAGCATAGCGTGAATGCGGCCAGCGCCTCGGTGTCGGTGACGCTGACATATTCGGCGCGGCCGATGTCGTGCAGCCAGGCGTGTTCGGGGCCGATGCCCGGATAATCCAGCCCGGCGCTGATCGAGTGACCTTCGAGGATCTGGCCGTCCTCGTCCTGCAACAGATAGGTGCGGTTGCCGTGCAGCACGCCGGGGCGGCCGCCCGAAAGGCTGGCGCAATGCTGCATGGTCTCGTCCACGCCCTTGCCGCCGGCCTCGACCCCGATGATGCGCACCGAGCGGTCGTCGAGGAACGGGTGGAACAGCCCCATCGCGTTCGAGCCGCCGCCGATTGCGGCGACCAGCGTGTCGGGCAGGCGGCCCTCGGCTTCCATCAACTGCGCCCTGGTTTCACGCCCGATGATGGTCTGGAAATCGCGGACCATTGCCGGATAGGGATGCGGGCCGGCCACGGTGCCGATGCAATAGAAAGTGTCGCGCACGTTGGTCACCCAGTCGCGCAGCGCGTCGTTCATCGCGTCCTTCAACGTGCCGCGGCCCGATTGCACCGGGATCACCTCGGCCCCCAGCAGCTTCATGCGGAACACGTTGGGCTGTTGGCGGCGCACGTCCTCGGCGCCCATGTAGACCACGCATTTCAGCCCGAAACGCGCGCAGACGGTGGCGGTGGCCACCCCGTGCTGGCCGGCGCCGGTTTCCGCGATGATGCGGGTCTTGCCCATGCGCCGCGCCAGCAGGATCTGGCCCAGCACGTTGTTGATCTTGTGGCTGCCGGTGTGGTTCAGTTCCTCGCGCTTGAGATAGATTTTCGCGCCGCCCAGATGCGCGGTCAGCCGCTCGGCGAAATACAGCGGCGAGGGGCGGCCGACGTAATGTTTCCACAGATCGTCCATCTCGGCCCGGAACTGCGGGTCGGTCTTGGCGCGCTCATATTCCGCTTGCAGGTCAAGGATCAGCGGCATCAGGGTTTCGCTGACGAAGCGCCCGCCGAAGATGCCGAAGCGGCCGCGGTCGTCGGGTCCGGTCGTGTAGCTGTTGATGAGTTCTTCGGCCATGGTGCTGCTCTCCCGCGCGGCTGAGGGGGCCTGCCTTGCCCGTCGAAGCAGCCCGTCAGAGAGGTTTCTTAAATCCGATGTGCGATGGGGTAAACCCGGCCCCCTGATAGAAGCGCAGCGCGTCGGCGCGGCTGGCGTTGCTGGTCAGCTGCAACAGCCCGCAGCCGGCGGCGCGGGCGCGCGATTCGGCGTCGGCGATCAGCCGTGCGCCCATGCCGCGGCCGCGCAGGCTGGCGGTGATGCGCACCGCCTCGATCTCGGCGCGGCGGGTGGCCGACAGCGACAGGCCGGACATGAAGATCAGCTGATAACAGGCGACGACGCGGCCGTCCGCATCCTCGGCCACGATCAGCTGGTTGCCGGTCTCTAGCTGCATGGCGTCGAAAGCGGCAAGATAGGGGTCGAGTTCCGCGGTCTCGCGCCCGGCACCCAGGATGTCGTCCGACAGCAGCGCCACGACCTGGGGGACGTCGTCGCGGGTGGCGGGGCGAAAGCGAGGGGTCATGCCCCGGCCCCGGCGGCCGCGACAAAGCGACGAATGCGGCCCGCGTCCTTGATGCCCGGGGCGGATTCGACGCCCGAGGACACGTCGACCATCGGCGCGCCGGTCAGCCGCACGGCCTCGGCCACGTTGTCCGGCGTCAGCCCGCCCGCCAGCATCCACGGCCGCAGCAGGCGCCGCCCGGCCAGCAGCCGCCAGTCAAAGGCCAGCCCGTTGCCGCCGGGCAGGGTCGCGCCGGGGGCGGGCTTGGCATCGACCAGCAGCAGGTCCGCAACCAGCCCGTAATCCCATAGCGCGTCCAGATCGGGGGGGGCGGCGATGCCCACCGCCTTCATCACCGGCAGGCGGGTGCGGGCGCGGATCTCAGAGACGCGGGCAGGGGTTTCGCTGCCGTGCAGCTGGATCATGTCCAGCGCCACTTGCGCCAGCACCGCATCCAGCGCCGCATCATCGGGGTCCACGAACAGCCCGACGCGCGCGAGCAGGTCGGGCGCGTTTCCCGCCAGCGCGGCCGCCGAATCGATCGACAGATGCCGCGGCGATTTCGGAAAGAACACCAGCCCCGCATAGCGCGCGCCGGCCTGCGCCGCGGCGGTCAGATCCTCGGGGCGGGTCAGGCCGCAGATCTTGACCTGGGCCATCAGCTCTTGGCAGGCAGGGCGGGCGTTGCCGGGCGGGGCGCGTCCAGAATCGCCAGCACCTCGTCGCGGGGGGCGTGGTGGGTCTTGCGCAGGCTGCCGACCTCGCGTTCCAGCAGGCGTAGCTCATGCGCGCGCTGTGCCGATTCGCGGCGCTGCGAGGCTTCGCGCAGCCATTCCCAGACCACGCCCAGCAGCATTCCGGCCAGAACTGCCAGCAGGATGATCAGGAACAGCGGTATCCGCGCGGTCCAGTCCCCGGGAATCCACTGGTCCAGCCCGGCGGGAATCAGGCTGACCTCGACGAACTGCCGGTTGGCCAGCGCGACGACGACCAGCACCGCGGCCAATACCACGACAAACAGCAACCGCAGATAACGCATCGGCAACACCTTTCGCTGCCCCGAACGGAAATCGGGGTGTCCGGCGCGAGTTTCCTAGAACGCGCGGCGGGACGCAACCTTGCTGAGCGCCATTCCTGCCGCCAAGGGGCGTGGGCTAGCCCTCGGCCGAGCCCTGCGCATCGTCCAGACCGTTCAGTCGGTCGCGCAGCAGCTTGCCGGTCTTGAAGAAGGGGACGTGTTTTTCCTCGACCTGCACGGTTTCCCCGGTGCGGGGGTTGCGGCCCTGCCGCGCCTGCCGCTGCTTGACCGAGAACGCGCCGAATCCGCGCAGTTCGACCCGCTCGCCGCGCGACATGGCGCCGATGATCTCTTCGAACACCGTTGCCACGATCCGCTCGACATCGCGTTGAAAGAGATGGGGGTTTTCTTCGGCGATTTTCTGGATGAGTTCTGACCGGATCATGGGGCGCACCGTTTTGTCTGAAGCACTGTCCGCGCGGGGGCGATTTTCTGGAAAGGGAACGCGACAGGACTGAAAAGGTTGCAGGTTTTCGCCGACATTACCATCCCCCTGCATGAAAAAAGACCGCCCCCCGCAGGGGGCGGCCGAATTGCGGCGTCGCGCGGGGATTTTCCCGCGCGCAACCGGGTCAGTTGCGGCTTTTGAGCGCCGCGCCCAGGATGTCGCCCAGCGATGCGCCCGATTCCGACGAGCCGTATTGTTCCACGGCTTCCTTTTCCTCGGCGATTTCGCGGGCCTTGATCGACAGGCCCAGACGGCGGGTGCGGGTGTCGACGTTGGTGATGCGGGCATCGACCGAATCGCCGACCTGGAAACGCTCGGGGCGCTGATCCTGACGGTCGCGGGCCAGATCCGAACGGCGGATAAAGGATTTCACCCCGTTGAATTCGACCTCGACGCCGCCATCCTCGATCGCGGTGACGGTGGCGGTGACGATATCACCCCGCTTCACCCCGTCGACGGCCTCGGACATGCTGTCGTTTTCCAGCGCCTTGATCGACAGGCTGATGCGTTCCTTGTCGACATCGACCTCTTGCACCACGGCCTGGACCACGTCGCCCTTGCGGTAGTTCTGGATCGCGTCTTCGCCGCGCTGGTCCCACGACAGGTCGGACAGGTGGACCATGCCGTCGATGTCGCCTTCCAGCCCCACGAACAGACCGAATTCGGTGATGTTCTTGACCTCGCCCTCGATGGGCGTGCCGGCGGGGTGGGTTTCGGCGAACACTTCCCACGGGTTGCGCATGGTCTGTTTCAGACCCAGCGACACGCGGCGCTTCTGCTCGTCGATCTCCAGCACCATCACGTCGACCTCTTGCGAGGTAGAGACGATCTTGCCGGGGTGGACGTTCTTCTTGGTCCAGCTCATTTCCGAGACGTGGACCAGACCCTCGACGCCGGCTTCCAGTTCCACAAAGGCGCCGTAGTCGGTGATGTTGGTCACGCGGCCCTTGTGGACCGAGGCGATCGGGAACTTGTCCGACACGGTGTCCCACGGATCCGACTGAAGCTGCTTCATGCCCAGGCTGATGCGGTGGGTTTCCTTGTTGATCTTGACGACCTGGACCTTGACGGTCTCGCCGATCGACAGGATTTCCGAGGGGTGGTTCACGCGGCGCCACGCCATGTCGGTGACGTGCAGCAGCCCGTCAACACCGCCCAGATCGACAAAGGCGCCGTATTCGGTGATGTTCTTGACCACGCCGTCGACCACCTGACCTTCGTGCAGGTTGGCGATGACCTCGGCGCGCTGTTCGGCACGCGATTCTTCCAGGATGGCACGGCGCGACACCACGATATTGCCGCGGCGGCGGTCCATTTTCAGGATCTGGAACGGCTGCTTGAGACCCATCAGCGGGCCGGCGTCGCGCACCGGGCGCACGTCAACCTGAGAGCCGGGCAGGAAGGCCACGGCACCGCCCAGATCGACGGTAAAGCCGCCCTTGACGCGGCCGAAGATGGCGCCCTCGACGCGCTCTTCCTTGGCGTAGGCTTGCTCCAGACGGTCCCACGCCTCTTCGCGACGGGCTTTCTCGCGCGAGATGCTGGCCTCGCCGCGGGCGTTTTCCACGCGGTCCAGATAGACCTCGACCTCGTCGCCGACGCTGAGTTTCGCGTCTTCGCCGGGGGCTGCGAATTCTTTCAGATCGACGCGGCCTTCCATCTTGTAGCCGACGTCGATGATGGCCTGGCCTGCCTCGATGGCGATGACCTTGCCCTTGACGACAGAGCCCTCTTCGGGGGTGTCGATTTCGAAGCTTTCGTTCAGGAGGGCTTCGAATTCCTCCATTGCGGTTTTCGCCATGCGGCAGACGTTTCCTTTGAAGCTGTTACGGGCCGGGCGGTTGGCTCCGCCGGTCTATGGTTGCGGTCCCCCGCGGCAACGACAAAGGGTCGCGGCATGACGCCCGACCCGTGTGCTGGCGGCCTGTTGTGGCCATGTCGCCCGAAAAGACTGTCGCGCCTATAGCGCAGAACGGGGTTCGGCGCAAGGCCGGGGGGTGGCGGACCGGGGGGGCGGACCGGGGCGCTGCCCCGGACCCCGGGATATTTGAGGCAAGATGAAAGAGCGGAGGTCAGCGGCGGTTCAGCTCGCCCAGGGCGAAGGCGAGTTCGTCGCGCAGCTGGCGGCGTTCCTCGGGCGACAGGAATACGCCCAGCTCGATCTCGCGCTGGCCGTCGGTCAGGGTCAGATAGTCCTGCACCGGGCCGTCGCGGCGCAGGTTCAGCCGGACCCAATAGGGATTGGCCTGCCAGTGGCGCGGCTTGCGGCCAGGATCGTGACGGCTGACCAGCAGGGTTTCGCGCGAAAGGGTCAGTTCCTCGAAACTGCCGCCGCCGCGCCAGTGGCGCTGCATCGCCCACCACAGCCCCGCCAGCGCCGCCAGCGCAAAGGGCAGCAGCCCCCACATCACCGCCAGGCCGGTCAGCGCCACCAGCGGCAGCACCAGCAGCAGCGCGGTCGCGGCCATGAACCAGACAAAGCCGCGGACCGTCAGCGAACGATACCGCCAGATCAGCAGGCGTCGCGTGTCGTCTTGGGCATCGGGCTGCCAGGCATAGGGCATGGTGGGGGCGGGATCCGGAAGATCTTGCGGAAAGCGAACGGCCCCGGATTGCTCCGGGGCCGCGTTGTGGTCGGGGCCGGGTCAGTGCGTATAGCGGCGGTCCCAGTCCTCGGGCTTGGGCAGCTGCTCGAACGTATGTTCGGGCGGCGGCGTGGGCAGGGTCCATTCCAGCGTGTCGGCGTATTCGTTCCAATAGTTGTTTTCGGTCACGCGCTTGCCGGCGAACAGCGTGTAGAACACGATGCCGATGAACAGCAGGAACGAGGCGAACGACAGATAGGCGCCGATCGACGAGACGTTGTTCCAATAGGCGAACGCCTCGGGATAGTCGATGTAGCGGCGCGGCATCCCCTGCTGGCCCAGGAAGTGCTGCGGAAAGAAGATGAGGTTCGAGCCGATGAACATCATCCAGAAATGCAGCTTGCCGGCCCATTCGGGATACTGGCGGCCCGACATCTTGCCGATCCAGTAATAAGCCCCGGCAAAGATGGCGAACACGGCGCCCAGCGACATCACATAGTGGAAATGCGCCACGATATAGTAGGTGTCATGATACACGCGGTCCAGCGGCGCCTGGCTGATGACCACGCCGGTCACGCCGCCGACGGTGAACAGGAACAGGAAGCCGAAGGCCCAGAGCATCGGCGTCTTGAACTCGATCGAGCCGCCCCACATCGTCGCGATCCACGAGAACACCTTGATGCCGGTGGGCACTGCGATGGTCATGGTGGCCAGCATGAAATACGCCTGCTGGGTCAGCGACATGCCGGCCGTATACATGTGGTGCGCCCAGACCACGAAGCCCAGGATCGCGATGGCGGCCATTGCCAGCACCATCGGCAGGTAGCCGAAGATCGGCTTGCGCGAGAAGGTGGCGATGACGTGGCTGATGATGCCAAAGCCGGGCAGGATGATCATGTAGACCTCGGGGTGACCGAAGAACCACAGGATATGCTGGTAAAGCACCGGGTCGCCGCCGCCGGCCGGGTTGAAGAAGTTGGTGCCGAAGTTGCGGTCCATCAGCAGCATGGTGATGCCGCCCGCCAGCACCGGCAGCGACAGCAGGATCATCCAGGCGGTGATGAACACCGACCAGGCGAACAGCGGCACCTTGAACAGGGTCATCCCCGGCGCGCGCATGTTCAGGAAAGTAGTGATGATGTTGATCGCCCCCAGGATCGACGAGGCGCCCGAGACGTGGACGGCAAAGATCGCCAGGTCCATCGAATAGCCGGCCTCGGTCGTGGACAGCGGCGGATAAAGCACCCAGCCCACGCCCGAACCCATCTGGTCGTTGCCACCCGGCGTCAGCAGCGAGGCAATACCCAGCGCCACGCCGCAGACATACATCCAGTAGGACAGGTTGTTCAGCCGCGGGAACGCCATGTCGGGCGCGCCGATGTGCAGCGGCATGAAATAGTTGCCGAAACCGCCGAACAGCGCCGGGATCACGACAAAGAACATCATCAGAACGCCGTGATAGGTGATCATCACGTTCCACAGATGCCCGTTCGGGGTGCATTCGCGGCTGGCGTCGGCGATCAGCCGCGCACCTTCGAGGCACATATACTGCACGCCGGGATGCTGAAGCTCCATCCGCATGTAGACCGTGAAGCAGACCGAGATCAGCCCCACTATCGCGGCGGTGAACAGGTAAAGGACCCCGATATCCTTGTGATTGGTGGACATGAACCAGCGGGTGAAGAACCCGCGGGTATCATGTTGCGCACCGTGGCCGGGAACGGCGGCGTCTGCCATGCGAATGCTCTCCTCAGAATCGTGCCGGACCGGCGGGGCCGGTGGGACTCAGCTGAAACTGTAGAGCAGGTTTGCGGCTGGGGCAATGTGTCGCGCCGGGTTGGCTGCGACAAAAACGCCCGGCTGCGGGAAAAAATTCCTGGAAAAAACCCCCGGCGGGTCGGCGCCGGGGGCAGGGTCGTCAGCTGGCGGCGAGGCGGCGCGGTTTCGCGCCGGTCCCGCCGGATCCCGGGCGATCAGCCCTCGTCGCCGGCCTCGGGCGAGTGTTCGGCCAGGAACGCGGCCACGTCGGCCTGGTTCTTGTTCAGCTTGAAGGTCATCTTGGTCTTGGCCTTCGCATCGCCGGTCTGATCCTTCAGATAGGCGCCGGGATCGGTCATATAGGCGATCAGCTGCTCTTCGTCCCAGACCATGTCGGGCTTCATCTCGGCGAGTTCGAGGATGCCCTCGCCGTATTTGAAGCCCTCTTGCGCGGCGGGGTGCGCGCCGACGATGCCATAGAGGTTCGGACCGGTCTTGCCGCCCTTGACGATGTCGGTCCCGTCAGGCGCCTGCACCATGTGGCAGGCCTTGCACTTGTTGAATTCCTTCTGGCCCTTTTCGGCATCCCCGTCCTGGGCAGCGGCGGGCACTGCCAGAGCAAGCATGGCGAGCGTGGCATACAGGCTGGTTTTCATTCGTCTTCCGTCCTTCCTCAGCGGTTCGGTCCTGTGAGAGCTGGCTCTCTTTTGCAAGGCATATCACCGCGGCGATCCGCACGACACCACAAAAGTCATGCGGTCCCGGCCCGGGGGCACATGGTTTGCGCAAATCCGTTCATCAACGCGTGATCAAGGTCGGCCATCGTCACCGGCAGCCCCAGATCGACCAGGCTGGTGACGCCGTGGCCGCTGATGCCGCAGGGCACGATGCCGTCGTAATGCGACAGGTCGGGTTCGACGTTGATCGCCAGCCCGTGAAAGCTGATCCAGCGGCGCAGCTTGATGCCGATGGCGGCGATCTTGTCCTCGCGCGCGGTGCCGTCGGGCAGGGGGGGCTTGTCGGGGCGGGCGATCCAGACGCCGACCCGGCCCTCGCGGATCTCGCCCCGCAGGCCGAATTCGGCCAGCGTCGCGATCACCCATGCCTCGAGGTCGCGGACAAAATGCCGCACGTCGCGGCCGCGGCGATCGAGGTCCAGCATGACATAGACCACCCGCTGCCCCGGCCCGTGATAGGTATACTGGCCGCCGCGGCCGGTCGGATGGACGGGGAACCGGCCGGGGTCGGTCAGATCCTGCGGCCGCGCCGAGGTGCCCGCGGTGTAGAGCGGCGGATGTTCGACCAGCCAGATCGTCTCGGGGGCCTCGCCCGCCAGAATCGCGGCGACGCGGCTTTCCATCCAGGCGACCGCCTGCGGATGCGCCATCAGCCCCGGCGTCAGCAGCCATTGCGGCCCCGAGGCGGCGTCGGGCGTCGCGAGTTGCAGCGTGTCTGGCGTGGGCAGGGTCATCAGGACGATGAAATAGCGGACGCGAGGGAATCCGCAAGGCTTGCGGCCCTGGCCGCGCCGGAGCGGGGGCCGGCCCCCGCGCCCCCGGGATATTTTCATGATGAAGAACAAACGGTGGCGTGGCCGGACGGAGCTAGGGCTTTTCCCCCAGCGGACGGCGGATGGTGCGGCGGCGGCGGCGCACTTCGCGCAGATGCGACATATGGGCGGCGTTGGGTCCGGGGGGCGGCAGGTCCAGCACCGCCCGGCGCAGCGCCTCGATCCCCTCTTCCGAGCGGGTGGGCAGCGAGGCGGAATCGATGGGGGCGCCGATGGTGATGCGATAGGTGTGGCCGGCCTTGTTCAGCACCTCGTGAAACAGCGTCACGTCACGCAGCGTCGGGTGGATCGCGTCCAGCAGGTAGAACAACGCCGAGTTGCGCGCCCGGATGTGCAGCGGGATGACCGGCGCGCCGAACTTGCGCGCGATCATCGCCGCGCTGGCCATCCATGGCCGTTCGTGCAGCGTCAGCCCGCGCCGTCGGGCCAGCCGCCCCGACGGGAAGATCAGCCCGATCCGCCCCTGTCCCAGCGCCGCGCGGGTATAGTCCATCGTCTGCCGGGTCTTGGCGTGGCTGCGTTTTTCCGGCCGCCATTCCACCGGAGCGATCAGTTCCTCGGTCTGGGGCAGCACCCGGATCATGTCGTGGTTGGCATAGATGAACAGGTCGTCGCGGATGGCCGAGACCACCGCGTGCAGCACGATCCCGTCGGCGATCCCCGTCGGGTGGTTGGCCACGATCAGCGCCGGGCCGGTGGCGGGGATATGTTCCAGCCCCTCGACCCGCAGATCGCGCAGGATCAGCCCCGAGATGCGGCGCATGATCTCGGCCGTGGGCAGGTCGCGGAACTCGGCCGCCAGCTCGATCGAGCGGGGGTATTGCAGCAGCTGCATCATCAGCAGCCGCGCCGCGGTATGGTGCAGCCGCCCCGAATAGAGCCAGGGCGCGCGTTCCTCGATCAGCGGGTCCAGCCGCTGCTGCATTTCGGTCCGCGCCGGCAGGCGGTCGGGGGCATCCGGGTGTTTCAGCGGCATCTGGCTTATCCGGTTCCGATGGGGCCGATTGCGGTGGTGGCCCGACAGAATGACGCGGGAAAGCCCCTTCAGGTTCCGGCGGCCAGAATGCGCCTGACCATTTCGGCGCTGTTGACCGACAAGAGCGGCATGGCGGCGATCCGTTCCAGCGCGTCGCGCGCGGCCTTGCGGCGGGTGGCGTCGTGGCGGGGCCAGGTTTCAAAGGCGGTCATCATCCGCGCCGCGGTCTGCGGGTTCGCCGGGTCCAGCCGCATCAGCCATTCGGCGACGAAATCATAGCCCGAGCCGTCGGCGGCGTGAAACGCAGCCGGGTTCGCCGTCACCGCCCCGATCAGCGCGCGAAAGCGGTTGGGGTTCTTCCAGTCGAAATCCGGGCGCGCGGCGAGGCTGCGGGCAATGGCGACGGCGCGGGCAGGCGCAGCGGCTATCGGCTGGATGGTAAAGAACTTGTCCATCACCAGCCGGTTGTCCGCGAATTGCGATTCCATCTGCGCCAGCGCCGTGCCGGCACGGTCCAGCCGCACCAGCGCCGCGAGCGCCCCCATGCGCTGGGTCATGTCGGGGGCGGCGTCCCACAGCGCCTGCGCGCGTTCGCCCCCGTCCAGCCGCGACAGCAGCCCCAGCGCCGCCAGCCGCAGCGAGCGCTGCCCGGCTGGGCCGGCATCGGGCGAATAGGGGCCTTGCGGCTCCATCCGCTCATACAGCGCCGCCAGCGCGGGCTGGTGGTCGCGGGCGATGGTTTCGGCCAGCGATTCGCGCGCTTCGTGGATGCGGTCGGGGTCGGGGATGGCGCCGCGGGCAGTGATCCCGGCCGCGATTTCGTCTTCCGAGGGCAGGCGCAGCACCAGCGCCACAAAGGCGGGGTCCAGCGTGCCGTCCCCCAGCACCCCGGCCAGAGCGCGGGAAAACGCCGGGTCCGGGTCGCCGCCCTGCGCGGCGGCAACCAGCGCCTCCAGCGCCAGATCGTGGCCGGCCTGCCAGCGGGCAAAGGGGTCGCTGTCATGGGCCAGCAGCAAGGCACGGTCGGCGGCGCTCATCGTTCGTTCGACCGTGACCGGGGCGGAAAACCCGCGCAGCAGCGACACCACCGGCCGCGCGCCGAGATTGTCAAAGCTGAATTCCTGCGCGGCCGCGGTCATCTCCAGCATCTGCGTCGGCAGCACCTCGTCGCCGTTGGGCGAGATCAGCCCCAGCGCGATCGGGATCACCCGCGGCGGCTTGTCGGGCTGGCCGGGGGTGGGGGCGGTCGTCTGCGCAAACCGCAGGGTCAGGCGGCCCGCGTCCTCGTCCCAGTCCTCGGCCATGGTCAACCGGGGGGTGCCGGCGTCGGTATACCAGCGCTTGAACTGCGCCAGGTCGCGGCCAGTGGCGTCCTGAAACACGCGCAGCCAGTCCTCGATGGTGCAGGCCTGCCCGTCGTGGCGGGTGAAATACAGCTCCATCCCGGCGCGCCAGCCATCCTCGCCCACCAGACGGCGCAGCATCCCGATCACCTCGGCACCTTTTTCATAGACGGTGGCGGTGTAGAAATTGTTGATTTCCTCGTAGCGATCCGGGCGGGGGGGATGCGCCAAGGGCCCCGCATCCTCGCGGAACTGGCGGGCGCGCAGCGCCACCACATCCTCGATCCGCTTGACCGCGGCCGAGCGCAGGTCGGATGTGAACTGCTGGTCGCGATAGACGGTCAGCCCCTCTTTCAGGCACAGCTGGAACCAGTCGCGGCAGGTGATGCGGTTGCCGGTCCAGTTGTGGAAATATTCATGCGCGATCACCGATTCGATGCGTTCGTAATCGGCATCGGTGGCGGTGTCGGGGCTGGCCAGAACCAGTTTCGAGTTGAAGATGTTCAACCCCTTGTTTTCCATGGCCCCCATGTTGAAATCATCCACCGCGACGATGTTGAACACGTCCAGATCGTATTCGCGCCCGTAAGCCTGTTCGTCCCAGACCATCGAGGCTTTCAGCGCCTGCATCGCAAAGCCCGCGCGGTCCAGATCGCCCGGCCGCACCCAGATGTTCAGCGCCACCTCGCGCCCCGACATGGTGGTGAAGCGGTCGGCAAGCGCGCGCAGATCGCCCGCCACCAGCGCGAACAGATAGGCGGGTTTCGGCCAGGGGTCGTGCCATTCCGCCCAGCCCCGACCCTGCGCCACCGGGTTGCCGTTCGACAGCAGCACCGGCAGGTCGGACCGCACCACCACCCGGAACGGCGCCATCACGTCGGGGCGGTCGGGATACCAGGTGATGTGGCGAAACCCCTCGGCCTCGCACTGGGTGCAGAACATGCCGCCGGACAGATACAGCCCCTCAAGCGCGGTGTTGTCGGCGGGGTCGATTTCCACCTCGGCGGCAAAGGCAAAGGGGCGGTCGGGCAGGGCGGCCTCGGCCACGGTCAGCGATTCCGCGGCGATGGTCAGATGCGCCGGATCGACCGGACGCCCGTCGATCGTCACCGCGCGTGTGCGCAGCCCCGCGCCGCCGTCCATGACCAGCGGCCCCGGCCCGCTGCGTTCCAGCGCGATTTCCGAACGCACCACGGTGCCGCGCGGGGCCAGCGTCACGTCCAGCCGCGTTTCGGCAATCCGGAACGGCCAGGGGCGATAATCGTCAAGCAAGCGGGTTTCCGCCATTCGAGCCTCCGCTGGGGAAATATGTGCAAACCGGGGAACTTGTGTCGAAGCAGAGTGTTAAGCGCAGGATTACGGGGTCGCAACCCGGGCTGTCCTCGTCTATGACGGCGCGGCAGAACCGGTCCCGAAATATCGAACAGCTTCAAGGAGTCACACATATGGCCAACTACGACCCCAACGATCCGCGCCGCACCGATGCCACCGACCCGCACCGTCCCGTCGATCCGACCGGTCGCGCCACCGCCGTGAACGAAACCTATGTCGAGCCGGTCGAGAAAAAAGCGTCGCCGCTGCCGCTGATCATCGGGATCCTGCTGGCGCTGGCGCTGGCGTGGTGGCTGCTGTCGAACTTCATGGGTAACGACGCCGAGCGGGCCGGCGACACCACCACGACGACGACCATCACCACGCCCGAGCCTGACACCGCCACCGTCCCGCCCGTGACGACCACCGAGCCGGCGGAAACGGTCACGCCGGAAGTGGAAACCACCGTGCCTGACACCGCGGTCGACGAGCCGGTGACCACCGCGCCCGATACGGCGACCGATACCGTGCCCGAGGCCGACGCCGCCGCGACCGAAGCCGACGCCGCCGCGACCGAGGCTGATGCCGCAGCGACCGAGGCCGAGGCAGCCGCCACCGAGGCCGAAGCCGCCGCCGATGAGGCCGCCGACGCCGCTGCCGATGCCGATGCGGCCGCCGACAGCACCGACGGCACCACGATCATCACCCCGGCGAACTGATCGCAAACGGGCAGCCTGCGGCCCAGCTGCACTGCCTGCCGCACTGCCTGCCGCACCGGACCGCCGCGCCTTTGGGTGCGGCGGTCTTTTGCTGCCTGCGTGCCATATGCGCGCGCAGACGCCGCAAACCCCGCTCTCTGGCTTGTGAAAACCCGAAACCCGATGCTAATGCAGTTGCAGCAACGGACAAAGGGGGGCGGGCCCGGTGAGAATTGGCGCGTTGAAGGAAAGTTTCGACGGTGAGGCGCGGGTTGCGGTCACTCCGTCGTCTGCGGGGCATCTGCAAAAGCTCGGGCACGAGGTTCATGTCGAATCCGGCGCCGGGGCGCGGTCCGGGTTTTCGGACGCGGCCTATGAACGCGCGGGGGTGACGGTGCATCCCACCGCCGCGGCGCTGCTGGCGGCGGTGGATGTGGTGGCCAAGGTGCGCCCCCCCACCGAGGACGAGCTGGCGGCGATGCGCGAGGGGCAGACGCTGATCTCGTTCTTCTACCCCGGCCAGAACTCGGAACTGCTGGAACAGGCGCGCGGGCGCGGCGTCAACGCCATCGCCATGGACATGGTGCCGCGGATTTCGCGGGCGCAGAAAATGGACGCGCTGTCGTCCATGGCCAATATCGCCGGCTACCGCGCGGTGATCGAGGCCGCGAACAACTTTGGCCGTTTCTTCACCGGGCAGGTGACGGCCGCGGGCAAGGTGCCGCCGGCCAAGGTGCTGGTGGTGGGCGCGGGCGTGGCCGGTCTGGCCGCGATCGGCGCCGCGACCAGCCTGGGCGCGCAGGTCTACGCCTTCGACGTGCGCCCCGAGGTGGCCGAGCAGATCGAATCGATGGGCGCGGAATTCGTGTTCCTCGACTTTACCGACCAGGTGCAGGACGGGGCCACGACCGGCGGCTATGCCGCGCCCTCGTCGCCCGAATTCCTGGCCAAGCAGCTGGAAAAATTCCGCGAACTCGCGCCCGAGATGGACATTGTCATCACCACGGCGCTGATCCCGGGCCGCCCCGCGCCCAAGCTGTGGACCGAGGACATGGTCCGCGCGATGAAGCCGGGTTCGGTCATCATCGACCTTGCGGCCGAACGCGGCGGCAACTGCGACCTGACCGTGCCGGACGAAAAGATCGTGACCGAAAACGGCGTCACCGTCATCGGCTATACCGATTTCCCGTCGCGCATGGGGGCGCAGGCGTCCGAGCTATACGGCAACAACGTCCGCCACATGATGGCCGACCTGACGCCGGCCAAGGACGGCGCGCTGGTCCACGACATGGATGACGACGTGATCCGCGGGGCCACCGTGACCCGCGAACACGACATCACCTGGCCGCCACCTCCGCCCAAGGTGCAGGCGATCGCGGTGCAGAAGCCCAAGGAAAAGCCGAAAGAGCTGACGCCCGAGGAACGCAAGGCGGCAGAGCTGGCGGCATTTCGCCAGCAGACCCGCAACCAGGTGACGCTGCTGGTCGCCGGCGGCGCGGTGATGGCGCTGGCCGGGCTGTTCGCGCCCGCATCGTTCCTGCAACATTTCATCGTCTTTGTGCTGGCGGTGTTCATCGGCTTTCAGGTCATCTGGAACGTCGCGCATTCGCTGCATACGCCGTTGATGGCCATCACCAACGCGATCTCGTCGATCGTGATCCTGGGGGCGCTGTTGCAGATCGGATCCGGCTCGGCCTGGGTCGTGATCCTGGCGGCGCTGTCGGTGCTGATGACCGGCGTCAACATCTTCGGGGGCTTCCTGGTCACGCGCCGGATGCTCGCCATGTTCCAGAAGTCGTAAGGGTCGATGATGGAAAATACCGTGATCACCACCGCCCCCGCCGCGCCGCTGAACGTCGTTCTGGACGTGCTGCCGGCCTACGGCTTTACCACCGCGGCCTATGTCGTCGCCGCGGTCCTGTTCATCCTGTCTCTGGGCGGGCTGTCCGGCCAGGAAAGCGCCAAGCGCGCGGTCTGGTATGGCATCGTCGGCATGGCGCTGGCGGTGCTGGCGACGCTGTTCGGCCCGGCCTCGGCCAACTGGTGGCTGACGGTCATCATGCTGGCCATCGGCGGCGCCGGCGGCTGGGTGCTGGCCACCCGCGTGCAGATGACCGAAATGCCGCAGTTGATCGCCGCGATGCACAGCCTTGTCGGGCTTGCCGCCGTGTTCATCGGCCTGAACGCGCAGCTTGAGCTGGGCCGGGTCATTCGCGTCCGTGCCGAGGGCGTGGCCGACGGCTTTGCCGGGTTCGCCGCGATGCTGGCGCAAAAGACCCCGGCCGAGATCGCCATGCTCAAGATCGAGGTGGCGCTGGGCATCTTTATCGGCGCGGTCACCTTTACCGGCTCGGTCGTGGCCTATGGCAAGCTGGCCGGCCGCATCGACGGCAAGCCGAAAAAGCTGCCGGGCGGGCATATGCTGAACCTGACGGCGGCGCTGCTGTCGCTGCTGCTGACCGTCTTTTACGCTGCCGGCTGGGGTCCGGCGGTGCTGTGGCTGCTGATCCTTGCGGTGATCGCGGGCTTTATCGGCTGGCACCTGATCATGGGCATCGGCGGCGCCGACATGCCGGTGGTGGTGTCGATGCTGAACAGCTATTCCGGCTGGGCGGCGGCGATGATCGGTTTCACCCTGTCCAACGACCTGCTGATCGTGACCGGGGCGCTGGTCGGATCCTCGGGTGCGATCCTGTCCTATATCATGTGCAAGGCGATGAACCGCTCGTTCATCAGCGTGATCCTGGGCGGCTTCGGCGGCGAGGCCGGCCCCGCGATGGAGATCGAGGGCGAACAGATCGCCATCGACGCCGACGGCGTGGCCGCGGCCTTGAACGAGGCCGACAGCGTCATCATCGTGCCCGGCTACGGCATGGCGGTGGCCCAGGCGCAGCAATCGGTCAGCGAGCTGACCCGCAAGCTGCGCGCCGCCGGCAAAGAGGTGCGTTTCGCCATCCACCCGGTCGCCGGTCGCCTGCCCGGGCACATGAACGTGCTGCTGGCCGAGGCGCGGGTTCCCTACGACATCGTGCTGGAAATGGACGAGATCAACGATGACTTCCCCTCGACCGACGTGGCCATCGTCATCGGCTCGAACGACATCGTGAACCCGGCCGCGCAAGAGGATCCCAACAGCCCCATCGCCGGGATGCCGGTGCTTGAGGTGTGGAAGGCGAAACAGGTGTTCGTGTCGAAACGGGGCCAAGGCACCGGCTATTCCGGCATCGAGAACCCGCTGTTCTACAAGGAAAACACCCGGATGTTCTATGGCGACGCCAAAAAATCCATCGACGCGCTGCTGCCGATGATCGACTGAGCCTCGCCAGTCCTGAAAATGGAAAACCCCCGCTGCGGCGGGGGTTTTTTGTTGGAAATGGCGGATGGGTTCGAGGGGCCGCACCGGGGCTCTGCCCCGGACCCCGGGATATTTTCAACCGCCCGAAGGGTCATGGGGGGCGCGGCGCCCCAGGGGTGTGCAGGCCCTTGGCGGGACGAGGGCGCCGCTGTGGCAGGCGCGCGCGCCCCGGCCGCTCAGGGATTGATCAGCACCGGGGTGCCGTCGCGGACCATGGCATAGATATCCTCGATCTGGTCGTCGCGCACCGCGATGCAGCCGGCGGTCCAGTCGCGCTTGCGGGGCGCCAGCGCGTGGCCCTCGGGGCCCCAGCCGTGGATGAAGATGTCGCCGCCGGGATCCTGCCCCTGCGCCAGCGCGAACCCGGAATCCACCGGATTCGGATAGGAAATTCCCAGCGACAGGTGATAGCTGCTGTCGGGATTGCGCCGGTCGATGTAATACAGCCCCTCGGGGGTCTTGCCGTCGCCCGAGAACTGCTTGTGGCCCACCGGCTCATTCCCCAGCCCCACGTCATAGGCCGCGATCACGCTTGACCCGCTCAGGAACAGCATCTGCCGCTGTGACTTGTTCACCACGATCTGGGTGACCGGCGGGCCGTCATAGGTCTTGAACTTGCTGGGCGCGCAGGACGCCGCCAGCGCCAGCAGCATCGCCGCAATCGGCAGTCTGAGCGAAAGTTTCATGGTCTGTCCCGTGATTATTGCCCCGATCTTGCCTCAGCCGTCGCGTCCGGGCAACCGAGGGGCGATCACGATAGGCTTAGCGGCGGGGTATGGCCTGCGGTTGCTACGGCGCGAACCGCTTGCGCGGGTGGCGGTTTGCGGGTTGATGTCGCTGCATGGACAAGCACCTGCCCCGAACCCCGAACCCCCGGCCGCTGGACCACCCGCTGCGCTATGAGATGGTGAACGAGTTGCACGCCCGCCCGTCGCCACGGCTCAGCGTGCCCTGCACCGCGGTCTATGTCGCCTTCAAGGAACCGCGCGATGCTGCCAGCCGCGACCGTAGCGTCGATCTGGCGCATCTGGCCGAGTTGGTGGGGCGCCACGGCGCCCCCGCGCCGCCGCCCGAGGCCGGGCATTACGCCGCCCAGCTGGGCCGGCACGAGCTGCGCTGGGAAAGCCACAGCGAGTTCGTCAGCTACGCCAGCTTTGCGCCCGGCCGGCCGCAACGGCCCTTTGACCCGGCGCTGGCCGAGCTGTTTCCCGATGAATGGCAAGCCCGCGCGCCGGGGCGGCGGGTGGCGGCGGCGATCGTGCAGGTACTGCCGATGCCCGAGGACCCGGCGGCGATCACCCCGCTGCTGGGGCAGTGGTTCGCCGCCGACGGGCTGGTCGCAGTGCAGGTGCTGGACGGCGCCGGGGTCGCTGCCACCGATTTCCGCGTCGATCCGGCCGGATGGATGCGCTTTGCGGTGTTCGTCGCCCCCGATGTCGGCGCCGGGCGCATCGGCCGCATCATTCAGCGGCTGCTGGAACTGGAAACCTATCGCGCCATGTCGATGCTGGGCCTGCCGCGGGTGCGGGCGCTGACCGCGACGATGAACACGCTGGAAACCCGCCTCGCCACCCTGCTCGAACGGCTGGGCGACGACAGCGGCAGCCCTGATTCGGCGTTGCAGGAGCTGCTGGACCTGTCGCAGCAGCTGGAATCGGCGGCGACGCAGCACGGGTTCCGCTTTGGCGCCACCCGCGCCTATGAGGCCATCGTCCACGACCGCATCGCCACCCTGCGCGAGACCCGCTTTCAGGGTCGCCAGACCCTGACCGAATTCATGGTGCGCCGCTATCAGCCCGCCATGCGCACCGTGCATTCCGCCGAGCGGCGGCTGGCGGCGCTGGTCGACCGGGCGGCGCGGGCGGGCGAGCTGCTGCGCACCCGCGTCGATGTGCAGCGCAGCGGCCAGAACCAGTCGCTGCTGGAACGCATGGACCGCCGCGCCGACCTGCAACTGCGGCTGCAACACACGGTCGAGGGGCTGTCGGTGTTTGCGATCAGCTATTATGCCGTGGGGCTGCTGGGTTATGCTGCAACGCCCCTGGCCACCGGTTTCGGCATCGACCGCGCGGTGCTGGTCGCGATTTTCACGCCGCTGGTGGTGCTGGCGGTCTGGGCGGCGATGCGGCGGGTGCGCGCCCGGCTTCACGATGCGGCGGGGGATCGTTCCGGCCGCGGGGATCTGTGACGAAAGGGATATTCGATGAGCGACAAGCGGTTGGAGATGTATGGTCTGGCGCATTGCTCGACCTGCCAAAAGGCGATTGCGGCGCTTGAGGGCGCAGGCTGGACGGTAGATTTCCGCGACGTCAAGACCGCGCCGCTGTCCGGGGCGGAACGCGCGCGGCTCGTCACCGATTTCGGGCCCAAGCTGGTCAACCGCGCCAGCCTGACCTGGCGGGCGATGTCCGAGGATGAGCGGGCCGAGGAACCGGTGGCGATGCTGGGCGCGCGCCCCTCGGTAATGAAGCGCCCGGCCATCGTCGCGGGCGAACAGCGGCTGCTGGGCTGGACCGCCAACGTCAAGCGCGCGCTGGGGGTCGAGGTCTAGACGATATAGCGGTCGCGGCGGTGGTTGATCGCGATGACGAGGTTCAGCACCGCCGCGCCAAGCGCCGACCACAGCACCATCTGCCACGGCATCAGGGCAAAGGCGGCGGCGAACAGTGCCGCGTCAAAGCCCATCTGCACCCATCCGGCGCGGATGCCGAAACGGTCCTGCACATCCAGCGCCACCGCTCCGATTCCGCCCAGGCTGGTGCGGTGGCGAAACAGCGCCAGCAGCGCCGCCCCCGACACGAACCCCGCCAGCACCGCCGCGGCGCCCGGGTGCAGATGCTCGAATCCGATCAGCCGCGGCAGCGCCATCGAGGTCGCGACCATCAGCAGCACGGCCAGAACGGTGCGGATCAGGAACCCCGCGCCCAGCCGGCGATAGCCGAAACCGTAGAACGGCAGGCTCAGCGCCAGATAGACCGGGCCGAAGCCGTAACCCGACGCGTTCGAGATCAGCAGCGCCAGCCCCGCCAGCTGCCCGGTGATCAGCCCGGCGCTGCCCAGCAGCATCGCGCCGAACGCCGCCATCACCCCCCCGAATGCGATGCCCTGCGCGTCTTCCATCCGGTTGTGGCGATGGGGCGGGATGTCCATGGGGCGGGGTGGGGTGCTCATGCCCGGGGGATGCCGGACTGCGGGGCCGCTGTCCAGAGGATGCGCCGTCGCATGGGTATTTGGGCCAGAAAGAAGCCCGGCCGCGGTGACAAAAGGCGGCAATGGGTCAGGGCGCGCGGTCGCGGTCCAGGCTGGCGAGGCGGCTCGAAAGCAGGCGAAACAGCCCCTCGCGGTCGAGGTCGCGGATGAACAGGGCGTTGGGCGGTCGGTCGGTCGTCCCCCACCAGTCGACGACGGTCATGCCGCGGGTAAAGCGGCCCTCGGTCTCGATCTCGACATTGACGCGGCGGCCCGAGAAAAGCCCTGGCTGGATAAGCCATGCCACGGCACAAGGATCGTGCAGAGGCGCCCCCTCGCGCCCGTATTTCGCCTGGTCGAAACGTTCGTAGAATGAGGTCCAGCTGGCGACGGCGCGGCCGACAGGACCGGTCTGGCGCATCGCTTCCACCCAGTCGCGGCTGGTCAGCGCCCGATGCGTCGCGTCCAGCGGCAGCACGGTGATTTCGACGCCCGAGGCAAAGATGCGGGCGGCAGCCTCGGGGTCGACGTGGATGTTGAACTCGGCGGCGGGGGTGACGTTGCCCAGCTCGGACCACGCCCCGCCCATCAGAACGATTCGGGCGACGCGTGCTGCGATGTCGGGGGCGCGTTCAAAGGCGGTGGCGAGATTGGTCAGCGGGCCGATGGCGACCAGCGTGACGCTGCCGGCAGGCTCGCGGCGCAAGGTGTCGACCAGGAAATCGACGGCGTGGCCGGGGGCGGGTCGCATCCGCGGCGCCGGCAGTTCGATCCCGTCAAGCCCCGAGGCGCCATGCACATGTTCGGCGGTGACCAGCGCGCCCTCAAGCGGCCGATCGCAGCCGGCATGGACAGGCAGCTCCGGCCGGCCGGCAAGCTCGCAAATCGTCAGCGCGTTCCGCAACGTCCGCTCGAGCGCCACATTACCGGCGACGATCGTCAGCCCCAGCAGCTCGAGTTCGGGCGAGGCGAGCGCAAGCAGGATCGCCACGGCGTCATCCTGGCCGGGGTCGGTGTCGATGATGATCTTTTGCGCCATGGCTGCCCCCTGTTGCGCCGGCTTTGCCCGTCGCCGGGAAGGCGGCGCATTCCGGCACGCAGCCTAGCGGCCGGGCGGCGGCGCCAAAAGGGGTTGCAGCCCGAAAGACCCTGCGAGATTTCTTTCTGGCCCAAATACCCCTGCGGCAACGTAACCAGCAGCGGCGTTGCGATTACAGCCCCACCGCCATCCGCTCGGCCAGCGCCGTTTCCTGCGGGTCGCGCAGCACATAGCCGCGCCCCCAGACCGTCTCGATGTGATTTTCGCCCCCTAGTGCCTCGGACAGTTTCTTGCGCAGCTTGCAGATGAACACGTCGATGATCTTGAGCTCGGGCTCGTCCATGCCGCCGTAGAGGTGGTTCAGGAACATCTCTTTCGTCAGCGTCGTGCCCTTGCGCAGGCTGAGCAGTTCCAGAATCTGGTATTCCTTGCCGGTCAGGTTCACTGGCCGCCCGTCCACCTCGACCGAGCGCGCGTCGATGTTGACCACCATGCGGCCGGTGCGGATCACCGCCTGGGCATGGCCCTTGGAGCGCCGGATGATCGCCTGGATGCGGGCCACCAGCTCTTCGCGGTGAAAGGGCTTGGTCATGTAGTCGTCCGCCCCGAAGCCAAAGCCGCGCAGCTTGATTTCGGTGTCGTCGGCGCCGGTTAGGATCAGGATCGGCGTGTCGATCCGGGACATGCGGATCTGGCGCAGCACCTCCATCCCGTTCATGTCTGGCAGGTCGAGATCCAGCAGGATCAGGTCATAGTCATAGAGCTTGGCAAGATCGATTCCCTCCTCGCCCATGTCGGTCAGATAGACATTGAAACTGGCGTGGTTGAGCATCAGTTCGATGCTTCGCGCCGTGGTGGGGTCGTCCTCGACCAGCAGGATCCGCATGAAGTGGTCTCCGTCCTTTCGCCTCGATACCCCCATGATTTGTCCAATAGGTTAATATCTGGTTACCAGGTCAAGGATTGTTCGTCGCGATTCCGCGTGTGACACGGTTTTTCGGGATCGATTTGATTTTTAAAGCAGACGGTCCCAATTCCGCAACAGTTTCGATCCACATGTCCAGCTCTTCCTCGGTCAGGCCGTAACGCTCGATCGCCTCGTCGCGGGCCAGCAGACCGTGGGTGACCGCCTCGACGACGACGGCTTTGCGCCGCGCGACCCAGCGTTCCTGTCCGCTGGGCAGGTCGGCCATGGTCAGGATGCGACCGTCGCCCAGGGTGACGGTGCGCGGTCGGGTGGTTTTTCGGACAAACATGGATGCCCCCTGAAGTTTCTCTTGGGACCATCTGCCACGTGGGGTCTTAAGCCGGGGTGAACGGCTCGGGTTGTAAAGAACGGCATTTTTCCTATATTTCGCGCAAAGCCCCATCCGATGGACCGTTTCCGTGACAATGCACGACCCGCGCGGCGCGACGCGTCCGCTCAACAGCCTTGGTTTTGCGCGCCCGCCGGCCGAAACGCGGGTGGTCGTCGCCATGTCGGGCGGCGTCGACAGCTCGGTCGTGGCCGCCCAGTTGAAAGGCGAGGGGTATGACGTGATCGGCGTCACCTTGCAGCTTTACGACCACGGCGCGGCGCTCAAGAAAAAAGGCGCCTGCTGCGCGGGGCAGGACATCCACGACGCGCGCCGGGTGGCCGAACGCATCGGCATCCCGCATTACGTGCTGGACTATGAAAACCGGTTCCGCGAATCGGTGATCGAGGAATTTGCCGACGCCTATCTGGCCGGCGCGACGCCGGTGCCCTGTATCCGTTGCAACGAACGGGTGAAATTCCGCGACCTGCTGCAAACCGCGCGTGAACTTGACGCCGACTGCATGGCGACCGGCCATTACATCCGCCGCTTCGACGGACCCGAGGGCGCCGAGCTGCACATGGCCGCCGACCAGGACCGCGACCAAAGCTATTTCCTGTTCTCGACCACGCAGGAACAGCTTGATTTCCTGCGCTTTCCCTTGGGCGGGCTGGCCAGCAAGGCGCAGACCCGCGCGCTGGCCGCCGAACACGGGCTGGTCGTCGCCGACAAGCCCGACAGCCAGGACATCTGCTTTGTCCCCGAGGGCAACTATGCCGCGGTGATCGAAAAGCTGCGCCCGGGCGCCGCCGAGCCGGGCGATATCGTCGATCTGGACGGCAATGTGCTGGGAAGCCACCGCGGCGTGATCCACTATACCATCGGCCAGCGCCGGGGTCTGGGCATCGGGGGCCTGGGCGATCCGCTGTATGTGGTGCGGCTGGACGCCGATTCGCGGCAGGTGATCGTGGGGCCACGGACCGCGCTCGCGACCCGCATCGTGCCGGTGGCCGAGGTCAACTGGCTGGGCGGCGGCGATTTCGCCCAGGCGGGCGAACGCGAGATCATGGTCCGCATCCGCTCGACCCGCCCGCCGGCGCCCGCAATCCTGCGCCCCACCGGCCCCACCACCGCCGAGATCGAGCTTGCCGCCGCCGAAGAGGGTGTCAGTCCCGGCCAGGCCTGCGTATTCTACGAATCCGGCTCGACCCGCGTCCTTGGCGGCGGCTGGATCACCATCAGGGAGACGCGTCGATGACCACACAGCTTGGCGACATTGCCATCACCATGAACGACGGCAGCAATGCCAGCCTGAACGAGTGGCGGGGCCAGGTGCTTCTGGTCGTCAATGTCGCCTCGCAATGCGGGCTGACCCCGCAGTATGAGGGGCTGGAATCGCTGTATCGCGCCAAAAAGGACCAGGGGCTGGTGGTGCTGGGCGTGCCGGCCAACGACTTCAAGCAGCAGGAACCCGGCACCGACGCGGAAATCTGCGAATTCGCGCGCTCGCGTTTCGACGTGACCTTTCCGCTGGCCGCCAAGACCGCGGTGACGGGGGCGCAAAAACATCCGCTTTACGCAAGCCTGACCGCCGCCGCCCCCGATGCGGTGGCCGAGGCCGAATGGCGCGAGCGCATCGGCGCCGCGGTCAACCCCAACCCCGAGGTGATGTGGAATTTCGAGAAATTCCTGATCGCCCGCGACGGCAGCGTGGCGGGACGCTTTGCGCCCGGGGTCAAGCCCGACGACCCGCGGCTGGTGGCGGCGATTGATCGCGCGCTGGCGCAGGACTGACCGCGCATCCCCAGCCTCCGGGGCTTCTTTCTGGTCCAAATACCCATGCAACGGCGCCGCGGAACCCGCCCGCGACGCGCCGTTGCGCCCAAGTCGCCGCCCTCAGCCCGCCGCCGCCTGTTCGCGGATCCGCTGCACCATCGCCCGCAGCCCGTTCGAGCGCTGCGAGGACAGATGCGCATCCAGCCCCAGCCGGGCCAGCTCGGCCGCGGCATCCACCCGGTCCACCTGCTCGACCGGCAACCCGGAATACAGCGCGTGCAGCACGGCAATCAGCCCGCGCACGATCAGCGCATCGCTGTCGCCCTGGAAATCGAAACGCCCGTCCTCGATGCGAGGCAGGATCCAGACCTGGCTGGCGCAGCCCTCGACCTTGGTGGCGGGAACCTGCAACGCCGGGTCCATCGGCGGCATCGCCCGGCCCAGCTCGATCACGTGGCGGTAACGCTCTTCCCAGTCGTCCAGAAAGGCGAAAGTATCGGCGATGTCTTCAAAGGCGGGCGTGGCCATGGTGGTCCTCGCGTCTGGTCAGGGGGTCTCGATACCGCGTCAAGGCGGCAAGGTCAAAGCGGCGGGTCGGGGTTCCCACGCCACCCCTTCCGGGCGGGGAAGCGATGTCCTATCAAGGCGCAGACGCAGCTTGGGGAAGGGCAAACGATGAACCGCGTAATCTGGCCGCTTGCCGCCTGCCTGATGCTTGCCGGCTGTGGCAAGGGTGACAGCAGCCTCAATCCGATGCGCTGGTTCGGGGGCGGCAAGGCCGCACCGCGCGCGACCGATACGCTGGCACCCAGGGGCGGATATGAAAGCACGGGGGCCGACCGGCTGCCCGTCGCGCAGGTGCTGACCGCCCGGTGGGAGCCGATGGTCGAGGGCCGGCTGCTGGTCGTGACCGCCATGGCACCGACCAAGGGCTGGTGGAATGTCGAGCTGGTGACCGCGACGCCCATGCCCGAAGGGCGGGTGCGCCCCGATGCCGACGGGGTGCTGCGGCTGCAACTGGTGGGCGCCCCGCCCGCACCCGGCAGCGCCGCGGCGGCGATGCCGGCGCAGGTCCACGCCGATACACTGACCGTTGCCTTTCCGATCAGCAATGCGGCGCTGGAGCGGATCGATTCGGTGCTGGTGCAGGCGGGACAGAACGCGGTGACGCTGCGCCGCTAAGGGCGCAGCGCGGGGGGCCTCAGCCCATCCGCCGCAGATAGGTCCAGGTCGGCACCCGCGCCTCGCGCGCGACCGACCAGCTTTCCGCATCGCCAAGATAGGAAAACCCGGCGTTGGTCAGCACCTTGGCCGAGCCGGGGTTGTCCTGGAACGCCTCGGCAAACAGCGTGCGCGAGCCGTGGGGGTTGGCCGCGACCAGCGCCTGCACCGCCTCGGTGGCAAAGCCGGTGTTCCAGAACCCCGAGCCGATCCAGAACCCCAGCTCGGACTGCTCTGGCTCGATCCGGGTCAGCGAGACCACGCCCAGCAGCTCGCCCAGCTCCGATTCGCTGGCGTCGATGGCCCAGACATCCTCGTTGCGCTCGGGCGACATGGCGCGGGCGACATATTGCTCGGCCGCGCCGGGGGGCAGGGGGTGGGGGATGGCGCGGGTGCCCTCGGCCACGCGGCGGTCGGCGGTGTAAAGCTGGATCAGCCCCGCATCGGCTGCCCGCAGCGGTCGCAGCAGGAAACGCCCGGCGGCGATGACCTGCTGGTCGTCGGCGCGGGTGCTGTCGGTGGTCCGGTCGAAAACCTGCACATCCGGCGCGGATTTCGTCACGAGTCTGGTCTGGTTCATCCTGCTCCCCATCGGCGGCCCGTCCTCCTCCTCAAGGCAGGGCGACCCTGAAACGACAACGGGGACCGGCAGTGCCGATCCCCGTTGCAATGATCTGCTGCGATCGGCTTATTCGGCCGCGGTGGCCACGGGCTGGATCGAAATATAGGTTCGGCCTTTCAGCCCCTTGCGGAACGCAACGGTGCCTTCGGTCAGGGCGAACAGGGTGTGGTCGCGGCCCATGCCGACGTTTTCGCCCGGCCACCAGGTGGTGCCGCGCTGACGCACGATGATGTTGCCGGGAACGGCCAGCTGGCCACCGAACAGCTTGACGCCAAGGCGGCGCCCCGCGGAATCGCGGCCGTTACGGGACGAGCCGCCTGCTTTTTTATGTGCCATGGATCAGTCTCCTCAGCGGCTGGAGGCGGCTTCGGCCGCATAGGCGCGACGGGCCGCACGGGCACCGGTCGCAGCCTTGATGTCGGATTTGTCGGCGCCGTTTTCAAGGATGTCGGTCACGCGCAGCAGGGTCAGCTGCTGGCGATGGCCGCGGGTGCGCTTGGACGAGTGCTTGCGGCGGCGCTTGACAAAGGTGATCACCTTGTCGGCCTTGATGTTGTCGATGACCTCGGCCACGACGCCGGCACCCTCGACCAGGGGCGCGCCGACGGTGGCGCCGACCATCAGGATCTCGTTGAACTGGACCTTGTCGCCGGCGGCGGCGTCCAGTTTCTCGACGCGCAGCACGTCGCCGGGCTGGACCCGGTACTGCTTGCCGCCGGTCTTGAGGACTGCGAACATCTGTCGTCTTTCTCTTCTGCCGCGCCCTGTGGCCCCGGTTTCCCGGCGTTCGGCGGGCTTTCGCCCCTGCCTCGGACAGCGCATCCTTTGGGGGATGGTGTTGAAATCATCTGTGCCGGCAGCGGGCAGAACCCGGCCGGTGCGCGGGTGTATGGCGGATCGCCCGCCCCGAGTCAACGCGCAACCGCGCCGCAGGCTGCTTCTTCATCACGGAAATATCCCGGGGTTCGGGGCAGCGCCCCGATTGCGGCGGCACCGCGGGATCGGCGGCTCAGCCCTCGTCCCGCCCGGCCAGCTCCAGCCATTCCTCTTCGGCCGCGGCCAGCGCCGCCTGCCGCTCGGCCAAGCCCTCGCTGGCCTTGGCGAATCTGGCGGGGGCGGTCTGGAACAGGTCGGGCTGCGACAGGAACTCGGACAGCTTGGCGATCTCGGCTTCCAGCCGTTCCATGATCGCGGGCAGGGCCTCCAGCCGGTGTTTTTCCGTGAAGCTCAGCCCCGAGGGGCGCGAGGCCGCCGCGGCCGGGCGGGCGGGGGCAGGGGCCACCGCCACTGCCGCCGCCGCGGCAGGTGCATCCTCGCCCCGTTGCGCACGGTAATCGCTCCAGCCGCCGGCATAGATCACCGCGCGGCCGTCGCCCTCCATCGCCACGGTCGAGGTCGCCACGCGGTCGATGAAGTCGCGGTCGTGGCTGACCAGCAGCACGGTGCCGTCGTAATCGCCCAGAATATCCTGCAACAGGTCCAGCGTCTCGATGTCCAGATCGTTGGTCGGCTCGTCCAGCACCAGCAGGTTCGAGGGTTTCGCCATGATCTTCGCCAGCAGCAGCCGGGCCTTTTCCCCGCCCGACAGGCTGCCCACGGGGGCGCGGGCCTGCGCCTCGTCGAACAGGAAATCCTTGAGATAGCCGACCACGTGTTTGGGCTGACCGCGCACCATCACCTGATCGGCGCGCCCCGACACCCGCATGTCGGGATCGCCCGCCAGCGCGTCCCAGAGGGTCACGCTATCGTCGATGGCGGCGCGGGCCTGGTCGAACACGGCGATTTCAAGGTTGGTGCCGTGGGTCACGCTGCCGCTGTCGGGGGCGATTTCGCCGGTCAGCATCCTGATCAGCGTGGTCTTGCCGGCGCCGTTGGGGCCGACAAAGGCCACCCGGTCGCCGCGCAGCACCCGCAGGTCAAAGGGGCGCAGGATCACCCGCTCGCCGAAACTCTTGGAAATGCCGCGCGCCTCGATCACCCGCTTGCCGGTCTGCGGGCCGGCGTCCAGCGCCATCGCCGCTGTCCCCTGCCGGCGGAACTGGGCCGCGCGTTCCTCGCGCATCGCTTGCAGGGCGCGCACGCGGCCCATGTTGCGCTTGCGCCGCGCGCTGATCCCTTCGACCGCCCAGCGGGCCTCGGCCTTGATCTTGCGGTCGAGCTTGTGGCGGGCCTCGTCCTCGGCGGCCCAGACCGTCTCGCGCCATTCCTCGAAGGCGTCAAAACCGCGGTCCTGCCGGCGCACCTCGCCGCGGTCGATCCACAGCGTGGCGCGGGTCAGGCGGCGCAGAAAGGCGCGGTCGTGGGAAATCAGCACGAATGCGGCGCGGGTCTCGGACAGCTGTTCCTCGAGCCAGCCGATCGCCTGAATGTCCAGGTGGTTGGTCGGCTCGTCCAGCAGCATCAGCTCGGGCGCCTCGGCCAGCAGCCGCGCCAGCGCCGCGCGCCTGCGTTCCCCGCCCGAGGCGGTGGAGACAGGCCGCTCGGGGTCGAACTTCAGCCCCTCGGCGGCCATGGCGACGCGGTATTCCTCGCCCGCATCCAGCCCGGCGGCGGCGAAATCGCCCAGCGTGGCAAAGCCGGACAGGTCGGGGTCTTGCTCCATATAGCCGACGGTGGTCCCGGCCGAGGCCACGACCTCGCCCCGGTCGGGTTCGACCAGCCCGGCCATCACCTTCATCAGCGTGGATTTGCCAGAACCGTTGCGCCCGACCAGCGCCACCCGGTCGCCGGGTTGCACGGCCAGCGACAGCCCGTCGAACACGGGGTTGCCGCCGAAGGTCAGGGAAATACCGGAGAGTTGCAAAAGCGGAGCGCGCGCCATGCCCCGGCTGCTATCCGGGTGCCGCCACCGCGTCAACCGCCCCGCCCGCCGGCGGATGCTGGACAAGCGCGGGCGGGGCTGGCTAGACCGGACGCAAAGGGCAGGGATGGGCGGCAAGTGACAGCAGGGCAGGACCGGGACGACACCACAGCGGCGGACATGGCCGCCCGCATCGCCTCGCTGCGCGAACGCGTGGCCGAGGCCGATCTTGCCTATCACCGCGACGACGCGCCGGTGATGTCGGATGCCGATTACGACGCGCTGAAACGCGAACTGGCCGCGCTGGAATCGGCGCATCCCGATCTGGCCGCCCCCGACAGCCCCACCCAAAGCGTCGGCGCCGCCCCGTCCGAGCGTTTCGCCAAAATCCGCCATGCCCAGCGGATGATGTCGCTGGAAAACGCCTTTACCCCCGAGGATGTGGCGGATTTCGCCGCCCGGGTGCGCAGCTTTCTGGGGCTGGCCCCGGACGCACCCCTTGCGATGACGGCCGAGCCCAAGATCGACGGGCTGTCGCTGTCCTTGCGCTATGAACAGGGGCGGCTGGTGCAGGCGGCGACGCGGGGCGACGGCACCACCGGCGAAAATGTCACCGCCAACGCCCGCACCATCGCCGACATCCCGGCCGTGATCCCCGCCGCGCCCGATGTGCTTGAGGTGCGCGGCGAGGTCTACATGACCCACGAAGATTTCGCCGCGCTGAACGAATCCGGCGCCGACCGGGTGTTCGCCAACCCCCGCAACGCCGCCGCCGGCTCGCTGCGCCAGCTGGACCCGGGCATCACCGCGCGCCGGCCGCTGCGGTTTTTTGCCTATGGCTGGGGGCAGATCAGCGCGCCGCTGGCGGACACTCAGTCCGGCGCCATCGCGCGGCTGGCGGCGATGGGGTTTGCGACCACCTCGCCGCGGCTTTGCAGTTCGCTGGCCGATCTGCTGGCGGTCTGGGCCGATCTGGAACAGCGCCGCGCCACGCTGGGGTTCGACATCGACGGGGTGGTCTACAAGGTCGATGACCTGTCCTTGCAGGACCGGCTGGGGTTCCGCTCGACCACGCCGCGCTGGGCCCTGGCGCATAAGTTTCCCGCCGAGATCGCCTGGACCCGGCTGGAACGGATCGAAATTCAGGTCGGCCGCACCGGGGCGCTGTCGCCGGTGGCGCGACTGGCGCCGGTCACCGTGGGGGGCGTGGTGGTCTCGAACGCCACCCTGCACAACGAGGATTACATCGCCGGCCACGATTCCCGCGGCCAGAAGATCCGCGAGGGCCGCGACATCCGCGAAGGCGACTGGGTGCAGGTTTACCGCGCCGGCGACGTGATCCCCAAGGTCGCCGATGTGGATCTGTCGCGCCGGACCAACGCCGCGCCCTATGTCTTTCCCACCACCTGCCCCGAATGCGGCAGCGAGGCGATCCGCGAGCCGGGCGATTCTGTGCGCCGCTGCTCGGGGGGCTTGGGCTGCCCCGCGCAAGCCATTGAGCGGCTGCGCCATTTCGTCAGCCGCGCCGCCTTTGACATCGAGGGGCTGGGCGCAAAACAGGTCGAGGCGTTCCATGCCGACCCGACCCTGCCGATCCGCGAGCCCGCCGACATCTTCACCCTTGCCGCCCGCGATGCCGCCGGACTGGCGCGGCTGAAAAACCGCGACGGCTGGGGCGAGCGTTCGGCGGAAAACCTGTTCCGTTCGATCGAGGAACGCCGCTCTATCCCCTTGGCGCGGCTGATCTTTGCGCTGGGCATCCGCCATGTGGGCGAGGTCGCCTCGGCCACGCTTGCCCGCCATTATGGCACTTGGGACGCGCTGGTGGCCGCGCTGGACGCCGCCGCCCCCGCCGCCGCCCGCCACCGCGCCGCCGATGAGGCCGCAGCCGCCGAGCGCGCCGCCGCCGCGGCCGAGGGGCGCCGCGCCGCCATCGCCGCCGCCCGCGCCGCCGTCTGGGACGCCGACCCGCCCCTGCCCGCCGGCGCCCGCGCCGCGTGGGACGACCTGACCGGCATCGAGGGCATCGGCGCGGTGCTGGGCGAATCGATCACCGCCAGCTTTGCGCAGCCGGCCGAGCGCGGGGTGATCGACCGGCTGCTGGAACAGCTGACCGTGGAACCCGCGGCGCCACTCGCCGCCGCCGACAGCCCCATCGCCGGGCTGACCGTGGTGTTCACCGGCACGCTGGAACACATGACCCGCGCCGAGGCCAAGGCCCGGGCCGAGGCGCTGGGCGCCAAGGTCGCAGGCTCGGTCTCGGCCCGCACCGATCTGCTGGTGGCGGGGCCGGGCGCGGGGTCCAAGGCCGCCCGCGCCGCCGATCTGGGCGTCAAGGTGATCGACGAGGACGCATGGCTGGCGATCGCCCGAAGCTGACGGGGCAGGGGGCAAAGGGGCCGAACGTGGCGGGACCAGCGACAGGGGCGGACGGACGAAAACCCGAAGCGGCGGAACCCACGGGCACCGGGCTGCACGATCCTGCCCTCGCCAGCCCGCGCCCGCCGCCCAAGGGTCGGCCTCCGATCCTGTTTCCGCTGTTTGCGGGCGCCGACACGCTGCCCGGCATCGGTCCCAAAGCGGCCGAGGCGCTGGAATTGCTGGCCGTCACCCGCCCCCGCGACCTGCTGTTCCACCTGCCCGCCGCCGGTATCGCGCGCCGCCTCGTCGCGCAGCTTTCCGACCTGCGCCCGCCGGAAATCGCCACCGTCACCGTGCGGGTGGTGCGCCATCAGCCCCCTTCGGCCAGGGGGCGGCCGTGGTGGGTGCAGTGCAGCGACGATTCGGGCGACCTGACGCTGGTGTTCTTTCACGCCCGCCAGCAATGGATCGAATCGCAGCTGCCGGTGGGGGCGACCCGCGTGGTTTCCGGCAAGGCCGAGCTGTTCGACGGGCTGGCGCAGATGGTCCACCCCGACCATATCCTGCCGCCCTCGGACCCGCTTCCGCCGGGGTTCGAGCCGGTCTATCCGCTGGCCGGCAGCCTGACCCAGCGCACCATCTCTCGCGCCGTCGCAGTGGCGATCGAGCGCGCGCCGCCCCTGCCGGAATGGATCGAGCCGTCGCTGCTGGCAGAGCGGCGCTGGCCCGGCTGGCTCGACGCGATCAACGCGGCCCATGCGCCGACCGGGATGGACCAGCTGTCCGCCCGCGCCCCCGCCCGCGAACGCCTGGCCTATGACGAGCTGCTGGCCCATCAGATGACGCTGGCGCTGGTCCGCCGCGACCGCCGCCGCAGTGCCGGGCGGGTGACGCAGGGCGACGGGCGGCTGCGCGAACGGATGCTGGCGGCGCTGCCCTGGCCGCCGACCGGGGCGCAGACCCGCGCGGTCGCGGAAATCACCGCCGACATGGCCAGCCCCCAGCGGATGAACCGGCTGCTGCAAGGCGACGTGGGCTCGGGCAAGACGCTGGTCGCGGCGCTGGCCTTGGCGGCGGCGGCCGAGGCGGGCGGGCAGGGGGTGCTGATGGCGCCCACCGAAATCCTTGCCCGCCAGCACCTGTCCGCTTTGGCGCCGCTGGCGGATGCCGCGGGGCTGCGCATCGCCGTGCTGACCGGCCGCGACAAGGGCGAGGCCCGCGAAACCCTGCTGGCCGATCTTGCCGTGGGCCGCATCGACCTGCTGATCGGAACCCATGCGGTGTTCCAGCCCGGAGTCGAGTTCGCCGACCTGCGGCTGGCGGTGATCGACGAACAGCATCGTTTCGGCGTGGCGCAGCGGCTTGAGCTGGCGCAGAAAGGACTGCGTCCCGATATGCTGGTGATGACTGCGACGCCCATTCCGCGCAGCCTCGCCTTGGCGCAGTTCGGCGACATGGATCTGTCGGTGCTGGACGAAAAGCCGCCGGGCCGCCAGCCGATCACCACCACCGCACTGCCCGACAGCCGCATGGAACAGGTGGTGGCGCGGCTGGACGCAGCACTGGCGCAGGGGGCGCGCGCCTATTGGGTCTGCCCGCTGGTCGAGGAAAGCGAATCCGTTGACCTCACCGCCGCCGAGGAACGTTTCCGCCAGCTGCGCGCCCGTTTTGGGGATCGGGTGCGGCTGGTCCACGGCCAGATGCCGCCCGACGCCCGCGACGCGGCGATGGCGGATTTTGCCCAGGGCCGCGCGCAGCTGCTGGTCGCCACCACGGTGATCGAGGTCGGCGTCAATGTCCCCGAGGCCACGATCATGGTGATCGAGCGCGCCGAAAGCTTCGGCCTTGCACAACTGCACCAGCTGCGTGGCCGGGTCGGGCGCGGCAGCGGCGCCTCAAGCTGCCTGCTGCTTTACCACGAACCTCTGTCCGAATCCGGCCGCCGCCGCCTTCAGATCCTGCGCGAGACCGAGGACGGGTTCCGCATCGCCGAAGAGGATCTGATGATGCGCGGCGCCGGCGACGTGATCGGCACCGCGCAATCCGGCCTGCCCCGGTTCCGCGTCGCCGATCTGGAACGCCAGTCCGAACTGCTGGCAATCGCCCGGCAGGACGCGCGGCTGCTGCTGGAACAGGATCCCGAACTCGCCTCAAGGCGCGGCCTCGCGATCCGCAACCTGATGTGGCTGATGGAACAGGACCGCGCCATCGCGCTGATGGCGGCCGGCTGAGGCCGCTGCCGCTGCCGTTCCGCGCTGCCCAGCGTCGCGCGCTCTTTCATCTTGCCGCAAATATCCCGGGGGCGCGGGGGCAGAGCCCCCGCTTTCGCCTGCGCCCCCGCCTTGCCCGAGCCGCGCTATCCGTTCCCGCGCAGGAACTGCGCCGCGCCCTCGGCCGCGCGCACCATGGCGCGGGATTTATGCACGCATTCCATGTATTCGCTGGCCGGGTCGCTGTCATAGACCACGCCGCCGCCGGCCTGCACGTAAAGCTTGCCGTCCTTGACCACGCCGGTGCGCAGGGCGATGCACATGTCCATCTCGCCATTCGCCGCGAAATAGCCGATGGCACCGCCGTAGATGCCGCGTTTTTCCGGCTCCAGCTCGTCGATGATCTCCATCGCGCGGACCTTGGGGGCGCCGCTGACGGTGCCTGCGGGCAGGCCGGCCAGCAGCGCCGACAGCGCGTCCTGATCCTCGCGCAGCTCGCCCACCACGTTCGAGACGATATGCATGACGTGGGAATAGCGCTCGATGATGAATTCCTCGGTCGGGCGCACGGTGCCGGGTTTTGCCACCCGGCCGACGTCGTTGCGGCCAAGGTCCAGCAGCATCAGATGCTCGGCCAGTTCCTTTTCGTCGGCCAGCAGGTCGGCCTCGTTGGCGCGGTCCTCGTCGGGGGTGGCGCCGCGGGGGCGGGTGCCGGCGATGGGGCGGATCGTCACCTCGCCGTCACGCAGCCGCACCAGGATTTCCGGCGAGGCGCCGACGATCTGGAACCCGCCCATGTTGAGAAAGAACATGAAAGGCGAGGGATTCGTCCGCCGCAGCGAGCGATACAGCGCAAAGGGCGGCAGCGGGAACTCGATGGTCCAGCGCTGCGCCGGCACCACCTGAAAGATGTCCCCGGCGCGGATCTGGTCGCGGGCCTTTTCGACGGCAGCCATATAGGCGTCGCGGGTGAAATTCGACTGCGGCTCGCCGATGGTGCGGTTCTCGCCAAGCGCGCGCGGCTCGGCCGGCTGGCGGTCCAGCGCGCGCAGCGCCTCCATCACCCGCTCGGCCGCCTGCGCATAGGCGGCGCGGGCGGGCACCGCGGGGTCGTGCCAGGCGGGGGCGCACAGCAAGACCTCGCCCTTGACCCCGTCCAGCACCGCCACGACCGAAGGCCGCAGCAGCATCGCGTCGGGCACCCCGATCGGGTCGGGGTTCACGTTCGGCAGGTGCTCGACCAGCCGGATCATGTCATAGCCCAGATAGCCGAACAGCCCGGCGCCGCTGGCCGGCACGCCCTCGGGCATGTCGATCCGGCTTTCGGCGATCAGCGCGCGCAAGCTGTCCAGCGGCGGGCGCGGATCGTCCTCAAAGGCGTCGGAATAGCGCGCCTGCCGGTTGATGCGGGCCTGCGTGCCGCGGCATTCCCAGATCAGGTCGGGCTTCATGCCGACGATGGAATAGCGGCCGCGGACCTCGCCGCCGGTCACGCTTTCCAGCATGAAGGACAGGGGCGCGGCCTCGGCCAGTTTCAGCATCAGGCTGACCGGCGTATCAAGGTCCGCGGCCAGCCGGATCATCACAAGCTGGTTGCGGCCCTCGGCCCAGCCACGCTCGAACGCGGGGAAATCGGGGGTAAGTTCCATCACTGGATCATCGCATTCGCAGCGTTCAGCGCGCTGTCGTTGATGGTGGCGCCGTGGCTGGCTTGCAGGGCGCGGACATAGGCGTCGAACAGGTCCGAGCGCACGGATTCGGTCAGTCTCGCCTCGACCCCGTTCAGCACCGGCTGCGATTCGGGCGCCGAGAGGTCCGAGGATCTGATGGCGTCCAGGCGGATCAGGAACACCCGGCCCTCGGCCTCGACGGCAGCGGCGTCGCCGATGTTTTCAAGCATGAAGCCCCGGGTGACGACCGCGGCCGGCACGCCCTCGATCCCGAAATCGCGCTCGACATCGGTGGCGGTCTGGAACGTCGGCGGCGCGGGCTGGGGTGCGGCATCGGATCCCGCCCCCGCATCGGTTTCGGCCGGCTCCGCGGGCAGGTCGCCGTTGGCCACGGATTCCAGCACCAGCTCGCGTTCCTCGGCGCGGATCTTCAGCTCGCGCCGGGTCTCGGCGGCGGTCCAGTCGGCCAGCACCAGCTCGCGCACCTCGTCAAACGGGATCAGCTCGGGCGCGATCAGCTGATCGAGCCGCAGCGCGAACAGCCCGCCGTCGTCCAGTTGGTGAAGCTGTAGGAACTCGCCCTCGGTCAGCGAAGGCGCAAGCTGGCGGAACGCCTCATAGGCGGCGATCCCCTGCGAGGGGGTGTCGGCCGAGAATTCGATCTCGCCCAGCTGCATGTCGGTATCCGCGGCCAGATCCTCGACCGAGGCGCCGCCTGCGACCAGATCCTCAAGATCATGGGCCTGTTCCTCGATCACCCGGCGGGCGCGGTCGGCCGCGGCCTCGCCGCGCAGCTCGGGCATTGCCTGCTCAAACGACACGTCCACCGGGTCGAGAATCGCATTCATCGAAAACAGGGCCGGGCCGAGGTCCGAGGGCAGCGGCCCCACCACGCCGGGCTGGTCCAGCGCGAACAGCGCGGCCCCGGCGGCGCCCAGTTCGGATTCGGCGCGCTCGCCCAGGTCGATGTCAGTCAGGGTCAGTCCGCGCTCGGCCGCCAGCTGTTCGAAACTGGCCTCGCCCGCGTCCAGCCTTGCCTTGGCGGCCTCGGCCTCGGCTTGCGAGGAATAGACCAGACGCTCGACCATGCGGCGCTCGGGCTGCTGGAATTCGTCGATGCGGGATTGGTAAAGATCGCGCAGCGCAGAATCGTCCAGCTGCACGGTGGATTCCAGCATTTCAGGCGTCAGCCAGGCATAGGTGATATGGCGGCGCTCGGGGCGGGTGAACTGCGCCGCATTGGCCTGATGCCAGGCGATCAGGGTTTCTTCGTCCGGAGGGTTGATCGGCGCGGCCAGATCCTCGGCCGTCAGCTCGTCCCAGGAAAAATCGCGCCGTTCAAGGATCCAGCGGGCGGTGGTGTCGCGCAGCGTCGCGGGCGCCTTGACCCCGCCCACCACCGCGTCCTGCAACAGCACCCGCGCGGCATCCATGCGCACGTCTTCCTCGAACCGGGCGGGGGTCAGCCCCTCGCGCCGCAGCACGTCCTGATACAGCGCGGCATCGAACTGCCCGCCCGCCGTCTGGAACGCGGGGGCCGAGGTCACGTCGCGCAGCACCACGTCGTCGCCCACCGACAGGCCGATGCGCCGGGCCTCGGCCTCAAGCGCGGCCGCGGCGAACAGCCGCGACTGGACCTGCTGGGGAATGCCGATGGCGCGGGCCTGCTCGGCGGTCAGGGATTGCCCGGTCTGCATCGCAAACCCCTGCATGTCGGACCGCACGCCGCGCACATAATCGCGGCTGTCGATCTCGGCGCTGCCCACGGCGCCGATCGCGCCCGAGCTGACGCCCGAGAAATTGGTGATGCCGAACCCGCCCAGCCCCAGAAGCAGCAGCCCCATCAGCAACCAGACCACCGTCGATTTGCCCTTGGTGCGCAAGCTGCTCATGGGTTCGTCCCTTCTTGTGGTTTCAGCCGGCTTCTTAGGCAAGGCCCCGCGGGCGGGCAAGGCAAAGAAGCCGCGAGAATTGCCCGGACCCCGCGCGCAACGCTCAGCCGGCCAGTGCCCGCAGCCTGTCGGCCAGCGCCGAAATCCCGGTCTCGTCGATATTGGCAAAGGCGATGCGCAGGTGGCGGGCGCCGTCGGGGTCGTCCTTGGGCATGAACATGGTGCCGGGCAGCAGCAGCACGCCGGCCTCGCGCACCAGCCGCTGCGCCAGCGTGGCGGAATCCTCGGCAAAGGGATGCTCGACCCAGGCGAAATACGCCCCGCACCCTTTCAGCCGCCAGCCGTCCAGCCCGGCCACCGCCCGTTCCATGGCGGCACGGCGGCGCAGGATTTCCTGCCGTTCCCCCGCCAGCCAGCCGCCCAGGTTCCGCATCCCCCACAGCGCGCCGATCTGGCCCAGCTGGGCGGTGCAGATCGACAGCGTGTCCAGCAGTTTTTCCACCTGCACCTGCCGCGCGCCGCTGGCGACCAGCGCGCCGACGCGGTGGCCGGTCAGCCGGTAAGCCTTGGAAAAGGAATACAGCTGGATCAGCACCTCGCCCCAGTCGGGGTCCGAAAACAGCCCATGCGGCGCCGAGTCGCGCGAATCGAAATCGCGATAGGTCTCGTCCACGATCAGCGCGAGGCCGCGGGCGCGCGCAAGATCGTAGAAACCGCGCAGCACCTCGGCCGGGTATTCCGCGCCCGAGGGGTTGTTGGGCGTGACCAGCAGGATGGCGCGGGTGCGCGGCGTGATCAGCGCCGCCGCCGCCTGCGGGTCGGGCACCATGCCGGGGCCGCATTTCAGCGGCACGGCCTCGATCCCCTGCATGTCCAGCCACATCTTGTGGTTGAAATACCAAGGCACCGGCACGATCACCTGGTCGCCCCGCTGCGCGACCGAGGCCGCCGCGATGCAGAACGCCTGATTGCAGCCGGGGGTGATCGCGACATTTTCGGCCCGCAGCGTGGCGCCGTAAGCGTCCGAGAACGTCCGGGCCACCGTTTCGCGCAGGTCGGGGTTGCCCAGCACCGGGCCATACAGATGTGCCTCGGCCCTTGTCACCGAGGCGTCGGCAATCGCGCGGCGCAGCCCTTCGGGGGGCGGATCGACGGGGGCGGCCTGGCTGACGTTGATCAGCGGCCGGTCGGGGGGAAAGCTGACGCCGTTCAGCCAGCGCCGCGCCTCCATCACCGGGGGGCGGAAGGTGGCGGCGAGATCGGGGTTCAGGGGCAGCATCAGCGGCGCTCCCCGGGGTCCGGGGCAGTCACGGCCGCACCCGGCGCGGCAAGCGGATCGGGCAGCGACAGGTCGGGCGCGGGCCGCGGCGCACGGCTGGCCGCAGGCGGGTTGCCGGCGGCGGGCAGGGCCGGGGGTGGTGCAAGCGCCGGCGTCGGGGCCGAGGGCGAGACGGCGATGCTCTCGGCAACGGCTGCGTCGCGGGATGCCGGGGCGGTTGCGGCCGGGGTTTTGCCCTGGGCAGCGGGGCTTGCCGCGGTTTCCTGCGCCGGGGCTGCTGCTTCGGCCGGCGTTGTGCCCGGCCGGGCGGGGCCATCGGTGTCGGATGCGGCCGCGTCGGGGTCGCCGGCGTCGGGGCGGGCCGTGGCCTCGGGGTCCGGTTCGACTGCAAAGCCGCCGTCGGTGATGTCGCTTGCGGTGTCGGCGGTGTCCGGCGATTGCGTCGGTTCCACCGCAGCAGCGCTTGCCGCGGCCTCGGCGGCCTCGGCGTCTTGGGCGGCGGCGATGCTGCGGTCGGGCAGATGGTCGGGGTCCGGTGCGACCAGCCGTCCCGGCACCGGCGCGGCAGTCCCGGCGCGCGGCGGCGCCGCAACCGGTGCGGGATGGGCCGGGTCCGCGCTCAGCACGGCGGGGCTGTGCGGAGCGGCGGTCTCGGCCGGGCGTTCACCGGGGGGCGCTGTGGGCGCGGGCAGCGGCTCGATTGCGCCGGCGTTCTCGCCGCTGCGGGGCAGGGGCGACGGCGTGGGCGCGGCAGAACCGGCCGGCGCGACCGGCGGCAGATCCACCCCGCGCAGAAACTCCGAGCCGACCGGATCAGGCAGGGCCGCAATCGGGGCCTGAGCGGCGGAATCAGGGGCCCGAGCGTGCGCCGCCGCGTCGGCGCTGTCCGTTGCCAGCAGATCGTCATCTGCCGCGGCGACGTCGTCGGGCACAGTGCCATCTGCCGAAACCGTGTCGGCAGCCGCTGCGGCATCACTGTCCGCCCCCGCGTCGCCGCCTGCCGCACCGCCCTTATCGGCCGCGGGGCCAGTGCCGTCATCCGCAGCCTCGTCATCCGCAGTGCCGTCATCCGCTGACCCGCCAGGGGCGGCCTCGGTTTCGCCGTCAGTCGGGCGCGGGCCGTCCGCAACAGGCCCGCCGTCCGGCGTGGCATCGCCGTCCGATGCGACCGGGCCGTCCGCGACGGCTTCAAGACCCGCCAGGCTGGCGTTGCCTGCGGACGGCGGCGCCCCTGCCGCGTTCTCGGGGGCGCCCGCCTCGGCAATAGCCGCTGCATCCGATCCGGCGGGCTGCATGTCGTGCAGGTCGTTGCCCGGCTCGGGGGCCGCGCGGGGAAAGGCCAGAGACAGCGCCGCCAGCGTCGCGCCGCACAGCAGCGTGCCGTGAACCAACCCGGTCCAGAAACCCGCCATCAGCCCGTTCCCCTGTCCGTTGCCCCGATGCCCGATACGCGCACCCCGCGCCGGCAGAAAAACCGCGGCCCGAGGCACCCGGCGGGGGTTGACCCCCCGCATGGCTTGGGACCATCTATATCCAACCGCCTGTGGCGGGCCACCCCTTTTCCTCGACCTGCCCTCCAGCCGCTCTTTCACCTTTGCGCCCCCCGGCGCCGCCCCGTTTCCGCGAATATCCAGCGAGTCGCCGATGTCCCTTCTGTCCTTTGTTCCGGCCATCACCACCGGCGCCGCCCCCGACACGGCGCCGCGGATCCTGATGATCGACAATTACGACAGCTTTACATGGAACCTCGTCCATTACCTGGCCGAGGCCGGCGCCTCGGTGGAAATCGCCCGCAACGACGCGCTGTCGGTGGACGAGGCGCTGGCGCGCCGCCCCGCCGGGCTGCTGGTCTCGCCGGGGCCCTGCACCCCGGGGCAGGCGGGCATGATCGTGCCGCTGATCCGGGCGGCGGCGGAAACCGGGCTGCCGGTGCTGGGCGTCTGCCTGGGCCATCAGGCGATCGCCGAGGCGTTCGGCGGCCGCGTCATCCGCGCGCCCCGCATCGTCCACGGCAAGACCGACATGATCGCCCATGACGGCAGCGGGGTGTTCGCCGGGCTGCCCTCGCCGCTGCGGGCGACGCGCTATCATTCGCTGTGCGTGGACCCCGACAGCCTGCCCGACTGCCTGCGCGTGACCGCCACCGCCACCGACGGCACCATCATGGGGCTGACGCACCGCAGCCTGCCGGTCGAGGGCGTGCAGTTCCACCCCGAAAGCATCCGCTCGGAACACGGGCACGAGATGATCGCCAGCTTCCTGCGCCGTTGCAGCAACTCGACCGAGGCCGCATGACCGCCCCCGATACCCAAGCCGCCACCGACCTCCGCCCCGTCACCGACATCCGCCCGCTGATCGGCATCGCCGCCACCCGCCCGCTGACCGCGCCCGAGGCCGAGGCCGCATTCGGCGCGCTGTTCGACGCCAAGGCCACGCCGGCGCAGATCGGCGGGCTGCTGATGGCGATGCGGGTGCGCGGCGAAACGGTCGAGGAAATGGCCGCCGCCGCCCGCGCCATGCGGGCGCGGATGCACCCCATCACCGCGCCCCAGGGCGCCATGGACATCGTGGGCACCGGCGGCGACGGCAAGGGCACGCTGAACATCTCGACCGCCGCGGCGCTGGTGGTGGCGGGGGCCGGGGTGCCGGTGGCCAAGCACGGCAACCGCAACCTGTCCTCGAAATCCGGCAGCGCCGATGCGCTGACCCATCTGGGGCTGGACGTGATGGGCGGCCCGGCGGTGGCGCAGCGGGCGCTGGACGACTGCGGCATCTGCTTCATGATGGCGCCGACACACCACCCGGCGATGCGCCATGTCGGGCCGGCGCGGGCAGAGCTGGGCACGCGCACCATCTTCAACCTGCTGGGACCGTTGACCAACCCGGCCGGGGTGCGCGCGCAGCTGACAGGGGCGTTTTCCACCGACTGGCTGCGGCCGATGGCGGAAACCCTGCGCGAACTCGGCTCGACCTCGGCCTGGCTGGTGCATGGCGGCGACGGCACGGACGAGCTGTCCATCGCCGCGCCCAGCCGGGTGGTGCAGCTCAAGAACGGCGAGATCACCGAGTTCGACATCTCGCCCGAGGACGCCGGCCTGCCCACCCACAGGTTCGAGGACATCATCGGCGGCGAGCCGGCCGAAAACGCCGCCGCCCTGCGCGCGCTGCTCTCCGGCGCCCCCGGCGCCTATCGCGATGCGGTGCTGCTGAACGCGGGTGCCGCGCTGCTGGTCGCGGGCCGCGCCGCCGACCTGCGCGAAGGGGTGGCGCTGGCCCGCGACTCGATCGATTCCGGCAGCGCGGCCGAGCGGCTGTCACGGCTGGCCGCGATCACCGGCGCACCGGAAGCCTGACGGCATGAGGTCGGGCGCGATCTTCTCTCTTGTCCCCAAATATCCCCGCCGGAGGCTCCGGCGGTGACGCAGCCGCTGCCGCCGCCGGCCTGGGCGCATCTGCCCTTCTTCACCCGCGACTGGCCGGCGATCCGCGAACGGCTGCGCGGTCTCGACTGGCTGCCGGGGCCGGGGCGGGTGTTTGCCGCGCTTGCTGCCGTGGCGCCGCAGGATGTGCGGGTGGTGATCCTGGGGCAGGATCCCTATCCGACGCCGGGCCATGCCAACGGGCTGGCATTCTCGGTCAACCCGGGGGTGAAGCTGCCGCGCTCGCTGGCCAATATCTTTGCCGAGCTTGCCGCCGACACCGGCACGGCTCCGTCCTCGGGCGACCTGAGCCACTGGGCGCGGCAGGGGGTGCTGCTGCTCAATACCTCGCTGTCGGTGTTGCCGGGGCAGGCGGGGGCACATGCGGGCTGGGGCTGGGACCGGCTGGCGCGCGAGTCCATTGCCGAGGCACAATCCCACGGGCCGCTGGGTTTCATCCTGTGGGGCGCCCATGCCGCCCGCGTGGCCCGCGGCCTGCCGCGCCCGCAGGATCTGGTGATCGAAAGCCCGCATCCCTCACCCCTGTCGGCGCGGCGCGGGTTTTTCGGGTCACGCCCGTTCAGCCGGGTGAACGCGTGGCTGCTGGCGCAAGGGCGTGCGCCGATCGACTGGTCGGGATAGCGGCGCGGCCGGACCGGGGCGCTGCCCCGGACCCCGGGATATTTATGTGATGAAGAAAAACCTCGCGTTGCCGTGTGGGCGCGGGCGGTGTCGGGTGGAGGCAGTTGCGTCCGGCCCTGCCGTGGCGCTATCTGTGTGCATGGATATTCTGGAACGCATCAAGAGCTACAAGCTCGAGGAAATCGCCGCCGCCAAGGCCGCGCGCCCACTGTCGGCGGTCGAGGCCGAGGCTCGCGCCGCCCCGCCTCTGCGCGGCTTTGCCCGCGCGCTGGCCGACAAGGCCGCAACCGGCCCGGCGCTGATCGCCGAGATCAAGAAGGCCAGCCCCTCGAAAGGGCTGATCCGCCCCGATTTCGACCCTCCGGCGCTGGCTCGCGCCTATCAGCAGGGCGGCGCCGCGTGCCTGTCGGTGCTGACCGATGCGCCCTCGTTCCAGGGCGCGCCCGAGTTCCTGACCGCCGCGCGCGCGGCCTGCGATCTGCCGGTGCTGCGCAAGGATTTCCTGCACGACCCCTATCAGGTCGCCGAGGCCCGCGCCTGGGGCGCCGACTGCATCCTGATCATCATGGCCTCGGTCGACGATGCGCTGGCGGCTGAGCTTGAGGACGCGGCGCGCCATTGGGGTATGGATGTCCTGATCGAGATCCATGACGAGCGGGAACTGGACCGCGCCATGCGGCTGCAATCCCCGCTGATCGGGGTGAACAACCGCAATCTCAAGACCTTCGAGGTGGATCTTGAGACGACGCTGCGGCTGGCCCCACGCATTCCCGATGACCGTCAGGTGGTCTGCGAAAGCGGGCTGTTCACTGCCGATGATCTGGCGCTTGTGATGCGGGGCGGCGTGCGCCGTTTTCTGATCGGCGAAAGCCTGATGCGCCAGCCAGACGTGGCCGCCGCCACCCAAGCCATCCTCAAGGTCGAATGATGCTGACCCATTTCGACGCCTCCGGCCAGGCGCATATGGTCGATGTCTCGGGCAAGCCCGCCACCGCGCGCGAGGCGGTGGCCCAGGCTGTGGTGATCATGTCCCCCGACACGCTGGCGCTGGCCCAGGGCGGCGCGGCCAAGGGCGACGTGCTGGGGGTCGCGCGGCTGGCCGGGATCATGGGCGCCAAGCGCACCGCCGATCTGATCCCGCTGTGCCATCCGCTGCCGCTGGACAAGGTCTCGGTCGATCTGGTGGCCGACCCGGCGCTGCCCGGCGTCCGGATCACCGCCACCGCCCGCACCACCGGCCGCACCGGCGTCGAGATGGAGGCGCTGACCGCGGCCTCGGTCGCGGCGCTGACCGTCTATGACATGCTCAAGGCCGCGCAAAAGGACATGCGGATCGAAGGGGTGCGCCTGTTGCGCAAGACCGGCGGCAAATCCGGCAGCTTTCAGGCCGCGCCATGACCGCGCTGAGCGTCGATCAGGCGCTGGCGCTGGTGCTGGGGCTGGCGCGCGCGCCGCAGCCGGAACTTGTGGGGCTGGCCGATGCGCTGGGTCGGGTGCTGCTGGCGGATGCGGTGTCGCAGATGACGCAGCCGCCCTTTGATGCCGCCGCGATGGACGGCTATGCGGTGCGCCGCGCCGATCTGCCCGGGCCGCTGCGCGTGGTGGCCGAGGCCGCTGCCGGCCGCGGCTGGGACGGCGCTTTGGGGCAGGGAGAGGCTGCGCGCATCTTTACCGGCGCGGCGGTGCCCGAGGGCGCCGACGTGGTGGTGATGCAAGAAGATACCGCCCGCGACGGCGATCTGGTCACCGTGACCGTTCCGCAGGGTCGCAGCAATATCCGCCCGCGCGGCAATGATTTTTCCGCCGGCGATGTGGTGGCCTCGGGGCGGGTGCTGTCGGCGGTCGACCTTGCGCTGCTGGCGGCGATGAACGTGCCGCAGGTGACGGTCGGCCGGCGTCCGCGCGTGGCCGTGCTGGCCGGCGGGGATGAGCTGGTGGCCCCCGGCGAGGTGCCGGGTCCGGGGCAGATCATCAGCTCGAACGACCTTGCCGTGGCGGCGCTGGCGCGCGAGGCGGGGGCCGAGGCCCGGATCCTGCCGCTGGCCCGCGACACCGAAACCAGCCTGCGCGAGGCATTTGCCGCCGCCGCCGGCGCCGATCTGGTGGTGACTATCGGCGGCGCCTCGGTCGGCGACCACGACCTGATCGCCCGCGTCGCCGCCGATCTGGGGATGGAGCGCGCCTTTCACCGCATCGCCATGCGCCCCGGCCGTCCGCTGATGGCGGGACGGCTGGGCGAGGGCGCGATGCTGGGCCTGCCGGGCAACCCGGTGTCGGCGATCGTGACCGCGATGCTGTTCATGCAGCCGCTGATCCGCGCGATGCAGGGCCATGCGGCGCCGCAGCCGGTGGTCCGCCACGCCGCGCTGGCCGCCGATCTGCCCCCCGAGGGCGGTCGGCAGCATTATCTGCGCGCGGCGCTGCGCGAGGACGGGCGCGGGACCGTAATCGCCCCCTTCGGCGATCAGGACTCGGCCCGGTTGGCGTTGCTGTCGCAGGCCCAGGCGCTGCTGGTGCGCCCCGCGGGCGACCCCGCGCGGCGCGCGGGGGAGCTTATGCCCTATATTCCTCTGCCGCGTTAACGATTAATTCAGACAATCCGGGTTATGCGTTGACCTGTAAGGTGAACGTGACTAGAACATTGGATGAACTTTGCCGCAGGGCGGCAGGCTGTCTTGCGGGGGAAATGCGCGATGCTGACCAGAAAGCAGATCGAATTGCTCGACTTCATCCAGAAACGGGTGGCGCGCGACGGGGTGCCGCCGTCCTTTGACGAGATGAAGCTGGCGCTGGATCTGCGGTCGAAATCGGGGATCCACAGGCTGGTCACGGCGCTTGAGGAACGCGGCTTTATCCGCCGTCTGCCGCATCGCGCGCGGGCGCTGGAAATCATCCGCCTGCCCGATGTGCTGGTTCGCGACGACGCCATGGCGGCGGGCGACGACGGGGCGGGCAGTTTTCAGCCCCGGGTGATCTCGAACGAGCGCCCGGCTCGGGCGCCGCGTCCCCGGGGGGCCATGCCGATCATGGACAGCCCGGCGGTCGAGTTGCCGGTGATGGGCCGCATCGCTGCGGGTGTCCCGATCGAGGCGATTTCCGAGGTGTCGCATCATATCGCGGTGCCCGGCTCGATGCTGACCGGGCGCGATCATCACTATGCGCTTGAGGTGCGCGGTGATTCGATGATCGAGGCGGGCATCAACGAAGGTGACGTGGTGGTGATCCGGGAACAGGACACCGCCGATAACGGCGACATCGTGGTGGCGCTGATCGAAGGCGCCGAGGCCACGCTGAAACGCTATCGGCGCCGCGGCGGCATGATCGCGCTCGAAGCCGCCAACCCGGCCTATGAAACAAGGGTGCTGCCCGAGGACAAGATCCGCATCCAGGGCCGTCTGGTGGGGCTGATCCGCAGCTACTGAGGCGCGCAAGTAAGGCGCGCAGGCGCAGCCTTGCCGGCGGGGTGATGTTCGGCGGGGGCGGCGGGACTTGCGGCGCTATCGCCGCAAGGGGTGTCGGCGCCTGCAACGAAAGCGGTCCTGACGACGGCTTGCAAAGTTGCGGCCCGGCGGAAAACATGCCGAAACCGGGTTAATTGAAACATGCGTCGGGGCGACGGGTTTTGCGTTGGCCACGCAAGCTGTCCGGCTGACCCTTGCAAGGGTTTGCACCCCTCCGCCGCGCGTCGAGACTGTCCCGCCCTTCGGCGGGCGTGCTCATTTCATTTGCCGGGCGATACATGACCGGCAGGTCCGGCAGCGGCTGACCCTGTGCTGTGCAGCCGCGATTTTGGCTGGATGCAGCGGCTTGGGCCTCAAGCTGTGCGCCGGGTTGCACGCCGTGGCGTAGGCGCCCGGCGGCTCTGTTTCAGCCCAGAACTGCCGGCAGCCACAGCACGGCAACAGTCGCCAAAGAGATGGCGGCGACGCCGAGCATGTCGGCAATGGCTTCGGGCAGTCTGGACAAGGGGGACATGATCGACTCCGTGCAGGTTTTCATTTTGTTCTCATGATTTTTACGCTTTGTAAAGAACAATCATGGAACAATGGTCGGGCCGGCAGCGAATCGGCCGTGGTTTTCGGGGGACAGGATGCAGATTTTCCAGCGATCCACGGGTGTTGTGGCCGGGCGGCTGTATTTTTCCCTGACGCGTCCGGCCCTGGAAAGCGGGACATGCAACCGCGCGTTGCTCGGGCACGTTATCTTGGGGCACCAGTGGGCGCGCGGCACAACGCCCGCGCGCAACGACAGGAGGAGATGATCATGGGCAACCTGCCCTTTGAACGCACCCGCTATAACCCGGTCCGCGACGTGACCCCCGACGAGGCGGAACAAGACAAGCGCCGCGAAGCCGAACAACACGCCGAGCAAGAGGCAGCCGGCAGCCAGACCAGAGCAGGGGAACAACAAATCCCCGCGGCCGACAGCAACGATGAAGCGGGACAGGAGCAGAAATAGCATCGGCGGCCGCGCCGCATGAGGTTGATCGGGCGCGGGGCTGGGGCTGGCAACCGCGGCGCTCGGGGGCAGTGCAGGCCGCTCTGCCAAGGCGGAAACGTCGAAGAAAGGGCGGATGCGGTGAGGGGGACGAAGCGGCGAAGGACAACAGCACGGCCTGTGCCGAATCGGGGTCGAAAGAGGAATTTGAACGGTAATAAAGGCTTGGGCCGGCTGGCGACCGACCTCGGCGCCGCCAGCATCGGCGTCGGCGCGGTTGGGTCCATGCATCGAAGCGGGCGGGACATGCTGCACGAGACTGTCCGAAACCGGCGGGACATGCTGCGCGAGACAGGCCCCCGGTGCCGATGCCGCCCGACAGGTATCGGGTGATCTTGGCCGCCATCCGGGCAGACGTGGAACGCCAGTGGTATCGCCGAGGATGGGTATCGCGATGGGTATCGCAACGGGCGGGCGCGCCGGTCCGGCAAACGCGGGGCGGCGCCATTCCCATAGGGGGTTTGGTCCCCGCTATAGGGGCAGCCTGTTCCCGTGTTTCGGGATCAGGCGATTGCTGCGATGAGGATCACGCCGCGGCCTTGCGATGCCGAGTCGGGATGCCGGGCGCGCCGCGGATGAGCGCCGCACCCTTCAGGCAGGGGCCAGACACGTCGGCGGCGGCCCGCAGTTGGCGCCGTGATCAGGCCGCGGATATTGCTGCTTGCCGCTATGCCGCTGGCCAGAGGTGGCGCACGGGCCGGGCTGCGGGCAGGTATCGCAGACGGTCAATCGGTGCCGCGATAGGGTTCGACGTATTGCAGCGCCATGTCCCAGGGAAAGAAGATCCAGGTGTCCTGGCTGACCTCGGTGATATAGGTCTGGGTCATCGGCTGGCCCTTGGGCTTGGCGTAGACGGTGGCCAGATGCGCGCGGGGATAGAGTTTGCGCACCAGTTCCAGCGTGCGGCCGCTGTCGACCAGATCATCGACGACCAGCACGCCCTCGCCGTCGCCCATCATCTCGGCGTCGGGGGCTTTCAGCACCTGCAACTCGCCCTGCGCGCCCTTGCGATAGGATTTCACGCTGATCGTGTCGATGGTGCGGATGTCCAGCTCGCGCGCGACGATCATCGCGGGGACCATGCCGCCGCGGGTGATGGCCACCACCGCCCGCCATTCGCCGCCGCGCTCGGGGGCTTTGTCCTGCAACCGCCAGGCCAGTGCCCGCGCGTCGCGGTGCAGCTGGTCCCAGCTGACGTGAAAGCCGCGTTCATGCGGCAGCCGGTCGGGGCGCGGGGGGGCGGACATGGGCGGGCTCCTTGTGTTGCGTGTCAGTTGCGAAGCATCAGCGTCAGGCCGAGCGCCCCGATCAATGTGCCGGCGATGCGGTCGATCGCGGTCTTGGCGGCGCGATAGGCGCGGCGCATCGGGTCGGTGGCCATCAGCGCGGTGACGGCGGCGTAAAATCCCAGCTCGACCGCCAGCGCCACCAGATAGACGACGGCGCCGCCAAGGGCGGACAGGCCGGGAAACAGGGTCAGGATGATGCTGCCGTAAAACAGCGCCGGCTTGGGGTTGGACAGGTTCAGCGCCAGCCCGTGCCGAAAGCCGGGGCCGGCGTCGGCCGTGCCGTGAAAGTCAAGCGGCGTGGCGGCGTGGCGCCACATCTGCACCGCGATCCAGATCAGATAGGCCCCGCCCAGCAGCCGCAGCAGCGTATAGGATTGCGGCACCACCCGGAACAGCACCGTCAGCCCGAACAGCGCAAACAGGCACCAGACCGAGGCGCCAAAGGCCAGCCCCATCGCATAGGGCATCGACGCCTGCCGCCCCCGCGCCGCGGCCGAGCGGCTGGCCGCGATGATCGCGGGTCCGGGCGACAGGATGGCAAAGCCCAGCGTGGTCACGAACAGCGCCAGCGCGGGCAGGGTGATCGCCTGCATCAGGGCCGCCCCGCCGTGTCGCGTGTCATTCGGCGGCCTTGCGGCCCGTCACGGCGTCGATGTCGGGCGCGTCCACCGCCTTCATGCCGACGACGTGATAGCCGGCGTCGACGTGGTGGGTTTCCCCGGTCACCCCCGAGCCGAGATCGGACAGCAGATACAGCGCCGACTTGCCCACATCCTCGATAGTGATGTTGCGGCGCAGGGGCGAATTCAGCTCGTTCCATTTCAGGATATAGCGGAAATCGCCGATGCCGCTGGCGGCCAGCGTCTTGACCGGCCCGGCCGAGATCGCGTTGACGCGGATGCCGTCCTTGCCCAGATCCTCGGCCATGTAGCGGACCGAGGCCTCAAGCGCGGCCTTGGCCACGCCCATGACGTTGTAATGCGGCATCACCCGCTCGGCCCCGTAATAGGTCAGGGTCAGCACCGAGCCGCCGTCGGGCATCATCGCTGCCGCCCGCTGCGCCACCGCGGTAAAGGAATAGACCGAGATGTCCATCGTCATCAGGAAATTGTCGCGGGTGGTGTCCACATAGCGGCCGCGCAATTCGTCCTTGTCGGAAAACCCGATGGCGTGGACGACGAAATCCAGCGTCCCCCAGCGGTCCTTGAGCGCGGCGAACAACGCATCGACCGTATCCATGTCGGCCACGTCGCAGGGCAGCACGATGTCGGACCCCAGCTGCGCCGCCAGCGGCTCGACCCGTTTTTTCAGCGCATCGCCCTGAAAGGAAAAGGCAAGTTCGGCGCCCTGCGCCGCCAGGGCGCGGGCGATTCCCCAGGCCATGGACTTGTCGTTCGCAAGGCCCATGATGAGCCCCCGCTTGCCGCTCATCAATCCCGCTGCCGGGGCATCGCTTGACATGGGTGGTCCCTCGCGCTTTCAAACTTGGTCCGAGGATTAGGCCAAAGGCCGGGAGGCATCAAGATGAGCGACCGCAGCGGGATATTCCAGGGCGACGATCCCTTTGCCATCGCCCGCGCCTGGCTGGACGAGGCCACCGCGACCGAGCCGAACGATCCCAACGCCATCGCGCTGGCCACGGTGGACGCGGACGGGCTGCCCGATGCCCGCATGGTGCTGCTGAAAGACATCGAGCCGGGGCCGGACGGCGGTTTCGTGTTCTATACGAATTACGACAGCGCCAAGGGCCGTCAGATCTCGGCGACCGGCAAGGCTGCATTCGTCATGCACTGGAAATCCCTGCGCCGGCAGATCCGCGTCCGCGGCACCGTCACCCGCGAGCAAGGCCCCGCAGCCGACGCCTATTATGCCAGCCGCGCCCTGCAATCGCGCATCGGCGCCTGGTCCAGCCGGCAAAGCCAGCCGCTGGACAGTCGCGCCACGCTGCTGGCCGAGGTGGCGCGCCAGGGGCTGCGTCACGGGCTGTCGCCCGCGCGGCCGCCGTTCTGGGGCGGGTTCCGCATCACGCCCTCGCAGATCGAGTTCTGGGCCGATGGCGCCTTTCGCCTGCACGACCGCTTTCGCTGGACCCGCAGCGGCGACGACGGGACGGGGTGGGAGGTTCAGCGGCTTCAGCCCTGATCGGGTCGCGGCGCGCGGCGCGCGGCACGGGGCGCGCGGTCCCGTTCCGGCCGTATGACGACCGCAGCCGCTGCCGGATGCGATTTCGGGTCAACATTGTTTGGCAACAAACTTGTCCCGGGACGCTTTGCCCTGCTTTTCCTGCGCCCGGGCCGATGTTAGCTTCCTGTTTGCGCCGGTTTGCGGCACAACTTTGCAACAAGTGTTCGGCGCGAGCAGAGGGACTCGCGCCGGGCTTCAGAGGTATGATCTTGTAATGAATGGCGAAGAGCCCGGGCTTGGCGAATACGTCAAAGGCCAGATCAAGTGGTTCGATCCGGTCAAGGGATTCGGTTTTCTGGCCGATGCCGAGGGCGGGCCTGATGTGCTCGTCCACGCCAATGTGCTGCGCAATTTCGGCCAGAGCTCGGTCGTCGAGGGTGCGCTGCTCGAGGTGCTTGCGATCCGCACGCCGCGGGGGCGGCAGGCCTCCGAGGTGGTGACGGTGGCACCGGCGCCCACGGAAACCGTCGCCCCGATCGCCGATCTTGAACCGCTGGAGGACGCCGATTTGCAGGCGCTGCCGCTGCTGCCGGCGCGCGTCAAATGGTTCGACCGCATCAAGGGCTTTGGTTTTGCCAATGTCTTCGGGCGCAAGGGGGATGTGTTTCTGCATGTCGAGGTGCTGCGCCGCTGGGGTTTTGCCGATCTGCAATCGGGCGAGGCGGTGGGGCTGCGCGTCGTCAGCGCCCCGCGCGGCCTGATGGCGGCGCAGGTGCTGGCGTGGGAACGCGCCGTGGTCGACGGCAACGGCCTGGACCAGTCGGCCATGGACGATTCGGCCGGCGGCGCCCCTGCATCCGCCCCCGTCTCTGCGCCCGTCTCTGCCTCTGCCTCTGGCGCCGACCCCGCGTCCGAACCCGGCCCCGCGTCCGAGCCGGAAACCTCTCGCGCACGCAGCGGCTGTCCGGGGCACAGGCTGCCAAGCGGCGCGGCGCTGCTGCCGATGTCCCGACAGGTGCTGTGATGCCCCTGCGTTCGGTGGTTGCGGGGGCGATGCTGCCGCTGGCGCTGTCAGCCGGGGCCGCCGCCGCGCAGGACAACTGCGCGCCCGGCCACGCGATCCTGACCACGCCCACGGGCGCGCAATCGGTGTTCACCGTCGAGATCGCGGCCGATCCCGCAGCGCGCGCGCAAGGTCTGATGGGGCGCCGGCAGCTGCTGCGCAGCCATGGGATGCTGTTCGTCTATGAGACGCCGCAGCCCGCGGGGTTCTGGATGAAAAATACGCTGATCCCGCTGGACATGCTGTTTTTCGACCAGCGCGGCGTGCTGCGCCATGTCCACCCGCAGGCGCAGCCGCATGACCTGACCATCGTTCCGGGCGCCGCCCCCGGCGACCCGGACCCCGACCGCCTGCTGGTGCTTGAGCTTGCGGGCGGCGAGGCCGCGCGCCGCGGGCTGGTCCCCGGCACCACGCTGCGCCATCCGTCCGTGCCTCGGGCCACCGCCGCCGCCCCCTGCGACTGAACCCGCGTCCGCCCCGCCGCCTGCCGTTCCTGCGGCAGCGGGGCCCAACCCTGCGACTTTTGCAACGCCGCTGCGGTCCGTCGGCTCGATGCCGGACCCCCGGCCATGGTTTAAGGCTTCCACCCGGCGCGACGCTCGGCTAGAAGCACTCTCGGTCCGGGGCGTGGCGCAGCCTGGTAGCGCGACGGTTTTGGGTACCGTAGGCCGGAGGTTCGAATCCTCTCGCCCCGACCAGTCCAGACGAGCGGCGTCTATCGCCCACAAGGTTTTTCGTCGCGGGTCCGATGCGTCAGTTCCGGCGTGGCACGACCGCAGCCCGGCAAGCGCGTGGTTCAGATTGAAATCGACGCTGGACGTCCAGAAGCAGGCTGGATGTCGGCCAGCTGTCCCAGCGCGGCCTCGACCTTTCTGCGGTCATCGCCCGCAAGCGGCAGCACCGGGCGCAGCGGCGCGATTCCATCGTTGTCGAGCAGTTCCGCCAGTGCATACATGACGCGGAAACTTCCAAACTGCCTGAACAGCGCCCACAGGGGGTGGAACGCGCGGTCGATGCGCTCTGAAAGGCCCGCGTTGCGAGAGCCGGCCGCGCGTGCAAGCTGAAGTGCCGGACCGGGCAGCAGGCCGGCCACGACGCTGAACCAGGCGTCCGCCCCCGCCAGCAGCGCATCCCTGGCCCCCCAGTCTCCGCTGTATCCGACGGAAAACCCTGCCGCCGTCACCGAGCGCAGCGCGGCCAACTCGGCGGCGAAATCCCCATCCGCCGGCAGCGGCATCTTGACCGCGGTGACGCGGGGCAGGCGCGACAGGCGGGCGATCATCTTGTGGCTGAAGGCGAAATTCGTGGTGCCGGGGTTGTTGTAAATGCACAGCGGCAGGTCGCCGGCAGCCGCGACCGCGGCGACGTGCTGGAAGACCTCTTCGTCGGTCAGCTTCTGATAGGACATGGGTGCCAGCAAAAGACCATCGGCACCGGCCATGGCGGCGTCACGGGCAAGCTGTTCGGCCTCGTCCGTCCGCAGAGCTCCGACGCCGACGATCAGAGGCAGCTTTCCCGCAACGGCTTCGGCTGCGACGCGGACGGTCCGCATTCGCTCGGCCGCGGTCAGATAGGCGTAGCTGCCCGTGCTGCCCAGCAGGCCGATCGAGTCGACCCCGGCCGCGCAAAGCCGTTCGATGTGCCGGGCCATCGAGTCGGGTTTCAGCCGCCCCGCCGGGTCGGTGGGGGTCAGGGGAAAAGCCGAAAGCCCGGAAAACAACGTCATTACACCATCCCCCACCATCCACTTATGCCCGGGGCCAGAACTACGCGCTTGCTTTGCAGTCGCGCAAGTGGCGCCCGCCGAACGGGGCTGGACGCGGGCGCGCAGATCGGGGAACGATGCGTCGATCTGCAAGAAAGCCCGCGCATGACCCGCAATATCCTGATCCTCAACGGCCCGAACCTGAATCTGCTGGGCCAGCGCCAGCCCGAGATTTACGGGCACGAGACGCTGGCCGACGTGGAATCGCGCTGCGCCGCACTGGCGGCCGAGCTGGGGCTGGTCACGCAATTCCGCCAGTCCAACCACGAAGGCCAGCTGGTCGACTGGATCCAGGATGCACGGGGCGCGGCCTCTGGCATCATCATCAACCCCGCTGCCTACAGCCATAGCTCGGTCGCGATCCTTGATGCGCTGAACGCCTATGACGGGCCGGTGATCGAGGTGCATATCTCGAACATCCACCGGCGCGAGTCGTTCCGGCACCATTCCTTTGTCAGCGCCCGCGCCGACGGGGTGATCGCGGGCTGCGGGACCGAGGGCTATCTGCTGGCGCTGCGCCGGCTGGGCTCGGTGCTGGGGCAATAGCGGCTTTCCGGGGCATTCTTTCGGGGCTATACCCCCTCCCGGCATGTGACCAAAGGGAAACGCGATGGCGAATGTGGTGGTGGTCGGCGCCCAGTGGGGCGACGAGGGCAAGGGCAAGATCGTCGACTGGCTGTCCGAACGCGCCGATGTGATCGCCCGGTTTCAGGGTGGCCATAACGCCGGGCATACGCTGGTCATCGGCAACCAGGTGTTCAAGCTGTCGCTGCTGCCCTCGGGGATCGTGCGCAAGAACAAGCTGGCGGTGATCGGCAACGGCGTGGTGCTGGACCCCTGGGCGCTGTTTTCGGAAATCGAGAAACTTTCCGGGCAGGGGGTCGCGATCTCGACCGAGAATCTGGTGATCGCGGAAAACACTCCGCTGATCCTGCCGCTGCATCAGGATCTGGACCGCCTGCGCGAAGAAGCCGCCGGCAAGGCCAAGATCGGCACCACCGGCCGCGGCATCGGCCCCGCGTATGAGGACAAGGTGGGCCGCCGTTCGATCCGCGTCGCCGATCTGGGTGATGAGCAGACGCTGGACGACCGGCTGGACCGGCTGCTCGCGCATCACGACCCGCTGCGTCAGGGGCTGGGCGCGGAACCCATCGACCGCGCCGCACTGCGCGCGCAGCTGGTCGAGATCGCGCCCAAGCTGCTGCAATATGCGCAGCCGGTGTGGAAAATCATGGCCGACGCCCGTAAATCCGGCAAGCGCATCCTGTTCGAGGGCGCGCAGGGCTCGCTGCTGGACATCGACTTCGGCACCTATCCCTATGTCACCTCGTCGACCACCATGTCGGGGGCGGCGGCCTCGGGGACGGGCATGGGGCCGGGGGCGATCGGCTATGTGCTGGGGATCGTCAAGGCCTATACCACCCGCGTGGGCTCGGGTCCGTTTCCGACCGAGCTGGACGACGCCGACGGACAGCGGCTGGGTGAACGCGGCCGCGAATTCGGCACGGTCACCGGGCGCAAGCGCCGCTGCGGCTGGTTCGACGCGGCGCTGGTGCGCCAGACCTGCGCGATTTCCGGCGTTCACGGCATCGCGCTGACCAAGCTTGACGTGCTGGACGGGTTCGAGACGCTGAAGATCTGCACCGGCTACACGGTGGACGGGCAGCATTACGATTATCTGCCCACCGCCGCCGCGCTGCAGGCCCGCGCCGTCCCGGTTTATGAGGAAATCGAGGGCTGGACGGAATCGACCGAGGGCGCGCGGTCGTGGGCCGACCTGCCGGCGGCCGCCGTCAAATACGTCCGCCGCATCGAGGAACTGATCCAGTGCCCCGTCGCGCTGCTGTCCACCAGCCCGGAACGTGACGACACCATCCTTGTCCATGACCCCTTCGCGGATTGATCCGATGGCGGGGCAGGGCAACAGGGGGCCGGGCAGCGGAAAACCCGACGAGATGTCGCTGAAGGCCCGCAAGCGCTGGTCGCTGGTGGTGCTGCTGCTCTGGCTGCCGATCTGGATCGTGATCGCGGTCAGCCTGATGAACTGGCTGGATGCGCGTTTCGGGCGGATGCCGATCTGGGCCGAGGTGCCGGTCTATATCCTGCTTGCCTTTGCCTGGGCGATCCCGTTCAGGGGCGTGTTCCGGGGCATCGGCCGCGGCGAATGACCGCGCCGCTGCTGGACAGCGCGCAAGGCGTCACGCTGATCGGCGGGGGCGAGGTCGCCGCCGCCGATCTGGCACAGGCCACCGTGCTGGCCCCTGCGATCATGGCCGCCGACAGCGGGGCCGGGCGGGCACTTGCGGCGGGGCTGGTGCCGCTGGCGGTGGCGGGGGATTTCGATTCGCTGTCCCCGCAGCTGCGGGCGCAGGTTCCGGCCGACCGGCTGCACCATATCGCCGAACAGGACACCACCGATTTCGAGAAATGCCTGTCGCGGGTCGCCGCGCCCTTTGTGGTGGCGGTGGGGTTTGCGGGGCCGCGCCATGACCATCTGCTGGCCAATCTCACCACGCTGATCCGGTTGCGCCGCCCGCCCTGCCTGCTGCTGGGGGGCACCGACGTGATCTTTGCGGCGCCCCCGCGGCTGGTGCTGGACCTGCCCGCGGACACGCGGGTCTCGATCTATCCGCTGGGGCCGGTGACGGGGGAAAGCCGCGGCCTGCGCTGGCCGCTTGCCGGGCTGGCGCTGGATCCGGCGGGGCGGGTCGGCACCTCGAACGCCGCGACCGGGGGCGTGGTCGATCTGGCGCTGGACGGCCCCTGCATCGTCATCCTGCCGCGCCGGCATCTGGGCGATGCGGTGGCCGCGCTGGCTGCCCGCTGACCCCGCGCCACAATCGCTTGCGTCCGCGCGGTCGCGCTGTAGCCTGCGCCGGGTGAAGGAGACCACCATGCCCGTCAAGAACCGCTTCGCCGAACTGCTGCCCGAGATCACCGCCTGGCGGCAGGATTTCCACCGCCACCCGGAGCTCGACTATGAGGTCCACCGTACCGCCGCCCGCGTGGCCGAGCTGCTGCGCAGCTTCGGCGTGGACGAGGTGACCGAGGGCGTCGGCCGCACCGGCGTGGTGGGCGTGATCCGCGGGCGCGCGGACACGCAGTCGCGGGTGGTGGCGCTGCGCGCCGACATGGACGCGCTGCCGCTGACCGAGATCACCGGCGCCGAATACGCCTCGACCACCCCCGGCGTCATGCACGCCTGCGGCCATGACGGCCATACCTCGATGCTGCTGGGCGCGGCGAAATACCTGGCCGAGACGCGGAATTTCGACGGCATCGCGGTGCTGGTGTTCCAGCCGGCCGAGGAAAGCGGCGGCGGCGGGCTGGCCATGGTTCAGGACGGTCTGGTCGAGCGCTGGGGCATCCAGGAATTCTATGCGCTGCACAACCAGCCCGGCCTGCCCGTGGGCCAGTTCGCGATCCGCACCGGCGCGATCATGGCCGCCGCCGACCAGTTCGACGTGGTGCTGACCGGCAAGGGCGGCCATGCGGCGCGGCCTCAGGATTGCGTCGATCCGGTGCTGGCCGGGGCGCAGATGGTGGTGGCGCTGCAATCGCTGGTCTCGCGCAATGTCGATCCGCTGCAGGCGGGGGTGGTCTCGGTCTGCTCGGTCAAGACCGGCACCGACGCCTATAACATCATCCCCCAGACGGTGACGCTGCGGGGCACGGTGCGTTCGCTCGACGCGGATGTGCGCGACCTGCTGGAACAGCGTTTCCACCGGGTGGTCGCCGCCACGGCCGAGGCGATGGGCGTCAGCGCCGACATCACCTATCAGCGCGGCTATCCGGTGACGGTGAACCACACTGATGCCACCGCCCACGCGGCCGAGGTCGCCCGCGCCATCGCCGGCTCGGTCGAGACCGACACCGCGCCGCTGCTGGCGGGCGAGGATTTCAGCTACATGCTCGAATCGCGGCCGGGCGCCTATATCTTCGTGGGCAACGGTGACACTGCAAACCTGCACAATCCGGCCTATGATTTCGACGATGACGCCATCCCCTTTGGCGCCAGCTGGCTGGCCGGAATGGCCGAGGCGCGGATGCCCGTCGGGTGACCCGCGCATGAACGGGCGCCTGCCGCCGGCGCTTGCCGCCGATCTGGATGCGCTCGGGCTGGGGCCGCCGGGGTTCACGCCTCCGCCCGAGGTGGCGCAGGCCGCGCAGCAGGGGCTGGCGCTGCGTGCCCGCCACGGCCGAGGTGGCACCGAGGTCGGGCTGGCCCGCGCGCAGGCGCTGGCCGCGGGGCAGCCGCAATCCTCGCGCGAGATGCGGGTGATCGCCGGCTGGTTCGCCCGCTTTGCCGGGCTGCGGGCACGCGAGGGCTGGGGGGACGCCGCCGCCCCCTCGACCGGCTATATCGCCTGGCAGCTCTGGGGTGGGGACGCCGGCCGCGCCTGGGTGGAACGCCACCGCCCCGACTGGGGCTAGGCGGTGCGGGCCGGCGGGCGGATCAACTGCGGAACACCTCGACCTCGGGCAGGTCGGTCAGCCCGACGCCCAGCGTGGTCATCACCGGCAGCGACAGCTGGCTGCCGGCCGAATCCGGGCCGGGCAGGGGCAGCAGATCGACATTCACCGATTTCCCCGTGGCGCGGTCCACGACGCGGCCCTTGCCGGGTTCCTTCACCAGCGGCGTGCGGATCCAGAACCCGCCCTTGGTCGCATCACCCAGCGACGCGATGGTGCGGCCAAGGCTGGCCCCGGCCGCCGCGGGCCGGCTTGCCGCCGCCTTTTCCGCCGCCGATGCATCAAGCGAGGCCACCGTGCGCGCACTGGCCGGGCGCTGCAACGCGGCCTCGGTCACCCCCGAGGGCGCGGCGGGGGCGCGGCTGGCGGCGGGGGGCGGCGCCTGCGTGGCGGGGCTGCGCACGAGATCGCAGGCCGCCAGTGCCAGCAGCGGCAGAACCAGCGCCAGCCGGTTGAACGCAGTTGCGGTGGTCATGGATCAATCCCCCGGGGGTCTGTTGCCGTCCACCCCAGACTGCCGCGCCCGGCCGCCGCTGTCCACGGCCCCGCGGCGTTTCGGCGCGGCCGCGCCATCACGTCATCGCGTCCGCCGGGCCTTGAGCCGCCCCGCCGCGCCGCCTATGTTGCGCTCATGTCCTGCGCCCCGCTGATCGACCCCTTTGCCCGCCCCATCACCTATCTGCGGGTCTCGGTCACCGACCGCTGCGATTTCCGCTGCACCTATTGCATGGTCGAACATATGCAGTTCCTGCCCAAGGCCGAGCTGCTGACGCTCGAGGAACTGGAACGGCTTTCGGGCGCCTTTGTCGATCTGGGGGTGCGCAAGCTGCGCATCACCGGGGGCGAGCCGCTGGTGCGGCGCAATATCATGTCCTTCTTTCAAGCCATGTCGCGCCGGCTGGGCGAGGGGCTGGACGAGTTGACCCTGACCACCAACGGCAGCCAGTTGTCGCGCTTTGCCGACGAGCTGGCCGATTGCGGGGTGCGGCGGGTAAATGTCTCGCTCGACACGCTTGACCCCGACAGGTTTGCCGCCGTCACCCGCTGGGGGCGGCTGCCGCAGGTGCTGGGCGGGATCGCTGCCGCCAAGGCCGCCGGGATGCGGGTCAAGATCAACACCGTGGCGCTGAAGGGCTTTAACGAGGACGAGCTGTTCCCCCTGTTGGACTGGTGCGCGGGCGAGGGCCACGACCTGACCTTCATCGAGGTCATGCCGATGGGCGAGATGGGCGAGGAAGACCGGCTGGACCAGTACTGGCCGCTCAGCGACCTGCGCGCGCGGCTGGCCGAACGCTTTACCCTGACGCCGCTGGCGGAACGCAGCGGCGGCCCGGCCCGCTATGTGCGGATCGAGGAAACCGGGCAGAAGATCGGCTTCATCACCCCCTTGACGCATAATTTCTGCGAAAGCTGCAATCGGGTGCGCGTCACCTGCACGGGCGAGCTCTACATGTGCCTGGGCCAGGAGGACCGCGCCGACCTGCGCGCGCCCTTGCGCGCCAGCCCCCAGGACGACCTGCTGCGCGAGGCGATCCGCGCCGCCATCGCCCGCAAGCCCAAGGGCCACGACTTTGACTATTCGCGCGGCGTCTCGGGCAAGGTCTCGCGCCACATGAGCCATACCGGCGGCTGAGCCTTCGCCTTGCTCCTCTGGCGACAGGTATCCCCCTCCGGCCGCGCAATCGTTCGCCAAACGTTCCATTCCCGCTTGCCGATTTCCCGCCACAAGCCTATCTGATGCACCTGCCCCCCCGAAAAGGCCCCCGCATGGAACAGAAGTTCATCGAGGTGCGCGGCGCGCGCGAACACAACCTCAAGAATGTCGATATGGACATCCCCCGCGACCGGCTGGTGGTGATCACCGGGCTGTCGGGGTCGGGGAAATCCAGCCTCGCATTCGACACCATCTATGCCGAGGGGCAGCGGCGCTATGTCGAAAGCCTGTCGGCCTATGCGCGGCAGTTCCTCGACATGATGGGCAAGCCGGATGTGGACCACATCACCGGCCTGTCGCCGGCGATCTCGATCGAGCAGAAGACCACCAGCAAGAACCCGCGCTCGACCGTCGGCACGGTCACGGAAATCTACGACTATCTGCGGCTGCTGTTTGCCCGCGCGGGGACGCCCTATTCGCCAGCCACCGGCCTGCCAATCGAGGCGCAGCAGGTGCAGGACATGGTGGACCGGATCATGGCTCTGCCCGAGGGCACCCGCGCCTATCTGCTGGCCCCGATGGTGCGCGACCGCAAGGGCGCCTATGAAAAGGAACTGCTGGAGCTGCGCAAAAAGGGCTTCCAGCGGGTCAAGATCGACGGCGCGTTCCATGAACTCGACACGCCGCCCGTGCTGGACAAGAAATTCCGCCACGACATCGACGTGGTGGTGGACCGCATCGTCGTGCGCGAGGGGCTGGAAACAAGGCTGGCCGATTCCCTGCGCACCGCGCTGGACCTTGCCGCCGGCATCGCGGTGCTGGAAACCGCACCGGCCGAGGGCGAATCCGAACGCATCACCTTCAGCGAAAACTTCGCCTGCCCGGTGTCCGGCTTCACCATCCCGGAAATCGAGCCGCGGCTGTTTTCCTTCAATGCGCCGCTGGGGGCCTGTCCGGCCTGCGACGGGCTGGGGGCGGAACTGGTGTTCGACGAAAGGCTGATCGTGCCCGATGGCGGCCTGTCGCTGGCGCAGGGCGCCATCGCGCCATGGGCGAAAACGAAATCCGCCTATCTGACCCAGACCATCAACGCGCTGGCGAAACACTACGGCTTCGACCGCAAGACCCCGTGGCGCGACCTGCCCGACGAGATCCGGCAGCTGTTCATGCACGGCTCGGGCGCCGAGGAGATCCGCTTCCGCTTTGACGACGCCGGCCGGGTGTATGAGGTCAGCCGCACCTTCGAGGGGGTGATCCCCAACATGGAACGCCGCTACCGCGAGACCGATTCGGCCTGGTCGCGCGAAGAGATGGAGCGTTACCAGAACTCGCGCCCCTGCCATGTCTGCAACGGCTGGCGGCTCAAGCCCGAGGCGCTGGCGGTCAAGATCGGCGGAACCCATATCGGCCAGGTCACCGACCTGTCGATCCGCGAGGCGCTGGCCTGGGTCGAGGACGCCCCGAACCATTTGTCGAAGCAGAAGAACGAGATCGCCCGCGCCATTCTCAAGGAAATCCGCGAACGGCTGGGGTTCCTGGTCAATGTCGGGCTGGACTACCTGACGCTGTCCCGCGCCGCCGGCACGTTGTCGGGCGGGGAAAGCCAACGTATCCGGCTGGCCAGCCAGATCGGCTCGGGCCTGACCGGGGTGCTTTACGTGCTGGACGAGCCGTCAATCGGGCTGCACCAGCGCGACAACGACCGGCTGCTGGGCGCGCTGAAGGGGCTGCGCGATCAGGGCAACTCGGTGATCGTGGTCGAACACGACGAGGATGCGATCCGCCACGCCGATTACGTTTTCGACATGGGGCCGGGGGCCGGGGTCCACGGCGGGCAGGTGGTGGCCAAGGGCACGCCGGCCGAGATCGAGGCCAACCCCGACAGCCTGACCGGGCAGTATCTGTCCGGCGCCCGCGAAATCCCGGTGCCCTCCGACCGCCGCAAAGGTAACGGCAAGGCAGTGGTCGTCGAGGGCGCCACCGGCAACAACCTGCGCGACGTGACCGTCGATTTCCCGCTGGGGCGGTTTGTCTGCGTGACCGGCGTCTCGGGCGGCGGCAAGTCCACGCTGACCATCGAGACGCTGTTCAAGACCGCATCCATGCGGCTGAACGGCGCCCGCCAGACCCCCGCGCCCGCGCGCGCGGTCAAGGGGCTGGAACATCTGGACAAGGTGATCGACATCGACCAGCGGCCCATCGGGCGCACTCCGCGCTCGAACCCGGCCACCTATACCGGCGCCTATACCCATATCCGCGACTGGTTCGCCCGGCTGCCGGAATCCAGGGCCCGCGGCTATGGCCCCGGCCGCTTCAGCTTCAACGTCAAGGGCGGGCGCTGCGAGGCGTGTCAGGGCGACGGCGTCATCAAGATCGAGATGCATTTCCTGCCCGACGTTTACGTCACCTGCGAGACCTGCAAGGGCAAGCGCTACAACCGCGAGACGCTCGAGGTCGAGTTCAAGGGCCGCTCGATCGCCGATGTGCTGGACATGACCATCGAGGACGCGCAGGAATTTTTCCGCGCGGTGCCCTCGATCCGCTCGAAAATGGATGCGCTGGTTGAGGTCGGGCTGGGCTATGTCAAGGTCGGCCAGCAGGCCACCACCCTGTCGGGGGGCGAGGCGCAGCGGGTGAAACTGGCCAAGGAGCTGTCGCGCGCCTCGACCGGGCGCACGCTTTATATCCTGGACGAGCCGACCACCGGGCTGCATTTCGACGACACCCGCAAGCTGCTTGAGGTGCTGCACCGGCTGGTGGAACAGGGCAACACCGTGGTGGTGATCGAACACAACCTTGACGTGATCAAGACCGCCGACTGGATCATCGACATCGGCCCCGAGGGCGGCGACGGCGGCGGGCTGATCGTGGCCACCGGCACGCCCGAGGATATCGCCGCGGTGCCGGACAGCCACACCGGCCGCTATCTGGCGCCGATGCTGGACGTGGCCGCACGGCGGCGCGGGGCAGCGGCCGGCGCCGATACGCCCGCGCCGCGCCGCAAGCCTGCCCGCAAGGCCGCAGGGGTCGCCTGAGCGCCGTCCCGCCGACGGGCAGGCGCGTTCAGGTGATCTTTTCCTTGCTGATGATGGCCGTTGGCAGGAAAGTCCGTTCCGAGTCGCAGCAGGGCTTGCATTGCCCGCCAATCATCATGATGCGGCCGTCCGCGGTCACGGCAGAGGCATGATACATCCTTGGACAATGACACGATGGCAGGGTTTTCCAGCTGTTCGTCGCAGGGGTGTAGGCTTCGACCGTGTCGAGGGTGAAGCCGCATTTTCCCATGCCGCCCATCGCGATGATGCGGCCGTCCGCCGCGGCGGCAAGCGTCGCGTTGCTGCGCGCGGTGGGCATCGGGGCCAGAACCTTCCAGCTTTTGGTCTTGGGATCGTAAGCCTCGACCACGTCCGAACGAGTCCCCGGATCCACCACGCCCCCGACGGCATAGATGCGCCCGTCCGCACCCTCGATCGCGGCCAGGTCCACGCGCGCTGTCGGCATCGGCGCGATCACTCGCGGAAAGCTGGCGCTGGAGCCGATGATCTCGATCTGCGACACATCGGCCGATCTGACGTAGCTTCCGTCCGAACTGAACCCGCCCAGCATATATATCTTGCCGTCGCGGGTTCCGGCCGCGGCGCCAAGCATGTGCAGCGGCGCAAACCCGTGGTTGATCCATTTCCCGGTTGAGGGCACATAGGTTTCGATCACCGTGCTGTTGACCCATTCATACGGCTTGCGTTCCAGCCCGCCGATGACGTGGATCCGGCCGTCGGGCGCGGTGATGGCATGGCAGAACTTTCGCGGAGTGGGCATCTGCGTGACCACCGACCAGCTGTCGGCGTCATGGTCATAGGCCAGCACATCCTTGTGGGGCAGGGTGAATTCGTGCCCCTCCATGACCTCGTTCAGGTATTCGCCGCCAAACACATACACCCGCCCGCCGGACGTCGCCGCCGCGCATTGATTGCGGGGCGCGGGCATGAGCGCGCAAGCGGTCCAGTCCAGCTTGCGCCGGAACTGGTCGATTGCCCATGGTTTGTGAACCATTCCCGTTCGGCGAATCCTGCTTGCCATGGGGTGCAACTTTGCCATGTGCGTGTCCTCCTGTCCTGTTGCGGATATCGGAACCGATCCGCGCAGGAGAAGTGCGGCATTTTGCGCCGCCACCGCAGCGGCAGAAAGCCGATCCCGGCGCGCTGCGGCGGCGCGTCCGGTTGACCGCGGCGGGGGGCAGGGATAAACGACGAGGACAAGACAAGCCACCGCGGCCCACCGGCTGCGCGCGTCAGGGAGCCCGTCTCGTGGACTATCTTCTGTCCGAATATCTGCCCGTCCTCGTGTTCATCGGCATGGCGGCGGCACTGGCGATCATCCTGGTTCTTGCCGCTGCCGTGCTGGCGGTGCGCAACCCGGACCCGGAAAAGGTCAGCGCCTATGAATGCGGCTTCAACGCGTTTGACGATGCGCGGATGAAATTCGACGTGCGGTTCTATCTCGTGTCGATCCTGTTCATCATCTTCGACCTGGAAATCGCGTTCCTGTTCCCATGGGCGCTGAACCTGTCGTCGCTCAGCGATGTGGCGTTCTGGTCGATGATGGTGTTTCTGGCCGTCCTGACCATCGGATTTGCCTATGAATGGCGGAAAGGGGCGCTGGAATGGGCGTGATGACCGGGGCCAATACCGCGGGCGCCGACCGTGAGGTCGCAACGGCGCAGCTGAACCGCGAGTTGCAGGACAAGGGCTTTCTGCTGACCACGACCGAAGACATCATCAACTGGGCGCGCAACGGCTCGCTGCACTGGATGACCTTTGGCCTGGCCTGCTGTGCGGTCGAGATGATCCACGCCGCGATGCCGCGCTATGACATGGAACGTTTCGGGACGGCGCCGCGGGCCTCGCCCCGGCAGTCGGACCTGATGATCGTCGCGGGCACGCTGACCAACAAGATGGCGCCGGCGCTGCGCAAGGTCTATGACCAGATGCCCGAGCCGCGCTATGTGATTTCCATGGGCAGCTGCGCGAATGGCGGCGGCTATTACCATTATTCCTATTCCGTCGTGCGCGGCTGCGACCGGATCGTGCCCGTGGACATCTATGTCCCCGGCTGCCCGCCCACGGCCGAGGCGCTGCTGTATGGCATCCTGCAATTGCAGCGGAAGATCCGCCGCACCGGAACCTTGGTGAGGTAAGCGATGGCCGTCTATCCCGACCCTCAGGCGCTGGCCGAACTGGGCGAAATGATCGCCGCCCGCCACCCCAACGAGGTGCTGAAATCCCGGGTCGCGTTCGGCGACCTGACGCTGACCGTCCATGCGCAGTCCATCGTGGCGCTGGTGCAGGCGCTGCGCGACGACCCGGCCTGCCGGTTTTCGACCCTGGTCGACATCACCGCGGTCGATTACCCGGACCGCCCGGCGCGTTTCGACGTGGTCTGGCATTTCCTGTCCATGTACAGCAACCAGCGCATCCGGCTGAAAGCGGCGGTGCGCGAGGATGAGCTGGTGCCCTCGATCACCGGGCTGATGCCCTGCGCCAACTGGTTCGAGCGCGAGGTCTTCGACATGTTCGGGATCCTGTTCTCGGGGCACCCGGACCTGCGCCGGATCCTGTCGGACTATGGGTTCCGCGGCCATCCGCTGCGCAAGGATTTCCCGACCTCGGGCTATCTTGAGGTTCGCTGGGACGACGCTGAAAAGCGCGTGGTCTACGAGCCGGTCAACCTGGTGCAGGAATACCGGCAGTTCGATTTCCTCTCGCCGTGGGAGGGGGCGAAATACGTGCTGCCCGGCGACGAGAAGGCCCCCGCCACCACCGGCGTCACCGCAGAGGGCAAGAAGTGATGGACGGCGACATTCGCAACAACCAGTATGACGACGGCAGCGTGGACGTGCTGACCGACGAACAGCGCATCCGCAACTTCAACATCAACTTTGGCCCGCAACACCCCGCGGCGCATGGTGTTTTGCGGATGGTGCTCGAACTTGACGGCGAGATCGTCGAGCGCGCCGACCCCCATATCGGGCTTTTGCACCGCGGCACCGAAAAGCTGATGGAAAGCCGCACCTATCTTCAGAACCTGCCCTATCTGGACCGGCTCGACTATGTGGCGCCGATGAACCAGGAACATGCCTGGTGCCTGGCGATCGAACGGCTGACCGGCACCGAGGTGCCCCGCCGCGGCCAGCTGATCCGGGTGCTTTACAGCGAAATCGGGCGGGTGCTGAACCATCTGCTGAACCTCACGTCGCAGGCGATGGACGTGGGCGCGCTGACCCCGCCGCTGTGGGGCTATGAAGAGCGCGAAAAGCTGATGATCTTTTACGAGCGCGCCTGCGGGGCGCGGCTGCACGCCAATTATTTCCGTCCCGGCGGCGTGCATCAGGATCTGCCGCCGCAGCTGATCCGGGACATCGACGACTGGGCCGTGGCTTTCCCCAAGGTGGTCGACGACCTGCATGTGCTGCTGACCGAAAACCGCATCTTCAAGCAGCGCAACGTCGATATCGGGATCGTCAAGGAACAGGATATCCTCGACTGGGGCTATTCCGGGGTGATGGCGCGCGGTTCGGGTCTCGCGTGGGATCTGCGGCGCAGCCAGCCCTATGAATGCTATGACGAGTTCGAATTCCAGGTGCCCGTCGGCACCAACGGCGACTGCTACGACCGCTATCTGGTCCGCATGGAAGAGATGATCCAGTCCACCTCGATCATCCGACAGGCCTGCGCCAAGCTGCTGGCGGAACCTGCCGGCGACGTGCTGGCGCATGGCAAGCTGGCCCCGCCGAAACGCGCCGAGATGAAGCGCGACATGGAGGCGCTGATCCACCACTTCAAGCTGTATACCGAGGGGTTCAAGGTTCCCGCCGGCGAGGTTTATGCCGCCGTCGAGGCCCCCAAGGGTGAATTCGGCGTGTATATGGTCGCGGACGGCACCAACCGCCCTTACCGCGCCAAGCTGCGGGCGCCGGGCTATCTGCACCTGCAATCCATGGACTGGATGTCGCGCGGGCACATGCTGGCCGATGTCGCGGCGCTGCTGGGTTCGATCGACATCGTGTTCGGAGAGATCGACCGGTGAGCATGTCCCCCCTCGGCCCGTCCCCGGCGCCAGCCGCCGCCCCCCGCACCGGAGAATTCGCCTGATGCTGCGTCGTCTGTCCCCCGTCCAGCCCGAATCATTCGAGTTCACCCCCGCGAATCTTGAATGGGCGCGGGCACAACTGACCAAATATCCGCAGGACCGCCGGCAGTCCGGGGTGATCTCGCTGCTGTGGCGCGCGCAGGAACAAGAGGGTTGGCTGTCGCGGCCGGCCATCGAATATGTCGCCGATTTTCTGGGGATGCCCTATATCAGGGTGCTGGAGGTTGCTACATTCTACTTTATGTATCAGCTGCAACCAGTTGGTAAGATTGCACATATCCAGATTTGCGGCACCACCACCTGCATGATCTGCGGTGCCGAGGAACTGATCGCGCTCTGCCGTGAAAAGATCGCGCCGACCCCCCATACGGTGTCGGCCGACGGCAATTTTTCCTGGGAAGAGGTCGAGTGTCCGGGCGCCTGCTCGAACGCGCCGATGGCGCAAATCGGCAAGGATTACTACGAGGATCTGACCGCCGAAAAACTCTCGGCGCTGATCGACGCCATGGCTGCGGGGCAGGTGCCGGTGCCGGGGCCGCAGAACGGCCGGTTCTCGTCGGAACCGCTGGGCGGGCCGGTGGCGCTGACCGCGACCGAACGGGCGGAACAGGCGAATGCCTCGGTCGCGCGCGCGGCGCAGCTTGGCGACACGCTCAGGCGCATCGACGGGACCGAGGTTCCGATCCTGACCCCCTGGGTTCGCCCCGAGACCGCCGAGGGCGATTCGGGGGCTGAGCCAAAGCCCAGCCTGCACCGCCCTGCCGACAAGACCGGCGTGACCGTGCAAGAGGCGGCGGCGACCTCTCCGGGGATGCCCGTTTCCAAGATCGAACCGGCCGGCCAGCCGGCTGACGCGAAAGATACCGACTGAGCCTCGACAGCTTCCAAAAGGACACCCCTCATGACCCATTGCGCACGGAACTGCTGGATCTTCGCCGCGGTGATGGGGCTGGTCGTGCTGCTGTTTTCGCTGGGCGGCGTCGGGTTCATGGGCGGGCTGTTTCTTGGGTTCGTGACGGCGTGGCTGCTGGGCGGGCTGGGGGTGTTCCTGCTGTGTCAGGGGGCCGAGGCCGACGAGCCGTGGGAATTCGTCGAAAGCGCCCGCGACCCTGACGAGCCGACGCATGGCGCGATTCGCAGCGACGGCGGGCCGGTGGCGCGCGCAGCGATCGCCCGGCCGCAGCGCCCTGCCGGAATGGCGGGCGCACCGGCCGCGGCTTCGGTCGGCGGACCGGGGCAGGCGGTGACGTTCGAGGCGGGCGCGCTTGCAGCCCGCGAGGATTCGGCGCATTCCGCCGCAGCGGACGGGGTCCGGGCAAGCGGGGACGGGGCAAGCGGGGGCGGGGCAAGATGACGCGCCGTCCGGCCCCGGCTGCCGGCGACAGCGCCCAGATGCGGCTGGTGGCGCTGGTGATCGCGGGGGCGATGCTGGCCTGGCTGGCCGCGAATTGGGCGGGGCGGCGTTACGGCTGGCCCGCGGAATATGCCTTTCTCGCCGATCTTGCGGCGATCGGGGCGCTGGTCTGGTCGCTGATGGTGACCTGGCGGATCTGGCGGCGGCGCGCTGATGCGTCGCACGAACGATAGGACGACGACGCGATGCTGAGCGATCAGGACCGGATTTTCACGAATCTCTACGGCATGGGGGACCGCAGCCTGCGCGGCGCCCGCGCCCGCGGCCACTGGGACGGCACCGCCGGGATCATCGCCCGCGGCCGCGATGCCATCATCGACGAGATGAAGAAATCCGGCCTGCGGGGCCGGGGCGGCGCGGGCTTTCCCACCGGGATGAAATGGTCCTTCATGCCCAAGGAAAGCGACGGGCGCCCGTCCTATCTGGTCATCAACGGCGACGAATCGGAACCCGCGACCTGCAAGGACCGCGAGATCATGCGCCACGATCCGCACACGCTGATCGAGGGCGCGCTGATCGCCGGCTTCGCCATGGGCGCGCACACCGCCTATATCTATATCCGCGGCGAGTTCGTCCGCGAACGCGAGGCGCTGCAATCGGCCATCGACGAATGCTATGACGCGGGGCTGCTGGGGCGGAACGCGGCCGGCTCGGGCTGGGATTTCGACCTGTTCGTGGCCCATGGCGCCGGCGCCTATATCTGCGGCGAGGAAACCGCGCTGCTGGAAAGCCTCGAAGGCAAAAAGGGGATGCCGCGGATGAAGCCGCCGTTCCCGGCCGGGGCGGGGCTTTACGGCTGCCCGACCACCGTGAACAACGTCGAATCCATCGCGGTGGTGCCGACGATCCTGCGCCGCGGGGCGGAATGGTTCGCGGGTTTCGGCCGCCCCAACAACGCCGGCGTCAAGCTGTTCGGCCTGACCGGCCACGTCAACACCCCCTGCGTGGTCGAGGAAGCGATGTCGATCCCGCTGCGCGAGCTGATCGAGCGTCACGGCGGCGGCATCCGCGGCGGGTGGAAGAACCTCAAGGCGATCATCCCCGGCGGGGCAAGCTGCCCGGTGATCCCTGCGCATCTGTGCGAAGACGCGATCATGGATTTCGACGGGATGCGCGAGCTGAAATCCAGCTTTGGCACCGCCTGCATGATCGTGATGGATCAGCAGACCGACATCATCAAGGCGATCTGGCGGCTGTCGGCGTTCTTCAAACATGAAAGCTGCGGCCAGTGCACGCCTTGCCGCGAAGGCACCGGCTGGATGATGCGGGTGATGGAACGGCTGGTGCGCGGCGATGCCGAGGTCGAGGAAATCGACATGCTGCTGGACGTGACCAAGCAGGTCGAGGGGCACACGATCTGCGCGCTGGGTGACGCCTCGGCCTGGCCGATCCAGGGGCTGATCCGCCATTTCCGCGAGGAAATCGAGGACCGGATCAAGGCCAAGCGCACCGGCCGCATGGGCGCCATGGCCGCCGAGTGACCGCGTCGTCCGCATATCCCGCCGCTGCGGCGGCTGCGGCCGGCGCCGCTTGCGTCCCCGCCGGGGCGCCGGTCGGCGCGTGGTCGGGGGTTGCGTGATGAAGGGGCAGATCCTGCATATCGACCCCCGCACGGGTGAGGGTCTGATTACCGGATCGGACGGCCGACGCTATGCGTTCGACGCCGACGACCTGTTGGGCAGCGGCCAGATCGCGCGGCCCGGCGTGGCGGTGGACTTCGAGCCGCGGGGCGAGCGTGCGGCCGAGATCTATCCCGACCCCGGCGGCCCGCTGCTGGCCCGCCGGTCGGGCAACCGCAGCCGGGTGGTCGCCGGGCTGCTGGCGGTGTTTTTCGGCTATCTGGGCGTCCACAAGTTCTATCTGGGCTACAACCGCGCCGGGCTGATCATGCTGGCCGGCTCGATGCTGGGCTGGATCATGCTGTTCATCCCCAGCATCCTGGTCTGGATCGTCGCCATGGCCGAGGCGGTGATCTATCTGACCCGCAGCGACGAACAGTTCCACGACACCTACGAGCTTGGCGAAAGAGAGTGGTTCTGATGCGCGCCCTTTCCCCTTGTCGCGGCCCCCGGCGCGCTGCTCACGGCGCATTGACCCATTCGTGCGGACGGATCCCGGCGCGGCGGACCTATGTTGCAGCCATGTGCAACAAGGAAACCGCCATGTTCAGGAAACTTTCCGCCCCGCTGAAATCCCTTGCCGCCGCCGCGCTGACCATGGGCGCGCTCGGCGGCCCCGCGCTTGCGCTCGAACCGCTGTCGCAGGAACGCTATATCAACGACCGGCTGATCGCGGCGCGAATCGCCGACCGCATCCGGCGCGAATGTCCGACGATCAGCGGGCGACTGATCTATGCCTATAGCCAGGCGCGCGCGCTGGAACGCTATGCGCTGAACAAGGGCTATTCGCGCGCCCAGGTCGACGCCTTTCTGGACAGCAAGCAAGACCGCAAGCGCATCTATGCCGTGGCCGACGACTACATGGCCCGCAACGGCGTCACCAAGGACGACCCGCAAAGCTATTGCCGGCTGGGGATGCAGGAAATCGCCAACCGGACGGTGACCGGCTCGCTGCTGGTGGCGAAATGAAGCGGGCGGTGCGCTGGATCGGGCTGGGGATCACCGCGGCGGCGGCAGCGACGATGCTGCTGGCCGATCTCGTGCTGGCCTCGCCCGCCCAGGGCGCCGCGGCGTTCATTTCCGCGCAAACCCGCGGCGCGGTGACATTTATCATTGCCGGACCCGGCGACGGGGCCGAATATCCGCACAAGACCATGGCCCATCCGGGCCCAGGCACAGGCAAGGCAGTCAGATGAGCAACCTTCGCACCATCAAGATCGACGACCGGCTGGTTGATGTCGACCCGAACCTGACGCTGCTTCAGGCTTGCGAACAGGCGGGAATCGAAATCCCGCGGTTCTGCTACCACGAGCGGCTGTCGATCGCGGGCAACTGCCGGATGTGCCTGGTCGAGGTGGTGGGCGGGCCGCCCAAGCCCGCGGCCTCTTGCGCGATGCAGGTCAAGGATCTGCGCCCCGGCCCCGAGGGCGCGCCCTCGGAAATCCGCACCAACAGCCCCATGGTCCGCAAGGCCCGCGAGGGCGTGATGGAGTTCCTGCTGATCAACCATCCGCTCGATTGCCCGATCTGCGACCAGGGGGGCGAATGCGACCTTCAGGATCAGGCGATGGCTTACGGCGTCGATTTCTCGCGCTTTCGCGAGCCCAAGCGCGCGCTTGAGGATCTGGACCTTGGCCCTCTGGTCGAAACCCACATGACCCGCTGCATCCACTGCACCCGCTGCGTGCGCTTTATCGACGAGGTGGCGGGGGTGCCGCAGATGGGCCAGACCGGCCGCGGCGAGGACGAGGAAATCACCACCTATCTGGGTGTGTCGCTGGATACCAACCTGCAAGGCAACATCATCGACCTGTGCCCGGTGGGCGCGCTGGTCAGCAAGCCCTATGCGTTCACCGCCCGCCCGTGGGAACTGCGCAAGACCGAATCCATCGACGTGATGGACGCGCTGGGGTCGGCGATCCGCATCGACACCAAGGGGCGCGAGGTCATGCGCATCCTGCCGCGCAACAACGACGATGTGAACGAGGAATGGATTTCCGACAAGACCCGTTTCGTCTGGGACGGGCTGCGCCGGCAGCGGCTGGACAAGCCCTATATCCGTGAAAACGGCCGGCTGCGCCCGGCAAGCTGGCCCGAGGCGCTGGCCGCAGCGGCCGCCGCGCTCAAGGGTCGCAAGGTCGCGGGGCTGATCGGCGATCTGGCCCCGGTCGAGGCCGTGTTCGCGCTGAAACTGCTGGTCGAGGGGCTGGGCGGCGCGGTCGAATGCCGCACCGACGGCGCGCGCCTGCCGGCGGGCAACCGCTCGGCCTATGTGGGCAACGCCGCGATTGCCGACATCGACGGCGCGCGGATGATCCAGCTGATCGGCACGGATCCCCGCAACGAGGCTCCGGTGCTGAATGCCCGCATCCGCAAGGCGTGGATCAACGGCGCGGAAATCGGGCTGGTCGGCCAGCCGGTCGATCTGACCTATGATTACGCGCATGTCGGCGATGACCGCGCCGCGCTGGAAAGCCTGTCGGGGCGCGAGATTTCGGATGAGACCCGCGACAAGCCCTCGCTGGTGATCGTGGGGCAGGGCGCGCTGCGCGAGGCCGACGGCGCCGCCGTTCTTGGCCATGCGATGAAGTTGGCCGAGAATTCGAACTCGAAACTGCTGGTGCTGCACACCGCCGCCGGTCGCGTCGGCGCGATGGACGTGGGCGCGGTGACCGAGGGCGGGCTGGACGCCGCCATCGAGGGGGCCGAGGTGATCTATAGTCTTGGCGCCGACGAGGTGGAAATCACCCCCCGCGATCAGGGCGGGCCTTTCGTTATCTATCAGGGCAGCCACGGCGACCGCGGCGCCCACCGTGCCGACCTGATCCTGCCCGCCGCCTGTTACACCGAGGAAACCGGCATCTTCGTCAACACCGAGGGCCGGCCGCAGCTGGCCCTGCGCGCCAATTTCGCACCGGGCGAGGCCAAGGAAAACTGGGCGATCCTGCGGGCGCTGTCGGCGGAACTGGGCGCGACCCAGCCGTGGGACAGCCTGACCGAGCTGCGCCGCGCCCTGTTCGAGGCGGTGCCGCATCTGGCCGCGATCGACGAGCTTCCTGAAAACGACTGGCAGCCGGTCGAGGCCGGCCCGCTGGGCCGCGCCAGTTTCCGCAATGCGATCGCGGATTTCTATCTGACCAACCCGGTGGCGCGCTCGTCCCCGCTGATGGCGGAACTGTCGGCGATGGCCGCGGCGCGTCGCGCCCCGGCGCTGGCGGCGGAGTAGGCGGATGCGTGCCGCGATCACCGGGCTGATCGCCGCCGCCGGGCTGAGCCTGGGGCTGGCCGGCTGCGCGCCCGCGACCTCCAAGGGTTCGATGGGGCTGGCCACGCCGCCGGCGCCCAAGCCGGCCGAGGTCGGCGTCAACATCGTGGACCGCAGCGCCGCGGGCACAAGGCTGACGCGGGCGCGGGTCTCGACCAAATCGGGCGATATCCTGATTCTGGAACCCGACGGCTCGACCTCGCAGGTGGCGCTGGACAGCGAACATGGGCGCGGCGCCTTTGACGTGACCGAAAGCGAACTGGCGGAACTTTCTGCCAATCTCGGGCTGAACCTGTCGCCCGCCGCCATCGCCAATTTCCGGCTTGTGGCGCCGCAACAGCGCCGGATGGCCACCGCACAGGAACGCGCGCTCGAGGAATTTGCCGCCCGCACCCGCCCGGCGCTGCCCGAATTCGCGCCCGGATTCGTCGCCGACCCCGAAGATTTCATTGCCGTGCGCGTGGACCGGCTGGACGGCGAGGCAAAACAGCGCAGCAACGCGTCGGATCTGGTCGAGGTTACCGCGAATCTCAAGGCGGGGGTGGACGCCGATGTGGCCTTCGCCTATGCAACCTGCGCGCTGGCGGGCTGGGCAAACGGCAATGGCAAGGGCTATGGACGGCATATCCGCACCGTGCAGAACAAGCGCAACGGCAAGCTGTTGCTGGGCGCGGTATTCACATTGTCCGACACGCAGCCGATGGGGCTGCGGGTCATGGAAACCGATGATACCTTGCGCAGGTGCAAGGACCGCGGCATTCCCGCGGCGTGACTAGGGGAAACCGAAAGCATGGCTGATTTCCTGGCATCCCCCATCGGGCATTTCCTGATCCTGCTGCTGCAAGGGCTGGCGATCATCGCGTTCGTGATGCTGTCGCTGGTGTATCTGGTCTATGGCGACCGCAAGATCTGGGCCGCCGTGCAGATGCGGCGCGGCCCGAACGTGGTCGGCCCCTGGGGGCTGTTGCAGACCTTTGCCGATGCGCTGAAATATCTGGTCAAGGAAATCGTGGTGCCCGCGGGCGCCGACAAATTCGTGTTTTTTCTGGCGCCGTTCCTGTCGATGACGCTGGCGCTGGTCGGGTTCGTGGTGATCCCGTTCGCGCCGGGCTGGGTGATGTCGAACCTCAACATCGGCATCCTGTTCGTGCTCGCCGTCTCCTCGCTTGAGGTTTACGGGGTGATCATGGGCGGCTGGGCCTCGAACTCGAAATACCCGTTCCTCGCCTCGTTGCGGTCGGCCGCGCAGATGGTGTCCTATGAGGTGTCGCTGGGGCTGGTGGTCATCGCGGTCATCATCTCGGCCGGCACGATGAACCTGTCGGGCATCGTCCATAGCCAGCAGGGCATGGGGATGCTCAGCTGGTATTGGCTGCCGCATCTGCCGATGCTGGTGCTGTTCTTCGTCAGCGCGCTGGCCGAAACCAACCGCCCGCCCTTTGACCTGTCCGAGGCGGAATCGGAACTGGTCGCGGGCCATATGGTCGAATATTCCTCGACCCCCTATCTGCTGTATATGGCCGGCGAATATATCGCGATCTGGCTGATGTGCGCGCTGATTTCGCTGCTGTTCTTTGGCGGCTGGCTGTCGCCCATCCCCGGGTTGCCCGATGGCGCGCTGTGGATGTTCGTCAAGATGGTGTTCTGGTTCTGGATGTTCGCGATGGTCAAGGCGATCGTGCCGCGTTACCGCTACGACCAGCTGATGCGCGTGGGCTGGAAGGTGTTCCTGCCGCTGTCGCTGTTCTGGGTGGTGCTGGTGTCGTTCCTGGCGCGCTATGAAGTTCTGGGCGGGTTTTGGGCGCGCTGGGCAGGAGTGTAAAAAATGAGCGAAATACCTAACATGAGCAGCCCGCAGGCCATAGTGTCGAATGACGCTATTGCTATGATGAAGTTTCAAAGCCGCGCTAAGTCCACGGGAATGGCATATTTGCTGTGGTTTTTTCTTGGCGGTCTTGGCGCTCAACGTTTTTATGTAGGAAGTGCGTGGGTTGGGGCTTTGGTCGCCTTATGCACAATCTCGGGCTTTGTGTTGCTATTCCCATTCATCATAACCGCAGCGGTTTCAATATTTGACTTGTTTACCCTTCCATCACAGGTGCGAAAGCGTAATGCGGCCTTGATGGCAGAAATCTCGCAAGGTGGAGGTCTCTAGTTATGGCCTTTGACCTCGTCCGCGCGACGAAATATTTCCTGATGTGGGACTTCATCAAGGGTTTCGGCCTTGGGGTCCGCTATTTCTTCGCCCCCAAGGCGACGATCAACTATCCGCATGAAAAGGGGCCGCTATCGCCCCGGTTCCGCGGCGAACACGCGCTGCGCCGCTATCCCAACGGCGAGGAACGCTGCATCGCTTGCAAGCTGTGCGAGGCGATCTGCCCCGCGCAGGCGATCACCATCGACGCCGAGCCGCGCGAGGATGGCTCGCGCCGCACCACGCGCTATGACATCGACATGACCAAATGCATCTATTGCGGCTTTTGTCAGGAAGCCTGCCCGGTGGATGCCATCGTCGAGGGCCCGAATTTCGAATTCGCCACCGAAACGCGCGAGGAACTGTTCTACGACAAGGCCCGGCTGCTTGCGAACGGCGAGCGGTGGGAGGCCGAGATCGCCCGCAACATCCAGCTGGACGCGCCCTACAGATGAGCGACGGTTTCACCAGATTGTTCCAGCAGATGCTCCAGTCCGGGCAGGAAATGGCGCGCGCCTTCAACCCGGCGCTGGAAAGCATCGACACGCAGGCGATGGAAAAGCTGATCCCCACCATGTCGGCCGACATGATGGAGATGTGGTTCGGCAAGACCTTCAACCGCGAGGGGCTGGACGCCAAGACCCGGCTGCTGCTGACCATCGCCGCGCTGACCGTGCAGGGCGCGCTGGCCGAACCGCAGTTGCGGCTGGCCGTGCGCCACGCCCGCTCGGCCGGTGCCAGCCAGCGCGAGATCGCGGAAACCATCTGGCAGATGAGCGTATTCGGCGGCCTGCCCGCCATGCAGAAGGCGCTGGAACTGGCGCAATCGGTCTTTGCCGAGGAGGACACCCCGGAATGATGGTCTTCGCCTTCTATCTGTTCGCGATCTCGGTGCTGACGGCCGGGTTCATGGTGGTGATTTCGCGCAACCCGGTGCATTCGGTGCTGTGGCTGATCCTGTCCTTTGTGTCGGCCTCGGGGCTGTTCATCCTGCAAGGGGCGGAATTCGTCGCGCTGCTGCTGGTGATCGTCTATGTCGGCGCGGTGGCGGTGCTGTTTTTGTTCGTCGTGATGATGCTGGACGTGGATTTCGCCGCGCTCAAGGGCGAGATGGCGCGCTATCTGCCGTTGGGGCTGATGATCGCGCTGGTGATGATGGCGCAGCTTGGCATCGTGTTCGGCATGTGGGAATCCGCGCCCACGGCTGAATCGGCCCGCGTCGCGCCCATCCTGGCGGATGTGCACAACACCCAGGCGCTGGGGGATGTGCTTTACGACCGCTATCTGCTGCCGTTCCAGCTGTCGGGGCTGATCCTGCTGGTGGCGATGATCGGGGCGATCCTGCTGACGCTGCGCCACCGCCGCGACATCAAGCGCCAGGACGTGCTGCAACAGATGTGGCGCGATCCGGCCAAGGCGATGCGGATGACCGACCCCAAGCCGGGGCAGGGGCTGTAACCAACCCCGCCGCCCTCGCCACGGCGGGGCGCGAGACATGAATAACGGGGCGCCGGCAAGGCGCCCGACAGGAACAACCGGGCCACGAACCCGAGAGGGACGAAGCGAATGATCGGACTGACACATTACCTGGTCGTGGGGGCGATCCTCTTCGTCACCGGCGTGTTCGGCATCTTCGTGAACCGCAAGAACGTCATCGTCATCCTGATGTCGATCGAGCTGATCCTGCTGTCGGTCAACATCAACTTCGTCGCCTTTTCGGCGCATCTGGGCGATCTGGCCGGGCAGGTGTTCACCATGTTCGTGCTGACCGTCGCTGCGGCCGAGGCGGCGATCGGCCTGTCCATCCTGGTGGTGTTCTTCCGCAACCGCGGCACCATCGAGGTCGAAGACGTCAACGTGATGAAGGGCTGAGGCGGTCATGGAACAGTTCATTCTCCTCGCTCCGCTTGCCGCGTCGGTGATCGCCGGGTTCTTCTGGCGGCTGATTTCCGAAAAAGGCGCGCAATATCTGACCACCGCGGTGCTGTTCGCCTGCGCCGCGCTCAGCTGGATGGTGTTCCTGAACTTTGACGGGGTGCCGCGGCAGATCCCGATGATGGACTGGATCGTCTCGGGCGATTTCGCCGCGCAATGGACCATCCGGCTGGACCGGCTGACCGCGATCATGCTGATCGTGGTGACCACGGTGTCGGCGCTGGTCCACATGTATTCGCTGGGCTACATGGCCCATGACGACAACTGGTCCGAGGACGAGCCCTATCGCGCCCGGTTCTTTGCCTATCTGTCGTTCTTTACCTTTGCCATGCTGGCGCTGGTGACCGCCGACAACCTGCTGCAACTGTTCTTTGGCTGGGAGGGCGTGGGCCTCGCATCCTATCTGCTGATCGGCTTCTACTACAAGAAACCCAGCGCCAACGCCGCTGCGATGAAGGCGTTCGTGGTCAACCGGGTCGGCGACTTTGGTTTTCTGCTGGGGATTTTCGGGATCTGGTGGCTGACCGGCTCGGTCCGCTTCGACGAGATCTTTGCGCAGGTGCCGATGATCGCGCAGACCGAGGTGCCGTTCCTGTGGACCAGCTGGAACGCCGCGAACCTGCTGGCGGTGCTGCTGTTCATCGGCGCGATGGGGAAATCGGCGCAGCTTGGCCTGCACACCTGGCTGCCCGACGCGATGGAGGGCCCGACCCCGGTGTCGGCGCTGATCCACGCCGCCACCATGGTCACCGCGGGGGTGTTCCTGGTCTGCCGGATGTCGCCGCTGTATGAATTCGCCCCCGAGGCCAAGAACTTCATCGTGCTGGTCGGCGCCGCCACCGCGTTCTTTGCCGCGACCGTGGGGCTGGTGCAGAACGACATCAAGCGGGTGATCGCCTATTCGACCTGTTCGCAGCTGGGCTACATGTTCGTCGCGGCGGGTTCAGGCGTCTATTCGGTGGCGATGTTCCACCTGTTCACCCACGCGTTTTTCAAGGCGATGCTGTTTCTGGGTGCCGGCTCGGTCATCCACGCGATGCACCACGAACAGGATATGCGCAATTACGGCGGGCTGCGCAAAAAGATCCCCTATACCTTCTGGGCGATGCTGATCGGCACGCTGGCCATCACCGGCGTCGGCATCCCGCTGACCACCATCGGTTTCGCCGGCTACCTGTCCAAGGATGCGGTGATCGAAAGCGCGTTCGCCTCGGGTCACTCCTACGCCTTCTGGCTGCTGGTGATCGCGGCTTGCTTTACCAGCTTCTATTCCTGGCGGCTGATGTTCCTGACCTTCTGGGGCGCGCCGCGTCCGCAGCGGGTCTGGGACGCCGAGACCGAGGAAGAGGTGCAGCCCGGTTCCCCCGCCGCGGCCGAGGCCCATGCCCATCACGACCCGATGCACGCGCATGAACACGCGCATGAAAGCCCCGGCGTGATGCTGGTGCCGCTGGGGGTGCTGGCGCTGGGGGCGGTGTTCGCCGGGATGATCTGGTATGCGCCGTTCTTTGGCGACCACGGCCGGGTGAACCAGTTCTTCCATATCCCGCAGGCCGTGGCGATCATGGCCGAGCCTGCTGCGGCTGAGGGCGAGGATGCCGCCGCTGCCGAGGCGCCGGTTGCGGTCACTGACGCGGGCACCGTGGGCGGGGCAATCTACATGCACCCCGACAACCATGTGATGGACGAGGCGCATCACGCGCCCGCCTGGGTCAAGGTCTCGCCCTTTGTCGCGATGCTGCTGGGGCTGCTGGTCGCCTGGGTCATGTATATCCGCAACCCGGCGCTGCCGGCGCGGATGGCCGAGGTGCAGCGTCCGCTGTATCGCTTCCTGCTGAACAAATGGTATTTCGACGAGCTTTACGACTGGATCTTCGTGCGTCCGGCGCGGCTGTTGGGCCGGGTGCTGTGGACGGGCGGCGATGGGCGGGGCATCGACGGCGCGATCAACGGCATCGCGATGGGGCTGATCCCGCGGCTGACCCGCTTTGCCGGGCGGGTGCAGTCGGGATATCTTTTCCACTATGCCTTCGGCATGGTCCTGGGCCTGCTGGGCCTGCTGATCTGGGTGATGGCGCGGGGCATGAACTGAGATGACGACCTATCCGCTTCTTTCGATCATCACCTTCCTGCCGATCGTCGCGGCGCTGATCATGGCGCTGTTCCTGCGCGGCGAGGACGAGGCCGCCGGGCGCAACGCCAAGTGGCTGGCGCTGGTCGCCACCACCGCCACCTTTGCGGTGTCGATGCTGGTGCTGCTGGGCTTTGATCCGTCCGATACCGGCTTCCAGTTCGTCGAGGACCAGCCCTGGGTGATGGGGCTGCGCTACAAGCTGGGCGTGGACGGGATCTCGATCCTGTTCGTGATGCTGACCACTTTCCTGATGCCGCTGGTGATCCTGTCCACCTGGCAGGTGACCGACCGGGTCAAGGACTACATGATCGCCTTTCTGGTGCTCGAAGGGCTGATGATCGGCGTCTTCGTGGCGCTGGACCTGGTGCTGTTCTACCTGTTCTTCGAGGCCGGGCTGATCCCGATGTTCCTGCTGATCGGGATCTGGGGCGGCAAGGACCGCATCTATGCGGCGTTCAAGTTCTTTCTGTATACGTTCCTCGGCTCGGTGCTGATGCTGGTCGCGATGATCGCCATGTGGCGCATGGCGGGCACCACCGACATCCCCACGCTGCTGGGCTTTGATTTCCCGGCCGAGCCGATGGCGGTGCTGGGCATTCGCATCGGCACCGGGGTGCAGATGCTGCTGTTCCTTGCGTTCCTTGCGTCCTTTGCGGTCAAGCTGCCGATGTGGCCGGTCCACACCTGGCTGCCCGACGCGCATGTGCAGGCGCCGACCGCGGCCTCGGTGCTGCTGGCGGCGGTGCTGCTGAAGATGGGCGGCTACGGCTTCCTGCGCTTCAGCCTGCCGATGTTCCCCGAGGCGTCCTATGCGGCGCAGCCCTATATTTTCTGGCTGTCGGCGATCGCCATCGTCTACACCAGCCTTGTGGCGCTGGCGCAGTCCGACATGAAAAAGCTGATCGCTTATTCCTCGGTCGCGCATATGGGCTATGTCACGCTGGGCATCTTTGCCGCCAACCATCAGGGCGTGGACGGGGCCATTTTCCAGATGCTGTCGCACGGCTTCATCTCGGGGGCGCTGTTCCTGCTGGTGGGCGTGATCTACGACCGGATGCACACGCGCGAAATCGACGCCTATGGCGGGCTGGTGAACCGGATGCCGGTCTATGCGCTGGTGTTCATGTTCTTTACCATGGCCAACGTCGGGCTGCCCGGCACCTCGGGCTTTGTGGGTGAATTCCTGACCCTGATGGCCGCGTTCAAGGTCAACACCTGGGCGGCGGTCGTCGCGACCTCGGGGGTGATCCTGTCGGCCTCTTACGCGCTGTGGCTTTATCGCCGCATCACGCTGGGGGCGCTGGTCAAGGAAAGCCTGGCCTCGATTTCCGACATGGGTGCGCGCGAGCGCTGGATCTTTGCGCCGCTGATCGCGATGACGCTGATTTTGGGCGTCTATCCGCGGCTGGTGACCGACGTCACCGGCCCCTCGGTCGCCGCGCTGCTGAACAATTACCACGCCAGCCTGTCTGCCGAGGCCGCGACCGAGTTCGCCGCCCTGCCGGCCGACGGCAACTGAAAGGCCCCGCCATGAGCTCGATCGAACTGTCCATCCTGATGCCCGAGGCGGGGCTGGCGCTGTTTGCCCTGGCGGCGCTGATGTTCGGCGCCTTTGCCGGCAAGGACCGGGTCGCGGGTCCGGTGCTGTGGGCCGCGGTGGCGGCGCTGCTGGTCGCGGGCTTTGCCATCGGCTGGGGCGGGCGCGGTGATGGACAGGGCTTTTTCGGCATGTTCATCGACGATGCCTTTGCCCGTTTCGCCAAGGTGACGGTGCTGCTGTCGGCCGCCGCCGTGCTGGCGATGAGCGCGGCCTGGCTGGAACGGCAGGGCCTGCTGCGGTTCGAGCTGCCGGTGCTGGTCGTGCTGGCGGTGATCGGCATGATGATCATGGTGTCGGCCGGCGACCTGCTGACGCTGTATATGGGGCTGGAACTGCAATCGCTGGCGCTTTACATCGTCGCCGCGCTGCGCCGCGACAGCGTGCGCTCGTCCGAGGCGGGGCTGAAATATTTCGTGCTGGGCTCGCTCAGCTCGGGGATGCTGCTTTACGGGGCCTCGCTGGTTTACGGCTATGCGGGCACCACCAACCTGGCCGGGATCATGCTGGCGCTGGACGGCGGGCTGTCGGTGGGGCTGCTGTTCGGGATGGTGTTCCTGCTGGTCGGGCTGTCCTTCAAGGTCTCGGCGGTGCCGTTCCACATGTGGACCCCCGACGTCTACGAAGGCTCGCCCACCCCGGTGACCGCGTTCTTTGCCACCGCGCCCAAGGTCGCCGCCATGGCGCTGATCGCGCGGCTGGTCTGGGGCGCCTTCGGCAGCGTCCCGGCGGAATGGTCGCAGATCATCGCGCTGCTGGCGGTGCTGTCGATGTTCCTTGGCTCGATCGCCGGTATCGGCCAGCGCGACATCAAGCGGCTGATGGCCTATTCCTCGATCGCGCATATGGGTTTTGCCTTTATCGGGCTGGCTGCGGGCACCGCTTACGGTGTGCAGTCGATGCTGCTTTACATGGCGATCTATGCGGTGATGAACGTCGGCACCTTTGCCTTTATCCTGTCGATGGAGCGGGGCGGGCGTCCGGTCACCGCGCTTGAGGATCTGAACCTGATGGCGCGGACCGAGCCGCTGAAGTCGCTGGCCATGGGCGTCCTGCTGTTCAGCCTGACGGGGGTGCCGCCGATGCTGGGCTTCTTTGCCAAGTTCGGGGTGCTCAAGGCGGCGGTCGATGCGCAGATGGGCTGGCTGGCGCTGCTGGGGGTGGTCGCCTCGGTGATCGGGGCGTTCTATTACCTGCGCATGGTCTATTACCTGTATTTCGGCAGCCCGCATGACGAGGTGGCCCATTCGCGCACCGATACCGCGCAATGGCTGGCGCTGGTCGGGACAGCGGCGGCGATGGTGATCGGGGCCTTCTCGATGTTCGGCACCGAATCCGCGGCGCAGCGGGCGGCTGAATCGCTGGTGCTGGCCGTGGCCGCAGCCCCCGCCGACGCAGCCCCCGCCGCGCCTGCCGCTCTTGACTGATCCGGCCGAGCAACGGCCGCAGACATGGCCCGCCGGTGTCGGCCGGGTCGTGCTGCCGCGCGTCGACAGCACCAACGCCGAGGCGCTGCGCCAGTTGCCCACACTGGGCGCGCCGACCTGGATCATGACCCGCGACCAGACCGAGGGCCGGGCGCGCCGCGGCCGCGGCTGGGCGATGCCCGCGGGCAATTTCGCCGCCAGCCTGGCCGCGCGCCCGCCCGGCACCCCCGCCGATCTGTCGCTTTACAGCTTTGTCGCCGCGCTGGCCCTGTATGACGCGCTGGCCGCTGCCTGCGGCCCCGCCGCGAGGCTGGCGATCAAATGGCCCAACGATGTGCTGCTGAACGGCGGCAAGGTCGCGGGCATCCTGCTGGAAAGCACCGGCCAAGGGATGGGGCAGGGCGGCCGCGGCGGCATTGCGCTGGCTGTGGGCATCGGCGTGAACCTTGCGGCCGCCCCGGATGCCGCCTCGCTGGAACCCCGCGCGGTGGCGCCGGTCTCGGTGCTGGGGGAAACCGGGCACAAGGTCTCGCCCGAGGAATTTCTCGACCTACTCGCCCCCGCCTTTGCCCGCTGGCAGCGGCAGCTGGAAACCTTGGGTTTTGCGCCCATCCGCAGCGCCTGGCTGGCGCGGGCGGCACGGCTGGGCGAAACCATCACCGCCCGTATCGGCGCCACCACCCGCAGCGGCCGGTTCGAGGGCATCGACGACAGCGGCGCGCTGATCCTGCTGACCCAAGGCGGGCGCGAAGCCATCCCCGCCGCCGAGATATTTTTCGAAGAGGTGGCCTGATGCTGCTGTGTATCGACACCGGCAACACCAATACCCAGTTCTCGATCTGGGACGGGCGGCGGTTCCTGTGCCATTGGCGCGCGGCCACCGACCACCGCCGCACGGCGGACCAGTATTACGTCTGGCTGCGCTCGATGATGTCGCTGACCGGGATCGAGGTCGACATCGACGCCTGCATCATCAGCTCGACCGTGCCGCGGGTGGTGTTCAACCTGCGCGTGCTGTGCAACCGCTATTTCGAAACCCGCCCGATGGTGGTGGGCAAGCCCGACTGCCTGCTGCCGGCGCCGCCTCGGGTGGACCCGGGCACGGTGGTCGGCCCCGACCGTATCGTCAACACCTGGGCGGCTTTTGACCGCTACGGCCCCGATCTGGTGGTGGTGGATTTCGGCACCGCAACCACATTCGACGTGGTGGACAGCGACGGCGCCTATGTGGGCGGCGTGATCGCGCCGGGGGTGAACCTGTCGCTCGAGGCGCTGCACATGGGCGCGGCCTCGCTGCCGCATGTGGACGTGACCCGCCCGGCGCAGGTGATCGGCACCAACACCGTCGCCTGTATCGAATCGGGGGTGTTCTGGGGCTATGCGGGGCTGGTGCGCGAAATCTGCGCCCGCATCGCCGGTGAACGCGGACAGGCGATGAAGATCATTGCAACCGGCGGGCTGGCCGCGCTGTTCCATCAGATCGAGGATCTGTTCGACACCTGGGACGACGATCTGACGATGCACGGGCTGCGGCTCATCCATGATTACAACAAGGAGATGGGCAATGTCTGAACGCCTGATCTATCTGCCGCTGGGCGGCGCGGGCGAAATCGGCATGAACGCCTATGTCTACGGATATGGGCAGCCGGGGCGGGAACGGCTGATCCTGGTCGATCTGGGCGTGACCTTTGGCGACATGGACAGCGCGCCGGGCATCGACCTGATCATGCCCGACATCCGCTGGCTCGAGGATAACCGCGACCGGCTGGACGGCATCTTCATCACCCACGGGCACGAGGATCACGTCGGCGCCCTTGGCCTGCTGTCCGGCCGGCTCAAGGCCCCGGTCTACACCCGCCGCTTTACCGGGGCGCTGGCGCGGATGAAGCTGGAAGAGGCCGGCCAGCCCACCGACCGCCTGAATATTGTCGAGCCCTATCCGCATGTGGTCGAGGCCGGGCCGTTCCGGGTGCAGTTCGTGCCGGTCAGCCACTCGATCCCCGAAAGCGCGGCGCTGGTCATCGACACGCCCGCGGGCCGCATCGTCCATTCCGGCGACTTCAAGCTGGACGGCACCCCGGTGGTGGGCGAGGCCTTCGATCCGGTGCTGTGGCACAAGATCGCCGGCGAGGCCCCGGTGGCCGCGCTGATGTGCGATTCGACCAACGTGTTCAGCACCCACCCCGGGCGCTCGGAATCGGCGCTGGCGCAGCCGCTGCTGGAATTCGTCAGCGCGCAGAAACAGCTGGTGGTGGCGACGACATTTGCCTCGAACGTGGCGCGGCTCAAGACGCTGGCCGATGCGGGCGTGGCCGCGGGGCGACAGATCTGCCTGCTGGGCCGGGCCATGCGCAAGATGGTCACCGCGGCGGTCGAAACCGGGATCCTGCGCGATTTCCCACCGGTGATCGGCCCCGAACAGGCCGCCGAGCTGCCGCGCGACAAGGTGATGCTGATCGTCACCGGCAGCCAGGGCGAACGCCGCGCAGCGTCCATGCAGCTGTCGATGGGCCGCTATCTGGGCCTGCATCTGCACGAGGGCGACAGCTTCCTGTTTTCCAGCCGCACCATTCCCGGCAACGAACGCCCGGTGATCCGCATCATGAACAACCTCAGCCGCATGGGGGTGAACGTGTTCGACGCGGATTCGGGATTCTACCACGTTTCGGGCCACGCCAACCGCCCCGATCTCGAGGCGATCCACGACCTGCTGAAACCGGCCGTGGTGATCCCGATGCACGGCGAACACATGCACCTGCGCGAACACGCCAATCTTGCCCGCGCCAAGGGGCTTTCGGCCGAGGTGGTGACCAACGGCACCATGATCGACCTGGCCGGCGGCGGCGTCCGCGTCGTCGACCAGATTGAAACCGGCCGTATCTATCTGGACGGCAACGTGCTGATCGGGGCCATGGACGGGGTGGTGCGCGACCGTATCCGCATGGCGCTGAACGGCCATGTCACGGTTTCCGTGATCGTCGACGAAAACGACGAGGCGCTGCCCGACGCCTGGGTCGAAACCATGGGGCTGGCCGCGCAGGGCCGCGCCGGCGTGCCGCTGGCCCGGCATCTGGAAAGCGAACTGGGCGAGTTTCTGGAACGCGCCGACCACGCCACCGTTATGAACGACAAAAAGCTCGAGGACGGGCTGCGCCGCATCACCCGTCAGGTCTCGATGGAAGAAATCGGCAAGAAACCCGAGGTCAAGGTCATCATCAGCCGCCTCGCCGCCGACTGAGGGTGCGGCCCCCGGATTCTTCATCATGAAAATATCCCGGGGGGGCCGCCCCCGGGGCGGCGGGGGCAGCGCCCCCTTGCGACCTTGCCGCTTGACCTTCGCCCGCCGTCACGGCATCGCGCGATGCATGAGCAGTTTCGACCCCACCCCCCCGCGCCGCAATTTCTACGGCCGCCGCCACGGCAAGACCCTGCGCCAAAGCCAGAAGGGCTATCTGTCCGAGGATCTGGGCAGCCTGCGCCCGCGCGGGATCACTGTCGCCGACAACCCCGACCGCACCCCCATCGACCCGGCGGCGATCTTTGGCGATACCCGCCCGGTCTGGCTGGAAATCGGCTTTGGCGGCGGCGAGCATATGGTCGCGATGGCCGCGCGCTATCCCGAGATCGGGATCATCGGCTGCGAGCCGTTCATCAACGGCGTCGCCATGCTGCTGGGCAAGATCCGCGCGGCGGGCGTCTCGAACGTCAGCGTGCATCCGGGCGATGCGCGCGACCTGATGGACGTGCTGCCGGACGGCTCGATCGCCCGGGCGTTTCTCAACTATCCCGACCCCTGGCCCAAGGCCCGCCACCACCGCCGCCGCTTTGTCACCCCCGAACACCTGATCCCGCTGCACCGGGTGATGGCGCCGGGGGCCGAGTTCCGGGTGGCCACCGACATCCCCGATTACATGCGCCAGACGCTTGAGGAAGTGCCGGCCGCCGGTTTCGCTCTGGTCCACGAGGGGCCGGGGCCGTGGGACGACTGGCACTCGACCCGCTATGAACAAAAGGCCCTGCGCGAGGGCCGCGAGCCGCATTACGCGACATTCCGGCGCTAGGGGAAAGGCCGCTGGCGCGGCCTGCCTCCGACGGGGATATTTTTACAAGGAAGAAGACCATGGCCGCGCCCCATCGGCCACGCTATCACTGCCGCGACCAAGGAGCCGATCATGTCCCACAGCACCCAGCCGCAACCGATGACCGCCCGCCGTTCGGGCCCCCTGAAGGGGAATGCGCTGGTGCCGGGGGACAAGTCGGTCAGCCACCGCGCGCTGATCCTCGGCGCGCTGGCGGTGGGCGAGACGCGGATCACCGGGCTGCTGGAATCGCAGGACATCATCGACACCGCCCGCGCGATGGAGGCGTTCGGCGCCACCGTCGAGCGTGTGGGCGAGCGTGTGGGCGAGGGTGAGTGGCGGGTGCAGGGTGTCGGCGTCGGCGGGTTTTCGTCGCCCGAAGCGGTGATCGACTGCGGCAATTCCGGCACCGGGGTGCGGCTGATCATGGGCGCGATGGCGACCACGCCGATCACCGCCACCTTCACCGGCGACGCCAGCCTGTCGCGCCGCCCGATGCGGCGGATCACCGGCCCGCTCGAGCTGTTCGGGGCGCAGGTCACCGCGCGCGAGGGCGAATTCCTGCCCGTCACCATCCAGGGCGCCGCCGATCCGCTGCCGCTGCGCTATCATACCCCGGTCGCCAGCGCGCAGATCAAGTCGGCGGTGCTGCTGGCCGGGCTGAATGCGCCCGGTGAAACCGTGGTGATCGAGGCCGAGCCGACCCGCGACCATACCGAGCGGATGCTGGCCGGTTTCGGCGCCACCATCCGCACCGAGATCACCCATGAGGGTCATGTGATCACCCTGACCGGCCGCCCCGAGCTGCGCCCCTGCACGGTGGCGGTGCCGCGCGATCCGTCCTCGGCCGCGTTTCCGGTGGCTGCGGCGCTGATCGTGCCGGGCTCGGAAATCCGGGTCGAGGGCGTCAGCCGCAACCCCACCCGCGACGGGCTGTATCACGTCCTGGCCGAGATGGGCGCCGACCTGACCTGGGAAAACGACCGCACCGAGGGCGGAGAGCCGGTCGCCGACCTGACCGTTCGCCACGGCCCCCTGCACGGCGTGACCGTGGCGCCGGAACGCGCCGCCAGCATGATCGACGAATTCCCGATCCTGTCGGTGATCGCCGCCTTTGCCGAGGGAAGCACGGTGATGAACGGGGTGGCGGAACTGCGGGTCAAGGAAAGCGACCGAATCGACGCCATGGCGGTGGGGCTGCGGGCCAATGGCGCGCGGGTCGAGGATACGCCCGACAGCATGACCGTCCACGGCACCGGCGGGTTGCAGGGCGGCGCCACCGTCGCCACCCATCTGGACCACCGCATCGCCATGTCGTTTCTGGCGGCCGGGTTGGTGTCAGAACGCCCGATCACCGTGGACGACGCCAGCCCGATCATGACCAGCTTTCCCGATTTCGTGGCGCTGATGCGCGCGCTTGGCGCCGATCTGGGATAGCGGGGCAGGGGCGCGCGCTGCGCCCCGGCCTAAATCTCAGCCGCCGGCCATCCCGATCCCTTGCAGCGCGGTGCGGATTTCGTCCAGCACCGCCGGGTCGTCGATGGTGGCGGGCATCTTGAAATCCTCGCCATCCGCGATCCTGGCCATGGTCGCGCGCAGGATCTTGCCCGAGCGGGTCTTGGGCAGCCGCTCGACCACCACCGTGGTCTTGAAGGCGGCGACCGGCCCGATCTGGTCGCGCACCATCCGCACCACCTCGCGCCCGACCTGCTCGGGCGATGCGGCCGAGCCCTTTTTCAGGCACAGGAAGCCCAGCGGCGTCTGCCCTTTCAGCGGGTCGGCCACCCCGATCACCGCACATTCGGCCACGTCGGGGTGCGAGGACAGCACCTCTTCCATGGCGCCGGTGGACAGGCGGTGGCCGGCGACGTTGATCACGTCGTCGGTGCGCGCCATGATGTAAAGATAGCCGTCATCGTCGATATAGCCCGCGTCGCCGGTCTCGTAATAGCCGGGGAAGGCGTCGAGATAGGATTTGCGGAACCGTTCCTCGGCGTTCCACAGCGTCGGCAGCGTGCCGGGGGGCATGGGCAGCTTGATCGCGACCGCGCCCAGCGTGCCGGCGGGGACCGGGTGGCCGGCCTCGTCCAGCACCTGCACGTCATAGCCCGGCATCGGGACGCTGGGCGAGCCGTGCTTGACCGGCAGCAGCTCGATGCCAAAGGGGTTGGCGACGATCGGCCAGCCGGTCTCGGTCTGCCACCAATGGTCGATCACCGGCACTTGCAGATGTTCCTCGACCCATTTCACCGTGTCGGGGTCGGCGCGCTCGCCGGCCAGGAACACCGCTTGCAGCGATTTGAGGTTGTAGTCCTTGATATAGCTGCATTCCGGATCCTCACGCTTGACGGCACGGATCGCGGTCGGCGCGGTAAAGAACGACTTGACCTTGTGGTTCTGGATGATGCGGCCAAAGGTGCCGGGGTCGGGGGTGCCGACGGGCTTGCCCTCGAACACGATGGTGGTGGCGCCGGCGAACAGCGGCGCATAGCAGATATAGCTGTGGCCCACGACCCAGCCCACGTCCGACGCCGCCCAGAACACGTCGCCGGCGTCGATGCCGTAGACGTTCTTCATCGTCCAGTTCAGCGCCACCACATGGCCGCCGGTGTGGCGCACCACCCCCTTGGGCTGACCGGTGGTGCCCGAGGTATACAGGATGTAATGCGGGTGGTTGCCGGCGACCGGCACGCATTCCGCCGGCTCGACCCCGTATTGAAAGCTGTGCCAGGCGAAGTCACGCCCCTCGACCAGCTTGGCAACCTCTTGTTCGCGTTGCAGGATCACGCAGAAATCCGGCTTGTGGTCGGCCAGTTCGATGGCGCGGTCCAGCAGCGGCTTGTATTGGACGATCCGCCCCGGCTCCAGCCCGCAAGAGGCTGCGATGATTGCCTTGGGCGTGCAGTCGTCGATGCGCACCGCCAGCTCATGCGCGGCAAAGCCGCCGAACACGACCGAATGGATTGCCCCCAGCCGCGAACAGGCCAGCATCGCCTCCAGCGCCTCGGGGACCATCGGCATGTAGATGATGACGCGGTCGCCCTTTTCGACGCCCTTGGCGCGCAGGGCGCCCGCCAGGCTGGCGACGCGGGATTGCAGGTCGCGATAGGTGATGCCGCGATAGGAATGGGTGATCGGGCTGTCGTGGATGATGGCCAGCTGGTCGCCGCGCCCCGCCTCGACATGGCGGTCCACCGCGTTCCAGCAGGCGTTGAGCTGCCCGTCCGAGAACCATTCGTAAAACGGCGCGCGCTCGTCGAACAGCGCCTTGCCGGGGGGCGTCATCCAGTCGATGCGCGACGCCGCCTCCATCCAGAACGCTTCGGGATCGTTCTTCCACGCGGCGTAGACGTCCTGATAACTCATACCCCGGTTCTCCGCTGTATTTGCCTGTCTTTTGGTAAGCGGTGGGGGGGCGGGGATCAAGATTATTGCCCCGGTCGGCATGTTGAGGAACGAAAAACACCCGCTTTCTGCAAGAGCAGCTTTGCAAACCCCGGACGCCGGTTTGCAGCGCCCGGCGCAGGGCCGGGCTCTTGCAAACCGGCCCCCGCCAATTTCCGGCCGATTCGGCCTAGCCGTAATGGGCGACCGGGGTTCCGGCCAGCGCCGAGATGTTCAGCAGCCCCCGCGCGGTGATCGAGGGGGTGACGATATGCGCCTTGTTGCCCATGCCCATCAGGATCGGCCCGACCTCAAGCCCCTGCGCCCGCGTCTTGAGGATGTTGCGCACCCCCGAGGCCGCGTCGGTGCTGGCAAAGATCAGCACGTTCGCCGGGTCGTCGCCCAGCCGGGACGAGGGCAGCAGCCGCGCCCGCACGCCCGGGTCCAGCGCCGCGTCGACGTGCATTTCGCCGTCATACAGGAAATCAACCTCGCGTTCGGCCAGAATCTCCATCGCCTCGCGCATCTTGCGCCCCGACGGAGTATCGAGATTGCCGAACTGCGAATGGCTGCACAGCGCGATGCGCGGAGTCAGGCCAAAGCGGCGAACGTGGCGGGCGCAGCCGATCGCGGTCTCGGCCACGTCGGCGGGGCTGGGGTCGTGGTGGACCTGGGTGTCGGCGATGAACAGCGGCCCGTCCTGGATCATCATCGACAGCGCCCCGATCGGGTGCAGCCCCTTGCGAGCCAGGATCTCGCGGATATAGCGCAGATGCCAGGAATATTGGCCGAACGTGCCGCAGATCAGGCTGTCGGCCTCGTCCCGGTGGACCATGACCGCGCCGATGGCGGTGGTGTTGGTGCGCATGATCGCGCGGGCGATGTCGGGGGTGACGCCGCGCCGCGCCATAAGCCCGTGGTAGGTTTCCCAGTAATCGCGATAGCGGGGGTCGTCCTCGGGGTTGACGATCTGGAAATCGACATGCGGCCGGATGGCCAGCCCCGCGCGCCTGGCGCGGGTCTCGATCACCTCGGGGCGGCCGATCAGGATCGGCACATCGGTGGTTTCCTCGATGATCGCGTGGGCGGCGCGCAGCACCCGCTCATCCTCGCCCTCGGCAAAGACGATGCGGCGGGTGGCGGTGGCCGCGGCCTCGAACACCGGGCGCATGATCAGCGAGCTGCGGAAGACCGACGCGTCGAGCTTGCGCTTGTAGGCGTGGATGTCGGGCAGCGGCCGCGTCGCCACCCCCGATTCCATTGCTGCCTGGGCAACCGCCGTCGCCACCACGCCGATCAGCCGCGGGTCGAAGGGCTTGGGGATCAGATAGTCGGGGCCAAAGGTCATGGTCTCGCCGCGATAGGCGGCGGCGGCCTCGGCGCTGGTGGTGGCGCGGGCCAGCGCGGCGATGCCCTCGATGCAGGCCAGCTGCATGGTGTCGTTGATCTCGGTCGCGCCCACGTCCAGCGCACCCCGGAAGATAAAGGGGAAACACAGGACGTTGTTGACCTGGTTGGGATAGTCGCTGCGGCCGGTGGCGATCAGTGCGTCGGGGGCGACGGTGCGCACCTCCTCGGGCAGGATTTCGGGGGTGGGGTTGGCCAGCGCAAAGACGATGGGGCGCGGTGCCATGCGCGCGACCAGATCAGGGGTCAGCACCCCGGGGCCGGACAGGCCCAGGAACAGATCCGCCCCCTCGATCACCTGTTCCAGCGTGCGCAGCTCGGTCGCCTGGGCAAAGGCGGCCTTTTGCGGGTTCATGTCGTCGACGCGGCCGTCGTAGATCAGCCCGTGGATGTCGCAAAGCCAGACGTTCTCGCGCCGGACCCCCAGTTTCAGCAGCATGTTCAGGCAGGCGATGCCCGCCGCGCCGCCGCCGGTGGACACCACCTTGATCTGGTCGAAGCTGCGGCCGGTCACGCGCAGCGCGTTGGTCGCGGCCGCACCCACCACGATGGCGGTGCCGTGCTGGTCGTCGTGGAACACCGGGATGTTCATCGATTCGCGGCATAGCCGTTCGACCACGAAACAATCGGGGGCCTTGATGTCCTCGAGGTTGATGGCGCCAAAGGTCGGCTCCAGCGCACGCACGATCTGGGCCAGCTTGACCGGGTCGGTTTCGTCGATTTCGATGTCGAAACAGTCGATGTCGGCGAATTTCTTGAACAGGACGGCCTTGCCCTCCATCACGGGCTTCGAGGCGCTGGCGCCGATGTTGCCCAAGCCCAGCACCGCGGTGCCGTTCGAGACCACGGCGACCAGATTCCCGCGCGAGGTGTAGCGGGCGGCGTTGGCGGGATCGTTGCGGATCTCGATACATGCCTCGGCCACGCCGGGGGAATAGGCCAGGCTGAGGTCGCGGCCGTTGGCGAGCGGCTTGGTCGCGCGGATCTCGAGCTTTCCGGGCCGCGGAAACTCGTGATAGTTCAGCGCTGCCTGCCGGGCATTGTCGTGCCGCCGTTCGTCCATGATTCCACCCTCGTGCTGCCTGCAACCCGTCCTAGTGCCGCCCGCCGCGGGTCACAAGCATGGCCGTCCCGGCTTTGCGCCTGGCGAAAAAATCCGACCCGCCTGCACCTGCCGCCAAGGCTTGCGCGACCGCGCCGTGGAATGAATGATGGCGTGACAACAAAGGTAAGCCCATGTCCCTGATCGACGCCGCCCGCCGAGTTCGCAAATCCGCCTATGCCCCCTATTCCGGCTTCAAGGTCGGGGCCGCGGTGCGGGGCGTATCGGGTGCGGTCTATACCGGCTGCAACGTCGAGAATGTGTCCTACCCCGAGGGCACCTGCGCCGAGGCCGGTGCCATCGCCGCCATGGTCGCGGCCGGCGAGACCGAAATCATCGAGGTCTGCGTGTTTTCCGCCAGCGCCCAGCCGGCGCCGCCCTGCGGGGGCTGCCGCCAGAAACTGGCCGAATTCGCGCGCAGCGAAACGCCGGTGCTGCTGGCCACGCTGGACGGCAGATCCGTGGCCACCACCGTGGGCGAGCTGCTGCCCGGCCGTTTCGACAGCGGTCATCTGGGCGGATAGAAATTGCTGTTACATCGTCACGGTCCTTTCGATTCGCCCGCTTTCGCCAGATTGCGCATGAAATCCTTGACAAAAGATTGACAGATGCCCGCCGAGACGGAGATTTCCATGCCCTTGCACCCCAGCCTGACCATCGTCGACCACCCGCTGGTCCAGCACAAGTTGACGCTGATGCGCGACGAGGGCGCCTCGACCGCCACGTTCCGCCGGCTTTTGCGGGAAATCAGCCTGCTGCTGGCGTATGAGGTGACGCGCGGCCTGGAACTGCGCACCACCCGCATCCGCACTCCGATGTGCGAGACCGAGGCGCCGCTGCTCAAGGGCAAGAAACTGGCGCTGGTCTCGATTCTGCGGGCGGGAAACGGGCTGCTGGACGGAATCCTGGAACTTGTGCCCTCGGCGAGGGTCGGGTTCATCGGGCTGTATCGCGATCCCGACACGCTGCGCCCGGTGCAATATTACGACAAGGTGCCCGGCGAGCTGGACGAGCGCATGGTGATCGTGGTCGATCCGATGCTGGCCACGGGAAACAGTTCGGTGGCGGCGATTGATCTGCTCAAGGAAAAAGGGGCGCGGAACATCCGCTTTCTGTGCCTGCTGGCGGCACCCGAAGGCGTGCGCCGGATGGCCGCGGCGCACCCCGACGTGCCCATCCTCACCGCCGCGCTGGACGAGCGGCTGGACGAGCATGGCTATATCGTGCCCGGGCTTGGCGATGCGGGGGACCGGCTTTTCGGCACGAAATGAGCGCGCGTTAACCGGCGGTTAGCAACCGCCCGCTATGAGTTGACCCAAAGTCGCGAATCGTGGCTTTGCACGAAAGGGTCGGCGATGTGGCTGCGGGTTGTCGCGCTGTTGTTCATCATGGTTTTTGCCCTCGGCCTGCCGGCGCAGGCGGGGGAAACCGGCCCGCGCCGCGCGGACGGCCCCCCTGCGGACCCCAGGGATTCGCACAGGCCGGCCGAGGAACCCCCGTCAGATTTTTCCGGCCTTCAGTATATCGATTCGGCCGGTTGCGTGTTTCTGAGGACCGAGGCCGGCTGGCGTGCGCGGCTGGCCCGCGATGGCGCGCCGATCTGCGGCCTGCCGCCGACGCTTGCCCTGCGCCCGGGACGAGAGACGTCGCCCGAGCCTGAACCCCGCGCCGTGCAGATCGAGCGGATCCTGACCGAGACGATCATCACCAACATGCAAGCAGGCGAACTGGCTGATCCGGCGCCTGCCAAGCTTGCAGGCGCGCCCCGTGCCTTTGGGCCGCAGACACCAGACAAGGGTGAAAGCAGCGCTCTCGGCTCTGCCGATCCCGATCCGCTGCCCGATCCGCTGAATGTCGGCCGGATGCTGGCCCATGCCCCGGCTCTGCGGCGACAGCTGGTCGGGGCCGGTCGTGCTGAAGCTCTGTGCGAACTGGTGGGCGGCGGCGATCCTCTGGGGTTGTGCGGCAAGGCCGAGGGCGGGCTGACGCCCGACCTGCCCCTGCTGTCCGCCCACGCGCCCGCGCGAGCCCCGATCGCATCGGCTGATCCGGCGCCGACCGGGACTGCCCCGCCGGATATCGCGGCGGATTTGCCCGGCTCGGTGCAAGAGCCGCGCCTGAAGGCTGCAACGCAGCCGGTTGCGCCGCCCGCTGCGGTCAGAACGACCGAGACCTCGCGGCCCAAGGCGGCCGTGCCCTCGCCGGCGGCTGCCCAGCCCGGGGCTCCGGGTTCTTCCCCTGAAACCGGCGGGGCCGGGCCGCTGCTGATCCCGGCCGGCGCGCGCTATCTTGAGGTCGGGGTCTTCACGGACCCGGATCAGGCACAGGCCACTGCCGCAAGCCTGGTCGCAATGGGATTGCCGGTGGTGCGGACAAAGCCGCGCGACGACGCTGGCCTTGCGATCATGGTCGGACCGCTGGAGGGGCGAGAGGCCATCGTGCGCATGGCGGATCGCCTGCGCAAGGCGGGGTTCACCCGGCTGGTCGCGCGGCGATGACAGGCGGGGATATGGGACCGGCATGTTTCAGGACGCCGCGGCCCTGCCGAGGGATGATGTTGTTGCCCGGCTCAGCGGGAACAGATCTGCTGCAATTGCAGCCATTCGCCCTCGGTCATCAGCGGCTCGGGCGGATCGGATGCGTGCCACGGGTCGGCCTCGATCAGGGTCAGCACGGTTTCTCCACTGGGGTCGAGCGAGCGGGCATAGGGTTGGCTGGAAACCCCGGCCTCTTGCATCCGGGCCAGCAGCGCCTCGTCGTCGGGGCGCGGGGCGGGACGCAAGAGCAGCGCCGAGCCCTGTCCGGCGATGGCCGTCGCCGTCAACTCGCCCGACGTCAGCATCTTCAGCGCCGCCCCCAGCCCCGCATCGCGCAGCACCGCGGCCAGCGGGTCGGCGCCGGCCGCGGCGACATCGGCGGCAAGCACATGTCCCGCGGCGACGGCGGGGCCGGCTTCGCCCGCGATCATGTCGTCGCCGATCACCACGATCCGCCCCGGCAAAGCCCGCGCGCCCCGCATCGTGGCCGGAAGCACCACGATACGGCCCTCGGGCCCCAGCAGCCGCGCGGACAGCCGGTCCAGAACCGCCGCGCCCGAGGGCCGGTCGCAGGCCGCCCCCGTGGTCTGCCGCATGTCGGCAAGCATCGCCAGCCCGACGGCGGTGCGCTGCACGGGGGGCGCGATCCGTGCGGCATGGGCGATCAACGCGCCCGGCAGCCAGATGACCGCCGCCAATGCCGCCGCCGCCGCCATCGACCAGACCAGCGCTGCGCGCAGGCGCCCCTTGTGCGGGCGGCTGGCGGCAATGGCGGAATGGACCCGTTCGATCGCCTGCACCATCAGCTGGTCGTCGATCTCGACCACCTCGTCCTGGGCCGCGTCGCCGGGGGCGAAAATCGCAGGCAGCTGCCCGGGGTTCAGCCGTGTCACCGCAGGCAGCGACCAATGAGACAGCGGCTCTTCCGAGCGGGGGTCGCGCAGGATCAGCGTGGCGTCCCCGAAGGACACGATCACGTCATGCAGCCGCCCGTCCGGTCGGGGTCGCCACACCCCCGCCGCTTCAAGCCGCTGGAACTGCGTCAATGCGGTCACGGTGGCCGAAATCTCCGTTGTGGTCGTGCCGGGGACGCTTGCCGGATGCGGCATGGCCCCAAGGTGATTGTGCCGATTCCGGGTTGTTCGTCCAGTCCCGGGCCGCAAGCGGCACCCGGCCCGCGCCGCACCTGTGCGGGGGCGATGCCGCCCGCGGTGGCGAATCGGGCGCGCGGGTCCGAAAGCCCCGGCCACGGCGCAGCCTCGCGTCGGTTTCCGGCGCCCCGCAGGCGGAACGGCGCCGTCCTGCCCGGCCAGTCACCAGCCGATGAAAGCGGAAAACTCGGAGGTGCCGACGCGCCACATGTCCAGCACCAGCTCAAAGCCGCTGTCGCTCATTCCGTCCTCGGCCAGGGGCACCAGCATTTCCAGGAACGGGTCGCCTTCGTCGTCGATCCAGGCCTTGCCAAAGCGCTTGGTCCGGTTCCACTCGTTCACCTTGGCGGCGCTGAGCGGGCTGTCGAGATCGAAGCCCGCGCGAAACTCGACCGAGCTGCACGTCGCATCCTCGCAGCCATAGAACCAGATCGAAAAATGCACCCCGTCGATGCGCGACTGGATTTTCGGGTCGCCGTCGTCATCGACACCCTTGTCGGCTTTCAGCCCGTAATCGCGCAGCGCGACGGCGATGGAATCCGCCGTGCCCACAACCTGCGCGACCGCAGGGGTCGTCAATGCGGCAAACACCACCAGAACCGCAGCCAAAGCTTTCATCGCCGTCAACCCTTGATCGTCACGCACTGCAACCCGATGCCCCACCCGCGGCAGGGGATCAAGGGGCACACACCCCGGGCGCAAAAGATCGGCGCCCCTATTCCTGCCCGATTTCCAGCCCCTTTTCGCTGGCCAGCCGATGCATCCGCTCTTGCAGCTTTTCAAAGGCGCGCACCTCGATCTGGCGGATACGCTCTCGCGAGACGCCATAGCGGGTGGACAGCTGTTCCAGCGTCACCGGGTCGTCGCGCAGCCGGCGCTCGGTCAGGATGTCGCGCTCGCGGTCGTTCAGCACGTCCATCGCGGCCGCCAGCATGGATCTGCGGGTGTCCAGCTCATCGGCCTCGGCGTAATCGCCGGCCTGATCGGCGCTTTCATCCTCAAGCCAGTCCTGCCATTGCGCGGTCGAATCGCCATCGGCCGAGCCCACCGTCGCGTTCAGCGAGGCGTCGCCCCCCGACATGCGGCGGTTCATCTCGATCACTTCCCTTTCGGTGACGCTCAGGTCATGGGCGATGCGGGCCAGGTTTTCCGGCCGCAGGTCGCCCTCTTCAAAGGCGCCCAGCTTGGCCTTGGCCTTGCGCAGGTTGAAAAACAGCTTTTTCTGCGCGCTGGTCGTGCCCATCTTGACCAGCGACCACGAGCGCAGGATGTATTCCTGGATCGAGGCGCGGATCCACCACATCGCATAAGTGGCCAGCCGAAACCCCTTGTCGGGGTCAAAACGCTTGACCGCCTGCATCAGCCCGACGTTGGCCTCGGAAATCACCTCGGCCTGCGGCAGGCCGTAGCCGCGATAGCCCATGGCGATCTTGGCGGCCAGCCGCAGATGGCTGGTGACCAGCCTGTGCGCGGCGTCGCTGTCCTGATGGTCCACCCATGCCTTTGCCAGCATGAACTCTTCCTCGGGCTCAAGCAGGGGGAACTTGCGGATCTCTTGCAGGTAGCGGTTGAGACCCTGTTCGGGGCTGGGGGCGGGCAGTTTCGTGTAATTCGCCATGGTCATCCTTGTGCGGCAAGGGGCCGCGACTCATATGTCTGAACGCTGGGTGTCGGGGCCGGTTCCACGCAGGGCTGCGGCCAGTGTCGTCATGTCCGGGGGCAGGGGGCTGTCAAAGTTCAGCCTGCGCCCGTCGGCGGGGTGGTCAAAGCCCAGATGCGCGGCGTGCAGCGCCTGCCGGGGGAAAGCGGCGACGGCGGCAGCAGCAGCAGACCCAAGCGCGCGGGCCGAGGCGCGACGCGCGCCACCATACACCGGATCGCCGATCAATCCCAGCCCGCAATGGGCCAGATGCACCCGGATCTGGTGGGTGCGCCCGGTTTCCAGCCGGCATTCCGCCAGCATCGCGGCCGGAGGCCGGCCAAAGCTTTCCAGCATCCGCGCCCGCGTCACCGCGTGGCGGCCATGGGTGGCGCTGACCGCCTGGCGCTGGCGGTCGGTGGGGTGGCGGCCGATGTTGGTGGCGACCCTAAGCACCCCGCCGGGTTCGAAACTGACGCCCGGCAGGCCGCGCAGCCGCGGGTCGGCGGGGTCGATCACCCCATGTGCCAGCGCCAGATAACGGCGCGAGGCGCTGTGATCCTCGAACTGACGGGCCAGCGCGTGATGGGCGCGGTCGGTCTTGGCGACGACCAGCAGCCCCGAGGTGTCCTTGTCGATACGATGCACGATGCCGGGGCGCAGCGCGCCGCCGATCCCCGACAGGCTGCCCGCGCAATGCGCCAGCAGCGCGTTGACCAGCGTCCCCGAGGGGCTGCCGGGCGCCGGATGCACCACCATGCCGGCGGGCTTGTCGATGACGATCAGATCGTCATCCTCATGGACGATGGTCAGCGGAATGGCTTCGGGGCGCGCGTCGATGGGTTCGGGCGCGCCGATTGTGATCACATATTCGCCGGGGATGGCGCGGGCCTTGCCGTCATGCACCACTCCGCCCGGGCCACGCACCGCGCCCTCGGCGATCAGCCGCACGATGCGCGAGCGCGACAGCGACGCCGACGCTGGCGCCGCCGTGGCCAGCGCCTTATCAAGCCGCAGGGGTTCGGTCGGCGGCAGGTCGGCCGCGAGGGTCAGGACGAGGTCGGGCATGGCGGCGCATGATAAGGCAGAGAGCAGAGCGGGGAAAGTGCCGGAACTGGCCTGGCTGCGCCGGCTGGTGACGGCGCTGGCGCTGGTGATGATGCTGGGCATCGCGGCGGTGGCGGCGACGCTGTGGCTGCGGCTGTCGCCGTCGCTGCCGCAACTGCCCGCCGCGATCACCCTGCCGCAGGGGGAAACCGCCGCCGCCGTCACCTTTGCCCGCGACTGGACGGTGGTGGTCACCGGAGCGGGCACGATTCTGCTGTTCGACAGCACCGGCCGGCTGCGGCAGTCCGTGGCGCCCGATTCCTGAGCAGCGGCGGTTTGACGACCCGTCACGCCCGGCGTCGCCGCTGCATGGGTATTTGGACCAGAAAGAAGTCACATGGCGCGACGGGCTGCGGGCTTCTTTCTGGCTGAAATACCCATTGCGGCCCTGCCGCCGGTGCGGCGGCCGCGGGGGGCGCTCAGCCGACCGGCTGGTCCGGCTCTGAGTCCTTGTCTTGCAGCGCAGCGATCATGGCGCGCAGTTCGGCGTTTTCGGTGCGGGCCTTGACGGCCATGTCGCGGACCGCCTCGAATTCCTCGCGGGTGACGAAGTTGCGGTCCGCCAGCCAGCGGTCCACCCAGCTTTTCATCGCGGTCTCGGCCTCGTCCCGCGCGCCCTGGGCCACGCCCATCGCATTGGTCATCAGCCGGGACATGTCGTCCAGAAAACGGTTCGGCCCGCTGCCCTGGGTGGTCATGATGTCGTCCTTTCGCGTCCTGCGTCGGGGCTTATATGGCGCCGCGGCGCTCTCGCTTCAATGATCACCTGTCAGGGGCGCTGCGGTTGACAGCGTGGCGCGGCGCGGCCAAGCACAATCGGCCAATTCCCGGCGGTCCACGAGGAAACCATGATCCCATTTCCCGAAATCTCGCCGGACGTGTTCGCGATTACCATCGGCGGGCGTGAGTTCGCGCTGCGCTGGTATGCGCTGGCCTATCTGGCCGGGCTGCTGATCGGCTGGCGGATGATCGTGGCGCTGATGCGGCGTCCCGGGCTTTGGGGCGGGGTCGCGCCCATGCGCCCCGAGCAGGTCGAAGAGCTGCTGACCTGGGTGGTGGGCGGCGTGATCCTGGGCGGGCGGCTGGGTTTCGTGCTGTTCTACGAGCCGGGCTATTACCTGTCGCACCCCGCCGAGATCATCAAGGTCTGGCAGGGCGGCATGTCGTTTCACGGCGGTTTTCTGGGTGTGGTGCTGGCCGCCTGGGCCTGGGCGCGGCGCCACGGCATTGCGGCGCTGCGGCTGGCCGATGCGCTGGCGGTGGCGGCGCCGGTCGGGCTGCTGCTGGGGCGGCTGGCCAATTTCATCAACGCCGAGCTTTGGGGCCGCCCGACCGATGCGCCCTGGGGGGTGATCTTTCCCGGCGAGGCCGCGCAGGATTGCCCCGGCGTCATCGGCCCCTGCGCCCGCCACCCCAGCCAGCTGTATGAGGCCGGGCTTGAGGGGCTGGTTCTGGTGCTGGTGCTGCTGGTTCTGGTGCGCCGCGGCGGGCTGGCGCGGCCGGGGCTGGCGCTGGGGGTGTTTCTGGCCGGCTACGGGCTGGCGCGTTTCGTGGTCGAGTTCTTCCGTCAGGCCGACGCCCGTTTCATTACCCCCGACAATCCGCTGGGCCATGTGCTGGGCGGGCCGGTCTGGGGCCTCTCCATGGGGCAGGTTTTGTCGCTGCCGATGGTGACGGTGGGCGTGGGGTTCATCCTGTGGGCGCTGAGGTCGCGGTGACGCCGCTGGCCAGGATCATCGCCGCCCGCATCCGGGCCGAAGGGCCGATGGCGCTGGACGACTATATGCGGCTGTGCCTCATGCATCCGCAGCACGGGTATTATTCGACCCGCGATCCCTTTGGCACGCACGGCGATTTCACCACCGCGCCGGAAATCAGCCAGATGTTCGGTGAACTCGTCGGGCTGGCCATTGCGCAGTCGTGGCTGGATCAGGGCGCGCCGGTGCCGTTCACACTGGCCGAGCTGGGGCCGGGGCGGGGCACGCTGATGGCGGATGTGTTGCGCGCCACCGCCCGCGTGCCGGGGTTTCGGCAGGCAGCAACGGTGGCGCTGGTCGAGACCTCGTCGCATCTGCGCGGGATGCAGCGCGAGCGGCTGGGCGAGGTGCTGCATCTCGATTCCGTCGCCGATCTGCCGCAGGCGCCGCTGTTCCTGATCGCGAATGAGTTCTTTGACGCGCTGCCGATCCGGCAAATCCAGCGCACCGCGCAAGGCTGGGCCGAGCGCATGGTGACGCTGGATGCCTCGGGCGCTCTGGCGCTGGCGCTGGGCGCGCCGCAGCCGCTGCCCCTTGACGGACCCGAGGGCGAGATCCGCGAGACCTGCCCCGAGGGTGCGGCGATCATGGCCTTGGTCGCCGGGCGCATCGCCAGCCACGGCGGCGCGGCCATCGTCATCGACTATGGCACCTGGGACGGGCGCGGCGACAGTCTGCAAGCGCTGCGCGCGCACGCCCATGACGACCCGCTGGCCCATCCGGGCGACGCCGACCTGACCGCCCATGTCGATTTCGCGCCGCTGGCCGCGGCCGCGATCCGCGCGGGTGCGCTCGCGTCGGTTCCCGAACCGCAAGGCCCGTGGCTTAGGGCGCTGGGGATCGAGGCGCGGGCGGCGCGGCTGGCTGCTGCCGGCGATACAGGTGCGGCCGAGGCACTGGACCGCTTGACCGCGCCCGCGCGGATGGGTCACCTGTTCAAGGCGATGGCCGTCTGGGCTAAGGATTCGCCGCCGCCGCCGGGGTTCCGCCCGCTGCCGCTGCGCGACGGAGCCGCGCCGCACGACCGTTCCGGCCCCGGCGGGGCCGGCCCCGCAACCTGACGCCTGATCCTGCATTGGCCCGATGACGCTGACCCCATGACGCTGACCCGATGACGCTGACCCTATGACGCTGGAAATCCTGACCCATCCCGCCCTGCGCCCGCTGCGCCACGGGTTCTTTACCCGCAAGGGCGGGGCCTCGTCGGGGCTGTTTTCGGGGCTGAACTGCGGCCGCGGCTCGACCGACCAGCGCGAGATCGTGGCGATCAACCGCGCGCGGGTGGCCGCGGCGATGGGGGTGGGGCCGGACCGGCTGGCGACGGTGCACCAGACCCATTCCGACCTGGTGGTGACGCTGACGGGGGGGGAGGATCTGGACGAGGTGGCCGCGACCGAGGCCGACGCCATCGTCTCGACCGTGCCGGGGGTGGCGATTTCGGTGCTGACCGCCGATTGCCAGCCGATCCTGCTGGCCGACCCCGCGGCGGGGGTGATCGCCGCCGCCCATGCCGGCTGGAAAGGCGCGCTGGGCGGGATTCTGGAGGCGACGGTGGCGGCCATGCGCGCGGCCGGGGCGCAGGACATCCGCGCGGTGATCGGCCCCTGCATCAGCCAGCGCGCCTATGAGGTGGGCGAGGATTTCATGGACCGCTTTCTGATCGAGGACGACAGCCACGCGCGGTTCTTTTCCGGCGGGCCAAACGGGCGGCCGATGTTCAACCTGCCGGGATTCGGGCTGGCCGCGCTGCGCGAACTGGGGGTCGAGGCCGAATGGATCGGCCATTGCACCTATGGCGACCCCGAGCGGTTTTTCAGCTATCGCCGCGCCACCCACCAGGGCGCGGCCGATTACGGGCGGCTGATTTCCGCGATCGCGCTTTAGCGCGGCTCGACCAGCTCGAACGGCACGCCGGGTTCGTCCTTGGCGCAGCGGATCACCAGGCTGGTCTTGACGCTGGCCACGTTGTCGGCCGCGGTCAGCTGTTCGGTCAGAAAGCGCTGAAAGCTGGACAGGTCCGGCGCCACGCATTTGAGGATAAAGTCGATCTCGCCGTTCAGCATGTGGCATTCGCGCACCAGCGCCCAGCCGCGGGCGAGTTCCTCGAATGCGGTCAGGTCGCGTTCGGACTGGCTGTGCAGGCGCACCATGGCGAAGACCTGCACCTCGAATCCCAGCTCGCGAGGGGCGACGTCGGCGTGATAGCCGCGGATGAAGCCCTGTTCTTCCAGCGTGCGGACCCGGCGCAGGCAGGGCGGGGCCGAAATACCGACCCGGCGGGCCAGTTCCACGTTGGTCATCCGCCCGTCTGCCTGCAATTCCGCCAGGATAAGTCGGTCGATTTCATCCAGCCTGGCGCTTGCCATGTTCTGTCCACTCCTGCTTTCGGCGCGGAACTTACGGGTTTGCCGCGACAGGCGCAATATTGTTTCAAAATGCCGCCTGTCCGCGCAGCACCGGCGCCGGCAGGGGTGCGACATGATGAAGCAATAGCGTATATACGAAGATATTCATACGATGGGTGGAAATCGAAACGGAGCCTTTAATGTCCGCCATACTTTCTTTCGGAGAAACCCGTCCCGGCTATGACGTGCCGGTGCTGAACGAGCGCGAGGCCCGCGCCGCCGCCGGTATCCTGCTGCTGATGTCGGTGATCGCCGCGGTCAATGCGGCGCTGCTGGAAAACTTCCTGCCGATGCGTCTGGTCGTCACGCTGTTCTTTGTCGATTTCGCGCTGCGGGTGCTGGTGAACCCGCGCTTTGCCCCCAGCCTGGTGCTGGCGCGGCTGATCGTCGGCAATCAGGAACCCGAATTCACCGGCGCGCCGCAGAAACGCTTTGCCTGGTCGCTGGGGCTGGGGCTGGCGGTGGCGGTGATGGTGATGATCTGGGGCTTCAACATCGCCGGCCCGTGGCTGATGGCGGCCTGCATGGTCTGCATGACGCTGCTGTATCTCGAAGCCGTGTTCGGCATCTGCGTGGGCTGCAAGCTGTATCCGCTGGTGATGCGCCGCGCGGTCAGCCACTGCCCGGGCGGGGTCTGCGAGATGAAGCCGCGCCGTGATCCGATGACCCGCGCCGGCCTGGTCGAGATCGCGGTGCTGCTGGCGGTGCTGCTGGGCATCGCGGCGCTGATCCCCGTGGTGGTCGCGATGGACCCGCCCGCGCGGCCCGTCGCCGCCACCTCGGCCCCCGCAGTGACCCCCGCACTGGACCCCGCATCGAGGCTGGGCGAATAGCCCGCTTGTGAGCCACGCCCGGCGACGCTACATCCTCTAGGCTCAGGTAAGGATATCCCATGACCCAGACCCGTCATACCCGCGTTCTGATCATCGGCTCCGGCCCGGCCGGCTATACCGCGGGGGTCTATGCGGCCCGCGCGATGCTGGACCCGGTGCTGATTCAGGGGATGCAGCCGGGCGGGCAGCTGACCATCACCACCGATGTGGAAAACTGGCCGGGCGATACCATGGTTACCGGCCCGGAGTTGATGGTGCGCATGGAAACCCACGCCCGCGAGGTCGGGACCGAGATCATCACCGACACGGTGACCCGGCTCGACCTGTCGCAGCGGCCCTTTGCCGCCGAATGCGATAGCGGTGCGCGCTGGACGGCCGATGCGGTGATTCTGGCCACCGGGGCGCAGGCGCGCTGGCTGGGGCTGGACAGCGAGACCCGGTTCCAGGGCTTTGGCGTCTCGGCCTGCGCCACCTGCGACGGGTTCTTTTACCGCGGGCGCGAGGTGATCGTGGTCGGCGGCGGCAACACGGCGGTGGAAGAGGCGCTGTTCCTGACCAATTTCGCCAGCAAGGTGACGCTGGTCCATCGCCGCGACAGCCTGCGCGCCGAACGGGTGTTGCAGGACCGGCTGTTCAAGCACCCCAAGGTGGAAATCCTCTGGAACCACGAGATCGCCGAGATCACCGGCACCGACCAGCCGCTGGGGGTGACGGGGGCGGTGCTGCGCTCGACCGCGGACGGCTCGACCCGCAAGATCGCGGCGGACGGAGTGTTCATCGCCATCGGCCATTCGCCCGCCTCGGAACTGGTCAAGGACCAGCTGAAGCTGCGCGAGGGCGGCTATGTCTGGGTCGAGCCGGGCACCACCCGCACCTCGGTTCCGGGCGTGTTCGCGGCGGGCGACCTGACCGACGACAGCTATCGGCAGGCGGTGACCAGCGCCGGGATGGGCTGCATGGCGGCGCTGGATTCCGAGCATTTCCTGGCGTCCGAGGGGATGGCCGAGCGCGCCACCACCCCCGCCGCCGCGACCGAGCCGCACCGGGCGCCGGCCGCCGCCGGGACCGACTGACCCGCGCCGCCGTGTCCGCGGCCGCGCCCGCGCCGCAGGCTCGCGCCGGGCGCGCGTGGCGCGGCGAAAACGGCCGGTAAAATTCGCAACGACTGGCTGTTGCAGCGCCGGGGCGCCGGGGCTAAGCCTGCTTTCGCGCGCCGCAGCAATTTGCGGCAGGCGCATCCTTTGTCCTGATGATCGAGTGTGCAGATGAGCCAGCCCAACCTCGTGCCGATTCCGGAACTTTACGTCAACGCCGACTCGGCGCAAAAGCTCAAGGTCGATGCCGGCGAAATGCCGTCCTGGGATCTGACCCAGCGGCAGATGTGCGATCTGGAACTGCTGATGAACGGCGGGTTCTACCCGCTCAAGGGTTTCCTGACCGAGGCCGATTATGACGGCGTGGTCAACGACATGCGGCTGTCCTCGGGGGCGCTGTGGCCGATGCCGGTCACGCTGGACGTGTCCGAGGAATTCGCCGCCAGCATCGAGCCGGGCACCGACATCGCGCTGCGCGACCCCGAAGGCGTGATTCTGGCGATCCTGTCGGTCACCGACCGCTGGACCCCGAACAAGAAGCACGAGGCCGAAAAGGTGTTCGGCAACGGCACCGACGACCTCGCGCATCCGGCGATCAACTATCTGCACAACGTGGCCGGGCCGGTCTATCTGGGTGGGCCGATCACCGGCATCCAGCCGCCCACCCATTACGATTTCCGCGCCCGCCGCGACACGCCCAACGAATTGCGCGCGTTCTTTCGCAAGATGGGCTGGCGGCGGATCGTGGCGTTCCAGACCCGCAACCCGCTGCACCGCGCCCATCAGGAACTGACCTTTCGCGCCGCGCGCGAGGCGCAGGCGAATCTGCTGATCCATCCGGTCGTCGGCATGACCAAGCCCGGCGACGTGGACCATTTCACCCGCGTGCGCTGCTATGAAGCGGTGCTGGACAAATACCCCTCGGCCACCACCCATCTGTCGCTGCTGAACCTGGCGATGCGCATGGCCGGCCCGCGCGAGGCGGTGTGGCACGGGATCATCCGCCGTAACCACGGGCTGACCCACATGATCGTCGGCCGCGACCACGCGGGGCCGGGCAAGAACAGCCAGGGGCAGGATTTCTACGGTCCCTATGACGCGCAGGAACTGTTTCGCAAGCATCAGGCCGACATCGGGGTCGAGATGGTCGACTTCAAACAGATGGTCTATGTGCAGGAACGCGCGCAATACGAACCCCGGGACGAGGTCGAAGAGGGCGCGACCATCCTCGACATCTCGGGCACCGAACTGCGCCGCCGCCTGCGCGAGGGGCTGGAAATCCCCGAGTGGTTCAGCTTCCCCGAGGTGGTGACCCAGCTGCGCCGCACCTCGCCCGCGCGCGACAGGCAGGGGTTCACCGTGTTCTTTACCGGGCTGTCGGGGTCGGGGAAATCCACCATCGCCAACGCGCTGATGGTCAAGCTGATGGAGATGGGCGGGCGTCCGGTGACGCTGCTCGACGGCGATGTGGTGCGCAAGCACCTGTCCTCGGAGCTGGGGTTTTCCAAGGAACACCGCGACATCAACATCATGCGCATCGGCTATGTCGCGTCCGAGATCACCAAGAACGGCGGCATCGCGCTATGCGCCCCGATCGCGCCCTATGCGGCCACCCGCCGCGCCGTGCGCCAGATGATCGAGCAATACGGCGCCTTTCTCGAAGTCCACGTCGCCACCAGCCTTGAGGAATGCGAGCGCCGCGACCGCAAGGGTCTCTACAAGCTGGCGCGCGAGGGCAAGATCAAGGAATTCACCGGGATTTCAGACCCCTACGAGATCCCCGAAAACCCCGAGCTGCGCGTCCAGACCGAGGGCGTGGACGTGGATTACGCCGCCCAGCAGGTCCTGCTGAAGCTGGAAAGCATGGGGCTGATCGGGCTGGGGTGAACGGTTGATGTCCCCCCCCCCCCCCGGCAACGGGCAGTGATCCGACGGTCATTTCCCTAAGCACGATTCCCCCACGCTTTGCGACTCTGGTGCCCACGCTGAGCGCGTTGCAGCGCCAGAGCCTGCCGGCGGATGAAATCCGGGTGAACATTCCCCGCCGCTATCGGCGCTTTCCCGATTGGGACGGGCGCCTGCCCGACCTGCCCTCGGGGATCCGGATCGTGCGCAGCGACGAAGATTTCGGACCTGCCAGCAAGCTGCTGCCAACGGTCGCCGATCTGCAGGGACAGGCGGTGGACATCCTGTTTTGCGACGACGACATGCTGCCCGATCCTGACTGGCACGTCAGGTTCAAGGCCGACCGGGCTGTTCACCCTGCTGCGGCTCTGGTCGCGGTGGGCAAGCAGATTGGCGACATTCCATTGGCTGCGCGGCCTCGGACAAGGCTACCTCGCGCGCAACGTCGGTCCAAGACGCTGGCCTACAGGCTTTGGCGCGCGGCCACCCTGACCTTGCACAAGCCCCATCCGTTCATTGCCAGCGGCTATGTGGATATTTTATGCGGCTTTGGCGGCGTCATGGTGCGGCCAGAGTTCTTCGATGCCGAGGCTTTCGACATTCCCGAAGTGTTGTGGAGCGTGGATGACCCGTGGCTGTCGGGCCATCTTGAACGCCGCGGGATTCCCATCTGGCTGAATCACCGCCACCGGATGCCACGCGACGGGCAGTCAAGCCGCCGGCACGCCTTGCTGCATCTGGTTGTGGACGGCCATGACCGCGGCGCGGCAGATCACGCCGCAATCCGCCATATGCGCGAGCGTTACGGCATATGGAAAACCGAGGCGGCACAAGCCGCCTCGCCCTGAAACGTCAGTGGACGCTGACCGGGTTCAACTCGTTCTGGCGGGCCAGCATGAAGGCCAGGCCGCGGTCGGCGACCAGTGCCAGCCGTTCCCCGTCGATGCCGTGGACGGCGTAAAGCGCCTGCAACTGCGGCGCCTGCTGGCGCACCTCGACGGGCAGGCTGTCCATTTCGACCCGGCGGACATAGACGATGTTGTCCGAGGTCGTCGGAAAATCATGTTTCATGTTCATGTCGATCCCCTTCATTTGCGGCTGATCGGTATGGTCTGGACGATGTTTTGCGGCGCGGTCCGCCGCAGCTCGATATGCAGCAGCCCGTTTTCCAGCGCCGCGCCTTCGACCTCGATGCCCTCGGCCAGCACGAAGCTGCGCTGGAACGCGCGCGAGGCGATGCCGCGGTGCAGGAACTCGCGTTCCCCATCGGCGTCGGCCTGACGGCCGCGGATCACCAGCTGGCGGTCCTCGACGGTCAGCGACAGGTCGTTTTCGGCGAAACCGGCGACGGCCAGGGTGATGCGGAACCCGTCCGGGGCGCGATGCTCGATGTTGTAGGGGGGATAGCCCTCGGCCCCCTTGGCGGCGCGTTCGGCCAGCCGTTCAAGCTGGTCGAATCCCAGCAGGAAAGGGTGTGTTCCCAGGCTCATCTTGGTCATCGGCGTCCTCGGTCAAGCGACTGCTCTGGCCCGGTCCCGATTGCGGCGACCCGGCCACGCGACAGATATGTGATCGCAAATCCGCATCCGCAAGGGGGCCAGCGGGCCGCGGCTGTTGCATCTTGCGGCAGATACCCCGCAAAACGCCCCTTACCGCCGGAACGGCGACCCTGTATCTTGCCGCCAGCCCCCTTGCCAGCCCCCTTGACGGACGCCGATCATGACCACCTCGCAAGAAATGTCGCCCGAAGACATCGCCCGCGCCCGGCTGGCCGGCCTGCGCAACCAGCACCGCGAACTGGACGACCAGATCGCGGCCATGGCGGCGGGGGGCGTGGTGTGCAGCCTGACGCTGGGGCGGCTCAAGCGGCAGAAACTGGCGCTCAAGGACCAGATCGCGCGCATCGAGGATGATCTGACCCCCGATATCATCGCCTGAATGCCGGTTTTCCCCCGTTGCGCCCGCCCGGTGCGCGGTTATGATCCCGGTTTTTCCGCAGGGGCGGCAAAGGGGTGACGAATGACGGTTCCGGTGGGCATCATCATGGGCAGCCAGTCCGACTGGGCCACCATGCGCGAGGCGGCGCAGGTGCTGGACGAGCTGGGCGTTGCCCATGAATCGCGCATCGTCAGCGCGCATCGCACGCCGGATCGGCTGTGGGATTACGGGCGCGCTGCCGTCGGCCGGGGCTTGCAGGTGATCATCGCGGGCGCCGGGGGCGCGGCGCATCTGCCGGGGATGATGGCCTCGAAAACCCGGATCCCGGTGATCGGGGTGCCGGTGCAGACCCGGGCGCTGGGCGGGGTCGATTCGCTTTATTCCATCGTGCAGATGCCCAAGGGGTTTCCGGTTGCGACCATGGCGATCGGGGCGGCGGGGGCGGCGAATGCCGGGCTGATGGCGGCGGGGATCCTGGCGCTGTCCGACCCGGCGCTGGCGGCGCGGCTGGATGCCTGGCGCGCGGCCCTGTCCGCATCCATCCCCGAGGAGCCGCGCGATGACTGACCCCCTGCACCCCGGCGCCAGCATCGGCATTCTTGGCGGCGGCCAGCTGGGGCGGATGCTGTCGGTCGCGGCCAGCCGCCTGGGCTATCGCTGCCATGTGTATGAACCCGGCCCCGCGCCCGCGGGCGATGTGGCCCACCGCCTGACCACCGCCCCTTATGATGACAAGGCCGCGCTGCGCGCATTCGCCGCATCCGTCGATGTGGTGACCTATGAATTCGAGAATGTCCCCGCCGAGGCGCTGGACCTGATCGAAAGCATCGTGCCGATCCGTCCCAACCGCCGCGCGCTGGCGGTCAGTCAGGACCGGCTGACGGAAAAGGATTTCCTGTCCGGGCTGGGGCTGACGGTCGCGCCCTATGCCGCCGTTGACAGCGCCGCCGATCTGGCCGCCGCGATGGGGGGGCATGCGCGCGGCATCCTCAAGACCCGGCGGCTTGGCTATGACGGCAAGGGGCAGGTCCGGGTCGCCGCGGGTGATGATTTCGCTGCCGCCTGGGGGCAGGTGGCCGCGCCCTCGGTGCTGGAAGGATTCGTCGATTTCTCGGCCGAGATCAGCGTGATCGTGGCGCGCGGGCAGGACGGGGCGGTCGCGGCCTATGATCCCGGGCTGAACGAGCATCGCGACGGCATCCTGCGCACCACCACCGTGCCCTGCGGCCTGCCCGCGCGGCTGATTCCGGATGCGGTGCTGATCGCCAGCCGCATCGTCACCGCGCTGGACTATGTCGGCGTGATGGGGGTCGAGCTGTTCGTGACCCCGCAGGGGCTGGTGGTGAACGAGATCGCGCCGCGGGTCCACAACTCGGGTCACTGGACGCAGGCGGGCTGCGCGGTGGACCAGTTCGAGCAGCATATCCGCGCGGTCGCCGGGCTGCCGCTGGGCGACGGGCAGCGTCATGCGGATGTGGTGATGGAGAACCTGATCGGCGACGACATCGCGCGAGTGCCGCAGCTGCTGGCGCGGCCGGACACCCAGATCCATCTTTACGGCAAGGGCGAGGCCCGTCCCGGCCGCAAGATGGGCCATGTGAACATGATCCAGCGCTAGGCTGGCGCGGGGCAGGGCGCGCCCTTGCGCCCTCGGGGCGGTGCCGCGGCCGCCTGTCCTGGCGGCTTGCTGCCCCGGCGGGGTCCGGGCTGACGTGCGGAAACGCTTGACCGGGCGGGCATGGCTCAGCCATATCCGCGCATCGTCGAGTGCTGCAACGGCAAGGCCCGGCCCGTGCAAACGCGCGGAACCGCCTGCGCCGCCAGAAGGGGAATCAGTCTATGGGCGGTCTTTTGGCCCTGTCGCGCGGCATCGACCGCGTCAACACGGTGATCGGCCGCAGCGTCAGCTGGCTGATCCTGATCGCCGTGCTCGTCAGCGCGGGCAACGCCATATCCCGCAAGATCTGGTCGATCTCGTCCAACGCCTGGCTTGAATTGCAGTGGTATCTCTACGGCGCGGCGTTTCTGCTGGCCGCAGCCTATACGCTGCTGGAAAACGAACATATCCGCATCGACATCCTGTATGGAGGGCGCTCGCGGCGCACGCAGCACTGGATCGACCTGATCGGGCATCTGCTGTTCCTGATGCCCTTTGTCACGTTGATGGTCTGGCTGATGGTCCCGTGGTTCCAGCGGTCCTATCTGTCGGGCGAACGGTCGATGAACGCGGGCGGGCTGATCCTGTGGCCGGCCAAGGCGCTGCTGCTGGCCGGGTTCATCTTGCTGTTCTTTCAGGGAATTTCCGAAATCATCAAGAAAATCGCGACAATGCGCGGGCTGATCCCCGACACGCAGGCGCAGTTCAGCGGCCACGCCGAGGTCGAGATCGACGAAGAGCTGCTGGCCGAGGCCGGTTTTGCCCCTGATGCCCCGACTGATACCGCGGCTGACGCCCCGACTGATACCGCGGCTGACACCCCCGCCGGCCCCCCCACCGGCGCCGACAGCGACAGCCCCGCTGCCAACGGTAAAACCAGCCAGAAAGAGCCGCGCAAATGATGGCACTGATCGCGCAGAACATGGCGCCGATCATGTTCATGAGCCTCGTGGTGTTCCTGCTGCTGGGCTATCCGGTCGCGTTCGCGCTGGCCGCCAACGGGTTGTTGTTCTTTGTCATCGGGGTGGAGCTTGCGCCGCTGTCTGGCGGCTCGATCAACCTCAGCTGGCCGCTGCTTCAGGCGATGCCGGAACGGCTGTGGGGGTTGCTGAGCAATGAAACCCTGCTGGCGATTCCCTTTTTCACCTTTATGGGGATCGTGCTGGAAAAATCCGGCATGGCCGAGGATCTGCTGGACACGGTGGGCCAGCTGTTCGGCCCGGTGCGCGGCGGGCTGGCCTATGCGGTGATCATTGTCGGCGCGCTGCTGGCGGCAACCACGGGCGTGGTTGCGGCCAGCGTTATCGCCATGGGGCTGATCTCTCTGCCGATCATGCTGCGCTATGGCTATGACCGGCGGCTGGCGTCCGGCGTGATCGCGGCCTCGGGGACGCTGGCGCAGATCATTCCGCCCAGCCTGGTGCTGATCGTGCTGGCGGACCAGCTGGGGCGGTCGGTCGGCGACATGTACAAGGGGGCGATGATCCCCGGCCTGGTGCTGACCGGGCTTTACATGCTCTATGTGTTCGTCATGTCGCTGGTGCGGCCGAATTCGATGCCGGCGCTGCCGAAAGAGGCGCGGACGCTGGGTTCGGGCGTGACCTCGCTGCTGGTCGCGATCGCGGCGACGGTGGCGATGGCCTGGGTGGCGTTCCGCTGGCTGCATCCGACGCAGGGCACCAATGCCGACATCCTTGCCCCGGCGCTGGCGGTGGTGGTGATCTACATCATCGCGCTGCTGGATCGCGCCCTGCGCATCAACCTGATGAGCAGGCTGGCGCAGCAGGTCATCATCGTGCTGATCCCGCCGCTGGCGCTGATCTTTCTGGTGCTAGGCACGATCTTTCTGGGCATTGCCACCCCCACCGAGGGCGGCGCCATGGGCGCGGTCGGCGCGCTGGTGCTGGCCGCCGCCAAGGGCCGGCTGCGGGGCGGCGTGATCGCGCAGGCGCTGACCGCGACCACGCGGCTGTCGGCATTCGTCATGTTCATCCTTGTGGGCGCGCGGGTGTTCTCGCTGACCTTCTACGGGGTGAACGGGCATCTGTGGGTCGAGCACCTGCTGACCTCGTTGCCGGGCGGCGAATACGGGTTCCTGATCGTGGTCTCGATTCTGGTGTTCCTGCTGGCGTTCTTCCTCGATTTCTTTGAGCTGGCGTTCATCATCGTGCCGCTGCTGGCCCCCGCGGCCGAGGCGCTGGGGATCGACCTGATCTGGTTCGGGGTGCTGCTGGCGGTGAACATGCAGACCTCGTTCATGCACCCGCCCTTCGGGTTCTCGCTGTTCTTCCTGCGCTCGGTCGCGCCCAAGGTGCCCTATCGCGACAAGGTCACCGGGCGGATGACGGACCCGGTCAAGACCAGTCAGATCTATTGGGGCGCGGTGCCGTTCGTGTTTATCCAGGTGGTGATGATCGGGGTGGTGATGCTGTTCCCGGGGATAGTCATGCACTACAAGGGCGCGCCCATCGACACCTCGAACGTGCAGATCAACATCCCGATGACCGGCGGCCTAGGTGGCGGCGGGCTTGGCGGCGGGGGACTGGGCGGGTTGGGGGGCAACCCCTTCGGCGCCCCTGCAACGCCCCCCGCCGGGACAGAGGCACCCGCGACGCCCGGTGCTGGCGGTCTTGGCAGCCTTGGTGCCCCGCCCAGCTTCGGCACCCCACCCCCGGCCCCGGCAGAGTCCGCGCCGCAGGCTGCCCCAGAGACAGCCCCGCCGCCCGCCGGTGGTCTCGGGGGACTGGGCGCGCCCCCGAGTTTCGGCACCCCGGCGCAGCCGGCTGCCGAGTAAGCCAACGGAAAAAGGGCGCCCCTTTGGGCGCCCTTTCTGCCGGGTTCGGGGGAAAGCCGGGCGGCCCGACCTGCGGCAACCGCGCATGAAAAAGCCGCCGCCCCGGGCCGGGACGGCGGCTCTGTCGGCGGTCCTTACAGCTTGCCGTTGCGCTGCTGGATCATCATCATCGTGTCGAAGGTGTATTCCGCCGTCTGGCTATACAGGAACCAGTCGGCAAGGAAGGGCTTCTGCGCCTCCCACATGCGCTTGAATTCGGCGTTTTCGGCGGAAAGCTCGTCATAGACCTCGCGCGAGGCCTCGAAGCCGGCCATCATCACATCCTCGGGGAAGGGCATGGGCTGGGCGCCGCTTTGCGCCAGCCGCTTGAGCGCCGTCGGGTTCTTGAAGTCGTATTCGGCCAGCGTGCTCATGTCCACGGCCATGCTGGCGGTGCGCAGGATCGACTGGTAGGACGCCGGCAGCTCGTTCCACTTGTCCAGGTTGATGAACATGCCGACGGTCGGCGCGCCTTCCCAGTAGCCGGGGTAATAATAATAGGGCGCGACCTTCTGGAAGCCCAGTTTTTCGTCGTCATAGGGGCCGACCCATTCGGCGGCGTCGATGGTGCCCTTTTCCAGCGCCGGGTAGATGTCGCCGCCCGCCAGCTGCTGCGGCACCACGCCCAGCTTTTCCACGATGCGCCCGGCCAGCCCGGCGATGCGCATCTTGAGGCCCTGCATGTCCGCCAGGCCGTTGATCTGCTTGCGATACCAGCCGCCCATCTGCACGCCGGTGTTGCCGCCGGGGAAACAGATCAGCTTATGCTTCTGCAGGAACTCGTTATAGGAATCGATGCCGCCGCCATAATAGTTGTAGGCAGCCTTGCCGCGGGCGTTGAAGGTCCAGGGCAGGTCGGCGCCGCAGGCGAATGCCGGATCCTTGCCCCAGCTGTAATAGCCGACCGAATTGGCCATCTCGACCGTGCCGTCGGTGGCCGCGTCGATCGCCTGTAGCCCGGGGACCAGCTCGCCCGCGGCAAACACCTGGATGTTGAAGCGGCCGTCGGTCGCCTCGCGCACGCGGTCGGCCAGTTCGACCCCGCTGCCATAGATGGTTTCCAGCGACTTGGGAAAGGACGAGGCGCAGCGCCAGTTGATCGTGGGCTGGTCCTGCGCGATGGCGGGGGCGGCCAGCGTGGCGCCGGTGGCGGCGGCGGCCCCGCCCAGCGAGGCAGTGGTCAGGAACCGGCGGCGGTCCAGTCGGGTCGTGTCGGTCAAGGCGTGTCCTCCTGTCGGATGATGGGGGGGCGATCTTGACCGGACCGCCACCCGATTGCGCGGCAGATTGCATCCTTGCGCCGCCCCTGTCCACAAGTGACGCAGGGGCTTGCCGGATTTCGGCGGCAGCGCGCGGGCCCATCTGTTGCATGGTCCGCATTTTGCGTCTTTCCCTTGCGCGGCCCGTGTGGAATCCATGGGGGACAAGGCCGGCGCCAAGCCGGTGGGGGGGGGGCGCCGCGGCATCGCGGCAGAAACGGGGACGGGTTTCGCAAATGGCGTCACGCAGCACCGAGGCGGGGCAGGGCCTGCGCATGATCGCGCCGCCGCTGCTTTACGCGGTCCTGATGCTGGCGATTCCGCTGCTGACCATCCTGACGTTTTCCTTTATCAACGACGGCTATCAGACCGTCATCTGGGAATTCACCCTGGAAAACTATGCCGAGGTCTGGGCCGACCCGATCTTTCGGGCGCTGATGCTGCGTTCGCTGGGGGTGGCGGTGCTGGTGACGCTGGCCACGGTGGTGCTGGCGTTCCCGGTCGCCTATTTCCTGTCCTTTGTGGTCCCGCCCCGGCGCAAGGCGATGTGGATTTTCCTGATCACCATCCCGTTCTGGACCAGCTACCTGATCCGCGTTTTCCTGTGGAAGGTGATTCTGGGCTATAATGGCGTGATCAACTCGGGCCTCAAATCGCTGGGGCTGATCGAACAGCCGCTGTCGTTTTTGCTGTATAACACCGGCTCGATCGTGGTGACGCTGGCACATGCCTATGCGCCCTTTGCGATCCTGCCGATCTATGTGGCGCTGGAACGCATCGACCGCTCGCTGCTGGAAGCGGGGCGCGACCTTGGCGAAAGTCGGCTGATGACTTTCTGGCGGGTCACCCTGCCACTGGCGATGCCGGGGGTGCTGGCGGCGGTGCTGATCGTGTTCATCCCCACCATGGGCGATTACGTCACCCCCACCCTGATCGGAGGCGGCAAGATCCCGATGGTGGCCAACCTGATCCAGAAACAGATGCTGGCGGTGGATAACAAGCCGCTCGGCTCGGCCATCGCGGTGACCGCGATGGTGATCGTCACGCTGCTGGCGGGGCTGTTTTTGCTGCTCAATCGCCGCTTTCTGCGGGTGCGGACATGAACGGCGGGGCCCAGGGCCGGGGGCTGCGCGCCTATGCACTGCTTTACCTGCTGTTTCTTTATGCGCCGATCCTGCTGCTGCCGGTGTTCGCGTTCAATTCGGGCACCGTCGTTGCCTTTCCGCTGAACAGCTTCACCACCGAATGGTTCGGGCAGCTGTGGGGCAATGCCACGCTGCGCCGCGCGCTGTTCAATTCGCTGACCATCGCGTTCAGCGCGGCGGCGCTGGCGACGCTGCTGGGGATGTTCGCGGCGCGGGCCTCGACCCGCTATCGCTTTGCGGGCAAGGGCACGGCGCTGGGGCTGATCATGCTGCCGCTGGTGCTGCCGGAAATCATCGTGGGCGTGTCGCTGCTGGTGGTGCTGCTGGCGGTGGGGATCGAGCTGTCGATCCTGACCGTGATCATCGGGCACACGCTGATCTGCACCCCCTATGCGGTGGCGATCCTGACCACGGCCTTTGCCTCGCTCGACCAGTCGCTTGAAGAGGCGGCGCAGGATCTGGGCGAATCGCGCTGGAACGCGTTCCGGCTGGTGATCCTGCCGCTGGTGATGCCGGGGATCCTGTCGTCGATGCTGATGAGCTTTACCATCAGCCTTGACGAATTCATCATCGCGTTCTTTCTTGCCGGCAGTGAACCGACGCTGCCCACCTATATCTTCAGCCAGCTGCGCTTTCCCAAGTCGATCCCGATGATCATGGCGCTGGGGACGGTGCTGGTGGCGACCTCGATCCTGCTGCTGGCGCTGGCCGAATATTTCCGCCGCCGCGGCGCCGCGCGCACCGGCCAGACCAATAGCGGAGGCTTTCTTTGACCGCCCGAAACCCCAGCCCTGCACCTGTGCCCAAAAGCGGCCCGGCCCGCGACGAACAGGGCCGCCCGACCCCCATCGGCTCGCGTCGGGCGATGATCGAATGCCGCGACGTGCATAAATATTACGGCGACTATCACGCGCTGCGCGGCATCGACCTGACCATCCGCGAGGCCGAGTTCTTTTCCCTGCTCGGCCCCTCGGGCTGCGGCAAGACCACGCTGTTGCGCACCATCGCGGGGTTCGAGGATATTTCCTCGGGCGTGGTGCTGATCGACGGGCGCGACATGGCCAAGGTGCCTGCGAACGCGCGCCCGACCAACATGGTGTTCCAGTCCTACGCCATCTTTCCGCATCTGACCGTGGCGCAGAACGTGGCCTTCGGCCTGCGCCGCGACCCGCGAAGCCGCGCCGAAAAAGCCGCCGCGGTGGATGAGGCTTTGGCGATGGTCGGGCTGAAGGGCTATGGCGCCCGCGCGGCCCACGCGCTGTCGGGCGGGCAGCGCCAGCGGGTGGCGCTGGCACGCGCGCTGATCCTGAAGCCCAAGGTGCTGCTGCTGGATGAACCGCTGTCGGCGCTGGACCGCAAGATGCGCGAACAGATGCAGGTCGAACTGATCAAGCTGCAACGCCAGGTCGGTATCACCTTTGTCCTCGTCACCCACGACCAGGAGGAAGCTCTGGTCATGTCCGACCGCATCGCCGTGATGTTCGAGGGCGAGATCGCGCAGCTTTCCTACCCCGAGGAACTGTATTCCCGCCCGGTCAGCCGCCGCGTCGCCGATTTCATCGGCATGATGAATTTCATGCCGGTCCGCATCCTGGGCGAAACCGACGCGGGCGTGCGCGTCGAGGTGCCGGGCTTCGGCGAATTCGACATCCCCGCTGCCAATGTCAGCCGCGCCGATCCGGGCGACCCCGGCCCCTCGGTCGGCTTCCGCCCCGAGGCGGTGACGATCCTTTACCGTGACGCCCCCGCGCCGCATCGCGAAACCCCTGGCATCATCGAAGAGGTCGTCTATTACGGCGACATGACCTATTACGACGTGCGGCTGGACGGGGCCGAACGCCCGGTCCGCATCTCGATGCGCAACGTCTTCGGCCGCGACATCCAGGATCTCGGCACCCGCACCCGCGTCAGTTGGTCCCCCGGCTCGCTGATCCTGTTCCGCTGACGCCGGGCGCAGCCGTGCGGCGCTTCTTCATCACTCAAATATCCCGGGGTGAGCGCCGCAGGCGCGAGGGGCGGCGCCCCTCTGCCCCCTCTGCCCGCCGTGCTGTCAGGCCGCGTCCAGCGCCGCGATGATACCGCCGAAATCGCTGGCCTTCAGGCTCGCGCCGCCCACCAGCGCCCCGTCCACATCGGCAATCGCAAAGATCTCGGCCGCGTTCGAGGGCTTGACGCTGCCCCCGTAAAGCAGCCGGAACCCGGCGCCGTCGCCGAACCGCGCGACCAGGGCCGCGCGCATGGCGGCGTGGACCTCGGCGATCTGCTCGTTGGTGGGGGTGCGGCCGGTGCCGATGGCCCAGACCGGCTCATAGGCGATCACCGTATTGGCGGCGGTGGCGCAATCGGGGACGGACCCGGCCAGCTGCCGCGCGATCACGTCCAGCGTCTCGCCCGCGTCGCGCTGCGCCTCGGTCTCGCCCACGCAGATCACGCTGGCGATGCCGGCGCGATGGGCGGCGATGGCCTTGGCGGCGACCGCGGCGTCGGTTTCGCCATGATCGGCGCGGCGCTCGGAATGGCCGACGATCACATAGACCGCGCCCGCGTCGCGCAGCTGCTCGGCAGAAATATCGCCGGTATGCGCGCCCGCGTCTTTCGCGTGGCAATCCTGCCCGCCGACCGCGACCACCCCTTGCCCGGCGCGTTCCACCATCGGATGGACCAGCGTCGCGGGCGGGCAGATCAGGATCTCGCAGCGGGCATTGCCATGCTCGCGCATCAGGGTTTCCACCTCGGCCAGCGAGGCGATCGTTCCGTTCATCTTCCAGTTGCCGGCGGCAAGCTTGCGGGGCGTCATGTGATCCTCCGTATGGGTTGGGACTCGCCTAGCCCGGCAGGGCGGCGGGGATCAAGGGCGGCAGCGCCGCAGGCAGGCCGCAACATGAACACAATTCATGAAAAGCCTGCACAACATGAATTTTCCATATTCTCAAGCCTGCCCTATACAGGGGACAATCCCAGCCGAACCCAAAGGTCGCCATGCCCACGCTGTCCCCCGTTTTCGATGCCATCCGCGCCGCTGCCGCACAGCGCATCCTGATTCTCGACGGGGCGATGGGAACGCAGATCCAGCAGCTGGGCCTGTCCGAGGATGATTTCACCGGCCATGGATCAGGTTGCGGCTGCCATATCCATTCCAACCACCCGCAAAAGGGCAACAACGACCTGTTGACCCTGACCCAGCCCGAGGCGATCGAGGAAATCCATTACCGCTATGCGCTGGCCGGCGCCGATATCGTGGAAACCAACACGTTTTCCTCGACCACCATCGCGCAGGCCGATTACGGGATGGAATCGCAGGTGTTCGAGCTGAACCGGCAGGGCGCGATCCTTGCCCGCCGGGCGCTGGACCGGGCCACCGCGCAGGACGGGCGGCCGCGCTGGGTCGCGGGCGCGCTGGGGCCGACGAACCGCACCGCCTCGCTCAGCCCCGATGTGAACAACCCCGGTTTCCGCGCTATCACCTTTGACCAGCTGCGGGTGGCCTATGCCGAACAGATTCGCGGGCTGATCGCGGGCGGCGCCGATCTGATCCTGATCGAGACGATCTTTGACACGCTGAACGCCAAGGCCGCGATCTTTGCCGCCGACGAGGTGTTTCAGGACACCGGCCTGATCCTGCCGCTGATGATTTCGGGCACCATCACCGACCTGTCGGGGCGCACGCTGTCGGGGCAGACGCCGACGGCGTTCTGGCATTCCATCCGCCATGCGCGGCCGCTGACCGTGGGGCTGAACTGCGCGCTGGGGGCGGATGCGATGCGCCCGCATCTGGTCGAGCTGTCGGATATCGCCGACACGCTGACCTGCGCCTATCCCAACGCCGGGCTGCCGAACGAGATGGGGCTTTACGACGAAACCCCCGAGCTGATGGCCGCGCAGATCGGCGGTTTCGCGGCCGAGGGTCTGGTCAATATCGTCGGCGGCTGCTGCGGATCGACCCCCGAACATATCGCCGCCATTGTCGATGCGGTGGCCGCGCATCCCCCCCGCCGCATCCCGGAAATCGCGCCGCAGCTGCGGCTGTCGGGGCTGGAACCATTCATCAAGACCGACGCGATTCCGTTCGTGAACGTGGGCGAGCGCACCAACGTCACCGGCAGCGCCCGGTTTCGCAAGCTGATCACTGCCGGCGATTTCCCCGCGGCGCTTGAGGTGGCGCGTGATCAGGTGGAAAACGGCGCCCAGATCCTTGACGTGAACATGGACGAGGGGCTGATCGATTCGGTCGCCGCCATGACCACATTCCTGAACCTGATCGCCGCCGAGCCCGACATCGCCCGCGTGCCGCTGATGATCGATTCATCGAAATGGGAGGTGATCGAGGCCGGGCTGAAATGCACCCAGGGCAAGCCGGTGGTGAACTCGATCAGCCTGAAAGAGGGAGAGGAGCAGTTCCTGCATCACGCCCGCCTGTGCCGCCGCTATGGCGCCGCGGTGGTGGTGATGGCCTTTGACGAGACCGGGCAGGCCGATACCGAGAATCGCAAGGTCGAGATCTGTTCGCGCGCCTATGACCTGCTGGTGAACACGGTCGGTTTCCCGCCCGAGGACATCATCTTCGACCCCAACGTCTTTGCCGTGGCGACCGGGATCGAGGAACACGACAATTACGGCGTCGATTTCATCGGCGCCACCGCCCGCATCCGGCAGGGCCTGCCGCATGCCCATGTTTCCGGCGGGGTGTCGAACCTGTCCTTCAGTTTCCGCGGCAATGAACCCGTGCGCGAGGCGATGCACGCCGTGTTCCTGTATCACGCGATCCAGGCCGGTATGGACATGGGCATCGTCAACGCAGGCCAGCTGATCGTCTATGACCAGATCGACCCGGCCCTGCGCGAGGCGTGCGAGGATGTGGTGCTGAACCGCATCCCTGCGGGCGAGGGCACCGCGACCGAGCGGCTGCTGGACCTTGCCCAGCGGTTCAAGGGCGAGGGTGGCGCGAAAGCCCGCGAAAAGGATCTGTCCTGGCGGGAATACCCGGTGGACAAGCGGCTGGAACACGCGCTGGTCAACGGAATCACCGAATATATCACCGAGGACACCGAAGAGGCCCGTCTGGCCGCCGCCCGTCCTCTGCATGTCATCGAAGGCCCGCTGATGGCCGGCATGAACGTGGTCGGCGACCTGTTCGGCGCCGGCAAGATGTTCCTGCCGCAGGTGGTGAAATCGGCCCGGGTGATGAAACAGGCCGTGGCCCATCTGCTGCCCTTCATGGAGGAGGAGAAGTCCGACGGAGGATCAAGTTCCGCCGGTAAGGTCTTGATGGCAACGGTAAAAGGCGACGTCCACGACATCGGAAAAAATATCGTCGGCGTCGTGCTGGCCTGCAACAACTACGAGATCATCGACCTTGGGGTGATGGTCCCCGCGCAAAAGATCCTGGAAACCGCGCGGGCGGAAAAGGTCGATATCATCGGGCTGTCGGGGCTGATTACGCCCTCGCTTGACGAGATGGTGCATGTCGCGTCCGAGATGGAGCGCGAGGGCTTCGACATCCCGCTGCTGATCGGCGGCGCCACCACTAGCCGCGTGCATACCGCGGTCAAGATCAACCCGCGCTATCACAAGGGCCAGACCGTCTATGTGACGGATGCCAGCCGCGCGGTGGGGGTGGTCTCGAACCTGCTGTCCGATGGAAAATCCAGCTTTGTCAGCGACGTGCGCAAGGAATATGAGGACGTTGCGAACCGCTATAACCGCGGCGACGACAACCGCCCCCGGCTGTCGATCGAGGATGCGCGCGCGAATTCGGTCAAGCCGGACTGGTCCGCCTATCAGGCGACGCCGCCGCAGTTCACCGGCACGCTGGTGCTGCCCGACTGGGATCTGGCCGAGATCGCGCGCTATATCGACTGGACCCCGTTTTTCCAGACCTGGGAGATGAAGGGGGTCTATCCCCGCATTCTCGACGACCCGAAACAGGGCGAGGCCGCGCGGGCGCTGTTCGCCGACGCGCAGGCGATGCTGGCCCAGATCATCGACGGGCGCTGGCTGACCCCGCGCGCGGTCATCGGATTCTGGCCGGCGAACCGGGTCGGCGACGACATCCGGCTGTGGACCGGCGACGACCGTGCGACTCCGCTGGCCACGCTGCACACGCTGCGCCAGCAGGTAATCAAGCGCGAGGGACGCCCGAACGTGGCGCTGGCCGATTTCATGGCGCCCGAGGGCCAGCAGGACTGGATCGGCGGCTTTGTGGTGACGGCCGGCGACGAAATGGCGCAGGTGCAGGCGTTCAAGGACGCCAACGACGATTTCTCGGCGATTCTGTTGCAGGCGCTGGCCGACCGTTTTGCCGAGGCGCTGGCCGAGCTGGTGCATGAGCGGGTGCGGCGCGACTACTGGGGGTATGCGCCGGACGAAACCTTTGCCCCGCAAGAGCTTGCGGCCGAACCTTACCGCGGAATCCGCCCGGCGCCCGGCTATCCCGCCCAGCCCGACCACACCGAAAAGCGCACGTTGTTTGCGCTGCTGGATGCCACGGCGGCGACGGGGGTCGAACTGACCGATGCCATGGCGATGTGGCCGGGGTCTTCGGTCTCGGGCCTCTATCTGGCGCATCCCGACGCCTATTATTTCGGCGTGGCCAAGGTCGAGGCCGATCAGGTCGCCGATTACGCCGCGCGCAAGGGGATGACGCTGGCCGAGGCCGAGCGCTGGCTGGCGCCGCTGCTGAATTACACCCCCGGCGCGGTGATCGCCGCCGAGTGACGCAAACAGCCCCTGAATCTGCCGCGCCCCCCTTTTCAAACGCCGCGGGCGCGGCTATGTCAGCGCTCACCACGGAAATGCGGTCGTGGCGGAATTGGTAGACGCGCAGCGTTGAGGTCGCTGTTCCTTAACCGGAGTGAAAGTTCGAGTCTTTTCGACCGCACCATGACAAAGGCGCCCATTGCGGCGCCTTTTTCGTGTTTGTGCCCCGCAGACGACACATCTTGTGCATTCGTCGGCCCGTTCGGCCACATTCACCGAAATACGCCATTGCGGGACGATTGTTGCACTGTTTAGACTGCCCCTGCGCAGACAAGAACGACGGGGAGCGAGCGCCTTGACCACTGCCTTTGGCAACGACGGTTTCGTCGTCTTCGACCATGTCCAGAAAAGCTACGACGGCCAGACCCTCGTCGTTAAGGATCTCAACCTCTCGATCGGGAAGGGCGAATTCCTGACGATGCTCGGGCCGTCCGGGTCGGGCAAGACCACCTGCCTGATGATGCTGGCGGGATTCGAGACCGCCACCCACGGCGAGATCCGGCTGGACGGACGCAACATCAACGACGTGCCGCCCCACAAGCGCGGCATCGGCATGGTGTTCCAGAATTACGCGCTGTTTCCGCATATGACGGTGGGGGAAAACCTGGCCTTTCCGCTTGAGGTCCGCGGCATGGGCAAGGCGGAACGCGAAAGCCGCATCATCCGCGCGCTGGACATGGTGCAGATGGGCAAGTTCCGCAACCGTCGCCCGGCGCAGCTTTCGGGCGGCCAGCAACAGCGGATCGCGCTGGCCCGCGCGCTGGTGTTCGACCCGCAGCTGGTGCTGATGGACGAACCGCTGGGCGCGCTGGACAAGCAGCTGCGCGAACATATGCAGTATGAAATCAAGTCGCTGCACGACAGTCTTGGAATTACCGTGGTCTATGTGACCCACGACCAGGGCGAGGCGCTGACCATGTCGGACCGCATCGCCGTGTTCAACGACGGGCGCATCCAGCAGCTTGCGCCGCCCTCGGTGCTGTATGAGCAGCCGGAAAACAGCTTTGTCGCCGGGTTCATCGGCGAAAACAACAAGCTGCTTGGCACGATCGAAAAAATGGACGGCGCGCGCGCGGTGGTCCGGCTGACCACCGGCGAGCTGATCGACGCCACCGCCGTCAATGTCAGCGGCATCGGGCAGCGGACGCTGGTCTCGATCCGCCCCGAGCGGGTCGAGTTCAAGCCCGAGCTGATGCCTTCGGACGCCCACACCATCGACGCGCAGGTGCGCGACGTGATCTACATGGGCGACATCCTGCGCGCGCGGATGACCGTTGCGGGCAGCGAGGATTTCGTGATGAAATTCCGCAACACGCTGGGCCAGACCCGGCTGGAGCCGGGACAACGCATCAGGATCGGCTGGCACCCGCAGGACGCGCGGGCGCTTGATCCAGTCTGACAAGAATCGCAATCAACGGGAGGAAAACATGAAGAAATTGCTGATCGCCTCGACGGCGCTGGTGGGGATGGCGTCGATCGCCTCGGCCCAGGATTCGGGGGTGCTGAACATCCTCGACTGGGGCGGCGCTTACGGGGCCTCGCACGCGACGGCCTATAACGCGCCCTTCGAGGCCGAAACCGGCATCCGCATCACCGTGGCCGACGCCGACAACCCCTCGACCCCGATCAAGGCGATGGTCGAGGCGGGCAACGTCACCGCCGACGTGGCCTCGGTCGAATATGCCGACGCGCTGCGGCTGTGCGACGAAGGCGCGCTTGAGGAAATCGACCTGTCGGTGCTGAAACCCGGCCCGGACGGCTCGACCGCCGAGGATGATTTCCTGCCCGGCGCCCTGACCGAATGTTTCGTCGCGACCGATGTCTGGTCGATGGTGATGGCCTATGACGACAGCAAGTTCCCCGACGCCAAGCCCTCGACCCCGGCGGATTTCTTTGACACCGCCGGCTTCCCCGGCAAGCGCACCCTGCGCAAGGGGGCCAAGTTCAACCTTGAATTCGCGCTGATGGCCGACGGGGTTGCGCCCGCCGATGTCTATGACGTGCTGGGCACCCCCGAGGGCGTGGATCAGGCGTTCGCCAAGCTCGACACCATCAAGAGCGACGTGGTCTGGTGGGAGGCCGGCGCGCAGCCGCCGCAGCTGCTGGCCGACGGCGAGGTGACGATGGCCTATGCCTTCAACGGCCGCATCTTCAACGCCGCCATCGGCGAGAACAAGCCGTTCAACATCGTCTGGACCGGGCAGGTCTATGAGATGGAAGGCTGGATCATCCCCAAAGGCGCCCCGAACAAGGACAACGCGCTGAAATACATCGCCTTTACCACCGAGGCCGAGCGTCTGGCCCGCGCGGCAGAGCTGATTTCCTATGGTCCGACGCGCAAATCCTCGGGCGCGCTGGTCGGCAATGTCGATGGCAAGGACATCGCGATGTCGCCGCACCTGCCCACGACCCCCGGCAATATCGAGCAGGGCATCAACTCGAGCGCCGATTTCTGGGTCGATCACGACAGCGAGCTGAGCGAGCGTTTCAACGCCTGGCTGGCTAGCTGACCCGAGCCAAGGGGCGTCGCCAGCCGGCGGCGCCCGATTTCACGGGGAGGAAACGACATGACAAGACGACTGATCGCCGGCACCGCGCTGGCGCTGATGGCAGCCGGCCCGGTCCTCGCGCAGGAAGGAATCAGCATCACCACCTATGGCGGCGCCTTTGGCGAGGCGCTGAACGAATCGCTGGCCAAGCCGTTCGCGGCCGAAACCGGGATTCCGGCGATGATGGTGGACAACTCGGACCCGCCGGCCAAGCTCAAGGCCGAGGTCGAGGCCGGCAACGTCACCGGCAACATCTTTGACGTGGAACAGTCCGACGTGATCCGCCTGTGCGACGAAGGGCTGATCGAGACCATCGACCCCGCGATTCTGGCCGCCGGCGCCGACGGCTCGACCCCCGAGGACGATTACCTGCCGCAGGCGCTGCATGAATGCGCGACGGCGATCATGGTCTGGGCCACGGTCATCGCCTATGACGTCGGCGCCTTTGATACCGCGCCGACCAAGGCGGTGGATTTCTTTGACCTGGAAAATTTCCCCGGCAAGCGCGGGATCATCAAGCGTCCGAAATACGCGCTGGAATTCGCGCTGCTGGGTGACGGCGTCGCCCCGGACGAGGTGTATGACGTGCTGTCCACCCCCGAGGGCGTGGACCGCGCCTTTGCCAAGCTGGACGAGATCAAGGACCAGGTGGTCTGGTGGGAAGCCGGCGCGCAGGCCCCGCAGCTGCTGGCCGATGGCGAGGTTGCGATGACGCTGGCCTATAACGGCCGGATCTTCGACGCGATGGTGGGCGAGGGCAAGGATTTCGGCTTTGTCTGGGACGGCGCCAATCTCGACATGGATTACTGGGTGATCCCCAAGGGCGCCCCCAACATGGAGGCGGCGCAGAAATTCATCGCCTTTGCCTCGGACCCGCAGCGTCAGGCCGATCTGTCGAAATACATCGCCTATGGCCCGCCGCGCAAATCTGCGGCGCCCAGCGTCGGCACCTACAAGGACGGCACCACCGAAATGGCGCCCTATCTGCCGACCACGCCGGAAAACGCGGCCGGCGCGCTGGTCAACGACGCCGGGTTCTGGGCCGACCACGGCACCGAGCTGACCGAGCGTTTCAACGCCTGGCTGGCCGGCTGAAACCAGCCGGGGCGCATCGGACCCGTATGCGCCCCGGACCCGAAAAGGCAAAACCGATGCTCAAGCCGCTGACCCTGACCGCCGCATTGCTGTCGACCCCCGCCTTTGCGGCCGACACGCCCCTGACCGTGGTGTCCTGGGGCGGCGATTTCGCGGCGATGCAGGATGCGGCGCTGGCGCGTCCCTTTGCCGAGGCGACCGGGCAGGCGGTGCGTTTCCTTGACACCGACGACCCGGCCGGGCTGGTCAAGACCCAGGTCGAGGCTGGCAATGTCGTCGTGGATGTCGCCAGCGTTGGGCAGGGCGCCGCGATGCGCCTGTGCGCCGAGGGCGATGTCGAGCCGCTGGATCCCGCGGCGCTGCTGCCGGCCGCTGACGGCACCGCGGCGGCCGCGGATTTCATGCCGGGAACGCTGGGCGATTGCTTTGTCCCGACGGATATCTATTCCACCGTCATCGCCTATGACCGGCAGGCGCTGGAAACTGCCCCCCGCTCGGCCGCGGATTTTTTCGACCTCGACCGGTTTCCGGGGCGCCGCGCACTGGGGCGCACCCCGCAGTTCACGCTGGAACTGGCGCTGATTGCCGACGGCGTGCCGGCCGCGCAGGTCTATGAGCTGCTGGCGACCGAGGCCGGCGTGGAACGCGCGCTTGCCCGGCTGGACGGCATCCGCGACCAGATCGTCTGGTGGGATGCCGGCGCCCAGCCCATCCAGCTGCTGGCCGACCGCGAGGTAGTCATGGCCCACGCCTATAACGGTCGCGTCTACAAGGCGGCCGAGGTGGACGGCTTGCCGCTGGCGATCCTGTGGGACGCGCAGCTTTACGAGGTCGAGGGCTGGGTGATCCCCAAGGGCGCGCCGCAGCCGCAGCGGGCGCGGGATTTCGTGGCATATTCGACCTCGGCCGAGGCGCAGCTGCGCAGCGCCGCGATCCTGCCCTATGGGCCGCCGCGGCTGTCGGCGCAGGCGCTGCTGGAAAACCCGGGCGCGGACGGCCGCACGACGCTGGCGCCGCATCTGCCGACCGCCCCCGAAAACATGGCGAACGCGCTGTTCGTGGCCCCCGAGTTCTGGGCCGATCACGAAACCCAGCTGCGCGAACGCTTTACCGCCTGGCTCGGACAGGATTGACTGGACCCCGGCTCGGCCCGGGGCCACGGATAAGACAAAGGACGCCATGCAGAACGCACTCGATCCCCATGCCGCGATCGTAACCGAAGCCTCGGGAGGGGCGGCGACGCTGCTGACCACCGCCGACGGGCAGCCGCTGGCGCGGGCGCTGGCCCGCAGTTCGGCCCGGGCGCGGCGGCGGGCGTTCCTGCTGGTGGCGCCGCTGCTGCTGTTCGTGGTGGTCACCTTTGTGATCCCCATCGGGCAGATGCTGCACCGCTCGATGTATAACGCGGGGTTTGCGGACAACATGCCGCAGGTTTCGGCGTGGTTTCAGGAAAACCCGGCCGGCACCCCCATTGACGAGGCCGCCTGGGGCGCGCTGGCGGCGGATCTGCAACTGGCCGCGGGAAACCGCACCATCGGCATCGTCGGCACGCGGATCAACTATGACGTGCCGGGCACGCGGTCGCTGTTCACCTCGACCGGGCGCAAGGCCCGCGACGGTTTCCCGCCGCCCTATCGCGATTCGCTGATCGAGGCGGATGCGAAATGGGACAACCCGACGCTGTGGAGGGCGATGCGCAGCGCTTCGTCGGCCTATACGGCGAATTTCTACCTGTCCTCGCTGGACCGCACCCGCGACGACGACGGCAAGATCACCACGGTGCCCGAACGCCAGCAGGTCTATGTGATGCTGTTCAAGCGCACGCTGTGGCTGTCGCTGGCGATCACCGGCATGACCTTTTTGCTGGGCTTTCCGATCGCGCATCTGCTGGCGACGCTGCCGATGCGGAAATCGAACCTGCTGATGATCCTGGTGCTGCTGCCGTTCTGGACCTCGCTGCTGGTCAGGACCACCGCCTGGATGGTGCTGCTGCAACAGCAGGGGGTGCTGAACGACATCTTTGTCTGGCTGGGCGTCGTCGGGCCGGACGGGCGGTTGCAGATGATCTACAACCGCACCGGCACGATCATCGCGATGACCCATATCCTGCTGCCCTTCATGATCCTGCCGCTGTATTCGGTGATGCGCACGATCAACCCCAGCTATGTGCGCGCCGCGCGCAGCCTGGGCGCGACCAGCTGGACGGCGTTCCGGCGCGTCTATTTCCCGCAGACCCTGCCGGGGCTGGGAGCGGGGGCGCTGCTCGTGTTCATCCTCGCGGTCGGCTACTACATCACGCCGGCGCTGGTCGGCGGCTCGACCGGGCAGCTGATTTCCAACATGATCGCCATGCACATGACCGAGACGCTGAACTGGTCGATGGCTGCGGCACTGGCCGCGCTGCTGCTGGGCGGCGTGCTGGTGCTTTACTGGGTCTACGACCGGCTGGTCGGGATCGACAATCTCAAGCTGGGGTGAACCATGGCGCTGCCGACCTATGCCTCGCCGCTGGAGCGTATCTGGCACTGGACCTATATCGCGCTTTGCGTGGCGATCTTTACCTTTCTGATCGCGCCGATCCTGGTGGTGATCCCGCTCAGCTTCAACGCCGAGCCGTATTTCACCTTTACCGCCAAGATGCGCAGCTTTGACCCCGACGGGTATTCGCTGCGCTGGTATGACACGCTGCTGACATTCGGCATGGCGCGCCCCGATGCGCCGCGCGATGCGGCGTGGTGGGCGGATGTCTGGGCCAATGCGCGCTGGATCAACGCGGCCAAGAACTCGGTCATCATCGGGATCTTCTCGACCATCCTGGCCACGGTGCTGGGGACGCTGGCCGCGCTGGGGCTGTCGCGGCCCGAGATGCCGTTCCGCCGGATGATCATGGCGATGCTGATCTCGCCCATGATCGTGCCGATCATCATCACCGCGACGGGGATGTTCTTTTTCTATTCCTCGGCCTGCGTGGACAGCACCACGACGCTGGGGCGGTGGCTGGCGCCGGTGCTGTCGAACAACGGCTGCCTGGCGAACACTTATCTGGGGGTGATCCTGGCCCATGCCACGCTGGGGATTCCGTTCGTCATCATCACCGTGACGGCGACGCTGATCGGGTTCGACCAGTCGCTGAACCGGGCGGCGTCGTCGCTGGGGGCCAATCCGCGGCGGGTGTTTTTCAAGGTGACGATGCCGCTGATCCTGCCGGGCGTGATCTCGGGGGCGCTGTTCGCCTTTGTCACCTCGTTCGACGAGGTGGTGGCGGTGCTGTTCATCGCCGGTCCCGACCAGCAGACCATCCCGCGGCAGATGTGGAACGGCATCCGCGAACAGATCTCGCCGGCGATCCTGGCGGTGGCGACGCTGCTGGTGGTGTTCTCCATCCTGCTGCTGACCACGGTCGAGCTGCTGCGCCGGCGCAGCGAGCGGCTGCGCGGGCTGAGCCCGGCCTGACCGCCGCATGACCCCGGACGAGATCGAGGATGCCGCCGCCCGGCCGCGCGCGCCAGAGTTCACCCTGACGCCGTTTCAGGAACTGAACGGCAAGGGGCTGGCGGCGATCCATCGCTGGTATCTGCGCGACCTGTCCGCGGTGGGGGCGCTGATGGGCGACATCCGCGCCGGGCTGGCGCAGCCGGGGGAACTGGCCCCTGCGGTCCGGGGAATGCCGATGGCGCGGAACCTGGCGCTGTTCGGCACCGCCTGCGGCCAGCAATGCCGGGCGATCACCACCCACCACCAGATCGAGGATCTTCATCTTTACCCGGCGCTGGAACAGCACGAAAATCCGGGGCTGAACGCGGTTCTTGCCCGGCTGCGCGCCGAACATCGCGGGCTGGAGGCGCTGATCGAGACGCTGGCTGCGGCCGCCGATGCGTTGGCCGAGAACCCGGCGCCGGCCCGTTTCGACGCTTGCGCCGCCGGCTTTGCGGCGCTCGACCGCGCGGTGCGCTCGCATTTCCGCTATGAAGAGGACGAAATCGGTCCGGCGCTGGGGTATTACGAGATCCGGGTCTGACGGCGCGCGCCTAGGGCAGCACCGCCAGCCAGAGCCACGCGCTCAGCAGGCTCAGCGCGGTGGCGACCAGCACCGAGGTCGCCGCCACCCGCTGCGCCCGCCCGTAAAGCGCCGCGAACAGATAGGCGTTGACCCCCGGCGGCATCGCCGCGGTCAGCACGGCCGAACGCAGCCCGGCGGGCGAGGTTCCCAGCGCCCCGTTCAGCGCGAATGTGACCGCCGGGTGGACCACCAGCGAGGCCGCGCAGCACAGCGCGACCAGCCGCAGCTCGCCCTCGGGACGATAGCGATAAAGGATCCCTCCCAGCCCGAACAGCGCCGCCGGCAGCGCCGCGCGCGCAATCATCCCGGCCGCGGCCCAGAACCCCTCGGGCAGCACCAGCCCGGCGGTCTGCGCCAGATTGACCGCCAGCCCGGCAAGGATGCCGATCACCAGCGGCGTGCGCAGCACGCCCCCCAATGCGCGCACCGCCACGGTCGCCACTGACAGGTTCTGGCCGCGGGCGCGGGTGAACTCCATCAAGGTGATGCCAAAAGTGTAAAGCAGCGGCGAATGGATCGCGATGATCGCATAGTTGCCGGCCAGCGCCTGCGCCCCGTAAGCACGCTCGGTAATCGGCACCCCCAGCAGCAGCGAGTTGGAAAACAGGCAGACAAAGCCGATCGCCACGCAATCCTCGGGCGCGCGGCCAAGGGCGCCGGCGCCGAAATACCCCAGCGCAAAGCTGACAAAGGCGCCCGTATAGAACGCCCCCAGCATCCGCGCGTCCAGGTCGGCGCCCAGGTCCATCGAGGCCATGGACTGGAACAGCAGCACCGGCAGCGCGAAATTCTGGGCAAAGCGCTGGATGCCGTCGATGGCCGCATCCGACAGCATCCCGCGCCATGTCACCACATAGCCGTAGCCGAGGATCAGAAAGATCGGCAGGACGACCGTGAACAGGACGCTCACAGTTCGATCACCATGCCATCATGCGCGGGAACCACGTTTTCCGGGGTTTCCGCCAGCAGCTTGTCGTGGTCAAGGTCGATATGCATGTTCGTCAGCACCCCGCGCCGCGCGCCGGAACGCCGGATCCAGTCCAGCGTCAGCGCCAGATGCGCGTGGCTGGGGTGCGGCGTGCGGCGCAGCGCGTCGCAGATGAACAGCTCGGGGTGCATGATTGCGGGCCAGGCCTCGTCCGGGATCTCGCGCACGTCGGGCAGATAGACCAGCGCCTTGCCGCCCACCGCCTCGGCAATGCGGAACCCAAGCGAGGGGATGCCGCCGTGATCGACCGTAAAGGGCGTGAAATGCAGCGCGCCGCCCGCGCCCTCGATGGTAAAGGGGCCGTCGATCAGGTTCAGTTGCAGGATCGGCGGATAGGTCGAGCCGGGCGGCGTCTCGAACGCATAGCCGAAACGGTGCAGCAGCGCCTGCGCCGTGGGCTGGTCCGCCCAGCCCGGCAGCAGCGCGCGGCGGTTGTGGACGATCTGGCGCAGATCGTCGAGCCCGTGGATATGGTCGGCGTGCGGATGCGTCCAGACCACCGCATCCAGCAGCCCCACGCCCGCGTCGGTCAGCTGCGCCACCATGTCGGGGCCGCTGTCGATCAGCACCTGCGTGGCGCCCAAGCGGCCCGGACGCTCGACCAGCAGCGAGCAGCGGCGGCGGCGGTTTTTCGGGTTCGAGGGGTCGCATTCGCCCCAATGCCCGCCCAGCCTCGGCACCCCTCCGGACGAGCCGCATCCGAGGATCGTGGCGCGGATCACCGCGCCGGCCCCGCGGCCCGGGTAAACAGGCGGTCGAAATTGGCGCTGGTGGCGGCGGCGAATTCGGCCTCGGTCAGCCCGTAAAGCGCGGCGCCGGCGCGGGCGGTGTGGACGACATAGGCGGGTTCATTGCGCTTGCCACGATAGGGGGGCGGGGCCAGATAGGGCGCATCGGTTTCGACCAGCACCCGGTCCAGAGGCGCCGCGGCAAAGATCTCGCGGATCTCGGTTGACCGCGGAAACGCCGCGATCCCCGACATCGACAGGTAGAACCCCAGATCCAGCGCCACCTGCGCCAGTGCCGGCCCCGAGGTATAGCAGTGCATCACGCAGGAAAACGCCCCCGCCGCATGTTCGCGCGCAAGGATCGCGGCCATGTCGTCGTCGGCGTTGCGGGAATGGACGATCAGCGGCAGCCCGGTGCGGCGCGCGGCCTCGATATGCACCAACAGGCTTTCGGCCTGCGCGCGGGCGCTGTCGGCGGTATAGTGGTAATCCAGCCCGGTTTCGCCGATGCCGACGAACTTCGGATGCGCGGCCAACGCGGTCAGCGCCTGAACCGTGACCAGCGGTTCCTCGGCCGCATACATCGGGTGGGTGCCGGCGGCGTAGAACACGCCCTCATGCGCCTCGGCGATGGCGCGGACCTGCGGCTCGAGCTGCAGCCGGGTGCAGATGGTGACCATGCGCATGACCCCGGCGGCGCGGGCGCGGGTGACAAGATCACCGTGCTGCCCGTCGAAATCGGGGAAATCGAGGTGGCAATGGCTGTCCACCAGCTGCGGTGGCGCGGTGTCGGGGGTCATCGGATCATCCTCAGCCGGGCGGGTCGGCGCGGCCTTGCGCAAGGGTCAGAAGCATATCCATCACCAGCGCCGCAGGGTCAAGGTTAACGGCCCGCCCGGCGCGGGCGCGGGCGGACAGCTCGGCCAGCGCGGCGGCCCAGTGGCGGGCGGCGCGATCGTCGGGGGAGATGCGGGCGAGGGTGGCGGATTCCTGCGGCGCGGCCTCGGGCAGGGGCGGGCCCAGCAGGCCGCTGCGGGCGGCGCGGGCGAGGAAAAGCTCCAGCAGCGTCATGGTCAGGTCAAAGGGATCGCCCTCGGCCCCCGGTCGTCCGGCGGCGGCCTGCGCGAAAGCCGCCGCGGCGTGGCGGTCCATGTCGGGATGGCGCGAAAACAGCGCGACCAGCTGCGCGTAACGGTCAAGCCCGTCCTGCCCGGCCAGCCGCAGCGCCTCGCCCACCGAACCGCCCGACAGCGCCGCCAGCCGGTCGGGATCGCCGGGCACCTCAAGCGGGGCGAGCGCGCGGGCCATGTCCTCGGGCGACAACGGTGCCAGCCGCAGCTCGCGGCAGCGCGAGCGGATGGTGGGCAGCAGCCGCGCCGGGCGATGCGCGACCAGCAGCAGCAGCGCGTCGCGCGGCGGTTCCTCAAGCAGTTTGAGCAGCGCGTTGGCGGCGTTGGGGTTCATGTCGTCGGCGGCGTCGATGATGGCGACGCGGCGCCCGCCCTCGACAGCCGACAGCTGGAAAAACGACAGCAGCCGGCGCATGTCCTCGACGGTGATCTCGCCGCGCAGCCGGCCCTTGTCGTCAAGGCTGCGGCGGACGAGATGCAGCCGAGGCTCGGACAGGGCCAGCAGCCGGCGGGCGACGGGGTGGTCCGGCGGCACCGACAGGTCGGGGGTAGCGGCGTCGGCCAGCAGCCAGCGGGCGATGCGCCAGGCCAGCGTGGCCTTGCCGGTGCCGCGCGGGCCGGTGATCAGCCAGCCGTGGTGCAGCCGCCCCGAGGTGGCGGCGGCGTGGAATTGCGCGACGGCGGCGTCCTGTCCGATCAGAGTGGCGGTCTCGCGCGGGTGGGGGGCGCCGGGCACGCGGTCGGATTCGACGGGGGTATCCTCGGTCATGGGGCAGCCAGCGCCTGACGCACGCGGGCGGCGACGGTGGCCGCAGCGCCGCTGCCGTCGATCAGCCGCACCCGCGCCGGGTGGCGGCGGGCGAGGTCGTGGAAGCCGGCGCGCAGGCGCAGCTGAAAGCCCAGGCCCATGGATTCATAGCGGTCCTCGGCCTCGGTGCCGCGCCCGGTGGCCCGGGCCAACGCCTCGGCGGGGTCGAGGTCGATGACCAGGGTCCGGTCCGGCTCGACCCCGATCACCAGCCGGTGCAGCGATTCGACCAGGTCCGACAGCCGGGCCTGTTCCGCCCCTCGCGCCGCGCCCTGATAGACGCGGGTCGAATCGGCGAAACGGTCGGTCACCACCCAGGCGCCGCGGTCGAGCGCCGGGCGGATCAGCCGTTCCAGATGGTCGCGGCGGGCGGCGGTGAACAGCAGCAGCTCGGTTTCGGGTGACCAGCGGTCGGGCGGCCCCTCGACCAGCAGGCGGCGGATATCCTCGGCGCCCCTTGATCCGCCGGGTTCGCGGGTCAGAACCACCTCGTGCCCCTCGGCCCGCAGCGCATCGGCCAGCAGCCGTGCCTGGGTGGATTTGCCCGACCCGTCGATGCCCTCGAAACTGATGAACACGCCGCCGCCGGTCAGCCGCGGACCGCGGTAATCGCGCGCTGGCCCAGCCGCAGCGCCGCGTTCTGCAAGCGCCCCACGAACCCCGCCCGCGCCACATCCGTCGCCGCAAACAGCGCCAGCCGCGATTCGACCGAGCCGGGGACCGAGATCACCAGCTCGCCCAGTCGCTGGCCGGCGGCGATAGGGGCCTCGACCGGGCTGTCGAACACCGCCTCGGCGGTGACGCCCGAGGCAGCGCCCGCGGGGATCAGCACGTTCACCCCGTCGTCGGTGGTCAGCGCCACCCGCCGCGATTCGCCCAGCCAGACCGGCGCCCAGGCAACGGTTTCGCCCTTGGGAATCACGGTGTGCATGGTGAACTGGCCAAAGGCCCAGTTGACGATCCGTTCCGATTCCTCGGCCCGCGCGCGTTCCGAGCCAAGCCCGTTCAGCACAAAGATCACCCGCCGCCCGTTCTGCACCGCCGAGCCGACCAGCCCATAGCCCGCCTCTTGCGTGTGGCCGGTCTTGAGCCCGTCGGCCCCCAGACCCATCCCGAGGATCGGGTTGCGGTTGTGGATATTCGCCGGCGCGCGGTTGTCGTACTCAAAGGTCTTGAGCGCGAAATTCGCGTAAAGCTGGGGGAAATCGCGGATCAGCCGCTCGGCCAGCAGGCCAAGATCGGCCGCGGACATGACATGGCCCGGCGCCGGCCACCCCGAGGAATTCATCAGCCGCGTGTCGGTCAGCCCCAGCTCGCGGGCGCGGGCGTTCATCTGGCGGGTGAATTCTTCCTCGCTGCCGGCCAGGCCCTCGGCCAGGACAACGCAGGCGTCGTTTCCGGACAGCACGATCACGCCCTTGATCAGCTCGTCCACCGTGGGGCGGTCCTGTTCGTTCAGGAACATGGTCGAGCCGCCCATCTGCCGGGCCTTGGTCGAAACGGGAAAGGTGGTGTCCAGCGTGACGCGCCCGTTCCGCAGCGCCTCGAACACCATGTATGTGGTCATCAGCTTGGACATCGAGGCGGGGGGCAGGGCCTCTTGCGCGTTCTTTTCCAGCAGCACGGTGCCGGTGGTCATGTCATAGACCCAGGCCGCACGGGCCGAGGTGTCGAACCCCTGCGCGGAGGCCGGAATCGCCCACAGCAGCATCAGCGCCGCGGAAAGACCGGCCAGAACACGGGACAGAAGCGCACGCATGAGTGGTCCTTTGCCTGTTTGCGACAGGGTTAACCGAGCCGGCGCCATCTGGCAACGCCGTCCTCTCGCACAGCCTGCACCGACACAGGTAAAGATTCCCTGAACGTGCGCAGGAAAACCGCGGCAGTGGCCGGGGGTGTGAAGCCCCCGGCTGCGGCATATAGCCTAGCCCTGAGTCGCCCGGGGCGCGCGCGAGGGTCGCCGCGCCGGGCGCTTGCGCGCCGTAGCGGGCGCCGCCCCGCGGGACGGGCGGGCCGAGGCGGGGGCGCCCACCGGCACCTCGCCCCCGATCACCGGAATCGCGGCCTTGATGGTCTTTTCGATGGCCCGCAGCTCGCCCAGCTCGGCGGGCGCGCAAAAAGCCACGGCGCGGCCGTCGCGGCCGGCGCGGGCGGTGCGGCCGATGCGGTGGACATAGTTTTCCGGCACATTCGGCAGGTCATAGTTATAGACATGCGCGACCTGCGGGATGTCGATGCCGCGCGCCGCCACGTCGGTGGCGACCAGCACCTGCGTATCCTCGGCCCGGAACGAGGCGAGCGCCCGTTCCCGCTGTCCCTGGCTCTTGTTGCCGTGGATGGCGGCGACCTTGAAGCCCCATTTTTCCAGCAGCTTGGACAGTTTTTCAGACCCGTGCTTGGTGCGGCCGAAAACAATCGCCAACTCACCCGGATGTTTGGCCAGATACTCGGCCAGCAGCGTGGCCTTGTCGCCCTGGTTTACGAAATGCACGCCTTGCGCGATCTTGTCGGCGGGACGGCCCGGAGGGTTCGCCTCGACCCGGACCGGATCGGTCAGGTAGCTGTCGGCCAGTTCCTCCATCAGCTTGGGCATGGTGGCGGAAAACAGCAGGGTCTGGCGGTTGCGGGGCAGCAGCTTGGCGATGCGGCGCAGCGCGTGGATAAAGCCGATGTCGAGCATCTGGTCGGCCTCGTCCAGCACCAGATAGCTGGTGTCGTCGAAACGGATCGCCTTGCGCTCGATCAGGTCGATCAGCCGGCCGGGCGTTGCAATCAGCACATCGACGCCGCGCGACAGCCGGTCGATCTGCACGTTGATCGAGGCGCCGCCGACCACGCGAAAGGCGCGCAGCCCGGTGCCCTGGGCATAGGCTTCGACGTTCTGGGCGATCTGCGTCGCCAGTTCGCGGGTCGGCGCCAGGATCAGGGCGCGGCAGGTGCCCGGCTCGGGGCGCTTGCCGGCGATCAGCAGCCGGGTCAGCATCGGCAGGCTGAAGGCCGCGGTCTTGCCGGTGCCGGTCTGTGCCAGCCCCAGCAGGTCGCGCCCCGCCACGATGGACGGAATCGCCTGCGCCTGGATCGGCGTCGGCTCGTTCAGCCCCAGCGGCGGCAGGTTGATCGCCACGCGGGCGTCGATGCCCATGCGGGTAAAGGCGGTGTCGATGTCGGGAATGGCGCGGCGGATAAAGGGTTCGGCCTCAGTCCGGGCCTTTTTGGCGCGGCCGGGGCCGCGGCGGGCATCGAACCCGGCCGAACGCGGCTTGCCGGCCGCCGGGGTGTCATCGCCCCGGACATGGCTGCCGCCCTGCGGCTTGCGGTTGCCCGAGGGACGCGAGGTATCGGGGCGGGAAGTGCGGATATGTTCGTTCATTCTGGTTTTCCGTGCCGCGATTCCCCGTATCGGAAACGCAGCGACATGGGCCGCGGGCAGCGCCGGCGGCAGGGCAAGGGTCGCGGGTCAGATACGAAACCCGCCGGCAACCCTGCGTGAGATGGGGAACCAGTCGATTGTCGGACCCTGGCGGAAACGAGGTTTCCGCGGCTGCTCACGCGGCAGCGGGTGGCGACCGGGGGAACATGACCATTCCGGCGCAAAAGTCAAGGGGTTGCAGGATCACCCCTTGGCCAGCAGCTCGCGCACCATCGGAATCACCTGCTGCCCATATAGCTGGATGCAGGACATCAGCTGGTCGTGCGGCATCGGGCCGGTGGCATATTTCAGGTCGAACTGTGCCACCCCCAGCGCCCGCACGCTGGCCGCGATCTTGCGCGCGACCGTCTGCGGGCTGCCGACATAAAGCGAGCCGTGCTCGATCTCGGCCAGATAGCGGTCGCGGGTGACCGAGGGCCAGCCGCGTTCCCGCCCCAGCCGGTTGGTAAAATCGCGGTAATGCGGCCAGAAGGCCTCGCGCGCGGCCTCGTCGCTGCTGTCCACATAGCCGGGCGAGTGCATGCCGATGGGTCGTGCCTCGCGTCCCGCTTTCGCGCAGGCGTCGTGATACAGATCGACAAAGGGGCGAAACCGCGCGGGCTCGCCGCCGATGATCGCCAGCATCAGTTGCAGATCATGGCGCACCACCCGCAGCACCGATTGCGGAGAGCCGCCGACACCCACCCAGACCCGCATCCCCCCGGTCCCCAGCGGCGGATAGACCGCGGCGTCCACCAGCGCGGCGCGGGTGCGGCCCTGCCAGTTGACCCGATCCTCGTGCAAAAGCCGGGCGAACAGATCCAGCCGTTCCTCGAACAATGCTTCGTAATCATGCAGGTCATAGCCGAACAGCCCGTAGCTTTCGGTAAAGGAACCGCGGCCCAGAATCGGCTCGGCCCGGCCGGACGAGACCGCGTTCAGGGTGGAAAACTGCTCGAACACCCGCACGGGGTCGTTGGTGGACAGCACCGTCACCGCCGTGCCCAACCGGATGCGCGAGGTCCGCCCCGCGATCGCCGCCAGCAGGATTTCCGGCGCCGAGATGGCAAAATCGGGGCGGTGATGTTCCCCCAGCCCGATAAAGTCGATGCCCAGGCTGTCGGCCAGCACCGCCTGTTCCACCACATCGCGCAGCACCTGATCCATGGGAACGGGCCGCAAGTCGGCGCCAAGGTTCACATCGCCGAAACTGTCCAGCCCCAGTGCGATCCTGTTCATGCGATGCTCCTGCTGCGGTATTGAGGCCCCGGCCGGTGACGTCGGCTCTGTCATCCGCCCGTTGAGATGGACAGAGCCTTGCGTAGAATAGGCGATACTGTGCGGTGATGCCACGTCGTATAGGGCCGCGGTCGCGGTATATGTTCGCCGTATATCAGGAAAACGCAGGGTCAAATGATCCCACCGGACCGGATGCCGGCTATCGCCCTGGTCGATGTGAAAAGGGCGCCGGCCAACATGGTTGAGCGGCGCCCCGGAATTTCGCGGCATTTTCAGCCGGGCCGGATCACATCAGGCAAATGGCTAGAATTTCCAGCCCAGCCGCGCCTCGATCCGGTCTGTGTCTTCGGACTTGCTATAGACCAGCCCGCCGATCAGGCGATTGGTCAATGCAGCGTCGATGCCGACACCATAAGCCGCGCCTTTTTCCTCGAAATCATAGCCAAGCGACAGGTAAGGCAGCACCCGGCCAAAGGCATAACCCGCCTGGCCCATGATCCGCGCAGCGTCATAGTCGCTGCTGTGGATATAGCTGGCCTCGACCCCGCCGACGACATTGTTCGACCATTGGTGACGGTAGCCGGCAAAGATTCCGAGGGTGGAGTGGGTTTTCTTACCGGAATCGTAACCTAGAACCGTGACGTCCTTTGCTGCCTCGGCATCTACGCTATCCCACCATTCCGGATCCAGCCAGTCATCCAACAGGTTCTCGCAAGTAAGGATGCCCGGTTCCTGTCCCGGTTCTTTCCCCGCGATCATGGTGACTCCTTCGGGGAAGTTGTCACAGTTACCCGTATTCCGCCATTCTCTTGCGACATCATACAGGGTGACATTCCTTGCCTTAGTCTTGGCGGAACCCGCGCTGAAACCCGCATAGGGTCCGGTCCAGCTGAATGGCGCTGCAACCTGATTGCCGACCATTGGCGCAGGTGGATGATCGACGATGGGCGCAACATAACCACCCGCCTGAACCGAACCCGCAAGCAAGACGCCGGAAACGGCTGCAAACACACGCGAAAAACAATACTGATTTACATGGAGTTTCATCGCAACATTTACCTATCACTACCGGCGAAAAACAATCTGCGAGCCGTTGCGACCGACCGGCTTCGCCAATCAACCAGTCGGATCGAGGCCAACCGTAAGGTGAAATGTTACAAGTGTGAACTTGACTAAATGGTCATGCCGGGGATGCGCGGCGCATCCGGCCCCGGTGGCTGAAACTCGGGTATTTCAAGCGACGGCAATTAACCTCAGGATTGCAAACCCCGCGGAAAAAAATCACCCGCAGACAGGGTGTTGTCAAGAAATTCGCGCCCGCATCGCTTTGCGCCCGGAATCGCAAGGGTTGAGCGGGACCGGCGCCGAATCCGGGGATGCGGCGTGCCCGCCTCTGGTTGCGCCGGTTACGCCCCCCGGCGCCCGGATTTTATTTCCGCACGGGCCGGCTACCCGCGTGATCCGCTGCCCCCGTCGCCGGGGTCAGGGCCATCGCCAAAGACCGGAAATTCTGGTGACCCCGACAGGATTCGAACCTGTAACCTGCCCCTTAGGAGGGGGCTGCTCTATCCAGTTGAGCCACGGGGCCGCCTGCGGTCTTTTTGCATGGGCGGCGGGGGTGGTGCAAGGTTGCGTCCATGTGCTGTCCTGCGCTAACACCAAGTCATTCCTGACAGGCATTCCGGTGATTTCCGCATGAACCCCGAACCCCGCCGCCGTCCGCTGACGCTTCGCGACGTGTCGCTGGCCTCGGGGGTCAGCGAAATGACCGTCAGCCGGGTGCTGCGCAACCGTGGCGACGTGTCGCCCGCGACGCGCGAAAAGGTGCTGACTGCGGCGCGGACGCTGGGCTATGTGCCCAACAAGATCGCCGGCGGGCTGGCCAGCCAGCGGGTCAATCTGGTGGCGGTGGTGATCCCGTCGCTGTCGAATCTGGTGTTTCCCGAGGTGCTGGGCGGGATCTCGGCCGAGCTGGACGACACCGGGCTGCAACCGGTGATCGGGGTCACCAACTATGGCCCCGCGCGCGAGGAAGCGGTGCTTTACGACATGCTCAGCTGGCGGCCCTCGGGGGTGATCCTAGCCGGGCTGGAACACAGCCGCGCCTCGCGCGCGATGCTGGGCAATGCCGGGGTGCCGGTGGTCGAGATCATGGACATCGACGGCCCCCCCATCGACTGCGCCGTGGGCATCAGCCACGAGCGCGCGGGCGAGGAAATGGCCGCGCAGATCCTGGGCGCGGGCTATCGCCGCATCGGCTTTATCGGCACCCACATGCCCGAGGACCACCGCGCCCGCAAGCGGCTGGACGGGTTCGAGCGCGCGCTGGCGCGGGCCGGGCTGGCGCTGGTTGCGCGCGAATTCTATCAGGGCGGCTCGTCGCTGGCCAAGGGGCGCGAGCTGACCGAGCGGATCCTCGCGCGCGAGCCGGATCTGGATTTCCTCTATTATTCCAATGACCTGATCGGGGCAGGGGGGCTGCTTTGGGCGCTGGGGCGCGGCATCGACATTCCGGGGCGGCTGGGGCTTGCGGGGTTCAACGGGGTCGATCTGCTGGACGGGCTGCCGATGCGTCTGGCCACCACCGATGCGCGGCGACTGGATATCGGGCGGCGCGCCGCGCGCATCGTGGCCGGCAAGGATCCGCGGCCCGATAGCGGCGTCGTCGCGCTTGCCCCGACCTTTCTGCCCGGCGACACCATCCGCGCGCCGCGGGGCTAGGCGGGCTTTTTGCCGCGGGCATTCTCTGTCCCCAGGGTGGCGGGCCATGCTATCGTGGAACGGCAATTGTGATTGAGGGCCAGCCGGGATGAACAGCGCAGGGGAAAACGGCTTGCAGGATTGCGCGGTCATGGTGGTCGAGGATGAATTTTTCCAGGCCGACGACCTTGCCTCGGCGCTTGGCCGCGCGGGGGCGCGTCTGGTCGGCCCCTTTGCCACGGTCGAGGCGGCGCTGTCCGCGCTTGAGCGGGGGGTGCAAGTGGATGTGGCGATCCTGGACACCAACCTGCGCGGATCGGCGGTCACTCCGGTGATCGCGGCGCTGTCGCTGCGGGCGATCCCCTATGTGCTGGCCACCGGCTATGACCGCGACATGCTGCCGGCCGACTGGCGGGCCGCGCCGATCTTTCAAAAGCCGTTCGAGATTTCCCAACTGCTCGATGCCATCGCCGAGCTGTGCCGGCACCGCGGCCGAAATTCCAAGGCAAGCAAGCCCAAGGCAAACGGGGCCAACGGCACGGGATTTCCCGGCCAGCCCAAGGTCAAGGCCCCGCGCATCGAATAGGCGACCGGGGCACGGCGGCCCGGTGGGGGCAGTCACCCCATCACGCCCATGATGCCCATCAGGCCGCTGCCGGACCCCGCGACCAAGGATGGAATCGGCAGGGTGATGGTGCAATGCACCCCGTCCGGGGTCAGCTCATAGCTGGTTTCGGCCTTCAACTGATAGGGCAGCGCCCGTTCGATCAGTTCGCGCCCCGAGCCGCTGGGCGGGCGCGGTCCCGGCCCCTGGTCCGGCCGCGCCACCTTGACCCCGCTTTCACGCCATTCGACCCGCAACAGGCGTTCGCCCCCGCTACTCACGCCGCCACACCCGCCGCCATCCGGGTCATCCCCGCCATCCCCGCGGGCGCCAGCGTCTCCGGGCTGGTTTTCCAGCCACCATTCGACCCGCAGCCGCCCCTCGGGCTGCGACAGCGCCCCGTATTTCAGCGCATTGGTCGCCAGCTCGTGCAGCCCCAGCGCCAGCGGCTGCACCATCGAGGACCGCAGCCGGATCCCGTTCGGGCCGCGCAGCAGCAGCCGCCCCCCGTAATCCGAACCGTTCGAGACGCCGTGCGCCGCCAGCTCGACCCGCAGCAATTCGTCAAAGGTGATCCGGTCGCCGTCCGACAGCCGCGACAACAGCCGGTTGACCCGCGCCAGCGCCCCCAGCCGGTCGCGGAAACGATAGCTGAATTCATCCAGCGAGCGGCTGCCCGCCAGCGTCCGGTCGGCGACCGATCGCACCACCCCCAGCAGGTTGCGGGTGCGGTGCTGCAACTCGGCGACCATTACCTCCATCCGGCGGGCGGTCTGCTGTTCCTCGGTGATGTCGCGGCTGACGCCCCCGATGCGGGTGACACGGCCCATCGGGTCGCGGATCGGAAAGCCGGTGTTGCGCAGCAGGCGCAGCTCGCCGTCCGAGGGGCGGCGGATGCACAGGTCGATGGACTGGCGTTCGCCCTGCTGCATCCGTTCCAGCGCCAGCCGGGCCGCCGGGCGGTCCTCGGGCAGGATCAGATCCAGCCAGTCCTGCAAGCCGTCGCCGTGGTCGGACCAGCCGCGCTGCACCCCGAACACCCGCTCGGACGCGGGGCTGAGGTATTCCAGCGCCATCGTTGCGGCATTGCGCACCCACAGCGCATCCGAGGATGCCTCGCCAAAGCTGCGCAGCCGCTGCTCGCGGTCGCGCAGCGCCTCGGCGGCGTTGCGGGTCTCGGTGATGTCGGCGTAAAATACCGAAAACCCGTCGGCATCGCCGAACGGGGCGACCCGCAGCGAAAACCAGCGGTTCAGATCGGGGACGAGATGTTCCACCCGCTCGGCCCGCCCGGTGCGCAGCACGCGGTCGACGATGCCCATCAGGCTTGGGTGGTGCAGCGGGAACACGGCGCTGGCCAGCGTGCCGAGCGCGCGGCTGCGGTCCAGCCCGGTCTGGCGTTCATAGGCGGGGTTCAGTTCCAGATAGCGCGCGTCCACCACCCGGCCTGTCGCCCCGCCTTTCGTGTCGCCGTCGCGCAGCGCCGCGCAGATCGCCACGCCTTCGTCGATGCGGTCGAACAGCGAGCGATAGCGCAGCTCGCTGCTGTGCTGCGCCTGTTCGGCCTGGGCGCGGCGCACCGCGGTCCAGACCCGCTCGGCGGTTTCCTCGACCAGCGCCACCTCGACCGGCGACCATTCGCGCGGGTTTGCATCGGCCACGGTCAGCACCGCGCGGAAGATGCCGTCCTTGAGGATCGGCGCCCCCACCATCGCGCGCATCGGGATCGCCGCCGCCCCCTGCGGCCCCGCATTGTCCGGCTCCGGCTCTGGCTCCGGCTCCGGGTCCGGGTCCGGCGCGGCGGTATCGGTGCGGACATAGGTTTTCCCGGCCGCATAGGCCGCGCGCGGCCCGGCGCCAAAATCGCTGAGCGAAAAGCTGCACCCCCCTGCCTGTGGCGTGAAGGGGTGATCGTGCCGCAGGGTGGCGGTGCCGCTGGTCGCGTCGATGTCGAAATATTCGGCGCGGCTGACGCCCAGATGCTGCGCCAGGACCCGCATCGCCAGCGCTTGCATCGTCTGAGGGTCCGACACCGGGCGCAGCGCATCGGTCAGCCGCAACAGGAATTCATGCCGCTGCTCGCGCTGGCGCAATTCATATTCGGCCTGGCGGCGTTCGGTGATGTCGCTCCATACCATGGTGATCCAGCCCGAATCGCGGGCGCCGACCGGGGCGAAACGCAGCTCGAACCAGCGCTCGCCCACGGCAAGCGGCGCGTCGGCGCGCACGGGCACGCCGCTGCGGCGGATCCGCGACAGCGCGTTGATGCAGGGCGCGGCAAGGCAAGGCATCACCTCGGCCACGCTGCGCCCCACGATCCGGCGCTCGCCCAGATGGGCGGCAAAGGCGGGGTTCACCTCGCGAAACACCAGCTGCGATACCGGGTCCGAGGCGTCGCCCACAGCCTCGATCAGGGCGATGCCTTCGTTGATGGAATCGACGATGGCGCGGTATTTCGCCTCGCTCGCGCGCAGGGCGGTTTCGGCCAGCGCGCGTTCGACCGCGGCGCGGGTGCGTTCGGCGACTTCGGCGATCAGGGCGACATCCGCGGCGGACCAGTCGCGCGGGGACTGGTGGTGGCAACCGAAATGCACCACCTCGCGCCCGTTGCGCAGCAGCGGCACGGCGACGATGGCCAGCACGCCCGTGGCCAGCCACGCGCGCCGCACCTCGGGTTCCAGCCGGGGATCGCGCGCGGCGTCAGAGACCACGACCGGCTGCCCCAGCCGCAGCTGGCCGGAGACCCAGCCAAGGCTGCTTGCGTCGTCGTCGAAACGGCCGGCCAGCGGCGGCAGCCGGCGGTTGTATTGCCCGCGGACATGGCATTGCCGCTCGCCGTCGATATCCTCGATCCCCAGATACAGCGTCCGGTCGGTGTCCAGATATTCGCACAGCAGCCGGGCGCTGGTCTGCATGATCGCCGCCGGCTCGTGCAGCGACGCATGTGCATCGCCAAGCCGCAGCAGAAAGGCGTGCTGCCGGTCGCTGTCGGACTGGATTCCGGCCTGATCGGGCGCACGCATGTCAACGGGCATGGCTGTTCTTTCGCCGATAAAGGTTGCTCGGCCTGATCCTATCAGGAATCCCCGGGGGGGCGACGGTCAATCCTCGGTCGTGCCCCGGTCGTGCCCCGGTCGCGCCCGCAGGGAACAGGGTGCGGGCGCGCTCAGGTGGTCATGCGCACCACGACGACGGCCAGCGCGGAAATTCCCAGCACGCAGGCGGTGGCGATGGTGATGCTGGTGCCGGCGGTGACGGCCGCGACGCCGATCATCGCCCAGATCGCCGCCACCGAAAACGTCACCAGCGGTTGCAGGCGCAGCTGCACCCACACCGCGGCCAGCGCCGCCACCAGCAGCCCCAGCAGGATCGAGCGTTCCAGCCCCAACCCGAAATCGAACAGCACCAGCCCCAGCGCGTTGGCCGCCGACATCACCACCCAGCCGGCGACAAAGGCCAGCGGCCAAACGCCGGTGCCGCCGATCCCGTCCGCGCGACGCTCGGCCTCGGTCGTGACCGGGGCTTCGGTCAGCTGCGCGATTCCCAGCGCCAGCGCCGCGCAGGCCGCTGCGGCCAGCGCCAGCCCGACCAGCGGCACAGGGCCGATCACCCAGGGCCACAGCGCCGCCAGCGCCAGCCCCGCGCTGATCGCCAGCGGCAGCGGCGGCGCGAAACGCGCCCGCCCGCGCGCGGCCATGTGCAGCACCGCCGCCACCAGAACCGCCGCCAGCAGCAGCCACATGATCGCCGAACCCGGCTGCGCCACCAGCCCCAGCAGCGACAGCTCGCCCGGGCCGCCGCTCAGCGACATCCGCCCCGCCAGCGTGCGTTCAAAGGACAGCGGGGACGAGCGGAGGGGCGCCCAATCGGTCAGCGTGCGCAACGCGGTCAGCAGGGCCGAGATCGCAAAGGATCCCGCCGTGAACACCTCGATCACTATCCGCAAGCTTCGGCTCATGGCAGAGAAACGCCCCCGCGCCGGGCTGGGTCCATCGCAAATCCGGAACCGGGCGATTTCGGGCGCTCAGGCAAGCCCGCCCTCGGCCGTCAGCCGCGTGGCGCCGCCCAGATAGGGGCGCAGCACCACCGGCAACTCGACCGAGCCATCCGCCTGCTGACCGTTTTCCAGCACCGCAATCAGCGTGCGCCCCACCGCCAGCCCCGATCCGTTCAGCGTATGCACGAACTCGGGCCTGCCGCCCCCCGCGGGGCGATAGCGCGCGTTCATCCGCCGCGCCTGGAAATCGCCGCAATAGCTGACGCTGGAGATCTCGCGATAGCGGTTCTGGCCGGGCAGCCACACCTCAAGATCATGGGTGATGCGGGCGCCGAAACCCATGTCGCCGGTGCACAGCACGATGGTGCGATAGGGCAGCCCCAGCGCCTCGAGCACGGCCTCGGCGCGCCGGGTCATCGCCTCGTGCTCGGGCAGCCCCGATTCGGCGTCGGTGATCGACACCATCTCGACCTTTTCGAACTGGTGCTGGCGCAGCATCCCGGTGGTGTCGCGCCCGGCCGATCCGGCCTCGGAGCGGAAACACTGCGAATGCGCCACCATGCGGCGGGGCAGGGTGGCATGGCCGACCAGATCGCCGTGGACCGTGTTGGTCAGCGTGACCTCGGCGGTGGGGATCAGCCACCAGCCCTCGCGGGTCTGATAGGAGTCCTCGCCGAACTTGGGCAGCTGGCCGGTGCCCTCCATCATCTCGGACAGGACCAGCACCGGCGCCCAGACCTCGGTCAGCCCGTGGCGGTCGACATGCAGGTCCAGCATGAACTGCGCCAGCGCCCGGTGGATGCGCGCCACCGCCCCGGTCAGCATGACGAAACGCGCCCCCGACAGCTTGGCGGCGGTGGCGAAGTCCATGCCCGGACGGACGCCCGCGATCTCGAAATGCTCGGCCGGGGCGAAATCCAGCGCGCGCGGCTCGCCCCAGCGGCGGATTTCCACATTGTCGTTTTCGTCCGCACCCTCGGGCACGCTGTCCAGCGGCAGGTTGGGGATGGTCATCAGCAGGTCGCGCAGCCGCGCGTCCAGCGCCGCGGCCTCGGCCTGCATGGCGGCGACCTCGGCCTTTTTCGCGGCGACCAGCGCGCGCAGATCCTCGAACGCCGCCTCGTCGCCGCGCGCCTTGGCGGCGCCTACGTCCTTGCTGGCGCGGTTCTGTTCGGCCTGTGCGGTCTCGGCGGCATTGATGCGGGCGCGGCGCTCGGCGTCCAGCGCCAGGATTTCAGGCGACAGCGGCGCCAGCCCGCGCCGGGAAAGCGCGGCATCGAACGCGGCCGGGTCGTCGCGGATCACGCGGATGTCGTGCATGAGAAGGGATCCTTTCGCCGTGTCGCCCAAGGGGTGATGTCCCCCTTAACCCAGCCTGCCGCATGACAAAAGCCCCGCCGCTCAACCGGCGTCGGCCAGCAGTGCCCCCAGTTCGCGCCAGAACCACGCAGAGGATTCATAACCCTGAAAGCGGCCTATCTCGACCCGGTCGCGCAGCAGGATGAAGGTGGGCGTTGCATAAGGCGCGCCCGCCAGCGCCAGCCCGTCGGGCCAGGGCCCGTCCAGCGGCACCGGCACGACCGGCGCCGCCCGCCCCTCGGCCCGTGCGGAATACCCGGGCAGAACCTCGCGCCGAAACGCCGCGCAGAACGGACAGCCCGGCGATTCCACCAACAGCAGCGCCAGCCCGCGCGGCACCGCCGCCGCCACTGCGGGCAGGACCAGGCAGGCAAGACCAAGCAAGGCGGCGCGACGGTCCATCGACTCTCCGGGCAAGTTATCCCGGAGCTTGCCTGCATCCCGCAGCAGCGCAAGAGCAGTCACCAGGTTTTCATCTTGCCCGAAATATCCTCCGGGATCGTCGTATACGACGATGGGGGTGGAAAACCCCCGGTCCGGCCGCGCCGCCGCCAGCCTGCCGCCGTCAGCCCGCCGCCAGCTTGCGCTCGATCGCGATCAGCGCCTGTTTGCGCCACAGCCCGCCGGCATAGCCGGTCAGGCTGCCGTCGGCGCCGATCACCCGGTGACAGGGGACCACGACGGCAAGCTGGTTGGACCCCACCGCGCGGGCCACCGCCCGCACCGCGCTGGGCCGTCCGATCCGGGCCGCAAGCTCGCCATAGCTGACGGTCGCGCCGGGGGGGATGCGGCGCAGCTCTTCCCAGACCTCGCGCAGGAACGGGGTGCCGTAAAGCGTCAGCGGGACATCGAAATCCCCGCTTTCGCCGACGAAATAGCGCTGCAACTGCGCCTCGGCCCCGTCGGTGATGCTGGTGCGGCCCAGCCCGATCCGGCCGCCCGCCGCCTTGGACAGCCGCTGCAATTCGGCCGCCAGCGCCTTGCGGTCGGTGAATTCCAGCAGATGCAGGCTGCGGTCGTCCGCCACCGCGATCATTCCTCCCAGCGGCGTGTCCAGCCATTCCGCGACCAGCCCCCCCGCACCCTGCACCATCGCCGCCGGTGGATGGCCGAACAGCCGCGCGAAAGCCTCGCGAAAACCGCTGGCGCTGTCGAACCCCGCGTCCAGCTGCGCCGCGATCACCGGCGCGCCCCCGGCCAGCGCCCGCGCGCCCTTGCGCAGCCGCATCTGCCGGGCGAGCTCCAGAAAGCTCATCCCGTAATGACGCTTGAAGGCGCGCCGCACGGTCGAGGGGTCCAGCCCCAGCGCGGCCACCCCGGCCTCGGTCCAGCGCCGCCCCGGCTCGGCGTTCAGCGCGTCGAGCATCCGGCGCAGCACCGGGTCGCCCTCGGCCTCTAGCCCCAGAGGGTGGCAGCGGCGGCAGGGGCGGAACCCCGCCGCAAGCGCCTCGGCCGGGCTGGCGAACCAGCGGCAGTTTTCCGGCCGGGGTTTGCGCGCGGGGCAGGTCAGGCGGCAAAAGATGCCGGTGGTGGCGACGCCGACCCAGGCGCGGCCCTCATAGGCCGGATCGCGGCGGATCAGCGCATCGTAAAGCGCGGCGGAATCGGGGGTAAGGGGCAGGCTGTCCATGCGCTTAGCTTAGCCGATTCGTGCCGGCGCGCAGCCGCGGATCGGGCGTTTATTTCCGGGCGGTCAGGGCAGGGGCCAGCCCCATCGTCGTATACGACGATCCCCCGGGATATTTGGGCACCAAAGACCGGGGCGCGGTCAACCGAGCGATTCGAGCATTTCCGCCGCGGCCGCCACCGGGTCGGCCCGGCCGGCGGCGACCTGCGCGCCAAGCGCGGACAGGCGCGAGGCGGCGGGTTCGCGTTCCAGCCGGGCAAGCAGGCCGGCGCGGACTTCGGACAGGAACCAGCTTTGCGCCTGTTCGGCGCGGTTGCGGTCGAAATTACCGGTCTCGCGCCGCCATTGGGCCAGCGCCTGCATCTCGTCCCAGGCGCGCGCCAGCCCGTCGCCCTCGACGGCGGACACCGGCAGCGCCTTGGGGAAACCCTCGGGGTCTTGGGGACGCTTGCGCAGCAGTCGCAGCGCGCCCGCGTAGTCCGAGACGGTGCGGGTGGCGGTGGCCTTGAGCTCTCCATCCGCCTTGTTGACCAGAATCAGGTCGGCCATTTCCATGATCCCGCGCTTGACGCCCTGCAATTCATCGCCGCCCGCGGGGGCCAGCAGCAGGATGAACAGATCGCTCATCTCGGCCACAAGGGTTTCGCTTTGCCCGACGCCCACCGTCTCGATCAGCACCACGTCAAAGCCCGCGGCCTCGCACAGCCGCGCGGTTTCGCGGGTGCGGCGGGCGACGCCGCCAAGCTCTGCGCGCGAGGGCGACGGGCGGATATAGGCGTTGGGGTCGCGCGACAGCTGTTCCATCCGCGTCTTGTCGCCCAGGATCGAGCCGCCCGAGCGCGCCGAGGACGGATCGACCGCCAGCACCGCCACCCGCAGGCCAAGCCCGGTCAGCATCAGCCCGAACGCCTCGATAAAGGTGGATTTGCCGACCCCCGGCGTGCCCGACAGCCCGATGCGCAGCGCCTGCCGCCGGGGCAGGGCGGCCAGCAGCGCCACCGCCTGTTCGCGGTGATCGGCGCGGGTGCTTTCGATCAGCGTGATCGCACGTGCCAGCGCGCGGCGTTCGCCCGCGGCCACGGCGGCGGCCAGATCCCGGGCGGGGGCATGAATGTCGGACATCGGCGATCCCTCTGGCTGACGGTTGCGGATGTGGTATTGGTCCGGGGCGCCGTTGCCAAGCGTTCGCGGCCATTTGCCGGGGTGCGCATCGATTCGGGGTTGACGCTGGGCGCGGGCGACCCTATCCACGCACAACGGATTTCCGGGCGCTGCCTTGGCAAGCGCCCTTTCAATTTCCGGCACCGGCCGCAGCGGGGCCGGTCGCTGCAACGAAGGATCAAGATCATGTCGCGCGTCTGCGAACTGACCGGCAAGGGGCCGATGTCCGGCAACACCATCAGCCATGCCAACAACAAGAACCGCCGCCGGTTCCTGCCGAACCTCAACGACGTCACGCTGATGTCGGACAAGCTGGGGCAGTCCTATTCGCTGCGCATCTCGGCGGCGGCGCTGCGCTCGGTCGACCACCGCGGCGGGCTGGATGCCTATCTCGCCAAGGCCAAGGACGACGAGCTGTCGCCCCGCGCGCTCAAGATCAAGCGCGAGCTGGCCAAGGCCTGAGCATCGCATGGCGTGGCAAGGCGCCCGCGCCGGCACTATATCTGCAAGGCCCTGCCCTCGCGGCAGGGCCTTTGCCGTTTTACCCATCCGCATCGACGCCCCTAGGCGGCCGCGCCGCGGTGGCATAGACTGCCGGCAATGACCATGCTGCCGCGCCTCTGTCTTGTCCTGCTCATGCTGCTGACCAGCGTCGCGCTGGGAATGGCGCGCGGGCAGCTGCGGGTGGGCGGGGAACTCGTGCTGTGCAGCGGCAGCGCCGTGGTGGTGGTGACGGCACCCGACGGCAGCCCCGGCCACGCCCATTTCTGCCCGGACATGGCGACCGCGCTGCTGGCAGCGGTCGAACTGCCGCCGGTCGCACCCCACCGCCCCGTTGCCCGGTGGCAGGGGGCATGGCCGGCAACAACCCTCGTTCCCGCGATGGCGGATCGTCCGTCACCCCAGGCCCGCGGCCCCCCGCCGCCGCGCTCTGGCTAAGACGATCCCATATCAAAACACGAGAGTATTCCGATGAACCGCACCACCATGCTTGCCGCCGCGCTCGCGGCCCTTATGCCCATGTCCGCTCTGGCGCAGGACACTGCGCCGACCGTGTCCGAGGCCTATGCCCGCTCGACCAACCCCAAGGTCGGAGCCGCCTTCATGACCATCACCAACAACGGCAGCAAAGATTGCGTGCTGAGCGCCGCCAGCGCCCCCGACATCACCGACCGCGCCGAACTGCACACCCATGTCGAGGAAAACGGCGTCATGTCGATGGTCGAGGTCGACAGCATCACCATCCCCGCAGGCGCCAGCCACGCGCTGGATCGGGGCGGGGACCACGTGATGTTCATGGCGACCAAGGCCCCTATGGCGCAGGGTGACGAATTCGAGCTGACGCTGGATTTCGGCGACTGCGGCACGGTGCCGGTGACGCTCAGCGTGGACAATGACTTTGCCCCCGCGGGTGGCCACGACGACCACGACCACGACGACCACAGTCATGACGACCACAGTCACGACGACCATAGCCACGGAAATTGAGCCGCGGGGCTTCTTTCTGGTGAAAATACCCAAATTGCGGCCGCGCGGATTGCGCGGCCGTTCCTTTTATTGGCCCTTTACTGGCCCTGCCGAGCCAGCACGGCCAGCGCCGCCTCGATACGGGCGGCGGCATTCTCCAGCCCCGCCGCGTCCAGCCGCGCGACCTCGATCACCGCGCATTCCAGCGCGCCGTGGCGGGCGCGGTGCCTTTCATAGCGAGGGTCGTAGTGGTGGCGCATCAGCCCCTCGGCCAGCGCCGCCCATTCGCCGCGTTGCGCCATTGCGTGCCAGTCCTCGATCAGCGCGGCCGGGTGCAGGGGGGTCAGGCGGGCGACGGTGGCCGCGACCCGGCCCGGTTCGGACACCGCATCGGCATAGGCGCGGGCGGTATAGGCGGCGCGGGCCGCAACCGGCACCGCCAGCCGCAGCCGCGGCGCCTCGCAGATCGCGCGCCACATCGCGCGGGGCAGCGCCAGCCCGCCAATGCGCGAGCTTTCGCCCTCGACCACCACCGGGCGCGCGGGGTCCAGCGCCGCCAGTGCCATCGCCAGCCGCGTCTCGAACAGCTTTTGCGCCGGCTGGCCGCCGGGGCGCGCGCCGAACAGGCTGCCGCGGTGGTTGGCCAGCCCTTCAAGGTCGATCACCTGCACGCCGCGGCTCGCCAGAAGATGCAGGATCTCGGTCTTGGCGGCGCCGGTATTGCCGTCCAGCACCACCACCGGCGCGGACGGGCCGCGGCGTTCGACCTGATCCAGCACCAGCGCGCGCCAGCTTTTCCAGCCGCCCGACAGCCGCGAGGTGCGCCAGCCGATCTGCGCCAGGATCGTGGCGAAGGCGCCTGAACGCTGCCCGCCGCGCCAGCAATAGACCAGCGGCCGCCAGCCGCCGCCGTGGCCCGCCAGCGGCCCCGCCACATGGCCCGCGACATTGGCCGCGGCCAGCGCGCCGCCGATCTTGCGGGCCTGAAACGGCGAGACCTGCTTATAGATGGTGCCGACCTCGGCGCGCTGCGCATCATCCAGCACCGGCAGGTTGATCGCGCCGGGCAGGTGGTCCTCGGCGAACTCGGAGGGCGAGCGCGCGTCGATGATCGCATCGAACCCGGCGCCTGCCAGTTCGGTCAGCGCGTTCAGCTGGAATTCGACCGGCTGCAAGCTCAGTAGACGTAGACCGGGGTGCCCAGCGGCACCTTGTCGAACAGGTCCATCACCGCCTCGTTGCGCATCCGGATACAGCCGTTCGACACCGCCCGCCCGATGGATCCCGGCTCGGTGGTGCCGTGGATGCGGATGGCGGTATCCTGCCCCGACAGGGTGTGCAGATACAGCGCCCGCGCGCCCAGCGGGTTCTGCGGCCCGCCCGGCATCCCGTTGGCATATTTGGCATATTGCTCGGGCTTGCGCTCGATCATCGCCTGGGTGGGGGTCCAGCTGGGCCATTCGACCTTGCGCCCGACCACGGCGCGGCCTTTCCAGACCAGCTCGGCGGTGCCGACGGCGACGCCGTAGCGCACGGCGCGGCCCGGAGCGATGACGTGGTAAAGATAATACTTGTCCGACACCACGATGATCGAGCCGACCTCGAACCCGTCGCGGATCGCGACCTCGGTCGGGGCGGGGTCATAGGCGGGGCGCGGCGTGGCTGCGGCCGGCGTCGCGGCCTGCGCCAGCAGCGCCGAGGGCGCGGCCAGGATCGGCAGCGACAGCATCATCATCTGGCGGCGGTTCATGCGGCCGGTCATCGGTGTCCTGTCCCCCGTGGTTTCCGGTTTCCAGCGCTAACCCGCCGCCGCGGCGGTTTCAACTCAAAGCGGCGTGACGGTTGCGCCGGTGCGGTTTCGCGCCCATATCGGGATGGCGTAAGGAGCCCTGACCATGTGCTGCCAGTCCCGCAGGCCGATTGCCTCTGCCGACCGCGCCCCGCGCCGTGCGGCCCCGCGTCCCGCCCATCGGTGCCGCGGGCAGGGCGGGCGCGGTTGTCGCTGCCATCAGCGCGGGCGGCGGGTCACGGCGCAGGCGCGGCTGCGTCCGCGCCCGGACGACCGGATGCCGCCCCCCAGCCCGGCGCAGGCCGCGGCTGAGCCGCCGGGCCGTCCGCAGGCGCCTCCGTTCTGCCTTTTCGATGCTGAATCCCATGCGAATCGAAAAGGTATCCCATGCAACATCCCAGACAGATCGAACTTCAGCTTGATGGCCTGAGCTGCGCATCCTGCGTCGGCCGGGCCGAGCGCGCGCTGGCCGCCGTGCCCGGCGTGGCCGCGGCCAGCGTCAACCTGGCCACCCGCCGCGCCCGGCTGGAACTTGACGACGCCGCCGCCCTTGCCCCCGCGATCGAGGCCGTGGGTCGCGCGGGCTACCCCGCCGCGCTGGACAGCACGCGGCTGTCGGTCGAGGGCATGACCTGCGCCTCCTGCACCGGGCGGGTGGAACGCGCGCTGCTGGCGGTGCCCGGCGTCACCGCGGCGGAGGCGAACCTTGCCACCCGCTCGGTCACCGTCACCCATGCGCCGGGGATATCCGCGCAGGCGCTGGCGGGCACGGTAACGCGCGCGGGCTACAAGGCCAGCGTCCCCGAGGACGCCCCCGCCACCGCCCCGCCCGAGGATGAGGCCGCGGTGATGCGCCGCCGCTTTATCCTGTCGGCGGCGCTGACCCTGCCGGTGTTCATCACCGAGATGGGCGGCCACGCCTATCCGCCGTTCCACCACTGGCTGATGTCGGTGGTCGGCACGCAGCCGCTGTGGATCCTGCAATTCCTGCTGACGCTTGCGGTGCTGGCCGGGCCGGGGCGGATCTTTTTCACCATCGGTATCCCGGCGCTGCTGCGCGCAGCGCCCGAGATGAACAGCTTGGTCGCGATGGGGGCGGGGGCGGCGTTCCTGTATTCCTCGGTTGCCACCTTCGCGCCCGGCGTGCTGCCCGAGGGCGGCGTGCATGTGTATTTCGAGGCCGCAGCCGTCATCGTCACCCTGATCCTGCTGGGCCGCTGGCTTGAGGCGCGGGCGCGGGGCCGGGCGGGGCAGGCGATCCGGCGGCTGGTCGAACTCGCCCCCGCCACCGCAAGGGTGATCCGCGCGGGCGAGCCGGTCGAGGTCGCGGTGGCCGAGCTGGTCCCCGGCGATCTGGTGCAGCTTTTGCCCGGCGGCCGGATCGCCGTGGACGGCGAGCTGGTCGAGGGCGAGGGCGCGATCGACGAATCCATGCTGACCGGCGAGCCGCTGCCCGTCACCAAACGCCCCGGCGACGCGGTGACCGGGGGGACGGTGAACGGAGCCTCGGCGCTGGTTTACCGGGTGACGGCCACGGGCGCGGATACCGCGCTGGCCCGGATCGTGCGCATGGTCGAGGACGCGCAGGCCGCCAAGCTGCCGGTGCAGGGGCTGGTCGACCGGGTGACGCGGGTGTTCGTGCCGGTGGTGATTGCGCTGGCGGTGCTGAGCTTTGCGATCTGGCTGGCGCTGGGGGCGGGGCTGGCGGTGGCGCTGGTGTCGGGCATCTCGGTCATGATCATCGCCTGTCCCTGCGCGATGGGGCTGGCGGTGCCGGTCTCGATCATGGTCGGGACCGGGCGGGGGGCCGAGCTGGGCATCCTGTTTCGCCGCGGCGACGCCTTGCAGCGGCTGGCCGGCGCGCGGGTGGTCGGCTTTGACAAGACCGGCACCCTGACCATGGGCCGCCCGGCGCTGGTCGCGCTTGAGGTGGCGGATGGCGTCCCCGAGGACGAGCTGCTGCGGCTTGCCGCGGGCGCCGAGGCGCAGTCTGAACATCCGCTGGCCGCCGCGGTGATCGAGGCGGCGCGGGCGCGCGGGATTGTGCCTGCCTTGGCCAGCGGCGTGTCGGCCTCGGCCGGGCGCGGGCTGGCCGCGACGGTCGAGGGCCGCGCGGTGCTGATCGGCAACGCCCGCGCCCTGTCCGAGGCCGGGATCACCCCCGCGCCCGCGCTGATCGCCCGCGCTGATACGCTGTCGGCCGAGGCCGCGACCCCGGTGCATGTGGCGCTGGACGGCGCGCATGTCGCGGTGATGGCCATGGCCGACCCGCTGCGCGAGACCTCGGCCGCGGCGATTGCCGAGCTGCACGGGCTTGGCATTCAGACGCGGCTGATTTCCGGCGACGTGCAGGCGGCGGCGGATGCGGTCGGCGCAAAACTGGGGATGGACCACGTCACCGGCGGCGTCCTGCCCGAGGGCAAGCTGGACGCGATCCGCGCCATGGGCGAGGGCAGCGTCTTTGTCGGGGACGGCATCAACGACGCCCCGGCGCTGGCCGCGGCCGAAACCGGCATCGCCATCGGTTCGGGCACCGATGTCGCGATCGAGGCGGCCGAGGTGGTGCTGTCCTCGGGTGATCCGGCCTCGGTCCCCCGCGCCATCCGGCTGAGCCGGGCGGTGATGCGCAATATCCGCCAGAACCTGTTCTGGGCGTTCGCCTATAACGTGGCGCTGATTCCGGTGGCGATGGGGGTCCTGGTCCCCTTTGGCGGGCCGCGGCTGTCGCCGATGCTGGGGGCGGCGGCGATGGCGCTGTCCTCGGTGTTCGTGGTGACCAACGCGCTGCGGTTGCGGCGGTTTTCGTGATGATCCGGCGGCGCTGGGGGCTTCGCGCCCCCAGACCCCCGCGGGATATTTCCAGACAGAAGAAAAAGCGGGCCGGAACGGCGCGGGTCAGTCCAGCAGATCGGCGACCCAGGCGGGGACGGTGCTGGTGGCCGGGCCTTCGATCACCCGGTCGAAGCGGCCGGGGGCGGTGGCGGCGAGGTTGATCTCGACCGTTTCGGCGCCGTTGTCGCGGGCCACGTCGACGAAACCCGCCGCCGGGTAGACATTGCCCGAGGTTCCGATGGCCGCAAAGATGTCGGCGCGGTCGAGCGCCTGCTCGATGCGGTCCATGTGATAGGGCATCTCGCCGAACCACACGATGTCGGGGCGCGCGCCGGGGGTGGCGCAATCGGGGCAGGGCAGGTTCGGAGGCATGGTCTGCGGCGCCGGCCAGCGCCGGTTGCAGGCGGGGCACAGCGCCTGGTCCAGCCGCCCGTGCATGTGGATCACGTCATGCCCGCCGGCCTGTTCCAGCAGCGAATCGACGTTCTGGGTGATCAGGGTGACGCCCTCGGCCCGGCTGAGCCTTGCCAGCGCCTGATGCGCCGCGTTGGGGCGTGCGGCAGCCGCGCCGGCGCGGCGCTGGTCGTAAAACCGCAGCACCAGCGTCGGGTCGCGGCGGAACGCCTGCGGCGTCGCCACGTCCTCGACCCGGTGGCGTTCCCACAGCCCGCCCCCGTCGCGAAACGTGGCCAGCCCGCTTTCGGCGGAAAGCCCCGCGCCGGTCAGCACGACGATGCGAGGGCAGCGGCTCATCGCGCGCAGTAAAGCTCGGCGTTGCTGGCAAAGGTCTTGTAGCGCGCCCAGAACTGGTTGTCGGCGGCGGTTTTCGACATCCGCACATCCTGCGCCTGCTGGGCGTTCTGAAAGAACCCGGCCGCCCGGCGCTGGTCGGCACGCGACAGCGTCATGTTCGCGACCTGCTGGATGCAGCCGCACAGCCCCGGGTTGCGCGCACCGCGGTCCGAGCGGACGCAGGCGTTGTCGATCGGTCCGGCCACGGCAAAGGGGGTGGTCAGCAGGATGGCGGCTGCGGCCACGACGGGCTTCAACATGGGAATCTCCTGTCCTCGGGTGCTGCGCTTGCGGCAGTCGTTGTTTCCGCCGGCGGCGGCTGTCTTTCGAAATAGCACCGCCGGGGCCGTCGGGCAACAAAAGCCGACCCTTGACAACGTGAGGTGGTGTCGCAGGGCGCTGCCCACCAGATACGGCCGCTCGGTCGGGCAGTTCACCCGCCCGCGCCCGGCCTGGGCCGATTCGCGACCGGGAATCAGTCGGCGGGCGAGGGGGTGAATCCGGCCTCGGCGATGGCCTGTGCCGCGCGGGCCGCGTCCAGCCCCTCGACCGTCACGGTCTTGCTGTCCAGATCGACGGTGGCCGAGCCTCCGGCAGCGACTGCCGCCTGTTCGATGGCGGCGCGGCAGTGGCCGCAGCTCATGTCGGGGACGTGGAATTTCATGGCATGGCCTTTGGAGCTTGACGGAACGCAGCCAGTCTAGCACTGGCTTGGGAATGTCCGCCATATCCGCCATCACGAGGGTGCCATGAAAACCGGTGCCATGCCCGGGGATGCCCGCCCCGCAACCGGGTTCGGTGTCCCGCCGTCCCTGCCCGAGCCCCCGGCCGGGAATCGCCACGCCGTGGTGCTGATGACGGCCTCGATGGCGGCTTTTGCGGTCGAGGATGCGCTGGTCAAGACCCTGACCGTCACGCTGGCCCCCGGGCAGGTGGTGATGACCGTGGGGGCGTTGGGCATGGCGGTGTTCTGGCTGCTGCTGGCGCGGCAGGGGGGGCGGCTGTGGACCCGCGACCTGCTGCTGCGGCCGGTGCTGCTGCGCAATCTGGGTGAGGTTGTCGGCTCGACCGGGTTCATCATGGCCTTGGCGCTGACCGAGCTGTCCTCGGCCTCGGCCATCTTGCAGGCGCTGCCGCTGGCGCTGGTCATGGGCGGGGCGCTGTTTCTGGGCGAACGCGTCGGCTGGCGGCGGTGGAGCGCGATTCTGGTCGGTTTCGCCGGGGTGCTGCTGATCATCCGTCCCGGCACCGGCGGGTTCGAGCCGCGGTCGGTGCTGGCGCTGATCGGGGTGGCGGGGCTGGCGCTGCGCGATCTGGCGACGCGGCGGATGCCGCGCCACATCCTGTCCCACCAGCTGTCGGCCAGCGCCTTTGCCACGCTGATTCCCGGCGGGCTGGCGCTGGCCCTGCTGCTCGGAGAGCCGCTGCGCCTGCCCACCCTGGTCGAGGCCGCGGGTTTTGCCGCCTGCATCACCGTGGGCGTTGCCGGCTATGCGATGATGATCGTGGCGACACGGGTGGGCGAGGCCTCGCTGGTCGCGCCGCTGCGCTATACGCGGCTGGTCTTCGCGCTGATCGTGGCGGTGTTGGTGTTCGGCGAACGGCCCGATGCGCTGACGCTGGCGGGGGCGGCGCTGATCGTGGGTTCCGGTGGTTTCGCCATGTGGCGCGAGCTGCGGCTGGCGCGGCGCGGCTAGGTGCGCTTGCACCCCCTTTCCGCAACCCGCAGGGCGCTGTAATAGCGGCGCATGACCCAGCTTGATCTCATCCGCAATTTCTCGATCGTGGCCCATATCGACCACGGAAAATCCACGCTGGCCGACCGGCTGATCCAGATGACCGGCACGGTCGCGGAACGCGACATGAAAGCGCAGATGCTCGACAGCATGGATATCGAGCGCGAACGCGGCATCACCATCAAGGCCAACACGGTGCGGATCACCTATCCCGCCAAGGACGGCCAGACCTATGTGCTGAATCTGATCGACACCCCCGGCCACGTCGATTTCGCCTATGAGGTCAGCAGGTCCATGCGCGCGGTCGAGGGTTCGCTGCTGGTGGTCGATGCGACGCAAGGGGTCGAGGCGCAGACGCTGGCCAACGTCTATCAGGCCATCGACGCCGGGCATGAAATCGTCCCCGTCCTGAACAAGATCGACCTGCCCGCGGCCGAACCCGACCGCGTGAAGGAACAGATCGAGGATGTGATCGGCATCGACGCCCAGGATGCGGTCGAGATTTCCGCCAAGACCGGGCTTGGCATCCCCGACGTGCTGGAGGCCATCGTCACCCGCCTGCCGGCCCCCAAGGGCGACCGCGATGCCCCGTTGAAGGCGATGCTGGTCGATAGCTGGTACGACCCCTATCTGGGCGTGGTGGTGATGATCCGGGTCATGGACGGGGTGATCCGCAAGGGCGATCAGGTCCGCATGATGCAGACCGGCGCCAGCTACCGGCTGGACAAGCTGGCGGTGCTGACCCCGGCGATGAAGGACATCGAGGAACTCGGCCCGGGCGAGATCGGCGTCTTTACCGCCTCGATCAAGCAGGTGCGCGACACCCGCGTCGGCGACACCATCACCCATGAACGCAAGCCCACCGCCGCGCCCTTGCCCGGCTTCAAGCCCGCGCAGCCGGTGGTGTTCTGCGGGCTGTTCCCGGTTGACGCCAATGACTTCGAGGATCTGCGCGAGGCGATCGAGAAACTGGCCCTCAATGATGCCAGCTTCAGCTACGAGATGGAGACCTCGGCCGCGCTGGGTTTCGGTTTCCGCTGCGGTTTCTTGGGGCTGCTGCATCTTGAGGTGATCCGCGACCGGCTGGAGCGCGAATACGACCTGGACCTGATCACCACCGCGCCCTCGGTCGTGTTCCACCTGTTCATGCGCGACGGCGAGATGCGCGACCTGCACAACCCCGCCGACATGCCCGACCTGACGCTGGTCGACCGCATCGAAGAACCGCGCATCAAGGCCACGATCATGGTGCCCGACGAATATCTGGGCGATGTGCTGAAACTGTGTCAGGACCGCCGCGGCATCCAGCTGGACCTGACCTATGCCGGCAACCGGGCCATGGTGATCTATGACCTGCCGCTGGCCGAGGTGGTGTTCGATTTCTACGACCGGCTGAAATCGGTGACCAAGGGCTATGCGTCCTTCGACTATCAGATCAGCGAATACCGCGAGGATTACCTGGTCAAGATGTCGATCCTGGTCAATGACGAGCCGGTGGACGCGCTGTCGATCATGGTCCACCGCGACCGCGCCGAGGCCCGCGGCCGCGCCATGGTCGAGAAACTGAAAGACCTGATCCCCCGCCACATGTTCAAGATCCCGATCCAGGCGGCGATCGGCGGAAGAGTGATCGCCCGCGAAACCCTGGCGGCTTTGCGCAAAGACGTGACCGCCAAATGCTACGGCGGCGACGCGACGCGGAAAAAGAAGTTGCTTGAGAAGCAAAAGGCCGGGAAAAAGAAGATGCGCCAGTTCGGGAAAGTGGAGATTCCGCAGTCGGCGTTTATTTCGGCGTTGAAGATGGATGATTGAGGGGTAACTCAGCCGCATAACGGTGCGTGGAAACCACGCACCCTACGGGTTGCCCTTTGCCCGTTCCCGTCGCTGCCCACCTGTCTCTCGGCAAACCGAGGAATACAGCGAATCCAGCGAGGGTAGGGTGCGTGCTCCGCACGCACCATCCCGCCGCATAACGGTGCGTGGAAACCACGCACCCTACGGATGGCCCTTTGCCCATTCCCATCGCGGCCCGCCTGTCTCTCGGCAAACCGAGGGATACGGCGAATCCAGCAAGCGTAGGGTGTGTGCTCCGCACGCACCATCCCGCCGCGCAACGGTGCGTGGAAACCACGCACCCTACGGGTTGTCCGTCGCCCATTCCCATCGCGGCCCGCCGATTTCGCGGTGAACCGAGGAATACGGCCAATCCAGCGCCCGCGCCACCAGCCCGTGCTTCACCGGGTTGAACCAGCAATAGCGCAGATGCGCCGCGAAATCCTCTTCATCCCGGATGTGGTGGTCCCAGAACCGCCGCTGCCACACCGCGCGCTCGCCCCGCGCCACATGGCTGGCGCGCCGGGGGCCGGGCTCCACACCCCGCGAAAACCGCGCCTTGATCAGACGCCATCGCGTCGCGTAATCCGCGTCACCCTCGGGCATTTGCCAGATGCAATGCAGATGGTCCGGCAACACCACCCATGCCTCGATCGCAAACGGCCGTTCCGCGCGGGTGTCGCGGACGGACTGGCGCAGGCGCTCGACCTCGGTGACCAGCAGCTGCGACCCGCGCACCGCCAGCGCAACCGTAAAGAAGATCGTGGCGCCGTTGCGGCGCGGTCTGATGTAGCGCGACATTCCCGCATCCTGCGCCGCAACTGGTTAAGAAACCTTCACTGCCGGAACTTGCCGCGCAGATTTCGACAGCCGCCCACACCTGCCCGCGACCTTCGGCCCCTTGCGGGCCTCTTGACGCAAGCCCTTGTGCGGCCCCACTCTCTCTTGAACCACCGGAGAGATCCCATGACCCCCGAGACCGCCCGCAAGATCCTGAACGCTCGCCGCAAAGAGCTGCTGGCCTCGCTCTTGTCGATCGAGGATCAGCTTGATGACCCCATGCCGCAGGACTGGGACGACGCCGCGACCGAGCGGCAGGGGGATGAGGTGCTGTCCGCGCTTGGCCTGTCCGATCAGGCCGAACTGCGCCGGATCGACGCGGCGCTGGCCCGGATCGAGGCGGGGGAATACGGCGATTGCGTCAAATGCGGCAACCCGATCCCGAAAAAGCGGCTGGAGCTGCTGCCCGACACCCCGTTCTGCGCCAATTGTGCGGTCTGACCGGGGCGGCTTACTGATCTGGATCAAGGCGCCTGTGGCCGCGACCGGCCAGAATCAGGGGCGATTTTTCTGAAAGGGCCGCGTAATGCCGCGTCTGTTCCTGCTGCTTTTGTCGATCTCGATGGCCACGCTGGCCGGTATCGGCGTCATCGTTGCGCTGGTGATGGGGTATTACCACTGGCAACCCATCGCGCTGTCGGCGGCGCTGGGGGCGCTGATCTCGCTGCCGGTCAGCTGGATCGCGGCGCGGCGGATCCAGGACATGGACCCGCTGGACAGCCCCGAATGACGCCCGCTAGCCGTTAACCGTTGACGAACGCGGCGACCCGGCCGGCCACCTCGGCCGGCTTTTCGGCGTGCAGCCAATGGCCGGTGCCGGGGATGCAGTCGATCTGCGCCTGCGGGAACAGCGTAGTGATCGCAGCCTTGCCCTCGGGTTGGACATAGGGGCTGTCGCCGCCATGCAGAAACAGCGCCGGCCCGGCAAAGGGCGTGCCGCCCGCGGGCCAGCCGGTCAGCTGCCCCATCTGCGCGCGCAGGGCCGACAGATTCATCTTCCACCGCGGCGGCTGGGTCTTGAGGTCCAGCGATTGCAGCAGGAACGCCCGCACCCCGGCGTCATCCAGCTGCGCGGACAGCGCCCGGTCGGCGGCGGAACGGGTGGTGATGCCGGTCAGGTCGGTGGCGTCGAGCGCGTCGATGATGGCCATCTGGCTGTGCGGATAGGCGACCGGCGCGATGTCCAGCGCCACCAGCCGCCGCACTCGGCCAGGTCGGGTCAGCGCCAGCCACATCGCGGCCTTGCCGCCCATCGAATGCCCGACCACATCGGCGCGCCCGCCGTGTGCCGCAATCACCTGCGCCAGATCCTCGGCCATCGCCTCGTAATCATGGCGGGCGTCCCAGGGCGAATCGCCGTGGTTGCGCATGTCGACGGCGATCACCTGCCGCGTCTCGGCCAGGGCACGCGCGATCACCCCCAGGTTGCGGGCCTGCCCGAACAACCCATGGGCCAGCAGGACGGGCGGCAGCGGGCCGGCGGTGCCGGTGATGGTCAGCGACAGTTCCATGCCCATGCTCTAGCCGTTCTGGTGAAGCCGCCACAAGGGGCATATCCTGCCCATGGGAATCGCAGGCGGAGGGAACATGGCGCAGGACGTGCCGGCAATGGCCGACGAGGTGGCGGCGCTGATGGCGCAACGGCTTGGCGGTGCGCGGAGGGGCAGCCAGCCGGATCTGGCCACCATGATTCGCCGCCGCGGAGGGGCCTTGCCCCGCCGGCAGCGGAGGGCGGCGCAGGTGCTGCTCAGGGCGCAGGCACAGGCCGCCAGCCCCAAGGTCGCGCGACAGATGGACAGCACCGCCGCCACCCGCGCCCATGCCGAACTGCTGCGCTATCTGCGCCGGCTGGGCGGCGCGGCGCGCTGGCAGGCGGGGGCGCTGAACGTGGCGGCGGCGGTGATGATGGGGCTGCTGCTGGTCGGCGCCATCGCAGTGTGGATCATGGTGCGTCGCGGTCTGGCCTGACAAAAACAGGCGCCCCGGCAAGGGCGCCTGTTTCTTCCTTGTGAAAATATCCCGGGGCTTCCGAGCGCCCGGAAAACAGTCCGGCGGACTGTTTTCAGCGAGGAAGGCCACGGCAGTGGCCCGGGGCAGAGCCCCGCTCCGGCGGTGATACCCCTACATCCCCGCGTAAAGCGGGAACTTGGCGCACAGCGCCTTGACCTCAGCCGCCACGCGGGCCTCGATTTCGGCGTTGCCGTCCTCGCCGTTGGCGGCCAGCCCGTCGACCACCTCGACGATCCAGCGGGCGATCTGGCGGAACTCGGCCTCGCCGAAGCCGCGGGTGGTGCCGGCGGGGCTGCCCAGGCGGATGCCGCTGGTCACGAACGGCTTTTCGGGGTCGAACGGCACGCCGTTCTTGTTGCAGGTGATGTTGGCGCGACCCAGCGCGGCCTCGGTCGCCTTGCCGGTCACGCGCTTGGGGCGCAGGTCGGCCAGACACAGGTGGTTGTCGGTGCCGCCCGACACGATGTCGATGCCGCCCTTCATCAGCTCATCGGCCATCGCGCGGGCATTCGTCACCACCTGCGCGGCGTAGTCCTTGAACGAAGGGTCCAGCGCCTCGCGCAGCGCCACCGCCTTGGCGGCGATCACATGCATCAGCGGCCCACCCTGAAGACCCGGGAACACCGCCGAGTTGATCTTTTTCGCGATATCCGCGTCGTTGGTCAGCACCATGCCGCCGCGCGGGCCGCGCAGGGATTTATGCGTGGTCGTGGTCACCACATGCGCATGGGGCAGGGGCGAGGGATGCTGCCCGCCCGCGACCAGCCCGGCGATATGGGCCATGTCCACCATCAGATATGCGCCCACCTCGTCGGCGATGGCGCGAAACGCGGCCCAGTCCCAGACGCGGGAATAGGCGGTGCCGCCGGCGACGATCAGCTTGGGCTTGTGTTCCAGCGCCTTGGCGCGGATTTCCTCCATGTCCAGCAGCTGGTCCTGCTGGCGCACGCCGTAGCTGACCACGTTGAACCACTTGCCCGACATGTTCACCGGCGAGCCGTGGGTCAGGTGCCCGCCCGAGTTCAGGTCCAGCCCCATGAAGGTATCGCCCGGCTTCAGCAGCGCCAGAAACACCGCCTGGTTCATCTGGCTGCCGCTGTTGGGCTGCACGTTGGCAAAGCCGCAGCCGAACAGCTGCTTGGCCCGCTCGATCGCCAGATCCTCGACGATATCGACATATTGGCAGCCGCCGTAATAGCGCTTGCCCGGGTAGCCCTCGGCGTATTTGTTGGTCAGGACCGAGCCCTGTGCTTCCAGCACCGCGCGGCTGACGATGTTTTCCGACGCGATCAGCTCGATCTCGTCGCGCTGGCGACCCAGCTCCTTGCCGATGGCGTCAAAGATGTCGGGGTCGCGCTGCGAAAGGGGGGCGGTGAAAAACGCGCTGTCGGTCATGATGTCCTCCGGGCCGGGTTCGACAGCCTGTTAGCGGCTTTGGCCGGCGCTTTCCAGAGCCGGAAGCCAAGGGAAAACAAGCCGCCCCTTGCCAAGCGGCGCGCTTGGTGCATGGATGCCCGCCATGACGACGATCCATTTCTGCGCCAGCGAAACCGATACCGCCCTGTCCGCGCTTGGGCGGCTGATGCAGCGCTATGGACAGGCGCCCGCGGCCCGCGCCGATGTAGTGGTGGCGCTGGGGGGCGACGGGTTCCTGCTGTCCACGCTGCGCCAGAATCTGGGCAAGCCGGTTTACGGGATGAACCGCGGCACCGTCGGTTTTCTGATGAACGACTATGCCGAGGACGGGCTGCACGAACGTATCGCCGCGGCCGAGGACACGGTGATCAACCCGCTGTCGATGGTGGCGGGGTCGGCAGATGGCGCCGAATACCGCGCGCTGGCCATCAACGAGGTCAGCATGTTGCGCACCGGGCCGCAGGCCGCCAGCATCCGCATCACCGTGGACGGGCGGGTCCGGATGGAGGAGCTGATCTGCGACGGGCTGATGGTGGCGACGCCCGCGGGCTCGACCGCCTATAACTATTCCGCCGGCGGGCCGATCCTGCCGATGGGTTCGGACGTGCTGGCGCTGACCCCGATCGCCTCGTTCCGGCCGCGGCGCTGGCGCGGCGCGATCCTGCGCCATGATTCGGTGATCCGGCTGGACGTGCTGGACGCGGGCAAGCGCCCGGTGATGGCGGACGCCGATTCCAAGCAGGTCGACCGGGTGCTGTGGGTCGAGATCCGCAGCGAGCCTCGCGTCGCCCACCGGCTGCTGTTCGACCACGGCCACGGGATGGAGGAACGGATGATGCGCGAGCAGTTCCTGTAGAAACCCGCTCGCACGGGCCCGGCTCAGCCCTGCCAGTCGAAGCTCAGTTCCTCGCGAAAGGCAAAGCGCTGGATATGGGCGTCGATGATCTTTTGCGTCGAGGCGACAAGCTCCGCCGGGGCGCTCAACCCGATGCGCAGCGCCTGCGGCTCGGCGGTCAGCGTGATCACGCGGTCGTCGGGCATGGCGATGCGGCCCTGTGTCGGGTCGAACTCGACCTCGAATTTGTGGGCCCAATGCTTGCAGAGCTGTTGCAGATAGCGGCTGCCGTGTTCGGTGGCGACGGTGCAGGAGGTGAGGGTCGGATTCTGTGTCATGCCCCTGACCTAAGCCCGCCGCCCCGGCCGCACAAGCTCAGCGTAGCCCGGTGGCTTCCAGCAGCCCCTTGCGCTTGGCCTCGTAGTAATAGCCGCGGGCATACCATTTCACCGCCGCGTCGTGGTTGCCGTCGGCGACCATATAGGCGCCGCGCAGGTATTTGACGCCGTATTTCAGGTTGGTCTCGGCATCCAGCAGCCCGGCCGGCTCTCCGCGATAGCCCATGCCGCGGGCGGTCGCGGGCAGGATCTGCATCAGCCCGTAATAAGGGCCGTTGCGGGCGCCGGGACGATGGCTGCTTTCGCGGATCACCACCCGGTGCACCAGATCCTCGGGAACGCCGTAGGCGCGGGAATATTTCTGGATCAGCGCCCGCAGCTCGGGCGTCTCGTTGGGATGCAGCGCGGCCTGCGATACCCGCGGCTGGACGAAATACATCGGGTCGGGCTTGCCGCCGCCACAGGCGGCAAGGGCGGAAACCAGCGCCAGCGCGCCGATGCGGGAAATCATGGGGGTCATCACTGCCTCGGGGATTTTTTGCAGCTGGTTGCACCTTGCATAGCGCGCAGCACCCCGGCCCGTCAGTCGCAAAGCGACAACCACAGGGCGCCACCGCCCCGCTCGGCAAGAAATCGCCGAGATTTCTTTCTGGTGAAAATACCCACGGCCGCAGGCCGGCCGGGCCAATGGCCCGGCCTGTTGTCGCGCCTCAGACGTGGATGGCGCCGTCGCCGCAGGCCAGCGCGGCCTCGCGCACGGCTTCGGACACGGTGGGATGGGCGTGGCAGGTCAGCGCCACATCCTCGGCCGAGGCCCCGAACTCCATCGCCACGCAGATCTCGTGGATCATCTCGCCCGCGCCGGGACCGATGATGTGGCAGCCGAGGATACGGTCGGTGTCGGCATCGGCGATCAGCTTGACGAAGCCCTCGGCCTGCAACATGGCCTTGGCGCGGGCGTTGCCCATCAGGGGGAACTTGCCGGTCCTGATCTTGCGCCCCGAGGCCTTCGCCGCCTCTTCGGTCAGCCCGACCGAGGCGATTTCAGGCGTGGTATAGATCACGCTGGGGATCACGTCGTAATTCACATGCCCATGCCTGCCGGCGATCACCGCGGCCACGGCCATGCCTTCGTCCTCGGCCTTGTGGGCCAGCATCGGGCCGGGCACCGCGTCGCCGATGGCGTAGATGCCGGGGACGCTCGTCGCCCATGTCGCGTCGACCGCGATCTGGCCGCGGTCGGTCAGCTGCACCCCCAGCGCGTCCAGCCCCAGCCCGTCGTGATAGGGGCGCCGGCCGGTGGCGACCAGCACCACATCCGCTGCGATCCGCCGTTCCTCGCCGCCCTTTTTCGGCGTGTAGATCACGGTTGCGCCGCTGTCGGTCGCCTCGACCCCCGATACCGCGGCGCCAAGGACGAACTTGAACCCTTGCTTGGACAGGATCCTCTGAAAGGTTTTCTGCACCTCGGCATCCATGCCTTGGGTGATCGCGTCCAGATATTCGACCACCGTGACCTGCGCGCCCAGCCGGCTGTAGACCGAGCCGAGTTCCAGCCCGATCACGCCCGCGCCGATCACCACCATGGTTTCGGGAATGGTCTTCAGTGCCAGCGCGCCGGTGGAATCGACCACCACGCCGGCGTCGTTGTCGACCTGCACCCCTTTCAGCGCCGAGGGCACCGACCCCGAGGCGATGACGATGTTTTTCGTCTCATGCACCGTGTCGCCGACCTTGACCTTGCCCGGCGCGGCGATCTCGGCCCAGCCCTTGAGCCAGTCGATCTTGTTCTTCTTGAACAGGAACTCGATGCCCTTGGTGTTGGTGCCGACGGTTTCGTCCTTGTAGCCCAGCATCCGGCCCCAGTCGATGTCGGCGGTCGCGTTCATCAGCCCCAGCCTGGCGAAGTTTTCATGCAGCTCATGGGCCATGTGGCTGGCGTGCAGCAGCGCCTTGGACGGGATGCAGCCCACGTTCAGGCAGGTGCCGCCCAGGGTCTCGCGCCCCTCGACACAGGCGACCTTGAGCCCCAGCTGCGCCGCGCGGATGGCGCAGACATAGCCCCCGGGGCCGGCGCCGATGACGATCAGATCATACATTCACATGGTCCTTTGTTCTGGGGTGAGCCGGGGGCTTCGCGCCCCCGGACCCCCGCGGGATATTTCCAGACAGAAGATGTTCACAGGATCGCCGCGAGGATCATGGCCATCGTGGCAAGAAAGCCTGCGCCGAAGATTGCCGAGCGCCCCGGCACCCAGCCAAGCGCATAGGCCGGGACATAGAGGATGCGGGCGATCAGATAGGCCCAGGCGCAGGCGGCGGTCAGCGCCCCGTTCGAGCGGGTGAGCTGCACCAGCACCACGGCGATGGTGAAAAACACCAGCGCCTCGAAGTGGTTGTCCACCGCGCGGCGCAGCCGGCCGGTCAGGGGCGAGAATGCCGGCGCGCTGTCGCGAGGGCCGGCGTTCCATGCCGCCAGCCCGTCGCGGTTCATCGACCATGCCGCCAGCCCGATCTGCACCGCTTGCAGGATCGCGGCCAGCCCGAGGACCAGCAGCTCGGCCGAGGGCGCGCTCATGCGGTCTGCACCGGGTGGTATGCGGCCGCCTGCACCCCGGCGCGGCTGGCAAAGACCTCGCCCCCGGCGCCTTGCAGATAGTCGAGCGCGCGCTTGCCGTCGGCGATGGCGTAGAGCACCCAGACCCGGGTCTCGCCCTCGCGCCAGATTTGCAGCACCGACAACGAGGCATGGCCGCGGTCCTCGGCATCCGCGTCGAATTCGCTGCGGAACTGCGGATAGTCGGCGATGTCGTAGCGGGCGATCAGCTGGTTGGTCATGGGATGATCCACTCAGGTGGCACTAGTTCCGTGTAAGAATGAAGCTAGTAGGAGATGATCCGGTCGAGGTTACATACGTAAAATTACCTTCATAGCGGAACCCGTATCCGGGGTGTTCAGACTTATGCTTCCGGTAGAACACGACAATTTCGTCTCCGTTCGTCTGATGATCTTTTATAAGCGCATCTGTTCTGCCACTGGTTTGGCCCTGCCAACCAAGTGTATTCCCCACCAGACGGTCCCGATACGCGGTCCTATCCGCTTGCTTGACTTCAGTGACGAACAACCAAATCGAACTTTTCCCACGTGGGCGGAAGACGCCATTGTTGATTGTGGCGTCGATGATCCCATAAGCTGCCTTAAGGTCGTCGCGGGTGTAAATACACCCGCGAACCAGATCCACCGATGTGGACTTTGCGCCAGAATCCACCAGGGAACGATTATAGCGAACCATTTTTTCACAGGTCCATCAGCAGCCGGCGCGGATCCTCCAGCGCCTCTTTCACGCGCACGAGGAAGGTGACCGCGCCCTTGCCGTCGACGATGCGGTGATCGTAGCTCAGCGCCAGATACATCATCGGGCGGATCACGATCTGGCCGCCGACCACCACCGGGCGGTCCTGGATCTTGTGCATCCCCAGGATCCCCGATTGCGGCGGGTTCAGGATCGGCGAGGACATCAGCGAGCCATAGACCCCGCCGTTCGAGATGGTGAAGCTGCCGCCCTGCATGTCGGCCATGGTCAGCTTGCCGTCGCGCGCGCGCAGCCCCAGCTCGGCGATCTGCTTTTCGATGTCGGCAAAGGAAAGCTGGTCGGCGTCACGGACCACCGGCACCACCAGCCCGTTCGGGGTGCCCACCGCCACGCCCATATGCACGAAGTTCTTGTACACGATGTCGCCGCCGTCGATTTCGGCATTGACCTCGGGGACTTCCTTCAGCGCGTGGCAGCACGCCTTCACGAAGAAGGACATGAAGCCCAGCTTGACGCGGTGCTTTTTCTCGAACTGGTCCTTGTAGGCGCTGCGCAGCTCCATGATGCCGGACATGTCCACCTCGTTATAGGTGGTCAGGATCGCGGCGGTGTTCTGCGCGTCCTTGAGCCGGCGGGCGATGGTGGCGCGCAGGCGGGTCATGCGAACCCGTTCCTCGCGATGCGAATCCTCGGCCGAAGAGGGGGCGCGCGGGGCCGGGGCGGGGGTTGCGGCGGGGGTAGGGGCCGCGGCGCCGCGGGCCACGTCCTCTTTCATCACCCTGCCGTCGCGGCCCGAGCCTTGCAGCTGATCGCGGCTGACCCCGGATTCGGCCATGGCCCGTTTCGCCGAGGGCGCATCCTCGATGTCACTGCGGGGCGTCAGCTGTTCGGGGCCGGCGCCGGGCGAATTCACCATGTCGGCCTGTTCAAGCCGCTTGTCGGGGTCGCTGACCGGGGCGTCGCCCGGGCCGGCGCCGCCGGTCGAGCCGCCAGCGGCGCCCTCGGTGATGATCGCCAGCCGCGCCTTGGCGTCGACGGTGGCGCCTTCCTCGGCGAGGATCTCGGCCAGCACGCCGGCCACGGGGCTGGGCACCTCGACCGAGACCTTGTCGGTTTCCAGCTCGCACAGCATCTCGTCCTGCGCGACGGCGTCGCCAACTTTCTTGAACCAGGTGGCGACCGTGGCTTCGGTCACGCTTTCGCCCAAGGTGGGCACCATCACGTCAACGGTTTTTCCGGCCATTTTCGGCATACCCCTGTCTGCGGTCTCGTCTGTGGCGGGCTGTGCCGCGCCGGTGGTTGCATCGCGCGGGGCGGCGGCCGCCCCCGTCTCGTCGATCTGCGCCAGCAGCGCGTCCGGGCCGACCGTCCCGCCCTCGGGCGCGACGATTTCGGCCAGGATGCCGGCGACGGGGCTGGGCACCTCGACCGTCACCTTGTCGGTTTCCAGCTCGCACAGCATCTCGTCCACCGCCACCGCGTCGCCCGGTTTCTTGAACCAGGTCGCGACGGTCGCTTCCGAGACGCTTTCCCCCAGGGTGGGGACGCGGACTTCGGTGGCCATGCTATCCTCCGATCGTGATCGCCTCGGCGACCAGCGTATCCTGTTCCAGCTTGTGGCGGCTGGCCAGCCCGGTCGCGACCGAGGCCTGCGCCACCCGCCCGACATAGCGCGCGCGGGGGTGGTCGGCGCCGACGCGGTTCAGCACCCATTCCAGATTCGGCTCGACAAAGCTCCAGCCGCCCTGGTTCTTGGGCTCTTCCTGGCACCAGACGATCTCGGCGTGGCGGAAACGTTCCAGTTCCTTGGTCAGCGTCTGCGCCGGGAAGGGATAGAACTGTTCCAGCCGCAGCAGATACACGTCGTCGGCCCCGGCCTCGTTCCGCGCGGCCAGCAGGTCATAATAGACCTTGCCCGAGCAGATCACCACGCGGCGGATGCGTTCGTCGGGCGCCAGCTGGAAATCGACGGTGCCGCGCTGCGCGTCGTCATGCAGCACCCGGTGAAAGGTCGAGCCGGTCTGGAACTCGGCCGCGCTCGACACCGCCTGCGGGTGACGCAGCAGCGATTTCGGCGTCATCAGCATCAGCGGCTTGCGGAACGGCCGGTGGATCTGGCGGCGCAGGATGTGGAAATAGTTGGCCGGAGTCGTCAGGTTGGCCACGATCCAGTTGTCCTCGGCGCACATCTGCAACCAGCGTTCCAGCCGGGCGGACGAGTGTTCCGGCCCCTGGCCCTCGAACCCGTGCGGCATCAGCACCACCAGCCCCGACATGCGCAGCCATTTCTTTTCCCCCGAGGAAATGAACTGGTCGAACATGATCTGCGCGCCGTTGGCGAAATCGCCGAACTGGGCCTCCCACATGGTCAAGGCGTTCGGTTCGGCCATGGAATAGCCGTATTCGAAACCCAGCACCGCGTATTCCGACAGCATCGAGTCGATAACCTCGTAGCGGGCCTGACCGTCGCGGATGTGGTTCAGCGGATAGTGGCGGTCCTCGGTCGCCTGATCGACAAAGGCCGAATGGCGCTGGCTGAAGGTGCCGCGGGCGCTGTCCTGCCCGGCCAGCCGCACGGGGTGGTTTTCCAGCAGCAGGCTGCCGAAAGCCAGCGCCTCGCCGGTGGCCCAGTCAAAGCCCTGTCCGGTCTCGAACATCTGCTTTTTGGCATCGAGCAGCCGCGACACGGTGCGGTGCAGGTTGAACCCTTCGGGAACGCGGGTCATCGCGGCGCCGATCTCGGCCATGGTCTCGGCCGAGATGCAGGTCTCGCCGGGGTGGTAATCCTCGCCCTCGGGGGTCAGCCCGGCCCATTTGCCGTCCAGCCAGTCGGCCTTGTTGGGCTTGAAGTTCTTGCCAGCCTCGAATTCCTCGTTCAGATGCGCCTGGAACGCGGCCTTGAGATCCTCGATCTCGCCCTCGGGGATCAGCCCGTCCTTGACCAGCCGTTCGGTATACAGTTGCAGCGTGGTCTTGTGGGACTTGATTTCCTTGTACATCACCGGGTTGGTGAACATGGGCTCGTCGCCCTCGTTGTGACCGAAGCGGCGATAGCAGAAGATGTCCAGCACCACGTCCTTGTGGAATTTCTGCCGGAATTCGGTGGCGACGCGGGCGGCATGGACCACGGCCTCGGGGTCGTCGCCGTTGACGTGAAAGATCGGCGCCTCGACCATCAGCGCGATGTCGGTCGGATAGGGCGAGCTGCGGCTGAAATGCGGCGCCGTGGTAAAGCCGATCTGGTTGTTCACGATGATATGGATGGTGCCGCCGGTGCGATGCCCGCGGATGCCCGACAGTTGCAGACATTCCGCCACAACGCCCTGGCCGGCAAAGGCCGCGTCCCCGTGCAGCAGCACCGGGATCACCGAGGTGCGGTCGGTCTGGTCGTTCAGCTGGTCCTGCTTGGCCCGGACCTTGCCCAGCACCACCGGGTTCACCGCCTCAAGATGCGAGGGGTTGGCGGTCAGCGACAGATGCACCTCGTTGCCGTCGAATTCGCGGTCGGAACTGGCGCCGAGGTGGTATTTCACGTCGCCCGAGCCGTCCACGTCCTCGGGCTTGTAGCTGCCGCCCTGGAATTCGTGGAAGATCGCGCGATAGGGCTTGCCCATCACGTTGGCCAGAACCGACAGCCGGCCGCGGTGAGGCATGCCGATGGCGATTTCCTTGGCCCCCAGCGCGCCGCCGCGCTTGATGATCTGTTCCATCGCGGGGATCAGCGCCTCGCCGCCGTCAAGCCCGAAACGCTTGGTCCCCATGTATTTGACATGCAGGAATTTTTCGAAGCCCTCGGCCTCGACCAGCTTTTTGAGAATGGCGCGCCGGCCCTCTTGGGTGAACTGGATTTCTTTGCCGTAGCCCTCGATCCGTTCCTTCAGCCAGGCGGATTGCTCGGGGTCGGAAATATGCATGAACTGCAACGCAAAGGTGCCGCAATAGGTGCGCTTCATCAGCTCGGTGATCTGGCGGATCGACGCGACCTGTAGCCCCAGCACATTGTCGATAAAGATCGGCCGGTCGAGATCGCTGGCGGTAAAACCGTAGGTCTCGGGGTCCAGCTCGCCCAGGGGCGGCATCTCGCGCATCCCCAGCGGGTCGAGATCGGCGAACAGATGCCCGCGGATGCGATAGGCGCGGATCAGCATGATCGCGCGCACGCTGTCCATGACCGCGCGGCGCAGTTGCTCGTCCGACAGCGAAATGCCCTTGTCGGCGGCCTTGCTGGCGATCTTGTCCTGCGCGGCCTTGCCCTCGGCCTTGGGCGCGGGCCATTCGCCGGTCAGCGCGGCGGTGTTGTCGTCGGCCGGCACCGGCGGCCAGTCGCGCCGCGCCCAGCTTGCCCCCTGCGCCTCGCGCGTGACCGCTGCCGGCTCGTCCCCAAGGCTGCGGAAATATTCGTCCCAGACCTGATCGACGGCGGCGGGATCGTTGGCCCATTGGCCGTAAAGCTGTTCCACCCAGGCGGCATTCGCCCCCTGAAGGAACGAGCTGTCGTGAAAGGCGGCGTTGGGAGATTGATCGTTCATGGATTGACCTCAAGATACGAGGGAGTTGTGGCCAGATCATCGGGTAACGTCGGGTGCCGGGGCGCCGAAGGCCGCAGCAGAAGAACAAGGATCCACAGCTGCACGACCAGTGCCACCGCGGAAACCACCAGCATGAGGAACATGAAAGCAAAGGCCGAGCCGACCAGCTCGGTCACGCCCGCGACGGCAATCGCAGGAAGCAGCGGCAGAAGCCCGGCCGGGCCGGCCGCGTTTTCCGCCAACTGCCGGGTTGCCGGCAGGTCGGGGCCCCCGGCTGTCAGCATTGCCAGCCAGGGCAGCGCAGGCAGGGCCAGCAATGCCGCGGCAAGCGCGCCGCGCGTCAACCGCGGCACGGCGGCGTCATGCAGCCGGGCCAGCGTCAACGGCAGCAACGGCAGCCAGAACGCCCAGAGCGCCCAGATCACGCCGACCTCTCCGTCCGGCAGCGGCGCCGGGATTTCGAACCCGGTCCGATGAACCGCCCAGATCAGCACGACCAGCGCAGCGGCAAGCGGCAATGCTCGCCGCCAGAACTCTGTCCGGCCGACCGACCGCAAGGGAAACAGGGGCGCCAGGCAGGATGGACAAACGGTCATCGGCCGCCAGCCCCGCGTGCTGTCAAGGCTGCATATCCGGGCACGGCAGGCGCTCCATTTCCCGGGCGCCGATCCCACGCCACGGCAGCATCCTCGCGCCACTGGTTCGAGGGCGACACTGCCGGCAGACATGGGACGGACGGTTTCACGCAGCTTCCCCGATCTCACTCCGCCCCAGCCTATGCCGGGGCGGACCATCCTCCAATAGGCTCAGCGCCCGATGGCCTTGAGCACCGCCTCGCCCAGCCCGGCAGGGCTGTCGGCGACGATGATGCCGGCCTCTTTCATCGCGGCGATCTTGGATTCCGCGTCGCCCTTGCCGCCCGAGACGATGGCGCCGGCATGGCCCATGCGGCGGCCGGGGGGGGCGGTGCGCCCGGCGATGAAGCCGGCGGTGGGCTTCCAGCGGCCGCGCTTTTTCTCGTCGGCCAGGAACTGCGCGGCCTCTTCCTCGGCCGAGCCGCCGATTTCGCCGATCATGATGATCGATTCGGTTTCCGGGTCGGCCAGGAACATCTCGAGCACGTCGATATGCTCCATCCCCTTGATCGGGTCGCCGCCGATGCCGACGGCCGAGGACTGGCCCAGCCCCACATCCGAGGTCTGCTTGACCGCCTCATAGGTCAGGGTGCCGGAACGCGAGACCACGCCGACCGAGCCGCGGCGGAAGATCGAGCCGGGCATGATGCCGATCTTGCATTCGTCGGGGGTCATGATGCCGGGGCAGTTCGGCCCGATCAGGCGGCTGGACGAACCCTCCAGCGCGCGCTTGACCCGCATCATGTCCAGCACCGGGATGCCTTCGGTGATGCAGACGATCAGCGGGATTTCGGCGTCGATCGCCTCCAGGATGGAATCGGCCGCAAAGGGCGGCGGCACATAGATCACGCTGGCGTTGGCGCCGGTGCGCTCGGCCGCCTCGTGGACCGAGTTGAAGACCGGCAGGTCCAGATGCGTGGTGCCGCCCTTGCCCGGCGTCACGCCGCCGACCATCTGCGTGCCATAGGCGATCGCCTGCTCGGTGTGGAAGGTGCCCTGAGACCCGGTGATCCCCTGGCAGATGACTTTGGTATTCTTGTCAACGAGAACGGCCATTAAGCGTTTCCTCTGTTCTCTTTGCCGACGTCGCCCTGGCAGGTCTTGCAGATGCCATTGTGATAATCAGGCTTGGTCGCATCATGATAGAAATCATCGAGACGCCTGGTCTCGTGGAGGCGTTGGCATGTCCTCTCGACAGACATGCCTTGGCCGCTTACCCCTTGACCGCCTTGACGATCTTTTGCGCGCCGTCCTTGAGGTCGTCGGCGGCGATCACGTTCAGGCCGGATTCGGCGATGATCTTCTTGCCCAGCTCGACGTTCGTGCCTTCGAGCCGCACCACCAGCGGAACCTGTAGTCCGACCTCTTTCACCGCGGCGATGATGCCCTCGGCGATGATGTCGCAGCGCATGATGCCGCCGAAGATATTGACCAGGATGCCTTTGACGTTGGGGTCCGAGGTGATGATCTTGAACGCCTCGGTCACTTTTTCCTTGCTGGCGCCGCCGCCGACGTCCAGAAAGTTCGCCGGTTCCGCGCCATACAGCTTGATGATGTCCATGGTGGCCATCGCCAGCCCGGCCCCGTTCACCATGCAGCCGATCTCGCCGTCCAGCGCGATGTAGTTGAGGTCATATTTCGAGGCTTCGAGTTCCTTGGGGTCTTCCTCGGTCTCGTCGCGCAGCGCCAGGATTTCTTTCTGGCGATACAGTGCGTTGTTGTCAAAGCCGACCTTGGCGTCCAGCACCTTGAGCTGACCCTGCTCGGTCACGATCAGCGGGTTGATCTCGAGCATCTCCATGTCGCGTTCGACAAAGGCCTTGTAGAGCAGCTTGACCAGCGCGCCGCATTGCTTGACCTGATCGCCCGACAGCCCCAGCGCAAAGGCGACGCGGCGGCCGTGGAAATCCGACAGGCCCGAGGCCGGGTCGACGCTGAACGAAACGATCTTTTCGGGGGTCGCGGCCGCGACTTCCTCGATGTCCATGCCGCCCTCGGTCGAGGCGACAAAGCTGATGCGCGAGGTCGAGCGGTCGACCAGCAGCGCCAGATACAGCTCGCGCTCGATGTCCGAGCCGTCCTCCAGATAGATCCGGTTCACCTGCTTGCCGGCGGGGCCGGTCTGGTGGGTGACCAGCGTGTTGCCCAGCATCTGGCGGACGTTCTCGACCACCTCGTCCACGGATTTGGCCAGGCGCACGCCGCCCTTGTCGCCGGCCTCTGACTCGGTAAAGCGGCCCTTGCCGCGGCCGCCGGCGTGGATCTGCGACTTGACGACCCACAGCGGGCCGGGCAATTCACGGGCCTTGGCGGCAGCTTCGTCGACGGAAAGGACCGCGCGGCCCTCGGACACCGGGGCGCCGTATTGCTTCAGCAGCGCCTTGGCCTGGTATTCGTGGATGTTCATGGGAACCTCGCAAGGAAACTCGGCCATTTCTCTGGCATAAGCTGCGGGTAAAGCAAGCATGACGGGGCCTGTTCAGCGGGGTTTCGCCGTTTTGCCCGACTCTGTGATCACACGCGCGCAGCCTGTGATCACAAGCCGGCGCGCCGTGCCGTCCCGTGCCCCGCGGGGGCCTGCCGCGGTCGCAGGCCAGACGCCTGATCGCGGACGGCATCACGCCGCCATCTGCACCCGGTCCGACACCGGAATCGCTACCCCCAGCAGGTCGCGGCGCAGCACCGCGAGGATGCGCCCGGCCGCCGCCCCGTCGCCGTAAGGAGAGTGGTGGCGCGCCATCGCGGCATAGGCCGATGGGTCGTCAAGCAGTTCCTGCGCAGCGGCGCGAATGGTTTCGGTGGCGGTGCCGACCAGACGGGTGACGCCCTCCATCACCGCCTCGGGGCGCTCGGTGGTGTCGCGCAGCACCAGGACCGGCTTGCCGAGTGCCGGCGCCTCTTCCTGGACGCCGCCCGAGTCCGACAGGATCAGCGTCGCGCGCTGCATGGCGCCGACAAAGGCGGCGTAGTCCAGCGGCTCGCACAGGATCACCCGCTCGGCCCCATCGAAGCGGGCGCGGATCACCTCGCGCACGTTTGGGTTGTGGTGGACCGGCAGCACCATCTGCACGTCGGGGTTGTCGCGCATCAGCGCGGCCAGCGCGTCGCAGATGCGCAGCAGGGGCGCGCCGAAATTCTCGCGCCGGTGCAGGGTAACCAGCAGCATCCGCCGCGCCGGGTCCAGCCCCAGCCCGGGGTCGGGGGCAGTTGCCGCGACATGATGCAGCGCGTCGATGACGGTATTGCCGGTAACATGGACGCGCGCGCCGTCATGCCCTTCGGCCAGCAGCCGGTTGGCCGCCAGCCCGGTGGGCGCGAAATGCCAGCGGGTCAGCTGGCTGGCGACGACGCGGTTCATTTCCTCGGGGAAGGGGCTGTCAAGATCGCCGGTGCGCAGCCCCGCCTCGACGTGGCCAAAGGGGATGCGTTCGTGGAACGCGGCCAGTGCAGTCGCCAGCACCGTGGTGGTGTCGCCCTGCGCGATTACCGCGTCGGGTTTTTCGCGGGCCAGCACCTCTTCCAGCCGGATCAGCAGCCGGCCGGTCAGCCCGCTGAGCGTCTGGCCGGGCTGCATGATGTCCAGGTCGATGTCGGGGACGATCCCGAAGATGTCGAGCACCTGGTCCAGCATCTGGCGGTGCTGCGCCGTCGCCAGCACCCGGCAGTCGAAACCGGGGTCCGCCTGTAGCGCGCGGATGAGCGGCGCCATCTTGATCGCCTCGGGGCGGGTGCCGATGGTGCAGATGATCTTTTTCATGGCCTGTGGTCCCTGGAAATCAGCGCCGAGGCGCGGTCGTAAAGCGCAAGATCCTGTGTGTTCGCGCGGATCAGCCGGTTGCGCAGGGCGAACGGCAGCGGGGCGAGGACTGCCTCGACCTGTGCTGCGACGGGGGCGGCGTCCTGCCGGGTGACGTTGTGGCGGGTGTCGTCGGGCAGGGTCAGTGTCAGCCCGTGTTCGGCCAGAATCCGGCCAAAGCGGGTCACGTCGGGCTCGAACATCTCGGCCCGGCCCAGCAGTTCGATCCCGGCCAGCACCCGCGTCGCGGTGCCGAGGTCATATTCAATCCCGGCGGCCCCGCGCCGCAGCAGCGGCCGGCAACGAAATGGCGCGGCCAGAAACCTTGTCTGCGCGTTCGAGACATGCACGGTTTCCGCAGGAACGCTCAGGCAATGTTCGATCCAGCCGGCGAAATCATGCTGCTGGGCCGCGATGCCGGTCGAGGTCGCATCGAAGGGCGGCGGATCAGCCAGCCCCTGCGCTGCAAGCTCGGCCCGCAGTTCGTCCGGCGGCAGCGTCGCCAGCGCCGTGCCGTCGGCGCGTTCCGGCCCGCGCTTGAAGCGGTAGATCGAGGCGATCCGCAGGAACGGGTTGCGCAGGAACACCGCCGCCAGCACCCGGTAATCCAGCGACGACGGCTGCGGCAACGCCACCTGATGCGAGGAAAACGCCACCGTATCCGGGCGGCGCATGATGATCCGGTCCAGCTGTTCCTGGTCTATGGAAAAGAACGGAAAAGGCCCGTCGAAACATTCATGCCGCGCCCCATAGTTATGGCGCAACACATGGTCGAACGAGGTGCCTGCGTTCTTGTAGATATGATAATGCACGATGACCGGCCGCGGCCCGCCCGCGCCTTGCGGGGCGGGCGCGGGTCCGGCGGATCGATTCGGGTTTGTCTGGCTGCACATGACTTGGACTGTGCCACCAAGGAATGAAGATCCGGTTAAGCCGGATCATCGCGCGGGCAGGCTGCCGGCGGGGCGGCGGTCGCGATAGCGATGCGCGTTCCATTTGCCCCAACGGTCCTCGAAAATCGCGCGGTTGCGGTCGAACAGCGCCTGTTTTTCGTCCGAGGGCAGGGTGCTGAAGCTGGCGGACAGATGGTGGTGGCAAAAGCCGTCCTCTGCCAGCGCCATTTGCAGCCCCGCCGCGCGAAAGGTCGCGCAATGGTCGTCGTCCTCGAACATGCCGCGGCCGTAGATTTCGGGCAAAAGCCCCAGCCGCTCAAGATCCGTGCGGCGGAACATCGCGCAGAAATACGCGCAGACCTGCATGGGCGTCCATTGCCCGCGTTGCCCGGTGGCCAGAGCGCGCGCGGCAAGCGCCATTTCCTCCATGTCGGCATAGGCGATCTCGACCCGCGCCTCGTTGCCGATATTGTTGGTCAGCGGGCCGACAATGCCGGTTTCGGGGTGGCGTTGCAGGTGGCGCTGCATCGCCAGCAGCGCGCCGGGGGCCAGAAAAGTGTCGTTGTTCAGCAGCAGGACATGGTCGCCGGTCGCGGCCTGGATGCCGCGGTTGTTGCCCGCAGCAAAGCCCAGGTTTTCACCGTTTTCCACCAGCACGATCCGCGGGTCGCCGGCCGCGCGGGCGCGCAGCGCGTCCAGCACCGGGGGCGCCGAGCCGTTGTCGACAAGCACCACCTCAAGATTGGGATGGACCTCGTGCCCCAGCATCGCGTGCAGGGCGGCCAGCGTCATGTCGATGTCATCCCCGTAATGCAGCACCACCACCGACAAACGCGGCTCGGTGCGCATATGGGCCAGCATGTCGGCGGCGCGGAAATCCCATGCGTTTTCCAGCGCATAGCGTCGCAGCCGCGCCCCGAAGTCGGGATCGCGGGCCATCGGCGCGGCACGGCGGATCGCGGCGGCGAAAGCCTCGGGGCTGTCGGCGCGTAACACCAGATCGCCCGCCCGCCCCAGCTCGGGCAGCGAGGTGGACACCGTCGGCCGCCCCACCGCCGAATATTCGTAGAACTTGACCGGGTCGCAGGCCTTGATGATCGGCAGCAGCTGAAAGGGGATGATCAGCACATCCATCTGTTGCAGGAACGCGGGCACGTCGGCATAGGGGATTTCCCCGTGCAGCGTCACATTTCCCAGATCCCCCAGCCGCAGCGGCGGCTCTGCCGTGACGGCGCCGCACAGGTGGATGTCGAAATCCGGGTTGGCGCGGGCGACACGCTCCAGCAGGTCGCTGTCGAACCACTCGGCGATCGCGCCGACATAGCCGACCCGGATCGTCCCGGCGCGCGGCGGGTCCAGCCAGTCCGGCGCCGGCTCATCGCGCTCGCGGATGAAATGGCTGACATCGGTGCCGTTGCGCACCAATGCTACCTCGCGCAGCGGGGCGAACTTGTCGGCCAAGTATTGCGAACTGACCACCATCTTGTCGACGCGGGCGACCATGTCGCGCTCGGCCTCGATCACCTGCGGCCCGGTGTTGGAAAAGCCGCCGATATCGTCCATGCAGTCGAAGGTCAGCTGGAATTCCGGCGACAGGTGGCGGGCCAGATGCCACCAATAGGGGTGCTGGATGACCACATGGCTGACGGGCGAGACCCCCACCGCATCGGCCAGCGCGTGGAAATGATCGACCCACGCCCGCGCCTGCGCCCCCGAAGGCACGCCGGTATAGGCTGCAACCCCCCGCATCCCCCGTGCGGGCAGGCGCACCACATGGACCCCCGGCGCAACCTCGCGCGCGGTGCCGTGCCCGGCCGAGGGCTCCATTTCCACATAGAACACCCGGTGCCCAGCGGCGGCCATGCGGGTGGCCAGGTGCTGCGGGCGCTGGGTGCGGAAATCCCAGGCGATGATCGAGAGGACGAAGATGTCGGGCTTGCCGCTGCCCGGCGCAACCGCCGCATATCCCGCGGCGGAGGAGGTCGAGGCCGGCCCGGCAAAGGCCAGCGCGCGGGGGATGCCGCCCGGCACCGGCAGGCGCCGGCGCAGCCGTTCGACCGCGGTGCCCGGCAGCGCGCGGCGCAGCGCCCGGCCGCCCAGGCGCCAGGCGCGGCGATAGATCGGTCTCAGAACCGCCAGTTGCTCGCGGTTCAGCCAGTCGGCAGTCTCGGCCAGCACCCGCTCGGTCGATTCAAGATGGGTGCGCAGCCGGTCCTCGTGTTCCTCAAGAGCGGCAATGACCTGCGCCTGCTGCTCGGCCACATCGGCCAGCTCGTCGCGCCGGGCCGCGGCGTCCGCGGCAAGAAGTTGCAGCGCCGCAAGCTCGGCGACCGCCTGATCGCGCTGCGCGGCCAGAGCCGCGGTGGCAAGCTCATGCTGCGCCTCTGCCTGCGCCAAACGCGCGTCCAGCACCAGCGCGGCCTCGTCCCGCTGCGCCTCGGTGGCGGCCAGCTGCGCACCGAGCGAGGCGACCGCCTGATCCCGCTGCGCCTCGGTCGCCGCCAGCCGCGCGCCGAGCAAGGCGACCGCCTCATCCCGCTGCGCCTCGGTTGCCGCCAGCTGCGCGCCGAACGAGGCGACCGCCTGATCCCGCTGCGCCTCGATCGTCGCCAGCCGCGCGCCCAGCGAGGCGACAACCTCGTCCCGCTGCGCTTCGGTTGCCGCGACTTGCGCGCTCAACCCGGCAATTGCCTCGTCGCGCTGCGTTTCCGTCGCGGTCAGCTGCGCGCTCAACAAGGCGATTCCCCGGTCCCGCTGGGCCTCGGTCGCGGCCAGCTGTCGGGCGCCCGCTGCAAGCGCCTGCTGCAACCGCTCGGAGTGCGCCTGACGCTGACGCAGCGCCGCGGCGCAGGCCAGCTCGGCCTCGCGGATAACAGCGGTCTCAAGGTCGTGGCGGGCGCGAAACTCGGCCACCAGCGCGTCCAGGGCATCTTCATGCTCTTTCATCTTGCTGCAAATATCCTCGGGGGTCCGGGGGCAGACAGCCCCCGGCGCTACAGCGCCCCCGCTCGCCGAAAGCGCGTGATACACATTCCCTGCAAGCCGCATGGCCGGAGTGTCCGGCAAGGGCGCCCCCGCGCCATGCACCGCCGCCGGCAGAAACATCGCCAAGGCACGCAGCTGCGCCCCGGCATCGGGCGTGCTGCCGCAAAGCGCCGCGATCCGGGCCAGCATCGCGGCCGGATCGCGGGTCCAGCCGGGAAAGGGCACCAGCATTCGTGCCATTCCCTGACTGTATTCCAGCGCTGACAGCGTGTGCTGCACCCAGGACAGCAGCGCTATGTCGGCCCCGGTGCCGTTGCGCCGCGCCAGCGACTGCGCGACCTCGGCCGGGTCGCGCAGGGCGATCAGCGCGGCCACGTCAATCCCGCGCGCCTTTGCCCACGCCCGCCACAGCGGCAGGGTCAGGGACAGCCGCGGATCCTTGATGACGATGCGCCGCGCCGCGCCGAAGCTTTCCCCGACCGCCGCATCCATCTGCGCCAGCAGCGCCGAATCGGTCGCCGGCAGATCCAGCCGCCCGGCGCGCAGCCACACAGCCCCCTGCTGCGCCAGGATCGCGTCGTTCAGCGCCACCACCGCGCGGGGTTCGAAATGCCCGCGCGGGTTGTCGGGGGCGGGGCCGCCCGTGTCATGGGGCAGCGCCAGCCCCAGCGCGCCGCAGCATTCGCTGAGATACGAGGTGCCGCTGCGATGCATTCCCGCGATCAGCAGCGCGAAATCGATCCTGTCCAATGGCCTGCCCGAAAGAGTTGTTCCCTCGGACAGGCTAGCGCCGACGTATTAATTTACGCTTAACGCCGGATCACGCCTCGCCCTCGGCCCGCAGCCCGTCGAACACCTGTTCCAGCGCCCGGTCGAGTTTCTGGAACATCTCGTCCATCTGCGCGTCGGTCAGGATAAAGGGCGGGCACAGCACGATCGACTGCCCCAGCGGCCGGCAGATCAGCCCCAGATCGGTGCAGGTGTTGGCGATGCGCTCGCTGACCGACAGATGCGGCGGAAAGGGCTGGCGGGTCTCGGCGTCCTTCACGGCCTCAAGCGCCCACATGAAGCCGACGCCCCGCAGCTCGCCGATGTTTTCGTGGCGCTGCATGATGTCGCGCAGCCCCGCCTCCATCCGCGGGGCCTTGTCGATGACGTTCTGCGCCAGCCCTTCGTTCATCACCACGTCGATGGCTTTCAGCGCGATGGCGCAGCCGACCGGGTGGCCGCTAGCGGTGAAACCGTGGGGGAATTCCTCGATCGGGGCGATGGCTGCGTCCAGCCGGTCGGAAAGTTCCGGCCCAAGGATCACTGCCCCCATCGGAAAGAACCCGGCAGTCAGGTTCTTGGACGAGATGATCGCATCGGGGGTGAACCCATAGGTCTCGCAGCCCCAGGTCGACCCGGTGCGGCCGAACCCGCAGATCACCTCGTCCGAGATCACCGGGATCCCGTGTTTGCGCAAGATCGGGACCAGCGCCTGGAAATACCCCTGCGCCGGGGGGATCACGCCGCCCGCGCCCTGCACCGGTTCGGCAAAGAATCCGGCGATGGTGTCGGCGCCTTCGCGGGCAATCACCTCTTCCAGTTCGGCGGCCAGACGCGCCACGAATTCGGATTCCGATTCGCCGGGCTTGCCCTCGCGCCAGAAATGCGGGCAGGTCAGGTGGATGAAACCGGGCAGAGGCAGTCCGAACACCTCGTTATAAGGCTTGCCGGTCATGCTGGCGGAAACTGCGGTGACGCCGTGATAGGCGTTCCAGCGGGTCAGGATCTTGCGGCGGTTCGGGTTGCCTTCGGCCCGGTGCAGGAACCACAGCATCTTGACCATGGTGTCGTTCGCCTCGGACCCCGAGTTGGTATAGAACACCTTACCGCGCGGGAACGGAGACACCTCGACCAGCTTTTCCGACAGCATCACCGTCTGGTCGGACATGCGCCCGAAAAACGCGTGATAGCCGGGAAAGCGGTCGTATTGCGCCTTGGCGGCCTCGGTCAGGCCCTTGTGGTCAAAGCCCGCGACCATGTTCCACAGGCCCGAATTGGCATCCAGCCAGCGCCGCCCCTGAGTGTCGATGACATAGGGCCCCTCGCCATGGGTCAGCACGATGGTGCCGCGGCTCTCGATGCTGGGCAGGTCGGTAAAGCCGAACATCGACACGGTCTCGGCGCGGGCCGACCAGCTTTTTTCGTCCATGATGCGAAATCTCCTTGGTTGGGATCAGGCTAGCGCCGCCGTGGTGAGGGTTCAACGACGCAAGGCGTGGCAGAATGGCCGATTGTGCCGGCAGGCTGCCGGGTAGGGGCGGATCATCCGTTGGTCGTGGGTGCCGGGGGCGGTTCTGGACCCGGGCGCGGGCCGCGGTCAGGCTGGGCGGATGATGTTCCTGTCGCGCATCCGTGCCCGTATCTGCGGGGCTGTCCTTGCGGCTGTGGCCGCCGGGCCGGCGATGGCGGATGTCGTGGCGCTGTTGCCGGTCAAGTTCCTGGACACCTCGGGCGAGGCCGTGGATCAGGGCGCGGCGCATCTGGCGCGGCTTGAGGATTTCGGCGCGACCCTGGCCGAGGAAATGGCGGCTGGGCACGATGCAGCCATCACCCGCCTCGACGCCGCCACCGTCGCCGCCGCCTGCTCGCCCGAAACCCCGCAATGCCTGGTGGCGCTGGCCCGCGACCGCGGTGCGGACCGCGCGCTGTTCGTCGTCGTGCTCAAGACCAGCACCCTGATCATGCAGGGGTTTGCCACGCTGGTGGATACGCAGGCGGAAACCGTGATCGCGCAGCGCGACCTCAGCTTTCGCGGCGACACCGATGACAGCTGGACCCGCGCCGCCCGCTTTCTGGCCCGCGACCTGCGCTAGGCGGCGCGGGTTTCCATGGCAGGCGGGGGCCGCTATATGGGGCGGGTTCCACGGGGGCCAGCGAAAGGGCAGGGCGCGCCATGACCGACCAGACGCCGAAAAAGCTGTTCATCAAGACCTATGGCTGCCAGATGAACGTCTATGACAGCCAGCGCATGGCCGAGGCCATGGCGGCCGAGGGCTATGTCCAGACCGACCGTGCCGACGACGCCGACATGGTGCTGCTGAACACCTGCCATATTCGCGAAAAAGCCGCCGAGAAACTGTATTCCGACCTTGGCCGGCTCAAGCCGCTCAAGGGCGGGCGCCCGGATCTGAAAATCGGCGTTGCCGGCTGCGTGGCGCAGGCCGAGGGGGCCGAGATCATCCGCCGCGCCCCGCAGGTCGATCTGGTCGTCGGCCCGCAATCCTATCACAACCTGCCCGCCATGGTGCGCGGCGAGGCCCCGGCGGTGAACACCGAGTTCCCGGCCGAGGACAAGTTCGACCACCTGCCGCAGCGCCGCGCCACCCGCCGCGCGCCGGCGGCCTTTCTGACCGTGCAAGAGGGCTGCGACAAGTTCTGCGCCTTTTGCGTGGTCCCCTATACCCGCGGGGCCGAGGTCAGCCGCCCCACCGCCCGCATCATGGCCGAGGCCCGCGACCTTGTGGCGCGCGGCGTGCGCGAGATCACCCTGCTGGGCCAGAACGTCAACGGCTGGCACGGCGACGGGGCCGAGGGGTTCGGCGCGCTGATCCGGCAGCTGGCCGAAATCGAGGGGCTGGACCGGATCCGCTACACCACCAGCCACCCCAACGACATGGGCGATGATCTGATCACGGCGCATCGCGACATCCCGCAGCTGATGCCCTATCTGCATCTGCCGGTGCAGTCGGGGTCGGACCGCATCCTCAAGGCGATGAACCGCAAGCACACGGCGGACCAGTATCTGCGGCTGATCGACCGCATCCGCACAGCCCGCCCCGACATCATGCTGACCAGCGATTTCATCGTGGGTTTCCCCGGCGAAACCGATCAGGACCATGCGGCCACGCTGCGGCTGGTGGAACAGGTCGGCTTCGGCACCGCCTTCAGCTTCAAGTATTCGCCGCGGCCGGGGACGCCTGCCTTCGGGCGCGAGATGGTGGCGGATGCGGTCGCCGATGCGCGGTTGCAGGAATTGCAGGCGCTGCTGGACCGCCAGCAGCGGGTCGCGCAGGAATCCATGGTCGGGCGCACGCTGGGGGTGCTGTTTGAAAAACCCGGCCGGATGCCGGGGCAGATGGTCGGCAAGTCGGATTATCTGCACTCGGTTTTCGTCCAGGCCCCCGATGTGGCGCCGGGCGATCTGTTGCAGGTGCGGATCAAGGCCAGCGCCTCGAACTCGCTTGAGGGCGTGCTGACATGACGGGCGACACGCAGGCGGGCGGCGACATCGGGTTCATCGGCTGCGGCGTGCTGACCGAGGCGGTGGTGCGCGGCATCCGCGCGCGATCCTCGCACCCGGTGATCCGGCTGTCGCCGCGGTCCGATTCCGTGTCGCGCCGGCTGGCGGGCGAATTCCCCGACGTCATCCGCGAGGCGTCGAACAAGGACGTGGTCCGGCGCTGCCAGACCGTGTTCCTGGCGGTCCGCCCCGATCAGCTGGACCACGCGCTGGACGGGCTGGAATTCCGCGAGGACCAGACCGTCGTCAGCTTTGTGGCAACGACACCGGTGGCGCGGATCGCCGCGCTGGTCGCGCCCGCGCATCGCATCTGCCGGGTGACGCCGCTGCCCGGTATCGCCCGCCGCCAGGGCCCGGTGATCCTGTTTCCCGCGCTGCCCGAAATCGAGGCGCTGTTTCAGGATCTGGGCGATCTGATCGTCGCGCGCAGCGAGGATGAGATCAGCGATCTGGGCAGCGTATCGGGGATGATGTCGCAATTCTTCATGGTCCAGCAGGCGCTGGCGGGCTGGCTGGAAACCCGCGGCGTGGCCCCGGATGCGGCCTTGCTGTATGTGCGCTCGATGCTGGCGATGCTGGGTGAAACCGCGCTGGAAAGCCGCGGCGTGACATCCGGGGCGCTGGTCGAGGGGCACGAGACGCCCGGCGGGTTGAATGCGCATGTCCGGCAGTCTCTGGCGCAGGCCGGGGTTTTCGACGCCTATGCGGCGGCGCTGGATTCGGTGATGGATATAAAGCTGTAACCCGGTCCGGCGCGGCGGTGTCCTGCGGATAGCGCCGGACCGGGGGCTGTCTGCCCCCGCCCCCCACGACAAGAACGGGACCGCGAGGATTCGGGCGGTCGAAAATATCCTCGGGGGACGAGGCCGCAGGCCTCGCGGGGGCAGACAGCCCCCGTCCGGCCGTGCCGCGGGCGCGGCGTTCAGAAACCCAGGTCGTCGGTGCCTTTCAGGGCCAGGATCTCGCGCGCCTCTTCGGGCGAGGCGATTTCCAGCCCCAGCCCCTCGATGATCTGGCGCGCCAGCCGGACCTGCTGGGCGTTGGTCTCGGCCAGCTTGCCGGGGCCGGCCCACAGCGAATCTTCCAGCCCGACGCGGACATGGCCGCCCATCGCCGCCGACATCGCCGCGATCGGCAGCTGGTTGCGGCCCGCGCCCAGCACCGACCAGCGGTAATCGTCGCCGAACAGCCGGTCGGCCGTGCGCTTCATGTGCATCACGTCGTCGGGGTGCGCGCCGATCCCGCCCATCAGCCCGAACACGGTCTGGATGAACAGCGGCCCTTTCACGATGCCGCGGTCGTAAAAATACTTGAGGTTATACAGATGCGAGGTGTCATAGCATTCGAACTCGAACCGCGTGCCGTTGGCGCCCAGATCGGTCATCACCTTTTCCAGATCGCCGAAGGTGTTGCGAAACACGATGTCGCGGTTGCCCAGATAGGTCTTTTCCCATTCATGCTTCAGCTTGCCCTCGAAGCGGTCGAGCATGGGAAACAGGCCAAAGTTCATCGTGCCCATGTTCATCGAGGCGACCTCGGGGCGATAGGTCGCGGCGGGGCGCATCCGTTCCTCGATGGTCATGATGGGGGCGCCGCCGGTGGTCAGGTTCACGATCACCGGCGAGCGCTGCTTGATGACCTGAAGGAAGGGCAGGAACGCCTCGGGGGACTGGTCGGGGCTGCCGTCCTGCGGGTTGCGGGCGTGCAGATGGACGATGGCGGCGCCGGCCTCGGCCGCGCCGATGGCGGCCTCGGCGATCTCGGACGGGGTCACCGGCAGATGGGGCGACATGGACGGCGTGTGGATGGCGCCGGTCACGGCGCAGGTGATGATCGTCTTGCGGGGGGCTTTGGCCATGATGGGTCAGTCCTTGTCGGTCGTGGAAACGATGCGGGAACGAAGATGGCGGTCCAGCGCCGCCAGTTCGCGGTCGCGCCAGGCGGTGCGGTCGCGGATCGCCTGCGGGTCGGTTTCGGGAAAGGCGGCGGCGACGGCAGCGGCGGCGGCGGGTTCCGAAAACGCCCGTGCCCCGGCGCCGTCGTCGGCCAGCCGCGCCATGGTCGGGCCATAGCGGCGCATGTAGTCAAGCACCCCCTCGGGCGCGTTCAACGAGATGGTTTCCAGCGGCCCCATCAGCGTCCAGCGCCGTCCCAGCCCGTGGCGCATGGTGTCGTCCAGCGCCTGCACGGAACAGACGCCCTCGGCCACCAGCCGCAGCGATTCGGCCAGCAGCACCGCTTGCAGCCGGTTGAGCACAAAGCCGGGAATTTCCCGGTTCAGCACCGCCGGCACCTGCCCGGCGGCGCGATAGATCGCCTCGGCCCGCGGCAGCACCCAGGGTTCCGTCTGCGGCGAGGGACAGAGTTCGACCACCGGCACCACATGCGGCGGGTTGACCGGATGCCCGACGATGCAGCGCCCCGCCCCCGCCAGCCCGTCCGCGAATTGCGAGGCGACCAGCGCCGACGACGACGACGCAAGGATCACCCCCGGCGCCGCCGCCGCGTCCAGACGGCCGAACAGTTCGCGCTTGATCTCAAGCACCTCGGGGCCGCTTTCCTGCACCAGCGCCACGCCGTCCAGCGCCTGTTCCATGCTGTCGCAGGTGGTGACGCTTGCGGCGGCCCGGGGGTCGTTGCCGGCCTCTTGCAGCATGTCGCGCAGCAGGTCCGCCATCTGCTGCTCGCCCCCCGACAGGCGGTCGGCCTCGGTCTCCATCCGTTCGGCGAGGCGGGGGAAATACTCCAGGATCTCCTCGTCCGACCAGTGGGTGCCGGCGCCGGTGCGGCGGCGGATGCGGCCCAGTTCCAAGTTGTCGCGCACGGTCATGCCGGCGAACAGCCCGCGGCCCTGCGGCACATAGCCCACCCCCGCCCGCGCCACCGCCGCCGGCGGCAGCCCGGAGATCTGCTGCCCGTCCAGCGTGATGGTGCCCGAGCTGACCGGCGCGATCCCGATCATCGCCTTGAGCAGCGTCGATTTCCCGGCGCCGTTGCGTCCCAGCAGCGCCAGGATCTCGCCCTTGCGGATGTCGAAGCCGACGTCGTGCAGGATGTGGCTCTTGCCGTAATGGACGTTCACGCCCTCCAGCCGGCACAGGGTTTCCGTGCCCGCCTGCCCGTGGTGGGCGGTCGCCGCCACCGCCGAGGTGCCCGAGCCGATGTAGATTTCCTGCACCTTGCCCGAGCTGCGCGCCGCCGCCACGTCGCCGTCCAGCAGAACCTTGCCCTCGTTCATCACCGTCACGTGGTCGGCAAGGCTGAACACCCGGTCGATGTCGTGTTCGACCAGCAGCACCGGCACGTCCTGCGACACCTGCTTGATCAGGTTGCCCACGCGCTCGCGTTCGGCGACCGACAGCCCGGCCAGCGGCTCGTCCGCCAGCAGGATGCGCGGGGGGGTGGCCAGCGCCAGCCCGAGGTCCAGCAGCCGCTGCCCGCCGTAGGAGAGCGAGCCCGCGCGGGCGCTTTCCATCCCGCCAAGCCCGACCCACTCGATGATCTCGCGCGCCTGCGCGTTCACCCGCTCGATCGCGGCGGCCGAGCGCCAGGCGTTCATCCGCTGCGGGTCGGTGGACTGCACCGCCAGCCGGACGTTCTCGAACACGGTCAGTTCCGGGAACAGGCTGGTGATCTGGAACGAGCGGCCGATGCCCTGCCGGGCGATCTCGTCGGCGCTTTGCCCGGCGATCTCGGCGCCTTCCAGCGTCACCCGCCCGGCGTCGGGGCGCAGCATCCCGGTCAGCAGGTTGAAGGCGGTGGTCTTGCCGGCGCCATTCGGCCCGATCAGCGCGTGCAGGGTGCGGTCGCGCACGGTCAGGCTGACCCCGTCCACGGCCTTGAGCCCGCCGAAGCTCTTGGCGATCTCGTCGGCTTTCAGCACCTCGTCCGGCCCGGGCGCGCCGTCGCGGCGCAGCATCGCGGGCAGGGGCAGGGCGGTGGCGCGGCGGTCGGCCATGGCCGCGGCCAGCGTCGGCCCGGGGCGCAGCCGCGCCATCACCTGCCGGCCGATGCCCACCAGCCCCTGCGGCGCGAACATCACGAAGCCGACGAACACCAGCCCGAACCAGAACAGCCAGTTCTCCGTCCACATCGACAGGTACTCGCGGAAGAACACGTAGAACAGCGCCCCCAGCGCCGGCCCCAGGAACCCGCGCATCCCGCCGATCACCGCCATCGCCAGCAGCTCGCCCGAGAACGCCACCGACATCGGCTCGGCCGAGGTCATGCGGTTCTTGAACATCAGCAGCGCGCCGGCCAGCGCGGTGACCGAGGCCGAGGTGACGAAGGCCGCCAGCTTGTAGCGCACCACCGGGAACCCCAGCGCCATGGCGCGGGTCTGGTTCTCGCGGATCGCCTCGAGCACCCGGCCCAGCGGCGCGTTGACCAGTCGCCACAACCCAAAGGCCACCGCCAGCGCGATCAGCGCGGTGACGATATAGAAGTTCATGTTGTTGTTCAGGTCGAAGCCGCCCCAGGCGGGGCGTTCGACCCCGCCCAGCCCGTTCTCGCCACCGGTGAGCGAGGTCCAGCGAAAGGCGATGGTGAACCCCAGCGCCGACAGCGCCAGCGTCATCAGCGAAAAATAGACGCCGCGCCGGCGCAGCATCAGCACGCCGAACCCCGCCGCCAGCACCGCCGACACGGCCAGCGCCGCGGCCAGCGGCAGCCAGAAGGCGTGGCCGGGCAGGGCGCGCGCGGCCAGTGCCGCGGCATAGGCGCCCAGGCCGAACCAGGCGCCGTGGCCGAAGCTGACCAGCCCGGTATAGCCCGACAGCAGGTTCAGCCCCATGGCGGCGACGGCGAAGATCACCACCTCGACGGCCGAGGTCGTGGTCAGCCCGATCCATTGCAGCGCAAAGGGCAGTGCGGCCAGCGCCGCGGCGGCGATCAGCAGGGGATGGATACGCATGTAGCCCCTCATTCGAAACGCAGGATGCGTTCGCCCATCAGCCCGCGCGGACGCAGCAGCAGCACGACGAACATCAGCAGATAGATGGCGGCCATGGACATCGCCGACTGGCCGATGGCGATCATGAAGCCCTTGACCAGCCCGACCAGCAGTGCGGCGACCACCACCCCCCAGAACGAGCCAAGCCCCCCGATCACCACCACGACAAAGGCCGCGGTCAGGATCTCGGCCCCCATTGCCGGATGCACGGGATAGATCGGCGCCATCAGCACCCCGGCCAGCCCCGCCAACCCCATGCCGATGCCGGCCACCGCCGACAGATAGGGGCGCAGGGAAATCCCCATCGCGCCCAGGATGTCGGGGTTCTGGATGCCGGCGCGCACGATGCGGCCAAAGGCGGTGCGGTTCAGCAGCACCCACACCGCCGCCACCACCGCGATCGCCACGGCGATCTGGAACAGCCGATAGCGCGAATAGACGAAATCACCCAGGAACACCTGCCCGGTCAGCACCGAAGGCATGGAATAGGCCTGTGGCGAGGCGCCGAAATACCAGCGCAGCGCCTGCTCGATCACCATGGCCAGCCCAAAGGTCAGCAGCAGCGAATACAGCGGGTCGGCCTTGTAGAAACGGGTGAACAGCAGCCGCTCGGTCACCATGCCCAGCCCCGCGACCAGCAGCGGCACGACGACCAGCACGGGAAAGAACCCCAGATACGGGGTCAGCAGGAACGCGAGATACGCCCCCAGCGCATAGAATGCCCCATGCGCCAGGTTCACGATGCCGCCCAGCGAAAAGATCAGCGACAGCCCCAGCGCGATCAGCAGATAGTAAAATCCGTCCAGCAGCCCGTTCAGCAGCTGCGCGGCAAAAAGAAACAGGTTCATCGCTTGGCCCTTCGGCAAGGGAAAAGGGGCGCAGCCGCCGCCGCGCGCCCCGTGGTTTCAGCTTAGCCGGCGAAGCTGCATTCGCCCCCCACGGCGGCCTCGATCAACGTCTCCAGCGGCTGGTCGGGGGCCGGCACCGGCGCCGAGGTGGTGAAGATGTCCCACTGGTTGGGCTGCTCGCCCGGAGGCAGCGCGGTGATCGTGTAGACCTCTTGCATCAGCTGGTGGTTCTTGGGGTTGAAATAGGCGGGACGCGATTTCATCACGTCAAAGGTGTTTTCCGGATTTTCCAGATAGCCCACCAGCGCCTCGCCGTCGGTGCCCACGGCCCCGATCGCCTGCGCGAGGATGTGCATCGCGGTATAGTCGCCGAACGCCTGGTTTTCCGGCGGCTTGCCGTATTTGTCGGTGAACGCCTTGACGAACTCCTGCGAGCGTTCGGTGTCGACCTGATGGGTCCAGACCGTGGGCCAGGTGCCCTTGAAGTTGTCGCCCCCCGCAGCCCAGGCCGAGGCGGTGTCAAAGCCAAAGCCGCCGACCGGCGCCTCCAGCCCGAATTCGGTATACTGCTTGAGAAAGCTGGTGATCTGCGTCCCGGCCAGGTTCGAGACCACGACATCCGGTTTCGCCTCGCGCACCTTCAGCAGATAGGACGAGAAATCGGTGGCGTCGGTCGGCACCAGGTCATCGCCGGCGATATTGCCGTTGGTGCGGTCCAGAAACACCTTGGCCGCGTTCAGCAGATCGTGGCCGAACGCATAATCCGCGGTCAGCAGATACCAGTTCTTGCCGTCGACCAGCCCTTCGCTTTGCAGATATTGGCCCTCGGCGTTCACATACATCGCGTTCTGGGTTTCGACGTGGAACATGAAGCGCTTGCAGTCGTCGCCGCGCAGCGTGTCCGAGTTGGCGCCGGTGTTAAGAAAGGGGCGCTTGGCGCGGTCGGTGACCTGCGAGATGGTCAGCGCCGAGGCCGAGCTGATCTCGCCCACGATGGCGACGACGTTGTCGCGTTCGATCATGCGCTCGGCCTTGGTCGAGGCGGTCTGCGGGTTGACCGAATCCTCCTTGATGACCTCGATCATGCGGCCGTTGATGCCGCCGGCGGCGTTGATTTCCTCGGCCGCGAGATCGGCGGCCATGACGGCATATTCGCCCAGCGGGCCCAGAAAGCCGGTGCGCGGCGTCAGGTGGCCGATGCGGATCGGCCCGTCGTCCTGCGCGAAAGCGCCCAGCGGCAGCAGCGCGGCCCCAAGGGTCAGCGCGGTGGTGGCGGCAAGCAGCCGGCGGTGGTGGAACATGGATTTCTCCTCCCCAGGATAATCTCGTGGATCGCGGTCGTGCCGTGATCTGAGATCACAGTTGCAGCCGATTCTGCCTGCGTCAATCGGGAATTTATGCTGCAACTGCAAAATAGCCCTGCGATAATAGGGTCTTGCCTTGCCCGCTGTCTGAGATCACACTTGGGGCAAGTCGAGGATAAAATGACCAGCCAGGATAACACGATAACCCCGATCCGCGTCGCCTCGCTGGCCAGCCAGGTCCATGATGCGCTGGCGGAAATGCTGCTGTCGGGGGCGTTGCGGCCCGACGACCGCATCTCGATGCGCGATCTGGCGGAACGGCTGGGGGTGTCGGTGATGCCGGTGCGCGACGCGGTGGCGCGGCTGGTGGCGCAGCAGGCGCTGGTGGTGCTGCCCAACCGCGCGGTGGCGGTGCCGCTGCTGACCCGCGGCCAGTTTCGCGACCTGACCGAGGTGCGCGTCCACAACGAAACCCACGCCGCGGCACTGGCCGCGCGCCGCGCCACGCAAGCGCAGGTCGCGGCACTGCGCCGCGCGGATCTGGCGTTCGAGCAGGCGCTGGCGGCGGCCGATGCGAAACCCGCGGTCAAGGCCAACAAGGATCTGCATTTCGTCCTTTACGAGGCCGCCGGCTCGCCGGTGCTGGTCGAGGTGATCGGGGCGCTGTGGCTCAAGGCCGGGCCGATCATCAACCTGGACCTGGAACAGGACACCCGCCGCCGCCGCACCGCCGTGTCGCGCGGCTGGCACGCGCGGCTGCTGCAAGCGGTCGAGGCCCGCGACGCGCAGGCCGCCGCCGATGCGGTCGAGGCGGACATCCGCTCGGCCTCGGAATTCATCCTGTCGCGCGACATCCTGCCTGCGTGACGTCTCAACAGGGGAAACCGCCCATGGATCTGGACCTCGACGCAAGCCGCGTCATCGTCACCGCCGGCGCCGCCGGCATCGGCCGCGCCATTGTCGAGGGCTTTCTGGCCGCCGGGGCGCGGGTGGCGACCTGCGACATCGACGATGCGGCGCTGGCGACGCTGCCCGATGGGGTGTTCGCCCGCCGCGTTGATGTGGCCGATGCGGGCGCGCTGACGGGGTTTGTGGCTGACGCCGCGGAGGCGATGGGCGGGCTGGATTGTCTGGTCAACAACGCCGGCATCGCCGGGCCGACCGCCAGGGTCGAGGACGTGGCGCTGGACCAGTGGAACGCCACGCTGGCGATCTGCCTGACCTCGCATTTCGTGGCCTCTGCCGCGGCCGTGCCGCTGCTGCGGAGCAGCGAAAACCCGTCCATCGTCAATATCTCGTCGCTCGCCGGGCGGCTGGGGTTTGCGCTGCGCAGCCCCTATGCGGCGGCGAAATGGGGGGTGGTCGGGCTGACGAAATCGCTGGCGATCGAGCTGGGCGGCGATTCCATCCGCGTCAATGCGGTGCTGCCGGGGATCGTCTCGGGCGACCGCCAGCGCCGGGTGCTGGAGGCCCGCGCGCAGGCACGCGGCGCCTCGTTCGCCGAGATCGAGGCCGAGGCGTTTTCCCACAGCGCGATCCGCGAATATGTCACCCCGCAGCAGATCGCCAATCAGGTGCTGTATCTGGCCAGCCCCTTGGGGCGCACCATCTCGGGGCAGGCGATTTCCGTCTGCGGCGGCACCGACCGGCTGGGCTGAGCCGAAAAGACCCCGCCGCGGGCAGATGCCGCGGCGGGGGAAATGTCAGTCGGGGGAAATGTCAGTCGGGGGGAACGTCATTCGGGGAACGGGCTGCCGCCGTGGTCCAGAAAACGCTCAAGCGCGCGCCGCCAGGGCGCGATGTCGATGTTTTCACGCGCCAGCCAGTCGGGGTTATAGTAGCTGTCGGCATAGCGGTCGCCGCTGTCGCAGATCAGCGTGACCAGCGACCCGCCCTGTCCGTCGCGCATCATTCCCGCCGCGACGCAGCACAGCGCAAAGAAATTCGTCCCGGTCGAGCCGCCGACCCGGCGGAACAGCCGGTCCGACAGCACATGTGCGGCGGCGATGGATGCCGCGTCGGGCACACGGATCATGTGGTCGATCACGCTGGGGATGAACGAAGGCTCGACCCGCGGCCGACCGATCCCCTCGATGCGCGAGCCCGGCGCCTCGGTGTCGTCGCGGCCGGTGGCCCAGGCGTCGTAAAACGCCGAGCCCTCGACATCGGGAACGCACAGCCGGGTGCAGAAGCCGCGATAGCGGATATAGCGGCCCAGCGTGGCGGCGGTGCCGCCGGTGCCGGCGCTGGTGATGATCCACTCCGGGACCGGGGCTTCCTCGCTTTCCATCTGGCGAAAGATGCTGTCGGCGATGTTGTTGTTGCCGCGCCAGTCGGTTGCGCGTTCGGCATGGGTGAACTGGTCCAGGTAATAGCCGCCATGCTCGGCGGCCAGCCGTGCGGCGACCTCATACACCTCGCCCGTATGCTCGACGAAACTGCATTCGCCGCCGAAGCCGGTGATCGCCTCGATCTTGGACGGGCTGGTCGAGCGTGCCATCACCGCGATGAAGCGCAGCCCCAGCAGCCGGGCGAAATACGCCTCGGACACGGCGGTCGAGCCCGAGGACGCCTCGACCAGCACGGTGTCGCGGCGGATGCGGCCGTTGCAGATCCCGTACAGGAACAGCGACCGCGCCAGCCGGTGCTTGAGACTGCCGGTCGGGTGGGTGCTTTCGTCCTTGAGATAGACGGAAATTCCCGGCAGCCCCGGAAAGATCGGCTTCAGCAGGTGGGTGTCGGCCGAGCGGTGGCTGTCGCCCGACAGCACCGCCACCGCGTGCCGCGCCCAGGCCCGGTCGCGACATTCAGGCAGTGCCGGCAGCAGGCCGGGGCCGGGGGCGGAACCGGCGTCCGGGTCGGCCAGGAAGGAAATAGAGGGCATCGTTACTCCTGCAACGGCAGCCGGCTGCGCACCAGCGCGGTCCAGTAGGACACGCCCCATGCGATGGCATCATCGTTGAAATCATAGGCGGGGTGGTGCAGCCCGGCGCTGTCGCCGTTGCCGATATTGATCATCGCGCCCGGCACCTCGTTCAGCATGAAGGAGAAATCCTCGCCCCCCAGCGTCTGCGGCATGTCGCGGTGGACCCGGCCCGCGCCCGCGACCGATTCCGCCGCCTGCGCCGCATATTCGGTATGCGCGTCATGGTTGACGGTCACCGGATAGTGGCGGCCATAGTCCAGCCGGGCGGTGGCGCCATAGGCGGCGGCGATGCCCTGCACCATCTCGCCCATGCGGGCCTCGATCATGTCACGGACCTCTTCGCGCAGGGTGCGCACGGTGCCGGCCAGCGCCAGCGTCTGCGGGATCACGTTATAGGCGTCGCCCGCCTGCACGCGCGTCACCGAAACCACGGCCGAATCCACCGGGTCGAGATTGCGCGCGACAAGCGTCTGCAATCCCTGGATCAGCGCCGCCATCACCGGCATCGGATCGACGGTCAGTTCGGGGCGCGCGGCGTGGCCGCCGACCCCGGTGATCTGAATGTCGAACATGTCGACCGAGCCCATGATCGGCCCCGGCGCGATGGTGAATTCACCCACCGGCAGGGCGGGGCGGTTGTGCATCCCGTAGACCTCATCGACCGGAAAGCGCCTGAACAGCCCGTCCTCGATCATGGCGCGGGCACCGGCGCCGCCCTCTTCGGCCGGCTGGAAGATCAGCACCACGGTGCCGTCGAAGTTGCGGCTTTGCGCCAGCCCGATGGCGGCGCCCAGCAGCATGGCGGTGTGGCCGTCGTGGCCGCAGGCGTGCATCTTGCCCGGCACTTCGGACGCCCATTCGGCGCCGGTTTCTTCGGTGATCGGCAGCGCGTCCATGTCCGAGCGCAGGCCGATGGTCCGCCCCGAGCGGTTGGAATGCCCGCGGATCACCGCCACCACGCCGGTGCGGCCGATGCCCTCATGCACCTCGTCCACGCCGGCCTCGCGCAGCGCCTGAGCCACGCGGGCGGCGGTGCGGGGCAGGTCATACAGCAGTTCGGGGTTGCGGTGCAGGTCGCGGCGGAATTCGACCAGCTGGGTGATACGGTCGGAAATCCAGTTCTCGACGGCCATTTTCGGTTCCTATTCTTCCTTGGTTTCCATGCGATAGCGGAAATCGCAGTGGGAGGCGCCCTGCATGATGGTCTGGGTGCGGGTCAGTTTCATGTCGGGGTTGTAGCCGATGCAGAAATCGCCATCACGGTTGCACGACAGCAGATGCCCGATCCGGCCCACCCCCATTTCGCGATACATCTCGGCATAGCGGCAGCGGGTGACGTTGAACGCCATGCTGTCGTCGTCCACGCCCAGCATCTCGATTTCCAGCGAGCCGCCGGCGGTCCAGTTCGGCATGATCGCGGCAAAGTCGTGGAAATCGGGGGTGTGGCCCAGTTCCTCGGCGAAAGCCTGCCCCTGCTGGATCGCCGATTGCGTCACCGCCGTGCCGATGATGTCGTCGGCGGTGTCGGTGCCATAGCGGGTTTCAAGCACCTCGTGCACGTTTTTCAGGATCTGCGCCTCGATCCGGCGGCGCTCGATGATGGGAAGCTGGCTCATGGGCTGGCCTTTCGGGTCTTGGGGGTGGTCATTTCATTTCCTGCCGGTCCTTGCGGCGCATCCATGCCAGGTAATTCGGCGCAATCAGGCGGGCAAAGCTGTGAAAGGGCAGGGGCCGCGGCTCGGACAGGGGCAGGGCCAGCGTATCAAGCGCCGCGCCCGACACCGCCCGCGCCATCTCGCGCCCCAAGGCCACCCCCAGCGCCACGCCGCGGCCGTTGCAGCCGATCCAGGTCCAGGCGTCGGGGCCAAGCTGGTGGATGCGGGGAAAGCGGTCCCAGGTCATGCCGATATAGCCCGACCAGACATGGCTCATCCGCGGGGTGCCAAGCTGGGGATAGGCCTCGGCCAGGCTGCGGGCGGCCTTGTCGGCGACGCGGCGGGCCATGTCGCGCCGGCCCATCACCGCACCGCCGGTGATCAGCCGGTTGCGCGCGTCGTAGCGAAAGAACCGCAGGTCGCCGCGGGTGTCGGACACCGCCTGCCGCCCGGGCAGGATGCCGGCGCGCAGATCGTCCGGGATCGGGTCGGTGGACATCTGCCAGGACAGCACCGGCACGATGGTATGCGCCAGCTTGCGGGCAAGGCGCGGCACCAGCTCGCCCGTATAGGCGTTGGTGGCCAGGATCATGTGGCGGGCGCGGACCTTGTGGCCCGAGACGGTGCGCACCACCCAGGCGTCGCCCTCGCGCGACCAGCCGGCGACGGGGGTGTCCTCGTGGATCACGGCGCCGTGGGCTGCGGCGGCGCGGGCCAGGCCGCGAGCAAGGCCCAGCGGGTTCACATGGCCGCCGGTCGGGTTCAGCATCCCGCCATACCAGAAATCCGTGCCCAGCAGCGCGGTGGTTTCCTGACGGTCCAGCAGGCGGGCGGGAAAGCCGTAATGCTGCCATGCCTCGACGCGGGCGCGCGACAGCTTGACTCGTCCGGGCGAATGGGCGGGCTGGAACCAGCCGGTCTGTTCGGCCTCGGCCTCGGCCTCGATCCCCTCGCGCCGCGCGATGTCGAACAGCGTGTCCGCGCTGTCGCCCACCAGCCGCACGAAGCGTTCGCCCGCCGCGCCCCAGCGGGCGACCATGGCGCGCGGCTCGGCCGCGGTCAGCGTGGGGATCACCTGGCCGTTGTTGCGCCCCGAGGCGCCCCAGCCCACCGCCTGCGCTTCCAGCAGCAGCACCTTTTGCCCGGCGCGCGCCAGTTCCAGCGCCGCCGACAGCCCGGTAAAGCCGGCGCCGATCACCACCGCATCCGCATCTGCGTCGCTGGCCAGCGGCGGCGTCTGCGGGGGCCGGGGGGTGACGGCGGCCCAGATCGAATCGGGAAACACTGCCTCGGTCATGGTCATATCCTTGTTCCGCGCTCAGGCGGCGTCGGTCAGTTTCGGGGGCTGCCAGTCGCGCCCGGGGATCGAGGTCAGCAGCGCCTGCGTGTAGGGATGTTGCGGGTCGGCAAAGACCTGCGCGGTGGGGCCGGTCTCGACGATCTCGCCCTTTTGCATGACGATGATGCGGTCGCACAGCTGGGCGGCGACGCGCAGGTCGTGGGTGACGAACAGCAGCGACAGGTCCAGCCGGTCGCGCAGATCGGCCAGCAGCCGCAGCACCTGCGCCTGCACCGACACATCCAGCGCCGAGACGGGTTCATCCGCCACGATCACCTTGGGCTGCATGGCGATGGCGCGGGCGATGCCGATGCGCTGACGCTGGCCGCCGGAAAACTCGTGCGGATAGCGCTCGGCGGCGGCGGGCGACAGCTCGACCAGCGACAGCAGCTCGCGGGCGCGGGCATGGGCCTCGGCCTTGGGCACGCCGTGGACGATGGGGCCCTGCGCGATCAGGTCCACCACCCGCTTGCGCGGGTTCAGCGAGGCCATGGGATCTTGAAAGATCATCTGGATGTCGCGGCGCATGGCGCGCAGCTGGCGGCGGTCGGCGTGGATCAGGTCATGCCCGCCGATCACCACCTCGCCCCGGTCGGCGTCCAGCAGCCGGGTGACGATGCGCGACACCGTGGTCTTGCCCGAGCCGGATTCGCCGACCACGCCCAGCGTCTCGCCCTGTCGCAGCTCGAAACTGAGGTCGCGCACCGCCGTCACCGCCTGCCGCCGCCCCGACAGCAGGCCGCCGCGCGCGGCAAAGGTCTTGGCCAGCCCCTGCGCCCGCAGCACCACCGGCGCGGCCGACAGATCCTTGTGCGCAGGCGGGGTCAGCGCCGGCACCGCGGCGATCAGCGCCCGCGTATAGGGGTGGCTTGGGTGGTTCAGGATCTGCTCGGCCGGGCCGGATTCGACCAGCTCGCCCAGCCGCAGCACCGCGATGCGGTCGGCGATTTCCGCCACCACCCCGAAGTCGTGGGTGATGAACAGGATGCCGGTGCCGTGCTGGCGCTGCATTTCCTTGATCAGATGCAGGATCTGTTTCTGCGTGGTCACGTCCAGCGCGGTGGTCGGCTCGTCGGCGATGATCAGCCGCGGGTTCAGCACCAGCGCCATGGCGATCATCACCCGCTGCCGCTGCCCGCCGGAAATCTGGTGCGGATAGGCGTTATAGGCCGAGGCCGGGTCGGGGATATGCACGTCGCCCAGGATTTCCAGCGCCCGCGCCCGCCGCGCCTTGCGGTCAAGGTCGGTGTGCAGGCGCAGCACCTCGTCGATCTGCCAGCCCACGGTCTTTTGCGGGTTCAGCGCCGTCATCGGTTCCTGAAAGATCATCGCCACGCGGTCGCCGCGGATGGCGCGCATCTCGGATTCGGACTTGGCGCCGATGTCCTCGCCGTCCAGCAGGATGCGCCCGGCCGAGACATGCACATGCGGTTCGGGCAGCAGCCGCATCACCGCATTCGCCGCCAGCGACTTGCCCGAGCCGGATTCGCCGACCAGGCAGACGATCTCGCCGGGGTTCACGGTCAGGTCCAGATGCTCCAGCGCATAAGGCCGGTCGCCGCCTGCGGGCAACGAGATGCGCAGGTCCTGAATTTCAAGGATCGGGGCGTCGGTCATTTCTTTTGCCTCGGGTTCAGGATGTCGTTCAACCCCTCGCCCAGCAGGCTGAAGGACAGCACGGTCAGCAGGATCGCGACCCCGGGAATGACGGTGCAATACCAGTCGGTGCGCAGCACCGCGCGGCCCTGGCCGATCATGTTGCCCCAGCTGGCAAAGTTCGGATCGCCAAGCGCCAGAAAGGCCAGCGCGCTTTCCATCAGGATCGAGGTCGCCATCACCACCGAGGCGAACACGATCACCGGCGGCAGCGCGTTGGGCAGGATCTCGCGAAAGATGATCGAGACGTTGCCGACGCCGAGGTTTCGGGCCGCATCGACGAATTCGCGCCGGCGCAGCGACATGAACTCGGCCCGGACCATGCGGGCGGGGGCGGTCCATGACACGATGCCGATGGCGATCACGATATTGCCGATGGTCGAGCCGAAGATCGCCACCAGCGCCAGCAGCAGCACAAAGCTGGGGATGGTCTGGAACGCCTCGGTCACGCGCATCAGCAGGTCGTCGACCCAGCCGCCGAAATAGCCCGAAACAGCGCCGATCAGGATGCCGATGCAGATCGAGATCAGCGTGGCCACCACCCCGATCAGCAGCGAGATGCGCGCGCCGTGCAGGATGCCGGCCAGGATGTCGCGGCCCAGCTGGTCGGTGCCCAACGGCGTGGCCGCATCGACAAAGGGCGCGGTCAGCGGCACGCCGACGCGGCGCAGCGGGTCGCCGGGGGCGATGATGTCGGCCAGCAGCGCCGCCAGCACCACCGCCGCAAACAGCACCAGCCCCAGCACCGCCGCGCGGTTGCGCCGGAAACGCCGCCACATGACAGCGGCGCGCGAGGGACGCGACAGCTGCGGTTCAAAGGCCGGTTCGATGTCAGGCGCGTTCATTTCAGTTCGATCCTCGGGTCGAGCCAGGCATAGACGAGATCGGTCAGGATATTGACCAGCACCACGATGATCGAGCACAGGAAGATGATGCCCATCAGCGTGTTAAGGTCGCGCTTGACGACCGAGGTATAGGCCAGCTGCCCCAGCCCCGGCAGGGAAAAGATGGTCTCGATCACCACCGACCCGCCCAGCACCGTGGAAATCTGCAAGCCCAGCAGGGTGATCACCGGCAGCAGCGCGTTGCGCATGATGTGATGGAACATCAGCCGCGCATCGCCCGCGCCCTTGGCCCGCGCGGTGCGCACGAAATCCAGCTCCATCACCTCAAGCACGCTGGTGCGCATCAGCCGCATGTAAAAGGCCAGGTAGATCAGCGCCAGCGCCAGCACCGGCATCACCAGATGGGTGGCGATGTCCAGCCACAGTTTCCAGCCGGTATGGAACGCGCCGATGTCGCGGATGCCGCCCACCGGCAGCCAGTTCAGCTTGACCGAGAACAGCAGCACCAGCAGCAGCGCCAGAAAGAACGAGGGCATCGCATAAAAGATCAGCCCCAGCGTCGAGATCACGTTGTCGGTCGCCGAATAGGCGCGGCGCGCGGCAAAGGCCCCCAGCGCCACGCCCACCACGAACGCCGAGGACAGCGCCCCCAGCATCAGCAGCAGCGTCACCCACAGCCGCGAGGCCAGCACCTTGGTGACCGGCTGCTCATAGACATAGGACCAGCCCAGATCGAATTGCGCCAGCTTGACCAGATAGCGCCACAGCTGCACCAGCACCGGCTGGTCCAGCCCGTATTCCTGCCGCAGCCGCGCGACGAATGCCGGGTCGGCCCCGCCCATGTCGCCCACCAGCGCATCGACGGTATCGCCCGGCGCCAGCTTGATCAGCAGGAAGCTGCCGATGATGATCAGCAAGATCACCGGCAGCGCCTGCAAGATGCGCCGTAGAAGATAAAGTAAAAGCGACATCGCTTGCCTGAACAATCATCCCGCGAACGCGGCCGCGAACGGCCGACGCCGGGGGATCTTGGTTACGGTAAGACCCGGGACGCGGCTTGCGCGCCCCGGCCGGTGCCTGTCACTCGTCGATCCACAGGTCATACCAGCTGGAGCTGTCCCAGCGCGGCGTGTTGTGGTGGTTCACCAGCTTCTTGTTGGTGATCCCGACGAAGGGATGCTCGATGGCAAAGATCACCGGCAGGTCGGTCATCGCCAGCCGCTGGATCTGGTGGTAGAGATCGGCGCGCTTTTCGGGGTCCAGCTCTTCGGCGGCGGCGTCGATCAGGCTGTCCATCTCGGCCGATTCATAGCCGAACTGGTTCGACCAGGCGGTGCCCACCGGCGCCCCCGACCGCAGCCACACCGTGGTCGAGACCGCGGGGTCCGAGCGGAACTGGTGCCAGCCGTTCGCGGTGTCGAAATCATGGTCGCGATAGACCCCGTTCAGGAAACCGGGCGCGTCATTGGTGACCAGATCGACCTGAATGCCGATTTCCTTCATCGCCTGCGCGAAATATTCGCCCCACAGCTGGGTGTATTCACCCCACGGCGCCGGCCGGTGGCGCAGCTTGAAGCGGATGCCGTCGGCCCCGGCGGGATAGCCGGCCTCGTCCAGCAGCGCCTTGGCCTTTTCCACGTCGTATTCATAGACCGGCACGTCGTCGGTATAGTTGGCCCCGCCAACGCTGGGCACCGGCCCATGGCCCGGCTTGGCAAAGCCGCGCATGATGGTGTTGATGGCGAAATCCAGGTCCAGCCCGTGATAGACCGCCTGCCGCACCTTCACATCGGCCAGGACCGGGTTGCGCAGGTTGAATTCGACCGTCGAGTGGGCGACGTTGTTTTCAAACCCCTCGGTGCCCATGTCAAAGCGCGGATCCTTGCCCAGCCGTTCAAGATCGGCCATGGAAATCCCGTTGAAGCCGGACTCGTGCAGCTCTCCGGCCTCAAGCGCGGCGGCACCGGCGGCCTTGTCGGGGATGAAGCGCCAGATCACCCGGTCCAGATAGGGATATTCCGCCCCGCGCCAGTAATCGTCGTTGCGCACGCCGATGATATACTGGCCGCGCTCGTATTCCTGGAACTTGAAGGGGCCGGTGCCGACCGGCGCCTGATTGACCGGGTTCTTGAGGATGTCGGTGCCTTCATACAGATGCTTGGGCACCGGATGGCCAAGGTCGGGCATCGCGGCCACGATCAGATCCAGCGGCATCGGCTCGGAATAGTTGAACACCGCGGTCAGCGGATCGGGGCAATCGACCGATTCCAGATTGGCTTGCAGCGTCGAGGAATAATTCAGCAGCGGCTTCCACAGCTCCATCGCGGAAAACGCCACGTCGTCGCACTGGAATGCCTCGCCGTCGTGCCAGCGCACGCCGTCGCGCAGCTTGAAGGTGATGGCCTTGCCGTCCTCGCTTGACGACCACTCGGTCGCCAATACGCCCACATAGCCGTCATAGGTCTTGTCGATCAGCGGCTCCATGAAGCGGCCGGTGATCTGATAGACCCCGGTCGAGGCCCGCAGCGCCGGGTTCAGCACCCCCTGTTCGGTGTTCATGTGCACGAACACCGTGCCGCCGCGCCGGGGCTCGGCCCCGTTGTCCTGCGCCGCGACCTGCTGTGCCGTCAGCGCCGCGCCCAGTGCGACAATGCTGGCGCCCAGCCACAATCCGCCATGCGTGTTCCGCATCGATCGTTCTCCCCCTAGACGGCCGGTTACGGAATTTCCGGCACTTGTAAGATCGTCCAAAGCTTCCGTCACTCTTGTCAGCATGTCAATCTGTAATACTATCATTCCTGCTGAATTCGTATAAACTGACCGGATAGCAGCTAAAACCTGGCACAGTTTTTCTATATGAGCGGTAACATGGGAAATAATTCCTTGAACAAGTCTGCGGGCAGGACGGTCTGGATCACCGGGGCGGGTTCCGGCATCGGCGCAGCCCTGTCGCGGCGCTTTGCGCAGGAAGGTTTTCCTGTGGCGTTGTCGGCGCGGACCCAGGCGACGGTCGCCGCGCTGGCGGCGGAAATCAACGCCGCGGGCGGGCAGGCGCGGGTCTTTGCGCTGGATGTGCTGGACCGGGCGGCGGTGTTCGACAGCGCCCGCCGAATCGCCGACTGGCGGGGCGGCATCGCGGTGCTGTGCAACAACGCCGGGCTGAACAACCCGCACCGCCACTGGGACGACATCGACCTTGCCGAATGGGACGCGGTGATCGCGACCAACCTGTCCGGCGCGATCAACGTCATCGCCGCCACCCTGCCGATCATGCGTGCCGGCGGCGGCGGGGTGATGATCCACACCGCCAGCCTTGCCGGGCGCCACCACATGCCGGCGGCGGGCGTGCCCTATGGGGCCTCGAAACACGCGCTGGTGGATCTGTCCGCCAGCCTGAATGCGGCCGAGGGGCGGAACGGCATCCGCTCGACCGCGCTTTGCCCCGGAGAGGTGGCGACGCCGCTGCTGCTCAGGCGCCCGGGGTTCGACCCGGCGCTGGCGGCGCGGATGATCCAGCCCGAGGACGTGGCCGAACTGGCCCTGACCGTGGCGCGGATGAACCCTGCCGTGGCCGTTCACGAAATCACCTTTGCGCCGTTGCAGCGCGCCAGCACCTGAAAGGAAACCCCATGTCCCATCCCGTCAAGGGCGTCGACCACCTGTTCCTGCTGACCGCCGATCTGGACGGCAGCGCCGAGCGCTGGCGCCGGCTGGGGTTCACCCTGTCGCCGCGCGGCACCCACAGCAAGGAAAAGGGCACCGCGAACTATACGATCATCTTTGATCAGGATTATTTCGAGCTGCTGGGCATCATCGCCGACACCCCGGCCAACCAGCACCAGCGCGACATGATCGCCCGCGACGGCGACGGGCTGCGCGCCATCGCCTGCCGGATCGACGACGCCCATGCGGCGCGCCACGCGCTGGCCGATCTGGGCATCGAGGCCGAGCCGGTGGCCGAATTCTCGCGTCCGCTGCCGCTGCCGGACGGCTCGACCGGCACCGCCGCCTTTGCGGTGACGCATTTCTCCAAGCCGGAAATCCCGGCCGGGTTCATCTTCATGTGCCAGCACAAGACCCGCGACATGGTGTGGCGCCCCGAGCTGGAATCCCACGCCAACACCGCGCGCGCTCTGGCCGGGATCGTGGCGGTGTCGGACGACCCGGAACAGGCGGCGGGGCGCTATGCGCGGCTGTTCGCCGCCGGGCAGGTGACGCAGGCGCAGGGCGGGTATCTGGTCGCGACCGGCCCCGATTCGGCCCCGGTCCTGTGCCTGACGCCCGCGACCGCTGCGGCGCGCTGGTCGGGGGCGGCGCTGGCCGCCACCCCGCCTTCGGGGTTTGCCGCGATGCGGGTGGCGGTGCGCGACCTTGCGGCGGCGCGGGCGGCGGTGGAGGCGGGCGGGGTTTCGACCCACGACCTGCCCGGCGGGTTCTGGGTTGCCCCCGCCGATACCTCGGGCGTCATTCTGGAGTTCGTCGCATGAAATCACCCGGCCGCAGAATGAGCGACCCCCGCCGCCGCACCGGCGAACATGCCAGTTTCGACGATGTGGACCGCCAGATCCTGGACCTGTTGCAGGAACGCGACCGCCCGGTGGCGGTGCTGGCCGAAGAGGTCGGGCTGTCGCAGACCCCGTGCTGGCGCCGCGTGCGCCGGCTTGAGGAAGCGGGGGTGATCCGCGGCCGCGTCGCGCTGGTGGATCACAAGCGCGTGGGCGTGCCGATGATCATCTTCATCGGCATCACCGCGCCGCGGCACGAAATCTCGTGGCTGAACCAGTTCCGCGAGTTGATCGAGACCATCCCCGAGGTGGTCGAGGCCTATCGCCTGACCGGCTCGACCGACTACATCATGAAAGTGATGGTCCCCGACATCGAAGCCTTTGACAAGGTTTACAAGTCGATGATCGAGCGGCTGGAATTTTCGCAGATCAATTCGTCGATCGCGATGGAGGAGCTGAAGCTGACCACCGCCGTGCCCACCACATATCTGACCCCGATGGCCGAGGACTAGCGGGCGGCCCCGCAGCCCCGTCCCGTGTCCTCGCGTCCCGTCCCCTCGCGTCCCGTGCCCCGCCAGCCCGGACCATTCACGCAGCGGCGCGGCGCGTGTTGTCGTGCAGCAGCAGGCGCATGATGTCCGAGCGGGTGATGATCCCGGCAAGACGTCCGTCGGGGCTGACGACGGGGATCGCCTCGCCGCCCTGATTGGCCAGGCGATGCAACAGATGGCCCACCGGCAGATCCTCGGCCACGGCGCCGTCGGCGGCCCGCATCATCTGCCGGGCGGTGATCCGATGCCGGCCGCGCACATTGGCGATGCTGAGCCCGGGCGCCGTCAGCCAGCGGATGACATCGGCCTGAAGGATGATCCCCAGCGCCGCCCCTGACGCATCCACCACCGGGATGCTCTTGATGGGGTGGCTGCGAAACAGGCCGGCCACGGCGGCGATCGGATCCTCGGGACCGGCCGTGATCAGCCTTGACGTCATGATCTGCGCACAGGTCACCGCGTCAAAGCGGTGGTTGGCGATCTCTTGCTCGGCGGCGGCGAGGATGCGGCCCAGATCGGCCACGCCGATATTCGGCGACTGGTTGAAGCGCCGCAGCAGCGCGGCCAGTTCCTCGGTCGACAGGGGCAGCAGCGACGGGGGCGGGGCATCGGCCCCCTTGGGCTGGCGGAACGGATAGCGCCGGCCCGTGCAGCGGTCATACAGGATCCCGACGACGACCAGCAGCGCCGTCATGATCCCGACGGGCGCAAGCGGATAGAGAAACCCCAGTTGCAGCGCCGGGGCCGGGTCAAGCGCCGTCAGCAGCGCGATGGCGCCCCCCGGCGGATGCAGGGCGCGCAGCAGCAGCATCCCCAGGATGGCGCCGCTGACGGCCATGGCGGGCACAAGCGGCGCCGGCACATGCCGCAGCACCAGCACCGCAACCACGGCCGAAATCATGTTGCCGACCACCGCCGACCAGGGCTGCGCGAGCGGCGCGTTCGGCACCGCAAAGATCAGCACCGCCGAGGCGCCAAGCGGCGCCATCAGCATCAGCGGCAGGCCGAACGCCTGGGGCAGGGCCAGCGCCAGCAGGGTGCAGATCCCGATCCCGATCGCACCGCCCGCTGCCGCGCGAAACAGCTCGCGCGGGCGGACCTGTGGCAGGACGGGCCCAAAGGCCCGCAAAATCGGTGCATGGGGTTTCACGGCGGATCTGCGGTCAGGAATGGTCTGGTTGGCGGCAATGAACATATCGGGGCGGGCGGGGAAAGCCTTGCTTGCGGCCCGGGCCCCGTTCCGCGGCGGGTTTTCGGGACAGGGCATCCCCGTGAACCGGCCGGTGGCGGGAAGCCTGTCGGTTCCGGCCCGCGAGACGCAGAAATACGTTTCGCCCCACCGGCAACCCGGCGAAGGAAATCATTATTTCGCACCCGCCTGCGGGTCCGGCCGCAAACCCCGGGGGGCATCGGCCGGCGACGCTGCCTGCCGGGGGCAGCCCGGCGGAACAATGCGGCGACGGTTTCGCGGGGCGGGTCAATAGCGCGTCGTCATCCGGTGGCCGCGCCGATGGAACAGCCGCACAAAGGTGACGCCTTCGTCCCGCCATGTGGTCTGCCGCTCGACCGTGAACAGGGGATCGCCCGGCGCGCAGCCCAGATGGTGACTTTGCTCGTCATCGGCGGCGGTGGCCGAAAAACTGACCTCGACGGTCGAAAAGGGCACCTGGCCCACCAGCCATTCGTTCGGACCCGAGGTCCGGAAATCGACCGTCCGGGCGGCGGGCGTCGCTGCAAGGCTGATCCAGCGATCCTCGAACTGATAGGGCTGGCCGTCGGAGAAATGGACGCAGATCAGGTGGCGGACCTCGGTGCCTGGCTCAAGCCCCAGCCGCGCGCGCAGCCAGTCGTCCGCGATCTGGATGTCCGAGCGGACCAGCGCATAGCGATACTCGGCCCCCTGTTCCTCGATCTCGGTGCGCACCAGCGGGATTTCCATGCGCATCAGCCGCACGGGCGAGGGACGCACGCGAGTGCCCGCCTTGCGCTTGCGCTCGACCAGGCCCTCGTCGGCCAACTCGCGCATTGCGCGGCTGACGGTGGCGCGGGCGGCGCCGTAATGCCCCGACAGGTCCATTTCGCTGGGCAGCAACGATCCGGGGGGCCATTCGCCGTCGGTGATGCGGCGAAGCATGTCGAGCTTGATGTCGCGGTAACTGGTTGTCGCCATATCCGCCCCTTTTGAACCTTTTTCAAAATCATTGCTGGACGCAGGCCCGTTCGGAATGCTTAAAGCATATGCATATTAACAGTAAAGGGCAGACAAATGACAAGACTGTCCCCGATCCCGCGCCTCATCCTTCGCCGGCTTGCCACCGGTCTGCTGACGCTGCTGATCGTTTCCGCCATCATTTTCTGGGCGATAGAGCTTTTGCCTGGCGATATCGCGACGGAAATCCTCGGTCAGTCCGCGACGCCCGAGACGCTGGCCGCGTTCCGCGAGCGATTCGGCCTGAACGACCCGCCGATGATTCGCTATTTGCACTGGCTGGGCGGTGCGCTGACGGGCGACCTGGGATTGTCGATGGCCAACCAGCGCCCGATTGCGGATCTGCTGGCCGACCGCGCCACCAACACGTTCTTTCTGGCCGGCTATGCCGCGGTGATCGCGGTGCCGCTGGCGGTGGTTCTGGGGGTCGCCGCGGCGCTGTATCGCGGCTCGATGCTCGACAGGTTCATCTCGAACGCGACGCTGACGGTGATCTCGTTTCCCGAATATTTCGTCGCCTATATCCTGATCCTGATCTTTGCGGTGCAGTTGCAGTGGTTCCCCAGCCTTGCCGCGGTGTCGCCGGGCATGGGGCTGGGCGCGCGGCTTTACGCGACCTTTCTGCCCGCGCTGACGATGGTGCTGATCGTCATGGCCCACATGATGCGGATGACGCGCGCGGCGATCGTGAACCTGCTGGCGCTGCCCTATGTCGAGATGGCCCATCTCAAGGGCGTCAAGCGACGCCGGGTGATCGCCGTCCACGCGCTGCCCAACGCGGTGGCGCCGATCGCCACGGTGATCGCGCTGAACCTTGCCTATCTGATCGTCGGCGTGGTGCTGGTCGAGGTGGTGTTCGTCTATCCCGGCCTGGGGCAGCTGCTGGTCGACAGCGTCGCCAAGCGCGACGTGACCGTGGTGCAGGGCGCCTGCCTGATCTTTGCCGCCACCTATATCCTGCTGAACCTCGCCGCCGACATCGTCGGCATCGTGTCCAATCCGCGCCTGCTGCATCCGAGGTGATATCGTGACGCGCTATCTTGTCCTGCTACGCCACGCGCCCCTGATGGCAAAGATCGGAGTGCTGCTGATCGCGCTTTATGCCGTCACGGCGATCTTTGCCCCCTGGCTCGCGCCTTACCCCGAGGCGGCGGTCGTCGGCCCCAAATACCAGCCCTGGGCCGCGCCGCACTGGCTGGGGACCGATGCGCTGGGACGCGACGTGCTGTCGCGGCTGATCTACGGGGCACGAAACACCGTGGGCATCGCCCTGGTCACGACGGTGCTGGCGTTCCTGCTGGGCACGACCACCGGCCTGCTGGCGGCGACGGTGGGCGGGTGGTTCGACACGCTGGCCTCGCGGGTGGTGGACGTGCTGATGGCGATCCCGTCGCTGATCTTTGCGCTGCTGATCCTGACGATCACCGGCACCTCGGTCGTCGCGCTGGTGCTGGTCATCGCGGTGCTGGACAGCACCCGGGTCTTTCGCCTGTCGCGGGCGGTCGCGCAGGGCATCCTGACGATGGACTATATCGAGGTGGCGCGGATGCGCGGCGAGGGTCTTGGCTGGATCGTCCGGCGCGAGGTGCTGCCCAACGCCGCCGCCCCGCTGATCGCCGAATTCGGGCTGCGATTCTGCTTTGTGTTCCTGTTCATCTCGGCGCTCAGCTTTCTGGGGCTGGGGTTGCAGCCGCCGACGGCGGACTGGGGCTCGATGGTGCGCGACAGCGCCAAGCTGATCTCTTTCGCGAATTTCTCAAGCTGGAACGCGGCGACCTTCGGGCTGGCGCCGCTGCTGCCGGCGGGGGCCATCGCGCTGCTGACCCTGGCGGTCAACATGGTGGTCGACTGGGTGCTGCATGTGTCGAGCGGGCTGAAGGACTAGGATCATGAGCAAACTGCTGGAAATCAGCGACCTGAAGATCGAGGCGCGGGGCGGCGACGGCTGGAACGAGATCGTCAAGGGCGTCGGCTTGCAGGTCGCGCGCGGCGAGGTCGTGGGGCTGATCGGCGAAAGCGGCGCGGGCAAATCGACGCTCGGGCTGGCGGCGATGGGCTATGTCAAGCCGGGCCTGCGGATCGCCGGCGGCTCGATCCGCTTTGACGGGCAGGAACTGGTCGGCGCGCCGGAATCGATGCTGCGCGACCTGCGCGGGCGGCGCATCGCCTATGTCGCGCAATCCTCGGCGGCGGCGTTCAACCCCGCATGGCGGCTGATCGACCAGCATTGCGAGGGGCCGGTCAGGCACGGGGTGATGTCGCGGGCCGAAGCGCAGGCCGAGGCCGTCGCCCTCTATCGCCAGATGCGGCTGCCCGACCCCGAAACCATCGGCTTTCGCTATCCGCATCAGGTGTCCGGGGGACAGCTGCAACGCGCCATGACCGCGATGGCAATGGCCTGCCGGCCCGATCTCATCATCTTTGACGAGCCGACGACGGCGCTGGACGTGACCACCCAGATCGAGGTGCTGTCGGCTATCCGCGATGCGGTCCGCGACCACGGGTCGGCGGCGATCTACATCACCCACGACCTGGCGGTGGTGGCCCAGATGGCCGACCGGGTAAAGGTGCTGCTGAAGGGCACCGAGGTCGAAGAGGCGCCCACCCGCGAGATGCTGGCGAATCCGCAGCAGGACTATACCCGCTCGCTCTGGGCGGTGCGTGATTTTCGCCCCAGCCCGCGCGACCCGGCCACGTCCGCCGAGCCGATCCTGCGCATCGAGAACGTCACCGCCGGCTACGGGGCCTTGCCGGTCCTGCGCGACGTGTCCTTCAGCGTGGCGCGCGGCCGGACCGTCGCGGTGGTGGGGGAAAGCGGCTCGGGCAAATCGACCACGGCGCGCGTCATCATGGGGCTGCTCGCACCCTCGCAGGGACGCGTCCTCTTTGAGGACCAGCCCCTTGCGGCGCCGGGACGGCAGCGGCCGCGCGACCTGCAACGGCGCGTGCAGATGATCCACCAGATGGCCGATACGGCGCTGAACCCCTGGCACCGGGTGCGCGACGTGATCGGACGCCCGCTTGAATTCTTCCTGGGGCTGCGGGGCGCCGCAAAAGAGGCGCGCATCCGCGAATTGCTGGCGGAAATCGAGCTTGAGCCGTCCCAGTTCATCGACCGGCTGCCGGGCGAGCTGTCGGGCGGCCAGAAACAGCGCCTCTGCATCGCGCGCGCGCTGGCGGCCGATCCCGATTTCATCATCTGCGACGAGGTGACGAGCGCGCTGGACCAGATCGTCGCCGAAGGGATCCTGCGGCTGCTGGACCGCCTGCAACGCGAGATGGGGCTGAGCTATCTGTTCATCACCCACGACCTTGCCACCGTGCGCTCGATCGCTGACGAGGTGGTGGTGATGCAGCAGGGCAGGGTGGTCGAGCAGGGGCCCAAGGACGAGATGTTCACGCCCCCGCACCATCCCTATACCGAACTGCTGCTGTCCTCGGTCCCCGAGATGGACCCGGACTGGCTGTCTCGTCTGCTTGAACAGCGCCGGGCGGCCGTGGGCAAGGGGGATGCAGCATGATCCGTTACGACACCGTCACCTGCGCGCTGGATCTGGACGCCGCTGGCAAATCCGCGGGGTGGGTCGAACTGACCCATTCCGACAACGACTGGGACAATTCGGCGATCCGCAGCCCGCTGGGCGTGATCCGGGGCGGCGATGGGCCGGTGGCGCTGGTCACCGGCGGCAACCACGGCGACGAATACGAGGGCCAGATCATCGTCCGCCGCCTGTTCGAGATGCTCGAACCGGCGGATGTCCCGGGCGCGCTGATCCTGATGCCGGCATTGAACATGCCCGCCGTCCTGGCCGCGCGCCGCGTGTCGCCGCTGGACAGCGGCAACATGAACCGATCCTTTCCGGGGGCCGAGGGCGCGGGGCCGACGCGGGCGCTGGCGGGGTTTGTCACCACGCATCTGATCGCGCGCGCGGGGCTGGTCATCGACCTGCACTCGGGCGGCACCAATTCCGATTTCATCGACTGCGGTTACCTGACGCTGACCGGGGACGCGGGGATGAATCGCCGCAACCGGGCGCTGGCCGAGACCTTTGGCCTGCCGTGGACGGTCGTGACCCCGCCCGGCAACACCGGCGGAGACCTGGATTCGGCCGCCCATGCCGCCGGCTGCGCGATGTTTTCGTGCGAGCTGGGGGGCGCGGGGCAAGTGTCGCGCGTCTCGCTGGACGCCGGATGGCAGGGGGTGCTGCGGCTGCTGGCGTCCGAAGCGGTGATCGCTGCCGATACCGCCCGCCGGCTGGGTGCGGACGGGGCGGGCAAGACCCGCTTTGCCGATCTGGGCGCAGGCAGCCGCCATGTGACGGCGATGCGCCACGCGCTGGCCGAGCCGTTGGTTGCCCTGGGCCAGGATGTCGCCATGGGCCAGCCGGTGGCGATCCTGCGCGATCTTCATGATCTCGACCTGCCGGCGCAGGAACTGACCGCACCCGTTGCGGGCGTGGTCCTGGTTGCGCGGTGCCGGCCGCTGGTCCGGCCGGGGGACCACCTGTTCACCATCGGCCCCGAACTGGACGCAAAGACGGTCGCGGAAATGGCGGGCTGACGGATCAGCCCGCCGGTCTTTCAGATGTCCAGCACCACCCGCCCCACCGGACGCGAGCAGCAGATCAGAACCTGACCGGGGGGCGGCGGGTCCAGCGGCTCGCTGGTGTATTCGACCACGCCTTCGCGGATGGCGCAGCGGCAGGTGTTGCAGATGCCCTCGCGGCAACTGAAATCGGGGTTCAGTCCCGCCGCCTCGGCCAGCTCCAGCAGCGAGCCGGCCGCGTCGTGCCATGTGGCGCTGACCCCCGAGCGTGCAAAAATCACCTCGTCGCCCGCCGCGGCCACGGGCGCCGCCGTTGCAGAGGCGGGGGCGGCGGCCGCAACAGGGGCTGCGGCTGCGGCGGGCGAGGCCGCCGTCGCCCGGCGCGGCGGTGCGTCGGGGACGGCGCGCGCCTCGGGGTCGGTCAGATGTTCAAGACCGGCCAGCGCCCGGGGCGCGTGCGCGGGCACATGGGCCGGGGCCGGCGGCACCGCGGCCTCGGCCGCCGCCTCTGCCTCGGCCAGCGCCGCCAGCGATCCGCCCTTGCCGAAGAACTCATAGGCGATGCGCCCGGGCGCGATCCCCAGACCTGTCAGCAGCCGCCACATCGCCACCATGAAGGGGGTCGGGCCGCACAGATACACCTCGTAATCGTCCTGCGGCAGCAGCGATTGCAGAAAGCCGCGGTCAACCACGCCCTCGGCGTCAAAGCGCGCCTTGGCCCGGTCGGCCTTGGTTGGGGTGCGATAGACGTGGCGCGCCGTGATGCGCCCGGCCGAGGCGGCGGCGATGGCAGCCACCTCGTCGCGCATCGCCTGAACGTCGCCGTTCTCGCAGGCATGGACGAAAAACACCCGCCGGTCGGTCGCCGCCAGACGGTGCAGCATCGACAGCAGCGGCGTCAGGCCGACGCCTCCGGCCAGCAGCAGGACCGGGCGGGTGCTGTCCTCGTCCAGGTGAAAGCCGCCGCGCGGGGCGGCGATCTCGATCTCGTCGCCCTCGGCCACCACGTCATGCAGCCAGACCGAGCCAAGCGATTCGCGCTTGACGGTGATGCGGTGGCAATCGGGTGCGTCCACGGCGCAGGACAGCGAATAGGTGCGCAGCAGGGAACCGCCCTCGGCCGGCACGCGCAGGGTCAGATACTGCCCCGGCCGCGCCGTCCACAGCGGCCCGCCATCGGCGGGCGCCAGGTGGAACGAGGTGATGACGCTGCTTTCGGGGGTCTTGCGCGCCACCCGGAAACGGCGGAAAGGGTCGGCCATCGTCAGGCCCTCATCTTTTCGTCCACCATCTGCTCTTCGGCGATCATCGCCTCGAGCTGGCGGCGAAAGCGCAGCTGGCCCGCGTCGATCGACAGGTCGATATGGGGCGAGGTCTTGTTGGCCAGACCGATCTGCACCTCTTCGAGGACGGCCTTGTCCTCGGAGAAGGCGGCGCGGACATCATGGGCCATCATCCTGGACAGCTCTTCGTCCTGCGGGCGGACGTTGCGAAGCTGGAACCAGTAATAGCGGGTCTCGCTGTCGCTGATCGGAGTCATGAAGTTGTAGCTGTCCATGACAAAGGTCTTGTCGTCCAGCGTGCCCTCGGGTCCGCCGGTGCCGGCCGGCGTAAAGACCGCGCGGATCAGCGCATGGGCGGGGTAGCGGACTTCGTAATGCTGCAACCGGTCGCAATTGCCGTCGAACTCGATGATCTTCTTGTAGAAGGGCGCGGGTTCGGCGTTCATCATCCAGCGGTGGACGATCACCCCGGTGTCCGTGCGCGTCACCTTGAGCGGGGTGTCCTTGGTCGCGGCCTGGGCAAAGCTGCTTTCATGGACCCAGGCGACATGGGTCGGATCCAGCAGATTGTCGCACATCAGCAGATAGTTGCAGGCCAGCTCCATCGCGTCGCCCGAATTCATACCCCAGTCGGGGCTGTCGAAATTCGGGATGTCGATGATTTCGTCGGGATCGGCGATGGCGGCGTTGCCCATCCAGATCCAGACCAGCCCGTATTTCTCGTGCACCGGATAGGGGCGCACCTTGGCGGCCGAGGGGATGCGGCCCCCGCCCGGCGCCCAGACGCATTGCCCGGCGCAGTCAAAGGTCAGCCCGTGATAGCCACATTCGACGTTGTCGTCCTTGATGCGCCCCTTGGACAGCGGCAGCTTGCGGTGCGGGCAGGCGTCCTCCAGCGCGATCACCTCGCCCTGGCTGTTGCGAAAGGTGCAGATCTTTTCGCCCAGGACGATGATCTGCCTGAGGCTGGCGTCGATCTCGTGGCTCCAGGCAGCGACATACCAGGCGTTTTTCAGAAACACGGCGGCACTCCTTCAGTGGCTAGGTGGCTAGGTTTGCCTATATGTATATGCAAATAGCACCGGCGAAACTGCAAAAGCACCCCGTGACTGTTTAGCCCTCCTTAACTGTCGGGCTGCGCAGGGGCCTTGTCTCGCGCATGATCCAGTTCAGGAATTCGCGCGCGGCCGGGCGGGCCAGCGTCATCGGGCTCCAGCAGATCAGATAGGGCTCGGGCATGGGAAGATCGTCGTCCGACAGCCGCAGCACCCGGCCGGATTCAAGATCCGCCGACACAAAGGACGCCTGTGCCAGCGCCGCACCCTGTCCCGCCGCCGCCGCCTCGATCGCAAGGCCAGAGAGCGAGTGGACCGCCACCGGCCGCAGCCCGCGCGCCGGCGTGCCGGCCTGGTCGAACCACTGTTCCCAACGCGGCACCGTGGCATAGCCCGGCCCCCAGTCGATCTCGATCAGCGGCAGGCCGGCCAGCACCGCAGGGTCGCGCGCATCGGGGTAGCGTTCCAGAAAACCCGGCGAGCAGACCGGAAAGCATCGGTCCGTGAACAGGACGCGCGAATGGGCATAGCGCTGCGCCGCCGCCCCATAGGTCAGCCGAAAGCTTTGCCCCAGCGCCTGCGGGTCCGGTTCCCGGTGTGTCGCCACCATCCGGATCGGAACATCCCCCGCGGTGGCGCGAAACCCCAAAAGCCGCGGGTTCAGCCATCTCTGCATCAGCGTGGGCAGGCCCGAGATCGTCAGCTCGCCATTCTGCCATTGGCTGGCGATCAGGCTCTGCGCCAGCATCAGCCGCTCGAACCCCTGCGAGATCAGGTCGTGATAGGCGCGCGCGGCGGGCGTCAGCGCGGCGCGCCGCCCGTCCTTGATCAGCAGCGGCATCCCCAGATGCGCCTCAAGCTGCTTGAGCTGCTGGCTGATCGCGCCGGGGGTGACCCCCAGCGCGCGGGCGGCGCCGCTGACGCTGCCCAGACGCCCGAATGCCTCGAAAGCCTGCAACGCGCGCAAGGGCGGCAGCGTGGTGTTCACGGATGACTTCCTCCTCCCTGTCGGAACCATAGTTTAGCAAGTCTGACGGATAGGCCAGCGAAACTGATTTGTGACGGCGTGCCGACGGCCATACTGATTAAGACTAGACATAAGAAGATCGGCACAAGGGCGCCACGATCACCGTCACGACGCCGTCACTACGCCATCACGACAGGGAGCACGACACGACATGACCTTGCTGACCACCCGCCGCTCGCTTCTACTCGGGGCCGGAGCGATGTCCACCGCCACCATGCTGGGGCTGCGTCCCGGCCGCGTGCTGGCGCAGGATGCCTCGCCCCGCAAGGGCGGCACCTTTCGCGTCGCGGTTGCGGATTTCGACACCGCCGAGACGCTGGACCCGCAACTGAACGAAAGCCGCTTCATGATGCAGTTGCAGTATCAGCTGCGCAACTGCCTGATCGAGGTCGGCCCCGGCGGCACGCTGATCCCCGAGCTTGCGACGGAATGGGACAGCAACGACGACCTGACCGAATGGACCTTCAAGCTGCGCAAGGGGGTCGAGTTCCACAACGCCAAGACCATGGATGCCGATGATGTGGTGTTCTCGCTGAACCTGCATCGCGGGCCCGACACCGTGTCCGAGACCAAGGCCCTGTTCGAGCCGGTCACCGACATCAGGGCCACCGCCCCCGATGAGGTCAAGGTGACGCTTGAGGCGCCGAACTCGGGCTTTCCGGCGCTGCTCAGCATGGTCACCATGCTGATCGTGCCGGCCGACGACCACGATTTCGACAAGGGCATCGGCACCGGCGGCTATGTGCTGGACAGCTACGAGCCGGGCGTGGCCAGCCGCGCCATCCGCTTTGCCAATTACTGGAAAGAGGGGCGGGCGCATTTCGACGTGGTCGAGGTCAAGGCGATCTCGGACGTCAACGCCCGCACCACGGCGTTGCAGACCGGCCAGATCGACGCCATGGCCTTTGTGGACACGGCCACCGCCGACCTGCTGAAAAGCTTTCCCGGCATCAACCTGCTACAGGTCAAGGGCAAGCAGCATTACGCCATGAGCATGAACTGCCAGGATCCGCTGTTCACCGATCCCGACGTGCGCATGGCCATGAAGCTGGCCATCAACCGCGAAGAGATGCTGGAAAAGATCCTGTCGGGCTATGGCTCGATCGCCAACGACCAGCCGATCTCGGAAGCCTACGAGTTCCACCACCCCGAGCTGGAACAGCACGAATACGACCCCGACAAGGCCCGCGCGCTGCTGAAAAAGGCGGGGGTGGACAAGCTGGTGGTGCCGCTGCATGTCTCTGAGGCGCCGTTCACCGGGGCCACGAACATGGCCCAGCTTTACGCCCAGCAGGCGGCAGCGGCCGGCATCACCATCGACGTGAAGCGCGAGCCGGACGACGGCTACTGGTCCAGCATCTGGGGCAAGAAGCCGATGTTTGCCACAAAGTGGTCGGGTCGCCCGAACGAGGACGTGATGCTGACGCTGGCCTATTCGCGCGAGGGCATCGGTTCGTGGAACGAGAGCAGCTGGGACAACGAGGCGTTCAACAACGCCCTGGTCGCCGCTCGCGGCGAAAAGGACGACGAAAAGCGCAAGCAGCTGTATTGGGAATGCCAGCGCCTGATCGCCGACGAGGGCGGCATGGTCGCGCCCGTATGGGCTGATTTCCTCGACGCGACCTCGGACAAGGTGGCGCATGGCGAGCTGAACAACGACTGGGAACTTGACGGCGCCCGCGCCTCTGAGCGCTGGTGGTTCAAGGAATGACCCTGCACGGATGCGGCGGACCCGCCGCCGCATCCGCCATGTGACGCGGCCCACGGGGGCTGCGGCCGTGAACTGCGGCCGCAGCCGCCCCGTGGGACGGGCGGATCTGCCGTGCCGGCGACGGCAGTTTCCGCAGCCTGTCCAGTTGTCCAGTCCCGCCGTCCCGCAGCAAAGCGACCGGGGCACGCGATCTGTCAGCCGGCGCGCCGCCCGGCCCGGCCGGTTGGCGGGCGGCCTGGTGACGGGCAGGGCGGCGACCGGGCGCGGCAAGACCACCCGATCGGGCACCCCGCGCGCGCGCCCCGCGCCAGAGTTGGCGCGACGGCAGGAACGCGAAATCGGCCACCCCGGCATCCTGCACCCCGGCACGCCCCTGAATCCCTGATTCACAAGGACTTTCCATGACTGACCACTCTCTGATCCGCCCCGAGGTCGCGGCGCTGCCCGATTACAACGCCGGGCTGGCGCTTGAACGCTTTCGCAGCGTCTACGGCATCGACGCCGTGGCAAAGCTCGACAGCAACGAAAGCCCGCTTGGCCCGTCGCCCGCAGCGGTGCAGGCCATCCGCGAGGCCGCCGCCGGTGTCGGCCGCTATCCCGACGCCAGCGACGAGGCCCTGCGCCGCGCCATCGGACTGGCTAACGGCGTCGAGCCCGAGGCGGTGATTCTGGGCAATGGATCCGAGGATCTGATCGGCGCCATCTATCGTGCGGTCCTGCGGCCGGGCGACCGCGTGGTCACGATCTGTCCCAGTTTCGGCCTGCACGAATTCGGCGCGCTGGCCTGCGGCGCGCTTGTGGACAAGGTCAGCTTCCCGGAGGACTGGGAATTTCCCGTCGACGGGCTGATCGCCGCCCTGCGGCAACCCGCGCGCGTGCTGATCTTTTCGTCGCCAAGCAACCCCGCCGGTCCCGCGGTGACGCAGGGCGATTTCGCCCGGTTGCTGAATGCCGTGCCCAAGCGCACGCTGGTCGTGTTCGACGAGGCTTACCGCGAATATCTTGCGCCCGGGGTGGTCTTTGATGCGCTTGCCCTGCTGCGGGACTGGGGCGGGCCGTGGCTGTCGCTGCGGACATTTTCCAAGGCTTACGGGCTGGCCGGCGCGCGGGTCGGCTATGGAATCTGCGCGGATGCCGCGCTGGCAAAAGCGCTGCGAAAGACCAGAAATCCTTTCGCGATCAATGCGCTGGCCGCAACTTCGGCGCTTGCTGCGCTGCAAGACGACGGCCATCTCGCCCGCGTGGTCGCGCTGACCTTATCGGAACGCGCCCGCGTTGCAGATGCGCTGGCCGCCAAGGGCTATGAGCTTGCCCCCAGCCACGGCAATTTCCTTTTCTTCCGCACGCCGGCCAGCGCTGCCGAACTGGCCGAGGCGCTGCGGCGCAAGGGCGTGCTGATCAAGGCATGGCAGGAAGAGCCGTTCCTTGACTGGGCCCGCGTCACGATTTCCTCGCCGTCCGAAAATGACGCTTTCCTGGCGGCCCTGCCGGCCAAGGCCGCCGCGTCATCCTGTCGTTCCGCCGGATAGGCGGCGGACGCCAGCCGATGCGGCCCGGGTGGTCCGAGCGCATCCACCCCGGGCAACGCATCCGCGCCCTTGACCCGCCCGGATAGCCAGGCCGTTGAATTCGTCAGCGGCCTGGCCAATATCAGGCAGGGTCTCGGCATAGAGGGTTGAAGTCGGGCCGACGCCATCAGCTTCGGCAGATGCGGCAACCCACTGCGATGCCGAGACCCACGCCGCCCGCATGACCACCCACGCGCCATGCCGCCGCATCCCGGAAATCTGCCCGCAGAGTATGATTCGCCTTTCGCCCGCAGCCGGATCAGAAGGGCGCTTGAATGGTGAAAATGGCGGAGACGAAGGGATTCGAACCCTCGAGGCGGTTTCCCGCCTGCACCCTTAGCAGGGGTGTGCCTTCGACCACTCGGCCACGTCTCCGCGGCGGGGTCTAGCAGCAGGAAGGTGGGGGAAACAAGGGGGTGCAGCGGGTTTGCGGGAAATTATACCGAACGGGGCGGCGCAATGGCACGAGCGGAACAACAGGGCAACAACGCTGCTTGCGGGGGCGGGCGGATCCGGCCTGCTGAAAACGGGGTGATGGCCGGCCGCGGTCGCCCTGTCTGGCGGAAAAACAGCGCCGGGACTGGCGAAACACGACGACATCTTTGTGAAAAACCGGGATGTCGGCTTGCAAAGGCGATGGTTCGCGCGGCCCGGCGCCAGCGGTGCAGAGCCGAGGTTCTGGCAGCGGCTGCCCTCCCGGCCACGCTTAGTGGAAATGCATCCGCCCGTCGGTGCCGAGGCTGCGGGTGACGGGAACGCGGTAAAGCCGCGTCAGCCGGGCCTCGGTCAGGGTTTCCTGGATGGGTCCGGTCGCGATGACGCCGTCCCGGTTGAGCAGGATCGCCGCGTCGCCCAGACGCGCGGCCTGGTCGGGGTCGTGTGTGGACAGGACGATGGCGGTCCCGGCGTCGGCAAGCGCGCGGATGGCACAAGCGACCTGCAAGCGGTTGGCAAAATCCAGGCTGGCGGTCGGCTCGTCCATGACGATGGCGGCGGCGTCCTGCGCCAGTGCGCGGGCGATCAGGACCAGTTGCCGCTGGCCGCCGGAAAGCCGGGTGATCTCTGCCTGCGCCAGATCGGCGATGCCGAGACGGGCCAGCGCCGCCATCGCCCGCGCCCTTTCGGGCTTGCCGGGGCGGGCAAAGGGGCCGAGCCGGGCCGAGGCGCCCATCAGAACGATGTCCAGCGCCGAAAAGGCAAAGGGGGTCGCCAGCGCCTGCGGAACATGGCCGAGACGGCGGGCGATGTCGGTCCGCGACAGCGCCGACAGCGGCTGGCCAAGCAGCGCCACCTCTCCGCCGACGGGCGGGATCAGGCCCAGCAGGGTGCGAAACAGCGTGGTCTTGCCCGCGCCGTTGGGACCGAGCAGGCACAGCACCTGCCCCCTGCACAGGCGCAGGTCGATGCCGCCGATCAGCGGCTTGCGGTTGTGGCCGATGGTCAGGCCGCGGGTCTCGATCAGGGGCGTCATTCGCTCCATGGTCGCGCCCCCCGCGCCAGCAGCAGGACAAAGATGGGGGCGCCGAGGACTGCGGTCAGAATGCCCAGCGGCACCTCGAGCGTGGCGACGGTGCGGGCGGCGGTGTCCACCAGCACCATGAAGCCCGCGCCGATCAGGATCGCGGCGGGCAGCATCCGGTCAAATCGCGGCCCGGTTAGCAGCCGCGCCATATGCGGGACCATCAGCCCGACCCAGCCGATCACCCCCGCCATCGCCACCGCCGCCGCGGTCATCAGCGTGGCACAGGCGATCACCAGCAACCGCAGCCGCCCGGCGTCGACGCCCATCGCGCGGGCCTCGTCGTCGCCCATCGCCAAAAGCCCGATCCGCCAGCGCAGCGCCAACAGCGGGGCAAGGCCGATCAGCAGCGCCGGCAGCGCCGCCGCCAGATCGGCGCGCTTGACCCCGGCAAGGCTGCCCATCAGCCAAAAGGTGATCGCGGGCAGTTGCTGTTCGGGGTCTGCCAGCAGCTTGACCAGCGAGATCCCGGCCCCCGCCAGCGCCCCGATGGCGATGCCGCACAACACCATGATCAGCACCTGTCCCGCCCCGCGCAGCGCCAGCGTCAGCGCGATCACCAACGCCACCGTCAGCAGCCCCATGCCGAAACCCAGCATCTGGATCGCAACCACCGGCAGCCCCAGCAGCAGGCCCAGCACCGCGCCGAAACCAGCCCCCGCCGAAACCCCCAGGATGTCGGGCGACACCAGCGGGTTGCGAAAGGTGGTCTGATAGGCCGCGCCGGCAGCCGCCAGCGCCGCGCCGACGATCGCGGCCGCCAGCACCCGCGGCAGGCGGATGTTCAGCAGCACCGTCACCGCCTGCGAATCAGACCTGTCGCCGGTCAGCACCGCCGCGATCCTTGCCGGCGACAGCGCAAAGGGGCCGATCGCCGCCCCCAGGATCAGCACCGCCAGCAGCGCGCCGACAAGGGCGGTGTTCAGCGCCCGTTCATCCACCAAGCAGCGCCTTCAACCCCGCTTCGTCCGGTCGGACGCCATAGAAAAGCTCGTAGAAATCTGCGACCTCGGCTCGCAGATCGCCCTGCACCGCCGTCGGATACAGCTTGTGCATCAGCCATTTCAGCCCGATCAGCCGGTTGACCGACGGCGGCGCGTCGATAAAGCCAAAGGGCACCGCGGGCGCAAGATGGACGCGGCCGTTGTCCACGGCCGGGACGCCCTGCCATTCCGGCATCCCGGCGACATTGGCGGCAAAATCCGCGTCGATGGTGATGATGACCTCGGGCGCCCACGCCTGCACCTGTTCGGGCGAGACTGTGGCAAGGCCGCGGGTTTCGGCCTCGGCTACGTTGCGGGCACCGACGCGCTCGATGATCTCGGCGTTGATCGAGCCGCGGGCGGGTGTTTCAAGCCCCTCGCGGCCGCGGGCAAGATAGACCGTGGGGCGCTGGTCCTCGGGGATCGTGGCCAGGATGGCATCCACCTCGGCCAGCGTCGCCTCGGCATAGGCGGCCAGTTCCTCGCCGCGCTCGGGCACGGCCAGCAGGTCGGCCATCGCGCGGATGCCCCGCGGCAGCCGGGCAAAGCTGCCGTCGATCAGCACATAGGGCAGGCCCGCCTGTTCCTGAATGCGATGCGCAAGGTCGGTATAGGTGGGGTTGACGGTGCCGTAATCGACGATCAGATCGGGGTCCGCCGCCAGCAGCACTTCGAGGTTCAGCGTGTCGCCGCGCCCGGTCAGCCGTCCCAGCCCCGGCAGCTCGGCCGTCTCAGGGCGCAGCCAGGGCCTGTCCTCGGGGTCGGGGGCGCTGACCCAGCCGACCATCGCCTGGGGCTTGAGCGTGTAAAGCAGCGTCGCGGCGGGCGGACCGGCGGCAAAGACGCGCGCGGGGTTTTCCGGCAGCGCGATCTCGCGTCCGGTGTCGTCGGTCACGATGCGGGTCTGCGCCGCGGCGGGCAGCGCGGCCAGGGCCAGCAGCGCGGCACAAAGGGCGCGGCGGGTCAGAGGGCGGGTCAGCTGGAACACGGCATGGCTCCGAATTCGGCCTTGATGTCGAGCAGCGGCGTGCCGTCAACACAGTCCAGGCCCCGCACGGTCAGCACCGGACCATCCACCGCCAGCAGCCGCACCACCGACGAGGCGATCGGGTTCGGCCGCACCGGAGAGCGCAGGCCGAAAGTGCCGATGGCGGCGTCCCCGAAGCTGGGGTTCTGCAACACGAGATCGCGCCGCGACTGGTCCATCCAGTAAAGCAGTTGCAGCCGCTGGTGCCGCTCGATGCCGATCAGGCCCTCGACCCAGGGCTGGGCGACCTCTACCCGGCACAGCGGGCCGTTTTCGGGGTCGCCCCGATGCGGGCAGTCGCGGCGCACCGTCCACGGCGTGCGGATACGGCCGATGAACCACAGCTGCGCGTCAAAGCCCGAGGGCACGGCGACTGCCCTTTCATGCGGTCGCAGCGCATCGGCCGGCGCGTCACTCATTCACGCCGACCATCACGTCCGATGCCTTGATGACCGCCGAGGCCGGGCTGCCGACCTTCAGCCCCAGTTCGGCCACCGCCTCGTTCGTGATCGCGGCGGTGATGCTGCCGCCGCCCAGGTCGATGCGGACATGGCTGGTAACGGCCCCGGTGACGATCTCGGTCACGGTGCCGGGCAGGACGTTGCGCGCGCTTAGTTTCATGGTCATCTCCTTGTGGAAAAACGTCGGGATTTCATGCCGCGGCCTTGCGGCAGGCGCGGGACAGCCAATCGAGGATTGCGCCCTTGTCGGCAGGCAGCTCGCTCGCCCCGCCGTCCGCAAAGGCAAGGAACGCCGCGCGATAGGCGGGCGACACGCCGACCAGCACCGGCAATCCGGCCTCGCAGGCCATGCCGATGGCGGTGACAAGCCCCTTGCCGGCGGCCTCCTGCTTGCCGAACTTGTTCACGACCAGCGCCTGCGCCGTGGCGATCCGCCGTTCCACGACCAGCGCCGCATCCTCAAGCGCCTCGGGGTTCAGCCGGCAGCCGACAATCCCGGCCCCGATGTCGAAGCTGATGTCGCGCAGCTCTCCGTCGGGCAGCAGGGACAGGACGATATGGCATTTTTCCTGCGCGCGGTCCGGGTCGAACGGCTGGAGCGTCCCGGCCAGCGCGATTCCGTCGGCCGCAGCGGCCGCGGCGGCGGCGCTCAGCGCGGCGTCGGTGGCCTTTTCGTCGTCCGCACTGACAAAGCGGATATCCATGCTCTGATCCTTTCACCCGCATCGATATGAATGATGGAACATGTCGTCCGGGGTTGGCAAGAGCCGTCGTGGCGTGGGGCATAGGGTGGGGGCGGGGCGGGTTGCGGGGTTCGCAGGCCGCGCCTCTGTCTGGTGGCTTGTCTTCCGCGGGGAATCGGTATGTTTAACAGAACATAACGATTCGCCCCTGCCCAACAGGGGCCAGAGGGGAGCGAACACATGACGATCCGTGCGAAACTGCTGGGCGCCGCGGCGCTGCTGATGCCGGCCATGGGGTCGGCGCAAGAACCGCCGACCGATACTTTCGTGCTGGGCACCATCGTGCTGACCGCCGAAAGCGAACTGAACCCCGGCGGCACTTCGTCCACCGTGGTGGACGAGGACATCGTCCGGCAGAACCGGCAGACGCTGGACGACGCGCTCAAGATCGTGCCCGGGGTCAGCATCGGCAACACCGGCGGCAGCCGCAACGAGCGGCTGGTCTATGTCCGCGGCTTCGACCGCTTTCAGGTGCCGCTGTCGATCGACGGTATCCGCGTCTACCTGCCCGCCGACAACCGGCTGGATTATGGCCGTTTCCTGACCCCGGACCTGGCCGAGATCCAGCTGCAAAAGGGGCATGTCTCGGTCCTGAACGGGCCGGGCGGCATGGGCGGGGCGATCAACCTTGTCACCCGCCAGCCGTCCCGGCCGTTCGAGGGCGAGGCGCGGCTGGGCATCGAGGCCGGCAACCGCGGCGACATCGCCGCCCGCAGCGGCTTTGTGTCGCTGGGCACAAGGCAGGCGGATTTCTGGCTGCAAGGCAGCTATTTCCGGCGCGACAGCGACGGTTTCTACCTGTCGCGGGACTTTGTGCCGCGGCCGCAGCAGGGTGCGGGGCTGCGCGAATATGCCGACACCGACGACAGCCGCCTGAACCTCAAGGCCGGCTGGACGCCGAACGCGACCGATGAATATGTGCTCAGCTATACCCGGCAGACCGGGGCGAAACGCGCGCCCTACAACATCGACCTGCCGATGCGGGGCCGGCCGGGCACCGGCACGGGCGGGTTCCAGCGCGACTGGACATGGCCGGAATGGGACATCGACAGCCTGGCGTTTTATTCGCACACCGAACTGGGCGGCGGCTATCTGAAGACCCGCGCCTATTACAACCGCTTTGACAACCTGCTGTCGTCCTGGGACGATTCCACCCAGTCCACGCAGGAAGCCCTGGCGCCGCGTATTTTCGACAGCCGCTACAAGGACGCGGCCTGGGGTCTCAGCGCCGAAGCCGGAACCGAGTTCGGCCCGGATCACGAGATCAAGACGGCGCTGCATTACCGCCGCGACCGGCACGATTCCATCCAGTCCGTCGCCCCCGGCACCGGCCGGGAACCCGACCCGCTGGAACGCTCCGAGGAAGAAACGTTCTCGGTCGCGCTGGAACATGGCTGGCAGTATTCTCAGGCGCTGAAATTCGTCTCGGGGGTCAGCTACGACAAGGCAAGGATGCTGCGGGCTGACAACAACGACACCAGCGGCTTTCCCGGCCCGGCCGTGCCCGGCAGCTATCCCACCGATTCGACCGATGCGGTGAACTGGCAGCTGGCGGCTGTCTACAGCCACGACAGCGGCGAATATCACGCCGGCCTGTCGTCCCGCACCCGCTTTCCGACGCGGTTCGACCGTTACAGCACCCGCTTTGGCACGGCCCGGCCGAACCCCGCCCTGGAATCGGAACGCGCCACCAATTTCGAGATCGGCTATGGCGGCCAGATCGGTCCCGCGACGGTCCAGACGGCGCTGTTCTACAGCAAGGTCAAGGACATGATCCAGTCCATGCCGACCGAGGAATGGGATGACGAGCGCGACCGTCCCATCGTGCAAAGCCAGAACGTCGGCGACGGCACCTACAAGGGATTCGAGATCGCCGCGAACTGGCAAATCGCCCCCGATCTGGGGCTGGTCGCGAACTACACCTGGCTGCATCGCGGCATCACCGACCCGGTTCGTGCCGATTACCGCCCGACCGACACGCCGCGCCACAATGCCTATCTGCGGCTCGACTGGCGGGCGATGGAGGGGTTGACCATCTCGCCCTCGGTCGAGCTTTCAAGCTCGCGGCTGTCGGAAAGCGCGGTCCAGCCCAGCGACCCCGACCAGATCGCCTATACAAGGATGAGCGGCTTCGGGCTGGCCAATCTGGATGCCGAATGGCAGGCAAGTGAACAGGCAAGCGTGATGTTCGGCATCCGCAATCTTTTCGACCGGGATTATCAGCTGGTCGAGGGCTTCCCCGAGCCGGGGCGCAGCTTTTTCCTGACCACCCGCATGAGGTTCTGAGCGGCCGGCGGCCCCACTGGCCCCGACAACGGGGCGGGGACCGGTGGCAGGGCGGGGCCGGTGCTTGCGAAGCGGGGCCGGTGCATGGCGATCCGGCCCCGACCGGCAGGGCGTCGGGCGCGCCCTGCCACCGGCCCGGGCTGCCGCGGCGACGCCCTGCATTGATCCGCCGTCGTGAAAGCCGGGCCAGCGGTCGGGCCAGGGGTCGGGCGCTAGAACCCGACGACCTGTTTCGGCAGCCAGGTGGCCAGTGACGGAACCAGCACCACCAGGGCCAGGGTGATCAGCTGGATGACGATGAACGGCACCACCCCCCTGCACACCTGTCCATATTTCATGTCCGGCGGCGCGATCGAAAGCAGGTAAAAGATCGAGGACGCCATCGGCGGGGACAGATAGCTGGTCTGAATGACGATGATGACCAGGGTGCCGAACCAGATCGGATCCACGCCAGAGGCCGTCAGCACCGGCAGAAACAGCGGCACGCAGATCAGCACGTTGGCTGTCCAGTCCAGCACGAACCCCAGCAGGAACACGATGCACAAAAACAACACCAGCGTGCCTGACACCCCCAGCCCCATGTCCGAAATCAGCCCCTGGATCAGGCGCGATCCGCCATTGGCGGCAAAAATTCCGGTAAACATGATGCCGCCGGCGACGATCAGCAGGATCATCGACGAGATCCTGACGGTGATCGCCAGCGACTCGCGCATCACCGACAGGCTGAACCTGCCGTAGCTGATGCACAGGACCAGCGCGCCGACAGCGCCCACCGCGGCGGCCTCGGTCGGCGAGGCGATGCCCGCCATCAGCGACCCCAGCACCGCCACGATCAGCAGCATGGTGGGCACCAGCCCGCCGAGGGTGATCCTGAGCTTTTCCATCACCGGCAGGTGCATGTCCGGATCGTCGGCCCGCGGACCCCTTGTCGGGTCGAGGGTGCAGATTATCACGATATACAGGATGAACAGGCCCACCATCACCATGCCGGGAAACAGCATGGCGGCAAACAGCTCGCCCACCGAAATCTGGGCAAGAGAGGCATAGACCACCGCCACCACCGATGGCGGGATCATCGTGCCCAGCGAGCCGCCGGCGCAGATCGTGCCGGCGATCAGCGAGTTGTCATAGCGAAAACGCTGCATGGCCGGGATTGCCATCAACCCCACCATGACCTCGACGGCGCCGACCACGCCGGCGGCGGCGGCAAATGTGGCGCCCATGGCGATCGTTGCGACCGCAAGACCTCCGGGCAGGCGCCCCAGCCAAAGCTGCATGGTGCGAAACAGCCGCGCGGCGATCCCCGAGCGTTCAAGGATCGCGCCCATCAGCACGAACATCGGAATGGCCGACAGGATGTAGTTGGTGGTCGCCGAATACAGGCTGCCGTAAAGCTGGTTGAACACCTGATCGCCAAAGGCGAACCAGCCGGCGATCAGCGCCGGGACGATCAGGGACAGGGAAACCGGAACCCCCAGGAAGATCAGCAGAAACATTCCCGGGAACATCAGGGCGGCGATGGTCGGATTCATCGAGGACAGTCCTTCGGGGCGGCAGAACGCAGGTCACGGACTGCGCGCAGCCCCTCGACGGCGAGTTGCAGGGCCATCGCGAACAGGCCGATCGCGATGCAGAGATAGAACGGCCATACCAGCGGCGCCCAGGGGCTGACGGTCTCGACCTCGCCCGTCCGCCAGGCGCGCAGCGTGTGCGAGGCGGCGATCCAGAACAACATGCCGAAGAACGGGGCCAGCACCAGCAGATACAGCCCGCCCTGCACTGCGTGATTGAAGCGGGCGGGCAGGCGGCTGCGCAGCACGTCGATGCGGATATGCGCATCCTCGCGCAGGACAAAGGCGATCCCCAGCAGGAACACCGCCCCATTCGCCATATAGGCGATGTCGAAGGCCCACACCGTGGGCGCCGCAAAGATATAACGCGCGAGAACCTCGTAGACCATGGCGGCGGTCAGGATAACCGCCGCCACGCCCGCCAGTTGGAACGCGCACCACGAGACGCCATTCGCGAATCGGATCAGGAAATTGAGCATCTCGGCCTCGCCAGGGTGCAGTTGCGGATCAATCGCGGATCAGATAGCCGCTCTCGGCCTTCCAGCGCTGGTGATACGCCTCATAGTCGGCCAGGTTTTCGGCCATCTCGGGCTTGCCGGCGGCTTTCTGGGCCTCGGCCGTCTTGTGCATCCAGTCATAGCCCGCTGCGGAAAGTTCCGACACGAATTCAGGGCTGAGCGTGATGATTTCGTTGCGGCCGCTACGGTATTGCTCCATCGCCTTCATGTCGGCGTCGTAGAAATGGTTCAGCCCCTGTTCGGTGGTCAGCTGGGCGGCAGCCTCGATCAGCGGCTTCAGATCATCGGGCACCTTGTCCCAGGTGTCCTGCTTGAGAACCACTTCCCACATGAAGGTGGGCTGGTGGACGCCCGGCACGACGATGTATTTCGCAGCCTGATGGAAACCCTCGGGCATGTTGGCCGACGGCGGCGCCCATTCCACGGCATCCACGCCCTTGCGTTGCAGCAGCGTATAGGTCTCGCCCGGCGGCACGACGGTCGGGACGGCGCCGAAATAATCCTTCATCACTTCGCCCCAGGGGCCGGAGGTGCGATATTTCAGGCCCTTGAGATCCTCGGCGCTGTGGATGGGCTTGTTGGCGTGGGCCATGATCTCGGTCGAGCCGATGCCCACGATCATGGTCTTGAGCCCCTGACGCGCGCGCAGCTGCTCAAGCTTTTCCAGGCCGCCGCCCTCATACAGCCACGCCTTGTAGGTGTCCGCGCCCATGCCGCCCGGAAACCCCGAGAAAATGGCGTTTTCCGGATCCTGGTTGATGAGGTAGCTGGACGAGGAATGGCCGGCCTCGACCACGCCGTCGTTGACCGCATCGAACACCTTCAGGGCGGGAACGATGACCCCCGCGCCAAAGGGCTGAATTTCCACCCGGCCTGATGTCAGCCTGTCGACGTTGTCGGCAAACCGTTCCAGGAAATTCTGGTAGAACGGCGACCCTTCGGGCACCGATGTCGGCACGCGCCAGGTCACATCGGCTGCCATTGCGGCACCGGACGCACACAGCGTGAAGGCGGCAAGCGTCAAGCCGCGGAACAGCGTTTTCATGGTATCCCCCCTTTAGGCGGGCCTGCGTCTCCTGAGCAGTGCCCGCTAGGGAATCACGCTAGCCGCATGTAAATATACCTGCAATATATTTCTTGAATATTCCGACTGATATAAATTCGCGCCCCGCCGGCGCAGGGGCAATACAGGCCCGGACGGTTGAAATATCAGGGGTTTGTCGGCCGGGGATGCAGCGGCCGTCCCCGGCACCACGGATGGATGGCGGGGGCGCCTGCTGACAGCACGGCATAAGCGGGGCGGGCGAGTGGTCGGCCGGGGCGGGCGCGGGCGCAGGCGCTCAGATCGTGTCGATGCCGATATAAAGCAGGCAATAGGGCACCGCGACCGGGCGTTCGGCGATGCGGTCAAGCTCGCCCACCGTCAGGCGGATCACCTCGCCATCGGGATAGCCGGCGCGCAGGACCAGCGCCACCTGCGTGCTGGCCGGATAAAGCCTGCGCGCCTGGGCGATCAGCTGCGGCAGGTCCAGCCCCATGCAGAACAGCACCCAGCTATCGGGCAGCGCCGCGCCCGGCTCTGCCGCCATGAAGGCCGCCAGCCCCGACAGCTGCAACCGCTGGCCCTGATCGTGCAGCAGCGACTGCGCCAGCGCCGCATTGGCGGCGTTGAAACTGGACACCCCCGGCACCAGCACCGGGTGCAGGTGCCGGAATGCGGTCAGATAGCCGCGATAGGGGCTGAACAGCGCCGCATCACCGGATTCCAGCAAGACGATGATCTTGCCGGCGGCATGGGCAGCCTCGATCAGGGCGCGGATCTCGGCCTCTTGCGCGGCCACCTCGTCGGGAGAGGCCCGGCGCAGCGCAAGGTCGGTGAACAGGCCGTGGCCGCCGTCGACGACCTGCTTGCCGTCCAGCGCCGAGGCATATTGGCGGCGCACCGATTCCGAGGCGATGACCAGATCGGCCCGCTGCAACAGCTGCCAGCCGCGCAGCGTGATGTTGTCGGCCGTGCCGGCGCCGGCGTTGACGATATGGAAACCGCCCTGGGGCATGGTCTGCTCCTTTATCCGCATTGTGGCCGGCCTGTTCAGGGCCGGGTGGGCACGCCGGCCGGCACGGCGGTCAGCACCGGCCCGTCGCCGCCGGCGATCAGCACCAGCGCGCCGCCGTTGTCGTCGTCAAAGTCAAAGCCGGTTACCCGGGTCAAAGCGGCGATGAACGCCTGTTCGCGCGCCATGGTATCGGGGTCGCAGGCCATCATCGTCAGCGGGCCGGGGGCGATGGTCAGGCCCTCGGCCGTCAGGGTCGCGGCGGCCCGATAGCGGTTGCAGCCGGTCGAGCCGGCGACGCCGTCGCCGTCAAAGCCCAGCGTCGCGCCGGCATCGGCGGGCAGGGGGGCGCCGTCCAGCGCGGTCACCCGCCACTCGCCGGCCAGCAGCGTCGCCGGATCGCCGCCGCAGCCGTGCAGCTCGGCCCCGCCAGCCTGCACCGTCACCTGCTGCGGATGGGGCATCCCGGTCATCGAATCGCGGCAGATCCGCGGGGCAAGGGTGACCGTCAGCCCCTCGGCCGCCAGAACCGTGCCTTCGGGGCCATCGACGGCCGCGGGCAGGGGGGTGCGGATCTCGTCCCCGTCCTGCATCGCCAGCACCATCCCTTCGGCGGTCAGGTCCAGCACCCAGCCCGGCTCGTTGCCACGCGCGATAAAGGGCAGGGTCGCCGGCAGCGCCACCGCCCGGCATTCCGGCAGCTCGTGCCCGGCGATGGTGACCAGCGCCGTGTTGCCCTTGGTCCAGACCATGGTTTCGGGATCCTTGCCGTCGCTGAATCGCGCCCCCGAGGCCGAGACCGCCAGCGGCAGCTCATGCACCACCCCGCCCAGCCGCAGCCGCGCCATGTCGCCGGCAAAGCCCAGGTCAAGCTCGGTTTCGCCGCAGCGCAACCGGCTGGCAAAGCCCAGCGGCACAAAGGGTTCCAGCGCGATCATCCCCAGGTCCAGCGCCTCGTCCCCGGCCGGCACCGCGACCGGCGGCGCCACCCACTGCGCCACCCCGCCCACCAGAATCGCGGCGCGCAGGAACTGCGCCCCGGTATCGTCGGTAGAGACGGCGAAGGGCAGCGGCACCTGCCGGCCGTCGCTGGCGGCACGGGATTCGCCGGTGATGCCGCCGGGGCCGCTGACCTCGACCACCAGCTCGGCCGAGGGGTCCAGGGCGATACGCTGCCGATAGCTCACCTGTCCGGTGATGTCGCGGGCGGCGGCCGGCAGGGACAGGCCGCTCAGCAGCAGGGCAAGCGCAAGATGGCGCATCGGCAGGATCCTTTTTTCGCAGACCCGCAGCACCGCGGGCAGGCCGGGCCGCAACGGGCCGGCGGACGACAGATGGCGGCACAATTGCCCGCCCGCCCCGGGGCCGCAAGTCACGAGGCGGCGATGGGGCGGCGGCAGGGTGCCCCCGCCGCCGCCCGCGATCAGCCCCGCAGGGTGGTCAGCCCGCCGCTGTCCAGCCGGCGCAGCGACAGGTCCAGCTTGGCCTCGGCCTCGCGGATCTCGCGCGAGGCGCGGCGCAGATAGTTCACATGTTCATGGGCTGCCGCGCGGGCGGCATCGGGCTGTTTCTCGACGATTGCCCGGGCGATAGCCAGATGCTGGTCGCGCAGCAGATCGCGCACATAGGGGATGGTGAACAGGCGCTGGCGGTTGTGCATCACGTCGATCCGCAGATTTCCCGACAGCGCCCGCATGATCTGCAACAGCACCAGATTGTGGCTGGCCTCGTAGATGGCGATATGCAGCTCGGCGTCGGCCTCGGCCTCGGCGGCGGGGTCGTTGGCCTCGTGCGCGGTCTCGATCAGGGCGATGCAGTTGCGGATCTGCTGGATGTCCAGCTCGTTCGCGCGCTCGGCCGCCATCGCCGCCGCCGAGCTTTCCACGACATCGCGGAATTCCAGATAGTCGTCGGCGACCTCGCTGCGTTCGGCCAGCATCCGGATCAGCGGATCCGCAATGCTGGCGGCGCCCAGCTGCGCCACCATCAGCGACCGGCCCTGCTTGACCAGCAGCCCGTGTTCTTCAAGCGCCTTGAGCGCATCGCGCAGCGTCGGACGCGACACGTTCAGCCGCGCCGCCAGCTCGCGTTCGGGCAGCAGCGGCTCGCCCGGACGCAGCGAGCCTTCGAGGATCAGGTCTTCGATGTGCTTGCGCACGACATCGGCCGCCCGTTCAGGGCGGATCGGCTTGCTTTCGCTCATCGGCGCGGTTTCCGTTGGTATCTGCACATTACCAATAGCTTGACTGCCGGCACGCAGGCAATGCGCTTTCGGAACAAGAAAAGTTCAGTTGCCTGTTGACCGGCGTGGGCAAATCATTTTACCAAACATTACCGTCGGTCTGGGAGGGCCGAACAGTCAAAACAGAAACTTGTCGCAGCGAGGGGGCCGGGCCACTCAGCCGGGCCATGCGGCGTTCAGGGAGGAGATGGCCGGATGAGCTCTGGTTTCTTGGCGTTATTGGCATTCTTGCCGATTCTGACGGCAGGCGTCCTGCTGGTGGGCTTTCGGATGCCTGCCAAATATGTGATGCCCTTGACCTATCTGATTGCGGTCGTGGTGGCGCTGGCCGCCTGGGGGGTCAGCCCCAACCGCGTGATCGCGTCGTCGCTGCAAGGGCTGCTGCAAAGCGTCGGCCTGCTGTGGATCATCTTCGGCGCGCTGCTGCTGCTGAACACGCTGAAACATTCGGGCGCGATTTCCACCATCCGCTCGGGCTTTACGGCGATCAGCCCTGACCGGCGGGTGCAGGTGATCCTGATCGCCTGGCTGTTCGGGTCGTTCATCGAGGGTGCCTCGGGCTTTGGCACGCCGGCCGCCGTCGCGGCCCCGCTGATGGTCGCGGTCGGGTTTCCCGCCATGGCCGCCGTGGTTTTCGGGATGATGATCCAGTCGACGCCGGTGTCCTTTGGCGCGGTCGGCACGCCGCTGATCGTGGGCGTTCAGGTCGGGCTGGACCAGAGCGCAATCACCGAAGAACTGGTCGAGGTCGGCTCGACCTGGCAGCATTTCTTCCATGTCATCACGTCGGAAGTGGCGATCATCCACGCGATCTGCGGGACGTTCATGCCGCTGTTCCTCGTTCTCATCATGACGCGGTTCTTCGGCAAGAACAAATCCTGGACCGAGGGGCTGTCCATCCTGCCCTTTGCGATCCTGGGCGCCTTTGCGATGACCGTGCCCTATGTGCTGGCGGCGGTGTTCCTGGGGGCCGAGTTCCCGTCGGTGATCGGCGGGCTTGTCGGGCTGTTCGTGATGACCATGGCGGCGAAAAAGGGGTTCCTGCTGCCGCGCGACACCTGGGATTTCCCCGATGTGTCGGAATGGTCCAAGGACTGGTTCGGCAAGGTCGACATCAAGCTGGAAGAGCTGACCAGGCGCAAGATCTCGCTGGCGATGGCCTGGGCGCCCTATGTCATCCTGGCGGTGGTGCTGGTGCTCAGCCGGACCGTCAAGCCGTTCGGCGACCTGCTGAAATCGGCCAATGTGATGTTCAGCAACATCATGGGCGAACAGGGGGTCAGCGGGGATTTCTCGCTGCTGCATTCGCCGGGCGGCATCCTGGTGATGATCTGCCTGCTGACCATCGTGCTGCACCGGATGTCGCTGGCCGGCTTTGCCAATGCCGTGCGCGAAAGCAGCGGCACGATCCTCGGCGCCGGTTTCGTGCTGATCTTTACCGTGCCGATGGTGCGGATCCTGATCAACTCGGGCGTCAACGCCAATGACCTGCAAAGCATGCCCGTGCTGGTCGCGGACTGGGTCTCGAACCAGGTCGGGTCCGTCTATCCGTTCTTTGCCCCCGCAGTGGGCGCGCTTGGCGCCTTTCTTGCCGGGTCGAACACCGTCAGCAACCTGATGCTCAGCCAGTTCCAGTTCTCGGTCGCCGGCGGGCTGGGGATTTCGGGCGCGCTGATGGTGGCGGGTCAGTCGGTCGGCGCGGCCGCCGGCAACATGATCGCCATCCACAACGTGGTCGCCGCCTCGGCCACCGTCGGCCTGCTGGGCCGCGAAGGGGCGACGCTGCGCATCACGATCCTGCCCACCATCTACTATCTGACCCTGGCGGGGTTGCTGCTCAGCATCGGGTTCTACGTCTTCGGGATCACCGATCCGCTGACCGTGCGCTGAACCTTTCGGCGGGCGCCACCCCGGCGCCCGCCGGACCGCGGGACCAACAAAGGAGACAGCCGATGTCGACCATTGCCATGCCAGCCCCCGATGCGACCATCATCGCCCGCAAGCCTCAGATCGTCGCGGCGCTGCTGGCGGCGCTGCCGGCCGATACCGTCATCTCGGACCCCGAAGAAACCCGCGCCTATGAATGCGACGCGCTGACGGCCTATCGCTGCCCGCCGCTGGCGGTGGTGCTGCCGCGCACCACCGACGAGGTGGCGACCGCCATGCGCATCTGTCACGACATGAAAGTGCCCGTGATCCCGCGCGGCGCCGGCACCTCGCTGGCCGGGGGCGCGCTGCCGACGGCCGACAGCGTGGTCATCGGCACCATGCGCCTGCGCGAATTTCTGGAAATCGACACTGCCAACCGCTTTATCCGGGTGCAGACCGGCGTCACCAACCTGTCGGTCAGCGCCGAGTTGGAACCCGAGGGGTTCTTTTACGCGCCCGATCCGTCGTCCCAGCTGGCCTGCACGATCGCCGGCAATATCGGGATGAACTCGGGCGGGGCGCATTGCCTGAAATACGGGGTGACGACGAACAACCTGCTGGGGGTGCGCATGGTGCTGGCCACCGGCGAGATCGTCGAGCTGGGCGGCCCGCATCCGGGGGGCACCGACCTTGACCTGCTGGGCCTGATCTGCGGATCCGAGGGACAGCTGGCCATCGTGACCGAGGCGACGCTGCGCATCCTGCCGCGCCCCGAAGGCGCGCGCCCGATGCTGATCGGCTTTGACGATGCCGAGGTCGCCGGGGAATGCGTGGCGCGGATCATCCGCTCGGGCCTTATCCCGGTTGCCATCGAATACATGGACGACGTGTGCCTGCGCGCGGTCGAATCCTTTGCCAAGGCCGGCTATCCCGATTGCACCGCCGTGCTGATCGTCGAGGTCGAGGGCTCCGAGGCCGAGATCGCCGACCAGATCGAGCGCATCCACGCCATCGCCTCTGAACTGAACCCCGTCGAATTTCGCAGCAGCCGTAACGAGGCTGAATCCCTTGCCATCTGGAAAGGGCGCAAGGCCGCGTTTGGCGCCATGGGGCGGCTGGGCGATTACCTGTGTCTGGACGGCACCGTGCCGGTGTCGAAACTGCCCTATACGCTGCGGCGCATCGGCGAGATGTCCAAGGAATACGGGCTCGAGGTCGCCAACGTCTTTCACGCTGGTGACGGCAACATGCATCCGCTGATCCTGTTCGACGCCAACCGGCCCGGCGATCTGGAACGGGCCGAGGCTTTCGGGGCCGAAATCCTGAAGCTCTGCGTCGATGTCGGCGGCTGCCTGACCGGCGAACATGGCGTCGGCATCGAGAAACGCGACCTGATGACCAGTCAATACGCGCCCGACGACATGGCGATCCAGATGGAAATCAAGGACGTATTCGACCCCGGCTGGCTGCTCAACCCCGCCAAGGTGTTCCCGCTTGCCGCCAGCGAACCCTATCGCGCGCGGGCGGCGCAACGGTGATGGCCATGCCCGAATCCGCCTGTGCCTCCGCCCCCACCCCCGCCACGCTTGCCCCGCAAACCGAGGCCGAGCTGTCGGCCCAGGTCGCGCAATGCCACGCATCGGCGCGCGCGCTCGAAATCGCCGGCGGCGGGACCAGAACCCGCCGCGCGGCCGTCCCGGCCGCAACGCAGCTGACGACCAGCGCCATCTCCGGCGTTGTCGCCTATGAGCCGGGCGAGCTGACGCTGATCGCCCGCGCCGGGACGCCGCTTGACCAGATCGAGCAGCTGCTGGCCGCCCAAGGCCAGGCGCTGGCGTTCGAGCCGATGGACCACCGGGTGCTGCTTGGCTCGAACGGCACGCCGACGCTGGGGGGCATGGTCGCGGCCAATATCTCGGGGCCGCGGCGGTTGCAGGCCGGCGCCTGCCGCGACCATCTGCTGGGGGTGCGGTTCGTCGACGGCCGCGGCCGGGTCATCAAGAACGGCGGCCGCGTGATGAAGAACGTGACCGGGATGGACCTGGCCAAGCTGATGTGCGGCGCAAACGGCACTCTCGGCATCCTGACCGAGGTGGCGCTGAAGGCCCTGCCCATGGCCGAAAGCCAGCAGACGCTGGCCTTTGCCGGCGTGACCCCCGATGCGGCGGTCGGTATCTTTTCGGCCGCTCTGGCAACGCCGTTCGAGGTGTCGGGCGCGGCCTTTCATGACGGCACGGCATGGCTGCGCATCGAGGGGCTGACCCGTCAGGTCGCCTATCGCCGCGAGCGCCTGTCGGCGCTGCTGCGCGACCATGCGATCGAGATCGTGGACGAGACCGCCAGCCGCCAGCTGTGGCGCGATCTGCGCGATGTCCGGCATTTTGCGGGCAGCGACGCGGCGGTGTGGCGTATCCACGTCAAGCCGACGGATGCGCCCGCGGTGCTGAAGGCGCTGGATATGCTGGGCGGTCAGGCGTCGCTGGACTGGGGCGGCGGGCTGATCTGGTATGCGGGCAATGCCGCCGCGGCCGCCGTGCGCCAGGCCGCCGGCGCGGGCGTGGCGGTGCCGGTCCGGCCGGCGCCGGGGACCGATCTGCCGCCCCATCCGCCCCAAGCCCCCGGTGTCGCCGCGCTGACCGCGGCCATCCGCCGGACCTTTGACCCCGCCGGGATTCTCAATCCCGGCCAGATGGGCAGCTGAGATGCAGACGAATTTCAATGCCGCGCAACTGGCGGATCCGGCCATCGCACGCTCGAACGAGATCCTGCGGTCCTGCGTCCATTGCGGGTTCTGCACCGCGACCTGCCCGACCTATGCGCTTTTGGGCGACGAACTGGACAGCCCCCGCGGGCGGATCTACCTGATCAAGGACATGCTTGAAAACAACAAGGTGCCCGACGAAAGGACCGTCAAGCATATCGACCGCTGCCTGAGCTGCCTGAGCTGCATGACTACCTGCCCGTCGGGGGTGCATTACATGCATCTGATCGACCATGCCCGCGATTATATCGAAAAGAACTATCGCCGCCGCTGGGACGATCGCGCCCTGCGCTGGCTGCTGGCCCGCATCCTGCCCTATCCGAACCGCTTCCGGCTGGCGCTGTTCGGCGCAAGGCTCGCGCGGCCCTTTCGCCGGCTGGTGCCGGATGCGCGGCTGCGTGCGATGCTGGAAATGGCGCCGGCGCGGACGCCCCCGCCCAGCCCGAACGACACCCCGCAGGTGCTTGCGGCCGGGGGCGAGCGCCAGCGCCGTGTCGCGCTGCTGATCGGCTGCGCGCAGCGTGCGCTGAACCCCGACATCAACGATGCGACCATCCGGCTGCTGCGCCGGCACGGCTGCGAGGTGGTGATCCCGCGGGATGTGGGCTGTTGCGGGGCGCTGACCCACCACATGGGCAAGACCGACGACAGCCACGCCATGGCCGCGGCCAATATCCGCGCCCTGGCGGCCGAAATGGACAGCGGCGGTCTGGATGCGGTGGTCATCAACACCTCGGGCTGCGGCACCACGGTCAAGGATTACGGCCACATGTTCCGCAACGATCCGCTGGCCGCCGATGCCGCCCGGGTGTCGGCGCTGGCCCGCGACATCACGGAGATCATGGCCGAGATCGGCCTGCGCGACGCCGCCCACGCCGAGCCGCTGCGGGTGGCCTATCACGCCGCCTGTTCGCTGCAACACGGCCAGCAGATCCGGTCCGCCCCCAAGGATCTGCTGAAGGCCGCCGGCTTTCAGGTGGTCGAGCCGCGCGACAGCCATCTGTGCTGCGGCTCGGCGGGCACCTACAACCTGATGCAGCCCGAGATTTCCGGGCAGCTGAAGTCGCGCAAGGTCGCCATGATCGAGGCGATCCGGCCTCAGGTCATCAGCGCCGGCAATATCGGCTGCATGATGCAGATCGGCTCGGGCACCGGCATCCCGGTCGTGCATACGGCCGAATTGCTGGACTGGGCGACCGGAGGCCCGCGGCCACGCAGCCTTGCCCCCGGCGTCGGTTCCGCGGGGTCTCCGGCGGCGACGGCCGTGCCGATCCTGCGGTGACGGGGCGGCCCGGCCGCGTCAGCCCTGCACGGGCGGGGTGACGGCCGGGGTCACAGCCGGGGTTACGGCCGGGGCATCCGTCGCCGGGGCAGGGGCCGCGGGGGCAGGGGTGGGCGCGCCCAGCAGGCGCGACACTTCGGCCGCAGCCATGGCCACCAGCCCGCCGATCTCGCGCACCCTCTGGTCGGGCATCCTTATGGTTGGCCCCGACACCGATATTCCGGCCACCGCCTCGCCATGGCCGTTGATGATCGCAGCCGCGACGCAGCGCATCCCGACCGTGCGTTCCTCATCGTCAAAGGCATAGCCGCGGCTGCGGGTCCTGGCGATGTCCGCCTGCATCTGCCCGGCATCCGCCACCGTCCGGTCGGTAAACCGGGTAAAGCTGGCCGTCCGCAGGAACCCGGCCAGCCGTTCCTCGGCAAAGGCGCCAAGCAGCGCCTTGCCGATCCCCGACGCATGCAGGGGCGAGCGCGTTCCCGGCGGGAAAAAGGCGCGGATGGTCTCGTGCGTTTCCACCTGGCTGACGAACAGCACATCGCCGTCGCGCTCGATCCCCAGATTCGAGGTCTCGCCGGTGCGGGCCATCAGATCGCGCATCACCGGGCGGCTGCGCTCGACGATATTGGTGCGCCGCAGAAAGGCCGAGCCCAGCCGGAACGCCTCGGCGGCGATGAACCATTCCTGCTTGTCGGGATTGCTTTCGACATAGCGCCGCTGTTCCAGCGTCGCCAGAACCCGATACATCGTCGAGGGCGATTCATCCAGATGGGCCGCCAGTTCGGTCAGGGTGATGCCTTCGTGCCGGGCCAGCGCCTCAAGCACGTCAAGCGCCCGGTTGAGCGACTGGATGCCCGTGGCCTGCGCGTCCGAGGGGCTGTTGCGGGGCCGCCCGCGGCGGCGGACAGGTTGCTGCATGGGGCGAATCCCTGTGGCGTGATGATCGGCGAAAATAATCCATGAAATCCCACGCCGCGCAATGAAAAAATACAAGCATCTGTTATTTCACTTGTTTTTGAATTATCTACAAAAATAAAAAACGATTTCAAAAAAATTTACGCAGCTTGAACCCTGTGCTAGCTGTCAAGGCAACCACGGAGGAGAGCGCGATGAGCACCCAGAACCCCATCTTCATTCCCGGCCCCACCAACATCCCCGAGCTGCTGCGCAAGGCCGTCGACATGCCGACCATCGACCACCGCAGCCCGCTGTTCGGCAAGATCCTGCATCCGGCGCTGGCCGGGGTGAAACAGGTGCTGAAATCGACCCGGGCCGAGGTCTTCGTCTTTCCGGCAACCGGCACCGGCGGCTGGGAAACCGCGATCACCAACACGCTGTCGCCCGGCGACAAGGTGCTGGCGACCCGCAACGGCATGTTCAGCCACCGCTGGATCGACATGTGCCGGCGCCACGGTCTGGATGTGCAGGTCGTCATGCAGGACTGGGGCGAAGATGTGCCCGCCGCGCGGTTCGAGGAAATCCTGACCGCCGATACCGCCCATGAAATCAAGGTGGTGCTGGCCACGCACAACGAAACTGCGACGGGCGTGCGCTCGGACATCGCCGCCGTGCGCCGCGCGATGGACGCCGCCGGCCACCCGGCGCTGCTGTTCGTCGACGGGGTGTCCTCGATCGGCTGCTACGATTTTCGCATGGACGAATGGGGCGTCGACGTGGCCGTGACCGGCTCGCAAAAAGGGTTCATGCTGCCGCCGGGGCTGGCGATCGTCGGGTTTTCGCCGCGGGCGATGGCGGCGGTCGAGATGGCGGCCCTGCCGCGCACCTTCTTTGACATCCGCGACATGGCCAAGGGCTATGCGGTCAACGGCTATCCCTATACGCCCCCGGTCGGGTTGCTGAACGGGCTGAAACTGGCCACCGAGATGCTGCTGGGCGAAGGGCTGGACAACGTCTTTGCCCGCCATCACCGCATCGCCGAAGGCGTGCGCCGCGCGGTCGCGGCCTGGGGGATGAAACCCTGCGCCGCCCGGCCCGAGCTGTATTCCGACAGCGTGACCGCGATCCGCACCCCCGAGGGTTTCGACGCCAACCGGATCGTGTCCCGCGCGCTGGACAGCTACGGCGTCGCCTTTGGCACCGGGCTGGGCGATGTCGCCGGCAAGGTGTTCCGCATCGGGCATCTGGGCAGCCTGACCGATGTCATGGCGCTGTCGGGCATCGCCACGGCCGAAATGGTGATGGCCGACCTTGGCCTGCCGGTCGTGCTGGGGTCTGGCGTGGCCGCGGCGCAGGATCACTATCGGCGGACCGCGCCCGCCGCGCCCGCGACCGCCTGAAGGACGCCCCGCACGATGTATATCCCGACCTATCAGGATGTGCTTGACGCGCATGAGCGGATCGCCCCGCATATCCGCCGCACGCCGATCCGCATCTCGGACCATCTGAACGACCTGACCGGCGCCCGGCTGTTTTTCAAATGCGAAAACTTTCAAGAGCCGGGGGCCTTCAAGGTGCGGGGGGCCGCCAATGCGGTGTTCGGCCTTGACGCGGCGCAGGCCGCAAGGGGGGTGGCCACCCATTCCTCGGGCAATCACGCCTCTTGTCTGAGCTACGCGGCGATGCGGCGCGGCATTCCCTGCAACGTGGTGATGCCGCGCACCGCGCCGCAGGCGAAAAAGGACACGGTGCGCCGCTATGGCGGGGTGATCACCGAATGCGATCCCTCGACCAGCTCGCGCGAGGCGCGTTTTGCGCAGGTGCAGGCCGCGACGGGGGGCGATTTCGTCCACCCCTACAACGATCCGCGGGTGATTGCCGGTCAGGGCACCTGCGCGCGCGAATTCATCGAGCAGGTCGATGGGCTGGACTGCGTGGTGGCGCCCATCGGCGGCGGCGGCATGATCTCGGGCACCTGCCTGACGCTGGCTGCGCTGGCACCCGAGGTGCGGGTGATCGCCGCCGAACCCGAGCAGGCCGACGACGCCTGGCGCAGCTTCAACGCCGGATACATCATCGCCGACGATGCCCCCCGCACGATCGCCGACGGGCTGCTGGTGCCGCTCAAGGAACTGACCTGGCATTTCGTCAGGAACCACGTCACCGCGATCTATACCGCCTCGGACGCGGAAATCATCGAGGCGATGAAGCTGGCGTGGAAACATCTGCGCATCGTGATCGAGCCCTCCAGCGCGGTGCCGCTGGCGATCATTCTTAAAAACCCCGCAGTTTTCGCCGGCCAGCGCGTCGGCGTGATTGTCACCGGCGGCAATGTCGATCTTGACCGCCTGCCCTGGATCTGAGGAGAGATTCCATGAATGCCCATGCAGATTTGGCCGGCCTTGAGGTCGGATACGATGTCCCCGCCCTGCCGGGAATGGATGTGGCGGACATCCAGACGCCCTGCCTGATCCTTGATCTCGACGCGCTGGAACGCAACATCCGCAAGATGGGCGATTACGCCCGCGCCCATGGCATGCGTCACCGCGCCCATGGCAAGATGCACAAATCCGTCGATGTGCTGAAATTGCAGGAACGTCTGGGCGGGGCGGTCGGCGTCTGCTGCCAGAAAGTGTCCGAGGCCGAGGTGTTCGTGCGCGGCGGCATCAAGGACGTGCTGGTCTCGAACCAGGTCCGCGACCCGGCCAAGATCGACCGGCTTGCCCGCCTGCCCAGGCTGGGCAGCCGCATCATCGTCTGTGTCGACGACGTGGCCAATGTGGCCGATCTGTCGGCGGCGGCGGTCAGGCACGACACCACCATCGAATGTTTCGTCGAAATCGACTGCGGCGCCGGCCGCTGCGGGGTCAGGACCACACAGGAGGTGCTGGAAATCGCCCGGGCCATCGACGCGGCGCCGGGGCTGAAGTTCACCGGGTTGCAGGCATATCAGGGCGCCATGCAGCACATGGACAGCTACGACGACCGCAAGGCCAAGCTGGACGCCGCCATCGCGCAGGTGACCGAGGCGGTCGATGCTCTCAAGGCCGCCGGGCTGGAACCCGAGCTGGTGTCCGGCGGCGGCACCGGCTCGTATTATTTCGAGTCGAATTCCGGCGTCTACAACGAGCTGCAATGCGGATCATACGCGTTCATGGATGCCGATTACGGACGCATCCACGATCAGGACGGCCAGCGGATCGACCAGGGCGAATGGGAAAATGCCCTGTTCATCCTGACCTCGGTCATGAGCCACGCCAAGCCGACGCTGGCGGTGGTGGATGCGGGGCTGAAAGCGCAATCGGTCGATAGCGGCCTGCCGTTCATCTATGGCCGCGACGATGTGAAATACATCAAATGCTCGGATGAACACGGCGTGGTCGAGGATCCGCAGGGTGTCCTCGCGATCAACGAAAAGCTGCGGCTGGTGCCCGGCCACTGCGACCCGACCTGCAATGTGCATGACTGGTATGTGGGCATCCGCGGCGACAAGGTCGAAACCCTGTGGCCGGTCAGCGCCCGCGGCAAGCTTTACTGAACTCTGACCGCGGGTCCGGGGGCCATGCCCGCCCCCGGACCCGAGATTTCGACGGCAGGCCAAAGGAATCCCCATGATCATTGTCCCCGAACACGCAATCGCCGGTCTGGTATCGGCATCCGACTGCCTGGAGGCGGTCGAGCAGGTCTTTGCCGCGATGGCGCGACGGTCGGCCCGCAATTTCCCGGTGATCCGCGAGGCGCTGGGCCATGCCGATGCGCTTTACGGCTTCAAGTCGGGCTTTGATCGCGAAAGTCTGGCTTTGGGGCTGAAATCGGGGGGTTTCTGGCCCGGAAACATCAGCCGGGGCCTGACCAACCACCAATCGACGGTGTTCCTGTTCGATGCCGATACCGGCGCCTGCCGGGCGGTGGTCGGCGGCAATCTGCTGACCGCGCTGCGCACGGCGGCGGCCTCGGCGATCTCGATCAAGCATCTGGCCCGCCCCGACGCCCGGGTGCTGGGGATGATCGGCGCCGGCCACCAGTCCAGCTTTCAGCTGCGCGCGGCGCTGGCACAGCGGCACTTTGAAAAGGTGGTCGGCTGGAACCTGCACCAGCCGGATCTGGCGCGGCTGAATGCGGTGGCGACCGAGCTGGGCGTCCCGTTCGAGGCCGTCGATCTGGACCGGCTGGGGGCCGAGGCGGATGTGATCATCACCATCACCTCGTCCTTTGATCCGATCCTGATGGCGGCGCAGGTCCGTCCCGGCACGCATCTGGCCTGCATGGGCACCGACACCGCCGGCAAGCAAGAGGTCGAGCCGGCGCTGGTCGCCGCCGCCACGGTGTTCACCGACGAGATCACCCAGTCGATCACCCTTGGCGAGGCCCAGCACGCCGCCGCGCAGGGGCTGCTGGCGGCCGCGCAGATCACCGAGCTGGGCGCCGTGATCAACGGCACCCATCCCGGCCGGACATCGGCGCAGGAAATCACGCTGTTCGACGGCACAGGGGTCGGGCTTCAGGATCTGGCGGTTGCGTCGGTGGCGGTGGATCGCGCGCTTGACAAGGGCGTGGCGATCACGGTGGATTTCCAGTCACCCATCGGCCCGGCCGGTGCCACCAGCCCTTGAAACCGGCGGCAAAGCGCCACAATGGTCAGCCCGAAGATGGAAAGGCGCCCGGCCGGCATGATCGGGCCGGCATGATCGGGGCGGGATGACATGAGCTTGCAGCAGATGCGCCTTGACGCGTCGTGGAACCGGCAGGGCGCGATATTCATGGTTCTGGCCATGGCCTGTTTCGCGGTCGAGGACGCCCTGCTCAAGACCGCCGCCCAGTCCCTGCCGGTCGGTCAGGTGCTGCTGGGTTTCGGACTGATCGGGCTGGCGGTCCAGTCGGCGCTGGTCCGGGCCGCGGGCGAGCGGGCCTTTGTCCCGGCGATGGGGTCGCGGGTGATGGTCACCCGTTCGCTGTTCGAGGTCGTCGGGCGGCTGTTTTTCATGCTGGCCATCGCGCTGACGCCGCTGTCCACGGCCTCGGCCATCCTGCAAGCGGCGCCTCTGGTCGTCATTGCCGGCGCCGCGATCTTTTTCGGCGAACGGGTGGGCGTGCGGCGCTGGCTGGCGGTGGTGCTGGGCTTTGCGGGGGTGCTGATCATCCTGCGGCCCGGCGCCGAGGGTTTCGGCATCCTGTCGCTGCTGGCGGTGATCGCGACCCTTGGTTTTGCCGGCCGCGACCTGGCCACGCGGGCGGCCCCGGGCTCGATGTCGCACCGCCAGCTGGGGGTGCTGGGGTTCACCATGCTGGTGGTCGCGGGGCTGATTGCCCTGCCGTTCGGCAAGGCCCCGGTCTGGCCCGGCCAGCTGGCGGCGCTGTGTCTGGTCACGGGCGCGCTGAGCGGGGTCGTCGCCTATAACGCGCTGACCACGGCCATGCGCACGGGCGAGGTCGGCGCGGTGACGCCGTTTCGCTATACGCGGCTGGTCTTTGCCATGCTTGCCGGCATTGTCATGTTCCGCGAGCAGCCGGATCTGTGGACGGTGGCGGGTTCGGTGATCGTGGTCGGCGCGGGGATCGTCGCGCTGTCCTTTCCGGGGCGACAGGCAGCACCGGCCCCGCGCCGCGCCGATATTCCGCCTTGCGGGAAATACCCCGCCCGCCATGGTCCCTGAGCGCGTGCCCGGCCTATGTCCGGCACAGACGTTTTCACCACCCCGCCGCCGCAGGCCCCCCAGCGGGGCGTTGCGGCCGGAAACAGCAAGGACAAGCAGATGAAGACCATCAACCGGCTGGATATCGACGATGCGCGCCAACTGATCGCCGGCGCCGCGGCCCATGCCGGCAGCATCGGGGTGCCGATGTGCATTGCCATCACCGATGAAAGCGGCCAGCTGATCGCCTTTGAGCGGATGGAGGGCGGCAAGGTCACCTCGACCACCATTGCCATCGACAAGGCGTTCACCGCCGCCGCGGCTCGCAAGGCGACGCATGAATACGGCAGCGCCAGCCAGCCCGGCGCCCCGGCTTACGGCATCAACGCGGCCATCGGCGGCCGGCTGATGGTGGTGGCGGGCGGCCTGCCGGTGATCTGGCAGGGCGAGGTCGTCGGCGGCATCGGCGTGTCGTCGGGCACTCCGGCGCAGGATCAGGCGGTGGCGCAGGCCGGGATCGACGCGTGGACGGCCCGAAACGAGGCTGCTCGCGGATAGCGCAGGGCGGCTGTCGGGGCGGGCGGGGCTGTCGGCACGGGCCGGGCATTTTGCGGCCGGTGTCGCAAAGCCGCGCCCGTCCCCGCGACAATGCTGCACCGCCCTGCAACATCCGTGACGGCAGGGCGGGGATGATCTGGCGATCAAGGGGCGGGGCCGCGAATGGCCCCGCCCTTAATCTGTTCAGACGGTTTCGGCCGCCAGCTCGGCGGGCTGCGATGCCTCGACCGGGGCGCCCAGCGTCAGCACATAGACGCCCGAGTGGTGCAGTTCCGCCAGCCAGCCCGGTTCGACGATGATGGTCGTCGTCACCTCCTGGATGACGGCCGGGCCAGAGATGCGGTCGCCCGCGCCCAGCAGCGCCCCGTCGTAGACCGGGGTTTCATGCGGGATCCCCGAGGCGTCAAAGATCATCGCCCGCGTCCCGATCAGCGCCCCGCGCGCGCCTTGCCCGGCGGGCAGCTCCATCCGGCCGGGCTTGTCCACCGCCCCGGTGATCGCGCTTTCGACGTTGACCACCTCGACGGCGCTGTTCGGCTCGGAATAGGTGTAAAGCTCTTCGTGGCGGGCGTGGAAGGCGGCCTTGAGCCGGTCGAGCGACGGCTCGGTGATCTCGAACGGCTCGACATTCACCGTGCATTCATGGACCTGCCCGACATAGCGCATGTCGAGGCTGCGCCCGATGCTGACCCGGTCCGCGGCAAAGCCGTCGCCGGCCAAATCCTCGCGCCCGCGCGTCTCAAGCCCGGCAAACAGCGCATCCAGCCGCGCCGCGGACTCGGCCCCTTCGAGGCGGATCGGGGCCGGCGCCATGTAGTTGTATTTCACGTCCGAGATGATCTGCCCAAAAGCGCACAGCCCCGAGGCGAGTTTCGACACCAGCACCTTGCGGATGCCCATCTCGCGCGCCAGCGCGGTGATATGGGCGCCGGTGGCGCCGCCCGCGCAGTTCAGCACAAAGTCGCGCGGGTCATAGCCGCGTTCGACCGAGACCCGCCGGATTCCGTTCACCATGTTGTTGTTGACGATGGTGAACATGCCATAGGCGGCCTTTTCGACGCTGATCCCCAGCGGCTCGGCCAGGTGGATGCGGATCGCCTCGCGCGCCTTTTCCACGTCGAGCGGCAGCCGGCCGCCCACCAGCCCCTGCGGGTTCAGATAGCCCAGCACCAGGTTGGCGTCGGTGGTGGTCGGCATGGTCCCGCCCTTGCCGTAGCACGCGGGGCCGGGTTCCGAGCCGGCCGATTGCGGCCCCATCTGCATCAGCCCCATCGAATCGATCCAGCCGATCGAGCCGCCGCCCGCGCCCAGGGTTTCCACCTGGATCATCGGGATGCCGATGCGATAGCGCAGAAAGTCGATGTTCTTTGAGACGTTGGCGCGGCCGTCGCGGGTCAGGGTGATGTCGAAGCTGGTGCCGCCCATGTCCACGGTGATGATGTCGCGCATCCCCCATGGCTCGCCCAGCCACAGCGCCGCCTGCGGGGCCGAGGCGGGGCCCGAGTTGATCGCATAGACCGACTGGTCGCTGACCGTGCTGCCCAGGGCCAGCCCGCCGTTCGACTGGAAATAGCGCACCGGGTGCCGCGCGCCCAGCGACTGGAAATACCCGTCCACCGCGTGGACATAGCGTTGCAGGATCGGGGCCAGATAGGCGTTGACGATCGCGGTCGAGGTGCGGGTGTATTCGCGCACCTGCGGATAAAGATCGCTGCCGACGGTCAGATGCACGGCGGGCATCATCTCGCGCACGATCTCGGCCGCGCGGCGTTCATGGTCGGGGTGCAGCACCGACCACACGAACGAGATGGCGACCGATTCGACGCCCTCGCGCAGGAAATGCCGGCAGGCGTCGCGCACCGCGTCCTCGTCCAGCGGCGTGTGGACGCTGCCGTCCGACAGCACCCGCCCGGCGATGCCGCGCCGCAGGTAGCGCGGCACCAGCATGGTGGCGGGGGGATAATCCGGGTCGTAGCGATAGCCGTCCTCTTTGTGGCCCAGCCGGATCTCGATGCTGTCTTCGTGGCCCAGCGTGGCGATCAGCCCGGTCCGGGCGCCGGTATGGGTGATCAGCGCGTTCAGCCCGACGGTGGTGCCGTTGATGCACAGATCGGCGTTCGAGACGATGGTTTCCGGGGTCAGCCCGGTTTCCTCCTGGATGGTGGCAAGGCCGTTGCGGATGGCCTCGGTCGGGTTGCCGGGGGTGGACAGCGCCTTGAAGATGCGCACGCCCCCCTTGCGGTCGGCCAGGATGAAGTCGGTGAAGGTGCCGCCGGCGTCGATGCCAAGACGATACTGGTTCTGCATGGGTCGATCCTTATGGGTGTCCGGGGGCGACGGGCCGGCCGGGGCCGGCATCGCGTGCGGCGCGGTCGGCGGGGGGCTTTCCGCCCCCCACGGCCTGCGGCCTCCCCCCGAGGATATTTCGGGACAGAAGATGAAATCAGGCGGCGGCGCGCAGGCTTGCGGTCGCGGCCTCGTCGACGGCCAGCGTGTCGCGGTCGGTGATCACCACGCCGTAATCCAGCCGCGCGCCGTCAAGGCTGACCAGCCCGTTGCGCACGTCCTCGACCACGCGGGCGATCTCGCGTTCGAACGGGTTGCCGTAGCCGCCGCCGCCGGGGTTCTTGTTGGCGGCGCGTTCGCCGGGGTGGATGGTCTCGATCACGTTTTCGGTGATGATTTTCGTCTCGCCGCCGCGGGTAAGTTCGAGCCGGCCGACCTTGCTGGCGACCATGGCGGATTTCGCGCCCGCAGCCCCCATCGCCGGGATGCGCCGCCCCTCGCCAAAGGTGATCAGCGTCATCGGGCTGTCCATCGGCTCGACCTCCCAGCAGGTGCCGGAGCCGCCGCGGTTGCGCCCGGCGCCGCCCGAATCCTCCATCAGCGAATAGCGGTGGATGATGATCGGATAGGAATGCTCCAGCATCTCGATGTCGCCCGAGGTCAGCGCGCCGAAGCAGCATTCCGGCCCGCAGGCGTGCCAGCCGTCGCCGGAGGCCGTGGCCCCCGCGCCCGAGATGATCGAGGCCAGCACCATGGTGACGTATTCCTCGTCATGGCGCTTGTCCCAGCCGGCGATGTTGCAGCCGTTGGCATGGCCCCAGCTGGCCGAGACCTTGGCCGGCGCTGCCTGCTCGAAGGCCAGCCGCACCGCGTCGGTCAGCGTCTCCATCGGCGTGGTGGTGCAGTTCATGTGCGGCGCGGGGGATTTTGCGTTGCACAGCGTGCCCTTGGGCCCCATGTCGGTGCTGACGCAGCGATACAGCCCCTCGTTATAGGGCGGCGGCAACTGCGCGAACATCATCAGCCCCAGATAGACGCCCGAGTGGCTGTTGCCTTCGTAGCTGTTGATGAAATACGGCACCTGCGGGGGCGAGTTCACCGCGATGTGGCAGTTGTCGCCGGTGATGGTGACCGTGGCGGTGATCTCGAAATCGCCGAAGCCGTGGCCGGCATCCTCGAGGATCGCGGTGCCGGTATAGGTGCCGTCGGGCACCTCGGCGATCAGCTTGCGCATATGCGCCTCGGCCATGTCCAGCAGTTCCGCGATGCAGTCCTGCACCACCTGCTTGCCGTATTTGTCCATCATGCGGATCAGCGCCCGAGCGCCGACCTGACAGGCGCCGATCAGCGCGTTGAAGTCGCCCTCTTGATCGCGCCGCGCCCGCATGTTGGTCAGCAGCAGGTTCATCACGTCGTGGCGCGGCTTGCCCTTGTCCCAAAGCTTGACCGGGGGAATCCGCAGCCCTTCGGCAAAGATCTCGGTGGCGTTGGGGTTGTAGCCCGCGGGCACCGGGCCACCGATATCGGTCAGATGGCCCTTGCAGACCGTCCAGAACACCAGCTCGCCCTCGTAGAACACCGGCATATACATGCAGGTGTCGATGATATGGCTGCCCCCATAGGCGGGGTCGTTGTGCAGGATCAGGTCGCCTTCGTGGATGTCGCCTTCGAAGAAACCTGCCACCGATTTCATCGCCGGGATCAGCGAGCCGAGGTGGATCGGGATGTCCTGCCCTTGCAGGATCATTTCCGGCGTGTGGTTGAACAGCGCCGTCGAATAGTCATGCGCCAGGTTGAAGACCGAGCTGCGGGCGGTCTGTTCCAGCGTCAGCGTCATCTCGCGCTGGGTGGTCTCCAGCACTCCGCGGACCACGGAAAGCGTGATCGGGTCAACATTGCGTCCTGTCATGTCCTTGGGCTCCTCCCCCGATGGGTGGGCGGCGCGGCGGGGCTTGCGCCCCCACGGGCAGCCGCCCGGCATCGGCCCAGAGTGAACGGGAAAAACCCCGGTTTCTTGCAGCGCAGCGAGTGTTTTCTTGCCGATCCGGGCACCGCCGCCGCAGGGTTTGTCGCCGGGTGCATCAGGATTTGTCGCTGCGTGCAGTCGCCGCCGGGATTTCTTGCACCGATCGCCGCCGCGGCGCTAGACTGCCTTGACACAGCGGTCAGGAGGAGGCCGCGACGCCCGTCACGCGCTTCGAGGAGGAGGGCGCATGGAGATCGCCGTCTACAGCACCGCCTCGACCGCGGCCGAGCAGCGCGCCGCGGAATGGAGCCGCGTGATCGCGGACACCTATTTCCCGTTGCAGCTGACCTATCGCGATCCCGACGGCTTCAGCGGAGAGCTCGAGCGGCGGCAGATGGGCCAGGTCTCGCTGTCGCGGCTGGCCACCGGGCCGATGCAATACGAACGCCACGCCCGCGACATCGCCCACAACAGCCCCGAGGAATATCTGATCACCGTGCCGCGGCTGGGACCGGTCGATTTCCGCCAGATGGGGCGCGAGGTGCGCTGCGCCCCCGGCGGGCTGATCCTGGAACGCGGGGACGAACCTTATCGGTTTTCCTATACCCACGCCAACGAGCTTTGCGTGCTCAAGGTCTCGCGGCCGATGCTGCTGGAACGGCTGCGCGACCCGGACCGGTTCTGCGCGCAGGCGATCGACGCGCGCGGCGGGCTGGCGGCGCTGCTGGTCAGCATGATGGGGCATTTGCAGGCGCTGTCGGCGGCCGAAGCCCACGCCGCCAACGTGCTGGGCCGCCAGATCGTCGAGGTGCTGGCGCTGGCGCTGGACGAGCGCGCCGGCCCCGAGGACGCGGGCGCGGTGTCGGCGGTGCGCGCTGGCCACCTGCGCCGGGCCGAGCGGGTGATCCGCCAGAACCTGTCCAACCCGGCGCTGTCGCCCGAGTTCGTGGCCGGGCAATGCGGGATCTCGAAACGCTACCTGCACGAGCTGTTCGCCCACACCGACAAGACCGTGGCCCAGTTCATCCGCGTGGAACGCCTGATCGTGGCCCGCAACGAAATCGCGGCCTCGCAGGCCCTGTCGATGGCCGAGATCGCCTATCGCTACGGGTTTTCCGACCAGGCGCAGTTCTCGCGGCTGTTCAAGGCGCAGTTCGGGATGACGCCCTCGGACTGGCGCCGCCGCGCCCGCAGCGCGGGCTGAGCCGGCAGCACGCGGCCCTTTCGCCCGCTCGCGCCCGGGCGCAGCAACAAGGCTGCTTCTTCATCATGAAAATATCCCACGGGGGCACGGGGGTGTGAAACCCCCGTCCGGCCGCGCCGCCGGCACCGGCGTCGCATTTCCCCGGCTTTCCCCCAGCGACAAGAAATCGCACGCGCAGGCGCAAGACGGCGACGCCCCCGCCTGCCCACCATGCCCGTCACTGACGCCGGGACATCAACGCCGGCCCCGCGGGAGAGGAGACCGCGAGGCCGCACCCCCACAGATCGAACCACCGCGGCCTGCGTGCAGCCGGCGCGCCCGTGACCCGGGTGCTGCGCCCGGCCGTGCGCGCCGGCCGCGCCGTCCCGGCCCGTGACAGTTTTCAGGGAGGAAATGATCCATGTCCACAACCGCCGATGCCGCGCCCGACGAGGCGCTCGAACTTGAATTTTCCGACCGCCCGGTGCCGCAAGACCAGCGCATGAGGCGGATGCCGCTGACCATGGCCTGGTGGTCGGTCTGCTCGGCGATGTTCTATCTGGTGGTCTCGGCCACGCTGGCGCTGGCCTATGGCTCGGTCAATGCGATCATCGGGCTAGTGCTGTCGGTCGCGGCCTATGCGGCGATCAACGCGGTGCTGGTGCGCCACGCAATCCGCACCGGGCTGTCGGTGTCGCTGTTCTCGCGCATCCTGCTGGGCCGCACCGGCGCGGCCATCGCCACGCTGATCTTCTTTGCCACCGCGATCTATTACGCGGTGTTCGAGGGCTCGGTCATCGCGCTGGCGCTGCAAAGCTATGCCGGCATCGGCTATCCGCTCGCGGCGCTGATCGTGGTGGTCTATTCGGTGGTGCTGATTTTCGGCTCGATCCAGAACTGGCTGGACAAGCTCAACGGGGTGCTGCTGCCGTTCTACCTGATCGGGCTGCTGGCCGCGGTGGTGCTGGCGGTGGCGGAATACGGCTATTCGGACGCCTGGCTGAACCTCGGTCCCGAGGGCGGCGCCAAGCCCGGCGGCTGGTGGGATTGCTTCGTCGCCTTCATGGGCGTCTGGATCCTGATGATGTTCACCTATGACTATGCCCGCTTCGGCCGCTCCGAGGACGCCGACTATCACGCGCGGGTCAACTTCGGCGCGCCCTTCTATCTGGTGGCGTTCCTGCTCAACGGGTTGGTCGGCATCTTCCTTGCCGCCAGCCTGCCCACCGAGGGCGGCGTGACCGAGGTGTCGGTGGTGCTGGCGCTGATCCAGCTGATGGGGCTGGCGGGGCTTGGCTTTGTCTGGATCAGCCAGACGCGGATCAACACCGCCAACTATTACCTCGCCGCCGTCAACATGGAGAGCTTTGCCCTGACCGTGTTTCGGCTGAAGCTGCCCAAGGTGTTCTGGGCCTGCGTGGTCGGCGCGATCTGCTATGTGCTGATGCTGGCCGATGTCTTTGCCTATATCCTTCAGGCGCTGGCCTATCAGGGGATCTTCGTGGTGGCCTGGGTCGGCATCGCGCTGGTCCATATCCTGACCGAGGGCAAGGCGGGTGCGGCCCAGGATCGGGTCAGCTTTCGGCTGCGCGACACAAGGGCGGTGAACCCGGCGGGGCTGGGCGCGTGGCTGCTGGCCGCGGCAAGCGGGCTTGCCCTGCATTTCGCGGATGGGGCGTTGGCGAGTTTTTCCGCCCCCGTCACCTTTGTCGCGGCCGCCGCGGCCTATGCGGTCCTGAAGCAGCGCGACGCCCGGCCCGAGCCGACCCCGGACGGCAGCTTTGCGGGGCGCAGGCTCGACGGTTGAGCGGCGACGACGGCTTGCGGCCGGAATGCACCCTGGCCTGCCCGAGGCGGCCCCGCGCCGCCTCGACCACCCTCTGCCGCGGCCTGCCCCTTGCGGGGCCGGGGCGGGGCGGGGGCCGGGGCCGGACCGCAGGCCGCGCATGTCCCCGAGGCTGCGGCGGATCGGGCCGCGTGACCTTGGGCCGCGGGCCCGCTCAGCGGTCGGCCGTGTCCATCCAGATGGTGACGGGGCCGTCGTTGACCAGCGCCACATCCATGTCGGCGCCGAATTCCCCGGTCTCGACCTGCAAGCCGTGGTCGCGCAGCGCCTGCGCGAACTCAAGATATAGCCGCTCGCCCTCGTCCGGGGCGCAGGCTGTGGAAAATCCGGGGCGATTGCCGCTGCGTGTGTCGGCAGCCAGCGTGAACTGGCTGACCACCAGCGCCGCGCCGCCGGTATCCTGCACCGAGCGGTTCATCCGCCCGTCCTCGTCACGAAAGATGCGCAGCCTTGCAACCCGGCCGGCCAGCTTGCGCGCCACCCCGGCATCGTCGCCCTGCATGGCGCAGACCAGTATCAGCAGCCCCGCGCCGATGCGGCCGGTCAGGCGGTCGCCCACGGTAACCTCGGCCCGGCTGACGCGCTGGATCAGAACCCGCATGGATTGTCCTTTCGGCCGCCGCCGCTCAGCGCAGCATGATCCCCATGACCACCGACATCAGCCCCAGCACCGAGGCCGCCAGCGCCGCCATGTTCACCGCCACCACCCGCTGCATGGTGGCGCGCATGGTTGCGTCGTCGGCCTGCGCGCGCCGGGCCGACGTCACCGTGGCGATGCACCACACGATCCCGGCAAGCCCCAGCGCAGTCAGCGCCGCGCCCCCCCAGATCAGCATGTCGTAGATGGTCATCGCACCCTCTCTTGCATCCGGCCAGCCCGTCCCGCGGGCCTAGCGGCGATTGCGCCGGGCGGCAAGTCGGCCTATTGCAGCGCCTCGATGCCGCGGCGACGGGTGCGCGGCGAGGCAGGGCAAGGGACAGCAAGCGACATGAGCGACGATCAGGCCTATGGCATCGCAGCCGGAGAGCTGCGCCAGTTCATCGAACAATTCGAACAGCTCGACGCCGAAAAGGCGGATATCGCCGAGCGCCAGAAAGAGCTGATGGCCGAGGCCAAGGCCCGCGGCTATGACACCAAGGTGATGCGCAAGGTCATCGCCCTGCGCAAGCGCGACAAGGACGACGTGGCCGAGGAAGAGGCGATCCTGGACATGTACAAGGCCGCGCTGGGGATGTGACCTGGCGGGCAACGGCCGCCGTCCCGGGTGGCGCTGCCGGAGCCGGGGGTTTTCCACCCCCGGACCCCCGGAGGATATTTCCGACCGCCCGAAGCAGCGGCGCCGGGCCGGAACGCCGGTCATGTGAAAAACGCAGCCCCTGCGGCCCCTGAAAGATACGCGGGGGCGGGCGGCACGGCTGCAAGACCCGGTCGCCTCAGGGGCCGAGGAATTCGACGCCGGGCAGGGCGGCGATCATGGCGACGTCCTCTTCGTAGAGGTCGGTGATTTCATCGACCAGATCCTGGGTCCAGCCGGGGATCAGGACGTCCTGCCGGATCGCCTCGGGGCGGGCGTGGCGGCCCAGCATCTCGGCAAAGACGGCGCGGCGCGCGGCGACGGTCAGCGGGCCGGCGCGGGTCAGCGCCTCGCGCAGCTCGGTCATTCCGTCGGCGCTCAGCAAGTCGCCCAGCACCGCAAGGCCGGATTTCAGCGGCACATCCGCGGGCATCCTTGCGATGCGGCGGACGGCCTCGGGCCAGATCAGCGGCGTGTCTTCGTAGCACCACACGATCACCCGACGGCCCTGCATCGATTCGACGATGTGCTGCATCGCCGGGCCCCAGCGCAGGCTGCGCGGGTCGCAGTCTGCCAGCGCACGGGCCTGCGAGGGGTCGGGCAGGCGCGACAGCAGATGCGGGATCTGCAACGCCGGGTTCTGGATCGCCAGCGAGACCTCGACCTCGGCCGAGGGAAACAGCGCCGCCACCGCCCGCATCCGGGGTCCGGCCTGCGCAAACAGCCCCTTGTCGGACAGGCAGCGCACCGGCGCCCCGATCAGCGACGCCTGCGAGATCACCATCCGCCGCACCTCGTCGGATTCCAGCAGCGCGTCGTAGATCACCTCTTCCATCGCCGGGGACGCCTCGCCGCCGCGCAGCGAGGTCAGCGATTCGTCCAGCACCCCCCTATAGCGGCCCGGAGGCACCACCTCGACCCCGTTGGCCAGCAGCCAGTCGCGGTTTTCCATCAGGGTGCGGATCATGCGTTCGGGTTCGGTTCCGTGGGTGCCGAAATGGATCGAAACCTGCATTCTGCAAAAATCCTCATTACAATACCAAGCGTTCCGTCGCCCTACATGCAGCCAGCGTCAAGCGGAAAGCGGGGGTTTTGGCGCCGCTGCGCGCTTGCACGGCAGCGGCGGGGCGCGTATCTGACGGGGCAGGCCGGTTTAGCTCAGTGGTAGAGCGTCTGATTTGTAATCAGGGGGTCGGGGGTTCAAGTCCCTCAACCGGCACCAACAAACTGTTAAAAATCAGGGAACTGACCCAAAAAACATTGTCGAGAGTCCACAAACGCGGACACAAAGGGCAATGTTGATGGGTTATGATGACAAGACCAGACACATCCGGCAGATGGAATCGGGTTCATTCGAGTTTCGCAAACGGTTCCCGCGAGCATCGGGACTGTCGGGCGAGTTCAAGCGCAGGTTTCAGGCAGGATGTGCGGTCACCATGGCGCAAGAATATGCCCGGGTGCTGGCGGAATATGATGCTGTTGCCTCGGGAAAGCCTGTCCGGGTTTCCTCACCTGATGATGTGTCCGTTTCTGGACGTATCCCCAAGAACCTGCATACCTCCCAAGACCACGCAAGAGTAGTAGCCCCGTCTGGGGGCAACCCCCCGAAGACCTTGGCGGATGCCGCGGACTTGTATCTGCGGGACAGGCTGCGGATGGGCCGGGATATTCAAGGGACACGATCCTTGACCCGCATTCGGAAACATATGGAAGCCGCAACCGGGGTAACATTCGACCAGATGCCCTTGGTAGACCTGAACCGACAACATGCAAGGGACACGCGGGACTATCTGATGCGACTGCGCAAGGGACGCAATGCTGATGGGGACAGGCTTAGTCCAGCATCGGTCAGGCGGGCGTTGGTGATCCTGTCAGCCCTGACAAATTATGCCCTTGAGGAATTCGATCTGGCGGACACATGCCGGAATCCGTTCCGCGCCCTGCCGTTGAATGCGGGAAACCAGACCGCGATAGAACGCCGGGATGCCCTGCCGGATGATGTGTTTCTTGCGATGCGGGACAAACTGACCAAGGAGCTTCGTTTGATCTGGCGCATCCTTGCCGGGACGGGTTGCCGTGTCGCCGAGGTAACGGGCTTGAGGATTCAGGATGTTCAGCTTGATGATGAAATGCCCCATGTCATGATCCGGCATCATGAGGGACGGCGCTTGAAAACTGCATCATCGGTTCGGTCGGTTCCCTTGGTCGGGGATGCATTGGTGGCTGTTCGGGAAGCTGTCGGCCTCGCCGGGACGGATGGGCCGTTGTTCCCGCGCTATGCCCGACCGCGTGGGGCTGATGCTGCATCCGCGATCCTGATGAAACACCTGCGGATGATCACGACCGACAAACGACATGTGGTTCATTCGTTGCGTCATCGGATGAAGGACAAGATGCGACTGGCAGGTATTCCCAAGGATGTTCAGGATTTAATCTTGGGTCATGCATCGGCCTCGGTGGCGGAGTCGTATGGGTCGATGTCTGTGCGTCTGATGGTTGCCTATCGGGAAATGCAGAAGCTGGACGACCATTAACAAGACCGGGGGGTATGTCGGTTTCTGGTTGGTTTTGGTGGCGAACCGCATATGGACTTGTCTTTGCACAAATGGACATTTAAAAGTTTTTTAGGACAGTAGCGCTTACCTATTTTCGGTAAACGGAAATTCCGGGCTGGCGAAGAGTCACGACTACCCATGTCGGTTCGGTTCGATCATCGGGCTGTGCAGGGGCACCCCACGGTGTTTAACGGCGCCCCGTAAAACCCGGACAGGGATGGTCCTGATGCCTTTGGGATAGGTGTAAGATTTATCTTGCACCCATCTTACACCCGATCTTACACCCGCTTAAACCCCAGTAAATGCTGGTGTTTTTGATGATTTGGTGTAAGAATGTAAGAATGTAAGAATTATGGGATGGAAAAAAAATGGGGGGCCTCCTTCAAACCAAACACATACCCTCCCCCCCCCCTCCAATCGCCCATTGCCTCGTAAAATCTTACATTCTTACACCCTTACACCAGAGCCAGCAATTGCTGGGGTTTTTGAGCATAAATCGGGTGTAAGATTTGGTGCAAGATTTCTTACACCCGCGCCCTTCACCCCGACATGAGAAAAGGGCGATCCGAAGACCGCCCCATCAATGCCTGTGTTTCTTACTGCGTCAGGTCAGACGGACATCGTCCCAACGGCTGCGTCCGTTCCTCGAACGCATACGATCCCGAAGTCTCGACCAGTCATCCGAAGCCTCGATCAAGACTTCGCATTCAACATCGCCCTTGCCAGTCTGTTCCTGCATTAAATCCCCGGCCTTGTCTCTGGGATTTTCACTATCAAACAACGCAATGACATTGTTTGTCTCGACGGGATAGGCAGCAGTTTCTTCCATGGTCAACGTCCCTGTCACCTCGACATGTCCGGGCTTGGTCAGCCGATACAGTTTAATCTTCGCTCCATCAGTCGGTCGATCCGCCACACATTCCAGCAGATAAGGCCCGACCTCACCGCCATGTGTTTCGTTCCTGCCCCGGGCATAATGGCCGAGGGCAATACCGAACCGATTAGACTTCATATTATGTTTATCGGTCAGCATTTCCGAAAGCGAAAGACCTGCATGAGCTTCGATAGCGGAAGCAGACAGTCTTTCCCTCTGCTCATCATCCACTTTATCCCACACATTATCGAGAATACCCAAGATCGCATATTGATCCTCATAATCGGCCTCTATACCCCGGGCATCCGAAATCGCCATCGGGTCGATACCAGTCAAGGCCATAACAGGATACTGCACGACCGAAGACCAATGAGGATATTTGGTATTCTGAATAGTGGATGTGAGTTTCGTCTTATCGAAATTCTTCCGGACATATTCGACCAAGCCGAATGCATCCGATACGAAAGCCTTATGATCCACCTTATCGACAGGCTTCCAAGGGCGATTGATCTTCTGTGCCACCAAAGAGATTTCAAGCCAACGCACAGCCATGTCTTTGTCAGGTGAATAAGCATTGGCCGACAGCATCATCAGAACGTTAGTGGCAACCTCGACATCATTCGTCTTCTGTAGTTCCCGCGCCGAATACATTGCCGATGTCAGAATGATCGCCATCGTGGACGAACTAAACCGACCATTCACGTTATCGAAGTATAAAGCCGATGACCCTGAATTCCACAAATGAGCATGAATAGCTTTGTCGTTCTCGTGTTTATCTTTCCACGACTTGGGTGAGAACTTCCAATCGCCGCAAGCCGCCAGCGCCTCGGCCATGGGGGTCTTGCCGGTGGACTGACCGTTCATCGGGGTATGGATAGCAATGCCGGGCGCAGTATCAAGCATCGGCCTGAAGATCGACGTCAGCACAGCCGCCAGCATAGCCGCACGGCCCTTGTCGGCATCCGGGAACCGATACTCCGTGAAAGGGGACAACAGCCTGTCTATGGCAGCCTCGGCATCCTGTGGCGTCCTGATGCTGGTCATATCCGAATAATCGTTCAAGAAGTAAGTCTTGGTCGGCTCATCGAAGCCAGCCTCCCGACCATACATCCCGAGGTTCTTATCCAGACCGGGGATGCGGCTGACCTTCTCGATCTTGGCAAACCCGAAAGAACCGGATGTCGCCAGAAACTGCTTGGCAACCCCCATCGGCAGGTCGGCCTCGCCCTTCCCTGTCTGATACGAAAAGTAATCCGATACGTCCTGAATAAAGACCCGGACATCATCGTCCTTGGTCGAATAGTAATTCAACTTACCATTCCCGATCCGAACAATTCCAGCATCCCCCGTCCGATAGAAGTCCCCGGAAGTTCGCAGCACATCGGAAATGTCGGCGGCGTCCTCGGTATGACGTCCCTGCTGAATAACCGGGCATGACTTCACATCGAATAGCTTACCGACATGCTTGAATGAGTTTATCTTGACGGACCTGTCCCTATTCACATAGATCATGGCCTTGCCCGGATCCTCGGTATCCGGGTCGGCAATGCGCATCCCGTGATACTTCGCCCGCGCTGCATCCAAGTCCTTTCGGGCAAGATCGGTCACATCCCGCACATCGAATGGGCTGCCACCATCCGGGCGCAGAATAAAGCCCGGTTGCAGAATGGTCTTGTGTCCGGCGGCGGTTCGGCTATCGGCGCCTGCATGTGATCCTGCGCCGCGACGAGCTGTACGAGAGTGCAAGTGCACGCAGCAGCTTTACCGCGAGGAGGGTTTGGCGGCGCGCGGTCGCAAGAACCGCAAGCGGGCCTTGGGCACAAGGGCGCCACTGGTGCTGACCTGCCCCCCTTGGGTCCCTCGTTCATAACGAGAGTCTGCGGGTTTGAGATTGGTAGTCGGGTCGGTCGTTCTGGGCAAGCGCGCCGGGCGCGGAGCCCTCAAATTGCTCAAGCGTCCGGCGCGCTTCGAGCGGCGTCTGGTTCCCGAGCGAGGAATGCGGTCTGACGGCGTTGCAATCGTAGCGCCAGAGAGCCAGCTTGCGCCGGGCGTCGTCCAGGGTGTCGAAGATCTCCTCGTTCAAGAGCCCGTCGCGCAGACTACCGTTGAAGCTCTCGATGAAGGCATTCTGCTGGGGCTTGCCCGGGTCGATGTAATGCCAGGGCACCCCGTTCTTGTCGGCCCACTTCAGGATGGCGCGGCTGGTGAACTCGGTGCCCCTCCTCGGGGAAACGATCCCCCGGATCGTTTCCTGATCCTCGTCGATCGCTGACGATGCAAGCGGGCTTTCCGTAAATTCGCATCAGCGCATCCAACTCGCGGGCTACACGGGCGCCCGAGATGCTGGTGTCGGCGGGCAGGCACAGGTTCTCCCCGCAACAATCGTCGATCACCGCCAGAATGCGGAACTTGCGCGAGGCGCCAAAGCTGTCGGCCAGAAAGTCGAGCGACCAGCGGGCGTTGGGATGCGCCGCCTCCGGCATCGGCGTGCGTGACCCACGGGCCCGCTTGCGCCCGCGCCGTCGCTTCACCGACAGTGTCGTCGGGAAAACAGTCCCCCGGACTGTTTTCTGATCCTCCTCCATCCTCTCGGTAGAGCCGATAGAGCTTCTTGTGGTTCATGATCATTCCCTTGCGCTCGAGCAGAATGCCGATCCGGCGATAACCGAACCGGCGCCGCTTCCCGGCGATCTCCTTCATTTCCTCGCGGATATCGGGCCTCGCCATCGGGCTCGGACCAATGGCGCCTCGATGGCTCGATCCGGCGGGCGTTCGCGCCGGACCGTTTTGGGATCGACACCGACAAGCTGGCAGGCCCGGCGTTGCGAGATATCATGATCCCGCATGACCCTTAGCGCTGCCTCTCGCCGCCTGGTCAGCGTCGTCAGCTCTTTCCCAAAAGATCCTTCAGGACGACATTGTCGAGCATCGTGTCGGCCAGCAGGCGCTTGAGCTTGGTATTTTCATCTTCCAGCACCTTCAGCCGGGCGGCCTCAGAAACCTTCATGCCGCCATATTTGGCTTTCAGTTTGTAAAACGTCGCCGGGCTGAGGCCATGCCGGCGGCACACCTCCGCTGTCGGCATTCCGGCCTCCTGCTCCTTAATCATCCCGATGATCCGCGCCTCAGTGAAACGGCTTTTCCTCATTCGTCTGCTCCTTCGCGGTTGAGCAGACTCTACATCAGACTGAGGGATCGCGCGGGGGGCAGGTCAGTGCCCGAGGCTGTGACGAATGCCCGTTGGTCAGTCGATTCCATGACCAGTTTGCCGACGGGCGCCGTTTCCGCATCCTGAACGTGATCGGCGATGTCACCAAGGAGAGCCAAGCAGCCGTCGTTCACTCCGAACGCAATCCTGGAGTGCGCTGAGAAGATGCAGGTGAAGTGGCACTATATCGCGCGCGGCAAGCCCATGCAGAACGGTAACTGCGAGGCGCTCAACGGTCACATACACGACGAGTTGCTCAACGAGACGCTGTTCTTCGGTATCGACCATGCCCGGCAGGCGGTCGCTGAATGGGTCCACACCTGCAACACCGAGTGGCGCATTCCGCCCTCGGCTACCAGCCCCGGCGGTCTTTGCCGCCCCACTCGCCGCAATAGGCGATCAGCTTCGCGCATCTGAAACGCTGCGCAGATCACCCATTGCTCCGTCGGCGCGACCGCGCCAAATTCAACCGCCGACTCTGGCCTCAGCTGGATGAGCATCGGGAGTCACAGCAGAAGGCTTCGTGTGAAGCGCGACGCCAGTCGCAAATCCGGAAGGAATTGGCCAAGGTTCAGCGCTTCATCTCTGGTCCTTCCCGGGTGGACCACAGTCTAGTTCAAGCTGAATCAGATAGAGGGAGCTTCGACACCGGGCACGGGGTCGAAGCCGAAAGGCCCCTAGAGCCTTCCGGAATGTTATTGCGGGTTATTATGTTTCGCGATCACGGTGTGACATAAACGGTTTTCAACGCCGTATAGAACTCGCGCGCGTGCGCACCCTGTTCGCGGGGGCCATAGGATGAATTCCCACGGCCACCAAAGGGGACATGGTAATCAACGCCCGCTGTTGGCGTATTCACCATGACCATACCCGCGCCGGACCGACGCTTGAAGTCCGCGACCTTCGCCAGCGACGTGGTGCAGATCCCTGAAGAAAGACCGAATTCGGTATCATTGGCGACCGAGACAGCCTCTTCATAACCCCCCACCTTTATGATGGAAGCGACGGGACCGAAAATTTCTTCCTGGTTAATGCGCATACCGTTTGTCGCCCCCGTAAAAAGCGCCGGTTGCAGGAAATAACCCTCGGTCGGGCGATTGAGAGGGTGTCCCCCGAACGCAAGCTCGGCGCCTTCGGATCGCCCGATCTCGATGTAATCCAGATCCTGCTGTAGCTGGGCCGCGCTCGCTACCGGACCTATTTCGGTTTCCGGATCCAAGGCATGGCCGACCCGCAATTCGGATAAGCGTTTGATCATGCGCTCGACGAAAACATCATGGATGGATCCCTCGACGATCAGCCGGCTGGACGCAGTGCAACGCTGACCGGTCGAAAAATACGATCCGTTCACCGCCACCGAAACCGCGACGTCAAGATCGGCGTCCGCGCAAATAATAAGCGGATTCTTGCCGCCCATTTCCATCTGCACCTTCTTGCCACGTTCCATGCAGGCCATGCCAATCTGGCGCCCCGTCTGGACCGACCCGGTGAAGCTGACGGCGCGGACAAGCTTGGACTGGACAATGGAATTGCCCACCACCGCCCCCCGACCCATCACCAGGTTAAAGACGCCCGCGGGCAGTCCAGCGCGGTGGAGGATATCTGCAAGAGCCCACGCGCTGCCAGGCACGAGATCGGCGGGCTTGAAGACAACCGTGTTGCCGAAAGCCAGGGCCGGGGCGATCTTCCACGCTGGGATTGCAATCGGAAAATTCCACGGGGTGATGATGCCGACCACCCCTTCAGGCTCGCGGATGATCTCGACCTCAAGGCCGGAACGGACTGAATCGAGCCGCTCTCCGGTCATACGCAGGGCCTCGCCGGCGAAGTAGCGAAAGATGCGGCCAGCGCGGGTGACCTCGCCAATACCCTCACTCAGGGTCTTGCCCTCTTCGCGCGACAATAAGTGCCCAAGCTCTTCGCGGCGCGCAAGTATCTCTGCACCCGCACGGTCCAAGATGTCAGAGCGCAGCTCGGGGGACGATCTTCCCCAAGTAGAGAAAGCGGCGTGGGCAGCATTGATAGCATCTTCCACGTCCTGTGCACTGGCCTGTGCAAAGTCACCGATTTTGTCCGAAAGGTCGCTGGGATTGACATTGCTGGTCGATTGGGTGCTGCCGACCCATTCGCCGGCGATCAGATTTGGTTTCATTGCAGAGCTTCCCGATTCAAGATTTCAATAGAGCGATGAGTTCCGGCATTGCGGAAGTGACGGCGGCTGCATAGCGGTCCATGGCCTCGTCGATTTCTCCAGCAGTGATCGACAGTGGCGGCGAGAAGGAATTAACCGGTATAAATGGCAAAGCACGTGTGAGGACTCCGGCCTCGATCGCGTGGCGGGCGACAATTCGATGGGGTCCGGTGCCGGCGGGAAAAGCTGTGCGTTTCGCGCGGTCAGCCACGAACTCTACCCCCGCCATCAGGCCAACCGAGCGAATATCACCGATGAAGGGATTGTCGCCCAGCCGATCACGGAGTGCCGTGACGAACCTCGGTGCAAGGGCTGCGGCATTTTCGACCATGCCTTCACGTTCGATCAGGTCGATGTTCGCAAGCGCCACCGCACTTCCCACCGGATGGCCGGAATAGGTGAAGCCATGCATGAATGCCCCAACCTCGGGTGATGCGTTTTCCAATACGGACCAGATCCGGTCAGATACCATATTCGCAGACATCGGGAAATAGGCGCTCGTCAGCCCCTTGGCGAGCGACACGATATCAGGTCGTAGATTATATGTGCCCGTGCCGAACCATTGGCCAGTGCGGCCAAAGCCGGTAATTATCTCATCGGCAATAAACAGAATGTCATTTGCGTCCAGCACCTGCTGCACGCGCGCAAAATAATCTGCGGGCGGCAAGAAAACGCCGCCGGTGCCCATAACCGGTTCGGCAATGAAGGCGGCGATGGTCTCTGCGCCCTCGCGGGCGATCAGCGTTTCAAGGTCGGCCACCATACGATCCGAGAATGCCTGTTCGCTTTCGCCGGGTAGGGAAAAGGTGTAATGATGCGGGCATGAGGTGTGCACCACATCCGCGATCGGCAGGTCGAAGGCCTTGTGGTAAGCTTCAATACCGGTAAGGCTAGTGGCGGCGTAGGTCAGGCCATGATAGGCTCCGATCCGCGAAATCACCTTTTTCTTCTTCGGAAGACCCCGTAAATTATTGTAGTATCGCACCAGCTTGAAAGCTGTATCATTCGCATCCGACCCCGAGGTGCCGAAGAATACGCGCGCCATCTGCGGCGCCCCGGCCCGTTCCCGAAACAGGCCAAGCAAACGGTCGGCCAAGAGGATTGTGGCCTCGCAGGACGCGCCGCCGAACAGATGCTGGTAGCTCAGTTCCCGCATGGCCTTTGCCGAAGCATCGGCCAGCTCGGCACGTCCATAGCCAGCGTTTACGCACCAAAGCCCGGCCCCCATGTCGATCAGGTCCCGACCCGCAGCGTTGCGCAACATCACACCAGCGGCACTAGTGTAAACAGACGGACCATTGCGCATGACATCGTCGATCGAACTGACCGGGTGGAACACGCTCTGGCGGTCCATCTCGGCGAGAGAGAGATTCCGGGGATGTGTCATCGTATTTAGCTTTCAGGTTGCGCGTAGCCAGTCGGCTCACACGGCAGGACAAGGAGTCAGCAGGGCGCGGAGGGCATGCACCGCGCAATCGGGAGTGGTTAGAACCGGGGCGGAGATAACGTGGCGCACCATGTCAGCCGCGCGCGCCATCGAGAATTGGGCCAGAATGACAACCTGGACATCGCCCAAACGGCGCGCCGCCTCGGCCACCAGCGCGTCATGGCGAGCGCCGTCGCCTGCCTTGAGCGCCTGAAGCGCGCCATCGGCCAGCACAGTGTGGACGCGCGTTTTCCGGTTCTGGGCGTGGGCCATCTGCTCCAATTCGGCCCGAAGCGATGCCGCCGAAGGTTCGAAAGACACGATCAGGCCAATCTCGCCGCCGATCGCAAGCGCCTGTTCAAAGGCCGCTTCATTCGGCCGCATGACCGGGATGGTCACCCGCGTTTTCACAGTGTCAATTGCCGGTCCGAAAGCAGAGCAGGTAAAAAGGATACCGCTTGTTCGCCCGGCAAGCCCCTCGGCGCCGGCCGCATAATCGGCCAAGGTCGCAAAGCGCAGCCTCATCGCCACGTCCAGCTCGCCAGCATGGGCGCGGTCGATCGCCAGCGAAGTATCCAGCAGGTCGAATGCGAAAGCTTCAGGCCATGCCTCGCGAAAGGCGGCGCGAACAGGAGCGACGGATTCCTCAAGAGCGTGGATCAGCGCGATGCGCGGCCCCGGGAACGTGGCGGAAACGGTCAAGAAATGTCCCTCGCCTTGATGGTCGCGATAAGCCCCGCATCGCGTTCCGCCTCGAGCTCTGCCACACTGCGGCCTGCCGCCTCGGCCTCGACGCCGGCGATCAGCAGATCGCAGACCTCAGGGGTCAGGACCGGCTTGCCGAGCGTCGACCAGCGGCGTTCCTGGCTGGGGCCGAGATGGCTGAGATAATGGGCCATTCCGCCCGGTCCCCCGCCCAGATGATAGGCCATATGCGCCCCGACCACGGACCAGCGCAGGCCGGGCCCATGCACCAGCGCGGCGTCGACCTCGGCGACATCGGCGATCCCGTCGGCCACGATGTTGACCGCTTCTCGCCACAGCGCCGATGAAAGGCGGTTGGCGATGTGGCCCACCGCATCCCGCCGCAGTCGGACCGTTCGGCGGCCGAGATCTTGATAGAATGCCTCGGCACGGGACACCGTTGCGGGATCGCGGCCGAAGATCTCGACCAGCGGCATCAAGTGCGGTGGATTGAAAGGATGAGCGGTGACGAAACGCTGCGGATGCGTCATCCCCACGGCGAGATCGCTCCAAACCAACGACGACGTGCTTGAGGCAATGATCGCATCGACCGGCGCCGCGGCATCGACACGGGTATAAAGCGCCCGCTTCAGCGGCACGTTCTCGGGGGCATTCTCTTGCACGAGGTCCACGCCCTGTGCCGCCTCTTCGGGTTCGGCACAGGATATCAGCCTGCCGCGACTGCGGCCTTTCCCCAAGCCCAATTCGACCAGTTGCGCCATTGGGAGAGCGATCCGGTCTGCAACCCCGTCGCGCGCCGTCGGGGACGGATCCCAGACGGCCACGTCATGGCCGTGCACGAGAAAGAGCGCGGTCCAGCTGACCCCGATCAATCCGCAACCAAGAACAGCGACCTTCATCTGCGTCACGCCTCTTCTCCTCAATCAATCTCAAGGCCGGATGCCGCAGGCAGGGTCTCTTCCTCTGCGAACTCGCCATGCGTCGACAGGAACGCCATGCCCGAAAGGATGTCTCGAGCGATAGCTTCACCCGCGGCCTCTCCGTCGCCCCGCTCGAGTGCCGCGATAGCCTCGTCGTGGAAGTTCGCTTCGATCATGCGGTCCAGACCCTTGTTCAGGTGTCGCAGGAAAGGACCGGCCTGGAGCCACATCAGACGGATCAGCGATTGCAGCGTCTGGGACGGGCAATAACGATAGATCGCAAACTTCAGTCTTTGGTTATGGTCCAGATAGTCCTCGATTGCATTTTCCGAAATAGCCCGGTCAAGACCTGCGGCCTCATCGTAGAGCTCGTCGAAGCCAGCGGCATCGATCAAGCCGCAGGCTTCGGATGCCGCCGCCCGCTCAAGCAATGCGCGCGCTTTCATGACCTCTTGAAACTTGCGCAAGCTGATGAGCGGCACCGAGAAGGTCCCGTTCAAATTCTTCACCAGCGCGCCTTCGGCCAACAGTCGTCCTAAGGCGGCGCGCACAGGCATGTCTGATGTGCCGAGCTTTGCGGCCAGCTTACGGGACGTGACTTTTTCGCCTGGCGCAAAACCCCCTCGCATCAATACATCGCGCAGTTGGCGATAGACTTGATCCTGGACCGAATAGTCCTCGATTTTCGACAGCGTTGCGGCCGATGGGGCAGTCGGTTGTCTGGTCATCTTCTTTCACCCACCTCTAGTTCCCCCACGAGTCCTTGTGGCCGGAAAATCAGAATCGAAAGCAGCACAATGGCCAGAACGATTTCCCGGGTTCCCTCAGGTGCTTGCAAAAGATTGTCGCCCACCGAAATGCCCCGCTCGAACACTTGGATACATTCTCGCAGCGCCGCCACGAACAGCGCACCGACCACCGCGCCAGTCAACGATCTTAGTCCGCCTACAACCAGCATCGCCAAGGTCAGGAAGGTCATATCGAGCCAGAACATACTGACGGAAATTGTGCCCAGGAAATGCCCGTAGAGAACGCCGCCAAGGCCAGCCACAAAGCCGCTGATCGTAAAGGCAACAAGCTTTTGCGTCCAAGCGTTCACACCTGACGCACGTGCAGCGGCCTCGTCTTCGCGCACGGCACGCAGACGCAGGCCGTACGAGGACACCCTGTAAAGCGTCGCGATCAGGATCGCGACGGCCGCTGCGCCAAGCGCGACCCAAAGCGTGACATAGGTTGGCAAGCCGACGATGGCGCTTTGACCGGCGGTCCAGCCATCCCAGTTCTCATAGGCGGTCTTGAACACAAATAGGACAGACAGCAGCGCGATCGAGGCGGCGGTCCCTGACAAGCGCATCAGCGCCACTCCAAGGATCAGCGCGACAAATCCCGCCAAGGTCGCCGCCAGCAAGGCAGCCAACCCCAGCGGCACCTGCGCAGTGGCCATCCAGACAGGGAGCTCCGGCATAAAGATCAGCCGCATCGGGCCGCAGCAGGTCTGCCATGCCGAGGCGTAGGCACCGATCAGCGCGAATGTGACATGTCCGAAAGATACGATACCCGAGTTTCCGATGAAAATCGAAAGACCCGCCACCAGCACCACATAGATCAGCGCCTCGGTCATGATGCTTTCGAGGCGCGGCGCCCCTGTCAATGCAATGATGATGCAAAGCACCAATAGCGGAACGATCAGCGCTGCCGACGGGCGCGCCACCCGTCCGATCCAGAGCAATGAGGCTGCTGCTGCCGGCGAAGAGCGACGAGGATCCACGGAATCTGTCATATCCGTTCCAGCCTTTTCGAAGAGGAGAAGATACCCTGCGGACGCACCAGCAGGACCAGCACCACGAGCCCGTAGAGGAAGGCATCGCGCGAGGCCCGCAATTCCGGAGGCAGCAGAGCCTGAAGGAATGCCGAGGCGAACCCAAGCGTCAGCCCGCCCATCATAGCGCCCCAGAGACTGCCTATTCCGCCCAGCACCGTCCCGACAAACCCTGCAATCGCCAGGGGAACGCCCATGCGGTAATCAAGAACACCGGTCTTGGCGACATAGAGAAGCGAGACTGCACCGGCGAGCACACCAGAGACCGCGAAGGCATAGGCAATGACTCGGTTGGCCTTCACCCCCAGAAGCCGAGCCATTACGAAATCTTCAGAGGCCGATCGGATCTCACGCCCCGGGCGAGTAAAGCCAAGGAATACAACCAGCAGAATGAAAAGAACCGCCGTCACCGCTACTGTCACGATGTCGATAAGCGGCAGGCGCACGTCTCCTACAGAGACATACCCCCTCAGCCCATCCAGGATGTTAACCGACTTAGGCCGCCCGGTGTGAATGAAAAGGATTACATTCTGGATAAGAAAACTGATTGCGAAGGACGAGATCAGCAGACTCGCACCATCGGCGTGACGTTCGCGCAAGGGCCGGAACGCAAAGCGTTCGGTCGCAAGCATCATCAGGACGACAAATCCGATGGTCATAGGCACCATCAGCCAGACACTGAACGCGCCGAGATACGGTTCAGCGACTTCTGCCGCAGAGGGAACGACCAGTGCGTAGGCGCCAATCGTGATCAGGTCGCCATGGGCGAAATTGATCATCCGCATGACCCCGAAGACGAGGCCGATGCCCAGAGCAACAAGCGCATAGGCGCCGCCAAGGCTCAGAGCATCCACCAGTAGCTGAACCCAATTCATCGCGTTCCGACCTCTCCGAAATAAGCAGCTTCGAACCCGGCATTCGACGTAAGTTCATCGACCGGTCCCTCCATCACGACACCGCCGGAGCGCACAAGATACAACCGGTCCGCAAGCGCCAGCGCACGCCGGCTGCTTTGTTCAACCACCAGGATCGTTACGCCCTCTTGCCGAAGCCGGACAAAGGTGCTGAAGACCAGGTCGACAAATTGCGGTGCGAGACCAAGGGACGGCTCGTCAACAATAAGCAACCTGGGGCCCGTCATCATCGCCCGCGCAATGGCAAGCTGTTGCTGCTCGCCGCCCGACATCTGGCCAGCGGGCTGATCCCGGCGTTGCTCAAGGATCGGAAACAACTCATACATACGGTCGAGCGACTGGGCTTGCTGTCCCCGTTTCCTGGCCAGGGGGGCACCGATCAGCAGGTTCTCGCGCACCGACATGCGGCCGAAAATACGGCGCCCCTCGGGAACGAGGCTGACGCCCATCGCGGCAACGGCCTCGGGCGTCGTCCGGGAAATGTCGACGCCATCCAGCAGGATCTGGCCGGAAGTCAGCCGCTTCACCCCGGCGATCGTCATGGCGGTGGTCGACTTTCCGGCACCGTTGGGGCCGACCATGCATACGACTTCGCCTTGCGCGATTTCGATGTTCAGACCACGGACCGCGGGCACCTTGTGATAGTCCACGCGCAGGTTCTTGACCTCGAGTAACATCTCAGTGGCCCCCCAGATAGGATTCAATTACGTCCGGGTTGCGGCGAATTTCCTCGCGCGGCCCAGAAGCAAGCGTCCGCCCGCCGCGCAAAACATGCAGCCGTTCGCAAACCGCCATTACCACGGGCATATTGTGCTCGATCAAAAGAACTCCGCAGCCGTATTGGGCGGGGATGCGTGCGATGAGTTCGACGAGCTGCGCGCCCTCGACATCATTCATCCCGGCCGCCGGCTCATCAAGCATAAGAAACTTCGGCTCAAGCGCGAGGGCCCGGGCGATGCCGACCAATCGCTCCTGCGTGTAGGGCAAGGAACCTGCAATTCTATCGGACTCTTCTGCAAGCCCCACGAATTCCAATGCGCGCTGCGCGGCCTGCTCACCCTCGACGCTGCCCGCATGATGCGCAAATACCGGCACCTGGACATTCTCGCGTACAGTCATTCGCTGGAAAAGTCGTACGGACTGGAAAGTGCGCACGATACCGCGACGCGCCAATACATCCGGCCGCGCACGGGTCAGGTCGATTTCGTTGACTTTTACGGTCCCGCCGGAGGGTCGTGTGAACCCGGACAGCACATTGACCAGCGTGGTCTTTCCGGCCCCATTGGGGCCGAGAAGTCCCAGGATTTCTCCCTGGTCGAGGGAAATGCTGACGTCCTCCAGTGCCGTCAGCCCATGGAAACGGACCGTCACGCTTTGCGTGGTTAGGCGTGCTGACATGTCTAACTCCCTGCTGGAATGCCGGACGGGAGCATTGCCCGTCCGCCAACCTTTTCTGCTTACTCGACCGGCATATAGTCGCCCGTGGCCATGTCATAATAGCCAAGAGCCGTGGTCTTTCCGTCGGTCGTGGACATGAACAACATTGGGCGTTCATCATTACTGTGTTTTTCGGGGGTGAAAGTAGTGGGGCCAACCAGCAGGTCTTCGCCCGAGAAACTTTCAAGTGCCGCACGAACCTCGTCCGTTTCAAAGCTACCGGCCTTTTCGACAGCCCGCGACCACGCCTCAATCACGGAATAGCCAGTAATGCCCTGCCCCGACGCCGGCAATTCACCATAGATTGTCTCGTATTGTTCATAGAACGCCCGGTTGCGTGCCCTCGGATCCTCGACGCCGGCATCGGCCGCGTTGCTCAGGTGGAAATAGTTTGAAAGGCCCGGAACGGCCGAATGCCAGGAACTCGAATCGCCCCCCGTGCCAGCAAGAATCGGAATGTCGATTCCGGCCGAACGGAACTGGCGGATCGTGCTGGCGAGACCCGGCGGAACACTGCACAACATCATCATGTCGGCCGGCTTATCCAACGCCTTATAGCGCGAGATCTGCGACGATACAGTTACGTCGGCATTCTTGAACTCATCCTGAAGCACAATCGAGTCGGCGCCCGCAAGTTCTGTCCAGCGTTCGACAAAACCCGCGCAAAGCGACTTGTCATATTGAATGAACGTATCCAGCAATACATAGGCGGCCTTCCAACCCTGCTTCTTGAAAGCCCAGTCTGCCAACATGCGGCCGGTGCCGTCGGCTTCGGTTGCCATGGTGAAGACATTGTTCCCGATTGTCAGGTCGCCTAGCTTATCATCCCCCCCGCAGCTGGAAATCGCAATCACGCCAGCCTGTTGCGCCACAAGCGCCGCCGGGGCACCCATATCGAAATCACAGGCAACCATGATCATTTTGGCACCTTGCCCCACCAGCTCCTGGGCGGCGCGTGCGGTTTCGGCCTGGTCGGTCTTGGTGTCGATGTGGACAAGCTTCAACTTGTGGCCCAGCAATCCACCCTTTGCGTTGATTTCGTCCACAGCCAACCGGGCCGCCCGCGTCGAATTGGTGTCAAAGGCCGCCATCCAACCACTGAAAGAGGTCGCCGCACCGACGATGATATCTTCGGCCTTGACTTGGGTGGTGGAAGCAATCGCCACCGAAGCAGCCAGCAAGGCCATTTGTGGTGTGCGGTGCGGCATACGAACCTTACGCATCATTATGACTTCTCCTGTTGTCTTGATTTTTCTATTGTTTTCTTTGATTTCTGAGCGGTTTCCACTCACTTATCTGGCTATGCGCCAGCGCGCTCTCTGGCGGATTGCGTGGCGTCCATATCCAGCCCGCCACTGCGATCAAGCGTCACGCCATAGACCTCGCGGGCACGCTGTTCGCTTACCCAGCCATCTTGCACGTCCTTGAGAACGCGATGCGGATCCCGCGCCAGGGGCGAGCCATATCCGCCGCCGCCGCAGCAGATGGAAATGATCGCCTCTCCTTCGTGGATGCGGACTGTGGCCGCCGCGGGCAGCGCCTCGGTGGCGCCGTCCTTCTTGCGACGGAACTGGTTCGATCCGCCACCCACGCCACCGCCATGCACGCCACGAGGAGGGTTCAGTCGACCGTCACTGCAATAGGCCACGTCGATGTCGCAGCCGACCGGGCTGAATTCGACGAGCAGGCTCGGCGCACCGATATGGCGCCCGGCTCCTTCGGTGTCGGGCAGGATACGACGTTCCTGCACCAGAATCGGCTGATAGAGCTCGTCCAACTCGACGCTGTCGATGAAGCACATGCCCCCGTTGCCAACATGCAGATAGGTCAGCCACGCATCCTCGTACGGTGTGCCCGCGCCGGTGGTGCAGCCGAGGAAAATCTGATTGACGAAGGGGTCGCCGGTGCGCGGGTCCAGACCCGAAACCACCGCCGACGATGGGGGAATAAACGCTCCGAACTCGGCTGTTCCGAAGCCTTCGCCAAATTGCGCAATCGAGAGTGCAACAGCATGGGTGACGCGATCCGCGACGTTGGTCGTCGAAACGGAACAACTGGTCGGATGCACCGGAATCCCCGCTACCGAGTTCTTTTTAAGCAGGATTTCCACTCTTCTAAAACTGCCGGCGTTGCGCGGAATATCCCCCCCGATGCTGTTGAAGAGCGCGATGAGGCAGGCTGATCGGGCGCAGGCTTCACTGAGGTTGAGGCCGCACGGCAGGGCGTCGATATTGTCCCTCAGGTCGATAGTGACCCTGCCCTCATCGGGACGCGATGTTACCGTAGCGTTGATGCGGATGCCTTCAGGCGGAGTTCCCGGAATCGGATCATGGGTGCTTGACGCCGTGGCAACGCCCTCGGGCAATGTCGCAAGCCGTGCCGCCATGCGCTGTTCGCTGTAATCGAACCACTGGCCGCAGAACGCCTCGAGCTTGTCCCAGCCGACCTCGGATCCAAGACGCAGGATCTCCTGCTCTCCGATGCGGGCCGAGCCGATCATGGCCAGGAAGTCACCCTTCCACTGCTCGGGCACGCGGATACGCATTTCGCACATGCGCACCATGTCGTCGATGGTGCGATAGTTCTCTTGCACCCGCACTGCCGGAAAGATCAGCGCCCCCTCGGCGTAGACGTCGGGTGCGGTGCCCATGTAGGTAGTCGGCTCGGCGTTACCACAATCGGCCTGGTGTGCCTTGGTCAGCACGGTAAAGCGGTGCTTGCCGGAATCGTCAATCACTGGAATGAGCAGCACATGGTCCGCAGCATGTGAGCTGCCGTGATAAGGCGAATTGTGGAGGAAGGCGTCTCCGCGCCGCAAGTCGGGATGAAAGTCCTTCATTGACTGCGCCATCATGTCCGGCCCGACCAGAACGTGGATCGGCAGGCTGTCTGCGGTAGCCAAGAGCTGGCAGTCAGCGGTCACGATGCAGCAGGAAAAATCACGCGCCCTGTTCAAAACGCCCGACCGACCTGTTCGGTAGAGCGTGTTGGTCATCTTCCGTGCAATGCCTTCGAAGCGATTGATCAGGATTGCCAGCTCAGCGCCGTTGAGAACATTATTTTCCATTGGTTCGGCTCCGATCACGACTTGATGGAATTGTTGGCGGTTGCAGCGCCGGGCTGAACGATCAGGTTGCCCGACATGGATCGGCGGAACGTGACTGCCGGAGGCACCACTATTGCGGTGAAACGGCTTTCGACGATCGCTGGGCCGGTCTGGACGACATCAACCGGCAACCGCTCAAAGGCGAGGACAGGAACCTCGGCATGTCCGATACCGGCGAAATAGGCTTGCCGGTGCCGGTCGGCTGCTTCTCCTGCCGCCTCGCTGGCGATGCGCAGATCGGTCGTATCGGCCACTTTGCAGCGGATCTGTGCGCGCCAGGCGATAGCCTCGACCATCGAATTTTCGTCCCGGAAGGCGAAGATCCGTTCATGGGCGTCGTGAAAGGCCCCACAGAGCGCGCGGGCGGCATTCTCGCCCTCAAGTTCGTCGGCTTTGATCGCCACGTCGATTTCCCAGACTTGGTGCGCGTAGCGCGCCTCGACGAAGTAATCGATGTGGGTGGCATCGGCCGGCGCGCCAATCTGCGCGGAAAATGCCTGGGCCTCGCTGCGTAGTTCGTCCAGCTTGGCGCGAACGCCTGCGGTATCGAAGTCGTCACTGTTGGTGACAAACAACCTGCGAAAACCACGCCCCACTTCCGATACGACCGCCCCGGCAGCTGACAGGCCGGCCCCGACTTCGGGAATAAGCAGCGTCGGGCAGCCGAGACGGGCGGCAATTGCCACCGCGTTCAGCCCTGCCGCGCCCCCGCCGCCGATGATGCTGGCGGCCGTCGGGTCGATCCCCTGATTCACCGTGATATCTGCAATCGCCTGAACCATGTTTTCGGTCCAGACATCAAGAATTGCCAGTGCAGCCGCCTCGGGCGAAAGCCCGAGCGGGCCTGCCACCTTTTCAGCAATCGCTCGTCGAGAAGCAGGCAGATCCAGACGGATCCGGCCACCCAGGAAGTAATCCGGATCAATATAGCCCAGAACAAGCGCCGCATCCGAAACGGTGGGTTCCGTGCCCCCCGCGCCATAGCACACCGGCCCCGGCACCGAACCGGCACTTTGCGGTCCCACATGCAAGACGCCGCCCTCATCCACCCAGGCAATACTACCGCCCCCTGCGCCGACGCTCTTCACGTCAACCGATGGAAATCCGGTCAAGTCGCTCTGATACGGGCGGCCAAGCCAGCTTTCATGGGTAAAGGGCACATGCCCCGCCCGAACCAGCGATACGTCAAAGGTGGTTCCGCCGGTGTCGAACACAATGGTATCCGCCTCGGTTGTATCTGCTGCAGCAACGTAATTCCCGGCAATCGGAGCCATCGAGGGACCGGAATTCAGCGCCAGGATCGGGGCGCGCCGAATTTCGTCGGCGTTCACCATCGTCCCTTGCGAGGTCAGGACGAGAACTTGCCCCGAAAAGCCGGCGTCCTGCATCGCCGTCTCAAGCCCGCCGATATAACGGTCCATCAAGGGTTTCAGCGAAGCGTCAATCGCGGTGGAGATGGTGCGGCGATATTCGCGCAGCGACGGGTTCAGCCTGTGCGACAAGGTTACCGGAACCCCCGGCAGGCGTTCGTTCAGGATCTGCTCCACTCGTAACTCATGGCCAGGATCAATGATCGACCACAGCAGGCTCACCGCCACCGACTCGACCTTATCCTCGCGCAGTTGCTCGACGATCCGAATTACCGCCGACTCGTCCAGCGGCCGCAGTTCGTTGCCTTGCGCAGCAAACCGACCGGGCACCTCAAACGTGCGTGCCCGCGGGATGAAAGCGCGCTGATAGCGGACCGTATGGTCGAACGGCTTTTCACGCCCACCCTCACGCAAAAGCAGGATGTCCGGATGTCCTTCGCTGACCAGCAGCGCGGTTCGGGCAACCCGTCCCGTCACGATGGCGTTGATCGCATGTGTCGTGCCGTGAATGAACTGGGTTCCCTTGCTCAGAAGCACCTCTCTGTCCATGCCAAACGCCTCTGCGGCAACGGAAAATGCGCCAAGGACGCCCTCCACCGGGTTGCTTGGAACAGTCGGGGATTTGAAGAGGTGAAGCTGCCCTTCCCGCTCGATAACGAGATCGGTGAAGGTGCCGCCGGTGTCAGTCGCAAACCGCATCTGAGGCTTCCCTTTGTCTATTTGGTGCCGTTTGGGGGCTAGCAAACGCAACCGCTTTGGGCCGAGTCGGGGGCAGGTTAGGCGACGCAATTTCGTCTCGCAACACTTTTCTGCGATCTGCGATCGCATTTTTTACGCAAGCGTGGCTCAGGCTGAGCAAGGAGCCATGTCATTGATTTACTGAACGATCTTGCCGATTTTCCCGGTCGTGATCGCAACTCTCCACAGGATTTCAAGCGCGCACCATGCGATTTTTGATGATGTCCATGAAACCGGTCGACTCGTCGAAGGGCAGATTTCAGGTGGTCAAGGGTGATTCGAACTGCTGGTCGTGCCGCTTTTTTCCAGGCGCTTTCTTGAGCAGATCGACCTGTATGCCGAGATCGGCGAACATGCGCTTCAGCCGTCGGCTTTCGTCCTCCGGCGCCGCCACCCCGGACAGTCTGACACCGAGATACGATGCTCGGGACCGATATCGTCGGCATAGGCGAACGACAGGATCTTGTCCTCGGAGCGGGCAAGCAGACCCACGGGCGCGTCCGGCCCTTCCATCCAGACATCCATTCTCATGGACGCACCTCGGAGAAGGTATCGATGCCGAGAATGCGGCACAGCCTGAAGTACGTATCGAGATGCGAGCGACGGCTTTCGCCTTCGATCTTCGAGAGGTTTCGGGAACCGATGCCCGCAATCAGCGCCAGTTTGAACTGCGCGGTGCCGATCCGCCCGCGATGCCATCGGATCATTTGACCTTGACGCCAAGATAGCGGGGCGCAGCGGCGGATTTGGCGATAAACTGACGGGAACGCCAAGAAAAGAGTCAAGGGGCGTGCTGCTGCCCCTCAAGCTCAAGGCCGCAAGCATCGCAGCCTCGAAGGCCGACAAGTGGAAGAGCATCGACACCAGGCACCACAGCCCGCCCACTCGCGTCAAGATCCGTAGCGGGCAGCCAGCCCCGCCCAGAGCTTTCCTCTATGCTGCTTCCCGGACCTGACTGAGTATCCTTGCGGAGATATAATTGATTTATGCCTTTATTAGGCACCCCTTCCAGAATGACCACTCAATCTCAAACGCACTTTACCTATAGCAATTACACCGCGAATTCCAACAATAATTCGATAATGCATAAAGTATATTTGAAGGGAATTTAGAATGACCAAGCGAGGAAGACGAACAGCCATTGCCGAGGCGATCCGGGAACCACTGGCGCATACCGACCCGGATGACCTTCGTGAGATCGCCCGCATCTATGCCAATGCTGCGGAGTTGTCTCGGAACCTGAACCGGAGATGTTATGATCCATGGTCGGGCAAGATGGTCGATGCCAGTCCGGCAACCATGGCGCGCAGTGTCGGGGCAAGCATCATGGACAAGCGGACCATGGCCCGGCTCTTGCTTGCGTACACAAAAGAGTCCACAATCCGTTGAGGATTCTTGGAATGTTCTGGTCAATCTGTCGTTGTTAATGCCTTAAGTCCTTGATTTGTAATCAGGGGGTCGGGGGTTCAAATCCCTCAACCGGCACCATTTTTTATCCGATGTTTCAATGCGTTGACGGGCAGTGGGCGGGTTTGTCCGCACCATGGGCCGCGGCTGGCGTGGGGCCGGGCCGGGCGACGGCGGCGCCCTGGACCGGCCGAGTCGGGCGGGCCGCGCCCAGCCCGCAGGGAAATTCCACCGTCCACCTCGCGGGCCGGGGCAGGGCGCGCTTGTGGCAGAGCCATTCAAGGCCCGTTCACGCAAGCCCGCCTGTTTTCCGCGTGCGACTCAGGCGCGGGCTTCCGGGCGGGTATCCTCAAGCGTGTCGCATTCCGTTTCATTCACGAGCCAGCTGGCCACCTTGGCGGCGCGGACGCGCATGGGCCTGCTTTTGGGCCAGGCCAGATAATATGAATAGCCTTCGAGTTCGAGGCGGAAGGGGCGGATAAGCTCGCCGCAGGCCAGCAGCTCGGCCAGCAGTCTTGGGCTGCTGAGCATGATGCCCTGGCCGTTCAGCATGTGCTGATAGCGCACGTTGGTGTCGTCCACCAGCATCGAGCCGGCGCCGGTGACCTGCGGGACGCCGGCAAGCTTCAGCCAGTTCATCCAGTTGAGTTTGCTTTCTTCGTGCAGCAGGTTGAATTTCTGAAGATCCGCCGGAGTCCTGGGTATGCCGTGGGTTCTGGCCATTGCGCGGCTCATGATCGGGGTCATGTTGCCGCGCACAAGGCAGCGGCTTTCCATGTCGGGCCAGTCGCCTTTCCCCCACAGGATGGCCAGATCGACCTTGTCCACATCGGCTAGCGTAAAGCTGGAACGGTGGATCAGGTTCAGGTCGATATTGGGATACGAGGTCCACAGATAGCGCAGCCTTGGGGTCAGCCAGTGGCTGGAAAAGAACGGACGGCACAGGATGCTGACGCTCTTGCTGCTGCGCAGGGATTTCATCTGCTCGACCGCATCCGAAATCTGCCGGAACGGAGTGTCGAGATTCTGAAAAAGATAGTCACCCTCTTTGGTCAGGAACATGCGGCGTGCCTGCCGGGTGAACAGCTTTGTTTCCAGGTATTCTTCCAGCGTCTTGATCTGGTGGCTGACGGCCGAGGGCGACACCTGCAACTCGGTCGCCGTGCTGGTGAAGTTCAGGTGCCGCGCAGCCACCAGAAAAGTGCGTAATGCGTTCAGATGCGGAATATGGGTCATCAAGGCATCCAGTGGCTTTCAGCTGGTGGAATGCTGTCTGTGGGGATCGGCCTATTCCAATAGCGCCAGCCTGCCCGCAAATTCAAGAACCGTCGCATCGCTCCAGCGCGCGCCGATCAGCTGCACGCCCAGGGGCAGGCCGTCGGCGTCCGCTTGTGCGGGCCATGTCACTGCCGGCAGCCCCAGCATCTGCCATGGCCGGCTCATATGCGGAGAGCCGGTGGCCGCCAGTCCCATCGGCGCGCTGCCGGGCGCTGCGGGGGCGATCAGCCCCGCGTATCCGTCCATCCGGGCCGCAAGCCAGGCGGCATGGCCGGCGACCTCGGATCTTGCGGCCAGGTAATCGCGAAAAGCGATGGCCCTGCCGCTGGCGACAAGTTCGGCAAAGGCGGGACCGATCTCGTCGGGGTGGCCTGCCTCGGCCGCCATGTTGCGCGCCGCCTCGTAGGCCATGATCGTCTTGTGCAGCTCGACCAGCCGCATGAGCCGGTCCCCGCAGTCAAGCTGTTCGACGACGGCGCCCGCGCTTGCCAGCCTGTCCGCCACATGACCTGCGGCGGCCTCCATCTCGTTCGAGACGTCGCCGACGGTGCGCCCGCTTACCAGCAGAAAGCGCGAGTCTGCCAGCGACGCGAGAGGTTCGCTCTGCACGGCGTCCGGTCCGGCCAGAAGCCCGGCCACCAAACGCACATCCGCGCAGCTTGCGGCGATCATCCCCAGGGAATCCAGCGATTGCGCAAGGGGCTGGATCCCGCGCAGCGACATCATTCCGCGGGTCGCCACATATCCGACGGCCCCGCAATATGCGGCAGGGCGGATCACCGAGGCGGCGGTCTGCGAACCCAGCGCCACCGGCACCATCCCGTCCGCCACCGCCGCCGCCGAGCCGCTGGACGACCCGCCCGGCGTGCGGCGCAGGTCGCGGGGGTTGGCGGTCTTGCCCGGGGTGAAATAGGCGAATTCGGTCGTGACCGTCTTGCCCAGAATCAGCGCCCCCGCCGCCCGCAGGGCCGCGACGCAGGCGGCGTCGTCGGCCGGACGACGCCCCGCATGCAGGTGCGATCCCAGCGTCGTGGGCATGTCGGCGGTGTCGATGATGTCCTTGACCGCGACCGGCAGCCCTTTAAGCGGGGTGCCGGACAGCCACCCGGCATTGGCACGCAGCCAGTCGTGGCATTCCGCACGCGGGCGCAGGTGCTGCCAGGCGCCGAGCCGGGATTCGCGGGCCTCGATACGGTCGTAGCAGCGGTCCAGAAAGCCATGGGCGTCCGCTTGGCCCGCCTTGATCTGCGCGAGGGTGTCGGTCAGGGATTCCGATGCCGGGTTCATGCCGCCTCCTGGGCCAAGGCCATCGTCTGGCCGTCGATCGCGGCGCAGCCGCCGCCGATCCGACCTGCTTCGCCCGCGGCGTCGATCATGCCCAGCAGGACCATCGGTCCCACCCCGGCCGCCGCGGCCTTGTGCGCGCTGGTCACCCCCGGCCGCCCAAACACCTCGACATGGCCGTGCAATACGGCGGCGGGGCGGTCTGCGGCATCCCGCGGCAGCAGCCCCTCCATCGCGGCGCGGACCGCGGGTGCGGCGTCCAGCGCCTGCCCGCCCAGCCCCATGAAATCCACCAGCGCGCTGTCGCCAAGGGCCGGGGCGGCCCGCCGGCCCGTATGCGCGGCCTCGATCCGGCCGTTGATCGCGGCGGCGGGCGCGACGATCCATTCCCCCGGCCGTGCCGCGACCTGATAGCCAAAGCTGTGCCCGTTGCCGCCGGCGCGGGTGACGATACCGCTGCCCGCCACCCCTTCGGCCGCCGCCGCCATCAGCCCGCACATCGCCATCCAGACATTCAGCGCAAAAGCCGGCGAGGCGTCCAGAAACGCCGCGATCCGCCCGTCCGGGTCGGGATCGCCGGGTCGCGACCCCAGCGCTGCGACGATCGCAGCCGAGCCGTGCATGGTGCGCGAATGGCAGTCGTCGCCCGCCGCCAGCGCGTCGCGCAGCAGCTCTTGCAGCGGCAGCGGCCGGGAAAGCCGCGAGGCAACCCACCCGGCCACCGCGGTGTCAAGCCAGCGCAGATGTGCCGGCAGGTCGGGATGCAGGATGCCCAGCCGCGTGCAGAGCGTCATGCCTTCGTTCAGCGGGCTGTAGCAGCGCGCCGTGGGGTTGGCCGCGTCGCTGACCTCAAGCAGCGCGGACGAGGGGCCGACCGCCCCTGCCAGCGGCACCAGCACCCGGTGATCCTGCGCGGGCGCCAGACCTATCGCGCCCGATGCGATCAGGGCGCGCGCCGCCGCCGGATCCGTCGCCCAGCCCTCGCGGACGCAGGCGATGCACAGCGAATTCATCACCGGCACCGGAATATCGCCGAGGTCCGCAAAGGGCGGTCCCGCATGCAGCAGGACGCGCCCATTGAGTCCGGGCAATTCACGCAGGTGGCGGATTGCGGAAAGCTGCGGACGGGTGGCGTCCACGCGCAAAAAGGCGGCACGGTCGGCTTGGTCGGTCACGAAGTTATCCTTTCCCGGTCGCGTCAGGCGCGAATCCAGCTTTCGCTGTGAGCCAGCGCAGCAGACTGCGCGCGGCGGTCGAAAAAGTCGCGCTCGACGGTCTGGCCGGGCAGGGTTTTCCCGTCCACCGTGACCGAGGCCGAGCCGGCGGGCTGGAACACGCTGAACATTTCGTGCTTGCCGGTCTGGCTGTCCGCAGGGGGCTGGGCCACGGCGAACATCTCGCCCACGTCGTTCCAGCGCAGCTCGACCTTTCGTCCGCCGAATTCGGCCACCTCGGTCACATGGCGGGGATAATCCGCCTCGGTGCGGAACGTTGCCCCGTCCACGATCTCAAGCGCGTCGATGGCCGTTTGTGCCGGCCGGAACAGGCCGAAACAGCGGACGAAATCATCGACGAGATAGCGCGCAAGCGGCGCGTTGTCGGTCACGCACAGACGCACCGCATCGCCCGGCTGCTCGTCATAGGGGTTCTGCAACACAAGGATCATGTTGCCGCGCCCGTAATCCGAGCCGTTGATGCGAAAGAACACCGCCAGGGTGGACCAGTCGCCGTCCGGATCGGTCTTGAGATACAGGGGGGGGTTGTCCCCGGTCCAGTCCACCTTGCCCTTGCGAACATAATCCATGGTCATGCGTTTTCCCTTTCCATGATCTTGCCGGCGTGTGCAGCACGCATCGCGTTGAAATCGGACGTCGGCGCCCAGCCCAGTTTTGCCCTTGCGCGGGCGTTTCCGAAAACCGAGGCAAGCGGGTTGCGCCGGTAATGGTCCTGGTCGACCGCCCGGGGCAGATCGCCCATGCTGGTGCGGAACCATTCCAGCGTCGGCACGGGGTGCGAGCTGTCATCGGCGCCGATGTAGAAACTGTCGAATGTGATCCCCTGAACCTCGACTGCGGCCCTGAAGGCGCGGGCCAGATCCTCGGCGGTCACGTAATAGAACAGCCAGTGCCGCCCGGGCGCATCGACAAAGTCCAGATAGGCGCCCAGGGTTTCGGGCAGGATGACGGCCAGCGGACGCAGGCAGATCACCTCCATCTTTCCCTTGCGGGCAAAGCTTTCGCCCATCACCTCGGCGATCTGCTTGCTGACCCCGTAGGGATAGACCGGGCGGTTTTCGTGCGTCTCGTCGATCGGCAGCGATTGCGGCTGCCAGTCCGGGCGCATTTCCTGCAAGCCGCAGATCGAGATGGACGAGCAGAGCACCGTTTTTCCGACGCCCTGTTCCTCGGCGGCTTGCAGCACATGCCAGCTGCCGCGGGTGTTCACGTCGATGTATTGCTCGGGCGGGCATCCCCAGTCGTAATCCAGCCCGGCAAGATGGACGGCGACATCCGCGCCCTTGAGCGCCGCGCGCACGGCATCGATGTCCATCACATCGGTCCGAACGAATTCGGCCGGCTGGTCGAAGCCCAGAGGGGCAAGATCGGCATTCACCACGTCATGTGCGGCGGCGAGACATTCGATCACATGCCGGCCCACCCGGCCCGAGCCGCCGGTGACGACGACGCGCTTGCGTTCCATTGCGCTTCCTTTCAGATATCCAGTTCCAGCTCGCGGCCCTTGCAGCGCGAGACGCAGATCATCATGTATTCGCCGTCGGCGCGTTCGGCCTCGGTCAGCACGCTGTCGCGGTGGTCGGGGATACCGCGCAGCACCCGGGTTTCGCAGGTGCCGCAGATGCCGTCCTTGCACGAGCTTTCCACCTTGATTCCGGCCGCGCGCAGCACTTCGAGGATGGATTTGCCGGCGGGCACATGCAGCCGCTGCCCGTTTGAGGCGCAGATCACGTCGAACCCGTCCCCGCTCAGGTCGGCCGGCGCCGCGGCGGCGAAGCGCTCGATGCGCAGCCTCCATGCCGCGCCCTCGTTTCGGGCCTGCAACGCATCCAGCAGCCCCCCGGGGCCGCAGGAATAGACCGTGGTCTGCCCGTCCAGCGGATCCAGCAGCCCCGCCAGATCCAGCAGCCCCGCCTGGTCATCAAAGTGAAAGCGCACCCGTGCCGGATCCAGCGCCGCCAGCTCGTCGGCAAAGGCAAGGTGGTCGCGGCTGCGCGTTGCCGCCACCAGATGCCAGTCGCGCCCCTGGGCTGCGGCCTGCCGCACCATGGGCAGGATCGGCGTGATGCCGATGCCGCCGGTGATGAACAGCGTCTTTTGTCCCGGCTCGAACGGAAAATGGTTGCGCGGCGCCGAAATGGTCAGCAGGTCGCCCTCTTTCAGGGTCTCGTGGACAAAGGCCGAGCCACCCCGGCCTGCCGCCTCGTGCAGGATCCCCACGCGGTAGCCGTCACGCCCGCCCGGATCGCCGCAAAGCGAATACTGGCGGATCAGCGGCATCCCGTCGGCGTCGCTGACCGGCAGCTTGAGGTCGATATGGGCGCCCGGCGTCCAGTCGGGCAGGCCCATGCCATCCACCGCCGCCAGCGTCAGCCCCACGATACCCCTGGCCAGGGTATCGCGGTGCGCAACCTTGACGACTATGTCGCGCGGCTGTTCCATCACTCGGCCGCGATCGCGCGGGACTTGTCGGCGGCGCGCTGATCCTCGGCCCGGTATTTATTCACCAGCCAGGTTTGCAGGCGCTTGATGACCTCTTCCTCGGCGGCAAGCGGTCCGCGCGCGGCAAAGTTCGAGTTGTAGCCGATCTGGCAGCTTCGCCAGGCATACAGGTCTTCTTCCATGACAGGCGCCAGATCCCCGACCTCGCGGTCGTAGTTGGCGCGGAAATCGTCGCGTGCCAGCGAGCTTTCCGGATACATCCAGCCCACCCCATACATGGATTTCTGCGCCTCGACCGGCAGCCACAGGAAATACTTGACCTTGTCGGGCATCGCCACGATCAGCAGGTTCGGCGCCACGGTGATATAGGACAGCTGGGTGCGTTCCTTGTCGGTCAGGGTTTCGATGACCGGTTGCAGCACCGACTTGGTATGGGTGGGGGCGGCGTCCTTGTGCGGGCTGCACAGGTTGTAAGAGGTGATGCCCCGTTCCACGTCGTTGAACTCGACAGCCTCGTCCAGGGTGGTGCCCCGGTTCAGCTCATACATGTCGCCCCACGACGACGAATGCAGGAACATGCAGTGGTAGCATTCGTCGTTGAAGATCTTCCAGTTCCAGTCAAAGGTTTCCAGTTGCAGCGGCTCGGGGGCGCGCAGCGACGCCATGTTGTAGTTGCGAAGCTGTTCGCTCAGCTTGCCCAGCCGTTCGGACACGGGCGCAAGGCTTTCGTCAAAGGTCATGAAGATGAAACCTTCCCAGACCTCGGTGCGCATCTTGGGCAGGCAGATTTCCGAAAGATCGACCTTGGAATTGGGATTGTCGGAAATTCCGGGTGCCGCGATGAGCTGGCCATTCAGATCATAGGTCCAGGCGTGCAGTGGGCAGCGCAGGCGGCGCAGGTTGCCTTGTCCTTCGGCGACGATCATGCCCCGGTGCTGGCATACATTGGCCATGACCCGAACTTCGCCGTCCCGGTTCCGAATCACGATCAGCGGATCCTTGCCGATGCGAATGGTGTAGTAATCGCCGGGGTTGGGAATGTCATTCGCACGGCCGACGCAAAACCATTCATGCCCGAATACGGCATTCATTTCGAAATCGAAGAATTCGTCGGTCGAAAAGACCGCTGCGGGCAGGGCGACGACCTGCTCGACCTCAAGTGTGCTGCTGGCAAAGTCACTGATGGCGATGGGCGATCTCAGGACGGGCTTGTTCATCTGCGTCTCCTGTTGGTGGGCGCACCGGGTGTGTGCTGCGACTGATCCAGTGATACCGGGGCGCCTGCCCGCAAGGAACCAAGGGGTTCTCAAACAACAATGAATTAAATTCACAGCGCGGCGGCGGCTTGCGGCCATATCGCGAATAAGAAACGGGCGCCCGAGGCGCCCGTTTCATTTCTGCTCATGCCTGATCCAGCGGCTCTATGATTTCGATGGGGATTCCCTCGGGGTCGAGAACAAAGCCGATCATCCGGGTGCCATGCGCCATCCTGCGGGCCGGGGTCCGGATGGTCACGCCCTGGCGTTCCAGCCAGTCCATTGCCGCAACCACGTCGGGCACAATAAGGGCCAGATGCCCGAAACATTCGCCCGCGGGATAGGGCGTGTCGCGGTCCCAGTTCCATGTCAGTTCCAGCGCGGTCCGGTCATCATTATCCCCGAACCCCAGAAAGACGTTGGTGAAACGCCCGCCCGGATATTCCGCCCGGCGCAGGATATTCATTCCCAGCAATCCGGAATAGAACCCGATTGCCCGATCAAGATCCTGCACGCGGATCATGACATGGTCCAGCCGGAAATCCGGCCGTCCCTGCGGTGCAATGCGATCGCGCATCATCGCTCAGACGAATGCCGTCATGAACAGGACGATCTGCGGAAAGACGCTGATCAGGATCACGACCAGCACCATCAGCAAAAAGAACGGAAACGCGGCCATTGCCACCCGGGAAATCGGCTGTCCGGTCAGGGATTGCAGGATGAACAGGTTGAAGCCGACCGGCGGAGTCATCGTCGCCAGTTCGCACATCAGGACCAGAAACACCCCATACCAGATCGGATCGAACCCGGCCTGCACGATCAGCGGCAGCGTGATCGGCAGCGTCATCACGATGATGGAGATCCCGTCAAGGAAACACCCCAGCACCAGATAAAACACCGCCAGCATCATCAGCAGCACATAGGGCGAAAGATGCAGCGATTCGATCAGCTTGACCAGTTCCTGCGGAATATGGGCATAGCCGATCGCGCTGGACAGCACCGCCGCCGCCACCAGGATGGTGCAGACCATAGCCGAGGTGGACACCGCCCTGAACCCCGCGTCTATCAGCACTTGCAGCCGCAGCTTGCCCATCGCCGCCACCAGCAGGATCGTGGCCGCGACGCCGACCGCCGCCGCCTCGGACGGGGTGGCAATGCCGCTGTAGATGCTGCCCAGGACCAGCCCGATCAGGATGAAGATCGGCATCAGGTCCGAAAGCCCTTGCAGCACGTCGCGCCAGTTCACGCGCCCCTCGGATTTCGGGGCAAGCGCCGGGTTCGCCACGCAACGGATCATGATGTAGACGGAATACACGAATGCGATCAGCAGCCCCGGCAGGATCCCGGCGATGAACAGCTTGGCGATCGAGACTTCGGCCAGCACCCCATAGATGATCATGACGATGGATGGCGGGATCAGCAGCCCCAGGCTGCCGGCCCCGGCCAGCGACCCGACCGCCAGCGAGTTGTCGTATTTGCGTTCCGCCAGCGCATCGGTGGTGATGCGACCCACCGTGGCGGTGGTGGCCGAGGTCGACCCGCTGATGGCCGCAAACAGGGTGCAGCCCAGCACATTGGTATGCAGCAACCGCCCCGGCAGCCATTGCACCATGGGCGACAGGCCGCGAAACAGCCGGTCGGAAATATCGGTGCGAAAGATGATTTCCCCCATCCAGATGAACAGTGGAATCGCCGACAGCTCCCATGCGCTGGCGCTGCGCCAGGTCACTGTGCGCAGGATGGTGCCGACCTGCGTGATCGGCATGTCGGTGACCAGCACCATTGCCCCGATGGCCACCATGAACAGCCCGGCAAAGACCCAGACACCCATGCCGAGAAACATGACGAGAAGCATCAGAAAGATGCCCATTCCGGAAAGAACTTCCATTCCTGCCTCCTGCGGTCAACGGGCCGAATGTGGATTTTTCGCGATCAGCTTCAGCGCGTCGGCCAGAAGCTGCACGAAAAAGATCGCCAGCCCGGCAAGGACCAGGCTTTCGGGGATCCACAGGGGAACATGCGCGATGGTGTCGCTGGTCACGCCGCGCATAAAGTTCCGCGAGACGGTTTTCCAGAAGATCCACGTCATGAAACCCGCAAGACACGCGGTCAGCAGGATACAGCCCAGCCGCAGCGCCCGGTTCAGAACCGGGGACCGGACCATGTCGAGCAGAAAGGACACCCGGATCAGCGCCCCGTCCGACATGGCGCGCCCGAGTGCCAGAAAGGTCATCGCCGCCACGCTGTAGCCCACAAACTCGTCAAGCACATAGGTCGAGGTGCCAAACAGGCTGCGCAAGGCGATTTCCAGCAGGATATGGCTCGTGACAAAGACCAGGATCAGCATCGCGACAATGCCGCCGAATGCGGATAAAAGACGCGCCAGGCGCTGAAAGCCGGCGATCAGCCCGCGGGCGGCCGGCGCCCCGCCGGCCTCGGCGTCCTGCACATCGGTTTCAAAATCCGACTGCGCGGTTTCCATTCCCTCGAATGCCGCCATCAGTTCGACTCCGCGCCTGATGTGCCCTGACGATAGGCGTCCAGGATCTGGACCCCGCTTTCGCCGACCTGCTTGAGCCAGGCGTCGATGACCGGCTGGGCGTTGTCGGCCATCTGCTGGCGAAAGGCGGGATCGACCTCGCGCTGGATGGTCATGCCCTTTGCCTCGCCCTGCTCGTAGCTTTGTGCGACGGCGTCGGCGATATTGGCCCAGGCGTGGGCTGCGGTTTCGTCGGCGGCCTGTTGCACCAGCGCGCGTTGCGCGTCGTCAAGCCCGTTCCAGACGTCAAGGTTGATCGTCGCCAGGTTGACCGTGCTGTCATAGTTGATGGCGGCGAAATGGGGGGTGTATTCGTTGAAGCTGGCGCTCAGCCCCGCCTCGATCGAGGTCAGCACCCCGTCGATGCCCCCCGCGCTGAGCTGCGGCACGATATCGGCCCAGCTCAGCTGGACGGGCGATGCGCCGGCCGTGCGAAACACCTCGGTCGAGTTGGCGTCATAGGTCCGCATCTTCAGGCCGGCGAACGACTGGGAATCGGCAAGTTCCTTGCGGCTCCACAGCCCGCTGGAGGCCCAGGGCGAGGAATACAGCAGCCGCTGGTTATAGCGTTCCAGAACGGTGTTGAAATGCGGTTCGGCCACATCGAACAGGCGCTTGGCCTCTTGCGGGTCCGAGGTCAGGAACGGCAGCGACATCAGCAAAAACAGCGGATCCATCCCGCCAAGCGGCGCAATAAAGGTGTTGGCCAGCGGAACCGCGCCGTCACCGACCGCATCAAGCTGGTCACGCGACCTGAACCCCAACGCACCGCCGAAATGATGGGTGATGGTAATGTCGCCATCGCTCAGTTCGGCAAGCCGCCGGCTGAAAAACTGGTCGGTCTCGCCCTGAAGCGACGTGGCCGGATATTCGTTGGGCATATCCCATGATACGCTGCCGGCATGAACGCCAGCCGTTGCAAACGCCAACGCCACCGTCGCCACAAGCGTCCTGATAGTGCCTGAGTTCATTGCTGTTCCTCCCTCGCAATTGTCGCCCGCGCTCTCTCCCTTAGCAGAGCTGCAAAGACTTTCACGGGCCTTTGGTCAGACTCTGAGTAAACGGCGGGCCGGCAAATTCACCAGCGCCCTCTTCTCATTCCTTTATGAAAAAAATTCACAGGGTAAGCGGGGCTTGCGCCATGGCGTTGCCGCCGGCCCGACGCCTGCCGGGGCGGGGACTGCCGGATTTTCCTGCCGGCAGCGAACTTGCGTCCCGCCGGGCCGGGGGCTAAGACGCCCGCGTTTCAGGTTCGGATGTTTGCAATGAAATTTTCCCTTCGCCACGACAGCGACCTGCCTGCCGACCAGCTGTTTCGCGCCGTCAGCGGTTTTGACCGCATCGAACGGATGCTGGCCCGCCGCGGGATCGAGGCGCGCCGGGGCAGGGTGGTCGCGCCGGATCCGGGCGCCGCCTGGGACATCGGTTTCGACCTGCGCGGCAAGCGCCGCGAATTGCAGCTCGAACTGGCCGAATTCGCCGTGCCCGAGCGAATCGCCATGACCGGCATGGGCGAGGGGCTGGATATTTCGGTCGCGATAACGGTGGTGGCGCTGACCCGGGCGAAATCGCGCGCCATCTTCGAGGTCGAGGTCAGGCCCCGCCACATGCGCGCGCGGCTGATGTTGCAAACGGCCAAGCTGGGGAAAAGCCAGCTTGACCGGAAGTTCGCCGACCGGGCCGGGCGGTTCCTGAACGACCTGACCAGCCAACAGGCCAGCCAGCAGGGCTGAGGCTCAGCCCTCGGCCGGGGTCTGCCGGGTGCGCAGCGGGTCCGCCGGATAGACCCCCAGAATCGTCAGGGTCGAGGTGAAATAGCGCAGTTCTTCCAGCGCGCGGGCGACGGGGGGATCCTCGGGGTGGCCCTCGATGTCGGCGTAGAATTGCGTGGCGGTGAACACGCCGTTCACCATGTAGCTTTCCAGCTTGGTCATGTTGACGCCGTTGGTCGCGAACCCGCCCATCGCCTTGTAAAGCGCGGCCGGGATGTTGCGCACCCGAAACACAAAGCTGGTCAGCATCCGGTCGCGCCCCTCGCGGTCGGGGCGGCGCGAATGATCGGGGCGGCGCGACATGATCAGAAAGCGGGTGGTGTTGTTCTGCCGGTCCTCGATCTCGTCGGCCAGCCGGTCCAGCCCGTAGATTTCCCCGGCCAGCGGGCTGGCCAGCGCGCCCAGATGGCGCTGCCCGGCGCGGGCCACATGCGCGGCGCTGCCGGCGGTGTCGGCGCCGGTGACGGTGCGGATGTCGTGGCGGCGCAGGAAATCGCGGCACTGGCCCAGCAGCACCGTATGGCTCATCGCCTGGGTGATCTCGTCCAGGCGCACGCCCGGCAGGCCCAGCAGGCTGATATGCACCCGCACAAAGGTTTCGTCCACGATATGCAGCCCCGATTCGGGCAGCAGGTGGTGGATGTCGGCGACCCGGCCATAGGTCGAGTTTTCGACCGGCAGCATCGCCAGATCGGCGGCGCCGGACCGGCAGGCCTCGACCGTGTCCTCGAATGTCGCGCAGGGCAGGGCCTGCATGTCGGGGCGGGCGCCGCGGCAGGCTTCGTGCGAATAGGCGCCCGGCTCGCCCTGAAAGGCGATCCTGCCGGTTGCCGGGAAATCTGCGGAAATGGCGGGATCGGTCACGGGATCGGTCATATGCGCACCTGAACGGCATCGGCGGGGGGCGCCCATGGGCGGACGCAAGCGGGGCGGGGCCGGATCGACCGGGCTGCAACAGGGGCCTGCAATCGTCGGACGCCGCCGAACTACACCTTGAACCGGCGAAGTGAAAGCGGATAGATAGCCCCCAGACACACGCCCGGACCACGAGGAAAGACCCATGTTCAACACGATGACCGTGACCAAGACGGCCGGTGCGCTGATCGGATCGCTGTTGTTTTTGCTGCTGGCATCGTGGTTCGCCTCGTCGCTTTACCACGTCGGCCCCGGCCATGTCGCCGAGGGCGAAGAGGCGCCGCAGGCTTACCGCATTGCCGTTGCCGGCGGCGATGACGACGCGGCCGCGGACGAGGCCGCCGACGAAGGCCCCGATTTCGCCGAACTGCTGGCCGCGGCCGATGTCGCCGCCGGGGAAAAGGCGTTCGGCAAATGCCGCGCCTGCCACAAGCTGGACGGGTCGAACGGCGTCGGGCCGCATCTCGACGGCGTGGTGAACCGCGACAAGGCCTCGGTCGACGGCTTCAACTATTCCAACGCCGCGCTGGAACAGGAAGGCTCGTGGGCGCCCGAGAACATCGACGCCTTCATCACCAACCCCAAGGGCTATATGCCGGGCACCAAGATGAGCTTTGCGGGCATCAAGAACCCCACCGAGCGTGCGAATCTGATCGCCTATCTGGAAACCCAGCAGTAACCCGCGCACCCGGCTGGACGGCTGGGGGGGCAGCGATGCAGGGCGCGGGCCGTGGTCCGCGCCTTTTTGCATTGGCGCGGCCCGGTGCGGCCGCGGGTCACGACTGCGCCATCCGCAGCCGTCCCGGGCGCCATGCGGCTTGCGGGTGGCGGCCGGACTGACCTAGCCTCGGGCAGACGGCGAATGCGGCCGGCAGGGATCAACAAGGCGGGAACACATGGTCGCGACACGGGATTTTCAGTCGGCAATCCGTTTCGGGGCAAGGGTCGCGGCGCTGCTGGCAATGGGCGCGGCGGCGGCGCTGGCGCAGGATGCGGCGGCGCAGGGCGGGGGCGAGACCATCACCTCGCACGGCGTCGGCACCTTTGACGAGCTGCGCCTGCCCGCCGATTTTCCGCATCTGGCCTATGTGAACCCCGACGCCCCCAAGGGCGGCGAGATCAGCGAATGGCAAGCCGGCGGCTTTGACAGCTACAACCCGTTTACGGTCAAGGGGCGGGGCGCGGCCCTGTCCACCATCATGCTTGAGCGCCTGCTGGAAGGCACCGCGGACGAGATCGGCGCCGCCTATTGCCTGCTGTGCGAGACCGTCGAATACCCCGAAAGCCGCGACTGGGCCATCTTTACCCTGCGCGAGGGGATAAGGTTTTCCGACGGCACGTCCATGACCTCGGACGACGTGCTGTTTTCCTATGAAACCTTGCGCGACAAGGGGTTGTCATCGTTTCGTGCAGTGCTTTCTCAGATCGTTGCCGATGCCGAAGTGCTGGACGAGCGCCGCATCCGCTTTAACTTTACCCCGGATTACCCGCGTCGCGACGTGATTCAGGCGGCAGGGGGGCTGCCGATATTCTCTCGTGCAGATTTCGAACAAAATCAGCGTGATATATCGAACAGTTCCAAACTGCCTTATGTCGGATCAGGGCCGTATATGTTTGGGCGCGCCGACATGGGCCGCTCGGTCACCTGGGTGCGCAACCCCGATTACTGGGGCGCCGATCTGCCGATCAACCGAGGCCGGCATAATTTCGACCGCATCCGCATCGAGTATTTCGGCGATTACGATTCGGCGTTCGAGGCGTTCAAGGCCGGCGAATACAGCTTTCGCAACGAGGCGTCCTCGATCCACTGGGCGACGCGCTATGATTTTCCCGCCTTTCGCAACGGCTGGGTCAGGAAAGAGGAACTGCACGACGGCAATATCGCCAACGGGCAGGCCTGGGCGATCAACCTGCGCCGGCCGCAGTTTCAGGATGTGCGGGTCCGTCAGGCGATCGGGCTGACCTTCAACTTTGAATGGTCGAACGCGACGCTGTTCTACGGGCTGTATGAGCGGGTGAAAAGCTTCTGGGATAACAGCGAGCTGGCGGCGACCGACCTGCCCGGCGCGGATGAGCTGGCGTTGCTTGAGCCCCTGCGCGCCGACCTGCCCGAGGCGGTTTTCACCGAACCCGCCGCGCTGCCCGCGGTCAGCGGCGAGCGTCAGCTTGACCGCGGCAACCTGCGCCGCGCCGCCGCGCTGCTGGACGAGGCCGGCTGGACCATCCCCGAAACCAGCCGCGACGGTATCCGCCGCAACGATCAGGGGCATCCGCTGCGGGTGCAGATCCTTAATGATTCCCAGACCTTCGACCGGGTTATTAATCCGTGGGTTGAAAACCTGCGCGCCCTTGGCGTCGATGCTCGCAACGAACGCGTGGACGACGCCCAGCTTGAGGACCGCAAGCGCAACCATGATTTCGACGTGATCACCGCGCATCTGGGGCAGGATCCCATCCCGGGCGCGGGGTTGCAGCAGTATTTCGGGTCGGCCTCGACCGGGGATGTGTTCAACGCCATGGGGCTGGAAAATCCGGCGGTGGACGCGCTGATCGCCCGGGTTGAATCGGCCTCGACGCAGGACGAGCTCACCACCGGCGTCCATGCGCTGGACCGGGTGCTGCGGGCGCTGCATTTCTGGGTGCCGCAGTGGTTCAAGGGCAAGCACACCGTCGCCTATTGGGATATGTTCGGCCACCCAGACGAACTGCCCCCCTATGCCTTGGGCGAGCTTGATTTCTGGTGGTTCGACGCGGATAAGGCGGAAACGCTGAAAAAAGCCGGGGCGATCCGCTAACCGGCGGGGCACGGGGCGCAGGAACGACCGATGGGCGCATATCTTCTGCGGCGGCTGCTGCTGATCGTTCCGACGCTGATCGGGATCATGCTGGTCAATTTCACCCTGACGCAATTCGTCCCCGGTGGCCCGATCGAACAGATCGTGGCCCGCGTGCAGGGCGAAGGCGACGTGTTTCGCAACATCTCTGGCGGCGGCGACGCCGGGCAGGGCACCGGCGGCTCGGAACGCTATGCCGGCGCGCAGGGCCTGCCGCCCGAATTCATCGCCGAACTGGAACGCGAATTCGGGTTCGACAAGCCGCCGGTGCAGCGGTTCCTGTCGATGCTGGGCAACTACCTGCGCTTTGATTTCGGGCAAAGCTGGTTCCGCTCGATCTCGGTGGTGGATCTGGTGGTGGAAAAAATGCCGGTCTCGATCACGCTGGGGTTGTGGTCGACGCTGCTGGCCTATCTGATCTCGATCCCGCTGGGCATCCGCAAGGCGGTGCGCGACGGCACCAGCTTTGACACCTGGACCTCGACCGCGATCATCATCGGCTATGCGATCCCCGGGTTTCTGTTCGCGGTGCTGCTGATGGTGCTGTTTGCGGGCGGCAGCTACTGGCAGATCTTTCCGCTGCGCGGCCTGACCAGCGACAATTTTGCCGACCTGAGCCTGTGGGGCAAGGTCAAGGATTACCTCTGGCACATCACCCTGCCGGTGGCGGCCTCGACCATCTCCAGCTTTGCCACGCTGACCCTGCTGACCAAGAACAGCTTTCTGGACGAGATCAACAAGCAATATGTGATCACCGCCCGCGCCAAGGGGCTGACGGAAAGCCGGGTGCTTTACGGGCATGTGTTCCGCAACGCCATGCTGATCGTGATCGCCGGGTTTCCGTCGCTGTTCCTGGGGGTGTTCTTTGGCAGCTCGATCCTGATCGAGACGATCTTTTCGCTGGACGGCCTTGGCCGGCTGGGGTTCGAGGCTGCGGTGCAGCGCGATTATCCGGTGATCTTCGGCACGCTCTACGTGTTCGGGCTGCTGGGGCTGCTGGTCGGGATCCTGTCGGACCTCACCTATGTGCTGGTCGACCCCCGCATCGACTTTGAAAGCCGCGCCGGATGAAACTTTCCCCCCTCAACCAGCGCCGCTGGCGCAATTTCCGCCGCAATCGCCGCGCCTTCTGGTCGCTGCTGATCTTTGCGGCGCTGTTCGTGCTGTCGCTGCTGGCAGAAATCATCGCCAACGACCGCCCCATCGTCGCCAGCTACCGCGGAGAGCTGTATTTCCCCGCCTATCGCTTCTACCCGGAAACCACCTTCGGCGGCGATTTCCGGACCGAGGCGAATTACACCGACCCGTCCGTCGAATGCCTGATCGTGTCGGGCGGGCGCGAGGAATGCTGGGACGAACCGCAGGCGACCATCGCGGCATCCCGCAGCGGCTTTGTCAACGGGCAGGAAATCCACCGCGGCTGGACGATCTGGCCGCCGATCCCCTATCACTACCGCACCATCAACAATGTCGGCACCGCGCCTTCTTCCCCCGATGCCAGCCACTGGCTGGGCACCGATGACACCGCCCGCGATGTGACGGCGCGGGTGATCTACGGGTTCCGCCTTTCGATCCTGTTCACGCTGATCGTGACGGCGGTTGCCTCGGTGCTCGGCATCGCGGCGGGGGCGGTGCAGGGGTATTTCGGCGGCCGCACCGATCTGGTGTTCCAGCGTTTGCTGGAAATCTGGGGCTCAACGCCCTCACTTTACGTCATCATCATCCTGTTCGCGATTCTCGGGCGCAGCTTCTGGCTGCTGGTGTTCGTCTCGATCCTGTTCGGCTGGCCGGCGCTGGTCGGCGTGGTCCGGGCCGAGTTCCTGCGCGCGCGCAATTTCGAGTATGTCCGCGCCGCCCGGGCGCTGGGGGTGCGCGATCGCACCATCATGTTCCGCCATATCCTGCCCAACGCCATGGTCGCCACGCTGACCATGCTGCCGTTCGTGGTCACGGGCACGATCTCCAGCCTTGCCGCGCTGGATTACCTCGGCTACGGGCTGCCGGCCTCGGCGCCCTCGCTTGGCGAACTCGCGTTGCAGGCGAAGCAGAACCTTCAGGCACCGTGGCTGGGCTTTGCTGCCTTCTTTACCTTTGCCATCATGCTGTCGCTGCTGGTGTTCATCTTTGAGGGCATCCGCGACGCTTTTGATCCCCGAAAGACCTTCCGATGAGCAGCCAGCCCCGGGCCGCCCCCTCGCATCTTCTGTCTGAAAATATCCCGGGGTCCGGGGCAGCGCCCCGGTCCGGCGATGACGCAAATATCGTGCTTGACGTCCGCGACCTGCATGTCGGCTTCCGGTCTGAAGGCCGGCTGGTTCCCGCCGTCAAGGGCGTCAGCTTCACCGTTGGCCGCGGCGAAACCGTGGCACTGGTCGGCGAATCCGGGTCCGGCAAGTCGGTTACCGCGCTTTCGACCGTGCAGCTTCTGGGTTCTTCCGCGCAGATAGGGGGCAGCGTGCTTTACCGCGGTGCCCAGATGATCGGCGCGCCAGAATCGAAACTGCGGGCGGTGCGCGGCAACGATATCAGCTTCATCTTCCAGGAGCCGATGACCTCGCTCAACCCGCTACACACGCTGGAAAAGCAGATCGCGGAAAGCCTGGCGCTGCATCAGGGGCTGCGGGGCGCCGCCGCCCGTGCCCGCATCATCGAACTGCTGACCCGCGTCGGCATCCGCGACCCCGAAACCCGGCTGGCCGATTACCCGCACCAGCTTTCGGGCGGGCAGCGCCAGCGGGTGATGATCGCCATGGCGCTGGCAAACGGCCCGGAACTGCTGGTCGCGGATGAACCCACCACCGCGCTGGACGTGACGATTCAGGCGCAGATCCTCGACCTGCTGGCCGGGCTGAAACGCGACGAGGGCCTGTCGATGCTGTTCATCAGCCACGACCTCGGCATCGTGCGCCGCATCGCTGACCGGGTCTGCGTGATGCAGGGCGGCGAGATCGTGGAACAAGGCCCGGCCGAGCGGATTTTTGCCGCGCCCGAACACCCCTATACCGCCAAGCTGCTGGCCGCCGAGCCCAAGGGCATCGCCGAGCCCATCGACCCCGCCGCGCCGGAGATCGTGGCGACCGATGACCTCAAGGTCTGGTTCCCGATCCGCCGCGGCTTCCTGCGCCGCACCATCGGCCACGTCAAGGCGGTCAATGGCGCCACCCTGTCGGTGCGCGCCGGGGAAACCCTTGGCATCGTGGGGGAATCCGGATCGGGCAAGACCACGCTGGCGCTGGCGGTGATGCGGCTGATCGAAAGCCGCGGCCGTATTCTTTACCTTGGCCGCGACATCTCGGGGGTCGAGGGGCGGGCGCTGCGCCGCCTGCGCCGCGACATGCAGATCGTGTTTCAGGATCCTTACGGCAGCCTGTCGCCGCGCATGACCGTGGGCCAGATCATCGCCGAGGGGCTGGGCGTCCACGGCACCGAGCCCGGCCGCGACCGCCGCCAGATGGTGGCCGAGATCATGGAAGAGGTCGGCCTCGACCCCTCCAGCATGGACCGCTATCCGCATGAATTTTCCGGCGGCCAGCGCCAGCGCATCGCCATCGCCCGCGCGATGATCCTGCGCCCGAAAATGGTGGTGCTGGACGAACCGACCAGCGCGCTGGACATGACGGTGCAGGTGCAGATCGTCGAACTGCTGCGCGGGTTGCAGCGCCGCCACGGGCTGGCGTTCCTGTTCATCAGCCATGATTTGCGGGTGGTCCGCGCGATGAGCCACCAGATCCTGGTGATGCGCGCGGGCGAGGTGGTGGAACAGGGCACCACCGCGCAGGTGTTCGACGCCCCGCGTCAGGATTACACGCGCGAATTGATCGCCGCCGCCTTTCGCGACCACCGCGGCGGCGCGCCGTTGCCCGGCCGGCCTGCCCCCGTTGGCGCATGAAGATCCTGTTCGTCCACCAGAATTTTCCCGGCCAGTTCCCGCACCTCGCCCCGGCGCTGTCGGCGCGCGGGCATCAGGTGCTGGCCCTGACCGATGCGGAAAATACCCGCCCCTCGCCGGTGCGGGTGGTGAAATACGCAAGCCCCGCGGCCGTGCCGGGCGGCCATCCGCTGGGCCGCGCCTATTGCGATATGGCGCAGCGCGGCTGGCAAGCAGCACGGGCCGCGCGCGCCCTGCGCGACCGCCACGGCTACCGCCCCGACGTGATCCTTGGCCATTCCGGCTGGGGCGAGACGCTGTTTCTGCGCGAGATCTGGCCCGACGCCAGGCTGCTGGTCTATGCCGAGCTGATGTATCGCACTCGCGGGCAGGATGTGGGTTTCGACCCCGAGGTGGTGCCCGATACCGATCAGGCCCGTATTCGCACCGTGGCGCGTTCAGCGCATCTGATTCAGGGGTTGGTGCAGGCCGACGCCGGGCTGACACCCACCCGCTATCAGGCCGACAGTTTCCCGCCCGAACTGCGCGCCAAGCTGACCGTGATCCACGACGGCATCGACACCGCCCGGGTCCGCCCCGATCCCGCCGCGACCCTGACCCTGCCGGGGGGAAAGATGCTGCGGGCGGGGGACGAGGTGCTGTCCTATGTCTCGCGCTCGCTGGAACCTTACCGCGGGTTTCACACGCTGATGCGGGCGTTGCCGCGGGTGCTGGCGGCGCGGCCGCGCGCGCAGGTGGTGCTGGTCGGGGCCGAGGGCACCAGCTACGGGGCCAAGCCCCGCGACGCCGAAAGCTGGAAACAGAAGCTGCTGGCCGAGCTTGGCGACCGCCTGCCGCTGGACCGCGTGCATTTCCTGGGCCGGGTGGCTTACGCGGATTATCTGTCCCTGCTGCAACTTACGCGGGTGCATTGCTATCTGACCTATCCCTTTGTCCTTAGCTGGTCGCTGACCGAGGCGATGGCGGCGGGCTGTCAGATCGTCGCCTCGGACACCGAGCCGGTGCGCGAGCTGATCCGCGACGGCGAGCAGGGCCGGCTGGTGCCGTTTCACGACCGCGAGGCGCTGGAGGCGGCGCTGATCTGCGCGCTCAGCGGCGACCCCGCGGCCGCCCGGCTGGGGGCGGCGGCGCGGCAGGCGATCCTAGACGGCTATGACCTGCATCGCCACAGCCTGCCCCGGCAGATCGCCTGGGTAGAGAGCTTCGGCTAGTATCGGGACAGGAAAGGGGCGCTGCCCCTCGCGCCTGCGGCGCTCACCCCGGGATATTTGGATGATGAAGAACCGGGCTGCGCCGGGCCACGCGGATCGGGAGTCCGGCCGAAGTGCTGGCAGGGCCGGCGGTGTGGGCCGCCGGCGCTGTCTTATTCCTCGGCGTCGTCCTCGGGCTCGCCGTTGTCGCCGTTTTCCTGATCGGCGACGCGGGCGACGGTCACCACCTCTTCGCCCTCGGCGGTATTCAGCACCCGCACGCCGCCGGCCGAGCGCGAGCGGAAGCTGATCCCGTCCACCGGCACCCGGATCGACTGCCCGGTCGAGGTCGCCAGCATGATCTGGTCGTCCAGCGTCACCGGGAAGCTGGCAACCAGCGGCCCGCCGCGCATGGCGCGGTCCATCGCCATCACCCCCTGACCACCGCGACCGCGCACCGGATAATCGTGGCTGGAGCTGATCTTGCCCGCACCGCGCGCGGTGATGGTCAGGATCAGATCCTCGGCCGCCGACATTTCAGCATAGCGGTCCTGGCCAAGCGCGGTTTCCGCCACCGCCTCGTCCTCATCGGGCTCGGCGCCGTCGTCCAGCGCGCCCTCGACCGCGCGGCGCATCTTGATATAGGCGGCGCGTTCCTCGGGCGACGCCTCGAAATGCCGGATCACCGACATCGAGACCACGCTGTCCCCCGTCGCCAGCCGGATCCCGCGCACCCCGGTCGAATCGCGGCCCTTGAACACGCGCACGTCGGTTGCGGGAAAGCGGATCGCCCGGCCCATGGCGGTGACCAGCATCACGTCGTCGTTTTCGTCGGCGATGCGGGCGTCGACCAGGCTGACCCCTTCGGGCAGCTTCATCGCGATCTTGCCGTTGCGCATGATGTTGGTGAAATCCGACAGCGCATTGCGGCGCACATCGCCGGCCGAGGTGGCGAACACCACTTGCAGCGAATCCCATTCGTCCTCGGGGACGTCCACCGGCATCAGCGCCGCGATCGAGGTGCCGCCGTCGATCGGCAGGATGTTGACCAGCGCCTTGCCGCGCGCGGTGCGCCCGCCCAGCGGCAGCCGCCAGGTCTTGAGCCGGTAAACCATGCCCTCGGTGGTGAAGAACAGCAGCTCGGTATGGGTGTTGGCGACGAACAGCGTGGTGACCACGTCGTCGTCCTTGGTCGCCATCGAGGACAGGCCCTTGCCGCCCCGGCGCTGGCTGCGGAATTCCGACAGCGCCGTGCGCTTGACATAGCCGCCCGAGGTGATGGTGACGACCATGTCCTCGCGTTCGATCAGGTCTTCGTCGTCCAGATCGCCGGCCCAGTCCACGATCTCGGTCCGGCGCGGCACGGCGAACAGCTCGCGCACCTCGCGCAGCTCGTCCGAGATGATGTCCAGCACCCGCTGCCGGCTGGCGAGGATCGCCAGATAGTCGCGGATCGCATCGGCAAGCGCCTGCAATTCGTCGGTGACCTCTTGCACGCCCAGCTGGGTCAGGCGTTGCAGGCGCAGTTCCAGAATGGCGCGGGCCTGGGTTTCCGACAGGTTATAGGTGCCGTCATCGTTGACCGGGTGCAGCGGGTCGTCGATCAGCCGCAGATATTCAAGGATCTCATGCGCCGGCCAGCGCCGCTGCATCAGCCGCTCGCGCGCCTCGGCCGCGTCTTTTGAGGCGCGGATCGTCGCCACCACCTCGTCCACGTTGGACACCGCCACCGCCAGACCGCACAGCACATGGCTGCGTTCGCGGGCGCGGCGCAGCTCATAGGCGGTGCGGCGGGCGACCACCTCTTCGCGGAAGGTGATGAAATGGGTCAGGAAATCGCGCAGTGTCAGCAGTTCCGGGCGGCCGCCGTTCAGCGCCAGCATGTTGCAGCCGAAACTGGACTGCATCGGGGTAAAGCGGAACAGCTGGTTCAGCACCACCTCGGCGGTGGCGTCGCGTTTCAGTTCAATGACGACACGCACGCCCTGACGGTCGGATTCGTCCTGGACATGGGCGATGCCCTCGATGCGCTTTTCCTTGGCCAGTTCGGCGATGCGTTCGATCAGCGTGGATTTGTTCACCTGATAGGGCACGTCGTCGAGGATGATCGCCTCGCGCCCCGCGCGCACGGTCTCGATCCGCGTGCGCGCCCGCAGCACCACCGAGCCGCGCCCCTCGAAATACGCCTTGCGGATGCCCGAGCGGCCCAGGATCACGCCGCCGGTGGGGAAATCCGGGCCGGGGACGATCTCGATCAGCCGCTCGGTGGGCAGGTCGGGGTTTTCGATCAGCGCCAGCGTCGCGTCGATCACCTCGCCCAGGTTGTGGGGGGGGATGTTGGTCGCCATGCCGACCGCGATGCCGCCCGCCCCGTTGACCAGCATGTTGGGAAACCGCGCGGGCAGAACGCTGGGCTCGCGATCCTTGCCGTCGTAGTTGTCCTGGAAATCGACGGTTTCCTTGTCGATGTCGGCCAGCAGCCAGTTGGCCACGCGGGCCATGCGCACCTCGGTATAGCGCATCGCCGCCGGCGAATCGCCGTCCATCGAGCCAAAGTTGCCCTGTCCGTCCAGCAGCATCAGCGACATCGAGAACGGCTGCGCCATCCGCACCAACGCGTCATAGATCGAGGCATCGCCGTGGGGGTGGTATTTCCCCATGGTGTCGCCGACCGGGCGCGCCGATTTTCGATAGGGCTTGTCGTGGGTGTTGCCGCTTTCGTGCATGGCGAACAGCACGCGCCGGTGCACCGGCTTCAGCCCGTCGCGCAGGTCGGGGATCGCCCGGCTGACGATGACCGACATGGCATAGTCGAGATAGGCGTGGCGCATCTCGTGCGCGATGTCGACCAGCGGCCCGTCATGGGGCATCACCGCCCGCTCGGGCGCGTCGGATTCCGGCGGGGCCGTGCCCTGGATGGGGTCGTCGGTGGGAAGCTCGTCGTCGGGGGTGTCGGCCAAGGGGTCTGCCTCAATATCTCGTTGCACGGACCTGTATCACCCACCGCTAGTGGGTTCAACGGCGACCGACGCCGGCGGCAGGTCTCAGCGTGCCGAGCGGCGCAGCGACAGCGCCCACAGCCCGGCCAGCAGCGCCGACAGGATCGCGTTCCACGCCGCCATCGACAGGCCCAGAAACACCCAGGCGGGCTGGTCGCAGCGCACCACCTGCGCGCCGCGGATGCGCGATAGCAGCTCTTCGGTCGACACCGCGCCCAGATCGCCCAAGCCGCCCGAACAGGCGGCGGGACCGGCCCACCAGCCCTGCTCGACCCCGGTGTGATAGGCGGCGAATGCAACCGCCAGCAGCGCCGCGATCAGCCCCAGCGCCGCCAGCGCCCGGCGAAACCCCAGCGCCGCGATCGCCACGGCCAGCACCGCCGCTGCCGCATGGGGCCAGCGTTGCAGGATGCACAGCTCGCAAGGCGCAAACCCCAGCGCCTGAAAGAACAGCGCCCCGGCCAGCAGCGCGGCCGAACCCCCGCCCGCCGCGACGGCCAGCATCCGGGGCGAGGGGGCGCCGAGCGGCTCGGACATCATGCGCATGGAATCACCGAAAGATTTCAATGAGGCCGCCAAGTGGCCACGCGGTAGATGTACACGAGAACCACGGTGACGACGACGATCTTCGACAGCGGGTCGATCACTTCCTCGACAAGATGGAAATTCGCCTGCAACACCAGCCCCGACAGGGTCAGAACCAGCGTCCACAGCAGGCTGCCCAGCACGGTAAAGGCAAAAAACCGCCACAGGCTCATCCGCGCGATCCCCGCGGGAACCGAAATCAGCGTGCGAACCGCCGGAATCATCCGCCCCAGAAACACCGCCGCACCGCCGCGCCGGTCGAACCACGCCTGCGCCATGTCGATGTCGCCGGGCGACAGCGTCATCAGCCGCCCGTGACGCGCAGCCCAGCGTTTCAGCCGCGCGGCCCCGATCCACCAGCCGATCACGAACCACGCGCTGGTGCCCACGACCGAACCCAGCGTGCCGGCGATTACCGTCGGCAGCAGCGACAGCTTGCCGCTGGCCGCCAGATACCCCGCCAGCGGCATGATCACCTCGGACGGGATCGGCGGGAACAGATGCTCGGCGACCATCAGCAGGAAGATGCCGGAATAACCCCAGCTCTCGATTACAGAAAGCACCCAGTCGAACATCGCGCCCATCCCTTGCCGTGAACGCGCCCCATGCCACAGCACAGGTCGCATTCCAAGCAACCCGCCTTCCGCAGGGCCCATCTTCTGTCTGGAAATATCCCGCGGGGGTCCGGGGGCGCGAAGCCCCCGGTTGCGGCCGGGCCACGGAACCCCGCGCCGTCCGGGGCTGTTGCCCTGCCAGGCGCGGCGATACATTCTCGACCTGCCAACAGAAAGGACCGACCATGGAATGGAAAGGCCGTCGCGGCAGCCGCAACATCGAGGATCGCCGCGGCATCGGCTCTGCCGGCGCGGGCGGCATGGGCGTCGTGGGGATGCTGGCGGTGCTGGCGGTGGGGTATTTCTTCGGCATCGACATCTCGCCGCTGGTGGGGGGCCTGTCCGAACCCCAGCAGACCGCCCCCCGCCAGCTCACCGCCGAGGAACGCGAGATCGGGCAGTTCGTCTCGGTCGTGCTGGCCGACACCGAGGAAATCTGGGCCGAGGTGCTGGCCACGCAGGCCGGCATGGATTACCGCGAACCCAGCCTCGTGCTGTTTTCCGGCGCGGTGCAATCGGCCTGCGGGGGCGCGTCCTCGGCGATGGGGCCGTTCTATTGCCCGGGCGACCGCAAGGTGTATCTGGACACCGATTTCTTCCGGGTGATGCAGCGGCAGATGGGGGCGGGGGGCGATTTCGCCTATGCCTATGTGATCGCGCATGAAATCGGCCACCATGTGCAGAACCTGCTGGGGGTGCTGCCGCAGGTGAACCGGGCGCGGGCGCAGGCGGGGCAGGCGGAATCGAATCGCCTGTCGGTCCTGACCGAGTTGCAGGCCGACTGTTTCGCCGGGATCTGGGCGCGCCACGCCGCCGACCGTTTCGGCAGCATCCAGCCCGGCGACGTGGATGATGCCGTCAACGCCGCCCGCGCCGTCGGCGACGACATCCTGATGGAGAAATCCGGCCGCGCGCCGATGCCCGACAGCTTTACCCACGGCTCGGCCGCCGACCGCAGCGCCTGGCTGATGCGGGGGATGCGCTCGGGGCAGATCGACGATTGCGACACCTTTGCCGCAGCCGGGCGCTGAGGGCAGCCGCCGCGCCCCTTACGGCATCTGCACCCGGGGCAGGCGGCGCGGGCGGTCCTGCGTGGCCCATTCGGGAACCCAGCCCATCCACTCGATCGTGCCCAGAGCCACTACCAGCGCCCCGACGATCACCACCAGCCACACCCGCCCGGCCGGGGGCGGGTTGCGCACCCAGCGCGACATGCGCAGCAGCCAGATCATGTTGTTCATCGCGCGCGACCTCTGCTAGACGGGGGCGGTCGCAAGCAAAGGACCAGCCCTTGCCCAACCACGCCGAAACCCGTGTGCTGCCCCATACTGCGCAGCAGATGTATGATCTTGTGGCGGATGTGGAAAGCTACCCGGAATTTCTGCCGTGGAACGCGGCGGCGCGCATCCGCTCGCGCAGCCCCGGCCCCGACGGCTCCGAGGTGATCGAGGCCGATCTGGTCATCAGCTTCAAGGTGTTCCGCGAACGCTTCGGCAGCCGCGTGACGCTGTTTCCTGCCGAACAGCGTATCGACACGCAATATCTCGACGGCCCGTTCAGCCATCTGCACAGCGGCTGGCAGTTCACCGACCGGCCCGAGGGCGGCTGCGAGGTGCGTTTCTTCGTCGATTTCGAATTCCGCAACGCCATCCTGCGCAAGGTGATCGGGGTGGTGTTCGTCGAAGCGATGCACCGCATCGTCCGCGCCTTTGAAGACCGGGCCCGCGCGCTTTACGGCAGCGGCGGCCAAGGCGGGGGCGGCCAAGGCGGGGGCGGCCAAGGCAGAGGCGGCCAAGGCACTGGCGGCCAAGGCAGCAGCCATCACGGCAGCGGCGGCGGGCGCAGCGACGGGTCGGCCGCCGATTCCCACAGCGCGTAATCCTCGGCCAGCGCCTCGCGCAGCCGCGCCCTTGTTGCGGGCGACAGGCTCAGGTCGGCCTTGGGCGAGACATTGACCCGCCGCGGCGCCAGCTTGCAGTCCAGCGCGGTTTCGAAATAGCGCAGCAGATCGTCCATCCGCTCATACTGGAACAGCATGTCGGGGCCGCGCTTGCCCGGTGCGGGGGCGATGAACCCCGACTGCCGCCCCAGCGCCGCATAGGGCGGGCGTTCGTCCGACAGGTAATCCTGCACAAAGCCCTCGAAACTGATGCCGATGGTGCTGTTTGGCTTGCCCAGCGTCTGCGGGCGCTGGCGATAGCGATACCAGCTGCCCAGCCATGAAATCGGCTCACGCAGGACCGCCGCCACCCGGAACCGCGGGCCGGGGATATTGGCCAGCAGCGGCTGGATGCGCAGGTTGAACTGGCTCATGGTCAGGTGCTTGATCTCGGGGCGGGCGCGCAGCACGATCTCGGCCCGCGGCGCCAGCGCGCCCTCAAGCGCGGTGGTCCCGGTCTTGGGCACCGACAGCAGCACCAGCCTTGGCGCGACGAACCCCAGCATGACAGCAGCCTTTCCCAGTTCTCGGGGCGGTATCCCCGCGCGGGCGCGGCTTGGCAAGCCTTGGCCGCGCGCGGCGCTGGACCTTGGCGGGAGGGCGTGGCAGTCCAGAGCCAGCCAGACGCCAGCAGGGAATTGCCGCCATGACGCCTCGGGACCGGGTCTTTGCCGCCATCGACGCCGCCAACGCCGCCGATCCGCGGATGGAAAGCGGCCAGCCGGTCGAGCTGCTTTACGGCCGCCGCATGACCGAGGAACAGCGCCGCCTGTTTCCCCATGCCACCGACGCGCTGGCCATCGCCTGCCGCGGCCAGCATATCGAGCGCTGGCTGCTGCCGCGCAGCGACTACCCGCAGGGGCGCGAGGGCTATCTGCTGTGGCGCCGCGACCAGTCCCGCCGCCATGCCGAGCGGGTGATGTCCCTGATGCGCGACGCGGGCTACCCCGAGGACCAGACCGCCCACGCCGGACGGATGCTGCGCAAAGAGGGGATCAAGCGCGATCCCCAGGTGCAGGCGCTGGAAGATGTCGCCTGCTTTACCTTCATCCGCCATTACATGGGCGATTTCGCCACCACCCAGACGCCCGAATCGCTGCTGGGCATCGTCGCCAAGACCGCGCGCAAGATGTCGCCCGAGGCCCGCGCCCGCGCTCTGGCCGAATTTCCGATGCCCCAGGAACTGGCGGCTGTCTTTGACCTTGGGGATGCGCGGTGATGGTCCCAGGCCCTGCCGTGTGCGAGGGCTGCCGCTGCGCCGCCGCGACCGCGCAGGACGCCCCCCCGAACGGCCCCGCAACCGGCCCCGCAACCGGTCCGGCGGCGGCGATCCTTGCCCATGGCCAGCCCGGCGATCCCGGCGCCTTGCAGCCCGAGATCGAGGCTTTGGCCGCGCAGGTGCAGGCGCTGCTGCCCGGCTGGCGCATCCATGGCGCGACGCTTGCCTGCAAGCGCAGCCTTGCGGCGCTGCATGGGGTGAGGCTGGTCTATCCGCATTTCATGGCCGACGGCTGGTTCGTGCGCAGCGAGACCCCGCGCCGGCTGGCGCTGGCGGGGATCAACGGGGTGCGGCTGACCGCGCCCCTTGGTCTCGACCCCGGCTTGCCGGCGCTGGGGGCGGTGGTTGCGCGTGAAACCGCCTCGGCGGCCGGGATCGACCCGGCCACCGCGACGCTGGTGGTCGTCGGCCACGGCTCGGGCAAATCCCGCGCCCCGGCCCTTGTGACACGCGAATTCGCCAAGGCCCTGGCCCCCGTCGCCGGGTTTGCCGCCGTAAACGTCGGCTTCATCGAGGAACCGCCGTTTCTGGCCGATGTGCTGCCCGAAGGGCCGGCGGTCTGCCTGCCGTTCTTTGCCACCGGCGGCGAACATGTCACCGACGACATCCCGCAGGGCTGGCGCGGGCAAGGCCCGATCGCCCCCCCGATCGGCACCACCGCCGGCGTGGCCGCGCTGATCGCGGCGACCTTGCGGGCCGCAATGGCGAAAGAGGCTTCGCAGGGCTGAGGGTGGTTGCCGCGCGCGCTGTCGCAGGGGGGCTGTCTGCCCCCCGTTGCCTGCGGCAACCCCCCCGAGGATATTTGGGACCGCCCGAAGCGCTTAGAAGCCGCGGGCGCGCAGCAGGCGGCTCAGGCTGCGGTCGATCACGGTGTAAAGCGTCAGCGACAGCGCCACCACCACGAACAGCGCCGCAAACATCAGGTCGATCCTCATCCGGCCGTTGGCGTGGATCATCAGCGCACCCAGACCCCGCGCGCCGCCGACCCATTCGCCGATCACCGCGCCCACCGGCGCATAGATCGCCCCCAGCCGCAGCCCCGAGGCCAGCCGCGGCAGCGCCGCCGGAAAGCGTAGGTGGCGCAGCTCGGCCCAGTTCGACGCCCCCATCGTCCGCGCCACGTCCAGCTGTGCCGAGGGCGGCGACATCAGCCCGTCGTATAGCGCCTGCGCCACCGGCACGAACACGATCAGCACCACCATCGCCACCTTGGGCGCCATGCCGAACCCCAGCCACAGCGTCAGGATCGGCGCCAGCGCAAACACCGGGATGGTCTGGCTGACGATCAGCCCCGGCGACAGCGCCCGCCCCAGCCGCGGCCACAGCGCCATCGCCACCGCCGTCCCGACCCCCAGCACGGCGCCCAGCATCAGCCCCAGCAGCGTTTCCCAGCCGGTCAGCAGCGCCGCCGGGGCGATCTCGGCCCGGTGGGTCCACAGCGCGCCACCCACGGCCAGCGGCGAGGGCAGCAGATAGGGCGGCAGGCCGGTCAGCCGCACCAGCGCCTCCCACAGCAGCAGGGCGGCGATCAGGGCCAGCAGCGCCCTCATGCCAGCAACCGGCCGGTCAGGGCGGCCTGCGCGGCCAGAACCTCGGGCGCGTCATGGGGGCGGGGGACGGGACCGGGCGGAGCCGGGTTTGCGGTCAGCCCGGCGGGGGTCATCACCAGGATCCGGTCGCCCAGACGCGCAGCCTCGGCCGGGTCATGGGTCACCATCAGCACCGTGCGCCCCGCCAGCAGCCGCGCCGCCATGTCGCCGATCTGCAACCGCAGCGCCACGTCCAGCGCCGAGAACGGCTCGTCCAGCAGCACCAGCGGCCGGTCCTCGGCCAAGGTGCGCGCCAGCGCCACCCGCTGGCGCTGCCCGCCCGACAGGCTGGCGGGCAGGCGGCGTTCCAGCCCCTCCAGCCCGACCGCCCGGATCAGTGCGGCGACGCGGGCATTGTCCACCCGCTGGCCGCGCAGCCGGGCGCCCAGACCGATGTTGCGCGCCGCGCTCAGCCATGAAAACAGCCCCGGATCCTGCCCCATCAGCGCCGCCGGCTGCGAAGCGACGCGGCCGCGGAACTCGACCCCGGTCGGCAGCCCGGCCAGCAGCCGCAGCAGGGTGGATTTCCCGACGCCCGAGGCCCCCAGCAGGCAGGTCAGCCGCCCCGGCTCAAGCACCAGCTCCAACGGGCCGAACAGCCCCGGAACCTCGCCCGAAACCGTGGGGCGCATCTTCTGTCCTGAAATATCCCCGCCGGAGGCCCCCGCGTTGCTGATCACGCCACCCCCAGCCCCCAGAACGCGACCTCAAGGCGGGTGGCGGTGGCAAAGCGCCGCTCAAGCGCCTGCCAGCGCGGCAATGCCTCGGGCGTATCGCCCAGCCTTGCGGCGACGGCGCGGTCGATCAGGGCGCCGGCCTCGACACAGGCACGCTGGAAATCCTCGCCGGCATAGGTGTCGATCCACTCGCGATAGGGGGTGTCGGGCGCGGCCTCTTGCGCCAGCCGGGCGCCGATCTCGCCATATCCCAGCACGCAAGGCGCCAGCGCCGCCAGCAGGTCCAGGAAATCGCCGCTAAAGCCCGATTCCAGAACATAGCGGGTATAGGCGAGGTTCTGGGGCGCCTCCTCCGCAGCCTCGAGCGCCTCGGGGGTGATGCCCTCGGCGCCGCAGATACGGATATGCAGCGGCATTTCCAGGTTGATCAGCGCGTCGACGGTCGCCGCGCAGGCTCGCATTTCGTCCAGCGTGTCCGCCTTGACGATCCCCAGCGCCCAGGCGCGGCTGAAATGGATCAGGAAACGGTAATCCTGCACCAGATAGTTCAGGAACCCGGCGCGCGGCAGGGTGCCGTCGGCCATTCCCTGCACAAAGCGGTGCCGCACATAGTCGTCCCAATGCGAACCGGCGGCGGCGCGCCAGGCGGTAAAGCAGCGGCCGTAGCTCATTTTTCTGCCCCCGGGTCGATGGCAAACCGTGCGACCGGCCAGATTTCCGGCACCAGCGCGTTGTCATGCAGGAACGCCTCGAACCGCGCATAGCGGCCATGGTCCAGCGCGGCGGGTGAAATGGCGAACCGGCCAAAGGTATCGGCCCAGGCGGCGGTGTTCAGCGCGTCCGACAGGTCGGGGGCGTGGGCGGCAAAGATCGCCCGCGCCTCGTCGGGGTGGTTGAGCATGAACTGCGTCGCGCGCTCCACCGCGCCGAGAAAGCGGTTGACGCGGTCGCGGTCGACAGAGTCGGCATTGGCGACATAGATCAGCTCGTCATAGGCAGGCAGCCCTTCTTCCTCCAGAAAGAAACAGCGCCCCTCGCCGCCGGCCAGCCGCATCTGGGTCAGCTCGAAATTGCGATAGCCGCCGATGGTGGCATCGACCTGGCCCGACATCAGCGCCGGCGTCAGCGCCCAGTTGACGTTGACCATCTCGACATCGTCCAGCGTCATGCCGGCCTGCGCCAGCAAGGCAGAGACCAGCGCCTGTTCGACCCCGGCCACGGAATAACCGATGCGGCGGCCGCGCAGGTCGGCCAGCGTCGCCACCGGCCCATCCGCGCGCACCATCAGGCAGTTCAGCGGCGTGCCGACCAGCGTGCCGACCCGGACCAGAGGCAACCCTTCGTGGACCTGTAGATGCAGCTGCGGCTGATAGGTGATCGCCAGATCGGCACGGCCGGCCGCGACCAGCTTGGGCGGGTCGGCGGGGTCGGCGGGGGCGATGATCTCGACCTCCAGTCCGGCGTCGGTGAAATACCCCTGTTCGGCGGCCAGCACGACGGGGGCATGGTCAGGGTTCACGAACCAATCGAGAACCAGCGTGACCTTGTCCGCGGCCTGCGCGGGAAAGGCGGGGGCCAGCGCAAGCAGCGCGGCGGCTAGCAGATGTCTCATCAATCTCCTCCGGTAGCGATCAGGACGATGTCGGGATGGGCGGTGTCGGGATGGGCGGATGCAAGGATCCGCGCCGCCCGCCACGCCCGCAGCCCCGAGCGGCAGGCGATCACCGCGCGGGCGCCCGCGGGCGGGCAGGGCGGGGTTTCGGTCCGGGCGCGAATGGCGGCGGGGTGGATGGGAACCGGCGCCTCGTCCGCGTCGCGCAGGTCAATGACAAAATCCCCCGCGGCAATTTCGCTCGTGTCGATAAAGCGGAACCCGGATTGCGGCTCGGGGGCGCCGTCAAAGCGGAACCCGCCCCAGCGCAACCCCGGCGCCAGCGTCAGCAGCTGCCCCAGCGGCGAGGGCTGCAACCCCAGCAGCAACTCAAGCGCCATCTGCGCCTGCAAGGTGCCCAGCGTGGCCACCACCGGCCCCAGCACCCCGGCGGTGGCGCAGGTGGCGGCGCGGTCGGGCAGGTCGGGAAACACCGCCCGCAGGCTGGGTGCGCCGCCGCAGAACCCGCCGACATACCCCCCAAGCCCCAGCGCCGAGGCCGAAATCAGCGCCACCCCCGCCGCCATGCAGGCGTCCGACAGGATCAGGCCCACCGCGAAACTGTCGGCACAATCCAGCACCACGTCGCAGCCCTGCACCAGCGCCCCGGCATTGGCGGGCGTCAGCCGCTCGGCCAGCGCCCGCACCTGCACGCCGGGGTCCAGCGCGGCGGCAAAGGCGGCGGCCGATGCTGCCTTGCCCATGCCGACGCGCCCGGCGTGGATCGGCTGGCGGTGCAGGTTGGGCATCTCGACCACATCCGCGTCAACGACGGTCAGCGCGCCGATGCCGGCGCCGACCAGATACATGATCGCGGGCGAACCCAGCCCACCCGCACCCACCACCAGCACGCGGGCCGCGCGCAGCCGCGCCTGCCCCTCGGCCCCGACCTCGGGCAGCACCATCTGGCGGATGTGACGTTCTTCATCACCTGCAAATATCCCACGGGGGTCCGGGGGTGTGAAACCCCCGGTCGCGGCGGCGAAGCTTTCGGGCCTGCTCATCCGACCACCTCCAGCCATTCCCGCATCCGCGCCTCGGGGTTCTGGTGCAGGGTGATGTCGGTGACCGCCGCAACCACATCGGCGCCCGCATCCAGCGCCGCGCGGCCGCGGTCCGGGGTCAGCCCGCCGATGGCGACCAGCGGCAGCGCGCCCACGCGGGTCTTCCAGTCGGCGACGCGGTCCAGCCCCTGCGGCGCCCAGGGCATCTTTTTCAGAATCGTCGGCCAGACCGGCCCCAGCGCCACATAATCGGGTTGGACCGCCAGCGCGCGGTCCAGTTCCGCCCCGTCATGGGTCGAGACGCCAAGCTTCAGCCCCGCCGCCCGGATCGCGTCCAGATCGGCCGCGTCCAGATCCTCTTGCCCCAAATGCAGCCAGTCGCAGCCCAGCTCGATCGCCAGCCGCCAATGGTCGTTGACGACCAGAATGGCGCCCGAGGCGCGACACAGATCGCGGGCGCGGGTAATCTCGGCGCGCAGCGCGGGGGCGGGGCGGTCCTTGATGCGCAGCTGCACCATGCGCACCCCGACCGCCAGCGCCCGTTCCACCCAGTCGGCGGACTCGAAGATCGGATAAAAGCGGGGCAGGGTGAGGCGCTGCTCGCTGCCGGACCGGGGCTCTGCCCCGGACCCCGGGATATTTCCAGACAGAAGATTACTCATTGCAGGAACGCCTTGCCGATGACGGGGGTCGAGGGGGCGGCCATCTCGCGCGGCTCGATCGGGTCGGCGAGATATGCTGCGCGGCCGGCATCCGCCGCCTGCGCCATGGCGCGCGCCATCGCCACAGGGTCGCCGGCCTTGGCGACGGCGGTATTCAGCAGCACTGCGTCATAGCCCAGCTCCATCGCGCTGGCCGCATGGCTGGGGCGACCGATGCCGGCGTCGACCACCAGCGGCACCTCGGGAAAGGCCGCGCGCAGCGCCCGCAGCCCGTGCGGGTTGTTCAGCCCAAGCCCCGAGCCGATGGGCGCGCCCCAGGGCATCAGCACCTCGCAGCCCGCCCGCAGCAGGCGCTCGGCGACCGACAGATCCTCGGTGCAATAGGGGAAGACCTTGAAGCCTTGGGCGGTCAGTTCTGCCGCCGCCTCGACCAGCGCAAACACGTCGGGCGACAGCAGGTCGGAATGGCCGATCACCTCGAGCTTGATCCAGTCGGTGCCCAGCAATTCGCGGGCCATCTGCGCGGTGGTCACGGCCTCTTTGACGCTGTGGCAGCCGGCGGTGTTGGGCAGGATCGCGGCGCCCAAGCCCTCGATCAGGCGCAGGAAATCCTGTCCGCCGCCGGCCTCGCGCCGCAAGGATACGGTGGCAATACCCGCGTTTGAGGCCCGGAAGGCATCCGCGAGGATTGCCGGGCTGGGGTATTGCGCCGTGCCCAGCATCAGGGGCGAGGCGATGTGCTTGCCGTAGAAAACCGGCATCTCAGCCCCCCTGCATCGGCGCGACGATTTCCAGCGCGTCGCCGGGCGACAGCGCCGTGTCTGCACGCGCCGAGACGGGGACGAAATCGCCGTTCAGCGCGGTCGCCACCCTGGCGTCGCCCATGTCCAGCGCCGCCAGCGCCTCGGCCACCGTCGCGGCGTCCAGTTCGCGCCGCTCACCGTTGATCGTCAGTTTCATGCCAGAACTCCGGTTTGTTGCCCGTAGCGATGTGGTCGGCCAGCTGCATGGCCACCGCGGGGGCCAGCAGATAGCCGTGGCGGTAGAGGCCGTTGGCATACAGCCTTCCGTCCGCCGCACGCCCGATCCGGGGCAGGTTGTCGGGAAATGCCGGGCGCGCGTCGGCGCCCAGCTCGATGATTTCGGCCTCGCCAAAGCCGGGGTGCAGCGCATAGGCGGCGCTGAGCAGTTCCAGCACCGAGCGCGCCGTCACCACCCCGCGCCGGTCGCTTTCGATCATGGTCGCGCCCAGCATGAAGATGCCGTCGCCGCGGGGCACCAGATAGATCGGCACCCGCGGATGCAGCAGCCGCACGGTGCGGGTCAGCGCCACGTCGGGGCAGCGCAGCACCAGCATCTCGCCCCGCACGCCGCGCAGCTCGGGCAGGATGTCGCGGGCGGCGAGGCCGCGACAATCGACGATCTGGCCCGGGGTTTCGGGCGGTTCGGCGGCAATGGCGATGCCGCGTTCGGACAGGCGCGATTGCAGACCCGCCATCGCCGTGCGGGGGTCCAGATGCGCCTCGGCGGCAAAGAACAGCCCGCGGTCAAAGCGGCCGGCAAGGTCGGGCTCCAGTTCCGCCAGCCGGTTGCCGCCGATCTCGTCGAAACCATGGGTGCGGCGGGCAAAGCGGTCGAGTTCCGCGCGGTCGCGCCCCAGCGCCAGCACCAAAGTGCCCTTGCGCGTCACGCCGCCGGCGTTGCGGTCCCACCAGTCGATGGCGGGCTGGCCGTGGCGCAGCACCGGTTCCTCGGCATTCTCGAATTCGCACCAGGGCGCGAGCATCCCGCCCGCCCACCAGGAACAGCCCTGCGTGCCGGGGCCAAGCGCGGGGTCGACCAGCGTCACCGCATGGCCGCGCCCGGCCAGCTCGGTCGCGACGCAAAGCCCCAGCACCCCGGCGCCAAGGATCGTAAAGCCGCTCATTCCGGCCACCATTGGTGAAAATGATGCACCGGGCCATGCCCCGAGCCGACGTCCAGCCGGTCGGCGGCAAGGATCGCGCCGTGCAGCCAGTCATGCGCCCGAGCAACGGCCGCGGGCACCGCCAGCCCCTGCGCCAGCCCGGCAGCGATGGCCGAGGACAACGTGCAGCCGGTGCCGTGGGTGTTTTTCGTCGCGATACGGGGCGCGGTGAATTCGTGGCGCTCGGCCCCCACCAGCAGGTCGGTGCAGTCGTCGCCCGCCGCATGGCCGCCCTTCATCAGCACCCAATCGGCACCCAGCGCGGCAAGGGCGCGGCCCTGCGCCTCGGCCTCGGTGGGGTCGGACGCCACCATGCGGCCCAGCAGGCGGGCGGCCTCGGGCAGGTTGGGGGTCAGGACGGTCGCGCGGGGCAGCAGCAACTCGCGCAACGCGGCGATGGCGTCGTCCCGGATCAGCCGGTCGCCGGATTTGGCGATCATCACCGGGTCCAGCACGATGGGCAGATCGCGGCCCGACAGAGCCTCGGCCACGGCCACGGTCGCCTCGGCGGTGCCCAGCATCCCGATCTTGACCGCGCCAACGGCAAGATCGTCCAGCACCGCGTCGATCTGGGCGCGGATCATGGTTGGCGATACCGGCTCGACCAGCGTGACCGCGCGGGTGTTCTGCGCGGTGATCGCGGTCAGCACGCTGGCGCCATAAACGCCTAGCGCCGAAAAGCTTTTCAGGTCGGCCTGGATACCTGCGCCGCCGCCGCTGTCGGACCCGGCGATGGTCAGCGCAATGGCCGTCTGCTTGCCCAAATCGTCTTCCCCCATGCAGGGGTCAGCGCGGACGAGACGGGGGGATGGCGCTTGTCTGGATGCGCGCAGCCCGTTCCCTTCGCCGGCATGACCCGGATCAGGTTCGATGGGTGCTGTGCCTGGCACATCTCAGCCCCGCGCGGGGCGCCCCAACGAGCGTTGCGTGTCAATATAGCGTCAGCGGCGGCAGACGCAAGCCGGCGTCGCGAAGACCTCAGCGCAGCAGGGGGGCTGTCTGCCCCCCGTCGCCTGCGGCGACTCCCCCCGAGGATATTTTGGACCGCCCGAATCGTGCAGGAGTTCGGGCGGTCCCAAATATCCTCCGGGGGTGCGGGGGTGGAAAACCCCCGCTTGCGGCGGTGACGCAAAAGGGGCGTTACAGCCCCAGCGCGTCGTAGCTGGCCGCGATGCGGCGGATCGCGACCATATAGGCGGCGGTGCGCAGGTCGGGGATGCGGCTGTCGTCCGCCTGCACCGCGACCATCTGCTGGAACGCCGCCCGCATGGTGTCGTCAAGCCCCGAGCGCACCAGTTCGAGTTCCCCAGCGCCGCGCAGGTATTTCTGCTTGAAGCCCTCGGACAGCGACCAGCCAAGGCCGCGGTCGGCGGACAGGCGTTCGAGTTCCTCGACCAGCATCTGGTGGCGGTGTTCTTCCAGCCGGCGCTCCAGCCGGCCAAAGCTGATCTGTTGCAGGTTCTTGACCCATTCGAAATAGCTGACCGTCACGCCGCCCGCGTTGGCATAAAGATCGGGGACGATCACCACCCCGCGTTCGCGCAGCATCCGGTCGGCGCCGGCGGTGGTGGGGCCGTTCGCGGCCTCGAGCACCAGTTTCGCCCTGATCTGCCCGGCGTTGGCTTCGTGGATCGCACCCTCCATCGCGGCGGGGATCAGGATGTCGCAGTCAAGCGCCAGCGCCGCGGCGGAATCGGCGATGTATTCGCCGCCGGCAAAGCCGCGCACGCCGCCGGTTTCGCGCAGATGCTCGCGCAAGCTTGCAATGTCCAGCCCGTCGGGGTTGGACACCGCGCCGTCGCGTTCCGAGACCGCGATGATACGGGCGCCGTCCTCGGTCGACAGGAAATGCGCGGCGTGAAAGCCCACGTTGCCCAGCCCCTGCATGACGATGCGCTGCCCGTCCAGACTGCCCGACAGCCCGGCGCTTGCCAGCACCTCGGGGGTGCGGAACAGCTCGCGCAGCGCGTATTGGACGCCGCGGCCGGTGGCCTCGACCCGGCCGGCGATGCCGCCCAGCCCCAGCGGCTTGCCGGTCACGCAGGCGCGGGCGTCGATGTCCTCGGGGTGCAGGCGTTTATAGGCGTCGGCCATCCACGCCATTTCGCGTTCGCCCGTGCCCATGTCGGGGGCCGGCACGTTCTGGCTGGGCGAGATCAGGCGGCGGCGCGACAGCTCATAGGTAAAGCGGCGGGTGATCTTTTCCAGCTCGTCCGCATCCCATTCGCGCGGGTCGATCGACAGCCCGCCCTTGGCGCCGCCAAAGGGCAGATCCACCAGCGAGCATTTATAGCTCATCAGCGCGGCCAATGCCTCGACCTCGTCCTGATCGACGTTGGGGGCATAGCGGATGCCGCCCTTGACCGGTTCGTGATGTTCGGAATGGACCGAGCGATAGCCGGTAAAGGTGTGGATCTGCCCGCGCAGCCGCACGCCGAATCGCACCACATAGGTCGAGTTGCAGACCCGGATCTTTTCCTCCAGCCCGGGCCCGAGGTCCAGCAGCCGCGCGGCGCGGGTGAACATCTGGTCGACGGAATCGCGAAAGGACGGGTGTTGAATGGCGGTGTCGGTCATGGCGGCGTCCTTGTGGCGGCGGGGCTGGAATGGGGTTGGTGATCCCGCCCTTTTGCCAGTCAGGTGACGCGACGTCCAGCGATGCGGATCATTCCGCGGCCTGCGGGGATTTCTGCGCCCGCCCCGCGACATAGGTTTCCACCACCGCGCGGTCGTCGCCCATCACTTGCAGGATGAACAGCTCCTGCATCAGGCTGTCCACCTTGTCATGGCGCAGCCGCATGGCTGCGGTCGCGCACGGGTCCAGCACCACCAGATCGGCAAAGCGCCCCGGCTGGACGCTGCCGATGCGGTCCTCCATCCCCAGCGCGATGGCGTTGCCGCGGGTGGCCCAGTGAAACGCCGCCAGCGGGTGCATCCGCCGCCCGCGCAGCTGCGCGATCTTGTAAGCCTCGGCCAGCGTCGCCAGCATCGACCAGCTGGTGCCGCCGCCGATGTCGGTGGCAACGCCCGTGACCACCCCCGCCGCGCGCATGGCGTGGTCGTCAAACAGCCCCGAGCCGAGAAACAGGTTCGAGGTCGGGCAGTGGATCGCCCGAGTGCCGGTCTCGGCCATGCGGGCGGTTTCGCGGTCGCTCAGGTGGATCGAATGCCCCATCAGGCTGCGCGGCCCCAGCAGGCCAAAGTGGTCGTAGATGTCCAGATAATCGCGCACCTCGGGGTAAAGCTGCATGGTCAGCTCGATCTCGGCGCGGTTCTCGCTCAGATGGGTCTGGACCGCCATGCCGGGGTTTTCGGCGGCAAGCTGGCCCGCCGCGCGCAGCTGTTCGGGGGTCGAGGTGATCGCAAATCGCGGGGTGATCGCGTATTCCAGCCGCCCGCGCCCGTGCCAGCGTTCGATCAGCGCGCGGCTGTCGTCATAGGACGATTGCGCATCGTCCAGCACTGCGTCAGGCGCGTTGCGGTCCATCATCACCTTGCCGGCCAGCAGCGCCATGCCGCGGGATTCGGCGGCCGCGAACAGCGCCTCGGCACTGGCCTTGTGGACCGAGCCGAATGCGCAGGCGGTGGTGGTGCCGTTCCGGATCAGCTGGTCCAGAAACGCCCCGGCCATGCGGGCGGCGTGGTCGGGGTCGCGATACTGCGCCTCGATCGGAAAGGTATGGTCGTTCAGCCAGTCCAGCAGCTCGGCCGCCCAGGCGGCGACCACCTGCACCTGCGGGAAATGAAGATGCGGGTCGATGAAGCCCGCCATGACGATATGCGGGCGGTGGTCGATTTCCTGCGCCTGCGGGTCCGCGATGTCGGCGTAATCCCCGACCGCAAGGATACGCCCGTCCTGCACCAGAATCGCGCCGTTGTCCCAGAAACGATGGTTGTCGTCGGTCTCGGCGGGATCGGCGTAAAAGCTCAGCACGCGGCCGCGGATCAGGGTTTTCATCGGGGTTCCTTCAGGCGGGCGCAGGGGCGGGGCCGGGGGTCGGGGCAGAGGCGGTGGCCAGCAGCCGGGCCATGATCTCGGTGGCGGTAAAGGCGGCGATCACCTCGGGGCGCTTGTCATGGATGCCTGCGCCGATGGGGCAGGTCAAGCCGCCCGAGTCGATGCCGCGGGTGCGGGCGAAACGGGCGAAGGTGGCGCGTTTTGTGGCGCTGCCGATCATGCCGACATAGGCGGCATCGCCCCTTGCCAGCGCCTCGGCCGCGATCAGGAAATCCAGCGCGTGGTCGTGGGTGACGATGACATGGGCGGCGCCTTCGGGCGCGCGGCGGACCTCGGCCTCGGGCAGGGGGGTAAGGGTCTGCGGGATGCCGGGCGCCAGCGCCAGTTCCGCCGCGCGGGGGTCGATCAGCCGCACCGACACCGGCAGCGGCAGCATGGCGCGCGCGAGCGCCCGGCCGACATGGCCGGCGCCAAAGATCAGCACCGCAGTCCGGGGCGCGGGCGGGCTGGCGGGTTCGCGGTCCAGCGTCAGTTCCACCCGCCCGCCACAGCATTGGCCGATTTCCGGGCCCAGCGGGATATCCATCACCGCCAGCGCCTCGTTTCGCCGCAGCATCTGCCGGGCGCGGTCGATGGCCAGATATTCCAGCTGCCCGCCGCCGATGCTGCCCAGCGTCCGGTCGGGGCCGACCAGCATCTCGGCGCCCAATTCGCGCGGGGTCGAGCCGCGGGCGCGTGTGATGCGGACGCGGATCATCGGTCCCGCAGCCCCAGCGCCCCGCCGCGCAGCCGTTCGGCCGCCATCAGCACCCGTTCCGGCGTCGCGGGCGCGTCCAGCCGTGGGCATTCACGGTAATCTGCCAGCGAGGCCACGGCATGGCCGATCGCCTCGAACACCGAAATCCCCAGCATGAAGGGGGGCTCGCCCACCGCCTTGGACCGCCGAATCGTCGGCTCGCGGTTCACCGACCAATCGGCAAGCGCCACGTTGAAGACCTTGGGCCGGTCGGACGCCAGCGGGATCTTGTAGGTCGAGGGCGCGTGGGTGCGCAGCCGCCCCGCATCATCCCACCACAATTCTTCGCTGGTCAGCCAGCCGGCGCCTTGCACGAAACCGCCCTCGATCTGGCCGATGTCGATGGCGGGGTTGAGCGATCGGCCCACGTCATGCAGCACATCCGCGCGCTCGATCACATATTCCCCGGTCAGCGTGTCGACCGAAACCTCGGCGCAGGCGGCGCCATAGGCGAAATAATAGAACGGCCGCCCCGAGCCTTGCGCGCGGTTCCAGTGGATTTTCGGCGTCGCATAGAACCCCGCCGCCGACAGCTGCACTCGGGCCATATAGGCCATCTGCACCGCTTGGGAAAAGGGGATGGTTTCGTCGCGGACCACGATGTGATCGGGGATGAAACGGATTTCCTCGGGGGTGGCATCCTTGGCCTTGCACAGGAAATCGACCAGCCGCGCCTTGATCTGATTGGCCGCATCCAGCGCCGCCATGCCGTTGAGATCAGTCCCCGAGGACGCCGCCGTGGCCGAGGTATTGGGCACTTTTTCCGTGGTGGTTTTCGTCACCCGGATGCGCTCCAGCCCGACCTGAAACGCCTCGGCCACCACCTGCGCGATCTTGGTGTGCAGGCCCTGTCCCATCTCGCAGCCGCCGTGGTTCAGCTGGATCGAGCCGTCGGTGTAGATGTGGACCAGCGCGCCCGCCTGATTGAAATGCGTGGCGGTAAAGCTGATGCCGAACTTGACCGGAGTCATCGCGATGCCGCGGCGGATCGGGCTGCCGGCGCCATCCATCCGCGCGTTGAAATCCAGCACCGCCTGCTGGCGGGCGGCATAGTCGCAAGAGGATTCCAGTTCGTCGAAGATGCGCGGCAGGATCATGTCCTCGACCGGCTGGTGATAGGGGGTGGGCTGGCCGTTCTGGTAAAGATTCGCGCGGCGGACCGTCAGCGTGTCCTGCCCGGTGGCATAGGCGATTTCCTCGATGATGCGTTCCGCGACGATCACCCCCTGCGGGCCGCCAAATCCGCGAAAGGCGGTGTTCGACACGGTGTTGGTGCGCAACGGATACGAGCGCAGTTCCACATCGGGGTAGAAATAGGCGTTGTCGGCGTGAAACAGCGCCCGGTCGGTCACCGCCATGCTGAGATCGGCCGAAAACCCGCAGCGCGCATACCAGTCGCCCGTCACCGCAAGGATACGGCCCGAGTCGTCAAAGCCGACGCTGTAATCCACCACGAAATCATGGCGCTTGCCGGTGGCGATCATGTCGTCGTCGCGGTCGGGGCGCAGCTTGACCGCCCGGTTCCACTTGCGCGCGGCGATGGCGGCGACGCAGCAGAACAGGTTCATCTGGGTTTCCTTGCCGCCGAAACCGCCCCCCATCCGGCGCACGTTCACCACCACCGCATTGGCCGGCACGTCCAGCGCATGGGCAACCATGTGCTGCACCTCGGTCGGGTGCTGGGTCGAGGTAAAGACGGCCATTTCCTCTTCGTTCGGGATCGCCAGCGCGATCTGGCCCTCAAGATAGAAATGGTCCTGCCCGCCGATGGTAAAACGCCCGTCCAGCCGCCGGGGCGCGGCGCCCAGACCGGCAGCGGCATCGCCCCGGCGCAGGGTCATGCCCGGCACCACCAGATCGCCCCCCGATTCCAGCGCCGCCAGCGGGTCCAGCGCATGGGGCAGAGCCTCGTATTCGATCCGCGCCAGCACCGCCGCGCGGCGGGCCTGATCGCGGGTCTCGGCGATCACGGCAAACACCGGCTGGCCGTGGAAATGCACCTCGCCGCGCGCAAGGATCGGGTCGTCGCCGGCCCCGATCGGGCTGACGTCGTTGCGGCCGGGGATGTCCTCGGCGGTCAGCACGTCGATCACGCCGGGCGCTGCGCGCACCGCCGACAGCTCCATCGACAGGATGCGCCCATGCGCGACCGAGGACAGCCCCAGATAGGCGTGCAGCGCGCCCTGCGGCAGCGCCAGATCGTCGGTATAATCGGCGGTGCCCGTCACATGCCGCTGCGCCGATTCATGCGGCGTGTCGGCGGGTCGGGCGCTCAGGGTTTCGTGTTTCATGCTCAGCCCCCCACTGCCCGGTCCAGCCGGACGGGAATGTCGCCGCTGCCATGTTCCAGCCAGAAACGCCGAAACAGATTGCCCGCCACCATGCGGCGGTAATCGGCGGTGGCGCGGAAATCGGACAGAGGCGCAAAATCGCCCTGCACGGCGGCGGCCGCAGCCTCGAAACTGGCGGCGGCAAAGGGCTGGCCGATCAGCGCCGATTCCGCCGCCCGCGCGCGCAAAGGCGTGCCCGCCATGCCGCCAAAGGCCACGCGGGCGTCAGCGATCACCCCGCCGTCCACCCGGATGCAGAACCCCGCCGCCACCGCTGAAATATCCGACGCCTGCCGTTTCGACACCTTATAGGCCGCAACCAGCGCCTCGCCCGGCCGGGGGATTACCACGGTTTCCAGAAACTCGCCCTCGGCCCGGTCCTGCCGCCCGTATTCGATAAAGAAATCCTCAAGCGGCAGTTCGCGCCGCGCGTCCCCCCGGCGCAGGACGATCCGCGCCCCCAGCGCGATCAGCAGCGGCGGGGTTTCCCCGATGGGCGAGCCGTTGGCGATATTGCCGCCGATGGTGCCGGCGTTGCGCACCTGCCAGCCGCCGATGCGCTGGATGTAATCCTGAGCCTGCGGCAGATGCTCGCGGACCACCGGCAGGAACTCGGAATAGGTGACGCCGGCGCCGATGCGGATCTCGTCTGCGGTGATCTCGATGTCTTTCAGCAGATGGCCGATGAAGATGGCGGGGGAAATCGCACGCATCTGCTTGGTCACCCACAGCCCGACATCGGTTGCCCCTGCAACGATATGGGCCTTGGGGTGATCCAGCAGCGCCGCCGCCAGCGCGTCGCTGTCCGCGGGCAGGATGGCGCGCTCGTCGCCGCGGGCAACCTCGGCCCCCGCGGGAATGGCCGAGAGTTTCCCGCGCACCGAGTCCCGCTCGACCGTCAGGAAATCCTGCAACTGCCCGCCCGCCTGCGCCGCCGCCAGCGCCGCCCGGATGATCGGCGCATAGCCGGTGCAGCGGCACAGATTGCCCTGCAATGCGGTTTCGATCTGCACCGCATCCGGGTCGGGGTTCGCCATCCACAGCCCATACAGCGCCATGACGAAACCCGGCGTGCAGAAACCGCACTGGCTGGCGTGATGATCGACCATGGCGCGCTGGATCGGGTGCAAGCCGCCGTCCTGGCCGCGCAGATGCTCGATGGTGACGACATGGCAGCGGTGGCAGGACGCAAGGAACCGGATGCAGGCGTTCACCGGCTCATAGACCAGCGCGTCGCCCGACAGCCGCCCGACCAGCACCGTGCAGGCGCCGCAGTCGCCCTCGGCGCAGCCCTCCTTGGTGCCGGTCAGCCGACGCCCCAGCCGCAGGAAATCCAGCAGCGTATCGTCCGGCCCGGCCTCGGTCAGGCGGATCTCGGTATCGTTGAGCAGGAAACGGATCATTGTAAAACAGCCGCCTTTCGTCACTGCGCCCCAGCATGGCGCATTTTCCCGCTTGCACAAAACGCCCCCACGCGTGAACAGTTTATGCCATTTCAAGAAAAAGCGGGCGAAAATGTCCTATCTGGAAAGCCTCAAGGTGTTCGTGCGGGTGGTCGAGCTGGGCTCGATCACCGCGGGCGGGCGCGACATGCGGCTGTCGCCCGCCGCCGCCTCGACCCGGATCCGCGACCTGGAAAACCGCTTTGGCGCGCGGCTTTTGAACCGAACCACCCGAACCCTGACCCCGACCGAGATCGGGCAGGTGCTTTACGACAACGCCCGCAAGGTTCTGGCGGCGCTGGACGAGGCCGAGGCAGCCGTCGCCAGCCACTCCGGCACGCCGCTGGGGGCGATGCGGGTATCGGCGCCGCTGGGCGCGGGGCGGCGGCTGATCGCGCCGCTGGTGCCGCGCTTTGTGGCCGAAAACCCCGAGGTGCAGGTGCGGCTGCGCCTGTCCGACCGGGTGGTGAACATCGTCGAGGACGCCATCGACCTGGCATTCTATCTGGGCCAGCCCGAGGATTCGACGCTGATCCGCCGCAAGATCGCCGATTGCCCGCGGGTGCTGGTGGCCTCGCCCGAATATCTGGCGCAGCACGGAACGCCCGATGCGCCCGAAGACCTGAAACGCCACAACTGCCTGTTGCTGCGGTTTCCGCGCTCGCCCGAATATTACTGGGTGCTGCAAACGCCGGAAGGGCCGCGGAAATTGGCGGTGGCGGGCGGGTTCGATTCCGACGACGGCGAGGTGCTGACCGACTGGGCGCTGGCCGGAACCGGCATCGCCAACCGCCCCCGCTACGAGGTCGCGGCGGCGCTGCGCGATGGCCGGCTGGTCGAGATCCTGCCCGACACGCCGCCGGTCGCCGTGGAATTCGGCGTGCTGACCCCGCACCGCGACCTGCAAGACCCCAAGCTGCGCCTGTTCATGGATTTTGCCGTGCGAGAGCTGAAATTCGCGATGGGGTAAAGGGGGGCGTTGCCCCCCGCGCTGCGCGCTCCCCCCAGGATATTTTCACACCAAAGACGAAGCCTGGAAAAAAGGGTCGCGCGCGTCTTTGGTGGGCAAATATCCTCCGGGGGTCCGGGGGCGGAAAGCCCCCGGCTGCGGCGACACCGGATCAGCTGCGGCCGGCGCTGTCGAACCAGGCGCGCAGGATGGCGCGTTCCTGCGGCTCCATGAAGCTGACGTTCGCCGGGGGCATGGCGTCGGTCAGCCCGGCTTGCAGAAAGATCTCGCGTGCGTGGCGGGCGATCTGGGCGTCGGATTCCAGCACCACCCGTTTCGGCGCGGTGGCGATGCCTTGCCAGCCCGGTTCCGCCGCGTGGCACATCGAGCAGCGGCCCAGCACGATGTCGCGCACCTCGTCGAAATGCGCGTCGCCGACCAGTCGCGCCTCGGCCGTGGTCAGGGCGGCGGCATCGTCTTCGAGCCGCTGGGTGCCTTGCGCAGACAGGAACACCGCCGCCAGAAACAGCGCCGCCGTCGCCCCCCAAGTCCACCACGGCGCGGGTTTGCGCGCGTGCATGGTGTTGAAGAAATGCCGGATCGTCACCCCCATCAGGAACACCAGCGCTGCGATCAGCCAGTTCCAGCGGCTGGCGAACACCAGCGGGTAGTGGTTCGACAGCATCAGAAACACCACCGGCAGGGTCAGGTAGTTGTTGTGCGTTGACCTCAGCTTGGCGATCTTGCCATAGCGTGGGTCGGGCGTCCGCCCGGCCTTGAGGTCGGCGACCACGATCCGCTGGTTGGGGATGATGATCATCGCCACATTCGCGGTCATGATCGTCGCGGTAAAGGCGCCCAGATGCAGCAGCGCCGCGCGGCCGGTGAAGACTTGATCATATCCCCACGCCATCGCGACCAGAGCCACGAACAGCAACAGCATCAGCGTGGTGGGGTTCTCGCCCAGCCGGCTTTTGCACAGCTGGTCGTAGATCACCCAGCCCCCCGCCAGCGACAGCGCCGAAATCAGCATCGCACCCCAGGGCGCCAGCGCCAGCTTGGCCGGGTCGATCAGGTAAAGCTCGGACTGCGCCCAGTAGAGCACCATGAGCATCGCCACCCCCGACAGCCAAGTGGAATAGCTTTCCCATTTGAACCAGGTCAGATGCTCGGGCAGGCGTTCGGGCGCCACCAGGTATTTGGTGATATGGTAAAACCCGCCGCCGTGGACCTGCCATTCCTCGCCATGCGCCTTGTCGGGCAGGCCGGGGGCTTTTCGCAGGCCAAGGTCCAGCGCGATGAAATAAAAGCTCGACCCGATCCAGGCGATGGCGGTGACGACATGAAGCCAGCGGATCGCAAAGGCCGCCCAGTCGTGCAGGATGATCCATTCCATCTCAGCTGCCCCTGTAGGTGGAATAGCCGTAGGGCGAGATCAGCAGCGGGACGTGGTAGTGATCGTCCTCGGCCATGAGGAAACGGATCGGCACCTCGTCCAGGAACCGCGGCGCGGGGGCGTCGTCCTGCCCCCCCAGCCACTCGCCGACGTGGAACAGCAGCTCGTAGCGGCCGGGGCGGAACTCGGCCTCGGGCAGGATCGGGCCGTCGGTGCGGCCGTCGGCGTTGGTGACTAGCTCGCGCAGGCAGCGCCGCTCGCCCTCCAGCGCGTATAGCGTGATGCGCAGCCCCGCGGCGGGGCGGCCCCGCGCGGTGTCCAGCACATGGGTGGTCAGATAGCCGGCCATGGTCCCCCCGTTGGTTGCCTGTTCCCGTGATAGGGCAGGAACGCCGGCGCTGGACAGCGCCCGCGTCAACATTCAGCTTATCGTTTCGCGAAAGAATGATAAGCGAGGAATCATGTCAGACGACCGCATCATCCGGGCCGCGCCCCTGACCGCGCAGGCATTCGCCCCCTGGGGGCAGGTGATCGAGGCTGCGGGCGACCCCGACCGGCTGATCAACGCGGGCCGCTGCGGGCGCTGGCACGACCGCGCCGCGCCCGATGTCGAGGGCCGGGCCGGGATCTCGGTATTTCGGTCGCAATCGGTGCGGCTGCCCTATCGCTTTCGGCTGGTCGAGCGGCATCCGCTGGGCAGTCAGGCGTTCCTGCCGATGACCGAAAACCCGTTTCTGGTGATCGTGGCGCCGGATGAGGGCGGGCATCCGGGCCGGCCGTTGGCGTTTGTCACCGCGCCGGGGCAGGGGATCAACCTTGCGCGGGGCGCGTGGCACGGGGTGCTGACGCCCCTGGCCGATCCGGGGCTGTTTGCGGTGGTGGACCGCTGCGCCGAGGGGCCGAATCTACAGGAATACCGCTGGGATCAGGACTGGACGGTGCTGGGCTGAGCGGCAAGGAAAGCCGCGAACTCATCCGGCGTGGCGTAAGAGGACTGCGCCCCCGGCCGTGTGACCGACAGCGCCGCATAGGCCGAGGCAAGGCGCAGGGCACGCTCGGGCGCATTGCCCGCGGCAAGGTGATGGGCGAATGCGCCGACAAAGGCATCGCCCGCGCCGGTGGTGTCGACCGGGGCAACCGTCAGCGCCGGAATAGCGGTCGTGCCTGCGGCGGTGACCAGAGCCGCGCCGCGCGCGCCCAGCGTGACCACCACATTGCCGAGGTCTTGCGCGTATAGCCTGCGCGCGGCGGCTTCGATCTGCGCCGGGGTCTCGACCGCCAGCCCGGTCAGCTGCGACAGCTCGGTTTCATTGGGACAGATCCACGCCAGCCCGCGCAGGCGCGACAGATCCAGCCCCGGGGCGGCGGGGGCGGGGTTCAGGATCACCCCCAGCCCCAGCCGGGCGGCAAGCGCGACGGTATGATAGACGGTGTCCAGCGGGATTTCGAGTTGCAGCAGGATCAGGTCGCAGCGGGCCAGATCCGGGGCCGCGCGGTCCACGTCGGCGGGCGACAGCGCCGCATTCGCCCCCGCCACGATGACGATGGTGTTTTCGCCCGCCGGATCGACGAGGATCGAGGCGACCCCGTTCGGCAGCCCCGGCGCCTTGGTCACATGGGTCAGATCAATGCCGGCGGCCAGAAGATTGCGGCGCATGTCGCGTCCGAAACCGTCGTCGCCGGTACGCGTGACCATGGTCACCGCCGATCCCAGCCGCGCCGCCGCCACCGCCTGATTGGCGCCCTTGCCGCCGAAGCCGGTGGAAAACCCGGTTCCCGCCAGCGTTTCCCCCGGCGCGGGCATCCGGGGCACGGTGGCGACCAGATCGACGTTGTTCGACCCGATCACCGCGATCCGCCCGGCCATGCGCCGCCCCCTTTGCCCTGCCGGCCGCGCGGCTTAGCGCACCACCAGCACCGGCACCGCGGTCTTGACCAGCACTTCCGAGGTCTGGCTGCCCAGCAGCAGCTTTTGCAGCCCGCGCCGCCCGTGCGAGGACATCACGATCAGGTCGCAGCCCTGCAAATTGGCGGTGCGCAGGATCGCCTCGGCCGGGGAATCGTCGATCTCGTGGATCAGCTCGACGGGCACGCCTTGCTCGGCGGCCTCGGCCTGCACGGCGGCCAGACGTTCTTTCATCATTTCATCGACTTGCAGGTCGTAGCGGCCGACAGGATCGTCGATTCCGGCCATCTGGGCGGCCTGCGCGACCTGCGGGCGCAGCGGCTCGATCACCGTCAGCGCCGTGACCTTGGCGCCCGACAGCTTTGCCAGCCCCAGCCCCTGGCGCAGCCCCTTGAGCGAAAGTTCCGAGCCGTCGGTGGCGATCAGAATATGCTTATACATTCGCAACCCCTTCTGTTTTCAGAAACAAGGTGCATGATCCCGTGGCAAACGCAAGCTGTCAGCTTGTCCCACGGCGCATCGAGGGGGCATCGAGCGCGCATCGGCGGGGCAGGGTGACAGCTGCGAAACTAGCGCTTGTCAGGGGCGCCAGCTTGCCGCGAACACCGGGGCATAGATCGCGGCCAGACGCTCGACCGCCTGCGCGGGCGGCAGCTCGACCGATTCGCCGCTGCGGCGGCTGGTCAGCTCGACCACGTTCGAGGCCAGCCCGCGCGGCCCGACGGTGATCCGCCACGGCAGCCCGATCAGGTCCATGGTGGCGAATTTCGCCCCCGCGCGCTCGTCGCGGTCGTCGTAAAGCACCTCGAGCCCATGGGCGCGCAGCTCGCGTTCCAGCGCCTCGCAGGCGCTGTCGGTCGAGGCATCGCCCTGTTTGAGGTTCACCAGCCCGACGTGGAACGGGGTCACGCCCTCGGGCCAGATGATGCCGCGATCGTCGTGGCTGGCCTCGATGATGGCGCCCAGCAGGCGAGAAACGCCGATGCCGTGGCTGCCCATGTGAACGGGCACCCGCGCCCCGTCCGGGCCGACCACGGTTGCGCCCATCGGTTCTGAATACTTGGTGCCGAAATAAAAGATCTGCCCGACCTCGATGCCGCGGGCAGAGCGACGGCGGTCCTTGGGGATCTGGTCGAACAGCGTCTCGTCGTGGGTTTCATCCGTGCGGGCGTAGCGGCTGGTGAATTCATCCAGCACCGCGCGGCAGGCGGCGGGGTCGTCATAGTCGATGGCGCGGTCGCCGAAACGCAGCTCGGTGATGGCGCTGTCATAGAACACCTCGGATTCGCCGGTCTCGGCGAGGACCAGGAATTCATGCGTGTCCTCGCCGCCGATGGGGCCGCTGTCGGCGCGCATCGGGATCGCCTGCAACCCCATGCGTTCATAGGTGCGCAGATAGCTGACCAGATGGCGGTTATAGGCGTGCAGCGCGTCTTCGCGCGTCAGGTCGAAGTTGTAGCCGTCCTTCATCAGGAACTCGCGCCCGCGCATGACGCCGAAGCGGGGGCGGATCTCGTCGCGGAATTTCCACTGGATCTGATAGAGCGTCAGCGGCAGATCCTTGTAGCTGTTCACATGGCCGCGGAAGATGTCGGTGATCATCTCTTCGTTGGTGGGGCCATACAGCATGTCGCGCTTGTGGCGGTCGGTGATGCGCAGCATCTCTTCGCCGTAATCGTCGTAGCGGCCGGATTCGCGCCACAGGTCCGCGGGTTGCAGCGTCGGCATCAACAGCGGGATATGGCCGGCGCGGCCCTGTTCCTCGTGCACGATCTGCTCGATGCGCTTCAGCACCTTGAGCCCCAGCGGCAGCCAGGAATAGATCCCTGCGGCCTGCTGCTTGATCATGCCGGCGCGCAGCATCAGCCGGTGGCTGACGATCTGTGCCTCGGCGGGGTTTTCTTTGAGGACGGGCAGGAAATAGCGCGACAGACGCATGGGGCAGCACCTTTGGGCGAGTTCACGGCCGGGTTAGCGGATCGCGGCGCAAGGGGCAACGGTTGCGGCGGGGGGCAAGGTCCGGGACGCCTGCGGCGCGGGTATTTGGGCCAGAAAGAAGCCACGGTCGCGGGGCGCGGGCGACGCATTTGCGTGAGGCGGGGGCCGGGTGCGCTTGCGCCGCGCCGGCGGACGCGACAAACAGGGGCGACGCCGGGCCTGGCCCGGGATGAGGCGGGGCCGATGGCCCCAGGCGGGAGCGTTCGCGATGCGGTTTGCCGGCAGCAAGCAGGCCATCTGGTGGGGCGCCGCGGCGCTGGTGCTGGTGCTGGTCCTGTGGTTTCTGGGCAATGCGATCATGCCGTTCCTGCTGGGCATGGCCATCGCCTATTTCCTTGACCCGGTGGCCGACCGGCTGGAACGCGCGGGATTGTCGCGCACGCTGGCGGTGGTGCTGATCACCGCCGTGGTGGTGCTGACCTTTGCCGCGGCGATGGTGTGGCTGGTGCCGCTGCTGATCCGGCAGGGCACCCAGCTGGTCGAGACCACCCCTCACATGATCCAGCGCCTGCAAGAGGTCGTGCAGGCAAGATTTCCCGATCTGCTGCCCTCGGGCGGGTTTCTGGACATGGCGCTGGCCAAGGGGCGCGAGACCGTGGCCGGCAGCATGGGCACCATCGTCGGCAGCGTGATGGGATCGCTGAACGGGGTGATCGGCTTTGTCATGGTGGTGGTGATCGCGCCGGTGGTGGCGTTCTACATGCTGCTGGACTGGGACCGCATGGTCGAGCGGATCGACGCGCTGCTGCCGCGCCCGCATCTGGACACGCTGCGCAGCCTGTTTTCGCAGATCAACGACAGTATTTCCGGGTTCGTGCGCGGGCAGGCGGTGGTGATCCTGATTCTGGCGCTGCTGTATTCGACGGGGCTGGCGCTGGCGGGGCTGCCGTTCGGCATCGTGATCGGGGTCTCGGCGGCAATGCTGTCCTTCATCCCCTATCTGGGCACGCTGCTGGGGGGCGTGCTGTCGATCGGAGTGGCGCTGTTTTCCTTTTGGGACGAGCCGGCGCGGATCCTGATCGTCGCGGGGATATTTGCCGCAGGACAGATGCTGGAAAGCAATTACCTGCAACCCAAGATCATCGGCGGCCATGTCGGGTTGCATCCGGTCTGGCTGATGCTGGCGCTGGCGGTGTTCGGCACGCTGTTCGGGTTTGTCGGGCTGCTGGTGGCGGTGCCTTTGGGCGCCGCCGTGGGGGTGGTCGTGCGCCACACCGTCCAGCGCTACAAGGAAAGCGCGCTTTACACCGGCGCGCAGCAGCCCTTGCCGCCGCCGCAGCCGACGCTGGTCGAGATCGTTCCCAACGGCACCGTCGCCCGCCGCATCGCGCATGAGCAGCGCACCCATGACGAGGCCGTGCGCGAGGCGCGCGTCGGCGCGCAGCCGCCCGAGGCGCAGGGGCCCGGGCTGCCCGGCGGCAGGGCGGGGTTCGCCGCGCCGCGCGGCAGGGCCGGGGAGCCTTAGGATTGCCGCGGCAACTGACGCTGGACCTGCGCACGCCTCCGGCGCTGTCGCGGCAGGATTTCCTGCCCGCCCCCGCCAATGCCGAGGCCCTGGCGCTGCTGGACCGGCCGCAGGACTGGCCGCAGGGGCGGTTGCTGCTGGTCGGCCCCGAGGGTTCGGGCAAGTCGCATCTGGCGGCGTTCTGGGCGGCCGAAAACGGGGCGCAGCGGATCCGTGCCTCGGCGCTGCGGCCCGAGACCGCGGATGCGCTGGTCGCGCCCGGCGGCGCGCTGGTGGTCGAGGACGCGCATCGCGCCGGGGGTGCGGCCGGGGCCGAGGCGGCGCTGTTTCACCTGTGGAACCTGTGCGCCGCGCAACGGACGCTGCTGCTGGTCACCGCGCGGACGCCTCCGCGCGGCTGGGGGCTGGCGCTGCCCGACCTTGCCTCGCGCATGGAGGCGATGGCGCTGGTGCGGCTTGAGCCGCCCGACGAGGCGCTGCTGGCCGCGGTGCTGGTCAAGCTGTTCGCCGACCGCCAGCTGATGCCCGGGCCGGGGGTGGTCGAATCGCTGGCGCGGCACATGGACCGCGACCTGGGGCTGGCCCGGCGCGTGGTGACCGAGATCGACCGCACCGCCCTGGCCGAGGGGCGGGCGGTGACGCGGCCCCTGGCGCTGGCGGCGCTGGCGCGGATCGCGGGCGCGGCGGGATGAGTGGCGGGATGAGCGGCGGGATTACTGGCGGGATTACTGGGGGGGCCGAAGCCGGGGGGCTGTCTGCCCCCCGCACCCCCCCGAGGATATTTGGGGCAAGATGAAAGCGCCGGGCGCGCGGCGCGGGGGCGTGGGGTGCGGACGCGCATTCATGTCGGTTGTGTGAAGAATATCCGGCGCGGTTTGACACTTGTTGGCGGGCGTTCCAGAAACCTCGGGACCGCCCCGCGTTTTCCTGCATGATGTTTCCATGACCCAGGCCGATTTTCTCAAGACCCCGATCCCCCCCGCCCGTGCCCTGGCCGAAGGGGCGCCCGAAGGCCCGGCGCGGTTCTTCAACCGCGAGCTCAGCTGGCTGAGCTTCAACTGGCGGGTTCTGGACGAGGCCCGCAACCCGCGGGTGCCGCTGCTGGAACGGCTGCGCTTTCTGTCGATCTCGGCCGCCAATCTGGACGAGTTCTATACCGTCCGCGTCGCCGGGCTGCGCGAGCTGGTGCGCGAGGGCAACGTCACGCCGTCGGACGACGGGCTGACCCCGGGCGACCAGCTGGCGCTGATCAACGCCGACGCCCGCCGGCTGATGGGCGCGCAGCAGACCGTGTGGAACAAGCTGCGCCGCGAGATGGAGGCCGAGGGCATCACCATCCTGTCGCGTTCGCGGGTAAGCCGGGCAGAGGCCGCGTTCCTGCGCACGCATTTCCTGGAACAGGTGTTCCCGGTGCTGACGCCGCTGACCATCGACCCCGCGCACCCGTTTCCCTTTATCCCCAACGCCGGCTTCTGCCTGGCGCTGGAGCTGGCGCGCGAATCCGACGGCAGCCAGATGCAGGCGCTGCTGCCGATTCCGGGGCAGCTCAAGCGGTTCATCCCTTTGCCGGGGGGGCAGCGGTTCCTGCGGCTGGAAGATCTGCTGCTGATGTATCTGCCGCGGCTGTTCCCCGGCTATCGCGATGTCGGCCACTGCGCCTTTCGGGTGCTGCGCGACAGCGATCTTGAGCTTGAGGACGAGGCCGAGGATCTGGTGCGCGAGTTCGAGACCGCGCTGAAGCGTCGCCGCCGCGGCGATGTGATCCGGCTCAAGATCACCGCCGGCGCCCCCGACCGCCTGCGCAAGCTGATCATGCAGCGGTTGCAGGTCGGGCTGGACGAGGTGATCCAGGTCGAGGGGCTGCTGGGCATGGCCGATGTGCGCGAGCTGGTGCTGGACGGCCGCACCGACCTGCAATGGCCGTCCTTTGTGCCGCGGGTGCCGGAACGGGTGCAGGATCACCACGGCGACATGTTCGCCGCGATCCGGCAAAAGGACATGCTGCTGCATCACCCCTATGAGACCTTCGACATGGTGGTGCGGTTCCTGCAACAGGCGGCGCGCGACCCCGATGTGGTGGCGATCAAGCAGACGCTTTACCGCACCAGCCGCGACAGCCCCATCGTCAGCGCCCTGTGCGAGGCGGCCGAATCGGGCAAGTCGGTGGTGGCGCTGGTCGAGCTCAAGGCCCGTTTCGACGAAGCCGCCAACATACGCCAGTCGCGGCGGCTGGAACGGGCGGGGGCGCATGTGGTCTACGGGTTCTTCAACTACAAGACCCACGCCAAGATCTCGACCGTGGTGCGGCGCGAAGGCGACGCGCTGGTCACCTATACCCATTTCGGGACCGGCAACTACCACCCGATCACCGCGCGCATCTATACCGACCTGTCGCTGCTGACCTGCGACCCGGCGCTGGGGCGTGATGCGACCAAGGTGTTCAACTACCTGTCGAGCTATGTCGAGCCGGTGGGGCTGGAAAACCTGGCGATCAGCCCGATCGACCTGAAATCCTCGCTGATCGAACTGATCGCGCGCGAGGCCGAATTCGCCCGCCAGGGTCGCCCGGCCGAGATCTGGGCCAAGCTCAACAGCCTGGTGGAAAAGGACGTGATCGACGCGCTTTACGCGGCCTCGGCCGCGGGGGTGCGCATCAATCTGGTGGTGCGGGGCATCTGCGCGCTGCGCCCCGGCATCGCGGGGCTGTCGGACAATATCCGGGTCAAGTCCATCGTCGGGCGGTTTCTGGAACACAGCCGCGTGGTCTGTTTCGGCAACGGCCACGGGCTGCCCTCGCGCCGGGCACGGGTGTTCATCAGCTCAGCCGACTGGATGGACCGCAACCTGTCGCGGCGGGTCGAGGCGCTGGTCGAATGCATGAACGAAACCGTCAAGGCGCAGATCACCAGCCAGATCATGGCCGCAAACCTTGCGGACGAGGCGCAAAGCTGGATCCTGCAACCCGACGGCCGCTATCTGCGCCACCTGCCCGAGGACCGCGAGGATCTGTTCAATTGCCACCAGTATTTCCTTGACAACCCGTCGCTGTCCGGGCGCGGAACCGCCGGGGCGCAGGATGTCGCGGCACTGACCCACGCCCCGGATTGATCACCAGCGCCGGGGGGCGCCTGCTGCGCCCCTTGGCAAACCGTCGGCAAAACGAAAAGGCCCGCCATGAACGTCAAGTCCGCCAGCGGCCAGAAATTCGCCCCCTTCGGCAAGCACGGGCTGCCGGTCCGATCGATGCGGGAACTGGCACGGGTGGGGGTGGTGGATGTCGGCTCGAACTCGATCCGGCTGGTCGTCTTTGACGGCGCCGCCCGCAGCCCGGCGTATTTCTACAACGAAAAGGTCATGGCCGGGCTGGGGCAGGGGCTGGCCTCGACCGGGCGGCTGAACCCCGAGGGCGTGCAGCGCGGGATGGCGGCGCTGAAGCGGTTCTCGACCCTGGCGCGCGACATGGGGATCGAGGCGCTGACCTGCGTCGCCACCGCCGCCGTGCGCGAGGCCGAGGACGGCCCCGCCTTTCACCGCGCCGTCGCCCGCAAGACCGGGCTGAAGCTGGTGATCATCGACGGCGAGGAAGAGGCGCGGCTGTCGGCGCAGGGCGTGCTGCTGGGCTGGCCCGACGCGCGCGGGCTGGTCTGCGACATGGGCGGCAGCTCGGTGGAGCTGGCCGAGGTCGCCGACGGAAAGATCGGCCGGCGCGCCACCTCGCCGCTGGGGCCGTTCCGGTTGCAGCTGGTCGAGCGCAAGGCGCTGCGCCGCCATGTGGAAAAGCTGGTCGAGGCGCTGGCGGAATCCGTGGGCCGCGACCATGCGCGCATCTATCTGGTCGGCGGCTCGTGGCGGGCGATCGCGCGGCTGGACATGGAACGGCGCGGCTATCCGATGACGGTGCTGCACGAATACCGCATGACGCCCGACGACGTGATGGCGACGCTGAAATGGATCGGCAACGCCACCCCGGCCGAGCTGAAATCGCGCACCGGCATTTCCGCCCTGCGGCTGGAACTGGTGCCGCTGGCCGTGCAGGTGCTGCGCCAGATGGTGCTGACCTTTGCCCCGCAGGAAATCGCCGTCAGTTCCTACGGGATCCGCGAGGGGCTGCTTTACGAACAGATGTCCTCGGGTATCCGCAAGCGCGACCCGCTGATCGAGGCCGCCAAGTTCACCGAGCGCAAGATGGCGCGGCTGCCCGGCGCCGGCAAGCGGCTGTTCCAGTTCCTCGCGCCGGTCTTTGCGGGCGCGGCCCCCGAACGCGAAAGGCTGATCCGCGCCGCCTGCCTGCTGCACGATACCAGCTGGCGCGCCCATCCCGATTACCGGGCCGAGGCCAGTTTCGACAACGTGACCCATTCCAACATGACCGCGCTTTCGCACCCCGAGCGGGTGTTTCTGGGGCTGTCGCTGCTGCACCGCTATACCAACAGCCGCACCGGCTGCCTGGTCGAGCCGCTGCTGCCGCTGCTGGGGGCCGAGGAAATCCGCGATGCCGAGATCGTCGGCCGCGCCATGCGCTTTGGCGCGATGTTTTCCATCGGTGACCCGACCGAGGCCGGCGCGCTGGAACTGGACCGCGACGCCGGCACCCTGACCCTGACCCTGACCGACAGCGGCCGCGAGCTGATGGGCGAGGTGGTCGAGGCCCGCTTTCGCGCCCTCGCCTCGGCGCTCAAGGTGACGGCGGTGATAAGCTGAACACCTGCAAGAAAGGTCAGGGCGATGACGTTCGAGACATGGTTGCTGTTCCTGCTGACCTCGACGGGCATCGCGCTGACCCCGGGGCCGAACGGGCTGCTGGCGCTGACCCATGGCGCGCTGCACGGCAATCGCCGCGCCCTGTGGACCATCTGCGGGGGCGTTGCCGGGCTGGTCGCGGTGATGGGGCTGTGCATGTTCGGGATCGGGGCGCTGGTGCAGCGCTCGGCGCTGTGGCTGACCGGGCTCAAGCTGGTGGGCGGCGCCTATCTGGTCTGGCTTGGCATCCGGCTGTGGCTGTCGCCGCCGATCGTGCTTGACGCGCCGGTGGCGGGCCTGCCCGTGCGGGGCTGGGGGCTGTTTCGTGCCGGTTTCCTGACCGCAGCCACCAACCCCAAGGGGCTGTTGTTCTTCAGCGCGCTGCTGCCGCAGTTCCTGTCGGCGGATCGCAGCCTTGCCGGGCAGTTTCTGGTGATGGGCGCCACCTATGCGGTGGTCGAATTCGCGGTGGAATATCTTTACGCCGCCGCCGCGCATCGGGTGCGGCCGTGGCTGGCCCGGGTCGGCCGCCGCTTCAACCGGGTCTGCGGCGGCATCTTTGTCACCATCGGCGCGGCGCTGCCGCTGCGCTGAGCGCGTCAGGCCCGGGCGCGTTGCAGGCTGCGGCTCAGCCGTCGCCCGTCGCGCATGTTCAGCGCCAGCAGGGTGAGGTTGCCGGCCCCGGCCAGCAGCTCCAACGCCTGCACGGCATAGAACACCGCGTCGAACTGGCCGTGCCGGGCCTTCCACGCCAGGAACAGCGCCGAGGGGATCAGCACCAGCAACCCGTTGGCGGCGATCAGCGGCATCCGCCGGATCTTGGCGCCGACCAGCCCACCGCGCCGGCCCTTTGCCGCGGCAAAGCCGCTGCCTCCGGTGGCGGCCAGCGCCGGGATCAGCAGAATGAACCCCCAGGGGATTGCGGTCTTGACTGCCACCACCACAGCGGTGGGCGCGAACAGCTCGGACAGCACCGTTGCCAGCCAGAAGCCGGCGATCATCGCCAGCGCAATGGCGCCGGCAATCGGATGGATGGTTCTGGACATGGTATTTCATCCCCAATATGACACTATGATGACAAACTGCCCGATGCATATGGAGATATTGACATGGTGATGTCAATGCGGCGTGGTGATGAATATGGGATGCCGCAGGCGACCGAGGCCGGCGCCGAGCTGACCGGCCTGATCCTGGCGCTGTTTCGCACCAGCAACCGCACCCTGGCCTGGGGCGACCGGCTGGTGGCGCCGCTGGGGTTGACCAGCGCCCGCTGGCAGGTGCTGGGGGCCATCGCGCTGGCCGAACACCCGCAGCCGGTGGCTTGGCTGGCCCGCGACCTTGGCGCCAACCGCCAGAACGTGCAGCGCATCGTCAACGACCTGCTGGCCGAGGGGCTGGTCACGCTGGAACCCAACCCCCACCACCGCCGCGCCCGGCTGGTGGTGCTGACCGACAAGGGCAGGGCGGCCTATGAAACGGCGCTGGCGCGTTACACGCCGCGGGTCAATGCGCTGGCCGAGGCGCTGTCGCTGCCCCAGATCGAGACCGCCCGGCAGGTGCTGGCGACATTGCGCGAATTGATCGAGGCTGAGGATGACACCGGCGAGGGCACCGGCGACGGCACTGGCAACAGCACCGGCGACGGCGGGAACCGCGAGGGCGGCGGCTGACTCTCGCCGCGCCGCTGGCCCTCAGATCACCCCGTGCCGGCGCAGCAGCGCCTGTTCGTCGCCCGAGACCCAGCCGAACACGCGCGCCTCGCCCCCGGCCAGCCGGACCAGGTAATGCACGTCAAAGTCGATGTAGGTTTCGGGCAGGTCGTCGCGGGCATAGGTCGCGGTCCAGCCGACATGGGCGATGCAATGCAGCGCGTCGATCGGCGACAGGCGCAGGTCGCGGATGCGCATCGCGGCGGTGCCGATGGCGCGGTAATGGGCATAGCCCTCGGCCATGCGGTCGCGCAGCTGCGCGTCGTTGCGGCCGCAGACCACCCCGGCCGGTGTGCTGGCGATGAACTCGGGCGCATAGAGCGTCGCCAGCTCGTCCATCGACACCCGCCCGGCCAGCGCCTGCGCGAACATCTGCTCATAACGGCGAAACAGCGCCGTGACCGCGGCGTCCATGCCGTCCCCCAGCTCTTCCGACCGCGCCAGCCTGCCACGGCCCGCCGCCGGCGGCCATGAAAAAGGGCGCCCGCAGGGGGCGCCCTTTCTGTCCGTGCGGGATCCGCGCGGGTGGGGGTGATTACATCATCCCGCCCATGCCGCCCATGTCGGGCATCCCGCCGCCGGCCGGGGCCTTGGGCTCGGGCTTTTCGGCGATCATGGCTTCGGTGGTGATCAGCAGGCCGGCGACCGAGGCCGCGTCCTGCAACGCGTGACGCACGACTTTCGCCGGGTCGATCACACCGAACTTGAACATGTCGCCATATTCTTCGGTCTGCGCGTTGAAGCCAAAGGTCTTGTCGTCGGATTCGCGGATCTTGCCGGCAACCACGGCGCCGTCGACGCCGGCGTTTTCGGCGATCTGGCGCATCGGCGCCTCAAGCGCGCGGCGGATGATGCCGATGCCGGCGTTCTGGTCGGCGTTGGCGCCTTTCAGCCCTTCCAGCGCCTTGCCGCCCTGGACCAGCGCAACGCCGCCACCGACGACGACGCCTTCCTGCACCGCGGCGCGGGTGGCGTTCAGCGCGTCATCGACGCGGTCCTTGCGCTCTTTCACCTCGACCTCGGTCAGGCCGCCGACGCGGATCACCGCAACGCCGCCGGCCAGCTTGGCCACGCGCTCTTGCAGCTTTTCGCGGTCATAGTCGCTGGTGGTTTCCTCGATCTGCTGGCGGATCTGGGACACGCGCGCCTCGATCTCGGCTTTTTCGCCGGAACCGTCGACAACGGTGGTGTTGTCCTTGTTGATCGAGACCTTCTTGGCGCGGCCCAGCATGTCGAGGCCGACGTTTTCCAGCTTCATGCCCAGGTCGTCGCTGATGACCTGGCCGCCGGTCAGGATCGCGATGTCCTGCAACATGGCCTTGCGGCGATCGCCAAAGCCCGGCGCCTTGACGGCCGCGACCTTCAGCCCGCCGCGCAGGCGGTTGACGACCAGCGTGGCCAGCGCCTCGCCCTCGACGTCCTCGGCGATGATCAGCAGCGGCTTCTGGGTCTGGATCACGGCTTCCAGCAGGGGGACCATCGGTTGCAGCGACGACAGTTTCTTTTCGTGCAGCAGGATATAGGCGTCTTCCAGCTCGGCGATCATTTTGTCCGGGTTGGTGACGAAATAGGGCGACAGATAGCCGCGGTCGAACTGCATGCCTTCGACGACTTCGACCTCGGTCTCCATCCCCTTGTTTTCTTCGACGGTGATCACGCCTTCGTTGCCGACGCGCTGCATCGCCTCGGCGATCTGTTCACCGATGAAGGTTTCGCCGTTGGCCGAGATGGTGCCGACCTGCGCGACTTCGGCGCTGTCGTTGACCGGGCGGGCGGCGGATTTGATCGATTCCACGACGCTGGCGGTGGCCAGGTCGATGCCGCGCTTGAGATCCATCGGGTTCATGCCCGCGGCGACGGCTTTCAGCCCTTCGCGCACGATGGCCTGCGCCAGAACGGTGGCGGTGGTGGTGCCGTCGCCGGCCTCGTCATTGGTGCGCGACGCGACTTCGCGGACCATCTGCGCGCCCATGTTCTCGAACTTGTCGGAAAGTTCGATTTCCTTGGCGACCGAAACACCGTCCTTGGTGATGCGCGGGGCGCCGAACGACTTGTCGATGACCACGTTGCGACCCTTGGGGCCCAGCGTCACCTTGACCGCATCCGCCAGGATGTTGACGCCCTTGAGCATCCGGTCGCGGGCATCAGTGCCGAACTTGACTTCCTTGCCAGCCATTTATCTATTCCTTGTCAATGAGTTGGAAATGATCCGTCAGGGATTACGAGATGATCCCGAGGATGTCGCTTTCCTTCATGATCAGCAGTTCTTCGCCGTCCAGCGTGATCTCGGTGCCCGACCATTTGCCAAACAGGATGCGGTCGCCCGCCTTGACGTCCAGCGCGATGCGGTCGCCGTCGTCGTCACGGGTGCCGGCGCCGACGGAAACCACCTCGCCCTCGGCGGGCTTTTCCTTGGCGGTGTCGGGGATGATCAGGCCGCCCTTGGTCTTTTCGTCGGATTCGACGCGACGGACCAGGACACGGTCGTGCAGAGGGGTGAAAGCCATCGTGAACACTCCGATTCAGGTTGCAGTGTTGCGTTGTTGGCACTCGGGCTTGCTGAGTGCCAATGACCGCCAGATAGGCCGCGGTCACGACCCTGTCAAGCCGGCTGCGCGCCCCGGATGCCGGGTTGGGTTCGCCCGCCCGCCATGCAATGCTTGCCGCGAAAAAAGAGGGCGAAACAAGATGATGAAGCTCGCTAAAGGATGGGCGGCCGCGCTGCTTGTGGCCCTGTCGGCCCCTATCCCCGGCCACGCGGACGAGAGCGCGGCGATCTGCGCCGGCCGCGACCTGATGGCGACGCTTTCGAATGCGGACCGGGCGCAGATCGCCCGCGCGGTGGCCGCGACCCCCTATGCCGCCGGCACCCGCTGGCGGGCCACCCGCGATGATGCGGTGATCGAGATCGTCGGCACCTATCACTTTCCCGACCCCCGCCACGCGCCGGTCGTTGCAGCGCTGCGCCCGCTGATCGCAGAGGCGGGCGCGCTGCTGGTCGAGGTCACCCCCGAGGGCGAGCTGCAGCTGACCCGCGCGCTGGCGCAAGACCCCTCGCTGATGGTGGACGCCGACGGCCCGACCCTGCCCGAACGCCTGCCCCCCGAGCAATGGCAGCAGCTGGGCCGCGCGATGGAGGCCCGCGGAATCCCCCCGATCATGGCCAGCAAGATGCGTCCCTGGTATGTGGCGACGGTGCTGGGGCTGTCGCCCTGCATGATCGAGACATCGCGCAGGCGCGGCGCCTCGCCCGATGCTGCGGGGCTGGACCACCAGCTGATCGCCGCCGCGCAGGATGCCGGCACCAGCGTGCTGGCGCTGGAGCCGTGGGACAGCATGTTCGCGATCTTTGCCGGCCTGACCCCCGAAGAAGAGCTGGACATGATCCGCGCCGCCCTGCCGGCCGCGCAGCTGGCCGACGACTATGCGGCCACCACCATCGAGGCGTATTTCCGCGGCGACATCTGGGCGATCTGGGAATTCAGCCGGCTGGATGCGCTGAATTCCTCGGACCTCCCGGCCGAGACCGTGGCCCACCAGATGCAGCTGGCCGAGGAACGGCTGATGACCGCACGGAACGGAAACTGGATCGCGCCGTTGACCAAGGCGGCACAAGAGGCCGCGACACAGGGCCGCCACGTTGTCGCCGCCTTTGGCGCGCTGCATCTGCCGGGCGAAAACGGGGTGCTGCGGCTTCTGGAACGGGACGGCTGGACGATCGAATAACCGGGGAGAGACAGCATGGGCAGGACCACGGACCGCTGGGGCGGCGAAGAGGCCCTGTGGACAATGGGCGCGGCCGAGGCTGCGCTGCGCATCGCCCCCGTCTGCATCATGGTTTTCCCCGAGGGCGTGATGCAGGGACCGCAGATCATCGACGGGATGAAACAGGGCAGCCGCTGGAAGAACCTGCGCATCAGCCAGCGCCACACCTCGGAACTGGGCGATACGATGGTGCTGGCCTATCGCGCCCGCGCCACCCGCGGAACCACCCAATGCGACGTGCTGTGCAGCTCGACCTGGGTGCGCCAGGGCGGCGACTGGAAACTGATCCAGCACCAGCAGACCTTGCCCGCCACGGACTGACCCCGACCGCCGCCCCACCGCCGCGCCCCACCGCCGCCCCGACCGTGTGTCCGCGCCTATGCGCCGGTTCTTTCATCTTGCCCCAAATATCCCGGGGTGCGGGGCAGCGCCCCGGCTCGGCGCCGCGCCGCGCTTCACAAGCCCCCGACACGCCCCTATAAGCGCGGGCGACTCCGCCATGAAGGAACGCGTTGGATGATCCAGGTTTTCGGCCACAAGGCCCCCGATACCGATTCCACCGGCTCGCCCCTGATCTGGGCCTGGTATCTGTCGGATATCCGCAAGACCCCGGCAAAAGCGGTGCTGCAAGGCACGCCCAACACCGAGGCGCTGTGGATGCTGGGCAAATGGGGCGTGGACATGCCCGAGATCATCCAGGACGTGGCCGCGGGCGACCAATGCGTGATCGTGGACACCAACAACCCCGCGGAACTGCCCGCCTCGCTGGCGCAGGCCGAGGTGCTGGAAATCATCGACCACCACCTGCTGGCCGGCGGCATCACCACCCGCACCCCGATCAACGTCACCATCCGGCCGCTGGCCTGCACCGCGACGATCATGCACGACCTGATCGGCGACGACCTTGACCGCGCGCCGGCTGCGATCAAGGGCATGATGCTGACCTGCATCCTGTCGGACACGCTGGAATTCCGCAGCCCCACCACCACCCCGCATGACCGCTGGGTGGCGGAAAAGCTGGCGAAAGACCTGGGCATCGCGATCCCCGCCTATGCGGCCGAGATGTTTGCCGCGAAATCCGATGTCTCGGCGTTTTCCGATGCGGCGCTGCTGCGGATGGACAGCAAGGAATACGAACTCGGCGGCACGCAGCTGCGGGTCTCGGTGCTGGAAACCACCGCGCCGCAGGTGCTGATCGACCGCAAGGCGGCGCTGATCGCCGCCATGCCGGGCGTCGCGGCCGAGGACGGCGCCGATCAGGTGCTGCTGTTCATCGTCGATATCCTGAACGAACGCTCGACCCTGCTGGTCCCCAACGACTTTGTGGCCCGCATGGCGCAGGCGTCGTTCGGCGTCAGCGTGGACGGCGACAGCGTGGTGCTGCCCGGCGTCGTCAGCCGCAAAAAGCAGATCATCCCCGCGCTCAAGCTCTAAGGCGCACCAGCGCCGCATTTTCGGGGGGCCGGGCGGATCGCGCCCCGGCCCCCTCTCCATGTCCATTCCCCTGAAAGGCCCCCACATGACCCGGATCATCCACGAGCTTGCCGAGATCGGCGGCGATTACGGCGTGTTGTTCTGCGATCTCTGGGGCTGCGTCCACAACGGCAAGGCTGCCTATCCGGCGGCGATCGCGGCGTTGCAGCGCTGGCGGCAGGGCGGGGGCAAGGTGGCGCTGGTCACCAACGCACCGCGCCCGCGCGCCATGGTGGAACGGCAGATCGACCGGCTGGGGGTGCCGCGCGACGCCTGGGACGACATCGTCACCTCGGGCGATGCGGCGCAGGATGCGATGTTTTCGGGCCGGGTCGGGCGCCGGGTCTGGCATGTCGGGCCGGACAAGGATCTGAGCTTTTTCACCGACACCGCCGATCCCCGCGCCGCCGGGCTGGAACGGGTCGCGCTGGACGAGGCCGAGGGCATCGTGGTCACCGGCCCCTATGATGACCTGACCGAGACCCCCGAACATTACCGCGAACGCCTGGCCGCCGCCCGCGCCCGCAACCTGCCGCTGCTGTGCGCGAACCCCGATCTGGTGGTGGATTACGGCGAACAGCGGCTTTATTGCGCCGGCGCCCTGGCCCAGCTTTACGAAGAGATGGGCGGAGAGGCGCTGTATTTCGGCAAGCCCCACGACCCGATCTATGACCTTGCCCGCCGCCGGCTGGGCGTTGGCCGCGACGTGCCGGCGCTGGCCATCGGCGACGGCATCGGCACCGACGTCGCGGGCGCCGTGGCGCAGGGAATCGATTCGATCTTTGTCACCGGCGGGCTGGCGGCCGAGTTCATGGGCGGCGACGTCGAAAGCCCCGATCCGGCGCTGCTGGAGCGCTGGCTGGACGGGCAGGGGATCCACCCGAGCTTTGCCATCGGCCGGCTGCGCTGACGGCTGCGCAACAATCCATCCCCGCACGCGCCCCGCGCATAATATTGTTGCGGGGCGGTTTCGCCGCTGCTATGCTGCACCGCGGCTAAGGGAGGCCGGAATGATGCTCGACAATCAGCCCCGGGGCACCATCGTCATCGAGGATCTCGAAGTCGGGATGCTTCGCTACCTGCAAAAACAGGTGACGGATCAGGACATCGAGATGTTCGCGCAGGTCTCGACCGACCGCAACCCGGTGCATCTGGACGATGATTACGCCCGCGACACCATCTTTCAGGGCCGCATCGCCCACGGGATGCTGACCGCGGGGCTGATCTCGGCGGTGATCGGGGAACAGCTGCCCGGGCATGGCACCGTCTATCTGGGCCAGACGCTGAAATTCATGGCCCCCGTGCGCCCCGGCGACATGGTGCGCGCCGAGGTTCAGGTCGAGGCGATCGACCATTCGCGCCGCCGCGTGACCCTTGCCACCCGCTGCCTCGTGGGCGATACGGTCGTGCTCAAGGGCGAGGCGGTGGTTCTGGCGCCGTCGCGCAAGTTCGACTGACCACGACGACCGGGGCATCGCATGGCCCGGAGACGGGAGCCCATGCAAAATCCGCCGATGCATATCCATCGCGACTGGCGCGGGCTTGCCGCGTCCTCTCGCGGCGCAACCGTGGCCATGGGCAATTTCGACGGTGTGCATCGCGGCCACCGCGCGGTGATCGAGGCGGCGCGCGCCGCAAGCCCCGACGCACCCCTGGGCATCATCACCTTTGAACCCCACCCGCGCGAATATTTCGCGGCGCAGGCCGGGCGGGTCGAGCCGCCGTTCCGGCTGATGAACGCCGAATCGCGGGCGACGCGGCTGGCGCGCCACGGGGTCGGGCAGCTTTACGAGCTGCCCTTTGGCCCGTATCTGGCCGGGCTTTCGCCCGAGGATTTCGCCCGGCAGGTGCTGGCCGAGGGGCTGGGCATCGCCCATGTCGCCGTGGGCGAGGATTTCCGCTATGGCCGCGGCCGGGCGGGTGACGCGGCGACGCTGGCCGAGGCCGGCGCCCGGCTGGGTTTCGGCGTCACCATCGTGCCGCTGGTCTGCGGCGGGGCCGAGGGTCGCGCCAGTTCCACCGCCATCCGCGCCGCGCTGGCCGAGGGCCGCCCCCGCGATGCCGAAGCGATGCTGGGCCACTGGCACCGGATCGAGGGCGAGGTGCTGCACGGCGAGAAACGCGGCCGCGAGCTGGGTTTTCCCACCGCCAACATGGAGCTTGACGGGCTGCACCTGCCGCGGCTTGGCGTCTATGCGGTGCTTGTCGATGTGCTGGACGGCCCCGACCGCGGCAGTTATCGCGGCGTGGCATCCTTGGGGGTGCGGCCGATGTTCGGGCAGAACGCACCCAATCTTGAAACTCATCTGTTTGATTTCAAAGGCGATCTTTACGGGCATCACCTGTCGGTCGCCCTGGTCGAATATCTGCGCCCCGAGGAAAAATTCGACGGGCTCGACGCGCTGATCGCCCAGATGCAGGCCGATGCGACGCAGGCACGGCGCATCCTGTCGGCGCCATGAGGCGGAAACGATAATGCGGGAACGGTTCTGGGAACTGCCGCTCGAATCGCTCAGCGCCGAGGAATGGGAATCGCTTTGCGACGGCTGCGGCAAATGCTGTCTCAACAAGATCGAGTATGAGGACGACGGCGCGCTGGTCTATACCCGCGTCGCCTGCCGGCTGCTGGACGGGCACAGCTGCCGCTGTTCGTCCTATGAAAACCGCCACGACTACGTTCCCGAATGCGTGGTGCTGACCCCTGAAAAGCTGCAATCCATCGCCTGGTGGCTGCCCGCGACCTGCGCCTATCGCCTGCGGGCCGAGGGCAAGCCGCTGTATGACTGGCACCACCTGATCTCGGGCGACCCGGAATCGGTGCATCGCGCCGGGGCCTCGGTCCGCGGCTGGACGATCAGCGAGGCCGAGCTGTCCGAAGACGACTGGGAAGACCATATCATCGAGGATCTGTCATGAATTTCGGCTCTGACAACGCGTCTGGCGTGCATCCGGCGGTGATGGCGGCGCTGGCGGCCGCCAATGACGGCACCGTGGCGTCCTATGGGCGCGATCCGCTGACCGCACGGGCGGCCGATGCGGTGCGCGAGATGCTGGGCGCGCCCGATGCGGCGGTATTCCTGCTGGGCACCGGCACCGCGGCGAACGCGCTGGCGCTGGCGCAGCTGTGCCCGCCCTGGGGCCGGATCTTCTGCCACCGCAGCGCGCATATCGAGACTTCGGAATCCGGCGCCCCCGCCTGGATGGCCGGAGGCGCGCAGCTGGCGCTGGTCGAGGGTGATTTCGGGCGGATGACCCCGGAGACGCTGTCCTCCCGCATCGCCGATTATCCGCAAGAGGACGAACACGACGGCCGGAACGCCGCGCTTTCGATCACCAACGCCACCGAATGGGGGACGGTGCATGCGCCGGATGCCGTGGCGGCACTGGCCAAGGTCGCGCATGGGGCCGGCATGGCGGTCCACATGGACGGCGCCCGTTTCGGCAATGCCGTCGCGGCCACCGGCGCCACCCCCGCGGCGCTGACCCATCAGGCCGGCGTCGATGCGCTGTCGCTGGGGGGCACGAAAAGCGGCTGCCTCGCGCTTGAGGCGGTGGTGTTTTTCGACCCCGAGCGCGCCCGCGATTTCGCCTTTCGCCGGATGCGCGCCGGGCAGCTGTGGTCCAAGCACCGCTTTCTGGCCGCGCAGATGCTGGCCTGGCTGGACGGCGGGCTGTGGCTGCTACTGGCGTCCCACGCCAACGCGGCCGCGGCGGAACTGGCCTCGGGGCTGCAAGCCGCGGGGATGCAGCCGATGGCCCCGGTGCAGTCGAACGAGATCTTTCTGCGCCTGCCCCGCACCACCATCGTGCGGCTGCGCAACGCCGGCCTGCGCGCCGCCGACTGGCCGACGCCGGGGGACAATACGGACAATGCCACGATCCGGCTGGTGACCAGCTGGGCCACGCGCGAGGACGAAATCGCGGCGCTACTTGGCGCGCTCTGACCCCAGCGCCGCCAGCAGCAACGCCAGCGCACGGGCGACGGTCGCCCGGCGCACGGCGTCCCGGCCGATGGCGCCGAACTCTACCGTTTCGGTGCTTGTGCCGGCGGGGGTCGAGATGCCGAAACAGACCCGCCCCTCGGGCTTGGGGCCGCTGCTGCCCGGCCCTGCGACGCCGGTGACCGCGACCGCCAGCGTGGCCGCGGAATTTCGGCGCGCACCCTCGGCCATTTCTGCCGCGACCTCTTCGCTGACCGCGCCATGCCCGCGCAGGGTGGCGGGCAGCACGCCCAGCATCTGGGTCTTGGCCTCGTTGGAATAGGTGATAAAGCCGCGGTCGAACACGTCCGAGGCCCCGGCGATGTCGGTCAGCGCCGCCCCGATCATCCCGCCGGTGCAGCTTTCGGCGGTGGCGAGCATCACGCCCCGCGCGCGGGCGGCCTCAATGACGCTTGCGGCGGCGGCGGTGAAATCCCCGCTCACAGCATCGGCTCCAGCACCGCGTGGTAAAGCCCGGCCAGCACGACCGATCCCAGCCCCGCGAACACCCCGGCCAGAATATCGTCCAGCATCAGCCCGGTGGCGTCGCCGCGCCGGTCCGCGCGGCCGATCAGCCAGGGTTTCCAGATGTCGAACAGCCGAAACAGCAGGAACGGCACCACATAGCCCGGCCAGGCGTCAAGGATCGACACCCCGTGCCTTGCCAGCGGCACCACGGTGAAACACAGCGCCAGCGACTGCCCGGAAACCTCGTCGATCACCACCCAGGACGGGTCGCGGTCGGCGCTGGTGGCCAGCAGCCGCGGCACCGCCCAGAACCCCAGCAGCGTCGAGGCGACGAACCCCGCCGGCACCAGCCACGGGCTGAGGTGTTCATAGGCCAGCACCGCCAGCAGAACCGTCACGGCCGAGGCCCATGTCCCCGGCGCCGGCCGCAGATAGCCGATGCCGAAACCGCTTGCGATCATCCGCTTCATCAGCGCCCCCCGATCAGCGTGGCGGTGGCGATGGCGGCGATGCCTTCCTCGCGCCCGACGAAACCCAGCCGTTCCGAGGTGGTGGCCTTGACGCTGACCCGCGCCGGCTCGATCCCCATGATCCCGGCCAGCCGCGCCTGCATGGCGCCGGCATGTGGGCCGATCTTGGGCCGCTCGGCGATCAGGGTCACGTCGACGTTGCCGATGGCATAGCCCATCTCGCGCGCCAGTTCGGCGGCGTGGCGCAGGAAAATTTCGCTGGCCGCGCCCTTCCACTGCGGGTCCGAGGGCGGGAAATGCCGGCCGATGTCGCCCTGCGCCAGCGCCCCATAGATGGCGTCGGTCAGCGCGTGCATCCCCACATCGGCGTCGGAATGGCCGATCAGCCCGCGGTCATGCGGCAGCTCGACCCCGCACAGAAACACCCGGTCCCCCGGCCCAAAGGCGTGCACGTCATATCCGTTGCCCAGCCGCACATCCATGCCGGTCCCCCGTTCTGCCAAGATAAGTTCGGCCCGCGCCATGTCGCCGGGCCAGGTGAGTTTCAGGTTATCCTCGTCGCCCGGGGTAATGCGCACCGGCACCCCGCGGCGCTGCATCAGCTCGACATCGTCGGCGGCATCCCCGCCGCCCTCGCGATGCGCGGCCAGGATCGCCGCCAGTTCAAACCCCTGCGGGGTCTGCGCCCGAAACAGCCCCTCGCGCGAGGCAATCCCGGTGACTACCCCCCCCGCGCCGCGCCACAGCGCATCGGTGACCGCCAGCCCCGGCGCCGCCGCAACCGCGCCTGCGTCCAGAGCGGCGACCACCGCATCAATCACCGCCGACGATACCAGCGGCCTTGCGCCGTCATGGATCAGCACATGGGTGATGGCGGAACCTTCCAGAACCTCAAGCCCCGCGCGCACGCTTTCGGCGCGGCTGGCACCGCCCGCGACCAGCGTGACCCGCCCGCCCAGCAGCTCGACGGCGCGGTCCATGTCGCCCGGCGCCACCGTCACCACCACCCGGCCGAACCCGTCGAACGCCGCGATGCTGCGCGCCAGCACCGACCGGCCCGCCAGCGCCTGCCACTGCTTGGGCAGATCGCCGCCCATCCGCTCGCCTCGGCCGGCGGCGGTGATCAGGACGGCGACATGGGCGCGGGTCGGGGCAGGGGCGGTTTCCATCCGCACCCGATACGCCATGCGCCCCGGCCCCGCAATCGCGGCCATCTCTTTCATCTTGCGATAAGTATCCCGGGGGTGCGGGGGCTGGCCCCCGCTGCGGCCCCGCCGCCGCGCCCCCTCGCATCCTCCGGCCATCCCCGTTATAGCCGCAACGGACACGCAACCGCAGGAGCCCGCGATGCCAGACCTGTCACCGGCCGACACCGCCAAGGACGCCGCAGCCCGCGCCGCCATCGCCCTGGTCGAGGACGGGATGCGGCTGGGGCTGGGCACCGGCTCGACTGCCGTGTTCATGGTCCAGCGCCTGGCCGAGCGGGTGCGGGCCGAGGGGTTGCGGCTGCGCTGCGCCGCGACCAGCCGGGCCACCTGCGATCTGGCCGAAAGCCTCGGGATCCGCATCGAGGAACTGGACGCGATCGGCTGGCTGGACCTGACCATCGACGGCGCCGATGAAATCGACCCCGACCTGAACCTGATCAAGGGCGGCGGCGGCGCGCATCTGCGCGAAAAGATCACCGCCGCGGCCTCGGACCGGATGGTGGTGGTGGCCGATCCCGGCAAGGTGGTCGAGCGTCTGGGCGCCTTTCACCTGCCGGTCGAGGTGGTGCCCTTTGGCATGGAAACCACCCGCATCCATATCCGGGGCCTGCTCGATTCGCTTGGGCTGAGCCAGCGCCCGATGCTGCTGCGCCAGCGCGAAGGGCAGGATTTCCGCACGGATGAGGGCAATGTGATCCTTGACCTGTCGCTTGACGAAATCCCCGAATGCGGCGCGCTGGCGCAGGGGCTGGCGGCGATTCCGGGCGTGGTGGAACACGGGCTGTTTCTGGGCATGTGCGACCTGGCGCTGATCGGCAGCCCCGACGGCCGCGTGATCGAGATGACTGCGGCGCAGGTGGCGCAATGAGCTTTGACTATGACCTGTTCGTGATCGGTGGCGGCTCGGGCGGGGTGCGGGCCGCACGGATCGCCTCCAGCCAGCACGGCGCCCGCGTGGGCCTGGCCGAGGAAAGCCGCATGGGCGGCACCTGCGTCATCCGCGGCTGCGTGCCGAAAAAACTGATGATCTTTGCCTCGCAAGCCCCCGCTGCGGCGGCCGAGGCGCGCGGCTATGGCTGGCCCGATGCCGACGCCGGCAGCTTTGACTGGCCGGCATTCCGCGCCAAGCTGCATGACGAGCTGTCGCGGCTTGAGGGGATCTATACCGACGGGCTGCGTGCGGCGGGGGTCGAAATTCACCATGCCCGCGCCCATCTGGTTGACCACCACACGGTGGCGCTGGCCGACGGGCGGCAGTTCACCGCGAAACACATCCTGATCGCGGCCGGCGGTCGCCCCAGCCTGCCCGGCATCCCGGGCGAGGAACTTGGGATGATCTCGGACGATCTGTTCACCATGGACCGGGTGCCGGGCCGGGTGCTGGTGGTCGGCGGCGGCTTTATCGCCTGCGAATACGCCACCATCCTGCAAGGGCTGGGCGCCGACGCCACGCTGGCCTATCGCGGCGACAAGGTGCTGCGCGGTTTCGACGAGGAATGTCGCCAGCTCGTCACCCATCAGCTGGAACATGTCGGCATCACCCTGCGGCTGAACGCCAACCCGGCGCGGCTGGACCGCGAAGGGGCAGGGGTCCGCGTCACCTATGAGGACGGCGCGGCGGAAAGCTACGACGCGGTGATGTTCGCCACCGGCCGCCACCCCTATACCGCCGGGCTGGGGCTGGAAAACACCGGCGTGCAGCTGGGCGAGCGCGGCGAGATCGTGGTGGACGAATGGTCGCAGACCGCGGTGCCCTCGGTCTATGCGGTGGGGGATGTGACCGACCGGGTGAACCTGACCCCGGTGGCGATCCGCGAGGGGCATTCATTCGCCGACACCGTGTTCGGCGCCCAGCCCCGCCGTGTCGATCACGATCTGGTGGCCAGCGCCGTCTATGTCCGCCCGCATGAGCTGGCCACCATCGGCCTGACCGAGGACGAGGCCGCCGACCGCGGCCCGGTCGAGGTCTATCAGGTGCTGTTCCGGCCCATGCGCTCGCTTTTCGCGGGGTCCGAGATCCGCGCGATGATGAAGCTGGTGGTCGATTGCAACAGCCGGCGGGTGCTGGGCTGCCATATCTTCGCCCCCGAGGCGGGGGAAATGATCCAGCTGGCCGCGGTGGCGGTCGGCATGGGCGCGACCAAGGAACAGTTCGACGCCGCCATCGCCGTGCATCCGACCCTGGCCGAAGAGCTGGTGACCATGCGCCAGCCGGTCCGGCGGGGCGGAGCGACGGTCTGAACGACGGACCAATCAGCGCGGTGCCGGGAATGGCACCCGAAAACTCTTGTCCTTCACGGCTTTGACCCTAGTTAGGACACAGGCTCAGACGAAAGGCAGATGGATGGCACAACAGGGACCATGGGGCGGCGGCAGCGGCGGAGACGACAACGGCCGCCCCCGCCCCCCGCACACCCCCGGCCCCGAGCGTGGGGACAACCCGCGCCCATGGGGTCAGAGCGGCCCCGGCCAGCAGGGCGGCGACCAGCCCCCCGGCGGCGGACGGCGCCCCGAGCAGGTCCCCGAGATCGAAGAGATGATGCGCCGCGGCCAGGAAAAGCTGCGGGTGCTGATGGGCGGGCGCGACGGCGGCGCCCGGCGCCCGGGCGGCCCGCGCGGGCCGCGCCCCGAACTGCCGCGGATGAATCGCGGACAGTGGGGGATCTTTGCGCTTGGCGCGGTGGCGCTGTGGGCATTTGCCAGCGTCTATCAGGTGGACACCTCGGAAAAATCGGTCGAACTGCTGTTCGGCCGCCCCTATGCGGTGCGCGACGACGGTCTGAATTTCGCGCCATGGCCCTTTGTCACCCGCCAGATCGTGGGGGTGACCCGCGAACGCACCATCGACATCGGCGTGGGCCGCGACCCGATGGATAGCGGGCTGATGCTGACCCGTGACCAGAACATCGTCGACATCACCTATCAGGTGGTGTGGAACGTCTCGAACCCCGAACAATATCTGTTCAACCTTGCCGACCCCGAGGGCACCATTCGCGCCGTCGCCGAAAGCGCGATGCGCGACATCGTGGCCCGCAGCGAGCTGGCGCCGATCCTCAACCGCGACCGCGGCGTGATCCAGGTCGATCTGGAACAGGCGATTCAGGCCACGCTGGACAGCTATCAGGCCGGCATCAACGTGCTGCGCGTCAACCTTGGCCGCGCCGACCCGCCGGGCGAGGTGATCGACAGCTTCCGCGAGGTGCAGGCCGCCCAGCAGGAACGCGACCGCCTGGAAAAAGAGGCCGACGCCTATGCCAATCGCGTTCTGGCCGCCGCAAGGGGCGAGGCCGCGGCGCTGGTCGAACAATCCGAGGCTTACCGCGCGCAGGCCGTGAACGGCGCGCAGGGCGAGGCCGCGCGCTTTATCTCGGTCTATGACGAATACATCAAGGCGCCGGACGTGACCCGCCGCCGCATGTATCTGGAAACCATGGAAAAAGTTCTGGGCGGCATCGACAAGGTGCTGATCGACGGCGACACCGGGCAGGGCGTCGTGCCCTATCTGCCGCTCGACCAGCTGCGCCAGACCCCGCCGCCGCAGACCCGCAGCAATGGCAACACCACTCAGCAGGGGGGCAACTGATGCGCCGCACGCTTTCCATCATCGCCCTGCCGCTTGTGGTCATCGTCGCGCTGGCGGTGATGGCCTCGGTCTATATCGTCGATGTCCGCGAAAAGGCGCTGGTGCTGCGCTTTGGCGAGGTCGTGAACGTGCGCGAGGAACCGGGGCTTGGTTTCAAGCTGCCGGTGATCGACCGCGTGGTGCGCTATGACGCGCGCATCCTGGGGTTGCAGACCGACCCGATGGAGGTCACGCCGCTGGACGACCGCCGTCTGGTGGTGGACGCCTTTGCCCGCTGGCAGATCTCGGACGCGGTGACCTTTCGCCGCGCGGTCGGCGAGGGCGGCGTCGATTTCGCCCAGCAGCGGCTGGGGGGCATCCTGACCAACGCCATCCGCGGGATGCTGGGTTCGGTGCCCTCGACCACGGTGCTGTCGGACGACCGCACCGCGCTGATGAACCGGATCCGCGACATCGCCCGCGCCGAGGCCGACGCTTTGGGCGTTCAGGTCATCGACGTGCGGCTGACCCGCACCGACCTGCCCGAGCAGAACCTGACCGCCACCTATGCGCGGATGCGCGCCGAACGCGAACGCGAGGCCGCGGACGAAATCGCCCGGGGCGGCGAGGCCGCGCAGCGCGTGCGCGCCACCGCCGACCGCACCGTGGTCGAACTGACCTCGGACGCGCGCCGCCAGGCCGAGATCATCCGGGGTGAGGCCGACGCGCAGCGCAACGCAATCTACGCCGACGCCTTTGGTCGCGACCCGGAATTCTTTGCCTTCACCCGCTCGATGACCGCTTATGAGCGGGCCTTGCAGACCGGCAACAGCTCGGTGGTGATCAGCCCGGATGGCGAGTTCTTCAGCTATCTGGGTGCGGGCGGGCAGGGCGGCACCAGCCCCGTCACGGTCCCCGATCAGGTCGCGGCCGCGGTGCCGCCGGACGCGCCCTCGTCGCAAGAGGTGGCAGCCGAGGCCGCGGCGCAGGCCGCCGCCGCAGCAGCAGCGGCCGAGGCCGAGGCCGCGCTTGCCGCCGATGAAAGCGCCGCTGTCGCCGGTGTTCCCGACGACGACGCGGCCGAGCCGGATGCCCAGGCCCAGGCCGACGCAGCCGCCGCTGCGGCTGACGCGGCCGAGGTGGTGGTCGATGATACCACCCCGCCCGCGTCGCTTGAGCCGCTGCCCGAGGCCGAGACCGAGCCTGCGCCCGGCAATTGATCGGCGCTGCCCGGCCGCCCGGCAGGCGGGATAAACAGGCCGCACTGAAAACGGGGCGGGGCGCGTTTTGTCGAAATGCGCCCCGCCCCCTGCGCGGCCCGGCGGCAAGACCTGTCAACCCGCGCCGCGCATCACGATGAAATGACGCAGGAACAAGTTGCCAATCCGCAACGGCTGTCTCCATATCGGGGACGCATCCCGCAACCGGCCGGGGTCAGCTGTGCCGGTCAGTCATGGAGATCATGCATGAGGTTTCTTCCGCTTACGACACGGCTCAGCCTGACCGCATCCGCGGCGGCGCTGATGCTGGCCCTGCCTGCGGTGCTTGGGGCGCCGGCGCTGGGGCAGGCCGTTCCCGATGCCCAGCCCGAGGTTCAGGCGCAGGCGCTGCCCCCGGCCGAGGCCGTGCCGGGCACCCCCGAGACCACCACCACCCCCGATGCCGCCAACAGCGGCGAGGTGCCGCAGGCGCCCGACGCCACCACGGCCGTGGGGGACCATGTGGCGGCGGTCGGCTCGATCATGCCGCAAAGCTTTTCCGGGATCGTGGCCGAGGTCAGCCCGGCGGTGGTCAACATCACCACCACCTCGGTGGTGTCGCGGCCGGCGGGGCGCCAGCGCGGCGGGCCCGCATTCCCGCCGGGCAGCCCGTTTTCCGACCTGTTCCGCGACTTTGGCATCCCCGGCTTTCCCGGCCCCGAATCGCCCTTTGGCGACCCGGGCTTCGGCGCGCCGCAGATGCAGCAGCGCTCGAATGCGCTGGGGTCGGGGTTTGTCGTGTCGGCCGAAGGGCTGATCGTCACCAACAACCACGTGATCGACGGCGCCGACGAGATCGAGATCGAGTTCCAGTCCGGCGCCCGCCTGCCCGCGACGCTGATCGGCACCGACCCCTCGACCGATATCGCCGTGCTCAAGGTTCAGGTGGACAAGCCGCTGCCCTTCGTGCGCTTCGGCGACAGCGACCGCGCGCAGGTCGGCGACTGGGTGCTGGCACTGGGGAACCCGCTGGGTCAGGGGTTTTCGGCCTCGGCCGGGATCATCTCGGCGAAAAGCCGCGCGCTGACCGGCACTTACGACGACTTCATCCAGACCGACGCCGCCATCAACCGCGGCAACTCGGGCGGGCCGCTGTTCAACCTGCAAGGCGAGGTGATCGGGGTGAACACCGCGATCCTGTCGCCCAACGGCGGCTCGATCGGGATCGGGTTCTCGATGGCCTCGAACGTGGTCAAGGGGGTGGTCGACCAGCTGGAAAACTTTGGCGAGACCCGTCGCGGCTGGCTGGGCGTCAAGATCCAGGACGTCAGCCCCGAAATCGCCGAATCGCTGGGGATGGAGGTCGAATCGGGCGCCATGGTCACCGATGTGCCCGCCGGCCCCGCGCTTGAGGCCGGGATCCAGGCGGGCGACGTCATCACCTCGTTTGCGGGCAATCCCGTCACCGACACCCGCGATCTGGTGCGCCGCGTGGCCGACGCGCCGGTGGGCGAGGCGGTGGATGTGACTGTCCTGCGCAGCGGCGCGCCGGTCACCTTGCAGGTGACGCTGGGCCGGCGCGAGCTGGCGGATGCCGACGGCAGCGGTGCGCCGCAGGGCGAACAGCCGTCCGAGGGCGCCAGCTCCGAGCTGCTGGGCATGTCGCTGGTGCCGATGACCCCGGAACTGGCGGCGCGGCTGCAACTGCCGGAAACCGCGCAGGGGCTGGTGGTGCAGGACATCGACGCGACCAGCGATGCCTCGGCCAAGGGGCTGCGGATCGGCGACGTGATCGTCGAGGCCGGGCAGCAGCCGGTGGCCGCGCTGGCCGACCTGCGCGCCCGCATCGACGAGGCGCGCGAGGCCGGGCGCCAGTCGGTGCTGGTGCTGGTGCGCCGCGAGGGCGAGCCGCGGTTTGTCGCGCTGTCCATCGCCGAGGACTGACCCGGCGGCACATGGCCAAAACGCAAAGAGGCGCCCCGGGGCGCCTCTTTTTTCGATCATGGGGGGCGGTTTATTCGGTCGCCGGCCCGTCGCCCAGCGGCTGCGCATGCAGCGCGTCAAAGCCGGCGGTAAAGCCTTTCAGCGACACTGGCAGGTTGACCGCGTTCTTTTCCGGGTCGCCGCCGAACGGCAGCAGCGTCACAGTGGCCTGATTGCCGCGCTTGAGCGCGCCCAGCTCAGCCTCGGACATGCCGATACGCGCCACGCAGCCGATGGGCGCGCAGACGAGGAACGGATAGCGGCGACCCTCGGCGGCATCGATCTTCAAGCCCATGCCCATTTCCAGATCGGTTTCCAGCGGGGCCACGAAATTCATGATTGCGGCGGCCTGACCCTCGAACGGGATCACGGAAATCTCGGCCACCGGGCCCTGATTTTCGTCGCGCAGCAGCTGGTAAAGCTCGCACGGATCCTTGCCGTCCGGCGTGCGCAGGCAGCGCAACTGCCAGTCGCCATGGCTTTCGCGGTTGTAATAGGCGGCGACGATCTGGTCGTCGGCGGGCTGTTGCTCGGCTGCTTCCCCGGCCGTTTCCCCGGCCGCAGCTTCGGCGGGTGCAGCTTCGGATTCGGCGGCCTCGGGTTCGGTCGCCGGGGCCTCGGCGGCCTCGGCCGGGGTGGTATCCGGGGCGGCGTCTTGCGCAGCCGCGGGCGGAGTTTCGGGCTGGGTCTCGGATTGCGCAAGCGCGCCCGCGACAGGCGCTATCGCGAGCAGAGCCGCCAGAACGGCAGAAGTTGTGCGAGCCATGTCTTTTCCTTTTCGGCTGAACGCGTCCGGGCATGTAGCATGGGCAGGCGCGGTTGTCAGCGTCCGCAGCCGGGCGCCGAATAACCTTTGCGTGGAAAGGAGTTGCGCGGTTTCGCGCCGGCGATTTCTCGCTGTTTGCGGGGGCGTGGAAACGGGGAATGCAACGTCGCGGCTGCATCCCCCGTCTGTCCCTGTCGGACCGGCGGTTTATTGCCTGCGACGTTAGGCTGGGGGATACAGCGCGTCAACTGCCTGAAAAGACAGGTTGTTCGACATTTTTCATGTCGGGCGGCGGCGGGGAAAAGCGTGAAACCTCTGGCGGGGCCGAGGGGCTGCGCTATGCTGGGCGCAAACCCGCGCCTGCGGGGACCACCCAAAGGATCGCCCGTGACCGACCAGCCAGCCCAGCCCGACAGCCCTGTGCCCGTGACCGACCATGCGGACGCAACCCCTTGGTCCCTGGTGGATTTCGCCGCCGGCACCGTCTTTGTCGGCGGGGGCGGCGAGGCGCACGCCACCCCCCAGACCCTGCTGCTGAAATACGCCAACCGCCACGGGCTGATCGCGGGCGCCACCGGGACCGGCAAGACCGTGACCCTGCAAACGCTGGCCGAATCGCTGTCGCTGGCGGGGGTGCCGGTGGTGCTGGCCGACGTCAAGGGCGACCTTGCCGGCATGGCGCTGCCGGGGGGCGGCAATCCCAAGCTGCTGCAACCCTTTGCCGAACGCGCAGCCCAGATCGGCGCGCCGCTGGATTACCGCGGCTTTCCGGTCACCTTCTGGGATGTCTGGGGCCAGCAGGGCCACCCGGTCCGCACCACCCCGGCCGAGATGGGGCCGCTGCTGCTGTCGCGGCTGATGGACCTGACCCCGGCACAAGAGGGGGTGCTGAACATCGCCTTTCGCGTCGCGGACGAAGAGGGGCTGCCCATCGCCGACATGAAGGATCTACAGGCGATGCTGCTGTGGGTCGGGCAGAACGCGCGCGAATTGTCGCTGCGCTATGGCAATATCGCCGCCGCCTCGGTGGGCGCGATCCAGCGCGCGCTTCTGGTGTTGGAACAGCAGGGCGGCGACCGGCTGTTCGGGGAACCGGCGCTGGAGCTGGCGGACATGATGCGCACGGATGCCTCGGGGCTGGGGATGGTCAACATCCTGGCGGCGGACCGGCTGATGCAGTCGCCCCGGCTGTATTCGACGCTGCTGCTGTGGCTGCTGTCCGAGCTGTTCGAGCAGCTGCCCGAGGTCGGCGACCCGGAAAAGCCGCGGCTCGCGTTCTTTTTCGACGAGGCGCATCTGCTGTTCGACCGCGCCCCCCGCGCGCTGGTCGAAAAGATCGAGCAGGTGGCGCGGCTGGTGCGGTCGAAAGGGGTCAGTGTCTGGTTCATCACCCAGAACCCCGCCGATCTGCCCGATTCGGTGCTGGGCCAACTGGGCAACCGCGTCCAGCACGCGCTGCGCGCCTTTACCGCCAAGGACCAGCGGGCGCTGCGGATGGCGGCGGAAAACTATCGCGCAAATCCGGGGTTCGACACCGCCGACGCCATCCAGCATGTCGGCACGGGCGAGGCGGTGACCTCGTTTCTGGGGGCCAAGGGCGCGCCGGGGGTGGCCGAGCGGACGCTGATCCGGCCGCCGCTGTCGCAGCTGGGGCCGATCCCGGATGCCGAGCGGGCGCGGGTGATGCAGCTGTCGCCGCTGGGGCTGAAATACGACACCACCATCGACCGCGATTCCGCCCATGAGATGCTGGCCCGGCGCACCGAGGCCGCAGCCCGCACCGAGGCCGAGGCGGATGCCCCGCAGGCCCCGGACGCACCCGACAAAGACTATGCGCGCGGCCGTCGCTATCAACCCGGGACCACGGCGGCCCGCAAACCGGCCGCCTCGCGCCGCAGCGATTCGATGCTGGAGGCATTCGGCAAAAGCATGGCCCGGCAGCTGGGCACCCGCTCGGGCCAGATTCTGGTGCGCGGGATCCTTGGGTCGCTGTCGCGCGGGCGCTGACGTTCAGCCAAGCCCGCGCAGCCGGGAAACAGGGCGGGAATCGGGGCGGACATCAGGCTGGGCCGCACGGCGTGTTTCGGCAAGAATCGCGACCAGCAGCAACACATGCCGCCGCATGTCGTAGTCGGCGGCGCCGTCAAGCCGGGCGGTGTTCAGCCGTTCCTCGTCCTCGCGCAGCCGCAACAGCGCCCGCCCCGGCGCTGGCGTCGAATCGCTGCCCAGCACCCTGCGCAGATCGCGCTCGCGCCGCCACAGCGCCTGCCCGGCGACTGCCGCCCGGATCAGCACCGCCGGCCGGCGCAGGGGTGCGGCTGCATGGGCAGCAGCGGCCGGCACCGGCACGGCGTATGTGGGAACGGCGCAGGCGGGAAATGCCAGGATATTGGACATCACGCTCATCTTCGGGTCTCCGGAAAGGGGTTGTGGGTCGCGGCCCTGATCCTGCACTCAATGTGTGGTTGTTGCATAAGTCGTCGATGCAGCGTCCGGTATGGTTAATGATCTTTAGGAAATCTTAGCCATTCGTCACCGATGTGGTCCCGGACCTGTCCTTTTCGACAGGTGCAGGCCCAGGGCCGGCTTGGCCCGAGGATGACAGAGGACAAGATAACATGACCATATTGACGGGTGGTTTCTCGGGCGGGGCAGCAGTTCCGCCGTTCCGTGCAGCGGTGCCGCCCGGCAGCACGGCCAGAGCGGGCCAGCAGGACCAGTCCGCGCAGCAGATCGCCGCGCTGCCCGACGATGCCCGGCTGTATCTGCGCCATGTGCAGGGGGGCGAATCAATCCGGGCGCTGGCGCGGGAAACCGGCTGCCATGCCTCGACCATCCTGCGCCGCATCCGCAGGTTCGAAAGCCGCCGCGACGACCCGCTGGTCGACCGCGCGGTGGACGCGGCGGGGCAGGTGACGGGGCAGGGGATGGGGCAGGGCGGGCCCTCGTCCGCGGACCTCGCCCAGGCGCGCCGCGTCCTGCGGCGGCTGGCCGAGCCCGGCGCGGTGCTGGCGGTGGCCGAGGGGATGGACAAGGCGATCGTGACCCGCGCCGACATCCGCACTGCGATCCTCGACCGCCGCCTGGCCGAGATGCTGGCGCTGAATGGCTGGGTGACGCTGGTGACGCAGGGGCGCATCACCCGCCACCGGATCAGCGCCGCCGGGCGCGCCGCGCTGAAATCCATGGCGGCCGGGCGCGGCGCCGGGTTGCCCCTGCCCCGCGATTTTGGGGGCGCGCTGCCGGTCGGACCGGGAATGGCAGAGGCGCAGGCGCCATATGCCGCCCCCGACCAGCGCGGCGACCAACGTCCTGGCCAGCCCCCCTGCAAGCACCCCGACGACCTCGGCCCCGCCGAGGCGCAGGCCCATCGGGTGATGGAAGACCGCGAAATCGACGACCCCGAAGGCGGCCGCCGCCGCGCCCGCTTCAACGCCGCGGAAAGCCCGTTGCAGATGATGGCGCGCCGTCGCGACGCCAACGGGCAGCCGTTTCTCGACCCCGGCATGGTGGCGGCGGGCGAGCGGCTGCGCGAGGATTTCGAGCTGGCCCAGATGGGCACCCGCATCACCCAGAACTGGGATGGTTTCATGACCGCCGGCATCGACGCAGGCTTTGCGCCGGGCGCCGGCGGCGGCTCGGATGCGGCGCGTAGCCGCGTGGCCGAGGCGCTGCGCGAGCTTGGCCCCGGCATGGGCGATCTGGTGCTGCGGGTCTGCTGCTTTCTGGAAGGGATCGAGATGACCGAGCGCCGCCTGGGCTGGTCGGCGCGTTCGGGCAAGGTGGTGCTGCGGCTGGCGCTGATGCGGCTGGAACGCCACTATCTGGAACGCTATGGCCGCGGCACCCCGATGATCGGCTGACCCCCCGCGCGCGGGGACCGTGCCGGAGCGGGGGTGTCCCCGTTCCGGCGCCCCGTTCAGGCCGCCGCGCGGGCGCGGTCGCGCAGATAGGCCAGGATCGCCTCGGGCGAGGATTCGCCGTAAGGATCCTCGGGGTGGTTGTCGCATTTCCCCGGCTCGACGAACAGGCGCTCGATCACGCCGTCATCGACCACGGCCGCATAGCGCCACGAACGACAGCCGAATCCCAAATTGTCCTTGCGCACCAGCATCCCGACCTTTTCGGTGAACTCGGCCGAGCCGTCCGGAATCACCCTGACGTTCGCCAGTTCTTGCGAGCGCGCCCACTGGTTCATCACGAAGGCGTCGTTGACCGACAGGCAATAGATTTCGTCGATGCCCAGCTCTGCCATCTCGACGGCGGCCTCTTCGAACTCGGGCAGTTGATAGGTCGAGCAGGTGGGCGTAAAGGCGCCGGGCAGCGAAAACAGCACCACGCGCTTGCCCCTGAAATAGTCGCTGGTGGTCATCGCGTGCCAGCGAAACGGATTCGGCCCCCCGATTTCGGCATCGCGGATCCGGGTCTGAAACGTCACTTCGGGCAATCTTTCGCCGGGCTTCATGCAGTTGTCCCCATCTGGATCGTGGCGCCGCCTCGCCGACGCGCAGAAATTTTCCGTCCCGACACGGTATCTGGGCCGCGACCGGCAGTTGATCAACCCCTGCCGCAAGGATACGCTGCGCGTCATCAAGCCGTTGCCCAGCCCGAAGGGATCACCGATGTCCGACGCGCCCCCGATCCTGCGCCACCCTGAAAAGGCCCATCGCCCGGATCAGAGCCAGCCCAGGAAACCGTCGTGGATCCGGGTCAAGGCCCCGACCAGCCAGGGCTACAAGGACACCCGCGACATCCTGCGCAACAACCGCCTGTCCACCGTCTGCGAAGAGGCCGGCTGCCCCAACGTCGGCGAATGCTGGAGCGCGGGCCACGCCACCATGATGATCATGGGCGAGATCTGCACCCGCGGCTGTTCCTTTTGCAACGTCACCACCGGCAAGCCCAACGCGCTGGACGTGTTCGAGCCGGGGCGCGTCGCCCATGCCGTCGCCACGCTGGGGCTGAAACACGTGGTCATCACCAGCGTCGACCGCGACGATCTGGACGACGGCGGCGCCGAGCATTTCGCCCAGACCATCCGCGCGATCCGCCATCGCTCGCCCGGATCCACCATCGAGGTGCTGACCCCCGATTTCCTGAAAGCCCGCGCGGACGCGCTGGAAACCGTGCTGGCGGCGCGGCCCGACGTGTTCAACCACAATCTGGAAACCGTGCCGGGGCTTTACCCCACCGTGCGGCCGGGGGCGCGGTATTTCGCCTCGCTGCGGCTGTTGCAGCGGGTCAAGGAACTGGACCCCGCCATGTTCACCAAATCCGGCATCATGGTGGGGCTGGGCGAGGACCGGCAGGGGGTGATGCAGGTGATGGACGACATGCGCGCGGCCGATGTCGATTTCATCACCATCGGCCAGTATCTGCAACCGACCCCCAAACACCACCGCGTGGACCGCTTTGTCACCCCCGAGGAATTCTCGGGCTACGAAAAATCCGCCTGGGGCAAGGGGTTCCTGATGGTCTCGGCCACGCCGCTGACCCGGTCATCCTATCACGCGGGCGAGGATTTCACCCGGCTGCGTGCCGCGCGGCAGGCGAAACTCGCCACCTGAACCCCGCTTGCGCGGCGGTCTCGTTGCGCATAAACGGGCAGGGTGGCCCGAGTGGCGGAATGGTAGACGCAGCGGATTCAAAATCCGCCGACGCAAGTCATGTCGGTTCGAGTCCGACCTCGGGCACCAGCCACACCCAGACAACAATCGGCCGCCGTGGTGCTTCTTCATCGCACAAATATCCTGGGGGAGCCGGCGACAGCCGGCGGGGGCAACGCCCCCTTGATGCGTGAATCAGCCCGGCAGCGTCAGCTCGGCCCGCAGCCCGCCCAAAGCCGAGCGCCCCAGCGCCAGCCCGCCGCCGTGCAGCCCGGCCAGATCGGCGACGATCGCCAGCCCCAGCCCCGCACCCGGCGGCCCCATCTCGTCCAGCCGGCCGCCTCGGGACAGGGCGCGGGCGTGGTCGCTGTCTTCCATGCCGGGGCCGTCGTCCTCGATGGTGATGATCAGGCGGCCGGCGGCGCCACTTGCGGACAGCTGCACCGCAGTTCGCGCATATTTCACCGCGTTTTCCAGCAGGTTGCCCAGCATTTCCTCCAGATCCTGCCGCTCGCCGGCGAAACGCGCGGCCGCGTCGCAGGCGGTGGCGATGCGCAGGCCGCGGTCCTCGGCCGGGCGGCGCAGGACCATCAGGATGTCGTCCACCACCGGCGCCACCGGGGTCGCGTGCCCCAGCAGCCGCGGCTGCCCGGCGCTGCGGGCGCGGCGCAGGTGCCATGAAATCTGCCGGTCCATCCGCGCCACCAGCGCCCGGCCGGGGTGGTCGTCCGGCAGGGTGTTGGCCAGCGCCGACAGCGGCGTGCGCAGGGAATGCGCCAGATTGCCCAGATGCTCGCGCGCCCGCGCGATGACCGAGCGGTTGGCGTCGAGCAGCGCGTTCAGCTCGGCCGCGACGGGGCGCAGCTCGGCCACCGGGGGCAGGGGGATATGCTCGGCCTGACCGGCGCGGATGCGGCGGATGTCGCGGCCAAGCGCGTCCAGCGTGCGCAGCCCCCAGCCTACCTGCACCAGCGTCGCCACAGCCAGCCCCGCGCCCAGCACCACCAGCGCCAGCGCCAGCGGCGGGCGCACCAGCGCCATGGCGGCGTCGATCTCGGCGCGCGGCACGGTCACCACCACCGCCAGCGGCTGCTCGACCCCCGGCAGGGTAAAAACGGCGCGCATGACGCGCAGCGGCTCGCCGTCGGGGCCGGTGCCGGGCTGGCCGGCGTAGCTGCCCGGCGGCGCATCCAGCCGCAGGTCCAGCAGCGAGGCGGAACGGGCGATGAAATCCCCATCCGAGGTTTCCAACTGCCAGCTCCACAGCGACAGCGGCAGCGACAGCCGCGGATCGGCGGGCGGGCGCGTGACCTCGACGAGGGCAGAGGAGGCGTCAATTCCCGACCCGGCCCCCGCGCCCGGCTCGATCCCGGCGATCAGGGTCTCGGCGATCACCGCGGCCTCGGCGTCGAAACGCTCGGTGACAAAGCGTTCCAGCACGCCGCCGATGAACCACCACGCCGCCAGCAGCACCAGCGTCAGCCACAGCGCCGCCGCCGCCAGCAGCCGCGCGCGGATGGAATCAAGCATCACGGCGCACGCCGCAAGACATAGCCTTCGCCGCGGCGGGTCTCGATCAGCCCGTCGCCGATCTTGCGGCGCAGCCGGCCGATCACCACCTCAAGCGACTTGTGGTCGCGGTCGCTGCCGGCGTCATACAGATGGTCGCTCAGCTCGCTGCGGCTGACCACGCGGTCGGGATGGTGCATCAGATAGCCAAGGATCCGCGTCTCGAACGGAGTCAGCTTCAGCGCCACCCCGTCGCGGGTGATAATGCCCAGCTGCGTGTCATAGGACAGCGGCCCGGCGGTCAGCACCGCCTGCGCATGGCCGGCGGCGCGGCGCACCAGGGTCTGGGCGCGCAGCACCACCTCATCCAGCCGAAAGGGCTTGACCGCATAGTCGTCGGCGCCGGCGCGGAACCCCGCCACCTTGTCGGTCCAGTCGCCGCGTGCGGTCAGGATCAAGACCGGCATCGCCACGCCTTGCGCCCGCCATCGCGACAGCACCTCAAGCCCCGGCAGCCCGGGCAGACCCAGGTCGAGGATGGCCACGTCATAGGTCTCAGTCGCGCCGGCGAATTCGGCGGCCTCGCCGTCGTGAAAGACATCGGCGACAAAGCCGCCCTCGGCCATGGCGCGGGCCAGCTGGGCGGACAGCGTGGGGTCGTCCTCGGCGATCAGGCAGCGCATCTCAGTCCTTTCGGTTGTGCTTGCCGCGGCGGACGCCCGACAGATCGGCGCCGCTCAGCTCGATGATCCGCCCCTCCAGCGCGTCCATGCGGATATCCAGCACGTCGCCCGCACGGGTCAGCAGCCGGATGCGATAGACCAGCGCCGGGCCGTCGGACGAGGACGGCAGCAGCGCGATGTCCAACACGCGACCGTCAAAGCGACGGGTGACGCGGCGCACGGCCTGATGCATCGGGATCACCTCGGCCATCCAGCCGGGCGGCGCATCCTCGAAATCATAAGAGGGGGCCGCAATCGGGTCGTGGTGTCGCGCCGGGCCATGCCCCGGGCGATGATCCCAGCGATGCGCCGCCGTCAGCGCAAGCGCCAGCGCGACCAGAAAAAGGGCGACGGGAATGATGAATCGCAGGCGCATCGTCCCATCTTTACCCTGAAACCCAAACGGAAACCAAACGGGCCGTTGGGGTTTCGTTCGGGCTTGGCCGGCTAGATTACGATTCGATCCGGGATAACAGGCAACCCGGAAAGATGCGAACGAAAGGAAATTACAATGCTTCGCACGCTTCGCAATTCCGCCGCGGTCATGGTGGCGATGGCGGCACTGGCCGCACCGCTGGCCGCGCAGACCACCCAAGCCCCGGCTGAACCCGCAGCCCCGGCCGCAACCCAGCCCGCCGCAGCCGCGCTGCCGCAGGCGCTGGTCGATCTTGGCATCACCGACGCCACCGTCGGCAAGTCCCGCCGCGGTCAGCAGGTGCGGGGCAATCTGCCCGGAGGCGGCGCATTCCGCGCCATGCTGGACAGCAAGGGCGAGCTGCGCATGATCCGCGCCGAGGGCGCCGCGCTGCCCGCCGATCTGGTCCAGCGCCTGCTGCCCCAAGCGGTCCGAGACCACGCCACCACCAAGGATTTCGCCCAGATTCAAGGAGTTGGCCGCGGTGATCAGGGGGTGATGCTGTTTGGCACCGACGCGCAGGGGCAGGGGATCCGCGCCGGCTTTGGCAATGACGGCACGCTGCAACGCTTTGGCCGGGGCGAGATGGACGGCAAGGGCCACAAGGCGCGTGGGGCAAGGGACCGCGGCCAGGATCGCGGCATGGACTGGCGCGGCAAGGATCGGGGCAACGATCGCGGCGAGATGATGAAGCGCATGCAGCATTTCCACCGCGGCGACCGCGGGCCGCAGGCGGCCTCGACAGTGCTGGATGATGCGGCCGTGCAGCGTCTGTTGCAGGATGCCGGCTATGCTCAGCCCGGCGCGATCACCCGCGACGGCCCGCGCATCGAGGTCGAGGCCGTCAACCCCGAGGGCGAACCCGTCACCGTCACCATCAGCCCCCGCGGCATGGTGGTGCGCGAACTGGCCCGCTGAACCGACGGACGGCCGCCCGGTCAGGCGGCCGTCATTTCAGCGCTCAGCGCGGGATCAGGTCGGACAGATCATACCCGGCGCTGGCCGCGGCCTGCATGATGTCCCGCGTCGGCCGCCGTCCGGCCTGACCCAGCGCCCATGCCATGGTCGAGCGGGTGCCGGAACGGCAATAGGCCAGAACCTTGCCCTCGGCGTTTTCGACGATGTCGCGCAGCGCCTGCACCTGTTCCGGGCCAAGCTGCCCGGGCATGATGGGCACATAGTGGAACGCGATCCCGGCCTGTGCCGCCAGCTCCGCCATCCGGCGGCTGTGATGCGACGGCTCAAGTTCCGAGTCCGGCCGGTTCGCGATCACGGTAGTATATCCGGCATCCGCCAGCCGGCGAATATCCTCGGGCTCGATCTGGGGCGCGACTGCAAGGTCGTCCGTAAGCTGGCGTAGATCCATGGTTCGTCCTGTATTTCCGTGCAGGGCCAGATGGTGGGTCCATGCCAGCAGGTGTCAAGCGGGTGCTGCGCAAATCTGTTTGAATTACATAATACGGATTATTGTTGCTCTGCTACCTGCTGGTTGAGCGGCATCCCGCCGCTGCTTCAGCGGAGATAATCCATGAAACCCATCAACACTATCGTGCCCCTGCTGCTCGGCGCTGCCGGGGCTGTCGCCGCCACCATGGTGCCCGCGTATTACAACGCGGTCTGTGGCGGTCTTGTGCTCCCCGGCATCAGCTTCCCGTTGGGGGGCTGATATGCGCCCGTCTGCTTACCCAAGGTCGGTCTCGACCTATGAGGAAGCGCAGGCTTGGCTTTGGGGGCATTCCCGCGTCGAGGATTGGCTCTTTGATCCCGACGCAAATATCCCCCCCGAGGCGCTGCTTGTCTGCGCTATCTATTGGGTTTCACCCGCCACGCTCTGCCGCGACCTGCGGCTGACTTGGAATGAAGTTGCTGGGGAACCCAGCCACTTACCCCCCCGTCACCTTAAACATGCGGGGTGGCTCTAATGTCTATTTTTTCTCTTGCCGGTAGTCTTCTCGGCATTGGCAAAGGGGTTAAAGACCTCTTTGGCAAAAAGAAAAAAGACCCCACCCCGCGCGACAATCTGCTGTCGCAAGCGCAGGGCGCGACCGAGGCGGAAAAGCAATATGGCATCAACCGGCTTACCATGCTGCAATATGGTCAGCCGGGTGGCGCGTATGGTGTGGCGGGTGGCGGCGATGCGCCGCCGCTCGCGTCCATCGATCTGATAACCGGCGGTCTCAAAGACATTAATGATATTACGTCCGGCGACGCCGCCCGCCGCCGTGCTGCCGATCAACTCGAACTCGACCTTGCCAAGGTCAAAATCGACCAAGCCAAATCCCAGATTGCGCTTGATAATGCCCGTCTCGGGCAAATGCTGTCGTCGGCGACATTTGGTCGCCGGGCGGCAACGGCATCAAATGGGCAAAATGCAAGGACGGTCAATTCGCCCTTTGCCGGCCCCTATTTGGGCCGTGAAGTGGATGTCGAGAAAGTTCCCAGCACTTCGGGCGTTGCATTGCTTGATACCCCTGTATTGGCGCGGCCCTATGTTGTGCCTGCGACTGGCGCGGATGGACTCGATGAAGTAGCGTCGGCGGCTGCCGCCGTAAGCTATCAAAAACAACAGGATTGGCGCGAAAGCATGGCAGAGCGCGCCCGTCTCTCTATGTCGGGGACGCCCGACCAGAAAGCGAAAGCGCATGAAGAATATGCGCGCGATATGTTCCGACATCCGCCCGGGATGACGGGTCTTTGGACCCGTGCAATGGGCGTATGGGACGTTGACGTTCGCAAAGACCTCAAGAAAAGGAAAGGTAAATAATGGCTCGCCAATCTACAACTCCGGTCTCATTCAATCAGACCACCCGCAAGGATACCGCGGTCACCATGACCAGCGCCCGCGCTGGCATTGTGGTGCCGGTGGGCTATTTCCCTCTGCATCCGGGCGACAGCGCCGCGGGCAGCGTCGGTATCGACCTGCAGTTGAAGGAAATGCCGAAGCCGTTGCTCAACGCGGTGCATGCGAACTTTCAGGCTTGGTTCGTTCCCAAGTCGTCGCATCCCCAATTCCCGGGCCGCGATGAACTCATGCACGCCATGACCGGCGAGAAGATCAAGTCGCTCGGCGCTGCCGATCGCGACCCTCCGCCGTTCTATGATGTGGTCGATGGGACCGCCCTTGCCACTGTGGCAGCGTCGAAATTTTTCAAGACGCTCGGCCTGCACGTTCAGGTGGGATCGGAAATCAATACCGATCTGATCGACGCCTTCAACGTCATCTATAATTTCAGGCTTGCAGCGCATTCGTCGCGCCTCACTCGCCGGAAATACGCCACTGAGGATATTGCGGCGGCGACCTCACTTCCCCCGGCATTCTGGCCGTCCTCGCGCCTGTCGCGGGTGGTGCCAGATTATGAGCGCGCGCTTATCGTCGGTGCGCTTGATCTGGACGTCGTGGCAGGTCAACTGCCGGTTTCCGGTCTTGCCATCAAAGGCGACGGTTCGGCCAACCCCGCCGCGCCGGCGTCGCCGGCCAGCAACAATGTGTGGTCGGATGGGCAAGTGCCGGCTCTTGCACGGCAGGGTGTCTATCCCGCCTTCGCATGGGCGGATGGCGCTCCGCAGGTATTTGCGGAATTGGCTGGGCAGTCCATCGGCATCACTTTGGCCGACATTGACAAGGCCCGCACCACCCAAGCATTCGCCAAGCTGCGGACCGCCTATGCTGGCAATGACAGCACCGGCTTTGATAACGATGACACCATCGTTGCCCTTCTGATGCAGGGCATCAGTGTCCCGCCCGACCAGTTCAAGCGGCCGTGGTTGCTTGATTCTGCTCGTGTGCCGGTCGGCTTTGCCGAGCGCTTTGCGACGGATGCCGCCAATCTCGACCAGTCCGTGACGCTGGGCCGGGCCTCGGCCAAGCTGTCGCTCAACGTCCCGCATCAGGACGTGGGCGGCGTCGTCATTTTCACGGTCGAAGTGCTGCCGGAACGGGTCGATGAACGCATGTCCGATGAATGGCTGTATTGCAGCCAGTTCGATGACCTGCCGAACGCCCTTCGCGATGTGCAGCGGGTCGAACCCGTCGATCTGGTCCAGAACCGCCGTATTGACGCCAAGCATACACAGCCCAATGGCCTCTACGGCTATGAGCCGATGAACGACAAGTGGAACCGTGACTTCACCCGCCTTGGCGGTGATTTCTACATGGCGACGCCCGGCGGCGGCTGGACCGAAAACCGGTCCAATATCTGGCAAACGGAAATCGTGGATCCGACCTATTCGGAAACCCATTTCCTCGCGCCTCAACCGTTCCCGCACGATGTGTTCGCCGACCAGAACGCCGACGCCTTCGAATGCGTCGCGCGCCATGTGGTTGCCATTCGCGGCAACACTCAAATCGGCGATGTCCTCGCCGAAAACAACGATGAATATGAAGCCGTGCGCGATGCCGGCCAGCCCGAGGATTGATCCATGAAACTTGACCCTTTTGCATGGTCCGAGGTGAACCTGAATGAAAAAATCCAAGCCGGGAAAGGTATCCTGCGGGTGCGGTGTAGCGCGCCCGCCCCGCTCTATGTCGAAGCCGAAGGCTATGAAGTCCTCGCGGAAGTCGGGACGTCCTTCGAAATCGACCTCTCGGAAGCGGTGACCTGGCGCGTCGATGCGCCCAAGGGCGCGCGCATATTCTGGATGCCGCCCCCTGTCACCAGTCATCGCCCCTATGGTGAGGTCTACACGAACATCGACCGCATGCCCCACGAAAGCGGGCAACTGGCGGAAGTCACCCGCGCAATGCGCATGCTCGAACTCGAACGCCGCTCGGTGCTCAAGGAAATCCGCAGCGAGGCGGCGGCTCTCCGGGCCGCCCGTGATGCGGCGGAAAAATCCGTGCAGCCGGGCATCGAAGCTGCCCCCGAACAAACCGAGGAAACGGGCGATGCTCATGAGACTGTCTGAATGGTTGGCGCGGATACGCGCCAACTCCCCCGACCCCGACCCTCGGTTCTTCGGCCCCCCGGATGATATTCCGGGGGTCTGGAACGCCCCCGAACGTCTCAAGGCTCCGAACTTTATCAGTTCAACCGGGCATCTGTCGCAATGGGATCGGGCCGATTGGGCCTATGTTGACCTGCGCCTTGCCTATTGGGCGGCGCTGTTTCAAGAGGCCGCGCGAAAGCGCGGCATCCCGCTCTACGTCCACTGCGCTTTGCGCGACAAGGCCACTCAAGACGCGCACTATGCCAAGGGAACCAGCAAAGTGCGCTATCCCCATTCCGCCCACAATATCGGCGAGGCCGTCGATATTGTGCACGGCCTGTTCCATTGGGACATGTCTCGGCAGGAATGGGCGCTGCTCGGCGTCCTCGGCAAGCTGGCCTTGGAGCGCGTCAACGCGCAACTGCCCAAGGACCGCAAGCTGCATCTGACATGGGGCGGCGACTGGCAATCCTTTTGGGATCCGGCCCACTGGGAAATCAGCGACTACAAGGCGCGCACCCGCGTTCTACCGCCCCATGAGCCGATGCGCCGCACTCCACGCTATCTGCTCCAGCATCTCAACCCGGACCGCAATAAACTGGTCCGTGAGGGCGAATAGCGGCATAGACTTATCCCTAGCCCCGAGACGTCAAGTATCGAGGGGCTGGGGGTAAGTCGGTCCGCCCTAAGCTGCGATAATGCAGAACCCGATTTTATCGGTTCTTTCTGCATTTCTATTCGCAGCCTGCCGCATGCAATTATTCTGTTTGACAAGTCACAACGAAAAATTGCATGCGCGCGCACCCTGCTTGATGGGTATAACCTTTTAGTGACACAGCCGACAAAGGGACCGAAAATGTGCATCAATCCCAGCCATATCTGGGTGCTACGCGGGCCGAAACACGAAAAACTCCCCGTCCCCTGCAAGCAATGCTGGCGCTGTCGAAAAAACCGGGTCAACGATTACGTTGCCCGCGCAATGGCGGAGGCCGCTCATTCGCAAAGGGTCTGCACCGTGACCCTCACCTATGCGCCTAGGGACGATCTGGCGGATAAAATCCTCCATTCCAAACATTTCCAGCTTTTCATGAAGCTGCTTCGTCGTGCTGGTCACAAAGTCAGGTATTTCGTCGTGGGCGAGTATGGCGACCTGAAAGGGCGCGCCCATTTCCACGCCATTCTATTCTTTCAACGTCTTCTCCCTCGGGTCGATCAGTATCCCCTCTATGATCGCGGCATCAGCCCCCGATACAAAGACGATTACCCGGCGGGGAAATCACAAGACGATGCCCCCTTCTGCGACGAAATACCTCAAATGCGAATGACCCACATTCGCGAATGGCCGCACGGCCATATCAAAGTGGATTGGCGCGCGGATGAGCGCGCAATCCGCTACATCTGCAAATACCTGCTCAAGGGGACCAAGGAATACTGGTTTTCCCTCTCTAAGAAACCCGCCCTCGGCCATGAATGGTTTCAGGAAAAAGCCAAGCTGGCCCGCGATCTCGCGGTGCTACCCAGCGGCTTTGAGTATTTGCCCCCCGGCGGTGATCCGACCAAACCCTATCTCATGACGGGCGCCACCCGCCGGGACTATCTCAATGCGATCACCCAAGACCCCGCCGATATGGCGTCGGCGTCTGAATGGGTGCAAAAGACCTTCGAAAAGCACCACCGCCAGCGTCTGCTTGATGAATGGGTGTCACTTTCCAGCGAGGAAATGGCGGAAATCATTGCGCATCATATGCAATCCCATTTCGAGCATCTTGAACAGGTCCAGCGAGAAAAGCGCCAGTTGGCTGTTGACAACCTGCTGGATCAGCTTCGACAATCTCCCCACGGGTGGTTGCGTCGGGAAAAAGGGCGCTATGTGCCCGGTTATCCGTTCTCTGTCTGGCCAAGGAAAAAACAACATGGCTCGTAAATCGTCACGGCGGCGCGAAACTGCGACGCCAGCCATCGCCACCCCCGAGCCGCGCCCTGTCGCGGCTCCCCCTGCCCAGCGATCCACGTTCAGGGTCGCGCAGGCTCAACGGGCACTGGCCGAGGCTTTGCCCTCGGTCGTGCCTAACTCTACCCGTGACCGGGCCACCCGCCCGGCGCGGCGATCTGTCACACAAGCGCCCCTCTCCGCCGCTGGTTCGCGGAAACCTCCCGCGCGCACCCCTCCCCGTGCACCAGAAAAGGCGGTCTCTCGGGCGCAACCCACTCTGGATCAGCCGCGCCTCTGTAAATCCCGGCCTGAAAGGAATAAGCCTCGGTCGTCCGGGTCTGGTCCGTCGAAGTCCTTTGTTCCGTGGTGTAAATGATGCTCGATCTTGTCCTTACAACGTGGGCCGTAGGCGCTGCCGGGCTTCCGGTTGTCGCCGTCTATGCATGGGTCGTTCGCGACATTTGGCGCGCGCAACCAGGGCGCGATTAGTGGCATAATTAGCACATATGTGAAAACGTGAGCAATGTTACAAAGACGGGGGCCAGATAGGCCCCCGTTCTGCGTTCTGCCCCCTACCACATGGGCCTGTGTGGATATGTGGTGCTGTCAAGCCCCAAATTACACTTTACGGATTATTGCTGATTCAGCATTCTGGAAAAGCATCGGGCGGATTCCTGCGGCCAGCGCCGTGTTGCTGACATCGGCGCTGCACGGCGCTGCTTACGGTAGATGCACCAAAAGCATCGGCGCAGTGCTGCCGATCCGGAAAAATCCCCGGCCGGTCGAGAGCATCCGCGTCGCCGCATGACGACATGCGGCCTGCGGCGGTTCAACCCCCTGCCCGCGCGCGGTTTTTCGGAAACCGGCGCGCGGGGGCTGCGGCGTTTCAGCCTGCCAGCAGCGCGGCGTTGCCGCCGGCGGCGGTGGTATCGACGCACAGGTGGCGTTCATGCGCGACATGGGCCAGATCGGGCATGCCGGTGATCAGCTGCACGACTTCACCCTCGCGTTCGGCCAGCGCCTGCGCATAGGCGCGGCCCTGCGCCTCGTCGCCCCACCACAGCACGGCGGATAGCTGCGGCATCCGGGTCAGCGCCTCGGGCGGCAGGCTGCCGTCGGCGGCGACGGCGTGGCCGCCAAGCGCCTGCACCGCTGCGACCTGCGCCGCTGCGGCCTCGGCTCCGGGGCCGAGGCAGAGCAGCGGCGAGCGGCTATGGGCGGTCAGGCGGTTCATCTCGCCCGTCGGGCCGGGCATCAGGCGTTCGTCGAGCTTTTGCGACCCCGGCGCGGCCAGCGCGCTGTGCAGCCGGGTCTCGTCGGCCTGCCCCTGCCAGGCGCCGACCGACGCCGAGGCCGTGGCAGGTGCGAAAAACCGCGGCACATAGCGCGGCCCGCCGGCCTTGGGTCCGGTGCCCGAAAGCCCTTCGCCGCCAAAGGGTTGCGACCCCACCACCGCACCGATCTGGTTCCGGTTCACATAGATATTGCCGGCATGGATCGCGTCCGAGACCTCTTGCACGCGCGAGTCGATGCGGGTGTGCAGCCCAAAGGTCAGGCCGAAGCCGCGGGCGTTGATGTCGGCGATCACCTGGTCCAGCTGCTCGCCCCGAAAGGTCGCGACATGCAGCACCGGGCCAAAAACCTCACGTTCCAGATCGTTGATCCCCGAGACCTGCAACATCGTGGGCGGGATAAAGCAACCCGGCGACGGCACCGCCAGCCGGTGCAGGATGCGGCCCGCATTCGCGGCGATATAGTCGGCGATCTCGCCCTGCGCGGCGGGGTCGATCACCGGGCCGACATCGGTGGCCAGATCCCACGGATCGCCCAACCGCAGCTCGTCCATCGCACCCTTGATCATCGTGATCAGATGCGGCGCGATGTCTTCCTGCACATAAAGGCAGCGCAGCGCCGAACACCGCTGCCCGGCCGAGCGAAAGGCCGAGTTCACGATGTCGCGCACCGCCTGTTCCGGCAGCGCGGTGGAATCGACGATCATCGCATTCAGCCCGCCGGTTTCGGCGATCAGCGGCGTGCCGGGTGCAAGGTTTGCGGCCATCGTCCGGGCGATGGTCTGCGCGGTCGCGGTCGAGCCGGTAAACACCAGCCCCGCGACCCGCGGGTCCGAGGTCAGCGCGGTGCCGACCACGCTGCCCCGGCCCGGCAGCAGTTGCAGCGCCGCTTTCGGCACGCCCGCCTGATGCAGCAGGGCGACGGCCCGGGCGGCGATCACCGGCGTATGCTCTGCCGGCTTGGCGATGACGGCATTGCCCGCCATCAGCGCCGCCGCGATCTGGCCGGTAAAGATCGCCAGCGGAAAGTTCCACGGGCTGATCGCGCCCCAGATGCCGCGCGGGGCGTCCGTGCAGGTTTCGCCCTCGGTCGCGTAATAGCGCAGGAAATCAACCGCCTCGCGCAATTCTGCCACCGCGTCGGGCAGCGCCTTGCCGCCTTCGCGCGCGAGGATGGCAAAGATCGCGCCGTAATGCTGTTCGTAAAGATCGGCGGCGCGGCGCAGCACCTCGGCCCGTTCCGCCGCGGGCGCGTCCCAGATACGGGCGTCGTCGATGGCGCGGGTGGCGGTCGCGGCATCGACCATCAGCACCTTTGCGATGTTTTCGCCCGTCGCCGGGTTCAGCACATCCTGCATCCTGCCGGTGGGTTCCGACACCGTCAGCGGCATCGCATCGGGGATCGCCAGTTCGCGGGCGGCGTAGATGCGGGACAGCGTTTCCTCGTCGGTCAGGTCGAAGCCGGCAGAGTTCGGACGCGAGGCCCCGAACAGCGCCGACGGCGCGACCAGCCCGAGCGGCGGCCTTGCGCCCTCAATCGCGTCGAAAGGGTCGCGGGCGATCTCTTGGGGGGTGATCGCCTCGTCCACGATCTGGTTCACGAAACTGCTGTTCGCGCCGTTTTCCAGCAGCCGCCGCACCAGATAGGCCAGCAGGTCGCGATGCGCGCCGACCGGCGCATAGATGCGGCAACGGCTGCGGTGGTCGCGCAGCACGATGTCGTGCAGCCGTTCGCCCATGCCGTGCAGGCGCTGGAACTCGAACCGGGTTTCAGAGCCGGCCATTTCAAGGATCGCGGCGACGGTCTGGGCATTATGGGTGGCGAATTGCGGATAGATGCGGTCGGCATAGCCGATCAGCTTGCGGGCATTGGCGATATAGCTGACGTCGGTCGCCACCTTGCTGGTGAACAGGGCGAACCCCGGCAGCCCCTCGACTTGGGCGTGCTTGATCTCGGTGTCCCAATAGGCGCCCTTGACCAGCCGCACCATGATACGGCGGTCCAGACGCTGCGCCAGCGCGTGCAGCCAGTCGATGGTCTGGCCCGCGCGTTTGCCGTAAGCCTGCACCACCACCCCGAACCCGTCCCAGCCGGCCAGCGAGGGGTCCGCCAGCACCGCCTCGATCACCCGCAGCGAGATCACCAGCCGGTCCTGTTCTTCGGCGTCGATGTTCATGCCCATGCCGGCGGCCTTGGCCTGGCGCGCGAGCTTCAGCACCACCGGCACCAGCTCGGCCATGACGCGGGCTTCCTGCGCCACCTCATAGCGGGGATGCAGCGCCGACAGCTTGATCGAGATGCCGGGATTTTCCTCGACCGAGCCCTTGGTGCAGGCTTTCGCGATCGCCGCGATGGCGTCGGAATAGGCGCGGTCGTAGCGGGCGGCGTCGGCCCCGGTCATCGCCGCCTCGCCCAGCATGTCGTAGCTGTAGGTATAGCCCTGCGCCTCGTGTTTGCTGGCGCGTTCCAGCGCGGCCTCGATGGTCTGGCCCAGCACGAACTGGCGCCCCATCTCTTTCATGGCGCGGCCGACGGCGGTGCGGATCACCGGCTCGCCCAGCCGGCGCACGGCGCGGCGCAGCGTGCCCGCGATGCCGGCCTGATCGTCGTCCAGCACCTTGCCGGTCAGCATCAAGGCCCAGGTCGAGGCGTTGACGAGGCTGGACGACGCCTCGCCCAGATGCCGGCCCCAGTCCGAGGGCGCGATCTTGTCCTCGATCAGCGCGTCGATGGTCAGCTTGTCGGGGACGCGCAGCATCGCCTCGGCCAGGCACATCAGCGCCACCCCCTCGCGCGTGGACAGCCCGTATTCGGCCAGGAAATGTTCCATCATCGTGGGCTTGGCCTCGGCGCGGATGCGGCGCACCAGATCGGCGGCGCGGGCGGTGATCGCGGCGCGATCGGCCGGCGACAGCGCCGCCTGCGCGACCAGCCCCCGCAGCAACCCTGCCTCATCGGCGAATTTCGCGTCGGTGCCGAACTGGCTGATGCTGGACATGGCGTTTTCCCTTGCTGCGATGTGCAAGGTATAACAGAAACCGGCTAGCCGATGCGCCCAAAGCTGTTTAACCTGATAGCCGAACGGAACATTTTTAAGGGGATTTTCAGGATGGAGGCAAAACTGGACAGCGTGGACCGCAAGATCCTGTCAGAGCTGACCCACAACGCCCGAATCCCCGTGGCAGAGCTGGCGCGCAAGGTCGGGCTGTCGAAAACCCCGGTGGCGCTGCGGATCAGGCATCTGGAAGACATCGGCCTGATCACCGGCTATCGCGCCATACTGTCGCCGCTGAAGCTGGGCCTGACCCATGTCACCTATGTCGAGGTCAACATGACCGACACCCGCGAAAACGCCCTGCAACAGTTCAACACCGCCGTCCGCGCCATCCCCGAGATCGAAGAGTGCTACATGATCGCCGGCGGCTGCGACTATCTGCTCAAGGTCCGCTCGCGCGACATGGGTGATTTCCGGCGCATCCTGGCCGAAAAGATCTCGGTCCTGCCCCATATCAGCAACACCTCAAGCCGGGTGTCGATGGAGGCGGTGGTCGAACAGAACTTCAGCCTCGGCCAGGGGTGATGCCCTGCCGGCGTCAGCGGCCAGCGCCCTTGATGACAGCCCCACGCGACCGTGGCGACGGTCCGGATCACGGCGAGATCAGCGATGGAAAAATGGCAGCCCGTAGGGGAGTCGAACCCCTCTTTCCAGGTTGAAAACCTGGCGTCCTAACCGATAGACGAACGGGCCACCTTTTGCGCTTGCAGCCTTGCTGCGTTGCGTGGAGCGGTATCTAGGCAATGCGCGCGAGGACCGCAAGCAGAAAGTTTTCGCCCCGGCGATTTATTCAATCGGCCCGATGCGTTTCATGTGCGGGGCGTTTCATGTGCCGGACGGCCCGCCGCCATGTGCCTCGGCGGCGTCGTCCAGCCGCAGCCGGACCCGCTGGCGCCCGCCCCACAGCGACAGCTCCAGCCGGCCGGCCAGATGGAACCGCCGCCCCCGTGCGCCAAGCAGCGCCGGGCCAAGCGCGCCCTGCATCGCACCCCAGGCGACCCCGTCCAGCGCCCCTGCCCCGCTGCGGGCACGCAGGCGCAGGTGGCCCTCGCCCATGGTATCCACCTGCTCAAGGATCAGGTCGCTCAGCGCAAAACGCGGCGCGGGCGCGGCGGCGCCAAAGGGGCCGGCGCGCTCCAGCGCCTCGATCATTTCCGGGGTGGCGGCGCGCGCGTCCAGCAGCCCGGAAATCCACAGCGCCCCGGCCGCCCGACCCGCCAGCGCGGCCAGGGCCAGCTCGGACAGCCGCGCCATGGCGGGGGCGATCTGCGCCGGATCGACCGTCAGCCCCGCGGCCATGGCGTGACCGCCGCCGCGGGCGATCAGCCCCTCGGCCTCCAGCCGCTGCACGGCGCGGCCGATGTCGAAGCCGGGGACCGAGCGGGCCGAGCCCTTGCCCACCCCCCCCGCGACGCCGATCACCACCGAAGGGCGGCCGGTCGCCTCTTTCAGCCGTGCGGCGACGATGCCGACAACGCCGGGGTGCCAGCCCTCGCCTGCGGCCCAGGACAGCGCCGGGTCGGCGTGCGATTCGGCCTGGGCAAAGGCGGCGTCGCGGACCAGCGCCTCGATCTCGCGGCGCTCGCGGTTCAGCGCGTCCAGCTGCGCGGCCAGCGATTCGGCCTCGGCGCGGTCGGTAGCCGACAGGCAGCGCGCGCCCAGATCGGCGCGGCCGACGCGACCGCCGGCGTTGATCCGCGGTCCCAGAAGGAACCCCAGATGAAAGGCCGAAGGCGCCGAATCGAGCCGCGCCACATCCGACAAAGCCGCCAGCCCCGGCCGCGCGCGGCGCGCCATCACCGCCAGCCCCTGCCGGACAAAAGCGCGGTTGACGCCCAGCAGGGGGGCCACATCGGCCACCGTCGCCAGCGCCACCAGATCGAGCATCCCGATCAGGTCCGGTTCGGCCAGACCGCGGGCGCGCAGGCCGCGGTTCGCCTGCACCAGCGTCAGGAACACCACCCCCGCGGCGCAAAGATGCCCCAAAGCCCCGTCCTCGTCGGCGCGGTTGGGGTTCACGACGGCCAGGACCGGCGGCAGGGTCTCGCCGCCCTGATGGTGGTCCAGCACGATGACATCGGCACGGCCCTTGGCCACCGCCAGCGCCTCATGGCTCAGCGTGCCGCAGTCGACGCAGACGATCAGCGCATGGTCGCGGGCAAGCGCCTCGATCGCGGCGGGGTTGGGGCCGTAGCCCTCGTCGATGCGGTCGGGGACATACAGCGTGGCCTCGCGCCCCTGCGCACGCAGCCAGCCCAGCAGCAGCGCGGCCGAGGCGCCCCCGTCCACGTCGTAATCGGCAAACACCGCAATCCGTTCACCCGTCACGGCAGCGGCAACCAGCCGCTCGGCCGCCAACTGCATGTCGCGCAGGCGCAGCGGGTCGGGCAGCAGGTCGCGCAGCTTCGGTTCAAGATGGGCGGCGGCCTCGTCTGCCGCGATGCCCCGCGCGGCAAGGATGCGCGCCACCGGCAGCGGCAACCGGGCGGCCTGCGCCAGCCCCTCGGCCAGCCGCTCTTGCGCAGGATCGGGACCGGCCCAGCGGCGACCGGTCAGCGAGGATTCGACATTCAGGAAAGCAGTCATGGCCCGCCTTGTCGCCACAGGCCGCGCCAAGGGCAAGATGCCAAAAGGCCACCCGCACGGCGGACGGCCCGTCTTTGGTGGAAAAATATCCCGGGGGAGTCCCGAAGGGACGGGGGCAGCGCCCCCTGCCCTTACCCCCCTGCCCTTACGCGCGAACCGGGTTGCGATAGATCATCCGCCGGACCGAGCCGGTCTTGGACCGCATCAGGATGGTTTCGGTTTCGACGAAATGCGGCTCGCGGCGCAGGCCCCGCACGATCGAGCCGTTGGTGACCCCGGTTGCCGAAAAGATCACATCGGCGGTGACCATCTCGTCGCGGGTATAGATGCGGTTCAGGTCGGTAATCCCGGCCTTGGCGGCGCGGCCGCGTTCGTCATCGTTGCGAAACAGCAGCCGGCCCCACATCTGCCCGCCCATGCATTTCAGCGCCGATGCCGCCAGCACACCCTCGGGGGCGCCGCCGGAGCCCATATACATGTCGATCCCGGTCTTGTCCGATTCGGCGACATGGATCACACCGGCCACGTCGCCGTCGGTGATCAGCCGGATCGCGGCGCCGGTGGAACGCACCTCGGCGATCATCTCCTCATGCCGGGGGCGCTCAAGAATGCAGACGGTGATGTCATAGGGCTTGACCCCGCCTGCGGCGGCCAGCGCCAGAACCCGCTCACGCGGCGACATCTCAAGGCTGACCACGTCCACGGGATAGCCCGGCCCCACGGCCAGCTTGTCCATATAGACGTCGGGCGCGTGCAGCAGCGTGCCGCGGGGCGCCATGGCGATCACGGTCAGCGCGTTCGGCATGTCCTTGGCGGTCAGGGTGGTGCCCTCAAGCGGGTCCAGCGCGATGTCCACCTCGGGGCCGTTGCCGGTGCCGACCTCTTCGCCGATGAACAGCATCGGCGCCTCGTCGCGCTCGCCCTCGCCGATGACGACCGTGCCCTTGATGTCCAGCATGTTCAGCTGGTCGCGCATCGCGTTCACGGCGGCCTGGTCGGCGGCCTTTTCATCGCCCCGCCCGACCAACCGGGCCGAGGCATGGGCCGCGGCCTCGCTGACCCGGGCAAGCCCGAGCGAGAGCATACGGTCGTTGAAATCCCTGGTGTCGGTCATCGGTCGATCCCTTGCTTGCAGCAGCCGTTTGATCGGCTCTTAGGCCCGGCCCCCGGTGCCGTCCAGACTGTGCGCGCTAACGGCGCGGGCAAAGGGCCGGGCGGAAAGGCGCCCGGCTTGAACCCGGCCCTTGCGGTTCCCAGTTATGGTTCCGACAACTCCAGCGCCAGCGCGTGGATGCGCGGCACGATGTCGCCCAGCGTGCGGTTGACCAGCCGGTGACGCTCGATCCGGCTCAGCCCGGCAAACACCGGGGCGGTCATGCGGATGCGGAAATGCGTCTGCCCGCCCTCGCGCCAGCCGGCATGACCCCGGTGAAGCTCGCTTTCATCAAGCACCTCCAGCGCGGTCGGCGCCAGTTCGGCCAGTCTTTTGTTCATTTCGTCGGCGATAGATCGCTGCATTGCACCCCTCCCCCCTTTCCATGCGGTGCAAAACCCCTACACTCTCGGTCCCGAGTCGAAAAGAAGGCCTTGAATGACTACCAGCGACCCGTTCGATTTCGATATCTCCGCCGCTTCGGACAAGAAACGGCGCTCAAGGGGGCGTCGCGGCATGTCCGGGGCCTTTGAAACCTCGACGCGCCGGTGCGACAAGTCGGGCTGCTCGCAGCCGGGCCAGTATCGCGCGCCCAAATCGCCCAAGCAGCTCGAGGATTATTACTGGTTCTGCAAAGAGCATGTGCGCGAATACAACACCAACTGGAATTATTTCCAGGGCCAGTCCGAGGCCGAATTTCAGGAATTTCTGGACAACGCCACGGTGTGGGAACGCCCCACCCGACCGTTCGGCCGGGCGACCCAGGAACAGGCATGGGCGCGCCACGGGGTCAGCGATCCACTGGAAATCCTTGGCGCCAACGGCACCAACCCGGAAATGCGACTGCGCTCGACCCGCAAGCTTCCGCCGACCGAACGCCGCGCGCTGGAAATCCTCGACGCGAAAGACAGCTGGACCAAGGCTGAAATACGCAAGCAATACAAGTCTCTGGTCAAGGATCTTCATCCCGACATGAACGGCGGCGACCGCTCGGACGAGGACCGCCTGCAAGAGGTGGTCTGGGCGTGGGACCAGATCAAGGACAGCCGCAGCTTCAAGGACTGACCCCCGGGGGCGCCCCCCGCTCTTTCATCTTGCCGCAAATATCCTGGGGGAGGCCCGTCACGGGCCGGGGGCAAAGCCCCCAGCCGCCGCGATCACCGACCCGGACCGCCGGGATAGGGCACGAATTCCGCGTCGTCCCCCGGCGGCAGGCGAAAACGGCCATGTTCGAAATCGCCGGCCTTCCACGCCTCGCGCGCGGCCTCCAGCCTTTCGCGGGACGAGGCGACAAAGTTCCACATGATATAGCGCGGCCCGTTCAGCGTCTCGCCGCCCAGTGCGACAAAACGCGCGCCCTGCTCGCCAGCGGTCACGGTGATCTCGTCACCGGGGCGGAACACCATCATCCGGCCAGCGGGAAACTCGTCGCCTGCGATCAGCACCGAGCCCTCGGTGACGTAAAGCCCCCGGTCCTCGTGGTCGCGCGGCAACGGCAGGCGGGCGCCGGGGGCAAGCACCGCATCGGCATAGAACAGGTCGCTGTGGACGGTCACCGGGGCCCGTGCGCCCCAGCCGCGCCCGGCGATCAGCCGCAGCTGCTTGCCCTCGGCCTCAAGCACCGGCAGCGCATCCGCACCGTGATGCTCGAAACTGCCGGGCGCGTCCTCTTGCGCCTCGGGCAGCGCCACCCAGGTCTGGATGCCGAACAGCGTATGCGGCGCGGCGCGGGTGGCGGCGTCGGTGCGTTCCGAATGGGTGACGCCGTTGCCCGCCACCATCCAGTTGACCGCGCCGGGATGGATCATCTGGTCCGAGCCCAGGCTGTCTCGGTGCTGAAAGGCACCGCGGAACAGATAGGTCAGCGTCGCCAGCCCGATATGGGGGTGCGGGCGCACGTCGATGCCGCCGCCGTGGATGAATTCGGCCGGGCCCATCTGGTCGAAAAAGATGAACGGGCCGACCATCTGCCGCTTGGGCGCGGGCAGCGCCCGGCGCACCTCAAAGCCGCCGATGTCGCGGGCGCGCGGCACGATCAGCAGCTCGATGTCGTCCAGCGCCCCGGCATCCGGGCAGGCGGGTTCCAGATCGGGCATCCAGCTCATGGCAAGGCTCCTGTGCAACACATGGGGTCAGCGGGGCGGAGCGTCGTCATCCGCATAGCCGGCGGCGCCAATCAGGGGGACAAAGACCACCGCGCCCATGTCCTCGCGCTGATCCCCCTGCGCTGTGCGGCGGATGCGGACCAGCCGTTGCGGCGCCCCGATCGGTCCCACCGGCATCACCAGCCGCCCGCCGGGGGCCAGCTGCGCCAGCAGCGGCGCAGGGATGTCCGGGCCGGCGGCCGCCACAAGGATCGCGTCGAAACTGCCGCCGTCCGGCCAGCCTCGGGTGCCGTCGTCGTGGCGGATCTCGACATTGTCGTAACCCAGCCGCGTCAAAACCCCTGTCGCGGCGCGGGCAAGCTCGCCGATACGTTCCACCGCGCAGACGCTGGCGGCGATGCGACTGGCGACCGCCGCCGCATAGCCCGACCCCGCCCCGATTTCCAGAACCCGGTCCGAGGGCGCGATTTCCGCCGCCTGCAACATCATCGCCACGATATAGGGCTGCGAGATGGTCTGCCCCGCGCCGATGGGCAGCGGGTGGTCGGCATAGGCATCCTCGCGCTGGCCGGGGGCGACGAATTCCTCGCGCGGGACCGACTCCATGGCGCGCAGCACGTGGGTGTCGGTGATGCCGCGCGGGGCAAGCTGGTCGGCCACCATCCGGCGGGCCTTGACGTTGCGATCCGGCATGACGGCCTCCTTGTGCCCTTATCGGCGTCCCATTATCGGCGTCCCGCCGTCCTGCCCGGCACGGGGAACCGCGCGCGGCCCCGCACGGGGCCAGCATACCACGAACCCCCCTGCCCGGCCAATGTTCCGCCCCCGGGCTTGCACCCCCACCCCCCGCGTCCTAAGTCAGGCGTTGGCAAGCTACGGAGGATGCGTCATGGCGATTGAGGCCTTTGAGATCGAGGCGTTGATCCGCGAGGCTTTTCCCGAAGCCCGCATCACCATCACCGATCTGGCGGGCGACGGAAATCACTATGCCGCCGAGGTCGTGGACGAAAGTTTCCGCGGCAAGAACCGGGTCCAGCAGCAGCGCATGGTCTATGCGGCGCTGAAAGGCCGGATGGACGGCCCGAACGGGGAACTGCACGCGCTGGCGCTGACCACTCGCGTTCCCGACTGAATGCAACCAAACCTTGGGGATACACCCGAAATGACCGACACCCGCACCGAGATCCAGGAACTCGTCGACGGCAATGACGTCGTGCTGTTCATGAAGGGGACGCGCGATGTCCCGCAATGCGGATTTTCCAGCCGCGTGGCGGGGGTTCTGAACTACATGGGCGTGGCGTTTCGCGACGTGAACGTGCTGTCCAGCGACGAGATGCGGCAGGGCATCAAGGATTTCTCGGACTGGCCGACCGTGCCCCAGCTTTACGTCAAGGGCGAATTCGTTGGCGGCTGCGACATCGTCACCGAGATGACCCTGTCGGGCGAGCTGGACCAGCTGTTCGACCGCACCGGCGTCACCTATGACAAGGACGCCGCCAACAAGATCCGCGAAGCCAACGCCTGAGCATTGCTGCCGCACGGAAAAAAGGGCCGCGGTTTCGCGGCCCTTTTTCGTTGTAGCTGCGGGCGGATCAGGCGTAACGGTCATCGTCCGGGTCGTAAGGATCGCCCCATTCGTCGGACCAGTCCTCTTGCCAGTCGTCGTCCCATTCCGCCGTCCCGGCCGCATCATCGTCGCCATGGCGCCATGATTGCAGCCGGCTGGCCAGCGCGATGCCCACCGCAAAAGCCCCGACCAGCGGCGGAATGGTGGCCGCGTTCGACTGGCGAAAGCGTTCGGCCGCGGCCTCGACCTGCGCCACGCGCTGCGGCGTCAGCCCGACCTTTTGCGCCGCCTGCCCCACCATGTTGTCCGCGACATTGCGGGTAAAGCCCTGCACCCTCGCCTCGGCGGTGTCGGCGAAGCGGCTGGCCTTGTGGACCACCTCGTCCACCACCGAGTGCACGCGGTTTTCCACCGTGTCCACGACCTCGGTCGCCTTGAGCCGGGCCTTTTCCAGCGCCGCGTCGGTAGCCAGCGCCAGCCGCGTCTCGACCTCGGCCCTGAGGTCGTCGGCGGTGGGCGCCTGGTGCCTGACCGTGCCCGAGGCAGCCAGCAGCGCCGCCCCGATCCCCACGAACACCAGCCCGATCACCAGCGATGCGACCAGCGGTCCCCAGCCCAGCGTGCGTGCAAGAAACGTCCACAACGCGGCCAGCAGGAACCCCGCGCCCAATGTGACGGCGGTGCCGGCGGCGGCCTTGAAGGCCACCCTCCGGCCCGCGTCCTGCGCGGCGAGCTTGAGGTTGCGCGCATAGTCGAACATGCGATCAGCGCCGCGCGAGGATCAGGCCGACCAGAAACCCGACCCCGGCCGCGATTCCCAGCGCCTGCGTGGGGTTGCGGCGGACCATGCCGGACAGCTCGTCGTAATATTCCTCGGCTTGGTCGGCGACCTCGTGGACGCGGCGGTCGGCGGCGCGATACAGGCGGCCGGCCTCGTCTTTGGCGCGCTCGGCGTATTCCGCGCCCATTTCACGGGCGGTGTCCATCGCCTCGGCGCCCTTGTCGCGCACGGTCTGCGCCAGTTCGGCCGCATCCTGCTTGACCCGCTCGGCGGCCGAGCCCTCGGTGGCCTCGTTCCACGCCTCTTTTGCGCCGCTGGCCAGCTTCGAGGCGCCCTGCCTGACATCCTCGGCGGCGTCGCGCGCGCTGTCCTTGATGGTCTTGCCGGCGTTCGAGGCGTTGTCGTGATTGGCCATTTCGTCTTCCTTTCCACGAAGGGAGTTGCTTATGGCATCCGAACCCGGTCGTGGCCGAATTCGTTCCATCGCGTCTGCAAAACCTCAGCGCTGATCCGCACCGCCGCTGTCGGCATCGCTGTCCCCGCCGGCGCTGGTGGTGTCCGCGGCCCCCGTTCCGGCCGCAACCGTCCCCGCGGGCGCCGTCCCGGCCCCCTGGGTCGCCCCTGCGCCGGCAAGGGCGCCAAAAACCGCGCCTTCGCCGCTGACGATGCGCACCTGCCGGTTGGTAAAGGGAATCTCGAACCCTTCGCGGGTAAAGCGCTCGATGATCTGGTGGCGGATTTCGGACGCCACGCCCACGCCCTGGTTGATGTCCGACAGCACCGCCCGCAGCTCGAAATCAAGGCTGTCGGTGCCGAAACCCGACAGCAGCACCACCGGCGCGGGGTTGATCAGCACGGTCGGCTGGTCCTCGGCGATCTCGGTCAGGATCTGCGACACGCGCCGGGTGTCGCAGCCATAGGCCACCCGCACCGGGATGATGATGCGGCCCTGCAAGTTGCCGCGGGTCCAGTTCACCACCTCTTTCGAGATCAGGTCCGAGTTGGGCACGATCACGTCGGTGCGGTCAAAGGTCTGGATGCGGGTGGAACGCACCGAGATGCTGCGCACGATCCCCATGGCGTCGCCGACCTGGATCCAGTCGCCCACCGCCACCGGCCGCTCGACCAGCAGGATAATGCCGCTGACAAAGTTCGACACGATGTTTTGCAGCCCGAAGCCGATCCCGACCGACAGCGCCCCGGCGACGATCGCTAGGCTGGACATGTCGATCCCGGCCGAGGTGATCGCAAACAGCCCCGCCAGCACGATGCCGACATAGCCCAGCCCCGAGATGGCGGCGTTCTTTGCCCCCTCGTCCAGCCGGGTGCGGGGCAGGATGGTGTTGCGCACCGTGCCTTGCAGCAGCCGCGTCGCCATGTAACCCAGCGCGAACACGACGACAAAGGTCAGGATGGCGCCCGGCGACAGCCTGATCCCGCCCATCGAGACCCCCTGCCGGATCCGGGTCCACAGCTCGGTCAGGTCGGTAACGCTGGCGCCCCAGATCATCGCGAACAGCGGCAGCGACAGCAGCAGCACGGCAAAGCCGATCAGCACCGGCGCCAGCTCGTTGCGCGAGCCGTCGCGGTTGCGCGTCACCAGCACCCACAGGTCGGTGACGAATTCCTGCAACACCAGCAGCAGCATCGCCAGCCCCAGCGTCAGCGCCACCGGCCACAGCACCGCATTGGCCATGGTGACAAAGCCGACCAGCAGCAGCGCCGGCGCCGCCAGTGCTGCGAAACGCGCCGCGTGCCCCAGCAGCGCCAGCGCCGCGTCGCTGTAATCGGGGGTGTTGGTGTTGGTGTATTCACGCGCGCGGCGCAGGATACGCCCCAGCCGGAACAGCATCACCGCGCCCAGAATCAGGATCGGCAGATGCCAGACCGCGGCGGCGCCCGGTTCGATCTCCAGCGGGATGCGGCTGTGCTGCGGCCCGTCCCCGCGCAACCCCGACAGCGGCAGCAGCGCCTGCGCGGCGACGTGGTGCAGCGCCAGCGCCACCGCCAGCCCGGTGCCGTAAAGCCGCCCTTGCAGGCGCATCGGTTCGGGAAAACACACCGGCGGATCCCCTGTCGCCGGAAAGAACCGCTGCGCCAGCCAGCGGCCGCCGAACAGGATCAGCGCCGCCACCGGCAGCGCCATCAGGATCGGCCGCGCCCATGGCCCGGCCAGATCCGTGGCATCCAGCGCCAGCACCAGCAGATGGGCGCCGGCGGTGGGGATGGCGATCTGGCCCAGCGAGGCGACGAACCCCACCGCCTCGCGCGCGTAATCGCTGGCACGCTCGGACAGCCGCCGGGGCAGCGCATCGACCCAGCCGCGGGCGAACACCAGCAGCCCCAGCGCCAGCGCCAGATACAGCGCCACCACCGGCAGGCGGCTCGGCAGGGTTTCGCCGGACGGCCCCGCCCAGCGTTCGCGCAGGTCGCCGCCCATCCCGCGCACGACCTGCACCCCCGCGCCCACCGCCTGCGCCCAGCTGCCCGGCAGCAGCGGCGAGGCGCTGTGGCGCAGCAGCGCGTTGGTCTGGCGGGTGCGCATCTCGTCGTCGATCCGGCGCACCAGACTGTCGGCGCGGCTGTAGGCCTCGATCGCGCGCAGCCCGGGGGCCTGCAATTCGGACAGCTGCTCGGTCAGGGTGCGGCGGCGGGCGGCGATGTCCTCGGCCTCGGATTCGCCCTCGGCCGGTGCGGGGCCGAGCGCGCCGATCTGCTCGCGCAGCGTGGCGATACGCGAGCCGTTCAGCGACTGCGCCTGCTGGAACTGGTCGCGCCAGCCCACGATGTCCGCCCGCAGCGTCCCCATCACATCCGGAGGCGTGTCGCTGGCCTCGACCAGCTCTTCGGCGCGGCTGGCCGATTGTTCCCAGTCGCCGTAATCAGGCTCGACCGAGGCTGATTGCGCCAGACCCGCCACGGCCAGCGCCAGCCACAGCACCAGGGCCGCAAACATGGCCCGCAGTGCGGCGGCGGCGGGGTCGCCGGTCGGCTTGCGGACGGGGACCATCGCCTCAGCCCTCGGTCACGTCCGGCAGCGCGCTTGCCGCATCGGGGGCGCGGTCCAGCCAATGCGGCACCGGCAGGCCCTTGCTGCGCAGGAAGCCGGGGTTCCACAGCTTGGTTTGATAGCGCGTGCCGTAATCGGCCAGCACGGTGACGATGGTCTTGCCCGGCCCCATCTCGCGCGCCATGCGGATCGCGCCGGCCACGTTGATGCCCGACGAGCCGCCCAGGCACAGCCCCTCGAACTCCAGCAGGTCAAAGATCAGCGGCAGCGCCTCGGCGTCGGGGATGCGCCAGCTGAAATCGGGGGTGAAGCCTTCGAGGTTGGCGGTGATGCGGCCCTGACCGATGCCCTCGGTGATCGAGTTGCCGGGGCTGTCGAACTGGCCGGTGGTGTAATAGGCGTGCAGCGCCGCGCCCTCGGGGTCGGCCAGCCCGATCTTGACGCCGCGGGGCTGCAACGCCGCCGCGACCCCGGCCAGCGTGCCCCCGGAGCCCACCGCGCAGACAAAGCCGTCCACGCCGCCCTGGGTCTGCTCCCAGATCTCGGGGCCGGTGGTTTCCTCGTGCGCGCGCCGGTTGGCGGTGTTGTCGAACTGGTTGGCCCAGATCGCGCCGCCCGGCAGATCGCGGGCCAGCGCCTCGGCCAGCCGCCCGGAATAGCGCACGTAGTTGTTGGGGTTCCTGTAGGGGGCGGCAGGCACCTCGACCAATTCGGCGCCGGCCAGCCGCAGCATGTCCTTTTTTTCCTGGCTCTGGGTTTCCGGGATCACGATGACCGAGCGGAACCCCATCGAGGCCCCGACCAGCGCCAGCCCGATCCCGGTATTACCGGCCGTGCCCTCGACGATGGTGCCGCCGGGGCGCAATTCGCCCCGCGCCACCGCGTCGCGGATGATGTAAAGCGCGGCGCGGTCCTTGACCGACTGGCCGGGGTTCATGAACTCGGCCTTGCCCCAGATTTCGCAGCCCGTCGCGTCCGAGGCGCGGTTGAGCCGGATCAGCGGGGTGTGGCCGATCGCGGCGGCCAGGTCGGGGCAGTTGCGCATGGATGGGGCCTTTCCTCTTGGCGACCGTTAAACCAGCGGCGCATGGATCAGGCAACCCTGAGAGCGGGGCGCCGGCGGCAGGGTCGGACCGGGGCCCTGCCCCGGACCCCGGGATATTTGCGGCAAGATGAAGATCGCGGCGGCAAGCGAGCGGTGGCTTGCGGCGGAGCCCCCGGGGGCTGCGCCGAGGCGTGCCCGGGTCGCGCGCGATATCAGCAATCACCCCGGCGGCGATCTGGTGCAGGGCCTCGCCGCCCCGCCCTGTCTGCAAACTGGCTTGCCGCCCGCCAAGAATTTTCCGCAGCTCCCCTTGCGCTTCCCCCATCACCCCGGTAAACGCCGCCCTCACCACCCCAAGCGCGGAGAGGTGCCGGAGTGGTCGAACGGGGCGGTCTCGAAAACCGTTGAGCCTTCACGGGTTCCGTGGGTTCGAATCCCACCCTCTCCGCCACCTTGGTATAAAACCGGGAACGCCGATTCCCGCCGATTTCCCTCCCTTTGCGGCGATCAGCGCCTTCAACAGCGTGTTTTTGCTGCCATTGATGTAGATCGCATCGTCCGCGACCTCGACATGCTGGGCGAAAGCCCGGACGTGATCCCGCCGATAGCCGCCCTTTTCGAGCCGAAGCCCGGTGCGTGCCTCGCTCGCCAGTTCCCGCACGGCCGCCCCTGTGAGGCCCTTATGGGCCGAGCTTTTCAGCATGGCTTCGGTCCTTGCGGCGTCGGCCCGTGCCTGATCCCGTATCGCCGTAAGACCGGCGATGCGTTCGCCGAGGGCGGATTCGGCGGGGTCGAGCGAACCCGCCTCGATAGCCTCGTAGAGCCGCTTTAGCCGCATGTCGGCCTCGGCCGCGCGCTGGTTCAATTCGGCGATGTGCTGGCCGCGCCGCTCGACGCTCTCCTGCCGGCGATCCAGCAGCGAGGCGAGCACGTCTTCGATCCGCTCGGGGTCCAGCAGCCTTTCCTCGATGTGGCTGACCACCATGCGGTCCAGCTTGTCCATCGGGATCGCGCGGCCCTTGCAGCCGGTTTCGCCCTGCCGTGCCCGAATCGAGCAGGCATAATAGCGGTAGCGGCCGTTCTTGCCGGTGCGCAGCGTCATGGCTCCACCGCAATTGCCGCAATAGCAAATGCCGGTCAGCAGGTTCGGGCCGCTGACCACGCGCGGCGGCGTCACCTTCGGATTATTGACCTGCAATCGCTTCTGCACCGCCTCGAATATCTCAAGGTCGATCAGCGGCGGCACCGCGACGGTGACGACTTCTTCCTCGGGCTTCACCTCGCCTTTCTTGGAACGGCGATTGAACCGATGTTCGCCGATATAGGTGCGGCGGGTCAGGACGCGGTGAAGCTGGCCGATGCCCCAACGCCCGCCGCTGCGGGTGAACATGCGGTTCCTGTTGAGGTAGCTGACGATGTTCTTGACGCCCATGGGACCGGACGTGCCGTCGCCTTCCGATGCAAGGCGGAAGATGAGCCGCACGGTGTCAGCGTGCAGCGGGTCGATTTCCAGCTTCTTCTTCATCTTCGTGCCGCGCTGCTCGGCATCGACGACGCGGTAGCCGATGGGTGGCAGCGAGCCGTTCCAGAAGCCTTGCCGGGCGTTCTCCTTCAAGGCGCGCAGGACGTGCTTGGCGTTCTCCTTCGACTGGTATTCGTCGAACAGTGACATGATCCGCCGCATCATCTGATGGATCGGATCGTCACCAAGTTCCTGCGTCATGGATACGAGCTTGACGCCGTTCTTCGCCAGCTTCCGGTAGTAGTATTCCATTTCAAATTCGTCGCGGAAGAACCGCGAGAAGCTATGCACCACCACCACGTCGAACGCTGGCGGCTTCGACGTGCCGGCTTCGATCATGCGCTGAAACTCGGGGCGACGGTCGTTGGTTGCCGATGCGCCCGGCTCGACGAAAGTTTCCACAAGCTGATAGCCGCGAGACTCGCAATAGGCTTCGCCCTGCCGCTTCTGGTCGGGGATCGACACGTCATGCTCGGCCTGCCGCGCCGTCGAGACGCGCAGATAAAGCGCGGCGCGCAGGGCGACGTGCGGGGAATGAATTTTCATCACCGGCCTCCTTGCGCCATGCGGCGGTCGAGCAAGGGCAACGCCAGTTCAACACGGTCATGGACAACCTTGGGCGCGACCTTGCGGCCTTCCTTCTCCAAGCGGACAAGGCCGTAGCTCTCCATCGTCTTCATGGTGCGTGACAGGTTGGATATGGCCCGGCCGGTGATCTCCGAAAGTTCCTCCAGCGAGGCCGGGGATTTCTCGGCAATGACGCGCAGCAGCTCGCGGTTTCCGGCCGACAGCACCTTGGCAAAGGATTCGGTCGAGGTGAACCACACCTTCGGATCGTCCGCCGCCGGCTTTTCCTCGCCCTTGGCGATCCGCATGGTGCGGGCCTTCATCTCGTCGTAGCCGGCAATCCCGACTTTCAATGTGGTCATGTTACGCCTCGCTCCTTCAACACCGCGTCCACCGCCTGCCAGAAGTCGGCCAGCAACGTGGCCGCGTCCTCGTAGGCGTAGGGCTTCACGGTCTGGAGGCGGTGCCGATGGTCCATCGGCTCGCCGCGCCTGCCCCGGCCGACCGGATGGGCATTATCGAAGCCGACCAGCCGTTCGCCCGAAGGCCCGTGAAGCGTGAGCGAATAATCGAGGCCGTGCGGCTTCTCCGGGGATGCCGGAACGCGGGCGACGATGAACTTCACCCAATGGCCGCCCTCGGGATCGACAACAAGCACCTGACCGTCGAGGTCGAGAAGCGTGTCGAGGCTCTGGTCACGATCCTCGCTCATGGCTTATCTTTATCATTTTGTGATAAGAATGGCAAGGATTCATTCTCGGCTTCAAGGTCGATGGGACCAAACAGCCGGTCAAGCACATGGCCGAAATACCGCTCGAAGATTTGCAGTTCTTCCTCGGTGATCGGCACCTTCTCGGGCCAGTCGTCAAAGACCGGCAGCGTCTCAACATCGACGATGCGAAGCGGCGAGCTGCGGCGTTCCCGGCCGTCTGGCGTGGGTTCGTCGGCGTAGTCGAAAAGATCGTCGGGAAGTGCTTCGGGGACCGGGTGTCGCGGTCGCCCTTTGCGGGCGCGGCGGCGCTCTGCGCACATGGAATCCTCCTTGGTTCTGGTGGATTCCGGGGCGCTATAGGCCCCGGAATTAGGCGAACCATGGAGGGCAGTCGGCGGCCTGTAGCGTGCCGCATTTGCGCCTATGCGCTGGCGGCACCCCTTGATGTCGGTGACGTGAAGATCGCATTGCGATCAATCGCAGCAGGTTATACTGATTGAGTTGCGTGAAGGATTGGCTCGTATGATTGCGGGCAACTGCCCGCGCACTCCCCCTTTTTACTACAGTTTGAGGATAGCGCATGTGCGAACATATGTTCGTCGTGACCGGCGGCCCCGGTTCCGGCAAAAGTAGTCTGATCGACGCTATGACCCGGCGCGGCTTCCGCGCGATGCCCGAGGCCGGCCGGGCGATCATACAAGATCAGGTCAGGATTGGCGGACCAGCCTTGCCGTGGGCGGATCGAGCTATGTTCGCTGAACTCATGTTGAGTTGGGAGCTGCGTTCCTACCACGAGGCTCTTGCAAGTGATGCGCCTGTCCTGATGGATCGCGGGATACCTGATGTAGTCGGCTATCTCACGCTCTGCGGCCTGTCTGTTCCGTCTCACGTCGAGGCGGCAACGAAAATTCATCCCTACAACAAGCGGGTTTTCCTCGCCCCGTATTGGGATGCCATTTTCACGCAGGACGCCGAGCGCAAACAGGACCGGCAAGAGGCCGAGGCAACCGGCAGGGTCATGGCTGAAACTTATTCCCGGCTCGGCTATCAGATTGTTGAGCTTCCATTCGTGGAGATCGAAGCACGCGCCGATTTTGTTACGGATCAACTAGGTGTTGCTAACCGCTAGGTGCGGTTCGCCGTGCCTTGGCGAACCCGCGATCCGTGGCGATGAACCGCTCCAGCATGGGCACGATGAGCTTGACGGGATCGGCGACGGGCTGGCCGGTTTCACGGGCCAGCACCTCGGCATAGGCGGCCAGATCGCGGTGAAGCGGCGCGGGCAGCTCCACGGTGATCTTCACGGGCTTGTCGTCGGGCAGCGGGCCGAGTTTCAGCTTTGTCATGGTCAACCTCCTGCCGGCTCGAATACAAGGTCGCGGCTCACGATGATCCTGACCGGGAAGCCGGGGCGGACCGTTAGCGTCGGCGCGATCTGCAACTGGCGCTGGACGATCTGCTGACCCGCCTGGTTGATGGTATCCTGCGCCCCGTCGCGGATGGCGCGGATTAGCCGGTCCTCGTCGCTGCTGGCCAATTCCGCGCCGACCGCAAGCAGGGTCGAGAGGCCAGCAGCCCGCATCAGATCCCACCAGTGGTAATCCACGCCATCCTCAAGGCCGGCATAGCCGCTGGCGTCTGCGCCCGGCAGGCGCTCCAGAACGATGGAACGGCCCCCCGGCAGGATCAGGCGGTTCCACACCAAGAGCACCCTGCGCTGGCCGAAGGTCACGCCGTCATCGTATTGGCCGATGATGCGGGTGCCCTGCGGGATCAACAACAGCGAGCCGGTTGGGCTGTCATAGACGTTCTCCGTCACCTGCGCGGTGATCTGGCCGGGCAGATCGGAACGGATGCCGGTGATGAGCGCGGCCGGGATCACGGCCCCGGCCTGAAGGATGTGGGGCGATGCCGGCGGCGCGACGCGATCCGGCGCGACGGTCTGCCGGTCCACGGGTCCATTGAGGAAAGCGGTATGGCGGTTCTGCCCGTCTGGCTGCCCGCCGAGGCCAAGACCGGCAAGGCCGGGCATGGCCGTCCCTGCCGGCGTTGCCGTACGCGGACCGGACTGGAAGAACACGCCGCTCAACCGTGCGGCTTCTTCCTCGGCGCGGCGGCGTTCTTCCTCTGGATCGACGGCGGGCGTCGCCATAACGGGCGGCACGACTGGTTGTCCCCGGTTCTGCGCATCGAGGATCGGGCGGCCGAGGTCGCCGGGTAGCGCGGGGCCGAGTACCGGCCCGCTATAGTCGCTCGGCAGGCCGGCAAGCCCATCTGCTGTGAGGCGGTTCTCGGTCGAATAGAGTTCGCCGCCGTCCGGCCCGGCATCGCGGGTCTGGAGGGCGTAGATCAGTGCCCCGCCGATGCCGAGAAGGGCGACGGCTCCGGCCCCTGCCAGCACCTTGCGGGACAGACGGGTGACGCGGGGCGGCTCGGCGCGCAACCGCATGGGAGCCGTGGTGTCGCTGCCGCTCATGAGGGCGATCCTCCCGTGGTCGCACCGGCTGGCTGCGCGTCGGCGGCCTGGGTCTGCTCGACGCGGACGATCCTGACGACCTGCTGGCGGTCGCCAGAGCCAAGGCGCAGCTCTGCCGCGCTGAACAGCCTGTCCACGATCAGGACGTTCTGGTGGATGCGGGAATTGACGATTTGCGGCTCGCCGTTCGCGCCAAGCACGAAGATGGGCGGCATTTCGCCCTGCACGATCCCGGCCGGGAAGACGACATAGACGCGGCGGCCATCGTCGAAGACGGAAATCGGCCGCCATGGCGGGCTGTCGCCCTGCACCTGCAAGCCATAGCGATAATTCCGCGCCGCCTCGGCCGGGATAACGGGGGCTGAGGGCGTGGTGGCGCGACTTCCCGGCGGCGGTGCCGGATACGCCCATGCCACGGCAGGCATATAGAGCGCTTCGCGGGCGCGGAGTTCGATCATGTAGATGCGCCGGTCGGTTGTGATGACGAGGTTGGTCGAGATGTCCGGCCGGGTCGGCTTCACCAGCACATGCACCCGGCGGGTCGGGCCGCTGCCGCTCTCGGTGTCGCCGATGATCCAGCGGGCAGTATCACCGGCGGCAATCGGTCCCGCGCCGGTCAGGCTCTCGCCCGGCTCCAGCGCGATGGTGGTGATCTGCCCGACGGCGGCATAGACCTGATAGAGCGCGCCTTCCGACCACGGATATATCTGGATGGCGTTGTAGTAACCTTCGCGGCGCGGCTCGACGCGAGCGGCTGCATTGGCGTTCTCGACGCGGCCGGTCGGCGTGCCGGCAGCCGTGCCGCCGCGTGCGACGGTCCATGCCGGGGGCACATGCAACGGCCGGGGCGTATTGTCGGTTGCCGCCGCCTGCACGGTCGGCAGCGGCGGCACGCTGGCGTCGTAGCTGAATTGCGGCGTCCGGTTGGTGGCGCAGCCTGCCAGCATAGTGGCCGAAAGCAGCACGGCCGCGATTGTCGGGGTGCGGGTGATCGTCCTCATTGGCTCATCTCCCGCGACCACGAAATTGCATTGACGTAGATTCCCAACGGGTTGGCGCGCAGGCGCTCGGCGTCGCGCGGCGGCTGGATGACGATGGTGAGGATGGCCGTCCATCGTTCCGTGCTGGAAAGCTGGCCGTTCTCGAAATGGCGTTCGGTCCACGCGACGCG
>NZ_FNXG01000003.1:0-2500 GCF_900108405.1 Paracoccus alkenifer
CCTTCAGGTTATGAGCCTGACGAGCTACCGGGCTGCTCTACCCCGCGCCAATTGCTGCGTTTTGGTGCAGCTTCCCGCTGGTATCTTGATGCGGGGTTTAGTGATCGTTTCAGAGTGATTTGCGTTTCTTTCCAGGTCTGGCGGTAACCTACTCTCCCACGTCTTGAGACGCAGTACCATTGGCGCGACGGCGCTTAACGGCCGAGTTCGGGATGGGATCGGGTGTTTCGCTCGTGCTATGGCCACCAGACCGGGGAAGAAACGCTCAGCGTTGCCCCTTTCGGGGCAGGTGTTGTCCAAGGATGCTTTGGAGAAGACGGACTGTCTTCTTCCGGATCAAATCAAGCCAATCGAGCCATTAGTACCAGTCAGCTGAACGCATTGCTGCGCTTACACCTCTGGCCTATCGACGTGGTGGTCTTCCACGGCTCTCAAGGGATACCTTGTTTTGAGGGGGGCTTCACGCTTAGATGCCTTCAGCGTTTATCCTGTCCGTTCATAGCTACCCTGCTGTGCCGTTGGCACGACAACAGGTCCACCAGTGGAACGTTCACCCCGGTCCTCTCGTACTAGGGGCAACTCCTCTCAAGTATCCTACACCCACGGCAGATAGGGACCGAACTGTCTCACGACGTTCTAAACCCAGCTCACGTACCTCTTTAAACGGCGAACAGCCGTACCCTTGGGACCTGCTCCAGCCCCAGGATGAGATGAGCCGACATCGAGGTGCCAAACGATGCCGTCGATATGGACTCTTGGGCATCATCAGCCTGTTATCCCCAGCGTACCTTTTATCCGTTGAGCGATGGCCCTTCCACTCGGGACCACCGGATCACTATGGCCGACTTTCGTCTCTGCTCGACTTGTCAGTCTTGCAGTCAGGCTGGCTTCTGCCATTGCACTCAACGAGCGATTTCCGACCGCTCTGAGCCAACCTTCGCGCGCCTCCGTTACTCTTTGGGAGGCGACCGCCCCAGTCAAACTACCCACCACGCAGGGTCCCGGATCCGGATAACGGACCGCGGTTAGACATCAAGAGTGCGAAGGGTGGTATCTCAAGGGAGGCTCCGCGGGAACTGGCGTCCCCGTTTCAAAGCCTACCACCTATCCTGCACATCACAATCCTGATGCCAGTGCGAAGCTATAGTAAAGGTGCATGGGGTCTTTCCGTCTAACCGCGGGTAGCCCGCATCTTCACGGGCAGTTCAATTTCGCTGAGTCCACGTTTGAGACAGCGGGGAGATCGTTACGCCATTCGTGCAGGTCGGAACTTACCCGACAAGGAATTTCGCTACCTTAGGACCGTTATAGTTACGGCCGCCGTTTACCGGGGCTTCAATTCAAGGCTTGCACCTCTCCTTTTAACCTTCCGGCACCGGGCAGGCGTCAGACTGTATACGTCGCCTTGCGGCTTCGCACAGCCCTGTGTTTTAAGTAAACAGTCGCCACCCCCTGGTTTGTGCCCCCGGCCAATGGTTGCCCATCAACCGGGCCTCCTTCTCGCGAACTTACGGAGGTATTTTGCCGAGTTCCTTAAACGTGGTTCTCTCAAGCGCCTTGGTATTCTCTACCAGTCCACCTGTGTCGGTTTCGGGTACGGTCTCATGGAGGGCTATTTCCAGGGACCCCGCAGCTGCCCGATCAATCCGTTAAGATCGAACAACCCTGAGGATCCGTCACCATCTCCTGGCCCAGGAATATTAACCTGGTTCCCATCGACTACGCATTTCTGCCTCGCCTTAGGGGCCGGCTTACCCTGCTCAGATTAGCTTTAAGCAGGAACCCTTGGACTTTCGGCGACAGGGTCTCTCACCCTGTTTGTCGCTACTCATGTCAACATTCTCGCTTCTGATCACTCCACCGGATGGCTTACGCCCCGGCTTCACAGTCAGAACATTGCCTCCGTTGCTTGCAAGCAAGCAAAAGAGGCAGCGTTCTATATCACAGAACGCTCCGCTACCGCGCACATACGTGCACCCAAAGCTTCGGCTCGTGGCTTGAGCCCCGTTACATCTTCGCCGCAAGACCTCTTGACTAGACCAGTGAGCTGTTACGCTATCTTTAAAGGATGGCTGCTTCTAAGCCAACCTCCTGGTTGTTTTGGAAGTCTCACATGCTTTCCCACTTAGCCACGAATTGGGGGCCTTAGCTGTTGGTCAGGGTTGTTTCCCTTTCCACGACGGACGTTAGCACCCGCCGTGTGTCTGCCGATCAGTTCTTCCCGGTATTCGGAGTTTGCTTAGACTCAGTAAGGCTGTGGGCCCCCATCATCCATGCAGTGCTCTACCCCCGGGAGAATACAATCGACGCGCTACCTAAATAGCTTTCGCGGAGAACCAGCTATCTCCAGATTTGATTGGCCTTTCACCCCTAGCCACACGTCATCCGGACCCTTTTCAACGGGTGTCGGTTCGGCCCTCCAGTTGGTGTTACCCAACCTTCAGCCTGCACATGGCTAGATCATCTGGTTTCGGGTCTGATCCGTCTGACTCAAGCGCCC
>NZ_FNXG01000003.1:7500-438081 GCF_900108405.1 Paracoccus alkenifer
CATCCCGGTCACGCTGTAGCCGCTGACCTGCGGAAACTCGCGCGCCAGAAACGCCTCGATCTCATGCGCTTGCATCATGCTTTCCCCCCTTGCCGTTGCGCCCTACACTCTGGCCAGCAGGGACGGAGGACACAATGCCCGACAGCTTGATCCGACAGGAAAACCATGGCGCGGTGACGCGGCTGGTGATGACCGGCGGCGCCAATTACAACGTATTGTCCGCCGAGATGCTGGCGGCGCTGGGGCAGGCGCTGGACCGGATCGCCGCGGACGATACCGTGCGCGCGGTGATCCTGGCGGCCGAGGGCAAGGCGTTTTCCGCCGGCCACGACCTGCGGCAGATGCAGGCGGCACGCAGCGACGCGGACGGCGGCCGCGCCGCTTATGAAACGCTGTTTGCCGATTGCGCGCAGGTGATGCAGAAAATCGCCGCCCTGCCCCAGCCGGTGATCGCCGAGGTGCAGGGCATCGCCACCGCCGCCGGCTGCCAGCTGGTCGCCAGCTGCGACATGGCGGTCGCGGCCGAGGGCGTGCGTTTCGGCGTGAACGGGATCAACATCGGGCTGTTCTGCACCACCCCGATGATTGCCCTGACCCGCGCCATCCCGCCCCGCGCGGCTTTCGAGCTGCTGGTGACGGGCGAATTCATGGACGCGGCGCGCGCCCGCGAACTGGGGCTGGTCAACCGCGTCGTGCCCGCGGCCGAGCTTGCCGCCAGCACGATGGAACTGGCGCAGCTTGTGGCCTCGAAACTGCCAAGCGCGGTGCGGCTGGGCAAGCGCGCCTTTCGCGAACAGCAGGGGCTGTCACTGGCCGAGGCCTATCGCTCGGGTGGGGCGACGATGTGCGAAAACATGATGCTGCCGGAAACCGACGAAGGGCTGAACGCATTTCTGGAAAAGCGGCCGCCGTCCTGGGCAAACTAGGGGCGGCTGCCGCGGGCGGGTCTAGCCGATCTGCCCCAGCGCCGGGAATGTTTCGAGCAGCCAATAGCTGATGACGCCCATCCAGCCGGTCAGCAGCAACAGGCCCACCGCGATCAGCAACACGCCCGACACCCGCTCGATCGCGCCCATGTGGCGCTTGAGCCGGTTCATCAGCCCCATCGAGCGCTCGATAAAGATCGCCGACAGCAGGAACGGGATGCCCAGCCCCAGCGCATAGGTGCCCAGCAGCGTGGTCCCGCGCGCGGGGTCGGTCGCGGCCAGCGTCAGGATCATCGACAGCTGCGGCCCGATGCACGGCGTCCAGCCGAATGCAAAGGCCAGCCCCAGAAAATACGCCCCCAGCGCCGAGCCGCCCTTGTCCCCGGTGTCCAGCCGCGCCTCGCGATCGAGGATCGGGATGCGGAATACATGCAGGAAATGCAGCCCCAGCACGATCACGAAGATCCCCGAGATCGTCACCAGCCACGGCTGATATTGCAAAAACGCCCGCCCAAAGGCCGAGGCCGCATAGCCCATCAGCAGAAACACCGTGGACAGCCCCAGCACGAAAAACAGCGCCGGCAGCACCGCGCTGCGCTGGCGTTCGCGCAGATCCGAGACCTTCACCCCGGCCATATAGGCCAGATACGGCGGCACGATCGGCAGCACGCAGGGCGACAGGAACGACAGGATCCCGGCCGCCACCGCGACAAGCATGGCGGGCAGGATGGCGGCATCGACGAGTTCAATTCCAAACATGGCGGCACCTTGGCGAAAACTTCGGGGCCGGGGAAGACCCCGGCCCCGCAACGAATGGTCACAGTGGCGTCATGTGCGCAGCAGCCGGATCAGCCGGCCGACCACCAGCCGCGGCGCTTGGGCTGCGCGAGTTCCCGCGGCTGCTCGGCCCTGATCGGCGCAGGCTCGGCTGCCGCCGGCTCTGCCTCGGGTTCGGGTTCCGGTTCGGGCCGAGCGGTTGCCGGGGTTTCGGCCGCGGCGGTCCCTGCTTTGGCATCCGCCGCAGTCTCATCCGCAGCTTCGCCCGGCTCGCCCTCTGCCCCACTCTCTGCCTCGGCCACCGGCTCAGCTACCTGCTCGGCCGCGCCTGGCTGTGCGAGGTCTGCCGCGTCATCGCCGGGCGAGCCACCCAACAGGTCGTCGCCCAGCCCGTCGGCATTGGCCGGGATGCCGCCGGTTTCGACCGGCGCGCCTTGGCCCGCCGGGGCATCGCGGCTTTCGTCGATCACGGCCGGCCCGTCGCCGGACTGCTGGTCTTCGGAACTGCGGCGCGACCGAGACCGTGAACGCGAACGGCGCGAACGCCCCGTGGCGGGTTTTTCCGCCGCAGCCTCGTCTGCATCTGCGGCGCCAGCCTCGGATGCGTCTGCCGCGTCGTCCTGATCTGCGTCCGAATCGTCGTCCCCGCCGGATTGCGCCGCGTGATCCTCGTCGCTCGATTCGTCACCGTTCCGCCGACGGCGGCGACGGCGGCGGCGGGTCGGCGAAGCCGCGTCATCGCCGTTGCCATCGTCCGGCGTGGCGAGGTTCTCGGCGTCCAGCGCCTCGTCTTCGGACGAGTTGTCGGATTCGTCGATTTCGGCCATCAGGCTGGCATCGACCGACAAGGCGGCGCTGGAATGATCAGGGATCGCGCGCGTCGCGGTCTTGAACTTTTCAAGCGAATAATCGGGCGAGATCAGGCCCGGGTCGGCCTCGATCCGCACCGACAGCCCATAGCGCGCCTCGATCCGGGCGATATGGTCGCGTTTCTGGTTCATCAGATAGTTGGCGACCGCGACCGGCACCTTGACCAGAACCTCGCGCGAACGCTTGCGGGTGCCCTCTTCCTCGATGGCGCGCAGGATGGTCAGCGCCATGGAATCGTCGGACCGGATCAGCCCGGTGCCGTGGCAATGCGCGCAGGGCTGGGTGGTCGATTCCAGCATCCCCGGCCGCAGCCGCTGGCGCGACATCTCCATCAGGCCGAAACCGGAAATCCGCCCGACCTGGATCCGCGCGCGGTCGTTTTTCAGCGCATCCTTGAAACGCTTTTCCACGGCGGCGTTGTTCTTGCGCTCATCCATGTCGATGAAATCGACGACGATCAGCCCGGCCAAGTCGCGCAGCCGCAGCTGCCGCGCGATCTCGTCGGCGGCCTCAAGGTTGGTCTTGGTCGCGGTTTCCTCGATCGAGCCTTCCTTGGTCGCCCGGCCCGAGTTCACGTCGATGGCCACCAGCGCCTCGGTGATGCCGATGACGATGTAGCCGCCGGATTTCAGCTGCACGACCGGATTGAACATTCCGGCAAGGTAGCTTTCCACCTGATAGCGCGCGAACAGCGGCGTGGGGTCGGTGTAATGCTTAACGCTGCGGGCGTGGGTCGGCATGATCATCGCCATGAAATCGCGGGCGGTGCGCCAGCCGCGCTCGCCCTCGACCAGCACCTCGTCGATTTCCTTGCTGTAAAGGTCGCGGATGGTGCGCTTGATCAGGTCGCCCTCTTCGTAGATCGGCGCGGGCGCCATCGACTTGAAAGTGCGTTCGCGGATCTGTTCCCACAGCCGCATCAGATATTCATAGTCGCGCTTGATCTCGCTGCGGGTGCGCTGGCTGCCGGCGGTGCGGATGATCAGCCCCGCGCCCGAGGGCACCTCGAGATCCGAGGCGATATCCTTGAGCTTCTTGCGGTCGGCGACATTGGTGATCTTGCGCGAAATCCCGCCGCCACGCGCGGTGTTCGGCATCAGCACGCAATAGCGGCCGGCGAGGCTTAGATAGGTGGTCAGCGCGGCGCCCTTGTTGCCGCGTTCCTCCTTGACCACCTGCACCAGCATGATCTGCCGGACCTTGATGACCTCTTGAATCTTGTAGCGGCGGGCGCGGGGCTTGCGCGAGGGGCGGATTTCCTCGGCCACGTCCTCTTCGGCGATCGATTCGATGTCGTCGTCCGAATCGCCGTGGTCGTCGCCGTGGTCGTCGGCATCCGTTTCATCGGCCGAGCCGGCCGCTTCCGGCGCGGCCTGCGCGGACGCGGCGGCCGCAATCTCTGCCGCGCCGGTCTCGGTGTTTTCGGGGGCCGCGACCTGCGTGTCCGCAGCCGTATCCTCGGCAGCGGCGGTTTCTTCGGCGGGGGCGGCGTCGATGATCTCCATCCCCGGCACGGCGTCCGAGCGGGTCACCGCATCATCCTGCACCGCGCGTTCGGCGCGCTCGTCGCCGCGCGCCCCGTCCCGGCTGCCGTCGCGCGACCCGTTGCGGCCACGTCCGCGGCTGCGCGAGCTGCGGCGTTCCTGCGCGCCCTCGTCGGCCTCGGCCTCGGCGGCGGCGGCGCGGTCTTCCTCGATCAGCGCGGCGCGGTCGGCGGCGGGGATCTGATAGTAATCGGGATGGATTTCCGCAAAGGCCAGAAAGCCGTGGCGGTTGCCGCCGTAATCGACAAAGGCCGCCTGCAACGAGGGTTCGACCCGCGTGACCTTGGCCAGATAGATATTTCCGGCCAGCTGGCGCTTGTTCAGTGTTTCAAAATCAAAGTCTTCGACCTTGGTTCCGTCCGCCACGACCACCCGGGTTTCCTCGGGATGGGTGGCGTCGATCAGCATCTTCTTTGCCATGTAGTGTTCTTTCACACAGCCCGTCGGGGTCTGTCATGCGACAGGGATAGCTGACGGGGCTGCGACATGATGCGGACGCCACGGTCACGGCAGAGCAGGCGGCATCCCCAACGGGAAAAAGGGCGGACGGGAACAATTCCCGCCACCCCCTTGCGTCACCTTGCCTTGCGCGATCCATCGCGTCTGTTTCCTTTTGGCCGCATACGGACCCGCTGGGCCCGCCGCGACGGCTGATATTCATGGCCCGCCGCATCGCAAGGACACGCCTGAGGACCGGCTTTCTTTCGCGCGACCCGGCCTGTTGCCCCCTTTCGGGGCCCACGGCCGACACCACGCTGCGAAACTGGCTGCGGCGCATGGTCGCCAGATCGGACAACCGCACCCGCATGGGGTGAACATAGGGGCAGGGCATCCCCGATTTCAATGCGAAACTGCCCTCAAGCCCATCTCTTTCGTGATGGCCCCGCCCCGGGCCTACGGATTGCTGCAAAGCTCGGGGTTAATCAGACAGGCAAAAACGCCTATCACAGTCCCTGCCCGCGCCACATCGTTCAAGGTCGATTCATCGCGAGAGATCAGCCGGTCGGCCGAGACCCATTCCGAAACCCCATCCGACATCCGCCGCACCTTCACCCGCCCGCCGGCCTGGTCGATCTCCTGGATGATCGAGGGTGAATCGCTTAGAACCCCCTGCACATGCACGCCGTCCCCGACCGACAGCCCGCGCACGGTCGGCGGCAAGGCGGCAGGCGGCGCAACCGGGGCCGGAGCCGGAGCCGCGCCCCCCTTTCCCTGCTCCTGCAACGCCTGGAATCGCGCCAGAACCGCCGGCCGGTCCTGCTCGGCGACCAGCGCAAATGACACACGCTTGGTCCCGGGGGCCGAAAGATGCCGCGCCAGATCCTCGATGTCCGCGACACGGGTCACAGCCGGCGGCTGCACCCACTCCACATGCGTTTCCCAGAATGAGAACGGGAAATATTGAAAGACCAGGCTTTCAGCCTGCTGATCTGCGGTCGCCTCGGCCGGGGCCATGGCGACATAGGTGCGCTCGGGGAAACTGTCCGACCCCAGCACGGCCACCGCCCGCGCCGACATGGGCGGCCAGCTTTGCAACTGATAGGCCAGAACCGCCTGTTCCTGCCCGACGATCAGCGCGAGAATGGCGTCCTGTTCGGCCGTCTGGAACAGATATTCCCCCGGCGGATAAGCCCCGGTCACCGGATAGACCGTGGCCGATGACCTCAGGTCCGCGGTGCTTTCGTATTTGCACCCGGCCAGCGCCAGAAACAGCATCGCCAGAACGATTCGTCCAATCATACCCGTCCCCTTTCCCGTCAGGGTAACAGAAACGAGAGCACTGCGACCGGAAATCGCCCTGTCCTTTCGACAGGCCCCGCAAGCTACAGGTAATCGCCGCGGCTCAGCCCGTATTTCGCCATTTTCTCGTTCAGGGTCCGGCGCGGCAGGCACAATTCGTCCATCACCGCGCTGATCGAGCCCTTGTGGCGGCGCATGGTGTTGTCGATCAGCATCCGCTCGAACGATTCGACATATTCCTTGAGCGGCTTGCCCTCGGTCGTTGTGGCATCGGTCTGCGCCTCTTCGCCGTCCCCCAGCAGCAGCGAGGTGATCGAGCCGGTGCCGCGCCGGTTTTGCAGCACCGCGCGCTCGGCCACGTTGATCAGCTGGCGCACGTTGCCCGGCCAGGGGGCCTGCAACAGCTGCGCGGCCTCTTGCGCGGTGATCTGCGGCGGCTCGCAGCCGTATTCATCAGCGAACTGTTCGGTCATGCGGGTGAACAGGGCCAGGATATCCTCGCCCCGCTGGCGCAGCGGCGGCAGGGTGATCTTGAGCGCGGACAGGCGGTAGAACAGGTCCGGGCGCAGGCTGTCCTCGGCCCGACGCCCCTCGCCACGGGCGTTCGAGATGGCGATGATCCGGCTTTCGGCCGGGCTGCCCTGATCGGCGATAAAGGCCAGCAGCCGGGCCTGCAACGGGTCCGACAGCGCCTCGATATCCTCAAGACACAGCGTGCCGCCGCGGGCTTCCTCGACCGCGGGCAGACCGTCCTCGACGGGGCCGAACAGCCGCGTAGCCAGCGCCTCGTCGTTATAGGCGGCGCAGGAAATCGGCACGAACTTGCGCGAGGCCCGCGGCCCCACCGCGTGCAGCGCATGCGCGACCAGCGTCTTGCCGGTGCCGGTCTCGCCGTCGATCAGCACATGGCCGTCGGCCTGCCCGAGATCAAGAATATCCTCGCGCAGCCGCTCCATCGCGGGGCTGGTGCCGACCAGTTTCGACATCACCTGCTGGCCCTCGGACAGGTCACGGCGCAGCGCGCGGTTGTCGAGCGTGATCCGCCGCGCCTGCAACGCTTTTTTCGCCAGCTCGGTCATCCGGTCGGGGTTAAAGGGCTTTTCCATGAAATCCATGGCCCCCAGCCGCATCGCCTCGACCGCCATCGGCACGTCGCCGTGGCCGGTGATCATGATGACCGGCAGCGCCGAATCCTGCCCCATCAGCCGCTTGAGAAACGCCATCCCGTCCATGCCGGGCATGCGGATGTCGGTGATGATCGCGCCGGGCCAGTCGGGGCCGATCACCTTCAGCGCATCCTCGGCGCTGGCGAACACCTCGGTGGTGAAACCGGACAGTGTCAGCCACTGGCTGATCGATTCGCGCATGTCCGGTTCGTCGTCCACAACCGCCACGGTCATCGTCTGCGTCATGCCATCATCCTTTCGTCACTCGGCAGCCAACGGCTTTGCGCCATGCCGGGCAGGTTCGTAAAACGGCAGCTCGACATCGAACACCGCACCCCCGCCCTGGCGGTTATGTGCGGTCAGCCTGCCACCAAAATCGGCAACAATCCCCGACGAGATCGCCAGCCCCAGCCCGGTTCCCTCGCCGGGGCTCTTGGTCGTCCAGAAGGGTTCAAAAAGTTTTTCCAGATCGTCTACGCCGGGACCGTTGTCGCGAACAGACAAATGCGCGTGTGAAAGCCGGGTCACCACCAGCTCGATCGACGCATCCCGCACGGATTTCGTGGCGTCCAGCGCGTTGCGCACCAGGTTGATGATGACCTGTTCCAGCCGGATGCGGTCGCAAAACACCATCACCGGCTGGGACGGGACGCTGCGTTGCAGCCGCACGCGGCGGGTGCGCAGCTGCGGCTCCATCATGGTCAGCGCGCTGGACAGCGCGGCGCGCAGGTCCACCGGCTCGAACGCCTCGCCGCCCTTGCGGGCATAGGATTTCAGCTGCCGGGTGATCGCGCCCATCCGGTCCAGCAGGTCGTCGATGCGCTGAAACGAGGTCATCGCCTCGGTTTCCCGGCCCCGTTCCAAAAGCAGGCGCGAGCCGGCCAGATAGGTTTTCATCGCCGCCAGCGGCTGGTTCAGCTCGTGGCTGACGCTGGCCGACATTTCGCCCAGCGCGGCCAGTTTCGACGCTTGCTGCACCGTCTGTTCGGCCACGCGTAGCTCGCGCTGCACGCGTTCGCGTTCGGCGATCTCGCGGGTCAGGCGGGTGTTCAGCGCCCGCAGATCGGCGGATTCGCGGCGATAGCGGGCGGATTGCACGCGGGCGCGGCGCGACAGCAGATAGAACCCCAGCGCCATCAGGATCGCAAATCCCATGATTTCCAGCGCAAGAAAGGTGTTCACCCGGTCGCGGATCGAATCGTAAGTGGTGAACAGGGTCATCCGCCAGCCGCGGAACGGGATGCGGGTCTGGGTCTGCATCACCGGCTTGCCGCCCAGATAGGCGTCGGCAGGACGGTTCGACCAGTCGGCGGTGACCTGATAGGCCCGCTCGATCGCCGAGGGCGCCGAGCGCACCGCCAGCGCATCGTCCAGCATCCGTCCCCGCCAGCGCGATTCCGTCGCAAGGATGATCTGTCCCGAGCTGTCGGTGACCGCCACCGCATCCTGAATCCCGCCCCAGGACCGCTCAAGCCGGCCCAGGTCGGCGCCGACCACGATCACCCCAAGCGAGCGCCCCTCGCTGACCACGGCGCGGGAATAGGCGAATTCGAACCCGCCGCTGTCCGACGGCGACACCGTGAACACGGTGTCGTTGGTGCGCAGCGCCTCGACGTAAAACGGCGACAGCACGTAATTGGCGCCCAGCAGCTTGCGGTCGGTGGCCCCGACCACCCGCCCCGAATTATCCAGCAGCCGGATCGAGGCCACCGCGATTTCCTTTTGCGCCGCGATCAGCCGGGCCGAGATCGTCGCATAGTCTTTTTTGCTCAGCGAGCCGATCAGCGCCGGGTCGCGCGCCAGCAGCAGCGGCACCACCGAGGTGCGCTGCAATTCCGACAGCAGGTTGCCGGTGAACAGCGCCGAACGCAGTTCGGCCCGCACGCGGGTGCTTTCGGAAAACCGGTCGGTCAGCCAGACGTTCGTCCACCAGATCGCGCCCACGGCCGCGACCAGCAGCACCAGAATCCCCAGCCGATTGGCCAGCCGCGTCCCCGCCCCCGCGCGGGCACGTTGCGCGGCGGGATCGGTCGGGTAATGCTCAATCTCTCGGCCGCTGGCTGCCATGACTGCAATCTAGGTAAAACCGGCAGGCCGCTCAAGCGGTTGCAGGGGCCGTGCCGTCGATGACGCGCGCCCCACGGCAACCCGGGGCCAGAGGGCGCTCAGGCCGCAACCGTGGAATCGATCAACCCGCGGAACAGCCGCGCCCCGTCCGCGCTGCCATGCACGGCCTCGGAGGCGCGCTCGGGGTGGGGCATCATCCCCAGAACCCGGCGGTTTTCCGACAGCACCCCGGCGATATCCGCGACCGATCCGTTCAGTTTCCCGCGATAGGTCAAGGCGATACGCCCCTCGGCGCGCAGCCTTGCCAGCCCCTCGGGGTCGATCTGGTAATTGCCGTCGTGATGGGCGACCGGCAGGCTGATTTCCTCGCCCTCGGCAAAGGCCGACAGGAAATCATTCTCGCGCGAGTTGATGCGCAGCGGCGCGTCCTTGCAGATAAAGGTCAGCCCGGCATTGCGCATCAGCGCACCGGGCAGCAGCCCCAGCTCGGTCAGCACCTGAAAACCGTTGCAGACGCCCAGCACATAGCCCCCCCGCGCGGCATGGTCGCGGATCGCGCCGGCGACGGGCGAACGCGCGGCGATGGCGCCGCAGCGCAGGTAATCCCCGAACGAGAACCCGCCCGGCACCGCCACCAGGTCGGTGCCCTGGGGCAGGGTGTCGTCCTTGTGCCAGACCCGCGCCACCTCGGCGCCGGCGGCCTCAAGCGCAACGGCAAGGTCGCGGTCGCAGTTGGAACCGGGAAAGGTGATGACGGCGGCTTTCATGGCGGGCGACTCCGGCTGGGGCCAAGGGGCGGGGACAAGGATCATCTAGTGCAATTGCAGGCGCGTGTTAAGTGGCCGCCTAGCGCCAGGCGACCAGCACCGCGCCGGCGGCGATCATCGCCACCCCGCCCCAGTTGGTCGCGCTGAGCCGTTCGCCCAGCAACGCCACGCCGAATACCGCCACCAGAACCACGCTGAGCTTGTCGATCGGCGCCACCCGCGCCGCGTCGCCCAGCTTGAGCGCGCGGTAATAGCACACCCAGCTGGCCCCGGTCGCCAGCCCCGACAGGGTCAGAAACAGCCAGCTGCGCCCCGAGATCCCGTCGATCCCCTGCCACTGGCCCGTCGCCGACAGGATCAGCGCCAACGCCGCCAGTATGACCACGCTGCGGATGAAGGTGGCGAAATCCGCGCCCACCCCCGCCACGCCGACCTTGCCGAAAATCGCCGTCAGCGCCGCGAACACCGCCGACAGCACCGCCCAGAACACCCAGCTTCCAACCATGCCCGCCCCTCGATTGAAAAAGGCCGGGACAGCACCCGGCCTTTCGCTTTTGCCTGCGCCCGGCTTAGCCCGCCAGCGCCTTGTTCAGGTATTCGTCGACCTTTTCCAGATAGCCCATGGTCGACAGCCATTTCTGTTCCGGCCCGACCAGCAGCGCCAGATCCTTGGTCATGTGGCCGTCCTCGACCGCCTGCACGGTCACCCGCTCCAGCGTTTCGGCAAAGCGCATCAGCGCGTCGTTGCCGTCCAGCTTGGCGCGGTGCTTCAGCCCGCCGGTCCAGGCATAGATGGACGCGATCGAGTTGGTCGAGGTTTCCTTGCCCGCCTGATGCTGGCGATAGTGGCGCGTCACGGTGCCGTGCGCGGCCTCGGCCTCGACCGTCTGCCCGTCCGGCGTCATCAGCACCGAGGTCATCAGCCCAAGCGAGCCGAAGCCCTGCGCCACGGTGTCGGACTGCACGTCGCCATCGTAGTTCTTGCAGGCCCAGACATAGCCGCCCGACCATTTCAGGTTGGATGCCACCATGTCGTCGATCAGCCGGTGTTCATAGGTGATGCCTGCGGCCTTGAACTTGTCCTCGAACTCGGCCTCGTAAACCTCTTGGAACAGATCCTTGAAGCGGCCGTCATAGGCTTTCAGGATGGTGTTCTTGGTGGACAGATAGACCGGATAGTTGCGCAGCAACCCATAGTTCATGCTGGCGCGGGCAAAGTCGCGGATCGAATCGTCCAGGTTGTACATGGCCATGGCCACACCGGACGACGGGGCGTCGAACACCTCGTGCTCGATGGTCTCGCCATCTTCGCCGACGAACTTGATCGTCAGCTTGCCCTTGCCGGGAAAGCGGAAATCGGTGGCTTTATACTGGTCGCCGAAAGCATGGCGGCCGACGATCACCGGCTGGGTCCAGTGCGGCACCAGACGCGGCACGTTCTTGCAGATGATCGGCTCGCGAAAGATGACCCCGCCCAGGATGTTGCGGATGGTGCCGTTCGGCGATTTCCACATCTTTTTCAGGCCGAATTCCTCGACCCGCGCCTCGTCCGGGGTGATGGTCGCGCATTTCACGCCGACGCCGTATTGCTTGATAGCGTTGGCCGCGTCGATGGTCACCTGATCGTCGGTCGCGTCGCGATGCTCGATGCCCAGGTCATAATATTTCAGGTCGATGTCGAGATAGGGCAGGATCAGCTTTTGCTTGATGAAGTCCCAGATGATCCGGGTCATCTCGTCGCCGTCGAGCTCGACGACGGGGTTGTCTACCTTGATCTTGGTCATGTGGCGCCCCTTTTGCAGTGGAAGTCGGTCTGCGGCGGCTATAGCCCAGAACTTGCCCGAGGGGAAGGCTTGTATGCCGTGGTATACATTTATCCCGCTGCCGGGCGCGAACCGGGTTGCAGCGGGCGAAGGGGGCGGCTTGGGGCGGGCGGGGGGCGCAACCACCGGCTGCGCCCCCGGTCGTCAGCGGGTGGTTTCGGTCAGCCGCCGCCGCACATAGGTCTGCACCGAATCGATCATCGGCTTCATATGCGTCTCATCGTCGCGGAAGAAATGATCGGCGCCCTCGATGGTCTCGTGGGTGACGGTGATGCCCTTTTGCTCGCTCAGCTTGCCGACCAGACCCTCGGTGTCCTTGGGGGGGGCCACGCGGTCGGCGGTGCCGTGGATGATCAGCCCCGAGGCCGGGCACGGCGCGAGGAAGCTGAAATCATACATGTTCGCCGGCGGCGCCACGCTGATGAAGCCGGTGATCTCGGGCCGCCGCATCAGCAGCTGCATCCCGATCCACGCGCCAAAGCTGAACCCCGCCACCCAGCAGTGTTTCGAATTCGGGTTCATCGCTTGCAGGTAATCCAGCGCCGAGGCGGCGTCGGACAGCTCGCCCACGCCCTGATCGAATTCGCCCTGGCTGCGGCCGACGCCGCGGAAATTGAACCGCAGCACGGTAAAGCCCATGCGGTGAAACGCATAATGCAGGTTATAAACCACCCGGTTGTTCATCGTGCCCCCGAACTGCGGGTGCGGATGCAGCACGATGGCCAGCGGCGCATCGGGCTTGGGTTGCGGATGGTAGCGGCCTTCCAGCCGACCCTCGGGACCGGGAAAGATAAGCTCGGGCATGACACTCCTAATCGGCTGGTCGCTGCGTGGACGGGGTGCGATCCGCGACCCGCCCGGGTTTCCTTGACGCAGCAGAACGCAATCATTAGACCGCAATCTGGTGTGCGCGACGGGTTTTCGCAAGAAACGGCCTGACGGGGCTTAGCGCAGGGCCTGCGCAGGCGTCAACGCCCGCCGCCCTGCTGCGGACCGTCGCGCAGGGATCAGGCAGTCGAGGGGGCACCGATGAAGCTTTCCACTAAAGGCCGCTATGCCATGGTCGCGCTGGTGGATCTGGCCACCAGCCCGGGCAGTCTGACGACGCTGGCCGAAATTTCGCGGCGGCAGAACATTTCACTGCCCTATCTGGAACAGCTGTTCGTGCGGCTGCGCCGGGCGGGGCTGGTCGAAAGCGTGCGCGGCCCGGGCGGCGGCTATCGGCTGGCACGCACCCCTGAAACCATCCGTATCGCCGATGTGCTGGGCGCGGTCGATGAAACCGTCAGCGCGCTGCATGTCGGCGCGGGCGCCTCGGGCGGCAGCAGCGGGACGCGCGCGCAATCGCTGAGCAACCGCCTGTGGGAGGGGCTTTCGGCGCATGTCTATGTATTCCTGCACAGCAACACCCTGGCCGATGTGGCCGGAAACCTGTTGCTGCCCTGCCCGGCCGTGCCCGCGATCCTGTCGGTCGAGGACGAGGCCGACGCGCCCGCACCCGCGCCCGCATGACGGCTTGCCCTTGGTCGCCGCCGCTGTCGGGCAAAAAGGGTGCAATGATGCAACGCCCCGTGACCCGGGGCCCCGGATCACGCAATCCTGCATTTGAAACAGGCTGTGCCGCCGGATAATCGGCCGGGAATTTCCAGAAACGGACGCAAAGAGATGACCAAGCTGACCCTTGCTGCCGGTATCGCGCTGATGACGCTGTCGGCCTGTGCAATCGCCCCGATGGCCCCCCAGACCGGACCGGACGGCCAGCCGATCCCGACCGCCTATCGCATCGGCCCGCTGGATCAGGCGCAGATCCCCAACCGGGTGCTGGCCCAGATCAACCTGCTGCGCAGCCAGCAGGGGATGCAGCCGCTGGTGCTGAACCCGCAGCTGGCCGCTGCCGCCATGGCCCATTCCCGCGACATGTCGGCGCAGAACCGGGCGTGGCATTTCGGCTCGGACGGATCATCGCCGCTGGACCGGGTGCGCCGCCAGGGCTACGCAGGCGCGTTGCTGGGCGAGGATATTTCCGAGACCTACGAAAACGAGATCGCGACCCTCAACGCCTGGATGCAAACGCGCGACACCCGCGACCTGATCATGGACCCGGCGGCGCGCCAGCTGGGGATGGGCTGGTTCCAGGAGCCGTCGAGCAAGATCTGGTGGACGATGCTGATCGGGGCCTGAGCCGCCCCGCCTGCGGCAGCGCCGCGCCGGGGCGCTGCCCCGGACCCCGGGATATTTGGATGATGAAGAAGCGCAATCGCGCCGGACATCGGGCGTTCAGGCGTTGCCCTTGCGGCGGCGGGTTTCCCAGCCCTTTTTCGCGGCTTTCGAGCGTTCCTCATGGGTCGAGGCGCGGCCCGAGCCGGATTTCCTGCCGCCGCCGTCCTGCTTGTTGACCGTGGCCCAGCCGATTTCCTCGGCGCGTTTTTCGGACATGCCGCGGTCCTCGTAGCTTTCCGCGATATGTTCGGCCTTGCGTTTCTGTTTGTCGGTATAGGCGTCCTTGTCTCCGCGTGGCATGGAAGGTTCCCTTTTGCTGCCGGCGGCGTCTGCCGCCAGCAAGGGAAACCCCCGATGTGGGGTGCGGTTCCGGTTACATGGTGGCGCTTAGCGCGCCGCCGTCCAGCAGCAGGTTCTGCCCCACGATGAACCGGGCGTGCTGCGAACACAGGAACGCGCATGCCGCGCCGAAATCCTCGGGCCGGCCATAGGCGCGGGCGGGGATGGTCGCCTCGCGCCGGGCGCGGGCCTGGGCCGCGGAAATGCCCTCGGTCCCGGCCGTGCCCTGGTCAAGCGCGGTCGCCCGGTCGGTATCGTGGAACCCCGGCAGCAGGTTGTTCACGCAGACGCCTTTTTCCGCCACCTGCCGCGACATGCCGGCGACAAAGCCGGTCAGCCCGGTCCGGGCGGTGTTCGACAGCCCCAGCGGCCCGATGGGCGCACGCACCGCAGCCGAGGTGATGTTGACCACCCTGCCCCAGCCCCGCTCCATCATCCCCGGCACCAGCGCCTGCATCAGCGCAATGGCCGACAGCATGTTGGCGTCGATGGCGCTGATGAAATCCTCGCGCGACCAGTCGGTCCAGTGGCCGGGCGGCGGACCGCCCGCGTTGGTCACCAGGATGTCGGCCTGCCCGCCCAGCGCGTCGAGCACCAGCGCGCGGCCCTCGGGCGTGGTGATGTCGGCGGCGACCGGGATCACCTGCACGCCATGCGCCGCGGCGATGGCCTGCGCGGTGCTTGTCAGCGCCTCAGCACCGCGGGCGTTGATGACCAGATCGACGCCTTCGGCGGCCAGCGCCTCGGCGCAGCCTCGGCCCAGCCCTTTCGATGCCGCGCAGACAAGCGCCTTTTTCCCTCTGATTCCCAGATCCATCGCCGTTCCCCATGCAAAACCGTGACCCGCAACCAAGCGCCGCGCCGGCACATGGTCAAGGCCCCGGGTCAGAAAGCGAGGGTCAGAAACACAGGATCTCGGCCTCGGCCTCGGCCCGGCGCAGCTCTGCCACCAGCGCCTCCATCACCGGGCTGCCGCGGAACATGGCGCTGCGTTCGCCGGTGGTCTGGCGCATCCGCAACACGGTTTCCGCCTGCACATAGGCGTCATGCGGCAGGACATCGGCGATGGCGTCGATGGCGCAGGAACAGCGGCGCAGCGAATCCGGGGATTCCCCGTTCACCGCCATGCAGGCCAGCGCATATTCCACGCGCGCCTCGGTCGGATAGTCGTTGACGGCCTGCGCATGGGCGGGGGGCGGCACCGTCCCGACGACCAGATAACAGGCAAGAAAAGCCGCGCGCATCATCATTCCAGCACCATGGCGTGACGGTAGGGGGAAGGCACGATCGGCTGCGGCGGCATCCCTTGGGGGGACACCGCCGCGACCGGGCCGTCGGTTTCGGCCACAAGCGCGCGGATCGGCTGGGCCGGATCGGGCGCCATGACAAATTGCAGCCGCAAGGTTTCAAACCCCTTCATCCGGTCGCCGTTGGGGTCGCCGGCAAAGGGGCGCAGTTCGACCGTGACCCCGTCTGCATCCGTGACTGCCGGGCCGGCGTCGGCCAGCGCCTCTTTGATGCGGTTGCGGATGTAAAAGGGGCTGCCGCCGGTCAGCATGGCCATGTCGCGGGCGGTGTTTTCCAGAAAGAACACCACCACCGGATCGCCAGAGGACACCGGGAAACGCCCCTGCACCCGCGAATCGCCGTCCGCTGTTTCGCGGATTTCCAGCAGCGGCTGCCCGTCCGAGGGGTCGGTGATCTCGGCCAGGGTGATGCGGCCGCCCCGGACCTGCCGGAAGGCCGGCGAGTCCGGGCCGTGGTGGTCCAGCCGCCAGTGCAGCTCGCGGTCACCCAGCGCCCAGGGGCCGCGGTCGGTAAAGATCAGCCCCGCCGATTCGCCCGCCGCTGCGGGCGCAGGCGACAGCAGAACGCCCAGCGCAAGTGCCAGCACCCCCATGCCGCGCGCAAAGCCGATGGCCGGAACATTGCAAAGATACCTCATCCGCCCTCCTTTCTTTGCGGCAGCATGGGCGGGGCGCGCGTGGCTGCCAACCCCGCGCCGCGCCGTCTCGGCCATCAGGATGAGATGGCGCGCAGCAGGATCGCGCCCAATTCGTCGGGGCGCACCGGCTTTTCGACCAGCGGCACCCCCAGTTCGGCGCTGGCGCGGGCGGGACCGGGGCCGCGCTGCGCGGTGACCATCACCGCCGGGATATGCTGGCCCGCGGCCGCCCGCAGCGCGTTGATCGCGCCGATCCCGGTGTCGCCGTTGTCCAGATTGTAATCGGCCAGAATCACGTCGGGCGGGTCATCCTGCCCCATCACCGCCAGCGCCTCGGCGATGCCGCCGGCGGGGCGCACCACCATGCCCAGCCGGTCGCCCAGCATCAGCTCATACCCCCGCCGCATCGCCGCATCGTTTTCCACGATCAGCGCCACGCGGGCGCGCAGCCCGTGCAGCGCCACCGGCTGAAAATCGCCCCCGCGCTGGTCAGACACCGCCGGGGTCAGGCCCACCCGGAACACGGTGCCGCCATGGGGGCGCGGGGCGACCTCGACCGGGTGACCCAGCTTGGCGCAGGCGCGGCGCACGATGGACAGGCCCAGCCCCATGCCCTGCGGGCCGCCCTCGCGCACCGCGCGCTGAAATTCGTCAAAGATGCGAGGGCGGTCGGATTCGCCGATACCGACGCCGCTGTCGTGGATTTCCAGCCACGCCAGCCCCGAGCGGCGGCGCACGCCGACCACCACCCCGCCGGTTTCGGTATACTTGATCGCGTTCGAGACCAGGTTCTGCGCGATCCGACGCAGAAAGGTCGGGTCGCTGTCGACCACCGCCGAGGTCGGCACAAAGCTCAGCCGCAGCCCCGCAGCCTCGGCCATGGGCGCATATTCCGCGCCCAGCCGCCGGAACAGGGCGTCCAGCTCGACCGGCTTGCGGTGGAACTCGATGCGCTGGCTGTCCAGCCGGCTGATGTCAAGCACGGCGTGCATCAGCTCTTCGACCGATTCAAAGGCGCCGGCCAGCCGCCCGGCCAGTTCCTGCTGCAACGGGTCCAGTTGCGTGTCCGACAGCGCCGACAAAAACAACCGCGCCGCCGACAGGGGTTGCAGCAGGTCGTGGCTGGCGGCGCGCAGAAAGCGGGTTTTCGAGCGGTTGGCCTCTTCCGCGGCGGCGCGGGCCACGGCAAGGTCGCGGTTCTTTTCCGACAGATCGGCCAGCGCCTGTTCCAGATCGCGGGTGCGGGCCAGCGCCTCTTGTTCCAGCGCGACGGCGGCCTGGAACATCGACCAGGCCGAGCCGCGGCGTTCCTCAAGCCGGTCCACGCGGTCGATCAGGACCGACACGATGCGCTCCAGCCTTGCGGCGCGGCGGGCGGGGTCGTCGTCGCGGATCAGCATCACGCGGCCGGGTCCGGGTCCATCAGCGCCACGCCGACAAAGGTCTGGTTGACATGCATCGCGCCCAGCTGCTCGCCAAAGGTGTTGAAGCCAAAGATGCGATAGCGGTCGAACAGCTCGGCCATGGCGCCGGTCATGCCGGCCTGCTCGACCGCCAGCCGGCGCAGGATGCAGTCGAACCCCAGCACCATCCGGGGCAGCCGCGGCAGCGCGTCCAGCGTGTCGGCGAAACCGGCGGTCACGTCGCCGGCCTGCCCCAGCGTCAGCACCGCCCCGGTTTCCACCGCCGACATCAGTTGCAGCGCGCCCCCCTGCCCCACGCCGCTGATCGCGCGGACATGGTGGCGGCGCCCGGTTTTCAGCAGCAGCGGGTGGCGGGCGAAATCGGCCCGGTCCAGCCGCGCCGGGTCCAGCCCGGCCAGCCGCGCATATTCCTGCGCCGCCGGCTCGGCGTTGAGTTCATGGATCACCCGCCCGCCGGGGTCGGCGCTGGTGACCACCGCGCGTTTCTCGGTTGCGGCGAAGTGGGCGAAACTGACCTCGGACACCGCCAGCTCGGTTTCGACCAGCACAAAGATCGCCGCGCCCGGGATCACCGCCCCGTCAAGGATCTGGCAGCTTTCGCCGAAATCCAGCCCCTCGCCGGCCGAGCCGCCGACCACCGGCACATCCGGCAACGCCGCATCCAGCGCGGTGACCAGAACATCTTCCTGACTGGCGGTGCCGTCGGCCAGCAGGATGCCGAATTGCGACCAGCCGGGGCGCGGCGGGAAATCGTCGCGCAGCCGGCGCAGCTGCGACAGCCACGCCGAAACCGGGATCAGCCGCTGGTTGCGCAAAGCCACCGCTCCGGCGCGAAATGACCGGCGCGGAAAGCCGATGGCGACGACGGTGCCGCGCTGATAGCCTTGCGCGCCGATTTCCCCGGCCGAGGAACAGCCGGCGATCCGCACCCCCGCCAGCAGGTCGCCCAGCCGCTGCGCGATCGGCCCCAGCGCGGCGCGGGGCGAGCCAAACAGCAGCACCAGCGCCGGGTCGCATTGCGCCAGCCCCGCGGCCAGCACATCCGCGCCCGCGGCGTCATCGGCCGCCACGCTCAGCGCCACCGGGACGCCTGCGCCTGTTGTTGCCCGTGGTTCCGCCAACGCCGCCTTGGCCCTTTCAGCCCGGCTCGAACAGCCGGACGCTGTTGGCCAGCAGCACCGCCTGGGTGCGGCGCCGCGCGTTGATCTTGGACATGATCGCGGTGATGTGGGTCTTGACCGTGGCCTCGGCGATGGACAGCTCGTAGCTGATTTCCTTGTTCGCCTTGCCCTGACAGATCAGCCGCAGGATCTTCATCTGCTGGGGCGTCAGCGTGGCGAAACGGCGGGCAAGCTCGGCCCGGGCGTCCTCTTCGGACCCGGCGGCCTCGGGCTCATAGCCCTCGGGGGTGATGCGCTCGCCCTCCCACATGCGGCGCAGGCTGTCGACCAGCGCCTCGCGGCCCAGCGACTTGGCGATATAGCCCTGCGCCCCCGCCGCCATCGCGGCCGAGATCATCGCGTTTTCCAGATCGGCCGAGATCATGGTGATCGGCACATCCGGCAGCTGCCGGCGCAGGGTCACGATGCCCTCGGCCCCGCGGGCGTCGGGCAGGTTCAGGTCCAGGATCACCGCGTCGGGGGCGCCGTGGGTGCGGATCTGTTCGACCGCGGCGGCAAGACTGCGGGCGGTGCGAACCGTCTTGCGCCCGAAGCTGATCTTGAGCGTCAGCGCCAGCGCGTCGCACATCAGCGGGTGGTCGTCCACGATCAGGATGTCCTGCACCTGATCGGCGGAACGGCGGCGCGCAGCGCCCGCGCCTGCGGCGGAATCAGCGCCCTTGGCCCCTGAAGTCGGCGCCTGCATGGGTGTGGTCATGATGTTGTCCTCCCACCAAGGATGCGACGCCGGGCCGCATCCTGGTGCCCCCAGTCTACGACCAAAGCCCCGTCGCGCAAGCCGTGTGCCGGTATAGACTGCCCCGGTGATTGCCAGCCCGGCGGGATGCTGCCACGCTTGTCCCGCCGCCATCTGCCAAAGGTTCCGCCATGATCCCGCTGCGCCGCATCGCCCTGTCCGCCTGCCTGGCCCTTGGGCTTTCGCTGCCCGCCGCCGCGCAGGATACGCTGCCCGAAATCACCGTCGGCACGCTCGAAGGCGGCACGGTGACGTGGGAACTGGAAACCATCCGCGCCCACGGGCTGGACCGCGCCCATGGATTTACACTGAAACTGCTGGCGCTGGCCGGCAACCCGGCAACCCATGTGGCGATGCACGGGGCCGAGGTGGACAGCATCGTTTCCGACTGGCTGTGGGTGGCGCAGCAGCGCGCGGCGGGGGCGGATTACGTGTTCCTGCCCTATTCCTCCGCGGTCGGCGGGCTGATGGTGCCCGGGGACAGCGCGGTGCAAAGCCTTGCCGATCTTGAGGGCCAGACCATCGGCGTCGGCGGCAGCCCCGTGGACAAGAGCTGGCTGATCCTGCGCGCCTGGTCGATCAGCGAACACGGCCAGAACGGCGGCCGTGATCTGGCCGACACCACGCGGCAGGTCTTTGGCGCCGCGCCCATCATCCTCAACGCGTTCCAGACGGGCGAGGTCGCGGCGGCGGTGAACCTGTGGCATTTTCAGGCCAAGATGGAGGCGAGGGGCGCGCGCGAGCTGGTCGACGTGGTGACCGCGGCGCGTGACCTGGGGCTGGACCCCGACACGCCGCTGCTGGGCTATGTGCTGCGCGAAAGCTGGATTCAGGCGAACCCGCAGGCGGCGCGCGGGCTGGCCGCAGCCTCGGCCGAGGCCAAGCGCATCCTGTCCACCGACGATTCCGCATGGGACGCGCTGCGCCCGATCATGAACGCCGAAAACGACGCCGAGTTCACGGCGCTGCGCGAGCGCTGGCGCGCCGGCATCCCTTTGGGCCATGGCGTCGATGCGCAGGCCGCGCAGCAGATGTTCGCGGTCATGGCCGGGCTGGGCGGTGAGGAACTGACCGGCGGGCTGACCGAGCTGCCCTCGGGGCTGTTCTGGGCGCCTGAATCCGAGCCGAACCCCGACGCCAAGCCTTGAGCGACCGCACGCCACCTGCCCCGGCCACCCCCGCCCGGCGTCCACGCTGGGCCGCGCTGGCCCCCGGGCTGATCTCGGCCGCGCTGGTGCTGGGGCTGTGGGCCACGCTTGCCGCGATCGGGGACGATCCGCGCCGCCTGCCCTCGCCCCTGCTGGTGCTGGGGCGGCTGTGGGCACTGGGTGCCAGCGGCGAGCTGTGGTTCCACACCGGCATGACGCTGGCGCGGGTGCTCGCGGCCTTTGCCGTGGCGATGGTCGCGGGGGGCGCGCTGGGGCTGTGGATGGGACGTTCGGCAACCGCCGACCGCTGGCTGAACCCCTCGCTGGTGGTGCTGCTGAACCTGCCGGCGCTGGTGGTGATCGTGCTGTGCTATATCTGGATCGGCCTGAACGAGACCGCCGCGATCCTGTCGGTCGCGCTGAACAAGATCCCCGTGGTCGCGGTGCTGCTGCGCGAGGCCGGGCGCGCGTTGTCGCCCGATCTGGACGACATGGCGCGGGTGTTCGGAATGCGGCCGCTGGCGCGGCTGCGCCATGTGGTGCTGCCGCAGCTTGCCCCTGCCATCGCCGCCGCCGCCCGGTCCGGCATCGCGCTGATCTGGAAGATCGTGCTGGTGGTCGAGTTCCTGGGCCGCTCAAACGGGGTCGGCTTCAAGCTGCACATGCATTTTTCCAATTTCGACGTGGCGCGGGTGCTGGCCTGGGCGCTGGCCTTTGTCGTGGTCATGCTGCTGATCGACCTGCTGATCCTGCGCCCCTGGCAGGACAGCGCCAACCGCTGGAGGCAGGATGCGGCTTGAGCTTGCCGGCAAGCAGTTCGACGGCCGCCCGGTGCTGGGGCCGATCACGCTGGAGCTGGCGCCCGCGCAGCGGGTGGCACTGCTGGGGCCGTCCGGGGCCGGCAAGACCACGCTCATGCGGATCATCGCCGGGCTGGACACGCGGTTCCACGGCCTGCGGCAGGTGCCCGAGCGGCTGGCGATGGTGTTTCAGGAACCCAACCTGCTGCCATGGCGCACGGCATTGCAGAACATCACCCTGCCGACCGGCACCACGCCGGACGCTGCGCGGGCGCTGCTTGCGCAAGTGGGTCTGGAGGGGCGCGACGCCGCCTGGCCGCGGCAGTTGTCGCTGGGCCAGCAGCGGCGGCTGGCGCTGGCCCGCGCCTTTGCCGCGCGCCCGCAGATCCTGCTGATGGACGAACCCTTTGCCTCGCTGGATGCGGACACCGCCGGGCGGATGCTGGACCTGACCGCCCGGCTGCTGGACGACAGCGGCGCCGGGCTGGTGCTGGTCACCCACGACCCGTCCGAGGCTGCCTTTCTGCGCGCCCAGCCGCTGCGCTTGCGCGGCACGCCGGCGACGCTGGACGTGGGCGAGCCGGGGGCGCTGCCCCCGCACCCCCGGGATATTTGAGCACCAAAGACGGGGCGAGGCGGCGCGCACCCCCCGCCGGCCGGGTCAGAGGGCGGTCCAGCCGCCGTCCACGGAAATCGTGGTGCCGGTGATCTGGGCGGCAATGTCCGAGCACAGGAACACCGCGGTGCCGCCGATCTGTTCCACCGTCGCGAATTCGCCCGAGGGCTGGCGTTGCAGCATCACCTTGGCGATGACGTCCTCGCGGCTCATGTTGTGGGTCTTCATCTGGTCGGGGATCTGCTTTTCCACGATCGGCGTCAGCACATAGCCGGGGCAGATGGCGTTGCAGGTGATCGGGTCGGTGGCGGTTTCCAGCGCCGTGACCTTGGTCAGCCCCACCACCCCGTGCTTGGCCGCCACATAGGCGGATTTATAGGGCGAGGCCGTCAGCCCGTGCGCGGATGCCACGTTGACCACCCGGCCCCAGCCCGCCTTGCGCATCATCGGCAGCGCCACCGCCGTGGTGTGAAACGCACTGTTGAGGTTGATCGCGATGATCGCGTCCCAGTTCTCGGTCGGGAAATCCTCAAGCGGCGCGACATGCTGGATGCCGGCATTGTTCACCAGAATGTCGCAGCGCCCGGCCTGTTCGATCAGGCGGCGGCAGTCGGCGGGTTTGCTCATGTCGGCCTGGATATAGCGCACGGCGACGCCGTGGTCGCGGGCAAGGCTTTCGGCCAGCGCCTGATCCTCGGGGGTGTCGGTGAAGCTGTTGATCACCAGATCCGCCCCGGCCGCGGCCAGCGCCTGCGCCACCCCCAGCCCGATGCCGCTGTTCGATCCGGTCACCACCGCCGTCTTGCCGGTCAGGATTTTCTCGACCATCTGCACGCCCCCTTCGTGTTGCTGCGGGGGCAGGATAGCGCGGCGCCGGCAGCTGCGCCAGAAACCGGCGACCCCGGCTGCGGGCAAAAAAAAGGCGCCCGCACAAGGCGGGCGCAAGTCATGAGGCAGGTTTCATACAGGCAAGAAACCTATCGAGCAGTGTGTTTGGTATACGCCCAAGCCTTCGCGAGTCCAAGGGTCGAGTTTGCGTCAGGGTGAACGCATCGGTAGTCTTTTCCCACAGAGCCGGCATCGAATCCGGACAAGGCAGGACAGGCGCACCCATGCGAATCTTCAAAATCGTTAACGATTCCGCGATTGCAGCGTTTTTGCGCGTGATCTTTCTGGGGGGGGCGACTGTTGCAGGGATGCCGCTGACAAGTGCGGCAGAGCCGTCCCATGCCCTTGCAATGTTTGGAAAACCTGCCCTTTCCGCCGACGCCCCCGGCCTGCCCTATGCCAATCCCGACGCCCCAAAGGGCGGGATGATTCGCTTTGCCGAACCCGGCAGTTTCGATTCGCTGAAGCCCTGGGTGCTTAAGGGCAATGCGGCGTGGTCGGTGGGGGTGCATGTGGCCGAGCCGCTGATGCTGCGGTCGCTGGACGAGCCGTTCACGTTATATTGTCTGTTGTGCGAAACGGTCGAGACCGACGAGGACCGCAGCTGGGTCGCCTTTACCCTGCGTCCCGAGGCGAGGTTTTCCGACGGCTCGCCGGTCACGGTCGAAGATGTCATCTGGTCGTTCACCACGCTGGGGACGCAGGGCCACCCCCGCTATGCCGGCGCCTGGGGCAAGGTCGCAGCGATCACCCAGACCGGCGAACACGCGCTGCGCATCGAGTTTTCCGAACCCGACCGCGAATTGCCGCTGCTGATGGGGCTGCGGCCGGTGCTGAAAAAGGCGCAATGGGAGGGCACGGATTTCGGCGCCTCGGGGCTTGAGGTGCCGATCGGCTCGGGCGCCTATGTGGTCGAGCGGGTCGATCCCGGCCGCGCGATCAGCTTTCGCCGCAATCCCGATTACTGGGGGCGCGACCTGCCGCTGCTGCGGGGTCTCTATAATTTCGACGTGATCCGCTATGATTATTTCGCCGACACCAACGCCATGTTCCAGGCGTTCAAGGCCGGCGAGGTCGATGTCTGGCGCGAAACCAGGGCGGTGAAATGGGCCACCGAATACGGGTTTCCCGCCGTCGCCTCGGGGCGGGTGGTCAAGTCGGAAATCCCGCACCGCCGGCCCTCGGGGATCATGGGGCTGGTGATGAACACCCGCTCGCCGCTGTTTCGGGACTGGCGGGTGCGCGAGGCGATGATTCTGGCCTTCAACCACCAGTTCATTAACGCGACCCTGACCGGCGGAACCGACCCGCGGATCACCAGCTATTTTGCCAACTCGGACCTTGCGATGCGCCCCGGCCCCGCGACCGGGATCGAGGCCGAGCTGCTGGCCCCCTTTGCCGAGCAGCTGCTGCCCGGCACTCTGGACGGCTATGCCCTGCCCGAGGGCGCGGCAAAGATGCTGGACCGCGATTCGCTGCGCCGGGCGGTGGCGCTGCTGGAACAGGCCGGCTGGACCGTGCAGGACGGCGTGCTGCGCAATCGGGACGGCGCGGCGTTTGCCCCGGAAATCCTGCTCAACCAGTCCGGCAGCGCCATGCGCGCGGGCAGCGAGATGCAGCAGATCGTCGACATCTACGTGCAGGCGCTGCGGCCGCTGGGGGTGGTGCCGCGGGTCACGGTGCTGGACAGCGCGCAATACGTCCAGCGCACCAACCGCTTTGCCTTTGACATGAGCTGGTATGAACGCGGCCTGTCGCTGTCGCCGGGCAATGAACAGGCGCTGTATTGGGGCAGCGCCAGTGCCGGGCAAGAGGGCTCGCGCAACTGGATGGGAGTGCGCGATCCGGCGGTGGATGCCATGATCGCGGCGGCGGTGAACGCGCCCGAAGACGACACCCATATCGCGGCGGTCCGGGCGCTGGACCGGCTGCTGACGGCGGGGCGCTATGTGATCCCGGTCAGCTATTCGCCACTCAGCCGCATCGCCCATTCCGCCAGGCTGCATTACCCCGACACGCCGACCGCTTACGGCGACTGGCCCGGGTTCCTGCCCGATCTGTGGTGGGAAGAACCCCCGCGCCCCGACTAGACCCGGCCCAGATTGTCGCCGTCGTCAGGGTATTCGTCGTCATCGCCGAATCGGGCGTCGTCGGCGTATTCGTCCTCGCCCTCGGACACATATTTCCCCGACAGCGCGATCGAGTGGTTGTCATGGGACGGGTCCATCACGACATCGGCCGGGATCTCGCCGGCAAGCCATTCCTTGATCTCGTCGCGGGCCTCGGAGATGTCCTGCTCGGTCACTTCGGCGATATAGCGGACAAATTCACGCTGGTCGCCGTCGATCTCGTCCAGCATCGCCTCATCGACGTCCTCCCATTTTTCCTGAATCGCCTCGTAAAAAGCGCTCCAGTTCGCCTGAACATGGGTCCATTTCATATCGCCGTCTCCTGCATCGCAAGGCTTACTGCCCAGTCTATTGCCTCAAGCTGATCGCCGGGAACAGAGTTCCTTGCAACGAGAGACGCGCAGAACCCGATTCCGGTTGAAATTTCCGTCAGACCGGCCGGATCAGCTTGCGCTCGAACACGCGCAGGACCGTGGGCAGATCATGGCCCCGGCGCAGGATCTGCCCGTCCATGGCCACCACCGCATACATGCCCTGCGCGTTACGCAGGCGGGGGCGCTTTTCGATCCGATACAGCGGGTGTTCGGCCGCGCGGCGAAACACCGAAAACACCGCGCTGTCACGCAGGAACGACATGCCGTAATCGCGCCACTCGCCCGCCGCGACCATGCGGCCATAGAGCGACAGGATCACCGCCAGCTCGCGCCGGTCAAAGGCCACGACATCGGATACGGGGGGCGAATTGGGCAGGGGCTGGATCGTCATGGATTCAACGTGGCACCACAACAGCGCCCGATCAACTTGGAAAACGGTCCGGGGGGCGCCGCCCCCACCGCGCTGCGCGCGGCCCCCCGGGGGTATTTTCCCCAGAAAGAAGCCCACCCGAGCGACGCTGCGCATGAACCCTGCGCGTCGAGCTTCTTTCTGGCTCAAATACCCATGCGGCGACGACGCCGCGATGGCGCGGGCAGGTCGGACACCACCCCGCCGCAACCGGCTCAGTAGCAGCCGATCTTGGCGATGCGGCCGTCGGTGCCGATCTCGATGTTCATCCGGTCGGGGCGGAAATCCATCGTCACCGGCTCGCCGGGGTTGATCACCCTTGTGCCGGCGGGCAGCAGCATGGTTTTCAGCACCGTTGATGGCTGCCCCACCAGCCCCGCCAGGGACGAGGCGTTGCAGGCATCCGCGTCCGGCGCGGGCGTGGCCGGCTCGGGCTGGACGCAAGCGGTCAGCGCCACCAGCGGCAATGCAGCCAGGGTGAGTTTCGCAAACAGGGTCATGGCAGGCGGTCCCTTTCGATCAGCCGCAGTCGATGGTCTGGACATTGCCCGCCGCATCCAGCCGGAACACGATCCGCAGGGGGTCGTATTCAGGCGGCTCGATCCCGCGGTATTCCACGATCCGGTAATCGCGCTTGACCCCCAGCGACGCAATCGCCGTCCCCGGCTGCCCCATCGCATGGCGATAATCGCCCGCATGGCAGGCATCGGGTTCGCGCGACTGCAACCCGGCGATGCCTGTCACCTGCGCCGGTGCCGGCTCGAACGCCGGGGCTGCGGTCTGGGCCACGGGATAGGCGACGGGCGCCGTCTGCAACGGAATCGCCATGCAGGCACCAAGCGTCAGGGTAGACAGGGCAAAGGCGGTCAGTCTGATCATCGGGCAACCGTTCGTGAATCGAGTGTCCTTGGGCAGGCGCGGCGCTCTGCGCGCCGGGCTGGCCGCATCATAGGCCCTGCCCCCGCGCACGGAAAGCCGTCGCCGCATTCAAGCGCAAGCCCGGGGAAATGTCACCGCGCAGAAAGGGCGCGGGCGATCACGTTCCCGCCAAGCCGCTGAAATCCCGCGCAGGCATCGGAACGCCCGCGCGCCCCGCCTATCGCAGGATCGGGACCGGCATGTCCTTGCGCGCGAGGATGCGCGGCGCGGCGGGCGCGTCCCCGGCCGGGGCGTCGGGCGCGTGTTCCCAGGCCGCCATCGGCTGCATCCCCAGCCGCGCCAGCAGCTGCATGTCGCGGTCCTCGGTCGGGTTGGCCGCGGTCAGCAGCGTATCGCCCATAAAGATCGAGTTCGCGCCGGCAAAGAAGCACAGCGCCTGCATCTCGTCCGACATGCCCGTGCGGCCCGCCGACAGCCGCACATGGCTTTGCGGCATCATGATCCGGGCCAGCGCGATGGTGCGCACAAAGTCGATGGGATCGACCGGGGCCGCGCCCTCCAGCGGGGTGCCGGGAATCGCGATCAGCATGTTCAGCGGCACGGAATCGGGCGGCTCGGGCAGGTTGGCCAGCGTCACCAGCATCTCGACCCGGTCCTGCGGCCGCTCGCCCAGCCCCAGGATGCCGCCCGAGCAGACCTTGATGCCGCTGCCCTGCACCACCGCCAGCGTGTCCAGCCGGTCGGCATAGCTGCGCGTGGTCACCACGCTGGAATAATGCGATTCCGAGGTGTCCACGTTGTGGTTGTAGTAATCCAGCCCCGCTTCCTTCAGCCGCTGCGCCTGTCCGGCGTCCAGCATCCCCAGCGTCATGCAGGTTTCCATGCCCAGCGCCTTGACGCCCTGAACCATGGCGATCACCGATTCCATGTCGCGTTCCTTGGGGCTGCGCCAGGCGGCGCCCATGCAATAGCGGGTGGCCCCGGCCTCTTTGGCCTTGCGTGCCTCGGCGATCACCCGCTCGACCTCAAGCAGCTTCGAGGCCGACAGCCCCGAGCCATGGCGGGCGGACTGGCTGCAATAGCTGCAATCCTCGGGGCAGCCGCCGGTCTTGATCGACAACAGCCGCGACAGCTGGATGCGGTTGGGGTCGAAGTTCTGCCGATGCACCGACTGCGCCAGATACAGCAGCTCCATGAACGGCAGTGCCATCACCTTGCCTGCCTCGTCAGCGGTCCAGCGGATGCGGCCGGCAACGGCGGCAGGGTCGAGGTCTTTCATCGCGTTCTCTCAGCTCGGGGTGGGTCCAGACAAGTTTGCAACCGGGGGTTAGCAGCCTGGCAAAAGCCTGTCCACGCGCGATCGCTGCCCGCTGCCGCGCGGCCCGCCCGGTTTTCCCCGCCCGGCGGCGGGAAAACCCCGCCATTTGCGGAAAACCACCGCGCAAACCGGGCAAACCCGCAAAATCTTGTGGTTTGCCGTGACATTGCCGGTCCGGCGCTCTATATGAGGCGCATCAATCGCAGGATACCAAGACGTATGAGCGCAGCCACCGCGCAGCCGGTCGAATACGGCGCCGACTCCATCAAGGTTCTCAAGGGACTCGAGGCCGTTCGCAAGCGGCCCGGCATGTATATCGGGGACACCGACGACGGGTCGGGTCTGCACCACATGGTGACCGAGGTCGTGGACAACGGCATCGACGAGGCGCTGGCCGGTCATGCCGATTACGTCCATGTCCGGATCCACGCCGACAACAGCGTGTCGGTCCGCGACAACGGCCGCGGCATCCCCGTGGACATGCACCCGACCGAAGGCGTGTCCGCCGCCGAGGTCATCATGACCCAGCTGCACGCCGGCGGAAAATTCGATTCCAACAGCTACAAGGTCTCGGGCGGGCTGCACGGGGTCGGGGTGTCGGTGGTCAACGCACTGTCCGACTGGCTGGAACTGCGCATCTGGCGGGGCGGCAAGGAACATTTCGTCCGCTTTGAACATGGCGAGACGGTCGAGCATCTGCGCGTGGTCGGCGACGCCGCACCGGGCGAAAAGGGAACCGAGGTGCGGTTCCTTGCCAGTTCGAAAGAGGACAGCCCCGACGGCACCTTTCTGAACCGCGACTTTCAGTTCAAGACGCTGGAAAACCGACTGCGGGAACTGGCGTTCCTGAATTCCGGCGTGCGCATCCTGCTTGAGGACGAACGCCCCGCCGAGCCGCTGCGCACCGAATTGTTCTACGAAGGCGGCGTGCGCGAATTCGTGCGCTTTCTCGACCGCTCGAAATCCGCGCTGATCGCCGATCCGATCTTCATGACCGGCGAACGCAACGGCATCGGGGTCGAGGTGGCGATGTGGTGGAACGACAGCTACCACGAAAACGTGCTGCCGTTCACCAACAACATCCCGCAGCGCGACGGCGGCACCCATCTGGCCGGTTTCCGCGGCGCCCTGACCCGCGTCATCACCAAATACGCGCAGGACAGCGGAATCGCCAAAAAGGAAAAGGTCGATTTTACCGGCGACGATGCGCGCGAGGGGCTGACCTGCGTGCTGTCGGTCAAGGTGCCGGACCCCAAGTTTTCGAGCCAGACCAAGGAAAAGCTGGTCTCGTCCGAGGTGCGCCCGGCGGTGGAAAACCTCGTGGGCGAGAAACTGGCCGAATGGTTCGAGGAAAACCCCGCCGAGGCTCGGATCATCGTCGGCAAGATCGTCGAGGCCGCGCTTGCGCGCGAGGCCGCGCGCAAGGCCCGCGAACTGACCCGCCGCAAGACCGCGATGGACGTGGCGTCCCTGCCCGGCAAGCTGGCCGACTGTCAGGAAAAAGACCCCGCGCTGGCCGAATTGTTCATCGTCGAGGGCGATTCTGCCGGCGGTTCCGCCAAGCAGGGCCGCTCGCGCCAGAATCAGGCGGTGCTGCCGCTGCGGGGCAAGATCCTGAACGTGGAACGGGCGCGCTTCGACCGGATGCTGTCGTCGGACATGATCGGCACGCTGATCACCGCGCTGGGGACCGGCATCGGCCGCGACGAGTTCAATCTGAACAAGCTGCGCTACCACAAGATCATCATCATGACCGATGCGGACGTGGACGGCGCGCATATCCGCACCTTGCTGCTGACCTTCTTCTTCCGGCAGATGCCGGAACTGATCGACGCAGGGCATCTCTATATCGCGCAGCCGCCGCTGTATAAGGTCGCGCGCGGCCGGTCCGAGGTCTATCTCAAGGATCAGGCCGCACTGGAAAACTACCTGATCCAGCAGGGAATCGAGGGCACGACGCTGCGGCTGGCCTCGGGCGAGGAAATCAGCGGCGCCGATCTGGCCCGCGTGGTCGAAGAGGCGCGGCTGGCCCGCCGGATCATCCAGGCCTATCCGACGCATTACCCGCCCCATATCACCGAACAGGCGGCGATCGCCGGGGCGCTGCTTGCCGGCGCCGTCGATGAGGATGCAGCGGGCGTCGGCGCTGCGGTGGCGCAGCGGCTGGACCTGATCGCGGCAGAATACGAACGCGGCTGGACCTCGCTCCCCACCCAGGACGGCGGCATCCGCCTGTCGCGAGTGCTGCGCGGGGTCGAGGAATCGCGGCTGCTGGACGGGCCGATGCTGCGTTCGGCCGAAAGCCGGCGGCTTGGCCAGATGACCGAAACCCTGCGCGAGGTCTATGCCGGCCGCCCCCTGCTGGTCCGCCGCGACCGCGAACAGCCGATCACCGGCCCGCTTTCGCTGCTGGACGCCATCTTTGCCGAGGGTGAAAAGGGCCTGTCGCTGCAACGCTACAAGGGCCTGGGCGAGATGAATCCCGAACAGCTGTGGGAAACCACGCTGGACCCCGATGCCCGCACCCTGCTGCAAGTCCGGGTCGAGGATGTGGCCGAGGCCGACGACATCTTTACCAAGCTGATGGGCGACGTGGTCGAACCGCGCCGCGACTTTATCCAGCAGAACGCGCTGAGCGTCGAAAACCTCGACGCGTGACATTCCGGCAACAGCGCTGAATCCGGCGGGTTGGGGAAATTTTTCACCGCCGATTCAACCTGTTGCCGAAAACTCCCGGCCGCAACCGCCCCAAAATCCGTAAAAACACCCGCAGCGCGGCCAATATGGCAAGGCGGCGGCAAGAGTCCGCCGCTCAGGCGGCTACGGGTTTATTGTGAATCTCTGCTTTTTATGAAACTTTGGCTTTGTTAACAGGCAGAAGCCTCAAACACCCTGCATTTCTCGACTCGAGGTCAAACGTGCGTATCCAGTTCATCGCAGCCGCTGCTGCTGCCACCATTTTCACGATTCCCGCCGCCCATGCCGGCGGCTATGTCGCCCCCATGATCGAGGTCGAGCCGGTCGTCGCCCCCGCCCCCGCCGCCTGGCAGGGTGGCTATGTCGGCGCGACTTTGGGCTATGCGTTCGGCGGCGACGACCGCATCGGCAACCGCCCGCCGGGCGCGGATCTGGGCAAGGCCGAGCTGTCGGGCGCCAATCTGGGCCTGCGGCTGGGCTATGCCTGGCAGCGCGACCGCTGGGTTTACGGGCCTGAACTGGGCGTCACCGGCGGCAGCATCAAGGATTCCTTCGACTTCGACGCCGGTCGCTTTGAATCCAAGGTCAACCACATGATCGCGCTGCGGCTCAAGGCCGGCTATCTGGTTCAGGACGATCTGCTGTTTTACGGGATCGCCGGCTGGCAGCGGGGCGATTTCACCTATGACGTCGCGGGAACCGATGTGGATTATACCGCCAACGGCTATGTCGTTGGGCTGGGCGTGGAAAAGCGCCTGTCCGAGCACTGGTCGATCACCGGCGAATATGAATATGCCAATTTCGGCAAGACCGACCTGGACCTGCCAACAGGCGCTCTTGCAATTGCCGGTGTCTCGGTTGCGACGCCCGAACACTCCAACATCAAGCTGGGCGTGAACTACCGCTTCTGACGCGGCGCCACAGCATCACCACGGGCCGTCGGGACCATCCCGGCGGCCCGTTTTGCATACGCTCAGCCGCCGGCCCGGGCGATGGGGTCGGCAGGCGGCACCCGCGCCAGCTGCACCATCAGGATCCCCGCCGCCACCACGGCCGAGCCGATCACATCCGACCAGCCAAAACTTTCCCCCAGCCACAGCGCCGCGATGGCGACGCCCAGCGGCGGCGACAGGAAATGGAACGCAGCCGCCCGCACGGCCCCGATCCGCGTGACCAGCCGGAACCAGATGAAGGTGGCAAAAATCCCCGGCACCAGCACCGAATAGGCCAGCGCGCCGATCAGCCGCCCGCTCCATTCCCACGGCCGGCCCCATTCCAGCGCGGCCGAGGGCAGCGCCAGCGCCGCCGCCCCCACCGCCATCTGCAAGCCCACGATCATCAGCACATTCGCGCCGCCGCCTGCGTTGCGCACCGCCATTGTGGCCACGGCCAGCGCCACCACCGCCGCCAGGCACATCAGCAGCCCGCCCAGATGCATCCCCTGCGACAGCCGCACGCTCATGATGATGACGACGCCGATCACGCCGACCACCAGCCCCAGCGCCGCCTGCCGGCGCAGCTTCTCGCCCAGCACCGCCCAGCCGGCAAAGGCCACCATCAGCGGCATCATCGAGGCGATGATCGACGCGGCCGAGGCCTCGACCCACTGCATCGCGGTCCAGTTCAGCCCCAGGTAAAGCGCGTTCTGGCACAGGCCGAACACGATCACCGTGCGCCATTCGGCCCGGCTCAGCCGCAGCGACTGCCCCATCGCCCAGGCCAGCCCCATCGCGATCGCGGCCGAGATGCCAAAGCGGATCACCAGCGCCAAGAGCGGCGGCATCTCGACCACCGCGATCCGCGTCGAGGTAAAGGCCGAGGCCCAGATCGCCGCAAAGCCCAGGCCCATCAGGGCGGATTTCAGGTCCATTGCGGGGCTTTCATCATGCGCCCCGCCCGGCGGCAGAGGCCAGCATCGCACGGGCGGTTTCCAGATCAGCGGGCGCGTTGACGTTGAAGAACGGGTCCGCGCCCTCGGGCCCTGCCGCGAACTCGACGCGCGCGGCGCCCTGCGCGTCCATCCAGTCGCGCATCCGCCGCGTGCCCGACGCCAAGGCCGCGCGCAGATCCTCGCGCAGCGCCACGTCCCAGGCAGCAAAGGCGGGGTGATCCTGCCCTTCGCAGGTGGCCATCGCAACCGGCGCCTGCACCCCCGCCAACCGCGCCGCAAGATCACGCGGAAAGAACGGTGTGTCGGCGGCGGCGGTGACGATGCGCCCGATGCCCTGCGCCGCCGCCCAGTCCATCCCCGCCAGCACCCCCGCCAGCGGCCCCGGCCAGCCCGCGATGCTGTCGGGCAGCACCGGCAGGGCAAACCCCGCATAGCGCGCCGGGTCGCCATTGGCGCTGATCGCCCGCGCGCAGCCCAGCCGCGCGATCACATGGGCGATCAGCGGCTGCCCGCCAAGGTCCAGCAGCCCCTTGTCGCCGCCGCCCATCCGGCGCGACTGCCCCCCGGCCAGCACGATTCCCGCAATCCTTCCGTCCATGCGCGGCACTCTGCGCCGGGGCCGCGGGGGCTGCAAGCAGCTGCGGCCTTGCGCCCGCTTGCCGCGCCGCCGGGCGGGTCGTAGGATCGCGGCCATGCTGGGCTATGTGATCCACGACGATACCGACGGCAGCGACCGCATGGCCGCTCTTGCCCGCCTGCTGGCCGGGCGCGGGCTGCGGCTGGGCGGCGCGGTGCAGGTCAACAGCGGCGGCGGCGATTGCGCCTGCGACATGGATCTGTCGGTGCTGGGCACGGATACCGCGCCGATCCGTATCTCGCAGTCGCTGGGGCCGGGGTCGCGCGGCTGCCGCTTGGACCCGGACGCGCTGGAGCGCGCCGTCGCGCTGGCGCTGTCGGCGCTGGCGGGCGCGGATCTGGTGTTGCTCAACAAGTTCGGCAAGCAGGAATCGCTGGGCCGCGGCTTTCGCGAGGTGATCGCCGAATCGCTGGCCCAGGGCATTCCGGTGCTGACCGCGGTTGCCCCCGACTATCTGCCCGGCTTTCTTGATTTCACCGGCGGCGAGGCCACGCTGCTGGACTGGGACAGCGCCACCGACTGGTGCCTGCGCCCCCGCGACGCCGCGGCCTGAGCCAACGATGCCCGCCCCTGATCCCGTGACGACCCCGGCCACGCACCCCGCCCCGGCGGCCAGGATTGACGCCCGCCACCTGCTCTGCCCGCTGCCGGTGCTGCGGCTGCGCCGGGCACTGCAAGGACTCGCCCCCGGCGCAGTGGTGGCGCTTGAGGCGACCGACGCGGCGGCGGTGCTGGACGTGCCGCATTTCTGCGCCGAAGCAGGGCACGAGCTGCTGTTCTCGGCCCCCTTGCCCGACGGCGCCCGCCGCTATCTGGTCCGCCGCGGTTGATCTTGCGCCCGCGCGCGGGGAATGGTTCTGTGCGCGCCGGACGGCGGCCGGGAAAAAGGAGGGAACGCCATGCTGGCGATCTTTCTGCAAACCCTGCCGTTCTTTGCGCTGATCGCCACCGGCTGGGCGGCAGGCCGGATCGGGATGTTTTCCGAACCCGCCACCGCGGCGCTGACCCGTTTCGTGTTCTATTTCGCGCTGTCGGCGATGCTGTTCGGCTTTGCCGCGCAGCTGGACATCGCGGCGCTGTTCGACCTGCGATTTGCGCTGGCCTATGTGGGCGGCTCGGCCGCGGTGTGGCTGCTGGTCGCCGCCATCGCCCGCAACCGGGGCACAAGCCCCGCGGAATCCGCGATGCTGGCGCATACGGCAATGACCGGGAACACCGGGTTTCTGGGCGTGCCGATGCTGGTGGTGCTGCTGGGGCCGGCGGCGGTCGGGCCGGTGCTGATGGTGCTGACGCTGGATCTGGTCGTGTTCACCACCCTGATCACCCTGATCGTCGCCGCCGCGCGCCATGGGCGCATCGGTGCGGGCACGCTGCTGCCGGCCTTGCGCGGGATTATCGGCAACCCGATGATCGTCGCGATGGCGGCCGGGCTGCTGTGGGCGGGGCTGCAACTGCCGCTGCCGCAGCCGGCGGCGCAGTTCATGTCGCTGCTGGGGGGTGCGGCCACGCCGGGGGCGCTGTTCGCCATCGGCGCCTCGCTTGCGCATCGCCCGGCGCGGCGGGTCGGACCTGCGGCGTGGCTCAGCACCGCCAAGCTGGCGCTGCACCCGGCCGCGGTGGCGCTGGCCGCATGGGCGCTGGCGGTGGACCCGGTGGCCGCGGGGGTGATGGTCGCCGCCGCCGCGCTGCCGGTGGCGGGCAATGTCTATATCCTTGCCCACCACTTCCAGCTGGCCGAACAAAGGGTCTCGGCCGCGATCCTCGTTTCAACCGGGGTCAGCATCCTGACCATCCCCTATGTCATCCACCTGATTCCGAAAGGCTGAAACCATGCGCAACCTGTCCGATCTGAGGCTTGAAAACCTGGCTGTCACGGTGGACGACGACGGCATCGCCACGGTCTCGCTGAACCGCCCGTCCAAGCGCAACGCCCTGGACGCCGCCACCATCGAGGAACTGGTGGACGTGTTTTCGCTGCTGCCCCGTTCGGGCGTGCGCGCCTGCGTGCTGCGCGGCGAGGGCACGCATTTCAGCGCCGGGCTGGATCTGGTGGAACACTACCACGCCGACCGCAGCGCCGCGGATTTCATGCATGTCTGCATGCGCTGGCACGAGGCGTTCAACAAGATGGAATACGGCGGCGTGCCGGTGATCGCGGCGCTGAAAGGCGCGGTCGTCGGCGGCGGGCTTGAACTGGCCTCCTCGGCCCATATCCGGGTCGCGGACCAGACCACCTATTTCGGCCTGCCCGAGGGTCAGCGCGGGCTGTTCACCGGCGGCGGCGCCACCATCCGCGTGGCCGACCTGATCGGCAAGGCGCGGATGATCGACATGATGCTGTCGGGGCGGCTTTACCGCGGGCAAGAGGCGGTGGACGTGGGGCTGGCGCAATATCTGGTCGAGGATTCCGAGGCGAAAGCCTATGAGATCGCCCGCGCCGCCGCCCAGAACCCGCCGCTGTCGAACTTTGCCATCTGTTCGGCCATCAGCCACATGCAGAACATGAGCGCGCTGGACGCAGCCTACGCCGAGGCGGTGGTCGCCGGCGTCGTCAACACGCAAGAGGCCGCCAAGGCCCGGCTCGAAGCGTTTGCCAAGGGCACCGCCGCCAAGGTCAAGCCGGAATGAACGGCGGCGAAACCTGCGTCGCCCAGATCACCGACTGGGACGACGCCTATGCCAATATCGCCCATATCCCCGGCGGCGCAGGGTTTCCCGATGTCTGGGCGCAGGCGGCGGCAGAGTTTCGGGACGGCCTGCGCGGAACCGGGGGCCAGCCCCCGGGCCCCCGGGATATTTTCGGACAGAAGAAAGAGCATCGCGACGCCGAGCTCTACCTGCCCGAGGGGAAGCCGCGCGGGCTGATGGTGTTCGTCCATGGCGGCTACTGGATGAAGTTCGGCCCCTCGTGGTTCTCGCATCTGGCGCAGGGCGCGCTGGCGCGTGGCTGGGCGGTTCTGCTGCCCTCTTATCCGCTGGCGCCCGGCGCGGGCCTGCGCGAGATGCGCGACCGTATCGCTGCACAGGTCACGGCTGCGGCGGGCGAGGTTTCCGGCCCCATCGTGCTGAGCGGTCATTCCGCGGGCGGGCATCTGGCGGCGCGGCTGGTCTGCGGCGACAGCCCCCTGCCGGCGCCGGTTCTGGCGCGGGTGGCGCGCTGTCTGCCGATATCGGGTCTGTTCGACCTGCGTCCGCTGCAATTGACCGCGATGCGCGACGACCTGGGGCTGGACGACACCACCGCGCGCGCGGAAAGCCCTCTGTTCCATCTGCCCGTGCCGGGGTGCGAGCTGCATCTGTGGGTCGGGGGTGATGAGCGGCCGGTGTTTATCCGGCAGTCGCAGCTGCTGCATGCCGCATGGGCCGGGATGCCCCGCCGCTCGACCCTGACTGTCGAGCCGGGGCGCCACCATCTGGACGTGGTTGCGGGGCTGGCCATGCCCGACCATCCGCTGACCGAGGCGCTGCTGGCCGGGCTGTAGCGGCGTTCGCGCGGCTTTTTGCGCCCGTTTTTTCGCGCGGTGGGCGGCGTCGCGGATTTGTGGCATGAGGCCAAGGGCCGACCCCCGCCCCCTGCCCTGCCCTGCCCGGATCATCACGCCCCATGTTCCCAATCCGAGATCACAACCCCTCACAAAGCCGCCCGGTGGTCGTTCCCGCGCTGATTGTGGCGAATGTTGCGATATTCCTGCTGACCCTGCCGCTGGATCAGACCTCTGCCCGGTTGTGGACAGAGCTTGCGCTTTACCCGGCCGCCGTCATGCAGGGGGATCTGTTGTGGGGGCTGCTGACCCATATGTTCCTGCACGCCGGGCTGCTGCATCTTGCCGGGAACATGCTGTTTCTGTGGATCTTCGGCGACAATCTTGAGGATCAGTTCGGAAGGCTGGGGTTCTTGCTGTTCTATATTGCCTGCGGGCTGGCCGCGGCAGGGGCGCAGATCGCGGCCGAGCCGGATCCCGGCGTGCCGATGGTCGGCGCCTCGGGGGCGATCGCCGGGGTGATGGGCGGCTATCTGCTGCTGTTTCCGCGGGCAAGGGTGGATGTGCTGGTCATCGTGGTGGTGCTGGTGCGGGTGATCGCCCTGCCGGCCTGGCTGATGCTGCTGGGCTGGTTCGGGCTGCAACTGGCGGCGGGATACGCCATGTCGGGCGCGGGCGGCGGCGTCGCCTATTGGGCACATGCGGGCGGATTTGCGGCCGGGGTGGTGCTGACGCTGGCGCGGTTCCTGTGGCTGGGCGGCCCCGCGTTCTGGACCCGCACCCACGGACAGCCGCCGCATCCGCCCAGCCGCTTTGCCCCCAGCCGCATCCCGCCGGTGCGCCGCCCCTAGCGCAGGATGCCGCGGCTCATGTGGCGCTTGCCGGCAAATCCGGGGCTGCGGGTTACGCTGAACCCAGCGGCCTCAAGCGCGCGGCGGACATGGCCGGCGGCGGTATAGGTGGCGAATGTCCCGCCCGGCGCGGTGTGGCGACCGATCTCGGCCAGCAGCGTATCCGACCACAGCTCGGGGTTGCGGGCGGGTGAGAACCCGTCCAAAAACCACGCATCGGCGCGTCCCTGCCACGCAGGCAGGGTTTCGCACGCATCGCCCAAGATGACCGTTGCCGTGACCTGCCCGACCTGCAAGCGCGCCGCGCCCCAGCCCGCGCGCAGCTGCGCCGACAGCCTGGCAAGCTCGGGAAAAGCCGCATGGGCACGGGCCAGCGTGGCCACGTCCAGCGGGAACGCCTCGAAACTGGTAAAGCGCAGCGGCACCTCGGCCAGCTGCGCCAGCGCCAACAGGTTCAGCCCGGTGCCGAACCCGGTCTCGGCCACATGGAACCCCGGCCGCAGCCGCGCGGGCAGATCGTTGCCGGCCAGAAACACATGCCGCGTTTCCTCCAGCCCGCCCGCCAAGCTGAAATACGGATCGTCAAAGCGGTTCGAGACCGGGACCGCGCCACGCCACTCGACCCCGCCACCGGGCATCTTTTCGTCCCCGCACATAAGCGCTACCCCATCTGCCAACGCAGCCTGATGACGGGGGAAACCGGGCTTGGCAAGACATCTGACGGTGATCGGCGCCGGCATCTTCGGGCTGTGCTGCGGGTGGGAACTGGCGCGGCGCGGCGCGCGGGTGACGGTGATCGAGGCCGAGCGCGTCGCTGCGGGCTCAAGCGGCGGCACGGTCGGCGCGCTATCCCCCCATGCGCCGGGGGCGTGGAACCCCAAGAAACAGACCCAGCTGGACGCGCTGATCGCGGCGGAACGCTGGTGGGACACGGTGCGCAGCATCGGCGGCACCGATCCCGGCTACGCGCGCCGCGGCCGGCTGCAACCCGTGGCCCCGGGGGCCGAGGCTCAGGCGCGCGCCCGCGTGCAGGCCGCGGCACAGGACTGGCCCGCGCCCTTCCGCATGACGCTGACCGATGCGCCCACGGGGGCGCTGGTGCCGGACAGTGCCTCGGGCTTGTGGCTCGCCGACAACCTCACCGCCCGGATTTCGCCCCGCGCCGCCTGTGCCGCGCTGGCCGCTGCGATCCGCGCCAGCGGCGGCGAGATCGTCGAATCAGCCGGCCTCCAGCGCCCCGAGGATCTGCCGCAGGGCGCGATCTGGGCCACCGGGGCGCAAGGGCTGGCGGATCTGGGCCGCGACCTCGGCCACAAGGCCGGCGACGGGGTCCACGGCCAGTCGGCGCTGCTGGCCCACGCCGCCCCCGACGCGCCGCAGGTGTTCGCCGAGGGGCTGCATATCGTCCCCCACGCCGACGGCACCACCGCCATCGGCTCGACCAGCGAGCCGGGGCGCGACGATACCGCCACCGACGACCAGCTCGATGCGCTGATCGCCCGCGCCCGCGCGCTGTGCCCGCAACTGGCCGGGGCAAGGGTGCTGGACCGCTGGGCCGGCATCCGCCCCCGCGCCGCCAGCCGCGCGCCGCTGGTCGGCCGCTGGCCCGGTCGCCCGGGGCATTTCATCGCCAACGGAGGCTTCAAGATCGGCTTTGCCATGGCCCCCGCCGTCGCCGCGATGCTGGCCGAGCTGATCCTGAACGACTCCGACCGCATCCCGACAGGCTTCCGCCCCAGTTGATCCGGCAAGGGCTTCTTTCTGGCCCAAATACCCGACTCGGGGCGCGCCGCAGGGGCACCCCGGTGTCACATCGCGCGCAGCTGCTCCAGCGCCGCGCGGGTGCGGGCGATTTCCTCGTCCAGCGCCGCCAGCTTGCCGCGGGTTTCTTCGATGACCTCGGCGTCGGCATTTTCCACGAAACGAGGGTTGCCCAGACGGCCGCGCAGGCCGCCCGCGTCCTTTTCACTGCGCGCCAGCGATTTTTCCAGCCGCGCGGCTTCGGCGCTTGCGTCGATCACCTCGCCGATGGGCAGGGCAAACGACGCGCCCGGCGCCGCCACTGCGATCATCCCGCGCCCGGCCGTGCCGTCCATGGGGGCATTTACCCGCGCCAGCCGCTCGATCAGCGGCGCGTTCGCCGCCAGCGCCTCGCGCGCGGCCGCATCCGCCTGGGTCACGATCAGGTCAAGCTTTGCCCCCACCGGAACCCCCATCTGGGCGCGGGCCGAACGGATATCCTCGATCAGCCCAATCACCCAGTTCATCTGCCGGTCGGCACCGGCGTCGATCAACTCGGCGCCGTATTCGGGCCAGTCGCCATGCACCAGCATCCGGTCGCGGCTGCCGGTCAGCGCCCAGATTTCCTCGGTGACAAAGGGCATCACCGGATGCGCCATGGTGATGGCCTGCTCGATCACCCAACGCATGGTGGCGCGGGTTTCCTCGGCGTGCTCGCCATCGAACAGGGGCTTGGCAAATTCCACATACCAGTCGCAGAGCTTGCCCCAGATGAACCCGTAAAGCCCCTGCGCGGCCTCGTTATAGCGATAGCCCGCCAGCGCCTCGTCCAGCGCTATCCGCGCCCGCGCGGTCTCGCCGATGATCCAGCGGTTCACGGTATGCACTGGCTGCGGCTGACCCGAGGGCGCCGCAAACACCCCGTTCATTTCCGCAAACCGCACCGCGTTCCAGATCTTGGTTACGAAATTGCGGTTCGCCTCGACGTGTTTCGGGCCCAGCTTGGGGTCGCGGCCCATCGCGGCCATGCTGGTCAGGGTGAAGCGCAGCGCGTCGGCGCCGTAAGCGTCGATCAACTCCAGCGGGTCGATGACGTTGCCCTTGGACTTGGACATCTTGGCGCCTTTTTCGTCGCGCACCAGCCCGTGGACATAGACGGTGCGGAACGGCACCTCGCCCACCACCGCCAACTGCATCATCATCATCCGGGCCACCCAGAAAAAGATGATGTCGAAACCGGTGATCAGCGTGTCGGTCGGAAAATATTTCCGCAGCTCTGCGGTGTCCTCGGGCCAGCCCAGCGTCCCGATGGGCCACAGCCCGGACGAGAACCACGTGTCCAGCACATCCGGGTCGCGCCAGACCGGATAGACCAGCCGCGTCGGGTCTTGCGTCAGGTTATAGTCGGCCAGCGCCTGCGCAAAGACATCCACCGCGGCCTCGCGGTCGGCGACCTCGATCACGCGGCTGACCTGCAACGGATGCGGCAGCCCGGCGATGTCGGCGCGGAATGCCTCGACCAGATCGTCGAAATGGGCGGCGGCGTGGTGCAGATCGCCCGCCTTCACCAGCTGGTCGTCGCCCAGCAGCCGCAGCAGCTCGATCGGGCTTAGCGCATCGTCGCCCTCGTCGTCGGTAAAGCTGTCGGCGGCAAGGTTCAGGCCATACCAGACCGGGATCTGGTGCCCCCACCACAGCTGGCGCGAGATCGTCCACGGCTCGATATTTTCCAGCCAGTGGAAATACACCTTTTCATGCTGCTCCGGCAGGATGCGCGTGCGGCCGTCGCGCACCGCGTCGATGGCGGGCTGCACGATGGCGGCGGTATCGACGAACCACTGGTCGGTCAGCATCGGCTCGATCACCACGCCCGAGCGGTCGCCAAAGGGCTGCATGATCTTCTTGCGCTCGACATAGGGGTTGCCGTCGGCGTCGGTGACCGCCAGCCCCTCGGCGTTGATCGCGGCGACCACGCGGGCGCGGGCGTCCAGCCGGTCCAGCCCGCGCAGATCCTCGGGGACGAGGTTGACCGCAGACACGTCGCCCACATCCACCCCGGCCGCGGCACGGGTCGCGATAGCGGCGGATTCCGCATAGGACAGCCCGTCGCTGCGCATCCGCGCCCGCCCGTCCATCAGCGCATACAGCGGGATGCCGTTGCGCAGCGCCACGCCATAGTCGTTGAAATCATGCGCCCCGGTGATCTTGACCGCGCCCGAGCCGAAATCGGGGTCGGGATAATCATCGGTGATGATCGGGATCAGGCGGCGATGCGCCTGCGGCCCCACCGGAATCTCGCACAGCTTGCCGACGATGGGGGCATAGCGGGCATCATCCGGGTGCACCGCGACCGCGCCGTCGCCCAGCATGGTTTCCGGGCGGGTGGTGGCGATCGAGATATAATCCCGCGTCTCGCGCAGGGTCACGTTGCCGTCGGCGTCGCGTTCCACGTATTCATAGGTCTCGCCCCCGGCCAGCGGGTATTTGAAATGCCACATCTGGCCGTCGACCTCGCGGCTTTCGACCTCAAGGTCCGAAATCGCAGTCTCGAAATGCGGATCCCAGTTGACCAGCCGCTTGCCGCGATAGATCAGCCCCTTGTCATACATATCGACAAAGACCCGGATCACCGCATCGTGGAAATTGCCCTGTTCGCCCGCGGGCGCGCCGGGGGCGCCAGACATGGTAAAGGCATTGCGCGACCAGTCGAGGCTGGCGCCCAGCCGCTTGAGCTGGCCGATGATGGTGCCGCCGGACTGCGCCTTCCAGTCCCAGACGCGGCGCAGGAATTCCTCGCGCCCCATCTCGGCGCGGGTGGGGTTGGAGGGGTCTTTCGCCAGTTCGCGTTCGACGACCATCTGGGTGGCAATGCCGGCGTGGTCCTGCCCGGGTTGCCACAACACGTCAAAGCCGCGCATCCGGTGCCAGCGGGCCAGAATATCCTGCAAGGTGTTGTTCAGCGCGTGACCGATATGCAGGCTGCCGGTGACGTTCGGCGGCGGGATTACCATGGAAAACGCGGGCTGCCCCGCCCGGGCGTTGGCACCGGCGGCAAAGGCGCCGCTGTCCGCCCATGCTGCCGCGATGCGGGCCTCGGCGGTGGCGGCGTCGAAGGTCTTTTCCATGCTCATGCGTCAGATCCCCTTGCTTGGCCCCCGTTTAACGAGCCGCGGGCCGCGGGGAAAGAGGGCGCCTAAACCGCCCGGTCCAGCTTGGTGGACAGATGCACCAGGCTTTCCGACGACCGCACCCCTGCCAGATTGCCGATGCGGTCCAGCGCCTCGTCCAGTTCGGTGGTCGAGGTGCAACCCAGCTGCACCAGCAGATCCACACGGCCGCTGGTGGTGTGCACCCGCTCGACCGCCGGCAGCGCCCGCAGCCGCGCCAGGATCGAGGGCTGCGCGCGCGGCTCGATCGTCAACATGCAGGTGGCGCGGATGCGGGTGATGCGCGCGGCCTCGCCCAGACGCAGCGTGTAACCGGCGATGGCGCCGGAGCTTTCCAGCCGCTCAAGCCGCGCCTGCACGGTGGAACGCGCCAGTTTCAGCCGCCGCGCCAGCAGCGCGACCGACATGCGGGCATCCTGTCCAAGCTGCGCAATGATGGCACGGTCGGTCTCATCCATGGTTTTGCCCGTCTATCTGCCGGTGCTTTCGATCATTTTAACCGAGATCACGCGACAATCCATCCTTTCAATCGTAATATTTGCGCCTCATAGGGCGCGTCTCGCGTTGTGCGGTGGTATACCCCCGGTCAGGGAATGAAAGGATTGCGCATGGGACTTGACGAAGGCCAGCCGGCCGCGACCGTCTGGGACAACCCCGCCGAGATCATCCGCAGCCTGCAACCGGAACACCCGGTGCTGGTCTTTGCGCCCGACGTGCTGGAGCAGCGCGCGCGGGAATTCATCGCCGGGTTTCCGGGGCTGGTGACCTATGCGGTCAAGTCGAACCCCGACGCGGCGGTGATCCGCAATCTGGTTGCGGCGGGGATCACTGGCTTTGACGTGGCCTCGCCGTTCGAGATCGACCTGATCGGGCGGCTCGCCCCCCATGCGGCGCGGCATTACCACAACCCGGTGCGTTCGCGCGCCGAAATCGCCCATGCGGTGGCCGCCGGGATCAAGGCGTGGTCGGTGGACAGCCGCAGCGAGCTGGACAAGCTGTTCCAGCAGGTGCCCCCCGAGGGCTGCGAGATCTCGCCCCGCTTCAAGCTGCCGGTGCCGGGGGCGGCCTATGATTTCGGCTCGAAATTCGGGGCCACGCCCGAGCTGGCGGCCGAGTTGCTGCGCGAGGTGGCGGCGCGCGGCTATGTGCCCTCGCTGACCTTCCACCCCGGCACGCAATGCACCGACCCCGCCGCATGGGAACAGTATATCCGCACCGCGGCCGAGATCGCCGCCATGGCGGGCGTGACCCCGCGGCGGCTGAACGTGGGCGGCGGGTTTCCGTCATGGCGGGTGCACGGGGTCGAACCCGACCTGCGCGCGATCTTCGAGTTGATCGGGCGCACCACGGCGCGGGTCTTTGGCCATGACGCGCCCGTGCTGGTCTGCGAACCCGGCCGCGGGCTTTGCGCCGATGCCTTTGCCATCATCACCCGCGTCAAGGCGGTGCGCGACGGGCAATCGGTATTCCTGAACGACGGCGTTTACGGCTCGATGAACGAACTGCCGGTGATCGGCAATCTGGACCGGGTCGAGGTGCTGACCCCGCAGGGCGAGCCGCGCGGTGAAAACGGCCCCGGCCGCGTCGTCTTTGGCCCGACCTGCGATTCGGTGGACCGGCTGCCGGGCGAGATCTCGCTGCCCGAAAACATCGCCGAGGGGGATTACGTCATCTTTCACGGCGCAGGCGCCTATTCGACCGTCACCAACACCCGCTTCAACGGGTTCGGCGAGCTGAGCCAGCTGACCGTGCGCCGCTTCCATTAGTCGCGGGCGCATGGGCGCGGGCGTAAACCGAATCGCAGGGTTTCGGGTTGATGATGGGACCATGACGCTGCACCGCCCGCCCATTACCCATGTCGTCCTGCTGGACGGAACGCTCGCATCGCGCCGGGGGCGGCGGGCGACACATATCGCCACGATCAGACGGCTGGTGCTGCGGGCGGCGCCCGCCGCCGGGCCGCTGCGGGTGCATTACGGGCGCGGGCTGCAATGGGACGACTGGCGGTCGGTGATGACCGGCCGCGGGATCGAGGATCGCATCGCCGCCGCCTATGGCTGGCTGGCCAGCAGCTGGCGACCCGGTGACCCGATCTTTGTCCTTGGCTATTCGCGGGGCGCCTTTGCCGCGCGGTCGCTGGTCGGGATGATCGCCCGCGTGGGGCTGCTGCGCCCCGATCACGCCACCGAACGCAATATCCGGGTGGCATGGCGCATCTATCGCGACGGGGCCTCGGACGCGGTGCGCGCCGGGCTGCGGCGGCGCTGCCACCCCTATGTGCCCATCGACATGATGGGGCTGTTCGATACCGTGGCCGCGCTGGGGGTGCGGCTGCCGCTGCTGTGGATGCTGACCGAGGGCAGCCACCGTTTCCACAGCCACGGGCTGGCGCCGCATGTGCGGTTCGGCGCCCACGCGCTGGCGCTGGACGAAACCCGCGCGGCGTTCTTTCCGATCCTGTGGGCCGACCACCCCAAGGGGCGGGTCGAGCAGCGCTGGTTTCGCGGCTCGCACGCCGATATCGGCGGCCAGCTGGACGGGCACGAGGAATGCCGCCCGCTGGCCAATATCCCGCTGGTCTGGATGCTGGAAAAGGCCGCGGCGCAGGGCCTGCCGCTGCCACCGGACTGGCGCGAGGGGCTGGCGATGGACATCACCGCGCCCTCGATGGGGACGTGGTATCGCTGGGGGCGGGTGTTTTTGCTGCGCGCGCCGCGCACCGTGGGGACCGCTGGCGACCGGCTGCACCCGTCGGTGCCGCTGCCCTATGGCGGGCCGGCGCTGATCCTTGACCCCGAACGCATCCGACGCAGCCCGCGCGGGGCGCCTGAACGGGCGCCCGGCCGCATCAAGGCCCGGCTGCGGGCGATGCGCCACAGGCTGCGGCGCAGGAAAGCCTCCGATCCCGCCCCGCCGTCGCCCGATCAGGCGACCTGAGCCTTTGGCGCCTCGATCCCCAACGCGTTGCAGACCGCCAGCGTCATCTCGGGGCGGTTGACGGTATAGAAATGCAGCCGGTCCACCCCGCCCTCGATCAGCCGCCGGCACAGGCCCGCCGCCATGTCGATGGCCAGCGCGCGCTCGCCCTCGGGGCCGGCCGCGGCAAAGGCGTCGTCCGCCCATTGCGGGACCGAGGCACCGCAGCGCGCGGCAAAGCGTTTCGTGCCCGCCCAGCTTTGCACCGGCAGGATGCCCGGGATGATCGGCGCCGCGATCCCCGCCGCGTCGCAGGCGTCGCGAAAGCGGAAATACACGTCGGCGTCAAAGAAAAACTGGGTGATGGCGCTGCTGGCGCCTGCGTCGATCTTGCGCTTCAGCCAGGCCACGTCGGCGGCGCTGTCCGGGCTTTCGGGATGCGGCTCGGGATAGGCGCCGCAGCGGATCTTGAACCCGCCGCGCGCAGAGATGGCGGCGATCAGCTCGGCCGAATCGGCAAAACCGTCGGGGTGCGGGCGAAAGCGGTCGGTGCCCTGCGGCGGATCACCACGCAGCGCCACGATTTCGGTCACGCCGGCGGCCGCGTAGTCGTCGACGATCTGCATGGTCTCGGCCCGCGTCGCCTCGACGCAGGTCAGATGCGCCGCCACGTTCAGCCCATAGTTCGAGGCCAGCGCCGTCACCGCCTCATGCGTCAGCTGGCGGGTGGTGCCGCCCGCGCCATAGGTCACGGACACGAAATCCGGCCCCAGCGGCGCCAGCGCATTCGCGGTTTCCCACAGCTTGAAGGACTGGTCGAGGTTCTTGGGCGGAAAGAATTCAAAGCTGATGCGAGGGGCGGTGAAGGTCATGGCGGGCATCCTTTCGCGGCCCTTGTGCCACGCGCCGATGCGTGAGACAAATTCAACTTGCACAAGTTTCACATGAATCCCATGCATCTTGAACTGCGCCATCTGCGGACGATCCGCGCCATTCACGACCAGGGCGGGCTGGCCCGCGCCGCCGAGGTGCTGAACATCACCCAATCGGCGCTGTCCCATCAGGTCCGCGCGCTTGAGGAACAGGCCGGCACCACGCTGTTTTTACGCCAAAGCAAGCCGATGCGCCTGTCGCCCGCCGGGCTGCGGCTGCTGGCGCTGGCCCGGCAGGTGCTGCCCATGGTCGAGGCCGCCCAGGCCGAGATCCGCGGCATCACCCAGGGCCGCGTCGGCCGGCTGCATATCGCCATGGAATGCCACGCCTGTTTCAACTGGCTGCTGCCGGCGCTGGACGCGTTCCGCCACGGCTGGCCGCAGGTGGACATCGACGTGCGCGCCGGGCTGGCCTTTACCGCGCTGCCGGCGCTGGTGCGGGGCGAGGCCGATCTGGTGATTTCCTCGGACCCCGAGGAACTGCCGGGGGTGATCTTCGAGCCGCTGTTCGATTATCAGCCGCTCTTGGCGGTGGCCGCCGCGCATCCGCTGGCCGGACGCGAGTTCGCCGAGCCGGCCGATCTGGCGACCGAAACCCTGATCACCTATCCGATGGACCGGGCGCGGCTGGACGTGTTTTCGCATTTCCTCAACCCGGCCGGGGTGCAGCCAGAGGCGGTGCGCGAGATCGAGCTGACCGACGTGATCCTGCTGCTGGTGGCCTCGGGCCGCGGCGTGGCGGTGCTGCCCGACTGGGTGATGCAGCGCGAGGCCGACAATGCCGATCTTGCCGCCCTGCGCCTGGGCCGGGACGGCGTCACCCGCCGGCTTTACGCCGCCATCCGCGACGAAGACCGCGACCAGCCCTTTATGCAGGACATGCTGCGGCTGGCACGGGAAAGCCGAGGGCAGAAGTTAGAGGCGGCAGAATGAGGCCTGAGAGTTCCGTGGCATGGCCGGTCCAATCGCGGCAACGACTCATGGGGCGGAGCCCTTGGAAAATACCCAAAAACTCTATTTCGACTTGACTAGCTGCACAGTCACCCTTCACAGACGGGGGTCAAAGTCAGTTTTTCTCAGGAAAACATACGGAAACCGAGCATGAACAGTGATGGCGACAACATCATCTCCGGTAAAAAAATTTGCGCTTATCTCATCAATATGGACGGCGCAGAAGAAAGGTTGCGCAAGTCTCACGAAGAGCTTCGGAACGCCGGTATAAATTACAAGAGAATGCCCGCCGTCATTGGGAATAAAATTAAATTTCCGATAAAAGAATTTAGCGAAATTTCTTACAAAATTCTTCACGGCAGAAAGACTGTCCCGCCAGAGGTGGGATGTTACCTAAGTCATATAAACTGCATGAACGACTTTTTAAAAAGCGATATGAATTACGCAATTATATTCGAAGATGACATCAGAATTATGCCTGACTTCAAAAAAGTCCTGGGCCAATCCATAGCGCTTGGCAGTCATTGGGATATTTTACGGCTGACCACCGTAAATTCCGGTCCGAAGTTCAAGGCGGTGGAAATTGGCGATGGATACAATCTTTCCATCAGCCTTAGTCGAGAAAAGGGCGCCGGCGGATATGTCGTAAACAGAAATGCTGCTGCATGGATTGCATCACTGCTACCGATGAGACTGGCCTATGACATCGCGTTCGATCTGGAATTCCTTAGCGGCCGGAAAGCCATGTTTGTTGACCCGCCGATCGCCAGCCAGAGAACTGCGATAGAAACGCAAATCCAGATCAACATCCGCAGCTACAAACTTCCACGTTACAGATACCTCACGGTGCTTCCATATCGGGCGTTTCTGGAATCAGCACGAGTTCTCGTCCGCGGCAGCAGACTGCTCAGGTACAAGCTCACAAAGCAGCCTTCCGCCCCCACGAACCCAGAAAGAGCGTGAAGGTCGGCTTTGCCCCGCTTCACTTCCCCACCGCTTCGGACTAAACGGGCCTGCCCCAGATAGGACCGGAACCGATGGCCAGCGCCAATCTCAACGTCATGATCAAGGCCGCGCGCAAGGCCGGCCGCAGCCTCGTCAAGGATTTCCGCGAGGTCGAGAACTTGCAGGTTTCCACCAAGGGCCCCGGCGATTTCGTCAGCCGCGCCGACCGCGAGGCCGAGCGTATCATCAAGGAAGAGCTGCGCGGCGCCCGCCCGAACTATGGCTGGCTAGGCGAGGAAACCGGGATGGAGCCGGGCGAGGATCCCACCCGCCGCTGGATCGTCGATCCGCTGGACGGCACCACCAATTTCCTGCACGGGCTGCCGCATTGGGCCGTGTCCATCGCGCTGGAGCACAAGGGCGAGGTGGTGGCCGCCGTGGTCTATGACCCCGCCAAGGACGAGCTGTTCACCGCCGAAAAGGGCGACGGCGCCTTTGTCAACGACCAGCGGCTGCGGGTGTCGGGACGGCGCGACATGTCCGGCGCGATCTTTGCGACCGGGGTTCCCTTTGGCGCCGGCAAGACCCTGCCCGCCACGCTCAAGGATCTGGCGCGGCTGATGCCGGTCTGCGCGGGGGTGCGGCGCTGGGGCTCGGCGGCGCTGGACATGGCCTATGTCGCGGCCGGGCGCTATGATGGTTACTGGGAACGCGGCATCCGCGCCTGGGATGTGGGCGCCGGCATCCTGCTGGTGCGCGAGGCCGGCGGTTTCGTCGAGCCGCTGCGCCCGTTCGACGGCCCCATTGCCGACGCCGGCAGCATCGTTTGCGCCAATTCCCAGCTGTTCGACGGGTTCGCCGCGATCGTCCGCAGCCGCGACTGAGGCGGCGGCCGGGCCTTTGGCTCGGGCGGGCGGCTGTCCGGCGGGTGGGGCTTTGGTCCCGGCCCGCCCTGCGCCGGCTTGACAGCCCCCGGGCGCAGCGCGAATCGCTGGCCGGACGTGCAAAGCCGTCACGGCCCTTTCTTTGCCCTTTCGTTGGTTTCGATGCCCCATAGCGCCTCTTTCCCGCCGGCCCCTGTTCCGCCCCCGCCCGTCCCGCCCCCGCCGCTGACGGGGCGAGGCGACCGTCCGGCGCTGGCCATCCTGCTGATGTGTCTCGTCAGCCTGATCTTTTCGGTGCAGGACGCGGTGTCGCGCTATCTGGGGGCGCATTACCCGCCGGTGCTGATCGTGATGCTGCGCTACTGGTTCTTTGCGCTGTTCGTGATCGTGCTGGCCGCGCGCCACCCCGGAGGGCTGCGCGCCGCCCTGCGTCCGCGCCACCCGTGGTTGCAGATCGCGCGCGGGCTGCTGCTGGTGTTCGAGATCGTGGTGATGTTGTTCGCCTTTGTGAACCTGGGGCTGGTGGAATCCCACGCCGTGTTCATCGCCCATCCGCTGATCATCGTCGCCCTGTCGGGCCCGGTCCTGGGCGAGCGCGTCGGCTGGCGTCGCTGGGCGGCGGTCGGCGTCGGGTTTCTGGGCATCCTCATCATCCTGCAACCGGGCGTGCGGGTGTTTTCGCCATGGGCCGCGCTGCCATTGCTGTCGGCGCTGATGTTTGCGGTCTATGTGCTGATGACGCGGATGGTGTCGGCCGGCGATGGCGCCAATGTCAGCCTGTTCTGGACCGGCATCGCCGGGGCGGCGGGGATCACCGTGGTCGGGATCGGGCAGATACAGGCGCTGGCGCCCGCCGACTGGCTGCCGATGGCCGTGTTGTGCGTGACCGGATTTGTCGGGCACTATCTGCTGATCCGCGCCTATTCGCTGGCCGAGGCCTCAAGCCTGCAACCCTATTCCTATACGCAGCTGATCTGGGTGTCGCTGATCGGGCTGCTGTTTCTGGGCGAGACTGTCGGTCTGAACGTGATCCTGGGCATGGTCATCATCGCCGCCGCCGGGCTGTTCACCTGGTGGCGAGAGCGGCAGGTGAAACTTCAGGCTCCGGCGGGCTGACCGCAGCGGCGGCCGCGGCGGCGGCCTCTTGCGGGGCGGCTTCGGGCGGGGCGGTCTCGGGTTGCGCAACGTCCGCATCCGCATCCCCGTCGTCGGTCCGGCCGGGACGGGTCGGCGGCGCGGTCGAGGCCGAAACGGCAGGCGGGCCGATCATGCGGGCGATCTCGGCGATCTGGGGACCGGGGCGGGGGGCGTCCCCGGCCAACGCCTCGGGGTCTGCGGGGGGGTGATCGGCCGCGATGTCCCCTGCCCCCGTCAGCGCCAGCCGCTCGGCCTGCACGAAAGCCTCGCTGACCCATGCCGGCGTCGGGCGGGGGTGGGCAGAGCCCGCCAGCACCAGCGGCCCCCCCCTGACCTGCGGGGCGGAAACCCCGCCGCTCAGATCCCAGCTGGGCACGAAACCCACGCTGTGCCCGGCGATGCGGGCGCGATAGACCGGCAGCGCCTCGGCTACGCGCATGACGTAGTTGCGGGTCTCGTCAAAGGGGATCATCTCGACCCAGTCCACCGGGTCGGCGCCGGCCTCGGCCCGCAGATCGCCAAAGTCGCGCAGCCAGCGCGACGATCGCCCCGGCCCCGCGTTATACCCCGCCGCCACCAGCGCGACCGAGTTGCCGAAACGGTTGCGCAGCCCCTCAAGATAGGCCGCGCCAAGCCGCGCGTTATAGGCGGCGTCCTGCGTCAGCCGGGGCAGCTCAAAGGGTTCGCCGATCTCGCCCGCAGCCTGCCGGGCGGTCTCGGGCATCACCTGCATCAGCCCGCGCGCGCCGACCGGGGACATCACCGTGTGGTTGAATTCGCTTTCCTGCCGGGCAATCGCCATCACCAGTTCCGGCGGCAGGCCGAAGCTGCCGCGTTCCAGCCCGGTCAGCGGGTAATGCAGCGCCGGATGGACCAGCCCCTTGGCCGCCGCGGCCTTGGACAGGCGCAGCGCATCCCAGGGGCGGCGCATCTCGGCCATCAACCGGCCCATGCGCAGGATGTCGTCGGGTTGCGCCGTCGCAGCCAGATGCAGAAAGAACCGCTGCGCCTGCGCGCCGTCACCCGCCGCCAGCAACCACACCCCGGCCTGAAACACCCGGTTGCCCAGCAGCGACGAGCCGCGCCAGTCGGGCAGCGTGTCGGCCCCGGCAAGGATCAGCGCGGCGTCCATGGGAACACCGATCCGCTCGGCCGCAAGCTGGCCGTAATAGGTCGTCTGATGCGCGGCGGCGCGCAGATAGGCGCCCTCGGCGGCAAGCCCGGCGCCCTGTGCCTCGGCCGCGCGGCCCTGCCAGTAATGGGTGCGCGCCAGGGTGATCCCCGAACGCCCCTCGACCGGCAGCCGGGCGAAATGCGCGGCCGCGCGGTCGCCCGCGCCTGCCCGCAGCGCAGCATAGCCGGCCAGCCAGTCCAGATCGACGGCGTCCGCGTGGTCCTCGGGCAGGAAATGGTTGGCGGCGAAACGCTCGGCCAGCGCCCAGTCGCCGGCACGCATCGCCGCGCGGGCGTAGTCGCGCCGCAGCCCCGCCCATGCGGCCGGATCGCGCAGCGCCTCGGCCGAGGTCGAGCGTTCCAGCATCAACTCGCGCGCCAGCTCGCCCTGTTTCGCCGCCACCCGCCAGCGGAAACGGTCCAGCGCCAGCCCGGCATCGTCACGCTGCGGCTGCGGCAGCGCCAGGATCAGCGCGTCCATCCCGGGACGTTTCGCCTGCACCGCGATGCGCGCGCGGGCCAGATCTGCGGTGGGGCCGGGTGCGATGCGCGGCAGCATCCGTTCGGCCGCCGCCCATTCGCCGGCATCCAGCAGCGCGGTCAGTCGCGCGTCGTGATGGGACGCCACGGGCTTGCCATGCGCGGCAAGGAACGCGGCCTCGGCCAGATCGTCCAGCGGCAGGGGTTGCGTCCAGAACCGCACGGCGGCATCGGCGCGCCCCCTGCGCGGCTGCGCGGCGATCCATGCCAGCGCGGCCGGAACGGTTTCGGGCAGACGCTCGCCGAACCATTCGAGCACCTCGGCGCCGGGGGCATCGGGGGGCAGCGCAGCCTCGCCCCGGCGATACAGCAGTTCCATCCCCGGCCAGTCGGGGTTGCGCCGCGCAAAGTCGAGGTATTCGGCCCATCCCCCCTGCCCGGCACGCAGCCGCTGCCACGCCACCAGATCAAGGGCCAGCGCCCCCGACTGCAAGGCGCTGGCCGCGGCGCCAGCCCAGTCCTGCGCCCCCGCCGCGGCCAGCGCCCGCCGAATCGCCGTGCCGTCCTCGGCCCACGCACCGGGGGCAAGGGCGGCGGTGGCGCCGGCGGCCGCAAGAGCCAGCGCGGCCAGTCTGAATTTTGCGCGGTTCATTGCGGCAATCTGGGCGGGGCGGCGCGTCATGGCAACTCACATCCGCGGCAGCCCTGCTTGGCATTGCGTTCGCGCGGTTGTATGCCGCAGGCAAACAGCATCGTCAGGATCGAGTCATGTTCCAAGGATCTCTCCCCGCCATGGTCACGCCGCTGACCGACAAGGGGGCAGTCGATTGGCCGGCGCTCGAACGGCTGGTGGACTGGCTGATCGAGCAAGGCAGCAACGGGCTGGTCCCGGTCGGCACCACCGGCGAAAGCCCGACGCTGAGCCATGACGAACACCGCAAAGTGGTCGAGGCCGTGGTCCGCCACGCCGCCGGCCGGGTGCCGGTGATCGCCGGCGCCGGGTCGAACAACACGCAAGAGGCGATCGAACTGGCCCGCCACGCCTGCGAGGTCGGGGCCGACGGGCTGCTGATCGTGACGCCCTATTACAACAAGCCGACCCAGGCCGGGCTGATCGCGCATTTCACCGCCGTCCACGACGCCACCGACCGCCCGATCATCATCTACAACATCCCCGGGCGTTCAGTCGTCGACATGACGCCGGAAACCATGGGCGAGCTGGCGAAGCTGCCGCGCATCGCCGGCGTCAAGGACGCCACCGGCCGGCTGGAGCGTGTCAGCTGCCAGCGCATCACCTGCGGGCCGGATTTCATCCAGCTGTCGGGCGAGGATGCGACCGCCCACGGCTTCAACGCGCAGGGCGGTGTCGGCTGCATCTCGGTCACGGCCAACGTGGCGCCGGCGCTGGTCGCACAGGTGCAGGCCGCCTGCCGCGCGGGCGATTACGCCGAGGCGCTGCGGGTGCAGGATCTGCTGATGCCGCTGCATATCGCGATCTTCGTTGAGCCCGGGCTGGTGGGCGCGAAATACGCGCTGTCGCGGCTGGGGCGCTGCGGGGAAACCGTGCGCCTGCCGCTGGTGCCGCTGACCGATGCCACCCGCGCCCGCATCGACGCCGCCATGGCCCACGCCGGGCTGATCTGAGGCGCGCCATGGGCTATCCGGTCCTGATGGTCGCCATCGTGCTTGAGGTAATCGGCACCTCGTTTCTGATGCTGTCGCAGCAGTTCACCCGGCTGGTCCCCACCGCGATCATGGCGCTGGCCTATCTGGCGTCGTTCTATTTCCTGTCGCAGGCGCTGCGCTACATGCCGCTGGGCATCGCCTATGCGATCTGGAGCGGGCTGGGAATCGTCCTGACCCTCGCCATCGGCATCGTGGTGTTCCGGCAGATGCCGGACTGGCCTGCGGTGGCCGGAATTGCGCTGATCGTGCTGGGGGTGGTGGTCATCAACGGGTTTTCAAAGGTCGCGGGGCATTGAGGGATGGTGCGTGCAGAGCACGCACCCTACGGGTTACGATATAATGATCCGGCGCCGTAGGGTGCGTGCTCTGCACGCACCGCTTACCCACGCGCGCCGGCAAGCGCCTCGGGCAGGGCGTCGGCAAAGGCGTCGAGTTCGCTGTCGGGCCCGCAGCTGACCCGGATGCAGCGGTTCTGCGGCGCGACCCAGGGCATCCGCACGAACACCCCGCGCGCAGCCAGCCCCTCGACGATGCGACGGGCGAAATCCCCGTCTCCGCCGCAGTCCACCGCGACAAAGTTGGTGGCCGAGGGCAGCACCGCCAGCCCGTTCACCGCCGCGATTTCCGCGATCCGCACCCGCGCCGCCGCAACCCGCGCCCGGGTCAGGCCCAGATGTGCCGAATCGCCCAGCGCCGCCAGCGCCCCCGCCTGCGCAACGCCGTTGACGCCGAAATGATTGCGCACCCGGTCGAACGCCGCGACCAGCGAGGGCGCGCCGATGGCATAGCCGATCCGCGCACCGGCCATGCCGTGCGCCTTGGAAAAGCTGCGCATCCGCAGCACCCTGGGGTCCGCCGGGTCGATCCGGGGCAGCGCCGGGGCGAACTCGACATAGGCTTCGTCAAGGATCATCAGCATGTCGGCGGGCAGCGCGGCCACCGCCGCCTCGATCACCTCGGGCGGATGCCAGCCGCCCATCGGGTTGTCGGGATTGCACAGATAGACCATGCGCGCGCCGGCGCCGGCCGCGCGCGCGACCAGCGCCAAGGGATCCTGCATGTCGTCGCGATAAGGCACCCGCAGCAGCTGCCCGCCAAAGCCGGCGACGTGGAAATCAAACGTCGGATAGCCCCCGTCCGAAGTCACCACCCGGTCGCCCGCATCAACCAGCAGCCGCACCGCCAGCCCCAGCAAACCGTCGACACCCTCGCCCACCACGATATTTCCCGCGTCGCAGCCGCAATGCCGCGCCAGCGCCTGCTTGAGATCGTGATTCGTCGGATCGCCGTATTTCCAGACCTCGGCCGCCGCCGCGCGCATCGCCTCGATGGCAAGGGGCGAGGGGCCAAAGCCGTTCTCGTTCGCCCCCAGCCGGGCGCAGAACGGGGCGCCGCGGCGGCGCTCGAGCGTCTCGGGGCCGACGAAGGGGACCGAATCGGGCAGGCTGGCGGGGATCGTGGCAAGGCGCGGTGTCATGGGGGCAGGGAAAGCCGAAAGCGGCGCTTGCCGCAAGTCCTGTCGGCAAGACGCCACCTCCCCGCCCGGTGGCACGGCCGCATGGGTATTTGGACCAGAAAGACCCCCCCCCGCCGCTTCTTCATCACCCAAATATCCCGGGGTGAGCGCCGCAGGCGCGAGGGGCAGCGCCCCTTTCCCCCTTGCCGCCCCCACCGGCGCTTTACACCGGGCGCGGCTCTGCCTATCTCTCGCCGATCATGGCACAGGCAAAATCCGATCCGAACTACAAGGTGATCGCCGAGAACCGGCGCGCGCGTTTCGATTATTTCATCGAAAACGACATCGAGGTCGGGATCGTGCTGACCGGATCCGAGGTCAAGGCGCTGCGCACCGGCCAGTCCAATATCGCCGACAGCTATGCCAGCGTCGAGGACGGCGAGCTGTGGCTGATCAACTCGTACATCGCGGCCTACAAGCAGGCCGGCGTCTTCGGGCACGAGGAACGGCGCCACCGCAAGCTGCTGGTCAGCCGGCGCGAGCTGGCGCGGCTGTGGCAGGCGGTCGGGCGCGAGGGGATGACGCTGGTGCCGCTGGTGATGTATTTCAACCACAAGGGCCGGGTGAAGCTGAAGCTGGGCATCGCCAAGGGCAAAAAGGCCCATGACAAGCGCGCGACCGAGGCCAAGCGCGACTGGGGCCGCGAAAAGCAGCGGCTGCTGAAACAGGGCTGAGCGTGCTGCGCGCATGGCGCGTTGCAGGGCCGTGCCGGGCGGGGTAAAGCTGCCCAAGAACCGGGCCAGCACGACGGAGGAAGCCGTGACCGACGATTCCAGAGCGGACGATCCCAGGACGCTGGTGTCCACCGACTGGCTGGCCGCGCATCTGCACGACCCCGACCTGCGCATCATCGACGGCAGCTGGCACATGGAGGCCACCGGCCGCGACGCCCATGCCGAATACATGGCCGCCCATATCCCCGGCGCGCGGTTCTTTGACATCGACGCCATCGCCGACACCCGCAGCCCCCTGCCCCACATGGCGCCGCAGCCGGAAATGTTCGTCAGCCGCCTGCGCGCCATGGGCATCGGCGACGGGCACCAGGTGGTGATCTACGACAACTCGGACGTGCGCTCGGCCGCGCGGGTATGGTGGACCTTTCGCCTGATGGGCAAGATCGACGTGGCGGTTCTGGACGGCGGTTTCGCGAAATGGCGGGCCGAGGGGCGCGAGGTCGAGGATCTGCCCCCGATCACCCGCGACCGCCACATGACCGTGCAGCGGCAGGCGGCGCGGGTGCGCGATGTGACCCAGGTCGCCGCCGCCGCCAAGCTGGGCGATCATGTGATCATCGACGCGCGTCCCGCCGGCCGGTTCCGCGGCGACGAGCCCGAGCCGCGTCCCGGCCTGCGCCAGGGCCATATCCCCGGCTCGCGCAACGTCCCCATGGGCCAGATTTACAACGACGACGGCACGATGAAATCCGTGCCCGAACTGCGCGCCGCGTTCGAATCCGGGGGCGTGGACCTGTCGCGCCCCGCGATCACCACCTGCGGATCCGGCATCACCGCGGCCAGCCTTGCGCTGGCGCTGGAACGGCTGGGCAAGCGCGACTGGTCCGTCTACGACGGCAGCTGGACAGAATGGGGCAGCTACCCCGACCTCAAGATCGAAACCGGAGACGCCTGAATGTTCGGCAACCTCAAGCCTCAAGCCCCTGACAAGATCCTGGCCCTGATGGGCGAATTCCGCGCCGATCCGCGGCAGGGCAAGATCGACCTTGGCGTGGGCGTCTACAAGGATCCGACCGGGCTGACCCCGGTCATGCGCGCCGTCAAGGAAGCCGAGCGCCGCATCTGGGAAGCCGAGACCACCAAAAGCTACACCGCGCTGACGGGCGAGCCCGCCTATCTGGACGCCCTGTCCGCGATGGTTCTGGGCAGGACTCGCGACAGCGACCGCACCGCCATGCTGTCCACCGTCGGCGGCACCGGCGCGATCCGGCAGGCGTTCGAGATGGCGCGGATGGGCAACCCCGACCTGACCGTGCATGTATCCGACCCGACCTGGCCGAACCATGTCTCGATGCTGAAATTCATGGGGCTGCCGTTCGTCGAATACCGCTATTTCGACAGCGCCACCCGCGGCGTCGATTTCGAGGGCATGAAGGAAGATCTCGCCCGCGCCAAAAAGGGTGATCTGGTGCTGCTGCATGGCTGCTGCCACAACCCGACCGGCGCCAACCTGACGCTGGAGCAGTGGGCCGAGGTGGTGGCGATCCTGGAACGCACCGGCGCGGTGCCGCTGGTGGACCTGGCCTATCAGGGCTTTGGCGACGGGCTGGACGAGGATGCGGCCGGCACGCGGCTGGTGGTGTCCTCGCTGCCCGATGCGCTGGTGGCGGCGTCCTGTTCCAAGAACTTCGGCATCTACCGCGAACGCGCCGGGCTGCTGATGGTGCAGGTGGCAGACCCCGCGCAGCGGGAATTGGCGCAGGGCGCGCTGGCGTTCCTGGGGCGGCAGACCTATTCCTTTCCGCCCGACCACGGCGCGCGGATCGTGCAGACCATCCTTGAGGATGCGGCGCTGGCCGCCGACTGGCGGGCCGAGCTGGAACAGGTGCGGCTGGGGATGCTGTCACTGCGCCAGCAGCTGGCGGCCGAGCTGCGCAGCCTGACCGGCAGCGACCGCTTTGACTTCATCGAGCTGCACCGCGGCATGTTCTCGCGCCTCGGCGCCACGCCCGAGCAGGTGCAGAAGATCAAGGACGACAACGCCATCTATCTGGTCGGCGATTCGCGGCTGAACATCGCCGGGCTGAACCGCGACAGCGTGCCGGTGCTGGCCCGCGCCATCGTCGAGGCCGGCGTCTAGCGGCTGAAAACATCAGGGCCGGGCTGGTCAGGGCCGGGTCGGGGCGATCCCCTGACCCGGCCCTTTTTCGGACGGTGGCCGCACGGTCTTGCAGACATGAAAAAGCCGGGGCTCGCTGGCATGTTGCGCGCGCGCCCCGGCTTTTTACTTTGGCGTTCAGCCGCGATCAGATGCCGCGGGCCACGCGCTCGATTTCGCCCCGGGTCAGACCGATGTCGCTGAGTTCGCGATCGGTCAGACGCTCGAGTTCGTTGCGGGTCGCACGGACCTCGGCCCAGTGGCGCAGGGTCGCAGCGATGGTTTCGAAGATACCCGCGGGGCGCGTTGCCGGAATGGCGCGGATGGTATCGATGGCCGACATTGTATTGGACCTGTTCTTTTCAAAGCCCGCATTTCAGCGGGCGTGGTATGGAAGTGACTGTGATATAGGCAGGAATCCGGCGGGCGACTACGGACAGGGCCAGAATGCTGCTATGCAGCAAACGCATGACGCGGCCCGCTCACGGGCGGGTCGAGACGGCTCGCAACCGCGTGAGAGCTCGAAGATTCCATCGTTCGGGCGACTATACGCCGCGGAATATCCCGGCAAAGCCGCAAAACAAGACATGATCTGTCGCGCAAACTGCCCGAGGCAGGACAAGTGCGGTCACTTGTCGCGGGGCGGATTCCAGTCCCCCAACACCGCCTGCCACAGCGTCAACGCCGCCACAGCCGCCGAATCGGCGCGCAGAACCCTTGGCCCCAGGCTGATGCTGTGGACAAAATCAAGCCGGGCCAGCCGCTGCCGCTCGGCCTCTGACCAGCCGCCCTCGGGGCCGATCAGGATCGCCCATGGCCCGCGGGGCAGCGCCGCCAGCGCCTGCAAGGGCGGCGCGGCCCCCGCCAGCGCCTCGTCCGCCCACAGGATGCGGCGGGCGGGATCCCAGCCGGCAAGCAGCCGCGGCAGCGCCACCAGATCGGCGACGGGCGGCACAAAGGTGCCCCCGCATTGCTCGGCGGCCTCGACCGCATGGGCCTGCAACCGCTCGCGCGCGATGCGCTCGGTGTTGCTGTGGTCGGTCTGCACCGGCTGGATGCGCGAGGCGCCCAGCTCGGCGGCCTTTTCCACGATGAAATCGGTTCGCGCCTTCTTGATCGGGGCGAACAGCAGCCAGACATCGGGCGGATCGACCTGCGGGGCGGTGGGGGCGATCAGACCCAGCTCTCCGCCGCGTTTGCCCAGCGATTGCAGGCGCGCGGACCATTCGCCGTCGCGGCCGTTGAACACCGCGATTTCCGCCCCGACAGGCTGGCGCATCACGCCGCCAAGGTAATGCGCCTGCGCCGCGTCCAGCGGCACGGGTTGTCCCGGGGCAAAGCCGTGATCTATGTAAAGCCTGATCTTTCCCATGCTGGCGGACCTTATGCAGCCTGACGATCCCATGCCACCGGTTACGCCATCCGCCCCCGGTGGAACAGCCATGGTCGCGGATGCGCCCGGCGGCAACTGGGTGGACCGCCATGCACCCGCCGCATGGCGCCCGTGGCTGCGGCTGAGCCGCGCCGACCGCCCCATCGGCACCTGGCTGCTGCTGCTGCCCTGCTGGTGGGGAACGGGGCTGGCGATGATCGCCGACCGGCCGCGCTGGGTGGATCTGTGGCTGGTGATCGCCTGCGGCATCGGCGCGCTGGTGATGCGCGGCGCCGGCTGCACCTGGAACGACATCACCGACCGCGACATCGACGCCTCGGTGGCGCGGACCCGCTCGCGCCCGCTGCCGTCCGGCCAGGTGACGCTGCGGGGCACCTATCTGTGGCTGGCGGCGCAGCTGGCAGTGGGGGGGCTGATCCTGCTGACCATGAACGGGGCGGCGATCGCGCTGGGGTTTGCCTCGCTGGGGCTGGTGGCGATCTATCCCTTTGCCAAGCGCTTCACCTGGTGGCCGCAGGTGTTTCTGGGGCTGGCCTTCAACTGGGGGGTGCTGCTGGCCTTTGCCGCGCATGGCGGCACGCTGCACCCGGCGCCGCTTTTGGCCTATGCGGCCGGGATCCTGTGGACGCTGCATTACGACACCATCTATGCCCATCAGGACGCCGAGGACGACGCCCTGATCGGGGTGAAGTCCACCGCGCGGCTGTTCGGCAAGGACAGCCCGCGCTGGCTGCTGGGCTTTGCCGCCGGTTCCGTGCTGCTGCTGGCGGCGGCGGTCGCGGCAACCCGGCCCTCGGGGGTGCAGGCGGTGCTGGCGATGCTGGGGGTCGCGGGGTTCGCGGCGCATCTGCTGTGGCAGCTGCGCCGGTTCGACCAGGACGACAGCGCGTCCTGCCTGCGGCTGTTTCGCGCGAACCGCGATGCGGGGATGATCGTGGCGGGGGCGTTGCTGCTGGCGGGGCTCGCCCAGGTTTGATTGCGGCGCGGTCCGGGCGTCCCCATCTGGGGCAGGACGGCTGACAACAAGGAAATTCCCGATATGGCCGAAACCAGGCGAAACGCGCCCCCTTCTCCCCGCCGCTGGCGGTCCCGGCTGGTGGGGCTGGCGCTGCTGGCGGCCGCCGGGGGCGGCGCGCTGGCCGCAGGGCAATGGGCCTCGACCCACATCGAATCCCGTCTGGATGCCGAGGTCCGGGCCGAGCTGGCCGCCCAGTCGCTGGGCTGGGCGCGCATCGCGACCGACGGGCTGAATGTGCGGCTGACCGGCACCGCCCCCGATGAGATCCAGCATTTGCGCGCCGTGGCTGCCGCCTCGGGCGCGGCAGCCGGCGTCACCGGGCTGGCGCGGGTCAGCGACGACATCAGCGCCGCCACCCAGGCCGAGATCGCGCCCCCGCCGTTCCGGCTGGAAATCCTGCGCAACGAACACGGCACCTCGGTGATCGGGCTGGCGCCCCGCGCGATGCAGCGCCGCCCGGTGCTGGACCGGCTGGGCCGCGCCGCCGGGCCTTCGCGGCTGACCGACCTGCTGGAACTGGCCGACCACCCCGCCCCCGCGCATTGGGACGAGGCCGTCGCTTTTGCCGTAGCCGCAGCCGAGCAGATGCCCCGCGCCAAGATCTCGGTCACGCCGGGACGGGTGGAAATCACCGCCGTGACCAATGGCGAGGCCGAAAAGACCCGGCTGGAACAGGCGTTGTCGCTGTCGCTGCCGGCCGGCGTGGTGCTGGTCACCGGCATCAGCGCCCCGCGCCCGGTGATTGCGCCCTTTGCGCTGGAAATCCGACGCGACGCCGACGGCACCATCCTTGACCGCTGTTCCGCCGACACCATCCCCACCCGCGACGCCATCCTTTCGGCCGCGGCAAACGCGGGGGTCGAGGGCACGCCGGAATGCGAGGTCGGGCTGGGCGCGCCGTCTCCGCAATGGCCGGTGGTCGCCATCGCGGGGATCGAGGCGCTGGACGCCCTGCCCGCCGGCCGGCTGACCATCACCGATTCACAGGTGGTGCTGGATGCGCCCGCGCAGGCGCGCGACGCCTATCCCGCCGCCCGCGACCGGCTGGCGCAGGCGCTGCCGCGCAGCTTCGTGCTGACCGCGACGCTGGCCCCGCCCGACGCGGACGAGGCTGACTGGGAAGGGGGCGGGGACGAGGACGGGGACGGGCCGCTGCGGCTGGTCGTCGGCACCGGCCCGCAAGGGGTGTCGCTGCACGGCGCGGTGCCGGACGAACGCATGGGCGCGGCGCTGGCAAGCCTTGCCGCCGCGCGCCTTGGCCCGGCGCAATCCCCGGCGCTGGTGCTGCGCGACGACCTGCCCGCAGGCTGGGCCGCCCGCGGCATGGCCGCGATCGAGGCGCTGGACGTGCTGGACCACGGCACCGCCACGGTGACCCCGGCGCTGATCGCGCTGCGCGGCACCACCGGCGACCCTGCGGCCAGCGACGAAATCGCCCGCAGGCTGGGCGCGCGGCTGGGCACCGGCGCCGCCTATGAGCTGGCGCTGCGCTACGACCCGCGGCTGGACCCCGCACTGGGCCTGCCCAGCGGGCAGCAATGCGTGGACGCGCTGAACACCGCCATGCAGCAGGCCGAAATCGGGTTCGAGCCGAACCGCGCCACTCTGGCCGGCGAGGTCGCCCCCAGCATCGAATCGCTGACCGCCCAGATGGAAAACTGCACCGTCTTTCGGATCGAGGTCGGCGGCCACACCGATTCGCAGGGCTCGGCCGATTTCAACCGCAAGCTGTCGGCCGACCGCGCCCGGGCGGTGATCGCAGCGCTGGCCGAGGCGGGGGCCGACACCGCGCATCTGACCGCCGTCGGCCACGGCGCCGACCGGCCCGTCGCCTCGAACGCGACGCCCGAGGGTCGCGAAGCCAACCGCCGCATCGAGTTCCGCCTGCTCTCGCCCGAGCCGGTCACGGCCGAGCCGCCCGCGCAGGTCACCACCCGCGGCGTGACGGTCGCCCAGCCCGCGACGGACGCCAAGCCGGGCGAGGTCGCGGGCGACACCGCCGGCGCCAAGGACGTTGCAGCCGATACGACGGACACGGCTGAGCAGGATGCCGCCCCCGGCGATGCCGCGAACCAAGGGGACGACACAGCCGCAGAGGGCAGTGGCAATGCCGCCGGCAAAGCAACAGCGGCGCCCGACAACGCAGCGGCCCCGGATACAGCGGACGACACAACCGCGCAAAGCGCAGCCAGCCTCGCCGGGGAACCCGATAGCGCAGCCGAGGCCGCTTCTGGAACGGGCGACCCCGCCGCCGAGGGTTCTGCAACGATGCAGGCCGTCGCTGCCAAGGACGGCGCTGCGGCGGCCGCAGAGGCTGCCTCGGCCGAGGATGATTCGCCCGCGGATGCCCCTGCGCCGGACGCCTCCGGCCCGCAGGGCGCGGCCGCGGCAGGCACCTCTCCTCCGCCCCCGCCTCCGCCCCCGCGACCCTCGCGCTGACATTGGTTCTGCACGGCGCGATGAACAGCGGGGCAGGATCACGCGCCACGCCCTCCGGCAGCTCGCCTGCGGGTCGGCGGGGGCTTGCCGCAAGGGCCGGCGGCAGGTTCTTGCCTCTCGCCCGCGCGGCGGATGCGGCGTAAGCTCGGCCCATGAACCAGACCGAGTTGATGATCGCCATTGGCGGCGGGTTGTTCGCCGCGTTCCTGTTGGGCTGGCTTGCGGGCTGGCTGACGCTGCGCGCGGCCGAGGAACCCGTCCCCGCCCCGCCGCCCGGCGCCGCCGCCGAGTTCCCCGAACCGCCTCGGCCGGCGGCGGATTCGCACGCGCAAGACGACATGGCGGCGCGGCTGGTCGATGCCCGCGACGCGGCGTTCCGCGCGCAGGACGAATTGCGCCTGGCCCAGATCGAGATCGAAGAGCTGCGCAGCTATATCGAGCGCAAGCTGGCGCCATCGGCAAACAGCGGCTGAGCGGGCCCGGGCTGAGCGGGCGGAACGGGGGGCTGAATTCAGCCCGTGGCCGGACGCCCGACGACCAGCGTCGCCCATTCCCCCAGATCATCGCGGCGCACCAGCGGGACGCCCGCGGCCTGATAGGCGGCGGCCACATCGTCGGCCTGTGCCGTCAGGATCCCCGACAGGATCGCCCGCCCGCCCGGCGCCAGATGGCGCACCATGTCAGGCGCCAGCTCGATCAGCGGCTGCTTGAGGATATTGGCAAAGATCAGCTCATACGGCCCCGCGTCATGCAGCAGCGGGTGCGAAAACCCCTCGGCCATGACGCATTCGACGCGGCCGTCCAGCCCGTTGGCCAGCACGTTCGCCTGTGCGGTCTCGACCGCCACCGGGTCGATGTCGGACGCGACGACCACCCCCGGCAGCACCCGCGCCGCCGCCATCGCCAGCACCGCGGTGCCGCAGCCGATGTCGGCCACGCGCAGCGGAGCCTCGCCCGCCGTCAGCATCCGGTCCAGCGCCAGCAGGCAGCCGCGGGTGGTGTCGTGGTGGCCGGTGCCGAATGCCATCGCGGCCTCGATACACAGCGATTCGGCGCCCTCGGGGACGCGGTGGGCGTCATGGGCGCCGTGGACAAAGAACCGGCCGGCCTCGACCGGGGTCAGTTCGCGGCGGACATGGGCCACCCAGTCCACCTCGGGCAGTTCCGACACGGCAAAGGGCTGGGCGTCATGGGCGGCGGCCAGCAGGGCCAGCGCGATTTCATCGGGGGCTTCGGTGAAATAGACGCCCACCTCCCAGCGGTCGGAACCGTCCTCGATCTCGAACACGCCGCTGCCGACGGGTTCGGGGGTCAGCACATCCTCGCACGCCTCGGCCAGCGCCTCGGCGGCGGCGCGGCCCTGCGCATGGGTCAACGCGGTCCAGGTCGCCATCACAGCGCCCCCGTCGCCACCGAAGACCCGCCCGCGGACGAGGGCGAGGGTTCCGGGTTTCCGTCGCTTTCGCCGCTTGCGGCCTCGTGCACCGCCGAGGCGCTGGAGGCCAGCACCCCGGTGCCGCGCAGCCCGCAATAGCCGTCGGGCACCTTGTGCAGATATTGCTGGTGGTCGTCTTCGGGTGCGCGCCAGAAACGGTCGAGCGGCGCGATCTGCGTGGTGATGCGCCCGAAACCGCCCACCGCCAGCCGGTTGTCATAGTCGATGCGGCTGGATTCGGCCACGGCAAGCTGGTGGTCCGAGGTGGTGAAGATCACCGAGCGATACTGGTCGCCGATGTCGTTGCCTTGCCGGTTGCCCTGGGTGGGATCGTGGTTTTCCCAGAATATCTTGAGGATCTGTTCGGTGCTGATCCGGCTGGGGTCATAGACCACGCGCACCACCTCGGCATGGCCGGTGCCGCCGGCGCAGACCTGGCGATAGGTCGGGTTCTCGGTGGTGCCGCCGGCAAAGCCGACCTCGGTCAGGAATACGCCCTCTTGCTGCCAGTAAAGCCGCTCGACCCCCCAATAGCAGCCCATGCCCAGCACGATTTCCTCGAACCCTCTGGGCGTGGGGGTGTCGAGCGGGCGGCCGAAAATGGCGTGGATCGGTGCGGACATGGCAGGCTCCTGTCGGTTGGTCCCTGATCTAGGGCGCGGGGCGGGGTTTCACAACGCCTTGCACCGCGGTCGGGTTCTGCGACAGGCTGCGGGGGGTGTGGCTGTGGCGAGGCCGGACCGGGGGCCAGCCCCCGGGCCACTGCCGTGGCCTTCCTCGCTGAAAACAGTCCACCGGACTGTTTTCCGGGCGCTCGGAAGCCCCCGGGATATTTTCATAATGGAGAATGGCATGCGCGCAGGACCACTGAACCTGATTACCGATGTGGCCGGGCTGGTTGTCGGCAATGCGGCGGACGCAGCGCTGAAATCGGGGGTGACGGTGCTGACCTCGGACGCGCCATTCGCCTGCGGCGTGCATGTGATGGGCGGCGCGCCGGGGACGCGGGAAACCGACCTGCTGGCCCCCGACCGGCTGGTGCATGCGGTGGATGCGCTGGTGCTGGCGGGCGGCTCGGCCTTTGGGCTGGGCGCGGCCGAGGGCGTGGTGGCCGGGCTGCGCGCAATGGGGCGCGGCTTTGCAGTGGGGGATGCGCGCGTGCCGATCGTGCCGGGCGCGATCCTGTTCGACCTGCTGAACGGCGGCGACAAGGGCTGGGACGACAGCCCCTATCCCGCGCTGGGGCGCCGCGCGCTGGATGCGGCCGGGGCGAGGTTCGCGCTGGGGTCCGAGGGCGCGGGAACGGGCGCCCTGACCGCGCAGTGGAAGGGCGGGCTGGGTTCGGCCTCGGCGGTGCTGGAGGACGGCACCACCATTGGCGCGCTGGTGGCGGTGAATGCGCTGGGGTCGGTGACCGCGCCATCCGGGCAGTTCTGGGCCGCGCCGTGGGAACTGGGGGACGAATTCGGCGGCCGCGGCCTGTCCGGCCCCTATGACCCCGGCCATGAACCCGCGCCGGAAAAGCGGCAGGGCGAGGCCACCACCATCGGCATCATCGCCACCGACGCCGCGCTGGACAAGGCGGCGCTGACCCGGCTGGCGGTGGGGGCGCATGACGGGTTCGCTCGCGCCATCGTGCCCTCGCACACGCCGTTCGACGGGGATCTGGTGTTCGCGGTCTCGACCGGGGCGCGCAAGGCGGCGGACCCGTTCCGGCTGGGCCATGCCGCCGCCTGCACCATGGCGCGGGCCATCGCGCGGGCGGTGTTCCTGGCCGCCCCGGCGCCGGGCGACCTGCAACCCTGCTGGCGGGCGGCGCTGCGCTGAAATTCCTCGGGCGGACCCGGGCGCGCCGCAGATGCGTTGCACTGGACAATGGCGGCGGCCGGTGTTCACGTCGCGCCTGACCGAAACCCGGCCGTCATACCGGAGGAGACACCATGACCGCCCATTCGACCGATCTGAAGACCCTGCTGCGTGACCCCTCGTTGCTGGAAACCCGCGCCTTTGTCGCGGGCGAGTGGGTGGATGCCGAGGACGGCGCGACCTTTGAGGTGCGAAATCCTGCCCGCGGCGACGTGATCGCCCGCGTGGCCGACCTGTCGCGGGCCGAGGTCGCCCGCGCCATCGAGGCCGCCCATCGCGCCATGAAGGACTGGGCCGCCCGCCCGGCCAAGGAACGCGCGCAGGTCATGCGGCGCTGGTTCGACCTGATGATGCAGAACCAGGACGACCTTGCCACCATCCTGACCGCCGAGATGGGCAAGCCCCTGCCCGAGGCCAAGGGCGAAATCGCTTACGGCGCCAGCTTTATCGAGTGGTTCGGCGAAGAGGCCAAGCGCGTCTACGGCGAAACCATCCCCGGCCACATGGCCGACAAGCGCCTGACCGTGCTGCGCCAGCCGATCGGGGTGGTTGGCTCGATCACGCCGTGGAATTTTCCCAACGCGATGATCACCCGCAAATGCGGCCCGGCGCTGGCGGTGGGCTGCGGCTTTGTCGCAAGGCCGGCGGCGGAAACGCCGCTGTCGGCGCTGGCGCTGGCTGTGCTGGGTGAACGCGCCGGGCTGCCCAAGGGGATCCTGTCGGTGGTGACCTCCAGCCGGTCCTCGGACATCGGCAAGGAATTTTGCGAAAACCCGCTGGTGCGCAAGCTGACCTTTACCGGCTCGACCGAGGTCGGGCGCATCCTGCTGCGCCAGGCCGCCGACCAGGTGCTGAAATGCTCGATGGAGCTGGGCGGCAACGCCCCCTTCATCGTCTTTGACGACGCCGATCTGGATGCGGCGGTCGAAGGGGCGATGGCGTCGAAGTTCCGCAACAACGGCCAGACCTGTGTCTGCGCCAACCGCATCTATGTGCAGGCCGGGGTCTATGACGAATTCGCACGCCGGCTGGCGGCGGCGGTGGACAGGCTGAATGTGGGCGACGGGCTGGAATCCGGCACCACCACCGGCCCGCTGATCAACGCGGACGCCGTGGAAAAGGTCGAGGAACACATCGCCGACGCGCTGGACCGCGGGGCCAAGGTGGTCACCGGCGGCAATCGCCATCCGCTGGGCGGATCCTTCTTTCAGCCGACGGTGGTGACGGATATTCCCGCCGATGCGAAGGTCTCGACCGAGGAAACCTTTGGCCCGCTGGCGCCGCTGTTCCGCTTTGAGACCGAGCAAGAGGTGATCGACAAGGCCAACGCCACCATCTTTGGCCTGGCCGCCTATTTCTATGCCCGCGACGTCGGCCGCATCACCCGCGTGCAGGAAGCGCTGGAATACGGCATCGTCGGCGTGAACACCGGCATCATCTCGACCGAGGTCGCCCCCTTTGGCGGCGTCAAGCAGTCGGGGCTGGGCCGCGAAGGCTCGCGCCACGGGATCGAGGATTATCTGGAAATGAAATACGTCTGCCTGTCGATCTGAGCCGGAAAGAAAAGGGGGGCTGTCTGCCCCCCATCGCCTGACGGCGATTCCCCCCGAGGATATTTCCGCACCAAAGACCTCATGAAGCGGCAAGCCCGGTCTTTGGTGTGTAAATATCCCGGGGTCCGGGGCAGCGCCCCGGTCCGGCGCGGGCCGTGATCAGACCAGTTCGATCGCGATGGCGGTGCCCTCGCCGCCGCCGATACAGATGGCAGCGACGCCGCGTTTCTTGCCGGCACGGCGCAGCGCGTTGATCAGCGTGACCACAATGCGCGCCCCCGAGGCGCCGATGGGGTGGCCCATCGCGCAGGCGCCGCCGTTCACGTTCACCACCTCCGGCGACAGGCCCATCTTCTGCATGAAGGCCATGGGGACGACGGCGAAGGCCTCGTTCACCTCCCACAGGTCGACGTCTTCCTTGGCCCAGCCCAGCTTTGCCAGCAGCTTTTCAGCGGCGGGGACCGGGGCGGTGGGGAAATCGGCCGGGGCCTGGGCGTGGCCGGCATGGCCCATGATGCGGGCGATGGCGCCTTCGGCCTTGTCCGACAGCACCAGCGCCGCCGCCCCGTCCGAAATCGAGGACGAATTCGCCGCCGTCACCGTGCCGTCCTTGCGGAACGCGGGCCTCAGGGTCGGGATCTTGTCGGGGCGGGCGTTGCCGGGCTGTTCGTCGGTGTCCACCATCGTCTCGCCGCCCCGGGTCGCGACCTTGACCGCCACCACCTCATCGGCAAAGCGCCCTTCGTCGATGGCAGCCTTGGCCCGGGTCAGCGAGCGCAGCGCGTATTCGTCCTGCGCCTGCCGGGAGAACTGGAACTCGGCGGCGCAATCCTCGGCGAAGCTGCCCATCAGCCGGCCCTTGTCATAGGCATCTTCCAGCCCGTCAAGGAACATCGAATCCATCACCTGCCCGTGGCCAAGCCGGGCGCCGCCGCGCATCTTGGGCAGCAGATAGGGGGCGTTGGTCATGCTCTCCATCCCCCCCGCGACAATGGTGCGGGCCGAGCCTGCGCGGATGGAATCCGAGGCCGACATCAGCGCCTGCATCCCCGAGCCGCACATCTTGTTCAGCGTGACCGCCGGCACCGACTGCGGCAGCCCCGCCCCCAGCGCCGCCTGGCGCGCGGGGGCCTGGCCCTGGCCCGCGGGCAGAACGCAGCCCATCAGCACCTCGTCGACCTGCGCGCCGTCCACGCCGGCGCGCGAAATCGCCTCGGCGATGGCGGTCGCGCCCAGTTCGGGTGCGGTCAAGGGGGCAAGGGCGCCCTGCATTCCCCCCATCGGGGTGCGGACGGCGGCGTGGATGTAGACCTCGGGCATGGCACTCTCGACTGTTTGCGATTTGGTAACGAGTTTCGGCTAACCATGGGCCAAAGGACGGATTCGCCGCAAGGGTCGGGTATGCATTTCTACACGGATCTGATCGACGACGGGGTGAGGGTGCGGGTCGAGGAACCGCGGCTGGACGCCGCCATCGCCATCCGCTTCAAGGACCGGCTGCGCGATGTGGCGGCGCGGCACGGGCCGCGGATCCTGCTGGATCTGACGCCGGTGCAGTTCATGGACAGCTCGGGGCTGGGGGCGGTGCTGGCGATCCGCCGCATCCTGCCCGAGGGCCACCGGCTTGAGCTGATGGGGCTGACCCCCAACGTGGACAGGGTCTTTCGCCTGACCCGGATGGACACGGTGTTCACCATTCACGGCAACCAGCCTGGATTTCCCTCGACCCCGGATGACGAGGCCGACAGATGATCGACGACATTCCCCCGCCGCCATGCGGCCACCGCCTGACCCGCGCGGCGCCGATGTTTCACCGGATCTTTCCTGCGGACCCGCAGGCAGTCCGGCAGGCGCTGGTCGACCTGCGCGCGCGTTTCACGGGGGCGGTGCCTTCGGATGCGGTGGACCGGATGGAGCTGGCGATGGCCGAGGTGCTGAACAATATCGTCCAGCACGGGGGCGCCATGCCCCACGTCTTGCCCGTCCCCCCCGGCGCGCAGCCCCCCGCCCCCGTCACGATCCACCTTACCGTGACGCGGCACGCCGGCGGGCTGGCCTGTGCCGTCACCGACGATGGCGGCCCGCTGCCGCTGTGCTGCCTGACGCCGGCGCAGATGCCCCTGCCCGAGATCGCAGCCCTGCGCGAGGGCGGCTTTGGCTGGTTCATGATCCGCGACCTGACCCAGTCGCTGTTCTATTTCCGCGAACGCCGGCGCAACGTGCTGTGTTTCAGCGTGCCCCCGGCCGAGGGCGGGCAGCGCCCCGCGGGCACCACCGTCGTCGCATGACGGCCGCCGCCCCTTGCCCGGCGACCACGGGCATTTGCCCATTCGCCGGCCGCAACCGCCGCCCGCGGCCCGTCGCCTGCGCGTCGAAAATCCCACACTGCGGCCAAATGCGGCAGCGGATGCGCGGCTCGGTGCTGGACTGACGGAATGTTGACCGCTAGAAACGCGCCTGCGAGGGCTGTCCATCGGTCGGCCCGACCTGTCGTATCGGCCCGGCCCACCCGCGCTGGCCCCGAATTGGAGAATGACCGTGTCCCACGCTGAAGACCACGCAGGAGACCACGGCGCCACCCGGAGGGACTTCCTCTATTACGCGACCGCCGGTGCCGGCGCTGTTGCGGCCGGGGCAGCCGCCTGGACCCTTGTAAACCAGATGAACCCCTCGGCCGACGTGCAGGCCCTTTCCTCGATCCAGGTGGATATCAGCGGCGTCGAAGAGGGCACGCAGCTGACCGTCAAATGGCTGGGCAAGCCGGTGTTCATCCGCCACCGCACGCAAGAGGAAATCGACCGGGCCCGCGCCGACGACAGCGCCACGCTGATCGACCATCTTTCGCAAAACCCCAACAAGCCGGGGTCCAGCGCCGACGACGCCAACCGCACGCTGGACGACGACGGCCGCTGGCTGGTCCAGATCGGTGTCTGCACGCATCTTGGCTGCGTCCCGATCGGCAATGGCGCCGGCGATTATCAGGGCTGGTTCTGCCCCTGCCACGGCTCGCATTACGATGCCTCGGGGCGTATCCGCCGCGGTCCCGCCCCTGAAAATATGCATATTCCCGTCGCCGAGTTCCTGGACGACACCACCATCAAGCTGGGCTGAGGAGCGCGAAGATGTCTGCCGGTATTCCGACCGATCACTACGAACCCAAGACCTCAGCCGAACGCTGGATCGACCGCCGCCTGCCGATCGTGCGACTGCTCGTCGATTTCGTCACCCTTCCCACCCCCCGGAACCTGAACTGGTGGTGGATCTGGGGGATCGTGCTGACCTTCTGCCTGGTGTTGCAGATCGTCACCGGCATCGTTCTGGCGATGCATTACACCCCCCATGTCGACCTGGCCTTCGGTTCGGTCGAACATATCATGCGCAACGTGAACGGCGGGTATTTCCTGCGCTACCTGCACGCCAACGGCGCCTCGCTGTTCTTCCTGGCGGTCTATATCCACATCTTCCGCGGGCTTTACTACGGCAGCTACAAGGCCCCGCGCGAGATCACCTGGATCGTGGGGATGCTGATCTACATCGCCATGATGGCGACGGCCTTCATGGGCTATGTGCTGCCCTGGGGGCAGATGTCCTTCTGGGGCGCGACGGTGATCACCGGCCTGTTCGGTGCCATTCCCGGCGTTGGTCCGACGATCCAGACCTGGCTGCTAGGCGGCCCGGCGGTGGATAACGCCACGCTCAACCGTTTCTTCTCGCTGCATTATCTGGTGCCGTTCGTGATCGCCGCGCTGGTCGTGGTCCATTTCTGGGCTTTCCACACCACCGGCAACAACAACCCCACCGGCATCGAGGTGCGCCGCACCTCGAAAGAAGAAGCCCGCCGCGACACCCTGCCCTTCTGGCCCTATTTCGTCGTCAAGGATCTGGTGGGCCTGTCCATCATCCTGGTGGTGTTCTTTGCGATCATCGGCTTCATGCCCAACTACCTGGGCCACCCCGACAACTATATCGAGGCGAACCCGCTGGTCACGCCGGCGCATATCGTGCCGGAATGGTATTTCCTGCCCTTCTACGCGATCCTGCGCGCGTTTACCGCCGATGTCTGGGTGGTAATCGCGGTGAACTGGGTCACCTTCGGCATCGTGGACGCCAAGTTCTTTGGCGTGATCGCCATGTTCGGCGCGATCATCGTGATGGCGCTGGTGCCGTGGCTTGACACCTCGCGCGTGCGCTCGGGCCGCTACCGCCCGCAGTTCAAGTGGTGGTTCTGGCTGCTGGCCGTCGACTTTGTCGTCCTGACCTGGGCGGGGGCGATGCCGGCCGAGGGGATCTATCCCTATATCGCGCTTGCCGGCGCCGCCTATTGGTTCGCCTATTTCCTGGTGATCCTGCCCCTTCTCGGCGTGATCGAGCGGCCGCTGCCGATTCCGAACACGATCGAGGAAGACTTTGACGCGCACTACGGTCGCGCCACCCACCCCGCCGAGTAAGGAGAGGCGCGAATGTCCCTGAGAAACGTCACACTCACGGCGGTCGCGGCCCTGTCCCTCGGGATGGCGGCACACGCCCAGAGCACGACCACCGTCACGGTTCCGCTGAATCAGCCCGGCACGCAGGTGCCGGCGCCGACCGGCCCGGGAACCACCGTCACCCGCCTGCCCGACGGCTCCAGCACGGTCGAAACGACCGGCGCCGGCGCAACGCCGCAGGCCGCCGACGACAGCAGCGCGACTGCCCCGGCTGCGCAAGCCGCCGCCCCGGCAGAGGCTGCGGCCGAAACCTCGGCCCAGCCCGCGGAAGAGCCTGCCGCCGCGCCTGCTGCCGAGGTCGAGGCCCCCGCGCCCGAGACCACGGCCGCAGAGGAACCCCCGGCTGAACAGCCTGCGGCTGACGAGGCTGTGGCTGACGAGGCCCCCGCCGAAGCAGACGCGGCCGAAGAGCCGGCCGTTGCCGAAGAAGAAGCGGCCGCGGAAGAAGTAGTCGAGGAAGAACCGGCCGCAGAGGAAGCGGCCGAAGAAACCCCCGCCGAAGAGGACGCCACCGCAGAAGAAGCGACCGAGGACGAGGCAGCCGAGGACGAGGCAGCCGAGGACGAGGCGACCGAAGACGCCGCCGCCGAGGACGCAGCGACCGAAGACGAAGCAGCGGAAGAAGCCGCCGAGGAAGAACTCGTCGAGGATGACGCCGCGGCAGACGAGGAAACCGCCGTCGAGGAAGAACCCGCCGCCGAGGACGATCCACAGGCCGACGACGCCGCCGAGGCGACCGAGGCTGCGGAAATCGAGCAGGTCATCCGCGACGTTTCCTTCAGCTTCGAGGGGCCGTTCGGCAAATACGACCAGCTTCAGCTTCAGCGCGGCCTGCAAGTCTATACCGAGGTCTGCGCCGGCTGCCACGGGATGAAGCTGGTGCCGCTGCGCACACTGTCCGACCCCAACGGCCCGCAGCTGCCCGAAGACCAGATGCGCGCCTATGCGGCCGAGATGTCCATCTTCGACCCGGAACTGGACGACGAGCGCCCGCGCGAGCCGACCGACATGTTCCCCAGCGTCGATGGTGAGGGCATGGGGCCGGACCTGTCGCTGATGGCCAAGGCAAGGGCCGGTTTCCACGGCCCCTACGGCACCGGAATCAACCAGTTCTTCAAAGGTATCGGCGGGCCCGAGTATATCTACTCGATCCTGACCGGCTACACCGGCGAAGAGACCGAGCAGGCCGGCACCACCTTCTATGAAAACACCGCCTTCCCCGGCGGCTGGATTTCGATGGCGCCGCCGCTGTCCGACGATCAGGTCGAGTTCGAGGACGGCTCGCCCACCGATCTGGACAGCATGGCACAGGACATGGCGGCGTTTCTGATGTGGACCGCCGAGCCCAAGATGATGGAGCGCAAGCAGTCCGGCCTGGTGTCGGTGCTGTTCCTGATCGTGCTGACGGTGCTGCTGTATCTGACCAACAAGCGCCTGTGGTGGCCGATAAAGCACCGCGAAAACGGTGACGGTCGCTGATCGCAGCCGCTTTGCCCAAACAATCAAGCGCGCCCCATCGGGGCGCGCTTTGCATTTCAGATCAGGCGACCGGCGGGGGCGCGAAAGCGTCGCAGAACATGCTGCCCCATGCCGGCCCGGTTTCTGCCGGGCGGCAGCAGTCATCGCCTGCACATGGGAACCAGCCGGCCACATGCTGGCACCGGGTCGCGCGAACCTGCCAGACCGCAACCGCCGCGGCGCCCGGTCGGGGTCCGTGCCCGGATCCTCCAACCCGGCCAGACCCCAGCCGCACCGGCCGTGCGATGCCACCGCGCCCCCCCCCGCCCGGATGCAAGGATCTGCAACGCGGCCCCGCGCCGGCCGGTCACGGCGCCCCCGCATTCGCGACACCGCGGCAAATACTGCGCCACGCCGCGCAAGCGACCGCCACCCTGCCCGAGGACGCTTGCCCGAAGCCCCGCCGCAGCTTATCTGCCTGATCATGCGCATCCCTTTTCTGTCGCCCCGGCGGCCCGTCGTTTCCGTCATCCGCCTGCAAGGCGCCATCGGCGCCTCGGCCCGCAGCGGCGGTATCGGCCTGTCCGATACCGCGCTGGCGCCGTTGCTCAACCGCGCCTTCAAGCGCCGCAGGCCGGCGGCGGTGGCGATTGCGCTGAACTCACCCGGTGGGGCGCCGGTGCAGACCTCGCTGATTGCCGCCCGCATCCGGCGGCTGGCCGAGCGCCACGGCGTTCCGGTCCATATGTTCGTCGAGGATGTGGCGGCCTCGGGCGGGTATTGGCTGGCGACGGCGGCGGACAAGATCTGGGTCGATCAGTCCTCGGTCATCGGCTCGGTGGGGGTGATTTCGTCCAGCTTCGGCTTTGCGGATTTCATCGCCCGCCACGGGATCGAGCGGCGTATCCACACCGCCGGCACCGCCAAGTCGTGGCTGGACCCGTTCCGCGCCGAAAGCCCCGAAGACGTCGCCCGGCTGCACCGCCTGCTGGAGCCGATTCACGCCGCTTTCAAGGATCAGGTGCAGTCGCGCCGCGGCGCCCTGTTGCCGGGCGACCGCGACCTGTTCACCGGCGAGGTCTGGGTCGGCCAGCAGGCGGTCGATCTGGGGCTTGCCGACGGCATCGGCCATCTGGAACCCGTCATGCGCGAGCTGTTCGGCAAGGACGTGCAGTTCCTGACCTATGGGCTGCGCACCCCGTTCCTGCGCCGTTTTGGCATCTCGGCCGGGGATGTCATCGACGCCGCCGCCGAACGTGCCGCCTTTGCGCGCCTGACCCCGGGGGGCTGAGATGATCAAGATCGTCGTTATGTTTCTGCTGATCATGGTGGCGCTGGCCCTGGCCTTTGGCCCCGGTTTCCGCCGTGTCATCGCCCGTATCCTTGGGCTGCCCCTTGGCCGTTAGGGGCACAGCGCTGGTCACCGGCGGCGCGCGCCGGCTGGGGCGGGCGATGGTGCTGGCGCTGGCCGGGCGCGGCCACGATGTCGCGATCCATTACCTCGGCTCGGAAACCGAGGCCGAGGCCACCGCCGCCGAGGCCCGCGCCCTTGGCGTCGCCGCCCGCATCTTTCGCGCCGACCTGCTGGACGAGGCTGCAACCTATGCGCTGATCCCCGCCGTCGCCGCGGCGATGGGGCCGCTGACGGTGCTGGTCAACAACGCCTCGATCTTTGAATACGACAATATCGCCACCGCCACCCGCGACAGCTGGGACCGGCATGTCGGCTCGAACCTGCGCGCCCCGTTCATCCTGACGCAGGAATTCGCCCGGCAGCTGCCCCCCTTGCCCCATTCGGACCCCGAGCCGCTGGCCCATGGGCTGATCGTCAACCTGATCGACCAGCGGGTGCTGAAACCCACGCCCGAGTTCATCACCTATTCGCTGGCCAAGGCCGGGCTGTGGGCGCTGACCCGGACCTCGGCACAAGCGCTGGCGCCGCAAATCCGGGTCAACGCCATCGGCCCCGGCCCCACCATGCAGGGCGCCCGGCAAAGCGCTGAACATTTCGCCCGCCAGCGCGCCGCCACCATCCTGCAACGCGGCGCCGATGCGGATGACATCGCGCGCGCGCTGCTGTATCTTCTGGATGCGCGGGCGGTGACGGGTCAGTTGATCTGCGTCGACGGTGGCCAGCATCTGGCCTGGCGCACCCCCGACATCATCGGCGACTAGGCACGTCCGGCGATAACGCCGCGGCACTTTGTCCACCATCGCCCCCGCGCCCGGGCGATTGTCACGAAACCTTCAAGGGAATCATCCGCTTGCGGCAGATAGAAAGAAAAATCATAGAAAACAGCCCGTTGCGTGACTGCCTCTTTTTTAGGCAAATCGGGGAAAGATCAGGAATCCCTGATCCGAGCGCCATGGTTCCGCAGCCGTTCCACAGAGTTATCCACAGATTCCGTGGACTCATATCTGCTTGCATCCCACCCCGTCTTGCGGGCTGAAAACGGAATCACTTTGTTAACGCAATGGACGACACCGCCCCCCCTGCCGAACGCCCTGCCCCGCCCCTGTCCGGCCATCGGCTGATCGCGGATTACTGCCGCCGGCTCGATTCCAGCCCCGGCGTCTATCGGATGCTGGATGCGGGCGGTGCGGTGCTTTACGTCGGCAAGGCGCGCAACCTGCGGGCGAGGGTGTCGAACTATGCCCGGCCCTCGGGTCATTCGGTGCGGATCGCGCGGATGATCCGTGAAACCGCCAGCATGATGTTTCTCAGCACCCGCACCGAGACCGAGGCGCTGCTGCTGGAACAGAACCTCATCAAGCAGCTCAAGCCGCGCTACAACGTGCTGCTGCGCGACGACAAGTCGTTCCCGAACATCCTGGTCACCCGCAACCATCCGTTTCCGCAGATCAAGAAACACCGCGGCGCGAAATCGGAAAAGGGCGAATATTACGGCCCATTTGCCAGCGCCGGCGCGGTGAACCGGACGCTGAACCAGTTGCAGCGGGTGTTCCTGCTGCGGTCCTGCACGGATTCGACCTTTGCCTCGCGCACCCGGCCTTGCCTGCTTTACCAGATCAAGCGGTGCAGCGCGCCCTGCGTCGGGCGCATCTCGGAAACCGATTATGCCGGGCTGGTCGCGGATGCCGAGCGGTTCCTGCAAGGGCGCTCGACCGCGGTGCAGGCCCGGCTGGCGGCGGACATGGCCGATGCGTCCGAGGCGATGGAATACGAACGCGCCGCGGCGCTGCGCGACCGGATCAAGGCGCTGACCGCGGTGCAGTCGGTGCAGGCGATCAACCCCAAGGGCGTCCCCGAGGCCGACGTGGTCGCCCTGCATCTGGACGCGGGGCAGGCCTGCGTTCAGGTGTTTTTTATCCGCGGCAATCAAAGCTGGGGGAACCGCGATTTCTATCCGCGCACCGGCGGCGCGGATTCGCCGGCCGAGATCATGCAGGCGTTTCTGGCGCAGTTCTACGCCGACAAGCTGCCGCCGCGGCTGATCCTGCTAAGCGACGGGGTCGAGGATGCGGATCTGATGGCGCGGCTGCTGTCGGATCGCGCCGGGCGGCGGGTGGTGCTGGGGGTGCCGCAGCGCGGGGAAAAGGCGGATCTGGTGGCCAATGCGCTGCGCAACGCCCGCGAAAGCCTGGCCCGCCGGCTGGCCGAAAGCGCGACCCAGCGCCGGCTGTTGGAAGGTCTGGCCGAGGCGTTCGAGCTGCCGGTGGTGCCGCGCCGGATCGAGGTTTACGATAACAGCCACATCCAGGGCGCGGCCCCGGTCGGCGGCATGATCGTCGCCGGCCCCGAGGGCTGGGTCAAAAACCAGTATCGCAAGTTCAACATCAAGGGCACCGAGATCACCCCCGGCGACGATTTCGGCATGATGCGCGAGGTTCTGACCCGGCGGTTTTCCCGGCTGCTCAAGGACGACCCCGACCGCGCGTCCGAAGCATGGCCCGACCTGCTGCTGATCGACGGCGGCGCCGGGCAGGTGTCGGCGGTAGCGGGGATTCTGGCGGAACTGGGGGTCGAGGACATCCCCCTGATCGGCGTCGCCAAGGGCCAGGACCGCGACCACGGCAAAGAGGTGTTTCACCGCGTGGGGATGCGCCCCAAGGCCTTGGCGATGAACGACCCGGTGCTGTATTTTACCCAGCGCCTGCGGGACGAGGCCCACCGCTGGGCCATCGGCACCCACCGCGCCCGGCGCACGAAACAGGCGCTGGCGAACCCGCTGGACGAAATCCCCGGCGTCGGCCCCGCCCGCAAACGCGCGCTGCTGGCGCATTTCGGCAGCGCCAAGGCGGTGTCGAACGCGGGTCTGGCCGATCTGCACGCGGTCGAGGGGATTTCAGTCGCGCTGGCCCGCACCATCCACGACCATTTCCACCCCGAGGGGTGAGGCCGCGCGCCCAAAGCGCGGCGGCGCATCATTCGCCGGCAGGCACCTCGGCCGCGCCCTCATCCTCGACGGGCAGACTATCCCCCGCGTCATCAGCAGGCGCCTCGTCCGCGCCCCCGTCATCCGCAGGCTGCGCAGCCTCGTCCGTTTCGGCGGTAACCTCTGCACCTGCCGAACCACCCGCAGCCTCTGGCTCGGCAGGCAGAACGCTGCCAGTCGCCGCGCCGTTCGAGCCATCCGCATCCTCGGCCAGCTTGTCGTCGCGCCATTCGCCCTCGGTCACGCGGCCGCTGGCATAGCGCATGACACCGGCGCCCTGCCGCTTGCCGGCGACAAAGCTGCCCTCATAGATGTCGCCGTTGGCATAGTTGGCCATGCCCTCGCCGTCGATCTCGCCGGCCTTCCAGCCGCCTTCATAGCGGAAACCGTCGGGGGTCATCAGCACGCCCTGGCCGTCGCGCAGGCCATTGGCGAAACCGCCGCGATAGGTGGTGCCGTCGGTATAGGTGGCAGCGCCCTCGCCGTGGCGCTGCCCGTCGGCCCACGCACCCGTGTAGACATAACCGTCCGGGTGGGACATCGTGCCCAGCCCGTGGTTGCGCGCGTCCTTGAAGCCGCCCTCATAGGACAGGCCGTTGGCATAGGTGGCGCGGCCCTGCCCCTCGATCACGCCGGCCACCCAGTCGCCGTCATAACCCGAGCCATCGGGATAGGTGATGCGGCCACGCCCGTCGGGCTGGTCGGCCCGCAGCCTGCCTTCGTAGACCGAGCCGTCGGGATACTGGATGCGTCCCTCGCCCTCCATCCGGTCGTCGACCCAGTCGCCCTCGTAGCGATAGCCGTCCTGACCGGCGAACACGCCCTGCCCGTGGCGCTTGTCGGCGCGAAAGCCCCCCTCATAGACATCGCCGTTGACATAGGTGGCGCGGCCCTGCCCTTCGCGCCGGTTGGCGACCATGGTGCCTTCGTAGATGTCGCCCGAGGGCTGCACCAGCCGCCCCGGCCCCGACATCTGGCCGCTGGCCCAGACGCCCTCATAGACCAGCCCGTCGGGCATGGTCAGCTTGCCCTGCCCCGCGCGCATCTCGGCCAGCATCCCGCCTTCGTAGACCGAGCCGTCGGGATAGGTGATGCGGCCCTGCCCCTCGCGCGCGCCCTGCACCCAGTCGCCGTCATAGCGATAGCCGTTGGGCTGGGTCAGCACCCCCTTGCCGTGGTGCAGCGCCTTGTCGAACCCTCCCTCATAGACCGAGCCGTTGGCATAGGTGGCCCGGCCCTGGCCGGTGATTTCACCCTCGACCCAGTCGCCTTCAAAGCTGCCGCCATCTGCATAGGTAATACGCCCCTTGCCATGCGGCTTGCCGCCCTGGAACTGCCCCTCATAGACCGAGCCGTTGGGATAGACCGCCCGCCCCTGGCCGCGGATCTCGCCATCCACCCAGTCGCCCTCGTAGCGATAGCCCGAGGGCAGGCTGTAGCTGCCGCGCCCGTGCTGGCGGCCATTGCGGAACGTGCCCTCATAGACGCCGCCGTCGTCATACTGCTTGGTGACGACCGCTGCCTGCGCCTGGGTGGGCGCGGGGCTGTGGAATAGCGCCAGACCGGCCAACGCCGCGGCAAGGACTGCGGGTTTCATCGCCAGAGCCTTTCGAGCCTGTAGGTGGGGGCGGGCACGCCCGCTGCTGTGGCTGGTTTAGCGCAGCCACAGCCCAGCGCAAAGCCCAAGACTGCCGCCGCCCTGCCCCGCTTCTTTCTTGCAGAAATATCCTCCGGGGGTGCGGGGGTGGAAAACCCCCGCCTGCGACCGTGTCGCCACCCTTTCCCTTGCCCCCCGCAGACCCTATCTTTCGACAGCCCTGAACGGAGCCCCTGCCATGACCGACCGTTTCCGCCTGACCATCGCGCAGCTGAACCCGACGCTGGGCGACCTGCCCGGAAACGCGGCGCTTGCAGTCGGGGCGTGGCAGCAGGCGCAGGCCGCCGGCGCGCAGATGCTGGCCCTGCCCGCGCGGTTCCTGTCGGGCAGCCCGGCGGGCGATCTTGCCCGCAACCGCGGATTTCTGGACGACTGCCGCCGCACGGTGGAAAAGCTGGCGGCCGACTGCGCCAATGGGCCGGCCATCGGCATCGGCGCGCCGTGGCGCGTGGGCGCGCGGGTGCATGACGCCTGGCTGGTGCTGCAAGGCGGGCGCGTCACCGCGCAGGTGCTGCGCCATGGCGGCGGCGCCGTCTTTGACCCGGCCCCGATCAGCGGCCCGTTTGCGGTTGACGGGCTGCGGCTGGGCTGCACACTGGGCGACGATGCGCTGTCGCCCGAAGTGGCCGAGACGCTGGCCGAAACCGGCGCCGAGATCCTGATCTGCCCCGCAGCCGACCCCTATCACCGCAGCCGCCACGACCAGCGCATCAGCCATATGGTGGCGCGCGTGGTGGAAACCGGGCTGCCGCTGGTGCAGCTGAACCTGACCGGCGGACAGGCAGAATGGGTCCACGACGGCGCCTCGTTCGTGCTGGATCCGGGCGGGCACAAGCGACTGCAACTGCCGCCGTTTCAGGATGCGGTGGCCCATGTCGATTTCACCCGCGGGCCCGAGGGCTGGCGGGCCGAGCCGGGCACCATGGCGCCGCAGCCCGACGAATGGGAACAGGATTACCGCGCCATGTGCATGGGTCTGGGCGACTACATGCGCAAATCCGGGTTCAGCCGCGCGGTTCTGGGGCTGTCGGGCGGGGTCGATTCGACGCTGGTCGCCACCATCGCCGCCGACACGCTGGGGCCGGAAAACCTGCGGGCGGTGCGGCTGCCCTCGGTCCATTCCTCGCAGCATTCGCTGGACGATGCCGCGGAACAGGCGCGGCGGCTGGGTATCCGCATGGATACGCTGCCGATTGTCGGGCCGCATCAGGCCGTGACCGAGACGCTGGCCGACAGTTTCGCCGGCACCACCCCCGACCTGACCGAGGAAAACATCCAGTCCCGCCTGCGCGGCGTGCTGCTGATGGCGCTGTCGAACAAATTCGGCGAGCTGCTGCTGACCACCGGCAACAAATCCGAGGTCGCGGTGGGGTATTCCACGATCTACGGCGACATGGCGGGCGGCTACAATCCGCTGAAAGACCTGTATAAAACCCGGGTGTTCCAGACCTGCCGCTGGCGCAACGAAAACCACCGCGACTGGATGCGCGGCCCCATGGGCGAGGTGATCCCCCCCGCCATCATCGCCAAGCCGCCCTCGGCCGAGCTGCGCCCCGACCAGACCGATCAGGACAGCCTGCCCCCTTACGAGGTGCTGGACGCGATCCTCGAAGGGCTGATCGAGCGCGACGAATCCACCGGCGCGCTGGTGGCGCAGGGGTTTGACCCCGACACGGTGCGCCGGGTGGTGCGGCTGGTCCGCTTCAGCGAATGGAAACGCCAGCAGGCCGCGCCGGGGCCGCGGCTGTCGCCGCGCGCCTTTGGGGCGGACCGGCATTATCCGCTGGTCAATGCGTGGCGCGACCCAGGCTGAACGGGCCGGGCTGAGCCGGCGCTAGACGATCACGTCGAAACGCGGACCTTCGGCGGTTCCGAACACGCGGCGGTAACGGGCAATCATCTCGGCCGGGCCGGTGGCTTTTTCCGGGTTGTCGGACAGTTTCACCGTCGGGCGCCCGTTCGCGGCCACCGCCTTGCACACCAGGCTGAACGGAGCCAAGCCGTCGCCCGGGACAAAGCCGCGAAAGTCGTTGGTCAGCAGCGTTCCCCAGCCGAAACTGACCTTGACCCGCCCGTGAAACCGCGAAAACAGCGCGGCGATGGTCTGTTCGTCCAGCCCGTCGGAAAAGATCACCAGCTTGCCCCGCGGATCCTCGCCCCGGCTTTGCCACCAGCGGATCGCATATTCCGCCATCTCGACCGGATCGCCGGAATCGACGCGAATCCCGGTCCAGCGCGCCAGCCAGTCCGGCGCATTGTCCAGAAACCCCGGCGTGCCGTAGGTGTCGGGCAGAATGATGCGCAGATTTCCGTCGTGTTCCTCTTGCCAGTCGGCCAGCACGCGATAGGGGGCCTGCCGCAGCTCGCCGTCGTTGTCGGCCAGCGCCGCATAGACCATCGGCAGCTCATGGGCGTTGGTGCCGATCGCCTCGATGTCGCGGCGCATGGCGATCAGGCAGTTCGAGGTGCCGGTGAAGCAATCGCCCAGACCCTCGATCATCGCCTGCACGCACCAGTCCTGCCACAGAAAGGAATGTCGCCGCCGCGTCCCGAAATCGGCGATGCGCAGCTCGGGGCCAAGCTTGCGCAGATGTTCGATCTTTTCCCACAGCCGGGCCATGGCGCGGGCGTAAAGCACCTGCAACTCGAACCGGCCCAGATCCTTGAGCACGGCGCGCGAGCGCAGTTCCATGATGATCGCAAGCGCGGGGATTTCCCACAGCATCACCTCGGGCCAGCGGCCGTGAAAGGTCAGCTCATATTGCCCGTCGCGGCGTTCCAGCTGGTATTCGGGCAGGCGCAGGTTTTCCAGGAACTCCATGAAATCCGGGCGGAACATCTGACGCTTGCCGTAGAATGTGTTGCCGCGCATCCAGGTGGATTCACCCCGCGCCAGCGACAGGCTGCGCACATGGTCCAGCTGCTCGCGCAGCTCGCCCTCGTCGATCACATCGGCCAGGCGGATGGATTTGCTGCGGTTGATCAGGCTGAAGGTCACGTCCACGTCGGGGCGGTTGCGGAATACCGACTGGCACATCAGCAGCTTGTAGAAATCGGTGTCGATCAGCGAACGCACGATCGGGTCGATTTTCCACTTGTGGTTGTAGACCCGGGTCGCGATGTCGATATGGGGGATCATCATGCCAGCGTCACCCCCGCATCGCGCATGGCCGTGCGCGCGGCATCCAGCGAGCCGTTCAGGTCGATGGCGCGGGTGGAGGCTTCGATGACCGTGGCCGCGAACCCCAGCCGCATGGCGTCCATCGCCGACCACGCAACGCAGAAATCCTGCGCCAGCCCGACGAAATGCAGGTCATCCAGCCCGCGGTCGCGCAGATAGCCGGCCAGCCCGGTGGCGGTGGTGCGGTCGTTTTCAAAGAATGCCGAGTAGCTGTCGGTCCCCGGCCGGAACCCCTTGCGCAGGATCAGATCGGCGCGCGACAGGTCCAGCCCCGCATGAAACGCGGCGCCGTCCGAGCCGATCACGCAATGCCGCGGCCACAGCACCTGCGGGCCGTAAGGCATCTGCATGGTGGAATAAGGCGCGGCGCCGTGGTTGTCGGCAAAGCTGGCGTGGTCCGCGGGGTGCCAATCCTGCGTCAGGATCACCGCGTCGAACCGGGGCATCAACGCGTTGATCGGGGCGATGATTTCATCCCCTCGTGCCACTGCCAGCGCGCCTCCGGGGCAGAAATCCACCTGCATGTCGACGACGATCAATGCGCGCATGACGCTTCCTCCTGCGGACGGGCAAACGTAGAAAGCCCGCCGGGCAAGGTCAACGGGCGGGCGCCGTCATCCCTTGGGACTTGCCTTTTCCACCCCGGCCGCATTACGGCACGCCCATGTTCACCGTCGCAGCACTTTACCATTTCGCCCCGCTTGCCGACCCCGCAGCCGCCCGCGCGCCGCTGCTGGCGCTGTGCCGGGCGCAAGGCGTGCGCGGCACGCTGATCCTGGCGCCCGAGGGGGTCAACGGCACCATCGCCGGCCCGCGCGAGGGGATCGACACGGTGCTGGCCCATATCCGCGATTGGCCGGGGTTCGCGGCGCTGGCGTGGAAGGAAAGCACCGCCGAAACCCTGCCCTTTGGCCGCATGAAGATCCGCCTGAAGCCCGAGATCGTGACCATGGGCCAGCCCGGCACCGACCCCACCGCCCGCGTCGGCCGCCACATCGCGCCCGAGGACTGGAACGCGGTGATCCAAGACCCCGACACCGTGGTGATCGACACCCGCAACGCCTATGAAATCGCCATCGGCAGTTTCCGCGGCGCCATTGACCCCGGCACCGCGAGCTTTCGCGAATTTCCCGGCTGGTGGGCCGAAAACGCCCACCGCTTTGCCGGCAAGCGGGTGGCGATGTTCTGCACCGGTGGCATCCGCTGCGAGAAATCGACCAGCTTCCTCGTCTCGCAAGGGGTGGCCGAGGTGGTGCATCTGCAAGGCGGTATCCTGAAATATCTGGAAGACATTCCCGCGCAGGACAGTATGTGGGACGGGGCGTGTTTCGTGTTCGACCGCCGGGTCAGCCTGACCCACGGGCTGGAACCGGGCGGGCATCTGCTGTGCCACGCCTGCCGCCGCCCGCTGGACCCGGCCGACACCCGCCGCCCGGAATACGAGCAGGGCGTCTGCTGCCACCTGTGCACCGACGAATACTCCGACGCCGACCGCGCCCGCTTTCGTGACCGGCAGCGCCAGGTCGAACGCGGCGAGTTGTTTGCGGAAAGCGACACCGCCTGAGCCACCCCCGCCCCGCCGCGCCCGCGTCACCGTTGCAATGGGTATTTAAGCCAGAAAGAAGCCCTCGGCCCGCCGCTCTGCTGTGCTTCTTTCTGGTCCAAATACCCCTGCGGCAGTGCGGCCAGAGATGAGGGCGCGGTTACCGCGCCAGCCCCACCCCGCCTGCGGCGATCGCGGCCATGTTCAGGATGTCGTTCACCGTCGAGGTGGTCGAGCAGATCTGGATCGGTTTAGGCACGCCGGTCAGGATCGGGCCGATCACCGTGGCGCCGGCCATTTCCTGCATCAGCTTGACGCTGATCGAGGCCGAGTGTCGCGCCGGCACCACCAGCACATTCGCCGGGCCGGTCAGGCGGCTGAACGGATAGCGCGCCGCCTGTTCCGGGTTCAGCGCCACGTCCACCGTCATCTCGCCCTCGTATTCGAAATCGGCGCCCATCGCGTCCAGCACCAAGGGCGCCTGCGCCATCTTGGTGGCGCGTTCGCTGACCGGATAGCCGAAGGTCGAAAACGACAGGAACGCCACTCGCGGGTCCATCCCCAGCGCACGGGCGACCTGCGCGCCGCGGGTGGCGATCAGGGCCAGATCCTCGGCCTCGGGCCATTCGTGGACCAGCGTGTCGCCCATCAGCACGATGCGGCCCTTGTGCAGCACCGCGGTGACGCCGACCGCGCCATCCTGCGGGCGCACGTCGAACACCTGTCCGATCTGTTCCAGCACATGCGCGGATTTGCGGGTGACGCCGGTGACCAGCCCGTCGCCATGCCCATGCGCCAGCATCAGCGCCGCGAACACATGGCGGTCGCGGTTGGCGAGCTTTCCGGCATCCTCGCGGTCGATGCCCTTGCGTTGCAGTCGCGCGTAAAGCGCCTCGTGATAGCGGGACTGGTGGGGCGAGTTGGCCGCGTTCACCACCTCGATTTCCTGCATCGCATCCGACAGCCCGGCCGCGGAAAGCTTTTCCGCAACGTCGGCCTCGCGCCCGACCACCAGCGCGCGGCCCAGCCCGCTGCGCTGCCACGCCACGGCGGCGCGCAGCACGCGGGGGTCGTCGCCCTCGGCAAAGATCATCCGCGCCTGCGCCCGGCGCGCGCGCGCGTGGATCCCTTGCAGGATCGAGGCGGTGGGGTCCATGCGTTGGCGCAGCGACTGGACGTAGCCCTCCATGTCGATGATCGGACGGCGGGCGACGCCGGTATCCATGCCCGCGCGCGCCACTGCCGGCGGCACCACATGGATCAGCCGCGGGTCAAACGGCGTGGGGATGATGTAGTCGCGCCCGAACACCAGCTTGCGGCCGTAAGCCACCGCAACCTCGTCCGGCACGTCCTCGCGGGCGAGTTCGGCCAGCGCGCGGGCGCAGGCGATCTTCATCTCGTCGTTGATGGCGCGGGCGTGGATGTCCAGCGCGCCGCGGAACAGATAGGGAAAGCCCAGCACGTTGTTGACCTGGTTGGGATAATCCGAGCGCCCGGTGGCGACGATGGCGTCGGGGCGGACGGCGTGGGCTTCCTCGGGGGTGATCTCGGGGTCGGGGTTGGCCATGGCAAAGATCACCGGGTTCGGCGCCATGCTGGCCACCATTTCGGGCGTCACCGCGCCCTTGGCCGAAACCCCCAGAAACACGTCGGCGCCGACCAGCGCCTGTTCCAGCGTCCGCGCCTCGGTTGCGACGGCGTGGGCGGATTTCCACTGGTTCATGCCCTCGGTCCGGCCCTGGTAGATGACCCCCTTGGTGTCGGCCATGATGCAGTTTTCCGGGCGCGCGCCCATCGCCTTGACCAGTTCCAGACAGGCGATGCCGGCGGCACCGGCCCCGTTCAGCACGATCCGGACGTCCTCGATGCGCTTGCCCGACAGATGCAGCGCGTTGATCAGCCCGGCGGCACAGATCACCGCGGTGCCGTGCTGGTCGTCGTGAAAGACCGGGATGTCCATCAGCTCTTTCAGGCGCTGCTCGATGATGAAACATTCGGGCGCCTTGATGTCTTCAAGGTTGATGCCACCGAAGGTCGGGCCCATCAGCCGCACCGCCTGGATGATCTCGTCCGGATCCTCGGTGTCCAGTTCGATGTCGATGGCGTTTACGTCGGCAAAGCGCTTGAACAGCACCGCCTTGCCCTCCATCACCGGTTTTGAGGCCAGCGCGCCGAGGTTCCCCAGCCCCAGGATCGAGGTGCCGTTCGTCACCACCGCGATCAGATTGCCCTTGGTGGTGTAGTCATAGGCGGTTTCCGGGTTGTCGGCGATGGCCTGCACCGGCACCGCGACGCCGGGCGAATAGGCCAGGCTGAGGTCGCGCTGGGTCACCATCGGGGTCGAGGGCACCACGTCGAATTTTCCCGGCCGCGGTTCCAGATGATAGGCAAGCGCTTCTTCCGCAGTGATTCGCGCCTTTTGCGGCTGGGTGTTTGCGGTCATGGTCCCTCTCTCGTCCTTGTGTCTGGTCCAGCTTTGCCGGGACCGGGGGCAAAGCGCAACGTGCGGCATGGCAAGCGGGGGCCAGCCCCCGCACCCCCGGGATACTTGGGGCAAGATGAAAGAGTGCGGGCGGTTCTCTTTGCGGATGCCGCGGCTTAGAAGAGGGGCGAGCGGAAAGGAGCGCCGATGACCGACCAGCCGACCCCGATGATGGCCCAGTATCTCGCGATCCGCGAGGCCAATCCGGGGGCGCTGCTGTTCTATCGGATGGGCGATTTCTACGAGATGTTCTTTGACGATGCGGTGGCCGCCGCGGCCGCGCTGGACATCGCGCTGACCAAGCGCGGCACCCATCAGGGCCAGCCGATCCCGATGTGCGGGGTGCCGGTTCATGCGGCGGAATCCTATCTGCTGACCCTGATCCGCAAGGGCTTCCGCGTCGCCATCGCCGAGCAGATGGAAGACCCGGCCGAGGCCCGCAAGCGCGGGTCCAAGTCGGTGGTGGCGCGCGACGTGGTGCGGCTGGTCACCCCCGGCACCCTGACCGAGGAATCGCTGCTTGAGGCGCGGCGGCACAACTTTCTGGCCGCATGGGCGCAGGTGCGCGATGATGCGGCGCTGGCATGGGTGGATATCTCCACCGGTGCGCTGCGGGTGGCGCCCTGCCCCCTGCCCCGGCTGGCGCCCGAGCTTGCCCGCCACGCGCCGCGCGAATTGCTGGCGCTGGACGGGTCGCGGCTGGACGACATCGCGCATGAGGCCGGCGCCGCCCTGACCGAGCTGTCGGCGGCAAGTTTCGATTCCACCGCCGCCGTGCGCCGGCTGGGCGATCTTTACGGGGTCGGCACGCTGGACGGTTTCGGCCAGTTTTCCCGCGCCGAGCTGTCCGCGATGGGCGCAATCGCCGATTATCTGGCGCTGACCCAGCGCGGGCGGATGCCGCGGCTGTCGCCCCCCGTCCGGGAAAGCGGCGCCGGCGTCATGCAGATCGACGCCGCGACCCGGCGCAATCTGGAACTGACGCAGGCGCTGTCGGGCGGGCGCGAGGGCTCGCTGCTGTCAGCCATCGACCGCACGGTGACGGCGGCGGGGGCGCGGCTGCTGGAACGGCGCGTCTCGGCGCCTTCGCGCGATCTGGCGCTGATCCATCGCCGGCAACAGGCGGTGGCGGTGCTGGTCGAGGATTCACGCCTGACCGCCCGCCTGCGCGAGTCGCTGGCTGCGGTTCCCGACATGGACCGGGCGCTGTCGCGGCTGGGGCTGGACCGCGGCGGACCGCGTGATCTGGCCGCGATCCGGGCCGGGCTGACCGCGGCCGAGCGTATCGCCGCGATGCTGGCGGGGGCCGAGGGGCTGCTGGCCGAGGTCGCGGGCGATCTGGTCGGGCATCAGGCACTGACCGGCCTGCTGGATCAGGCGCTGGTGGCGGAACCTCCGTTACTGGCCCGCGACGGCGGCTTTGTGGCCGCAGGGTTCGATGCGGAACTGGACGAGACCCGCGCCCTGCGCGACGAGGGCCGTGGCGTGATCGCCCGGATGCAGGCGGATTATGCCGCCGAAACGGGCATCTCCAGCCTCAAGATCAAGCACAACAACGTGCTGGGCTATTTCATCGAGACCACCGCCACCCACGCGGAAAAGATGCTCGCCCCGCCGCTGAACGCGCGCTTCATCCACCGCCAGACCACCGCCAGCCAGATCCGCTTCACCACCGTCGAGCTGTCGGAGCTGGAAACCCGCATCCTCAACGCCCGCGACCGCGCGCTGGAACTGGAACGCGCCGTGTTCGCGCGGCTGCTGGCGGCGGTGCTGGACCAGTCCGCCCGCATCGGACAGACCGCCCGCGCGCTGGCCGAAATCGACGTGGCGGCGGCATTCGCCGATCTGGCCACAGGCGAGGGCTGGACCCGCCCCATCGTGGACGACAGCCGCGCCTTTGTCGTCGAGGGCGGGCGCCATCCGGTCGTGGAACGGGCGCTCAAGCGCAAGGGCGAGCCCTTTGTCGCCAACGACTGCGCCCTGACCGAAGGGCAGACCCCGGCAATCTGGCTGCTGACCGGGCCGAACATGGCGGGGAAATCGACCTTTCTGCGGCAGAATGCGCTGATCGCGGTGCTGGCGCAGGCGGGCGGTTTTGTCCCTGCCGCGCGCGCGCATGTCGGGCTGGTCACGCAGCTGTTCAGCCGGGTGGGCGCCGCCGACGATCTGGCGCGTGGGCGGTCGACCTTTATGGTCGAGATGGTGGAAACCGCGGCGATCCTCAATCAGGCCGACGCGGGCGCGCTGGTGATTCTGGACGAGATCGGGCGCGGCACCGCCACCTGGGACGGGCTGTCCATCGCCTGGGCGGTGCTGGAACATCTTCACGGCGCCAACCGTTGCCGGGCGCTGTTCGCCACCCATTACCACGAGATGACCCAGCTGGCTGCCAAGCTGGAGGGCGTGGAAAACGCCACCGTTGCCGTGCGCGAATGGGAAGGCGAGGTGGTGTTCCTGCACGAGGTCAGAAAGGGCGCCGCCGACCGCAGCTATGGGGTGCAGGTGGCGCGGCTGGCCGGGCTGCCGCCGGCGGTGGTCGAGCGCGCGCGCGAGATTCTTGATGCGCTGGAAGCCGGCGCCCGCGACGGCGCCGCACGGCCGGCGGCGCTGATCGACGACCTGCCGCTGTTTCGTGCAGCCCCTCCGCCGCCGCCCGCGGCGCCTGCCCGCGAATCGGTGGTCGAGGCGCGTCTGCGCGACATCGACCCTGACCGGCTGACCCCGCGCGAGGCGCTGGATCTGGTCTATGAGCTGGCGGCGCTGGGGCGCGACTGAACGGGCAGCAGCGCCTTAACGCTGCTCGTCGTCCTCGTCGTCATCGCCGCCCGGCAGGTTAAAGAAGCTTTCGGCGTCCAGATTCGGCTCGGGCTTGTCGTCGTCGCGGGTCAGGCTGAAGTTTTCCAGCCCGGCAATGGCCGAAGGCAGCCGCGGCTCGTCCGGCATCGACAGGCTGGACTGGGTGGACACCAGCTTGCGACGCTCGTCATCCGTCATCACCTCGGGCAGGGACTTGGCGGCCTTTTGCACGGCGGCGTCCAGCTCCGACTGCCGGCACAGCCCCAGCGCCACCGGGTCGATGGGCTGGATGTTCTGGATGTTCCAGTGCGTGCGCTCGCGGATGGTGGTGATGGTGGGCTTGGTGGTGCCGACCAGCCGCGCGATCTGCGAATCGGCCAGTTCCGGGTGAAAGCGCACCAGCCACAGGATCGCGGCGGGGCGGTCCTGCCGCTTGGACAGGGGCGTATAGCGCGGGCCGCGGCGCAGCTCCTCGCCCTCGGCGGCGGGGTTGTGCTTGAGCTTGAGCTTGTAGGCCGTGTCCTTCTGGCCTTTTTCGATCTCGGCCGGGTCCAGCTGGTTCGAGGCCACCGGATCAAAGCCCTTGACCCCGGTCGCCACATCACCGTCGGCGATGCCCTGCACCTCAAGCTCGTGCATCCCGCAGAAATCGGCGATCTGCTTGAAGCTGAGCGTGGTGTTGTCGACCAGCCAGACGGCGGTGGCCTTGGCCATCAGCGGCTTGTTCATGGGTTGCTCCTTCGCAATGACTCTGTGTCCGGGGAAACCGGGGCGGCCGGGGACAGGCCATTCCGCAGATTTCGGGTGGAATTACCCTTTCATATACGACCGCGGCGGGGTGGTTTGAACCCCCTTTTTCGCCGCAGGCAGGCAGCATAGGCTGGCACGCATGAAAAGACCGGTTCTTCGCGCCATGATCTGCGCCGCCCTGATGCTGCCCCTGCCAGCCGCGGCGGAGGACGTGGCGGGCAGCTTCGACTATTACGTGCTGTCGCTCAGCTGGTCGCCAAGCTGGTGCGCGACCGTGGGCGGCGACGCGCCCCAATGCGAACCGCGGCGGCAAAGCGGCTTTGTCGTCCACGGGCTGTGGCCGCAATATGAACGCGGCTGGCCGGATTTCTGCACCACCGCGCAGCGCGACCCCACCCGCCGCGAAAGCCGGGGGATGGAGGCGCTGATGGGCTCGGCCGGGCTGGCCTGGTATCAGTGGCAGAAACACGGCCGCTGCTCGGGGCTGTCGGGGCCGGATTATTACCGCGCCACTACCGAGGCCGCGGCAACGGTGACGATCCCGCCGGTGCTGGCGCGGCTGCCCCGCGACATGCGGCTGGGCGCGTCGGTGATCGAGGACGCCTTCATCGAGACGAACCCCGCGCTGACCCGCGACGGCATCACGGTCACCTGCAAGGACGGGCGGCTGCAAGAGGTCCGCATCTGCCTGACCCGCGACCTGGAACCCAGGCTTTGCGGCCACGACATCCGGCGCGACTGCCGCACCCCGATGCTGGTCGAGGCACCCTGAAGCACCGCCGCAGCGGGGGATTTTCCATCCCCCGCACCCCCTGGAGGATATTTTCCGACAGAAGATTTTCCTTAACCGAATCGTAAGCTTTTCCTGCCAGAACGGTGGGGCGGTACAGGCGGGGACGCCGATGACCGTGACAGGAGATGCCACACCCTGGCCGGACAAGCACCGCGCCGGGGTGTGTGCGCCTGGGGACAGCCGTTTATCCGGTCTGAGCCGGACCATCTTCTGTCCCCAAATATCCCCGCCGGAGGCTCCGGCCGCGCCGCCGGCTGATGCGGTGCCGGTGGGGCGCCGCGGTGCGGGGCGGCAGGCAGAAACCCGCCTAGCCCGCTACGCGCAGCGCGATCTTTCCGATATGGTCGCCCGCTTCCATATGAGCGTGGGCCGCGGCGGCCTCAGCCAGCGGGAATTCGGCATCCATCACCGGGCGCAGCTTGCCCGTGGCGATCATCGGCCAGACATGGGCGCGCAATTCGTCCGCGATCCGCGCCTTGGCCAGATCCGACTGCGGGCGCAGGGTGGACCCGGTGATCGTCAGCCGCCGAGTCATCACCGGGGCAAGGTTCAGCGTCACCTTGGGCCCGCCAAGGAACGCGATGAACACCAGCCGCCCGTCATCGGCCATCGCCTTGAGGTTGCGCGCCACATAGTCGCCGCCCACCATGTCGAGGATCAGCTCGGCGCCGCCCTCGGCGCGCATGATTTCGACGAAATCCTGAGTTCGATAGTTGATCGCCGTCGCCCCCAGCCGCGCGCAGGCCGCGCATTTCTGGTCGGAACCCGCGGTGGCCCAGACCCGCGCGCCCAGCGCCACGGCGATCTGGATCGCGGTGGTGCCGATCCCCGACGAGCCGCCGTGGATCAGGAACCGCTCGCCCGCCTGCAACCCGCCGCGCATCACCACGTTGGACCAGACGGTAAAGCAGGTCTCGGGCAGGCAGGCGGCCTCGGCCAGGCTCAGCCCCTCGGGGACGGGCAGCGCGTGGTCGGCGGGGGTCAGCACATATTCGCCGTAGCCGCCGCCCGGCAGCAGCGCGCAGACCGCATCGCCCACCGCCCAGCGCGTCACCCCCGGCCCGACCGCGGCCACATGACCCGAACACTCCAGCCCCGGCAGATCAGATGCCCCCGGCGGCGGCGCATAGGCGCCCTGCCGTTGCAGCACATCGGGGCGGTTCACCCCGGCATAGGCCACGCGGATCAGGATCTGCCCGGCGCCCGGCGCGGGGACCGGGCGGCGGGCCGGGGTCAGCACCTCGGGGGCGCCGGGGCGGGCGATCTCGATAACCTGCATTTCATGGGGAATGGACATCATGCTTCCTTCTGATAGCCGGGCGCGGCGGCGCGCTGCGGCTTGCTGATCCAGCCGGTGGCAAGCCCGGCCAATGCACCGACCCCCGGCAGCTTGCGGGCGGCGGCCTTGAGCTTTTCGACGCGCATCACATCGTCGATGCGGCGGTCGATAAAGCCGCGAGTATCTTCGTGCCCCGCCGATGCGTCGCCCAGCCAGTAAAGCACCACCGCCCCCCAGACCGAGGCCAGCGTGGCGCGCTTGGTCCACCAGCTCACATCCTCGGATCCGTCGCCCAGCGCCGTCCAGATCGTGTCGGCGGTTTCCCACATCAGCCGCGCGCCAAGACCCGCGTTCTGCGGCAACGCCATCACCGCGGTGCCGGCGCGCACCAGTTCCGGGTCCGACAGCATCAGCCGCGTCCAGATCGCCCCGGCGATGCGGTCGCGGATACGCCCCGAGGGCGGGGACAGCGCCATCGCCCGCGCCAGCGCCGCATCCGCCCGGCGGTGATAGGCCGCGGCCAGCCCGGCGCCGCCCTGCGGAAACAGCACCCGCGCCAGTTCCGGCGTGATCCCGCAGTCGCGCGCCCCGGCCAGCAGTGCGCGTTCGTTCATCCCGTCGAAAGGCGCATGGGTCAGCGCCGCGTCCAGCAGCCGGTTGCGTTCGTTTTGCATCATCTTGCCTCCGTCAGGGTGGACATCCGCGGGACGTTGCGCTAAAGGGGCGCGTCCTGCAATCAAGTTCAACTCTAGCCCAGGAAGGTGGTGACAACCACATGCAGGTAAGCGTTCGCGACAACAACGTCGAACAGGCGCTTCGTGCCCTGAAGAAAAAACTTCAGCGCGAAGGGGTCTTTCGCGAAATGAAGCTCAAGCAGCATTTCGAGAAGCCGTCGGTCAAGAAGGCCCGTGAAAAGGCCGAGGCCGTGCGCCGTGCCCGGAAACTGGCCCGGAAAAAGGCCCAGCGAGAAGGCGCGCTGTAAGGCGTCAGCGAACCGGATGGTTCAGAACGGCCCTCGCCCCGCGGCGGGGGCCGTTTACCTTTGCCGGCCAAGGGCCGCCCCCCCTATACCGGCAGCGCGGTCGTCAGCATCACCGTGCGCAGCGCGAATGAGGAATGCATCTGCGCCACTCCGGGCAGGCGCGACAGGTGCTGGCGGTGGATGCGGGCGAAATCGTCGGTGTCCTCGGCCATCACCTTTAGCAGGTAATCGGCGGTCCCGGCCATCAGGTGGCATTCCAGCACGTCGGGGATGGTGCGGACGGCCTTTTCAAAGGCGTCCAGCAGCTCGTCCGCCTGACCCGACAGGGTGATTTCCACGAAAACCGTGGTGGTGCGGCCCAGCCTTCGCGGGTCCAGCAGCGCGACATAGCCGGCGATGAATCCGGCCTCTTCCAGGCGCTGCACGCGGCGGTGGCAGGCGCTGGCCGACAGGTTCACGCGCCCCGCCAGATCGGCGTTCGAGATCCGCCCCTCGCGTTGCAGCACGGACAGGATCCGGCGGTCGGTCGGGTCAAGCTGTTCCATCACGGCGGCCTTGGGCTAAGGGGGCGGCGCCGCGGGGGCGCCGCGCCGGGGTCAGGCGTGGTCGCGCTGTTGCGCCAGCAGGTCGCGGATCTCGGCCAGCAGCGCCTCTTGCGAGGGGCCGGCGGCGGATTCCTCGGCCACCTGGGTGCGCACGGCGGCGTCCTTGATCCGGTTCACCATCTTGACCAGCAGGAACACCACAAAGGCGATGATGAAGAAATTGATCACCGCCGACATGAACGCACCCCAGGCGAACACATTCGCCCCCGCATCCCGCGCGGCATTGAGCGAGGCCCCCGCCGGCAGCTCCATCCCGTTCAGCACAAGATAGTTGCCCGAGAAATCGGTGCCTCCGGTGATGATGCCGATGATCGGGTTGATGATGTCGGCCACCATCGAGGTGACGATGGCGGTAAAGGCCGCGCCCACGATGATGCCGACGGCCATGTCCATGACATTGCCCTTGGCGATGAAATCGCGAAACTCCTTGATCATGACACTGTCCCTTGTGAACGCCCGCAGGCCGATGGCTTCGGGCTAGCACAGGGACGCGAAACCATGCAATTGCCACGAAAGGGACAAGCCACCATGGCCGACTTGCTGCGCGATTTTCCGATCACCCGACGCTGGCCGCCCCGGCGGGCGGGCGTGATCCAGCTTTACACGCTGAACACGCCGAACGGGGTCAAGGCCTCGATCATGCTGGAAGAGCTGGGGCTGGACTATGACGCCCACCGCATCGGCATCATCGACCCTCAGGACCAGATGACGCCGGAATTCCTGTCGCTGAACCCTAACAACAAGATCCCGGCGATGATCGACCCCGACGGGCCGGGCGGGCAGCCCATGGGGCTGTGGGAAAGCGGCGCGATGCTGATCTATCTGGCCGACAAGACCGGGCGGCTGCTGCCCGCGGATGGGGCGGCGCGTTACCAGACCCTGCAATGGCTGATGTTCCAGATGGGGGGCGTGGGGCCGATGTTCGGGCAGCTGGGTTTCTTTCACCGCTACCGCGGCGCCGAAATCGAGGACAAGCGCCCGCGCGATCGCTACGCGGCCGAATCGCGGCGCCTGCTGGGTGTGCTTGAACGCCAGCTGGCGGGGCGCGACTGGATCACCGGCGAATATTCCGTCGCCGACATCGCCACCGCGCCATGGGTCGAAAACCTGCTGCGCAACTACGACGCGGGCGAGCTGGTGGGCTATGCGGATTTCCCGGTGGTCGACGCCTGGGTCCAGCGCTTTCTGGCCCGGCCGGCGGTGCAGCGGGGCATGGTGGTGGGCGCGGCCTGACCGCCCTGCAAAGGTTGCGGTGCCGGGCCGGCACCGCTATGAACCGCCCGCAGCCCCCTGCCGCCGCCCCTGCCATTGCCGGAGTTCCCATGACGCCTGCCGAACTGGAAACCGCCCGGAAATCGGCCGTCCTGGGCAACCTGCCGCCGCCGTTGCAGGAAAAGATGCTGGAAGGCTCGCAGATCCAGACCGCCGACACCGGCCAGACCCTGTTCTTGCAGGACGAACCCGCCGATGCCTTGTTCATCGTGCTGGACGGCTGGATCAAGCTTTACCGGATCGCCGCCAACGGAACCGAGGCCGTGGTCAGCGTCATGACCCGCGGCCGCAGCTTTGGCGAGGCGGTGGCGCTGCGGGGCCTGTCCTATCCGGTCGCGGCCGAGGCGATCACCCCCAGCCGGCTGCTGCGGCTGGATGCGCTGCGCATCCGCCACCACCTGCAAAGCGACCCGGTGATGGCGACCTCGATGCTGGCGGCGACCTTTGTGCATCTGCAACATCTCGTCGAGCAGATCGAGGGGCTCAAGGCGCGTTCGGGCGTGCAGCGCGTGGCCGAGTTCCTGCTGGACCTCGCCCCCTGCACCGAGGGCGAGTGTTCGGTCGCCCTGCCCTACAACAAGGCGCTGATTGCCGGGCGGCTGGGGATGAAGCCGGAAACCCTGTCGCGCGCCTTTGCCCGGCTGCGCGAACACGGGGTGCGCATCGACGCCGCCCGCGCCCATATCGAGGACATGGACCGCCTGCGCCAGCTGACCGCCGAGGATCCGGCCAAGGCGTGGCTGCGCTGAACCGCCCGCCCAGGCTTTCGCGCGCTCAGCCCGCCTGCCCCAGCGCATAAAGCACCAGCGCCGCCACCGCAAAGCCGCCCAGACCCGCACCAAACGCGCGCCGCGCGGCGGGCACGAACGCCAGCCCCAGATAGCGGTTCAGGATGATCCGCGCCTTGAGCCAGGCAAACCCCAGGATCACCGCCCCCGCCGCCGTTCCCGCCCATGCCGGCGATTGCGGCCGCAGGATCGCCACCGCCGTCGCCGCCAGCGACAGCGCCATCAGCGCCACCCAGGCCCGCACCAGCGGATCGGACCACGACAGCTTCACAACAGATAGATCACGGGGAACAGGATCACCCATACCAAGTCCACCATATGCCAGAATTGCGCCGATGCCTCGACCGCATCGGCGTGGGCGCGGATCGAGACGATGGCCAGAATCACCATCCCCGCCACCACATGGGCCGCGTGAAACAGGGTCAGCAGCCAGTAAAACGTGAAAAAGACATGTGCCTCGAGCCCCAGCCCGCGGCGGGCGGCATCGGCGTATTCGATACCCTTGAGCAGCAGGAACACGCCCCCCAGCACGATCGCCACTGCCAGCAGCCAGCGCACCGCGCGCCGGGCGCCGGCGGTGCCCGTTTCCGCCGCCCGCGCGGCCAGCGCCGCGGCAAAGCCGGAACTGACCAGCACCATGGTGTTGATCCCCGCCGACAGCCGGTGCAGCTGCGCCTGCGATTCGGCGAACCCCTGCGGATCGCTTAGCCGCAGCACCAGAAAGATCAGCAGCGCCGCGCCGAACACCGCCAGCTCGCTGACGATCAGCACCCACATGATCAACTCGCCCGGCAGGCCGCCGGGATTGCGACGGATGTCCACGGCCTCGGTCATGCGCCGATCAACTGCCGGTAGATCTGCGGCAGCGCCTCGGGCAGGCGGTCGGGATGCGGGATCAGCGCGTGGCCACCCTGCCCAAAGATACGCGGGAACCATGACTTGCCGTTGCGGTCCACGGTGATGCCAAAGACGGAATGCCCGGCCCGGCGCGCCTCGCGCACGGCCATGGCGCTGTCCTCGATGCCGTGGCGGCCCTCGTAGTGGTCAAGGTCGTTGGGCTTGCCGTCGGTGATGACCAGCAGCAGCCGGCGCCGGCGCGCCTGCGCGGCCAGCGTGGCGCTGGCGTGGCGGATGCCGGCCCCCAGCCGGGTGTAGAACCCCGGGCGCAAGCCGGCGATCCGCGCCTCGACGGCGGGCCCCATCGGCTCGTCGAAACGCTTGCAGGTATGGACGAACACCCGGTCGCGCTTGAGCGAACAGAACGCCTGGATCCCCACCTGATCGCCGCAGGCATCCAGCCCCCAGGCCAGCGCGGCCAGCGCCTCGCGTTCGATGTCGATGACCGCGCGGCCGGTGACGGCGCTTTCGGTGGACCGCGAGACGTCCAGCAGGATGGAAACGGCCAGATCGCGGTTCTGCGGGCGCGACTGTTTCCAGATCCGGTCCGAGCCGTCGCCCGACACCAGCAGCCCCACCCGCGACTGCACGGTGGCGTCCAGGTCCAGCTCTTCGCCGTCGCGGTGGCCGGTTGTGATCACACGCCCCGGCCGCATCGCCTCGAACTGGCGGCGCACGGCGCGGATGCGGCGGCGCGCGGCCTCGTCAAAGGGCGCGGGGGCGTCGGCGGGGGTTTCGGGTTCGCTGTCCAGCACCCGCGCGTGCGATGGCAGATAGCGGCCCGTCCGCGCCTCCCACTCGGGATAGGTAAAGACGCCGGAAATCGCCTCGCGGTCCACGTCCTCGGGGGCAAGGTCCAGATGCAGCTTCAGCCGCGTGGCGGGGGCCTTGCTGATCTGGCCCAGCCCCAGCTCGTCCTGATCGTCCAGCGCCTTGCGGGCGGTGTCGTCGTCGTCATCCTCGACCCGGCGGTTAAGGTTCAGGAACTCGGCCCAGCTCAGGATCGCCTCGAACTTGTTGATGATCAGGCTGTCGGTGCGGTTGGCCTCGTCGGCCTTGCGGCGGCGCGCGCGGATGGTCTTTTCGCCTGCCTCGACCGAGGGCTCCTCGCCGGCGTCGTCGGCATCGCGCGTGGCAACCCGTTCAGATGAAACGCTGGCGTCGCCGGCAGCGACCCACAGGGTCACCGGCCGCACCGGCTGATAGCCGCGCGCCGCGGCGAAACCGGACAGATCGCCCGAATTGACCGCCGCCAGCATCTCGGCCGCGCGCCCGTCCAACGCCGCGGGGTCGCCCAACAGATGCCGCGCCACCCCCTCGACCGCGGCCTCGTCCGGGGGCAGCTTGGGCAAAGGCCGCGCCGCCAGCAACAGCGCGCGCAGCTCGTCATACAGCGGCATCAGCCCCGGCGCCGATCCGGCCACGCGCGCCACAGTGGCGCGGACCGATCCCAGCCACGCAAGATCCCGCCGCAGCGGGTCGTCGCCCACATCCTCCGGCAGCACCAGATGCGCGGCGTGGGCGGCCAGCCACAGATACAGCGCCCCGTTGGCCTCGGCCGCAGGCAGGATCGCCAGCGAGGCTGGAAGCCGCAGAATGCCGCCGTCGAACTCGGCCTGCGGGACGGCCTCGGCCTCGGTCCCCAGCCGGCGCAGCCAGCTCAGCCGGTGCCGGCTGACCCGGTCGGCGGTCGGGCGCATCTCGATCGAGTGATCGCCGCCCAGGCCCCGGAACAGCACCGCCAGCCGGCCGGCGACCTCGGACAGCGCCACCCGCGCATCCTCATGTTCGGGAATCGCCTCGAAACCGCTGGCCCAGCCGTGCCACAGCTTGCCGATGGTCTCTTCCGGCTCCCACGGCTCGATCTCGCGCCAGTCCAAACGCGCGGCCATGATTGCGCCTTTCTTCATCATCCAAATATCCCGGGGGTCCGGGGGCTGGCCCCCGGTCCCATCGGTTCAGCCAAGCACCGCCACGACCAGATCGGCCAGCCCGCGCTTGATGTCGGCGTCGTCGGTCAGCGGCTCGATCATCGCTGCGGCAATGGCGCGGTCCAGCGCCATCCCGCCGGCGATCAGCGTCGCCGCATAGACCACCAGCCGGGTGGACACGCCCTCTTCCAGGTCCTGCCCCTTCAGCGCCCGCAGCTTGCCGGCCAGCCTGACCAGCATCGCGGCGCGGCGTTCGTCGATGCCGCTTTCCTCGATCACGATGGTCTTTTCCTGCTCGGGCGGCGGGAAATCGAACTCCATCGCCAGAAAGCGCTGGCGGGTCGAGGGTTTCAGCGTCTTGAGGATATTTTGATAACCGGGGTTGTAGGACGCCACCAGCATGAAGCCGGGCGCGGCCTCCAGCTCTTCGCCGGTGCGGTCGATGGGCAGGATGCGGCGGTCGTCGGTCAGCGGGTGCAGCACCACGGTCACGTCCTTGCGCGCCTCGACCACCTCGTCGAGATAGCAGATCGCGCCCTCGCGCACCGCGCGGGTCAGCGGCCCGTCCACCCAGACGGTTTCCCCGCCCTTGAGCAGATAGCGCCCGATCAGGTCCGAGGCCGACAGGTCGTCGTGGCAGGCCACCGTGTAAAGCTTGCGCCCCAGCCGCGCCGCCATGTGGCTGACGAAACGGGTCTTGCCGCAGCCGGTCGGGCCTTTCAGCAGCACCGGCAGGTCGTTGCGGGCCGCGGCCTCGAATATCTCGATCTCGTCGCGCTGCGGAAGGTAGAAGGGGGCTGCCGCCCCCTCCTTCGTTGTCGTTGCATGAGCGTTCATCGTCTTACTCCGCCGGCTCGATATGGCCGTCCTTGTGGGCCTGCACCGGTCCGGGGGTAAAGATCTCGCGCCGCACCACCATGATCGAATAGATGAACAGCAGCGCCCCCAGCACCACGGCCACGCCCGAGCCAAAGCGCATCCAGTAGAAGATGGCCAGCTGGTCCTGCACGTCCATGAAGCCTTCGCCGTTCACCCGCTGAAGATGGGTCTGCACGGTGCCGGCAAAGGTCAGGGTAAAGGTCATGAACAGCATCCCGCCCGACATCAGCCAGAACGCCGCCATGTTCAGCACCTGGTTATAGGGGTCGCGGTTGCGCATGATCGGCATCGCATAGGTGATGATCGCCAGCACCAGGCAGACATAGGCGCCGTAGAAGGACAGGTGCCCGTGCGCCGCGGTGATCTGCGTGCCGTGGGTGTAATAGTTCACCCCGTGCAGCGTGTGCAGGAAGCCCCAGACCCCGGCGCCGAAGAACGCCAGCACGGTGCAGCCCAGCGACCACAGCAGCGCGGCCTTGTTCGGGTGGTCGCGGCGGCCCTTCCAGACCATGACAAAGGCGAACGCCATCATCGCAAAGAACGGCACGATCTCGAAGCTCGAAAAGATCGAGCCGACCCACTGCCAATACGCCGGCAGGCCGATCCAGTAATAGTGGTGCCCGGTCCCGAGAATGCCCGAGAACAGCGCCGTGGCGACGATGACATACAGCCATTTTTCCACGACTTCGCGGTCCACGCCGGTCAGCTTCAGCATCAGGAAGGCCAGGATGGCGGCCATGATCAGTTCCCAGACGCCTTCCACCCACAGGTGGATGACCCACCACCAGTACTGCTTGTCCAGCACCAGGTTGGCGGGGTTGTAGAATGCGAACAGGAACAGCAGCGCCAGACCCCAGAGCCCCAGCAGCAGCACATTCGAGATCGCGGTCTTGCGCCCTTTCAACACCGTCAGCGTGATGTTGTAGAGAAAGATCAGCGCCGCGACGACGATGCCCACCTTGACCCACTTGGGCTGTTCAAGAAACTCGCGCCCCTCCATCCCCAGCAGCCAGTTGCCGTTGAACAGGTCGAACAGATAGGTCACGACCACGCCGGCGGTGCCCAGCACCAGGATCGCCAGCTGCAGATAGGCGAGGGTCGGCGAATGGATGTCGCGCTCGGCTTCCTCGGGAACAAGGTAATAGGCCGAGCCAAAGAACCCCAGCAGCAGCCACACGACCAGGCTGTTGCTGTGCAGCATCCGCGCCGTGTTGAAGGGCAGCAGCTCGGACAGAAAGTTGGGCTGCACATAGATATAGCCGATGATCAGGCCCATGGTGACCTGAACGGCAAACAGTGCCATCGCGACGACAAAATAGGCGAAGGCTATGTTCTGAGTCCGATATTTCATTGTTTTCGTCCCTCGCTCAGCCCGCGTCGTTCGGCGGCCAGTTCTGGGTGTTGATGGTGCTGACCCACACCAGGAAATCGCTGAGCTGGCGGAATTCCTGATCGGTCAGCGGATAGTTCGGCATCTGGCGCCGGCCCTCGATGCCCGACGGCATGGCCTGCATCCAGCTTTTCAGCGCATCGGCCGCACCTTCGGGATCATCCTGCATCCCCCAGCGCACCATGACATTGCCCAGCTCGGGCGCGAAATACGCGCCTTCGCCCAGAAGCGAGTGGCAATTGACGCAGGCATGCCGTTCCCAGATGTGTTTTCCGGCCGCAACCTCGTCGGTCAGCGTGGCCTGATTGGTGGACACATTCACGGCGTAGATGTGGCTGTGCACGGTCATTGCCACGAATATGGCAATAAAGAACAATGACCCGCCGTAAAAGACGTTGCGGGCCATGCTCTTGGTCATGACGTCGCTCATGGCGGCGGTCCCTTCGAGCTATTTCTACTGTGGTCACGATAACGATACCGTGGCCCCTGACCTTGCCCAAAGTCAACCGGCGCGCATTTCCAAATTTATTCTGTCGGAAATCCGGCGGGGGCGTTGCGGCCGGGGGGTCAGGTGGACAGAGCCTCCAGCCTTGTGCCGGGAAACCGCGCCAGCGCCTCGTCGATGGCGGCGCGGTCCAGCAGCACCGCGGCGGTGGACAGGGCATCGGCCAGCGCGGCGCTGTCCGCGCTGACGGATGCCAACGCCCATTGCGGCGCCTGCCCGCGCGGACCCATGATATGCGGCTGGCCGGCGGGCCCGATCCGCGTCCCCAGCGCCGCCGAGGTCGCCAGCGCGCGGTCGCGCAGCGCCAGCTCGCGCAGCGGCTGCCCGCCGGGGGCCTCGATCCGCGTGCGCCAGTCGCGCGGACCCAGCGCGCGGATCTCTCCGGCGTCGATCAGCACGTCGCGCAGCCCGTGGCGGGCGGCAAGCGCGGCCAGCCGGTCGGTGGCCGCACCCTGCGCGATTCCGTTCAGCGTCAGCGCCATGCCCCGGCGGGCAAGGCGGATTTCCTGCGGGGTGACCCGCACGTCCTGCCAGCCGACCAGCGCGCTTGCGGCGGTTTCATCCCGGCCCAGCCGCCGCGCCTGCCACAGGGGCTGCACGGTGGGGTCAAAGGCCCCGCCGGTGGCCTGATTCACCCGGCCCGCCAGTTGCAGCAGCGACAGCATGTCGCCCGAGGGGTGCGCCAGCCGCCCCAGCGCGTTCAGCCGGGTCAGCTCGGACCCGGTATGCAGCGAAAACTTGCGCTCGAACATGCGCAGCGCCTGTTCGGATTTCACGAAAAAGGCGCGGGCGTCGCGGGCATCGCCCCCCTCGACCGTCAGCTCGACATCGGCGCCCAGCGCCACGCCGCGCCAGACATGGCGGGCGGGGGCCGCATTTGCCAGCGCGCCCGGCAGGGCCAGCGCGCTCGCGACCAGCGCCAGAAAGCGGCGGCGGGGGATGTTCCTGGTCGTGCTCATATCGCTTCCTTTCCGCCGCGCGGCGTGGTCCAGACCGGCCACAGCGCCACCACAAACAGGGCAAAGGCCGCGATCCACAGCGCCCCCGCCCCCACGGTTCCGATGAAATGGAACATCTCGGGCCAGCTTGAGGCCGCCCAGCGCAGGCCCGCCGCCACGGGCAGCAGCACGTAGCCCCAGATCAGCGGGGCCGTGGCGACGATCGGGCGGCCGGAATGGCCAAGGCTCGCCCGGCTCATGATCGACAGGGTCATGCCGCCGACGGCGCCCACGCCCAGCAGGTGCAGCCCGGCGATCTCGGACCCCTGCCCCAGCAGCGACAGCCCCCAGCCCAGCAGGCCCAGCGCAAGAAACAGGTAGCTCGCGTGCATGGTCCACACGATGGGATCGCGCAGCGTGTCAAACCCCCTCCAGCCCGACAGGCGCAGCAGCGCCACCAGCCCGGCGGCCACGGCCACGGAGCCGGTCAGGGCGTCCGGCGCGCCCAGGGTTGCCAGCAGCGCCGTCAGCAGCGCCAGCACGATGCCCGCCATGTCGATACGGGGCCGCGACACCGGCACCGCCGCGCCCGGATTGGCGCGCAGCAGCGCATTGCGGGTAAAGGCAGGGGTGACGCGGCCGCCAAGAACCGCGATCATCGCGCAGACCGTCAGCAGCCCGCCGCGGATGCCCTGAGATTCCGTGCCGGCCAGCCCCATCCAGTCCAGATGCACCAGCAGATCAGCCAGCCAGGCCAGCGTCAGCACGCCCAGGAACATCAGGTTCTGCGGCTTGGGCCGGACCATCAGCTGCCCCAGCATGGTCGCGGCCAGCACCGGCAGGAACGCCAGATCGACCAGCGCCACCAGCCACGCCGGCAGCACCATCGCGAACCACACGGCCACGCGCCCCGCCAGCCACAACCCGGCCAGCACAGTGATCAGCCGCGGCGACGCCGGCTGCGCGCCGGTCCAGTTCGGCACCGCGGTCAGAAAGAACCCGGCGATGGCGGCAAAGGCAAAGCCGAACACCATCTCATGCGCGTGCCAGGCGATGGGTCCGGGGGCAAACGGCAGGTCGGCCAGCCCGCTGGCCCAGACCAGCCACACCCCCAGCGCCACCACGGCATAAAGCCCGGCGGCCATGAAGAACACGCGCCACCCCTCTTGCAGGATGATCGAGCGGCCAGAGGTGGTTTTTTCGTTGAACACGGCGGTCATGTCCTCTCCTGTTGCGAGCGGAACGAAGGGGGTTGCAGCGGCCCCGCCACCCCGGCCGAGGCCGCATGGGCCGAGGCCGGCACCTGCGTGGGCGCGACGGGGGGCGGCGCGGGCGGGGATGCGGGCGCAAGCGCGGGTGAAGGTGAGGGCGCAGGCGGGATCGGCGGCGCGGTAAAGCTGCCGCCCATGCCTCCACCGGCGCCGCCGCCCGCCCCACCACCGGCCCCGCGCGCCCGGCGCTTGAGCACGGGGCAGGTGTGTTCGTCGTTCATGATGACCTGACAGCGCAGGCACAGCACGCATTCATTGGCGTTGATGCGGCCCAGCGGGTCGATGGCGCCGACGGTGCATTTCGTCTCGCACAGCCGGCACTCGCGGCCGCATTGCGGGCGGCGCTTGAGCCAGTCAAAGATCTTGAGCTTCGCCGGCAGCGCCAGCCCGGCGCCCAGAGGGCACATGTAGCGGCAATAGAAACGCTCGATGAACAGCCCCGCGCCCAGCAGCGCCACCACATACAGCACGAACGGCCACGCCCGCAGAAAGCGCATGGAGATCGCGGTCTTGAACGGTTCGACCTCGGCCAGGATCAGCGCCTGCTCCATCGAATAAAAGGACAGCGCCACCAGCCCGACGAACAGCGAATACTTGACGACCCACAGCCGTTCGTGCAGCGCCTGCGGCACGGCGATCTGGCGCACGCCCAGCCGCTGCGCAGCCTGGTTGACCAGTTCCTGCAACGCGCCAAAGGGGCACAGCCAGCCGCAGAACACGCCCCGGCCCCAGAACAGCATTCCCAGCGCCACCGCCGACCACAGCACAAAGATCAGCGGCGCGACCAGAAAGGTTTCCCAGCGGAACCCCGACAGCACCGCGTGGATAAAGGCGATCACCTGCACCACCGACAGCTGCGCGCCAAGCCACCAGCCCAGCACCACCAGCGTGGTGGCCAGATACCCCAGCCGCAGCCCCAGCCACAGCCGCTTGCGGCGCACGATCCATTCCTGCGCGAACAGGATCAGCCCCAGCACCGCCAGCATCACTCCCACGACCACGACCTGCGGCTGCTTTTCCTGCCACGCCTGCAACCACAGCGGCTCTTCGGGCGCGGGCGGAGTGACGCGGAACGGCTCGGGCAGCGCGACCTCGGCGGTGACGGGCAGGACCAGCAGATCGCCGTCGCGGCCGGCGCGCGCGGTCAGAACGGTGACGGCAAAGGGGCGCGTCAGGTCCAGCCCGCCGGATTCCGGGTCGGCGTTGACGCGGAAAACGCTGGCTTCCTTGAGCTCGGGCGCGCCCTCGGCCGACAGACCGGCGATCGGGGTATAATCCTCGGCCGCAGGCACCAGCGTCACGGACCCTTGGGTGATCTCGATCCGCTCGAACCTTCCCGAGCGGCGCCATTCCGTGCCGCGATGCGATTGCAGCCCGCGCGACATCACCGCCAGCAGCGCATCACCGGGGCCAAGACCGCCGGCAAGCTCGGTCAGCCGCTGCGCGCCCAGCAGGTTCTGCCCGACGGTCGGGGTGTCGATGATCCCCGCCCACAGCTCAAGCCACGGCGCGTCCGAGGGCGTCACCGGCTGACGCGCGCCCGCCAGCGCCCCGGCGGCGTCGGCCATGGTCACCCGCACGTGCGACAGCGCGCCCATGGTTTCCAGCGCCGCCCAGTCGGCGGGCGCATAGGCCACGCGGTCGATCACCCCGCCCCCGCCCTGCGCCGCGGCCAGGATACGCGCGCTGCGCAGGATGCCGTCGCGGATCACCCCGGTGGACACGGTCGCCCGCGCAATCGCATCGGGCAGCCCCGTGGCGCGGGTGGCGGCCTGCGCGGTGTCATACCCCGCGAAACCGTCCACATAGGCCGCGATGTCGGCATCCGAGATGCCCAGCGTCAGCACCGGCTCGTTATGGCGCATCAGCCGCGCGCCGGCGATCACGCCATCCGGGGCGACGGCGACCAGAACCTCAAGCGGACGGCCGGAATAGCCGGTGGAAGTCGCCAGCTCCCAGGTCGAGCCGATCAACCCCAGCGTGCGTCCGTCAAGATCCACCCGCCACGACGGGGCCGTGGATTGCTGCCGGGTGACGACGATGCGGCTGTCCGCGGGCAGCCCGAACAGCCTTGCGGCCAGCGCGGCATCGGGCACGGCGGGTGCGACGGTTTCGGCGGCAAGACCCAGCCCCCGCCCCGTGGCCGCCGGGATTTCGGCGCGCGCCGCGGCTGCCCACAACCCCGCCCAGACCAGCGCCGCCAGCAGGATTGCAGCGGCGGCACGGAATAAAATGCGCGGCAGGACTGGTAGTTGCATGGATGCTCCGTCAAGGTTGCAGACAGCGCCGACCGTGGCATGGTGGACGGCGTCACGCGAATGCAACGTGCCGCCAACAGGCTGGTCTCACCTTAACTGAAGTCAAGGACATCGCACACGCCAACGTTATAGTTCCTTTCGCCTCACCAGCTAAACGGAGAGACTTCATGAAGTTCCCAGCCCATACAGCCAGGTCATCGCTCCTGGCCTCTGCGGCACTGGCACTGTTGTTCGCCGCGGGTTTCGCGTCGGCACAGACCGCCGATCCCGCACCCGCCGAATCGGCCGAAGTGGCAGCGTCCGATTCGGATCCGAACGCGGTCAGCGGCCCCAAGGCCGGCCCCGATACCGAGGTCAAAGAGCTGCCCCGTTCCCCGGGCGCCTCAAAGACCACCGCGGAACAGGCCGCGACCGAAGGCGAGGTCGAGGACCACGCCTCGAAGCCGCAGGACCAGTATGAGCCGTCGCTGACCACGCTGGCTCAGGAATCGATCCCGGTTCCCGGTTCGCCCGAGGGCGTCCCGACGCTGACCCAGGCCGAATACGACGACGCCAACAAGATCTATTTCGAACGCTGCGCAGGCTGCCACGGCGTGCTGCGCAACGGCGCCACCGGCAAGGCACTGACGCCGGACCTGACGCGCGAACTGGGCTTTGACTATCTGCACAGCTTCATCACCTACGGCTCTCCGGCCGGGATGCCCAACTGGGGCACCTCGGGCGACCTGACCGAGGAACAGGTGACGCTGATGGCGAACTATCTGTTGCTGGATCCGGCCAGCCCGCCCGAATGGGGTATGCCGGAAATGCGCAACACCTGGGAAGTCCTGGTCCCGCCGGAAGAGCGCCCGACCGAAAAGATGAACGACTGGGACATCGAGAACCTGTTCTCGGTCACCCTGCGTGACGCGGGCCAGATCGCCCTGATCGACGGCGCCAGCTACGAGATCAAGAAGGTGATCGACACCGGCTATGCCGTCCACATCAGCCGCCTGTCGGCCTCGGGGCGCTATCTGCTGGTGATCGGGCGCGACGCCAAGGTCGATATGATCGACCTGTGGATGGAAGACCCGTCCATCGTCGCCACCATCAAGATCGGCATGGAGGCGCGTTCCGTCGAGACCTCGAAGATGGAGGGCTGGGAGGACAAATACGCCATCGCCGGCGGATACTGGCCGCCCCAGTATGTCATCATGGACGGCGCCACGCTCGAACCGCTCAAGATCGTTTCGACCCGCGGCAACATCTATGACGAACAGACCTACCACCCGGAACCCCGCGTGGCGGCGATCCTGTCGTCGCATTACCGCCCGGAATTCCTGGTCAACATCAAGGAAACCGGCAAGATCCAGCTGGTCGACTATACCGACCTCAAGAACCTCAAGATCACCGAGATCGAGGCCGAACGTTTCCTGCATGATGGTGGCCTGGATTCGACCAAGCGCTATTTCATCACCGCAGCGAACGCGCGCGGCAAGCTGGTCGTGATCGACACCAAGGAAGGCAAGCTGGAAGCGATCACCGACACCGGGGGCGAAACGCCGCATCCGGGCCGGGGCGCGAACTTTGAACACCCGGACCATGGTCCGGTGTGGGCGACCTCGCACTTGGGCGACGATTCCGTGGCGCTGATCGGGACCGACCCCGAAGGGCACCCGGATCAGGCGTGGGAAATCGTGGAAAGCTTCCCGGCACTTGGCGGCGGTTCGCTGTTCGTCAAGACCTTCCCCGGATCGAACCACCTGTATGTGGACGCGACGCTGAACCCCGAAGCCGACATCTCGGGCTCGGTCGCCGTGTTCAAGATCGACGAGATGAAGGCCGACGAAGACCCCGAGTTCATTACCCTGAACCTTGCTGAAATGGCCGAGATCACCAACGGACAGCCGCGCGTGGTGCAGGGCGAATACAACAAGGAAGGGACCGAGATCTGGTTCTCGCTGTGGAACGGCAAGGATCAGGAATCGGCGATCGTGGTGATCGACGACAAGACGCTTGATCTGGTCAAGGTGATCAAGGACGAACGCCTGATCACGCCGACGGGCAAGTTCAACGTCTACAACACGCAAAACGACGTCTACTGATCGTCGGAATGCGAAACCGGGCGCGCGGGCAACCGCCTGCGCGCCCCACCAGTCCCCAGCAGGCACGGCAAGGGAAAACGGACATGGCAGGCAAGGTTTATCTGATTGGCGCAGGGCCGGGCGACCCCGATCTGCTGACCGTCCGCGCGCTGAGGCTGCTGCAATCGGCCGAGCTGGTCGTCCATGACCGGCTGGTCAGCCCCGAAATCATGGCGCTGGTGCCCAGCGCCGCGCGCCGCGTCCCGGTCGGCAAGTCCGCCGGGTTCCATTCGGTCCCGCAGGACCGCATCAACGAAATTCTGGTCGAGCTGGCGCTTGAGGGCCACAGCGTGATCCGCCTCAAGGGCGGCGATCCCCTGATCTTCGGCCGCGGCTCGGAAGAGGCCGAGGCGCTGGCCGCCGCCGGCATCCCCTATAGCTATATCCCCGGCATCACCGCGGCGCAGGGGGCGTCGGCCTCGACCGGGGTGCCGCTGACCCATCGCGGGCTGGCGACCGGCGTGCGCTATGTCACCGGCCACCGCGCGCAGGATGCGACGCTGGATCTGGCGTGGGAAAGCCTTGCCGACCCCGACACCACGCTGGTGGTCTATATGGGTGCCGGCAACATGGCCGAAATCGCCGCGCGGCTGATCGCGGCGGGGATGCCCGTCGACCTGCCGGTGCTGGCCGTGTCCCACGCCACCACCCCGCGCGAAACGCGGCTGCTGTCGGACCTGACCCAGATCGGCGCCGATCTTGCCCGCGCCCCGATGGAGGCGCCGGTGCTGTTCATGATCGGCCGCGTCGCCGGGCTGTATGAGACCGCGGCGCTGCCGCTGCCCCGCGACCTGCGCAGCGCCCATCTGCGCGTGGTCAGCAATGGTTGACACGGGGCTTATCGCCGCGGCCATCACAGTGGTGATGTCGGTCGGGCTGGCCACGGCGATGACCGCCGCGGTCACCCCTGCCGGACAGGCGGTTTCCCCGGCCCGGCAGGCACAGCTGGAACATATGGTGATCCAGGATTGCGGCTCGTGCCACGGGCTGACGATGAAGGGGGGGCTTGGCAAACCGATCACCCCCGGCGATCTTGCCGGCTTTGACCCCGAGGGGCTGGCGCTGATCATCCTCGACGGGGTGCCGGGCACGGCGATGCCGCCGTGGCGGCCGCTGATCTCGGAACCCGAGGCGCTGTGGATCGCCGAATATCTGATGAAGGAAAAGACCGAATGATCCGCCTGACGCTGACCGCCCTTGCCCTGATCGCGCCCGCCGCCGCGCTGGCGCAGGACGGCACCACCCTGCGCGGCACCGGCGATCTGGGCGTGGTGATCGAACGCGCCACCGGCTCGGTGCTGGTGGTGGACCAGTCGGACCGCGCCGCGTTGTGCCGGGTCGAGGGGTTGGGCGACCTGTCCCATGCCTCGCTGACCTTTTCCCCAGACGAGCGTTACGCCTATGTGTTCGGCCGCGACGGCGGGCTGTCCAAGGTCGATATCCTCGCCTGCACGCTGGAAAACCGCGTGATCCAGGCCGGTAATTCCATCGGCGGGGCGATTTCCGACGACGGGCGGCTGGTCGCGGTGTCGAATTACGAACCCGGCGGCGTCAATGTGCTCGACGCCGATACGCTGGCGCCGGTGGCGGAAATCCCGATGGGATCGAAAACCGTGGGGCTGGCCGATGTGCCCGGTTCCCGCTTTATCGTCGCCACCTGGGACGATGGCGAGGCGTGGCTGCTGGACCATTCCGCGGACCCCGCGAACCCGCAGATCACCCGTATCCCGGACGTGGGCGCGAACCCCTATGACGCGCTGCTGACCTCGGACGGGCGCACCTATATCGTGGGGCTGTTCGGGGAAAAGGGGCTGACCACCATCGACCTGTGGGCCGACCCGCCCACGCCCCGCCGCATCCTGCCCGATTACGGCAAGAACGAACCCGACCTGCCGGTCTACAAAATGCCGCATCTGCAAGGCTGGACGCTGGCCGGCGCCACCTATGCGCTGCCGGCAGTGGGGCTGCATCAGGTGCTGTGGGCGGACGCGGCCTCGGGTCAGGAAACCGGCCGCACCGATGTCGCGGGCCAGCCGGTGTTCGTCACCGCCCGCCCGGACGGGCGCGAACTGTGGGTGAACTTTGCGCCGCCCGACAACGGCAAGGTGCAGGTGATCGACAGCATGACGCATGAGGTCAAGCAGACGCTTGAGCCGGGCAACGGCATCCTGCACATGGAGTTCACCCCCCGCGGACGCGAGGTCTGGCTGTCGGCCCGCGACGATGACCGCGTGGTGATCTACGACAGCCGCACCTATGAAAAACTGGCCGAGATCGAGGCGCAGGCGCCGTCCGGCATCTTCTTTACCGCCCGCGCGCATCGGACCGGGCTATGACGGAACTGGCGCCCGACTGTCTGGACACGCGGCTGCTGGATGAATTCCAGCGCGATCTGCCGCTGGTCCCGCGCCCCTTTGCCGCCATGGCCGAGCGGCTGGGCACGACCGAAGCCGACGTGCTTTCACGACTGGCACGCTTGCAGGACTGCGGCCGGATCAGCCGCGTGGGCGCGACCTGCCGGCCGAACACGGCCGGTGCCTCGACCCTTGCCGCGCTGGCCATTCCCGAAGCGCGGATCGAGGAAGTCGCGGCGATCGTGGGCGCCGAGCCGGGCGTGAACCATTCCTACCTGCGCGAGGATTCCTGGAACCTGTGGTTCGTCGCCACCGCGCCCTCGGACGCCGAACTGGCGCAGTCGCTGGCGCGGATCGAGGCGGAATCGCGTCTGCCGGTGCTGTCGCTGCCGCTGGTGCGGCCGTTCAACATCGACCTTGGCTTTCGGTTGCGCGGGCCGCGCGTCGCACTGGGGCTGGACCGCGACGCCGATCTGAGCGCGCTGCGCGACGACGACCGCCCGATCATGCAGGCGCTGTCGGACGGGCTGGAACTGGTGGCGCAGCCCTTTGCCAAACTGGCCGGGCAACTGGGCCGCAGCGAAACCGACATCATCGCCCGCATCACAGCGCTGGCCGACGCCCGCATCCTGACCCGCGTCGGCGTCATCGTGCGCCACCGCGCGCTGGGCTGGGCCGCAAATGCCATGGTGGTCTGGCAACTGCCCGACCACGCCATCGAACCGGCCGGCATCGCGCTGGCGCAGGTGCCCGGCGTCACCCTGTGCTATCAGCGCCGCACCCAGCCCGGGGTCTGGGACTGGCCGCTGTTTTGCATGATCCACGCCCGCTCGCGCCCCGAGGCGCTGGCGGTGCTGGACTACGCCCGCGCCCTGCCGGAACTGGCCGGGGTGCCGCACAAGGTTCTGTTTTCAACCCGATGTTTCAAGCAGCGCGGCGCGCTGATCGAGGCCGCATGACACGACCATCCCGTCAAATCCTGCCGCAGGATGCGCTGGACGACACCGACCGCGCCATCCTGAACGCGTTGCAGGACGGGTTCCCGCTGACCCCCTGCCCCTATGACGACGCAGCCGAACCGCTGGGGATCGCGGGCAGCGAGCTGATCTCGCGGCTGACCCGGATGCGCCAGATCGGCGCCATCACCCGCTTTGGCCCGTTCTTTGACGCGGCCGCGATGGGCGGCGCGTTTTGCCTGTGCGCGATGGCGGTCCCCGAGGACCGCTTTGACGAGGTGCTGGCCCAGGTCAATGCCCACCCCGAGGTCGCGCATAACTATGAACGCACCCATGCGCTGAACATGTGGTTCGTGCTGGCCACCGACCGCCCCGAGGGGATCGAGCGGACCGCGAAAACCATCGAGAAAGAGACGGGGCTGAAAGTGATGCTGTTTCCCAAGCTCGAGGAATATTTCATCGGTTTCCGGGTGCAGGCATGACCGCGCCGCTGGACCCCATCGACCGCCGCATCGTCAAGGCGACGCAGGCCGGGCTGCCCCTGACCCCCGCCCCCTATGCCGCCGTGGCCGAGGCGCTGGCCCTGACCGAGGCCGAGGTGATCGCCCGCCTTGCCTCGATGCAGGACCGCGGCATCGTGCGCCGCATCGCCGTCGCACCCAACCATTATGCGCTGGGCATGATCGCCAACGGGATGAGCGTGTGGGACGTCACCGACGACCGCATCAGCGAATTGGGCGCGCAGGTCGGCGCGCTGCCCTTTGTCACCCATTGCTACCAACGGCCGCGCGCCCTGCCCGGCTGGCCCTATAACCTGTTCGCGATGCTGCACGGCGAAAGCCGCACCGAGGTCGAGGCCAAGCGCGACGAAGTGGCCGCCCTGCTTGGCACCGCCTGCCGCAGCCACGATATCCTGTATTCCACGCGTATCCTGAAAAAGACCGGGTTGCGCCTGCGCGACGAATGAAAGGGGGCAAGGATGTTCCGCCTGACCCAATACATGCACCAGCTGGTCGAGCCGACCCCGGTCCGCCGCCGCGGCACGCCCGGCTCGGTCAAGCCGGTGGTGATCTGGAACCTGACCCGCACCTGCAACCTCAAGTGCCGCCACTGCTACACGGTCAGTTCCGACCACGTGTTCCCGGGCGAGCTGACCCATGAACAGGCGCTGGGGGTGCTGGACGACCTGTCGCAGTTCCGCATCCCGGCGCTGATCCTGTCGGGGGGCGAGCCGCTGAGCCGCTTTGATTTCTGGGAACTGGCCGAACGCGCACGGGCGCTGGATTTCCGGCATCTGTCACTGTCCACCAACGGCACCAAGCTGGGCGAGCCGGGCGTGGCCGACCGGGTGGCGGCGCTGGGTTTCGACTATGTCGGCATCAGCCTTGACGGGATCGGGGCCACCAACGACTGGTTCCGCGGCGTCGAGGGAGCGTTCGACAATGCGCTGGCCGGCGTGCGCGCCTGCAAGGCCCGCGGGGTCAAGGTGGGCCTGCGCTTTACCATCACCAAGGACAACGGCGACCAGCTGCCGCTGATGCTGGACCTGTGCGAATCCGAAGGGGTGGACAAGTTCTATCTGTCGCATCTGGTCTATGCCGGGCGTGGCGACAAGCACCGGGGCGAGGATCAGGAACACGCCCATACCCGCCGCGCCATGGACCTGCTGATCGAACGCGGCTGGGACGCGGTGTCCAAGGGCCGCCCGCTGGAAATCGTGACCGGCAACAACGACGCCGACGCGGTGTGGTTCATGCGCTGGGCGGAACGTAATTTTGACGCCGCTGCCGTGGCGCATATGCGCGAGCATCTGGTGGCCTGGGGCGGCAATTCCTCGGGGCTGGGGGTGGGGAATATCGACCCCCAGGGCAAGGTGCATCCCGACACCTACTGGTCCGACTACACGATCGGCAGCGTCAAGGAAAAGCCGTTCAGCCAGTGGTGGACCGGCGACGATCCCATGCTGGCCACGCTGCGCACAAGGCCGCGCCCGCTCAAGGGCCGCTGCGGCGCCTGCGCGTTTCAGGATGTCTGCGGCGGCAACACCCGCATCCGTGCCCTGCAACTGACCGGCGACCCCTGGGCCGAGGATCCCGCCTGCTACCTGTCCAACGCCGAAATCGGGGTCGAGGGCGATCTTGAGCGGCTGACCGTGACTCCGTTTCGTGGAAAGAGCCATGACCCCGCGCATCGTTTCTTCTGAAGGACGCCTCCGGCGGGGGTATTTTCGCCAGAAAGAAGTCCTGTGGGCAGCAGCCCTTGCGCTGGCGCCCTTGTCCGTGGCGGCCGATCCGGCGGCGGATTACGCCGAGCATTGCGCATCCTGCCACGCCGAGAACCGGCTGGGCGGCACCGGCCCGGCGCTGATCCCGGAAACGCTGGGCAGGGTGAAGGGGCTGGACGGGGTGATCGCCCAAGGCCGCCCCGCCACCCAGATGGAGGGTTTCGCCGACGAGCTGTCGCCCGAGCAGATCGCGGCGCTGGTCGACTTCATCAAGGCGCCGCTGGCGGAAACTCCGTCCTGGACCGTGGCCGACATTGAGGACAGCCGCGAGATGGAGGCGGATTATACCCCCGCCGAGGCGCCCGTCTTTGACGCCGATCCGATGAACATCACCCTGGTGGTCGAGACCGGCGACCATCATGTCAGCGTGCTGGACGGCGACACCCTGGACGTTCTGGACCGTTTCGCGACCCCCTATGCGGTGCATGGCGGGCCGAAATTCTCGCCCGACGGGCGCTATGTGTTCATCATGTCGCGCGACGGCTGGGTCGAGAAATACGACATCTGGTCGCTGCGCGAGGTCGGCCGTGTCCGCGCCGGGCTCAACAGCCGCAACATCGCGATGAGCCATGACGGGCGGTGGCTGGCCGTGGCCAACTATCTGCCGCAGACGCTGACCATCCTGTCGACCGAAACGCTGGAACCCGTCCGCGTGATCGACGTGGCCGGCCGCGACGGCACCCCCAGCCGGGTGGGCGCGGTCTATCAGGCGCCCGACCGCAAGAGCTTCATCCTCGCGCTCAAGGACGCGCCCGAGATCTGGGAAATCGCCACCGACCCCGATGCCGGGCCGTTCCACGACGGGCTGGTCCACAGCCACGAAAAGGGGATGGAGGAATCCTTTGGCGCGCAAAAGGGCCTGTTCGCCCGCCGCCGCATGATGGTGGACGAACCGCTGGACGATTTCTTTTTCGACCCCGGCTATCGCAACCTGATCGGCACCAACCGCGAGGGCACCAAGGGCGTCGTGGTCAACCTGGTCACCGGGACCGAGATCGCCGAACTGCCGCTGCCGGGGATGCCGCATCTGGGGTCCGGCATCACTTGGGATCGCGACGGGCACAAGGTCATGGCCACCCCGCATCTGAACGAGGGCGTGCTGTCGGTGATCGACATGACCGACTGGACGCTGGTCAGGCAGATCCAGACCAACGGCCCCGGTTTCTTCCTGCGCAGCCACGAGACCAGCCCCCATGTCTGGGCCGACGTGTTCTTCGGCCCGCACAAGGACGAGCTGCATATCATCGACAAGCAGACGCTGGAAATCGTCAAGACGCTGAACCCGGCGCCGGGCAAGACCGTGGCCCATACCGAATTCACCCGCGACGGCAAATACGCGTTGGTGTCGATCTGGGAAGACGACGGCGCGGTCGTCGTCTATGATGCCGCCACGCTTGAGGAGGTCAGGCGCCTGCCGATGCGCAAGCCTTCGGGGAAATACAATGTCTGGAACAAGATCACCTTCTCGGACGGAACCAGTCACTGACGGGCAGGCACCGGGGCGCAACATGGTGCGGCTGGCGCTGATCCTGGTGCCCTTTGTCTGGGGGGCGGTGGCGATCAACCTGTTCATGCTGGCGCTGATCGGGCGCGCGCTTGGCTGGCCCAGCCTGTCGCCGGTGGCGACGATGATCATGGCCGTGCCGCTGACCCTGCCCGCGACATGGCTGGCCACGCGCTGGATCGGCGGGCTGCTGGATGAGGCCGAGCGCGGCAACTGACCGCTGCCGCGCCCTCACGCTCTCGGCCGCGCCAGCCTCGGGGCGGCGGCAGGCTTCATCTTGCCGGAAATATCCTCGGGGGGCGCAGGGGGCGGAAAGCCCCCCGGCTTCGGCCGCGCAACCGGCTCCGTCGCCTATGTCTTGGGCCGGCGCACCAGCGGGCGGGCCAGCGATTGCGCGGTATAGACCAGGACCGCGATGCCGACGGCACCCATCGCGGCCACCCCCAGCAGCGTGATCACGTCGATCGGGCCGCCGATGTCGCGCAGCCCTGACCGGGTGATCCGCAGCACAAAGGCCACCGCCGCCACCGCGCCAAAGGGCATCGCGATCTGGGCCCACAGGAACTTGTGCATCGACATCGCACGGTCGCGGATCAGCACATACAGATAGGCTGCGGTCACGACCAGCGCCACCGCGACCAGCCCCCAGAACAGCCAGCGGCCGAACATTTCCTCGAACACCGCGATCAGCGTGCCCAGCGTCATATCTTGCATGGCGCGTTCCTCCTCAGGCCTTGCCGCGCAGCATGGCGTTATAGGTGGCCTTCAGCGCCACCTCTTTCATCAGCCAGCTGATCCACAGTTCTTCCAGCGGCGCGATCAGGCCGGGGAACGAGGGGACCAGGTTGTTGTCATAGTCGAACTCGACCAGCATCGCCCGGCCAACGCGGGTGATCATCGGGCACGAGGTATAGCCGCCATAAATCGCCGTCCCCTCGCGCCCCTGGATCGCGGCAACCAGATGGTCCTCGACCACCGGCACCTGCCATTTCACGCTGGCGGCGGTCTTGCCCTTGGGGATACCCGCGATGTCGCCCAGCGCAAAGATTTCCGGGTAGCGCAGGTGGCGCAGGGTCTGCATGTCGCATTGCAGCCAGCCCTGATCGGTCCATTTGTCGGCCCAGCTCAGCCCCGATTCCCGGATCACCTGGGGCGCGCGCTGGGGCGGGATCACATGCAGATAGTCATAGGGCATCTCGACCGTGGATTTCACGGCCTCGCCGTCCGCGCCGGGGGCCGAGGTCTCGAACCGCGCCAGCTTGCGGCCCGGCTCGATCCCTTTCAGCGTGTGGCCGTAATGGGTGGCGATGCCGCGCTCGCCAAACAGCATCCGCACCTTTTCCGACACGATCGGCACGGAAAACAGCACGGACTGCGGGCAGACGTAATGCGCCTCATACTTGCCGGCGGCGCCGTTGCGGCTGGCGATGTCGTCGATCAGAAAGGTGTGTTTCAGCGGCGCGCCGGCGCATTTCATCTCGGTTTCGGGGCGGCTGAAGATGCCGACCCCGCCGGTTTCGGTGAACTGCGAGGCCGCCTGCCAGGTCCGCGCCGCATATTCCGGCCCGGCGTATAGCGCGCCCAGCCCGTCCTTGCCGACCAGATCCAGCGAGAACCCCTCGATCGCGTCGTGATCCAGCACCAGACCCGGCGCGACGATCAGAAAGTCATATTCCAGCCGCTGCCCGCCCGAGGTGGTGACGGTCTTTGCCTCGGGGTCGATGGCGGCGGCCTGTTCGGCCACCAGCGTGACGCCGCGCGGCAGCCAGTCGGTGGTGCGCGACACCACATAGCCCGGCGGCTTCAGCCCCGCTGCGACCAGCGACAGGCCGGGCTGGTAAAGATGTTCGGCGCGCGCATCGACCAGGGTGATCTGCGCACCGTCCAGCCGCTGCACCAGCCGGTTGGCAAAAGCGGTCCCGGCCGCGCCGGCGCCGATGATGACGATGCGCGCGCTGCTGCGCACCAAGGCCGCCTGCGCGGGCGCGGTTCCCAGCCCCGCAGCGGCCGCACCGGCCAGCGCCATGCCCAGCACCCCCCGGCGCGAGGTCGTCAGTTCCACCCTTCGGCTCATCGTCCATTCCCTCCCTGCAACCGTCCCGGCCATCTTTCCGCATATCACATATTTTCGTTGGTATGAAGATACATTCCTGCGGCCATTTGTCCCAGCCGTCGGGATTCCGGCAATTAATCCGGGGCGTTGCGGCGATATTTGTTGAATGCAACGTATTTCAGCCCGTCCCGCGGCGACGGCGGCGGGGACGGAATTGACCCTACTCAAGTCGTCCCGGACCCCGGTTTGCTAAGCAGCGGCGAAAACAGCCGGAACGCCAGCCATGAACATCCTTCGCCTCGTCGTCCTTCTTTGCAGCTGGCTGGCAGTCACGGGGCCGGCACAGGCGGAATCGGTGCTGGCAAAGTTTCTGCCCGCGCAATCGGCCGCCGAGCTGGTCGAGGGTGCCGACGGCTTCGGCCCCATCCGCGACGACATCCCGGTGGCCCCGGTGCTGCGCGGCGGCGAAACCGTGGCCTGGGCCTTTGTCACCACGGATTTCGTCGGCACCACCGGCTATTCCGGCAAGCCCATCCATACCATGGTCGCGGTGGACGCCGACGCCAGGATCGCCGGCGTGCAGCTGGTGCACCACTCGGAACCCATCGTGCTGATCGGCATCCCCGAATCGCGGGTGCAGACCATGGTCGAGGGCTATCGCGGGCTGGACCTCGTGCCCGAGGCCGCGGCCGGCGGCACCGCCCATGATGTCGACATCATCTCGGGCGCGACGGTCACCGTCATGGTGATCGACGATTCCATCGTCCGTTCCGGCCTGCGGGTGGCGCGGACGCTGGGTCTGGGCGGGCTGGCCGCGCCCGCTGCGCCCACCGGCCCCAGCTTCGAGATAGATCCCGACGCCCCCGCCCCCGCCGACTGGGCCGAGATGGAGGGCGACGGCACCCTGCGCCGGCTGGTGCTTGAGGTCGCGCAGGTCAACGAGGCATTCGCCGCCAACCCCGACCCCCGCGCCGCCCGCCGCGCGCTGACCGACGACCCCGAGACCACCTTTATCGAGATGCAGGTGGCGCTGGCGTCGGTCCCCTCGATCGGCGAATCGCTGCTGGGCGAGGCGCAGAACGCCAACCTGCAAAGCTGGTTGAAGCCCGGCGAACAGGCCATCGCGGTGGTGGGGCGCGGGCTCTACAGCTTCAAGGGGTCGGGCTATGTTCGCGGCGGCATCTTTGACCGGATCGTGCTGATTCAGGACGATATTTCGGTGCGCTTCCACGACCGGGAACACCGCCGCATCAACGGCATCCGCCCTGCGGACGCGCCCGAATTCCCGGAAATGGACCTGTTCAAGATCCCGGCAGAGGCGGGGTTCGACCCGGCCCGGCCGTTCCGTATCCAGCTGCTGGTGCATCGCGACGTCGGGCCGACCGAAAAGCTGTTCACCACCTTTGAGCTTGGCTATCAGCTGCCGCAGCAATATCTGCGCGCCGCCACCCCGCCCCCGGCCGACCCCGAGACGGCCGGCGCGGCGGAAACCGCCACCGCCCCCGCCCCCGCCATCTTTGCCGAGCCATCGGAAAGCCAGGCGCAGGCCGAGCTGTGGAAACGGATCTGGCGCGATTCCAAGGTCAAGATCGCCATTCTGGGCGCGATGCTGGCGGTGCTGACGCTGGTGTTCTTTTTCCAGGGTTTCGCCACCCGCAACGAAAAGCGCTTCTACATCTTCCGCATGGCCTATCTGGCGGTGACGCTGGTGGTGCTGGGCTGGATGTTCAACGCGCAGCTGTCGGTGGTGAACATCATGGCGCTGACCGGGTCGCTGATGTCGGGTTTCAGCTGGCAGGCGTTCCTGCTGGACCCGCTGACCTTCATCCTGTGGTTCGCGGTGGCGGCGGCGCTGCTGTTCTGGGGCCGGGGCGCTTATTGCGGCTGGCTGTGCCCCTTTGGCGCGCTGCAAGAGCTGACCAACCAGATCGCGCGCAAGCTGCGCATCCCGCAATGGACCCTGCCCTGGGGGCTGCATGAACGGCTGTGGCCGGTCAAATACATGATCTTCCTTGGGCTTTTCGGGGTGTCGCTGGCCAGTATCGAGCAGGCCGAGCGCCTGGCCGAGGTCGAGCCGTTCAAGACCGCGATCATCCTGAACTTTGTCCGCGCCTGGCCCTTTGTCGCCTATGCGGTGGCGCTGCTGGTGGCGGGGCTGTTCGTGGAACGCTTTTACTGCCGCTACCTGTGCCCGCTGGGCGCGGGGCTGGCGATCCCGGCGCGGCTGCGGATGTTCGACTGGCTCAAGCGCTATCGCGAGTGTGGCAACCCCTGCCAGACCTGCGCCAATGAATGCCCGGTGCAGTCGATCCACCCGACCGGAGAGATCAACCCCAACGAGTGCATCAACTGCCTGCATTGTCAGGTGCTTTATCAGTCCGAAACGAAATGCCCGGTGGTGATCCGGCAGCTCAAGCGCCGCCAGTCGGTGGCCGCCAGCCCCGCGCCACGGCTGGGACCGGCCCCGGCGGGCCATCCCAACGCAACCCCGAGACTCAAGACCTGAAACAGAGGAGGTCGAACATGGAAACCAACGACAAGAAAGGCTTCAGCCGCCGCGCCCTGCTGGGCGCCACCGCCGGCGGCGCCGCCGTCGCGGGCGCCTTCGGCGGCCGGCTGGCGCTGGGGCCGGCCGCGCTGGGGCTGGGCACGGCCGCGGCCGTGACCGCCGGCACCGCCGGTGCGGCGGGCGCGGCGGACATCAACATCGCCCCCGGGCAGCTCGACCAGTATTACGGTTTCTGGTCCTCGGGGCAGACCGGCGAGGTGCGCATTCTCGGCATCCCCTCGATGCGCGAGCTGATGCGGATCCCGGTGTTCAACCGCTGCTCGGCCACCGGCTGGGGCCAAACCAACGAATCGCTGCGGATCCTTGAGCGCTCGATGACCGAAAAGACCCGCAAGCATCTGGCGGCGAACGGCAAGCGCATCCACGACAACGGCGACCTGCACCACCTGCACATGTCCTATACCGAGGGCAAATACGACGGCCGCTACCTGTTCATGCAGGACAAGGCCAACACCCGCGTCGCCCGCGTGCGCTGCGACGTGATGAAATGCGATTCCATCCTGGAAATCCCGAACGCCAAGGCGATCCACGGGATGCGTCCGCAGAAATGGCCGCGCAGCAACTATCTGTTCTGCAACGGCGAGGACGAGGCGCCGCTGATCAACGACGGCACCACGATGGATGATATCTCGACCTATGTGAACGTGTTCACCGCCGTGAACGCCGACGAAATGGAGGTCGCGTGGCAGGTGCTGGTGTCGGGCAACCTCGACAACACCGACTGCGACTACGAAGGGAAATGGGCGTTCTCAACCAGCTACAACTCGGAAATGGGGATGAACCTCGCCGAGATGAGCGAGGCCGAGATGGACCACGTCGTCATCTTCAACATCGCCGAGATCGAAAAGGCGATCGAGGCCGGCCAGTATGAGGAAATCAACGGCTGCAAGGTGCTGGACGGCCGCAAAGAGGCCAAAAGCCAGTTCACCCGCTATATCCCCATCGCCAACAACCCCCATGGCTGCAACATGGCGCCGGACAAGCGCCATCTGGTCCTGAACGGCAAGCTGTCGCCCACCGTCACCGTGCTTGACGTGACCCGGCTGGACGCGATCTTCTATGAAGGCGCCGAATTGCGCAGCGCCGTGGTGGCGGAACCGGAACTGGGGCTTGGCCCGCTGCACACCGCCTTTGACGGGCGCGGCAACGCCTATACCTCGACCTTCATCGACAGCCAGGTGGTCAAGTGGAACATTCAGGACGCGATCCGCGCCTATGCCGGCGAGGACGTGGACCCGATCAAGCAAAAGCTGGACGTCCACTACCAGCCCGGCCACCTCAAGACCACGATGGGCGAAACGCTGGACGCGCAGAACGACTGGCTGGTCGTGCTGTGCAAGTTTTCCAAGGACCGTTTCCTGAACGTCGGCCCGCTCAAGCCGGAAAACGACCAGCTGATCGACATTTCCGGCGACCAGATGGTGCTGGTCCACGACGGCCCCACCTTTGCCGAGCCGCATGACGCCATCGCCGTCGATCCCGCGATCATGTCGGGGGTCATCAAGTCGGTGTGGGACCGCGACGACGAGATGTGGGCCGAAACCCGCAAGCAGGCCGATGCGGACGGCGTCGACATCGACGAATGGACCGACACGATCATCCGCGATGGCAACAAGGTCCGCGTCTACATGTCCAGCGTCGCCCCCAGCTTCTCGATCGAGAGCTTCACGGTGACCGAAGGCGACGAGGTGACGGTGATCATCACCAACCTGGACGAGATCGACGACCTGACCCACGGCTTTACCATGGGCAACCACGGTGTCGCGATGGAGATCGGGCCGCAGATGACCTCGTCGGTGACCTTTGTCGCGGCCAGCCCGGGCGTCTACTGGTATTATTGCCAGTGGTTCTGCCACGCGCTGCACATGGAAATGCGCGGCCGGATGCTGGTCGAGCCGAAGGCGGCCTGATCCGATGCTCTGGCTGTCGCTGATCCTTGGCCTGATCCTTGCCCCGGCTGCGCTTGCCGCCGGGATCGAGGTCGCGCCCGGGCAGGGCAGCCTTGCGCGCGCCATCGCCGGGGCATCCCTCGGCGATGTGCTGACCCTGGGCGACGGGGTCCACGCCGGCCCCGTCACCATCGACCGCCCGCTGACCATCACCGGCTCGCGCGATGCCATCGTGGACGGGCAGGGACAGGGCACGGTCATCACCATCGAGGCCCCCGACGTGACGCTGCGCGGGTTTTCCGTCACCGGCTCGGGGATGCAGAACCAGGATCTTGACGCCGGGGTCAAGATCCGCAAGGGCGCCGACCGGGCGCAGGTGCTGGAACTGGCGCTCAGCGACAACATGCACGGCATCGACGTCCACGGCGGGCGCGACGCGCAGGTGATCGGCAACCAGATCACCGGCACCCAGCATCAGCACATGAACGAACGCGGCAACGGCGTCTATGTCTGGAACAGCCCCGGCACCGTGGTCGAACGCAACATCATCCGGCACGGCCGCGACGGCATTTTTTCCAACACCAGCGCCGACAGTTTCTATCGCAACAACCTGTTTCGCGACCTGCGCTTTGCGGTGCATTTCATGTATACTCGCAACACCGAGGTGTCGGGCAACATCAGCATCGGCAACCATCTGGGCTTTGCGATCATGTTCTCGGACCGGCCGGTGATTCGCGGCAACCTCAGCCTTGGCGACCGCGAACACGGGGTGATGCTGAACTATGCCAACAGCGGCGATGTGGCCGGCAATCTGGTGCGCGGCGGCACCGGCAAATGCCTGTTCATCTACAACGCCCACAAGAACCTGATCTACGACAACCGCTTTCAGGACTGCGGCATCGGCATCCATTTTACCGCCGGGTCGGAACGCAACGTGCTGACCGGCAATGCCTTTCTGAGCAACCGCGAGCAGGTGAAATACGTCGGCACCCGCCACATGGAATGGAGCCTTGAGGGACGCGGCAACTACTGGTCCGACCACCCCGCCTTTGACCTGAACGGCGACGGCATCGCCGACGGCACCTACCGCCCCAACGACCTGATGGACCATATCCTGTGGTCGCAGCCCGCCGCGGCCCTGCTGACCGGGTCGCCCGCCGTCCAGCTGATCCGCTGGAGCCAGAGCAACTTTCCCGCCACCCTGCCCGGCGGCGTGCGCGACAGCGCGCCGCTGATGCAGCCGCTGGCCATTCCCGTCCCCGACGACATTCGCGCCATGGAAGCCGCCGTCGCCGGGCGCTGGGACAAAGGTAATTTCGATGACTTCGACGCTGAAAATCTCACGACTCACTAAGCGCTACGATTCGGTCGAGGCGCTGCGCGAGGTGTCGCTGACCCTGGAACCGGGGATGCGCATGGCGCTGCTGGGCCACAACGGCGCCGGCAAGTCCACGATGATGAAGATCATCCTGGGACTGATCCCCTTTGACGGGGGCGAGGTCTCGGTCTGCGGCGGCGCCCCCGGATCGGCCGCCAGCCGCGCGCAGGTCGCCTATCTGCCCGAAAATGCGGCTTTTCACCCGGCGCTGACCGGCGAGGAACAGATCCGCCACTACCTTGCGCTGCGCGGCGAAAGCACCGCGCAGGCGGGCGAGCTGCTGGAACGTGTGGGGCTGGGCCACGCGGCGCGGCGCCGCATCGGCACCTATTCCAAGGGGATGCGCCAGCGCGTCGGGCTGGCGCAGACGCTGATCGGGCGGCCGCGCCTGCTGGTGCTGGACGAACCCACCTCGGGGCTGGACCCGGTGTCGCGGCGCGATTTCTACGCGCTGCTGGACGGGCTGGCGGCCGAGGGCGCCTCGATCCTGCTGTCCAGCCACGCGCTGACCGAGGTCGAGGCCCGCACCGACCGCATCCTGATCCTGTCGCGCGGCCGGCTGGTCGCAAGCGGCACTCTGCCCAGCCTGCGGCAAGAGGCCGCGCTGCCGGTCACGCTGCTGGTCACCCCGGCCGAGGGGCGCGCAAAGGCGCTGGCCGCTGCCCTGCCCGGCGCCACGGCCACCGCCGACGGGCGGCTGCGGCTGGACTGTCCGCAGGCCGACAAGCTGGCGGTGCTGGCGCGGATCGTCACCGCGCTGGGGCCGCAGATGGCCGATCTGGACGTGATCCCGCCCAGCCTCGAAGACATCTACACGAATTTCAGCCATAGGGACGGGTCATGAGCCGCATCCTCGCCACCGCGGCATCCGAATTCCGCATCGCGTTGCGCAACCGCTGGGTGGCCATCGCCACGGCGCTGATGGTGCTGTTTTCGCTGGTGCTGGCCGCCACGGGCGCCGCGCCGACCGGCGACGTGGGCGTGGACCCGCTGTCGGTCACGGTCGTGTCGCTGACCTCGCTGGCCGTTTATCTGGTGCCGCTGCTGGCCCTGCTGATGAGCTTTGACGCCATCGCCGGCGAGGTCGAGCGCGGCACCCTGCCCCTGCTGCTGACCTATCCGGTGTCGCGGTTGCAGATCCTGCTGGGCAAGCTGCTGGCGCATCTGGCGATCCTGACGCTGGCGCTGGTCTTGGGCTATGGCGCGGCGGGGGTGATGGCGTTCATCACCGACCCGGCCTCGATCACCGCGCTGCCGTCGCTGTGGCGGCTGATCTGGACCTCGGTCCTGCTGGGCGCGGCGTTTCTGGGGCTGGGCTATACGCTGTCGTCGCTGTCGAGGCGCCCTTCGGGGGCGGCGGGGCTGGCGATGGGGCTGTGGCTGCTGTTCGTGGTGCTTTACGATCTGGGGCTGCTAGCGATGGTGGTCACCGACGGCGGCGGCGCGCTGACCACCCATGTGCTGCCGGTGGCGCTGCTGGCCAACCCGGCCGATGCGTTCCGCCTGTTCAACCTGTCCGCCGCCCACGCCGTGGCCGAGGCCGGCGGCATCGGCGGCGCCGCCCATGCCATTGCGCTGTGGAAATCCGCGGCCTCGCTGGTGCTGTGGCCGGTGGCGGCGCTGTTTCTGGCCTGGGCCGCATTCCGCAAGGTGACGCCATGAAGCTGCTGCCGCTTGCCCTGCTGCTGGCCGCCCTGACGCTGTCCGCCTGCAAGGAGGAGGTGGCGCAGGACATCGGCCCGCAGGAATTCACCGCCGAATCGCTGGGGCATTACTGCCAGATGAACCTGCTGGAACACCCCGGCCCCAAGGCGCAGGTGGTGCTTGAGGGGATGCCCACGCTGTTCTTCAGCCAGGTCCGCGACGCCGTCGCCTATACCCGCGCGCCCGAACAGATGGCCCCGATCCTTGCCGTCTATGTCAACGACATGGGTGCGCCCGGCGCCAGCTGGGACGTGCCCGGCGTGGGCAACTGGATCGACGCGAAAGCTGCGTTCTTCGTCGTCGGCTCGGCGCGCGAAGGCGGGATGGGCGCCCCCGAAACCGTGCCGTTTTCCTCGCGCGAGGCCGCGCAGGCGTTTGCCGATGCCGAGGGCGGGACCGTGCTGGAACTGGGCGCGATCCGCGACGACATGGTGCTGGCCCCCGTCGACATGGGCGACGAGGATGATGACGATTACCTGCGGCGCCTGCGCGCCCTTTCCCAACCCGCCGGAGGTTGACATGCTGACCCGCCGCCGCCTGCTGACGATTTCCGCCGCACTGGCCCTGACCCCCGCCGCCCTGCGCGCCGGCACCCCTCCGCCCGCCGAGCGGCTGTGGTCGGGGCAGGCGCTGGGGGCGCGCGCCTCGATCCGGCTTGCGCATCCCGACGCGCAGGCGATCTCGGGGCGGGTGCTGGCCGAGATCGACCGGCTGGAAAATATCCTTAGCCTTTACCGCCCGGACAGCGCGCTGGCGCGGCTGAACCGCGACGGCGCGCTGGACGCCCCGCCCTTTGAGCTGCTGGAATGCCTGTCGCTGGCCGGCGCGGTGCATGGCGCCAGCGGCGGGCGGTTCGACCCCAGCGTGCAGCCGCTGTGGGCGCTGTGGGCGGAATCGGCCGCCGCCGGCCACCAGCCCGCGCCCGCCGAGATCGCGGCCCGCCGTGCGGTCGTCGGCTGGGGCGGCGTGACGCTGGACAGCCGCCGCATCACCCTGCGCCCCGGGGCCGCGCTGACGCTGAACGGCATCGGCCAAGGCTATGTCGCCGACCGCGTGGCCGCGCTGCTGACCGCCGAGGGGTTGAGCGAGATCCTGATCGACACCGGCGAATTCCGCGCCCTTGGCGGCCATCCGGGGGGCGGCGCGTGGCAGATCACGCTGGCAGCCGGCGGGCAGGTCGGGCTGTCGGGGCGGGCGCTGGCGACCTCATCGCCCTTGGGCACGACCTTTGATCAGGCGGGGCAGGACGGGCATATCATCGACCCCGCCACCGGCAGCCCCGTCGCCGCGGACTGGCGCGAGATCACGATCTCGGCCCCCTCGGCCGCGCTGGCCGATGCGCTGAGCACCGCCGCCTGCGTGACCCCCGACCGCGACGCAATCGCGGCGATGGTCGCGCAATTTCCCGGCGCGCGGGTCGAGGCTGCGGTGTAGGGGCCGCGTCCTAGCCCGCCACCGGCTCGAACGCGCCGAAGCGGCCGGCGGCGAACACCAGCGGGTGATCGTCCGGCCCGGCGATGGTCACCTGCGCCACCCGCCCGACCAGGATCGAGTGGTCGCCCCCGTCATGCGCCGCATGGGCGTGGCAGTCGAACCGCGCCGCCACCCCCGGGATCTCGGGCGTGCCCAGCAGGGTGCGGCCCAGCGCGATGCCCTTGAACCCTGCCCCGCCGCGGGTAAAGCGCAGGCAGGTATCCAGCTGCTCACCCCCCAGCACATGGATGGACCACGCCGGCGCCTGTGCAAAGATGTCGTGCCGGCTGGACGCCCGCGCCGGGCACCAAAGCACCAGCGGCGGGTCCAGCGACACGCTGGTAAAGCTGTTCACCGTCATCCCCTGCGGCCCGTCCGCGCCCTCGGCGGTGACGATGGTGACGCCGGTGGCAAAGCGGCCCAGCGCCTCGCGGAACAGGCGGGCGGCCTCGGTGTCGGGGCGAAAGCTGATGGCGTCGGCCAGCCGGTCCAGCGTCTCGGGGGTCAGTCTTTTCATTCAGCGGTCCCTTTGTTCCGGCCGGGCGGCAGCACCACCAGCGCGCCCATGATTTCGGCGTGCAGGGCCGGCGCAGCCACGACCAGCCCGTCGCCCAAGGGCGGCATCTGGTTGAAGCGAAAGCCCTGCCCGCCCCGGTCCGTCACCACGCAGCCCGCGCATCCCGCAATCAGCGAGGCCGCCGCCACATCCCATTCCCACACCGGCCGCATCGACAGCACCGCATCGAACTGCCCGTCCGCCACCATGCAGAACCGCGAGGCAAGCGAGGGCCGGAACGCGCGCCTGACCGCAGGCGCCACGCCGCCGCGCCAGAACCCGGGGTCCAGCGAGGATTTCGCGGTCAGCACCCGGGCGCCCGCCAGCGGCACGGCCTCGGCCCGGATGGGTTCGTCGTTGCGGGTGGCCGGGCCGCCCGCGCAGGCGGCATAGGTGACGCCGCGCGCCGGCTGGTGGACCACCCCGGCGATGGGGCGGCCGTTTTCCACCACCGCCACGGCGACGGCGAAGCCGTCCTGCCCCTCGATAAAGGCGCGGGTGCCGTCGATCGGGTCGATGATGAACACGCGGGCAGCACTGGCGCGCGCGGCGCTGTCGGGGCTTTCCTCGGACAGCCAGCCGTAATCGGGGCGGGCGGCGCGCAGCAGCCGCTCAAGCTCGGTGTTGACGGCCAGATCGGCCTCGGACACCGGGCCTGCGCCCTGCGGCTTTTCCCAATGCCGAAAGCGGCCGCGCCAATGGGCCAGCGCGATTTCGCCGGCCGCAACCGCGGCCTGCCGGATCAGGGCAAGGTCACTCTCCGGCAACGGTCATGCCCTCGACAAGCAGGCTGGGCACGCGCAGGCTGCGCCAGTCGGGCAGGTCGTCGGCGGCGACCATCAGCATCAGCATCTCGCGCAGGTTGCCGGCGATGGTGCATTCGTTGACCGGATAGGCGATTTCGCCGTTTTCCACCCAGAACCCGGCGGCGCCGCGCGAATAATCCCCGGTGGTCGCGTTGATCGAGGCCCCCAGCATCGAGGTCACCACCAGCCCGCGCCCCATCTCGCGGATCAGCTCATCGGGCGAGGCGGTGCCTGCGGTCAGCGTCACATTGCTGGTCCCCGGCGAGGGCGGCGACGAGGTGCCGCGCACCGCGCTGGCGGTCGAGGCCATGCCCAGCTTGCGCGCGGTCGCCAGATCCAGCGTCCAGCCCTGCAATTCGCCCGCCTCGACGATCAGCCGGGGCGCGGTGCGCAGCCCCTCGCCGTCAAAGGGGCGCGAGGCCCCATGGCGCGGGCGGCGCGGATCCTCGGCCAGGTCCATGCCCGCGGGCAGCACCGGCTGGCCCAGGTCGTTGCGCAGCCAGCTGGACCCGCGCGCCACCGCGCTGCCGTTCACCGCCCCCAGCAGATGCGAGATCAGCGTGCCCGCAACGCGTTCGTCGTAAAGGATCGGAAAGGCCCCGGTTGGCGGCTTGCGCGCGCCCTGCCGCGCCACGGTGCGTTCGCCCGCCAGCCGCCCGATGTCTTCGGGGGTGGGCAGATCCGCGGCCCAGACCCGCGATTCGCCGGCCCAGTCGCGTTCCATCCCCAGCCCCTCGCCGGTGATGGCGACGGCGGAAATCCCGTGGCTGCTGCGCCCGTAGCCGGCCGAAAACCCGTTGCTGGCCGCCAGCCAGATGCGGCGCTGCACCGCCGAGGCGCTGGCCGATTCGGCCATGCTGACGCCATCGACCGCCAGCGCCGCGGCCTCGGCCCGCAGGGCAAGTTCCAGCAGCGCGGGGGGGTCGGGCAGCGGCTGTTCGTCGTCCAGCTGCAAAGGCCCCGCGTCGGTATCCGTGGCCAGCTGGTCGGGATGCGCCAGCCCGACATGATCATCCACCGGCGCCTCGCGCGCCATGGCGACGGCGCGTTCCGCCATTTCCGCCAGCGTCCGGTCCGAGGTCTCGCTGGCCGAAACGCAAGCCTGCCGCCCGCCCAGGATCACGCGCAGGCCGATCTCGATTCCCTCGGCCCGCTCGGCGTGTTCCAGCGCGCCTTGCCGCACCTCGACCGACAGCGCGGTCCCCGAGGTGGCGATGGCATCGGCCTCGTCCGCGCCGGCGGCGCGCGCGGCCGCGATCAGCGCATCGGTCAGCCGGGCCAGATCAGAGGGGGAATCGGTTCGAGTCATGCAGCCGCCTTTTCGTCGAAGCGAAAGGGCCGGACACAGGCCCGGCCCCCGCAATTTCGCCCATATGGCGCGGTGTTATTGCACCTGCTGCCCGTTGGCAAAGATTCCGCCGTCCTCGCGGAACTCGAATTCGCTGACCAGCGCGTCGCCGCCCTCGGGTGCGGGGCGCGCGAACATCGCCAGCATCATGCGATAGCTCATCACCTCTTCGTTACCGACAACGCCGAGCTGCACCAGGCGGTCGATCAGCCCGTTCAGCCCCTCGATCCGGGCGTTCAGATGGCCGACGGGCTGGGTCACGTCGCCGCCTTCGGGGATGCGCAGCTCGCCCGAGCTGTCAAAGCTGGCCCCGACCGCCGACAGCGCGATCTTGTTCAGCGCGACCTCGACCGGCTCGAAGGGCTGGTCGGATTCGTCGTTGCCCGCCGCCTCGGCCAGCGCGGGGTCGAACAGGTCCATGGCCAGACGCACCAGCCCGGTGACGTCCACGTCAATACTGGCGGGGTCGCGCGGCAGCACCCGCTCGGCGTCGAACAGATCCCAGATGGCGTCGCCAAGGGTCAGCTTGCCGATGGAATAGGCCAGCTTGAAGGGCGCCGGCTCGTCCGATTTCAACACCGGCACCTGGATGTCAAAGGTGGTCTCGGCCAGCGAATAGGCGATCGGGCCGGGGATGTCGGGGATCGTCAACTCGACCGCGGTCGCGTCGATTGCGCCCTGGTATTTCAGCCCCTGCGCGCCAAGGCCAACGGAAAGCTCGGTCCCGTCGATCGTATACCCGCCGACGACCTGCCTGGTTTCGCCATCGTCGTCGGTGCCGGAAAAGTCGAAATCGAAACGCCCGGTGCCGACGGCAAAGGTGGCGTCGACGTCCATCCCGCCGCGCAGCGCCGCGGCCATGTCTTCGCTGGGGTTGAGGTCAAGCGGCAACACCCCGGCCGAGGCCCCGCGCAGATCGTCCAGCCCGCCGGTGACCTTGATGCTGACCGGGTCGCCGTCGTCGTCGTTCAGGTTGCTGAGATCGGCGTCCACCGTCATCCGGTCCGCCGCGATCTCGGCCGCAAAGCGCAGCGCGTCGGTGCGGGTGATCTGCTGCTTGCTGGTCAGGTTGGCAAGGGCCAGCGCCACCGGCACATCCTTGGTGTCGCCATCGACGGTCACGGTTTGCAGCGCGACCACGACTTCGCCCATGCGGCTTTCATGGGCCATGTCCTCGGCCGAGCCGCTGCTGACGATGTCCGCGTCGCGGGTGGTCAGCGCGCCGATCAGCGTCACGTCGTCGCCGTCGGCATCGAATGCCGCCGTGATCGGGATGGTTTCGGACATGGTGGTGCGCACCCGCCCGTCGCCGGTGGCCTGCATCGAGATTTCCGGCACGACCACACGCAGGTCCATCGCCGGCTCGGCCGCCTGATAGGCAAGGGCGACATCGCGCAGGGTCAGGGTATCGCCGGCCTCTTCGCGTGCACCTTCGGTTACGCTGTAGCCGTTCGCCTGGTAATATTCGACCCAGTTCTGCCACACTTCGGCCGGCGACACGTCGGCGAATGCAGGGACCGTCAACGCAAGGACGGCAAGGGTTGAGGTGGCGGTCCGCAAAGGCATGAATCGGTTCCTTTAGAATGTGTGGCGTTGCGACGCGCGCCGAACATTGCATAATCCGGCGCCGTGACCAAGGGAGGCAGTCTTGATTCAAACACATGGCCCGCAGGACGGGTTCGCGACCATCACGCTGAACCGCCCGGACAAGGCGAATGCGCTGACTGCAACGATGATTTCGGACCTGACCGGCGCCTTTCAGGCCGCGGTTCAGGCGGGCGCGCGGGCGATCATGCTGACCGGACGGGGCAAGGTGTTTTCCGCCGGCGCGGATCTTGAGGCGGCGCGGGCCGGGCTTGCGACCTCGCCCCTGTGGGAGGAGCTGTCGACCGCCATCGCCGAGGCGCCGGCGCTGACCATCGCCGCGCTGAACGGCACCGCGGCAGGCGGATCGCTGGGGATGGTGCTGGCCTGCGACCTGCGCATCGCGGTGCCGGGGGCAAAGATCTTTTACCCGGTGATGAAGCTGGGGTTCCTGCCCCAGCCCTCGGACCCCGGGCGGCTGCGGGCGCTGGTCGGGCCGTCGCGGGCCGCGGCGATCCTGATGGCCGGGCAGCGGGTCGAGGCGGAAGCCGCGCTGTCATGGGGACTGCTGGACCGCATCACCCCCGAGGACGGGCTGGAGGCCGCCGCCCGCGAACTGGCGGCGGATGCGCTGGGGGCATCGGCCCAGCATGTGGCGGGGATCAAGCGGATGATTGCCGGGCGCGGCTAGGCAGGTGCGCGGGGTTTGCGGGGGGGACGCGGGCGGCACTGCCCCGCCCCCGATCCGGCGAGGGCACGGGCGGCCGGGCTGCATGGGTATTTGGGCCAGAAAGAAGTCCCTGCCGCCTGGACCTTGGGTCACATCGCGGGCGGAGGGTTGGCGCGGGTCAGGATGAACAGCGCCGCCACCAGCAGGATCATCAGCTGGATCGTCCAGTAGAACAGCGGCAGGATGAACCAGCTGATGCTGAGCCCGACCGCCATGCTGCCCACCGCGATCAGCTTGATCCGCGGGTCGATGGCGCGATGTTCCTGCCACTCGCGGATCTGCGGGCCGAAGACGCGGTGCTTCATCAGCATGTTGTGAAACCGTGGCGACGAGCGGTTGAAGCTGAAGGCCGCCAGCAGCACAAAGGGCACCGTCGGCAGCACCGGCAGCACCATCCCGGCAAATGCCAGGATGATGCCCAGAACTCCGACCGTGCCCCAGAAGATCCGCATCAGTAGCGGTAATGCTCCGACTTGTAGGGGCCCTTGACGGGAACCCCGATGTAATCCGCCTGTTCGGGGCGCAGTTCGGTCAGTTGCACCCCGATCTTGTCGAGATGCAGCCGCGCGACCTTTTCATCCAGCGCCTTGGGCAGGATATAGACACCCGGGCGGTATTCGTCACCCTTGGTCCACAGTTCGATCTGCGCCAATACCTGATTCGTGAAGCTGGCCGACATCACGAAGCTGGGATGACCCGTGGCGTTGCCCAGATTCAGCAGCCGGCCCTGCGACAGCAGGATGATGCGGTTGCCCGAGGGCATCTCGATCAGGTCCACCTGGTCCTTGACGTTGGTCCATTTGTGGTTTTTCAGCGCGGCGACCTGAATTTCATTGTCGAAATGGCCGATGTTGCCGACGATGGCCATGTCCTTCATCGCGCGCATGTGCTCGATGCGGATCACGTCCTTGTTGCCGGTGGTGGTGACAAAGATGTCCGCGGTCGAGGCCACGTCTTCGAGCCGGACCACCTCGAACCCGTCCATCGCGGCCTGAAGTGCGCAGATCGGGTCGATTTCGGTCACCTTGACCCGGGCGCCGGCCCCGGCGAGCGAGGCGGCCGAGCCCTTGCCCACGTCGCCGTAGCCGCAGACCACCGCGACCTTGCCGGCCAGCATCACGTCGGTGGCGCGGCGGATGCCGTCGACCAGCGATTCCTTGCAGCCGTATTTGTTGTCGAATTTCGACTTGGTGACGCTGTCGTTCACGTTGATCGCCGGGAACGGCAGCTGCCCCTGCTTGTGCAGTTCGTAAAGCCGATGCACGCCGGTGGTGGTTTCCTCGGACACGCCGCGGATCGCGTCGCGCTGGCGGGCGAACCAGCCGGGGGTTTCAGCCATGCGCTTGCGGATCTGGGCAAACAGGGCCTCTTCCTCTTCCGACGTGGGGGTGGCGATCAGAGAGGTTTCCCCCGCCTCGACCCGTGCGCCCAGCAGCACATACATGGTAGCGTCGCCGCCGTCGTCGAGGATCATGTTCGCCGTGCCGTCCGCGAACTGAAAGATGCGGTCGGTATAGGACCAGTATTCCTCAAGCGTTTCGCCCTTGATCGCAAACACCGGCACGCCCGATTCCGCGATCGCCGCCGCCGCGTGATCCTGGGTCGAATAGATGTTGCACGACGCCCAGCGCACATCCGCGCCCAGCGCCACCAGCGTCTCGATCAGCACGCCGGTCTGGATGGTCATGTGCAGGCTGCCGGCGATACGCGCGCCGGCCAGCGGTTTCGTCGCGCCGAATTCCTCGCGCAGGGCCATGAGGCCGGGCATTTCCGTCTGGGCGATATCCAGTTCCTTGCGCCCGAAAGCGGCAAGAGAAAGGTCACGAACAACATGATCTTGGGGGGCAGCCTGACTCATCTGAACCTCGCACAATGGGAATGCGGCGGGATTGTCACAGTCGGGGCGCGAAAGCAACGCGCGCGGCCGCCTCAGCCCAGCCCCACCCTTGCGTAAAGCGAGCCGGGGTCCACGCCGTCGCGATAGCCGATGCCCGAGCCGATCACACAATGCGTCGAGTCGGCGCGTTCCAGCAGGACCGTCCAGGTGCCCATCGCATCCGAGCCCCACAGCGACGTGCCGTCGGCGCGGCGGGCGACCATGGTTTCCTCGAACTCGGCAGCCAGCGCCGATTGCACGACGGGGGCCGCGTCGCACCACGGCCTGTCGCTGCCGGGGTCCGTCTCAACCGGCAGGTGGCGGGCCAGCTGCACCACCTCGGGGCCGGTCATGCCCGCGACCGAGGTCCAGCCGCGCACCGGCCCCGCGGGCGCCGACCGGGCCAGGGCCGCAGCCTGCGCGGCGGGAACCGGCAGAATCGCAGCCGCGGGCAGGGCCGCAGCGGCGGCGATCAGGGTCAGGGTGCGAAACGGGCGCAGGATGCGCATGGGGCAGACCTTTCATTTCGGCGCCGATGCGCGCGGCGGGTGGCCGCACGGCCGGCGTCGGTGCTGATGAGTTGCCCAGAAAACGCCGCGCCGGCGGCAGGGTTCCGCCGCGCCCGGCCGCAGGCGCTTGACAGGCGCGTGAACGGATGCGCGAGAATCGCCGCTGGGCGCCCGCAGGTCACAGCCCGCCGGTCACAGGCTGACAACATCGGCAAAAGTTAACCCGACCGAGGGTAGAAATCCCGGCGCCGGCCTGCGACACTCGGGCAAAACCCCGGCGCGCGGCGGCGGCAACAAACCAATGGGGGCAGCAGATGGCAGGTTTCTTGGGCAGGGCGGTCGTGGTCGCGACAGCGGGCTGTCTGCTGGCTGGCCCCGCCGTGGCGCAAAGCGCCGGCAGCGGGTCGTCGTCCTCGCCCTTTTCGGGGCTGTTTTCCGGTGCGGACCCGGTCAAGAACTCTCCGGTCGATCTGCAATTCCGCGTCAGCAACGGCGATGCCGCGCTGAAAAAGCGGCTGCGGGATACCTCGCGCATCACCGACGCGCTGGTCGAGGGGCGCTATACCGCGCAGGATGTGCTGGCGGCGGCGCGGGCGGATTATTCGCGGCTGCTGGGGCTGCTCTATGACGAAGGCTATTACGATTCGGTCATCGAGATCCGGCTGGACGGGGTCGAGGCCGCGGGGATCGCCCCGCTGGACGCGCCGCAGGTGGTGCGGCAGGTGGTCGTCGCCGTGAATCCGGGCAACGCCTTTCGCTATGCGCGCGCGGATATCGCCCCGCTCGCCCCCGAAACCGAGCTGCCCGAGAATTACCGCGTGGGAAAGATCGCCCGCACCTCGGACATGCGCAACGCGGCGCGGCGCGGGGTGGACGGCTGGCGCGAGCACGGCCACGCCAAGGCCGATGTCGCCGCGACCGAGATCATCGCCGACCACGCCACGCGGCGCATCGACAGCCGCATCGCGCTGGCCCCCGGGCCGATGGTCCGCTTTGGCCAGCTGCACGCCACCGGCAACCAGCGGCTGAGCACGCGGCGGCTTTACAAGATCGCCGGCTTTCCCGAGGGCCAGCGTTTCGACCCCGAAAAGATCGAGACCGTCCGCCGCCGCCTGCGCCGCTCGGGCGTGTTCTCGGCGATCACGCTGGAAGAGGCGGAAACCCTTGGCCCCGACAACACGCTGGACGTGAACCTGACCGTGGTCGAACAAAAGCTGCGCCGCCTTGGCGCCGGGTTCGAGATCAGCAGCAACGACGGGGCCATGGTTTCCGGCTATTGGATGCACCGCAACCTGTTGCGCGGGGGCGAGCGCCTGCGCGTGGATGCCGAGTTGAAGGACATCGGCTCGGGCAACTCGGGGCGCGATTTCAAGGCTGGGGTGCGCATCGACCGGCCGGCCACGCTGAACCCCGACATCACCGCCTCGGTCGAGGCGCGGGGCGAGCGGCTGCGCGAGGAAGATTACGACCTGGATCTGGGCGTGTTCGGCCTTGGCCTGACCTGGCTGCCGAGCGAAAGGCTGACCGGGGAAACCAGGCTGGAATACCGCCGCTCGCGCGTGCGCGACGACAGCGGCACCAGTCATTTTGAAATCCTTGCCCTGCCTTCGACCCTGACCTGGGACCGCCGCGACGTGCCCACCGACGCCAAGCGCGGTTTCTGGCTGTCGGGAACCGCGACCCCGTTCACCGGGCTGGACGACACCGGTTCCGGCCTGCGGCTGGTGGCCGAGGGCCGCGGCTATCGCAGCTTTGGCGAAAGCGACCGCGTGACGCTGGCCGCGCGCGCCCGCGCCGGCTCGATCTGGGGCCCGGGGATCGAGGAAACCCCGCGCGACTATCTGTTCTGGTCGGGGGGCGGCGGCTCGGTCCGCGGGCAGCCCTTTGAATCGTTGGGGGTGCGCGCCATCACCGGCGGCCCCGAGGGCACGATTCGCACCGGCGGGATGAGCGTGGCCAACGTCACCGGAGAGGTCCGTTTCCAGCTGCGCCCCAAGATCGGCGTGGTGGCCTTTGCCGACGCGGGCCGGGTCTGGGCCGACAGCGGTTTCGGCGGCGACACCGACTGGCACGCCGGCGCGGGGGTGGGGGTGCGCTATGACACGCCCGTCGGGCCGCTGCGGCTGGACGTGGCCGGCCCGGTCGGCGGCGACACCGGCGAGGGTGTGCAGCTTTACCTTGGTCTGGGGCAGGCATTCTGATGCGCAAACTGCTTGCCGCCGCCGCGCTGGCGCTGTTCATCCCCGCCGCCCCCCTGCCGCTGGCCGCGCAGGATACGGCGGCCCCGCCCGCCGCCGAACAGCCGGATCTGGCCACCGCCGCCGCCGAAATCTCGGCCGAGGTGGATGACGACCGCGGCTTCATCACCCGTTTCCTTGAACGCAACCTGTCGGGCGCCGGGCGGCAGGTGGTCCTGCGCGGCTTTCAGGGCGCGCTGTCCTCGCGCGCCACATTCGAGGAACTGACCATCGCCGATGACGACGGCGTCTGGATTACCCTGCGCAACGGCGCGATCCAGTGGGACCGCTCTGCGCTGTTCGCCCGCCGCATCCAGATCCGCGAGCTTTCCGCCGCCGAAATCCTGCTGCCGCGCCTGCCCGGCGGTAGCGACGGCCCCACCCCCGAGGCTCGCGAATTCGCGCTGCCCACCCTGCCCGTCTCGGTCGAGATCGCCCGCATCGCCGCCGACCGCGTCGAGATCGGCCAGCCGGTGATCGGCGAGGCCGCGGTGGTGCGGCTGGACGGCGCGATGGAACTGGCCGGGGGCGAGGGCGGGGCGCGGCTGTCGATCGAACGGCTGGACGGCAAGCGCGGCAGGTTTTCGGTCGATGCCGGCTATTCCAACGCCACCACCAACCTGGATCTGGACCTTACGCTGGACGAGGACCGCGACGGGCTGTTCGCCAATCTGGTCGGGCTTTACGACCGGCCCTCGGTGCGCGCGGAAATCCACGGCAGCGGCCCCTTGCGCGATTTTGCGGCGCGGTTCCGGTTGGCGACCGACGGGCAGGACCGGGTGACCGGCACCGCCGCAGCCCATGCAGAGCCGGGCGAAGACGGCGCCCCCGGCACCGGGTTCCGGCTGGAGCTCAGCGGCGACGTGGCCAGCCTGCTGCCGCCGGAAAACCGCGCCTTTTTCGGGCCGCAATCGCTGCTGCTGGCGCAGGGCTGGCGGGGCGAGGACGGGCGGCTGTCGCTGCCGGCGCTGATGATCGACACGCAGGCGCTGAAGCTGACCGGCTCGGCCCGGATCAGCGACGAGGGCGCGCCGCAATCGCTGGTCGTGCTGATGACGCTGGGCGAGGACGCGGGCGCCACCACCTTGCCCGTGCGCCTGCCGCTGCCGGGCGATCCGCAGGTCCGCTCGGGGCGGTTGCAGATCAGCTATGACGCGGAACAGGGCGACGAATGGACGCTGCGCGGGCGGATCGGTGATCTTGAAACCGGCGGCAACCACATCGGCCGGCTGCTGCTGAACGGCAACGGCACCGTGGAACTGGCCGGCAACGAACTGCGCGACGTGCTGGGCCACATCACCTTTGGCGCGCGCGAACTGGCGCTGGCCGACCCCGGGTTGCAGGCCGCGCTGGGGCCAGACATCCGCGGCGATGCCGGTTTTGAATTTGCGCCGGGCAATGCGCTGGAACTGGTCGATTTCAGCCTGTCGGGCCGCGATTTCGGGCTGTTCGGCGACATCCGCGCCGACGGGCTGCGGTCGGGCATCACCATTTCCGGGGCGCTGGATGCGGCGTATGAGGATGCCTCGCATCTGTCCACACTGGCGGGGCGGCCGCTGACCGGACAGATTTCGGCTGAAATTTCCGGGCTTTACACGGTTCTGTCGCGCGGCTTTGACGCCGAGCTGACCGTGAACGGGCTGGACGTGACGGTCGATCAGGAACAGCTCGACCGCCTTCTGGCCGGCGAGACGACGATCACCGCCAGCGCCCGGCGCGACGAGGCGGGGATCGAGCTGCGCGAGCTGTCGGTCGATGCGCAGCGGCTGGTGGCGCAGGCGCAGGGGACGCTCAGGTCGGTCGCGACCGACCTGCGGGCCTCGCTGCGGCTGGCCAGCCTGACCGACGCGGATCCCGGCATGGCCGGCTCGCTCGCGGCCGAGGCCGCGGTGACCGGCGCCCCCGGCGCCCGCCGGGTGACGCTGACCGGCGAGGCGGCGGATCTGGTGCTGGGCATTGCCGAACTGGACCGCGCATTGCAGGGCCGCACCGACCTGAACCTGGTCGCGCAGGAACGCCGGGGCGGCTTTGAGGTCGAACGTTTCCGGCTGGGCAACCCGCAGATCACCGCCCAGGGCCAGGGCAGCTTCGGCGAAGAACTCGACGCCGAGTTCACGCTGGACATCCCCCGCCTGACCGCGCTGCGCCCCGAGTTTTCCGGCGCGCTGCACGCCACCGCCCGCGCCTCCGGGCAGGCCGGTGCGCGCCGCATCGAGGTCACGGGCACCGGCGAAGACCTGCGGCTGGGCCAGCAGGACCTGGACGGCGCGCTGACCGGCACCACCGATTTCCGCCTGTCGGCGCTGCAAGGCGACGATGTGATCACAATCGACGAGCTGCGCCTGACCAACGCGCAGATGGCCGCCAATATCGCCGGGGTCTGGGGCGAAAACGTCGCGGATCTTGCCGGTCATGCCGAGATCCGCTCGCTCGCCGCATTCGGGCGCGGCTGGCGCGGGGCGCTGGAACTGGACGGCAGCCTGCGCGACGACGGCACCGGGCAGCGGCTGTTCCAGCTGGACGGCACCGGCCGCGACCTGTCGCTGGGGCAGGCGCAGGCCGATGCGGCGCTGGCCGGGGAAACGCGGCTGGCCCTGCGGGGCGCGGAACGAAACGGCGTGGTGACGCTGGAACAGGCGGTGCTGGACAACGCCCGGCTGCACGCCAGCGCGCAAGGCACGCTGGGGGGCGGCAGCAGCGACATCGCAGCCGAGCTGCGCGCCGACAGCCTGGCGTTTCTGGGCAACGGATTCGGCGGCTCGGTCACGGCGACGGGACGGCTGGTGGACACGCCCGAGGGGCGGCGGATCACCGCGGACGGGTCGGCCAACGGGCTGCGGACCGGCAACGCGCAGGCCGACCTGCTGCTGGCCGGCTCGACCCTGTTCGACCTTGCGGCGCTGATGCCCGAGGACCGCCCGCTGGCCATTCAGCGGCTGAATCTTCGCAACGGGCAGTTGAACATCCGCGCGGACGGAACGGTGCAGGCGATGAACCTGGATGCCTCGCTGTCCAATCTGGCGCTGCTGGTGCCGGGGCTGCCCGGTCCCGCGACGGTGACGGGCAGCGTGCGGCAAGGCAACGGCAACGGCTATGGGCTGGACCTGACCGCGACTGCGCCGGGCGGCACCCGCGCGACCATCGCAGGCATCGCGGCGGCCGATCTATCCACCGCCGACATCCGCGTGGCCGGGGTCAGCGACGCGGCGCTGGTCAACCCGATGCTGCGCACTCGCTCGGTCGAGGGTCCGGTGAATTTCGACCTGCGGCTGAACGGGCGTCCGGCGCTGGAAAACATCTCGGGGCAGGTGCGGCTGCCGGGGGCACGGATGGCCGACCCCAACCTTGGGCTGCGGGTGGAAAACCTGACCGGCACCGCCGACATCGCGGGGGGCGTGGTGTCCATCGACGCCACCGCGGCGGTGGCGGCGGGGGGCACGCTGCGGGTCAGCGGCCCGGTGGACCTGCGCGGGGGGGCGCCGATCCTTGACCTGCGCGCGGTGTTGCAGCGCGTGGTGCTGCGCGACCCCAATCTTTACGAAACTGTCGTGGACGGCGCGGTCTCGATCACCGGCAACCCCGCCGACGGCCCGCTGGTCACGGGCGTGGTGAACCTTGGCCCGACCGAGTTCCGCATTCCGACCAGCAGCCTTGGCGGCAGCCCCATCCCCGACATGGTGCATCGCAACGACACGGCCGAGGTGCGGGCCACGCGGGCCAAGGCCGGGCTGCTGCCCTTTGCCAGCGCCGACGCGCGCATGGCGGGCATGGTGGCACCCGCCGCCACCCCGCCGGCCAACCCGGCGCGGCTGGACCTGACTATCAACGCGCCCAATCAGGTCTTTGTCCGCGGCCGCGGCGTCGATGCCGAGCTGGGCGGGCAGATCCGTCTGACCGGCACGGCCCGCAACATGATCCCCATCGGCCAGCTGGAACTGATCCGCGGCCGCGTCGACCTGCTGGGGCGCCGCTTTACCCTGACCGAGGGGCTGATCGAGCTGCAAGGCTCGATGGTGCCGGTGCTGCGGCTGGTGGCGGAAACCACCCGCGACGCGATCACCACCCGCATCATCATCGACGGCGACCTGCGCGACCCGGAAATCCGCTTTGAATCCAACCCCGGCCTGCCCGAGGAAGAGGTGCTGTCGCAGCTGCTGTTCGGGCGCGGGCTGGACAGCATCTCGGCGCTGCAAGCGGCGCAGCTGGCCAATGCCGTGGCGGTGCTGGCCGGCAAGGGCGGGGCCGGGCTGGTCGGGAACCTGCGCAACGCCACCGGGCTGGACGACCTTGACCTGACCACCGACGAGAACGGCGAAATCTCGGTCCGGGCCGGGCGCTATCTGTCGCGCAACCTCTACAGCGATGTTTCGGTCGATGCCGAGGGCAAGTCGCGGATCAACCTCAACCTTGACGTGAACGACGCGGTGACCGCGCGCGGCTCGGTCACGAGCGAGGGCGAAAGCACCATCGGCATCTTCTACGAACGCGACTATTAGGGCAGGATACAGCGACCCGCGACGGCCGGCGGAAACCCGCCGGTCGGACAGTGTTGCGACGGCACATCGCTGCCGCCGGCAAGGCGGTGCCCCGGCAATCTTGCGGCGGCAGGGGGCATTCACTAATGGTCTCGGGCGGTTGTGGAATTGCAGGCAGGATTCGAGTGAAGCGGCGTTATTTCCTGGGCAGCATGACAGCGGCATTCGCGGGCGCCGCGGCGATCCCGCATATGGCCGCGGCACAAGAGCCGGGGCTGGAAACCGCCCCCGAACCCGCGCCCGATCCTTTTGGCTTTGAGGAGGTGGCGCGGATCGCCTCTGACCTGGCGCGCGCGCCCTATGTCGAGCCTCCGTCCACGCTGGCCGCGCCCTTTGCCGACCTGGGCTATGACGCCTATCGCGCTGTCCGCTTTCGCCGCGATGCCGATCCGTGGGGCGAGGTTCCCGGCTTTGGTCTGGACCTGCTGCCGCCGGGGATGCTGTTCACCCGCCCGGTGCGGATCAATCTGGTGGAAAGCGGCGTGGCGCGGCCGATGCCCTTCGACCCTTCGGTCTTTGACTTCGACGCCGGCAGCTTTCCGCCCGATGCCGCGCAGATGCCGCCCGGCGACATGGGCTGGTCGGGGTTCCGACTGCGCTCGGCGCTGAACCGGCCGGGCTATCTGGACGAGCTGGCGGTGTTTCAGGGCGCCAGCTATTTCCGCGTCCTTGGCCGGGGCAACCGCTATGGGCTGTCGGGGCGCGGGCTGGCGCTAAGCACCGCCAGCCCCGAGGGCGAGGAATTTCCCGCCTTTGACGAATTCTGGATCCACACCCCCGACATCGACGCAGGCACCGTCACCGTCCACGCGCTGCTCAACAGCCGTTCCGTCGCCGGCGCGTTCGAGTTCGTGATCCGCGGCGGCACCGACACGCTGGTCGCCACCCGCGCCGCGCTGATCCCGCGCCGCGACCTGGCCGAGGTCGGGATCGCGCCCCTGACCTCGATGTTCTGGTTCGGGCCGGGCGACCGCGGCAGTTTCGACGACTATCGCCCGGCGGTCCACGACAGCGACGGGTTGCAGATGTTGACCGGCAGCGGGCAGCAGCTGTGGCGGGTGCTGGCCAACCCCGCGACGTTGCAGGTATCGGCCTTTGCCGACCGCAACCCCCATGGGTTCGGGCTGATGCAGCGCGGCCGCGATTTCGCGTCGTATCAGGACGCCGAGGCGCGCTATGAGCTGCGCCCCTCGGCCTGGATCGAGCCGGCGGGCAGCTGGGACGAAGGCTCGGTGGTGCTGGTCGAGATCCCGCTGCATTCCGAATTTCACGACAATATCGTGTCCTTCTGGCGCCCGGCGCAGCCGCTGGCGGCAGGCGTCCGCCATGATTTCGCCTATGTGCAGCATTTCGGCGCCCGGCCCGGCGAAGGCCCTCCGGTCGCGCAGGTGGTGCAGACCCGTTCCGGCCGGGCGGTCAACGCCGAGGGCGCGCGCAGCTTTGTCATCGACTTTGACCTTGCGGCGTTCGAGGGGCAGCCCGACCCGGTGGCGGTGGTCAGCGCCTCGGCCGGCAAGGTGGAATACCCCTATGTGATCCGCCTGCCGGAACAGGGGCTGATGCGGCTGGCGTTCCAGTTCCGCCCCGAGCGCGCCAATCTGGCCGAGCTGACCGCGCGGCTGGACTTCGACGACCATGCGGTCAGCGAAAACTGGCTGTTCCGCTGGACAAGGGACTGACGCGGTGACGCGCGCGCCGTCCCACACACCGACCGCGCCGGCGGGTCGGCCCGCACCCGATGCAGCGACGCCGCAGTCGGGCGCATCGGTCGGCGTGCCGGAACCGTGCGGCCCCTGTTCCGACCCGATGCCGCCGGTGCCGCCGGAATCGCCGCTGGCGATGCCGGTGCAGGATTTCCGTGCCCCGCCCCCCGCCGGCGCCGGTCCGGGCGGTGACACCGCCCCCCGCCTGCCTCCGTGCCCGCATGTGCTGGCCGCGCGGCTGATCGTTTTTGGTGGCACCGCACTGATTGCGGCCATCGGCTGCTGGCAGATGCTGGTGGTCTTTGGCAGCGAGATCCAGCCGCTGCAATGGCTGCTGCTGGTGCTGTTCACCCTGACTTTCGGCTGGATCGGCTTCAGCTTCTGTTCGCTGCTGTCGGGGCTGGTGGCGCGGACCCCGATTACCCCCGACAACCAAGGCGCCGCCCGCATCGCCATCGTGATGCCGGTCTATCACGAAGACCCGGCCGACAGCCTTGCGCTGCTGGGGGCCCTGGCCGACGAGCTGGCGGCCGAGGGGATGGGCAAGCGGGCCGAGATTTTCGTGCTGTCAGACAGCCACGACCCCGATGTGTTCGCCGCCGAGACGCTGGCGGTGGCCGCGCTGCGCGAGACCTGCCCGCTGCCGGTCTGGTATCGCCGCCGCACCGACAACAGCGGCCGCAAGCCCGGCAATATCGCCGATTTCATCCGCCGTTGGGGCGGGCGTTACGACCAGATGGTGGTGCTGGACGCCGACAGCGTGGTCAGCGGCCGCATGGTCGCGGAAATGAGCGCGCGGATGTGCGCCGACCCCGCGCTGGCGCTGATCCAGACCATTCCGATGCTGGTCGGCGGGCAGACGCTGTTTGCCCGGGTGATCCAGTTCGCCGGCCGCGTCTATGGCCCGCCCATCGCCCGCGGCGTCGCCGCATGGTCGGGCGACAACGGCAATTTCTGGGGCCATAACGCGATGATCCGCGTGGATGCCTTTGCCGCCTGCTGCGGCCTGCCCGACCTGCCCGGCGCGCCCCCGTTCGGCGGCTCGATCCTGTCGCATGATTTCGTCGAGGCCGCGCTGCTGCGCCGCGCCGGCTGGAAGGTGCGGCTGGACTGGGATCTGCGCGCCAGCTTTGAAGGCAGCCCCCCCACCCTGCTGGACATGGCGCTGCGCGAACGCCGCTGGGCGCAGGGCAACCTGCAACATCTGCGGCTGCTGGGCGCGCGCGGCTTTACCGCGATCAGCCGGGTGCATTTCATCATCGGCATCCTCGGGTTCCTGATGAGCCCGATCTGGCTGGCCATGATCCTGGTTGGGCTGGCACTGAGCGCCAATGTGATCCTGTCGCGGCCGGAATATTTCCCGCACAGCTACCAGCTGTTCCCCGACTGGCCGACCTTTGATTCCCGGCGGATGATCTGGATCTTTGCCGCCTCGATGACGCTGTTGCTGCTGCCCAAGCTGGTGGCGGTGATCCGGGCATGGAGCAGGCCGCTTGCCTCGAACGCCGGCGGCCGCTCGCGCGTGCTGGCCAGTGCGCTGTTTGAAACCGTGATGTCGGCGCTGATTGCGCCCGTGCAGATGCTGATCCAGACCCGCCAGATCGCCGAGATCCTGCAAGGCCGCAGCTCGGGCTGGGAAAGCCAGGTGCGCAAGGGGGTGATGCCGCCCTGGGGGCTGGTGCTGCGCCGCCACGGGGTCCATGTGGTGTCGGGGCTGGCCACGCTGGTGGTGGTGGCGATGCTGTCGCCGGGGCTGGGGATCTGGCTGTCGCCGATCCTGGCCGGGCTGATCCTGTCGCCGGCGATCTCGCGCTGGACGGCCTCGCCGGTGTTCGGCCGCTGGGCGCGGATGGCGGGGCTGCTGGTCACCCCCGAGGAACGCAACCCGCCCGAGGTGATGGCCGCCGCCGTCGCCCATGCGCGGCGGCTGCGCCAGGCCGAAGGCTCGACCGCGCTGCTGGGCCGCGACCCGCAGGCGATGGCGCGCCATGTCGCGCTGCTGCCTCCGGTCCCCGTGGCGCCGCCGGCCGAGCGGCTGCCCGCGATCTCGGCCGCGGCCAAGATCGCCGCGGCGCAATCGCAGGCGCAGGCGCTGGCGTTTCTTGACCGCGCCGAACAGGCGGCGCTGCTGTCCGACCCCGCGCTGCTGGAACGCTGGGCGGCGTTGCCGGCATGAAGCGGGTTCTGGCGCTGGACATGCTGCGCGGCTACGCGCTGGTCTGCATCATGCTGGACCACATGCCGCTGGGCTATCTGCGGCAGGTGACGCTGACGAATTTCGCGCTTTACGACGCGGCCGAGCTGTTCGTGCTGCTGTCGGGGTTCCTGGTCGGGCTGGTGTGGATCAAGGTCGAATCCGAATCGGGCCGGCGCGCTGCGCAGTGGCGCTTTGCCCGCCGGGCGGGGCAGGTGTGGCTGGCGCTGGTGCTGGGCGGCATCCTGCTGGCGCTGCTGTCGCGCTTGCTGCTGGACGCCGGGCTGCCGCACAAGGCGATCTGGAACCGCTATGCCGAATGGGTGATCGAGGCGCCGCTGGGTTACGCCGCGGTGCTGGCGGTGATGTGGCTGCAACCCAACCTGCTGGATGTGCTGGCGCTGTATGTGGTGCTGCTGGCCTCGGCCCCGGTGTTGGTGCCGCTGCTGCTGCGCTGGCCATGGGTGTTTGCCGCGGGCTCGCTGGCGCTGTGGTGGGTGGCGGTGCCGGTGAACGCCATGCTGCCCAACCACCGGGTGCAGGGTGGGCTGCTGTTCAACCCCTTTGGCTGGCAGCTGCTGTTTTACAGCGGCGTGGCAATGGGGGCATTCCGCCACCGCTTCATGCCGGTGCTGCGGCGCCATTCCGGCTGGCTGACGCTCACGGCAACGTCAATCACGCTGGGTTCGCTGGCGATGGTGGCACTGTGGCGGCTGGGCCCCGAGGGCAAGCGCCTGGCTGATTCGATGTGGCAGGCGCTGGGAAAGGTGGACAAATGGTCGCTGGCCGGGGCCCGCTATGTCGCGATCATCGCGGCCAGCTGGCTGGTGGCGGTGCCGCTGGCGGGGGCGTTCGGCTGGATGGCGGCAAGCCCGCCCGGGCGGATGCTGGCGCGGATCGGCCGCGGCGGCCTGCTGGCCTTTGTCGCCTGTGTGATGCTGTCGGTGCTGGGTGATGCGGTCGCCGGCGCCCTGCCCCGGACCATCCCGTTCCGGCTGGCGGTCGATTTATGGACGATCGCGATCCTGTGGCTGAGTTCGGACCTGTGGCTGACGCTGCGCGAGCGGCGCAAGCCTACGCTCGGCTGAAATCACGGCTCTCCTAGCTGATCCCGGCTGGAAACCGAGGCAGGCGCCAGCCGCGGTCCGCCGCCTGCGACCGCCGCGTGCCGCCGCGTCAACCGGCCAGAGTGAAGACACCAGCTGATCGCCGCAATACCGAGACACCCGATCGCGCCGCCCAGCCCATAGGCCACGAGCACCCAGAACCACGCCACGCCCAAAGACCAGGCGACGAGGGCAGATAATATCCCGGCGGGAATGCCGGTCAACAAAGCAGCCATGCGCAATTCCGTTCATTCAAGCGGCCTCGGGTCAAGTCTAGACAACCTGAGGATCGCTTTACAACTGCTGCTTGAACGGGATACTAAAAATGTTGCGCAATTTGCAGGTAAAACTGTTGCAATACTGCTTCTATGCAAACATCGACCGCGGCAAACCGGCCGGACATCAGCGCCACGACGATCTGATTCTGGTGGAGCCGAGGTCCACCGAACCTAGATTTAGAGCCGTCCAGCGCCGTCCAAATACCCCTGCAATCGCTACATAAATCTTCGGCCTGTAGTCCGGTAGTGTCTTGCATAGTCCAGCCCCATCCCACATTCTGCGTGGGACAAATCGTGGGGCGGGGTGAATGGCGAAGCTGACGGCAACGGGTATCAGGAACCTGTCGACGCCGGGCAAGTATGGCGACGGCAACGGGCTGTTCCTTGTGGTGGCCGCGTCCGGGGCAAAGCGTTGGGTGCAGCGAATCACGATTCGCGGTAAGCGGTGCGACCTGGGGTTGGGTCCGCTTTCGTCGGTATCACTGGCCGAGGCGCGGGAACTGGCCGCCCGCAACCGCAAGGAAGCCCTGGCCGGTGGCGACCCCCTGCGGGACAAGCGCGAGGCCGCCGCCGTGATGACCTTCGAGGAAGCTGCGCGCGAGGTTCACCGGCTGCACCTGCCGACATGGCGGAACGTGAAGCACGGGAAGGACTTCATCACATCGCTGGAAATGTATGCCTTCCCGCGCATCGGTCATATTCGCGTTTCGGACGTGACCGCCGCCGATGTGCTGGGGGTGCTCACGCCCATCTGGACCGTGAAGCACGAAACCGCCCGCCGGGTGCGCCAGCGCATCGGCACGGTGTTGAAATGGGCGGTGGCAAAGGGATGGCGGCAGGACAACCCGGCGGATGCAATCACGACCGCGCTGCCCAAGGTGCCAAAGGTGCAGGCGCATCGGGTGGCGCTGCCCTATGACAAGGTTGCCGACTTCCTGACCGCCCTTCGCGGCTGTGGGGCAATGCCGCAAACCCGCTGGGCAATCGAGTTTCTGATACTGACCGCCATGCGGTCCCTGGAAGTGAGGGACGCGACGTGGGACGAAATCGACCTGGACGCGGCAACGTGGACCATCCCTGCCGACCGCATGAAGATGAAACGACCGCATCGGGTGCCACTTTCGCCCCGCGCCGTCGCTATTCTGAAAGAGGCGCGCGCCCTGTTCGGCGGCACCGGCAGGCTGTTCCCCGGCATGAAGAAAGGCCGCCCGCTGTCCGATGTGACGCTATCAAAGACCGTGAAGGGGCTGGGCTTCCCCGTGGACATTCACGGGTTCCGCACATCGTTCCGCACCTGGGCGCAGGAGAAAACGGGCTTTCCGCGCGAGGTGGCCGAGGCATCGCTTGCCCATCTTGTCGGGTCCGAGGTCGAGCGCGCCTATTCCCGTTCCGACCTGTTCGACAAGCGCCGCCGCCTGATGAACGCCTGGGCCGCCTATGTCACGAACGAATCAACCGGAAAGGTGGTGCGCATTGCGTGAGGGAGAGATTTGCCGGTTCTCAAGCGAGGTAATGTGCCTAGGAGCGATACTGAACCGACTGGACGTGCAAGTCATAACCAACCAAAAGTGTAGCCCAGACTGCGACACTGGTGTGACAGGCACCCTTGGGAAAAGCTGGGGACGCCCTGCGCGCGACTCTTGGGACGAACTGCGGGAAACCGGCGAACGTCCACTGGTATCAGCTTGTATCTCTTGCAGTATTTCCCCATCCCCATTCAGATTTCCCCGCGAAACCAAGACGTTCCGGGCTGTTAGCGGGTCAACCGGGCGGAATTTGTCAACCGAAGCGTGCGCCCGGCCAAAAAATAAAATGCTTGAAACCGCAGGGAGCACGCTTCAATCAGAATACATCGGGAACAAACAATATCTTGTGGCATCCCGGCAGGTGCACCCACTACCCCTGGTAGTGGCAATGCCCGAAACAGGAAGGCCCTGTGAACACCTTGCCGGGTGCCACAGGGCCGGGGTTGGAAAGACTTTGAGACGGTCCCTTCCAGCCCCTTCCTGACAAAAAACATGGCCGCCTGGCAACCTGATTTATCCACGATGGATGAACAGCCGGGCGACCCCGAACAGGAACTAAAGGGGTTTTCCCATGGGTTACAGAATGTTGCGCCTTCCCGACGTGGTGCAGGCAACCGGCCTTGGCCGTTCGACCATCTACGCAAAGATTGCTGCCGGTGAGTTTCCGGCCCCCGTGAAGCTGGGGGCGCGGGCTGTCGCCTGGCCGGAATCGGCAATTGCGGAATGGCTGGCGAACCGCCCGAGCGCGCGCGCTGCCTGAAACGAAACACCGCCGCCCGGACAGGGGGCGACGGCGCTATTCGTTACGGCGGTTCTGATGCCCTGACCTATAGCGTCAGCCCCCCTTGCCCGCAAGGCGAGGGACACGACCATGAAATCGAAACACCACTGGCCCGCACGGGCTTTCACCATCCGCAACGTGGGCGATGCCCCTTGCGAGATTGTCACCAAGGGCCGCGACCGCTGGGCGCTTGAGGCGCTGATTGCGGCAGGCCCAAAAGGCTGCACCCCTTACCGCAACCCCGCCGCCCCGCGCTGGGCAGCCTATGTCCACAACCTGCGCGGCCTGGGCGTGGCAATCGACACCATCACCGAAGCGCATGGCGGCCCGTTCGCCGGGCATCATGCCCGCTATGTGCTGGCCTGCAATGTCACGGCAGGCCGTGAAGCCTTCGACCATTCCGCCGGGACAGGTGGCATGAAAGGCGGTGCGCTGTGATGGCGCTGCGCATTGCCCTGCTGATGCAGCGTTACGGGCTGGATGCCGACCGCGCCACGATGCTGGCGGCGCTTGTCTGGGGGTGCGGTCATGACTGATGCCCGCACCCTGACCCTTGCCCTTCGCGGCAAATGGTATCGAGGCTATGGCGTGGCCCGCTGCCCGGCCCATGGCGACCGCAAGCCTTCCCTGACCCTTCGCGATGGCGAAAAGGGATTGCTCGTCAAGTGTCACAGCGGCTGCGATTGGCGCGACGTGAAAGAGGCTCTGCGCGGTCTGGGGTTGGTCGAGGGCCGGGGCAGTTTCACCCCGCCGAACCCGTCCGAGATAGCCCGCCGCCGGGCCGAGGATGAAGCCGAGGCCGTGAAGCGTGAGCGGCAGGCGCTGGCTGTCTGGTCCGAGGCGCTGCCCGTTCAAGGCACGATTGCAGAAACCTATCTGCGGGGGCGGGGCATCACCTGTCCCCTGCCGGGCAGCCTGCGCTTTCATCCCCAGTGCTGGCACGCATCCGCCAAGCGCCTGCCTGCCCTGGTGGCGCGCGTGGACGGGCTGCCACGCCTTGCCGTGCATCGGACCTATCTGCGCCAGGACGGGACCGGCAAGGCCGATGTGGACCCGCCAAAGGCGATGCTGGGGGCGGCGCTGGGCGGCGCTGTGCGACTCGCTGAGAGGCAAGGGCCGCTGGTGGTGGCCGAGGGTATCGAAACCGCCTTGAGCCTGCCCAGCGGCTTGCTGCGCGGCCCTGCGACCGTCTGGGCGGCACTGTCTGCCGCAGGCATGGCCGGGCTGCGCCTGCCGGACGGTATCCCGCACAAGCTGACCATTGCCCCGGACGGTGACACGGCAGGACGTGAAGCCGCGCACAAGCTGGCCGAACGCGCGTCCGCGCTGGGCTGGTCTGTCAGCCTGCTACCTGCCCCGGATGGCCGGGACTGGAACGATATTCTCATGCTGAAAGGGGCCATGTCGTGAACGCGATGCCCGAAACAATCCCCTTCATCACCGAAGGCCCGCAGCCCCTCTTGCGGGAAATCCCGCCGGGGCAACCCTATCCCGTTCACGCGCTGGGGCCGCTGCAAGCGGCGGTGCAGGCCGTGCAGGGCATGACGCAGGCCCCCATCGCTATTCCTGCGCAAAGTGCCCTTGCGGTGGCGTCCCTCGCGGTGCAGGGCTTCGCGGATGTGGAGACGCTGGGCGGGGTCCGCCCGTTGTCGCTCTACGCCCTGACCATCGCCCGCAGCGGCGAACGGAAATCGACCTGTGACGCGCTGCTGATACAGGGCTTGCGCGACCACGAGCGCGAGGAAGCCGCCCAGCACCGCGAGGATATGAAGGCCTGGCAGACCCGGCACGCGCTTTGGAAGGTGCAGCACGACGCGGCAATCAATTCCGTGAAAAGGACAGGCAAGACCGGCAAGACCCAGACCGAAGCCGAGGCCGACCTTCATGCGCTGGGCGATGAACCCGCCGCGCCCCCGTCGCCCGACCGCACGGTGACAGAGCCGACCTATGAGGGGCTGACCCGCAAGTTTGCCGAGGGGATGCCGAGCCTTGGCATTTATTCGGATGAAGGCGGGCAGTTCCTGGGCGGCTTCGCCATGTCGAGCGATAACCGGCAAAAGACCCTCGCCGCACTGAATGACCTTTGGCAGGGCAACCCCATTCGCCGGACACGGCAGGGCGAGGGCAGTTTCACGCTCTATGGCCGCAGGCTGGCCGTGCATCTCATGGTTCAACCGGGTGTAGCGCGGGACTTCATGGCCGACCCCAAGGCCGATGATACCGGCTTTCTGCCGCGCTTTCTGGTCACTGAACCGCCCAGCACCATCGGCACAAGGCTTCACAGCCTGGCCCGTGACGGGAGGGGGCCGGTGGATGCCTTCGCGGCGCGGCTGGGGGCAATCCTGCGAACGTCGCTGCCGATGGATCCTGACAGCCGTGCGCTGGAGCCGCGATTCCTGCCGCTGGCCCCGGATGCGCGCGCGCTGCTGACAGAATACGCCGATGCCGTGGAGGTCGCCCAGCGCCCCAGTGCAGCCATGTCGGGTGTGACCGGCTATGCGTCCAAGGCGGCGGAACAGGCTTGCCGCATCGCGGGGGTGCTGACGCTGTGGCGCGACCTGAACGCCCCGGCGGTGGATGCCGAGGATATGGCCTGCGCAATCGAGCTTGCCAGCTTCTACCTGTCCGAGGCGCTGCGGCTGGCCGATGCCGCGAAGGTCAGCGAGGAAACCGACCGGGCCGAGCGGCTGCGGCAATGGCTGGTCGAGGAATGGCCGCACCCCGAGGTAATGACCCGCGACGTGGTGCAGAAAGCCCCCATCCGGGCACTGCGCGAAACCAAGGCCGCAGCCGCTGCGCTGGGCACGCTGGAACGGCATGGCTGGGTTGTGGCCCTGCCTGCCGGGACCGTGGTTCGAGGGGCGGCCCGTTCGACCGCCTGGCGGATCGTGAAAGGGGGCTGCGATGCTGTTTGACCCACGCGCCGCGCTGGCCCGTATCCGCGCCGCTGGCCCTGTTCAAAAAACACAGCCGGACCCGCCACCCCGTGCTACACGTGCTACATATGCTACACAGCACCCCCCAGCCCCCGCCCATGTAGCACAAGTAGCACGTGTAGCACGCCCCCAGCCTTCCAAGCTGAAAATCGCAGCCCCTGTCGCCGGTGCTGTTGTGCTGCCCCTTCACGGCCCCGACACGCCCAGCGCCGCGCGTTCCATGATGCGGCTGGACTGGTCCGGGGAATGGGTGAGCCGGGACCGCTGGGACAGCATGTCCGACCTTGAACGGCACGGCCCGCAAGGGCGGCTGTTCTGCGGCAAGTGCTGGCGCTACCGCGACCGCGACACGGCGCTTGCCTGCCTGGAAGGGGAGCCTTGCCAATGACCGCCCGCCGGACCCGCCCGCGCGGCTTCGCGGGCTGGAACCCCCGCCCCGACACGCTGGCCCTTGTGGCGCAGGTGCGCGCGGTGCTGGATGAATATGCCGCCCATCTGCCCCTGACCGTGCGGCAGGTGTTCTATCGCCTGGTCGGTTCGAGGGGCTACGACAAGACAGAACGCGCCTATGCGCGATTGTGCGAAACCGTAGGCCGCGCCCGCCGGGCGGGGATGTTGCCCTTCGCGGCCTTCCGCGACGATGGCGGTAGCCGCCACGGGGGCGATGGCTACGACAGCCCTGCCGCGTTCCTGCGGGGGCTGCGCTGGCAGGCCGAGGGGTTCACCCTGGACCGGCAACAGGGGCAGCCGCTGCGCCTGTGGCTGCTGTGCGAGGCCGCAGGCATGGCCCCGATGCTGTCCCGCACCGCCGATGCCTATGGGGTGCCGGTGCTGTCATCGGGCGGGTTCGACAGCCTGACCGCGAAGCACGACCTGGCCCGCGAGTTGGCCCGCGTCACACAGGGCGGGCAGAGGGCCGAGGTGCTGCACATTGGCGACCTGGACCCGAGCGGCGTTCACCTGTTCACGGCGCTGGCCGAGGATGTGGGGGCAATGTGCAACGCGCTGGATTGCGAAAGCGCCCCACGCTTTACCCGCCTTGCCGTGACCCCGGCGCAGGCCGAAGCAATGGACCTGCCCAGCGCACCGCCCAAGGCGACCGACCGCCGCGCCTTCACGGGCGAGACGGTGCAGGCCGAGGCTATCCCGCCTGACATGCTGTCCGCCCTGGTGCGGGACGCAATCGAGGCCCGGCAGGATGGGGACACGCTGCGCGCGGTGCTGGACCGGGAAGCGCAAGCACGGGGCGACCTGGTGGAATGGCTGGAAAGGATGGCGGGATGAAGCATAACGGACCCGCAGGGGCGGAGCTGGCCGCCCGCCGCAAGGCCGCCGGGCTGACCCAGCGCCAGCTTGCCAAGGCGGCAGGGGTAGGCCGAACAGCGGTGCAGTATTGGGAGGCTGCGCCCCATCTGGACCCGCGCGGCTGGGCCGTGGGGCGCATGGCCGAGGCGCTGGGCTGGCATGTCAATGGCCCGGTTTGCTGCACGGTATCGCGCCCGCGCGGGGATGAAGTGTTATCCCCCTTCGCGGCAATAGACGCATGGGCCGCCGCCCAGCTTGCCGCATATCGTGAACGTGAAGCCGCCCGAGCCGCCCGCCGCCGGGTTGTCTGTGGCGCAAAGACCCGCAAGGGCACGCCCTGCCGCAACAAGAGCGAGCCGGGCAAGCGCCGCTGCAAGTTTCACGGTGGCATGTCCACGGGCGCGCGCACCCCCGAGGGCATTGAACGTATCCGCGAAGCCCAGCGCCGCCGCTGGGCGCGGCACAAGGCAGCCCCGCAAGCCACAGGGCCGGAAAGCTGATTCAGCCCTGCCCGGCTGCATTGCGACACACTACGCGCGCGATACGGGCTGTTAGAGGCCCTTCCCCTTCATGGGGTGCAAGCCGCACCCTCTAAAGTAGGGCGATTTACTGGCGCGAGGCGAGCCGGGGACTTGATAAACAAACAAGAGAATAACGGGCGCATGGGGTGATGCCCGGATGCCCGATTATCCAACGCCAGAAAATCAGGCGGGGAACAGTCTGTGCGCCAAGGGGTGCCCGGGGCTGGCCGCCAGTTCCGCGACGCCGAACGCCGCGCTTTTCCTGAATTGCAGACCCGTGAAGCCAGAGGGGCATCGGTCCCCGGCGGGGCGGTGCCGGGCTTCATACACCCCCAGGACAGACTGCCTTGCATCTATCATTGTTCACTGTTTGTTCCGGGTATCTTATTAGGCGAGCGGGGGGGTATGGGAAAGCTGGCGGCTGCCGTCACGGGGACCGACGCCCCCAAGGCTTTGTCAAAAACCGCGACAAATAACCCGGCCCGAGCGCAAGGGCGGTGCAGGAGCCTGGCATTGTCATTCATCCGGCAACGTTCCGTAAAATCCGCCCCCATCCGGCGCGCCCTGTGGGATAAATTGTGGGATAGCGCCCATATGGCCTAACCCTAGAGCCTTGTTTTCACAGAAAAATCTAAAGGAAGTTTGGTGGAGCCGAGGGGAATCGAACCCCTGGCCTCATCATTGCGAACGATGCGCTCTACCAACTGAGCTACGGCCCCACAGGCGCGCTATCTGGCGCACGGCAGGGGCCTTGTCAAGCGTCTGCCTTTCACTGCGACCCGGGGGCTTTCCGCCCCCGCACCCCCGAGGATATTTTCACACCAAAGACGCCCGGCCGTTAACCAGACGTCAAGGAATCGCTGCTATAAGGCAAGGGCGGTACAGGCGGGGACGCCGATGACCGCCACCGAAGACGCCACTGTCCGCGGGGCCTTGTGCCGGCGCGGACAGTGTGCGGCGCGGCCCGTCTTTGGTGCCCAAATATCCCCGCCGGAGGCATCGCCGGAACGGCGATAACAACGCGCCGCCGCAGCGGTCAGCCCTGCTGGCGCACCCAGTCCGCCAATTGCCCTGCCGGACGGGCGCCGGAAAGACGGGCGCGCTCACGCCCGTCGCGGAACAGGATAAAGGCGGGGATGCCGCGAATATTCCAGCGCACCGTGGCATCCGGGTTGCGCTCGGTGTCGATCTTGGCCAGCCGGGCCTGACCCTTCAGCAGGGCGGCGGCCTTTTCGAATTCGGGTGCCATCATCCGGCAGGGACCGCACCACGGCGCCCAGTAATCGACAAGCAGCGGCAGGTCGTCGGATTTCGCCGCTTTTTCCAGGGTGCTGAAATCCACTGCAACCGGCTTTGCCGGCAGCAACGCCGCCCCGCAGATCCCGCATTTCGGACCCGAATCGAGCCGGTCTTGCGGGACGCGGTTGATCTGGCCGCAACTCAGACAGGTAATTTTCAACGCACCCTCAGAATATATTCAGCAAATACAAAAGAATAATGACGACGACCGGCACGCCCAGCAGCCACGCAATGATTCCTTTCATGGTATCCCCTTTCCCGGGCAAAAGTCAGGAGGGAACGTCGCCCCGGCCCCACAGGTTCCGGGCCGGAACAGCTATCCGTCGGATTCCACGTAAGATTCCACCGGCGGACAGGTGCAGATCAGATTGCGGTCGCCATGCACGTTGTCCACCCGCCCAACCGGAGGCCAGTATTTGTCCACCCGGAACGCACCGGGCGGGAAACAGCCCTGTTCGCGCGAATAGGGGCGGTCCCAGTCGGCGACCAGATCCTCGACCGTGTGAGGGGCGTGGCGCAGCGGGCTGTCCTCGGCGGCGATGCGGCCATCGGCGACCTCGGTAATCTCGTCGCGAATCGCCAGCATCGCGGTGATGAAGCGGTCCAGCTCGGCCTTGGTTTCGGATTCCGTCGGCTCGACCATCAGCGTGCCGGGGACCGGCCAGCTCATCGTGGGGGCATGAAAACCGTTGTCGATCAGGCGCTTGGCGATGTCGTCAACGGTGACGCCGTGGTCCGCGAACACCCGCGTGTCCAGGATACATTCATGCGCGACCCGGCCGCGGTTGCCCATGAACAGCACCGGGTAAGCATTGCTTAACCGGCTGGCGATATAGTTGGCGTTGAGAATCGCCACCCGCGTCGCCTGGGTCAGCCCGGCCCCGCCCATCATCAGGATATAGGCCCATGAAATCAGCAGGATCGAGGCAGAGCCCCAGGGCGCCGCCGACACCGCGCCTTCGCCCAGACGCGGATCCGCGGGCAGATGGGGCGCCAGATGCGCCTTGACCCCGATCGGCCCCATGCCGGGCCCGCCGCCGCCATGCGGAATCGCAAAAGTTTTATGCAGATTCAGATGGCTGACGTCGCCGCCGATCTCGCCGGGTTTCACCAGCCCGACCAGCGCGTTCATATTGGCGCCGTCGATATAGACCTGCCCGCCGTGGTCGTGGGTGATGCGGCAGACCTCGCGCACCGTGTCCTCGAACACCCCGTGGGTCGAGGGATAGGTGATCATCACCGCCGCCAGCCGGTCGCCGGCCTTGGCCGCCTTGTCGGTGAAATCCTCAAGGTCGATGTCGCCGTTGGGGGCGGATTTCACCACCACCACCTTCATCCCCGCCATCTGCGCACTGGCCGGGTTGGTGCCGTGGGCGCTGGTTGGAATCAGGCAGATGTCGCGGTCCTCGCCGCGCGACTTGTGCCAGGCGGCGATGGTCAGCAGGCCAGCATATTCCCCCTGCGCGCCGCTGTTGGGTTGCAGGGAAAACGCGTCATAGCCGGTGATTTCGCACAGTTTCGCGGTCAGGTCGGCGAACATGCGATGATAGCCCGCCGCCTGCGGCTCGGGCGCAAAGGGGTGCAGCGCGCCGAATTCCGGCCAGGTCAGCGGCATCATCTCGGCCGCGGCATTCAGCTTCATCGTGCAGGATCCCAGCGGGATCATCGCCCGGTCCAGCGCCAGGTCGCGGTCGGACAGGCGACGCATATAGCGCATCATCTCGGATTCCGCCCGGTTCATCTGGAACACCGGATGGGTCAGAAAATCGCTGTCCCGCAGCAGCTCGTCGGGAATGGCGGGCGCAGTGGCGGGCGTGGCGGGATCCGAGATCCCGAACGCATCCAGCACAAGCGCGATCACGCCCGCGTCGGTGGTCTCGTCCACGCTGATCCCCACCCGGTCGCGGCCGACGCGGCGCAGGTTGATGCCGCGTTGTTCGGCGGCGGCAAGAATCCCGGCCTGCCCCACCCCCACGCGCACGGTGATGGTGTCGAAAAACGCCTCGGGTGCGACCTCGGCCCCCGCCTCGCGCAGCGCACGGGCCAGCGTCACCGCGTTCAGATGCACCCGCTGCGCAATGGCGCGCAGGCCCACGGGGCCGTGGAACACCGCATAGAACGACGCCATCACCGCCAGCAGCGCCTGCGCCGTGCAGACGTTCGAGGTCGCCTTTTCCCGGCGGATATGCTGTTCACGCGTTTGCAGGGCCAGCCGATATGCCTGCCGCCCGGCCGAATCGATCGACACGCCCACGATCCGCCCCGGCATCGCCCGCTTCATCTCGTCGCGGCAGGACATGAAGCCGGCGTGCGGTCCGCCATAACCCATCGGCACCCCGAACCGCTGGGCCGAGCCCACGCAGATATCGGCGCCCATCGCGGCCGGTTCCTTCAGCAGGCACAGCGCCAGCAGGTCGGTCGCCACCACCGCCACCGCGCCGGCATCATGCAGCGCCGCGCAATCGGCGGTCAGGTCGCGGACATGGCCGAAAGTGCCGGGATACTGGAAAATCGCCCCGAACACCTTGGACGGATCGCAGTCGCCCGGCTGGCCGAGGATGATCTGAATCCCAAGGGGCGCGGCGCGGGTCTCGATCACGCTGATGGTCTGCGGGTGCAGGTGTTCGCTGACAAAAAACGCGCGCGCCTTGGATTTCGCCACCCTCTGCGCCATCGCCATCGCCTCGGCCGCTGCGGTGGCCTCGTCCAGCAGGCTGGCGTTGGCCACGGGCAGCCCGGTCAGATCGGCGACCATGGTCTGGTAGTTCAGCAGCGCCTCAAGCCGGCCTTGCGCGATTTCCGGCTGATAGGGGGTGTAGGCCGTATACCACGCCGGGTTTTCCAGGATGTTGCGCTGGATCGCCGGCGGCGTGACGGTGCCGTAATACCCCTGTCCGATCAGGCTGGTCATCACGCGGTTCTGCCCCGCCACCTCGCGCATCAGCGCCAGCAGCTCGCGTTCGGACAGCGCCGGCCAGTCCAGCGGCGTCTGCTGCCGGATCGACTGCGGAACCGTCTGCTCGATCAGATGGTCAAGACTGTCCGCCCCCACCGCCCGCAACATCTCGGCCATCTCGGCCGGCGAGGGGCCGATGTGGCGGCGGTTGGCGAAATCATCGGGGTCGTAAGAGGTGGGGTTCCAGCGGCTCATGTATCACTCGTGCAGACGGGCCAGCGGCCGGTTCGATCACGGCGGGCACCTTGGCGCCCGCCCTTTCTTCCTTGTTAAAATATCCTGGGCTTTCAAGCGCCTGGAAATCAGCCCGCCGGACTGATTCAGCAAGAAAGTGGCAAAGCCCAAGGGGGCCGCGCCCCGGTCCAACGGTTCAGCCGACCAGCGCCTGATAGGCGGCATCGTCCAGAAAACCGTCCAGCGTCACGCCCTCGGCCGGCTTGATGCGGAAAAACCAGGCCGCCAGCGCATCCTCGTTCACGTCGCCCGGAGCATCGGCCAGCGCCTCGTTCACCGCGGTGATCACCCCGGCAATCGGGGCCACAATGTCCGATGCGGCCTTGACCGATTCGATCACCACGATCTCTTCGCCGGCCTCGACCTCGCGCCCGACCTCGGGCAGCTCGATGAATACCACGTCGCCCAGCTGCTCGCTGGCATGGGGGGTGATGCCGACGACGATCTCGTCGCCATCCGCGCGCAGCCATTCGTGGTCTTCAGTGTATTTCAGCATGTCTCGCCTCGGGTTGGATCAGCGTTTGTAGGTGGTCTTGACAAAGGGCATGGGCACGACGCGCAGCTGTTGCCGCTTGCCGCGCAGCTCGGCATAAAGCGTGGCGCCATCGGCAATTTCACAGGGCAGCGTCGCCATCGCGACCGGCCCCCCGACCGAGGGACCAAAGCCCCCCGAGGTGACATGGCCCAGCGGCTCGCCGCCCTCGGCCTGGGCAAAAATCGCCACGCCCTCGCGGATCGGGGCGCGACCCTCGGGCATCACCCCGCGGCGGGAACGCCCGGCCGCACCCAGTTCCGGCAGGATCACATCGGCGCCGGGGAACCCGCCCGCCCGCGCCCCGCCCGCGCGGCGAGCCTTGGGGATGGCAAAGCCGATCCCCGCCTGCGCCGGGGTCACATCCTCACCCATGTCGTTGCCGTAAAGCGGCAGCCCTGCCTCGAGCCGCAGCGAATCGCGCGCGCCCAGCCCCACGGGCGCCACCTCGTCCAGCGCCAGCAGGGCACGGGCGAAATCGGCGGCGCGATCCTCGCGCAGGCTGATCTCGAACCCGTCCTCGCCGGTATAGCCCGAGCGGCTGACCCACAGCCGCGCCCCGTCCCATTCCAGATCCGCCACATCCATGAAACGCATCTCGGCCACCCCACCCACCAGCGAGGCCAGCGCCGATTCCGCCGCCGGCCCCTGCAAGGCCAGCAGCGCGCGGTCGCCAACCACCTCGGGGTGCAGCCCGTGGGCGGCCAGATGCGCGATGTCCTTGTCGGCGCAGGCTGCGTTCACCACCAGCAACAGGTGGTCGCCCTTGTTGGCGATCATCAGGTCGTCGATGATCCCGCCGCGCTCGTTGGTGAACAGCCCGTAACGCTGCCGGCCGGGGGCGAGACCCGCAATATCGGCGGGCACCAGCCGCTCCAGCGCATCGACAACACCGGGGCCGCGCAGGATCAGCTGGCCCATGTGGCTGACGTCGAACAGCCCGGCGGCGGCGCGGGTGTGCTGGTGCTCGCCCAGCACGCCCAGCGGATACTGCACCGGCATTTCCCAGCCGGCATAGGGCACCATGCGGGCGCCCAGTTCGATATGCAGGTCGTAAAGCGGCGTCCGGCGCAGCTCGGTCATGGCATCCCCCTTGGCGGCCAGCGGCCGCGTGTCGATGCCCCCTCTGTCCCTGCCCCGGTCAAGGACCGCGGGGCGCCTGAGATCGTTATCCCTTCGGCGGGCCGGACGGCCGCTCTTCAGAGTTTTATGCGGAAACGGTCTTTTTGCCTGAGAGTTTACCGGGGCGGTTGCTCCTTCGGCCCTGGCCTGCGCCAGCGTCTCCCGATTTCCACGACTTTGGTATCAGTCGAACTGCCGCTGTGGCAAGGTTTTTTTAGGCGCCCCGCCGCACGCCGGCCCCGCGGCGCGCCACCGCCAAGGGGCTTCTTTCTGGCCCAAATACCCGATTCGGGGCGCCAAAGGGGACTGCCGCGCCGCAGCCCCCGGCCGGGCGCTTACGGATAGATCACGATCGGAACCCCGACCCGCACCATGGAAAAGATCTCTTCCATCTCGTTGTCGTTCACGGCGATGCAGCCGGCGGTCCAGTCGCGCGCCTTTTGCTGGCGCCCCCATGGGCCGCGGCCGTGGATCATGATGTCCCCGCCCGGCGGCTGGCCCAGCAGCATGGCGCGGTCGCGGTCGTCCTGTTGCGGATAGGACACGCCCAGCGACAGGTGATACAGGCTGTTGGGGTTCTGGCGGTCGATGTAATACACGCCCTCGGGGGTGCGGCCGTCGCCCTCGAACTGCTTGTGGCCGACCGGCTGGAACCCCAGCCCGACGTCGTATTCCTTGATCGCCTTGCTGCCGCTCAGCAGATACATCTTCCGCTCGCCCTTCTTGACCATGATCTGCGTCACGGGCGGTCCGTCATAGCTGCGGAATTTGCCTTGTTGTTGCGGCTTGGACGAGCAGGCGGCAAGGCCGCCAAGCGCCGCCAGCGCAATGAAACTGCGTCGTGTGGTTTTCATCACTGCCCCAGATTCGCTTTGTGCGAGTTATTGGTTCAGTGAATACCACGGCCGGCGATTTTCCGCCAACGACAACTCGTCGCAATTTTCACTATCCTGACGGCTGCTGTCGCGAGAATGACGCAGTCAGTTCCACATGCGGCGACCAGCGGAACTGGTCCACCACCCCCACCGGGCCCATCGCATAGCCGCCCCCGATCAGCCGCCGCGCGTCGCGGGCAAAGGTGACCGGATCGCAGCTGACCCAGGCGACCAGCGGCACCGAGGATTCGGCCAGCGCCGCCGCCTGCGCCGCCGCCCCTGTCCGCGGCGGGTCGATCACCACCGCGTCGAACCGGGCCAGCTCGTCGGGCAGCAATGGGCGGCGGGCAAGATCCCGGGTCTCGGTCGTCACCCGGCGCAGCCCCTGCGCCCCACGCCAGCCCGCATCCAGCGCGGCCAGCGGCGCGGGCAGCCCCTCGACCGCATGGACCTCGGCCCGCTCGGCCAGCGGCAGGGTGAACGTGCCCGCCCCGGCAAACAGATCGGCGATTCGCGCCGCATTGCCGACGATGGCGCGGACCGCGGTCAGCAGCGCGGTCTCGCCCTCGGCGGTCGCTTGCAGGAACCCGCCGGGCGGCAGCACAACCCGCGCGGCGCCGAATTGCAGCTCGGGCGGGCGCAGCAGCAGCGGCTCATCGCCCCAGACCAGCCGCGCCCAACCGGCGTCGCGCGCCAGCCCCGCCAGCTGCGCAAGCAGCCCCGCATCCATCGGTTTGCCGCCGCGAACCGCCACGTCCAGCCCGGCGAGCGTCTCGGTCACCGTCAGCGCCAGCTCGGCCGAGCGCGAGCCGCCCATCACCACCAGCCGCCGCAGATCCGGCAACGCCGCCACAATCGCCGGGCGCAGCACCATGCAGTCGGCCAGATCAACCACCACATCCGAGAAACGCCGGTGAAACCCCAGCAACGCGCCCTTTTTCGTGCGTCGCCCCGACAGCACGGCCCGCCGGCGCGAGCGCGGGGGCGAGACATGGGCCAGCACGACCGGCGCCGCGATCCCCTGCGCCGCCAGCGCCGATTCGACGACACCAACCTTCCATCCGGCCACGAATTCATCGCGGCCGTGCATCAACGAACAGCCGCCGCAGGCACGGTAATGCGGACAAGGCGCCGCCACCCGGTCCACCGAGGGCATCACGATCCGCGGCGCGGCGATGCGGCCGCCCTCGGGCTCGCCCTCGATTTCTTCGCCGGGCAGGGTCAGCGGCGCCAGCGCCCGCGCATCCCCCGCAACCGCCACCCCGTCGCCGCGCCTGCCCAGCCGCTCGATACGCCAGCGGGTCATTCGGCGGCGCGACCTTGCGCAGCGGCATGCGCCTGCGCCTCGACCAGGGCATCCTCGTCCGGCTCGGTGCCCAGAAAACCGCCCGACTGCCGGTTCCAATAGCGCGCGTAAAGCCCGCCAAGCGCCAGCAATTCCTCGTGCGAGCCCTGCTCGGCGATGCGGCCCTCGTCCATCACCACGATCCGGTCCATCTCGGCGATGGTGGACAGGCGGTGGGCAATGGCCAGCACGGTCTTGCCGCGCATCACGCGGGCCAGCGAATCCTGCACCTGCGCCTCGACCTCGCTGTCCAGCGCGCTGGTCGCCTCGTCCAGCACCAGGATCGGGGCGTCCTTGATAAAGGCGCGGGCCAGCGCGATGCGCTGGCGCTGCCCGCCCGACAGCTTGACCCCGCGTTCGCCCAGATGCGCGTCGTAACCCGTGCGCCCGGCCGAATCTCGCAACCGCAGGATGAAATCATGCGCCTCGGCCGCGCGGGCGGCGGCGATCATCTCGTCCTCGGTGGCCCCGGGGCGGCCATACAGGATGTTGTCGCGGGCCGAGCGGTTGAACATCGCGGTTTCCTGCGTGACCATGCCGATATTGCGGCGCAGGGATTCCTGCGTGACCGCGCGCACATCGGCGCCGTCCACCAGCACCGCGCCACGTTCCACGTCATGCAGCCGCAACAGCAACGACACCAGCGTCGATTTCCCCGCCCCCGAGGCACCGACGATGCCGATCCGCTCGCCCGGGACGACATGCAGCGACAGATCCTCGATCCCGCCAGAGCCGCGGCCATAGGCAAAACCGACGCGATCATAGACCACATCCCCGCGCAGCCGGCCCACGTCCACCGCGTCGGGCGCATCGACCAGCGTATGCGGAGGGGAAAGCGTCTGCATCCCGTCCTCGACCTCGCCGATGGACCCCCAGATCCCCATCAGCGCCATGCTGACCCAGCCGGTCATCTGCGCCAGCCGCATCGAGATCGCGCCGGCGGCGGCCACATCGCCCGGCGTGGCCGAGCCGTGGCGCCACATCATCACCGTGCCGCCGACCAGCAGCACCGGCAGGAACCCCGCGACCATGGTCAGCGACAGGCGGAACCAGGTGTTCAGCCGGCCAAAGTCGATGGCGCGGTCGCGAAACGTCTCCATCGCGCCCAGCGCCACCTGATCCTCGTAATCGGCGCTGGCGAACAGCTTGACGGTCTTGATGTTGGTGATGGTGTCGACGACCTGCCCGGTAATCATCGCCCGCGCACTGGCCCGCCCCTTGGACTGCGCCCGCACACGCGGCAGGAAAAACCGGATCAGCGCCAGATAGGCCGCCAGCCACACCAGCAGCAGCACCGCCCCCCATGCGCCCACCGACAGCAGATAGATGGCCGAGCCCAGCACCGCGGACAGCGCGAATGTGGCGGTATTGACCATCTCGCTGGCCACGTCGGTGACGGCGCGGGCGGTCTGCATCTGCTTTTGCGCGATGCGCCCGGCGAAATCCTCGTCAAAGAAGGACACCGAATGTCCCATCGTCCAGCGATGCAGCCGCGACAGCACCAGCGGCAGCACATTCGGCCCGATGATCACGTTCGAGGTGGCGGCGGAAAAACCCATGATCGCCGGGCGCAGGATCAGAAAGAACCCAGCGAATGCCGCCGCCAGCCACAGATGCGCGGTGGTCAGCACGCCGCCCGACTGCGCCACCGCATCGACCACCAGCCCCAGCAGCGTGGCCGAGGCGACCTCGGCCGCCCCCGACAGCGCCGAGGCCAGCGCCGCAACCCCCAGCCCGGGCCATGCCCCCGACAACGCCCAGCGGAAAAACGCCAGCAGCGTGCGGGGCGGAGGGCCGTCTGCGGGGCGAAACGCGTCGATCAGCCGCTCGAACGTGGCATGAAATTTCATTCCGCCCCTCCGGTTTCCGCATCGGCCGCGTGCAAGGCCAGCTTGACCAGCGCCGGCCCCGGCAGCCGGAAACCCGATGCGATCCACGCCGCCTCGGCGGCCTTCAGCCCGCGCCCCAGCGCAGGCCCGGCCGCCCGGCCCGCCAGATCGCCGGCCCGCAGCGGAAGAACCTGCCCCGCGGCGAAACGGATCCGCCCAAACCAACCCTCGGACAAGCCCTCACCGCGCGAGGCCCGCAGCAGCGCCAGCTGCACCGCCCGCGCCTCGCCCAGCCGATAGGCCGCCTCGTCCAGCGGCAAGCCCGAACGCAATTCATCCTGCACCCGCGCCTCGGCCCGCGACAGCCGCAAGGCGCCGGCAGCATCGTCGGCCCCCAGCGCCGCCAGCCGCAGCTGCCAGTCCTTCTTCATCACGAAAATATCCTCGGGGGTCCGGGGGCAGACAGCCCCCGGTGCGGCAGTGCCGCCCTGCACCGCCTCCAGCGCAGCCAGCCGCGCGGCATCCGCCCCGGGCAACACCTGCGCCAGCACCTCCGCCGCCTGCATCAGTTCCACCGCCTCGACCGGATCCGGCGCCGACAGCAGCTTGTGCATCTCGGCCCCGATCCGCTCGCGCGAAATCCGCGAAAGCCCGCCCGCGTGGCGGGCGCAGGCGGCCAGCGCCGCGGGGTCGGCGGCGCCCTTGCGGCCATACCAGGCGTGAAAGCGGAAAAACCGCAGGATACGCAGGTAATCCTCGGCGATGCGCTGGTCGGGGTCGCCGACGAAACGCAGCCGGCGCGCGGCCAGATCGACCAGCCCGCCCACCGGGTCGATCACCTCGCCCTCGGCGTCGGCATAAAGCGCGTTGATGGTGAAATCACGGCGCGAGGCGTCGTCCTCAAGCCGGTCCGAAAACGCCACCTCGGCCCGGCGGCCGTCGGTCGCCACGTCGCGGCGAAAACTGGTGACCTCGAAGCCGCGACCGCCTGCCACCACCGTGACCGTGCCGTGGTCGATGCCGGTCGGCACCGGCCTCAGCCCCGCCGCCGCCGCGCGTTCCATCACCACCTGGGGGCGGGCGTCGGTCGCGATGTCGATGTCGCTGACCGGCTGGCCCAGCAGCGCGTTGCGCACCGCGCCCCCCACGATCAGCGCGCGCGAGGGCGCCAGCGCCGCCAGCACAAGCTGCAACGTCGCGTCGCCGGTGATTGACGCGGGCAGCCTCATGTCGCCATCCGGCGGGCCAGCGCCAGCAGCACCCGCGCCGTCGCGCCCCAGATGTAATGCGGGCCATAGGCCGCGACGTGATAGGACCGCCAGTCGCCGCGCCACTGCCGCCGTTCCAGCCGATAGCGTCCGGGGTCGGCGACATGGGCAAAGGGGACGGTGAACACCTCGTCCACCTCGCCCGCCTCGGGGACGGGGGTAAAGGGGCCGCGGATCATCGCCAGCACCGGGAACATGGCGAAGCCGGTGACGGTGCGGTGGGGGGACAGCACGCCCAGAACCTCGACCTGCGCGGGGTCCAGCCCGACCTCTTCATGCGCCTCGCGCAAGGCCGCGGCGACCACATCGGCGTCGCCGGGGTCGACCTTGCCGCCGGGCAGCGCGATCTGGCCGGGGTGGTGGCGCAACCCGCTGGCGCGCTTGGTCAGCACCAGCCGCCCGTCAGCATGGAACGCCGCCAGCACCCCCGCCGGCCGTTCGCCCAGCCCTTGGGGCATCGGCCAGTTCTGGTCGAAATCCGAGGTCGGCCCCACCGCGGACGAGGCCGCCGCGGACAGCGCCGCCCTCAGCCTGTCGCGAATCGCGGGCGCCGGGGCGTGGGTGGGGTCGGGGGGCGGGCGCATCAACCCCGCCCCTCCTCCTGCATCTCGGGCAAGGGGTTGCCCTCGGGGTCCAGCGTCGCCTCGAATCCCAGCGATTCCGGGTCGAATTCGTAATGCGCGCCGCAGAACTGGCAGTCGGCAGTGACGGCGCCGGCCTCGGTGGTCATATGGGCGATGTCCTTGGCCGAATAGATCGACAGCGTGCCGCGCACCCGGTCGGCGGAACAGGAACAGCCGAATTCGACCCGCTGCGGATCGAACACGCGCGGGGTTTCTTCGTGAAACAGCCGCACCAGCAGGTCGGTGGGCGCAACCGAGGGGCCGATCAGCTCGATCGGCTCGACCGTGGACAGCAGGTGGTTGGCGCGGTTCCAGTCCTCGGATTCGGCGCCTTGCAGGATGTCGGCAGCCTCGATCAGCCCGCCCTCGCCCGAGCCGCCCTCGCCCGCGGCGGCGGGTTGTGCAGGCAGGGTCTGCAACATCACGCCGCCCGCGCGCCAGTGCGACGCGGCATCCCCCGCCATCCGGCTTTGCCCGTAGGACAGGGTGAAGGTCGAAGGCAGCTGTTCGGACTGCGCGAAATAGGTCGCGGCGCAGGCGGATAGCGAGCCGCCGGCCAGCGGCGTGATCCCCTGATAGGGCAGGTTCCCCGCGCCCTGGTCGATCAGGATGGCGAAATACCCCTCGCCGATCTGCTCAAAGGGCGGGCGCCCGGACTGGTCGTCGTCCAGCCGCCCGGCGTCGAAACTGGCCCAGCCGCGGATGCGGGCAGGCTCGCCTTCGCCCGGGGGCGCGAAATAATCCGCGGCCAGCGTGCGGATCGCGCCATTGCCGCGCACCTGGATCGACAGTTTCCAGCGCAGCTTGATGGTGGGCCCGATCAGAGCGGCCAGCAGCGCGACCTCGGCCACCAGCGCCGCCACCTGCGGCGGATAATCGTGGCGCGTCAGGATATGGTCCAGCACGCCGTCAAGCCGGGCCACGCGGCCCCGCACCCCGGAACGGTCAAGCTGGAACGGCAGGACCGTATCGTCCCACGCGATCTGGTTGATGCTGGTCATTCTGGCCTTTCGGAAATCATGCGCGCCCCGACGGGCGCGGCGTCGCTGCCCAATATAGGGGCATCGCCGCCGATCCCAAGGCGCAGAACGCCGCCCCGGCCGCGTTCACCCCACCCAGCCGGCCAGGTTTTCGGCGATCACCCCGGTCAGCACCTCGATATGCGCATCATCGTCGTTCAGGCAGGGGATATAGGTAAAGCCCTGCCCGCCCGCGCCCTCGAACGCCTCGCGGATCTCGCCGTTGATTTCTTCGAGCGTCTCGATGCAGTCGGCGCTGAACGCGGGAGAAATCACCGCGATGTCGGTGATGCCGCGGCTTGCAAGGTCCGCCACATGCTCGACCGTATAGGGGCGCAGCCATTCCTCGGACCCGAACACCGACTGGAATGTGGTGTCGATCGAATCCTCGTCCCAGCCCAGCCGCTCGCGCAGCAGCCGCGAGGTCTTGTGGCACTGACAGTAATAGGGGTCGCCCTCGTGCAGATAGCGCACCGGCATCCCGTGGTAAGAGGCCACCAGCTTTTGCGGGCGCTTGCCGCCCAGCGTGCGTTCCACCGACTGCGCCAGCGCCTCGATATAGTCGGGGCGGTCGAAATAGGGCGGGCAGACCCGGGCCGAGGGCTGCCATTTCTGCGTCATCAGCGCGCGGAAGAACTGGTCGTTCGCCGTGGCCCAGGTGGCGCCCGCGTATTGCGGATACATCGGCAGAAAGACGATGCGGTCGCAGCCCGCCTTGACCATCCGGTCCACCACGGATTGCGTCGAGGGGTTGCCGTAGCGCATGCAGAAATCGACCATCACCCGGTCGCCCCAGCGATCCGCCGCGGCCTTTTGCAGCTTGGCGAGCTTTTGCTTGGTGATGGTCAGCAGCGGGCTTTCGTCGGCCTCGTTGTTCCAGATCAGCCGATAGTTGGCGCCCGAGGTAAAGGGGCGCTTGGTCAGGATGATCCCTTGCAGGATCGGCTGCCATTTCCACGCCGGATAGTCGATCACCCGCTTGTCGGACAGGAACTCGTTCAGATAGCGGCGCATCGACCAGTAATCATGGCCGTCGGGCGTGCCCAGATTGGCAATGAGGACGCCGATTTTCGGCTGCGGCAGCGCCGGGTGGTCGGCGGGGGCGTGATCGGGTCGGCGGGCGTCATGCGGGCGCAAAGGCTGGCTCATGTGGTCCTCTTGTTCAGCGCCTCGGCCAGTCCGATCTGGGCCGAGCCGGGACGCAGGGGTTTTTGCTGGTTTTCGGCCGGAGCCCAGCCGGTCAGGAACACCAGATCGACGCCGACGCAGATTCGGTCGGGGTTGTCCCGGTCAGGCGCGGTGGTTGCAAGGATTTCGGCGGCGCGCAACATCATCGCGCGGGCGGTGGGGCGGCGCAGGCGGCGGTCCAGCGCGTTGCCCTCGCCCATGGCGCGCAGGTCGCGGGCCAGGTGGAACAGGTCGCGATAGCTGACCTGTTGGGTGATCTGGTCGGCGACCGGCAGCGCCAGCCCGCCGCGCTGGACCAGCGCACCCAGATCGCGGATTTCGCCAAAGGGCGCAATGCGCGGGGACAGGCCGCCGGTGATCTCGACCTCGGCCTGCGCCAGCGCGGCGCGCAGGGGCGCCAGCGTCTGCCCGCCCGGCAGCACCGCCAGAAACAGCCCGTCGGGGCGCAGCGCGCGCGCCGACTGGACGATCTGCCCCACCGGGTCATCAGCCCAGTGCAGCGCCAGCGCATGGATCACAAGATCGTGCGCGGCCGGGGCAAGGTCGAGTTCCGGCGCATCCGCCACCACCCGCGCCCCCGGCATCGCCGCGCGCCAGAAATCCGGATTTCCGGTCACCACGGCGGTTGCCGTAAACCTTCTGTTAATGTCTGCGAGTCTATCCTGCACCTCGGCCAGGGCCAGCTGGTGCAGCCAGTTCTCGCGCCCCGCACGGTCGGCGCGGGCGCGGTTGCGCAGCAGCGCGGCGCGGTCGGTCAGGCGCGGCGGGGCCGTGGGATTAATGGGGTGCGACGCAGACATGAGGCTGGACATTAAGGCGCTTCGCCCGGCGATGAAAGCCACGGTCGCGACAGTGTTTCCGCCGCAATGCCTTGATTGCGGCGGGCCGGTGGCCGATTCGGGGGCGCTTTGCCCCAGCTGCTGGGCCGAGGCAGATTTCATCGGCGGCTGCGTTTGCGGCCGCTGCGGAACACCGCTGCCCGGTCTCGCAGCGGACGAGGGCGACGAGCCGCTGGCCTGCGACGACTGCCTTGCGACCCCGCGGCCATGGGCGCAGGGCCGCGCCGCACTGGTCTATGACGGCGCCGGGCGGCGGCTGGCGCTGGCGTTGAAACACGCGGACCGCCCCGATCTGGCGCCGGCGCTGGGCCGGTGGCTGGCGGTGGCCTCGGCGCCGCTGGTCGGGCCGGACACGCTGGTCGTGCCGGTGCCGATGCATCCGCTGCGGCTGCTGCGGCGCAAATACAATCAGGCCGCGCTGCTGGCGGCGGCGGTGGCGCGGGCGCATGGGCTGCGGGCGCTGCCCGCGGCATTACGCCGCAAGCGCCATACGCCGATGCAGGACCACCGCTCGGTTTCCGACCGCTTTGCCAATGTCGAGGACGCGATCACCGTCTCGATTCGGGCGCGGCAGGTGCTGGCGGGGCGGCCGGTGCTGCTGATCGACGACGTGATGGCCTCGGGCGCGACGTTGTCGGCGGCAGCCGGGGCGCTGACGGCCACAGGCGCCGGGCCGGTTGCGGTCGCGGTGCTGGCACGCGCGGTCAAGGACGGCCCCCGGCGCGCCGTTTACAGCGACCGGCTGGCGGGCTGATCATGCGCGCACCCCCGCAAACACTGTCGCCCGGCCCCGCACCCGCCGCCCCCGCACCCGCCGCCCCCGCGCAGGTTTCCCCGCCCCTGCCCGCGTCATCCGACGATTATCCAGCCCGCGCCCCTTCCCATTGCGGCGGCGCGACCGCATCTTGCCCACATGCTGCGCATCAACGACACCATCACCCTTGCCGATTGGGAGCTTTCGGAACAGTTCACCCGTGCCCAGGGGCCGGGCGGGCAGAACGTGAACAAGGTCTCGACCGCCGTCGAGCTGCGGTTCGAGGCCGAGCGCTCGCCGCATCTGCCCGCGCCGGTCAAGGCGCGGCTGCGGCGGCTGGCGGGGCGGCGCTGGACCTCGGACGGGGCCATCCTGATCGCGGTGCAGGACACCCGCAGCCAGGCCCGCAACCGCGAAATCGCGCGCGAAAGACTGGCCGAGCTGATCCGCAAGGCGCTGATCGCGCCCCGCCCACGCATCCCCACCCGGCCGACGCTGGGCAGCCAGCGCCGCCGGCTGGCCGCCAAGACGATCCGCGGCACGATCAAGGCCCTGCGCGGCCCGGTCGAAAGGGACGGCGAATGAAATCCTGGGGGCGCCGCCTGCGGCGGCTGCTGGCGGGGGGCGACCGCGCCCTGCAAGTCGGCGCGATCTGTCGCGACCCGGAAACCGGGCGCGTGCTGATGATCACCAGCCGCGGCACCGGGCGCTGGATCATCCCCAAGGGCTGGACCATGCGCGACCGCAGTCTGGCCGAGGCCGCGCTGCAAGAAGCATGGGAAGAAGCGGGCGTCCGCGCCGATGACGCGCACGAGATCGGCAGCTACCGCTATGACAAGATCCCCGACGACGGCGACGGCCCGCCGATCCCGGTCGAGGTGCGCAGTTTTCTGGTGCCGGTGCTGGAACTGGCCGAGGATTTCCCCGAACAGGGCCAGCGCACCCGCCGCTGGATGCCGCCGACCGAGGCCGCTGGTCTGGTCGCCGAACCCGAACTGGCCGCGCTGCTGCGCAGCCTCGACGCGGCCGGCCCCGAACGCGCGGTCTAGAACGCCCGAAAGGTCATGGTGGTCAGCGTGCGGCTGATGCCGGGGATGTCGAACAGCCGCTCGGACAGATAATGGCCGACGTCCTGATCCTCGGGGACATAGACCTTGGCCAGCAGGTCGTATTCGCCCGAGGTGGAATAAAGCTCGCTGACCACCTCGCGGTCGTAGATGGCGTCGGCGACCTCATAGGTCTTGCCGGGAGTGCAGCGGAACTGGACGAAGACGGGGCGCATGGGAACCTCGGTTGCCGGGATGCGTCCAGTCTAGCGGGGTTGCGCGCCCCGGACCAGAGCGGCGGCGCCATCCAGCCGCGGGGCGGCGCGCCAGAACCGCGTCATCAGCAGCACCGCCGCCGCGCTCAGCCCGCACAGCAGCCCCAGCCACAGGCCGGGCGGCCCCATCCCCAGCGGAAAGGCCAGCGCCCAGCCGGCGGGCAGCCCGACCAGCCAGTAGCTGAAGATCGCCAGCCACATCGGCACCCGCGTGTCCTGCATGCCCCGCAGGATCCCCAGCGCGATGGCCTGCATCGCATCGACCAGCTGGAACAGCCCCGCATAGACCATCAGCGAGGCCGCCAGCGCCACGATCTGCGGCGCCCGCGGGTCGGCGGGGTTCAGGTAAAGCCCGGTCAGCAGCTCGGGGATCGTCAGAAACGCGGTCATCGGCAGCACCGCGAACCCCGCCGACAGGATGATCGCCGCCAGCGCCGCCTGCCGCAGCCCGGCCGCGTCGCCCCCGCCATGCGCGGTGCCCACCCGGATCGTCGCGGCGTTCGAGATCCCCAGATGCACCATGAAGGTCAGCCCGGCGATTTGCAGCGCGATGCCGTGCGCGGCCAGCGCCTCGGCCCCGAACCAGCCCATCAGCACGTTGGCGCCGGTGAACATGCCGGTTTCCGCCACCAGCGTCAGCCCGATCGGCAGCCCCAGCGCAAGAACGGCCCGGAACGCCGGCCAGTCGGGACGCCACAGCCGCTGGAACAGGCGGTATTCGCGCCCCTCGGGCAGCCAGGCGGCGCAGCCCGCCAGCGCCGCCAGCTGCAACCAGTTGACCGTCAGGCTGGCCAGCCCCGATCCGCGCACCCCCAGCTCCGGCAGGCCCCAATGGCCAAAGATCAGCAGCCAGTTCAGCAGCGCATTGACCGGCAGCCCGATGACGGTGATCGCCAGCACCAGGTTCGGCCGCCCCAGCGCGGCAAGGTAGCTGTTGAACACCATCCCCGCCAGCACCGGAGGCATGGCAAACAGCATCACCCGCAGCCACAGCTGCCCCAGCGCCGCCACCTGCGGTTCCTGCCCCAGCGCGATCAGGATCGGCCCCGACCACCACATCAGCGGCGCAATCACCACGCAATGCAGCACCGACACCCACAGCGCCATGCGGGTGGCGCGGCGCAGCTCGGCCGCCTCGCCCTGCGCGCGGGCGCTGGCGATCACCCCCATCACCCCCAGCGCATAGCCCGAACCCAGCATCACCAGGATAAAGAAATACGAGGTCGCCAGCACCAGCGCCGCCAGTTCGACCACGCCGTAGCGGCCGATCAGCACGGTGTCGGTGACGCCGATCAGCATCCGGCCGACATGGGTGCCGACCAGCGGCAGGCCAAGCAGCAGGGTGGCGGTCAGATGGGGGCGCAGGCTCATGCATGCCCGATAGCCCGGAACGGGCGGCGCGGAAAGCCCGCCGCCGTCAATCCAGCCCTCAGTCCAGCCTGGGCGGCAGCGCCATGCCCCGCAGCGCCTCGGTGGCGGGGACGGCGCGCCGCCCTTCGCGCTGGACCTCGGTGATCTCGACTGCGCCTTCGCCACAGGCGACGGTAAAGCCGCCCAGAACCTCGCCCGGCGCGCCCGACCCCGCCACCACGCGGGAACGCAGCAGCTTCAGCCGCTCGTCCCCCGCCATGCACCAGGCGCCGGGAAAGGGCGACAACCCGCGGATCAGCCGGTCCACCTCGGCGGCCGGTCGGGTCCAGTCGATCCTGGCCTCGGCCTTGTCGATCTTGGCGGCATAGGTCACGCCCTCGGCCGGCTGCGGCACGGCGGGCAGCGGCAGGCGGTCCAGCACATCGGCGATCAGCGCGGCCCCCATCGCCGCCAGCCGGTCGTGCAGATCGGCGGTGGTTTCCTCGGGCCCGATGGCGGTGCGCGCCTCGGCCAGAACCGGGCCGGTATCCAGCCCGGCCTCCATCTGCATGATGGCAACGCCGGTTTCCGCGTCCCCCGCCATCACCGCGCGATGGATCGGCGCCGCCCCCCGCCAGCGCGGCAAAAGCGAGGCGTGGATGTTCAGGCACCCCAGCCGCGGCGCGTCCAGAACCGACTGCGGCAGGATCAGCCCGTAGGCCACCACCACCGCGACATCCGCGCCCAGCGCCGCGAACTCTGCCTGCGCCTCGGCATCCTTCAGCCTCAGGGGCGTGCGCACCGGGATCCCCAGCGCCTCGGCCGCCGCATGCACCGCCGACGGCCGCGGCTTCTGCCCCCGCCCGGCGGCCCGCGGCGGCTGCGAATAGACGCAGACCACCTGATGGCGCGCCGCGATCTCGCGCAGGGCGGGAACGGAAAACTCTGGCGTTCCCATGAACACGACGCGCATCGCCCGCTCCTTCTTCATCATGAAAATATCCCGGGGTCCGGGGCAGCGCCCCGGTCCGGCCGCGCTATCCGCGCGAAAGCTTCGCCGATTTCGCGACCAGCATCCGCCGACGCAGCGGCGACAGGTGGTCCACGAACATCCGCCCCTCCAGGTGGTCGATCTGATGCTGCACGCTGGTCGCCCACAGCCCGACGAAATCGCGGTCCTCGACCTCGCCCTCGGCGTTCAGGAACCGCACCGTCACCGCCCGCGGCCGCTCGATCATCGCCGAAACACCGGGCAGGTTGGGCGAGGCTTCCTCATGCGCGCGCAGCTTGACCGATGCGTGCAGCACCTGCGGGTTGGCCATGCGCACCGCCTGCCCCCGCTCGGCCGAGGCATCGACCACCGCCAGCCGCAGCATCACCCCGATCTGCGGCGCGGCAAGGCCGACGCCCGGCATCGCCTCCATCGTGTCGATCATATCGGCCCAGAGGGCGCGGATCTCGTCCGTCACCGCCTCGACCGGGGCGGCCGGGCGGTGCAGGCGCCGGTCGGCATAGGGGATGCAGGCGCGCACGCTCATCAGGCCCGCGCCAGTTCGCGCTTCATCTTGGTCATGCGGCGCGCGATCATCTGCCGCTTCATCGGGCCGATATGGTCGATGAACAGACGCCCGTTCAAGTGGTCCAGCTCGTGCTGGGCGCAGGTGGCCCACAGCCCGTCGAAATCACGCTCATGCAGCTTGCCGTCCAGACCGGTCCAGCGCATCCGCACCTCGACCGGGCGGGTGACCTCGGCATATTGATCGGGAAAGGACAGGCAGCCTTCCTCATAGGCGTTCAGCACCTCGGAGGCCGAAACCACCTCGGGGTCCACCATCACCACCGGCTCGCGCGGGGCGTCAGGATCCTTGTTGCAGTCCATGACGAACAGCCGGCTCAGCACGCCGACCTGCGGCGCGGCCAGCCCGACGCCGGGCGCGGAATACATCGTCGCCAGCATGTCGGCGGCGAGGGCTTCGATCTCGGGCGTGATCCGGCCAACGGGGGCGCAGGTCTTGCGCAGCCTGGGGTCGGGGAACAGAAGAATGGGGCGCGTCATGCGTGGCAGATAGGCCATGGCTTCCGCCCGCGCAACAACCCGCTATGTTCGGACCGCGACAGGAGAAGCCGATGACCACCCAGACCCAGGATATTTTCCCCGCCCCCGATTTCGACACGCCAATCGAGCGCCGCGGCACCATGTCGAACAAATGGGACGACATGGCCCATGTCTTCGGGCTGGACGCGCCCGACGCGCTGCCGATGTGGGTGGCCGACATGGATTTCGCGGCACCTGCCGGCGTGCGCAGGGCGCTGGAACACACCGTGGCCCATGGCGTCTACGGCTATCCGGGTGAGAATACGCCCTATCTGGACGCGATCCGCTGGTGGATGCGGACCCGCCATCACTGGCAGATCGGGCGCGAGGATATCCTGACCGTCCACGGGCTGGTCAACGGCACCGCGCTTGCGGTCGATGCCTTCACCCGGCCGGGCGAGGCGGTGGTGCTGATGACCCCGGTCTATCACGCCTTCGCCCGCGTCATCAAAGCCGCGGGGCGGCAGGTGACGGAACTGCCGCTGGCGTTGCGGGACGGGCAATATGCGCTGGACTGGGACGGCTGGGCCGCACGGCTGAGCGGGCGCGAAAAGATGCTGATCCTGTGTTCGCCCCACAACCCCGGCGGGCGGGTCTGGTCCGCGGATGAGCTGCGCGAGATCGCGGATTTCTGCCGCGGACGCGACCTGATCCTGGTCTCGGACGAGATCCACCATGATCTGGTCATGCCCGGCGCGCCCCGCCACACCGTCACCGCGCTGGCCGCGCCGGACATCAGCGACCGGCTGGTGACGCTGAGTTCGGCCACCAAGACCTTCAACATCGCCGGCGCCCATGTCGGCAATGCGATCATCACCGACCCCGCCCTGCGACAGCGCTATGCGGCGCGGATGGCGGCGCTGGGGATTTCGCCGGGGCTGTTCGGGCTGCCGATGGTAACCGCGGCCTATTCGCCCGAGGGCGCGGCCTGGGTCGATGCGCTGAACGATTATCTTGCTGGAAACGCGGCGATTTTCGACCGGGGGCTGGCGGCGATTCCGGGGGTGCGGCCGATGCAGTTGCAGGCCACCTATCTGTCATGGGTCGATTTCACCGCCACCGGCATGGCGCCCACCGAGCTGCATCGCCGCATCGAGCAGGGCGCGCGCATCGCCGCCAACCACGGCGAAACCTTCGGTCTGGGCGGCGCGGGGCACATGCGCTTCAACCTCGCCACGCCGCGGGCGCGGGTGGTCGAGGCGGTCGAGCGGTTGCAGGCGGCATTCGCCGACCTGCAATAACGCCTACGTCCCCCGCGGCTTGGCGCGCAGCGTCGGGTCGGCGACAGTCGGATCCTCGGGCCAGGGGTGGCGCGGGTAGCGGCCGCGCATGTCCTTGCGCACATCGCCGTAGCCGCCGCGCCAGAACCCCGGCAGGTCGGTGGTCACCGCCACCGGCTTGCCCCCCGGCGACAACAGCTGGATGCGCAGCGGACGGCTGCCGGCCATGGGGTGGGTGGTGACGCCGAACAGCTCTTGCAGCCGCGCCTCGATGGTCGGGGTCTCGGCGTCATAGTCGATGGGGATGCGGCGGCCCAGCGGCGTGGTAAAGGCAGCGGGCGCGGCGTGGTCCAGCAGCCGCTGGCCGTCCCAGCCGATCAGCGCCTTCAGAGCCTCGGTCAGGTCCAAAGCGCGCAGATCGGCAGCGCTGCGCATCCGCCCCAACCACGGCAGCAGCCAGCCGGGGTCGGCCAGCAGCGCGGCGTCGGACACATCCGCCAGCCCCTCGACCAGGGCGATCCGCGCCCGCAGCCGCGCGGCGGCGCGGGTCCAGGGCAGGCCCAGATCGGCCAGCCCCTGCCACGCCGCCAGCGCCACCGCCTGCGCGTCAGGGTCGTCCAGCGCGCGATCCGACAGCACCAGCGCGCCGAAAACCTCTTGCCGGCGGGCAAGGATGCGGCCCTCGCGCCGCGACCAGCTGACCGATTCGACCGTCTCGATCCGGTCGCCGTAAAGCGCGCGCAGGTCGGATTCGGCCAGCGCCACCCCGCCGCGCACCCGCGATTCGCGCGGGTCGCCGTCAAGGTCGGTGGCGACGATCAGCCGCTCGGAGCCCAAGGGATCGCCCTCGGCCAGCACCGCGCCCTTGCCGCCCGACAGCACATAGCGCGGGGCATCGCCCTTACGGCGCAGGCCGATGCGGTCGGGATAGGCCAGCGCCGCCATGGCGCCCGCGGGCATCGGCGGGCGGTCGGGGACCAGCCGGCGCAGCCGTGCAGCCTCGGCCCGGATGCGCTCCAGCACGCCGCGATCCAGCGGCCAGGGGTGGCGGTCGGTATAGGCGCGCGGGTCGCGCAAGGCCGCCAGCCGCAGCGCCAGATCGGCGGGCGCGCCGCGCAGGGGATCACGCTCGGCCAGCAGCGCGGCCAGATCGGCGGCGCGGCGGCCCGCGCGCAGCAGCATATGCCCCAGCCGCGGATGCACCGGCAGCGCCACCAGCGCCCGCCCGTGGTCGGTGATCCGCCCGTTCCGCAGCGCGCCCAGGCCCGTCAGCAGCGCGCGGGCCTCGGCCAGCGCGGCAGCGGGCGGAGAGGTCAGGAACGCCAGCCCCGCGTCCGAGCCCCAGGCCGCCAACTCCAGCGCCAGCGCGGCCAGATCGGCGGTGGCAATCTCGGGCGGGGCGAATGCGGGCAAGGCGCCCTCTTCGGCCGCCGCCCACATGCGATAGCAGATGCCCGGCGCCACCCGCCCGGCGCGGCCGCGGCGCTGTTCGGCCTCGGCCCGGCTGACCCGTTCGGTCACCAGCCGGGTCATGCCGGACCCCGGATCGAACCGCGCCCGCCGCGCCCGCCCGGCATCGACCACCACCGTCACCCCCGGAATGGTCAATGAGGTCTCTGCAATCGCCGTCGCCAGCACGATCCGCCGCCCCGGTGCAGGGGCCAGCGCCGCCCGCTGCGCCGACAGCTCCATGGCGCCGTAAAGCGGCACCACCTCGGCCGGCACGTCCAGCATGGCGGCGACGCGGCGAATCTCGCCCTCGCCGGGCAGAAACGCCAGGATGCTGCCGCCAAGCGCGCGGGTCTCGGCCTCGGCCTGGGCGATCAGCCGCGCGGCCTCGGGCACCAGCCGCGCGCCGGCAGGCAGCGGACGAGGCAGCCAGCGGGTTTCGACCGGGAACGCCCGCCCGTCGGATCGCACCACCGGCGCCCCGTCCAGCAAAGCGGCGACCGGCGCGGCGTCCAGCGTCGCCGACATCACCAGCAGCGCCAGATCGGGGCGCAGCGCGGCGCGGGATTCCCAGACCAGCGCCAGCCCCAGATCGGCGTTCAGGCTGCGTTCGTGGAACTCGTCAAAGATCACGCAGCCGATGCCGGACAGTTCCGGGTCGGACTGGATCATCCGGGTCAGGATACCCTCGGTCACCACCTCGATACGGCTGCCCGGCACCGATTCGCCGCGGATGCGATAGCCGACGCGCCGCCCCACGGCCTCGCCCAGGGTCGAGGCCATCCGCTCGGCCGCCGCCCGCGCTGCCAGCCGCCGCGGCTCAAGCATGACGATGCGGCCGGGGATCATGTCCAGCAGCGCCAGCGGCACCCGTGTAGTCTTGCCCGCCCCCGGCGGCGCCACCAGCACCGCCCGCCCCTGCGCGGACAACGCCGCGCGCAGCTGGGGGATCACCTCGTCAATGGGCAGTCTCTCGTCCATCCGCCTCTCGTCGCCGAAATCGCGCGCGGCTGCAAACCGGCACGCATCTTCTGTCAGGAAATATCCCGGGCTTCCGAGCGCCCGGGAAATGGTCCGGTGGACCATTTCCAGCGAGGAAGGGGCAAAGCCCCCGGGGGCAGCGCCCCGGTCGCAACACCGCAACCCGTCGCACCATCTGGCCGTTACCCCCGCAACCACCTATCTGAAACCCATTGACCTGAACCGGAGCACCACATGGCCCTGACCGACACCGCCAGCACCCTGATGCGCGGCCTCGGCCTGTCCGACCCGGTGATCCGGCTGGGCGTCACTGGGCTGTCGCGCGCGGGCAAGACCGTGTTCATCACCTCGCTGGTCGCCAATCTGCTGGACCGCGGCCGGATGCCTGGGCTGCGGGCGGCGGTGGATGGCTCGATCGCGGCGGCGTGGCTGCAACCCCAGCCCGACGACACCGTGCCCCGCTTTGACTATGAACGCCACCTGGCGGCGCTGACCGGGCCCGACCCGCACTGGCCCGAGGGCACCCGCCACGTCAGCGAGCTGCGGCTGTCGTTGCGGCTGCAACCGCGCGGGATGCTGTCGGGGCTGAAGGGGGCGCACAACCTGCACCTGGATATCGTGGACTATCCCGGCGAATGGCTGCTGGACCTGCGGCTGATGGACCGCAGCTTCGCCCAATGGTCGGCCGAGGTGCTTGAACGGATGCAGGGCCGGCCCGGCGCCGATGTATTCCTTGCCGAAATCGCCCGCATCGACCCCGGCGCGCGGTTCGACGAACCCGCCGCGCAGCAGCTGACCCGCGCCTATGTCGCCCATCTTGCCGCCGCCCGCGACGCCGGGTTTTCCGACACCACCCCTGGCCGCTTCCTGCTGCCCGGAGAGATGGAGGGCTCGCCCGCCCTGACCTTTTCCCCCCTGCCCGAACTGCCCGATTCGCCCCTGTGGCGCGAATTCCGCCGCCGGTTCGAGGCGTATAAATCCCGCGTCGTGCGCCCGTTTTTCCGCGACCATTTCGCCCGCATCGACCGGCAGGTGGTGCTGGTCGATGTGTTGGGCGCGATCCACGCCGGCCCCCGCGCGGTCGAGGACATGCGCCGCGCCATGGCCGACATCCTGTCGGCCTTTCGCCCCGGCCGCGCCGGCTGGCTGGCGCAGCTGCTGGGCACGCGGCGGGTGGAACGCATCCTGTTTGCCGCGACCAAGGCCGACCACCTGCACCACACCCAGCATCCGCGGCTGGCCGCGATCCTGACCGCGATGCTGCGCGAGGCCCGCGACCGCGCCGATTTCCAGGGCGCGCGGACCGAGGCGCTGGCCATCGCCGCCCTGCGCAGCACGACCGAGGAAATCCTGCATCAGAACGGCCAGGATTTCCCGGCGGTCCGCGGCACGCTGATGGACGGGCGGCAGGCCGCGCTCTACCCGGGCGAACTGCCTGACAACCCCGCCGAGCTGCTGCACCCGGCGGCCAAAGGGGCCAGCCACTGGCTGGACGCGGATTACAATGTGATGACCTTTGCCCCCGCCCCCGACACGCTGCGTCCGGGCGCGGGGCCGCCGCATATCCGCATGGACCGCGCCGCCGAATTCCTGCTCGGCGACCGGCTGTAAAGGGGGATACCTCGCATGGAAATGATTTCCGCACCCGGCACCGACACGACAGGACGCCGCCCCCATGGCTGAGCCCCCCGCCCCCCGCCGCGGCCCGCTGCTGGTCGAATACCGCCCCGGCGCCGCCCCGGCTGACGCGCATCAAAACGCCGCCGACGCCAGCCCCTCCGCACCGGCCGCGGCGCAGCCTCCGCGCCCGCATGACCGCGCAGCACCCCCGGCCAGCGCAGCGCCTGCAACCCCTGCGCAGCGCCATCTTCTGTCTGAAAATATCCCCGCCGGAGGCTCCGGCACCGCCACCCCAACCCCCGGCGCAGATTCGACCGCAACCGCCCAAGGCGCCCGCGATGCCCGCGCGCCGCGCATCAAGGACGCCCCGCCCGGCCCGTCCCCCGCCGACGCGCCCTTGATCGAGGACGGGCCGCTGCCAGACCCCCGCGCGATGCAGGCGATGATACGAATCGCCGGCGCCCGCCCTTCGCGGGTGACGCGATTCTTCCTCAACAGCCTCGTCGCGCTGCTGACCTTCATGCTGTCGATGGCGGCGCTGCGGTTCTTTGACGGGCTGATGGCGCGCTCGTCCATCCTTGGCTGGATCGGGGTGGGGCTGTTCGCGGCCTTTACCTTGGCCACGCTGGCGGTGGCGCTGCGCGAATACGCCGCCTGGGCGCGGTTCGGCCGCATCGACGCCATCGCCCGCGACGCGGGCGCGGCGCTGGCCGCGGGCGATCTGGCGCGGGCGAACGCAGTGGTGGACCGGCTCGACGCCCTCTACGCCCGCCGCCCGGAACTTTCCCGCGCCCGCGAAACCCTTGCCGCCCACCGCGCCGAACCCGTCGATGCCGAGCTGGTGCTGGCTCAGGCCGAGGCCGCGCTGCTTGCCCCCCTCGATCAACAGGCGCGGCGCGAGATCGAATCCGCCGCCCGCACCGTCGCCGCCGCCACCGCGCTGATTCCGCTGGCACTGGTCGACATCCTTGCCGCGCTGGCCGCCAATCTGCGGATGATCCGGCGGATGGCGGAAATCTATGGCGGCCGCGCCGGGGCGGTGGGCGGCTGGCGGCTGGCCCGCACGGTCATCGCGCATCTGATCGCGACCGGAGCGGTGGCCGCAGGCGACGACCTGATCCACACTGTCGCCGGCGGCGGCATCCTGGCCAAGGTCAGCCGCCGCTTTGGCGAAGGCGTGGTCAACGGCGCCTTGACCGCCCGCGTCGGCATCGCCGCGATGGAGGTCTGTCGCCCCCTGCCCTTTGTCCGCCAGCCCCGCCCCCGGGTCGGCAATCTGATCGCGCGCGGGCTCAAGGGGCTGTTCGGGGACGACGATGCACCGACAAAGAAGTGAACGCAGGGACTTTCGCCCCAGCCGCCAAGGCACTAGCCTGTCGCCATGAGATGGACCGTCCCCAATATCCTGACCCTGTTGAGGCTGCTTGCGGCCCCGGGCGTCCCGCTGATGTTCCTGTATTTCAGCCGCCCATTTGCCGATTTCGCGGCACTGGCGCTGTTCGTGGTCGCCGCGATAACCGACTGGATCGACGGGCATCTGGCGCGCAGCTGGCAGCAGGAAAGCCGCTTTGGCGCCGCCATGGATCCCATCGCGGACAAGGCGATGGTGGTGATCGCGCTGGTTGTGATCACAGGCTATTCCGGCATGAACCCGTGGCTGATCCTGCCGGCCACCGTCATCCTGTTCCGCGAGGTCTTCGTCGCCGGTCTGCGCGAGTTCCTCGGCTCGGATTCCCGGCATCTTGCGGTCACCCCGCTTGCGAAATGGAAAACCACTGCCCAGATGATTGCCATCGCCACGATGTTCATGGGCACCGGGCTGGACTATTATGAAACCGGGCACCCGCCGCGGGTTGGCGAGCGCAGCCTGCCCTGGTCGACCGACTGGTCCGACCTGGCGACGCAGGCGGGGCTGCTGCTGATGTGGATCGCGGCGATCCTGACCGCGATCACCGGGTGGGATTACTTCCGCAAGGCCCTCCCCTGGTTGAAGGACGCGAAATGACGCTGGATATCCTTTATTTCGCATGGCTGCGCGAACGGATCGGCGCCCCACGCGAGCAGATCGAGACCTCGGCCGCAACGGTCCGCGACCTGGTGGCGGAACTGGTTGCCCGCGGCGAACGCCATGCCGCCGCCCTGTCCGATCTGGGCGCGGTTCGGGTCGCCGTGGACCAGGTGCTGTCCGACCTCGACGCGCCCCTGGGCGGCGCGCGCGAGGTCGCATTCTTTCCGCCGATGACGGGCGGCTGATGCGGATCCTTGTGCAAACCGAACCCTTCGACGCCACCGCGCTGATGCAGGGCTTTGGCGCCGGCGCCGGGGCGGTTGTCACCTTTACCGGGCTGGTGCGCGACGACGACGGGCTGGTGGCGCTGGAAATCGAACACTACCCCGGTATGACCGAGGCATCGCTGACCCGTCACGCGCAGGCCGCAGCCGAACGCTTTGCCCTGAGCGACGTGCTGGTCGCGCATCGCCACGGCCGCATCGCGGTGGGCGAGCCGATCATGATGGTCGCCACCGCCGCCCGCCACCGGCGCGAGGCATTCGACGCGGCGGATTTCCTGATGGACTGGCTGAAATCCCGCGCACCTTTCTGGAAACGCGAAATCGGCGCCGAAGGCCCGCGCGGCTGGGTCGTTGCCAAGGATACGGACGAGGCCGCACTGGACCGCTGGACAAACCCGCAATGACCCGCCGCCGGGCGCAGTGACCCGATTGCCGCGCGCCACGCGATGCCATCCTCTTGCGTTGCAATCCGTGCGCAGGCCCATCATAAAACCAGCCGACCACCGAGAGGCGCGACGATGACCTATCTGGAGTTCGAACGGCCGCTGGCCGATCTCGAAGGCAAGGCCGAAGAACTGCGCGCGCTGGCCCGCAAGGGCGAGGGCGTGGACCTGGAAAAAGAGGCCGCGGCCCTCGACCTCAAGGCCGGGGACATGCTGCGCAGCCTGTATCGCAATCTGGACCCATGGCGCAAAACCCTGGTCGCGCGCCACCCCGACCGGCCGCATTGCATCGACTATATCAAGGCGTTGATCACCGAATGGACACCGCTGGCCGGCGACCGCGCCTTTGGCGACGACCATGCGGTGATGGGCGGGCTGGGCCGGTTCCGCGATCAGGCGGTCGTGGTGATCGGGCATGAAAAGGGCAACGACACCCGCTCGCGCATCCATCGCAATTTCGGGATGTCGCGCCCCGAGGGGTATCGCAAGGCGATCAGGCTGATGGACATGGCCGACCGCTTCGGCCTGCCCGTGATCACGCTGGTCGACACGCCCGGCGCCTATCCCGGCAAAGGCGCCGAAGAGCGCGGGCAGTCCGAGGCGATCGCCCGCTCGACTGAAAAATGCCTTCAGATCGGGGTGCCGCTGGTCAGCATCATCATCGGCGAGGGCGGGTCGGGCGGCGCGGTCGCCTTTGCCACGGCAGACCGCCTCGCCATGCTTGAACACTCGATCTATTCGGTGATTTCGCCCGAAGGCTGCGCCTCGATCCTGTGGAAAGACGCCGAGAAGATGCGCGAGGCGGCCGAGGCGCTGAAACTGACCGCGCAGGATCTGCGCAAGCTGGGCGTGGTCGATTCGGTGATCCCAGAGCCGACGGGCGGCGCCCAGCGCGACCCGGATGAGGCGATCCGGCAGGTCGGCGACGAGATCGCGCGGCTGCTGGGCGAACTTGAGGGAACAAACCGCGCCGATCTTATCCGCAAGCGGCGCCAAAAATACCTGGACATGGGCGCGCGCGGCCTGGCCGCCTGAGGCGGGCGCCGGCATCACCCGCCCCCCTGATAGCCGCGGACCAGTGCCGCGGCGATCAGCCCCCAGCCATCCACCGCCACAAAGAACGCCAGCTTGAACGGCAGCGACACCACCACCGGCGGCACCATCATCATCCCCATCGACATCAGGATCGCCGACACTACCAGGTCGATGATCAGGAACGGCAGCGACACCAGAAAGCCGATCGCAAAGGCGCGCTCGATCTCGCTTAACATGAAGGACGGCACCAGCAGCGACAGCGGCGCCGTTTCAGGGTCAAGCCCCGCAGGCTGAGCCGCGGCAGGCTGCGGCGCCACCTCGGCCAGGGCGCGCATGGTGTCGGGGTCGATGCGTTCCGCCATGAAGCGCCGGAAAGGCTCGATCCCCCGCTCGAACGCGATGTCCAGTGCGATTTCCCCGCGTTGCAGCGGTGCCCCGGCCGATTGCCAGGCGTCACGCAGCACCGGGTCCATGACATACCAGCTGAGAAACATCGCAAGGCTGACGATCAGCATGTTGGGCGGGGATTGCTGAAGCCCGATCGACTGGCGCAGAATCGACAGGACGGTGACGATAAAGGGAAAGCAGGTCACCATAATCGCCAACGCCGGCGCCAGCGACAGCAGCGTCAGGCCGACCACCAGCAGCACGGCATTCTGGCTGATTCCGTTAACCGCGCCGGTTGCGAAATCCGAGAACTCCTGCGCGGCCACGGGCGCGGCCGTCAACATCACCAGCAGCATGGCGATGGCGCGCAACCCATGGTCCGCGCGGGCGCTCATTGCTCGACCGGGCCAAGAATCCGCACCCCCAACCGGCCTTCGCCGCCGTGGTCGATCAACTCGCCACGCGCGACGACCCGGTCGCCGATACAAATTTCGACCCCGTCCGTCGCATCCTGATCCAGCGGAAGCACATCGTCGGCCTGCAACCGGGCAAGGTCGGCGACCGACAGCCGGGTCCGGCCGATGCGGATCGCGATCTCGACCTGAATCTGATGCGTGGGGATAAGCGTTTGGCCAAGGTCCATGTCAATCGGTCTCCATCATTTCTTCGATCAGGCGGCGCAGCTGCGTGGAAATGGCTGCTTCGTCCCAGGTGATTTCGCCACCGGTCATCTCGGCTTCGACGATGCCTTCGGGGCCCGAGGCGTCGATCTGCACGGCAGACAGCCCCAGCCGCGCCAGATGGGCCGACAGAAACTCGCCCGTCCCGGCGTCACAGCGGATTTTCACGCCCAGCGGCGACACCGCGCCGGCAATATCCGCCATCTGCGCCAGCACGGCGTCGCGCAGCCGCGCCCTCGCGACCACAGGGGTCAGCTGTTCGAGCATGGCATCCAGCAACGGGGCCATGGCCAGCATCTGGGCGACCTGCGATTGCGCGTGCATCGCCCGGCCGCTTTCAAGATTTGCCGAAAGCTCGGTCAGCACGGCGCCAAGCTGGTCCGATCGCATCGCCTCAGCCTGACGCAACCCCTCGGCCACACCATCGGCAAACGCCGCATCCAGTTGCGCCTGCCGGAACATGGGGGACGCCGACCGGCCCCCGCGGTCGAATCGTTCAAGTTGCAGGATCGCGCCCATCACGCCTCTTCCTTTTGCCGGATCCAGCCCGATAGGATGCGGACGCTTTCATCTTGCCGTTCGCGCATCAGCTCGCGCAGCCGCGCCACCGCATCCGCCTGCCCTGAAGGCGGCGGCAGCTCAAAGTCCGCAGCGGTGATCGCCACGCTGGGGGCGGGTAGTGCGGCCTGGGTCTCGTCCACATGCGCGGCGGAGGCCGCGGGCGCCAGCACCGCGCGGGGTGCCGTCCCCGAATCATCCAATGCAATTGCCGGCGGGCGGGCGCGCAGCACCGGCCGCAGCACCACCATCGCAACCGCCAGCGCAAACAGGCCGATCAGCGCCAGCCGGGCCAGATCATTCAGCGCGAGGCTGGCCAGAATACCGCGTTGTTGCGCCATGGTGCCGTCATAGCCGATCGCCGAAAATGGCAGCGACTTGACCGTGATCACATCGCCCCGCGCCGCGTCGAAGCCCACGGCCGAGGCGACGAGCTCGCGCAGCGCCTCAAGCTCGGCCTCGGCCCGCGGGACGATGCTGGCGGTGCCGTCCGCGGCCTTCTGCTCGGTGCCGTTCACCAGAACCGCCACGGTCAGCCGCCGCGTCGCGCCGGGCTGACGCAATACCTCGCGGGTGACGCGGCTGACCTCGAAATTCTGGCGCTGCCGGGTTTCCGAACTGCTGGATCTGCTTTGTTCGCCGCTGCTGCCCGTCCCCTCGGGCAGGTTCGAGGATGCCGTGACCGCCCCCTGATCCGCGTTCGAGGCCTGGTCGCTGGTCTCTTCGCTTTCCTGCGACACAAGCGCGCGGCCGTTGGGGTCAAAGGTCTGCTCGGACAGCTGCTCGGTTTCGGTGACCAGATCCACGTTCAGCTCGACAATGGCATTGCCCGGCCCGACGTGGGGTTCAAGAATCCGCTCGACGTTACGTTTCATTTCGCTGGCCCGGTCGGCAGCGACGGTTTCTTCGCCCGTCGAGACGATGCCGCGGGCACTGTCGATGACCTTGACCCGGTCGGGGTCAAGCCCCGGCACCCCCGAGGACACCAGGAATTGCAGCGAACGCGCCTGCCGGGCGTCCAGCGTGCCACCCCCCATGGTGACCGTCACCGAGGCCGCCCCGCCGGCTTCGGCGCGATACCCGCGCGAGGCGGGAGGGGCGATATGGACCCGCGCCGCCTTGACGTTCGGCACCGTCAGGATCGTCCGGGCCAGCTCGCCTTCCTTGGCGCGCCAATAGGCGGCGTCGAACATCTGCGAGGTTGTGCCGAATCCGGACATCCCGTCCAGTATTTCATAGCCCGCGCCACCTGCCGCAGGCAGCCCCATGCCGGCCAGCGTCATGCGCATCCGGTCGCGCTGCGCCGAATCCACCCAGATCGAATCACCCCGGATTTCGGATTTCACGCCGGTGCGGTCCAGTTCGGCCATCACCTCGCCGGCGCGGGCCGAATCAAGTCCCCCATAAAGCAGCGCCATCGGCGTTCGATTGGCCAGCCAGGCAAAGCCCGACACCACCATGAACGTGGTCAGGAACGCCGCGACGATCAGCTGCTTCTGGCTGCTGCTGCGTTCATTCCAGTATTCGGCCAGCTTCTGCATTCCGACGCCCCTACGAATCGTTTCTCGCTTCGACAGGACGGTGATTGCACGGCGCCGATTAATAATCGGTTAGTGGGAAGCTGCTATCTGATCCTCACAGGACGGAGAATCAGATGACCGATATCAGCGAACCGATCGAAGACGTGCCGCGAAAATCGCTGGGGAAAAGGCTTTTGCCGATAATGCTGCCGGTGCTTGCGCTGGGGGTCGGCTTTGGCGCGACCTATTCGGGCCTGCTGTCGCCACTGTCCATGCTGACTGCGCCATCCGCGCCGGCCCAGCAGACGACACCAGAGGTGGTGTTTCTGGATGTGCCGCGAATCATCCTGACCATTCCGGGCGAACGGACACAGACGCTGGCGCTGGCGGTGGTCATCGACGTCGAGCCGGCGGCAGCCGCCACCGCGCATCTGCTGATGCCGCGAATTACCGACAGTTTTAACGGTTTTCTTTCCCAGATCGACGCGGCGGCGTTCAGTCGTCGCGGCATTCTGGAAATCATCCGCGAAGAGCTTGCCACGCGGACCCGCTTTATTCTGGGCGACACCGCCGTCCGCGACCTGTTGATCACCGAGTTCAGAATCCAATGACGATGACCCTTTTCCTTCAGGCCGCGCTGGTGGTCGCCGGACTGTCCGTCGCCGGCTTTTGCAACGTGCTTGCGCGCAGGCTGCGCAAGCTCAATGACCTGGAAACCGGATTGGGCGGTGCCATCGCCGTCATGGCGGCCGAGATTTCCCGACTGGAAACCGCGCTGGCCGTGGCGCAGGCAGGGGCCACCCATGCGTCGGACGGTCTTGCGCGCGAAATCGAGAAGGCCAAGTCCGAACGCGCCTATTGGGCGCTGCAACAACAATTCATGCCGCAGGCCGCCCAGTCCCGCCGACTGCGCCGCCGCCGCACGACGGAGGCCGCCGATGCGTAACCGGCTGTTCTGGACCTGCATTACCTTTCTTGCCGTGGGCATGACCGCGGCGGCCGGGGGCTGGATTGCCCGCGCACCGATGGCTCTGGCGGCCCCCGGGGCCTTGCTGGGCGGCTGCACCGACGTCCCCGAGGCCGTGGCTCTGGCCGAAACTTTGCGGCTGCGCGGGATCGCGGTGGACCGGGTGCTGGCCGACCTCGACCGCCGCAAGGACGATCTGGCCGCTGCCGAGCAGCAGCTGATCCGGCGGCTCACGGCGCTGAAACAGGCCAAGGCTTCGGTGGGGGATGCGCGGACTGCCCGCGACAGCGGAACCGCCGCCGGGATCGAGCGCCTGATCGCCGTCTATGACGCGATGAAGCCCGCCGATGCCGCCATGATTCTGGCCGCCCTGCCCCCCGATTTCGCGGCCGAGATCCTCGCACGGGTCCAACCCGACGCCGGTGCCCGGATCATCGCGCGAATCGAGCCGGCCCATGCTGCGGTCCTGACCGCCCATATGGGTTCGCGCCGGCTGAGCGGGAACTGAACCATGGCAGGGATTGTCGGAATCGCGCTGACTTTTGCCATGGTGTTCGGCGGCTATATTCTTGCCGGGGGCAAGATGGCGGTGATCACCCACGCGCTGCCCTTCGAGATGATGATCATCGGCGGCGCGGCGATCGGCTCTTATCTGCTGTCGAACAGCGGAGGCGTGCTGAAACACACGCTGCCGGGGATCGTCCGGGCCTTCAAGGGACCGCGATGGACGGAATCGGACAACACGCAGATGCTGTGTCTGCTGTTCCAGCTGCTCAAGATCGCCCGGGCCAATCCCATCGAGCTTGAAGAACACATCGAAGCCCCCGCGGATTCGACCATTTTCCAAGCCTATCCCACGATACTGGCCGATGAAAACGCAGTGACGCTGATCACGGACACGATGCGCTCTGCCAGCCTCAACTATGACGATCCTTATCAGGTCGAGGACATGCTCAGCCGCCGCCTGAACCTGATGAGGGAAGAGGCCATGCACGTCCCCCACGCCTTGCAGCACATGGCGGACGCACTGCCGGCGCTGGGGATCGTGGCGGCGGTGCTGGGGGTGATCAAGACCATGGGCTCGATCGACCAGCCGCCGGAAGTCCTGGGCGGCATGATCGGCGGCGCGCTGGTGGGCACGTTTCTGGGGGTGTTCCTGGCTTACGGGCTGGTCGCACCGCTGTCGCAGCGGCTGGCCGCAGTGATGAAGCAGGATCTTGCCTTTTACGAGGTCATCAAGTCGGTGCTGATCGCCGGGCTTCACCAGCACGCCACCACGCTGTGCGTCGAGGTCGGGCGGCAGGCCGCCCCCGAACATCTGCGGCCCAGCTTTCTCGAGGTCGAGGATGCGCTACGCGAGCTGAAAAGGGCGGCATGATGCTTCAGGCGCTGGTTCTTGCGGTCGCACAGGCGCTCAGCCCTGCGGCGACCGCATTCGTCGAGGATGCGACAGCGCGGCTGATCGCCGGCGAAGAGCTGTCCCCGGATTTTCCGGTCCGGCTGCAAGCGCTGCCACCGGACCAGCGGCTGCTGGCGATCGTGCATCTGCGCCGCGCGGGCTATCTCGCCGATGTGGTCATGCCGCTCGACTGGATCCTGTCGCCTGCCGGTCCCGACCCCGCCACCGACTCCGACGCCGCCCTCGGCTCCGACAACGCAAAGGCGCATGAATGAGCGCGATCGCCCCCGTGTCCCGCATACCCGCCTCGACCAGGCCGCTGGCCATCACCGGCGGGCTGGTGCTGATCGTGATATCCATGGTGATCCCGATTCCGGCCGGGCTGCTGGATGTCGGATTTGCCCTCTCGATTGCCACCTCGACCCTGATCCTGGTCATGGCCAGCGTGGTGAGCCGGCCGACAGATTTCCTGGCATTTCCAGTGATGCTGTTGATTTCCCTGCTGATCCGGCTGTCGCTGAACGTCTCGTCCACAAGATTGATCCTGACCGAGGGCCATACCGGGCCTCATGCAGCGGGCGAGGTCATCCTGGGCTTTTCGCGCTTTGTCGCCGGCGGCTCGCTGATGGTCGGGATCACTGTCTTTGCGGTCATCTCGATCGTGAATTTCATGGTGATCACCAAGGGCTCGGGGCGCATGGCCGAGGTCTCGGCCCGCTTCGCGCTGGATTCGCTGCCCGGCAAGCAGCTGGCCATCGACGGCGACCTGAATTCGGGCGCGATCACCCATGACGAGGCCAAGCAGCGACGCGCGCAGGACCAGCGCGAGATCAGCTTTTTCGGCTCGCTGGACGGGGCATCGAAATTCGTCAAGGGCGACGCAATTGCAGGTCTGCTGATCACCGCGGTGAATTTCTTTGTCGGGCTGGGCGTCGGATTGCTGTCGCACGGAATGCCCATGGCCGAGGCGCTGGCCACCTATTCCAAGCTGACCATCGGCGACGGGCTGGTCACGCAGGTGCCGGCGCTGATCACCTCGATGGCGGCCGCATTGCTGCTGTCGCGCGGCGGTGCGACGGAATCGACCGCCGACATGCTGTCGGGGCAATTGGCCCAGGGCTGGCACGCCCCGGCGCTGGCTGCGGGGGCGATGGCGGTGCTCAGCCTCGTGCCCGGAATGCCGACGCTGGTGTTTCTGGTCATCGCCGCTGTTGCAGGGCTGTTTGCCTGGCGCAACGCCACGCGGATGGCCAGTTCCGCGGCCGACGGCGAAATTCTGCCGCCCACACCCGCCCAGGAGCCGCGCCCCCGCATCGGCGACATCATCGACACCGACGAAATCAGCGTCGAGATCGGCGCCGATCTGATCGCATCGGCGCTGGACCCGGCAAGGGGCCTTGGCAGCCGCATCAACAACCTGCGCATCCATATCGCCCGCAGTTACGGGGTGATCCTGCCCGAGGTGCGGATAACCGACGGCCCCGGCCTGACGGGGGGCGAATATGTCATCCGCGTGCATGGCGTGATCCGCGCGCGCGGACTGCTGGTGCCCCATCAGATCCTTGCGCTTGGCAATGACGAGACGCTGGATGCAGTGCCCGGCGACCGCACGCGGGAACCCGTCTACGACAGCCCGGCCCGCTGGATCGACCCTGCCCGCCAGGACGAGGCGGCAATTGCCGGCGCCAGCGTGGTCACCCCGATGGAGGTGCTGTCCACCCATCTGATGGAAACGGTCAAGGCGCAGATGCCGGCACTGCTGACGCTGGGCTCGATGCAGCGGCTGATGCAAGAGCTGCGCTCGCTCAGCGACGAGACGCGCGCGCAAGCGTATCAGCGCGTCTTTGACAGCCTGATCCCTGACAAGGTCGCGCCCGAGCAGCTGCTGTCGGTGCTGCGGATCCTGCTTGAGGACCGGGTCTCGATCCGCAACCTGCCGCTGATCGTCGAGGCAATCCACGAAAGCCGCTCGTCCGACCCCGAGACAGTGGCCGAGTTCGTCCGCCGCCGCCTGCGCGGCCAGATCACCGAGCAGCTGTCCGACCCCGACGGCCGGCTGGACGTGATGCAGCTGCACCCGGGCTGGGAGGCCGAATTCCACCGCGCCGAATCCGAACCCGGCCGGGCGCAAGGGGCGCTGACCCCGCCGCTGATGCAGAAACTGACCGAAAGCCTGCGACTTGCGGCCGGCGCCCTTTCTCCGGGGATGTCGCCGGCGCTGGTCGTGCCCGATCATCGACGGCGTCTGGTGCGGGCGGTGGTCGCGGGGGCAGGTCTGGGCTGGCCCGTGCTGGGGATCGACGAGGTCGACCCTCAGGCCAGGGTCCGGCTGGTCGGAACGGTCGAGCCATGATGCTGCACGCGGCACTTCCGCTGGATCTGCCGGGCTGGCTGACCCCGCTGCTGCTGATCTATGCGCGTATTCAGGCCTGCCTGATGACAATGCCCGCAATCGGCGAACGGGTGCTGCCGGTCCGTGTCCGGGTTGCTGCGGCGGTGGCGCTGGTGCCGCTTTACGCAGGCGCCGCCCCCGCGATGCCGCCGCCGGGGCTTTTGCCGCTGGCGGCGCTGATGGGGGTCGAGATCGCCTCGGGGCTTGTTCTGGGACTGATGGTCCGGGTCGTCGCGATGGCGCTGGACGTCGGTGCGACCGCAATCGCGCAAAGCGCCTCGCTGTCGGCAATGCTTGGAGTTTCGGATGAAATGGCCCCGCATCCGATCGGAAATCTGCTGCATATGGCCGGAATGGCCGCGCTGATGGCGCTGGGGTTGCCGCTGTTCATCTGTCAGGTTCTGACCGACAGCTTCGCCCTAAAACCCGCGGGTCTGTGGCCCGATATCGGCGCGATCTGGCCCGAGTTCTGGCGGCTGGTGATCCATAGCCTGACGCTGGCAATGCTGATCGCGTCGCCCTTTATCCTTGGGGGGCTGCTCTTTCAGACGCTGGCGGGGGTGGTGGCGCGAGTCATGCCGGCCATGCCCATCGTCTTTGTCGCCGCCCCCGCCGCCATCCTGTTGGGGCTGACGGTGCTGACGCTGCTGGCACCGGGCCTGCTGAGCATCTGGGCCCGCGACGTGCTGTCCCTGCAACCGGCGGTGCTGCGATGAGCGATTCCCCCGACAAGGACGACCGCCAGCACGAACCGACCGAGCAGAAACTGCGCAAAGCCCGGGAAAAAGGCGATATTCCGCGTTCGACCGAGGTGACGGCCGCACTGTCCTGGCTGGGCTTTCTACTGGCCTTTACCGTCGGCTCGGCCGTGATCGTTCCCGCCTGGCTGCGGATGGCGCAGCGGCTGATGGGGGGCGAACACCTGCCCCAAGGCGGCGCGCCGCTGGTCCGCGCGCTGGGGCTGTTATCCTCGGGCGCGGTGGTGGGGGTGGCGCTGGCCGTCGCGCTGGTGGTGATGCTGGGCCTGATTGCGCAACGGGGGCTGGTCTTTACGCCCTCGAAACTGGCGCCAGACATCAAGCGGATCAATCCGGTAAAGAATTTCGGGCAGAAATTCGGCAAGTCGGGGCTGGTGGCCTTTGCGATCTCGGTGGCCAAGCTGGCGGGCGTGGGCGCCGGTGGGGTGGTCCTGTTCACCAACCTCGGCCGGACCATCGTGCAATCGGCCAGCATGGGGGCCGCCGCCTGGATTACCGCGATCCCGCAGCTGATCCGTCAGGTGCTGGTGCTGGCGCTGGCCGTCGCCGTGGTCTTTGCGGCCGTCGATCTGTTCTGGAAACACTATGATTTCCGCCGCCGCAACCGGATGACCCGCAAAGAACTGGAGGACGAGCACAAGGATTCCGAAGGCGATCCCCACATGAAGGCCGCAAGGCGGCAAAAGGCGGTCGATCTGGCGCTTGGCTCGATGCTGGCCGATGTCGAGCGTGCGGATGTGGTGATCGTCAACCCGACGCATTATGCCGTCGCGCTGGAATGGAAACGGGGCAGCGGTCGGGCGCCGGTCTGTCTTGGCAAAGGCGTCGACGAAATCGCCGCCCGCATCCGCGAGCGGGCGCGCGAACACCGGGTGCCGATCTGGTCCGATCCGCCCTGCGCCCGGGCGCTGCACGCAACCACCCGCATCGGCGACGAAATCCCGCCGGAACAGTTCGGCCCCGTCGCCGCCGCAATCCGCTTTGCCGAGGCCATGCGGGCCAAGATGCGCCGTGGATACGAGGGCGGACTGGATGGGGCGGCCAGATGACGCCAGCGCTGGGCAAGCCGTTGGAAATCCCGAGGGCCGCGACGGCCAGGGGCGTGGCGGCTTTGCGTGTCCGGGCGCCAGGACGCTCTGGCCCGGATCGGCAGCGCGGGGCGATGCCCGGCGGCCGCCTGCGGTCACGGCGGCGCGAAAGATGCCTTGAAAGATGCTGCGAACACGGGGCGGGTCATGGGTAGGAATACGGACCGGCTGGGCCAGCTTGCCCGGATTGCGCGGGTCAAGGCGGATGGCGAGCTGCGGACCTATTCGGCCCGGCGCGCGCAGGCCGACGCGATGCAGCGTCAGGTTGACGCAGTTCGCGACGAGCTGAGGCAGGCCATCGCCTCGCCCGGCTCGGACGCGCTTGAGCAGTGGCGGCGGACGACCGCGCTGGTCGGTTATCGCTCCGAGCAATTGCAGCAGGCCGAGGCGGCGCTGACCCGCATCAGGCCCGGTCTGGAAACCGCACGTCAGGCAGCGATACGGGCCTTTGGCCGGGCCGAGGCCCTGACGCAATTGCAGGCGCTGACCCGCGCGCAGATCCAGCTTGACCGTCAGCGGCGGGGGGGCTGATGCGGTGCCTGATCCGCAAGATCATGCCGCATCACCAGCGCAGCCAGCCCCGGCGCATAGTAATTCCGCCGCTGCCCGGCCTCTTGCCAGCCAGTCGCGCGATAAAGCCCGATCGCCGCCGCATTGTCGGCCGCGACCTCCAGGAATGCGGCCGCCGCCCCCTGGGCCGTGCAATCGGCAAGGAAACGCCGGACCAAGGCGCGCGCCTCTCCGGTCCTGCGGGCGGGCGGGGCGACCGCCAGCGTCAGCAGCTCGGCCTCGCCCGCTGCGATGCGGCCCAGCAGAAAACCTTGTGGACGCACAAGCAGCACAACGCCGGGCGCCGAAAGCAGCGCGGCAAATTCCCCCGTGCTCCACGGTCGGGGCCGGGTGAAGCAGCTGGCGTGCAGCGCGGCAAGCTGTTGCGGCGTCATGGTTATGCGGCCCTTTCACCAGATCGCACGACGGCGCGGCGGTCGATACGCGCGGCGTTTCACCGGCCCCACCCCCGGCACACCCACCGCCATCTGCCGCGCATTGGGTCAAGCGGGCGCAAAGATCCCGCGGCAGAATTCGGCCGCGCGGCGATCACGGCAGGATCAGCGGCGGTGGATCGCGCGGCGGGGCCGCATCGGCGGGGCGCAGATACAGCGGCGCCGGGCGCGCGATGGCCGCCCGATCAGCCGGCGCGCCCACAGGCTCCGCCGCTGATGCGGCCACAAGTCTTGCTGCCAGAATTGCGATCGCCACCGGCAAGGGGTGGGGCGAGCGGCAAGCCTCGGGTCCGTTCGGAATCGTGTCATTTCGTCCCAGCGCGGCAGGCGCCGGGGTTCCTGTGGCAGAGCCGAGGGATGAGTCGGGGGGGGACGCCGGGAAATCCTGCCAGGCGATTTCATCCCCGCGCAGCGTCACGACGGCTCGGCAGGGACGGGGCGCGTCGCAGGCCGAAGCCTCGGTCACCGTGATTCCGACCGCCGGAATACCCAGCGACAGCGCCAGCCCACGCGCCGCCGCGACGGAAATGCGCACACCGGTGAAATTGCCCGGCCCCACGCCCACGCCGATGGCGTCGAGATCGGACCAGCCCAGCCCGGCCTCGGCCAGAAGTTCGGTCAGCAAGGGAAACAGCCGCTCGGCCTGCCCGCGCGCCATCGGTTCGATCCGCTGCGCCAATACCCGGTCGCCGCAAATGACAGCGGCCGCGCAATGCGCGGCCGACGTGTCGAACCCCAGAACCCGCCGCCGGTCAGGCAACGGGGCGAACCTCGACCACCTCGGGGATATAATGGCGCAGCAGGTTCTCGATCCCCATCTTCAGGGTCAGCGTGGACGAGGGGCAGCCGGCGCAGGCCCCCTGCATATGCAGATAGACCACGCCGCGGTCAAAGCCGTGAAAGGTGATATCGCCGCCGTCCTGTGCCACGGCCGGGCGCACGCGGGTATCCAGCAGCTCTTTGATCTGGTTGACGATTTCGACATCCGGCCCGTCGTGTTCGGCATGGCCGCCACCAGCCGCCGCCGCTTGGGTCATCACCTGATCGCCGGACTGGTAATGGTCCATGATCGCGCCCAGAATCGAGGGCTTGATCTGGTCCCAGGCCGTCGCATCGGTCTTGGTGACGGTGACGAAATCCGACCCCAGAAACACGCCTGTCACCCCCGGCACCGCAAAGATGCGCCGTGCCAACGGGCTGCCGGCGGCCTGTTCGGCGTCGGGGAAATCGGCTGTCCCGCTGGCCAGCACGGTTTCTCCGGGCAGGAATTTCAGCGTGGCGGGGTTCGGGGTCGTCTCGGTCTGAATGAACATGGGATGCTCCTCGGTCCCGAGAGATATGGTTCCCCGGTGGGGTGCAAGTCAAGGTCGGGCCGGTTTTCGCTGTCCGCGGCGGTCAGGTGATCTGTTCAAGCCGCTCGCGCGAGATATCGCCCGGCACGATCGTCAGCGGGCAAGGCAGCGAGCCCAGCTCTCGCGTCAGCCGCGTGACCAGCGGCCCCGGGCCGCCGCTGTCGACCGCCGCCGCCAGCACCACCGCGGCGATATCGGGGTCGGCAGAGATCTGGGCCACCAGCTCGGCACCCGGGTCACCCTCGCGCAGGACCAGCTCGGGTTCGACCCCGGGGCGGTCGCGCATCCATTTTGCAAATACCTCGAACTGGGCCTCGATCCGTTCGCGGGCCTCGGCCCGCATCACCTCGGCCACCCCCATGCCGTGCTGGATTTCATTGGCCGGAATGACCGAGAGCACCTGCACCGTGCCGCCGGTCGCGGCCGCCCGCAGCGCGGCGAAACGGATGGCGTTCAGGCATTCCTTGCTGTCATCCAGCACCACCAGAAACTTGCGCATCGTCTGCTCCTTCTGCGCGCGACCCTGCGGTCGGCCTGTCCGGCAAACTCGCAAAACCGCAACGCTGCCACAAGTCCGGAATGTTTCGGGCGTTAGCTATTCCTTGAGGACTTTGCGTTACGCCGGACAGGACGAGGTGGATTCGACGGGACAAACGGGGCGGTGGCGCGGATGACGATCCATCATGACTGGCACGCGGACGCAGGGCTAGTGCCGATCCGGACCGCGCGGCTGCAAGGGCCGACGGGCAAGCGGCTGTTTGACGTGGCGCTGGCGCTGGCGCTGCTGCTGCCGTTATCGGCAGTGATGCTGGGGGTGGCCGGGGTGTTGCTGCTGGCGCAGGGACGGCCGGTATTTTATCTGTCCGAACGGATGCGGGCGCCGGGACAGGTGTTCCGGCTGATCAAGTTCCGCACCATGATCCCCGTGGACAGCGACAGCGGCGCCACCGGGGGGCATAAATCCTGGCGGATCAGCCGGCTGGGCCGCATCTTGCGCCGCAGCCGGTGTGACGAATTGCCGCAGATCTTCAATATCCTGGCCGGCGACATGAGCTTTGTCGGCCCCCGCCCGCCGCTGCGGGAATATGTCGAGCGTTTTCCGGTGCGCTATGGGCAGGTCATGCAGATGCGCCCCGGGGTGACCGGGCTCGCCACACTGATCTGCCACGCGCATGAGGATCGCATTCTTGCGCGCTGCCTGTCGCCAGCCGCCACTGAATCCGCCTATTACCGCCGCTGCCTGCCCATGAAGCTGCGGCTCGATATGGTCTATCTGCGCCGGCGGACGCTGTGGCTGGATCTGTGGATCATCGCCAATACGGTTGCGACGGTCATCCGGCCGGGGTGGAAACACCGGCGGCGAAGGGGTCTTGCGGGTAATCCGCGCCCACCAGATACAGCCCGTGCGGCGGGCTGACCGGACCGCAGGCCGCGCGATCGCGCGCCGCCAGCGCCTGCGCGACCCGTTCGGGCCTCCATGCCCCGGCGCCGACCCGTTCCAGCGTGCCTACGATCGAGCGGACCTGATTATGCAGGAACGAACGCGCCGCCAGATGAAAGCGGTATTCGGCGCCATGGGGCAGCACGGTTTCCTGGATGTCGATGCGGTCGAGCGTCTTCACCGGGCTTGCCGCCTGGCACATGGTCGAACGAAAGGTGGTGAAATCATGCAGCCCCGTCAAAAGCCCCGCCGCCTGGCGCATCGCCCCGACATCCAGCGGATGAACCACCTGCCAGACACGGCCACGGTCATGGGTCGCAGGCGCCCGGCGCGACAGCAGCCGGAACAGATAGCGCCTGCCAATAGCCGAAAACCTGGCGTGGAAGCTTTCATCCACCCGCGCCACCGCCAGCACCGCCACAGGCGCGGGCTTCAGGTGCCAGTTCAGCGCGCCGGCCAGCCGAAACGGATCCCAGTCGCGTTCCAGATCGGCATGGGCAACCTGCCCCAGCGCGTGGACGCCGGCATCGGTGCGCCCGGCGGCAGCAATCCGCGCGCCCGCGGCGAAACCGGGGTCGAGCCGCGCCAACGCCGCCTCGACCGTCGCCTGGACCGAGGGCTGCCCGGCCTGCGCCTGCCAACCGGCAAAGGGGCCGCCGTCATATTCGATTTTCAGGGCGAAACGAGGCATCGCCTAGCGCGTGCGCTCGTGATCGGCGCTGCGCAGCAGCTCTGCGGCGGTGGGTTCGGCGCTGTGATCCTCAAGCGCCGCACCGGGCGGAGGCCGCACCCCTTCGCGCGCCAGCCGGTCGCGCAGCACCTCGATCTCGATATCCATGTCGGTGCGCACCCCGTCATGCAGCCGCTGCGAAATTGCTTGGAAACTGGTTTCGAGATCGGCCAGCAGCGCCTCATAGTCGCGCAGCGCCCCGGGGTCGGGGCTGCGGGCATAGAGATCGGCAAACTTCACCGTCGCGTCGCGGGCGCCGATCAGATAGACACCCAGATAGCGTCGGGCCGCAGTCAGCGCGCCGGGGTTCTGTTCGACCCGCTCGAACAGCGCCCGCGCCGTTGCCGCAAAGGTCGCGACCCGGGCCTGCAACTTGCGGTCGCGGGTGCGCTGGATCGCATCGGTCATGCCGCGCAGATGGGTCTCGGCCTCTTCGACCATGCGGGCGGCGCGATCCTGCTGGAAACCGTCGATGCCCTCCATCCCCTTGTCGCGCATCGGGTCGGGGCCAAAGGCCAGCCAGTGCAGCACCGCGCCGGTAACCCCCAGCACCGCCGCGCCGGCAAAGGCGCCCGGCTCGGACGCGCCGACCGCGATGCCCACCCCGGTCAGGACACCGCCGAACAGCTTGCGCGGAATTGCCGGGCGGCGCGCGATGCGCCGCGCGTCATAGGCAGCCTCGGCCTGCAAGCCTTCGCGGGTCATCCACATTCCGGCCGCGATGATGCCAAAGCCCAGCAGGCTTGACGCCATCGCCACCGGATCGCCCTGAAAGAATGCCCCCACCAGCAGCGGCGCCGCCATCGCCGTCACCCATTTCGTGCGCGATTCGTAGCGGTGGCGGGCCTGGCCCGGCGCGGGGCGGGCAAGCCCCGTGCCCGCTGCGGGTCCGGTCCCCGGCTGCCCGTCGGGTGAATACCTGCCACCAAATCTTATCGCCATGCCCCTTGGCCCCCTTCAGCCCGCACCGAAGAGCGAGGCGTATAGCGTCACCCCCATCAACAGAAAGAACGAAAGGCGCTGAATCGCGGGACGGGACATGGCAGGGCCTTTCGGCTGGCGTTTCACTGGGCCTTACTGCGGTCGCACGGGTCCGGCCGGACGGTCAACCCCGCGCGGCGCAAGTCGTTCCGTGGCAATGGCCGGGTCCGCGCCGGACCCGGATCACGGCTCGCCACGACCGGCAGCCACGCGAACCGCCATCGGATCGGGCCGCACGGTCCGCACGCCCATCACCCAGTCATAGACCTCGCGCACCTGCGCGGCCTTGTGTGCCCATGTAAACAACCCATCGACCCGCGCCCGCGCCGCCGAGGCTTTTTGCGCGACCTCGTCCGGGTTGTCGGCGCAGCGTTGCAATGCCGCGCGCAGCCCGGCGACCACCTCGGCGCGGTCTCCGATCGGGACGGCATAGCCGGTTTCCGGCGTCACCAGTTCGGCCGGGCCGGCATAATCGACCACCACCGGGCAAAGACCCAGCGCCATCGCCTCAAGCACCACGCCACCGCCGAATTCGCGGATCGAGGGAAAGGCCAGCACCGTGCATTCCGCCGCGATGTCCTGCACCTCTTGGTGTTTCTTCCAGCCGTGAAAGCGCACTGCGCCGCCCAGGTGTCGCGCGCGCGCTTTCAGCTCGGGCAGCATCGGGCCGTCCCCGATGATGTCCAGCTGCATCCGGCCCGATTCCAGCAGCGGCTCTGCCGCCGCGATCAGCATGTCGACGCCTTTCAGCGGCACCAGACGGCCGATGAAACAGGCGCGCAGCGGCCCCCCGGCCAGCGTCGGCCCATGATCGGCGCGCCGCCAGAACCGGGCCGGGTCGATGGCGTTTTCGGGCAGATAGATCACCCTGTCCCGGTGCCGGGCGGGAATATCGCTGATCGTCTGGCGCGATCCGGCCAGAATGGCGTTCGCCCGCAGGGTGTTACGCCGCCCGGGCAGCATCCGAGACACCCAGCGCAGGCGCGACAGCCATTCGTTTTCCTGCTTCATCTCGGCCTCGAACCCCTTGGGCCACGGCACCCCGCCGTTGATCGGGCCCAGCAGGAACGGCACCCCCGCACGGCGGCATTTCGCGGCCATAGGGCTTGGCTGCACCGGCGACAGCGGCGTGACCCGATGCACCAGGTCGAATTCCCCCGCGCGGATCGCGCGCCCGAACCGCCGCCACACCAGATGCTCGAAATACGGATAGCTGATCGTGTTCACCGCCTGCTGGATCGTCCAGCCCCGCCCCTCGCCGCCCGACAGGAAGGCGCCGAGTTTCCACAGCGGCCGGGCCAGCGCCTCGCTGTCGATGGCGGTAAAGTCGCGCCCTTCGACCAGACCGGCGCGCAGGATCGCCTCACGGTTGCGAATCTGGGTGACCAGATGCACCTGGGCCACGTCGCGCAGTGCCCGCGCCAGCGACCAGCCGACCAACGGAACCGACACCCATTCGGGATTGGCCGCCTCAGCGATCACCAGAACCTTTGGCGCTGCCGTGCCTGTCATTTCCCGCGCCATGGGTTCGCCTCGCTCGTCGCATCACTCTTTGCGGCTGCCTTTGTCGCAACCGAATTCGTCCAGGCCGGGCATGGCCATTGCTGTCGTCACACCATCCACTTCAGCGGCGTCAGTGTCGCATTGCCCAGCATAACGAACATATCGGCAGGAAAGAAAGGCGGCATCTTGCCTAAATTCCATGATATTGCCGCCAAATTTTTCTGTGCCGGGGCCGAACACGGCACTGCTGCACACGCCATGGTTGCAAACGTCGTTCGTTTTCGCGTCCACATCATGTTCTCGCGCCATCCGGCGGGTCGCGCGGCCGCGAAATTTGATCGCCCCATGCATCCTGCTCTGGCCGGGCCGTGCAGCGGTATCGGGCGGACGACCCATCGCCGCACATCGTCCCGCGTGAACGATACCAAGGATTCTTGTGTTCAGATTTCACTTCAAATACTGTAGCATACCACGATATGCCTTGTTACGGACGGTTACGATGATCTGCAATAAGACTGACTTTGTAAAATATTATAGAGAATTGATCCGTGGCAAAGAGTTTGTGGAATCCGAGTCATATTATGAAAATTCGGTGTCCCGCCTGTGGAAAGCCTTTGATCGCATCCAGCGGCTGAATCTGCCGTCTTCGGCCCGGGTCATTGACATCGGCGGCGGTATCATGGGGGTTTTGCTGGCTCGGATCCACGGCATGCAGGTTACCGTGGGCGACGTGAACAGACGCGCGGCCGATGATATAAACGGATTCGGCATCCGTTTCATCGAACTCAATCTTTTGTCGGACACGCAGCTTCCGCAAGAGCAATTCGATCTGGTCATCCTGCAAGAGGTCGTCGGCCATTTGCCGCACCCGCCCTATATCGTGTTCAAGCGGATCCAGAGTTTCCTGAAAAAGGACGGCGTTCTTTTCCTGACGACGCCGAATGGATCGCGGTTCCGCAATGTGCTGTATCTGCTGGCCGGCAGGCAGGTATTGGATCATTTCCGATACCCCCAAGGGACCGAAGCCCTGGGCGTGCAGCATGAATATACGCTTAACCAGATGATATGGCAGCTGGAACGCTCGGGAATGCGCGTGTCATCCGCCCGGCAATATTCCTGCGGCTGGCGGGGCGAGACGCTGCTGGCGCGGGTGGCGCATAAATTGATTGCTCCGGTCAGCCTGGTGCCGCATTTGCGCAACGGCCTAATGCTGACGGCGCAGAAATCTGCGGGCTGAGTCCGAGAAACACGGAATTGCCAAATTCACGAAAGCAGCCTCGTCATTGAAGCATTCGGCAGTCATTATTTTTCAAACCCGGCTTGTCCCGCAGGAAAGGCTTGCATAACCGCCATGACATCCACGGACATGATGCTTTCGCCGCCCCCCGGCTGTGCCGTCGTAATGGCCCATCCCGATGACGAGGTGCTTTGGGCCAGCTCGGTTCTGGCAAGTGCAGGCCGGGTGATCCTGTGTTTCGGCGATTCCCCGGGCCGTCCCGCCTTTTCAGAGGGGCGACGCCGCGCGGTCGACGCCCTGCCGTTGAACGGGGTTGAAACGCTTGAGATTGTTGAGGCGTCGGCATTCGATCAAGCCAGCTGGCCCATTCCCCAAGATACCCCCGAGGGGCTGGCGCTTCGGAAATTGCCGTTCAACCTGCATGGCGCCGGGCTGACCGCCTATCGGGAAAACTTTGAAACTCTTTGCCGCCTGCTCGAAGATCGCCTTGCCGAAGTGGCAGATGTCGTGACCCATAATCCATGGGGCGAATATGGGCACGAAGATCACGTTCAGGTCTTTCGCGCCGTCGAGACAGTGCAGCGGAAATTGGGTTTCCGGATTTGGGTAAGCTGCTATGTCAGCGACAAGGCCGTGATCCTGATGCAGCGCCATCTTTATCGGCTGGGTCAGCCCTCGGCACCACTTGGCACAGACAAGGCGCTTGGCGATGAATTGCGCCAGATCTATACCGAGAACGGCTGCTGGACCTGGCCCCAGGCCTATATCTGGCCGGATCAGGAATGGTTCTATCCGCTGTTGCCAAATTCGACCGAGGCCCCGCCGGTTTCCCCCTGCCAGGTGCAGTCGGTTCACATGAACATGATCCGCTTTGAATTCAAGCCGTTGGGGCGCATCGCCGGATTTATCAAAAGCAGCCTGCGCCATGTGAAATACCGGCTGGTGCGACGTTCCCCGGGCTTTGGCCGCGTTCTTGAATCAATCAGGAATGAATAACGGAAACCCCGCCGCGATGACCATTTCCCGAATACCATGACCGGCGGGATAATTCGGAACAGGAATTGGCAATTCGGGCGTCGTGACACAGATTTCGGCAGCGTTCCCCGCCCGCCTGCCGGGTGACCGGTCCCTACCCCGTTGCAACCGCCGGGATTTCCCCAAGATCTGCCTCGCCTGTGTCCACCCATGCGAAAACATCGGCGACCGCGGGGTCAAGCATCTGGTTTCAAAAGGTTTTTGGAGCGGGTGATGGGAATCGAACCCACGTATTCAGCTTGGAAGGCTGCTGCTCTACCATTGAGCTACACCCGCGACCTCCGCAGGATTACCCGACCGCTGCGCCCCGCGCAAGCGGCTGCGCTTGACCAGAGGGGGCGGTGGGGGCACTCAGGTCGGCATGATCGACATTCGCCCGGTGGTCCACACCATCTCGAAACTCTGCGTTGCGATGGGCGTGCTCATGCTGGCGCCGGCGGTGATCGACTGGGCGAACGGCGACCCGAACTGGCGCGCCTTTGCCATGGCGGGCAGCGGCGCAATCGTGCTGGGCACATTGGTGGCGCTGGCGACACCGGGCGACGGCAGCCCGCTGGTGATCGAACAGGCGTTTCTGCTGACCACCGGGCTGTGGGTGGTGCTGCCGGTGCTGGGGGCGCTGCCCTTCATGCTGGGGGCGCCGGCGGCGGGCTGGACCGACGCGATGTTCGAATCCATGTCCGGCATGACCACCACCGGCACCACGGTCTTTCGCCGGCTGGACCAACTGCCGCTGGGCACGCATCTGTGGCGCGGCACCCTGCAATGGTCGGGGGGGCTGGGCATCGTGGTCGTGGCGATGGTGTTCCTGCCGGTGATGCGGGTCGGCGGGATGCAGTTTTTCCGCTCCGAGGGCTTCGACACCATGGGCAAGGTCATGCCCCGCGCGCGCCAGATCGCGGCCGAGATGTCGCAGCTTTACCTTGGCATCACCGTTGCCTGCGCAACGACCTATGCCGCGCTGGGGATGGGCGGGTTCGATGCGGTGATGCACGCGCTGACCACCTGCTCGACCGGAGGCTTCGGGCGCTATGACGCCAGTTTCGCGGCGTTTTCCGGCCCGATCGAGCTGGCGGCGTCGTTCTTTACCATCCTCGCGTCGATCCCCTTTGTGCGGATGCTGCAACTGGTCCACGGCGACCCCGCGCCGCTGTGGCGCGACAGCCAGATCCGCACCTATCTGGGCATCATCGCCGCCGTCTGGCTGCTGATTCTGGTGTATGAGGCGCTGTGGCGGTCGGTCCTGCCCTCGGCCGAGCTTGCGCGCGAGGTGATGTTTCACGTCGTCACCATCATCTCGGGCACGGGTTTTGCCTCGGTCGATGTGACGCAATGGGGGTATCTGCCCTTTGCACTGCTGTTCTTTGTGGGGCTGGTCGGGGGCTGCACCGGATCGACCGTCTGCTCGATCAAGGTCTTTCGCTATCAGGTGCTGTTTCAGGCACTGCGCGGGCAGCTGACCCAGATGCAATCGCCCCACCGGGTCCGGCCGTTGCGGTTGCAGGGGCGACGGTTGGACCCCGAGGTGGTGAACTCGGTCATGGCCTTTTTCACCATGTTTGTGCTGAGCTTCGGGGTGCTGATCGTGGCCTTGGCGCTGACCGGCCTGCACCCGCGCACCGCCCTGACCGCCGCCTGGACCGCGATCGCCAATATCGGCCCCGTATGGGGCCCCGAGGTGTCCGCCAACGGCGGGGTGGCGGAATTTCCGCCCTCGGCCAAATGGCTGATGATCGCGGGGATGTATCTGGGCCGGCTTGAGCTGATCACCGTGTTCGTGGTGCTGATGCCGCGGTTCTGGCGGCGGTAATGCATTGCATTATTGCATGATAACAATATCGTGCCACAAAACGCATGACGGAAGTATGCGACGACAGGCCGGACCGCCGCAGAGCAAGGATTCGTCGAGCAATCCATCGCATTGATGCTGGGCAGCAACCCCTCGGGCTTCGCGCAGGGCGAGGGCGTAATGCTGCGCGCCTTGCGGGGGTCGAGCGCCTCTGCCGTCGCGCTCCTGCCGGCTGACCCACGATACCACACGCTTTCTGGCGACGGTTTGCGCATAAAACCCGCCCGCCCCAAGGCGGTGTCGCCCAGATCCATTGCCGCAAGCGCGGACATCGGCACCTTTCATCCGCGCTTCGGCTACATCGTGGACATGTGGGACCGCCGCACCCGCAGCACCAGCGACAATATTACCCCTCCATTTCCGGTGTTCAGCTTCAACCGATTGGCGGGTGAGCCGGGCCGGGTGCTGTGGCCGCTGGCGGGTTTTCACGATCCCTCCAGCGCCGGCTTTCTGGGCAATCTCGAATCGGGTCGTATCGACTGGGATGACAGGCTGCCCCGGGTGGTCTGGCGTGGCGGCACCGGGGGTCGCGCCCTTGGCAGCGGCGCCGGCCACGGCGAGGGGATGCGCCTGATCTCTGCCCTTCGTCGCCATCGCGCCGGCACGCTTGGCCGGCGGAAGCTCGAGCGGGTAATCCGCAGCACCCATCGCTGGCTGGTGCTGGATCGCGTCAAGGACGACCCGCGTTTCGATCTGGGTTTCGTGGATTCTGCCGACTATGTCATTTCCGACACCCCACTGCACGCATATTTGGAACGTCCCCGATTGACGCCGCAAGACATGCAGCGCTTTCGTTATATCGCGGTGCTGCGTGGCAATGATGTCGGGTCCAGCTTTTACTGGACCATGAACAGCGGCAGCGTGGGGTTCGTTCAGGAAACGCCGTATGAGACCTTTGCCTCGGGGCATTTCCGCCCGTGGGAACATTACATCCCCTTTGCCGAGGATGGCAGCGACCTGCCCGCGCGGCTGGACTGGGCCGAGGCAAACCAGCAGGAATGCCGGGCCATGGTCCAGCGGGCAACCAGGGTCTGCGCGCTGCTGGACCGCACCGATCTGCGGGCAGAGGCGCTGGCCGGTGTGATCCAGCGCGTGACCGAGCGGATCACGGCAACGGCGGCTGGTTAATCCGCTGCGGTATCAGGCAGCTCCTCGCCCGCGCTCTTAGCAATGGCACCGTCGCCCGCCGCCCCCTCGACCGGCGCGAAACGCAGGCTGTCGGCGATTTCGGCGGCGAGGCGGGGCTGGTCCTCGGCATCCGCCAGCGGCCAGATCAGCACCGTGCCTTCGACCTGGCCGTTCACGACGCGCGCCTCGGCCTGGCCGATATGGGTGTCGTTGCGGCCGATCAGGCTGGCGTTTCCTTGCGCGATCCGCCGCTCGGGCGCGGGAACCCAGCCCAGCGCCGTGACCAGCCCGGTGAAATCCAGCATCTCTTGCTGGCCGCCGGGCGCGCGATACAGGATCAGCGCCGCGCCTGATTCGTTGCGCGGGCCATAGATCGACAGCCCCTGTTCGTTGCGCAGGAACTGGATGCGGTCCATCGGCGCGGTCAGGCTCAGCCCCGATTGCGGGTCATTCAGCGTGGTCAGCTGCATGTCCGCGCGCCACGCCTCGCGGCGCTCGATCAACGCCTGCATGGCCGAGCCCGCGTCGGGGGCCGCGCGCAGGGTCAGCACCTCGGCGGCGATGGCCGCGTGGGTCTGGGGGCCGGCGGCACCGTCGATCTCGCCCTCGTATCGCCCGGCCCAGCGCAGGGCGCGCTGCACCTCGTCCATCGGCGGCATCATGGCATTGCCGGCGGGCGGCAGCTGCGGGTCGGCGCCCTCGTCCAGCGGCTCGCCCAGATCCGAGGCCGGCAGCACAGCGGCAAAACGCCCCACCCGCTCGGCCGCGCGGAATGCGGCAAGCCACGGCTCGGCCACGCCCGGCGCGACCGGACCCAGCGTGATGGCAAAGCCGCCGTCTTGCTGCTGCCACAGCCCCGCCTCGGGGAAATCCGCGCGCCATTCGGCCAGCGCCGCATCCGCCGATTCGCGGGTGTCATAGCGTTGCAGCCGCAGATAATCGCCCGAGGGCAACTCGACTGCCGGTTCGGGCTCGGCTGCGTCCTCGGCCTCGGCCCCGGACGCAAAGGTCGATGCCCCTGCGGCCGGCCCCGCCGCCGGTCCCGCGTCCGGCGCCCCATCCGGCCCATCATCTTCGCCAGCCTCGACATCTGCCGCGGCCTCTGCACCACCCTCTGGCGCGGTGACGGGCACCGCGCCCGACGGCACCGGCACGATGAAACTGTCCGCCGGAATCTGCCCGGCCCGCTTGAGCCGGGAAATCTCGGCCTGCGCGGCCTCGCGTTCCATCGGGCCGATGCCGATGCCGGTCCAGCCGCCGGCCAGCGGGAATGTCACCACCTCGGGGAAACGCGCGGACCAGCTTTCCACCACGGCGGCGGTGTCGGGGCCGCGCTTGGCCTCGACCCGCAGGACCACCGGTTCGGCCAGGGCCATGCCCGGCAACATCGCGACGATCAGAAACCCAAGCCTGCGCATTGGCGGTCCCCCTGTTCCGGCGGTCTGATTGACCCGGCCCCGGCCGCCCCCTATTAGCGGCCTGCATTCGCGTCAGATATGCGAAAGGACGCAGGGATGACCAGCCCCGACCCGACCCGCAGCGCCAACATCGGCAATTCCCCCCCGCCGCCGCCCGACCGGCCGCGGTGTTTTCAGGACGTGATCCTGCGCTTGCAGGGTTATTGGGCGGCCACCGGCTGCGCCGTGCTGCAACCCTATGACATGGAGGTCGGGGCCGGCACCTTTCACCCGGCGACCACCCTGCGGTCCCTGGGCTCGCGGCCGTGGGCGGCGGCCTATGTGCAGCCCTCGCGCCGGCCGACCGACGGGCGTTACGGCGAAAACCCCAACCGGTTGCAGCATTATTACCAGTATCAGGTCATCATCAAACCCTCGCCCCCCAACCTGCAAGAGCTGTATCTGGGCAGCCTGCGCGCCATCGGGCTGGACCCGCTGATCCACGATGTCCGCTTTGTCGAGGACGACTGGGAATCGCCGACGCTGGGCGCCTGGGGCCTTGGGTGGGAGGTCTGGTGCGACGGAATGGAGGTCAGCCAGTTCACCTATTTCCAGCAGGTCGGCGGCCATGACTGCCGCCCGGTCTCGGGCGAGCTGACCTATGGGCTGGAACGGCTGGCGATGTATGTGCTGGGGGTCGAGCATGTGATGGACATGCCCTTCAACGACCCCGACGCGCCGATCCCGCTGACCTACGGCGACGTTTTCCGCCAGACCGAGCGTGAATATTCGCGCTGGAACTTCGACGTTGCCGACACCGACATGCTGTTTCAGCATTTCAAGGACGCCGAGGCCGAATGCGCGCGCATCCTGTCCGCCGCCGAAACCGACGCCGCCGGCCGCCGCATCCCGATGGCGCATCCGGCCTATGACCAGGCGATCAAGGCCAGCCATATCTTCAACCTGCTGGACGCGCGCGGGGTGATCTCCGTGACGGAACGGCAAGCCTATATCGGCCGGGTGCGGGCGCTGGCCAAGGGCTGCGCCGACCTGTTCCTGACCACCGAGGCCGCCACCGGCGCCAGCACGGAGGACGCGGCATGAGCAGCAAAAAGCACATCGAGAGGGCCGTGCAATGAGCTCGTCCAGAACAACTCATCTTTTGCAAGAGCCTTGGTTTCGGGCAATGATGACCAAGCGCCAGCCACGCGGCCTTTGGCAGACTGTCTTGTGGCGTTCCATGCATCTTCCGGGCGCCGCCGGCCGCAGTGCCGCGCGCAAACTGCGTCGGTCGCTGAAACGGATGATCGAACGGGATTTTCTCGATCTGGCGAAAAGCCTTCCACCCAACTCTCTGTGCGTGGATCTGGGCGCCAATATCGGCACGATCACCGACATCCTGCTGGATCATGGGCACCGGGTTATCGCCTTTGAGCCTGATCCTGCAACATTCAAGGTGCTTGCCGAAAACGTTGGGACGCGCGCGGGGGCTACGCTGGTGCAGGCAGCGGCCGGCACTGCCGAAGGAACAGCAACGCTGATGCGTGACAAGGAATGGAATCCAGAGACGTTATACGGCTCAGAAGGTTCGTCACTGGTCGAGACCAGCGGACGAAAAGCCGAAGATGCCGTGGATGTGCGCGTCGTCGATCTTGCCGCATATCTTCGTGACATCGACGAAGACATAGCCCTGCTGAAGATGGATATCGAGGGGGGCGAATGGGATCTGATTCCGCATCTCGACCGCGAAGGTTCCTTCGACCGAATCGATCACGTTCTGGTCGAGACGCATGAATGGTCGGACCCTAGTCGAGAGGCAACTGCGGCGCATTTCCGGGAAATGGCTCGCACCCGAAGCCATCCGAAATTTCAGATGGACTGGATCTGATGAGCACCGGCAAGATCATGATTTCCATGCTGCTGCTGGTCGCGGCGCTGACCGGCGCGGCGGTCTGGTATTTGCAGGTCTACGGGTTTTACGAAGAGGTGGACGAAATCACCGGCGCCGCCGAGATGGTAGTGACGCTGCCCGACGGAACCTCCCGTGCGGTGCCGGTCGGCGGGTTTCACGCGATCGACGCGGCGTCCTCTCCGATCCGCTGGCGGGCGTGTTTCACGCTGGACCCGGCGCAGGTCGCCGATGCCGTGCCGTATGAGGGCGCGACCCCCCTGAACGGTCCCGGCTGGTTTCGCTGCTATTCCGCCCGCGCATTGACCAGCGATCTCGCCGCCGGCAATGCGGTCGCGGTGCTGGGCCAGTCCGAGATCCGCCCCGACGTGGACCGGGTGATCGTGGTCTATCCAGACGGCCGCGCCTTTGGCTGGCACCAGTTCAACGAAAAGAACCCTGCGCGCGGAGTCATGGACTGATGGATCTGCTGATCGAGCTGTTTTCCGAAGAAATCCCCGCCCGGATGCAGCCGCGCGCACGCGACGATCTGCGGCGCCTTGTCACCGACGGGCTGGTCGAGGCCGGGCTGACCTATGTTTCCGCCGGCGCATTTTCCACGCCGCGCCGGCTGGTGCTGGCGGTCGAGGGGCTGACCCCGCAGTCCAAGCCCGTGCGCGAGGAACGCAAGGGCCCCCGCACCGACGCGCCCGAAAAGGCGATCGAGGGTTTCCTGCGCGCCACCGGCCTGACGCTGGACCAGCTTGAACGCCGCCCCGAGAAAAAGGACGAGGCGTATTTCGCCATCATCGAGCGCCCCGGCCGCGGCGCGCCCGACATCGTGGCCGAGGTGCTCGAATCCGCGATCCGCAATTTCCCGTGGCCCAAGTCGATGCGCTGGGGCAGCGGCAACCTGCGCTGGGTCCGGCCGCTGCACTCGATCCTGTGCATCCTGTCGGACGAGGCCGGCGCGCAGGTCGTGCCGCTGACCATCGACGACATCGCCGCCGGCGACACCACGCGCGGGCATCGCTTCATAGCCCCCGACCCGATCCGCGTTTCCGGCTTTGACGATTACGCCGCCAAGCTTTTGCGCGCCAAGGTCATGCTGGACTCCGCCCAGCGCGAGGCCGCGATCCGGCAAGAGGCCGCCAATCTCGCCTTTGCCCGCGGCTGGGAAATCGTCCCGGACGAGGGGCTGATGGCGGAACTGGCCGGGCTGGTCGAATGGCCCGTGCCGCTGATGGGGGTGATCGAGGCGAAATTTCTCGACCTGCCGCCCGAGGTGCTGCAAACCTCGATGCGCGAACACCAGAAATTCCTGTCCGCCCGCAACCCGAAAACGGGGCGGATCGAGGGCTATGTCACCGTCGCCAATATCGAGACCCCGGACCACGGCGCCACCATCCTGCACGGCAACCAGCGCGTGCTGGCCGCCCGCCTGTCGGACGCCGCGTTCTTCTGGGACAACGACCTGCGCGAGGCCCGCGCGGGGATGCAGGACTGGGCCGAGGGGCTCAAGGCCGTGACCTTTCACGCCAAGCTCGGCTCGCAGGCCGACCGGGTGGAACGCATCGCCGCGCTGGCGCGCGAGATCGCGCCCGCGGTGGGGGCGGACCCGGCGCTGGCCGAACAGGCGGCGCGGGTTGCGAAACTGGATCTGCGCTCTGCCATGGTGGGCGAATTCCCCGAATTGCAGGGCACCATGGGCCGCTATTACGCCAAGGCCGCCGGCCTGCCCGATGCGGTAGCCGATGCCGCAAGCGATCATTATTCGCCGCTGGGTCCATCGGACGAGGTGCCCTCGGCCCCCGTATCGGTCGCGGTGGCGCTGGCCGACAAGCTGGACACGCTGACGGGGTTCTGGGCGATTAACGAAAAACCCACCGGCTCGAAAGACCCGTTCGCGCTGCGTCGGGCGGCGTTGGGGGTGATACGGTTGGTGTTGGGGAACGGAGCGCGCGCAAGCCTGTCCGCGTGGATGAACACGGCGTTCGGCGCCCATCATCAGGCGCAGGAGGGCAAGGATGCTTCGAATCAGCCTCATGCCCCCGAGACTGCCAGCGAATCCCTTACGAATGATGAACAGGACCTCCTCGCCTTCCTCCACGATCGCCTGAAAGTCCACCTCCGCGACCAGGGCATCCGCCATGACATCATCGACGCGCTGCTGCACATGCCCGGCAATGACGACCTGACACTGGTCGTCAGCCGCGCCACTGCCCTGAACGACATGCTGAAAACCGAGGACGGCACCAACCTGTTGCAGGGCCTCAAGCGCACCAACAACATCCTTGCGCAGGCCGAGGACAAGGACGGCGTCGAATACTCCTTCGGGGCCGATCCGAAATACGCCGACACCGATCAGGAACGCGGGCTGTTTGCCGCCCTCGACGCCGCCGAACCGGCCATCCGCGCCGCCGTCAAGGCCGAGGACTTCCCCGCCGCCATGTCCGCCATCGCCGCCCTGCGCGCCCCGGTCGATGCGTTCTTCGAGGCGGTGCAGGTCAACAGCGACAACCAGATCCTGCGCCGCAACCGCCTGAACCTGCTGTCGCGCATTCGCGAAACCGGCCGCCTCATCGCCGATTTCAGCCGGATCGAGGGGTAGCCCGCAGCTCCGCCGGACGGGGGCCGTCTGCCCCCGCGAGGCCTGCGGCCTCTTCCCCCGAGGATATTTCAAAACCGCCCGAAGCCCCCTTTCGGGCGGTTCTCAAATATCCTGGGGGAGGCCCGGCACGGGCCGGGGGCAAAGCCCCATCTTGCAGCGGCGCCACAGGCTGCTAGCGTCTGCGCAGGAGGAACCGCATGACCGATTTCACCGCCACCCGCCGCGCCTTTCACCTGCCCCCGGGCATCACCTATCTGGACGGCAACTCGCTGGGGCCGATGCCGCGCCACGCCGCCGACCGCGCGGCCGCGATGATGCGGGACGAATGGGCGGAAATGCTGATCACCGGCTGGAACCGCGCCGGCTGGTATGTGCAGCCGCGCCGCGTCGGCGACCGCATCGCGCGGCTGATCGGCGCGGGCGAGGGGCAGGTCGTCATGGGCGACACGCTGTCAGTCAAGGTGTTCCAGGCGGTGTCCGCCGCGCTGCGGCTGCGTCCGGGACGGCGGGTGATCCTGTCGGACAGCGGCAATTTCCCCTCGGATCTCTATGTCGCGCAGGGGTTGGCCGATGCGGTGGGGGCCGAGCTGCGGGTGGTGGCCCCCGAGGATGTCGCGGCGAATATCGACAGCGATCTGGCGGTGCTGATGCTGACCGAGGTCGATTACCGCACCGGCCGGCGCCACGACATGGCCGCACTGACCGCCGCCGCGCATGACGCCGGCGCGCTGGCGGTCTGGGATCTGGCGCATTCGGCGGGGGCGGTCGATGTGGACCTGCTGGGCGCGGATGCGGATTTCGCGGTGGGCTGCACCTATAAATATCTCAACGGCGGGCCGGGGGCACCTGCCTTCATCTGGGCGCATCCGCGCCATGCCGATGCTGCGCAGCCCTGCCTGCAAGGCTGGATGGGGCATGCGGCGCCCTTTGCATTCGACCAGTCCTATGCCCCCGCCCCGGGGATCGAGCGGATGCGGGTCGGCACGCCGCCGGTGATCGCGCTGACCGCACTGGATGCGGCGCTGGACGTGTGGGACGGCGTGGCGCTGCCCGACCTGCGCGCCCGTTCGATCGAGTTGTCCGAGGCGTTCATCCACGGGGTCGAGGCCGCCTGCCCCGGCGTCACCCTGCATTCTCCGCGCGACCCCGCCCGGCGCGGCAGCCAGGTGGGGTTCCGCCACCCCCATGCCCATGCGGTGATGCAGGCGCTGATCGCCGAGGGGGTGATCGGCGATTTCCGCGCCCCCGACGTGCTGCGTTTCGGTTTCGCGCCGCTTTACAACGATCTGGACGACGTGGCGCGGGCCGTCGATAGGCTGGCCGCGATCCTGCGCGACGGGCGCTGGGACCGGCCGGAGTTCCACCAGCGCGCCGACGTGACCTGATGGCGGGGCGCGCGCATTACATCGGCCCGGCGGTGCTGGCCCTGCTGGCGGGGGCCGCGGTGCCTGTCGCCGCCCCGGCGCAGCCTGCGCAGCAGCCGCTCGCCGTCGAATTCGTCGAGGTCAGCCAGCAGCCGCTGGTGCTGGACCTGCGGCTGGTCGGCACCATCGCAGCCAGCGACAGCATCGACCTGTCCTTTCCCGCCGGCGGGCGCATCACCGAAATCACGGTCCGCGCCGGCGACCGGGTCAGGGCCGGCGATCCTCTGGCGCGCACCGACGGCGTCCAGCAGCAGCAGGCGCTGAACCAGGCGCTGGCCGCCGTCGCCGCGGCCGAGGCGATGCTGCAGCAGGCCGACCAGGCCGCGATCCGCGCCGCCGAGATGCTGCGCCGGGGCGTCGGCACCCGCGCCGAAAGCGACATGGCCGGTCAGGCGCTGTCGGCCGCGCAGGGCCAGCTGGCCTCGGCCCGCACCGGGGCCGATCAGGCGCAGCGCGCCGTTGACGACACGGTGGTCCATGCCCCCCGCACCGCGATGGTCACCGCCCGCATGGCCGAGCCGGGGCAGGTCGTCGGCGCCGCGCAACCGATCCTGACGCTTGCCGCGCTGACCGGGTTCGAGGCGGTGTTCAACGTCCCCGACGCGCCGCATCTGGATCAGGCGCTGGGGGCGCCGGTCTCGCTTGTGCCGCTGGACCGGCCACAGGCGACGCTGTCGGCAACGGTGACGGAAATCGCGCCGCTGGTCGATCCGGCCACCGCCGCCGTGACGGTGCGCGCGACCATCGACCCAACCGCGATCGGTGAGGTGCTGGACGGGGGGCTGCTGGGCGCCGCGGTCGAAGGCGTGGTCCACCTGAAAGCCGGCACCGGCATCGACATCCCGTGGACCGCCCTGACCGCGACCGGCGAAGGTCCGGCAGTCTGGCGGATCGACGACGCCGGCGCGGTCCATGTCACCCCGGTCGAAATCGAGCGTTTCACCACCGGCGGCGTGGTCCTGAAATCCGGGGTCGCCCCCGGCGATATCGTCGTGGGCGAGGGCTCGCAGCTGATGTATCCCGGACGCCATGTCCGGCCCGGAAAGGGACGCTGACGATGCGCAACGCCCATATCCTTGCACCGGCCTTCACGCTGGTTCTTGCACTGGCGGCACCCGCGGCAATGGCGCTTGAGCTGCCTTTCGCCCGCACCCCGGCGACCGCCGACGCGCCTGCCCCCCGCCCCGTCGTGACCGAGATCGTTGCCCCGAACGACAGCGCGCTGAGGCGCAGCGTCCCCGGGGTGATCGCCGCCGCGACCGAGGTGCAGATGGCGTTCCAGACCCTTGGCCGGATGATCGAACGCCCGGTGGACGTGGGCGACCGGGTCGCGGCCGGCGACGTGCTTGCCCGGCTCGATCCCGAGGATCTGGCCGGCAATACCCGCGCCGCCGCCGCCTCGTTGACCGCGGCCGAGGTCAACCTGACCACCGCGCGCAACACCGCGGACCGCGTGCGGTCGCTGTCGGAACGCAACGTCGCGCCCGCCGCGCAGCTGGAACAGGCGCAGCAGGCGCTGTCGGCGGCGCTGTCGGCCGTGGATCAGGCGCGGGCGCGGCTGGAAAGCGCCCGCGACGCCGAAGGCTACGCCGTGATGGCCGCCCCGATTTCCGGCGTGGTCAGCGCCGTGCGCGCCACCCCGGGCGCTGTGGTCGCCGCGGGCGATCCGATCCTGACCCTGTCGTCCGAGGACGACCTGGAGGCCACCATCGACCTGACCGAGACACAGTTGCAGGGCATCGCCCGCGGCACCGAATGTCTGATCTGGCGCGACCGCGAGACCGAAGAGCCGGTGCGCGGCCATGTCAACCGCATCTCTCCGGTCGCGGACCGCCAGACGCGGACGCGGCGGGTCTATATCACCCTGCCCTCTGGCAGCGGCTTTCGTCTGGGCAGCCTGATCCGGGTCCGCCGCGCCGCCGATGCCTCGGACGCGCTGACCGTGCCGGTCGAGGCGCTGGTGGCCCGGCCCTCGGGCGACAATGACAGCGCCGTCTGGGTCGTGCGGCGGATCGGCCCCGACGCGGCCACCGTCACGCTGCAACCCGTCGTCACCGGCGGGCAGGCTGGCGGACAGATGGCGGCACGGGTCGAGGTGACGCAAGGGCTCGCCGCGGGCGACGAAGTCGTGATCCGCGGCGTCAATTCGCTGACCGAGGGTCAGCAGGTCGGCAGAAGGGTCAACCCGTGACAGAACGCCGTTCGTTCAACCTGTCCGACTGGGCGCTGCACCACCGCTCGCTGGTGTGGTTCCTGCTGATCGTGTCGATGATCGCCGGCACGCTGGCCTATCGCGGCCTCGGCCGCGAAGAAGACCCCAGCTTTACCGTCAAGATCATGGTGATCTCGGCCGCCATGCCCGGCGCCACCACCGCCGAGACGCTGGAACAGGTCACCCACCGCATCGAGACCAAGCTCGAAGAGCTGGACGAGCTGAAATTCACCCGCTCGGTCACCATGCCGGGACAGACCGTGGTCTATGTCGAGCTGCTGCCCACCGTGCGCGGCGAGGCCGTCACCCGCACCTGGCAGCAGGTGCGCAACATGATGAACGACCTGCGCCCCGAGTTTCCGCAGGAATTCGCCGGCTTTCAGTTCAACGACCGGTTCGGCGACGTGTTCGGCAATATCTACGCATTCACCGCCGACGGCTTTACCCAGCGCGAGCTGCGCGACCGGGTCGAGGCGATCCGCAAGCAGGTGCAGGCCCTGCCCTCCGCCGGCAAGACCGCGCTGCTGGGGGTGCGGGACGAGGAAATCTATCTGGAATTTTCCTCGGCGCGGCTGGCGGCGATGGGGCTGAACGAACAGCAGGTGTTGCAGACGCTGGCCGCGCAGAACGCCATCGCGCAGTCGGGCATCGTGCAAGCGGGGCCGGAACAGGTGCTGGTGCGCGTCGGCGGCCAGTTCGACACGGCCGAGGCCATCGCCGCGGTCAACCTGCGCATCGGCGACCGTTTCTTCAACCTGGGCGAGGTCGCGCGGGTCAGCCGGGGCTATGCCGACCCGCCCTCGACCCTGTTTCGCCATAACGGCGCCGAGGCGATCGGGCTGGAAATCGCCATGCGTCAGGGCGAAAACATCCAGAGCTTCGGCGCGGAACTGGACGCGCTGATGGCCGGCATCGCCGCCGACCTGCCGGTGGGCATCGAGATGCATAAATTCGCCGACCAGCCGCAGGTGGTCGAAAAGGCCGTCGGCACCTTTGTCAAGGCGCTGGCCGAGGCGGTCGGCATCGTGCTGCTGGTCAGCTTTCTCAGCCTCGGGCTGCGCGCCGGGCTGATCGTCACGCTGACGATCCCGCTGGTGCTGGCCATCACCTTTGTCATCATGAATGTCTGGGGCATCACCTTGCAGCGGGTGTCGCTGGGCGCGCTGATCATCGCGCTGGGGCTGCTGGTCGACGACGCGATGATTGCCATTGAAACGATGATCTCGCGGCTGGAACAGGGCGCAAGCCTTGGGGATGCGGCCAGCTATGCCTGGACCTCGATCGCATTCCCGATGCTGACCGGCACGCTGGTGACGGTGGCGGGGTTCATTCCCATCGGGCTGAACGACTCGATGGCGGGCGAGTTCACGTTTTCGCTGTTCGTGGTGATCGCGGTGTCGCTGGTGGTCAGCTGGGTGGTGGCGGTGCTGTTTGCGCCGCTGCTGGGCGTCACGCTGCTGCCGGCAAAGCTGAAACACCACACGGGCCGCGCCGGCCCCCTGCGCCGCGGCTTTCACGCGGCTCTCAGGCTGGCGATGCGGTTTCGCTGGACGACGGTGCTGGCGACGCTGGCGCTGTTTCTGCTGTCGGTGGTCGGCATGGGCGGGGTCGAGCGGCAGTTCTTTCCCTCGTCCGACCGGACCGAGGTGCTGATCGACATCACCGAACGGCACAACGCCTCGATCGCGCGCACCGATGCCTCGGTCGCGGCGCTGGATGCGTTCCTGTCGCAGCAGCCCGAGCCGCTGTTCTGGACCAGCTATGTCGGTCAGGGCGCGCCGCGATTCGTGCTGGCGATGGACGTGCAGACACCGGGGCCGTTCATGGGTCAGATGGTGGTGCAGACCCCCGACATCGCCGCGCGCAATTCGCTGAAGCTGAAGCTGGCCGAATTCGCCGAATCCGAGCTGACCGGGACGGACATCTACATCAAGAACCTGGAAATCGGCCCGCCGGTCGGCAAGCCGGTGCAGTATCGGGTCAGCTCTGCCAACCCCGACGAGGCCCGCGACGCCGCCCGCGGGCTGGCCGCGGTGCTGGCGACCGAGCCGCGGCTGCGCGACATCGCGCTGGACTGGAACGAGCCCGCCCGCGTGGTGCGGGTCGAGGTGGACCAGGACCGCGCCCGCCAGCTGGGCTTGTCCAGCCAGGACGTGTCGAACGCGCTGGCGGCGCTGTTTTCCGGCAAGATCGTGACGCAGCTGCGCGACGGCATCTTCCTGATCAACGTGATCGCCCGCGGGGCCGAGGCCGACCGCCAGTCGCTCGAATCGATCCGCAACCTCGAACTGGCGCGGCCCACCGCCTCGCCCATCCCGCTGGGGGCACTGGCCCGGCTCAGCTACGACACCGAGGCGCCGCTGGTCATGCAGCGCAACGGCGTGCCCACGGTGACGGTCAAGGCAGCGGTCGAGACCGCCGACCAGCCCGCGACCCTCGTCGCCGCGCTGGCGCCGCAGGTGGCGGAATACGCGGCGGGGCTGCCGGCTTCGGTCCGCATCAACGTGGGCGGAACGGTCGAGACCTCGGGCGAAAGCCAGGCCCCCATCGCGGCGGTGGTGCCGATGATGCTGCTGGTCATCGCGACGCTGGTGATGATCCAGATGCAGGGGTTCCGCCTGTCGCTGATCGTGTTCGCCGCGGCGCCGCTGGGGCTGATCGGAGTGGTGGCGACGCTGCTGCCGTTCGGCGTGCCGCTGGGGTTCGTGGCGATCCTTGGAATCCTTGCGCTGGTGGGAATCCTGATCCGCAACTCGGTGATCCTGGTCCATGAAATCCAGGTGCTGATTGCGCGCGGCCATTCGCGCTGGAACGCGGTGTTCGAGGCATCCGACAGCCGCGCACGGCCCATCCTGCTGACCGCGGCGGCCGCCAGCCTCGCGCTGATCCCGATCTCGCGGCAGGTGTTCTGGGGACCGATGGCCTATGCGATGATGGGCGGCATCATCGCCGGCACGCTGATCACGCTGCTGTTCGTGCCGGCACTTTACTGCGTGGTGTTCGGAGTGCGCCCGCCCGCGCCCGATCAGGCACCGCCTGCCTGAACGGCAACGCCGCAAGCGGGGGTTTTCCACCCCCGCACCCCCGGAGGATATTTCGGACCGCCCGAAATCCTGCGCGTGGTCTTCGGGCGGTTTCAAATATCCCGGGGGTTCGGGGGCTGGCCCCCGAACCGGCGGTGAGGGTCACGCCTCGGCGATAAGTTCGGCAAAGGCCGCGCCAAAGCGTTCCAGCGCCGGGGCGTCGAGATAGCGCGCAAGCTCGCGCGGGCGGTCGGTGGCGATACGGCGCAGCTTGCTGGCGGGCAGCGACAGCGGTTTCAGCGTGCCGTCCTCGCCGCGCGCCAGACGCAGCGCGGCCTCGGCCAGACGGTCGTAAAGCGCCCCGGCCTCTTGCCCGGCCAGCGCGCGGCGGGCCGGGTGCATGGGCGCCACCTCGCCCGCGATCACCGACAGGAACGCCTCGCCGTAGCTTTCCAGCTTTTTCGCGCCGACGCCGTTGATATGGGCCATCTCGTCCAGCGTCCGGGGGCGTTTTTCGGCCATCTCGATCAGGGTGCGGTCGGGAAAGATCACATAGGCCGGCACCCGCTGCGCCTCGGCCAGCGCCCGGCGTTTCGCCTTGAGCGCGGACAGCAGCGGCGCGTCCTCGTCCGAGACCTGGGTGCGGATCACCGCCGCCGGTTTCGCGCGCCGGATCAGGTCGCGGCGCAGCGTCACGGTTTCCTCGCCCCGCAGCACCGGATGCGCGGCGGCGGTGATGCGCAGCCCGCCGTGGCGTTCAGGGTCGGGGCGGATCAGGTCGCGGCCCAGCATCTGGCGCAGGATCGCCTGCCATTCGCCCTTGGGCACCGCCTTGCCGACGCCAAAGGTCGGCAGCTGGTCGTGCCCGCGCGCCGCCACCTTGTCGGTGGCGTTGCCCAGCAGCACGTCGATCACATGCCCCTGCCCGAACCATTCGCCGGTGCGCAGAATCGCCGACAGCGCCATCCGCACCGGCTGGGTGGCATCAAAGATCTCGGGCGGGGTGTCGCACAGGTCGCAGTTGCCGCAAGGCTCGGCGGTTTCGCCGAAATACCCCAGCAGATGCTGGCGGCGGCAGGAAATCGCCTCGGCCAGACCCAGCAGCGCGTTCAGCCGCGCGTGGTCGGCCTCTTTCCGCTCGGCCGGGGCCAGCCCCTCGTCGATCTGGGTGCGGCGCAGGCGGATGTCGTCGGGACCATACAGCGTCAGGGTTTCCGCGGGTGCCCCGTCGCGGCCGGCGCGGCCGATTTCCTGGTAATAGGCTTCGATGGATTTGGGCAGGTCGGAATGCGCCACCCAGCGGATGTCGGGCTTGTCGATGCCCATGCCAAAGGCGACGGTGGCGGTGACGATCAGCCCGTCCTCGCGCTGGAACCGCGCCTCGACCTCGCGGCGCTGGTCGGCCTCCATCCCGCCGTGATAGGCGACGGCGGCGATGTTTTCGGCGTTCAGCGCAGCGGACAGGGTTTCCGTGCGGGCGCGGGTGGCGCAATAGACGATGCCCGACTGTCCGCGGCGGGCGCGGGCGAAATCCATGATCTGCCGGCGCGGGCCGTCCTTGGGCTGAAAGGCCAGATGGATGTTCGGGCGGTCAAAGCCGCGCAGGAACACCTGCGGCGCGGCGCCGTCGAACAGCCGCGCCACGATCTCGTCGCGCGTCTCGGCGTCGGCGGTGGCGGTGAAGGCCGCCAGCGGCACCCCCAGCGCGCGCTTCAGCTCGCCCACGCGCAGGTAATCGGGGCGGAAATCATGGCCCCACTGGCTGACGCAATGCGCCTCGTCCACCGCAATCGCGGTGACGCCCGCGCGCCTGAGCATCGGCACCGTCGCGCCCGAGGCCAGCCGCTCTGGCGCCATGTAAAGCAGCCGCAGGCTGCCGTCGCGCAGGGCGGCGAATACCTCGTCGCTTTCGGCGTCGGTATTGCCACTGGTCAGCGCGCCCGCCGCCACCCCGGCCTCGCGCAAGGACCGCACCTGGTCGCGCATCAGCGCGATCAGCGGCGAGATCACCACCGTGACCCCGTCGCGCATCAGCGCCGGCAGCTGATAGCACAGCGACTTGCCGCCGCCGGTCGGCATGATCGCCAGCACGTCGCGGCCCGCGGCCACGGTTTCGACGATTTCCTGCTGGCCGGGGCGGAATCCGTCGAACCCCCAGACCTGCCGCAACAGATCGGCGGGCATCAGTAGCCCAGAAAGAACCCGGCGTTGTTCGCCAGTGCCCGTTGCAGGATGATGATGCCGATGAATACCACCAGCGGCGCCAGATCCAGCCCACCCATGTTGGGCAGCACGTTGCGGATCGGGCGGTAGATCGGTTCGAGCAGCCGCGACAGCCCGTCCCAGACCTGTGCGACCAGCGGCTGGCGCAGGTTGAGCACGTCGAAATTGATCAGCCACGACATGATGATATGCGCGATCATGATGAACCAGACCACGTCGAGTATCAGCATCAGCGCCTGAAACAGCGTCGTCATTCCTGCCAGCCTTCCCTTGCATCCCGCGGCTCCGAGGTAGGGCAGCCGGCGCGCCGGCGCAAGCATTAGCCGGATCATTGCGCCGGTTTCGCCGCGGTTTCCGCAGCGTTGCGGTTGACGCGCGGCGCGCCGCTGACTACCGCCCGACCGCGAAGGGAGCCGCCATGTATCCGTTTCTGCGTTTCGCCCGCGAAATCCTCAGCGCCCGCCGCGCCGCGCCGCTGGCGCCGCTTGATGCGCATGTCTCGACCCACCGGATCTCGCCGCTGGACATCGACCCGTGGCGCGAGCTGAACAACGGCCGCACCCTGACGCTGTATGATCTGGGCCGCATCCCCATGGCGGTGCGGCTGGGCATCATCGACACGCTGAAACGCAAGGGCTGGGGGTTCACCGTCGCCGGCAACACCGTGCGCTATCGCCGCCGTATCCGGGTGTTTCAGCGGGTGACGCAGGTGTCCCGGGTGCTGGGCTGGGACAACCGCTTTGTCTATATGGAACAGTCGATGTGGAGCGCGGGCGACTGCGTGAACCACATGCTGCTGCGCGTGGCCATCGTCGGCGGCGCCGCCCGCAAGGGGCTGGTCGCACCGCAGGATTTCATGCAGGCGCTGGGCCACCACGGCCCCAGCCCCGAACTGCCCGCCTGGGTCGCCGCCTGGATCGAGGCCGACGCCCTGCGCCCCTGGCCCCCTGAACTGCCCGGCGGGATCGCGGGGCAATCGCCAGACCTGCCGGACGCTCGGGCGGGCTGAGCAGCTTGAGGACGCGGGGCGCTGCCCCGCACCCCGGGGTATTTATCCCAGAAAGAAGCCACGCCGCCGGCTTGCGGTAAGGGTGGTCTTGCGGTCTTATCTCGCCGGCATATGCCCGGAGGGGGAGCATGAACCGCAAACGCATCTGGGGCTGGTGGTTTTTCGACTGGGCGAGCCAGCCCTATGCGACGCTGCTGCTGACCTTTGTCTTTTCAATCTATTTTTCTGAGGTCGCGCGCGGGTATTTCGTCGCGCAGGGCGCCGACGAGATACATGCGGGCGCGCAGGCGCAGGCGCTGTGGGGCTGGGCACTGGCGGGCGCGGGGGTGGTGATCGCCGTGCTTGCCCCGGTGCTGGGGGCGGTGGCCGACCGTTCGGGGCGCAGGCTGCCTTGGATCTGGCTGTTTTCGGGGCTCTATGTCGCAGGCTCGGCCGGGCTGTGGGTGTTGCATCCCTCGGGGGCGGGGTTGGTCCCGGCGCTGGTGCTGTTCGGCATCGGGCTGATCGGGATGGAGTTCGCAACCATCTTTACCAACGCGCTGATGCCCTCGCTTGCCGGGCGCGACGAGATCGGGCGCATTTCGGGGTCGGGGTTTGCCTTTGGCTATCTGGGGGGCGTGGTGGCGCTGGCGATCATGCTGGCGCTGTTTGCCGATGGCGCGGGCGGGCTGACCCTGCTGGGGCGGCCGCCGGCGCTGGGGCTGGACGGCGCCGCGCGCGAAGGCACCCGCTTTGTCGGCCCGTTCACCGCGATCTGGTATGTGCTGTTCATGGTGCCGTTCTTTCTGTGGGTGCGCGAGCCCGCATGCGCGCGGCGCGGCGGCGTGCAGTTGGGGGCGGCGCTGCGCGATCTGGCGGCGCTGCTGCGCAGCCTGCCGCAGCGGCGGTCGCTGCTGGCGTGGCTGGTCTCGTCCATGTTCTCGCGCGATGCGCTGAACGGGCTTTACGGGTTCGGAGGCGTCTATGCCGGCACGGTGCTGGGCTGGCCGGTGATCCTGTCGGGGATCTTCGGCATCGTCACGGCGGTGTCGGCCGCGATCATCAGCTGGCTGGGCGGGCGCGCCGACCGGCGCTGGGGGCCGCGCCCGGTCATCGCTGCCTGCACGCTGGTGCTGGTCGCGGTCTGCGTGCTGGTGGTGGGCATGAGCCGCGAGCAGGTATTCGGCCTGCCGCTTGCCCCCGGATCGCACCTGCCCGACGCGCTGTTCTTTGCCTGCGGGGCGGCAATCGGCGGCGCGGGCGGCGTGCTGCAATCGGCCAGCCGCACCATGATGGTGCGCCACACCACCAAGGCCCGCGCAACCGAAGCATTCGGCCTTTACGCGCTGTCGGGCAAGGCGACGGCGTTCCTCGCGCCGATGCTGATCGCGCTTGTCACCACCGCCAGCGGCAGCCCTCGGCTGGGCATCTCGCCGCTGATCGTGATGTTCCTTCTGTCGCTGTGGCTGCTAGGATGGGTCAAACCAGAGGGAGAACCCGAGCAGTGATCCGCAGATTTCTGGCCGCATTGGCCCTGTCTTGCCTTGCGCTTCCCGCCGCCGCAGATCCGCTGGCCAAGGATGTGTTCGGCAGCTTTCGCCAGTCGAACGGAGGCGCCGCCGGTGCCTTCGGCGGCTATTCGCGCGGCTGCTCGACGGGCAGCATCCAGTTGCCGGAATCAGGGCCGACATGGCAGGCGATGCGCCTGTCGCGCAATCGCAACTGGGGCCACCCGCAGCTGGTCGATTTCCTGATGGGCCTGTCGCGTGCCGCCACCCAGCTGGGCTGGGCCGGGCTGTATATCGGCGACATGAGCCAGCCGATGGGCGGGCCGATGGTCAGCGGCCACGCCAGCCACCAGATCGGGCTGGACGCGGATATCTGGATGCTGCCACCCTCGACGGTCCGGCTGACGGCGGCGCAGCGGGAAAGCATCTCGTCGCAATCGGTGGTCGCCAAGGGCGGGCTGGGGCCCAGCCCGCTGTGGTCTGCCAGCCACCATGCGCTGCTGCGGGCCGCGGCCTCGGACCCGCGGGTGGCGCGGATCTTCGTCGATCCGGTGGCCAAGGTCATGATGTGCCAGAACGAACGCGGCAACCGTGCCTATCTGCGCAAGATCCGACCGCTGGGCGGGCATGATTACCATTTTCACGTCCGGCTGGCCTGCACCAACAGGGGCTGCGAGGATCAGGCCCCCCCGCCCCCCGGCGACGGCTGCGAAGAGGCCGCGCAGTGGATCCGCAACCGGGTGAATCCGCCGCCGCCCGCCCCCGCCGATCCCAATTATCGCCATCCCCGCAGCTACCGGCTAAGCGAGATGCCGCGTGAATGTCAGGCACTGGCAGGCCGCCGCTGAAACCGGGCCGCGGCCTGCTGCCGGCGCTGGCCGCCCTGTGTCTGCTGGGCACCGGCCACGCTGGCGCCCAGCCCGTCATCGAGTATCTGGGCACCCATGTCTGGCGCGAGGCTGACGAGGATTTCGGCGGTTTCTCGGGGCTTGAGATCTCGGGCGACGGCACCGGGTTCTGGGCGCTGTCCGACCGCGGCACCCTGCGCTGGGGCAGCATCCACCGCGACCGCCAAGGGCGCATCGCCGAGCTGACCACCGCCGGCCACGCCCGGCTGCAAGACAGCGACGGCAGACCGCTTAAACCCGGCTATCTGGGCGACGCCGAGGGGCTGGCGATCGACGCGCAGGGGCGCATCTTTGTCAGCTTCGAGGGGCTGGACCGCATCGCCCGCTACGACGACCCCGACGGCCCGGCCGTCCCGATTCCCCGCGCCGAGTGGTTTCGCAAGCTGCGCCGCAACTTTGGGCTAGAAGCGCTGGCCGTCACCGAAACCGGCAACCTGCTGACCATGCCGGAATTCTGGCCCGACGACCCAAGGGGCACGCCGGTCTGGCGCTTTCGTGAGGGCGAATGGAGCACCGCCTTTCACATCCCGCGCGATGAAATCTGGGCGCCGGTGGGCGCCGACATCGGCCCGGACGGACGGCTTTACATACTTGAGCGGCATTTCCGCGGGCTGCGCGGATTTCAAAGCCGGGTGCGGCGTTACGAGTTCGGCGAGGATCACATCGGCCCGCCCCAGACCCTGATCGAGACCAGCCTGCTGCAATTCGACAACCTCGAAGGCATCGCGGTGTGGCAGGACGGACAGGGCATCCGCATCACCATGATCTCGGACGACAATTTCCTGTTCCTGCAACGCACTGAGCTGGTGGAATACCGGATCCGCGACTGACCCCGGCCTTGGCCTGATCGCAGCAAAGGGGGGCTTTCTGCCCCCCCGTCGCCTGCGGCGTCTCCCCCCGAGGATATTTGCGGCAAGATGAAATTGTCTGCCTCTTTCATCTTGCCGCAAATATCCCGGGGTCGGGGGCTGGCCCCCGCTCCGACCGCGAGGAGCAGCGTTTTCTTGACTTTGGCCGATGCGGGCGTTAGCGACGCCGCGTCCCGCACTGCGGGGCCGAGTTGTTCCGCCACCTTGTAAAACGGAAAAAATCATGCACCCGCTTGTCCCCGCCGTTCTGGCGATGGCCGCCACTGTGCTGGCCTCGAATATCCTCGTGCAGTTTTTGCTGGGCGAGTGGCTGACCTGGGGGGCGCTGACCTATCCGTTCGCGTTTCTGATCACCGACATCACCAACCGGGTGCAGGGGCCGGGGGCCGCGCGCCGGGTGGTGATCGCGGGGTTTGTCGTGGGGGTGCTGTGTTCGCTGACGGCGGCCGCGCTGGGGGCGACGACGCTGCGGATCGCGGTGGCCTCGGGGACGGCATTCCTGCTGGCGCAGCTGCTGGACGTTCAGGTTTTCGATTGGCTGCGGCGGCGCGAGTGGTGGCAGGCGCCGTTCCTGTCCTCGCTGGCCGGGTCGGTGCTGGATACGGTGCTGTTCTTTACCATCGCCTTTGCCGCGTTCCTGCCTGCCGACGCCAATACCGGTTGGTCGAACGAGGCCGTGGCCCTGCTGGGCGCGGGGCCGTCGGCGCCGCTGTGGGCCTCGCTCGCGGTGGCGGATTGGGGGGTCAAGCTGGCACTGGCGCTGCTGGCTCTTGTGCCATTCCGCCTGATCGTCCGCAAAATCTTGTTACCACCGGCCTGAAACCGATTGACTTGTGGCAGGCCTGTGGCAGGCTCGCCCTACGAGCAACATTGAAAGGAGGTGGTCCAGTGTCGAGAGTGATGTTGGAGAACGGAACCGGGACAGTCAGGGGGGTCAGCGCCTGAGGGCAGCCCCAAGGGTGCCGAACCCTGTCTGGGACGGATCTTTCCATCCCTAACCGGACCATCTTCCTGATCTCGCGGGCCGTCCCCAGGGGGCGGCCCGTTCGAGTTTCTGCCCTCCCTGTGCCTGCCCCAGCTGTGCCTGCCCCAGCCGTTTCAGCGCCGGCGTTGCGGTGCCGGCATGAAAAACCCCGGCCGCGTCGCCGCAGCCAGGGTCAGGTTCAGCACCTCAGCCGGTGCGTCAGATCTTTTCGATCGCCAGCGCGATGCCCTGGCCGCCGCCGATGCACATGGTGATCAGGGCCTTTTTCCCGCCGATGCGGTCCAGCTCATACATCGCCTTGACGGTCAGGATGGCGCCGGTGGCGCCGACCGGGTGGCCCAGTGCGATGGCGCCGCCGTTCGGGTTCACCTTGGCGGGGTCAAGCCCCAGTTCCTTGCTGACAGCCAGCGCCTGCGCGGCAAAGGCCTCGTTCGATTCGATGACGTCGAAATCGCCGACCGACAGGCCGGTGTTTTCGCACAGCGCGCGGACCGCCGGGATCGGGCCATAGCCCATCACCCGCGGCGCCACCCCGCCCAGCGCATAGCCCAGCACGCGGAAGCGCGGCTTCAGCCCCGCAGCCTCGGCCGCGGCGGCGGTGGCCAGCACGACAGCCCCCGCGCCGTCGTTGATCCCCGAGGCGTTGCCGGCGGTCACGCTGCCGTCCTTTTGAAAGGCGGGGCGCAGCCCGGCCAGCTTTTCCAGGGTGGTGGCCTTGGGGTGTTCGTCGGTGTCAAAGGTCACCACGCCCTTGCGGGTCTTGATCTCGACCGGGACGATCTGGTCCTTGAAGCGGCCCTCGGCGATGGCGCGGGCGGCGCGTTCCTGGCTTTCAACCGCGAAAGCGTCCTGATCCTCACGCGTGATGCTGCTTTCCGAGGCGACGTTTTCGGCGGTGATGCCCATGTGGCCCGTGCCCATCGGACAGGTCAGCGCGCCGACCATCATGTCCAGCGCCTGCGTGTCGCCCATGCGCGCGCCGTGACGCAGCGCGGGAACCGCATAGGGCGCGCGGCTCATCGATTCGGCGCCGCCGCCGATGGCGAATTCCGCATCGCCCAGCATCAGCATCTGCACCGCCGACACGATCGCCTGCGCGCCCGAGCCGCACAGCCGGTTCACGTTCATCGCCGTGGCGGTGTCGGGGATACCCGCATTCAGCATCGCCACGCGGCCCAGATACATGTCGCGCGGCTCGGTGTTGATAACATGGCCGAAAACCACGGTGCCGATCTGGTCGGGCGACACGCCCGCCCGTTCCATCGCCGCTTTCGTCACTGTCGCCGCCAGGTCGATGGGCGGCACGCTGGCCAGACTGCCGCCGAAGCCGCCGATGGCGGTGCGTGCGCCCGCCAGGATCACCACGTCGTTCGTTGCCATTATCCAATTCCCCAAACACAGAATGTCACCGCGACATTAACGAGCGCCTTGGCGGCGTGACAAGAGCCGTTGCTGCGATGCGACAAAAACGGCCTTGCCGGCCCCATGCGGGCACACATGACGCAAAGGCGATTTCACCTTGGCCCCGGAAACCGTAGAGTAGCGGAAAAACAAGAGAACCGGGGCAGAGGCATGAACAACTATCTCAAGCTCGCCATCGTGATGCTGGTTGCGTCCTGCGGTGGCGGGGGCGGCAATTACAAGGCGCCGCGCAATCTGGACAACGCCTGCGCGATCACGGCCGAACGCCCGGCCTATCTGCGGGCGATGCGCGACGCCGAACGGCGCTGGGGCATTCCGATCGCGGTGCAGATGGCGACGATCCATCAGGAATCGAAATTCATCGGGAACGCGCGGACTCCGCATCAGTTCGCGCTGGGGATCATCCCGATCGGCCGGCAAAGCTCGGCCTTTGGCTATTCGCAGGCGCTGGACGGCACATGGGAGGAATATCTGCGCGCCACCGGCAAGCGCCGCGCACGTCGCGACGACATCCGCGACGCCACCGATTTCATGGGCTGGTACATGGACGGCACCACCCGGCGGCTGGGAATCGCGAAAAGCGACGCGGCGAACCAGTATCTGGCCTATCACGAGGGCCGCGGCGGGTTTTCCCGTGGCAGCCACCTGAACAAATCATGGCTGCTGCGGGTCTCGGGCGATGTCCAGCGGCGCTCGCAGATGTATCAGGCGCAGCTGCGGTCCTGCGGGCGGGCATAGGCGCGGCGCGGGCAGAGGCGGGGGCCAGCCCCCGCCGCTGCCGCGGCCTTCCTCGCTGAAAACGGTCCATCGGACCGTTTTCCGGGCGCTCGGAAGCCCCGGGGTATTTTCGCCAGAAAGAAGCAGCGGGGCCGGACTGTCAGCGGCGCCGGTTCACCTCTTGCGTGATCGAAAAGCTCGACGAGGGGATGTTCACGCCCTTCTGCATGTCGCCCAGGATCACCGTGGTGCGCTTGCCGGTGTCGTCGGTGACCACCCATTGCCGCAGCTCGGTCGGGTTGGCGGTGAACACCATCTGGATATTGCCGTATTCGGGGTGCTGCGGATCCTGTGCCGTCACCACCGTGGTGTTCTTGCTTTCCGCGTGCTGCGTCACCATGCCGCTGCGGCCCAGGTTCACATTGTCGGCGAGGATGATTGACAGCGGCGTCTTGGCCAGCGGGTATTGCTGGGCGCCGCCGTTCGACTTGCGGTCGAAGATGGCGACGGTGCCGCTTGACGCCAGCACCAGCGTGTTGTCCCCGCGATATTCAAAGCGCACGCGGCCGGGGCGGTGGATATACACCTTGCCCGGCACGACCGAGCCATCCGGGTTCACCTGCGTGAAATCCCCCGCCACGGTTTTCAGGCTGTTGAGATAACGCGAAATCTCGTTGAGCGAAATTTTCTCGGCCAGCGCGGGCAGCGCAAGACCAAGGACGATGACGGGCGCAAGAGCGAGAGAGCGAAGGTTCATGGTCTGGATCATACCGCCGTTCCAACGGGTTGCACGTCACGAAACCGGGACGGCTGCGCCAGAAACGCTCGCGCTTGGTTGAGGGTTCCGTGTGCCGCGATCCGCTATAGCGGGCGCCCGGTCAGCAGCTTTGGCATCGGGTCCAGCGCCAGCCCCGCCGCCTGCCGCATAAAGCCGCGCCGCAGCGCCGGGACCGCCGTGACCAGCCCCATGCCCAGGCCCCGCGCCCCCCGCAGCAGCGGGATGTCGTTGGAAAACAGCGCGTTCACCCGGTCCATCCCCAGCCCCATCGCGGTGGCGTCGAACCGGCGCCAGCGCTGGTAACGCTCCAGCACGTCGGGGGCGCCGATATCCTCGCCACGGCGGGCGGCCTCGACCACCACCTCGGCCAGGGCGGCGACATCGCGCAGGCCAAGGTTCAGCCCCTGCCCGGCAACGGGATGCACCCCATGCGCGGCATCCCCCACCAGCGCGATGCGCGGGGCGACATAGGCATCGGCCAGGCTGAGGCTCAGCGGATAGGAAAACCGCGGCCCGGCCAGCGTGACCTCGCCCAGGAAATCGCCGAATCGGGGGCGCAGCACCGACAGGAAATCCGCATCCGGCAGTGCCGCGATGGTGCGGGCATTGGCGTCGGTTTCCGACCAGACGATGGACGAGCGGTTGCCCGGCAGCGGCAGGATCGCCAGCGGCCCGGTGGGCATGAAATACTGCCAGGCGATGCCTTGATGCGGCAGCTCGTGGTCCAGCGCGCAGACCAGCGCGGTCTGCCCGTAACCCCAGCCGCGCCGGGTGATCCCCGCCCGCGCCGCCACGCCCGAGCCGCGCCCGTCCGCGCCCACCAGCAGCCGCGCCGAAAGCTTGCGCCCGTCGTCCAGCGCGACCTCGACCCCGCCGGGCGTCACTGCCTGCCCCACCACCTGCCGCCCCGGCAGATGCGTGACCCGCCCCACCATGGCGTCAACCAGCGCCGCGTAAAGAAAGCGATCCTCGAGCATGTGGCCAACCGGGCCTTCCTCGATCTCGGCGGAATCAAAGATCAGGTGGAACGGCCCCGCGCCCTCGCCCGGCTGGCCCTGCGCGGTCTCGACGCGGTTGATCGGCTGCGCATGAGGTTCCAGTCCGCGCCACAGAGCCAGCGCCGACAGCAGCCGCCGCGACACCAGCGCCAGCGCATAGGCGCGCCCGTCGAAACCTTCCTGCGCGCGGTCGCGCAGGGGGCGGGCGTCGATCACCGCCACCGACAGCCCCGCCTGCGCCAGCGCCAACGCCAGCGCCGGGCCGTTCAGCCCGCCGCCCGCGATGATGATATCGTGATCCACTGCCATGTTGCCCGCACCCTAGCGCGGCCCCCGGCGCTGGTCCATCCGCCACATCCACCCCATTGCCGCGACGAAACCACGGGGCTAGCCTGCCCGCGGACAACCCGAAAGGCAGCGGATGGACTGGCTCAAGGCACCGGCGACGGAACAGGGGCGCGCGATCATGGCCGGGCTGGTCAGCCCGGTGGACCTGACCGAGGGCTATCTGGAGGCCGCCGCCCGCGCGCCGCTGGCGCCGCGCATCTACGCCCGCCTGACCCCCGACCGCGCCCGCGTCGAATCCGTCGCCGCCCATGATCGCGCCCGCGCCGGGCTGCGCCGGGGGCTGCTGGACGGGGTGGCGCTCGCGTGGAAGGACAACATCGACAGCGCCCATGTCGGGACCGAGGCCGGATCCGCGCTGCTCAAGGGCCGCATCCCGCTGCATGACGCCGGCATCCTGTCGGCGGCGACGGCGCAGGGCGCGGTCTGCCTGGGCAAGACCCACATGACGGAACTGGCGTTTTCCGGGCTGGGGCTGAACCCGCCGGTCGCCACCGTGCCCAACGCCTATGACGCGGCGCTGGTGGGGGGCGGCTCGTCGGGCGGCTCGGCGGTGGCGGTGGCGCTGGGGCTGGCGGCAGCGGCGATCGGCACCGACACCGGCGGCTCGGTCCGCCTGCCCGCGGCATGGAACGGGCTGGTCGGGTTCAAGCCCACCCCCGGCGCGGTCGACATGGCGGGAATCTTGCCGCTCTGCCGCCGCTTCGACGTGGCCGGCCCCATCGCCCGCAGCACCGAGGACTGCGCCGAAATCTTCGCCCTGATCCGCGGCACCACGGCCCCCGACCTGCGCGGCGCCGCCCCCGCGCGCCTGCGGCTGATGGTGCTGGACGGGCTGCCGTTCGAGCAGGCGCGCAAGGAACCCGTCGCCGCGTTCGAGGCCGCGGTGGCGCAGCTCGCGGCCGCCGGCGCCAGCATCACCCACGCCACGCTCAGCTGCGTGGAACAAGCCGCCACACTCTCGCCCCTGCTTTTCGCCCCCGAGGCATACGCCCTGTGGCGCGACCAGATCGAGGCCGCGCCCGAGCTGATGTATCCCCCCATCCTCGACCGGTTCCGCGGCGGGCGCGACATCTCGGCCGCCGATTACGTCGCCGCTTGGGACCGGCTCGACCAGCTGCGCCGCGAATTTGCGGCTGCGGTGGCGGGGTTCGATGCGGTGATCCTGCCCACCGCGCCGATCCTGCCGCCGGAAATCACGCGGCTGGAAACCGACGCGGCGTTCTTTGCCTCGGAAAACCTGCTGTCGCTGCGCAATACCCGCATCGCGAACCTGCTGGGCCTGCCCGCGATCAGCCTGCCGACCGCGCAGCCCGCCTGCGGGATCATGCTGATGGGCGCGGCCGGGGGCGACCTGGCGCTGCTGCGCACCGCCGCCGCCGCGGAAACCGCCCTGCGGGACTGACCGCCGGGGAACCCGCAAAGCAGCTTCTTTCTGGCCCAAATACCCACTGCACCCACGCCGCCACGCACAGCCGCGCCGATCTGGGCACCCGGCCACCGATTCGCCTTTATCTGGACGCATCGGCGCTTTGCCGATACTGTGGGCGCAAACGGGGCGGCACGACCCCGAATGTGAGGCGCCATGACACCCCCCGAGCGGTTCTCGAACCTGCCGGATTACGCGTTTCCGCGGCTGCGGAAGCTGTTGTCCGACCTGCCCTCCGGCCCCGATCCCGTCATCATGACGATCGGAGAGCCGCGCCATGGCATCCCCGATTTCGCAGCCCCCATCATCGCCGCCACCATGGACCAGCTTGGCAAATACCCCCCGAACGAGGGCACGCCGCAGGCGCTGGCCGCGATCTCGGGCTGGCTTGAACGCCGCCACGGGCTGATTGCCGCCCCCGAGGAAATCACCCTGCTGAACGGCACGCGCGAGGGGCTGTTCAACGCCGCCCTTGCGCTGTGCCCCGAACGCAAGAACGGCGCGGCGCCGCGGATCCTGGTGCCGAACCCGTTCTATCAGGTCTATGCCGTCGCCGCCGCCGCCGTGGGGGCCGAGCCGGTGTTCGTCAACGCCACCGCCGAGACCGGCCATCTGCCCGATTTCGCGTCACTGCCGGCCGAGGTGCTGGATTCCGCCGCGATCTGCTATCTGTGCTCGCCCGCGAACCCGCAGGGCGCCGTCGCCGGGCACGACTATCTGGAACAGTTGGTGCTGCTGGCCGAGCGTCACGATTTCCTGATCTTTGCCGACGAATGCTATTCGGAAATCTGGCGCGACGAACCTCCGCCCGGCGCGCTGGTCGTGGCGCGCGCGCTGGGGCTGGGGCATCGGGTGGTGATGTTCAATTCGCTGTCCAAGCGCTCGAACCTGCCGGGGCTGCGGTCGGGCTTTGCGGCGGGCGCGCGCGAGCATATCGCCCGGATGCGCACCCTGCGCAGCTATGCCGGCGCGCCGGTCCCCCTGCCCCACCAGCGCGTGACCGAGGCCGCCTGGGCGGACGAGGACCACGTCGCCGCCAACCGCGCGCTGTATCAGGAAAAATACGCCATTGCCGACCGGGTGCTGGGCAATGTGCCGGGCTATGTGCCGCCGCAGGGCGGGTTCTTTCTGTGGCTGCCGGTCGAGGATGGCGAGGCGGCGGCCCGCACGCTGTGGACCCGCGCCGGCGTGCAGGTGCTGCCCGGCGCCTATCTGTCGCGCGACACCGGCGCGGGCAATCCGGGCGCGGGCTATGTGCGCGTGGCGCTGGTCGGCCCGGCCGCGGAAACCGAGGATGCGCTGACCCGCATCCGCGACACGCTGTATCAAGAGGGGTAGCCGACCCATGGCAAGCTGGCAGGCCAAGCAACGCGATCCGCTGTTCGACCAGACCACCCAGGCGGCGCTGGAACGCCGCGTCAAGGAACTGATCGGCGCCGGGCTGATCGTGGCCGGCGTGCTGGTCGCGATGATGCTGCTGTCCTACACCCCCGACGACCCCGGCATCGGCACGGCCACCGACCAGCCGGCGCAGAATTATCTGGGCCGGGTCGGCGCCTATGTCGCCTCGGCGCTGAACATGATCCTGGGGCTGGGCAGCTGGGGGCTGGCGGTCGCCGCCGTGGTCTGGGGCCTGCGGCTGATGCTGCACCGGGGCGAGGACCGGCTGATGCGCGGCGTGTTCACCCCCATTGCGATGGTGCTGGTGTCCGCGCACGCGACCTCGATGGTGCCGCCGCAGGGCTGGACGCAAAGCTACGGGCTGGGCGGGCATCTGGGCGACATGCTGATGGGCGCCATGCTGGGGCTGATGCCGTTCAGCCCGGCGGTGGGGCTTAAGCTCCTCGCGCTGCTGACCGCGGTCGGCGCGGTGGCGCTGGGGGGCTTCGTGCTGGGCTTTGACCGGCGCGAGGTGACCGCGATCGGGCGTTTTCTGGCCAACGGGCTGGAAACCGCGCGCGGGATGCTGGTCTGGGCGCTGCGGCGCGGGGTGCTGGCCTCGGTCGCCGCATCCTCGGCCGCGGCCGGCGAATTGCGCCGCCGCGCCGACGCCCGCAACAGCCGCACCGCCACCCCGCCCGAGGAAACAGAGCTGCCCGGCGGGCTGTTCTCGCGCCTGCGCCGCGGCGCCGCGGTGCCGGATGCAGCCGAAAGCTTTCCGTCCGAGTTGGTCGAGCCTGACCGCCATTATGACGACGACGCGCTTGCCCCCGACGCCGGCGCGGTCAGCGCCCGCATCTCTGATGCGATCCGCCACCGCACCGAGGCCGACGCCGAGGCAGACGACGAATCCGATACCCGCTCGGTCCTGTCGGCGGTCACCGCGCGGCTGACCGGGCGCGCGCAGACCGTGCCGCCGGCGCCGCCCACCGACACCAGCCGGGTGATGATTCCGCCCGCGCGCAAGCCCGCGCCCTCGCGTCAAGCCGTGGCCGAGGCGCAGCCCAGCCTGGCCTTTGACGCCGCCGCCACCGGCTATGAACGCCCGCCGCTGGCGCTGCTGGCCTCGGCGGGCACGGTGGAACGCCACGCCCTGTCCCCCGAGGCGCTGGCCGAAAACGCAAGGCTGCTGGAATCGGTGCTGGACGATTACGGCGTCAAGGGCCAGATCACCGCCGTCCACCCCGGCCCGGTGGTCACGCTGTATGAGCTGGAACCGGCGCCGGGGCTCAAGGCCAGCCGCGTCATCGGCCTGTCCGACGACATCGCGCGATCCATGTCGGCGCTGTCGGCGCGGGTCTCGACCGTGCCGGGCCGCACCGTGATCGGGATCGAGCTGCCCAACCAGCGCCGCGAAAAGGTGGTGCTGCGCGAAATCCTGTCAAGCCGCGCCTTTGGCGATACCTCGATGCCGCTGCCGCTGGCCCTGGGCAAGGACATCGGGGGCGAGCCGGTGGTGGCGAACCTTGCCAAGATGCCGCATCTGCTGATCGCCGGGACCACGGGTTCGGGGAAATCGGTGGCGATCAACACCATGATCCTGAGCCTGCTTTACAAGCTGACCCCCGAGGAATGCCGCCTGATCATGATCGACCCCAAGATGCTGGAGCTGTCGGTTTATGACGGCATCCCGCATCTGCTGTCCCCGGTGGTGACCGACCCGAAAAAGGCCGTGGTGGCGCTGAAATGGGTGGTCTCGGAAATGGAGGACCGCTACCGCAAGATGTCCAAGATGGGCGTGCGCAACATCGAGGGCTATAACGGCCGCGTGCGCGAGGCGCTGGACAAGGGCGAGCTGTTCCGCCGCACCATGCAGACCGGCTTTGACGAGGACACCGGCGAGCCGATCTTTGAAACCGAGGAATTCCAGCCCGAATCCTTCCCCTATATCGTCGTGATCGTGGACGAGATGGCCGACCTGATGATGGTCGCCGGCAAGGAAATCGAGGCCTGCATCCAGCGGCTGGCGCAGATGGCGCGGGCCTCGGGGATCCATATCGTGATGGCGACGCAGCGCCCCTCGGTCGATGTGATCACCGGCACGATCAAGGCGAACTTCCCCACCCGCATCAGCTTTCAGGTCACCTCGAAAATCGACTCGCGCACCATTCTGGGCGAACAGGGGGCCGAACAGCTGCTGGGCATGGGCGACATGCTGTATATGGCCGGCGGCGCCCGTATCACCCGCGTCCACGGCCCCTTTGTCAGCGACGAGGAGGTCGAAGAAGTCGTCAACCACCTGAAGAGCTTTGGCCCGCCGCAATACATGTCGAACGTGGTCGAGGGGCCGGACGACGACGTGGCATCCGACATCGACGCGGTGCTGGGGCTGGGCGGCAGCGACAATTCCGACGACCAGCTTTACGACATGGCGGTGGCGATCGTGGCCAAGGACCGCAAATGCTCGACATCCTATATTCAGCGCAAGCTGGCGATCGGCTATAACAAGGCCGCGCGGCTGGTCGAGCAGATGGAGGATCAGGGCATCGTCAGCCCCGCCAACCACGTCGGCAAGCGCGAGGTGCTGATCCCCGAGGTGTAAGCCCCGCGGGTCGCAAGATCGAGGTCGCAATGCCCTATTGGCAGGTCCATTTCCTGAACGCGCGCCACGCGCTGACCGGCGTCATGCCAGAGACCCGCGCCGCCGTGGCTGAATCGGTGGCGCTGGTTTCCAGCCACGCCGAGCTGCCCGATTTCGACGTGGTGGTGTGGGCGGACGAAAACATCCCCGACTGGGGCGTGCTGGCGCATTCGCCCGCGCCGGGGGTGGTCGAACTGGCGCTGACCCCGTCCCGCTTCGACGCCGCGCTGGTGGTGCGGCGCATGGTGCGGGCGCTGTTCCTGATCCTGCGCGGCGACCGGCCGGGCTATGGCCGCTCGCTGGGCGAGGCGCTGGTCAGCGAGGGGCTGGCCGGGCATTTCGTGCAGGCGGTGCTGGGCGGGCGCCCCGACCCGTGGGACGCAACGCCCCTGACCGCGGGCGTGGCCAAGCGGGCGATGACGGAATGGGCCTGGCTCGATTACGACCGCGCGCTGTGGTTCGAGGGCCGCGGCAATATCCGCAAATGGGCGGGCTACGGGCTGGCGCACCGGCTGGTGGCCGAGCATCTGGCGCGCTCGGATGGCGCGGACGTGCTGGCGCTGGCCGCGGTGCCCGCCGAGACGCTGCGCCCCGCCATGCGCCGGCTGAGCGGGGCGGATGCGGAACCCGCCGAGGCAAAGGGCGACGATGCACCGGCGCAAGGGGGCGCTGCCCCCGTCACTTCGTGACTCCCCCGGGATATTTCCGTGATGAAGAAGGGCGGGCGCCGGGTCAGCGCCGCCGGCGCCGCGGCGGGTAAAGCGCGCCCATCGCCACCCCGGCCAGCGCGCCGCCCAGATGCGCCTGCCAGGCGATGTTCGGCACCGCCAGCGTCAGCGCCACGTTCAGCAGGATGAATTGCGCGACCGGCCCGGCCAGCGGGCGCAGGCTGCCACCCCTTGCCAGCAGCAGCCGCGCCGCGATGGCGATTTCCGCCCCCGCCAGCCCGAAGATCGCCCCCGAGGCGCCCACCACCGGCAGCTGGCTGTCCGACAGCCACAGCTGCACCGCCCCCGCCACCAGCTGCGACAGCGCGTAAAGCGCGACCATCGCGCCCCCGGGCATGGCCACCGCCAGCGACCGCGCCAGCACATACAGCGCCAGCATGTTCATCCCCAGATGCAGCAGCCCGCCATGCAGAAAGCCGTAGGTCAGGAACATGGTCACCTGCTGGCCGGGAAACATGGGCTGCACGCCCTGCAACAGCTGCGGCCACAGGGCGCCGTGCAGCAGCAGCCATTCCCGCAGCGCCGGGGCGGCCTCGGACAGCAGCTGGATAGCGATGCACAGCACGATCACCGCAAGGAACACGGGCGGGACGGTGGGGCGGTAGCGGGCGCGGTCGGTCATGGTGCCAGCATAGGGGCGGCTGCGCCGGCGGAAAGACCTATTCCCGCCGCGCCACAGCCGCGCGCCGCTCCAGCCGCCCCGCCAGCGCGCCCGGCACCAGCAGCCGCGTGCCCGGCCGGGCGCGGGCGGCCAGCCACAGCAAATCGGCGCGGGAAAAAGCGATGCAGCCGGCGGTTGGATAGCGCGGGCGCCGCCACTGGTGCAGAAAGATCGCCGAACCCCGCCCCGGCTGGGCGTGGGGCCAGTTCCAGTCGGTCAGCAACACCAGATCATACAGCGGATCGGCGCGGCGCAGCGCCTCATGGCTGGCGGCAAGCGGCGCGCGGGCAGGCTGGTTGTAAAGCGGATGGCCGGATTCGTCGCACCACAGGTCGCCCGGCAGGATCGGCCGCGCCCAGGGCGCCGGCCGCGCCATCCGGTCGGCACGATAAAGCAGCCCCACCACCCGATGCACCCCGACCGGAGTCGCCCCGTCCCCTTCGCGCTTGTCGGCCGCGATCCCGCCCCGCCCCACCGCACAGGGCAGCAGCCGCCCCCGAAACCGCAGGCCCATCGGGGTCAGCACCATGCCGCCGCGTCCGACGCTCCGATGGATTTCTTCATCATCCAAATATCCCGGGGGAGTCACGAAGTGACGGGGGCTGGCCCCCGCTCCGGCGACAAAGCCGACCCTATGCTCACAGCATATGGCCCGACTTGTCGCGCTTGACCGCCAGATAGGCGTCGTTCCACGGGTTGCGGCCGACGATCAGGGGCACACGTTCGGCCACCTCGATGCCGTGGGACTGCATCATCTCGACCTTGCGGGGGTTGTTGGTCATCAGCCGCACCGCGCCGAATCCCAACTGCCGCAGCAACGCCGCGCCCAGGCGAAAGTCACGCTCATCATCCTCGAACCCCAGCCGGTGGTTAGCCTCGACCGTGTCGAACCCCTGCGATTGCAGATCATAGGCACGCATCTTGTTGGCCAGCCCGATGCCGCGGCCCTCTTGGTTGAGATACAGCAGCACCCCCCCGCCCTCGGCCCCCATCGCGTTCAGCGCCGCGTGCAGCTGCGGGCCGCAGTCGCATTTCAGGCTGCCCAGCACGTCGCCGGTGAAACAGGCCGAATGCAGCCGCGCCAGCACCGGGCGATCGCGGGGCGGGTCGCCGATCTCGATGGCGTAATGTTCTGCGCCCCCGGCTGCCGGGCGCAGGATATGCAGCCGCGTGCGCTCGGCCGCCGATATGGGCAGGTGGGCGGCGGCAACCGGGGACAGCACGGTTTCCGCGGCCAGCTGCGCGATCACCGGCGCGGCGGGCAGGCGGGTCAGGCCCTGCGGGATCTCGCCCGCCGGGGCCTCGACCAGCAGCACCGCGGGCAAAAGCTGCGCCGATTTCGCCAGCGCGATGGCGGCGCGGTGGGGCGTGACATCCTCCGCGTCTCGCCGTGCGGCCAGCGGGCCTTTCAGCGGCACCCTCAGGTCGTCCGATGGGTCGGCCACCGCCCGCAGCCAGGCCACATCCGCGCCCTCGGGCAGCTCGATCCGCGCCAGATCGCCGTCATAGGCCGGCACCTTCAGCGTCCCCGCCCGGCGCGCGGTCAGCACCAGCACCGGCCGGCCCAGCGCGCGCAAGCCCGCCAACCGCTCGGGCGAAAGCGTCTCGACCGCGGCGGCCAGATTTCCGTCGATCACCACCGGCAGGCCGATTCGCAGGTCGGTCCGCGCGCGGCTGATGGTTTCGGGCAGGCTGGGCAGCAGGGTCATATCGGCATAATTCCTGAAACAATCCGTAACATAACCCCCGCCCCTCACAACAGCCTGTGAGAAAGATTGCAACCCGCTGGACCTTGCGGCCCCCGGCGCCATGTTGACCGCAATGTGAACCCCCGGGAATGGAGGCTCTGATGGCCGGACTGAAAAAAATCCTGCTTGTGGATGATGAGGACGACCTGCGCGAGGCCCTGGCCGAGCAGCTGGTCGCGACCGAGGATTTCGACGTGTTCGAGGCCGCCACCGGCGCCGAGGCCGTCGAAAAGACCAAGGGCGCGATCTTTGACCTGGTGCTGCTGGACGTGGGCCTGCCCGACACCGACGGGCGCGAGCTGTGCAAGCGGCTGCGCAAGCAAGGGGTGAAATGCCCCATCGTCATGCTGACCGGGCACGACACCGATGCCGATACCATCCTCGGCCTCGATTCCGGGGCGAACGACTATATCACCAAGCCCTTCAAGTTTCCGGTGCTGCTGGCGCGGCTGCGGGCGCAGCTGCGCACCCATGAACAGTCCGAGGACGCGATCTTCCAGCTTGGCCCCTATACGTTCAAGCCCTCGATGAAGATGCTGATCGACCAGAAGGACCGCAAGATCCGGCTGACCGAAAAGGAAACCAACATCCTCAAGTTCCTGTATCGGGCGCAGGATGCCGTGGTGGCGCGCGACGTGCTGCTGCACGAGGTCTGGGGCTACAACGCCGGGGTGACCACCCACACGCTGGAAACCCACATCTACCGCCTGCGCCAGAAGATCGAGCCGGAACCCTCGAACGCGCGGCTGCTGGTGACGGAATCGGGCGGATACCGCCTGGTGGCGTGAAACAACGAGAATGGAAAAGCCCGGCCAGCGCCGGGCTTTTTATACTTATATCTCGGCCTTGCCAGAGAAGCTGAAAGCATTAAATTTTCATCGCCTATAACGACTGTGCCGCTTCCAGAAACCTACTAACAGTTGTAATATCGTATCGGATTCTGACTCCTGTTACGCATTTCATCCGGCAAGCGCTTGCCTCGTGCACCGACATAGTGATCCCAGACGTCTTTGGGCGCGATCTCCCCCTCGAACCCCAACCGAGAAGGACTGGTTTCCGAGAAACGCGGCGGCGGGAAGTTTTCAGGGGTGGCGCGCATCCACTTCGTTGGCACGAACACACCCCGCACAATACCGTGGATCACTGCCAGCACGTAGTCAGCCTGCCTCGCGCGATGCTCAGAAATACGCCACGCGTATCTTGTCCGGTCCAGCAATTCTTTTTCCGAATTATGTTCGGCAGAGTTGATATTAATCATGACCAGTTTGTCGTCGCGGAAAACAACTTCCGGCAGCGCATACTTGTCTACTATCTCCTGGGCGTGCATCGGGCCGCGGTCATTGCTGTAATGACCCGACGAAATGTTGGACAGCCCCGCGTAGGCATCGATAAGAGCAGCTTCGACCTCGTATGCTGTAGTAGCAGTTTCAATCCCATGGCGATGGACAATATGTATAACATCAAGATGTGCGCGCCTGATGTCATTTATCCGTGCAACCTTTAGGCTTTCACTATCTTCCCGCACAACCTCTGCATCGTCATCGTCACCCACCTCTATGGCAACATCGGTGGCACTCTGGGCAGTTACATGCTGGAATAGTCGGTTCCCTTTTCCCTTGCCAATATAGAACGTCTCACCATTGCGCGGATCAATCAATCGATAGACGTAAAACTTTAACTTTTCACCCACGCCTGCCGGGAATGCGTCCAATTTTCTCTTCACTCCGTCCATTTTACCCTCTACCCCTAGTTTCACCATATCCTGCCAATTACGCAAACCCAAAAACAATCACAAGCGCCCATTCAATAAAACCCGCAGGATTTCCCAGCTTTCGAGGGAACCCATGCCCAAGACAGGCGTTTATCCTGCCGAAGCCCAGTGGTTCGGGGATGCGGCCACACTCTCTCTCCCTCTTTCGGGAACCCCGGCAGATTGCGCCGGGGTTTCTGGTTTCAGCCCCGCCCGTGCGGCTGGTTCCAGTCGATCACCGGGTTGATCGGGATCAGCCCGTAGGGGTTCAGGTCGGGGTGGCTGCGGTAATAATGGTGGGTGATGTGGTCCTGCCGCACTGTGGGGGCAACGCCCGGCATCTGGTAAAGCTCGCGCGTCCAGCCCCACAGGTTCGGGTAATCGCGCAGCCACTGCCGGTTGCACTTGAAATGCGTGTGATAGACCGTGTCAAAGCGCACGGCGCTGGTGAACAGGCGCCAGTCGGCCTCGGTCAGCCGGTCGCCGGTCAGGTAGCGGCTTTGCGACAGCAGCCCGTCCAGCCACGCCATGGTGTCGAAAACCGGACCCACCGCCTCGTCATAGGCAGCCTGGGTCGAGGCAAAGCCGGCGCGATACACCCCGTTGTTGAAATTCGGATAGACGCGGCTGTTCACCGCCTCGATCCGGTCGCGCAGTTCATTGGGCCAGAAATGCACGGCGCTGCCGGTCAGCCCGTCAAAGGCGCTGTCGAACATGCGGATGATCTCGCTTGATTCGTTTGAAACGATGGTGCCCCGCGCCTTGTCCCACAGCACCGGCACCGTGACCTTGCCGGTCATCCGGGGCGCAGCGCGCAGATAGATCTCGCGCAGGCGGTCCGCGCCGAACAGCGGATCGCCGGTGGCGCCGTCGAAATCGGTGGCAAAGCTCCAGCCCTCGTCGTCCATGACCGGATGCACGGCCGAGACCCCGATGTGGTCCCTCAACCCCTTGAGTTCGCGAGAGATCAGCGTCCGGTGCGCCCACGGGCAGGCGTATGAGACGTAAAGATGATAGCGCCCGGTTTCCGCCTGAAACCCGCCCCGCCCCGAGGGGCCGGGGCTGCCGTCCGGGGTGATCCAGTTGCGGAAACCCGCGTCCTGGCGGCGAAATTCGCCCTCGCCTGCGGCGGCGCCGACGCTGCCTTTTACCCAGGCTCCGTCCACCAGCTGGTTCATCGGCTTTCCCTTCGTCGCTTGGCGGGTTAAATGGGCGCCATGTTCACCATTGCCACCTGGAACATCAACTCGGTCCGTCTGCGGGCCGGCCTTGTCGCCCGCCTGCTGGGGGAGGAGGCGCCGGACATCCTGTGCTTGCAGGAATGCAAGTCGCCGGTCGAAAACATCCCGGTCGATGTGTTCCACGACCTTGGCTATCGCTGGATGGTCGCGCGCGGCCAGCGCGGCTACAACGGCGTGGCGATCCTGTCGCGGCTGCCGATCACCGACGCAGGCGACCGCGATTACGCGGCGCTTGGCCACGCCCGCCACGTCGCGGCGCGGCTGGAAAACGGCGTCACCATCCACAATATCTATGTGCCCGCCGGCGGCGACATCCCCGACCGCGAGGTGAACGAGAAATTCGGTCAGAAGCTGGATTTCCTGACCGACATGCGCGACGCTTTTCACGCCGACCGGCCGGAACGCTCGATCCTGGTGGGCGACCTGAATATCGCCCCGCGCGAGGATGACGTCTGGTCGCACAAGGCGCTGCTCAAGGTCGTCAGCCACACCCCCATCGAGGTCGCCCAGCTGGCCGAGACGCAAGAGGCCGGCAACTGGGTGGACATCACCCGGCAGGACATCCCCGAGGGCCAGCTTTATTCCTGGTGGAGCTATCGCAACCGCGACTGGAACGCCTCGGACCGCGGGCGGCGGCTGGATCACATCTGGGCCACCGCCGACATCGCGGCCGCGGGCCACGGCAGCCGGGTGCTGCGCCCGGTGCGGGGCTGGGAACAGCCCTCGGACCATGTGCCTGTATTCGCAAGCTTCGATCTGGCGCCATAGGCATCGCGGCGTTTTCCCGCCCCCTCTTTCCGTCCGCCCCCGCAACGCCCATATAGCGGGCCAAGCAAGGTAACATTCCGGGGATCAGGACGAGATGCTGCTGCAAGGCTCGGGCGAGGCGCCGCCGAACACCGCCGATTTCATCAAGGACGTGTCCGAAGCGGACTTTATGGCCGAGGTGATCGACGCCTCGATGCAGGTTCCAGTGATCGTGGATTTCTGGGCGCCGTGGTGCGGCCCCTGCAAGACTCTGGGCCCGCAGCTTGAGGCCGAGGTCGCCCGCCACAAGGGCCGCGTGCGCATGGCCAAGGTCAATGTGGACGAAAACCAGATGATCGCCGGGCAGCTGCGGGTGCAGTCGATCCCGACGGTGTTTGCGTTCTTTCAGGGCCAGCCGGTCGATGCGTTTCAGGGCGCGGTTCCGCCCAGCCAGATCAAGCAGTTCGTCGACAAGCTGGTGGCCTTGGGCGGCGATGACGGCGGGCTTGGCGCCGCGCTGGAGGCGGCCGAGGCGATGCTGGCCGAAGGCGCGGCCTCTGACGCGGCCGAGACCTTTGCCGCCATCCTGGGCGAGGAACCCGAAAACGCCGACGCCTGGGGCGGGCTGATCCGCGCCCGGCTGGCGATGGGCGATGCCGCCTCTGCCGAAGAGACGCTGGCGCAGGTTCCTGCCGCTATATCCGGCACCGCCCCGGTCGAGGCGGCGCGTGCGCAGCTGGCGCTGGCGCATCAGGCGGCGACGGCCGGCCCCTTGGCCGAGCTTGAATCACGGGTGAACGCCGATCCCGCCGACCAACAGGCGCGTTTCGACTATGCCGGGGCACTGCACGCCGCCGGGCGGGTGGACGAGGCGATCGAGCAGCTGCTGGAATGTTTCCGCCGCGACCGCGACTGGAACGACGGCGCCGCCAAGGCGCAGCTGTTCACCATCTTTGACGCGCTGAAACCCACCGACCCGCTGGCGCAAAAGGGGCGGCGGCGGCTGTCGTCGCTGATCTTCGCGTGACAGGCTCCATGTCGAAAGGCCCCGCGACATGAGCGCCGTGCTGGGCGCGGGGCCGCTGCCCGACACCATCCCGCTGTTCCCGCTGCCCGGCGCGGTGCTGCTGCCGCGCACCCGGCTGCCGCTGCATATTTTCGAGCCGCGCTATCTGCAACTGGTCGAGGATGTGCTGAAATCGGGGCACCGGCTGATCGGGATGATCCAGCCCGTGGGCGACGGGCTGGCCGCGGTCGGCACTGCCGGACGGCTGACCATGTTTTCCGAAACCGACGACGGCCGCTTCATGGTGTCGCTGCGGGCGGTGTCGCGGTTCCGGCTGGTCGAGCCGATCGAGGGCTTCACCCCCTATCTGCGCGGTCAGGTGGACTGGACGGACTGGCGCGGCGACCGGCTGTCCTCGGTCCCTGCCGATCCGGGCTTTGACCGCCCCGCCTTCATCGCGCGGCTGGGCCGCTATATGGAGGAACGCGGCCTGTCCACCGACTGGAACGCCGCCGAGGAAGCCGACGACGAATTGCTGGTCAACAGCCTGTCGATGCTGCTGCCGCTGGGGGTCGAGGAAAAACAGGCGCTGCTTGAGGCACCGGACCTTGCCGCAAGGCGCGCGATGCTGGACGGGCTGCTGGAATACGCGCTGCACGGCGGCGATGACGAGGACGAGGAGACGCTGCATTGACCCCCGACCCGACCGCCGGCGCCCCCGGCTTTGACCGCCACATGCTGGAAGCGCTGGTCTGCCCGGTGACCCACACCACCCTGCATTACGACGCGGCACGGCAGGAGCTGGTGTCGCGCGCCGCTGGGCTGGCATTCCCGATCCGCGACGGCATCCCGATCATGCTGGTGGGCGAGGCGAGGCAGATCAAGGCGGACTGACGGCAACGTCGGTGTGGGCGGCGGCGCGGCAAGGGGGCTTTCCGCCCCCCATCGCCTGCGGCGATTCCCCCCGAGGATATTTACATGATGAAGAAGCGCCGGGCGTTACAGCCCCGCGTCCTCGGCCGCGCCGATCATCAGGTTGAGGTTCTGCACCGCCGCGCCGGACGCGCCCTTGCCCAGGTTGTCCAGCACCGCGACCAGCACCGCGCAGCCGTTTTCATCGCTGCCGTGCACGGACAGGTGCAGTTCGTTGGTGTCGTTCAGCGCGGTGGGCACGACACGCGCTGCCGGCTCGACCACCCGCACAAAGCGCGCGCCCGCGTAATGTGCGGCCAGCGCGTCGTGCAGGTCCGCGATACGGCGGCCGTTCAGGTGCAGCGGGATCTGCACCGTCATCCCTTGCGCGAACTGCCCGACCGAGGGTGCGAACACCGGCCGCCGGCTCAGCCCGGCGTGGCGGATGATTTCCGGCAGGTGCTTGTGGCCCTGTGCCAGCGCATAGGTGAAATGCGCGGGTGCGCCGGGGGATTCCATCTCGGCGATCAGTTCCTTGCCGCCGCCGGTATAGCCCGACACCGCGTTGATCGAGGCGATCTCGTCCGGCGCGACCAGCCCTGCCGCCACCAGCGGCGCCGCCAGCGCGATGGCGCCGGTGGAATAGCAGCCGGGGTTCGACACGCGGGCGGCATTGGCGATGGTGTCGCGCGCTTCCGCGGTCAGTTCGGGAAAGCCGAACACCCAGCCCGGCGCCACCCGGTGCGCGGTCGAGGCGTCGATGAAGCGCACCGGCAGGCCCTCGGCCAGTTCGACCGCCTCGCGCGCAGCGGCGTCGGGCAGGCAGAGGATGGCGATGTCGGCCTCGGCCAGCGCATCGTGGCGCGCCAGCGGATCCTTGCGCCGGGCGGGGTCGAGCTGCACCAGTTCGATATCGGCGCGCGGCGCCAGGCGGTCGCGGATCTGAAGCCCCGTGGTGCCGGCCTCGCCGTCGATGAACACCTTATGCGCCATGTCGTCCCCTTTCGCGTGCTGTCGCCTGCGATGTGGCCTGTCGGGTCAGCGGGTGCAAGTGGGCGGGCGCAGCACGAAATGCCGGTCCAGCACATTGTCGAGGCTGAAGGCCGCCCCCCGCCCCGGCACCGCGTCCACGATCAGGTCGTTATCGGCCCATGCGGCGGCCTGCGCGCCGCCGGTCCAGAAGGGCGCGTCGCCGATCCGGCCCAGCTGCACGTCGTGCGAACCGATGCGGAATTCGCCCGCCGGATAGACCATCGGCGCGCTGCCGTCGCAGCAGCCGCCCGACAGGTGGAACAGCACCGGCCCGTGCTGGGCCTCGATCTCGGCCAGCAGTTCCTGCGCGGCCTTGGTGGCGGTGATGCGGTTCATGCGGGGCTTTTCCATCTGCTCAGTCCCATTCCATCTCGGCATATGCGGTGGCGGCGTTGCGGGCGGTGGTGGCGGTAAAGTCCTGCCAGTTATCGGCCAGCGGCTGCATCTTTTCCAGCACCGCGGGCACCGTGTCGGACAGCCCCAGCCCCGCATCCAGCGCCGCCCGCACCGCATCGCGCAGGGCGGAAAGATAATCCGACTGCGCCGCCGCGGCATCGGGAAACGACGAAGCGACCTCTCCGTGGCCGGGGATCACCGGCGCGCCATCTGGCGGGGCCGCAAGCCAGCCCAACCAGCCCTTTAGCGAGCCATCCACCACCGGGGTCAGCCCGCGAAACACCAGATCCCCGGTGAACAGCGCGCCCGTGGCACCGTCGCGCACGGTCAGGTCGGCGTCGCTATGGGCGCGCGGCGCCGGGGTCAGGGTCAGGCTGCGGCCGCCAAGCTCAACCACCTCGGGCGCCGCGATGGTGCGGTCGGGCTGGATCAGCACCGTTCCCGCCCAAGGCCCCGCCCCGATCTGCGCCGGGATCGATTCGGCCCAGGTCGCGGCGCGCGCGGCCAGCGCATCGGGCAAGCGGGCGTCGGCGATGATTTCGGCCCCCGCCTCGGCAAAGACCTCGGCCCCGGCGATGTGGTCGGGGTGCGGGTGGGTCAGGATCACCGGGCCGATGGGCAGGTCGGTCAGCTGGGCGATGGCGGCAAACAGCGCCTCGCCCTGTTCACGAGAGCCGCCGGGGTCGATCACCGCCACCCGGTCCTGCCCGACGACCACGCCCAGATTGGCGATCCAGCCGCGGTTTTCGGGGGACAGGGCGGCATCCGCGCCGCGGTGGACATGAACGCCGGGCGCAACCTCGGCCAGTTCCAGCGAGGGCGCCTGAGACAGGGGGGCGCAGCGCCAGCCCTGCCCGGTCAGCGCCGGATGGGCGGCCAGCCAGTCCGCCGCCAGCGCCCCTGCCGCTGCCTCGCACGCCGCGGCATCCGGCGCAGCCCCGGCGGGCAGCAGCCGCGGCGCGCAGTTGTCGGGCGCGGCGGCAAGGCAGGCGTTCAGGATCAGCGCATACATGGGGGCGCAGTCTATGCCGGCCCGCCGCGCCGCCGCGCCCCTTGTCCACCGCTTGCGACTTTCGTCGGGGTCGCGCGGGCAGGCGGCGGCAGCCACCATCGGTGCAGTTACCGCCCAGAGGTCGCCATGTCCGCCCTGCCCCTCTTGCGCAATGCCCTTGCCCTGCTGGCCCTGGCCACGCCTGCGCTGGCCGACAACCCCCTGCAACCCTCGCCCGCGTGGGACGACATGCGTTCCGCCGTGATCGGGACCGATACGGAACCGCCGCTCGACCCCGCGATCCTGCTGCTGGACGCCCCGCCCCGCGCCGACAACCCGGCGCTGGTGCCCGTCCGCATCACCCAGCCGCCGGACGCGCCGCGCATCGTGAAACTGGCGCTGGTGGTGGACCAGAACCCCGCCCCCGTGGCCGGAGAGTTCAGCTTTGGCCCCGCCACCGCGCCGCTGGATTTCGAGCTGCGCGTGCGCGTCGACGCCTATTCCGACCTCCGCGCCATCGCCACGCTTGAGGATGGGCGGCAGGTCATGGCCGGGCGCTTTGTCAAGGCGTCGGGCGGCTGCGCGGCGCCGGCGGGCGGGGGCGCGGACCCCCATGCCGGGATCGGAGAGATGCGGTTTCGCAGCGAACCTGCGGACGGGCGCGCCATGGGCACGCTGATGATCCGGCACCCGAATTTTTCAGGGTTGCAGCGCGATCAGGTGACGCTGCTGAACATCCCGGCCGAGTTCGTGCAGACCGTGGTGCTGGAACAGGGCGGCGAGCCCCTGATGACGATGGAGGGCGGGATCTCGATTTCCGAAAACCCGGTGTTCCGGCTGGGCTACCGCCCCAACGGGGCCGCGATCACCGCTCGGGCCGAGGATACCGAGGGCCGGGTCTTTCAGGCGACATTCCCCGGCGCCGGAGGCTAGGGCCACATGGTTGCGTCCTTGCGTCGCGGCTGACAGGTTGCAGCCGCAACAGACAGGACGCAACCATGCTCGACCCCCGCAAGCTCGGCCCGCTGACCGTCAGCGGCGTCTGCCTTGGCACGATGACCTTTGGCCGCGACACCCCGGAACCCGAGGCGCTGGCCCAGATGGACCGCGCCCTGGCCGCCGGGATCACCCTGTGGGACACGGCCGAGATGTATCCGGTCAACCCCGCCACCGCCGAAACCCACGGCCGGACCGAGGACATCATCGGCGCCTGGATTGCCAGCCGCGGCCGGCGCGAAGATGTGCAGATCGCCACCAAGGCCAGCGGCCCCAACGGTGGCCACACCCGCGACGGGCGCGGCTTTACCCCTGACACCATCGCGCAGGCGGTGGACGATTCGCTGCGCCGGCTGCGCACCGACCGGGTCGAGCTTTACCAGCTGCACTGGCCCGCCCGCGGCAGCTACGCGTTCCGCCAGAACTGGACCTACGACCCGCGCAAGACCAGCAAGGCCGAGGTGCAGGACCACATGGACGGCATCCTGACGGCGCTGCGCGACATCGTGGCCGCGGGCAAGGTGCGCGCCTTTGGGCTGTCGAACGAATCGGCCTGGGGCACGATGTCCTGGCTGGCGGCGGCTGAACGCACCGGCGGGCCGCGGGTGGTGTCGGTGCAGAACGAATACGGGCCGCTCTGCCGGCTTTACGACACCGACATGGCCGAGCTGGGCCAGAAAGAGGACATCACCCTGCTGGCCTATTCGCCGCTGGCCGCCGGGCTGCTGACCGGGAAATATTCGGGCGGCGAGGTGCCCGCGGACAGCCGCGCGGGTGGCGAGCGCAGCCGCGGCGGCGACGGGATGCTGGGCGGGCGGCGCACCGCGCGGGGCATGGACGCCGCCGACGCATGGGGGGACATGGCGCGCGGGCTGGGGCTGGACCCGATCCACGCCGCCATCGCCTTTGTCCGGCAGCGGCCCTTTCCCGCGGTGCCGATCATCGGCGCGACCCGGCTGGCGCAGCTCGACCACCTGCTTTCCGGCCTCGACCTGCGGCTGGACGATGGGGCGCTGGCCGCCATCGACAGCTTCCACCGCGCGCACCCCCTGCCCTACTAGCGGGCGCAGCTTTCATCTTGCCGGAAATATCCGCCGGGCTTTCGAGCGCCCGGAAAACAGTCCAGTGGACTGTTTTCAGCGAGGAAGGCCACGGCAGTGGCCCGGGGGTGGAAAACCCCCGCTCTGCCCGCACCGCCGGGCCCGAGGTTTCCGCAACGTCCCACCCCCGCGAGGTTGCAGTCCGCCCCGCGCGCGCCATGATCGCGCCAACGTCACATGCCAAGGAACACGCGATGCTGCCCCCGATCCTGTCGAACCTGCGTATCCCCGTCGTCGCCTCGCCCATGTTCATCGTCTCGGGGCCGGAACTGGTCATCGCCCAGTGCAAAGCGGGGATCGTCGGCTCGTTCCCCGCGCTGAACGCGCGCGAAAAGGACGGAGAGCCGCCGCTGCTCGACGCCTGGCTGACCCGCATCCGCGAGGAACTCGACCGCCACAACCAGCAGAATCCCGATCGCCCGGCGGCGCCCTTTGCGGTCAACCAGATCGTCCACCGCTCGAACGCGCGGCTGGAACGCGACATCGAAATCTGCCACCGCCACAAGGTGCCGATCTGGATCACCAGCCTTGGCGCGCGGGTCGAGGTGAACGAGGCCGCCCATGACTGCGGCGGCATCAGCCTGCACGACGTGATCAACGCGACCTTTGCCCGCAAGGCGCTGGAAAAGGGCGCGGACGGGCTGATCGCGGTGGCGGCGGGCGCGGGCGGCCATGCGGGTGTGCAGTCGCCCTTTGCGCTGTTGCAGGAAATCCGGGCGTTCTTCGACGGGCCGCTGCTGCTGTCGGGCGCCATCGCCACCGGCCGCGCGGTGCTGGCCGCGCAGGCGGCGGGCGCGGATCTGGCCTATATCGGCAGCCCCTTCATCGCCACGACCGAGGCGCACGCCGCCCCCGGTTACAAACAGATGATCGTGGACAGCAGCGCCGAGGATGTCATCTACACCCCCGCCTTTACCGGCATCCCGGGGAACTATCTGAAACCCTCGATCCGCGCGGCGGGGATCGACCCCGACGGCCTGGGCGACGCCACCCCCGAGGCGATGGATTTCGGCAAGGACCAGCGCAAGGTCAAGGCATGGAGCGAGATCTGGGGCGCCGGGCAGGGCATCGGCGCGGTCGACGCCATCCAGCCGGTGGCCGGGCTGGTCGAGCGGCTGGAATCCGAATATCTGGCCGCGCGGCGCGAACTGGCGCTGGCCTGACGGGCGGCGCGGCCGGACCGGGGGTTTTCCACCCCCGGGCCACTGCCGTGGCCTTCCTCGCTGAAAACAGTCCACTGGACTGTTTTCCGGGCGCTCGAAAGCCCGGCGGATATTTCCGGCAAGATGAAGGGGCGGCAGCTGCACCGCCCCTTGGGTTTCAATGCGAGTCGGCCTGGGCGGCGGCGCCGGAGATTTCCTGCTCGTCCACAGGGGCGGCGCCGTTCAGGAACCAGTTCAGCGCCACCGCGGCGACCGCGGCCAGCAGGATGCCGGAATGGGTCAGCACCCGGGTCGATTGCGGCAGCCACTGGTCGAAGCTGCCGGCGACCATCGGGATCATCCCCATGCCCAGCGACACCGCCACCACGAACAGATTGTTGCGGTTGCCGGCGAAATCCACGCGCGACAGCACGCGAATGCCGGTCGCCGCGACCATGCCGAACATCACCAGCCCGGCCCCGCCCAGCACCACGGTGGGCAGTGCCTCGACCAGCGCGCCCATCTTGGGGATCAGCCCCAGCACCACCATGATCGCGCCCCCCGCCACGCAGACATGGCGCGAACGCACCCCGGTCACGCCGACCAGCCCGACGTTCTGGCTGAACGAGGTATAGGGAAAGGTGTTGAAGATCCCGCCCAGCAGCGTGCCGACCCCGTCCACCCGCAGCCCGGCCGCCAGCCGCGGCTGGTCGATCTTCTGGTCCACCATGTCGCCCAGCGCCAGGAACATGCCGGTCGATTCGATCATCACCACGATCATCACCATGGTCATGGTCAGGATCATCACCGGGTCAAAGCTGGGCATCCCGAAATGGAACGGCCGGATCGGTGCGAACCACGCGGCGGCGGCGACCTTGTCGAAATGCATCAGCCCCAGCGATGCGGCCAGGACGCCGCCGACCACGATCCCCACCAGCACCGCGATATTGGACAAAAAGCCCCGTGCCATCCGCGCGATCAGCATGATCGTTGCCAGCACGATCCCTGCGATCACCATGTTCATCGGCGCCGCGTAAAGCGGGTTGGGCACGCTGGGCGCCAGCGCCAGCCCGGCGGGCGCGCCGCCCTCGGACATGTGCTGTTCCAGCCACGCCTGCATCGCCGGGTCGACCAGCCGCGGCGCGGTCGGGCCCTGCGGCAGGCCGAAGATCCAGTTGATCCCGATCGGCATCAGGCTGACCCCGATCACCAGGATCACCGTTCCCGTCACCACCGGCGGAAAGAACCTCAGCATCCGGCTGACCAGCGGCGCCATCAGGATCGAGATCACCCCCGCCCCGATCACCGCGCCGAACAGCGCCCGCGCGCCCTCGATCCCCGGCATCGAGTTGGCGATGGCGACCATCGGCCCCACCGCGGCAAAGGTCACCCCCATCATCACCGGCATCCTGACCCCCAGCCACGGGCCCGCGCCCAGCGACTGGATGATCGAGACCACCCCGCAGACGAACAGGTCGGCCGAGATCAGAAAGGCCACGTCCTCGGGCGGCAGCTGCAAGGCGCGGCCGACGATCAGCGGCACGGCGATGGCGCCGGCATACATCACCAGCACATGTTGCAGCCCCAGCGCGAACAACCGCGGCGCGGGCAGTATTTCGTCGACCGGATGCGTTCCGGCCGGATGGGTGCTGTGCATGGTGTCCTCTTTGATGCAGGGCCGTTCTGGCCAGCTTTGCGCATCATGCTGAATCGGCAAAGGCTTTATTGCGCGTTTCCGCGATGCGGATGGGCCGGGGCAGGGGCACGCCCTGCGGACCCGTTGCGGCGGGGCCGGGTTTGCGGCAGCTTGCGCGGAACATGGCGCAAGCAGGGGCATCTATGGAATCGACCTCTACCCGTCCGCGCGGGCGGCCATCAAGCGGGGGGCCTGCGGCGGGGTCTGCCGTGGTGGACCGGGCGCTGGCGCTGCTTGAGGTGCTGGCCGCGGGCGACGGCGCCACGCTGTCGGAATTGGGGCGGCGGCTGGGGCTGGCGCCCTCGACCACGCATCGGCTGCTGGCGGCGCTGGCGGCGCGGCGGCTGGTTGAGGCCGATCCCCTCACCCAGCTGTGGCACGTCGGGCCGGGGGCGTTCCGGCTGGGCGCGGCCTTTCTGCGCCGGGGCGGGCTGGCCGAGCGCGCCCGCCCGCTGATGGCGCAGCTGGCGGCCGACAGCGGCGAAACCGCGGTGCTGGCGGTGGCCGACGGCGACGCGGCGCTGGTGGTGGCCGAATCGCAGGCGGCGGGCTCGCTGCGGGTGGTGCTGCCGCCGGGCGCGCGGCTGGCCTATCACGCCACCGCGCCGGGCAAGGCGCTGATCGCGCATCTGCCGCTGGCACGGGTGCGGGCGCTGCTGGGCCAGGGCGCGTTGCCGGCGCTGACCCCGCGCAGCTTTACCGATCAGGGCGAGCTGACCGCCGAGCTGGCCACCCTGCGCCACGGCGGCTGGCTGGCTGAGCGGGGCGAATCCGTCCCCGGCCAAAGCGGCATCGCCGCCCCGGTATTCGGCGGCAGCGGCGATCCGGTGGCGGCGCTGGGGATCATCGGCCCCTCGGTGCGGCTGGACGACGCGGCGCTGGCCCGGCTTGGCCCCGCCGTGGCCGCGGCCGCGGCCGGTCTGGGCGCCGCGCTTGGCGGCCCCGCCCTTTCCCCGCAAACCGGCAAGCGCTAGGTTGCGCCGCGATGGACAGCGCCCCCCAAGTGACCCGCCCGCTTTGCGTGATCGACAGCGCCGACGAGGCCCTGACCGCCGGGCTTGCCCGGGCGCTGGCCGCGGTGCTTGCCCCCGGTGATGTGCTGCTGCTGGACGGGCCGGTCGGCGCCGGCAAGACCCATTTCGCCCGCGCCCTGATCCGCGCCCGCCAGGGCGATGCCCCCGAGGACGTGCCCAGCCCCACCTTTACCCTTGTGCAGACCTATCTGGACGCGCGCGGGGTCGAGATCTGGCACGCCGATCTTTACCGTCTGACCGATGCGTCGGAACTGGTCGAGCTGGGGCTGGACGACGCAATGGACCACGCAATCGCGCTGATCGAGTGGCCCGACCGGATGGCCCCGCCCCCGCCCGGCGCGCTGACCGTGACGCTGGCCACCACCGCCGACGAGCATCGCCGCATCACCCTGTCGGGCGCCCCTGCCCGCTGGGCGCATGTGCCGCGCATGGCGCAAATCGCGCAGTTCCTGCATGGCGCTGGCCGGGCGGGCGCGCGGGTCGAGCCGCTGGCGGGCGATGCCTCATCCCGCCGCTATTTCCGGCTGATCGGGGACAGCGGCACCGCGGTGCTGATGGATGATCCGACCAGCGACGGCGCGGCGGGCAGCGACATGGCCCGCTATCTGGCGATGACCGACTGGCTGCGGGCGCACGGCTTTCATGCCCCTGAAATCCTTGCCCTTTCGGAACCCGAGGGCCTGCTGCTGGCCGAGGATCTGGGCGACGACCTGATCGCCCGCGTCCTTGACCGCGACCCCCAGGCGGCAGCGCCGGTCTATGACCGCATCGCCGATCTGGTGGCGCAACTGCACCAGCACGCTCCGCCCGGTTTCGTCCCGGCGCTGGACGGCCCGGCGCTGGCGCAGCAGTCGGAACTGTTCGCCGAGTGGTATCCCCCCACCACCGGCCGGCCCGGCGCGGGCGCAGGCGTCGCGCCCGCCATCGCCGCCCTGCACACGCAGCTTTGCGCCGATGCCGCCCCGGCGCTGTCCCTGCGCGACTTCCACGCGGAAAACCTTGTCTGGCGGGGCGACGCGCCCATCGGGCTGCTGGATTTTCAGGACGCGGTGGCGGTGCATCCGGCGTATGAGCTTGCCTCGGTCCTGCAAGACGCCCGCCGCGACGTGGCGCCCGAGACCGAGGAACGCGCGCTGACCCGCTATATCGCGGCCACCGGGCGGGACGAGGCGCGATTTCGCGCCGCCTATGCGCTGATGGGCGCGGCGCGGAACCTGCGGATCATGGGCATCTTTACGCGGCTGTGCCTGCGCGACGGCAAGACCCGCTATCTGGATTTCATGCCGCGGGTCTGGGACGCCCTTGCCCGCGACATCGCGCACCCGGCGCTGGCACCCTTGGCCGCGGCGCTGCGCGAGGTGCCGCCGCCCTCGCCCAAAATCATCGCCGCGCTGCGGGCGCGGGCAGGAAGCGTGAGATGACCGACACCCTGATGCTGTTCGCCGCCGGCAAGGGCACCCGCATGGCACCCCTGACCGACACCACCCCCAAGCCGCTGATCCCGGTCGCCGGGCGGGCGCTGCTGGATCGCGCGCTGGATCTGGCGCGGGCGGGCGGCGCGCGGCGGATCGTGGTGAACATCCACCATCTGGGCGACCAGATCGCCCGGCATCTTGCCGGCAGCGAGGTGCTGGTTTCAGATGAAACCGATCTGCTGCTGGAAACAGGCGGCGGGCTGCGCCGGGCGCTGCCGCTGCTGGGCGCCGGCCCCGTTCTGACGCTGAACCCCGATGCGGTCTGGACCGGCGCGAACCCGGTCGCCGCGCTGCGTGCCGCATGGGACGGCGCGCGCATGGACGCGCTGCTGATGCTGGTGCCGCTCGACCGCGCCCGCGGCCGCATCGGCGGCGGCGATTTCGCGCTGGACGGGGGCGGGCGGCTCAGACGCGGCGGCGATCTGGTCTATACCGGCTGCCAGATCATCAGGACCGAGGGGTTGGCGGCGATCCCTGAACAGGTCTTTTCGCTCAACCTGCTGTGGGACCGGCTACTGGCGCAAGGGCGGGTGTTCGGCATGGTCCACCCGGGCGAGTGGTGCGACGTGGGCCGCCCCGACTGCATCCCTCTGGCTGAAACGATGCTGGCCGGGGGCGCATGATGCCCGCTCCGATCCACGGACTTTACGCCCTGCCCCCCGGCGCGAATTTCGCCGCCGGTTTCGTGCGCGGCCTGCTGGCCCGGATGCAGCCCCGCCCGCCCGAGGCGCTGGCCGCCACCACCGTCTGGTGCAACTCGGGCCACACGCTGCGGGCGATTGATACGGCGCTGCGGGTCAGCGGCCCGCTGCTGCTGCCCCGGCTACGGCTGATCGCGGAACTGGGCAGCGGCGCCGGGTTCGCGCCCCCCGCCCCGCCGCTGGCACGGCAGCTGGATCTGGCGCAGTTGGTCGCGCGCGCGCTGACCGGGGATGCGACCGGGCAGTCGGTGCCGGTGCTCGCGGCCTCATTATCCGCGCTGATGGCCGAGATGCAGGCCGAGGGGCTGGGGCCGGAAGCGCTGGACCGCATCGACGCCGGCGCCCATGCCGCGCATTGGCAGCAGGCGCTGGCCTTTCTGCGCATCGCCGCCGGTTTTCACCTGGACGGCCCGCAAGTGGACCGCGAGGCACAGCAGCGCGCAGCGGCAGAGCGTCTGGCCGCCGACTGGCAGCAGGGGCTGAACCTGCCCGAGGGGCCGGTGATCGTGGCGGGCTCGACCGGCTCGCACGGGGCCACGCGGCTGTTCATGCAGGCGGTGGCGGCGCTGCCGCAGGGCGCGGTGGTGCTGCCCGGCTATACCCCGATGCCAAGGGGCGCGGCCGCCGCCATGCACGAGGATCACCCGCAGGCCCGTTTCGCGCCGCTGGTCGCGGCCTGCGGGGAACCGGCGCCGTGGGACGACACGCCCGCCCCCGACCCCGCCCGCAATGCGCTGATGGCGCTGGCGCTGCGCCCCGCCCCCGTCACCGACCAATGGGTGGCCGAGGGGCCCTCGCTGGGCGATCTGCCCTTGGCCACCGACCGGATGACCCTGATCGAGGCCGACAGCCCCGCGGCCGAGGCCAATGCGCTGGCCGCCCTGATCCGCGGCGCCGTGCATGAAAACCGACCCGTCACCCTGATCGCCGCCGACCGCAGCCTGACCCGGCGCGTGGCGGCGACGCTGGACCGCTGGGGGATCATCCCCGACGACAGCGCCGGGGTGCCGCTGCCGCTGACCGCCGCCGGGCTGTTCCTGCGCCATGTGGCGGAACTGCCGGGGCAGCCCTTTGGCATCGACAGCCTGCTGGTGCTGCTCAAGCACCCGCTGACCGCGACCGGCGCGGGGGACGAGGCACGGCGCGCCCATCTGCTGCACAGCCGAGAGCTGGAATTGCATCTGCGCCGCCACGGCCCGGCCTTTCCCGACGGCGCGGCGCTGCGGGCATGGGGGGCGCGGCCCGCGCGTGGATCGGGCGAGGCCAGCCCCGAACGCGCCGCATGGGCCGAGGTGATCGGCGCCGTGCTGGACGCAACCCTGCCGCTGATCGCCGACCCGGGCCCGCTACCGCTGGCCGAACGCGCCGGCCGCCACCGCCGCATCGCCGAGGCTTGGGCCGCGGGCGCCGGCACCGCCGAGGCATCAAAGCTTTACGCCGAGGCCGCGGGCGAGAAAGCCCGCGCCGTGCTGGACCATCTGGCCCTGCACGCGCCGCGCGGCCCAGCGATGACGGCGCGCGACTTTGCCCGGCTGCTGGCCGACCAGTTGCAGGCTCAGGCCGTGCGCATGGACGTGGCCGCGCATCCTCTGGTGCGCATCCGCGGCCCGCGAGAGGCGCGGACCGAGGCCACCGGGCTGGTGATCCTTGGCGGGCTGAACGAAGGCGGCTGGCCGCAGGCGCTGGACCCCGACCCCTGGCTCAGCCGCCCGATGCGGGCCGAAGCCGGGCTGACCCTGCCCGAACGCCGCATCGGGCTGGCCGCGCATGATTTCCAGATCGCCATCGCGGCGCCGCAGGTGGTGCTCAGCCGCGCGCGCCGCAGTGACGAGGCCGAGACGATCCCCTCGCGCTGGCTCAACCGCTTGGTGAACCTGCTGGGCGGGCTGCCGGCGCAAGGGGGGCCGCAGGCGCTGGCCCTGATGCGCGCGCGCGGGCAGGTCTGGCTGGCCCGCGCCCGCGCCATCGAGGCCCCGGCTGATACCGATCTTGCCCCCCCCGCGCCGCGCCCCTCGCCCCGCCCTCCGGCCCCCGCGCTGCGCGAATTGTCGGTGACGGCAGTGCAAACGCTGATCCGCGACCCTTACGCGATCTATGCGCGGCAGGTGCTGGGGCTGTCGCCGCTGGACCCGCTGCGCCCCGAACCCGACGCCGCCGAGCGCGGCAATGTGCTGCACGCGATCATCCAGCGCTTTCTGACCCCGCCGCCATCCCCGCAGGATTCGCCGCAAGCGTTGCAGGACCGGCTGCTTGCAGCCGCCGACGAGGTGCTGGCGGCGCAGGTGCCGTGGCCCACCAGCCGCCTGTTCTGGCGCGCCCGCATCGGCGGCATCGCCGCGCAGCTGTGCCGCGACGAACACGCGCGGCTGCAACAGGGCGCGCCGCTGGCGGTGGAGACCCGGCACCGGCTGGCGGTCGCCGGGCTGGACTTTACCCTGACCGCGAAACCCGACCGCATCGACCGGCTGCATGACGGGGCGGCGGTGATCTATGACTATAAATCCGGCACCCCCGCGACCCGCCCGCAGATCCTGCAATTCGACAAGCAACTGCCGCTGACCGCCGCCATGGCCGAACGCGGCGCCTTTGGCGAACCGATGAGCGTGGCCGACCTGCGCCATATCCGGCTGGGCGGCGAGGGCGAGACCCGCAGCCACGGCTGGGACGACGAGATGCAGGCGACATGGGACCAGTTCGTCGCGCTGATCTCGGCCTATTTGCGCGGCGAATACGGCTTTACCGCCCGCCGCGCGATGGAACGGGTGACCCATGGTTCCGACTATGACCACCTGTCGCGCCTTGGCGAGTGGTCGGAATCCGACCCTCCGCAACCGCAAGAGGTGGGCCATGGCTGACGCGATCCCACGCCCGGACGCCGCCACCAGCGCGCAGCATGTCGCCGCCGACCCGGACCGCTCGACCTGGCTGACGGCGAACGCGGGGTCGGGCAAGACCAGCGTGCTGACCGACCGGGTGGCGCGGTTGCTGCTGGGCGGGACGCGCCCCGAACGCATCCTGTGCCTGACCTATACCAAGGCCGCCGCGACCGAGATGCAGAACCGCTTGCTTGGCCGTCTGGGCGAATGGGCGATGCTGGACGACGCGGCGCTGACCGCGCGGCTGGGCCGCATGGGTATCGCGGCAGGCGCCGACCTGCCCGCCGCGCGGCGGCTGTTTGCGCAGGCGATCGAGGCTCCGGGCGGCCTCAAGGTCCAGACCATCCACAGTTTCTGCGCCGGCGTGCTGCGCCGCTTTCCGCTTGAGGCGGGTGTGCCGCATGGTTTCGCGGAACTCGACGACCGCAGCGCCGCGATCCTGCGGGCCGAGGTGCTGGACCGCATGGCGCGCGAGAATGCGCCCGAGATGGCTGACCTGCTGGCGCTGCGCTCGGACCACGGCATCGACGAGTTCCTGTCGGGGCTGAGCGGCCACGACGCCCCCCCCGATCCGGCGGCGCTATGGGCCGCCTGCGACCTGCCGCCCGGTTTCGACGATGCGGCACTGCTGGGCGACTGCTTTGACGGCGGCGAGTCCACGCTGATTCCGGCGCTGATCCCGCTGCTGGAACGGGGCGGCAAGACCGATCAGGGCGCGGCAGTAAAGCTGCGGCGCGGCAACTGGGCGCAGGCCGGGGTCGACGAGCTTGAGATCCTCGAAACCGTGCTGCTGAACGGTGCGGGCGCCAAGGAACCCTATTCCGCCAAGCTGGGCAGCTTTCCGACCAAGGCCCTGCGCAGCGGCCCCTGCGCCGCGCTGATGGACGATCTGGACGAATTGATGGGCCGGGTCGAGGCCGCCCGCCCGCTGCGGCTGGGCTTGGCGCAGGCGCGGCGCACGCTGGCGCTGCAACGTTTCGGCCATGCGTTCTGCACCCGCTACGGGGCGGCGAAACTGGCCGGGGGCTGGTTGGATTTCGACGATTTGATCGCGCGGACGGCGCGGCTGCTGGACAGCTCGTCCATGGCGCAATGGGTGCTGTTCCGGCTGGACGGCGGCATCGACCATATTCTGGTGGACGAGGCGCAGGACACCTCGCCCCTGCAATGGCAGGTGATCCGGCGGCTGACGGACGAATTCACCGCCGGCGCAGGCGCCGCCGACCGGCCGCGCACCCTGTTCGTGGTGGGCGACCCGAAACAGTCGATCTATTCCTTCCAGGGCGCCGACATCGCGGTGTTCGAGGGCCGCCACCGCCAGTTCTCGCAGGATTTCACCGCCGCCGGGGCGCCGATGCAGGACGCGGCGCTGCGTCATTCCTTCCGATCCTCACCCGCCATCCTGCGGCTGACCGACGCGGTGTTTTCAGGCGAGGCCGCGCAGGGCCTGGGTGACGCGCCGACCCATATCGCCTTTCACGCGGCGCTGCCGGGGCGGGTGGATTTGTGGCCGCCGGTCCCCGAGCCCGACAGGCCCGACCCCGCGCCATGGCACGCGCCGGTGGACAGCGTGGCGGGGAACGCGGCGTCTAAAGTGCTGGCCCAGCAGGTGGCACAGGCGGCGGCGGATGCGATCGGCACCCCGATCACCCTGCGCGGCGGCCCGACCCGCGCGGTGCGGCCGGGCGATATCCTGATCCTCGTCCAGCGCCGCAACGAGATCTTCCACGAGGTGATCCGGGCGCTGAAACAGCAGGCCCTGCCCGTCGCCGGCGCCGACCGGCTGCGGCTGGGGGGGGAACTGGCGGTCAAGGACATCCGCGCCCTGCTGTCCGTGCTGGCCCTGCCCGAGGATGATCTGTCGCTGGCCGCCGTGCTGCGCTCGCCCATCTTCGGGCTGGACGAGGACCAGCTTTACCAACTGGCCGCGGGACGCCGCGGCTATCTGATCGAGGCGCTGCGGAAATCCGGGCATGAACGGGTCAAGGCGATCATCGAGGATTTGCAGGCTCACGCGGATTTCCTGCGCCCCTACGACCTGATCTCGCGGCTGCTGGTGCGCCACGGCGGACGGGCGCGGCTGGTCGGGCGGCTGGGGCCCGAGGCCGAGGACGGCATCGACGAGCTGCTGTCGCAGGCCCTGACCTATGAGACGGCCGAGACGCCCTCGTTGACCGGGTTTCTGGTGTGGCTGGCCGACGACACCGCCGAGGTCCGCCGACAGCCCGGCAGCGCCGGCGACGGCGACGGGCTGATCCGGGTGATGACCGTGCATGGCGCCAAGGGGCTGGAAAGCCCGGTGGTGATCCTGCCCGACTGCGCCGCCCGCAAGGGCGCGGGGCGGCCGCGCGCCACCATCCTGCCCGACGGCGGCCCGCCCGCGCATTGGCGCGCGCCCAAGGCGCAGCAGACCCCGCTTCTGGCCGAATGGGTCGAACGCGACCGCCAGCGGCAGGACGAGGAACGCCGCCGCCTGCTGTATGTGGCGATCACCCGCGCCGAAAGCTGGCTGATCGTGGCGGCGGCGGGCGACACCGGCGAGGGGCTGGACAGCTGGCACGCGATGGTTGCCGCCGGCTGCGATCGCGACCACAGGCTGGCCGAGACCCGGCTGGATTGCGAATGGAGCGAGGCGCCGATCCGGCGGCTGAGCTTTGGCGACTGGCCCGTGGTCGCGCCTGCGGTCCAACTCAGCACGCCCGCGGCCGCGGATCTGCCCGACTGGCTAGCCACCCCCGCGCCCCGGCCGCCGCGCGCCGCCGCCCCCATCGCCGCGACCGCGCTGGGGGGCGACAAGCTGCTGGCCCCCGCAGGCGGAGCGACGGCGGACGGGGCGATGGCAGCAGCCGACCGCGATGCGGCGATGCTGGCAGGCACAAGGCTGCATCTGCTGCTGGAACACCTGCCCGACCTGCCACCGCAGGACTGGCCCGCCCGCGCCGCCGACCTGCTGGCCGGGGCCGAGGGCGGGCTGCCCACCGCCGCGGAAATCGCCGCCCTGCTGGACGAGCTGGCCGAGATCACTGCCGCGGAATCGCTGGCGTCGCTGCTGTCCCCGCCCCCCGGCGCCACCGTGCTGCGCGAGGCGCCTTTGTCGGCGCCGCTGCCCGGCGGGCGGCTGCTGTCGGGGACCATCGACCGGCTTGTGATCACAAACGACCGCATCACCATCGTCGATTACAAATCCAACACCGCGGTCCCCGACACCGCCCACGCCACGCCCCAAGGCTATCTGCGCCAGATGGCCGCCTATCGCCACGCGGCGCGGGCGATCTGGCCCGGGCGCGCGGTGGACTGCGTGATCCTGTGGACCCGCGCGCGGCAGGCGGTGACCCTGCCCGACCCGCTGCTGGACCACGCCTGGGCCGCGGCAATGCGCGGGCTTGAACCCGCCGCGACCGGGCCATAGCTGTCTGGTGACCAAATCCCCCTCAAGGAGTTTTCCAAATGGCCACGTTGAAAGCCTCTGACGCCGATTTCGACAGCGTCGTGCGCCAGTCCGACATCCCCGTGCTGGTGGATTTCTGGGCCGAATGGTGCGGACCCTGCCGCCAGATCGGTCCGGCGCTGGAAGAACTGTCGGACGAGTATGCCGGTCGCATCAAGATCGTCAAAATCAACGTGGACGAAAACCCCGACACCCCCGCCTCGCTGGGCGTGCGCGGCATTCCGGCGCTGTTCATGTTCAAGGGCGGCGAGGTGGTATCGAACCGCATGGGCGCTGCGCCCAAGGCCTCGCTCAAATCCTGGATCGACGAATCGGTGTGATCCGGCCCGCCTGATCAGGGCCAGCCGCGGCGGTCACGAGGCCGCCGCGGACACCTCGGGCAGATCGGCCAGCGGGCGCGGGCGGTCGAAATAGAACCCCTGCACCAGCCGCACCCCGGCGCTGCGCAGGATGGAAAGCTCGGCGTCGGTTTCGATCCCCTCGGCGACGACGCTCATCCCCAGATCGTCGCACAGGCTGACCAGATGGCGCAGCACCAGCCACGCCCGACGGCCGGCGCAGCAGTCGGCGATGAAATCGCGCGACAGCTTGATGCCGTCGAAAACCCCCGAACTCACCTGCGACAGCGCCCCGTATTCAGTGCCGAAGTCGTCCAGCACCAGCCCGAACCCGTGGGCGCGCAGCCGCTCGACCTCGGGGCCGGGGGCCACGGCACTGGCCGACTGGCTTTCCGTCAGCTCCAGGGTCAGCCGCCCGGGGTCCAGCCCGTGCCGGCGCAGGATCGCGGCGGTTTCATCGGCAAAGCCGGGCTCGGCCAGCTGCCGTGCGGACACGTTCACATGCACCCTGATGTCGGGGGGGGCCGAGGCCAGGTCGTCGCAGGCGCGTTCCAGAACCCAGCGCCCCAGTTCCCGGATCAGGCCGTTTTCCTCGGCCAGCCGGATGAACAGCGCCGGCTCGATCCGGCCGTGCTGCGGATGCTGCCAGCGCAGCAGCGCCTCGTAAGCCTTGATCGTGCAGTTTTCGACGCGGACGATCGGCTGATATTCCAGAAAGAATTCGTCATTGCGGCAGGCGGCGCCGATTGCGTGCAGCAACTGCTGGCGGGCGTCGGCCTCGGCCTGCATGGAGGGGTGGAAACAGGCCAGGACGCTGTTGTTGCGCTTGGCGTGATACAGCGCCAGATCGGCGCGGCGCAGCACCGTGGACACGGGGTCCGGCGCCTGCCAGTCCGCGTCGGCGATGCCGGCACTGATGCCGCTGCGGCAGATGCTGTCGCCCACCGCCAGCCCCGCGCCGCAGATCTCGCCCAGCCGGCCGGCCAGCGCCCTCGCCTCGGCCTGATCGGCGACCACGGCGCAGAATTCGTCGCCCCCCATGCGCGCGCAGACGGCATGAGACGGCGCGCAGGCAGTCAGGCCCTGCGCCAGCCGCAGCAGAAAGCGGTCGCCGGCGTGGTGGCCGTGCAGGTCGTTGATCGCCTTGAACCCGTCCACGTCGATCACCACCACCGTGGCCGAGGCCCCCATCCAGCGCAGGCGGTTGAGCTGTTCATAAAGCGTGCGGCGATTGCCCAGCCCGGTCAGCGCATCGCGTTCGGCCAGATAGCGCGCCCGTTCCAGCGCCAGCCGCTCTTCGTGGATATCCTCGAAGATGCCCACCCATTCGGCGGGAAACCCGTCAGATTCCTCGATCAGCACGCCGCGCGCGCGCATCCAGCGCCAGCGGTCGTTTGCGTCCAGCACCCGACATTCGAGTTGCAGCGTATTGCCGATGTCGCGGCCGCGAAAATCGGCCAGATGACGGTCGTCGGGGTGGATCCGGTCCAGCCCGAACCGCCCGCGCGATTCGGATTCCGGGCGGCCGGTCAGCATCCCCCAGCCCAGCGTCGCAATGATCCGGCCGCTGAGATCGGCGTGCCACAGCACGACCGAGCCGGCCTTGAGCGCCGCGGCATAGCGTTCGCGGCCCCGCGCGATGAAATCGCTGGCCGGGACCACTGCGCCGCCGTCGCTGGCGGCATCCGGTTCGGGCCAAGGCTCCGGCCAGTCCATTTTCATCAATTCAGCAACTTATTCGATTTGATTACACAGATTTGTCCAATTCATGCTTAACGGCAATGTTTATCGGCAAAAATCCGCCGGTCAACTGGCAGTCCCAGGATTTTCCCACCTGTGGCAAAGCGACAAGCCAGCCCCCGCGGGACCGCCGCCGGCAGAAATGCAAAACGGCGCCGCGGCCATCACGCCGCGACGCCCTGCCTGTTGCCTGTTGCCCGCCGCCTGTTGCGGCCGGATCTCAGCCGCGCAGCGTGCCGCCGGTGGCGCGCGCCACCTTGTCGACGATCTTTGCCGCCACGGCCTCGATCTCGGCATCGGTCAGGGTCTTGTCGCGGGGTTGCAGCCGCACGGTCAGGGCAAGGGATTTCTTGCCCGGCCCCATCTGCGCGGCGGCACGTTCGCCCCGGAACTCGTCGAACACCGCCACGCGGGCGATCAGCGCCTTGTCGGCCCCCTGCGCGGCATTGACCAGCGCCGCGGCCTCGACCCGCTCGTCCACGACAAAGGCAAAGTCGCGCTCGACCGCTTGCAGATCGCTGATCGCCAGCGCCGGGCGGGTGGGGGTGCGGGTCTTGGGCAGCGGCACGTTGCCGACATGGACGGTAAAGGCGACCGCAGGCCCCTTGATGTCCAGCGCGCGCAGGATGCGAGGGTGCAGCTCGCCGAAACTCGCCAGCCGGTTCGGTCCCAGCGCGATGTTGCCGGCGCGGCCGGGGTGCCACCAGCCGTCCAGCTTGCGGTCGATCTGCGCCCGCGCCGGCGCCCCGACGGCGGACAGGATCGCCTCGGCATCGGCCTTGGCGTCGTAAAGATCGACCGGGCGGCGCGAACCGTAAGGGTCGCGCGGGGCAGTGGCGCCGACCAGCAGCCCGCAAATCTGCCCGGTCTGCTGCCCCGGCTCGCCGCCCTTAAACACCGGGCCAATCTCGAACAGCGCCAGATCCATGAACCCGCGTGCCTGATTGCGCGCCGCCGCCGCCAGCAGCCCGGGCAGCAGGTCGGGGCGCAGATGGGTCATTTCCGACGAAATCGGATTCTCGATCCGCACCGCATCACTGCCGCCGCCAAACAGCGCCGCCGCCCCTTGCTCGATAAAGCTGTAGGTGACGCATTCGTTGTAACCCAGCGCCGCCGCCGCCCGCCGCGCGGCGCTTTCACGGCGCTGCAACGGGGTCAGCACCGGCTGCGGAACGCCCGCGCGCGGGCGCGGCAGCGGCTGACCTTGTAGCAGCGACAGGCTGGCGATGCGGGCGATTTCCTCGACCAGATCGGCCTCTCCCTGCACGTCGGGACGCCAGCTGGGCACCTGCGCCATGTCGCCGTCCATGACGAAGCCCAGCGCCTGCAGCGTGGCGCGCTGTTCGGACTCGGGGATGTCCAGCCCAACGAGGCTTTGCGTCCGCGCGGGGTCCAGCCGATAGGCGCGGGAATGGTCGGGGGCGCCCCCCGCCTCGACCACATGGCTGGCCTCGCCCCCGCACAGGTCAAGGATCAGCTGCGTCGCCAGTTCCAGCCCCGGCAGGGTGAACGCGGGGTCCGCGCCGCGTTCAAAGCGATAGCGCGCGTCCGAGTTGATGCGCAGCGCCCGCCCCGTCGCGGCCACGCCGATCGGCTGCCACCACGCGCTTTCAAGGAACACGTCGGTGGTGGCGTCGGTCACGCCGCTAGCCTCGCCCCCCATGATCCCGGCAAGGCTTTGCGGGCCGTTCGCGTCCGCGATCACCAGATCGCCCGCACGCAGGGCATAGGTCTTGCCGTCCAGCGCCAGCATGGTTTCGTCCGCGACGGCAGCGCGCACGGACAGATCGCCCGCGACCTTGCCCGCGTCGAACACATGCAGCGGCCGGTTCAGGTCATAGGTGAACAGGTTGGTGATATCGACCAGCGCGGAAATCGGCCGCAGCCCGATGGCCCGCAGCCGCTGCTGCAACCACTCGGGCGAGGGGCCGTTCCTGACGCCCCGGATCAGCCGCCCGGCGAAATGCGGCGCGCGGTCCAGCACATCCGGCGCGATGGTCACGGCCAGGGGGCTGTCGAAACTGCCCGCAACCGGCTGGATCGCAAGCGGTTTCAGCCGCCCCAGCCCGCGCGCGGCCAGATCGCGCGCGATCCCCCGCACCCCCAGCGCATCGGGGCGGTTGGGGGTGATCTTGATGTGGATCATCGGGTCGATCCTGTCCGGCGCGTTCTGCGCCAGCCAGTCGGTGAATTTCTGCCCGATTTCCCCCGAGGGCAGTTCGATGATGCCGTCATGTTCATCCGACATCTGCATTTCACGTTCCGAGGCCATCATGCCGTGCGATTCCACGCCCCGGATCTTGCCCACGCCCAGCGTCAGGTCGATGCCGGGGACGTAATCGCCGGGCTTGGCCAGCACGCCGATCAGCCCGGCCCGCGCATTCGGGGCGCCGCAGACGATCTGCTTTTCGCCCTCGTCCGTGGCGACCCTCAGGACGCGCAGCCGGTCGGCATCGGGGTGCTGCTCGGCATGTTCGATTTGGGCGATGGTGAACGGGGCCAGCGCCGAGGCCGGGTCGTGAATATCCTCGACCTCAAGCCCGAGATCGGTCAGCGCATCGGCGATTTCGGTCAGCGAGGCGGAGGTATCAAGATGTTCTTTCAACCAGGAGAGGGTGAATTTCATGGGGTGGCTCCATCCGCGTGTTGCGGGTTCTGTAACCCAGCCGAGGCGTGATGTGTAGTGGCCCGCCCCGCACCCGCCGCGCCCCCGTCGAAAGGGCTGGGCGAGCGCGCCGCCGCAGGCTAGATCAGCCCCACCGGCCCGCAGACGGGCTTGAGGAGGCCCTTGATGCAGCTTGGTTTCGTATTGTTCTATGTCGGCGCGGTGCTGATCCTGAACGGGATCTGGATGCTGGGCCGGATCGCCGACCGAGAGATCGTGGTCATCAACCTTGTCACCGCCTGCGTGTCGGGGGGCGTGGTGATCCACGACGGCTTCGGGGCGGGGGCGGACCTTGCCTCGGTCCGCAATGCCACGCTGTCGCTGCTGTTTGCCACGACCTATCTGTGGGTGGCTTATAACCGGCTGACGGGGATGGACGGGCGGGGACTGGGCTGGTTCAGCCTGGTGGTGGCGGTGACCGCGCTGCCGGTCAGCCTGCGTGCCTTTGCCGAGGCAGGGACGCTGGCCGAGGGCTGGATGGCGGTGAACTGGCTGGTCTGGGCGGCGCTGTGGCTGCTGTATTTCCTGCTGCTGGCCGTAGGGCGTCCAGTGGAGCGCCTGACCGCCTGGTTCACCCTGCTGACCGGAGTTTTCACGGGCTGGCTGCCGGGTTTTCTGATGATTGAGGGGGTGATTTAGGGGGCGTGGTCAGGGGTGGAAAGCAAAGGCCGAGGCGGGGTCGGTGGTCTCAGGCCCGAGACCAGCGATCAAAGTCATGATGTTGAGAAGCTCACGGATCCAAGAGAGCGATGCTTCATTCTTACTTCCCACCCATTAAAATTTTGAGCACTAAATAGACAGAACCTAGGAAACCCGCTAAAATTAGATAGACGATCAAAGATTGCATCAACCATCCAAATTGTCGCATGGCTGCAAATTGCACCTCCTCAGAAAGAGCGTCAGGGCAATTTACAGTTAGTAATTTTGGACTCCGCATATCTACATCAATCACATCTACGATTAAAAGCTCGCCCGGCGCAAGCGACGGAACCTGAATTACAAAATTCCCATTATCCGATCTTTTGGACTTATGGTCACGTGGCGTCCAAAGATTATAGCTGGTCAAGCTATCACTGAATACAATTTCGATTTTCGAGGCAGCTTTCCTGCCGGAGTTTTGGACAAAAAACTTCTCCGTCCAAATCGATACTTTATTATGCTCATTAATTGCAAAAGAATGATAATTGGCGCTGGTTGAGCCCCAAATCAGCTTCACCCTCGCCCTAAACAACCACAGCAAGAAAGCACTTACCAGTGTAATAAGGATAGCAGTAACTATTTCATGGAAAGGCTCCAAGCTGTGCCATACATCAAGGATTAGGTCTCTCACCGCGACAACCCACCACTCACCGACGGCACATCCCCAGCCGCAAACCCGTAATGCCGCAGCCACCGCAAATCGCTCTCAAAGAACGCCCGCAGATCCGGAATCCCGTATTTCAGCATTGCCAGCCGGTCGATACCCATGCCAAAGGCAAAGCCCTGCCATTGGTCAGGATCGACCCCCGCCGCCGCCAGCACCTTGGGGTGGACCATGCCGCTGCCCAGAATCTCCAGCCACGAATCCCCCTGCCCGATCTTCAACTGCCCGCCGGACCAGTCGCAGCGGATATCGACCTCGGCCGAGGGTTCCGTGAACGGGAAATGCGAAGCGCGGAAACGCAGCTCGACCTCATCCACCTCGAAAAATGCGCGGCAGAATTCCTCAAGCGTCCATTTCAGGTTCGCCATGGAAATCTCGCGGCCGATGGCCAGCCCCTCGACCTGATGGAACATCGGCGTGTGGGTCTGGTCCATGTCCATGCGATAGACGCGGCCGGGGCAGATGATGCGCAGAGGCGCGCCCATCTCTTTCATCGCGCGGATCTGGACGGGGCTGGTATGGGTGCGCAGCACATGCGGCGGGCGGTCGTCGCCCTCTGCCCGCGCCATGAAAAACGTGTCGTGTTCCTGCCGCGCCGGGTGTTCGGGCGGGATGTTCAGCGCGTCGAAATTATACCAGTCCGATTCGACCTGCGGGCCTTCGGCCACCGAAAACCCCATGTCGGCAAAGATCGCCGTGATCTCGTCCATCACCTGGCTGACCGGGTGGATGGAACCGGCCGGGCGCGGCCGCCCGGGCAGGGTCACGTCCAGCCATTCGCCCGCCAGCCGCGCATCCAGCGCCGCATCGTCCAGCGCCAGCTTGCGCGCGCGCAGGGCCGCGTCGATTTCGTCGCGCAGGCGGTTCAGGGCGGCGCCGCGGGTCTGGCGTTCCTCGGGCGTCATCCGGCCCAGTTCCTTCATCAAGGCGCTGATTTCGCCCTTTTTTCCCAGCGCGGCCAGCCGCACCTCTTCCAGTGCAGGGGCGTCGGGCGCCTCGGCCACGCGGGACAGCCATGTGGAACGCAGGGTATCAGTATCGCTCATCTCGGGCCTCGGCTTGGTGCGGGCCGGGGTTAACACACGGGCGGGGGCGATTCCAGCAGGGCCGGGCGGGCCGAGGCACGCAGCCAGACGCCCCCGTCCGGGCGCAGGGTCAGGATCATCCGCGGGCGCGGCACCGCCCCCGGAACCCGCGCGAAATCGAACCGCGCCAGCAGGGTGGCCAGGATGATCGCGGCCTCTTGCAGGGCGAAATTCGCGCCGATGCAGATGCGCGGGCCGCCGCCAAAGGGCAGAAAGGCAAAGCGGTCGCGTTCCACCCCCGGCGCAAAGCGGTCGGGGTCAAAGGCGTCGGGGTTGTCCCACAGCAGCCGGTGGCGGTGCAGCGCATAGATCGGCAGCATCACCGTATCGCCGGGGCGGATCTCGCGCCCGCCCAGCATGTCGGCGCGGCGCGCCGTGCGCGACAGGAACGCGGCCGGGGGATACAGCCGCAGCGCCTCCTGCACGATCTGCTGGATATAGGGCAGGCGCGGCAGCTGTGCGGCACCGATACGGGGGCCGGCAGCCTGCGCCTCGGCCGCGCCACGGGCCTGCACGGCGGGGTCAAAGGCGCAAAGATACAGCGCCCAGGACAGGGTCAGCGCCGTGGTTTCATGCCCCGCAACGATAAAGGTCAGCAGGTTGTCGCGCAGCTCGGCCGGGTTCATGGCGCGGCCGGTTTCCGGGTCCACCCCGGCGCGCAGCAGGTCCAGCAGGTCCGGCGGCACCCTTGGGCCGCGGCGGGCGCGCTCGGCAATGGCGCGGTCGGCCAGCAGCTTGGTCCGCCGCAGCGCGCCACCCGACACCAGCCGACCCGGCCGCGGCACCCATGGCGGCGCCCCCAGCACATCCAGCAGCGACACCCGCCCGGTCGAGGCGATGTAGCGGTCGATCGCCAGATGCACGGCCTCGCGGTCGAAACCCTCGTCGCCGGAAAACGTCACGTCGCTGATCACGTCAAAGGTGGCGGCGACCATTTCCGCATAGGCATCGAACGGCTGCTCGGCGGCGGCGATACGCGCGGCGGATGCCTCGGCCGCGGCGGTCATCACCGGGGCCAGCGCCTCGACATTGCGGGCTGCAAAGGCGGGGGCGGCAGCCAGACGCTGCCAGCGCCATTGCGTGCCCTCGGCCACGAACAGGCTGTCGCCGATGGCAGGTTCCAGGATCAGCCGCGTCACGTCGGATTTCGGGTAATCCTCGACCCGATCCTTCAGCACCCGGCGCAGCGCTGCCGGGTCCATCACCATGTGCCAGCGAATCCCCAGCCGCCCCGAGACCATCGGCTGGCGCAGGGCCAGCTCGGGGATCAGCTCCAGCACGTTGCGCCGCGCGGTCAGGGCCGAGCCGAGGATGCCCAGCGGCCGGCTGGCCAGCGCGACCCGCGGCGGCAGTTCTTTATCGCCCATGCGCCCCAACCCCCGTTACCGCACAAGGGTTGCACAGCCCGCTGCGACAGGCCACTTCGCCGCGCCGCCACGCCCGCTTGATCTTCTGTCTGGAAATATCCTCGGGGTCCGGGGCAGACAGCCCCGGCTTGGGCCGCGAGGCCCGACACAACGAAAAACCCGCGCCACAGGGGCGCGGGTCGATCAATTCGGAACTGGCGAAAACCCTCAGGCCGCGGCTTTCGCCTGTTCGACGATGGCGTTGAACGCCTCGGGTTCGTGCACGGCCAGATCGGCCAGAACCTTGCGGTCCACCTCGATCCCCGCCTTCGCCAGCGCGGCGACAAAGCGCGAATAGGTCATCTCGGCGTCCACCGCGCGCACGGCGGCGTTGATCCGCGTGATCCACAGCGCGCGGAAATTGCGCTTGCGGGTCTTGCGGTCGCGGGTCGCATACTGGTTGGCCTTGTCCACGGCCTGCGTCGCGGTGCGGAAGTTCCGCGAGCGGTTGCCGTAATAGCCCTTGGCCTGATCCAGGATCTTCTTGTGGCGGGCGTGGGTGACCTTGCCGGATTTCACTCGTGACATGGTTCAGGTCCTCTCAGCGGTCGTAGGGCATGTATTTCTTGACGATCTTCGTGTCCGCCTCGCACAGGATCATGGTCCCTGAGGTTTCGCGGATGAATTTCGTCGAGCGCTTGATCATGCCGTGGCGCTTGCCGGCCGGGCCGGCCTTGACCTTGCCGGTCGCCGTCATCGAGAACCGCTTTTTCGCGGCCGCCTTGGTCTTCATCTTCGGCATTTTCGTCTCCTTGTCAGAGTGAGCGCGCGACTCGGCAATGCCTTACCGGCCGGCCGCGCGGAGTCTTGAAGCGCGGCTGATAACCCCGCCGCCGCCGATTGGCAAGGGCGCAAGCGGCCTATAGCCGGATTTCACCGCTCAGCAGCCGCTGCCAGGCCAGGCCCAGATCCTGCACGCGAAAGGGCGTCGGCTCAAGCCAGGCGCCGGCGAACAGTGCGGCCACCCCGATCACGAATGCGATGGCGGCGCCGCGCGGCGGTTCGGTCCGCGCCAGCGAGGCGATGGCCAGCACGACCGACAACGCCATCAGCACGGTGCCCAGAAGGATAAGAAGATCGGACATGCTCGCTCGCTTGCTTGGATCCCGGATGCGGGGGCTTTAGTCCGTGTCGCTGCCCGAAAGCAACCTTTCACCGCAGGATGCGACGCGCAGGATGTTGGTCGATCCCGCGGTATTGAACGGAACGCCCGCGATCACGATCAGCTTGCGGGTGACGTCGGCGAACTCGAAATGCCGGGCGGCGGCGGCGGCATTGTCCACCGCCTGCTTGAAACGTTCCAGAATCGGGGTCAGCACGCAATGCGCGCCCCAGACCAGCGCCATGCGCCGCAGCACCGGCAATTCTGAACTCATCGCCATGATCGGCACCCTGGGACGTTCGCGCGCCACCAGCCGCACCGTGGTCGAGGACTGGGTATAGGCACAGATCACCGCGATGTCGGTGGTCTCGGCGATCTCGCGCGCGGCCACGGCCATCGAATCGGCGACGCTGGCGCGGTTGGCGGTCCCGCGCGAGGCGTCGATCACGTCGCGATAGACCGGGTCCACCTCGACCGAGCGGGCAACGCTGTCCATCGTCTGCACCGCCTCGACCGGATAGCGGCCGGCGGCCGATTCGGCCGACAGCATGATCGCGTCGGCGCCCTCATAGATGGCGGTGGCCACGTCGCTGACCTCGGCGCGGGTCGGCATCGGGCTTTCGATCATCGATTCCAGCATCTGGGTGGCGACGATCACAGGTTTCGCCGCCTGCCGGCAGGCCCGGACCAGGCGTTTCTGGATGGGGGGGACGGAATGGACCGGCAGCTCGACCCCCAGATCGCCGCGCGCCACCATGATCCCGTCGGACACGGCAAGGATTTCCGCAAAGGCATCGACGGCGGCGGGTTTTTCGATCTTGGACAGGATCGCGGCGCGGCCCCGGACCAGCCCGCGCGCCTCGGTCACATCCTGGGCGCGCTGGACGAAGGACAGCGCGATCCAGTCCACCCCCAGATCGCAGGCGAATTCCAGATCGGCGCGGTCCTTGTCGGACAGCGCCGCCAGAGGCAGCACCACGTCGGGCACGTTCACGCCCTTGCGGTTGGAAATCGTGCCGCCGATGGTCACCACGCAATCGGCGAAATCCTTGCCGCAATCCTCGACCCGCAGGCGGATCTTGCCGTCGTTGACCAGCAGCCGCGATCCGGGCTTCAGCGCGGCAAAGATCTCGGGGTGGGGCAGCTGCACCCGCTCCGGCCCTCCCGGCGCCGGGTCGAGGTCAAAGCGAAAGCGGTCGCCCTCGTCCAGCTCATGCGCGCCGGCGGCAAAGACCCCCACCCGCAGCTTGGGCCCTTGCAGGTCGGCCAGCACGCCGATGGGGCGGCCGGTTTCGGCCTCGATCTGGCGGATCATCTGATAGCGGGCGCGCTGCTCGGACTGCTCGCCATGGCTCATGTTCAGGCGAAACACGTCGGCTCCGGCCTCGAACAGGGCGCGGATGGTGTCGACGTCGCTTGACGATGGACCCAGAGTCGCCACGATCTTGACATTGCGATGACGTCTCATTCCGGTTCCTTCCTGCACGTCGCGGGCCAGCCCCGCGGCTGTTTGCGCTATCACTACCGCGCCTCGCGGGGACGGGCAACCGGCCGAAGCGCAACAGGCGGGGGCAACTGGCGGGGCGCGGCGGCAAAGGGTATAGGCGACATGACCATGACACCGCCGCCCTGCCCCGCCGACACCCCCTTCATGACCGAGGGCAAGCATCGCCCCTCGCGCTGGCTGATCACCTGCGACCATGCGACCAACCGCGTGCCGCCCTGGGTGAACGGCGGCGATCTGGGCATCGCGGCGGCGGACATGGCGCGCCACATCGCCTTTGACGTGGGGGCAAGGGGGCTGGCCTCGGCGCTGGCGGCGCGGCTGGGGGCGCCGATGATCGCCTCGGATTTCTCGCGGCTGGTGATCGACCCGAACCGGGGCGAGGATGATCCCACGCTGCTGATGCGGCTTTACGACGGCACGGTGATCCCGGCCAACCGCCACGCGGATACGGCAGAACGAGAACGGCGGCTGGAGCGGCTTTATCGCCCCTATCACCGGGAACTGGCGCGGCTGGCCGCGGCGCATCCGGCGCGGGCGATCTGCGCGATCCACAGCTTTACCCCGCAGCTGCGCGGGCGCCCGCCGCGGCCGTGGCTGGTCGGCATCCTCTATTCCCACCGCGACGAAAGGCTGGGGCCGGCGATGGTGCGGGCATGCCGCGCGCAAGGATGGGTCACCGGCGACAACCAGCCCTACAGCGGCCATCTGCAAGGCGATTCGATCGACAGCCACGCACTTGCGCACGGCCGCCCGAACCTGCTGATCGAGGTCCGAAACGACCTGATCCGCACGCCCCAAGGACAGGGGGAATGGGCCGAGCGGCTGGCCCCGGTGCTGGAACAGGTGCTCGCGAACAGCGGTCTTTGACGCGGGGCGCGCTGCCCCGCACCCCGGGATATTTGGACAAGGAAGAAGTCCGCGGGCTGCTTTCTTCCGGCTGTATCCTCACACCGAGCAAGCTCTGCCGCTTCGGGCGGTTTCAAATATCCCACGGGGGTCCGGGGGTGTGAAACCCCCGGTCGCGAGGTCACAGAAAGCTTTGCGGGTCGATGTCCACCGCCAGCCGCAGATTGGCGGGGGCTTTCGGCGCGGTGGCCAGCCAGCGGGCGATGGCGGGTTGCAGCGGCGCCTGGCGGGGCGCGCGGATCAGCATCCGCACCCGGAACCGCGCCCGCACCCGCGCGATGGGCGCAGGCGCCGGGCCGAACAGCTCGGCGCCGATTTCCGCCAAGGGCGCGGCGCGGCGGGCGAGTTCCTGCGCGTAGCTTTCGACCACCGCCTGTTCGGGGTGCGACAGGATGATCCCAGCAAGCCGTGAAAACGGCGGCATCCCGGCGGCGCGTCGCGATTCGGCCTCGGCGTCCCAGAACGCCTCGTCGTCGCCCGACAGGATCGCGCGGATCACCGGATGTTCGGGCTGGTGGGTTTGCAGCAGCGCCAACCCCGGGCGGTCGCCGGCCTGCCGCCCGGCGCGTCCCGCCACCTGTCGCATCAGTTGAAACGACCGTTCCGCCGCACGCAGGTCCGCGCCTTGCAGGCCAAGATCCGCGTCGATCACCCCGACCAGCGTCAGCGCCGGAAAATTGTGCCCCTTGGCGACGATCTGGGTGCCGATGATGATGTCGGCACCCCCCGCCGTGATCGAGGCGATCGTTTCCTTCAGCGCCCTCGCCGAGCCGTAGAGGTCCGAGGACAGCACCACCGCGCGAGCCTCGGGGAATCTGGCGGCGACCTCTTCGGCCAGCCGCTCGACCCCCGGGCCGATGGCGGCCAGCTTGCCCTCGGCCCCGCAGGCGGGGCAGGCGGTGGGGATGGGGCGCGAGGCGCCGCATTGGTGGCAGACCAGCCGCCGCTGGAAACGGTGTTCCACCATCCGCGCGTCGCAGTCCTCGCAGCCGATCTGGTGGCCGCAGCCGCGGCAGGTGGTCACCGGCGCATAGCCGCGGCGGTTGAGAAACAGCAGCGATTGTTCGCCGCGGCCCAGCCGCTCGGTCACCGCGGCGGCGAGTGTCGGGGAAATCCACTGCCCTTGGGTCATCTGCTCGCGTCGCAGGTCGATGGCGCGCATGTCGGGCAGCTCGGCCTCGCCGTAGCGGGCGCGCAGGTCCAGCCGGTGGTATTTGCCGCTGGCCGCGTTCACCCAGGTCTCGACCGAAGGCGTGGCCGAGGCCAGCACCACCTGCGCGCCCTCGATGCTGGCGCGCAGCACCGCCATGTCGCGGGCGCTGTAATGGACGGTTTCGTCCTGCTTGTAAGAGCCGTCGTGTTCCTCATCCACCACGATCAGGCCAAGGTCGCGAAAGGGCAGGAACAGCGCGGATCGGGCGCCGACCACCAGCCCGACCTCGCCGCGCCCGGCCATGTGCCACAGGCGGCGGCGTTCGCTGCGGGTGATGCCCGAATGCCATTCGCCGGGGCGGGCGCCGAAACGGGCCTCGACCCGGTCCAGAAACTCGGCCGACAGCGCGATTTCCGGCAGCAGCACCAGCGCCTGCCGGCCCAGCCGCAGGCATTCGGCCACGGCCTCAAGGTAGACCTCGGTCTTGCCCGAGCCGGTGACGCCGCGCAGCAGGGTGGTGGCATAGCCGCCGCCGCGCAGGCCACCGCGCAGCGTCTCGGCCGCCGCCGACTGGTCGGGGGCCAGCGGCTTTCCCGGCAGCGCAGGGTCGAGCCGCGGAAACGGCGCGTCCTTGGGCGCCATGGTTTCCACCAGCGTGCCGGCGGCGACCAGCCCCTTGACCACCGACACCCCCACCCCGGCCAGCTGCGCCAGTTCCGAGGGTGCGAACCCCGCCCCTCCGTGATCGTCCAGCACCCGCAGCACAGCGGCGCGGGCATCGGTCATCCGCGCGGGTGGCGGCCCCGCGCGGTGGATCACCCGGCGCGCGGCCGGCGGCTGGTCCAGATCCGGCGCCCGCAGCGCCATGCGCAGCATCACCGGCAGCGGTGTCAGCGTATAGTCGGCCGCGCGCTGGATGAAATCGAGCATCGCCGGCGACAACGGCGCCGATTCGACCAGCCGCGCAATGGGGCGCAGTTTCGCTGCATCGAACCCGCCCTGCCCCTTGCCCCAGACCACGCCCAGCACCCGGCGCGGCCCCAGCGGCGCCACCACCGGCTGCCCCAGCGCCACGCCGCCCTGAGGCGCGAGGTAGTCCAGCAGGCCCACCGGCTCGGTCGTCAGCACGCCGATGCGGGCGCCTTGGGGGAAATGGGTGGTCATGCGCGTCCTGTCGCCCGGCAGTGCCCAAGGCGTCAACCGTCCGATGCCCCGGGTCAGATCTGCGTCGGGTCAGATTTGCGTCAGGAACGAGCGCTGGACCACAAAGACCGTGACAGCAATGCCGATGACGGCCAGCACCATGGCGCCTTCGGAAAACGCAACGACGGTCAGGCCGATGGCGATCGCGGTCGCCAGCAGGCGCAGGAACAGGGGCCAGGTGGACATGATGGCTTCCTCTTGCCGGGCGTGGTCACGAGGCTGCACCGGGCCGGGGGTAAAAGGCAAGCCGGGCGCCCGGGCCGCGAGGTGGAAAGCGGGGCTCTGCCCCGCACCCCGGGATATTTTGGGCAAGATGAAAGAGGCCAGCCTGCGCAAGGGCGGGGCGTCAGGCGTTGACCGGGACCATGGTTCCCAGCAGCGTGGCCACGTGTTTGCGGCCGCCCTTGTGGGTGGCGCCCTCGGCAAAGACGTCGGCCGTGACGGTGACGATGCGGCGGCCGGGGCGCAGGACGCGGCCCTCGGCGACCAGCCGGTCGCCTATGGCGGGCGAAAGCAGGTGGATCTTGATCTCGGCGGTGACGACCTCGGCGCCCTCGGGCAGGGTGGTCAGCGCCGCATAGCCGGCGGCGGTGTCGCCGATGGCAAAGCTGAGCGCGGCATGGGCAAACCCCTGCTGTTGCAGCACATGGGGCGCGATGGGGGCGGAAATGCGGATGCGGCCCGGCGCGATCTCGTCAAGGCTGGCGCCCAGCGTCTGCATCATGGTCTGGCGCGCGAAGCTGTCGCGCAGCCGCTGCTCGACCATCTCCGCCGTCCTATCGGCTGTCTTGTCGGCGGTGGTGTCGGCTGTCGTGTCATTCATTTGAACAATCCTTCCTGCGGGCCGTCCTGCGGGCCGGGCGCGTCCAGCCCCAGATGCCTCCAGCCCAGCTGTCCCAGCATCCGGCCACGCGGAGTCCGCTGGATCAAGCCCTGTTGCAGCAGATATGGCTCGATCACCTCTTCGATGGCGTCGCGGCTTTCCGACAGCGCCGCGGAAAGGGTTTCCACGCCGACCGGGCCGCCGCCGTAGTGCTGCGCCATCAGCGTCAGATAGCGGCGGTCGGCGCCGTCCAGCCCCAGATCGTCCACCCCCAGCCGGGTCAGCGCCATGTCGGCAAGGTCGCGGGTCAGCCGGCCGTCGCCCTCGACCAGCGCGAAATCCACCACCCGGCGCAGCAGACGCCCGGCGATGCGCGGCGTCCCGCGGGCGCGGCGGGCGATTTCGCGCGTGCCCGCAGGCTCGGCCGCGACCCCCATCAGCCGCGCGCCGCGGGCGACGATCAGGTCCAACTCGTCCACGGTATAGAACTGCAACCGCGTCGGGATGCCGAAACGGTCGCGCAGCGGCGTGGTCAGCAGCCCCAGCCGAGTGGTGGCGCCGACAAGGGTAAAGGGTTGCAGCTCGATGCGGACGGTGCGTGCGGCGGGGCCTTCGCCGATCACCAGGTCCAGCTCGAAATCCTCCATCGCGGGGTAAAGGATTTCCTCGACCGCCGGGTTCATGCGGTGGATCTCGTCGATGAACAGCACGTCACGGGATTCGAGATTGGTCAGGATCGCGGCCAGATCGCCCGCCCGCGCCAGCACCGGACCCGAGGTCATGCGGAAATTCACCCCCAGCTCGCGCGCCATGATCTGCGCCAGCGTGGTCTTGCCCAGCCCCGGCGGGCCGTGAAACAGCGTGTGGTCCATCGCCTGCCCGCGCATCCTGGCGCTGTCGATAAAGACGCGCAGATTGGCGCGGGCCTCGGCCTGGCCGACGAATTCCTCAAGCCGCTGGGGGCGCAGGGCGCGGTCCTCGGGCTCGCCCTCGATCGGCTCGCCGCGCAGGGTGGGGTCGGGGGTGGCGGGGCCGGGGATCATGCGCGCGGCACCCGCGGGATACGGCTGTTGCCCGAGGGCTGCATCTGCGCCAGCAGGTCGATGCGTTCCTGCGTCGAGGGGTGGGTGGCGAACAGCCGGTCCATGCGCATCGCCCCCAGCGGGTTGATGATGAACAGCGCGGCCGAGGCCGGGTTGCGTTCGGCGGGCATGTTCACCGTGCGCCCGGCCGCATTGGCGATCTTGGCCAGCGCCGAGGCCAGCGCCATCGGGTTGCCGCTGATTTCCGCGCCCGAGCGGTCGGCGACATATTCGCGTGAACGCGAGATCGCCAGCTGCACCAGCGTCGCCGCCAAGGGCGCCAGAAACATCGCAAGCACTGCCCCCAGCGCGCCGCCCTGCCGTTCGCGGTTGCCCGCAAACAGCATCATGTTGCCCAGCATGGCGATGGCGCCCGCCATGGTCGCGGTCACCGTCATGGTCAGCGTGTCGCGGTGGCGGATATGGGCCAGCTCATGCGCGATCACGCCGGCGAGTTCGTCGCGGTCAAGGATGCGCAGCAACCCCTGCGTCACTGCCACCGCCGCGTGCTGCGGGTCGCGGCCGGTGGCAAAGGCGTTGGGCTGGTCGGTGGCCAGCACATACACAGCGGGCATCGGCAGCCCGGCGCGGCCGGCCAGCTGGCGCACCAGCCCGACCAGTTCCGGCGCCTGCGCCTCGGTCACGGGCATGGCGCCGTGCTGGCGCAGCACCGCCTTGTCGCTGTTCCACCACGCCCAGAGATTGCCCGCCCCAGCGACCAGCAGCGCCAGGGTCGCGCCGCCCCGCCCGCCGATCAGCCAGCCCATCCCCATCAGCAGCGCCGTCATCGCCGCCATCAGCAGGAATGTCCGCAGATTGCCCGTCATCTTGCCGCCCCCGATCCCTGCCTGCCTATTCCCTTGGCGCCAGCAGCCGCAAGGCCGCGCGGATCAGCAAGGGCGTGGCCGCGCCGGGATCCAGCGCCGCGGCCTGCGCCACCGCGGCCGCCGCCTCGGGCGCAGCATAGCCCAGATTGGTCAGCGCCGACAGCGCATCCGCCATGGACGCCGCCGAAACCGCCGGCTGCGCGGGGGGCTGCGCGGCCGGCGGGGCCGCGGCGGCGGGGGCGGGCTCGATGCCCGGCCCGGCCGCAACCTCGGCGCCGCCTGCGCCCGCGTCCACGGTCAGCGTGCCGCCCATGGCGATGATGCCGGGTGCCTTGTCCTTCAGTTCCAGCACCACCCGCTGCGCCAGTTTCGGGCCGACACCGGGGGATTTGCGCACCGTTGCCCAGTCGCCCAGCGCGATGGCGCGGCCCAGCCCCTCGGGGCCCAGCGTGCCCAGGATCGCCAGCGAGACCTTGGCCCCGATTCCCTGCACGCTGGTCAGCAGCCGGTGCCATTCCTTTTCCAGCAACGAGGAAAACCCGAACAGCTGCAACAGATCCTCGCGCACGACCAGTTCGGTATACAGCGCCGCCGCCTGCCCGACCGAGGGCAGCCCTGCCGCCGTGCGTTCATTCACATGGACGATATAGCCCACGCCGCGCACGTCGATCAGCACATGGTCGGGGGCGCGGTGCAGGATCACCCCGGCGATGCGGCCGATCATGCCACCACCTTGATGCGCAGGCTGCGGCCTTGCAGGTGGCGGGCGTGGCAGATGGCGATGGCCAGCGCGTCAGCGGCGTCGGGGCCGGCGATCTCGACCCCCGGCAGTTGAAAGCGCACCATATGCTCGACCTGTCCCTTTTGCGCGTGGCCGACCCCGACCACGGTCTTTTTCACCGCGTTGGGGGCGTATTCCCCGACCTCAAGCCCCGCCTGCGCCGGGGCCAGCAGCGCCACCCCGCGCGCCTGCCCCAGTTTCAGCGTGCCCACCGCGTCCTTGTTGACAAAGGTCTGTTCCACCGCTGCCGCGTCGGGGCCATGTGCCGCGATCACCTCGACCAGCCCCGCGTGCAGGTCGCACAGCCGCGCCGCAAGGCTGCCCGCGCGCGAGCGGATCACCCCGTTCGCCACATGGCGCAACCGCGAGCCGTCCGCGATGATGATCCCCCAGCCCATGTTGACCAGCCCGGGGTCGATGCCCAGCACCTTCATGCGCCCGCCATCCTGCCCGCGCCGCCCCGTTGCCGGAACACCGCGCCGCCACCAAGCCCTGCCGGGTCCGCTTTCATGCCTGCCGCCTCTTGCCGTGTTTTCCCAAGTCGTTAGCACGAAAGGCGAACATCGACCAGCGGTTTCGCCCGGCTGCTTGACAATCCCCTTGCTGTTCTGTGACTCAGACCCGAAACGGGGGAATAATGACGCCTGCCTTGATCGTCGCGCTGCCGTTTCTGGGCGCCATGTTGCCGGGTCTGATGGTCCGGACCAGCCGCAACGCTGCTGCCATGGCCTGCGGTGTGTTCACGGCGCTGGCGCTGCTGGGGCTGATCCTCAACGCCCCCGCCGTGCTGGCCGGAGAGATCGTCACGACCCGCATCCCGTGGATGTCCCAGGTCGGGCTGGACGCCGATTTCATGCTGGACGGGCTGGGGCTGCTGTTCGGGATCCTGATCCTTGGGATCGGGCTGCTGATCATCCTCTATGCGCGGTTCTACCTGTCGCAGGCCGACGCGGCGGGGCCGTTCTTTACCTATCTGATGCTGTTCCAGGGCGCGATGACCGGCATCGTGCTGTCCGACAACATCCTGATGCTGCTGGTGTTCTGGGAACTGACCTCGCTGTCGTCGTTCCTGCTGATCGGGTTCTGGAAACACCTGCCCGAGGGGCGGCAGGGCGCGCGCATGGCGCTGAACGTGACCGCGATGGGGGGGCTTGCGATGATCGCGGGCTGCCTGATGCTGGGGCAGGTCGCAGGCAGCTATCGGCTGTCCGACATCATCGCGCAGCGCGAGGCGATCCAGTCCTCGGCGCTTTACCTGCCGGCGTTGTTGCTGATCCTGCTGGGCGCGTTCACCAAATCGGCGCAGTTCCCGTTCCATTTCTGGCTGCCGCGCGCCATGGCCGCGCCGACGCCGGTCAGCGCCTATCTGCATTCGGCCACCATGGTCAAAGCCGGGATCTTTCTGATGGCGCGGCTGTGGCCGGTGCTGGCGGGAACGCCCGAATGGTTCGGCATCGTCGCCACCGTGGGGCTGGCCACCATGCTGATCGGCGGCGCGATCGCGCTGTTTCAGGACGATCTCAAGGGGCTGCTGGCCTATTCCACCGTCAGCCACCTGGGGCTGATCACCATGCTGCTGGGCTTCGGGACCGGGGCCGCGGCCACCGCCGCCATGTTCCACATCATCGCCCATGCCAGCTTCAAGGCGGCGCTGTTCATGGGCGCCGGCATCATCGACCACGCCGCGCATACGCGGTCGATCCGGCGGCTGGGGGGCTTGCGCACGCTGATGCCGCTGAGCTTCGGGCTGGTGCTGATCGCCTCGCTGTCGATGGCGGGGATTCCGCCCTTCAACGGGTTCCTGTCCAAGGAAATGATGCTGGAACAGGCCGCCGGCGCGGCCGGGCTGTTCGGGTGGGTGGCCACGCTCGCCTCGGTGTTTTCGGTGGCCTATTCGCTGCGGCTGATCGTGCATGTGTTCCTGGGGCCGGTGCGCGAGGATTACCCGACCGCGCCGCATGACCCCGGCGCGGGGCTGTGGCTGGGGCCGGCGCTGCTGGTGGCGGTGGTGATCGTCAGCGGGCTGTTCCCGAACGCCACGCTGGGCTGGATCGTCACGGCCGCGGCCTCGTCCGTCACCGGGCAGGCGCTGCACCCGCATTTCGCGCTGTGGCACGGGGTGAACCCGGCGCTGCTGATGTCGGCGCTGGCCATCACGGGGGGCGCGGCGCTGCTGGCGCTGTGGCAGCCCGCGGACCGGCTGCGCCAGTCCCTGCCGCGTATCGACGCCAAGGCGATCTTTGACGCCGTCGTGGGCGGGGCCGAGCGCGTGGCCGGCGCCTTTACGGACGGGTTTTCGAACGGCTCGATGTCGCGGGCGCTGGCGGCGCAGCTGCTGGTGGCGCTGGCCTGCGGCTTTGGCGCCTGGCAAAGCGGGCTGGCCGGCCCCGCCTCGCGCCCGATGCTGCCCGTCACCCCGGTGGCGCTGGTCGGCTGGGTGATGATGCTGGTCGGCATCGGCACGCTGGTGACGCTGCACCGCCGCCGAATCCTGGCGCTGGTGCTGATGGGGATCGTGGGGCTGACCGTCTCGGTCACCTTTGTCTATTTCTCGGCCCCCGACCTGGCGCTGACCCAGATCTCGGTCGAGGTGGTCACGGTCATCATCCTGCTGCTGGCGCTGAACTTTCTGCCCAAGCGGACGGTGCTGGACACCTCGAACCTCAAGCGCGGGGGCGACGCATTCGTGGCGGCGCTGGCGGGGCTGGGCGTCGGCGGGCTGGCATTCGCCATCCTGCGCCGCGATTTCGCCTTTCCGTCGATTTCCGGCTACATGGTCGAAAACAGCCACAAGCTGGGCGGAGGCGACAACGTGGTCAACGTGATCCTGGTCGATTTCCGCGGCTATGACACCTATGGCGAAATCACCGTGCTGGGGATCGCCGCCCTGACCATCTTTGCCCTGACCGAGACCATGCTGGGCGGGCGCGGAGCGCGCCGGCTGCAAGGCTGGGTGCGCGACATGCGCCGGGCCGGCGACCGCCACCCGCTGATGCTGGGCGTCGCAACCCGGGTGCTGCTGCCGCTGTCGCTGGTGGTGGGGCTGTATATCTTTCTGCGCGGGCACAACGCCCCGGGCGGAGGCTTCATCGCCGGGCTGATCGTGTCGGTGGCGCTGGTGATGCATTATATGGCCTCGGGGTTTGCCTGGGCGATGCAGCGCCAGTCGATCCCCTATCACGCGCTGATCGCGCTGGGGGTGCTGGCGGCGGGTGTCACCGGCGCGGGGGCGTGGTTCGCGGGGCAGCCGTTCCTGACCTCGGCCTTTGGCTATGTGCATCTGCCGGGGATCGAGCCGATCGAGCTGGCCACCGCCATGGGCTTTGATACCGGGGTGTTCCTGTGCGTCGTGGGCGCGGTGATGCTGGCGCTGAATTCCTTTGCCCGGATCGCGCGGCAGGCGGGGCGGGACCATGCCGCCCCCGATGCCACCGGCACCGCCCCCACCCAAGCAACCCAACCGTAAGGAGGCCGACAGGATGGAGTTCCTCATCGCCTCGGCCATCGGCAGCCTGACTGCGGCCGGCGTCTATCTGGCCCTGCGCAAGCGCAGCTTTGCCGTCGTGCTGGGCATGACGCTGCTGACCTATGCCACCAACCTGTTCCTGTTCACCACCGGCCGGCTGGTGATCGACCAGCCCCCGGTGCTGCGCGACGGCGTCACCGCCTATACCGACCCGCTGCCGCAGGCGCTGGTGCTGACCGCGATCGTGATTTCATTCGGCATGACCGCGGTGGTGGTGGTGATGGCGCTTGGCAGCTTTATCGAGGGGGGCGACGATCACATCGACCTGCCCCGCCGCGACCGCGAGGGACCGGGCGCATGAACCACTGGCTTGTCGTTCCCGTGGTGCTGCCGGCATTCGCCGGGCCGCTGATCGTGCTGGCGATGCGGCACGATCTGGTGCTGCAACGGGTGTTTTCCACCGCCGCCACCGCCGCGCAGCTGTTGCTGGCGCTGTGGCTGCTGCTGCAATCCATGGGCGGAGAAATCCAGGTTTACCGGCTGGGCAACTGGGCCGCGCCCTTTGGCATCGTGCTGATGCTGGACCGGCTGGCGGCGCTGATGCTGGTGCTGGCGGGCCTGCTGGGGCTGGTGATCCAGCTATACGCCATCGGTTCCGGCTGGGACCGGCGCGGGCGGCATTTCCATTCGCTGTGGCAGTTCCAGCTGATGGGGATCAACGGCGCCTTTCTGACCGGAGACGCCTTTAACCTGTTCGTCCTGTTCGAGATCTTGCTGATCGCCAGCTACGGGCTGATGATCCACGCGGGCGGAGAGCTGCGGCTGCGCGCGGGCGTGCAATATGTGGTCTACAACCTGCTGGGATCATCGCTGTTTCTGGCAGCGCTGGGGACGCTTTATGCGGTCACCGGCACGCTGAACATGGCCGACATGGCCGCCAAGGTCGCCATGCTGCCGGCGCAGGACACCGCCCTGCTGCGGGTGGGCGCGGTGCTGCTGATGCTGGTCTTTGCGGTCAAGGCGGCGCTGGTGCCGCTGCATTTCTGGCTGCCGGCCACCTATGCGCGGGCGCCGGGGCCGGTGGCGGCGCTGTTTGCCATCATGACCAAGGTCGGCATCTACGGGATCATCCGCTTTTTCACGCTGGTGTTCCCCTCGGACGACGCGCTGATGCGGTTTGCCGCCGACATCCTGCTGCCCGCGGCGCTGGTCACGCTGATCGTGGGCCAGCTGGGGGTGCTGGGCGCGCGACACATGGGGCGGATGACCGCCTTTGCCGCCGTGGGATCGGTGGGCACGGTGATGATCGCGGTGGCGCAGTTCCAGCCGGCCGGGCTGGCGGCGGGGATCTGGTATCTGGTGCATTCGACGCTGGCCACCGCGGCGCTGTTTCTGGCCGTGGACCTGATCGGCACCCGGCGGCAGGGCGGCAGCCTGTGGCTGCGCCCCGCGCCGCCCATCGTGCAGGCGGGCATCGTCGCCGCGATCTATTTCGCCGCTGCCATCGCCATGGCCGGGCTGCCGCCGCTGTCGGGGTTCCTGGGCAAGCTGGCGGTGTTGCAATCCGTGCGCGGCACCGACATGACGGCGCTGATCTGGGCGGTGATCCTGATCACCTCGATCTTTGGGATCGTGGGGCTGACGCGCGCGGGCTCGATGGTGTTCTGGCGCGCGCATGAAAGCGGCGCCACCCCCGCCCCCCACGCCCCCGATGAACCGCAACCGGACGAGGCGGGGTTTCCCTCGGCCGCGCTGGCGCTGACCTCGGTGGGCGCGCTGATTGCCGCGATGGCGGTGCTGACGGTGCTGGCCGGGCCGATGATGCGGTTTGCGCAGGACACCGCCGCGCAGCTGTCCGACCCGCAGCGCTATATCGAGGCCGTCCTGGAACGGCAGGAGGGGGTGAAATGATCCGCCGCATCCTTCCGCATCCGCTGCTGTCGCTGTTCGTGGCGCTGATCTGGATGCTGCTGGTCAACCGTTTCGCCTGGGGCTCGCTGGTGTTCGCGCTGGCGCTGGGGCTGATCATCCCCATCGTCACCGAAAGCTACTGGCCCGATCGCGCCCGCATCCGCAACCCGCTGGGCATCGCAGGGTATATCGCCATCGTCCTTCACGACATCATCAAGGCGAATATCGACGTGGCGAAAATCGTGCTGTTCAAGCCCTCGCGCGAACTGCAACCGGCCTGGCTGGTGGTGCCGCTGGACATCACGACGCCCGAGGCCATCGCCGTGCTGATGGGCACCATCACCCTGACCCCCGGCACCGTCAGCTGCGACCTGGCCGAGGACGGCAGCGCGCTGCTGGTCCACGCGCTGCACTGCCCCGATCCGCAAGACGCCATCGACGAGATGAAGACCCGCTACGAGGCCCGCCTTAAGGAGATCTTCCTGTGAGCATCCTCAATCTGGCGCTGATGTTCGCCTTTGGCTGTTTCGCGCTGGCGCAGCTGTTGTGCCTGTATCGCGTGATGCGCGCGCCCGGATTTTCCGACCGGGTGCTGGCGCTGGACACCATGGCGATCAACATGATCGCGCTGCTGACGCTGTTCGGGATCCAGCGCGGCACGCAGGTCTATTTCGAGGCGTCGATGCTGTTCGCCCTGGTCGGGTTCATCTCGACCGTCGCCTTTGCCAAGTTCATCCTGCGGGGGGATGTCGTCGAATGAGCATCCTGACCGAGATTCTGGTGGCGGCGCTGCTGGTGACGGGCGGCGTGTTCGGGCTGGTCGGCGCGTGGGGGCTGGTGCGGCTGCCCGACATGATGACGCGGCTGCACGGACCGACCAAGGCCGCGACGCTGGGGGTGGGGTCGGTGCTGATCGCCTCGATGCTGCATTTCTGGCTGCACCACGGCATCCTCAGCTGGCACGAGCTGCTGATCACCATCTTCGTGTTCATCACCTCGCCCATCACCGGGCTGTTCATCGCCAAGGCGCATATGCACCTGTCGTGGCAGCAGGGCGAGCTGCCCCGCCCGCCATCGGGGGTCGAGTGGAGCACCTATGGCGAAGGCGCGGAAAACAGCCCCATCGTGACGGTAGAGGGGCCGGAAAAACCCTGCGAGTGACGCGCTAGCGCCGCGGATGCGCGGCGCGATGCACCGCCAGCAGATGCGCGTCATCGACGCCGGTATAGACCTGCGTGGTGGACAGGCTGGCGTGGCCCAGCAGCTGCTGGATGGTGCGCAGATCGCCCCCCGCGGCCAGCAGATGCGTGGCGAAACTGTGGCGCAGCGCGTGGGGGGTGGCGGTTTCCGGCAGCCCCAGCGACTGCCGCAGCTGGGCCATGGCCCCCGCCACCGCCCCCGGGTTCAGCCGCCCGCCCCGCACGCCCCGAAACAGCGGCCCGTCCGCCGCCAGCGGCCAGGGGCAGAGCCGCAGATATTCTGACACCGCCTGCCGCGCGACGGGCAGCACCGGCACCACCCGTTCCCGCCCGCCCTTGCCGCGGATCAGCAGCGATTCGCCCGGCGGCCAGTCGGCGCCCTCCAGCGCCAGCGCCTCGCCGATGCGCAGCCCCAGCCCGTAAAGCAGCGTCAGCACCGCCGCGTCGCGGGCGGCGACCCAAGGGGTGGGGTGCTGCGCGCCGGCCAGATCCAGCACGGCGCGGGCCTGTTCGGGGGCAATGGGGCGCGGCAGGCTGCGAAGGTAGCGCGGGCTGCGGGTGGACAGCGCCCGGCTGGCGTCGAACCCTTCGCGGTCGCTCAGCCAGCGCAGAAACGACCGCACGGCCGACAGCCGCCGCGCCAGGCTGCGCGCCGACAGCCCGCGCCGGCGTTCATCGGCGGCAAAGCCGCGCAGGTCGGTCTGGGTCAGGGCGGCCAGCGTGCGGGGCAGCGCCGGCGTGCCGTGATAAAGGCCCAGAAACCCCAGAAATGCCAGCAGATCGGCCTGATAGGCGGTGATCGTGTGTTCGGACCGCCCGCGCAGCGCGCGTTCGCCGTCCAGCCAGCGCGCCAGCGCGTCGGCCATCGCAGGGGCCAGCGCCAGCGGCACCGGACCCTGCCCGCTCATTCCCGCAGCCAGCCGATCAGCACCAGCCGCAGCACCTGCGTAAAGAACCGCAGCAGGTCGGTGGCCTGCGCCGGGGAAAACCGCGACGGGTCGAGCGAGCCCATCACCAGCAGCGCCGGCCGCGTGTCGGGGCCAAGGTCCAGCGGCAGCAGCGCCTCGGACGCGACCTCGGTGCCGTGGACATCCCGGGTTTCGGCGCTGGCGCGGCGCAGCACGATGTCGTCGCCGCGCGGCGCCTTGCGGCCGGCGGCGATGATCCGCCCGACGCTGCCCGCAGGCACCACCACCAGCGGCCCGCCGTCGCCCGCGACCGGGGCCGATTCGGCCGATTCCATCACCAGCTTGAGCGTTTCGACCCGCAAGACCGGGGCCACGTCGGCCTCAAGCGCCTCAAGAAACCCGGCGAAATCCACGGGCTCCAGCAGGGACAGCACCGCACGGTGGATGGTCTGCGTCCCCGCCTGATTTTCGTAAGCCGCCGAGATCACGCTTTCATGCGCCGATTCCAGCCGGTCGAGGCGGTGCTCCAGCGCCTCCATCGCGCGGCCGCGGATGTCGATGACGTTTTCGCCCAGCTCGGATTCCCGCGCGGCGACCAGCGCCCGCATCACGTCGCGGTCGGACAGGATCAGCGCCGGGTCGGCCAGCAGCCGCGCGCGGGTGGCGTCGTCCAGCGGGTCGGTCATGCGCCGATCTTCTGGCCGGTCTTGGCCCAGTCGGCGTTGAACAGATCCAGCCCCTTGTCGGTCAGCACATGGCTGGCCATCGCCTTGATGACCGAGGGCGGGGCCGTGATCACATCGGCGCCGACGCGGGCGCATTCGATCACATGGTTGACCGAGCGGATCGAGGCCGCCAGCAGGTTCGTTTCATAGCCGTAATTGTCGTAGATCTGGCGGATGTCGGCGATCAGCTCCATCCCGTCCAGCCCGATGTCGTCCAGCCGCCCGATGAAGGGGCTGATAAAGGTGGCGCCGGCCTTGGCGGCCAGAATCGCCTGCGCGGGCGAAAAACACAGCGTCACGTTGACCATGTGGCCGTCGTCGGTCAGCGCCTTGCAGGCTTTCAGCCCGTCCCAGGTCAGCGGCACCTTGACGGTGACGTTGGGGGCGATTTCTGCCAGGTGCTTGCCCTCGCGGATCATGCCCTCGGCGTCCGAGGCGATCACCTCGGCCGAGACCGGGCCAGGGACCAGATCGCAGATCTCGCGGGTGACCTCGGCGATGTCGCGGCCGGACTTGAGGATCAGCGAGGGGTTGGTCGTCACCCCGTCCACCATCCCCAGTTCGTGCAATTCGCGGATCGCGGCGATGTCGGCGGTGTCGACGAAGAATCTCATGAGAGGGCACCTGTGCTGGGCGAAAGGATTGGCAGGGGTTTATCGCAGAAGGCGTCGGGCGGGAAGGCATCGCGGCGACAGGAAACGGGGCCAGCCCGCTTCCTTGCGCTCAGGGGGTCAGCCCCTGCGGATCGGGCAGCCCGTTCACCCGCGCGGTCGCGGTCAGGGTGTTGGCCAGCAGGCAGGCGATGGTCATCGGCCCGACCCCGCCCGGGACCGGGGTGATCGCGCCTGCCACGCGGCGGGCGGCGGCAAAATCCACGTCGCCGACCAGCCCGGCGTCGGTGCGGTTGATGCCCACGTCGATCACCACCGCGCCCGGCTTGATCCAGTCGCCCTGCACGAAATGCGGCCGCCCCACCGCCGCCACCACGATATCGGCGCGCCGGCACAGCGCCGGCAGGTCGCGGGTGCGGGAATGCGCCACCGTCACCGTGGCGCTGTCGGCCAGCAAAAGCTGCGCCATCGGCTTGCCGACGATGTTGCTGCGCCCGATCACCAGCGCGTCCTTGCCCGACAGCGATCCCAGCCGGTCGCGCAGCAGCATCAGGCAGCCCAGCGGCGTGCAGGGCACCATCGCCTTTTGCCCCGTCGCCAGCCGGCCGGCATTCAGCACCGTGAACCCGTCCACGTCCTTTTCCGGCGCGATGGCGTTGACGACCGCCGCTTCGTCCAGATGCGCAGGCAGCGGCAGTTGCACCAGAATTCCGTTCACCGCCCGATCCGCGTTCAGCCGCGCAATCAGCGCCAGCAGTTCGGCCTGCGAGGTCTGGGCCGGCAGGCGATGTTCATAGCTGTTCATCCCGACCTCGACCGTCGCGCGCCCCTTTGAACGCACATAGACCGCCGAGGCAGGGTCTTCGCCCACCAGCACCACCGCAAGCCCGGGCGTGACGCCGTGGTCGGTCTTGATCCGCGCCACCTGCCGGGCGATCCGCCCGCGCAGTTCCGCGGCAAAGGCTTTCCCGTCGATCAGCGTTGCCGGCCGTTCCAGTTCAACCGCCATCGTCTTCCCCCAGCGCCCGCGCTTCCTGCGCGATGAAATGATCCATCATCAGCCGCCACAGCGCCTCGGCCAGATCGGGGTCATAGCCTGCCTGCACGGCATTGCGGCGGGCGTTGGCGGCGACCTGTTCGACGCGCGAATCGATCCGGGCGGGCAGCCCGACCCCGGCCTTGATCTCGGCCGCGCGGTCAATCAGCCGCGAGCGGCGCCCCAACAGCACCGCAAGCTCGCGGTCCAGCCGGTCCATCTCGGCCCGCAGGGCGGTCATGTCGGTCAGATGCGCATAGTTGTCCGTCATGGCCTGCTGATTGCCCGGGTGGCGCGTCCGGTGCAACCCCGGATACCGTCGCACCCCAACGGAAAACCCCGGCGCAGGGGCCGGGGTCGTCGCGCAAGGGCTGAAATCTCAGGCCGTCGGCACCGGCTGCTGCGCCCCGCCCGCCGCCGGAGGCACCCTCGGCACCGCCGGGACCGAGGGGATCGCCGTCCCCGCAGGTCCGTCGTCGGAACCGCCGACGTCCTCGCCCCGGATCACCCGGCCGATTTCCTCGCCGGTCAGGGTCTCGTGTTCCAGCAGGCCCTTGGCCAGACGCTCGAATTCCTCGGATTTCTCGGTGAGGATGCGATAGGCGACCTCGTAGCCCTCGTCGATCAGGTCGCGGACCTCCTGCTCGATCAGCTCCTTGGTGGCGGCGCTGACCGAAAAACCGCCGGTGTTGCCGGAATAGCCCTGGTGCGCCTCGGCATAATCGACCGCGCCCACCTTGTCGGACATGCCCCAGCGCATCACCATGGCGCGGGCCAGCGCGCTGGCCTGCTGGATGTCGCCGGCGGGGCCGTTCGACACGCCTTCTTCGCCGTATTTGATGATCTCGGCGGCCTTGCCGGCCATGGTCATGGCGATCTTCTGCTTGGCCTCGTCCTTGTGATAGTTCAGCCGGTCCATTTCCGGCAGGCTGACCACCATCCCCAGCGCCGAGCCGCGCGGGATGATCGTAGCCTTGTAGACCGGATCGCATTTCGGCATCGACAGCCCGACGATGGCGTGGCCGGCCTCGTGATAGGCGGTCTTTTCCTTTTGCTCGGGCGTCAGCACCATGCTGCGGCGCTCGACCCCCAGCATCACCTTGTCCTTGGCGTTTTCAAAATCGTCCATGGTGACAAAGCGGCGGCCGATGCGGGCGGCCATCAGCGCGGCCTCGTTCACCAGGTTCATCAGGTCGGCACCCGAGAACCCGGGCGTGCCCCGCGCGATCAGGCGCAAATCCACGTCCGGCCCCTGCGGAACCTTGCGGGCATGAACGCCCAGGATCTTTTCGCGGCCCCTGATGTCGGGGTTCGGCACATGGATCTGGCGGTCGAAGCGGCCGGGGCGCAGCAGCGCCGGGTCCAGCACGTCCTTGCGGTTGGTGGCGGCGATGATGATGATGCCCTCGTTCGCCTCAAACCCGTCCATCTCGACCAGCAGCTGGTTCAGCGTCTGCTCGCGTTCGTCGTTACCGCCGCCGATGCCGACGCCGCGGGCGCGCCCCACCGCGTCGATCTCGTCGATAAAAACGATGCAGGGGGCGGATTTCTTGGCCTGCTCGAACATGTCGCGCACGCGGCTGGCGCCGACGCCGACGAACATTTCAACGAAATCCGAGCCCGAGATGGTGAAAAAGGGCACCCCCGCCTCGCCCGCAATCGCCCGAGCCAGCAGGGTTTTCCCGGTGCCGGGCGGGCCGACCAGCAGCGCGCCCTTGGGGATCTTGCCGCCCAGACGGCTGAATTTCTGCGGGTTGCGCAGGAATTCGACGATTTCTTCCAGCTCTTCCTTGGCCTCGTCGATACCGGCCACGTCGTCAAAGGTGACGCGGCCGTGTTTTTCGGTCAGCAGCCGCGCCTTGGACTTGCCAAAGCCCATGGCGCCGCCCTTACCGCCGCCCTGCATCCGGTTCATCATGAAGATCCACACCCCGATCAGCAGGATGAACGGCAGCCACACCCCCAGCAGCGACATAAAGCCGGACTGCTGCTGACGCTCGACCTTTACCTCGACTTTCTTGTCGATCAGCCGGTCGGCGATGTTTTCGCCCAGGGGGCGGACGGTCGAATAGCGCCGACCGTCGGTGCCGGTGATCACCACGGTCTCGCCGTCGATGGTGACGGAACCGACCTGATCGTTCTCGACCCGTTGGATGAAATCCGAATAGGGGATCTGCGTGCTGTTCATCTGCGCGCTGTTGCCGCCAAAGGCGTTGAACAACGCGAGAATCATCAGGAACAGGACCACCCAAAAGGCGATGTTGCGCGCGTTGCCCAAGGGCTTGTCCTCCGCGGGATGGAAAGTCTTGGTGTCAAAATAGGGGCTGACGGGCCGGGTATCAATGCGATCGCAGGATCTGCGCGAATTCTGCCAGCCCGCGCAGCGGGATCGCGCCGATTCCCTGAGCCTCCAGCAAAGGCATGACCGCCCGCCCGCCCACGACGATCAGGGGCGAGGACGCCAGCGCCGCCAGCGGCAGCCCCGCCCCGCGCCAGTCGCGCGCCACCACCTCGGCCTTGCCCGCCGCCGTGATTTCGGCCCCTTCGGGCACGCCCTCCAGCCGCCAGCGCCGGTCCCACAGCAACGTCTTTGGTGCATAAATATCCCGGGGTCCGGGGCAGAGCCCCGGTGCGGCCGCGCCACTGCGCGCAGCGGCGGCGGGTTCGCGCAGGAACTCGACCCCATCGTGCCGCACCCGCGCGATCACGCCGTCCAGCGTCCCCTGCCCGCCCGCCAGCAGCGTCGCGATCAGCCGCGCCGCATCCTCGCCGCGCGGCGGATAATCGGCGCCCGACACCCAGCGCAGCGCGGCCAGCACCAGCCTGCGGCGGATCTCGGGCGGGCTGCCCTGCAACGCCGCCAGCGGCAGGCGCAGCATCCCGCGGTCGGCGCTGGCCCCGGCCGCGGCCGCCACGGCGGTTTCAGCCAGCGCCGAGCGCGCATCAGCCAGATTCGCGGCCGAGCGCGCCAGCGCCGGCACCGGCAGCGCCAGCGCCGCAATCGCCTGCCGCGCCCGCACCCGCTCATACCCGGGGTCGTGATTCGAGGGATCCTCGGCCCAGGCAATCCCCTGCCCGCGCAGCCAGTCGCGCAGAGCCTCGCGCCGCAATCCCAGCAGCGGCCGCAGCCACAGCACGCCCCGCTGCATCCGCGCATCTGCCATGCCGGACAGCCCGTCCAGCCCGGCCCCGCGCGCCAGCCGCATCAGCAGCGTTTCCGCCTGATCGTCCTGCGTATGCCCCAGCGCCACCGCGCCCAGGCCGCGCGCCCCGGCCCAATCGGCCAGCAGCCGCAGCCGCGCCCGGCGGGCAGCGTCCATCAGATTGCCGGGCACATGCCCGCCATGGTCCCAGACAAGCACCTTGTGCGCGATCCCCAGCGCAGCGGCGGCGCGGCCGACGGCCTCGGCCTCGGCGGCTGATTCGGGACGCAGGCGGTGGTCGACGGTGGCGGCTTCGATGCGGATGCCGCGCGGGCCGGCCCAAGCCGCCGCCAGATACAGCAGCGCCAGCGAATCGCTGCCGCCCGACACCGCCACCCCCAGCGCCGGCAGATCGCGGGCCAACCGGTCCAGCGCCGCGGCGATCGCCAGGGCAGGCACGCCCTAAGGCTGCCCCGCCGTCGCGCAGCCGGCCGCGGCGCTGCGGCGCGCGGCCTCATCCGCTTGCGGCGTGCCCGGAAAGCGCGAGATCAGCTCGTCCAGATAGACGCAGCCCTCGGCGGCGGGACGGCCCGCGGCCGACACCCGCGACAGCCCCAGCAGCGCATCGGCGGCGCGGGGGCCGGCGGGGGCGGCGGCGAATGCCTGTAACCACGCGCCGGTCGCACCCTTGGGATCACCCGCGCTGTCCAGCGCCGCGCCTTGCAGATACAGCGCCTCGGTCGCGGCGGGGCTGCCGGCGTGGGTGGCGGCAAAACCGCCGAACAGCTCGGCGGCGCGCGGGAAATCGCCCGCGTCCAGCGCCGCGCGGGCGCGGTCCAGATCGGCCTGTTCCTGCCCCGTCAGCGCCCCCGGCGCCCCCCCGGCCGACGCCGGGCCCGATGGCGCCGCATCAAAGGCCGACCCCATCAGCGCCGCGCCCCCCCCGTCCAGATCGCCCAGCTGCGATGTGGTCAGCGCGCCCAGATCGCAGCCGTCCTCCATCTCGCACAGGCGAAATTCGATGTCGCCGATCCGGTTCGAGCCGTCGCGCACGATGCGGTCGATACGGTGGCGCAGGCGTTCGGTGTCGCCGGTCAGGCGGGTGATCTCGCGTTCCATCGCGTTCATGCGGTCGATGGCGCTGTCGCCACCGGCGGCGCGGAAACCCTCGGCCCCCGAAGCGGTCAGCTCGACCCGCAGCGCCCGCAGCTCGGCACCGACCGCGCGCAGATCGGCGCGCAGATCGGCCAGCGTGCGCGAGGAACCCTCGCCCACGACCGCCGGGGTCTCGGGTGCGCCCTGCTGCGCCAGCGCCGCGCCCGAGGCACCGGCCAGCGCCAGCACCGCGCCGAACATCAGCCGCCGCATCGTCAGACGCCCGCGCCCGGCGCGACCACCGTGACGGCGCGGCGGTTGCGCACCTGGCAGTCGGGGGTGGAACAGACCTCGACCGGGCGTTCCTTGCCGTAAGAGCTGGTGCGGATGCGGCCCGGTTCCAGCCCTTGCAGGATCAGGTATTCCTGCACCGCGCTGGCCCGCCGCGCCCCCAGCGCAAGGTTGTATTCGCGCGTGCCCTGTTCGTCCGAATGCCCCTGGATCACCGTCGAGAAACTGCCGTGCTGTTTCAGCCACGCCGCCTGCCGCACCAGCGTCGCCCGCGCCGTTGCGTCCAGCGTCGCGTCGTTTTCGGGAAACAGCACCGTGTCGCCGGCAACGCGGCGGAATTCCTCGGCCGAACCGCCGGGCAGGGTGCCGGGCGGAACCGCGCCGGTATAGCGCCCGCCCGCATAGGGATCGACGGCAGTGGGGGGCGGCGGCGCGGCGCAGGCCGCCAGCCCCGCAAGCATGACCGCGGCCGCAGCGATGCGATACAGGTTCATCGGCAGACTCCTCATGGCAAAAGCGGGCCCCAGTCGGGATCGGACGCGGCGCCCTCGATGTCCAGAGGGCGCATGTTGCGGCCGGTCACATCGACGGAATGCAGGCGCGAGACACCGTCCCCGCCCGGCGTCATGCGGGTGAACATCACGACGCGGCCATTGGGTGCCCAGGTCGGACCCTCGTCAAGGAACGATTCCGTCAGCAGTTTTTCCTCGGTCCCGTCGGGGCGCATCACCCCGATGTGGAACCTGTCGCCGTCGCGGCGGGTAAAGGCGATCAGGTCGCCCTTGGGCGACCACGCGGGGGTGCCGTAGCTGCCCTCGCCAAAGCTCAGTCTTGTGGGTTCGGCTGAACCATCCGCGGGCATCACATAGATCTGCTGGCTGCCCGACTGGTCGCTTTCAAACACGATGCGGCGGCCGTCGGGGGAATAGCTGGGCGAGGTCTCGATCGCTTGGGTCTCGGTCAGCGCCCGCTCGGCCCCGGTCGCCACGTCCATCTGCCAGATGTCGGTATTGCCGCCCTGTTCGCGCGAATAGACCACCCAGCGCCCGTCGGGGGAAAACCGCGGCGCAAAGCTCATGGTGCCGGCGTCCTGCTTGAGCGGCCATGCCGACAGCGTGGCCACGTCCATCAGCATCACCTGCGGCAACCCGTTGGCAAAGCTGGTATAAAGCAGCTGCGAGCCGTCGGGCGAAAACCGGGGCGAGACCACCAGTGCGCTGTCGTCGGTCACCCACAGCGGGTTGGCGCCGTCGTAATCCATGATCCCGATTCGCTTGAGCCGCGCGTCCTTGGGACCGGTTTCCGACACGAACACCACGCGGCTGTCGAAATAGGGCGATTCGCCGGTGATCCGCGCATAGACCTGATCGGCCACCTTGTGCGCCACCCGGCGCCAGCCCGCTTCATCGGCGTCGAACTGCATCCCGTCGCCCAGCGGCTGGCCGGAAAACACGTCGTAAAGCCGGAATTTCGCGGTGATCCGCCCGTTCTGCGCCGAAACCGCGCCGACGATCAGCGCCTCGGCGTTGATCGCGCGCCAGTCGGGATAGGCGACGGCGGCGTCGAACCCCTGCGGCTGCGCGACATGGGCGCTGGCGGGAATCGCGCGAAACAGGTCGGTGCCGGTCAGGTCTGCGGTGACGACCTCTTGAATGCGGGCGGCCAGATCGCCCGCCCCGCCCTCGTCAAAGAACGGCGCCACCGCGATCGGCATCGCCTCGACCTGCCCGCCGGTGATCTCGATGCGCAGGGGGCCGTCTGATTCCTCTTGCGCCATGTTGGTCAGGTCCGATGCGGTCAGCCCTTGCGCCGTTGCGGCCGCAGGCAACGCCGCAAGCAGCAGCGCCGCGGCAAGCAGCGGCGGGCGAAAGGGGGCGGTTCGGGTCAAGGCAAGTCTGGCGAGGAATGACATGAGGGAAAACCTAGACTGATTGGCGCATGAAGACCATGCGCGGCCTAACGTATCGCGGCGCCGCCCTGCGGGCGGAAATCGACGATGGTATCGCGCCAGCGCGCGTATTTTTCGGCGGGCAGGTCATAGCCCTGCGCCTGCATCGCGCAACGCAGGATGGCGCGGCGGGCGGCCTCGAACGCCTGCGCGGCGGCGGCCTCGGACCCGCCCTGCGAATCGACCAGCCGCACCGAATCGGGTTCGGGCATCCCGTCCGGGGTCATGGAAAACTGCACCGAGACCGAGGTCCGCTGCGCCTCGCGCGACAGTGATCCGATGTTCCAGCACGCCTCGATCCGCAGCCGCAGCCCGTCCTTTTCGCCCTGGCTCAGCGGAGGCCCCGTCGCCGCGCGCCCCCCGCCCCCGTCCGAGCCGGCACCCTCGGGCAGGTCCAGCGCCTCGGACAGGGCGGCCATCAGCGGGTCGGGGTCGTCGGGGGCCTGGCGCGCGGCCTCGGCCTGCTCGCGCGCTTGCGCCTCGGCGCGGGCGCGGGCGGCTTCTTCCTCGGCTTGCGCAAGGGCGCGGGCGGCCTCGGCGGCGGCGGCTTCTTCCTCGGCGCGGCGGCGGGCGGCCTCGGCCTGTCGCTGTTCCTCGGCAAGCTGTTCTTGCAGCCGGCGCTGTTCCTCGGCGGCGCGCTGTTCGGCAAGCCGCTGTTCTTCGGCGGCACGCGCGGCCTCGGCTTGGGCTTCGGCTTCGGCTTCGGCCTGACGGCGGGCGTCTTGCTGGCGCGCGGCCTCAAGCGCGGCGCGGGCCTCGGCCTCGGCACGGTCTGCGGCCTCTGCGGCGGCTTGGGCAGCGGCGCGTTCGGCCAGTTCGCGGGCGGCGGCCTCGGCGGCGCGCGCGGCTTCGGCTTGCCGGGCAGCCTCGGCCGCTTCGGCCTGGCGCTGCGCCTCGGCGGCGGCTTCGGCCTGCGCGATCCGCTCGGCCCGGCGCTGGCGGGCGGTGGTGGCATCCAGCGGCGTGGCGGATGTGGTCAGCAGCGGCGGCGCGGGCGGGGCATCGGGCGGCGGTGCCTCGGCCCCCGGTGCTTGCAGCGAGGGCGCGGTGGCGCTGCGCTGCGGGTCGGGCAGCACATCGGGCGGGGCGTCGGGCAGCGCCTGCGCATCCGCGGGCGTCGAGGGCTGCTGCGGCGCGGGCGCCACCGTGGCCACCGTCACCGGCACCTGCGGGGTTTGCAGGTCGGACAGGTTCGGCGCGGCCTCGCCGGCAAATTCGGGCGCGGGCAGGGCCAGCGGGTCCGCATCGGGCGCGGGCGGTGCCATCGCGGTCGGGCCGCCCGCGATCACCTGATCCGAGGGCGGGCGCGGCTGCGCAGGCGTGGCCGCGGCCTCGTCGCCCACCGGCCCGGCCCCGCGCGAGGCCGCGGCCATCGCCTCGAAATCGCTGGCCGACATGGTTTCCACCGGCGCCATGCGCATCGTCGGCGCCGTGGGCGCGCGAAACAGCGCGCCGCCCAGCCCCACCCACAGGATCAGCGCCCCGTGAATCGCGGCCGAGACCCACAGGCCGATCCGACGCTCGCGCGTCTCGAGCGGGGGAAAGGGATCAGCCATCCATCCGCGGGCCACCGGCGTCGGTGACCAGAACGATGTCGTGGAAACCGGCGGCATTCAGCGCGCCCATCACCTCCATCACGCGGGCATAGGTGACGGCACCATCAGCGCGCAGATAGATGCGGCTGGACCGGCGTTCGGCGGCAACGGCGCGCAGGCGGGGGACCAGTTCACCCGCCGGAACCTCGGTCGTCATCAGCACCAGCGGGCCTTGGGCGGGCAGCGAGATGGTCAGCGGTTCCTCGGGTTCGGCGCGCACGGCCTCGGCCGCGGTGCGGGGCAATTCCAGCGGCACGCCGACCGTCAGCAGCGGCGCGGCCACCATGAAGATGATCAGCAGCACCAGCATCACATCGACAAAGGGCGTGACGTTGATGTCCGCCATCGGCGCCATGCGGCGGTGGCGGCGCCGTCCGCGTCGAGAAGCCCCGCCCGCCATCACTCGGCCTCGATCTGGCGCGACAGGATGGTGGTGAATTCGTCGGCGAATGCCTCGTGCCCGCTGCTGATCCGGTCGGCGTCGGTGGCCAGCTTGTTATACATGATCACCGCCGGGATCGCGGCCAGCAGGCCAAGGGCGGTCGCGACCAGCGCCTCGGCGATGCCGGGGGCCACGACGGCAAGGCTGGTGTTCTGCGACAGCGCGATGCCCTCGAACGCGGTCTTGATGCCCCAGACGGTGCCGAACAGCCCGATAAAGGGCGCGGTCGCGCCGACCGAGGCCAGGAACGGCAACCCCCGCGTCAGCCGGTCGCTTTCGCGCCCGATCGCCACGTTCATCGCCCGTTCCACCCGCGACAGCACGCCGGGGATCAGCCCGCCGTCTTCGGTCTGCGAGCGGCGCCATTCGGTCATGCCGGCGGAAAAGATCCGCGCCGCCGCGCCTGCGGGCCGCCCGTTCATCCGGTCGAACACGTCGTCCAGCGGATCGCCCGACCAGAAGCGGCGGTCAAAGGCGCCGGAATCGCGCCGCGCCGCGGTCTGCACCATCAGTTTCTGCACGATCAGCGCCCAGGACCAGACCGAGGCCAGCACCAGCAGGACCATCACGATCTTGACGGTGATCGAGGCGCGCAGGAACAGCGCGATCAACGAAAAGTCGGCCGGGGCGCCGATTGCGAGATTTTCCATCGGATTTGCCTGTCCTTGCGCTGGTCGCGCCTCGTGCTTGTCTGCGGTCGGGCGCGTTTGGCATCAAACTAGCAGCAAAGGCCAGTCGCGGCGACAACAAGATTCTGTGCGCCGCATGTGTATGGGCCGGGTCAGCGGGACAGCGCCGCCAGCACATCCGGCGGCAGGCGCTGCGGGCGCATGGCGGCCAGATCGACGCAGACCACGGTGACCAGCGCGCGAAACAGGGGCGTGCCGTCGCGTTCCACCACCTGCGCCACGGTAATGCGCGGGCCGGTCGCGCGGTCGAGCGTGGTGACCACCTCGAGCGCGTCGTCGAAACGGGCGGGGCGCAGGTAATCGGCCTCGACCCGGCGGACGACAAAGGCGAGGCCTCGGTCCAGCAGCGCGGTCTGGTCCACCCCTGCTGACCGCAGCCATTCGCTGCGGCCGCGCTCGATGAATTTCAGATAATTGGCGTAATAGACGACCTGGCCGAGGTCGGTGTCCTCATAATAGACGCGGACGGGAAAGCGGTGGGTCAAGGCTGGCTCCTGTAGAATGGGGGCGCTGCCCCCGCCGCCTGCGGCGGCTCCCCCGGGATATTTGCGTGATGAAGAAAGCATCAGAGCCGGGCGGCAAGGCGCAGGGCGTGGCTGGGGTCGCGGGCGCAGGCGGGCAGCAGCGGGTCGTAGGCGGCGCGGATCAGTGCCGCCAGCGGCGCCGAGGGCGTGACCGGTCGCGCCCAGCTGAGCAGCGCGTTGACCGCGACCGATTCGGCCAGCTGCGCCGGATGCGCCTGCGCCAGCGCACCGCCCAGCCGCAGGAAGGTCAGGCAGGCCCTTATCGCGCCGGCACCGTCAAAGCGCAGCAACTGGTAGCGCTCGGCGTTTTCCGCCATGAGGCGGCCGGGAAGGTCCGGGATGCCGGTCAAGCGGTCGAGATCGGGGATGCCGTCCAGTTCCGCCCAGTCGCGGACCGCAAAGATCATCAGGTTCGCCCCGGTTTCCGGGTCGGTGTCGGTCAGCGGCTGGCCAGCATGGGCAAAAGGCGCGATCAGCGCCGCCCGGAATACCGACAGCGTGGCATCGTCCAGCCCGAACACCACCGGCGCGACCGGCCGCCCCCAGCGGGCGCAGAGAAAGCCGCCGTCCGCCCCGGTGAACAAGGCGGCGATGGCGTCGGGGTCGGGGCGGGCAGGCTGGGTCATCGCCCGTAACTAGCCGGCGCCGGCTGCGGGATAAAGGGCCGGGTGCAGGCTGCGCTGCACCCAGCCCCGCGGCTCAGTGCATCGCCACCAGAGGCCGGGCGTGCATGGCGTGGCGCGCCGCCAGCTTGCGTCCCTGCCGGCCCGAGACCAGTTCGCGCGCTGCCACCGGGGGCTGATCCCCCTCGCGCAGCTGCGGGAAGATCGCGAACAGCTCGTCCCGCGCAGCAATGCCCAGCGATTTCAGCGCCTGCGGGCCGGGATACAGCGATTCCGACGGGGCGCCGTTGGCGGTGACGATTTCATGCCGGTCAAAGGCGAAATGCACGTATTCGACCGAATCGAGCCGGGCGATTTCCACCCCTTGGAGTTCGAGCAGCTGCTTGGCGGCCACCAGCACCTCGGCCGCGCCGAACATCCGTTGCGCGATGCCCGACCGCACGAGGATACGGTGCTGGGGCGAGACCAGAAGGTCGGCGGCGGGCATCCCCTGCCCCAGCGCGCCCTTGCGGATGCGGATCGGGCACAGGCGCGGCTGTGCCGCCAGTTCCGACGCCAGCCGCCGCGAGGCGATCCAGCGGACCGGCTGCAAGCCGCGGTCGAGCGTATGCACCAGATCGCCGATGCGCAGCGTTTCAACCGGCCGCGGCCCGTCCGCGCAGTCGATCAGCGTGCCGCGGGTGAAGCAGATGATATCGGTTTCAAAGATTTCGGGGTTGAAGCCGATAGTGGCGACGGTTGTCAAGCTGGGAAACGGCTTTACCGAGATCACCTCGACCTTGGAAATCCGGGTGATGTCGTTCCAGTCGTTTACGGTGTCGGCCGCCGGGCGGAAAAACAGATCGCCGTTGCTCATCTGGATCAGGACGCCGGTCTTTTCGACCACGCTCGGGTTGCCTTCGTCATCGTGCACCGTGATGGCAAAGCGCGCGTCAAGAAATGCGGTGATGCGAAGATTGCTCTGCGCGCTGCCGCTGGTCGGTGAGGTATAGGAGAACCGGCTTGTAAGAGACTGATAGGACGTATTGAAATGGCGGCTTGACCCGCTGCCGTAATAATTCCCGTCAAGCGAAACCGGCGCGATTTCATCCCTGCCCTCGGCGGTCCAGCCCAGGATGGCATTGGCCTGCTGCTGGTTGATGTTGTTGTTCGGCGTCGGATCGAGTTGCGAGGCGTTCCCGATCCACATCAGATTCACATTCGTGTTGGGCAAGGCGCGCTCCTTTTTGTGGTCGTGACGGATGCGCCTTGGCGGCGCGGGCGGTCGGGGGCAGCCCCTCGAATATGCATCGTATTTTACCTAACCACTTGCAATACAGTTATCAAAATAAAAAATACAACTATTGCATGTGCGCTGGATTTCGCGCCAACGCTGCTGCCTGAACACGAAAAAAGGCGCCGCGAAAACCGCGGCGCCTTGTAAAGTCCGTAGACCCGGATCAGTCGACGATGGTGGCCTCGGTCGCGGCGCGCAGTTCGGCCTCGGTCACGCCGTCGGCGATCTCGACGATCTTCAACCCGCCCGGCACCACGTCCAGCACGCCCAGATTGGTGATGATGCGGTCTACCACCGCCTTGCCGGTCAGCGGCAGGGTGCATTCGCGCAGCACCTTGGATTCGCCGGCCTTGTTGGTGTGGTCCATCACCACCACCACCCGGCCGACGCCGGCGACCAGATCCATGGCGCCGCCCATGCCCTTGACCAGCTTGCCGGGGATCATCCAGTTCGCCAGATCGCCGTTCTCGGCGACCTCCATCGCGCCCAGGATCGCCATGGCGATCTTGCCGCCGCGGATCATCGCGAAACTGGTGGCGCTGTCGAAATAGGCGGAATGGGGCAGTTCGGTGATGGTCTGCTTGCCGGCGTTGATCAGGTCGGGGTCTTCCTCGCCCTCATAGGGGAAAGGGCCCATGCCGAGCATCCCGTTTTCGGATTGCAGCGTGACGTGGACGCCCTCGGGGATGTAGTTCGACACCAGCGTCGGGATGCCGATGCCAAGGTTCACATACCAGCCGTCCTGCAATTCCTGCGCGGCGCGGGCGGCCATCTGGTTACGATCCCATGCCATCACGCGGTCTCCCTTTGCCGGACGGTGCGCTGCTCGATACGCTTTTCGTGTTCGCCCTGCACGATGCGGTGGACATAGATGCCGGGCAGGTGGATGCAGTCGGGGTCGAGGCTGCCGGCGGGGACGATTTCCTCGACCTCGGCCACGCAGACGCGGCCGCAGGTGGCGGCGGGCACGTTGAAGTTGCGGGCGGTCTTGCGAAACACCAGGTTGCCGGTCTCGTCGGCCTTCCATGCCTTGACGATGGCCAGATCGGTCACGATGCCGCGTTCAAGGATATAGGTTTCCCCGTCGAAATCCTTGTGCTCTTTCCCCTCGGCGATCACCGTGCCGACGCCGGTTTTCGTGTAGAAACCGGGGATGCCGGCGCCGCCGGCGCGCATCCGTTCGGCCAGCGTGCCCTGGGGGTTGAACTCCAGCTCAAGCTCGCCGCTCAGATACTGGCGCATGAACTCGGCGTTTTCGCCGACATAGGAGGACTGCATCTTGCGGATCTGCTTGCTGTCCAGCAGCACGCCCAGCCCGAACCCGTCCACCCCGCAGTTGTTCGAGGCGATGGTCAGATCCTTGACGCCCGACTTGTGAATCGCGGCGATCAGCAGCTCCGGAATGCCGCTGAGGCCAAACCCCCCGGCGGCGATCGTGATCCCGTCCTTGAGCAGACCGTCAAGCGCGGCGTCCGCGGTTTCATATACCTTGCGCATGGCTCCCCCGTGCATCCGTTCCCTGCCGGTTCTGCACGGGGTCGTTGCGACTGTCAACGAAGCGGGGGTCAGCCTGCCACGTTACAGCCGCTGCGCAGCGGGGTTTCGGCGTCGCCGTCCAGCGCCACCAGATCGGCGGAATCGCCCTTGGTCCACAGCTGGAACCCGCCGTCCGCCGACAGGTAGCGCGCCCCCGAGGCCGACACCGCGACCTGCATCGGGATCATCCGGTCATCACCCTGCACAATGGCATAGGAATTGCCCGAGGCGGTGTTGATGAACACCACCTGCAACGAGGCATCGCCGTCGCAGGCATAGCTGATGTCGTCCACGCTGTCCTGATCCATGGTTTCGGGCCTGGGCGCCGGCTCGGACATCGGGGGGACCGCCGGTTTCGCGGCGGGGACCGCGGACTGGACGGGCGCCGCGTCAGGGGGCGCGGGCGCTTGTGCCGGGGTTTGCGCCAGCACGGGGGCGGCAAGCAGCAGCGTGGCGGAAAGGACGGTGACAAGACGCATGGCGGATCCCCTGATGGTGCCTGGCTTTCGGGCTATGGCGGGCGCGCGCCGCAGGCAAGCCGCGGGCGCGTCACCGCCAGCCACAACTGCGCGAGCGGGGCAAGAGTTTCAGCCCGATCCCGGCCGGCTCGGGATCAGCCCTCGGCCGGCGCGTCCTTGGCTGCCGTTTCCGAGGCGGGTTTCTTGGCCGCCGCCTTTTTCGCGGCGGGCTTTTTCGCGGCGGTTTTCTTGGCGGCCGGTTTTTTCGCCGGTGCCTTTTTCGCTGGCGCCTTTTTGGCCGCAGCGGTCTTTGCCGGGGCCTTGCGGGTGGTCTTGCCGCCCTTGGCCTGTTTGGCGGCGATCAGTTCCAGCGCGCGTTCCATCGTCACGGCCTCGGGGGCCAGATCGCGCGGCAGGGTCGCGTTCACCTTGCCCCATTTGACATAGGGGCCGAACCGCCCGTTCAGCACCTGCACGGCGCCGCCCTCGGGGTGTTCGCCCAGTTCGGCCAGCGGCGCGGCGGCTGCCGCCCGCCCGCGCTGGGGTTTCGAGGCCAGCACCTCGACCGCGCGGTTCATGCCGATGGTGAACACCTCGTCCACCTCGGGCAGATTGGCGTATTTCGGCCCGTGCTTGACATAGGGGCCATAGCGCCCGATGCCCGCCTGGACCGGCTCGCCGTCCTCGGGGTGGGGGCCGATCTCGCGGGGCAGATCCAGCAGCATCAGCGCCTTTTCCAGATCCACCGCGGCGGGTTCCCACCCCTTGGGGATCGAGGCCCGAGGCGGTTTCGGCGCGTCAGCCGTGGCCTCGCCGCGCTGGACATAGGGGCCGAAACGGCCGTTGCGCAGGCTGATTTCCAGCCCCTGCGCGTCCTGCCCCAGCACGGTATCGCCCATCGCCTCGCCCTCGGGGCCGGACAGCGGGCGGGTATAGCGACATTCGGGATAGTTATTGCAGCCGATGAAGGCCCCGCCCGAACGCGCGGTCTTGAGGTTCAGCCGCCCTGCCCCGCACAGCGGGCACAGCCGCGGATCGCCGCCATCGGCGCGTGCGGGGTAAAGATGCGGGGCCAGCGCGTCATCAATCGCGGTCAGTACCTCGGAAATCCGCAGCTCGCTGGTGTCGGCCAGCGCGGCGGCGAAATCGCGCCAGAACCGCCGCAGCACCTCGCGATATTCGCGCGAGCCGGAAGAGATGTCGTCCAACTCGCCCTCAAGATCGGCGGTGAAATCATAGCTGACGTAGCGCGGGAAATATTTCACCAGAAACGCGGTGACCAGCCGGCCCTTGTCCTCGGGGAACAGGCGGTTCTTGTCCTTGCGGACATATTCGCGGTCCTGAATCGTGGTCACAATGCTGGCATAGGTCGAGGGGCGGCCGATCCCCAGCTCTTCCATGCGCTTGACCAGCGTGGCCTCGGTATAGCGCGGGGGCGGCTGGGTGAAATGCTGTTCCGGCGTCACGCCGCGCTTGGAGGCCACCTCGCCCTGCTCGATCGCGGGCAGGCGGGCGCTGTCTTCGCCCTCGTCGTCGTCGGTGCCCTGATCGTAAACCCGCAGGAAGCCGTCGAACAGCATCACCTGCCCGGTGGCGCGCAGGCCGACCTGAGCGTCGGCGCTGCCGATCTCGACGGTGGTGCGCTCCATCCGCGCGGCCTCCATCTGGCTGGCAAGGGTGCGCTTCCAGATCAGATCGTAAAGCTTGCGCTGTTCGGGTTCGATATTCAGCCGGTCGGGCGACAGCATCATGTCGGTGGGGCGGATACATTCATGCGCTTCTTGCGCGTTCTTGGCCTTGTTCTTGTACATCCGCGGCGATTTGGGGACGTAATCGGCGCCGAACCGCGCCTTGATCGCGTCGCGCGCGGCCATCACCGCCTCGGGGGCCATGTCGATGCCGTCGGTCCGCATATAGGTGATATAGCCCGCCTCATACAGCCGCTGCGCCGCCGACATGCAGGCCCGCGCGCCCAGTCCCAGCTTGCGGCTGGCCTCTTGTTGCAGGGTCGAGGTCATAAACGGCGGCCACGGGTTGCGGCTGGCGGGTTTCGAGGCGACCGAGGTCACCGCCAGATCGCGACTTTCCACCGCCGAGACGGCCAGATGCGCGGCCTCTTCGTTCGCCAGATCGTAGCGTTCCAGCTTTTTCCCGGCATAGGACACCAGCTGCGCGCGATATTCCTGCCCGCGCGGCGTCGCCAGCACGGCATGGACGGACCAGTATTCGCGGGCGCGGAACGCCTCGATCTCCATCTCGCGGTCGACGATGACGCGCAGAGCGACCGACTGGACGCGGCCGGCGGATTTCGCGCCGGGCAGCTTGCGCCACAGCACCGGCGACAGGTTGAAGCCGACCAGATAATCCAGCGCCCGGCGCGCCAGATAGGCGTCGACCAGCGGCTGGTCGATCTCGCGCGGGTTGGCCATCGCCTCGGTCACCGCGGCCTTGGTGATCGCGTTGAAGGTGACGCGGCTGACCTGCGCGCCCTTTTTCAGGGCGGGGGCCAGCGCCTCGCGCAGATGCCAGGAAATCGCCTCGCCCTCGCGGTCGGGGTCGGTGGCGAGGATCAGGTTCGGGTCGGCCGCCAGCGCGTCCTTGATCGCCTTGACGTGTTTTTTCGAATCCGCCGCGATTTCCCATTTCATCGCGAAATCGGCGTCCGTATCGACCGAGCCGTCCTTGGGCGGCAGGTCGCGGACATGGCCGAAAGAGGCCAGGACCGTATAGTCGTCGCCAAGATATTTGTTGATCGTCTTGGCCTTGGCGGGGGATTCGACGACGACGACTGGCATGGGTGGACCTTTCGGACGATTCGGGCCGCGAACATGGGCAGGCTGGGCCGGGCTGTCAACGTGCCAGCCAGCCGCGGCGCCCGGGGATCGAGGCCGCAACGGGGGCTTTCCGCCCCCGGACCCCCGAGGATATTTGCGCAAGGAAGAAGTTGCCGCCGCCGCGGCCTGCTTTCATCTTGCCATAAATATCCGGGGGATCGTCGCATACGACGATGGGGCCGGCCCCCGCTGCGGTCAGAGGATCAGACGCCTTCGCCGACGAAAGCCTTTTCGACCACGAATTCGCGCGGGTCGGAATTGGCGCCCTCGCGCAGGTCGAACCCCTCAAGCACCTTGGTCACATCAAGGTTCAGCGCCATGCTGCCGCAGACCATTGCGCGGTCGTCCGCCGGGTTCATGGCGGGCAGCCCAAGGTCCGCGAACACCTTGCCCGAGGCGAGGTTGTCGGTGATCCGGCCGCGGCGGGGGTATTCCTCGCGCGTGGCGGTGGGGTAATAAAGCAGGCGGTCGGCAAAGCTGTCGCCGTAGATCTCGGTCAGCAGCGGGTCGTCCTTGAGACCCTCGACCAGTTCGCGGCCGTATTCCAGTTCCGCGACCTTGCGGCAGGTGTGCATCAGGATCACCTGCTCATACCGCTCATACGTCTCGGGGTCGCGCAGCAGCGAGGCAAAGGGCGCGATGCCGGTGCCGGTGGCCAGGAACCACAGCCGCTTGCCGGGCAGCAGCGCGTCCAGCACCAGCGTGCCCACCGGTTTCGGGCGCAGGATGATCTGGTCGCCCGGCTTGATGTGTTGCAGCCGCGAGGTCAGCGGCCCGTCCGGCACCTTGATCGAATAGAATTCCAGCTCGTCGTCCCAGTTGGGCGAGGCGATGGAATAGGCGCGCAGGATCGGCTTGCCGCGTTCGTCCGGCAGCCCGATCATCACGAACTCGCCCGAACGGAAGCGCAGGCTGGGCGGCCGCGTCACGCGAAAGGAAAACAGCGTGTCGGTCCAGTGCTGGACCGAGGTCACGGTCTGCGCATCGGGCATGATGTTGGCAGTCGATTTCGGGGCGTCGGCCAAGGGAATATCCAGCGTCATCGTCAGGGTTCCGCAATCAGATAGGTGAAAACAGCGGCCGGGACTAGCCCGCCAGCCGCGACCTGTGGTCCCAGTCCTGCCAGTCGGCGCGGGCCAGCCACTGCTCTTGCGGCTGGCGGCGGGCCAGTTCGGCCGGGATCTGCACCTCGTCGATGCCGACGCGGCGGGCCATGGCATATTGGTCGGCGATCAGCGCGCCGGTGGCGCGGATACGGCCCGAGAACCCCTGTTCGCGCAGCAGCCGCGCCAGGGTAAACCCGCGCCCGTCGGTCATCGCCGGAAACTCGACTGCGACCAGGCTTGCACCCAGACAGGGCGCGAGCGCCGCCGGGTCGCTGTCGGGCGGCAGGGCCACGTCGGGGGCGGTATCGACCGGGTGGAACCCGTCGTCGCGGACCAGCACGGGGGCATCCGCGGGTGCGGCAGCGGGGCCAGCGGCGGCGGCGGCGGGCTGGCGCGCGGGGGCCGTAGGTGCGGCGGTGGTCATCTCGTCGTCCTTGCTAAGCGGGCCGGGACCGGCGCCCCGCAGGGGCAGCGGCGCGGCCGATGGGCGGGGGGCGGAAACAGGCTCGGCGGGCAGCGGCGCCACGGGGCGGGGCTTGCCGCCGATGAAATGGATGCCGCATTCGGTCTTTTCCGCGCCCCGCCAACGGCCTGCACGCGGATCCTCGCCGGCCTTCACCGCCGAGGTGCAGGGCGCGCAACCGATCGAGGGGTAGCCGCGCGCCACCAGCGGATGCCGGGGCAGCGCGTTTTCCTCCATGTATTCAGCCACATCCTGCGGGCGCCAATGCGCCAGCGGGTTCACGCGCAGCCGCAGCGGCGGCTCGGGTTCAAAGAAGTCCAGCCCGCTCCGCTCGCCGCCCTGAAAGCGCTTGCGGCCGGTGATCCAGGCATCAAAGCCGGACAGCGCCCGTTCCAGCGGCACCACCTTGCGCAGGTCGCAGCAGGCGTCGGTGTCGCGCTGGTGCAGCCGGCCGTCGGGGTCCGCCTCGGCCAGCGCGGCGTCATCGGCGCGGATCACGCGGATGTCGGTCAGCGGCAGGGCTGCGGCGATCTGTCGCTGATACTCCAGCGTCTCGGGGAACAGCATCCGCGTGTCGACGAACAGCACCGGCGTGTCCGGCGCGGCCACCGACAGCATGTGCAGCAGCACCACCGATTCCGCCCCGAACGAGGACACCAGCGCCACCCGCCCCAGTTCCGGGTCGGCCAGCGCATGGCGCAGCACCTGCACCGCGGCGTGGTTGCGATAGCGGGCGTTCAGCCTGGCGGCGCGGGTTTCAAGATCCGGGGCGATCATTTCGCGGCCTTCCCGTCGGCGGCCTCGGGGTAAAGCGCGGCGCGGAACGGGGCCGCGCCCAGCCGGCGCAGCGCGTCGATAAAGCGTTCCTCGGGCGCGTCGCGCAAGCCCAGATAGGCGTCGATCAGCCGCCCGATCGCGGGCACCACCTGATCATAGGGGAAACCGGCGCCGGCACGCTCGCCAATCGAGGGGATTTCATACCCGTCGCCGCCCAGTGTGATCTGGTAGTTTTCCACCCCCGCCCGATCCAGCCCGAGAATGCCGACATGGCCCAGATGGTGATGGCCGCAGGCGTTGATGCACCCCGAGATCCGCAGGTCAAAGGGGCCGATGTCGTCCTCAAGATCGCGGGCGCGGACGTAATCGGCCAACTCGCGCGCGATGGGGATCGAGCGGGCGGTGGCGAGGGTGCAGAAATCCATCCCGGGGCAGGAAATGATGTCGGTGATCCGGCCCTTGTTCGCCGTGGCCAGCCCCGCATCGCGCAGCGCCGCATACAGCGCGGGCAGCTCGCTGCGGTGGACATGGGGCAGCACGATGTTCTGGTCATGCGCGATGCGCAGGTCGGAATACGCGTGGCGTTCGGCCAGATCGGCCAGCAGCCGCATCTGCGCGGCGGTGCAGTCGCCCGGCGTCATGTCGGGGGCTTTCAGCGTGACGGTCACGCTGGCATGGCCCGGCTGGCGGTGGGGCGACAGGTTGGTGTCGGACCAGGCGCGAAACGAGGGATTCGCGGCAAGGGCGATCTCATACCCCGTATCGTCGGGCGCGCGGAACCGCGGCGCGGCGAAACGGGCGCGCAGCTCGTCCAGCAGCGCCTCGGGGGCGCCGCTGCTGAACACGGCCTTGCGGCGAAGAAACTCGGCCTCGATTTCCTCGCGCAGAACCTCAAGCCCGCGCTCGGCCACGGTGATCTTGAGCCGGGCCTTGTATTTGTTGTCCCGCCGGCCCGACAGGTTATAGGCGGCCAGGATCGACTCGATATAGGGCAGCAGATCGGCGGCGGGCAGGAAATCACGCACCACCTTGCCGATCAGGGGGGTGCGGCCAAGGCCGCCGCCGATCCAGACCTCGAAACCCACCTCGCGCCCCTGCCGGCGCAGGCGCAGGCCGATGTCATGGGCGGGAATCACGGCGCGGTCACGCTCGCCCCCCGAAATCGCGATCTTGAACTTGCGGGGCAGGAACTGGAACTCGGCGTGGTCGGTGGACCAATAGCGCAGCAGTTCGGCCCAGGGGCGCGGATCCTCGATCTCATCCGCGGCGGCGCCGGCAAAGGCGTCGGTGGTGACGTTGCGCACGGTGTTGCCGCTGGTCTGGATGGCGTGCAGCCCGACATCGGCCAGCGCGTCCAGCATGTCGGGAATATCGACCAGCGCCGCCCAGTGGAACTGGATGTTCTGCCGCGTGGTGAAATGCCCGTAGCCGCGGTCCCAGCGCTCGGCGATGCGCGCCAGCCCGCGCATCTGCGCCGGGCTGATAGTGCCATAGGGGATCGCTACCCGCAGCATATATGCGTGCAGTTGCAGATAGACCCCGTTCATCAACCGCAAGGGGCGGAACTCGTCCTCGGTCAGGCTGCCGTCGATGCGGCGGGCGACCTGCGCGCGGAATTGCGCGGCGCGGTGGCGCAGATAGCTGCGCCCGTCGGTGGCGGCGTCAAACATGGGCGGCCTCGTGGGTTTCATGGCTTTGGCTGAAATGGGGGGCGCTGGTCTCGACCGAGGGGCCGGACTGGCGGAATGCCTCGCGGAAATGCACAGGCACCGGCAGGCCGTCGGCGTCGCGCCCCGATTGGGTCAGATAGGGGCCGACCACGACGCCCGGCTGCGCCTCGGCTGCGGCCAGCGCCGCATCGGCGGCTTGCGCATCCTCAAACAGCACCGCGGCGCGCGGGTCGGTGCCCCAGCCACAGGGCGTCATCCACACGGACAGGCCGTCACGCAGACGGTTGGCCGTCAGCACGACCGGGGTCGAGGGCGAGGGGACAAGGCTTCTGGACATGGTGTTGACCTGTTATGAATCGCTGCCATTCTAGAAAATACATGTTGCAAAATGCCAGATAGCGACCAAAATAAGGACGGACTTCCGCCCCAAGATCACCACAAGGAAAATCCGCCCAGATGAGCGACCCGCAACAGAACCCGGTCCGGCTGGATGCGCTGGACCGCAAGATCCTGTCCCTGCTGCAACAGGACGCCAGCCTGCCGCTGGAGGAAATCGCTACCCGCGCCGGGGCCTCGCGCACGCCGGTGTGGAACCGGATCCGGCGGATGCGCGAGCAGGGGGTGATCCGCGGGCAGGTCGCGCTGCTGGACGCCGAAGCGCTGGGGCTAGAGGCGTGTTTCTTTGTGCTGGTCCGCACCACCGAACACGACGCCGACTGGGCCGCGCGCTTTCTGGCCGCCGTCCGCGCCCGCCCCGAGGTGGTCGAGGCGCACCGGCTGGCGGGCGACGTGGACTATATCCTCAAGGTGGTGGTGCGCAACGCGCGCGCCTATGACCGCTTCTATCAGTCGCTGATTGCCGAGGTCCGCATCCAGAACGTCACCGCGCTGCTGTCGATGGAGGAAATGAAGGCGACCCATGCCCTGCCGATCCCGCCGGGCTGAACCGCCTGCCACCCCGGCCGGGTTGCAGGCCGACTTGCGCGGAACCTTTGGGAATGCGACACAGCCGCCCATGAATCTGCGCTACAAGGCCCTTGGGGTCCACCTGCTTACCGCCACGGGCGCCGTCCTGTCGATGCTGGCCCTGCTGGCCGCGGTCGAGGAAAACTGGTCGGCCATGTTCAGCTGGCTGATCGTGGCGCTGGTGGTGGATGCGGTCGACGGGCCGCTGGCGCGCCGCTATCTGGTCAAGGTCAACTGGCCGACCTACGACGGCGTGCTGATGGACCTGATCATCGACTATCTGACCTATGTGTTCATCCCCGCCTTTGCCCTGTTCAAGTCGGGGCTGCTGACGGGGTGGAGCGGCTGGCTGGCCATCATCGCCATCGTCTATGGCTCGGTCGTCTATTTCGTCGATACGCGGATGAAGACGGTGGACAACAGCTTTTCCGGGTTTCCGGCCTGCTGGAACATGGTGGTGCTGGTGCTGTTCGCGCTGAAGCCGCCGGAATGGGCGATCCTGCTGGTGGTGGTGGTGCTGACCGTGGCGATGTTCCTGCCGGTGCGCTTCATCCACCCGGTGCGCACCGCGCGCTGGCGGGCGGTGTCGCTGCCGATGGCGGCGGCCTGGGTGGTGTTTGCGGCCTGGGCGATCGCGGTCGGGTTCCACCCGCAAAGCTGGGCGCTGTGGGGGCTTACGCTCAGCTCGCTGTGGCTGATCGGCGTCGGCGTGGCGCAGCAGCTGCTGCCGCCGCCGGCGCTGCGGGTGCGACAGGCGCCCCGGCCCCGCTAGTTCTTCAGCACGATGCAGCGGCCGCCGACGGCGCGGAACTGGTTGCAGAACGCGTTCGCCTCGCCGCGCGAGGCATAGCCGACCTGCGCGGTATAGACCCGCCGCCCGGTGCCCGACAGCGTCTTGCGCACATAGCCGATCCGCTTGCCGCCAAGGATCGGGCGCAGCTGCCGGTTCAGCCGGTCGACCTGCTGCTGCGCGCCCGACTGCCGGGGATGCGAGGCCAGGATCACGCCCCAGGGCCACGCCCGGTCGGCCGGCGCGAATTCCTTGAGCGAGCGGTTCGCCGCCAGCGTGACGCAGGCGTCGGCGAACGCCGCCGCCTTGTCCAGCCGCAGGTCGATCTGCGCGGGCGGTTCATCGCGCCATTTCCACGCATTGTGGCCGGTGATCGCCTCGACGTAATCCTGCGTCTCATAGGGCAGCACCTGCCCGCCGCCGACAAAGTTGCGCGCCCGCCGCTCGCCGCCGTTATAGGCCACCGCCGCCAGCCCGATATTGCCGAAACCGTCGATCAGGAAACGCAGGTAATCGGCCGAGGCATGGATCGCCTTGGCCGGGTTCAGCGGATCGTCCAGCCGGCGGATGCGGGCGGTATCGGGCATGAACTGCGCGATCCCCAACGCCCCGGCCGGAGAGATCGCGGACGGCTCGAACAGGCTTTCCTTCCACAGCAGCCGGGCCAGGAAATGCGGGTCCAGCGCGTTTTCGCCCGCCGCGCGCTCGATGGTGGAACAGACATCGGCGACATAGGTCGCGGCGGAAATGCAGCTGCGTTCGTCCAGCGTGCAGCGACGGTCGGCGCCCTCGGCGCGGGGCTGGCGCGGGCCGATGAAATCGGCGGGAACCGCGGGCTGGACGGGCGCGGGCTGGGCGGCCGGATCGGCCAGCGCGATCACCTGCGGCGCGGGTTCGGCCAGCACGGGACCGCTGAGGACCAACGCGACCGCAGTCGCAACGAAATCGAGCCAGCAGCGCACGGGTCCACCCTTTCTCGCCCACCTCTCCCGCTTAGCAAACCCGCCGGCAAAAGTGAACTGCGCGGGCGGCGCGCGGCGGGAACGGCAAACGCCCGGCGCGGCGGCCGGGCGTTGCGATGGATCAGGGGGGATCAGGCGGCGGGGATCAGGCCGCGCCGCGGGTCACCAGCTGGCGGGGATCGCCTGATAGTCACCGCTGTCGGCAAAGGCGATCGGCTGCGCCTCGGCGGCCACCGGCTCAAGATAGCCGTCCGGGGTCTGGCGCAGCGGCCCCTCCAGCCGGCGCGATTCGTCGGCGGTGCGGACCTTGACCACGGTGCCGTTCGGGATCAGGTCATACAGGTCCATCACGTCCTGGTTGAACAGGCGGATGCAGCCGGCCGAGGTCGCCTTGCCGATCGAGGACGGGTCCATGGTGCCGTGAATCCGATACATGGTGTCCCGGCCGCCCTCATACAGGTAAAGCGCGCGCGACCCCAGCGGGTTCGAGGTGCCGCCGGGAACGCCCTTGGCGAACTGGGCGTAAAGCTCGGGCTCGGTGCGGACCATGTTGGCGGTGGGGGTCCAGGACGGCCAATGCGCCTTGCGCTGGATGGTGGCGGTGCCGGAATAGCCCAGGCCGGCCTTGCCGACCGCGATGCCGACGCGCGTTGCCATGCCCCCGTTCTCGACCAGATACAGCAACCGCGCATAGGGATCGACCACCACCGTGCCCGCCGATTCGGGGCCGTTATAGGGCACGCGGGTGCGGGTGTTGCGGTCGCGCAGATAGGCGGCCTTGATCGCGGGGATCTCGATCGCCTCGCCGCGGGGGCCGGTATCGACGCGGGCCTGATAGATGTCGGGCACGAAATTGCTGGCGGCGGGCGGCGCCCCTCCTTCGGTCGGAGGAGGGGTGGGGCCGCAGGCCGCAAGGCCCAGAGCGCAGACCAAAAGGGCAGCAGGGGCGAAACGCATCTAGGATATTCCTTCAGTGGTGGCAGGGCAGAAGTGCCGCGGGACGGCCACCGGGTTGGCAACGCTGTAGAGATGATTCGCGCGCCGTCGCGCAAACCTCTCAGATCAACCCATAACGCCGTGAGACCCGACACGCCGTCAAGAAACGCCCCCGCGAGCGCCTGAGTTCGTGGCAAAAATGCCGCGCACGCGATTTTTTGATCACGCGTCAGCTACAGGCGGAATGACGCCCGCACCGGGCCGCCTGCCCCGGCGGCGCAAAGCCCGCGGCAAATGCCGCCCTTCACGGAACCAAAAGGGGGGAAGTCGTTGTTCCTACATCATCCGGGCGCGCGCCAAGGCGCCGCCGCACATGAAAGGACAAAGACATGGGCTTTATCGTCGCCATCATCATCGGCGCCATCGCCGGCTGGCTGGCCGGGCAGATCGTCAAGGGCCACGGCCAGGGCACGGTCATGAATATCGTCGTGGGCGTGGTCGGCGCGCTGATCGCCGCCTTTCTGTTCCCGGCGATGGGCTGGAACATCGGCGCCGGTCCCGCGGTCGGCAACACCCTCGCCGGACCCAGCTTTCTGGGATCGGTGATCTTTGCCACCATCGGTGCCGTGATCCTGCTGCTGATCCTGCAACTGTTCAACCGCCGCTGAGGCGGTCAGGGCCGGGCCGCGGCGTTGTCGGCGATCTGCCGCGCGATCTGGGGCCCGATATCCAGCAGCCGGGCGGGCGTCAGCAGGGTCTTGAGCCGCGCCACCGCACGAGGGTCAAGATCACGCCCCTCATACCCCAGCGCGCAGCCGCGCCTCAGCAGCCCGGCTGCCCGCATCCAAAGCGCATCGGCCTCGGTGCCCGCGCCGGCTGCCAGCAGATGCGCATTGCACGCCGTGACGATCAGCAGGCCGCCGACCGGACCCGGCCCCGCGCCATAATGGGCGATGCTGGCGGGCGCCGACAGGATCACCGAATCCACCCCGCGCCCGTCCATGATCGCCCGCAGCGCCAACTGGCGCAGGGCAGGCAGCCCGCGCGGATCTCGCCTGCCCGCCGCCATGCCTGCCGTCACGAAATCGCTGCCCATTCCGCACCCGCTCTGCCCATTCCACCGGTCCCAGCATGATCACCAAAGCCCCCGCGTCAATCGCCCGCCCGGCCGGCGGCGATGGGGTGCGCGGGGCTGCGATAGCGGATTGCCCTTGCCGTCCGATACGCTAGCCTGAACGCGCAATGCCGTCCCCAGCCAGCCGCCCCTCTGCCCTGTCCCCGTTCCGCCACAAGGCGTTCCTGACCCTGTGGTCGGCAACCCTGTTTTCCAATTTTGGCGGCATGGTGCAGGCCGTGGGCGCGGCGTGGCTGATGACCCAGCTGACCGACAGCGCCACGCTGGTGGCGCTGGTGCAGGCGTCAAACACCCTGCCGATCATGATGTTCGCGCTGTTGTCGGGGGCGCTGGCCGACATTTTTGACCGGCGCCGCCAGTTGCTGATCGCGCTGGCGATGATGGCGTCGGTATCGCTGTTTCTGGCGGTGGTCGCGACAATGGGCTGGCTGAACCCCTATAGCCTGCTGGCGCTGACCTTTCTGCTGGGGGTGGGACAGGCGCTTTACAACCCGCCGTGGCAGGCGAGCATGGGCGATCTGGTGCCGCGGGCGGACCTGCCGGCGGCGGTCACGCTGAACTCGGTCGGGTTCAACCTGATGCGCTCGGTCGGGCCGGCGGCGGGCGGGCTGATCGTCGCCGCCTTTGGCGCCGCTGCGGCCTTTGCGGTCAACGCGGCCAGCTATGTGCCGCTGATCGGGGCGCTGACCAGGTGGAAGCCGCCACCCCGCAACGACCTGAAGGCCCCGCCCGAGCCGCTGGGACCGGCCCTGGCCGCCGGGCTGCGCTATGTGGCGCTGTCGCCCAACCTGCTGCGGGTGCTGCTGCGCGCGATGCTGTTCGGCTTTGCCGGCGTGTCGATCCTGGCGCTGCTGCCGCTGATCGCCAAGCAGCACCCCTCTGGCGGGTCGCTGCTGCTGGGGCTGCTGCTGGGTTGTTTCGGGCTGGGGGCGATCCTGGGCGCCGTCATCAACGCCCGTATCCGCGAGCGGCTGAACAACGAAAACGTGGTGCGGGTGGCGTTCATGGGGTTTGCCATCGCCTGCCTGGTCATGTCGCGCAGCGAAAGCATGGTCTGGCAGGCGCTGGCGCTGCTGGTGGCCGGGGCCGGCTGGGTGCTGGCGCTGTCGCTGTTCAACGTAAGCGTGCAGCTGTCCACGCCGCGCTGGGTGGTGGCGCGGGCCATGGCGCTGTATCAAAGCGCGACCTTTGGCGGCATGGCGGCGGGCAGCTGGCTGTGGGGCAGCGTCGCGGGCGCGCGCGGGCTGGACACGGCCTTTGCCGGCGCGGCAGGGCTGCTGATCCTGGGCGCGATCATCGGGCGCTGGTTCAGCCAGCCTGAATTCGGCACGCTCGACCTGGACCCGGCCAACCGCTTTCGCGAGCCGCCGCTGGCGCTGGACCTGCGCGGGCGGTCGGGGCCGATCGTGGTGATGATCGACTTTGAAATCGACCTGAAGGACGCGCCCGAGTTCCTGCGCCTGATGTCCAAGCGCCGCGCCATCCGCCGCCGCGACGGCGCCCGCAACTGGTCGCTGATGCGCGATCTGGAAAACCCGCGGCACTGGACCGAAAGCTATCACATCGCCACCTGGGACGAATATGTCCGCCACAACCTGCGCCACACCATCGCCGATTCCGAAGTGACCGAGGCGGTGCAGGCGCTGCATCGCGGTGCGGCCAAGCCGGTCGTCCACCGCATGATCGAGCGCCACAGCATCAGCCCCGCCGACGACATGCCGCTGCTGGGCAAGATCGAGGTGCCGGGGTCGTGACGCAAATGGGCGCTGCCCCTCGGCCCCGGCGGGGCCTCACCCCGGGATATTTGAACAAGGAAGAAGGGGCGTGCGAGGGCTTGCGCAGGCGCGCGGCCACCCTAACTGATGGAAAGCAAGGGGAGGATGGTGGCGATGAAATGCCCGATGGACGGCGAGACGCTGGTGATGACCGACCGCAGCGGGGTCGAGATCGACTATTGCCCGAAATGCCGCGGCGTATGGCTGGACCGGGGCGAGCTGGACAAGATCATCGAACGCGCCGCGCCCCCCGCGGTCGCCCCTGCGCCGCAAGCCGCGCGCCCCACCGCCGCGCCCGACCTGCACGGGCAGCCGCTATACGACGACCGCCACCGCAAGCCGCGGCGCCGCGAATTGTTCCTGTCGGACCTGTTCGATTTCTGATAACAGCTGTGCCGCAAGGGCGCCCTGCTGAATGGGGACAGGCCCCGGGCTGGGCACGGGACCTGTCACTCCTCCCCCGAAAACGGCGGCCTCCCCGCCGACCGTCCCGGGTATGTCTGCGCCGGCTTCAGGCCCCGGCCGAAATCATTTCAGCCTGACGCACGATCACTTCTGCCTGACGAATCGAGGCGATGTCAACCAGTCTACCTTTGTATACCGCGGCCCCAGCGCCAGATTTCTGCGCCTGATCCATGGCGGCGATGATCTCGCGCGCCTCGGTCACGGCAGCGTCCGAAGGGGAAAACACCTCGTTCGCCAGCGCGATCTGGCTGGGGTGGATCGCCCATTTCCCGACCATGCCCAGCGTGGCCGAGCGCAGCGCCTGCGCGCGGAACCCGTCCTCGTCGCTGAAATCGCCAAAGGGGCCGTCCACCGGCAGCACCCCATGCGTGCGGCACGCCGCCACGATTGCCGTCTGCGCCCAGTGCCACGGGTCGGACCAGTATTTCTGCCCCTCGCGCGCCATGTAATAGTTTTCCTGCGTGCCGCCGATGCCGGTGGTCGCCATCCCCATGCTGGCGGCGAAATCGGCGGCGCCCAGGCTCATCGCCTGAAGGCGCGGGCTCGATGCCGCGATTTCCTCGACATGGGAAATGCCGGCCGCGGTCTCGATGATGACTTCAAAGCTGATGGGTTTCTTGCGACCCTTTGCGCGCTCGATGGCGGTGACCAGCGCATCGACGGCATAGATGTCGGCGGCACAGCCGGCCTTGGGGATCATGATCTGGTCCAGCCGGTCGCCAGCCTGTTCCAGCAGGTCCACCACGTCGCGATACCAATAGGGCGTGTCCAGCCCGTTGATGCGCACCGACAGGGTCTTGTTGCCCCAGTCGATGTCGTCAATGGCCTGGATGATGTTCCGGCGCGCCTGCTCCTTGTCGTCGGGCGCCACCGAATCCTCAAGGTCGAGGTTGATCACATCCGCCGCCGAGGCCGCCATCTTGGCAAACAGTTGCGTGCGCGAGCCGGGTCCGAACAGCTGGCAGCGGTTCAGGCGGGCGGGCGGGGCGGGTTGAAGCCGGAAGGACATGGGCACCTCTGGGCAATGATGTTTCGTCGCTTGCTGGGCGGGTGATAGATTATTGCTGCACCCGCAGCAAGGCTTGCGGCAAGGCTTTCTGCGCCTGCACCCCCGGGCGACGGTTGAACCGCCCGCCGCATTGGCGCAGAACCGGCCCAGCACCCTTCCCGGAGAAACCAATGACCCGCACCGTATTCGTCAACGGCAGCTACCTGCCCGAGGCTCAAGCCACCGTCTCGATCTTTGACCGCGGCTTTCTGATGGCCGACGGCGTGTATGAGGTGGTCAGCGTGCTGGACGGCCGCCTGCTGGATTTCGACGGGCACATGGCGCGGCTGGGGCGCTCGCTGGACGCGCTGGGGATCGCGCAGCCGATGACCGACACGGAATGGCTGGCGGCCCAACGCCGGCTGGTCGCCGACAACGCCATCACCGACGGTCTGGTCTATCTGCAAGTCACCCGCGGCAACCCCGGCGACCGCGACTTTGCCTATCCGCCCGCGGACACGCCGCCCACCGTGGTGATGTTCACCCAGTCGAAACCGGGATTGGCCGACAACCCGCAGGCGCAGACCGGGCTGCGCATCTGCACCGTCCCCGACATCCGCTGGGCGCGGCGCGACATCAAGACGGTGCAGCTGCTCTACCCCTCGATGGCCAAGATGGAGGCCAAGGCCCGCGACTGCGACGACGCCTGGCTGGTGGAGGACGGGCCGACGGGCAAGGTGGTGACCGAGGGCACCTCGAACAACGCCTATATCGTCAAGGGCGGCAGCATCGTCACCCGGGCGCTGTCGAACGACATCCTGCACGGCATCACCCGCGCCGCGGTGCTGCGCTTCGCGCGCGAGGCGCAGATGAATGTCGAGGAACGCAGCTTCACCGTGGACGAGGCCAAGGCCGCGGACGAGGCATTCATCACCTCGGCCTCGGCCTTCGTGATGCCGGTGGTGGAAATCGACGGCGCAAGGCTGGGCGACGGCCAGCCCGGCCCGGTCGCCCTCCGCCTGCGCGAGATCTATCTTGAGGAAAGCCGCAAGACCGCGATCTGACCTGCGCCGGCCGCGCCCGCCCCGGCGCGGCCCTCATCCGCCGGCAGGGACTTCTTTCTGGCGCAAATACCCCTGCGGCCACGCGGTCAACGCGGCGCTGCCTTAGCGGAACGGCATCGCATACATCAGCCCGCCCTGGGTCCACAGCGCGTTCAACCCGCGCGGCAGCCCGATGGGGGTCTGTTCGCCGATATTGGCGGCAAAGATCTCGCCATAATTGCCCGAGGCGGCAATGGCGCGCTTGGCCCATTCGCGGTCCAGCCCCATCATCGCGCCGTAATCGTCCGAAATCCCCAGCATCCGCTGCACATCGGGGTTGTTCGACGATTTCGACAGCTCTTCGAGATTGGCCGAGGTCACGCCGTATTCCTCGGCCGAGATCAGCGCGAACAGCGTCCAGCGCACGATATCGGCCCAGTTGTCGTCGCCGTGACGCACCGCCGGGGCCAGCGGTTCCTTGGAAATGATCTCGGGCAGGATGACATGGTTGTCGGGGTCGGCAAAGGCCGCGCGGGTGGCCGCCAGCCCCGAGGCATCGGTGGTATAGGCGTCGCAGGCTCCCGCCATGTATTGCTGTTCGCCCTCGGAATTCGAATCGACGTGGACCACCTGATAGGTCAGGTTGTTCGCGCGGAACCAATCGGCAAGGTTCATCTGCGTCGAGGTGTCGGACTGCACGCAGATGGTCTTGTCGTCCAGATCCATCGCCGAGGTCACGCCCAGATCCTTGCGGACCATGAACCCCTGCCCGTCGTAATAATTCACCGCGGTAAAGCTGAACTTCATCGAGACATCGCGCTGAAAGGTCCAGGTCGAGTTGCGCGCCAGCAGATCCACCTCGCCCGATTCCAGCGCGGTAAAGCGGGACTGGCCGGTGGTGGGGACGTATTTCACCTTTGAGGTGTCGCCCAGAACCGCCGCCGCCACCGCCTTGCAGATCGCCACGTCGAACCCCGACCAGTTGCCGTTGGCGTCGGGGGCGGCGAAACCGACCAGCCCGGTATTGACGCCGCAATTCAGCATGTCGCGTTCCCTGACCTGGGCCAGGGTGTCGCCCTCGTCGGCGATCGCGGCAACGGGCCCCATCACCATGGCCGTGGCCATGGCTGCCACCGAGGCCGGGAATAGCTTGTTCCGCATGGACACCCTCTCTGTTGACGGCCGGATCTGCGCCCGACGCGTTATTCGCGGCCCTGCCCGCCGGCGCAACCCAAACGCCCTGATACGGAAACAATTTGTCGGGATCGGGCCGTCCGTCAAGCGTTATGGCCAGCGTCGGGGCCGCCGCACAATAGACGCAACAGCCGCTCGGCCACAAGCATTGCCTCAAGCCTTGCGGCGGCGGCGGCGTCTGCCTCGGCGTCGCGGCCCCATAGCGCGGCCTGATGTTCATCGTCGATACGCGCAAGCCCATGCGCCGCGGCCGCATCCAGACGCCCGTGCAGCACCGCCAGCCCCAGGATCAGCGAGCCGGGGATCGTCACCAGATCATGCACCGCCGTCAGTTGCCAGGGCGTCAGCGCATCCAGCCGCGCCCGCAGCCGCGCCAGCGCCCCCACGTCCTGCGCGACCGGGATCACCCCTTGCGTCACCCGCAGCCTCGCGCCCAGCTCGCCTGCCGCCCAGTCAAGCAGCGGATCCCACCCCGCCGCCTGCTGCGCGGCAAGTTCCTCGGGATGGGCGGCGCGATAGCACAAAAGATCGGTGCCGCCGTATTCGGCCAGCATCCCCGCCACCCCCGCAAATTGCGGCGCAACCCGTTCGACGGCCGAATTGACCGCCCGGGTCAGCGGCATTGTTGCAGGCGCAATCACATCCTGCTGCGCCTCCCATTCCGCGGCCACCGCCTGCGCCAGCGCCTGCGTCGGCAGCAGCAGCGGCAGCTTGCCGGGGGTGCGCAGGGCGCGCTGGTCCAGCCGCAGCTGCCAGCCGTCGCCCAGCGGCTCGATGGTGGTGGTGGTCCAGAACCGCCGCGCCCGCCATTCGCCGCTCATGCCGCCCACTCCTCGATCAGCGCGTGCAGCTGCTGGAAATCCGTCGCGACCGAGCGGGCGCCGGCGGCAAACAGCTCGGCCGCCGGGTGGTGGCCCCAGCCGACGCCCAGCCCGGCGATGCCCGCGTTGCGTGCCATCAGCATGTCGAAACTGGTGTCCCCGATCATCACCGCATCCCGCGCGCCGGTGTCCGACAGACACGACAGGATCATCCCCGGCGCCGGTTTCGACGGGTGCCCGTCAGCGCAATGGGTGGCGGCGAAATATTCCCCCAGCCCATGCGCCACCAGCAGCGCGTCCAGCCCGCGCCGCGATTTGCCCGTCGCCACCGCCATCAGCAGGTCGTTTCGCCCGGCCAACTTCCGCAGACAGTCCAGCGCCCCCGGAAACAGCGGCGATTCGGTGGCCGAGCGGGCGGCGAAGTAATGGCTGCGATAGCCCTCGACCACCTCGGCGTGGGCAGAGGGGTCGGCGTCGGGCAGCAGCGTCGCCACCGCAACCGGCAACGACAGCCCGACGATGCTGCTGACCTGCGCCGCCGGCAGCGGCGGCAGCCCGGCGCGGGTGGTCCCCGCCTGCATCGCGGCCATGATCTGCGCGTGGCTGTCGACCAGCGTGCCGTCGATGTCCCAGATGACCAGCTTCATGTGTCCAGCCCCTCGAACGGGTCGGCGGGCACGTCGTTTTCGTGCCAGCCCAGCGTTTTCCACGTCCGCGCCATGTGGTCGGGCAGCGGCGCGGTGATGGTGACGCGCCGCCCCGTCACCGGGTGGTCAAAGGCGATCGAGCGCGCGTGCAGATGCAGCTTGCGGCTGATTTCGCCGCCCAGCTGCGCGCCCCAGCCGTCGCCCAGGTTTTCCTGCCCCGAGCCGCCGTATTTCCCATCGCCGATGATCGGATGCCCCAGTTCCGCCATATGGGCGCGCAGCTGGTGGGTGCGGCCGGTGACCGGCACCAGCGCACACCACGACACCCGGCTGCCAAGGCTGTCCAGCACCGCGTAATCGGTGGTGGCGCGCTTGGCGCCCTCGGTCTGGTCCACGCGGGAGGGGTGGACGCAGATCATCTTTTCGCCCTCGCCCCCGCGGCCATGGCCCGGCGCCTTGACCAGTCCGAAACGGATCGTGCCCAGCTTGGGCGAGGGCACGCCGGCCACCGCCGCCCAATAGATCTTGCGGGTGGTGCGGGCCCGGAATGCCTCGGACAGGCGGCGCGCCACGCGGTCGGTCCGCGCCAGCAGCAGCACCCCCGAGGTGTCCTTGTCCAGCCGATGCACCAGCTTGGGCCGGTCCTTGTAGCCGAACATCAGCGCCGCACCCAGCCCGTCGACATGCCGGTCCCCCTGCCCCGAGCCCCCTTGCGAGGGCAGCCCGGCGGGCTTGTTCAGGGCGATGACGTGTTCGTCCCTCCACAGCACCGCCGACTGGATCATCTGCGCGTCCGATTCGCGCACGACCGCGCGGGGCTGTGCGGGCACCGGCGCGGCGGCGGGTAGCGGCGGAACGCGCACCTCCTGCCCGGCTGCGATGCGTGTCGCGGGCTTGACCCGCCCGGCATCGACGCGGATCTGCCCGGTGCGGCACAGTTTCTCGACCGCGATCTGGTTGAGCTGCGGAAACCGGCGCTTGAGCCAGCGGTCCAGCCGCTGCTCGCCCTCGTCCGCGCCGACGCGGATCACCTGCACGCCGCTCATGCCAGCACCTTTTGTCCAAGGGTCAGCCCCGCCAGCAGCGCCGCCAGCGACAGCCCGACGCTGGCCGCGACATAGGCCAGCGCCACCGCGCCCTGCCCGCGCTGCCACAGCGTCACCGCATCCAGCGAGAACGCCGAAAACGTGGTGAACCCGCCCAAGGCGCCAGTCATCAGCAGCGGCGCCAGCGCATTGCCGCGCCCCGCCAGCACCACCACCAGCAGCCCCATCAGGAACGAGCCCGCCACATTCACCGCCAGCGTCCCCGCCGGAATCCCCGGCCCGAACAGCCGCCCCGCGCCGATATTGACGCCGTGCCGCGCCACGGCCCCCACCGCGCCGCCAAGCGCCACCTGTAAAACCGGATGCATCATCGCGCTGACCTGTAGCCGCGCAGGTGCAAAGTCAACCGATCCGCCATCAGCCCCCTCGCTTCAGCCGCTGGCTGACGAACCAGTCCAGCCGCTTTTTCAGCTCGCGCTCAAAGCCGCGCTCGACGGGGGTGTAAAGCACCGGGCGGCGCATCCCTTCGGGGAAATAATTCTGCCCGGAAAACCCGTCCTCTGCGTCGTGGTCATAGGCATAGCCGGCGCCGTAGCCCTGTTCCTTCATCATCTTGGTCGGGGCATTGAGGATATGGGCGGGCGGCATCAGGCTGCCGGTCTTTTTCGCCTCGGCTCGCGCGGCCTTGTAGGCGGCGTAGCTGGCGTTCGATTTCGGCGCCAGCGCCAGATAGATCACCGCATTGGCCAGCGCGAGTTCACCCTCGGGCGAGCCAAGCCGTTCATACAGCGCCCAGGCGTCCAGGCAGTGGCGCTGCGCGGCGGGGTCGGCCAGGCCGATATCCTCGACCGCCATGCGGGTGATGCGGCGGGCCAGATAGCGGGGATCCTCGCCCCCCTCAAGCATCCGCGCCAGCCAGTAAAGCGCCGCATCGGGGTCCGAGCCGCGCACCGATTTATGCAGCGCGGAAATCAGGTTGTAATGTTCATCGCCCGACTTGTCGTATTTCGCCGCGCGCCGCATCAGCCGCTGCGACAGCTCGGCCGGGCCAAGCGGATGGTCGATCTTCCACGCCATCACCTGCTCGATCAGGTTCAGCACGGCGCGGCCGTCGCCGTCGGCCATGGAAAGCAGCGATTCGCGCGCCTCGCCGGTCAGGGGCAAGGGGCGGCCCAGTTCACGCTCGGCCCGCTGGGCCAGCAGCTCCAGATCGGACAGCTCAAGGCGTTTCAGCACGACGACCTGCGCGCGCGACAGCAACGCGGCGTTCAACTCGAAACTGGGGTTTTCGGTGGTGGCACCGACCAGCAGGATGGTGCCATCCTCCATATGGGGCAGGAAGCTGTCCTGCTGCGCCTTGTTGAAACGGTGGATTTCATCGACGAACAGCAGCGTGCCCTGGCCGGTGGCGTGACGCTGGCGGGCGGCGTCGAACAGCTTGCGCAGCTCGGGGACGCCGGAAAAGATTGCGGAAATCTGCACGAATTCGCGGTCGGTCTGGCTGGCCAGCAGCCGCGCGATGGTGGTCTTGCCGACCCCGGGCGGCCCCCAGAGGATCAGCGACGACAGGCTGCCGGCGGCGAGCATCGCCCCCAGCGGACCGTCCGGCCCCAGCACATGGCCCTGGCCGATGACATCCCCCAGACGCTGCGGGCGGATGCGGTCGGCCAGCGGGCGATGCGCCGGGCGGGCGGATGCGGTCCCCCGCGGGGCATCGCCCCTGCTGCGAGGGTCACGGTCGTCTGGGGCGGGATTGTCGAACAGGTCGGCCATGGCGGGCAGATTACGCTGCCCGCCACACAGAGGGTATCCCCCACACCCCTACCCCGGCCATCTTAGTGCATCTTGCTGGCGAGGTTGATCGAGACGCACTGGAATTCGCCGTCGTCGATCCACATCACCCGTCCGATGGCCTCGGCCTCGACGCCGCAGCGGCCATACCAGCGCGGCCATTTCGCGTCGGTCAGGGCCACCAGCTGCGTGGCGCCCAGTTCGCGCGCCGCCCGCGTCATGGCCCCGGCCATCGTCATATGCACCCGCCGCCGGATCGCCATCGGCGTCGCGTGGTTGACGAACACACGGGTGCATTCCCACACATGCGGGTCGACCGGAGCCTCGCCGAACAGCAGATCCTGCGGGATCGAGCCGCCCAGAATCCCGCGCTGCGCATCCCGGATCATGTAGGAATAGATGCCGCATTGCGCCGTGGTCGGGGTCAGCCGGAAACCTCCGAGCACGTGGTTTTCGCCATCATGCACGGCCACCCAGCGGCTGGCCGGGTTGTCGTACTGGTCATACTCCATCCCGTCGGCCTGGGGCAGATCCCAGTTCTTCTGGATGATGAAGCTTTGACGGCGGGCGCGGAACAGATTGGCGAACAGGTCTCCGTGATTGTGAAGGTTGCTGAAGGAAAGCGTGGTGGTCTGCATGGGTTTTCTCCTGGGGTTTAAGGGTTGGCCCCCTGGAGCGAACGCGGAGAAATCAACTTCGTGGCGAACGATTTACAGCAGACGGTAATCCTTTGCTCGTTGCAGCGCCTCGGCGGTCGTCTTGGCCATCAACCTTTCACGAGCCGAGATCAGACGCGCCTTGAACGCACTTTCGGTAATGCCGAGCTTAGCGGCCGCCGCTGCGTGGCGATCACCCTCCGCGATGCACCGAAGGGCCTCTTGCTGAGCCTTCGTCAGGCTCTCCGGCGGCTCGGTAATGTCATGGAGCCGTCGTACCAGGGCCGAGATCACCTCGATCTCGTCATCCGTGAATTCGCGGGTGCTGTGGGCGAAACTGGCGATGGTGCGCGACTTGATCGGGCCGCAGGACACCGTCAGGCCATAGGTCAACCCATGCCGACCCGCGTCTGCCATGATCCCGAACGGATCCGGGATCGGCATCGCAGACCACCGGACGGATCCGGTCGTCGAAAACCCCCAGGCGATCGTCGGGTCGCGCAGGGCAAATGCATTGGCGGTGTAATGGTCCGACCATGCCTGAGGATAGGTCTGGAAGGTCATGATCGGGGACGTGAAGCGGATGTGCAACCCGATCAAATAGCCTGTCTGGGCCAGCTTTTGCAGGCGGGACAGGGTCGCTGAAATCTCGGCTCTCAATGACATGGCTTTTTAGACAGATTGCGTTGAACTTGATATCGGTCGAGTATGCAGAATGAGAAGGACTATGCCAGAGTCTTGGCGAATATCACGTGGTCTTATTCGAACATTCGCGCATAAGAGTGTTAAAAAACCCGCACAGAAACCTGCGCGGGTCCGCAATTGACGCAACGTCACATCAAAAAATCTTTCTGCGCCCGACGGGCTGAGCCGCCGGGTGCAGGATCTGGCGCCTATTCTTCCAGCTCGGCTTCCAGACGGGCGCGGTCGCCGGCGCCCTTGGCCGACACGTCGCGCTCGACGAATTCGATGATCGCCATCGGCGCCATGTCGCCATAGCGGAACCCGGCCTTGAGCACGCGAACATAGCCGCCCTGACGGTCCTTGTAGCGCGGGCCCAGCTGCTCGAACAGCTTGGCGACTGGCGCGTCCTGCTTGAGCTGCGCGGCTGCCATGCGGCGGGCGTGCAGATCGCCGCGCTTGGCCAGGGTGATCAGCTTTTCGATGATCGGGCGCAGTTCCTTGGCCTTGGGCAGGGTGGTCTTGATCTGCTCATGCTCGATCAGGCTGCATGCCATGTTGGAAAACAGCGACTTGCGGTGTTCGTGGGTGCGGTTGAGGCGGCGATAGCCGCGGGCGTGACGCATGGTGGTCTCCTATCAGATTTTGCTTTGTCCGGCGGCCGTGCGTGGCGGACGCTCTCCTTGGGGCGGGATGCCCGGGTGTCGAAGGTGCGTCCACAGGACGCACCCTACGTAGGGTGCGTGGTTCCCACGCACCGTTATCAGAACTGGTCGTCGAAGCGCTTGGCCAGATCCTCGATGTTTTCCGGCGGCCAGTCCACGACGTCCATGCCCAGATGCAGCCCCATGCCCGACAGCACTTCCTTGATCTCGTTCAAGGACTTGCGGCCAAAGTTCGGGGTCCGCAGCATCTCGGCCTCGGTCTTCTGGATCAGGTCGCCGATATAGACGATGTTGTCGTTCTTGAGACAGTTGGCCGAGCGGACCGACAGTTCCAGCTCGTCAACCTTCTTCAGCAGGCGCGGGTCGAATTCCAGCCCGTCCTCGGCATCCTGGGTGCGGGCGGATTCCGGCTCTTCGAAGTTGACGAACACTGCCAGCTGATCCTGAAGGATGCGCGCGGCATAGGCCACCGCGTCCTCGGGGGTCAGCGATCCATCGGTTTCAATGCGCATCGTCAGCTTGTCATAGTCCAGCACCTGCCCCTCGCGGGTGGGCGTGACTTCGTAGCTGACGCGCTTGACCGGCGAAAAGATCGCGTCGATCGGGATCAGCCCGATGGGCGAATCCTCGGCGCGGTTCTTGTCGGCGGCGACGTAGCCCTTGCCCACGGAAACCGTCAGTTCCATGTTCAGCTCGGCACCCTCGTCGAGGTTGCAGATGACATGATCGCGGTTCAGCACGGTGATGCCGGCGGTTTCCGCGATCTGGCCGGCCTTGACCTCGCCCGGGCCCTTGGCCGACAGCGTCAGCCGCTTGGGGCCCTCGACGTCCATCTTCAGCGTGACGCCCTTGAGGTTCAGCACGATGTCGGTGACGTCCTCGCGAACGCCCGGCACAGACGAGAATTCATGCAGCACATTGTCGATCTGCACGCTGGTGATGGCCCCGCCCTGTAGCGAGGACATCAGCACCCGGCGCAGCGCGTTGCCCAGCGTCAGGCCAAAGCCCCGCTCAAGCGGCTCGGCAACGATGGTGGCGACGCGGGCCGCGTCGGCGCCCGGCCGGATATCCAGCTGCAAGGGCTTGATCAGTTCGGCCCAGTTCTTGTGGATCATGCGATTGCCTCCATTCTTGTTCCCGGCCCCATGACCAGCCGCCGGAAACGCCCGAGGTAAAATGCGAAACCCGGCCCGCAGCCATAGGCGCGGGCCGGCAGGAAATCCGGTGGATCAGACGCGGCGGCGCTTGGGCGGGCGGCAGCCGTTATGCGCGATCGGGGTCACGTCGCGGATCGCGGTGATATTGAACCCGACGGCGGCCAGCGCGCGCAGCGCCGATTCACGGCCGGAACCGGGGCCCTGCACCTCGACCTCGATGGTGCGCATCCCGTGTTCCTGCGCCTTCTTGCCGGCGTCCTCGGCGGCCATCTGCGCGGCGTAGGGGGTCGATTTCCGGCTGCCCTTGAAGCCCATGGTGCCGGCCGACGACCACGAGATCGCGTTGCCCTGCACGTCCGAGATCAGGATCTTGGTGTTGTTGAACGAGCTGTTCACATGCGCCACACCAGTGGCGATGTTCTTGCGTTCCTTGCGCTTCATGCGCGTCTTGTCGCGTGCCATTGTCCCGAACCCTCCTTACTTCTTCTTGCCGGCGATGGGCTTTGCCGGGCCCTTGCGGGTGCGGGCGTTGGTATGGGTGCGCTGGCCGCGCACGGGCAGGCCGCGGCGGTGACGCAGGCCGCGATAGGAACCCAGGTCCATCATCCGCTTGATGTTCATCTGGGTGTCGCGGCGCAGGTCGCCCTCGACGGACAGGTTCGCGTCGATGTATTCGCGGATTTGCAGGACTTCGGCGTCCGACAGGTCGTTCACGCGGCGGGCCGGGTCGATGCCGACAGCCTGGACGATCTGTTCGGCATACATGGGGCCGATGCCGTGGATATATTGCAGCGCGATCGGGACGCGCTTGCCGGTCGGGATATTGACGCCAGCGATACGGGCCAAAGCCGTTCTTCCTTTTACGTTGCGGTTCCGTAGTGCCGGAACCTTTTTTCACAACCAATGGCCCTCGGCATCGCGCCTCGGGCCATCGCTTCACCCCGCGTGGGTGATTCTCGGATGAGATGCCTGCGGTTAAAGTATCGCGCGCCCCGCGTCAACAGGACGCCGGGCCGCGCAAGCCGGTTTCAGCCGCCGATCCGGTCCACGATTTCGGCGACCTGACGCCCCACCTCGTCCATTTCCGCCATGCCGTCGACGGGGGCGAGGGTCTTCTTGGCATAGTAATACCCCACCAGCGGCGAGGTCTTTTTATAGTATTCCATCAGCCGGGTCTTGAGGCTTTCAGGGTTGTCGTCGGCACGCCGCTTCATGTCGGTGCTGCCGCAGGCGTCGCATTTGCCGGTCTCTTTCGTGGGCCGGGTGGCGTCGTGATAGACCTCGCCACAGTTGCCGCAGGTATAGCGGCCGGACACGCGGTCGACCAGCGCCTCGTCGTCGACGCGCATCTCGATCACCGCGTCGATCTTGCGGCCCATGCCGGCCAGCAGCTCTTCCAGCGCATCGGCCTGCGGCAGGGTGCGCGGAAACCCGTCAAAGATGAAACCGGGGGCCTCGACCGTGTCCAGTTTCTCGCGGATCAGGCCGATCACGATCTCATCCGTGACCAGCTGGCCGCGGTCCATCACATCGGCCACGATCTTGCCCATCTCGGTGCCCGAGCTGCGCGCATCGCGCAGCATGTCGCCGGTGGAAAGCTGCACCAGCCCCCGCTCTTCGACCAGAGTGCGGGCCTGGGTGCCCTTGCCCGCGCCGGGCGGCCCCAACAGGATGATGTTGATCGTCACGCGGTGTCCCCTTTCGGTATTCTTCAGTTCGATTGCCCGTCCAAAGGCTCCGTTATCAAGCGGTTGTCAGCGCCGCGCCGGCAGGCGGCGAGGCTTGGTTTCACCCGGCTTGCGCTTGCCGCGCAGCTGGGATTTCTCGATCAAAGCTTCATATTGATGGGCAAGCAAGTGGCTCTGGACCTGGTTGATCGTGTCCATCGTCACCGAAACCACGATCAGCAGCGAAGTTCCGCCGAAATAGAACGGGACCGAGAACCAGCCGCGCACCATTTCCGGCATCAGGCAGACCGCGGTCAGGTAGATCGAGCCGATCACCAGCACCCGGTTGACCACATAATCCAGATATTCCTGCGTCCGCTTGCCCGGCCGAATACCGGGAATGAACCCGCCCTGATTCTTGAGGTTGTCAGCCACGTCGTCCGATTTGAACGACACGTTCTGCGTGTAGAAATAGGTAAAGAACACGATCATCGCCGCAAAGAACAGCAGATACAGCGGCTGTCCCGGGCCGAAATAAGCCAGGATCGTGGACATCACCGGCCCGGTCTCGTTCCCCGAAAAGGTCGAGATGGTGACCGGCAGCAGCAGCAGCGAGCTGGCAAAGATCGCCGGGATCACCCCGGCCGGGTTGACTTTGAGCGGCAGGTGGCTGGACTGGCCGTCATACACCTTCATCCCGACCTGACGGCGGGGATACTGGATGCGGATCTTGCGCAACGCGCGTTCCATGAACACGACAAAGGTCATCACCACCGCGACCAGCACGATGATTCCCAGCACCACCGGGGTCGAGACCGCGCCCGAACGCCCCTGCGCCAGGAACTGCGCCAGGCTGCCGGGGATTTCCGCCAGAATGCCCACATAGATGATCAGCGAAATTCCGTTGCCGATCCCGCGCGAGGTGATCTGTTCGCCCAGCCACATCAGGAACATAGTGCCCCCGACCAGCGTGATGATCACCGACGCCTGAAAGAACAGCCCCGGGTTCTGCGCCATGCCGCCCGCTTCAAGGCTGACGGCGATGCCGTAAGCCTGAAACAGCGCCAGCAGCACCGTGCCATAGCGGGTATACTGGTTGATCTTCTTGCGGCCCTGCTCGCCCTCTTTCTTGAGCTGCTCAAGCGAGGGCACCATCGAGGTCATCAGCTGCACGATGATCGAGGCCGAGATATAGGGCATGATCCCCAGCGCAAACACGCCCATCCGCCCCAGCGCGCCGCCGGTGAACATCGACAGGATGCCGCCGATGCCGGACTGCGCCTGTTCCATGAAACTGCGCAGCGCGCTGCCGTCGATGCCCGGAACCGGGATATAGGTGCCAAGCCGATAGATGATCAGCAGCCCCAGCGTGAACCAGATGCGTTGGCGAAGCTCGGTCGCGCGGCCCAGCTGCCCCCAGCTGAGATTCGCGGCCATCTGTTCTGCGGCTGACGCCATGACTGCCCCTTTGTCTGTCGGCCGACCCACACCGGCGGGGCCGGATTTGGCAGCGCCGCCGACCGTTGCCGGTTCGGCGGCGCTGGAAAAACCTGTCCGCTATCTAGGCGGCGCCGGGCGCCGCTTCAACAGCCATTCCGCCGCTTACTCGGCCGCAGGCTCTGCCGCCGCAACCGCGCGCGTCAGGGTCAGCGAACCGCCCGCAGCCTCGACCGCCGCGGCCGCCGCAGCCGAAGCCCCGGCCAGCGTCAGTTTCAGCGCGGTTTTCAGCTCACCCTTGGCCAGCAGGCGGATGCCGTCGCGCTTGTGATTGGTGGCACCGGCGGCGACCAGCGCATCCTCGTCCAGTTCGGCGCCAGCGGCGAATTTACCAGCCTCGACCATCTTTTGCAGCTGGCCAAGGTTGACGACGGCGAATTCCAGCCGGTTCGGCTTGGAAAAGCCGCGCTTGGGCAGGCGGCGATACAGCGGCATCTGGCCGCCTTCGTAGCCGTTCAGCGCGACGCCGGAACGCGAGGTCTGGCCCTTGATGCCGCGACCGCCGGTCTTGCCCTTGCCCGAACCCGGGCCGCGGCCGATGCGCTTTTTCTTGCGGTTGGCGCCGTCGTTGTCGCGAAGCTCGTTCAGTTTCATGTCGCTATCTCCCTTGCCGGAAACACCCCAACAGCGACAAAGGGGCGCACGCGGACTGATGAATCACTGTGCAGCCGGGGCATGGCCCTCGGCGACTGCCGGGGTCTATAGCGGCCGCGGCCGCAATGCAAGGCCCCGCGGGTCAGCCTGCGAACACCTCAAGCGGCAGATCCTCGGCCTGGGCCAGCGCGCGACATTCCGCCATCGTCATCGCCGCAAAGAACCCGGAAGGGTCGTCCCCGGCCCGCGCATCCAGCCGCGCCTTGAAATGCGGCTCGAACGCGGCGCAGGCGACATGGCCGTCCGCAAGCGCATAGATCGCATATTCCGGCCGCGCCCCGGACAGGATCCCGCCCGCCACGGTCACGCCGTGGCGCACGGGCGCGGCAAAGCGCTCGGCCGCCTGCCGCAGCCCCACGGGCGCATGACGGCCCGGCCGGCCACGTTCGCGCCCCAGCAGCAGCGCCGCCGCGGCGCCGGCCGCGGCCTCGGCCCCCGCCAGATCGGCCAGCAGCGTGCGCGGCATCGCGGCCCCCTGCAACAGCCCCGCGGCGGCCTGATAGGTCAGGTCGTGTCCGGGCACGTCGGGGGCATCGGTGTCGCCCACGATCTCGACCCAGCACAGCGCCGGGTTCAGCGCCGCCAGCGCCGGCACGGTGATGCCCAGCCGCTCCAGCGCCGCGCGGCGGTGGCTGGAAATCAGCAGGTCCGCCCCGCGCAGCAGCTCGTGAAACCGCGCCTTGCCGTCGTCGGCGCGCAGGTCGACCGTCTCGACGCTGGCCGCGCGGTTGATCTCGGCATACCAGCCGGGCATGGCGTGGCCGGTCAGGTCGCCGGTGGGAGGCTCGATCTTGACGATCTCCATCCCCTGCGCGGCAAGGATCGCGGCGGCAGCGGGCCCGGGCACGTTGATGGCCATGCAGATGGCGCGCAGGCCGGAAAGGGGCAGGTCGTCGGTCATCATCGTCTCCGCTGGTTTCACGCCAGCTTGCATGAGCCGGCGGCGGGTTCAACAGCAGCGCCCGGCTGCGGCCGCTGTGCCGGACCTTGCGTCACGATGGCGCGGACCTTGCGGCAAGGCGTCGGCCCTGCGCAAAGTGTATCAGGCAGAAACGAAGGCAGAGGAAAAGGGAAACCATGCTTCTGGGCAAGATGATGCACCAGCCGCTGACCGTGGGATCGCTGATCGACCATGCCGCGCGCTATCATGGCGACACCGAGATCGTGTCGGCGCTGACCGAGGGCGGCTTTGAACGCACCGACTGGGCCACGGTCGGCGAGAATGCCCGCCGCATCGGCTCGGCCCTGCAAGGGCGCGGGCTGGAACCCGGCGACCGCGTGGGCACGCTGGCATGGAACAACCGCCGGCACCTGGAACTGTATTTCGGCGTTCCCGGCATGGGCATGGTCTGCCACACGCTGAACCCGCGGCTGGCGCCCGAGCAGCTGGCCTATATCGTGAACCACGCCACCGACCGGATGCTGTTCATCGAGCGGGGCTTTGTCCCGGTCATCGCCGCGATCCGCGACCAGCTGACCACGCTGCGCGGCGTGGTCATGCTGGGGCCGCGCGACGAATCGGCCGCGGCCGAACTGCCCGGGCTGCTGTTTTACGAAGACCTGCTGGCCGAGGGCGACCCCGCCGCCCCCTGGGCCGAGGTGGATGAAACCGCGCCCTCGTCGCTGTGCTATACCTCGGGGACGACCGGCAACCCCAAGGGGGTGCTGTATTCGCACCGCTCGACGCTGCTGCACGCGCTTTGCGTCAACAACCGCGACGGGCTGGCGATCAGCGCATCCGATTCGCTGATGCCGGTGGTGCCGATGTTCCACGTCAACGCCTGGGGCACGCCCTATGCCGCCGCCGCCGTGGGCGCACGGCTGGTGCTGCCGGGGCCGCGGCTGGACGGCGACAGCCTTGCGCGGCTGATCATCGACGAATCGGTGACCATCGCCGCCGGCGTGCCGACAATCTGGCTGGGGCTGCTGAACGCGCTGGACGGGATGGACGAAAAGCCGGTCAGCCTGCGGCGCACCATCGTCGGCGGCTCGGCGCTGCCGCCCTCGATGCGCGCGGCGTTCCGCGACCGCTACGGGGTCGAGCTGATCCACGCCTGGGGCATGACGGAAACCAGCCCGCTGGGCACGCTGAACGCGCCCCTGGCCAAACATGCCGCGCTGAGCGCCGCCGAGCAGGACCAGATCGGCAACGGACAGGGCCGCCCGCCCTACGGCGTCGAGCTGCGCGTGGTTAACGCCGACGGCACCCTGCTGCCCGACGATGGCGAGACCGAGGGCCAGTTGCAGATCCGCGGCCACTGGATCGTGGACCATTACTTCGGTCAGGAAAAATCGACGCTGACCTGGGACGGCTGGTTCGACACCGGCGATATTTCCACCATCGACCCCGACGGCTACATGGTGATCCGCGATCGCGCCAAGGACATCATCAAGTCGGGCGGCGAATGGATTTCCACCGTCGATCTGGAAAATATCGCCGTCGCCCACCCCAAGGTCGCCAATGCCGCCGCCATCGCCGCGCGGCATCCGAAATGGGACGAGCGCCCGGTGATCTGCGCCCAGAAACGCCCGCAAAGCGACCTGACCGAGGACGAGCTGCTGGCCTTTTACGACGGCAAGGTGCCGCGCTGGCAGAAACCCGACCGGGTGATCTTTGTGGAAACCCTGCCGCTGGGCGCCACCGGCAAGGTGGTCAAGGCGACCCTGCGCGAGACCTATGGCGATGTGCTGTGGGATGACGCCCTGGCCGAGATGGAGGCTGAGAACGGCTAAGGCCGCGCCGCGCTGCGCGACCGGAGCGGGGGTTTTCCACCCCCGCGCCCCCGGAGGATATTTCCGGTGATGAAGAATGCAGGGCGATGCGCCGTCAGTCCAGCGCATCGCCGGTTCAGGTCAAGCGTCGGGATCCCAGCCCGAGATCTGCTTGGAGTCCATGAATTCCTCAAGCCCCCAGACGCCGCCTTCGCGGGCGCGGCCCGACGCCTTGACGCCGCCAAAGGGCGAGCCGCGGCCGCGGCTGGTCCCGTTCATCTCGACCATGCCCGATTGCAGCTGCCTTGCCAGCCGGTTGCGACGGGCGCCGTCCGCGGTCTGCACATAGTTGGTCAGGCCGTAAGGGGTGTCGTTGGCGATGGCGATGGCTTCGTCCTCGGTGTCAAAGGGGATGATCGACAGCACCGGGCCAAAGATTTCCTGCTGCGCGATGGTCATGTCGTTGCTGACATCCGCGAACACCGTGGGGCGGACGAAATAGCCGCGGTTGACGCCCTCGGGCAGGCCGGGGCCGCCGGCGACCAGCCGCGCGCCCTCGTCGATGCCGGTCTGGATCAGGTCCTGGATCTTGTCCCACTGCTGCTTGCTGACCACCGGGCCGATGTGGCGGCCCTCGTCATGGGCGCTGCCGACGCGGGTGTTTTCGGCGACCGCGCGGGCGCGTTCGATCGCCGCCTCGTATAGCGGGCGTTCGACCAGCATCCGGGTCGGGGCGTTGCAGGACTGGCCGGTGTTGTAGAAACAGTGCTTGGCGCCGCGTTCCACCGCCTTGTCGTCGGCATCGGCAAAGATCAGGTTCGCGCCCTTGCCGCCCAGCTCGAGCACCACCTTTTTCATCGAATCGGCCGCGGCCTTGGTGATCGCGATGCCCGCGCGGGTCGAGCCGGTGAAAGACACCATGTCCACATCCTTGTGGGTCGACAGCTGCGTGCCCACCCCTGCCCCGTCCCCGTTCACCAGGTTGAACACGCCCTTGGGGAAACCTGCCTCGGCCATCATCTCGGCAAACACCATCGACGACAGCGGCGCGATTTCCGACGGCTTGAGCACCACCGTGTTGCCCGCCAGCACCGCGGCCACGACCTTGAGCGTGACCTGGTTCATCGGCCAGTTCCACGGCGTGATCAGCGCCACCACCCCGATCGGCTCCCACGCCGTCATCGCGGTCGGGGCATGGGGGCCAAGGGGGCGGATGAACTTGAAATCGCGGAACGCGTCGATGAAGGTCGCGATATGGGACGACCCCGCGCCGGCCTGATCGGCCCTCGACATCGAGGTGGGCGCCCCCATCTCGCAGGTCATCGCGCGGGCCACGTCGTCGTTGCGCCGCTGGTAGATTTCCAGCAGCCGCTCGACATGGGCCAGCCGCTTGGCCGGGGGCGTGGCGGACCAGGCCGGAAACGCCGCCCTTGCCGCCGCCACCGCCCGGTCGGTATCCTGCTGCCCGCCCAGCGAGATCACCGCAAAACCTTCCTCAGTCGAGGGGTCGATCACCTCAAGATCATCGGGCGCCGCGGGGTCCACCCATGCGCCGTCGATATAGAATTTCCGCCTGTCCTCCAGCCCGGCCATCGCCTGCACTCCGCTATCTATCTGTGTCGGCGGCAAGGGTTGCACCGCAGCCGGCCCGGCGCAAGGTCGGCAAAGCCGGCGATCTGGCCGGCACACCGGGCAATCCGACCGGCGCCCTCTGGTAATCGGGGGCGCCGGCCCTATCTGAACAGTCTGGCCCTGAACAACCTCCCAACAACAAGGATCACCGAATTGTCCCTGCGCATCAATGATATCGCCCCCGACTTCACTGCCGAGACCACCGACGGCGAGATCAGCTTTCACGAATGGCTGGGGGACAGCTATGGGATCATCTTCAGCCATCCCAAGGACTTCACCCCCGTCTGCACGACCGAGTTCGGCGCGGTGGCCCGTCTGGCCGAGGAATGGGAAAAGCGCGGCACCAAGGTGGTGGGCGTGTCGGTCGATTCAGTCGAAGACCACCTGAAGTGGAAACGCGACATCGAGACCTTTGCCAACTGCCCGGCGAATTTCGCCATCATCGACGACACCTCGCTGACGGTCGCCAAGCTTTACGACATGCTGCCGGCCGAGGCGTATCTGCCCGACGGGCGCACCGCCAATGACAGCGCCACGGTCCGCACCGTCTATATCATCGGTCCCGACAAGAAGGTGCGGCTGATGATGACCTATCCAATGTCGGTGGGCCGCAACTTTGCGGAAATCCTGCGGGCGCTGGATGCGGTGCAGGCCACCGACGGCGTGCCGATCGCGACCCCGGCCGACTGGCGCCCGGGCGAGGACGTGATCGCCGCGCTGTCGCTGACCGACGAGCAGGCCGAGGCCAAGTTCGGCCGCGTGGACCGCAAGCTGCCCTATCTGCGCTTCGTGTCCCAGCCCGGACGCTGAGCCACGGCCAGAGGAACGGATCCCGCGAAATGAAAACGCCCCGGCAACCGCCGGGGCGTATTTCGTCGGGGTGATCCCCCGGCGCAGATCAGCCGCAGCTGACCTTTACCAGCGTGCCCGAGCGGTTGTATTCGAAATTCACCCGGTTCGGGTTGAAGTCCGCGGTGACCGGATCGCCGGTGCGATAGTGGCGATAGACCGTGCCGGCGGGCAGCGAAATCGCGGGCGAACGCTCGCCCACATATTGCGCGTAATCGGTCGCAATGCAGGTTTCGGGGCCTTCGGGCACGATGATGGTCGTCGTCGAGGGCGGCGGCGCACAGGCAGCAAGCGCAGCAGTTCCCCCGATTGCGGCGATGATGACAGGCAGGCGCATGGCAGACTCCTTTGTATCCATTACCTCTTCAAGCCTGGCTGCGGCCGGTTGGTTCCCTGGCACGGAATTATCAGCGGGCTTGTGCCGGTAGCGCAATGACGCGGCGGCGGCCGGGTTGCAGAAGGGGGCTTCTGCCCCCATCGCCTGCGGCGATTCCCCCGAGGATATTTGCGGCAAGATGAAAGCGCGCGGGCGGCACGGGACCGGAAACGCCCCGGGCGGATCAACCGGGCGCAGGCAGCGACGGGTTTTCCCCGTTCTTCCGGCTGCCGAACAAAGACAATTATCTGCAAAACATGAGGGGCGCCGAAGCGCCCCTGATCTTAGTTCTTTTCCTCGATGATCTGCACCAGATGCGGGATCGAGTTGACCATGCCGCGGACCGCGGGGGTATCCTCGAGTTCGCGGGTGCGATGCATCTTGTTCAGCCCCAGGCCCTTGAGCGTGGCACGCTGGACGGCGGGGCGGCGGATCGGGCTGCCGATCTGCTTGACGACGATGGTTGCCATGCTCAGGCCTCCGCGGTTTCGGCCGCCGGCGCCGCGGCGGGTTTGTCGTGCGCAGGCAGGATGTCGGCGACTTTCTTGCCGCGTCGGCTGGCCACCGAGCGGGGCGAGGCTTCGGCCTTGAGCCCGTCGATGGTGGCGCGGATCATGTTGTAGGGGTTCTGCGACCCCAGCGACTTGGCCACCACGTCCTGCACGCCCAGCATCTCGAACACGGCGCGCATCGGGCCGCCGGCGATGATCCCGGTCCCCGGAACGGCGGTGCGCATCACCACGCGGCCGGCGCCGTGGCGCCCCTCGATGTCGTGGTGCAGGGTGCGGCCGTCGCGCAGCGGCACCCGGACCAGGCCGCGCTTGGCCTGTTCGGTCGCCTTGCGGATCGCCTCGGGCACTTCTTTCGCCTTGCCCTTGCCAAAGCCGACGCGGCCGCGCTGGTCGCCCACGACGACAAGCGCCGCAAAGCCAAAGCGCTTGCCGCCCTTGACGGTTTTCGACACGCGGTTGATCGCGACCAGACGGTCGGCGAATTCCGGGGTTTCTTCGCGCTCTTCGCGGCGGCCCCGGCGGTTGTCACGTTCTGCCATGCGGCATTCCCTATCCTGTGGCGCGCGCGGCGCCGTCAATACCGATCCTGGTGGGCCGCGGCAAAGGTCGCCCCCGGATCATCGGGGCGGCGCGCCGCTTGCACGACGCGCCGCCCGCAACCGATCAGAACTTCAACCCGCCCTCGCGGGCCGCATCGGCAAGCGCCTTGATCTTGCCGTGGAACAGAAAGCCGCCACGGTCGAACACGACCGTCTCGACGCCCTTGGCCTTGGCCCGTTCCGCGATCGCGGCGCCGATCTTGGCGGCAGCCTCGACGTTGTTCTTGCCGACCAGGCCCAGATCCTTTTCCAGGGTCGAGGCCGAGGCCAGCGTCACGCCCTGCGCGTCGTCGATCAGCTGCACGCTGATGTTCTTGGACGAGCGGTGGACGGACAGCCGCGGACGCCCGTCGGACATCGCGCGCAGTTTGTTCCGGACGCGCAAGCGGCGCTTCTGGAACAGTTCTCTTTTGTTCAGTGCCATCTGCGTGATCCTTACTTCTTCTTGCCTTCCTTGCGGAAGACCTGCTCGCCCTTGTAGCGGATGCCCTTGCCCTTGTAGGGCTCGGGGCGGCGCCACTCGCGGATGTTTGCCGCAACCTGACCGACGACCTGCTGGTCGATGCCCTCGACCACGATCTCGGTCTGCTTGGGCGCGTTGACGGTCACGCCCTCGGGCGCGTCAAAGTTGACGTCATGCGTATAGCCGACCGCCAGCTTGAGCGTCTTGCCCTGCATCGAGGCACGATAGCCGACGCCCTGGATCTCAAGCTCTTTCTTGAAACCCTCGCTGACGCCGGTGACGAGATTCGCGACCATCGACCGCGACATCCCCCATTGCTGGCGGGCGCGCTTGGACAGGCCGCGCGGCTTGACGGTGACGCTGTCGTTTTCCAGCACCAGATCCACGTCATCGGTCGCGGTGAAGCTGCGCGTGCCCTTGGGGCCCTTGACCGAGATGGTCTGGCCCTTGATTTCGGCCGTCACGCCCTTGGGCAGTTCGACCGGTCGTTTACCAATCCGAGACATCCTGCCCTCCTTAGAACACCGTGCAGAGGACTTCGCCGCCGACATTGGCGCTGCGAGCCGCTGCATCCGACATCACCCCGCGGGGCGTCGACACGATCGAGACGCCCAGGCCGTTGCGGACCTGCGGCAGCTCTTTCGCGCCGGCGTAAACGCGGCGGCCGGGCTTGGACACCCGGGCCAGCTCGCGGATCACCGGAGCACCCTCGAAATACTTGAGGCTGATTTCAAGCTCGGTGTGACCGGTCTCGGTCTTCACCTCTTCGTAGCCGCGGATATAACCCTCGGCCTTCAGCACATCCAGAACCCAGGCGCGCAGCTTGCTGGCCGGGGTGCGGACGGTGGATTTCCCGCGCAGCTGAGAGTTGCGGATGCGGGTCAGCATATCGCCGAGCGGATCGTTCATCGACATCTTTCCTGCCTCCTTACCAGCTCGATTTCACCAGGCCGGGGATCTGCCCGAACGAGCCAAGCTCGCGCAGCATGATCCGCGACAGTTTCAGCTTGCGATAATACGCCCGCGGACGGCCGGTCAGTTCGCAGCGGTTGTTCAGCCGGGTCGGCGACGAATTGCGCGGCAGCTCGGCCAGCTTCAGCGTGGCCTTGAAGCGCTCTTCCATCGGCTTCGACTGGTCGTTGATGACTTCGTTCAGAGCAGCGCGCTTGGCGGCATACTGGGCCACCAGACGCTCGCGCTTTTTCTGACGTTCGATCATGGATTTCTTTGCCATATCGTTCTTCCTCGCGCGATCAGCTGTTGAACGGCATGTTGAATTGCTTCAGCAGCGCCTTTGCCTCGGCGTCGGTCGCGGCGGTGGTGCAGATGATGATGTCCATCCCCAGCACCTCGTCGACCTTGTCGAATTCGATCTCGGGGAACACGATCTGTTCCTTGAGACCCATGGCGTAGTTGCCGCGGCCGTCGAACGACGTGCCCTTGACGCCGCGAAAGTCGCGGACGCGGGGCAGCGCGATGTTGATCAGGCGGTCCAGGAATTCATACATCCGGTCGCCACGCAGCGTGACCTTGGCGCCAAGCGGCATTTCCTCGCGCAGGCGGAAGCCGGCGATGGATTTCTTGGCCTTGGTGATCACGGCCTTCTGGCCGGCGATCAGCGACAGTTCCTCGGCGCCCTGGCGCACCTTCTTGGTGTCCTTGACGGCCTCGCCGATGCCCATGTTCAGGACGATCTTGTCCAGACGCGGGATCATCATGTCGTTCTTGTAGCCGAACTCTTCCTTGAGCGCGGCGCGGATCCGTTCCCGATATTCCGCCTTGAGGCGCGGGGTGTATTTCGCGGCGTCCAGCATCAGATCACGTCTCCGGTGGTCTTGGCGAAACGGACCTTCTGATCGCCTTCCATGCGGAAGCCGACGCGGGTCGGTTTGCCGTTCTTGTCCAGCAGCGCCAGATTCGACAGGTGGATCGGCATGTTCTTGGGCACGCGGCCGCCCGGGCTGGTCTGCGACTGGCGGGTATGGCGCAGCGCGACATTCACGCCGTCGACGACCGCCTTGTCGTCCTTGGGCATGACTTGCAGGATCTGCCCCTGCTTGCCCTTGTCCTTGCCGGTCAGCACGACGACGGTATCGCCCTTTTTCAGCTTCGCAGCCATCACAGCACCTCCGGCGCCAGCGAGATGATCTTCATGAAGTTCTTGGCGCGCAGCTCGCGCACGACCGGCCCGAAGATACGGGTTCCGACCGGCTCGCCCTGGTTGTTCAGGATCACTGCGGCGTTCGAATCGAAGCGGATCGAGGTTCCGTCCTCGCGCTTCACTTCCTTGGCGGTGCGCACGACGACGGCCTTGCGGACGTCGCCTTTCTTCACGCGACCGCGCGGAATCGCCTCTTTCACGGACACCACGATGATGTCGCCGACAGAGGCGTAGCGGCGGTGCGAGCCGCCGAGAACCTTGATGCACTGCACCCGGCGTGCGCCGGAGTTGTCAGCGACATCCAGATTGGTCTGCATCTGGATCATGGTTTGCTCCCGACCTATGGGGACCGGTTGCAGGCCCGGCCCCAGGGTTTCGCTATGTCACGGGCCGGCCATCCGGCCCGTCGATCGGTGTCAGGCTTCGGCGGTCTCGCCGGCTGTCGCGCTGTTGTCCGTCAGGACGATCCAGCGCTTGGTCTTGGACATCGGCGCGCATTCGATGATGCGGACGGTGTCGCCGACCTTGAACTGGTTTTCCGCGTCATGGGCGCGGTATTTCTTCGAGCTGCGGACAATCTTGTCCATCAGCGGGTGCTTGAAGCGGCGTTCGACCAGGACCGTGACGGTCTGCGCGTTCTTGTCGCTGGTCACCTTGCCTTGCAGGATGCGTCTGGGCATGGGTCCGGCTCCTTACTGCGATGCCGCGGCGTCGGCCGCTTTCTGGTTCATGACGGTCAGCACGCGGGCCACGTCCTTGCGGACCGAGCGCATGCGCGCGGTCGATTCAAGCTGGCCGGTGGCCTGTTGGAAGCGCAGGTTGAACGCCTCTTTCTTCAGCGCGACCAGCTGCTCGCGCAGCTGTTCGGGCGTCTTGTCTCTCAGTTCCTGCGCTTTCATGCGCCTTTTCCTTTCAACATCACCGGAGGGCCCCAGTGCCTGGGACACCCTGATTCCCGGTGGAGTTCGAGATGAAGACCCGCCCATACGCGGATTCGCCGCATCAGGCAAGCACTTTGGCAACGGCTTCGATAAAAGAAGCCCCGCCAAGCCGGCGGGGCTTTCCTCAACCCGTAGGGTGCGTGCTTTGCACGCACCACCCTTACCAGTCTTCGCGCTGAACGATGCGGGTCAGGACCGGCAGTTTCATCGCGCCAAGGCGCAGGGCCTCGCGGGCGATGTCGTCCTCGACGCCGTCGATTTCGAACATGATGCGGCCGGGGTGGACGCGGGCGGCCCAGAAATCGACCGAGCCCTTGCCTTTACCCATCCGCACTTCGGTCGGCTTGCCAGACACCGGCACGTCCGGGAAGATCCGGATCCAGACCCGGCCCTGACGCTTCATGTGGCGGGTGATCGCGCGGCGGGCCGCTTCGATCTGGCGGGCGGTGACGCGCTCGGGTTCCGTCGCCTTGAGGCCGTAAGAGCCGAAGTTCAGGTTGAACCCGCCCTTGGCCTCGCCGTGGATCCGGCCCTTGTGCTGTTTGCGGAACTTGGTCCGTTTCGGTTGCAGCATTCCTGTTTACTCCTCAGCGCGCGTCGCGGTCGCGGCGCGGGCCGCGGGGGGACGGGCCTTCCTGCGCCTCGGCGGCCTTGCGGTCGTGGGCCTGCGGGTCGTGCTCCATGATCTCGCCTTTGAAGATCCAGACCTTGACGCCGATGATCCCGTAGGGGGTCGAGGCTTCCGACAGCGCATAGTCGATGTCGGCCCGCAGCGTGTGCAGCGGCACCCGGCCTTCGCGATACCATTCGGTCCGCGCGATCTCGGCACCGCCCAGGCGGCCGCCGACATTCACCCGGATCCCCAGCGCGCCCATGCGCATGGCGTTCTGCACCGCGCGCTTCATGGCGCGGCGGAACGACACCCGGCGCTCGAGCTGCTGGGCGATCGATTCGGCCACCAGCTGCGCGTCCAGTTCCGGCTTGCGGACCTCGACGATGTTCAGGTGCAGTTCCGAGTCGGTGAAATTCGCCAGCTTCTTGCGCAGCGTCTCGATGTCGGCGCCCTTGCGGCCGATGATGACGCCCGGGCGGGCGGCATGGATCGTCACGCGGCATTTCTTGTGCGGACGCTCGATGATGACGCGGCTGACGCCGGCCTGCTTGGCATCCTTGTGGATGAACTCGCGGATCTTGATGTCCTCGAGCAGCAGGTTGCCATAGTCCTTGCTGTCGGCGAACCAGCGGCTGTCCCAGGTGCGGTTGACCTGCAAGCGCATCCCGATGGGGTTGACCTTCTGACCCATTACGCGAGCTCCTCGGCAGCGGCGGCTTGATTGGTGGCGGCGGCGCGTTTCTGCGACTTGGCGGCCTTTTTGGCGGCCTCGGCCTCGGCGTCGATCTCGCGCACCTTGATGGTGATTTCCGAGAACGGCTTCAGGATCTTGCCGAACCGGCCGCGGGCGCGCGGACGGCCCCGCTTGAGCACCATGTTCTTGCCGACCCACGCCTCGGCGACGACCAGCTGGTCGACGTCCAGGTTGTGGTTGTTCTCGGCGTTGGCGATCGCGGATTGCAGGCATTTCTTGACGTCGCCCGCAATGCGGCGCTTGGAAAAGGTCAGGTCGGCCAGCGCCTTTTCCACCTTTTTGCCGCGGATCATGGCGGCGACCAGATTCAGCTTCTGCGGCGAGGTGCGCAGCATGCGGGTCTTGGCCATCGCCTCGTTATCCGCCACGCGGCGCGGATTCTGTTCCTTACCCATGACGGTTTACTTCCTTTTCGCTTTCTTGTCGGCCGCGTGACCGTAATAGGTCCGCGTCGGCGAGTATTCACCGAACTTCTGGCCGATCATTTCCTCGGTCACGTTGACCGGGATGTGCTTTTTCCCGTTGTAGACGCCAAAGGTCAGGCCGACGAACTGCGGCAGGATGGTCGAACGGCGCGACCAGATCTTGATGACGTCCGAACGCCCCGATTCGCGTGCCTTTTCGGCCTTGCGCAGCACATAGGCGTCGACGAACGGGCCTTTCCAAACTGAACGTGCCATGGATCAGCGCCCCTTCTTCTTGGCGTGGCGCGACCGCAGGATATACTTGTCGGTCGACTTGTTGGAACGGGTGCGCTTGCCCTTGGTGGGCTTGCCCCAAGGCGTGACCGGGTGGCGGCCGCCCGAGGTCCGGCCCTCACCACCGCCATGCGGGTGGTCGATCGGGTTCATCGCGACGCCGCGGACGGTCGGGCGCACGCCCAGGTGCCGCATCCGGCCGGCCTTGCCGAAGTTCTGGTTCGAGTGGTCGGGGTTCGACACCGCGCCGATGGTCGCCATGCACTCCTGACGCACCAGACGCAGCTCGCCCGAGGACAGGCGGATTTGCGCATAGCCGCCGTCGCGGCCCACGAACTGCGCATAGGTGCCGGCCGAGCGCGCCAGCTGGCCGCCCTTGCCGGGCTTCAGCTCGACGTTGTGGACGATCGTGCCGATCGGCATCCCCGAGAACGGCATCGCGTTGCCCGGCTTGATGTCGGCCTTTTGCGAGGCGACGACCTTGTCGCCCACGGCCAGACGCTGCGGCGCGATGATATAGGTCTGTTCGCCGTCGTCATAGCGCAGCAGCGCGATGAAGGCGGTGCGGTTGGGATCGTATTCGATCCGCTCGACCGTCGCCGGGACGTCCAGCTTGTTGCGGCGGAAATCGACGATGCGGTAGAGCCGCTTGGCCCCGCCGCCCTTGTGCCACATGGTGATCCGCCCGGTATTGTTCCGGCCACCCGACTTGCTCAACCCGACGGTCAGCATCTTGACGGGGCGGCCTTTCCAAAGCTCCGAACGGTCGATCAGCACCAGCCCTCGCTGGCCAGGCGTCGTCGGCTTGTACGACTTGAGTGCCATGGTTCCTGTCTTCCGTTTGCCTTGGACCATAGGTCCGTTTCAGTCCGAATTGCGGCCCCCGGGTCAAACCGGGGGCCGCATCTGCAATCACAGCCCGGTGTTCACGTCGATGCTGTTGCCAGCCTCGAGCGTCACATAGGCTTTCTTGACGTCGCTGCGCACGCCGGGGCGGCCGCGGAAACGCTTGGTCTTGCCCTTGGTCAGCACGGTGTTGACCGCCTTGACCTTGACGTTGAACAGCGCCTCGACCGCGTCCTTGATCTGCGGCTTGCTGGCCGATTTCGCCACCTCAAAGGTGACCGCGTTGGCCAGCTCGCTGGCCATGGTCGCCTTTTCGGTGATGACCGGCTTGCGGATCACGTCGTAATGTTCGGGTTTCGCGCTCATCTCATGCACCTTTGCCCAGACGGGCTTCGAGGGCCTCGACGCCCGCGCGCGTGATCACCAGCGTGTCGCGGCGCAGGATGTCGTAGACGTTGGCGCCCATCGAGGGCAGGACGTCCACGCCTTGCAGGTTGCGCGCGGCGCGGGCGAAGTTCTCGTTCACATCGGCACCGTCGATGACCAGCACCCGCTTCCAGCCCTGTTCCTTGACCGCCTTGGCGACGGCCGCGGTCTTGGCTTCGGCCAGGTCCAGGCTGTCCACGATCACCAGCTTGCCACGGGCGGCCTTGGCCGACAGCGCGTGTTTCAGCCCCAGCGCCCGGACCTTTTTCGGCAGGTCAAAGGCGTGGCTGCGCGGCGTCGGGCCGGCGTAGATGCCGCCCTTGCGGAAGATCGGCGCGTTGCGGCTGCCGTGGCGTGCGCCGCCGGTGCCCTTCTGGCGATAGATCTTCTTGGTGGAATAAGACACTTCGGACCGGCCCAGCGTCGAGTGGGTGCCCTGTTGTGCCTTGGCGCGCTGCCAGCGCACCACCCGATGCAGGATGTCCGCGCGCGGCTCCAGCCCGAAGATGTCGTCGGACAGCTCGATGTCCCCGGTCTTGCCCGAGGAAAGCGAAATCACGTCGAGTTTCATTTGCTCTCGTCTCCCTCGGGGGCGGCGGCATCGCTGCCGGCCTCGGTCGAGGCTTCGGCCTCGGCCAGCGCAGCTTCCTGAACGGCGGCTTCGGCTTCGGCAGCGGCCAGACGCGCGGCTTCTTCCTCGGCGGCAGCCTGGGCGGCGGCTTCCTCGGCCAGACGCTTGGCCTCACGCTCGGCCGAACGCAGCGCGGCGGGGAAGATGGTGTTTTCCGCCAGCGGCTTTTTCACGGCGTCCTTGATCGTGACCCAGCCGCCCTTGGAACCGGGGACCGAACCCTTGACCATGATCAGCCCGCGGTCGGCGTCGGTGCGCACGACCTGAAGGTTCTGGGTCGTAACCCGCGCCGCGCCCATGTGGCCGGCCATCTTCTTGCCCTTGAACACCTTGCCGGGATCCTGGCACTGGCCGGTCGAACCGTGCGAGCGGTGGCTGATCGACACCCCGTGCGAGGCGCGAAGCCCGCCGAAGTTGTGCCGCTTCATCGCACCGGCAAAGCCTTTACCGATCGAGGTGCCGGCGATGTCGACGAACTGACCCGCAAAGTAATGCGCGGCGATGATTTCCTCGCCCACGTCGACCAGGTTGTCCTCGGACACGCGGAATTCGACGATCTTGCGCTTGGGGGCCACGTTCGCTTTCGCGAAATGGCCGCGCATCGGCGCGCTGACGTTCTTGGGCTTGGCATCGCCGGCGCCCAGTTGCAGCGCGACATAGCCGTCGGTTTCAGTCTTGCGCTGCGCGACGACCTGAAGGTTGTCCAGTTGCAGCACGGTCACGGGCACCTGCCGGCCGTCCTCAAGGAACAGCCGGGTCATGCCCAGTTTCTTGGCGATAACACCAGTCCGCATGATGGCCCCCTTACACCTTGATCTCGACATCCACGCCGGCGGCGAGGTCGAGCTTCATCAGGGCGTCAACGGTCTGGGGCGTGGGGTCCACGATGTCCAGCAGCCGCTTGTGCGTGCGGATTTCCCACTGGTCGCGCGACTTCTTGTCGATGTGCGGACCGCGCAGGACGGTGAATTTCTCGATCTTGTTCGGCAGCGGAATCGGGCCGCGCACCTGCGCGCCGGTCCGCTTGGCGGTGTTGACGATCTCGGCGGTGCTGGAATCGAGCACGCGATAGTCGAACGCCTTGAGCCGGATACGGATGGTCTGGCTTTGCATCAAGCATCCCTCGGATGGGGATTTCAGTCGAGAGGCTGACAGCGCACCACGCGAAGCCAGCGTCGGACCTTAAACAGAAAAACTGCAAGGCCGCCCCCATAGCGGGCGGCCTGAACAGATGCAACCGATTCGGGTGCGGATTAACGAAATCGGCTGCGATGGCGGCTTATCGCGGGTCCGCAGCTGCGAGTCAACGTCGAAAACCTAGCGCAGCCACGCCGCGGGCGCAGCAATTGCAGCGGTTCTTGCGAGGGCCACCGCCTGCCGGGCGCTGACGGGGCGGAACCGCACCGGGTCGCGGGGGCGCAGCTGGACAAACCCGTCAAGATCGCAGTCCAGCACCGTGGCGATGCGGGGATAGCCTCCGGTGGTCTGGTGATCGGCCAGCAGAACCGTGGCCACCCCGTCGCCGGCAACCTGCACCGAGCCGCGGGTGATCGGCCCGGACGGCATGTCCAGCGCAGCGTGCGGCGCGATCTGCGGCCCCGCCAGCCGCACCCCCATCCGGTCCCAGGCATCGGTCATGCGCCATTCGCCCGTCAGGAACGCCGCAACCGCCCGGGACGAAAAGAACCGCTGCTGCGGCCCAAGGGTAACGCGCAGCTCGCGGCGCGGGCGGGCGGCGACGGGACAGGGAAACTCGACCTCGCGCGCGGGGTGCGGGGCGGCGTCGGCGATCACCAGCCGCGTCCCCGCCGCCAGCCGGCCACCTCCAAGGCCAGATATCGCGTGGGTCGAGGCGCTGCCCAGCCATTGCGGCGCCTGCAACCGCCCGGCAAAGGCCAGATAGCACCAGCTGCCCCACGGCCCCGGGCGGATGGTCAGATGTTCTCCGGCCCGCAGGGTGGCTGCGTGCCACGAGCCGCGCCTGTCCCCGGCATGTTCGACGATAAAGCCGCCCCCCGCCACCGCGAAACCGACCGCTCCGGACAGGCATTGCAGCACCAGCCCGCCCATCGAGACCTCGATTCCGGGCGCCCCCGCCGGGTTGCCAAGCGCGAGGTTCGCGGCGGCGAACGACCGGCGATCCATCGGGCCCGAGCGCGGCACGCCGTAGCGCATCAGCCCCGGCCGGCCCGCGTCCTGCACCGACACATGCGGGCCGGCGAAACTGACTGAAAGCACCGTATCGGTCATGTCGCGGCCTCGAATCCGGCGCGGTCGATGCGGCGGAAACGCACCCGGTCACCGACGTCGAACAGGAACGGCCGCCCCGGATCGCCCGTCAGGATGCGGCTGGGGGATCGCCCGATCACCCACCACCCGGTCGGCATGGTGAGGGTCGAGACCAGGCATTGCGGCCCCGCGATCAGCACGCTGCCGGCCGCCACCCCGCGCACCGCCGCGGGCTTGCGCGGCATGTGGATCGCGCCGGGCACGCCCGCCAGATAGGCATAGCCCGGCGCGAACCCATACATGAACACCTCGTATCGCCCGGCCAGATGCGCGTTGATGACGGCCTCGGGGGACAGGCCGGCGGCCCGGGCAACCGCCGCAAGATCGGGGGCCAGTTCGTCGTCGTAGCAGACCAGAACCTCGCGCGGGGCCGGCGCGGGGACGGCGGGCGGCGCGGGCTGCCCGATCAGCTGGCGGGCCGCAGATTCGGCGGTGCGGTGGTCGCAGGTCAGCGGGTCGAAATGGATCAGGATGGCGGCATAGGCCGGGACCGACTCGATGAACCCGTCAAAGGGCGCCGCGGCCAGCGCCCTGTCCAGTTGCAGCACCCTTGCGTGGATGTCAGGGGCGATGCGGTCGCCGAACTCGACCAGAATGCTGTGTTCGGCGACGGGGCTGAACACCGGAAAGCTGCGCCCCGGGCCCAAGCTTGTATGGCCTGCGTTTATCTGGTCGGCGCTCACTTGCGGCGCGCCTTTGGCAAGGTGACTGCCATCGCCCCTCAGCCCGACAGGAACGGCGCGACGGTCACGCCCGCCGCATCCAGCCGCGCCCGCAGCGTCCGCGCCATCGCGACCGCACCCGCCGAATCCCCATGCACGCAGACGGAATGCGCGGCCAGCGGGATCGGATCGCCGCCGATCACCGGCATCAGCCCGCTGTCCAGAAAGCGGGCCAGACGCTCGGCCGCCTGCCCGGCATCGTGCAGCACCGCGCCGGGCTGCGTGCGCGGCACCAGCCGGCCGTCGGGCAGATAGGCACGGTCGGCGAAGATCTCGGAAAACACGGCCATGCCGGCGGCGCGGGCCGCAAGCTCAAGCTCGGTGCCCGAGATCGCCAGCACCGCCAGACCGCCCGGCAGCGCCGCCACCGCGGCCGCAACGGCATCGGCCACCTCGCGGTTCTCGGCGGCAAGATTGCCCAGCGCGCCGTGCGGTTTCACATAGCGCACCCGCGCGCCGGCCAGCGCGGCAACGCCCTGCAACGCGCCCACCTGCGCCGCGACCATGCGCCCGATTTCGGCCGGCTGCATCGGGATCACCCGGCGCCCGAACCCCTCGCGGTCGGGATAGCCCGGATGCGCACCGACCACGACGCCGCGCGCCGCCGCCAGCCGCAGCGTGGCGAACATGGTCTGAGGGTCGCCCGCATGGCCCCCGCAGGCGATATTGGCCGAGGTGACGACATCCAGCATCGCGGGATCATCGCCCATCACCCACGGGCCAAAGCCTTCGCCAAGATCCGAGTTCAGGTCGATCCGCATCCGTTCCGCTTGCCCTTTCGTCAGCCAGCCCGGATGGAACACCCGCTGGCCGGTTTGTGCAAGATGCAGGGGGGGTCAGTCGCGGCTCAGCGCGACGACGGGATCCAGCTGCGCGGCGGCGCGGGCCGGCAGGAACCCGAACATCACGCCGATCGCGGTCGAGGACAGGAACGCCGCCACGATCGACAGGGTCGAGAAACTCAGCCTCATGACATCCGTCAACGACCCGGCCAGCATTCCGCCGCCGATCGCCAGCGCCACCCCCAGCACCCCGCCGATAAGACAGACCAGCACCGCCTCGATCAGGAATTGCGCGGTGATGTCCGAGCGCCTTGCGCCCACGGCGATGCGGACGCCGATTTCGCGGGTGCGCTCGGTGACCGAGACCAGCATGATGTTCATCACCCCGATGCCGCCCACAATCAGCGAGATGACGGCGATGGCCGCCACCAGAACCGTCATGGTGCGCGTGGTCGAGGTCAGCGTCTCGCGGATCGTGTCGCTGTTTTGCAAAAAGAAATCCTGCACACCGTGGCGCGACAGCATCAGCGCGGAAATCTGCTGCTGCGCCTGCGCCATGTCGTGGCCGTCGGCGATCTGCACCCCGATGCTGCTGAGATGCCGCTGCCCCGACACCCGCGACATGACCGTGGTATAGGGCATCCACACGTTCAGCGAACTTGGCCCGAACGAGGCGCCGCCCGCCCGCACCACGCCGATCACCCGCACAGGCACCTGCCCCAGATGCAGCACCTCGCCGGTCGGGTCCGCGCCGCGCTCGAAAAACGCGTCGCGCGTGTCTTCGTCGATGACGGCGACCTGGGAAAGCGTCGCGATGTCGGCCGCGTCAAAGATGCTGCCCGCCACGGTCACATAGGAATGCAGCGCGAAATATTCGCCGCTGACCCCGCTGATCTGCGCGCTGGCGCTGGTGGCGCCATGGCGCACGGTGGCGCTGGCCGAAACCGCGGGCGACACCCCCGCGGCGTAATCCTGCAACGCCAGCGCCGCGGCGTCCGAGGGGACCAGCGTCTCGATCCGTCCCGCGTTGCGGGCGCCGAACCCCGATCCCGCCCGCACGGTGATGGTGTTGGTGCCCAGCGACGAGATGTTTTCCAGCACCTTTTCCTGACTGCCGGACCCCAGCGCGACCACCAGCACGACCGAGGCGATGCCGATGATGATGCCGAGCATGGTCAGGAAACTGCGCATCCGGTGCGCCATCATGGCGATAAGCGCCATGCTCAGCGCCTCGCGCAGGCGGGTCGCGGCGGAAAATGCCGCGCCGGCCCGGCGAGGGGTCGCTGCGCGAGCAGCCCTGCCGCCATTGTCGGGGGGGCTGCCGCTGTCGGCCACGATGCGGCCGTCGCTGATCTCGATGGTGCGATGGGCATGGGCCGCCACCTTGGGATCGTGGGTCACGATGATGATCGTGTGGCCCTGCCGGTGCAGTTCCAGCAGCAGGGCGATCAGCTCGGCGCTGCTTTTGGTGTCCAGCGCGCCGGTGGGTTCGTCGGCAAGGATCACCTCGCCGCCGTTCATCAGCGCCCGCGCGACCGAGACCCGCTGCTGCTGCCCGCCCGACAGTTCGGACGGGCGATGGTCCAGCCGGTCCGCCAGACCCAGACGACCCAGCAATTCGCGCGCCCGGGCGCGGCGCGGCTCGCGGCCGGCGCCGGCATAGATCGCGGGCACCTCGACATTGCCGACGGCGTCCAGATCGCCCAGCAGCTGATAGCGCTGAAAGATAAAGCCGAAATGCTCGCGCCGCAGCCCGGCGTATTCGTCGGGTTCAAGCGCGCCCACATCGCGGCCGCCGAAATGATAGCTGCCGCTGCTGGGCCGGTCGAGACAGCCCAGGATGTTCATCAACGTGGACTTGCCCGAACCCGAGGCGCCCATGATCGCCACCAGCTCGCCCGCCCTGATATCCAGGTCGATGTCGCGCAGCACGGTGATGGTTTCCGCGCCGGCGGCAAAGCTGCGGGTGATGCCGCGCACCGAGATCAGCGGCGGCTGCGCGCCGGTGTCCATCAGAACATCCTCGGCGGCCGCATCCGTTCCCCTGCCGCGGCTCTGGCGGGGGCGGGGGCGGCGGTGCCGGTCACGACGCGCTCGCCCTCGGCCAGCCCGTCGCGGATCTCGGTGACGACCTTGTCGCTAAGGCCGGCCACGACCTCGCGCCGGGTGGCCGAACCGGTGACGGGGTCCATGATCTCGACATACTGGCCGGCGCGGTCCCGTTTCACGGCGGCTGCGGGCACGGTCAGGACGTCCTCGGCGCGGTCCAGCTCGATCGAGACCTCGGCGGTCATGCCGATGCGCAGGCGCCCCTCGGGGTTTTCGACCTCAAGCAGGCCGTTGTAATAGATCGCCCGGTCCGACGAGATGGTGTCGCTGCTTTCGATTTCGGTCGGCGCGGGTTCGATGTCGCGCACCACCGCCTGAAAGGGCCGGTCGCTCGCGCCCAGCGTGGTAAAGGAAACGCTTTGCCCCGACGCGACATTCATCACGTCGGCCTCGGAAATCTCGGCCTTGACCAGCATCGTGGACAGATCGGCGATCTTGACGATGGTCGGGGCGGATTGCGCCGCGTTGACCATCTGGCCCTGCTTGACCAGGATCGCCACCACCGTGCCCGCGATCGGCGCGGTGATCTGCGTGCGTTCCAGCGCCACCCGCGCGGTCGAGACGGTGACCTCGGCGCTGGCCTTTTGCGCGTGCAGCGCGTCAAGGTCGGCGCGATAGATCAGCACATCGGCGGTGGCGGTGTCGAGCGCCTCTTTCGACGCGATATTCTGCGCCTGCAACGCCTGCTGCCGGGCCAGCACCCGCTCGCCGCGTTCCAGCGTGGCCTCTTTCGCGGCGATCTGGGCATCGATGCCGGCCAGCGCGGCCTCGGCCTGCAACAGGGCGTTCTGCTGGTCCTGGGAATCGATGCGGGCGATCACCTGACCGGCCTTGACCTGCTGGCCCAGCACCACGGCAAGGGTTTCCACCTGCCCCGACACCCGCGCGCCCACGCTGACCAGCTGGCGCGCCTCAAGCATCCCCGACGCAAGGACCGAGCGGGTGACCGTGCCGCGCTGCACCGGCGCAAGGCTGGGCACCGGCGCCGGTGCGCTGCCCGCAAACAGCAGCCAGCCCCCGACCCCCGCCGCCACGACGGCGGCAAGCACCGCCAGATGCATCCTGCGCAGCTTCATGCCGGTCTCCGTTTCCACGCGGGCATGGCCGCCCCTGCCGGGCAGCCAGCGGCCCCGGAATACCGGGGCGCGCCCTTTGGCGGATCATTGCCACAGGCCGCAAGGCCCGTCCATTGCGCGCGCTGTCACAAAGCCGCGGCAATTTGTGATGGGACGAAAGGGGTTGCGGCCGGCGTGCCGCGGTGCCGGGAACCGGCCGGGGTCAGCCCAGCGCGTAGCCCGCGCCGCGAACGGTGCGCAGCAGGTCGTCGCCCCCGTGCTGGCACAGCGCCTTGCGCAGCCGCCCGACATGCACATCGACGGTGCGCGATTCGACGTGGATGTCGCGGCCCCAGACCCGGTCCAGCAGCCGTTCGCGGCTAAGCACCTGCCCCGGCTTTTCCATCAGCGTGGCCAGCAGGCGGAATTCGGTCGGGCTCAGCTCGATCTCGTGGCCGGCGCGGGTGACGCGGTGGGTCTCGGCGTCCAGCCGCAGGTCGCGGAATTCAAGCACCGCGCCGGCGGCGGCGGGATGCGCCCGCCGCAGGTTGGCGCGGATACGGGCCATCAGCTCGGCCACGGAATAGGGCTTGCCCACATAATCGTCGGCGCCGGTTTCCAGCCCGCGCACCCGGTCGGGCACGTCCAGCCGCGCCGACAGCATGATCACCGGGATCGCACGGGTGGCGGGGTCGGACTTGAGCCGACGGCAGACCTCGATCCCCGACAGCTTCGGCATCATCCAGTCCAGGATCACCAGATCGGGCGGGTTTTCCGCGACCAGCAGCATCGCCTCTTCGCCGTCGCCGGCCTCGGCCACCTGATAGCCCTCGGCCGCAAGGTTATAGGCGATCACGTCGCGCTGCGCCGGTTCATCCTCGACCAGCAGGATCAGCGGCTTTACGGCGACTGCCATGCGCCCTCCTGCGTGTGGTCGCCGGCGGCCAGCGCGGTGTGGTCGGCCTTGGGGCGTTCGTCGTCGGGCAGGTTGCCGGTGATCAGATAGATCACCTGCTCGGCAATGCCGGTGATGTGGTCGCCCATGCGCTCGATGTTCTTGGCGATGAAATGCAGGTGCATGCAGGCGGTGATGTTGCGCGGATCCTCCATCATGTGGGTCAGGAATTCGCGAAACAGGGTGTTATACATCTGGTCCACGTCGTGATCGCCCAGCCGCACCTGCTCGGCCAGTTCAAGGTCGCGCTGGATGAATGCGTCCAGCGCGTTCTTCATCTGCAACCGCACCGCGTCGCCCATGCGCCGGATCGACCCCGAGGCGCCGTCGATCGCCGGCATCTGCGCCAGAACGGTGGAACGCCGCGCCAGGTTCTTGGCGTAATCGCCGCAGCGTTCCAGCGCCGCCGCGATCTTCATCGTGGCCAGCACATAGCGCAGGTCCGACGCCGTGGGCGCACGCAGCGCGATCAGCCGCGCGGTCTCGATGTCGATCTGTTCCTCCAGCGCGTCGATGGCCTTGTCGCCGCGGCGCACGGCCTCGGCCAGATCCTCGTCGCGGGTTTCCAGCGCGCGGATCGCGTCCACCACTGCGGCCTCGACCAGCCCGCCCATGCGCGCCAGCAGCGCCTCGATGGTTTCCAGGTCGCGGTCAAAGGCCGTGACGATATGCTGTCGCCTGTCCATCATGCCCTCCGTCACCCGATCCGTCCGGTAATATAGTTTTCCGTGCGCGGATCGACAGGGTTGGTAAAGACCGTTTCGGTGTCGCCGTATTCCACCAGCTCGCCAAGGTGAAAGAAAGCCGTGTGCTGGCTGACCCGCGACGCCTGCTGCATCGAGTGGGTGACGATCACCACCGAGAACTGGTCGGCAAGCTCATGGATCAGTTCCTCGATCTGCGCGGTGGCGATGGGGTCCAGCGCGGAACACGGCTCGTCCATCAGCAAGACCTCGGGCGAGGTGGCGATGGCGCGGGCGATGCACAGCCGCTGCTGCTGCCCGCCCGACAGGCCCGTGCCCGCGTCGTGCAGCCGGTCCCTGACGTCGTTCCACAGCGCCGCCCGGCGCAGGGATTTTTCCACCACCACGTCCATATCGGCGCGCGAACGCGCCAGCCCGTGGATGCGCGGGCCGTAAGCCACGTTGTCGTAAATGGATTTCGGAAAGGGGTTGGGCTTCTGGAACACCATCCCCACCCGCGCCCGCAGCTGCACCGGATCGACGCGGGGGTCGTGGATATCCTCGCCGTCCAGCCGGATATCGCCCAGCACCCGGCAGCCGGGGATGGTGTCGTTCATCCGGTTCAGGCAGCGCAGGAACGTCGATTTCCCGCAGCCCGACGGGCCGATAAAGGCCGTCACCGCCCGGTCGGCAATGTCGATATCGACATCGCGCAGCGCGTGGGTGGTGCCGTAAAACACCTGCACCCCCCGCGCGCTGACCTTGCCGGCCGCCTCGGCCGCCACGGATTGCGCCATCCCCATGTCATACATCAGAGCCTCCATCACCAGCGGCGCTCGAAACGCCGGCGCAGCAGGATCGCCGCTGCATTCATCACCAGCAGGAACCCCAGCAGCACGATGATCGCGCCCCAGGCCCGTTCGACAAAGGCCGGGTCCGCGCGCTGGGTCCAGTTGTAGATCTGCGCCGGCAGCGCCGGGGCGGGGTCGAAAAAGCCCTCGGGCGGGGCGGCGGGAAATTCGCGCACGAATGCGACCATCCCGATCAGCAGCAAGGGCGCGGTTTCGCCCAGCGCCTGCGCCAGCCCGATGATGGCGCCGGTCAGGATGCCGGGGGCGGCCAGCGGCAGCACGTGGTGAAACACCGCCTGCATCCGCGACGCCCCCACCCCCAGCGCCGCATCGCGGATCGAGGGCGGCACGGATTTCAGCGCCGCGCGGGTGGCGATGATGATAGTGGGCAGGGTCATCAGCGTCAGCACCAGCCCGCCGACGATGGGCGCCGACTGCGGCAGCCCGGCAAAGTTGATGAAGATGGCCAGCCCCAGCACCCCGAACACGATCGAGGGCACCGCCGCCAGATTGGCGATGTTCACCTCGATCAGGTCGGTCCAGCGGTTCCTGGGCGCGAATTCCTCCAGATAGATCGAGGACGCGACGCCGATCGGCAGCGCCAGCCCCAGCACGATCAGCATCATATAGGCCGAGCCGAGGATCGCGACGCCCAGCCCCGCCGCCTCGGGGCGCAGGTCGGATGCATCGGGGGCGGTCAGGAAACCGGGGTTGAGGTCGCGCGACAGCATCCCCCGCGCCAGCATCCGGTCCGCCAGCAAAAGCTGCTGCGGGGTGACGTTGCGGTCCAGCTGCGCGCTGTCCATGGTCACCCGGCCCTTCAGATAGCCGTCGATGCGGCCGTTCGCCAGCAGCGAGACCTCGATGGTCCCGTCCACCAGCGCGGGATCGGCCAGCACCTTGTTGCGCAGCTGCGCCGGGGCCTCTTTCGACAGCATCGCCGCGATTTCGGCGTCGGTCAGCGGCAGCTCGATGCCGGCCTGCGCGATTGCGTCCCGCAGCGCCGCCTCGATCACCTTGCCATAGGCGATGGTGGTGACCTTGCGCATGGCCGCCGGATCGCGGCCCCCCAAAGGATCCAGCGCGGCCCCGGCCAGCGTGACGGGGATGTGGATCCGCGTCTGCCAGAACGCCCCCAGCCCCGAAGACAGCACCGAGGACAGCAACAGCAGCAGCGCCGCCACGCCCACCAGCACCGCGCCCAGGCCATAGGCGCGGAACCGCGCCTCGGCCGCGCGGCGCCGCGCGGTGCCGGGGTCGCTGGCGAATAATGACTGTTGGGGGATGCTCATTCGTATTGCTCCCGATAGCGGCGCACGATGGCCAGGGCGGCAATGTTCAGCCCCAGCGTGATCACGAACAGCGTCAGCCCCAGCGCGAATGCGACCAGCGTTTCCGGGGCGGCAAAGTCGTTGTCGCCGGTCAGCTGGCTGACGATCTTGACGGTGATGGTGGTCATCGCCTCGAACGGGTTGAGGCTGAGCCGCGCGGCCGCCCCTGCCCCCAGCACCACGATCATCGTCTCGCCGATGGCGCGGCTTGCGGCCAGCAGCACCGCGCCGACGATGCCGGGCAGCGCCGCGGGCAGGATCACCTGCCGGATGGTTTCCGAACGGGTGGCCCCCAGCGCAAAGGCCCCGTCGCGCAGCGACTGCGGCACCTGGCTGATGATGTCGTCGGACAGCGACGACACAAACGGGATCAGCATGATCCCCATCACCAGCCCCGCCGTCATCACCGAGGACGCGCTGCTGCCCAGCCCCAAGGGCTGCGCCAGCCAGTCGCGCAGCAGCGGCCCGACGGTGATCAGCGCGAACAGCCCATAGACGATGGTCGGGATCCCGGCGAGGATTTCCAGCGCCGGCTTGACCAGCGCCCGCATCCTCCGCCCGGCATATTCCGACATGTAGATCGCCGCGAACAGCCCCACCGGCACCGCAAAGCCCAGCGCGATCAGGCTGATATACAGCGTCCCCCACAGCAGCGGCAGGATGCCCAGCTGCGAGCGCCCCTGGAACTGCGGCGCCCAGATGGCCGAGAAAAAGAACTCGCGCCAGTCATAGAGGGTAAAGAAATGCCGCGTCTCGAACAGCATCGACAGCACGATGCCCGCGGTGGTGGCGATGGCGATGGTCGAGGCGAGGATCAGCACCGCCATCATCCCGCGCTCGACCGCGTTGCGGGCGCGGAAATCGGGGGTGTTGCGGCGCAGCGCCCAGATCAGCGCACCCAGCGCCAAGGCCAGCGCCGCGGCGGCGGCGACCGGCCCGGCCTGCCCGGCCAGCAACAGCAGCAGATACAGCAGCAGCGCCGGGGCCAGCGTCATCTGCACCGCCGCCCAGCCGTAATGTGCGGGCAGCGAATGCAGGGCGCGGTGATCGCCCGCGGCCGCGGACAGCACCCGCGCGCGGCCAAGGGCATAGGCGGCACCGGCCAGCGCCAGCACTGCGGTGACAAGCCAGAATGGGGACACTTGGACCTCCGGTCGGCAGGCTCGGCGATCCGGCACGCCGCCGGATCGCCCTGGTTTCGGCCTTGGGGATCAGTCCAGCGCGGTCTCGTCCGCGACCACCGCCTGCGCTTTCGCCAGCTCGGGGTCGGGCACCAGCCCGTATTCCGCCAGCGGGCCGCCGGGACCGGCGATCTCGTCCGAGACGAACAGCTCGGCGTAGTCCTTGAGCCCGGGGATCACGCCGATATGTGCCTTTTTGACGTAGAAGAACAGCGGCCGCGACACCGGGTATTCGCCCGACGCGATGGTCTCGGTCGAAGGGGTGACCCCGTTCATCGTCGCGACTTGCAGCTTGGAGGCGTTGTTTTCGTAAAAGGACAAGCCAAAGACGCCGATACCTTCCTTGTTGCTGTCGATGCGCGACAGGGTTTCGGTATAGTCCCCGTCGATCTCGACCGCGCGGCCGTCGGTGCGCAGGGTGGTGCAGGTCTTGGCGGCATCGTCACCGACCAGCGCAGCCAGCGCCTGTTCGGCGCCGCTGTCCTTGCAGCCGCGCTCGATCACGTTCAGGTCGAACACCTCGCGGGTGCCGTGCTTGGTGCCGGGGATAAAGGCCATGATCGGCTGCGCGGGCAGGTCCGGGTTCACCTGATCCCAGCTGGTGGCGGGGTTCGTGACCAGCTTGCCGTCCACGATCACCTGCGCGGCCAGCCCCCGATACCAGTCGGCCGGGGTAAAGGCGAAGGCATTGCCCCCGATGTCCGAGGCAAAGACGATGCCGTCATAGCCGAACTGCACCTCGATGATGTCGGCGACGCCGGCGGCGCGGCAGGCCTCGATCTCGCTGTCCTTGATGCGGCGCGAGGCGTTGGCGATGTCGACGGTGTTTTCGCCCACGCCTTCGCAGAACTTCTTGAGCCCCGCCGAAGAGCCGCCGGATTCGACCACCGGGGTCGGAAATCCGGCGCTTTCGCCAAAGATCTCAGCGACGATGGTGGCATAGGGCAGCACGGTGGACGACCCCGCCACCTGCACCTGGTCGCGGGCGGCGGCAGCGCCGGCCGACACGGCCAGAATGGCAAGGATCGAGGCAGTCTGTCTGATGCAGGACATACGGTCTTCCTGTTCGTATCACGCACGACCGTCGGGGTGACGGTCGATGCGGGCAGGTCTAGCGCCCGGCTGCAACGGTTTGACGACGGTTCTGTAACGGTTCGATGAAGATTGCAGCCGCAGCAAACCGGCTGCGTCAGGCGGTCGGCAGGAACACCGAAACCGTGGTGCCGCGGCCCCGTTCGCTGGCGATGGCCAGCCGGCCGCGGTGGCGATTGACGATATGCTTGACGATGGCCAGCCCCAGCCCGGTGCCGCCCTGCTCGCGCGAGCGCGCGCGGTCCACGCGATAGAACCGCTCGGTCAGCCGCGGCAGGTGCTGGGGCTCGATCCCCTCGCCCTGATCGGCCACGTCGATGCGCAACATCCCCTCCGCCTGCTCGGGGCAGAGCCTGACGGTGACGCGCCGGCCCAGAGTGTCGTATTTGACCGCGTTCTCGATCAGGTTTTGCAGCAGCTGCGTCAACTGGTCGGCATCGGCGGGAATCGGGGGGATGCCCGGGGGCGCCGCCAGCTCCAGCACCACCCCCGCGGCCTCGGCCTGCGGACGCAGCGTGTCGGTCACATCGCGCGCCAGCTCGGCCACGTCCACCGGGGTGGTGGGGCGGCGGCGTTCCTCGGCCTCGGTCCGCGACAGCGACAGCAGGTCGCGCACCAGCCGTGCCATACGCTGCGCCTCGTGCTGCATCGCGGTCAGAAAGCGGTCGCGTGCGGCGGGATCGTCGCGGGCCGCCCCCCTGAGCGTGTCGATGATGCTGACCAGCGTGGTCAGCGGGCTGCGCAGCTCGTGGCTGACATTGGCCACGAAATCGCGGCGGAAACTGCCGATGAGTTCCTGTTCGGTGATGTCCTGAAAGGCGCAGAGCGCATCGTGGCGGCCGCCATTCGGCACCGGGGTGACCGTGACCAGCCAGGTCACCCTGGACCGCGGCCCCATGACCTCGTAATGCGCCTGCCCCCCGACGCCTTCGCGCAGCGCCTTGCCGATGGCGGCCAGCAGCGCCGGCTGGCGCAGGCCGATGGCATGGTGGCGCCCGACCTGCCCGGCGCCCAGCAGCGCAAGCCCCGGGGCGTTGGCGGTAACGATGCGGTCCTCGGCCCCGATCAGCACCATCGGCAGCGGCACGGCGGCCAGAATCCCGTCCAGCTGTGCTTTGTCCACCCCCAGCCCCCACGCTGCCCGATCCGGCCCAAGCCCCGGCATGTTCCGTTTCCTGACCTATCGCGGCAACAGCGGCAAGACAGGGACGCGGCTCGCCGCCCGGCGACCGCCCCCGCGCCCTGGCGACGGCAGCGGCGGCAGGCGCGGGCATGGCACCGGGGCCTGGACCCGGGAGGCGCCTTGTCTTTCACACCATCGACCGCGGCTTGTTTGTAGCCGGGGGCGCTGCCCCCGGACCCCCGGGATATTTCTGCAAGGAAGAAAGGGCTGCGGTGGCGCGGGCGAAATGGGGGGCGGAATTTTTGTGATTGCCGACGACGCCACAACCCGGCGGGTGGACGGGTCGTTGCCCGGCAGGCGCTACTGTCCGGCCGGAAACGCAGGCTCGGCGTCGCGGCGCAGCACCTGGTCGGCGGTGATGTCCCCGCCGCGTTTCAGGACGCGAAAGCCGGGGGCGTCGTCGGCGGTAAAGCTCAGCCGCAGCAGATAGGCGTAGTCCGGGTCGGCAAGCCCCTGATAGGTCACGATATAGTTGCCCATGGGCACCGCGACCGGGGTAGGGTCGAAGATATTGCCGATCCGCAGCGGACCGGTCACCCGAAACGGCACCTGCACCGCCCACAGCGCCTGCGGGTCCAGCGCCGCGTCGGGGCTGAGTTCGACCTGAAGCCGCGAGCCGCCGTCGTGGTCGGGAACACCAAAGGACACCAGCCCCTGGGACCACGCGAAGCCCTGGGCGACGTGATCATCGGTCCACAGCAGCCCGGGGGCGGGCTGGTCGCCGATCTCGACGACAATCTGCGTATAGTCGATGGTCACGGGGAAATCTGCCAGCATCTCTGCCCTCATCGGTTGCAACTGCGGCCAAGCGGCGCGGCCACCATGAGGATTCCGCCAACCGCGCCGTGTCGCAAGGCTTTTCCGCGGGCGGCGTCCCGTTCGTGGCGCCGGCGTCACTGGGCCGCAGGCGAGCAGGCAAGGCTTCCTGCCGCCGGCCGGGGCGCGGCGGCAGGGATGACAGGGATGACGGGGCCGGCGCTCAGCGCGACAGCCAGTTGCTGAACTGCTCGTTCACCAGATCGCCGTATTCCGTCCAGAAATCGGTGTCATGTTTCACCGCAGTGGCAAAATTCGGCTCGTAGGTCGACAGATACGGGTGCATCTCGGGGTCGACCAGCGCCATGGCGGACTGTCGCGCCGGCGCATAGGGCATCAGATTGGCGAATGCCGCCTGGCTTTCGGCCGATTGCGCGAAACGCACATAGTCGAAGGCCAGGTCGAGCACCGGCGTCCCGCGCGGAACGATCATCATGCCCGTGGTCCACATCTGGTCACCCCATGCCAGCTTGAACGGCTGGTTTTCCTGCTCGATCGCGGCGTGGAAGCGGCCGTTGTGGCCGATGGTCATCGCCACCTCGCCATCAGCCAGAAGCTGGGTGCCCTGCGCCGAGGTGTCATACCACACCGACAGATCCCGGACCCGGTCCAGCACGGCCAACGCGCGTTCCACCCCCTCGGGGGTCTTGAGCACCTCGTAGATCTGGTCCTTGGCCACGCCGTCGCTGATCAGCGCCAGTTCCAGCGTGCCGCGGGCCGCTTTCAGAAAGCCGCGCCGGACGGGAAACCTGTCGCGGTCGAAAAGATCGGTGACGCTGGTCGGTTCGGCATCGGGAAAGAACTTGGGATCATAGGCCAGCAGCCACGAATAGATCGCGCTGCCGACGCCGCATTCATGCAGCGTGCCGGGATAGAAATCCTCGGCCGCCGGGGTGCCGTCCAGACCGGGCGGCAGCGTTTCCAGCGGGAAAGGCTCCAGCAGATCGTTGTCGCAGCCGATCGCCGCCTCGGGGGGATTGGCCTCAAGCACGTGCCACTGGATATTGTTGCTTTCGACCTGGGCCATCACCTGCGCCAGCCCGCCGGTATAGCTTTCCATCTGGATGGTGATGTCGCGGTCTGCGGTGAACGGCTGGTTGAAAGCCTTTTCCATGGCGGCGCTATGCGCCCCGCCCCAGCCCACCACCACAAGGTCGCGCGCCGCGGCACTGCCCGCGGCCAGCCCAAGCGCGACACTCGCCAGGATCATCGGGTATTTCATCAAGTTCCTCCCTTCGCTCTGTGTTTTCCGCTTGCCGGCGCCCCGATAGGGAAGCCATGGCCGGCAAGAGATCGGATGGTTCCTGTCGGCCGGCCCGTTTCCCGGGATTGCGCCGCCGAACTGCCCGGAGTGGCCGGGATTCCCCCTCATCGGCCCCTCACTAAGAGTTGATAATGTAAAATTATACGTTTATGACATTGAGTCAATGATAGAAGTGCAAGAGCCGCAATTCGGCTTTTGAAACGGAAACTGCGGGTGAAATCGCGGATATGCGGTCGCCGTCCATCTGGCGCCATCGTCCCGCCCCACCCGGCGCTGCCGGTCCGCCGGCGGGAATCGCAAAACCGGAGGTGATTTCGATGACAGCAGAATTCCCCGGCGCTGGCGCCTTGCAGAACAGCGGCAGGATCAGTTGCATCCGGCAGGCGGAATGGCTGGTCGCCTGGGACGGGGTGCGGAATGATTTCCATTATCTGCGCGGCGCCGACCTGGTGTTTCGCGGCGACAGCATCCTGCATGTCGGCGGGCATTTCGACGGGAAGGTCGATCATGAAATCGACGGGCGGCAGATGCTGGTGTTGCCGGGGCTGATCAACACCCATTACCATTCGAACGTGACGATGATCCGCAAAGGGATCACGCAGGATGCCTGCAATTACCTGCTGCCGTCATTCTATCAGAACGTGAATATCTTGCAGCCCGCCGAAACCGCCAAGGCGGCGGGCACCGCCTTTGGCATCGGGCAGCTGCTGTGCGGCGGCACCACCACGCTGATGGATTGGGTCGCACCCTATGACGGCTGGCTGGACACGCTGGCCGCGACCGGGGCGCGGGTCTATGCGGCGCCGTTCTTCACCTCGGCGGAATGGTCGGTAAGCGACCACCGGCTGCTGCGCTATCGCTGGCTGCCCGACAACGGCCACGCGCTGTTCGATCATGCGCAGGCAGTGATGGACGCGGCCGAGGCGCATCCCAGCGGCCGGCTTGCCGCCATGGTCGCCCCGTCCGAGCTTGAGGCGACCACCCCCGACCTGCTGCGCCAAAGCCATGCGCTGGCTCGGCAGACGGGACGGCCCTTTCACGTCCATGCGGCCGAAAGCGCCCGCGAATATGCCGAGTTCCTGGCCCGCCACGGGACAAGCCCGATCCAATGGGCGGCGCAGATCGGGTTGCTGGGGGAAAACAGCGCCATCGGCCACGGGCTATATCTCGACCACCACTCGGACCTGCACGCGCCGGCGCACCGCGATCTTGGGCTGCTGGCCGAGACCGGCACCACGGTGACCCACTGCCCCACCGTTTTCGCGGCGCAGGGCGAGGGGATGGAGGCGCTGAGCGACTATCTTGCCGCCGGAGTGAACGTCACCCTTGGCAACGACACCTATCCGCACGGCATGTTGCAGGAAATGAAGCTGGCGGTGCTGGTCTCGCGCCTGAAATCGCGCCGCGACCTCGGCCGCGCAACCCATCCCTCGACCCAAGGCTACAGCCTGGGCGCGGGCGAGATCTTCCGGGCCGCCACCTGCGGCGCGGCGGATTATCTGGGCCGGCCCGACCTTGGGCGGCTGGCCCCGGGGTGCAAGGCGGATTTCTTTACCGTCGATCTGACCGACCCCGGGATGATGCCGCTGCACGATCCGCTGCGCAGCCTGATCTATTGCGCGGGCGACCGGGCCGTGCGCGACGTCTATGTCGGGGGAACGCAGGTCGTCGCCGGGGGCGAGCTGCTGACGCTTGACCTGCGCGGACTGGGCGCCGGGCTGACGGCCCCGCAGGCGGCGATGTGCGCGGCCGTCGCCAGCAGACCCGACGCGGCCGGACGCTCGGCGGATGAGTTGTGGCCGCTGTCGCTGCCGGTCGCCAAGCAAACCCCCTGAACAGAGACGGAATCATGGACCCCCACGCCCAAGCCCCCTCGCACACCCCCGACCTTGACCAGCTTGCCGATTTCCTGGCGGATTTCCCCGCGGCCGAATTGCCCCCCGAGGTGGTGGCGCGCACCAAGCTGATCATCGCCGATTGCGTCGGCGCCATCGTCGGCGGCGCCGCGGAACCCGAGATGGCGGCGCTGACCGGGGCGCTGGCCGCCCCCGACAGCGGGTCCGCGCTGGTGATCGGCACCGGCCACATGGTCCCCGCCGAACGCGCCGCCCTGCTCAACGGCACCGCCGGCACCTGGCTGGAGATGGACGAAGGCAACCAGTTCAGCCGCGGCCACCCGGGAATGCACGCCCTGCCCGCCGCCTTTGCGCTGGCCGAAACCCGCCACGCCACCGGCATGGCGCTGCTGGCGGCGGTGGCGCTGGGGTATGAGGCCGGCGCCCGCGTCGGCATCGGCACGCGGCTGCGCCCCACCATGCACCCGCATGGCACCTGGGGGGTGATCTGCGCCGCCGTCGCCGCCGGGCGCATCGGACAGGTCGATGCGGCGGGGATGCGGGGCCTGCTCAACATGGCGCCGACGCTCAGCCTTGCCACCAGCCGGCGGACCATGCTCGAAGGGGCGACGGTGCGCAACAGCTTTACCGGGCTTGCCGGGCAGACCGGGGTGCTGTGCCTGGCCATGCTGGGCGCGGGGGTGACCGGCGAGCGCGACGGGATCGGCCATGTCTTCGGCCGGGTCGCCGGCGAGGATTTCGATCCCCGCGCGCTCAGCGACATGCTGGGCAGCCGGTGGGAGGTCACCCGCAACTATTTCAAGATGCACGCCTGCTGTCGCTACAACCACGCCGCGCTCGACGCGGTGCAGCTGATCCTTGCGGGCGAGGGCGGCGAGATCGACCCCGATACCGTGGCGCGGATCGAGGTGGACAGCTATTCGCTGGCGGTCGAGCTGGCCGACCCGGCGCCGGCCAATACGCTGGCGGCGAAATTCTCGCTGCCCTTCGCGATCGCGACGACGCTGATCCATCGCGACAGCGGGGTGCACAGCTTTACCTGGGACGCGGTGCGCGATCCGGCCATCGCCCGGCTGGCGGCGCGGGTGGTGCTGCGCGAGGATCCGGCGATGACCGCGCGCCTGCCCGACCAGCGCCCGGCGCGCGTGCGGATCACCCTGCACGACGGGCAGGTGCTCGAGGCCGCGACAAGGACCAACCGCGGCGACTGGTCCGACCCCTATTCCCCGGACGAGATCCGCGACAAATACATGTCCCTTGCCACCCGCTGCTGGAGCGTGCCCCACGCCGAGGCGGTCCATGCCCGGATCATGGACCTAGACCGGCTGGACGATGTCGCGGCCCTGGGGCAGCTGATGCGCAATCCGACGCGGGCGGCGTGACCCGCCCCGCCCCCCCGCCCCCCCGGCCCCCGGCAACCCCCTTTGGACAAGAGGCAGGAATGACCACCCCCACCGAACTGATGGACACCGTGATCGAGATGTCGCGCGGCGCGCTTGAAACGCCGGGCCAGCGCCCCTTTGCCGCCATCGTGGTGCGCGAGGGCCGGATCATCGGCCGCGGCATCAACCGCGTCGCCGAACGCTCGGACCCGACGGCGCATGGCGAGGTCGAGGCGATCCGCGATGCCTGCGCCAGCCACGGGCCCAGCCTTGCCGGCTGCGATCTCTATACCTCGTGCGAGCCGTGCATCATGTGCGTCGCCGCCGCGGAACTGGCCGGGATCTCGCGCATCTTCTATGCGGCGTCCTTTGCCGGCGCGGGCAAGGCGCTGGCGCCGCTGTGGCCGGATTTCGTCCCCCGCTACACCGCGGCGCAGGCGCATGTTTGCCAGCCGCTTGACCAGCGCCCCGACCGCGCCATCCAGATCGGCGAAGAACCCGCCACCGCCATCCTCAAGGAATGGGCGCAGCGGATGGCGGACTCTGCGCAAAAGACATGACGATATGACGACGGATCCTTGACGCTTTCGCCGTTTGCCGCAAGATTGGCTGCCGGACACAATGACCGGCAGCGGCCCGACGCCCGCGGCGGACCCAGAACCGGCGGCCGGCCGCACAGCCATGAAAGGTAACCCGATGAGCGAGGTGGTTTCACCGACGCCGCTTTACCATCGTGTTTACGCGGTGATGCGCGAGCGTATCGTCAACGGCTATTACCCCGAGAACATCCCCGTCCCCAGCGAGGCCGAGCTGGCCGAAAGCTTTGCGGTCAGCCGCATCACCATCCGCAAGGCGATGGAGATCCTGGCGGCCGAGGGGCTGGTGACGCGGATGCGCGGGCGCGGCACCTTTGTCACCGACCGCGCCCAGCGCACGCAGCTGAACCGCACGGTGGTGTCGAACGTCAACGGCCTGTTCAGCTATCTGAACGCGGTGGGCGAAAGCACCCGGTTGCGGGTCATCAGCCTGGACCGGGGCGAGGCGCCGCCGCGCATCGCCCGGCTGATGGGAATGGCCCCCGATGCCGAGGTGGTGCGCGCGATCCGGGTGCGCGAGCTGGACGGGCGCCCCTATTCGCTGTCCATGGCCTATCTGCTGCCCGAGATCGGCGTTCAGATCAGCGCCGAGGACATGGCGCACACCACCATGATCCATCTGGTCCAGCAGGCCGGGGCCAGCGTCGAGCAGGTCGAGCAGGTGCTGACCGCGACCCTGGCCGACGAACACGCCGCCCAGCATCTGGGGGTTCCCATCGGCTCGCCGCTGATGCGGTTGATCCGGGTGTTCGTCGATGCGCGGCTGGGGCCGTTCTACGCCGCCGAGATCCTCTATTGCGCCGACCGCTACGAATACCGCGTCTCGCTGAAGCGCGAGCCGGGCAAGGATTTCCTGCTGCACGACACCCCGTCAGAGTAAGCGGCCATAGTTGGGGGGGGGGCGGGCCGGGCGACCCCGGTCCCGCCTTGGTCATGCCTTGTTGGTCATGCCTTGGCCCGCAGCGCCCTTAGCCCGCAGCGCCGGTCTCGGCCCGGGCGCCTGCTCGCATCATCCGGTGCAGCATGTCCAGCCGCGGCTCGACCGGGGCGGGATAGGCGGCGCGGCCATGGGTCAGGCCCAGCGCCAGAAAGGTCTCGATCAGCTTGTAGCTGAGCGGGCCGGGATTGACGACCGGCACCGGCAGTTCCGCCGCCAGATATTCCGCCGCCTGATGCATGGTGGTCGAGCCAAGGCAGATGACGTCGGCGCCGTCCTCGTCGATGCAGCGCATCGCCACCTCGCGCATCTTCGGGAACACCGCATCTTCCTTGCCGGTCAGCAGATTGGCGAAATCCGGCGGCTGGTTCAGGCTGCGGACCGAGGCGCACTGCCCCTCGAACCCGTATTCGCGGATCACCTTGCGATAGCGCGGCAAGGCCGGGTCCCATTGCGCCAGCACCGAAAACCGCGCGCCCAGCGTCAGCGCATACAGCATCGACGCCTTGCCCGCCCCGATCACCGGAATATCCAGCACGGAACGCAGCGCCGCCATGCCGCCATCCGACATGGTGTCGATGCAGACCGCATCGAAGCCTTCGGCCTGCGCATTGCTGCCGGCCTCGAAGATCGCCAGATCCATCAGCCCCCAGTCATGCGGCGACATGAAGGATGTCGGCCCGCAGGCCACCGGGCGATAGGTCAGCGCCCAGCCCTCGGGCAGCGGCACATGCGCCGATTGCGCCTGACGGTTGGCCAGCCCCGCCGCGTCCAGCGCAAAGGGCACGATCACAAGGATACGGGTCATTGCGCGCTCTCCAGACAGGCCGCGCCGGCATAGCCGATGGCGCGGATCATGGCGTGTTTGGGGGCCAGCGGCGCGGGCCATGTGGTGCGGGAATGGCCCAGCCCCAGATCCAGCGCGACCGAGGCCAGCTTGTAGCTGAGCGGGCCGGGGTTGATCACCGGCACATCGACGCGCTCGGCCAGCCAGGCATGGGCCTCGTGCATGGTGGTCGAGCCGAGGATCAGCACCTGCGCCCCGTCCTCGTCGATGCAGCGCCGGGCGGCGGCCAGCAGCAGCGGCAACACCTCGTCCTCTTTGCCCGACAGCAGCGCCTTGTTGTCGGGGGTGACGCCAAGGCTGCGCAGCGAGGCGCATTTATGCGCCATCCCCAGCTCGGCCAGCGTGCGGGTATAAAGCATCCGCCAGCGGTCCCACATCATCAGGATCGAGAAACTGTCGCCCAGCATCTGCGCCACCAGCATGGCATGGCGCCCCGGTCCGATCACCGGGATCGTCAGCATCGAGCGCAGCATCGCCATGCCGCTGTCGGACATGGTGTCGATGCAGACCGCGTCATAGCCCTCGGCCTGCGCATCCAGCCCGGCATCGAGGATCGAGAAATCCGCCAGCGCCATGTCGTGCTGGCTGGAATAGTTCCTGGGGCCGACCCGCACGGCACGATAATGGAACGCAATCCCCGGCCCCAGATCGACGGCGCCCAGCTGCGCCTGCCGGCGCGCCAGATCGTCGTCGCCCATGGGAAAGGGCACGATCACCAGCACCTTCTTCACCCTCTCCTCCTCCTCCAAGTCATGCGCGGGCTAGGCGCCGGCCGCGATGCGCGCGGCGCTGATCCCGGCCAGCCGGCCAAAGGCCGTCGCCGACAGCAGGCCGTTGCCCGAAAGATAGCCATAGTTCGAATCGCCCGAGATCCCGCGGGCGGCGCCGCCGCCTGCCATCAGGTTGGGCAGGGGGGCGCCATCCTCGCGCAGCACCCGCGCGTCCGCGTCGATGACCAGCCCGCCCTGGGTGTGAAACAACGCCCCGTTCACCTTGACCGCCAGATATGGCGCCCTCAGCAGGTCGCCCGCGCCAAAGCGGCGGCCAAAGCGGTCGGGCGTCCCGCTGGCGGCGGCCTCGGCGATCGCATCGAATTCGGCCTTCAGTGCGGCCGGCGGCAGGCCGGTCGCGGCGGCCAGTTCCTCAAGCGTGTCGGCGGTCTTGACCGCGCCCAGCTTGCGGATCTCGCGGTAGTCGTGGAAATCCAGCGCCGCCGTCTCGCAGCGCGCGTCATAGATGTCCCAGGCGACATGGCCGGGCTGGGCGGCCACCTCGGCCCCGTGTTCCGAATAGCCGCGCATCTCGTTGGAAAAGCGGCGCCCCTCGGTGTTCACAAGAATGCCGCCCTGCGTCACCACCGCCCAGGACAGCGGCAGCGAATGGGGATGGGCGACCGAGCCATGGCCCTGATAGGCGCCCATGTCGGCCACCGCCGCGCCGAGGCTCAGGCCCCATTTCACCGCGTCGCCGGTGTTCGACATATGCCCGCAGCATTCGGCGTCGGCGATCTCGGGGATATGGCGGCGCACCATGTCCGCATCGCCCGCAAAGCCGCAGCAGGCCAGCACCAGCGCCTTGCAGCCCAGCGTTTCCAGCGCGCCGTCGGGGCGGCGGAACCGCAGCCCCCTGACCCGGCCTTGCGTGTCGGCGAAAAGATCCTCGACCGAGGCGCCGGTGATCAGGTCGATCCCCGCGGCCGACACCGCCGACAGCAGCGCCTGTTCAAGGTCGGCGCCGGTGCGGCTTTTCGGCCCGTGCATCCGCATCCGCGAATGGCCGGGATAAAGGAAACCTGTCACCAGCTCGAACTCGATGCCGTGGGTTTCGGTCAGCCAGTCGATCATCGGCCCCGAGGTCCGCGCGGCCAGCAGCGCCATGTCGGGGGGCGTGCGCCCATCGGTCTTGGCAATGATGTCGCCGGCGAAAACCTCGGGGCTGTCGTCGATCCCGGCCTGCGCCTGCAAGCGGCTGCCCGCCGCCGGGATCAGCCCCGCCGACAGCGAGGTCGAACCCTGCGGGCTCGCGTCGCGTTCAAGGATCATCACCTCGGCCCCGGCATCATGCGCGGCCAGCGCGGCGACCAGGCCGCAGGCGCCCGCGCCGACCACCACGACCGGCATTTCGGCGTCAAACTCGACATGTTCGGCGGAAAGAACAGCCATATCGGACCTTTCACCTTGGCAAGGGCGGCGCACAGGGGCTGCGCGCCGCGGTGTTTCAATACTCGGTGCGATGCTCGGGCGAGGTGCCATAGCGGGCTTCGAGTTCCTGGATCTCGGCCATGCGGGCGGTGTCGAAGAATTGCTTGAAGCTCATCACCCCCGGCGCGACCGAGGCGATGGTTTCCTCGGCCCTGAGCACCTCAAGCGTGCGCCGCGCCGCTTCCAGCGCGGACAGCAGCAGCCAGTTCGGATAGATGATCAGCTTGAATCCCAGCGCCTCGATCTCGGCCCTTGTCAGGAACGGCGTCTTGCCCGAGGTCGCCATGTTGTAAAGCAACGGCACCCCCGGAAACCGCGGCGCGATATGGGGCAGGTCGTCGGGCAGCGGGCTTTCGACAAAGATCACGTCGGCGCCGGCCTCGCGATACATCGCGGCGCGGTCCAGCGCGGCCTCGCGCCCGTGGACCGCCAGCGCATCGGTGCGGGCGATGACGACGAAATCGGGATCGACGCGGGCATCGACCGCGGCCTTGACCTTGGCCACCATGTCCTCGGCCGCGATCAGCTGCTTGCCGGCCAGATGGCCGCAGCGCTTGGGCAGCACCTGATCTTCCAGATGCACCGCGGCGACGCCGCCACGTTCGTAAAGCTGGATGGCACGGCGCACGTTCAGCGGCCCGCCAAAGCCGTTGTCGGCGTCCGCGATCAGCGGCAGGTCGGCCGCGTCGGCGATGCGGGTGGCGTTGTCCACCATCTCGGTCATGGTCAGCAGCCCGACATCGGGATAGCCCAGCCGCGTGGCCGAAGTCCCCGCCCCGGTCATGTACATGGCCTCGAACCCGGCCTCGGCGACCAGCCTTGCATACATGGCATCGACCACCCCGGGGGCCATGACGGCGCGGTCCCCCGAAAGGGCCTGGCGCAGGCGGCGCGTGCGTGTCAGCGACATGAGTATCTCTCCATTTCCGGGCGACCGGCGGGTGCCGGCCGCCAGCCTCACAGGCCCAGATAGGCCTGCCGCAATTTCGGATCGGCCAGCATTTCGGCGGCGGTGCCCTGCATGACCAGCTGCCCCTGTTCCAGCACATAGGCCCGCCCGGCGACACCCAGCGACTGCATGACGTTCTGTTCGACCAGCAGCACCGCGACGCCTTCGGCATTGATCCGGGTGACGAGCGCGAACATTTCCTCGACCAGCAGCGGCGACAGGCCCAGCGACGGCTCGTCAAGGATCAGCAGCCGCGGTTCCGACATCAGGCCGCGCCCGATGGCCAGCATCTGCTGCTCGCCGCCCGACAGCGTGCCGGCAAGCTGTTCCAGCCTTTCGGAAAGCCGCGGAAAGATCGCGCAGATACGGTCGAAATTCTGCCGCTTGCGCGCGCCGGCCCGCCGGAACGCCCCCAGTTCCAGATTTTCGGCCACGGTCAGGTTGGGAAACACCTTGCGCCCCTCGGGCACCTGCGCGATGCCCATCGCCACGATCTCGCGCGGGCGCCGGCCGGTCAGCCGCTCGCCGTCAAAGCGCACCTCGCCCGCACTGGGCACAATGAAGCCGCTGATGACATTGTTCAGCGTGGTCTTGCCCACCCCGTTCGAGCCAAGCAGCGCCACGATCTCGCCGGGGCCGATCCGCATGTCGATGCCGCGCAGCACCGCCATCTGCCCGTAGCCGGCATGGATTCCGGTGATCTCAAGCATGTTCGGCCTCTTGCAGTCGGGCGGCGGCGCCGTGGCCCAGATAGGCCTCGACCACCGCCGGGTCGCGCACCAGCTGCCGCGGCGTGCCCTGCGCGATCATCTTGCCGTAGTTCAGGACATAGGCGGTCTCGGCCAGGCTCATCACCGCCTGCATGACATGTTCGATCATCAGGAAAGTGTGCCCCTCGTCGCGGATCTGGCGGATGATGCCGACGATCTCGGTGACCTCGGTGGGGATCAGCCCGGCCATCACCTCGTCCAGCAGCAGCAGCTTTGCGCCGGTGGCCAGCGCGCGGGCGATTTCCAGCCGTTTGCGGCCAGCGATGGTCAGCGAACTGGCCGGGCGGTCCAGCATCGCGCCCATGCCCAGCCTTTTGCCGATGGCGCGGGCCTCGGCCATGGCATCGCGGCGGTTGTCATGGCGCAGATAGGCACCGACGGCGATGTTTTCCTGAACCGTCAACCCGGCAAAGGGCTGCACGATCTGAAAGGTCCGCACCATGCCCAGCCCACAGATGCGATGCGGGGCCATGCCGGTGATGTCCTGCCCGTTCAGGCGCACGCTGCCGGAATCGGCGCGGGTAAAGCCGGCGATGATGGTAAAGCAGGTGGTCTTGCCGGCGCCGTTCGGCCCCAGCAGGCCGACGATCGCGCCTTCGGGCACGTCGAGCGAGGCATCCGACACCGCCACCAGCCCGCCGAACCGCTTGGTCAGGTTGCGAACCTCAAGCATCGTCACCCCCCTTTCGGCCAAAGGCGCCGATCCGCGCCGCCAGCCCCATGATGCCTTGGGGCAGGAACCGCAGCGCCACGATCAGCACCACCGCGTAAAGCACGAAATTCAGGCCCGGCGCGTTGTGCAGCGCGGTCTTGGCACCCTCGCCCAGCAGATGCAGGCCCAGCGTGCCGACCAGCGGCCCCCAGACCGTGCCCGCGCCGCCGATGATCGGCCCGATCAGCGCCACCACCGAAATCGCGACCCCGTAAACCACCGCGGAATCGATGAACAGCCACAGTTGCAGATAGATCGCGCCTGCCAGCCCCCCGAACGCGCCCGAGATCGCCATGGCGGTCACCTTGACGCGATAGGTGTCGATGCCCAGCGCCCGCGCGGCGTCCTCGTTCTCGCGCACGGCGACCAGATAGGCGCCGAAGCGGGAATATTTCAGCCATGCGGTCAGCGCCATCACCAGCGCCACGATGGCCAGCAGCAGCGTATAGGTCAGCACCCGGTCCTTGTTGAACTGCAGCGCCGCCACCCCCGGCTCGATGGCCAGTTGCAGCCCGCGCCCGCCGCCGGTGATGTTGAACGAGGCCGCGCAGATGCGCAGCACCTCGGCAAAGGCCAGCGTGACCAGCGCGAAATACGAGCCCTTCAACCCATAGCGGAACGACAGCGCCCCGATAAAGCCGCCCATCAGCGCGCCCGCCATGATGCCGGCGCCAAAGGCCAGCCAGGCATTGACGCCGAACTGCACCTGCAACACCGCCGAGGCATAGGCGCCGGTGCCATACATCGCCGCATGGCCAAAGGACGACATGCCGCCAAAGCCGCCGGTCACGTTCCAGGACAGCGCCACTATGGTCATGGCCAGGGCGTTGATGGTAAAGCCCATCCACACCTGCGAGGGCATGACATAGACCGCCCCCAGATAGGCCAGAACCGCCACGACCAGCGCGACCTGCCCATACGAAGCAAGACGCATCATGTCGGCTTCCTTCCCAAAAGCCCGGCAGGCCGGAACAGCAATGTCAGGATAAAGGCGACGAAAATGCCGATCTGGCCCAGGCTTTCGCCCAGAAACAGCCCGCCCAGCGCCTCGATGACGCCCAGCGCCAGCCCCGCGACCAGCGCGCCCGGCAGGCTGCCCATGCCGCCCATCACCACCGTGGTAAAGGCGACCAGCACAAAGGTATAGCCGACCTGCGGCGTGGCGTAGAATGTCGGCAGCAGCAGGCAGGCGGCCAGCGCCACGCAGGCGGTGCCGATGCCAAAGGTCAGCGCATAGGTGTGGTTGACGTCGATGCCGACGATCTCGGCCCCGCGCTTTTCGATCGCCACCGCGCGGATGGCCGAGCCGGTGCGGGTGCGGGTCATGAACAGCCACATCAGCCCGGCCACCAGCAGCGCCGCGAAAAACGCGATGACGCGGCCCTTGGTCAAATAGGCACCCAGCACCTCGACCGTGTCCCAGGCATAGGGGATGTCGACCGTGCGGGTGTTCGACGTCCAGAAAAACAGCGCCAGATTGTCGATCACCAGCGACAGCGCCAGCGTGACCAGCAGCACGTTCTGTTCGGACCCCGCGCTCATCGGGGCGATCACCACCCGTTGCAGCAGATAGCCCAGCACGAAAAACGCCGGCACCACGAAGATGATCGCCAGATAGGGGTCGATGCCCAGATATGAAAACAGGAAATAAGCCGCATAGAGGCCCAGCATCAGCAGGCTACCATGGGCAAAGTTGATGATATGCAGAACGCCGTAGATCAGGGTCAGGCCAAGCGCGATCAGCGCATAGACCGCCCCCATCGTCAGGCCGTTCAGAACGGCTGGCAGGATCAGGCTGGACATGGGTGCATGCTCTCAGAGACGTGGCGGCCCCCGCCGGGCAAGCCGGCGGGGACCGGGTGGCTCAGCCCGCGGCGGGGCGCGGGAACACCGGCTCGGCGGTGGCGTATTCGGCGGGGAAGATCACCTCGATCTTGTCGCCGCGCACTTGCAGGTTCACCGGCGCCGCGCTCACATTGTCGCCGTTGACGAATTTGGTCGGGCCGTAGGGCATGATCGAATCCGCATAATCGGACGCCGCCAGCGCCTCGATCATCTTGAGCCGATCGTCCGAGGCCCCCCGTTCCAGCGCGTCGGCCACGACCTGGATCGTGGCATAGGCCACCATCACGTCATAGGTCATGTCCAGCCCGGCGGCGGCCACGCTGGCGGCCAGCGCCTGCGATGCCTCTTTCTTGGGGTCATACCAGTGGTTGCAGTCGATGACATACTGGGCCAGATCGTTGTTTTCGCGCACGAACTTGATGTTCGAGGCCGCGCCGCCCAGCACCGAATAGATCGCCATCAACTCGACCCGCTGCTGTTGCAGCGCCCGCGTCATCAGCGTGTATTCGTTGATGTAGTTCGAGGGGATGATGATGTCGGCCTTGGACGCCTTGACCCGCAGGGCGATGTTGTTGAAATCGCGATGCGGGGTCGGGTGGGCGATGCGCTCGACCACGGTGATGCCCTGATCGGGCAGGGTCTTTTCGATCAGGTCGGCCATGCTGGTCCCGAAGGGGCCGTCCTCGTGGATGATGGCCGCGGTCTTGACCGGATTGCCCGCCCCGTCGTTGAGCAGCTTGAGGTTGTCCATCGCCACCGCGGTGATCTTGTTCACCCCCGGGGTATAGCGGAACACGTTGTGCAGCCCGCGCTCGACGATGGCTTCGGCGGTGCCGACCGAGAACACCTGCGCCAGATCGTATTTCGCCGCCGCCTGCGACGAGGCCAGCCCAAGGGCCGAGGCGCTGGCGCCGGTAAAGGCGCATACGCCCGCCTCGGCCAGCGTATCGACGGCGGCGGCCGCGACCTCGGGCCGGCTTTCGGCATCGACGATCACCAGCTCGATCTGCGCGCCGCCCATGCTTTTGATGCCGCCGGCGGCGTTGATGGCCTCGGCGGCGAATTTCGCCCCGGCGGCGCATTGGGTGCCGTTATAGGCGAGGTTGCCGGTCAGCGGCTCAAGCACGCCGATCTTGACCACCGGGGTCTGCGCGCGCAGGATCGAGGGGCTGGCAAGCCCGCTCAGCAGCGCCATGGCCCCGGATGCCTTCAGCAGGCCGCGGCGGTTGATATAATGGGTCATCGTGGTTTCCTCCCTGGTGTTGTCAGCCCGCTGGGCCGAACTTGGTTCGCATCGGTCTTACCGCCCCAGCCACGGGTTCGCGGCGATCCGCGCCGTCTCGAAGGCGCGGATTTCGTCCATATGGGTCATGGTCATCTCGATCTCGTCCAACCCTTTCAGGATCGCCTCGCGCGAAAAGGCGGGGATGGAAAAATCGTGGCTGCCCAGATTGCCCGGCAGGGTCACAAGCCCGGCTTCGAGATCGACGGTGATGACGGCGCCGGGATTGTCGGTCAGGTGATCGGCCAGCGCCGCGCAGGTCTCGGGCGGCAGGCGCACCGGCACCAGGCCGTTTTTCAGCGCGTTGCTGTGAAAGATGTCGCCGAAACCCGGCGCGATCAGCGCCCGGATCCCGGCATCGGCCAGCGCATAGACCGCCCCTTCGCGCGACGAGCCGCAGCCGAAATTATCCTCGACCAGCAGGATTTTCGCGGCCTCGGCGCCGGGGCGGTTCAGCGGGAAATCCGGGTCCAGCTCGCCCGCGGCATCGCGGCGGATGTCGTGAAACAGGAACTTGTCATAACCCTCGGCGCGGTCGGCCTTGATGAAGCGCCCCGGAATGATCTGGTCGGTGTCGCAATTGAGGCCGGGCACGAAAACCGCCGGCGCGGTCACACGGGTGAAAGGTTTCATGGCGCATCCTCCATCAGGCGGCGCACGTCGGTCAGCCGGCCGGTGATCGCCGCCGCCGCCGCCATGGCCGGCGACAGCAGATGCGTGCGCGCGCCCGGTCCCTGCCGGCCCACGAAATTGCGGTTCGAGGTCGAGGCGCAGCGCTCGCCCCGCCCCACCACATCGCCATTCATCGCCGCACACATCGAGCAGCCGGAATGGCGCCACTCGAACCCGGCCTCGCGGAAGATCGCGCCCAGCCCCTCGGCCTCGGCCTGATCGCGCACCCGGGTCGAGCCGGGCACCACCATCGCCGGCACCACCGCCTTGCGCCCGCGCAGGACCGCGGCGGCGGCGCGCAGATCCTCGATCCGCGCATTGGTGCACGAACCCAGAAACACCCGGTCGATGGGCAGCCCGTCCAGCGGCGTTCCCGGCGTCAGGCCCATGTATTCCAGCGCCTTGGCCGCCGATTTGCGCTTGTCGTCATCCGCCATGCCCGCCGGGTCGGGAACCCGCCCGGTGATCGGCACCGCATCGTCGGGGCTGGTGCCCCAGGTGACCATCGGCGCGATGGCGGCCCCGTCCAGCGTGATCTCGCGGTCGAAAACCGCGCCCTCGTCGCTGGGCAGGCGCTGCCATTTTTCCACCGCCCCGTCCCATTCCTGCGCATCGGGGCCGTAAAGCCTGCCTTGCAGATAGCGAAATGTGGTCTCGTCGGGGGCGACCATGCCCAGCCTTGCGGCAGCCTCGATCGACATGTTGCAGATGGTCAGCCGCCCCTCGATCGACAGGTTGCGCACCACCGGCCCGGCATATTCGATGGCATGGCCCACCGCGCCGGCCGCACCGATACGGGCGATCAGGGTCAGCACCACGTCCTTGGCGGTGACGCCGGTGCCCAGCCTGCCCTCGACCGTGACCCGCATGGTTTTCGGGCGCATCTGCCACAGGGTCTGGGTGGCCAGGACATGGGCGTTTTCCGACTGGCCGATGCCGAAGGCCATCGCACCCAGCGCGCCCTGCGTCGAGGTGTGGCTGTCCGAACAGACGATGGTCAGCCCCGGCAGGGTGATGCCCTGTTCGGGCGCCACCACGTGCACGATGCCCTGTGCCGGATCACCGATGCCGAAATGGCGCACGCCGCCCCAGCCCATATTGGCGTCGAAGGTGCGGATCATCCGCTCGATCGCCGGGGTGGCCGCATCCTCGGGGCGGCGGCCAAGCGTGGGCACATAGTGATCGGCGATGCCGAACACCTGCTTTGGCCGGCGCGGCGCCAGCCCGCGCCGCTTGAGATCGGCAAAGGCGTGAAAGCTGCCCTCGTGGATCAGGTCGCGGTCGATATACAGCAGCGACGGCCCCGAGGGATGGCGCAGGATCTCATGCGCCGCCCAGATCTTTTCGAACATTGTCCGCGGTGCGGGGGGCCGGGGGTCGGTCATTCGGGTCGTTCCTGTGTCTGGCGCCGCTGGCCGCGGCGATGGCCCGCGCGGGATCTCGCGCGCGGGCCGGGGCCGGTCATTCCTGACCGGCAAAGGCCGTGGCGATTTCGCCTGCCGGGGCGGTCCACACGCCGTCATGGGCCAGCATGTAGCCCAGCGCCTCGCGCAGATATTCCACCCGATAGGGCATCCCCGAGACCCAGCTGTGCAGCGGCACGCTCATCACCCGGCCGCCGTATTCGGCGCTTTCGCGATACAGCACGTCAAAGCGGTCCTTGACCTGCTGCACCCATTCCGGTTCCGAGTGGAAATATTCGCTGGCCACCACCCGGTCGTCGGTCTCATAGGCCAGCGGCATCGCCAGCAGCGGCCCCTGCGCGGTGCGCATTTCATAGGGCAGGTCGTCGTTGGCCCAGTCGAGACACCAGCGCACGCCGTTGCGGGCCAGCAGCTCGGGGGTGTTGAACCCCTGCGCGCGCCCGGGCGACAGCCAGCCCTCGACCGCCTGCCCCGAGCCTGCGCGCAGCAGCCGCAGCGCCTGGGCGATGATCGCGTCCTCGTCGGCCTCGGTCAGGCCCGAGTGGTGGACCTTGCCCATGTCCAGCCCGTGGGCCACCACCTCGTGCCCGCCCTCGACCACCGCCCGCACCACCGCCGGATAGCGCGCGGCAATGCAGCCGTTGATCGCGAAACTGCCGCGCAGCCCCATGTCGGACAGCAGCCGCAGGATGCGGAACACGCCCAGCCGGTTGCCATAGTCGCGGTTGGTGAAATAACGAAAATCCGGATAGGGCATCGACAGCGCGCCCGGCGCCTTGAAGGGTTTCGCCGGCATGTCCAGCGGGAAATGCTGCACATGGGTGACGATGGACAGCGCGATGCGCGCGCCGCCCGGCCAGCGGATCGGCTGGCGCTGGAACATGTCGGACCAATCGTAGCGGTCGTGGTCCATGCCGTAGCGGCGGGCGGGATAATCCAGATAGCTGTCGGGCATGGGCATCAGCGCGCCCCCCCTGCATGTGCGGCCGCGGCGGCGGTCATCGCGTCATAGGCGCCGCTGGCGTGATAGGCGGCGGCGATCTCGCGCCCCGTCGCCTGCCAGACACCGTCATGGCCGGCGATATAGGCGATGGCCTCGGCAAAGGCGTCGATCCGATGCGGCTGGCCGACCAGATAGGGATGCAACGGGATGCACATCACCATGCCGCTGTCGTCCGATTCCCGGTAAAGCTGGTCGAACTGGCGGCGAATGATTTCGCCGTAATGGCGGGGCGTCACCTTGTGGCTGTTATAGACGATCACGTCGTTCATTTCCAGCGAGTAGGGCATCGAGATCAGCCGCCCCGACGCCACCTTGACCGGCATCGGCTGGTCGTCGTGGAACATGTCGCAAGTATACTGGATGCCGGCTTCGGCCAGAATATCCATGGTCCACAGGTTGTTGGACAGCGCCGGCGACAGCCAGCCCGCCAGCTCTTGCCCGGTATGGTTGCGGACCGTGTCGAAGGCGTCGCGGATGATCTCGCGCTCTTGCTCGATGGTCATGTTATAGACATAGCGGGTGTTGTAGATGCCGTGGGAAAAGAACTCCCACCCCCGGTCGGCGCAGGCGCGGATGATTTCGGGGTGGTGGTCGCACAGCGCCACGTTCAGCGAGACCGAGCCGCGAAATCCCGCCCGGTCCATCGCCGCCATCATCCGCTGCCAGCCGGCGCGGTTGCCGTAATCGCGGTGCGAATATTGCAGCACATCCGGGTTGGGCCGCCCCCAGGGGGTGCGGGTCGGATTGTCGGGCGGGTCGTATTCGTAGAACTCGATGTTCGGGGCGATCCACACCGCCAGCTTCTTGCCGCCGGGCCAGGTGATTTTCGGCCGCCCCGGCCAGGGCAGATAGTCGTAAAGCCCCAGATCGGCCTGCATTTCCGGCTGGCCGGTCATCTCAGCAATCCCCGGGCTGAAAGGATTCATACCATTCGATGGCCTCGGCCACGGGGATCACATCGCCGTATTTCACCGAAATATCGTAGAGATTGGCGAAATGCGGGCTTTCATGCTTGTCGGCCACGCATTCCTCGGGGACGATCACCCGATACCCGCGCGAGATCGCATCGACCACCGTCGCGCGCACACACCCCGAGGTGGATCCCCCCGTCAGCACCACAGTATCGCATTGATGCCAGACCATCAGCGATTGCAGGTTGGTTTCATGAAACGCCGAGGCCATGCGCTTGTTGATGACGATGTCCTTGACGCGATCGACATCCAGCCGGGGGTCCAGTTCCGCCCGGCGCGAACCCACCTTGATGTTCTGTAGCGAATCGGGGGTGTCGGTGCGGGTGCCCCAGACCCCGCAATCCTCGCCCGATTCCATATAGGCGACATAAGTCCAGGTGATCGGCAGCCCCTTGGCGCGGGCCAGGGTGGACAGGTGGTTGACGTGATCCACCTGCCGGGGGTCGGTTTCATACGCCGTCGCGAATTCGCCGACGCCGGTATAGGAAAGTTGCAGGTCGATATGGATCAGCATGGGCTTGCGACCAAAGCCAAAGCGGCGCCGGGTCGGGTTGGCCTTGGCATGTTCGTAAAGCTGGCGGGCGGTCAGCGATGACGTTTCCATGTGATCTCCTCTGCTTGCGCGCCGTGTGCGGGCGCGACCCGGTGGGGTCCGCGACCCGCATGGGCGCCTATGCTGCATATTGTTATTCCTTTAAGTCATTTGTAAAGTATCTTTTGCGCAGCGGCGAGGTCCGGGACGCACACGCAACCTGAAGGATAGTCAGATGACGCAACCCACCGATGCCGTCGCGATCTGCGAGGCTTTTCTGATCGCGATGGAAAAACGCGACCTTGATCTGGCGCGCAGCTTTGTCGCCGCCGATGCGCTTGAGATGGTGTTTCCCGGCGGGGCCCGATTCGACAGCATCGACGCGATGGTCGCCGGCGCCGCCACCCGCTATCGCTTTGTCGGCAAGCATTTCGACCGCCGCGACAGCTGGACCACCCCCGAGGGCGAGAGCGTGCTGATCGCCGGCCGGCTGTATGGCGAATGGCTGGACGGCTCGACCTTCGAGGACATCCGCTTTGTCGACCTGTTCGACCTGCGCGACGGCAAGATCTGGCGCCAGCATGTCTGGAACGACATGGGCGAATACAAGCTCAAGGCGCTGTCCGCGCAGGGGTGATCCGCAGCCCCCGGGGCTGGCGGCCAGGATATGTCAGCGGAAATCCCGGGTCGGGACGCGGATCGAATCTGGGGGGCGGCAGGGCAGTGTCTCGGGCAGCCTGGTTTCCCTTGTGGCGGACAGGGTGCCGTGTTCGCCGACGCTGGCAAGCTCGGGTGAAAGATCGGTGATGCGCTGGGCGACCAGATGCACCACCCCGTCCGCGCTCTGGATGCGGCCGGCGACGGCGATCATGCCGGCAGACAGGATGACGCGGCGGTATCGCTCGAACAGCTTCGGCAAGACCACCACGTTGGCGATGCCGGTCTCGTCCTCAAGCGTGATGAACATCACCCCCTTGGCCGAGCCGGGGCGCTGGCGGACAAGGATGATCCCGGCCGCCTCGACCCGGCGGCGGTTGTCCGCGCCCATGGCCGCGGCGCAGGTGACGATGCGGCGGCGAGCCAGATCGGCGCGCAGAAACGACACGGGATGGCGGCGCAGGCTCAGGCCGGTGTGGCGGTAATCGGACACCACCTCGCGCCCCGCGGGCATCGGACGCAGGGTCGCGGGCGGCTCTGCCATCTCGGGCAGCATCGCGCCCTCGTGCCGGGCGGCGGCGGCGGCGAACAGCGGCAGTTCCTGATGGCGCAGGCCGCGGATCGCCCATAGCGCCTCGCGCCGGGCAAGGCCGAGGGCGGGGCGAAAGGCGTCGGCCTCGGCCAGGGCGGTCAGGGCCGTGACGGGCACGCCTGCCCGGCGCAGCAGCTCGTCCACCGAGGCGAAGGGCCGGTCCCCCCGCTGGCGCGCGATGGCTTTGCCATGGGCCTTGGACAGCCCCCGGACCATGCGCAGCCCCAGCCGCACGGCAAACCCCGTCCCCGCCGGTTCCAGCGTGCAGTCCCAGTCGCTGGCATTGACGCAGACCGGGCGGATTTCCACCCCGTGTTCGCGGGCGTCGCGGACGATCTGCGCGGGGGCATAGAACCCCATCGGCTGGCTGTTCAGCAGCGCCGCGCAGAACACATCCGGGTGGCGGCATTTCAGCCAGGCCGAGGCATAGGCCAGCAGCGCAAAGCTGGCGGCATGGCTTTCGGGAAACCCGTAAGAGCCGAAGCCTTCGAGCTGCCGAAAGATGCGTTCGGCGAAATCCGCCGGGTAGCCGCGCGCGACCATCCCGGCGACCAGCCTGTCGCGGAAATGCGCAATCCCGCCCGCGGATTTAAAGGTCGCCATGGATTTGCGCAGCAGGTCGGCCTGACCGGGGGTAAAGCCCGCACATTCGATGGCGACGCGCATCGCCTGTTCCTGGAACAGCGGCACGCCATAGGTCTTGCCCAGCACCTTTTCCAGTTCCGGCATGGGGTAGACGACCGCTTCCTGCCCGTTGCGGCGGCGCAGATAGGGATGCACCATGTCGCCCTGGATCGGACCGGGGCGGACGATGGCCACCTGGATCACAAGATCGTAATATTCGCGGGGCCGCAGCCGCGGCAGCATCGTCATCTGCGCCCGGCTTTCGATCTGAAAGGTGCCCAGCGTGTCGGCCTTGCAGATCATGTCATAGGTCGGCCCGTCGTCCTGCGGGATCGTCGCCAGATCCAGCCGCAGCCCCTTGTGGTCGGCCAAGAGCTTCAGCCCCCGTTTCAGGCAGCTGAGCATCCCCAGCGCCAGCACGTCCACCTTCATGAAGCGCAGGGCGTCGATGTCGTCCTTGTCCCATTCGATGATCTGGCGGTCCGCCATCGCCGCCGGCTCGATCGGGACCAGATCGTCCAGCCGGTCACGGGTCAGCACAAAGCCGCCGGGGTGCTGCGACAGATGCCGGGGCGCGCCGCGCAGCTGGGCGGCCAGTTCCAGCGTCAGCCGCAGCCGGCGGTCGTGGGCGTTGAGGTTCAGTTCCGCCAGTTCGCGCGCGCCGATGCCGTCGTTCCAGCGCCCCAGCTGGCTGGACAGCGTCGCGATCAGATCCTCGGGCAGGCCCATCGCCTTGCCCACGTCGCGCAGCGCGCCTTTCGAGCGGTAGCGGATCACCGTGGCGGTCAGCGCGGCGCGGTCGCGGCCATAGTGATCAAAGACCCACTGGATCACCTCTTCGCGGCGCTCATGCTCGAAATCCACGTCGATGTCGGGCGGCTCGCGGCGTTCCTCGCTGACGAAACGCTCGAACAGCAGGTCGATGTGGCCGGGGTCGATCGAGGTGATGCCCAGCACATAGCAGACCGCGCTGTTCGCCGCCGAGCCGCGGCCCTGACACAGGATACCCTGCGCGCGGGCATGGCGCACGATGCTGTCCACCGTCAGGAAATACGGCGCATAGTCCAGCCTGCCGATCAGCGCCAGCTCATGGCGCAGCGTGGCCGCCACCTTGTCGGGAATGCCGGCGGGATAGCGCCCGGCGGCGCCCTGCCAGGTCAGATGCTCAAGCGTTTCCTGCGGGGTCAGCGCGGGGTCGTCGCGTTCTTCGGGGTATTGATAGCGCAGCTCGTCAAGGCTGAACCGGCAGCGGTCGGCGATTTCCAGCGTGCGGGCCAGCGCCTCGGGCCAGCGCGCCAGCAGGCGGTGCATCTCGGCCGGGGGTTTCAGATGGCGGTCGGCGTGGCGTTCGCGGCGCAGCCCCAGCGCGTCGATGGTGGTGTTGTGGCGAATGGCGGTGACCACGTCCTGCAACTGCCGCCGCCCGGGGTCGTGAAACAGCACGTCGTTGGTGGCGACCGTGGCCACGCGGAACCGCTGCGCCAGCTGCGACAGTTCCCACAGTCGCAGCTGGTCGTTCGGCCGCCGCCGCAGGGTCAGCGCCAGATAGGCGCGGTCGCCGAACACCTCGCGCAGGCGGCGCAGCCGCAGGGCGCAGGCGTCGTCGGCCAGATCGGGGACCAGCACCGCCAGCAGCCCCTGCGCACTGGCGGCCAGATCCGGCCATTCCAGATGGCAGCCGCCCTTGCCCGCCCGCGATTTACCCAGCGACAGCAGCCGGCACAGCCGCGACCAGGCCGGGCGGTCGGTGGGATAGACCAGCACCGACATGCCGCAGGCCAGGTCCAGCCGGCAACCGACCACCAGCCGCACCCCGGTTTCCCGTGCCGCCTCATGCGCGCGGACGATCCCGGCAAGCGTATTGCGATCCGCGACCGCCAGCGCCTCGATCCCCATCGCGGCGGCGGTGGCGAACAGCTCGGCCGCCGACGAGGCTCCGCGCAGGAACGAAAAATGCGAGGTCACCTGCAATTCGGCATAGCGCAGGGTCATGGGCGCCCCCCGTAGGGTGCGTGTTCACACGCACCGTTCCCGCGACCATGCCCGCGATCCTGTCCGGCGCACCGATTCATCCGAACACCCCGTGCAGGAACCAGCGGTGCGAGCCGGTGGCCGCATCCTCGCCGTCGCCGGCGCGAAAGATCCAGAACCGCGCGCCAGAGTCGTCCTCGACGCGGAAATAATCGCGCACCGCGGCCAGTTCGGCGTCGCGTTTCCACCACTCGCCAAAGATGCGCTCGGGGCCGTCGGCGCGGCGCACCAGATGGCGGGCGCCGCGCCAGCGAAACCAGTGCGGCGGATGATCGGGCAGCAGCGCCATGGTCTCGATCGGGTCGGGATGCGTCAGCAGGCGCGCGGGCCGGGGCCAGTGGCCGGGCCAGCCGGCGCCGCAGTCCCCGGCCAGAGGCGGGATGCGGCGCACGGATCTTTCCGGCACATCGCTGGCGACCGGCGCGAAACGATAGACCGCCCCCGCCCCGACCCGGTTGGACAGCCGGTCGATCAGTCCCGACAGATCCGGCTCGGCCTGTTCGACCAGCGCGCTGGCCGATTGCCGTTCGGCCAGGGGCTGGGCCAGGATCGCCGCCAGCGACATGATCTCGATCCCCGGCCCGGGATCGATGGTCTCGATCCGGTCGCAAAGCAGCCGGGCCAGCCGACGAGGGTCGCGCACCGGGCGGGCAAGCCCCACGCGGACAGGCTGCACGGTGCCGTCGATCCGGTGGCACAGCAGGTCAAGGCGACGCGCGCCCAGCCCACGTTCGGCAAGCAGGGCGCAAAGGGCATCGACCAGCCGGGCGATATGGCGCGCGATGGTTTCAGCGGCGGCGATCGGTTCGGCAAAGCTGCACCGGGCCTCGATCGGATCAGAGGCACGCAGGGGAATGATGGGCTCGACCGCCCGCCCCAGCGCCTGATCCAGCCTGCGGCAGGGTTCCGGGCCGAAACGGCGGGTCAGCGGCGCGCGGGGCTGGCCGACAAGATCGCCGATACAGGCAAGGCCCAGATCATGCAGCCCGTCGCAAAGCGCCGGCGGCAGCCGCAGGGCCTGCACCGGCAGCGGCGCAAGCATCGCCCCCGCGGTGCCGGGGGCGGCGACCAGCACCGGATCGGCCCGATAGCGCGCCAGCGCATGGGCCGCGCCCCAGCTGTCGGCGATGGCGGCCCGGGCGGTCACGCCGGCAAGGGCCAGCCGCCCGACCAGCGCGTCCAGCATCGGGGCCTCTCCGCCGTGCAGGTGATCGGCGCCGGTGGAATCGATCACGATCCCGTCGGGCGCATCGACCGCCACCACCGGCGCGATCCGCTGCATCAGCCACAGCGCCAGACGTTCCAGCCCCCTGGCATCGGCCCGCGGGTCGGCCGGCACGACGGCCAGCCCCGGCACCAGCGCCTGCGCCTTGGCCAGCGCCATTCCGGCCCGCAGCCCCAGCGCCTGCGCGCGCCCGTCCACCGCCATCACCACCCGGCGGCTGCCGTCCCGGCCCGCAATGACCAGCGGCGCCTCAGCCGGGGGCGCGGCGCCGTCCGCCTGCCGCCGCAGCCGGTCCACCGGCCATGTCGGCAGGAAGACCGAGATGACCCGTGCCATCACATGCCTCCAGTTCGATTTCAAAGCCTTCGCCGGCGCGGGCGCGGACCAGCTCGATCCGCCAGCGCGCACGGCCCACGCCGGGCACCGGCAGCGGGGCCGAGGGCAGCGCCGAAACCCGCCAGCGCGTCATCGCCGCCGTCGGCTGCCCGAAATCGCCATCCGCACCCGGTCCCCATCGCCGCAGCGCAAGACACAGCGTGCCGCTTTCCCGCGCGGCCAGATGCAGCCGGCGCGAGGCCACCATCGGCAGCCGGGCGATATCGCCGATCACCGCGCCAAGCCCGCCGTGGCGCAGCCCTTCCTCCATGCAGGCCAGCACCGCCCTGTCGTCCCCGGCCTCGACATGGATCACCCGGTCGGGCGGCAGGCCGGATTGTTCCAGCCCCGGCGCGAACAGATCCTGCCGCGCCACGCACCACAGCACCCCGCCCCGCGTGCGCGCGGCAATCCCTGCCACAAAGCCGGTGGCCGCCGCACCGTCCCCCTGCCCCGCGACCTCGTGCAGACACCCCAGCGCCAGCCCGCCGCCGGGCAGGCTGCGGTCAAAGGGCGCGATCCCGAAAGGCAGCACCTGGGGCCGTGCCGCATCCCCGGCCTCGATCCGCGCGATGCGGGCACGAAGCGCCACGAGGGCGGGGCTGAGAGGTCGGCTGGACATGCGAGAATGGCGCCTTCTGATCTTGCATCGACTGATTCCGCCAGTTAGTTCCCTGTTTGTTCCTATCAAGGGAGAGAGTCAATCTGCCGCTCGGCTGATGTGATCGCGTGATCCAGATGGTTGCCGCAGCCGGCGGCCGGGCGCATCGCCGCCGCCATCCCCGGCCCTCGGGACCGAGGATCGGGGATCGGGGATCGTGGACCGGCAGCGCCGGCCAGCGCGACCTTGGACATGATCAGGGAAAACCCGCACCGGCGCCGGGCCGGTCCTGAGTCCCGCGCCTCAGCGGACCGCCCTGATTCCTTCAAGAATCAGGGTCGTGGCCACATCGGCGTAATCCTCGCGCGAGATGCGGCCGCCATCCTTGAACCACATATACATCCAGTTCATCATCCCGAAAAGCGACATGGTGACCGGGGTCAGCAGCGGGCGGCTCTTGTCGTTCAGGTCGGGATTGATCTGGTCCAGCACCACCGAAAAGCGCCGCACGATCTGGCGTTCCAGCGTCAGGATTTCAGCCTTTCGATCATCCGAAAGGGCCGAGGTGGCATTAAGCTGGACCTTGTGCTGATTATCGGCACCCCGATAGTTTTCCAGCACGGCGCCGACCAGCCGGCGCAGCCGCTGATCGGGGGGCAGGGCCGGATCATCGGCCGCTTCCACGGCTGAATCCAGCTCTTGCAGGTGGGTCAGGATGATCGCAAAGATCAGCGCGTCCTTGCTGGGGTAGTAGTGATAAAGCAGCGCTTTCGAAACCCCCGCATGGGCTGCGATCTGCGACATGGACGCCTTGTCCATGCCCTGCTCGGCAAAAACCTGGGCAGCGTTGTCCAGAATGCCGCGACTTTTTTCCTCGAAATCCTGTGCCCGTGTCCGAGCCATGACCGTCACTTTCCTGAGTGCAGGGCGCGCGCCACTCCTGCGAGACCCGGAGAAAGCACGGCTTTTTCCGCTTCTAGCGGCTGCGCGGGCGACTGTCACGCCCGCGCAGATCCTGCGTCATTCTTTCGGGCGGTTGTCCACCACGCGTTTTGCCTTGCCGTCGGACCGGGCGACCGAGTGCGGATCGCAGACCTCGACCCGGCTTGAAACCCCGACGATCGACTTGATGTGATGCGCCAGATCCCTGGCCGACTTGGCCCGCGCGTCCTCGGCGCTGTGGTCGGGGGTGCATTCGACATGCACGACCATGTTGTCCATCCGGCCCGAACGGCTCAGTTCGATCTGGAAATGCGGCGTCAGACCCCGGCATTTCAGGATCTGTTCCTCGATCTGGGTCGGAAAGACATTGACGCCGCGCAGGATGATCATGTCGTCGGACCGGCCGGTGATCTTTTCGATGCGGCGCATCGACCGGGCGGTGCCGGGCAGCAGGCGGGTCAGGTCGCGGGTGCGATAGCGCACCATCGGCAGGCCCTCTTTGGTCAGCGTGGTGAACACGAGTTCGCCCATCTGGCCGTCCTCCAGCACCTCGCCGGTCACAGGGTCGATGATCTCGGGATAGAAATGATCCTCCCAGATATGCAGCCCGTCCTTGGTCTCGACGCATTCCTGCGCGACGCCCGGCCCCATGACCTCGGACAGGCCGTAAATATCGACCGCGTGCATGTCAAAGGCGTCCTCGATTTCCTCGCGCATGGCGTTGGTCCATGGCTCGGCGCCGAAGATCCCGACCTGCAACGAGCTTTGCCGCGGGTCCAGCCCCTGGCGGCGGAATTCGTCAAGGATCGACAGCATGTAGCTGGGCGTCACCATGATGACGCGCGGCTTGAAGTCGTTGATCAGCGTCACCTGGCGTTCGGTCATGCCGCCCGAGATCGGGACCACGGTGCAGCCCAGCCGCTCGGCGCCGTAATGCGCGCCGATGCCGCCGGTGAACAGCCCGTAGCCATAGGCGTTGTGCAGGATGTCGCCCGGACGCCCGCCCGCCGCCCGGATCGAGCGCGCGATCAGGTTCGCCCAATGGTCGATGTCGGCCTGGGTATAGCCCACGACGGTCGGCTTGCCGGTGGTCCCGGACGAACCGTGGATGCGCACCAGCCTGGACTGCGGCACGGCAAATATCCCAAAGGGATAGTTGTCTCGCAGGTCCTGTTTCACGGTAAAGGGGAATTTGGCGATGTCCCGCAGGGTCTTGAGATCCTCGGGATGCACGTCATGTTCGATAAAGCGGTTGCGATAGAACGGCGAATTTTCAAAGGCGTGCTTGAGCGACCGCTTCATCCGGTGGAATTGCAGCGCCTCGATTTCATCGCGCGAGGCGATCTCGATCGGGTCGAGATCCTGTTTGCGCGGGGTCAGGTCTTCCATAATCGTCCTCCCTCAGATTGCAGTCGCGGGCGTCCCCTCGGGCGCCAGCAATGTCCCCTTGACCGTGCGCGAATGGCCGCGGAATTCGGCAATGATCTCGTCATTCTGGTTGGTCACGGTCACGTCATACAGCCCGCCTCGTCCCCGGCGCGAAATTTCGCGGGCGGTGGCGGTCAGCCGGTCGCCCCTGAAGGCGGGGGCAAGATAGGTGATCGCCGCTTGCTGGCCGACCGAACGCTGGTCGACGGTGTTGCAGGCAAAGGCGAATGCGCTGTCGGCCAGCATGAAGATATAGCCGCCATGGATGGTGCCGTGGCCGTTGGTCATCTGCCCGGTCACGGCCATCGACAGCACCGCCATGCCGGGGCCGATGCGGTCAAGCACCATCCCAAGGCGCTGCGAGGCGCTGTCGTCCGTCCACAACGCCGCGGCGCAGGCTTCGGCAAGTTGCTGCGGGGTCATGTCATTTCCCCTGGAACCTGGCCGGGCGTTTTTCGAGGAAAGCCGTGACGCCTTCGGCATAATCGGCGCTGCGGCCGGCAGCCTGCTGGCAATCGCGTTCCAGATCGAGCTGTTCGTCAAGGCTGTTGGTCGCCGCGGCCTGGACCAGCCGCTTGGTCAGGCCAAGGCCGAGGGTCGGCCCGGCCGCGAGGCTGCGGGTCAGCGCGTTCGCCTGATCCATCAGCGCGCCGTCGTCCACGGCTTTCCAGATCAGCCCCCATTCGGCGGCCTTTTCCGCCGTCAGCGGTTCGGCGGTCAGCGCCAGCGCCTTGGCGCGCGGCTCGCCCAGAATGCGGGTCAGGCTCCAGCTGCCGCCCGCATCGGGGATCAGGCCGATTCTGGCAAAGGCCTGGATGAATTTCGCCGATTTCGCCGCCAGAACGATGTCGCAGGCAAGGGCGATATTGGCGCCCGCCCCGGCCGCCACCCCGTTCACCGCGCACACCACCGGCTTTTCCAGACTGCGAATCAGCCGCAGATTCGGGTTGTAGAAACGGTCCAGCGTCTCGCCCAGATCGGGGGCGGGGCCGCCCTTTCTGGGGTCGCGGTCGCCCAGATCCTGCCCGGCGCAAAAGCCGCGTCCGGCGCCCGTCAGCAGCACCGCGCGCACCTGCGCATCGTCGTGGGCGCGCTGAAAACCCGCCCGCAGGGCAAGATGCATGTCCTCGTTAAAGGAATTCAGCTTGTCAGGGCGATTCAGTGTAAGTGTCAGGACACCGTCGGCAAAAGCCGTCAGGATGGTTTCGGACATGGACTCTCTCCCTCTCCCCCGAATTCACGGGGCCTCGCAAATTTCTGTTGCATAAACCGACCGGCCGGTCAATGATAAAGCCATGCCGGTGGGGAACCGGCCGGGAGGATGCGACATGACCGGATTTTTCGACCGCCATCGGGCGATGCTGGAAACGGCCGTGCAGGCGCTGCATACGCGCGGCTACTGGACCCCCTTCCCCGAGATTCCCAGCGGGAAATTCTATGGCGAGACCGCAAAGGCAGACGGTCAGGCCGCTTTCGCCGCCTTGCAGGGCGGGAACTTCGACCTGCCGGGCCATCCCGAATCGCACCGCCTGGGGGCCGAAATCTCGCCTTTCGGGCCGGCGCTGGGGATTGCCTATCCGGCGGCCGATGCCCCTGCCCTGATCGCCGCGGCCACGGCTGCCGCGCCCGCGCTGGCTGATGTCGGCCCCAAGGCGCGGGTGGGGGTCTGCATCGAGATCCTGACCCGGCTGAACCGGATCAGCTTTCTGCTGGGCCATGCCACGATGCACACCACCGGGCAGGCATTCGCCATGGCGTTTCAGGCCGGCGGTCCCCATGCCCAGGATCGCGGGCTCGAGGCCGTGGCGATGGCCTGGAATGAAATGACCCGATTCGCGACCGAGGCCCGCTGGGAAAAGCCGCAAGGCAAGGCCGCGCCCATCGTGCTGGAAAAACGCTGGGCGCTGGTGCCTGCGGGGATCGCGCTGACCATCGGCTGCAACACCTTCCCGACCTGGAACAGCTATCCCGGCCTGTTCGCCAGCCTCGCCACCGGCAACCCGGTGATCGTCAAGCCGCATCCTGCCGCCATTCTGCCGCTTGCGCTGACCGTGCGGGTCGCGCGCGAGGTGCTGGCCGAGGCCGGCCTGCCCGCCGACGCGGTGCTGCTGGCCGTGGATGCACCGGGGGCCGAGATCACCAAGCCCCTTGCCACCGATCCGGCGGTAAAGCTGATCGACTATACCGGCTCGAACGCCTTCGGCGACTGGCTGCGCGGGAATGCCGCCCAGGCGCAGATCTTTACCGAAGAGGCGGGGGTCAACAGCATCGCCATCGCCGCCACCGACGATTTCTCGGGCATGTGCGCCAATCTGGCCTTTTCGCTGTCGCTCTATTCAGGGCAGATGTGCACTGCGCCGCAGAACATCTACATTCCCCGCGACGGGATCGACACCGATCAGGGCCGCCAGAGCTTTGACGAGGTGGCGGGCGGCATCGCCGCGGCCATCGACGCCCTGCTTTCCGATCCCGCGCGCGCCGCCGGGATCTGCGGCGCCATCGCCAACCCCGCGACGCTGGCCCGCATCGACACCGCCCGCGGCCTTGGCCGGGTGATCCGCGATTCTGCCCCGGTGGGACAGGGGCGCACGGCCTCGCCCCTGCTGCTGGCCGTCGCTGCCGGCGATCCGGTGGCCGAGGCAGAGTGTTTCGGCCCGGTGGCGTTTGTGGTCGCCACCCGCGACGCCGACGAAAGCACTGCGCTGGCGTCAAGCCTTGCCGCGCGCAAGGGCGCGATCACGGCCGCGCTTTACGACACGGACGAGCCGCGCATTGCCCGCGCCGTCGCGGCCTTTGCGCGGGCCGGGGTGAATCTGTCCGTCAATCTGACCGGCAATATCTTTGTCAACCAGTCGGCTGCCTTCAGCGATTTCCACGTCACCGGCGCCAATCCCGCCGGCAATGCCAGCCTGACCGACACGGCCTTTGTCGCCACCCGCTTTCACCGGGCGATGTGGCGACGGCCGGCGGCGGCCTGAACCGATTTTCACCAAAGTTTCTGGGAGGAGACGCAAGAATGAAAAAGACCCTGATTCCCGTTGCACTTGGCCTTGCGGCCAGCCTGGGCCTGACGACGGCCGCGCTGGCCGACATCAGGCTGGGCGCCAGCATCTCGGCCACCGGACCGGCCGCGTTCCTGGGCGACCCCGAGGCGAAGACGCTGGAAATACTGGTTGAGCAGCTGAACGCAGCCGGCGGCATCGGCGGCGAAAACATTGCGCTGGTTCTGTATGACGACGCGGGCGATCCGAACAAGGCCCGCACCTTTGCCACCCGCCTGGTCGAGGACGACGAGGTGGTGGCGATCATCGGCGGCACCACCACCGGCACCTCGATGTCGATCCTCGCGGTGGCCGAGGACGCCGAAATCCCCTTTATCTCGCTGGCCGGCGCCATCGACATCATCGACCCGGTAAAGCGCCACACCTTCAAGACCCCGCATACCGACCGCATGGCCTGCCAGAAGATCTTCGAGCACATGCAGGGCCAGGGCTTTACCGGGATCGGCCTGATCTCGGGCACCGACGGGTTCGGCGCCTCGATGCAGGCGCAGTGCAAGGACGTGGCGGGCGATTTCGGCATCCAGATCGTTGCCGACGAAACCTATGACCCGAAAGACGCCGACATGACGGCGCAGCTGACCAAGATCAGGAACACCGCCGGCGTGCAGGCGGTGCTGAACCCCGGCTTTGGCCAGGGCCCGTCCATCGTGACGCGCAACTATCGCCAGCTCGACATCGGCCTGCCGTTCTATCAGTCGCACGGGGTGGCCTCGGACGGGTTCATCGAACTGGCGGGCGCGGATGCGGCCGAGGGCGTGCGCCTGCCGGGCACCGCGCTGCTGGTCGCGGATCTGCTGGCCGATGACGATGCGCAAAAGCCGGTCGTCACCGCCTACAAGGCCGCGTTCGAGGGCAAGACCGGCACCCCGGTCGGCACGTTCGGGGGCTATGCCCATGACGCCTTCATGATCCTGACCGACGCCATCGCCCGCGCCGGGACGGCCGAGCCAGCGGCGATCCGCGACGCGATCGAGGCGACCACGGGGCTGGCCGGCACCACCGGCATCTACAGCTTTACCGCCACCGATCACCTTGGGCTGGATCTGTCGGCCTTTCGCATGCTCGAGATCAGCGGCGGCAAGTGGACGCTGGCCGAATGATCCCGGCTGCGGCCCCTGTCCGGTGGCGGGGGCCGTTCGCGGCCGCACCCGCCGTCCGCATCCGTTAAAGTCCCGCATCCTGCGCCCGGAGGCCCCATGTCGGAACTTCTGCAATTTCTGTTTTCGGGGGTGACGGTCGGCGCGGTCTACGCGCTGGTCGCCCTTGGCTTCACCATCATTTACAACGCATCCGACGTGGTGAATTTCGCCCAGGGCGAATTCGTCATGCTGGGCGGCATGATCACCTGGTTCGCCCATGCCGCGGGCCTGCCGCTGCCGCTGGCCGCGCTGATCGCGATCGCGGCGACCGCGGCGCTTGGCGTGGCGATGAACAAGCTGGCGATCGAACCCGCACGCGGCGCGCCGGTGGTTTCGCTGATCATCATCACCATCGGCGCCTCGATCTTCATCCAGGGCGCGGCGCAGCTTGTGTTCGACAAGCAGATCCACAGCTTTCCGGCGTTCTCGGGCGACGATCCGATCCGGATCGGGGGCGCGACCATCCTGCCGCAAAGCCTGTGGGTGATCGGCGGCGCACTGGCGACATTCGTCGGGCTGTGGGTGTTTTTCACCCGCACGCTGCTGGGCCGGGCGGTGCTGGCGACCTCGAACAACCGGCTGGCCGCGCAGCTGGTGGGCATCAACACCAATTTCGTGATGACGCTTTCCTTTGCGCTTTCCGCCGGGATCGGCGCGCTGGCGGGGGTGTTGGCCACGCCGATCACGCTGACATCCTATGGCGTCGGCATCGGCTTTGCGCTCAAGGGTTTTGCCGGCGCGATGCTGGGCGGCATGGGCAACCCAAAGGGCGCACTGGTGGGCGGCTTTGCCATCGGCCTGATCGAGGCGATGACGGCGGGCTATCTGTCCTCGCAATACAAGGACGCAGCGGCGTTCATCATGATCCTGCTGGTGCTGTTCTTCATGCCGCAGGGTCTTTTCGGCCGCAAATCGACGGATCGGGTGTGACGCCATGAAACTTTCCGCGAAAACCGCGACCCTGCTGGTGCTGGCGCTCATGATCGCCGTCACCCCGTTCTTCTTCCCTTCGGGGTATTATTACCGCGTCGGCGCGCTGATCTTTGTCAACGGAATCGCCGTGACCGGCATCGTGATCCTGACCGGCTATGCGGGGCAGATCAGCCTTGGCCATGCCGGTTTCGCGGGGATCGGCGCCTATGCCTGCGCCCTCGCGCCGGTTCACCTTGGGCTGCATCCGGCGCTGGCGGTGGTGCTGGGCGCGGCGATTTCCGCCGTGCTGGCATGGCTGGTGGGGCGGCCGATCCTGCGGCTCAAGGGGTATTACCTTGGCGTGGCCACGCTGGGCTTCGGCATTCTCGTGTCGATGGTGCTCAACAACGAGCGCGACCTGACCCGCGGCCCGGACGGAATCGACGTGCCCGAACTGGGGCTGCGGGCCGTCCTCAAGGGCTGGGGGCTGGACATGACCAACGGCCAGTTCTGGTATTTCTTCTGCGGCCTGATCCTGATCCTGGGCGCGTGGCTGGCGCTGAACCTGTATGACAGCCCCACCGGCCGCGCGCTGCGGGCGCTGCACGGATCCGAGATCGCGGCGCGGACGGTGGGCGTCGACGTGGCGCGGATGAAGCTGCAAGCATTCGTCATCTCGGCGGTCTATGCCTCGGTCTCGGGCTCGCTGCTGGCGCTTCAGAACAAGTTCATCACCCCGGATGTGGCGGGGTTCATGCATTCGATCGAGATGGTGACCATGGCCGTCCTTGGCGGAGTCGGCTCGATACTGGGCGCGATACTCGGCGCGGGGATCCTGACGCTTTTGCCGCAGGTGCTGACCGTCTTTGCCGAATACGAGCAGCTCGTGCTGGGCCTGGTGATGATGCTGGTGATGATCTTCCTGCGCGAGGGGCTGCTGCCCTCGATCCTGCGCAGGCTGAGGGGGACGGGCGAATGACACGCGACAGCAATCGGGCGCTTCTCTCGGTCGAGGGGCTTGGAATCTCGTTCGGCGGGCTCAAGGCCGTGCATGACGTCAGCTTTACCGTGCAGCCGGGCGAGATCGTCTCGGTCATCGGTCCGAACGGGGCGGGCAAGACCACCCTGTTCAACATGATCTCGGGCATCTACCAGCCCGGCCTGGGCAAGGTGAGGCTTGCGGGCGAGGATGTGACCGGCATCGAGCCGCATCTTCTGGCGCAGCGGGGGATGAGCAGGACGTTCCAGAACCTGCAAATCTTTCAGTCGATGACCGTGCTGGAAAACGCCGTCACCGGCTATCACCTTGCGGAACGCGGGCCGGTGCTGGCGGATCTGCTGGGGCTGGCGTCGTCGCGCAGGCGGGCGCGGGCCTCGGACGAAGGCGCGCGCAAGCTGCTGGCCCGCGTGGGGCTTGAGCGCGCGGCCGAACGCGAGGCGGGGAACCTGTCCTACGGTTCGCTCAAACGGCTGGAAATCGCGCGGGCGCTGGCGCTGAACCCCAAGATCCTGCTGCTGGACGAACCCGCCGCCGGCTGCAACGCCGTGGAAACCGAAGAAATCGACCTGCTGATCGCCGAGGTCGCGGCCTCGGGCGTGGCCATACTGCTGGTCGAGCATGACATGAAGATGGTCATGCGGATTTCCAGCCATATCGTGGTTCTGGACCACGGCGAAAAGATCGCCGAGGGCGAGCCGGCGACGGTCAGCCAGAACCCGGCGGTGATTGCCGCCTATCTGGGGGCCGAGGAACCGGAGGCCGTGACATGCTGACGATCGAGGGACTGCGTTCGCGCTATGGGCGTATCGAGGTGCTGCACGGCATCGACCTGCGCGTCGATTCGGGCGAGATCGTCACGGTGGTCGGGGCGAATGGCGCGGGCAAGACCACGCTGCTGCGCTGCCTGTCGGGGGTGCAGCCGGTCACCGGCGGCGCGATCACGTTTCGGGGCGAGACGCTGACCCCGGTTCCCGCCTACCGGCGCCTGCGCCGCGGGCTGGCCCATTCGCCCGAGGGGCGGCAGATCTTTACCAACCTGTCGGTCGAGGAAAACCTGCGGCTCGGTGCCTTTCTGTTCAGCGATGCGCGGGTCGAAAAGGACATGGACGACGCGTTCCAGATGTTCCCGGTGCTGAAGCAAAAGCGCAATCTGGCGGCCGGGGGGCTGTCCGGCGGGCAGCAGCAGATGCTGGCCATGGCGCGGGCGCTGATGGGGCGGCCCTCGTGCCTGCTACTCGACGAGCCCTCGATGGGTCTGGCGCCGATCATCGTCGCGCAGATCTTCGACGTGGTAAGCGGGCTCAAGGCGCTGGGCGTGACCGTGCTGCTGGTCGAGCAGAATGCCTTTGGCGCGCTCAAGATCGCCGACCGCGGCTATGTGATGGAAACCGGCTGCATCACCATGCAGGGCGACGCCTCTGAACTTATCGCCGATCCGCGCATCCGCGCCGCCTATCTGGGAATCTGACATGACAGCAAGCATCGCACGCCACGGGGACATCGCCACCGTCACCATCGACAACCCGCCGGTGAACGCGCTGGGGCAGGCTTTGCGTCAGGCGTTGTGGGATGCGGTGGCCGCGCTGGACGCCGACCCCGCCGTGCGCGCGGTGGTGTTGCTGTGCGCGGGACGCACCTTCATCGCCGGGGCGGATGTCAGCGAATTCGGCAAGCCGCCGGTAGAGCCGCATCTGCCCGAGCTGGTCGACCGGATCGAGGCTGCGGCAAAGCCGTGGATTGCCGCGATCCACGGCTCGGCCCTGGGCGGCGGCTTTGAAATCGCCATGGGCTGCCGCTTTCGCGTGGCGGATCAGGCGGCCTCGGTCGGGCTGCCCGAGGTGAACCTGGGCATCGTTCCCGGCGCCTCGGGCACGGTGCGCACCCCGCGGCTGGCCGGGGTTGCGGCGGCGGTCGAGCTGGTAACGACGGGCCGTCCGGTAAAGGCCGCGCGGGCGCGGGCCATGGGCCTGATCGACGCCGTGGTCAGCGGCGATCTGCGGGCCGAGGCGCTGGCCTTTGCCCGTCAGGCGCTGGCCCGGCCGCTGCCGCCGCCGGTGTCGCAGCGCGCGATCGCCCCGGTGGACGCGGCTTTCTGGGCCGAACAGGAAGCCGCTGTCGCCCGGCGTTCAAAGGGCGCGGCCGCCCCCCTGCGCGCGCTGGCCTGCCTGAAAATGGCCGCCGAGGCATCTTTCGCCGAGGCGCTGGCACATGAGCGGGCGACTTTTCTAGAGCTGCGCGGCTCGGAACAGGCGGCAGCGCTGCGGCATGTCTTTTTTGCCGAGCGCGCGGCCCTCAGGCCCGCCCATCTCAAGGATGCCGCTGCGCTGCCGTTGCATCGCGCGGGCGTGGTCGGGGGCGGGACCATGGGCGCGGGCATCGCCGCCGCCCTGCGCGACGCGGGCCTGCCCGTGGTGTTGATCGAACGCGACGCCGAGGCGGTGGCGCGTGGCCTTGCCAACCTGCAAGCGATCCTTGACGGCGGGGTCAAACGCGGCAAGCTGACCGAGGATCAGGCCGCGGCGCGGATGGCGGGGGTCACGGCCACGACCGATTACGCCGCGCTGGCCGACACCGATCTGGTGATCGAGGCGGTTTTCGAGGAAATCGGCGTGAAACGCGCGGTCTTTGCCGAGCTGGGCCGGACCTGCCGCCCCGACGCGGTGCTGGCGACGAACACCTCTTACCTTGACCCGCGGCTGATCGCCGAGGGGCTGCCGAACCCCGGCCGCTTTATCGGGCTGCATTTCTTCAGCCCGGCCAATGTGATGAAACTGCTGGAAATCATCCCCACCCCCGACACCACCCCGGAAACGCTGGCGACGGGGTTCGCCCTTGGCCGCATCCTGGGCAAGATCCCGGTGCAGGCCGGCATCTGCGAAGGTTTCATCGGCAACCGCATCCTGAAACGCTATCGCGCCGCCGCCGAGGCACTGGTCCGCCAAGGCGTCGCCATCGCCGAGATCGACGCGGCGGCGCGCGAATACGGCTTTGCCATGGGACCGTTCGAGGCGCAGGATCTGGGCGGGCTGGATATTGCATTCCTGCAACGCGAAGGCGCGCGGGCCGCGGGTCGGCAGCTGCCGGAAACGCTGGGCGATATTCTGGTGCGGGCGGGCCGCAAGGGGCAAAAGACCGGCGGCGGCTGGTATGACTATGCCCCGGGCGAACGCCGGCCGCAGCCCTCTAGCATGGTCGCAAGGCTGCTGGCCGGTCATGTCCAGGCCGCCGCGCCGATGGATCGCGCGGCCATCGCCAGCCAGCTGGTGGGCGAAATGGCGGCCGAGGGCGACGCGATCCTGAATCAGGGCATCGCCCGTCAGGGTTCTGACATCGACCTTGTGAAAATCCACGGCTACGGCTTTCCACGCTGGCGCGGCGGTCCCATGTTCGCCACCCGCAAACGCCCGGCCCCGTAACGCATAGGGCAAGGCGCAGGCTTTGGGGCGGGCGGCGGGAACACCTGCCGCCCGCCTTTTGACTGCCCCCTGCCCCCCTGCCCGCCTGCCGCCGGATTAGCCCGGACCGTGGACACCACCGCGACGGCCGCCGCGCAGCTCGCCCATCCTTTCGGAAAACCTCTGCCACGGACTGAACCGGGGCAGGCGCGTTACGCTTGCCCCGGGGTTCATTCATGCAGGCCCGTTGGACGTCAGGCCGCCGCCGGCCACTGTTTGGCGACCATGGTCAGCACGTCGTATTGCGCCACCACCGCGCCGTTCTGGTTGGTGACCTGACAATCCCAGCGGACCTCGCCATGGTCGGCATTGGCGCGCGGGTTGATCTCTTTGCAGGTCAGCCGCACCTGCAAGCTGTCGCCGAAATAGACCGGGGTAAGAAAGCGCAGATTATCCACCCCGTAGTTGGCCAGCACCGGGCCGGGGTTCGGCTCGACGAACAGGCCGGCGGCGAACGAGGCGACCAGATAGCCATGCGCCACCCGGTCGTCGAAGAACGGATTCGCCTTGGCCGCCGCTTCGTCCATATGGGCGTAGAACGTGTCGCCGGTGAAATGTGCGAAATGCTCGACATCTTCCAGCGTCACCTTGCGCGCGGCGGTGATCAGCTGGTCGCCGATCGTCAACTCGGCCAGGGATTTGCGGAAGGGGTGGACGCCGTGCTGAACCTCTGCCCCCTCGATCCAGCGGCCGGTGACCGCCGACAGCAGCCGCGGCGCGCCCTGGACGGCGGTGCGCTGCATGAAATGCTTGACGCCGCGGATGCCGCCCATCTCTTCGCCGCCGCCCGCGCGTCCGGGGCCGCCGTGGATCAGCCCGGCCAGCGGCGAGCCGTGGCCGGTCGAGGTTTTCGCCGTCAGCCGGTTGCCGATCAGCACCCGGCCGTGCCAGGGCGCGGCGCCCAGCACCACCTGTTCGGCCACCGCCTTGTCGTCGGTAAAGACCGAGGCCACCAGCGACCCCTTGCCCATGCGGGCCAGCTCCACCGCCTCGGCCAGGCTGTCATAGGGAAGCAGCGTGGAAACCGGGCCGAACGCCTCGACCTCATGCACCGCATCCGCCGCAAAGGGCTTGTCCGCGTAAAGCAGCACCGGGTTCAGGAACGCGCCCGCCGCGCCGTCGCCCGAGCTGACGCGCACCTCGTCGGGGTTGCCGGCGACGATCTCGGCCACGGTTTGCAGGTCGCGGATCCGCTCGCGCACTTCTTGGCGCTGGTCCAGCGACGCAAGCGGCCCCATCCGGGTGCCCTCGGCCGCGGGCAGGCCCAGCGCGGTGTTGCCCAGCCGGTCGCGCAGCGCCTCGACCAGGGCCTGAACCTGCGCGCGGGGGGCGATGATGCGACGGATGGCGGTGCATTTCTGCCCGGCCTTGCTGGTCATCTCGCGCGCGACTTCCTTGACGAACAGGTCGAACTCGGGCGTTCCCGCCACCGCGTCGGAACCAAGGATCGAGGCGTTCAGGCTGTCGGCCTCCATGGTGAAGCGGGTCGAATTCGTGACGATGGCCGGGTGCGATTTCAGCTTGCGCCCGACCCCGGCCGACCCCGTAAAGGTGACCGCGTCCTGCCCGGTCACATGGTCCAGAAGATCGCCGACCGATCCGCAGATCAGTTGCAACGCGCCCTCGGGCAGGATGCCCGTCTCGATGATGCGGCGCACCACCAGCTCCGTCAGATAGGCGGTCTGGCTGGCGGGCTTGACCACGCAGGGCACGCCGGCCAGCAGGGTGGGGGCGATCTTTTCCAGCATCCCCCACACCGGAAAGTTGAAGGCGTTGATATGCACCGCCACCCCGTGCAGCGGCGTAAGAATATGCTGGGCAAGAAAGCTGCCGTCCTGCGACAGCACCTCGATGTCGCCTTCGGTCAGGACGCGGGTGTTGGGCAGTTCCCGCCGCCCCTTCGACGCAAAGGTCAGCATGGTGCCGATGCCGCCTTCGATGTCCACCCAGCCGTCGGCGCGGGTGGCGCCGGTGCGAAAGCTTTCGGTGTAGAATTCTTCCTTCCGGGCCATCAGCGCCAGGCCCAGCGCCTTGAGCATTCCGGCGCGGTCGTGGAACGACATGTCCCGCAGCTTTGGCCCGGCCACCTTGCGGCCATGTTCCAATATATCGGCAAAATCGAGGCCAGAGGAATCGATAAAGGCCACCGGTGCGCCAGTCGCCGCATCCAGCAAGGCGGGGCCTTCGTTCTGGCCGGGCGTCCACGCACCGCAGACATAGCTTTCAAGACGGCGCGGAGTGCGGACCGGGGCGTTCATGGGCATTTCCTCAAATTCGTTCAGATTGACGGCGCGGGCCGGCGCCCGCGCCATGGGTCAAAGACCAAGCGCGGCCAGATGTTCGGCCACCAGCGATTCCCACCGGGCGAGCAGCTGCTCGTTGGGGGTGTGGCGCAGCCCGAACCGGCGCAGGGTGTCGAAGCGCGCCGACCCCGCGACGCCAAAGCCCGCGGCCACCCGCGGGTGCCAATAGGCCAGCGCGGCGCGGGCCTCGTCGCGGTCCACCCGCCCCAGCCCCTCAAGCCCCAGCTCGGCATGGCGCGCCTCGCGCGGGGCGATCTCGCGCAGCACCTCGGCCAGCGGACCGTAAGAGACCCGGGTCAGTTCGGTCATCTGCACCCCGGTGGCGATGCCTTGCAGCACGTTCATCGCCACCGCATCGGCCCAGCCGGTGATGGGATAGTGAAACACCGACAGCCGCATGTCGCCCGCCTGCCGCGCCGCGCCCAGATCGGCGTCGCGGTCAACGCGCGCGGCCCAGTCGTGCTGCGCCTGATAGCGTTTCGCATCGGTGCCGAAGCTTTCCATCACGCCCAGCACCCGCTCGGCATGATCGGCCTTTTCCAGCGTGATCCGGCTGGCGGCGATACGTTCCTTGATGCCGGGGGCGAAATTGATCGACCCCGCAAACCCGGCCGAGGCCGCCAGTTCGCTGTCAACGAAAGAGGACATCATCCGCATCAGCTCGCCCCGATAGCGGGCGGGGACGTTGCCGGGCGCGGTCAGCACGCCGCCCTGCGCAAGATAGTCCTCGATGTTCATCGTGTCGGAAGTGGAGTCGGTCATCGCGTCCTCACTCGTCATAGGTCACGACCACGCGGTCGCTGATCGGGGTCGCCTGGCAGGACAGCACATAGCCCGCCCGCACCTCGTAATCCTCAAGCGCGTGGTTGACGGCCATCTCGACCTCGCCCTCCAGCACCTTGCAGCGGCAGGTGGAACAGACCCCGGCCTTGCAGGAATAGGGCGCGTCCATCTGCGCGGCGATGGCGGCCTCGAGGATCGTCTGGCCGTCGCGGGGCATCTCGAAGCTGCGGGTGGCGCCGTCCAGCGTCACCGTCGCCTGCACGCCCGCGCCGGTCGCCACGGCCGCTTTCGACACCGCTTTCGCCCTTGCCCGGCCCGGCTGGCCGCTGGCGAACAGCTCGAACTTGATCTGCGCGTCGGACAGGCCGTGGTCGCGCAAGCTGCCGGCGATGGCCAGCATCATCGGTTCCGGCCCGCAGATAAAGGCGGTGTCGATCCCTTTCGGATCCAGCCAGTGCTGGAACAGCCCCTTCATCTTTTCCGCGTCGATCCGGCCGGTGAACAGGTCGATCTCTTGCCCTTCCTGCTCAAGCACATGGATGACCGAGAAGCGGCCCAGAAAATAATTCTTCAGATCCTCAAGTTCCTCGCGGAACATGATGCTGCTGATGGTGCGGTTGGCGTAGACCAGCGTAAATCGCGACCTGGGCTCGTCCTCGAGCACGGTCTTGATGATCGACAAAAGCGGCGTGATCCCCGACCCGCCGGCGAATCCCAGATACTGCCTGCTGGCGTCGGGCTGGATGGGGGTAAAGAACTTGCCCATCGGCGGCATCGCCTCGATCTCGTCGCCGGGGGCAAGGTTCTCGTTCGCCCAGGTCGAGAACGCCCCGCCATCGACGCGCTTGATGCCGACCTTCAGGCAGCCCTCGCCGCGCCCGGCACAGATCGAATAGCTGCGGCGCAATTCTTCGCCGTCGAACAGGCGGCGAAAGGTCAGATATTGCCCCTGGGTAAAATCGAAAAGCGCCCGGTCCTCGTCGCGCGGCGCCAGTGTCACCACCACGGCGTCCCGCGTCTCACGGCGCACATCTGTGACTTTCAGCGGATGGAAGCGTGCCATTTGGGTCGTTCCTCGTGAAACGGCATCCTCAGATGCACTTGAAATAGTCGAAGGGTTCCAGACAGTCCTTGCAGCGATAGCTCGCCTTGCACGGGGTCGAGCCGAACTGGCTGATCTTTTCCGTGGCGGTCGAGTTGCAGCGCGGGCAGGCGATCACCAGGTTCGATCCACCCGCGAGCCGCGAGATCCGTCCCAGCAGCCGCCCGTCGGCCGCGGTGCCGTCGACGGGCGGGGCGATGCCATAGGCGCGCAGCTTCTCGCGGCCCTCGCTGGTCAGCCAGTCGGTTGTCCAGGGCGGCGACAGGCGGCGGTCCAGCCGCAGCTTTTCCACCCCCCGCGCGCGCAGGGCGGTTTCAATGTCCAGGTTGATGATCGTGGTCGCCGGACAGCCCGAGTAGGTCGGCGTGACGGTGACGACCAGCGTGTCGTCCTGCCATTCCACGTCGCGCACGATCCCCAGGTCGGTGAGCGAGATCACCGGAATCTCGGGGTCGGGCACCTCGGACAACCAGCGCCACACCTGATCCACGTCGGGTTTGGCCGTGCTGTTCATCGCGCTACCAGGTCGCGCCGGGATAGGCGCGTTGCAGGAACTGCATTTCGGCAAGAATATAGCCAAGGTATTCGGAATGAACGCCTTTCTTGCCGCCCTTGTGCTGATAGACCTCGCCCGGCCAGGTCAGCGTCGCCTCGGCCAGAACCGCGCGCACCGTCTGTTCCCACGCGGGTTTCAGGGACGAGGGCAAGGGGCCGATCCCCGCCGCCGCCACGGCCCGATCAACGTCGTCGTCCATGAACAGCTCGCCCGTATAGGGAAAGAGCAGCGCCAGCGCCCTTTCCATCCGCTCATGGCTTTCGGCGGTGCCGTCGCCCAGACGGATCACCAGTTCCGCCGAGCGTTCCAGGTGATAGGCCACTTCTTTTTCCGCCTTGGCCGCGATTTCGGCCACGCGCGGATCCAAAGAGCTTCGCAGCGCGCGCAGCAGCTCGATATGCCAGGCGTCGAACAGGAACTGCCGCATCAAGGTCTGGCCGAAATCGCCGTTCGGGCGTTCCACCAGCAGGGCGTTGCGAAAAGCCGCCACGTCGCGCAGATAGGCCATCTGGTCGGCGGTCCGGCCCTTGCCCTCGACCTCGGCGGCAAGGCCCAGCCACAGCTGGCACTGGCCGATCAGGTCAAGCGCCTGGTTGGCCAGCGCAATGTCTTCTTCCAGCGCGGGGGAATGCCCGCACCATTCCGAAACCCGATGGCCAAGGATCAGGGCGCTGTCGCCGATCCGTTGCAGCCAGTCGACAAACGCGGTCCGGTCGACCGTTTCCACCGCCGCCCCCATCACATATGCCCGATTTCTTCGGGGATGTCGAAGAAGGTGGGGTGGCGATAGACCTTGCTGTTCGACGGCTCGAACAGCGGCCCCTTTTCGCTGGGCGACGAGGCCGTGATGTCGTTCGAGCGCACCACCCAGATGGAAACACCCTCGTTGCGGCGGGTGTAGACATCCCGTGCGTTGCGGATCGCCATTTCCGCGTCGGGCGCGTGGAGCGATCCGACATGGCGGTGGTTCAGGCCGTGCTGGCCGCGGATGAAGATTTCCCAAAGGGGCCATTCGCTGGACATGTTTTGCCTCCTCCCTCGAAAGCTGGATGTGCGGGGGCGCGGCGCCCGGCGTTCGCGAACCGGGGCGCGCGCGCGTTGATTACTCGGCGGCGACCACGGCCGCGCGGCGGGCGGCCTCGGCCTTTTCGGCATGTGCCATCAGCCCCTCGCGGAACCATGCGCCGTCGTCCCAGGCCTTGACCCTTGCGCCAAGGCGTTCGGCGTTGCACGGCCCGTTGCCGGCGATGACCTCGAAGAATTCCGACCAGTCGGGTTCGCTGAAATCCCAGCCGCCCTTTTCCTCGTTCCAGGCCAGGTTCTCGTCGGGGATGGTCAGGCCCAGATACTGCGCCTGCGGCACCGTCTGATCGACGAATTTCTGCCGCAGCTCGTCATTGGTGTTGATCTTGATCTTCCAGGCCATCGACTGCGCCGAATGCACCGAATCCTTGTCGGACGGCCCGAACATCATCAGCGACGGATACCAGAAGCGGTTGAGCGCATCCTGCGCCATCGCTTTCTGCTCGGGCGTGCCGGCGCACATCTTCATCATGATGTCGTAGCCCTGCCGCTGGTGAAAGCTTTCTTCCTTGCAGATGCGGATCATCGCGCGGGAATAGGGGCCGTAGCTGGTGCGTTGCAGCGGCACCTGGTTCATGATCGCCGCGCCGTCGACCAGCCAGCCGACCGCGCCCATGTCGGCCCAGTTCAGCGTCGGATAGTTAAAGATCGACGAATATTTCATGTTGCCGCTGTGCAGCCGTTCCAGCAGCTCGTCGCGGCTGACCCCCAGCGTCTCGGCGGCCGAATAGAGGTAAAGCCCGTGGCCCGCCTCGTCCTGCACCTTGGCCAGCAGGATCGCCTTGCGTTCAAGCGTGGGGGCGCGGGTGATCCAGTTGCCTTCGGGCAGCTGGCCGACGATTTCTGAATGGGCGTGCTGGCCGATCTGGCGCACCAGCGTCTTGCGATAGCCCTCGGGCATCCATTCCTTGGGCTCGATCTTTTCGCCGCGGTCGATGCGTTCCTGAAAGGCGATTTCCTCGGGCGACATCTCGTCGCGCGATTTCGCGCCTTCGGATTTGACAATCTGTGCATACATGGCTGAATCCCCCCGTTTCAGACGCGTTCGATGATGATCGCGATGCCCTGCCCCACCCCGATGCACATGGTGCAAAGCGCATAGCGCCCGCCCGAGCGGTGAAGCTGATACATCGCCGTGGTGACAAGCCGGGCCCCCGACATGCCCAGCGGATGGCCGATGGCGATCGCGCCGCCATTGGGGTTCACATGCGCTGCGTCGTCGGGCAGGCCGAGGTCGCGCAGAGTGGCCAGCGCCTGGCTGGCGAAAGCCTCGTTCAACTCGATCACGTCCATCTGGCCGATGCTCAGACCGGCGCGGGCCAGCACCTTTCTGGCCGCAGGGGCAGGGCCGATGCCCATGATCCGCGGCTCGACCCCCGCCGCCGCCATGGCGACGATGCGGGCTTTCGGGGTCAGACCCTGGGCTTCGGCCGCTTCGCCCGACAGGATCGCCAACGCCGCCGCCCCGTCATTGACGCCCGAGGCATTGCCGGCCGTCACCGAAAGCTCCGGCCCATTCACGCCCCTGAGCCGCGACAGCGTTTCGGACGTGGTGCCGGGGCGCGGGTGTTCATCGACCGCAAAGACGATGGGATCGCCCTTCTTCTGCGGGATCGTCACCGGAACGATCTCGGCGGCGAAAACGCCGGCCTTCTGCGAAGCCTCCCACCGGGCCTGGCTGCGGGCGGCAAAAGCATCCTGGTCGGCGCGGCTGATGCCAAAGTCGGCCGCCACATTGTCGGCGGTCTGCGGCATGGAATCGACGCCGAACCGGCTTTGCAGCGCCGGGTTCACGAACCGCCAGCCGATGGTGGTGTCATGGACCGCGTTGGCGCGGGAAAAGGCGCTTTCGGCCTTGGGCATCACAAAGGGGGCGCGGGTCATGCTTTCGACCCCGCCGGCGATGACAAAATCGCAATCGCCCGCCTTGATCGCGCGCGCCGCCATACCGACCGCATCCATCCCCGATCCGCACAGCCGGTTCACCGTCGTGCCCGGAACCTCCACCGGCATTCCCGCCAGCAGCACCGCCATGCGGCCGACGTTGCGGTTGTCCTCGCCCGCCTGGTTGGCGCAGCCGAAGATCAGATCATCGACATCCGCCCAGTCCACGTGCGGATTGCGCTGCATCAGCGCCCTGAGCGGCAGCGCGGCCAGATCGTCGGCACGGACCTGGGCCAGCGCCCCGCCATAACGCCCGACCGGCGTTCTGACCGCATCGCAGATGAATGCCTCGCGCATCCGATCCCCTTTCATCCAGTTCGCTGACAGACGGCGATTCTCCCAATTCGCCGACCGATTGGTCAACTTATACGTCGCGACGTGTCACATGAAAAGGGAAAATCCATGATTCGGCGTAATGTTTTGTGATCCGCGAAAACAATCGTTGTAAATCAAGGCGCTGCCGCTAGCCGAGTCCGGCCAGCCGCGCCTCGCTTTCAGGGGTTGTTGCCGGAAGGCGGCCGTCCACCCCCTCGAACCGGGCGGCGACGTGACGCTCGGCGGCGGGAGAAAGGCGGCGATAGAGCCGGCGGAACAGCGCCCGCGCGGCATGGCCCTGCCAGTCCGACGGCAGCACCGCCTGCGGCAGGCGCGGGTCGCGCAGCACCACGTTGCGATAAACATCGACCAGCAGCAGCCGCGCCACCAGCGCATCGCCATCCGACAATGCCTCGCAGCGCAGGCTTTCAAGCGGGGCGAAGCGCGCGATCACCGCCCGGTAACCCGCCTGTAGCGCCGAGAGATCCCAGAACTGCGCCAGTTCCGCGGGGGCGGCCGGATCGGCGGCGTGAAAGACCAGCGCGCCATCGGGGGGCGGCTGGCCGCGGTCGGGGCGCAGAAAGACCTGCCCCCCCATATGGCCCATGCGCATCTGGCGCGCCTTTTCGGCGGTCAGGCCGGGAACATGCAGGATCTGCCAGCCCCGAGGGGCAATATCGGGGGCGAAAAGCAGCGCCGCCGCCTGGTCGAACTCGCGCCGGGCCGAGGCGTCCAGCCGGTAATAGCTGCGCCGCCCCGCCCGCTCGCCCCGCAGGCGCTGCGCCGCGACCAGCCGCGAAACGGCGGTGCGCACCAGCGATTCATTCAGCCCGACCCGCTCACAGATCCCGATCAGGGTTCCCGTCCACAACACCCCTCCGCGCGGCACCACCACATCACCGTAAACCGTGACGATGAACGAGGCCGAATTCAGGCCCAGCCCTTGCAGGAGATATGCGGTCACATCCGTTTTCAGCATCGAAGAATTTCCAGCCCCGACCCGACTGCCGATCCTGACCCCGCGGGTTCCCCTTGAACGAGGAACGCCGCGGGGCAGGTCCAGACACCCATGGCTACATCTTGTGTCGGGACCATGTCTCGCCGATCCGGTCTGCGCCGACCACTCCCTTCGGCAGCAAAATCGTCGAAAGCACAATGGCAGGGCCATGGGGAAATCAGCGGGCCGGGAAATTCCGCTTTCAGCCCGACCCAGGCGGCCGAAACCGGCCCCGTCCCGCCCGGATGCCGGCCCGCGGCCAGGGGACGAACGGCGCGATATGCCGGGAATACGCCCCGCAGCGGTGCAATATACCGCATGTCAGCAAGCCAGCAGAGAAATCTGGGGATAAATACTGCCTTCCCTCGCCTAGTTTTGCCAGCCAGAGGAGAGGCGCGCAGCCGTGCCCAAGCCGGCTCAGGCATCGTCATCAAGGGGAGCAATATATCATGGCCACATCAAACCGCATCGTCATCGTCGGCGCCGGTCCCACCGGGCTTTCAGCCGCCATCCTGCTGCGGCAGCGCGGCCATGATCCGGTGGTGCTGGACCGGCGGCCCAGTCTCAAGGGCTATCCCGCCGCCCATGTCGCCAATACCCGCACGATGGAGATCATGGCCGAGATGGGCGTGGGCGAACGGATCTGGGCCGAGGGCGACACCACGGCGCTGAGCAGCCGCGTGGTCTGGGTCGAAAGCATGGCGGGGCGGGAATATGGTGTCCTGCCGATCCAGGGCGCTGCGCAGGATACGCGCGCGCCGCTGAGCCGGTTCCGTTCCGTGAACATCGCCCAGACGCATATGGAACAGATCCTGCACGACCGGCTGATCGAGCTGGGCGGCTCGGTCCGGTTCGGCCATCGCGTGACGGATGTCCGCAATACCGCAACCGGCGCCGAGGTCACGGTCGAGACCGACGGCGCCACGCAGGTGCTGGACTGCGACTGGCTGTTGGGCTGCGACGGCGCTGGCAGCACGGTGCGGCGGTCCGTGGGCATCGAGATGGAGGGGCCGCCCTCGATCGCGCGCTTCATGACGATCTATTTCCATGCCGATTTCGACCATCTTCGCAAAGGGCGGCGGGCGCTGCTTTACTGGATCGGCGGGCCCGAGGTCCGCGGCGTGTTCATCAGCTTTGACGAGATCGGCCGCAGCTGGGCGATGCTGGTCCCCATCGGCGACGCAAAGGTCGAGGAATTCACCGACGAGGACGCGACCGCGATCATCAACAAGGCCATCGGCACCTTTGACGTGCAGGTCGACCTGGACGCCGTCAGCAGCTGGAACATGAGCGCGCAGGTCGCCAACCGCTATCGCGAGGGCCATGTGCTGCTGGCCGGGGATGCCTGCCACCGCTTTCCGCCCACGGGCGGGCTGGGGATGAATACCGGCGTTCAGGACGCGCATAACCTGGTCTGGAAACTGGATGCGGTGATGTCCGGCCGGGCGGCGCCCGCGCTGCTGGACAGCTACCAGCAGGAACGCCGCCCCATCGCGCAGCGCAACACCGACCAGAGCGTCAGGAACCTGATGAAGATGGCCGCCATCGACGAAGCGCTTGGCGTGCCCACGCTGGCCCCCATCGCGCCCGATGCCGGCAAGGGGCCGATCCGCATTCACGACGGCGCGACGCTTGGCATCGACGGGGACAGCGCCGCGGCGACAGTCAGGCGCGCGGCGGTGCAGGCCGCGGTGGACGATCAGGCCGAGCATTTCGCGCAAGGGGCCGGGATCGACCTGGGCTTTGCCTATGCCGAAGGGGTTGTGGTGGCCGACGGCTCGGCCCCGCCGTCATCGGCGACGACGGAATACCGGCCCGATGCGCATCCCGGCGCGCGCCTGCCCTTCAGCTCGCCCGATGGCAGTTTTGCGGCCTCGACTCTGGGACATGTGGCGCCCGATGCGATCACGCTGTTTGCGCAGGGCGACCAGTGGCAAGGGGTGGCCGAGGCGGCGGCAGGGGCCGGCTTTGCGGTGGTGCTGCGGCGCCTTGGGGCCGAGGGGGTGGATTTCGGCCCGCATGCGGCCGAATTGCTGGGCATCGGTCCGAACGGGGCCGTGGCGGTGCGGCCCGACGGCCATGTGCTGTGGCGCGATGCCGAGGGGCGGGCGCCCCGGACGCTGGCCGACGCCGTGCGGCTTTGCACCGGAACGGCCTGAGGCGCAGGCTTGGCGGCGCAACCGGCGCCGCCACGCGCTTGGGTCAGCCTTCGGCGGTGATGGTGTTTTCGATATGCCCCAGCCCGTCGATCTCGACCCGGACCACGTCGCCGGGTTGCAAAAAGACCTGCGGATCGCGCGCCACGCCGACGCCGGCAGGGGTTCCCGTGGCCAGGATGTCGCCGGGCTTGAGCGTCATGACCTGCGACAGATAGGCGATCTGTTCGTAGATGTCGTGGATCAGCTCGGCGGTCGAGCCGTGCTGGCGTTCCTCGCCATTTACATGAGTGCGCAGGTTCAGGGCGTGCGGATCCGCGATCTCGTGATCCAGCGTCAGCCATGGGCCGGTGGGACCATGCGTGTCAAAGGATTTGCCAAGCGTGATCGTGGTGGTGCGGAACTGCCAGTCGCGGGCCGACACGTCATTCGCCACCATATAGCCGCCGATCACCTCGCGCGCCCTGTCCGCCGGCACGTTGCGGCAGGTCTTGCCGATGACCACGGCCAGCTCGCCCTCGTAATCCACCTTGTCCGAGACCCTGGGCGCCACGACATCGCTATAGGGTCCGGTGATGCAAGAGACCTGCTTGTTGAACCAGATCTGATATTCGGGCGTCGCCATGCCCAGCTTGCCGGCCTCGGCCCCGTGGTCGGCGTAGTTCAGCCCGATGGCCAGATATTTCTCGGGGTCCGGGATCGGCGCGTGCAGGGTCACGTCGCGCAGCGGGATCGGCGTGCCGTCGGCTTTCGTGATGCGGTCAAAGGCCGCCCGCGCGGATTCCCCGGCCTCAAGGAACGCCTTGATCGTTCCGGGAAACGCCGGGTCGATGGCGGCGATGTCGATCAGGTGGTCGCCGAAAACCTTGCCCAGGCGGATCTCGCCCGTGGTGGAATAAGCTGCCAATGGCATGGGAAAACCTCTGCTGTGATGATGTTTATGCGGCCACGGGGGCATTGTGGCAGGTGTTCAGCCGCCAGCCGTCGCTGCTGCGGGACCAGACCTGAGTGGTGATCGCACGCACGTCGATGACCTGACCGCCGTCGCGCACCACGATGGTCTGGATCAGTGGCCCGGTCATCACCGCCGCATCGCCGAAAACGCGGATGGTCAGGGCGCCGCGCTCGATGTTGCGAAAGACGTATTTGTCGCGGAACCCGGCCAGATAGCCGGGCTTGTCGTCGACATGGCCGTTCAGGTGGATATGGACCAGATCCTCGGTCAGCATGGCCGCCAGCGTCGCCTCGTCCGCGTCCATCAGGGCGGCGCAGCGTCTGCTTTCCAGTTCGCGCAGGGTCTCGTGGTCGCCGGTGGTCATGGTTCATCTCTCCTTGGTCTGGCCGCGTGAAAGCCTGTCGCGTCACGTCCCGATGTAAAGCGGCGCAACCGGCCGCGCCGGGCGACTACGCGCATACAGCCATGCTGCACGGGTGGAACCTATGCCGGGTGGGCGAAAATTTCTTGCGGATAACAGCGATAAAGCCCAGTAAATCAGCATAACATATGCCTTATTTCATGAACAGGAGCTTGTTATGCCGCGCCGCCCGCTTGATGCTACTGACCGCCGTATCCTCAATCAGCTGCAAAGGGACAGCAAGCAGACCAATGTCGAACTGTCCGCACGGGTCGGCCTGTCACCCTCGCCCTGCCTCAGCCGGGTAAAGCAGCTGGAAAAGGACGGGTTCATCCGCGGCTATGTCGCATTGCTGGACCCGGAATCGGTGGACCTGTCGATCAACGTGTTCATCCGCGTCACGCTGGAAAAGCAGGTCGAGCGCGCGCTGCAAGTCTTTGAGCAAAAGATGAACGCATTCCCCGAAGTGATGGAATGTTACCTGATGACCGGCGACAGCGACTATCTGGTGCGCGTGATCGTCCCCGACATCCAGGCGCTGGAGCGGTTCATCGTCAAGGAGCTGACGACCATTCCGGGCGTGTCCAACATCCGGTCGAGCTTTGCGCTCAAGCAGGTGAAATACAAGACGGCGCTGCCGGTCTAGCCCATGCGCCGGACCAGCCGTGCCTCCGGCAATATAACCCTGCATCGGCATGAAAACAGGCACGTCATGCCGAGTATTTCCAGAATAACGGCAGATATAGCCGAATTTCTCGCCCCGGCCGCAGCCTTCGGCAACATATTCGGCGCCGGCCGCCCTAGTCTTTCGGAAATCAAGGACAGGACGAGCAACCATGACCCAGTTTCATCCACAAGGGGCCGGCCCCGCCGATCCCGATCCCGTCGAAACGCAGGAATGGATCGAGGCGCTGGCGGCGGTCGCGACCAGTTCGGGCGGCGCGCGCGCGCAGTTCCTGCTGCGCCAGCTCGATGATGTCGCCCGCCGCCACGGCGTCTTTCTGACCGGCCAGCCCTATTCCTCCTATCGCAACACCATCCCCGTCGCGCAGCAGGGCAGCTATCCGGGCGATCTCGAGATGGAGGAACGCATCACCTCGATCATCCGCTGGAACGCGCTGGCGATGGTGGTGCGCGCCAACCAGGCCTATGGCGAATTGGGCGGCCATATCGCCAGCTATGCCAGCGCGGCCGAGATCTTCGAGACCGGCTTTAACCATTTCTTTCGCGCCCGGACCGCGGATTTCGGCGGCGACCTGGTCTATTTCCAGCCCCATTCCGCGCCCGGCGTCTATGCCCGCGCCTATCTTGAGGGCCGGCTGAGCGAAGAACAGCTTGCCAACTATCGCCAAGAGGTCGGCGGCAACGGGCTTTGTTCCTATCCGCATCCGTGGCTGATGCCGGATTTCTGGCAGTTCCCCACCGGCTCGATGGGGCTGGGGCCGATCAGCGCCGTCTATCAGGCGCGCTACATGCGCTATCTGGAAGGGCGCGGGCTGGCCGACACCGCCGGGCGCCATGTCTGGGGCGTGTTCGGCGACGGAGAGATGGACGAACCCGAATCCATCGCCGGGCTGACGCTGGCGGCGCGCGAGAATCTCGACAACCTGACCTTCATCGTGAACTGCAACCTGCAACGGCTGGACGGGCCGGTGCGCGGCAACGGCCAGATCATCCAGGAACTGGAAAGCCTGTTCATCGGCGCCGGCTGGAACGTCATCAAGGTGCTGTGGGGCAGCGAATGGGACGGGCTGTTCGCCCGCGACAAGGATCTGGTGCTGCTGCGCCGCTTTGCCGAAACGGTGGACGGCCAGTATCAGGATCTGGGCAGCAAGGACGGCGACTACAACCGCGCCAAGTTCTTCGACGCCGATCCGGCCACCCGCGATCTGGTCGCCCATATGACCGACGCCGAGATCCACGCCCTGAGGCGCGGCGGCCATGATTTCCGCAAGCTGCACGCCGCCTTTGCCGCCGCCAAGGCGCACAAGGGCCGGCCGACCGTGATCCTTGCCAAGACCAAGAAGGGCTACGGCATGGGCAATGCCGGCGAAAGCCGCATGACCGCGCATCAGTCGAAAAAGCTGGACATGGAGGCGCTGGTCGCCTTTCGCGACCGCTTCAAGCTGCCGCTGTCCGAGGCCGATCTCGAAGCACTGAAATTCTATCGCCCGGCCGAGGACAGCCCCGAGATGACCTATCTGCGCGAACGGCGCGCGGCGCTGGGCGGCTCGATGCCGGAACGCGCGCCCGGCAGCACTACCGGGATCACGGTTCCCGCCCCCGACAGCTACGCCAAATTCGCCCTGGCCGCCGACGGCAAGGAAATGTCCACCACCATGGCCGCCGTGCGCATGATGGGCGGGCTGCTCAAGGACAAGAGCTTCGGCCCGCGCATCGTGCCCATCGTCGCCGACGAGGCGCGCACCTTTGGCATGGACAACCTGTTCCGGCAGGTCGGCATCTATTCCCCCAAGGGCCAGCTTTACGAGCCCGAAGACGCCAGTTCGATGATGTTCTACCGAGAGGCCAAGGACGGCCAGCTGCTTGAGGAAGGCATCACCGAGGCCGGCGCGATTTCCAGCTGGGCGGCGGCCGCCACGTCCTACAGCGTGCATGGCACGCCCACGCTGCCTTTCTACATCTATTACTCGATGTTCGGCTTTCAGCGCATCGGCGATCTGATCTGGGCGGCGGCCGACCAGCGGGCGCGTGGTTTCCTGCTGGGGGCGACGGCGGGGCGCACGACGCTGTCGGGCGAGGGCTTGCAGCACCAGGACGGCACCAGCCAGCTGATCGCCTCGACCATCCCGAACTGCCGCGCCTATGACCCGGCCTTTGCGGGCGAACTGGCCGTCATCATGGATCACGGCATGCGTCGGATGATGCATGACCAGGCGGACGAGTTCTATTATATCACGGTGATGAACGAAAATTACGCCCAGCCGTCGCTGCAACCGGGCACCGAGACGGATATCGTCAAGGGACTCTACAAGCTGGACAGCCGCGGCGATGGGGCGTCGCAAATCCGGGTGCGGCTGCTGGGTTCGGGCACGATCCTGCAACAGGTGATCGCGGCCGCCGACCTGCTGGCCGGCCGCTTCGGCATCGCCAGCGACGTCTACAGCGCCACCAGCTTTACCGAACTGGCCCGCGACGCGCGCGAGGTCGAACGCCGCAACCGTCTGACCGCAGCCGAGCCGCCGCAGGTTTCCCACGCCGCGCTTCTGCTGGCCGGAAAGATGCCGGTGGTCGCCGCCACCGATTATGTCCGCGCCCTGCCGCAGATGATTGCGCCCTATCTGGACGCGCGGCTCATAGCGCTGGGCACCGACGGCTTCGGTCGCAGCGACACCCGCACCGCCCTGCGCGCCTTTTTCGAAGTGGACGCCGCGAATATCGCGCTGGCCGCCATCGAGGCGCTGGTCCACGACGGGCATCTGGGCCGCGCCGTGCTGGTGGGCGCGCTGGCCGAGCTGGGCGCCGATCCCGGCGCGCCCGCGCCGTGGACCGTGTGAAAGAGGGGGTCGAGATGAGCAATATCGTTAAGATCACGGTCCCCGATCTGGGCGATTTCCGCGATGTGCCGGTGGTCGAGATCCCGGTGTCGGTCGGCGACGTGATCGCTGCGGGTGACACCATCCTGGTGGTCGAATCCGACAAGGCGACGCTGGACGTGCCCGCCGAACTCGCCGGCCGCATCACGGCGCTGCATGTCGGCATGGGCGACAAGGTCAGTCACGGCACGCTGCTGGCCGAGATCGAGACCGCCAAGAGCGACGCGACCGGGCAGGACACGACCGCCGCCCAGCCCGCCGCCCAGCCTGCGGCCGCCCCCGCGGCGACTGCGCTGCCCGCGGCTGCGCCCCCGCCGCCCACGGCCGCGTCACCCGCCACTGTGCCGGCGCCGGCGGATGGCCTGCCGCCCCATGCCTCGCCCTCGATCCGCAAGCTTGCGCGCGAGCTGGGCGTCGATCTGGCGCGCATCGCGGGCAGCGGACCCAAGGGCCGCATCACGCGCGAGGATGTGCAGGGCTTTGTCAAGGCCGCGTTGCAGGCGCCCGCCGCCGGCGGGGGCATCGGCCTTGGCCTGCCCGACTGGCCCCGGGTCGATTTCGCCAAATTCGGCGAGATCGAGCGCAAGCCGCTGTCGCGGATCGTCCGCATCTCGGGGCCGTCGCTGGCGCGCAACGCCGTCGTGATCCCGCATGTCACCAACTTTGACGAAGCCGACGTGACCGAGCTGGAATCCTTTCGCCAAGCCGCCAATGCCGACAAGGACGCGCCGAAACTGTCGATCCTGCCTTTTGTGGTCAAGGCGGCGGTGGCGGCGCTCAAGGTCTATCCGGCATTCAATTCCTCGCTGGATGGCGAGCATATGGTGCTGAAGAAATACTGGAACATCGGCGTCGCCGCCGACACGCCCGAAGGGCTGGTCGTGCCCGTGGTCAAGGACGCCGACCGCAAGGGGCTGCGCGAGATCGCCGCCGAGATGGCCGAACTGGCCGCCGATGCCCGCGCCGGGCGGCTGAAGCCCGCCGACATGCAGGGGGCGACCTTTACCATCTCGTCTCTGGGCGGTGTGGGGGGGACGAATTTCACTCCGATCATCAACGCCCCCGAGGTCGCGATCCTGGGCATGACCCGATCCGCAATCAAGCCGGTCTGGGACGGGCAGGCGTTCCAGCCGCGCCTGATCCAGCCGCTGTCGCTGTCCTGGGACCACCGCGCCGTCGATGGCGTCGCGGCGGCGCGCTTCCTTGGGTTCCTCAAGGATGTGCTGGGCGATTTCCGCCGGATCAGCCTGTGAGGTGCGCGCGATGATCAAGGACGTCTCCATCCCCGATATCGGCGACTTCAAGGACGTCGCCATCGTCGAGATCAGCGTGAAACCGGGCGAGACCATCGTGGCCGAGCAGACCATCCTGATGCTGGAAAGCGACAAGGCGACGATGGACATTCCAGCGCCCTTTGCGGGAACTGTCGCCGAACTGCTGGTGGCCGAGGGCGACCGGGTCAGCGCCGGCACCAGGGTGATGCGGGTCGAGACCGGGGCCCAAGTCCAAGCCGGCACGCCGGCGGCGCCGGCCCCCGCAGCGCCGGCCGAGGCATCGGGCGATCACGCCGAGCTGCTGGTGATCGGCGCCGGGCCGGGCGGCTATACCGCCGCCTTTCGCGCCGCCGATCTGGGCCGCAAGGTGATGCTGGTCGACGCCCGCCCCACGCTTGGCGGGGTTTGCCTGAATGTCGGCTGCATCCCCTCCAAGGCGCTGCTGCATGTCGCCAAGCTGATCGACGATGCCGCCGGGGGCGCGGCCCATGGCGTCAGCTTTGGCGCCCCGCGGATCGACCTGGATGCGGTGCGCGGCTGGAAAAACAGCGTGGTGGGCAAGCTGACCGGCGGGCTGGCCGGTCTTGCACGGCGGCGCAAGGTTGCGACGCTGCAAGGCACCGCCCGCTTTACCGGCCCGCACGAGGTCGAGGTGACAACCCCCGACGGCCCGCGCCGCATCCGCTTTGACCAGGCGATCATTGCCGCGGGATCAAGCCCGGTGCGGCTGCCGTTCCTGCCGGACGATCCGCGCATCATCGACAGCACCGGCGCGCTGGACCTTGCGCAGGTGCCGCCGCGGCTGCTGGTGCTGGGCGGCGGCATCATCGGGCTGGAAATGGCGCAGATCTATCACGCGCTCGGCTCGCGCATCACCATCGTCGAGCGGCTGGATCAGATCATCCCCGGCGCCGACAAGGATGTCGTCAAGCCGCTGACGGCCCGTATTTCGGCCCGCTATGACGCCGTGCATCTTGGCACCAGCGTGACCGCCGTCGCGGCGGGGAAGGCGCTGACCGTCAGCTTCGAGGGCAAGGCCGGCAACTGGCAGGCCGATTACGATGCCATCCTGGTCGCGGTGGGCCGCCGCCCGAACGGCGACCGGCTGGGGGCCGAGGCTGCGGGCGTGACCGTCACCGACCAGGGCTTCATTCCGGTCGACGCGCAGATGCGCACCGGCCAGCCGCATATCTACGCCATCGGCGACGTGGTGGGCCAGCCGATGCTGGCGCACAAGGCCACGCACGAGGCCAAGGTGGCGGCCGAGACCGCCTGCGGCCACAAGGCGGGTTTTGATCCCGTGGCGATCCCCTCGGTCGCCTATACCGACCCCGAGATCGCCTGGGCCGGGCTGACCGAGGCGCAGGCCAGCGCCGAGGGCCGCAGGATCCGCATCGAACGCTTCCCCTGGGCGGCCTCGGGGCGGGCGCTGTCGATGGGCCGCGGCGAGGGGCTGACCAAGATGCTGTTCGACCCCGACACCGGCCGGGTGCTGGGCGCGGCCATCACCGGCCCCAACGCGGGCGAGCTGCTGGCCGAGGCAGTGCTGGCCATCGAGATGGCCGCCGATGCCGCCGATCTGGCACTGACCATCCACCCGCACCCGACCCTGTCCGAAACCCTTGGCTTTACCGCCGAGGCATACGAGGGAACCTTGACCGATCTTTAGGCTAAGGCAGCATGAGCCGGACAACGACAACCCAGACTTACGAGGAGAAAGTCATGATCAAACCCAGACCCATCGCGCAGAAACCCGTTCTGCACCATGTGACCTTCAAGACGACGCGGTTGCAGGAGATGATCGACTGGTATGAGGCCGTGGTCGGCTGCACGCCGAACTTTGCCTTTGAGGGCGCCGCCTGGACCACCAACGACACCGCAAACCACCGCATCGCCTTTCTGACCACGCCGGGCATCAAGGACGACCCCGACAAGGTCGCCCATAGCGGCATCCACCACACGGCCTTTGAATTCGGCACGCTTCAGGCGCTTTTGGACAATTACGAGCGGCTGGCCGAGGTCGGCATCCTGCCCCATATCTGCCTGGACCACGGGCTGACCATGTCGTTCTATTATGTCGATCCGGACGGCAATTCGGTCGAGCTGCAAAGCGACAATTTCGGCAACTGGATCCATTCGGCCCATTGGATGCAGACCTCGCCGGAATTTGCGCGCGAGCCGATCGGGGTCGAGGTGGACCCGCCCAGGCTGATCGCCGCGCTGAAGGAAGGAGTGCCGCTATCCGACCTGCTCAAACGCTCGCGCGAGGGGGCGTATCTGCCGGAAACCCCGGGCGACATCCGGCTGCCGGCATAAGGTCGAAAACGACGTGACGGCGCCCCGCAGTCGCTGCGGGGCCTGTCATGCGGTGATGACCCGCCCCCGCGGGTCGATCATGCCGCCCCGCAGGCAGCAAGACCCGCACCCCCTGCAAGACACCGCGTCAAGGCGGAATGCCCCGCCCTCGCCGGGCTTTGAGCAGGGGTGGGACCGCTTGGCCCGCGGGCGCCTGAAAGATCTGGACGCCCCCTGCGCCGATCTCAGTCATCGCAACAGGGCCGCGCAGAAAGCTGCCGCCCTGCTGCATAGAGCGGCACCACCGAGCGGAACCCGCGGTCCCCGGCCTGCACCTTCAGGATCTTTACCGGCAAGCCATAGAGATTCTCGACCCTCGCCTCGGTCAGCGTTTCGCCAGCGGGTCCGAAAACCGCCCCCTCTGGCAGCATCAGCAGCGCCGTGTCCGCTACGGCGAGCGCGTGGTTGGGCTGATGCGTGGTCATGACCACCGCCAGCCCGCGGTCGGCCAGCATCCGCACGAGGCGCAGCACCCGGTCCTGGTTGCCAAGATCCAGCGCCGAGGCAGGCTCGTCCAGAAACAGCGCCGCAGGTTCGGCCGCGATGGCGCGCGCGATCAGCACCATCTGGCGCTGCCCGCCGGACAAGGCGTCGAAACGCTCGGCCGCCTTGTCGGCAAGGCCGATGACCGCCAGCGCCTCCATCGCCGCCTTGCGATCGCTGTTGCCCGGCATCCGCAGCAACCCGATATGGCGGGCGCGGCCCATCAGCACCATGTCGATCACGCGATAGGGAAAAGCGCGAGAGAAATCCTGCGGCACCAGCGCCGCGGTGCCGGCAACCGCGATCCGTCCCCGGGTCGGTGCACGCAGCCCGGTCGCGACCCGCAGCAGCGTGGATTTGCCGCAGCCATTGGCGCCCAGCACTGCGGTGACCTGGCCCGCCGCGACCGCGAAATCCAGGTCGCGGAACTGCCAGCGGGTGCCGTCCCAGGAATGCGCGGCCCCTTCGGCGCGGATCAGCGGCTCAGCCATCCATCCGCCTTTCCCGCGTCCGCCACAGCAGCACGGCGAACATCGGTGTGCCGATCAGCGCGGTCAGGATGCCCAGCGGGATTTCCGACGCGCTCATGCTGCGCGCGACATCGTCCACCAGCAGCAGGAACGAGCCGCCGAGCAGCGCCGAGGCCGGCAGCAGCACCCGGTGATCGGGGCCGACCAGCATCCGCGCCAGATGCGGCACCACCAGCCCGACCCAGCCGACGATGCCGGACACCGCCACCTGCGCCGAAACGATCATCGCGGTCAGCGCCAGCAGCAGCCAGCGCAGCCCCGCGACCGGCAGCCCCAGGGCGCGGGCATCCTCGTCGCCCATCGACAGGATATTGATCCGCCAGCGCAGCGCCAGCAGCCCTGCCGCGCAGGGCAGCAGCGGCCCTGCCAGCAGCATGACCTTGTCCACATCGGCGGTGGCAAAGCTGCCCAGCAGCCAGAACACGATCACCGGCAGCTTGTCGTGGCTGTCGGCGGTGAACTGCACCAGGCTGACCAGCGCCCCGAAAAAGCCCGAAACCACGACCCCTGCAAGCACCAGCACCAGGATATTGCTGCGCGACACGACCGAGGCGAACAGCCAGACCAGCACCAGCGCCGACAGCCCAAAGGCAAAGGCGGCGCCCACCAGCCCCAGATGCTGCCACCCCAGCAGGATCGCCAGCGTCCCGCCAAAGGCCGCGCCAGACGAGACGCCCACCACCTGCGGGCCGACCAGCGGATTGCGAAACAGCCCTTGCAGCGAGGCCCCCGCCAGCGCCAGCCCCGCCCCGGCCAGCACGGCCATGACGACACGCGGCAGGCGGACCACGACGACCACGCTCCATTCCAGGGGCGTCACCGGCTCGGCCGGCGCAAGCCAGGGCGACAGCAGGATCCGCATCACCCGCCCCGGCGGAATGTCGATCCGCCCGACGCCGAGCGAAGCGATGGCGATGGCGGCCAGCACTGCCGCCATCGCCCATAATACCCGGGTTTCGCGCCGCGAGGCTGCGACGGACAGCACAACGGTCACGGCTGATAGGGCGCGCGGTAGAAGCGGCGGTAATAGTCGTCGGCGCGGGCATCCATGTCGATATCCTCGAAGCGTTCGGGATAAAGCGCCTTGGCCATCCAAAGCTCGCCCAGGGCCATGGCCTCGGGCATCGGATAGCCCCAGGCCTTGGCGTATTCCGGCATCAGCCAGACCCGGCCTGCCGCGACCGCGTCGATGGGCTGCCAGGCCGCGCCGGACCTGATCTCGTCCACCACCTGCGGATAGCGGTCCTGCACAAAGATGACCTGCGGGTTCCAGCCCAGGATTTCCTCCATCGTGACCTGCTTGTAGCCTTGGATGGACTGTGCCGCGACGTTCCTTGCCCCCGCATGGGCCATCATCAGCCCGGTATATTTGCCGGTGCCATAGGTGGTCAGGTCCGGGTTCGCCATATAGGCGCGAACGCGATCCCCATCGGACACGTCGGCAAGCCGTTCGGCGACCAGCGCCCGCGACTCGGTGGCGGCCGCAATCAGTTCCTCGCCGGCCTCCGCCTTGCCGAAGACCTCGGCGATCAGCCGCACGCCGTTGCGAAAGCCGGCGTCATAGGCCGCGGCCTCGTCACCGCCGACCACGGGGCTTTGCTTGACCGCCTCGTCGGGCGACACCTCAAGAAGCGAGATCACCACCACCGGCAGACCGACGGATTCGATCTGCTCGCGCATCTCGGCCGGGGCGTAATTGGTGACGAAGACCACATCGGGATCCAGCGCCAGCAGTTCCTCGATGTTCACGCTGGTCAGGCCGCCGGGCGTGCCGAGATCCTCGATGCCCGGCGCCAGCCGCGCGAAACCGGGGCCGAGCTGCTTTTGCCATTCGTCCAGCACGCCGACGATCTGGCCTTGCGCATCAAGCTGCACGGCGATGTTCAGCGTCTGGTGCTGAAGCACGACGGCACGCCCGACGGTGTCGGGAATGGTCACCTCGCGCCCGATCTGGTCCGTGACGGTGCGGTCGGCAAGCGCGGGCGAAAGCCCCCCCAAGACCAGCGACAAGCCCAGGCCAAGCGTAAGCCGCGACGCCATCCGGCGATCAAAACATGTCATCGATGTCCCTCCGGCCTGTCATGCACAGGCGATTCGATATATCCAGTTAAGCATATCGCGCGAAGCAGGGCAGGATGGGAATGCCGAAAATCACTTTTGCCGTGGCGGGCAGCCTGGCCGGGGCACTGACGGGTTTCGCCCATGGCTTTGCCGTGCGGACCCGGGATAGCGTTGACATTCACCATGGTCCCGCCGGCCTGCTGACCAAGGCGATTCAAGAGGGTCTGCCGGTCGATGTCTTCGTCTCGGCCAGCCCTGAGGGGCCGCAAGCGCTGCATCGGTCGGGCCTGTTCGGTCCGCACCGCATCATCGCCCGGAACCGCATGGTGCTGGCAGCCCGTCCCGGACTGGATGCACCCGCGGGGGATGCGCTGGCGCTGCTGGCCGACCCGCGCTGGCGCATCGGCATGTCGACGCCCCGCGCGGATCCCGGCGGCGATTATGCCGCGGCCTTTCTCGACCGGCTGGTCGCGACCGATCCGGGGCGCTGGCGCGACCTGCGCGACCGCTGCACCGGCCTTTACGGCGCCGTGCTGCCGGTCCCGGACGGGCCGCCCCGCAGCCCGGCGCTTGCGGCGCTGTCCAAAGGCCGCGCCGACATGCTGATCGTCTATGCGACCACGGCCGACCGGATCGCGAAGGCCCTTCCCGGAACACGGATCCTGCCGCTGCCGCTGGAGCTGGCACCCCTGACCGAAATCTGTGCCTGCGTGCGATGCGGGCCCAACGCGCCCGCTCGCCGGCTGCTTGACGAATTGCAGGGCCCAGAGGTGGCCGCCCTGCTGCACAGCCACGGATTTCTGGCCCCTTGATCCCGGCCACCGCCCAGCGCCGGCTGAAACAGGCGGGCGGGCCGGTCAGGGGCAGCCAGGCTTGGCCGTGGCGGTTGGCCCACCGACAGGGATTAGCCAGCGATGCCGCAAGACCCCCGGCTTTCCGCGAGGCCTGGCGATACATGACGAAAGAACCCGGCCGGCCCCGACCAAAAGATCCGCACGGACCCGGCCGCCGCAACGGCAAGGTGATGCCAAGGGGCTACTGCGAGGCAGCCCTGGACCATGTAAGCGCCAGATCCTCGATCATGTCTTCCTGCCCGCCGACCATGCCGCGCTTGCCCATTTCCAACAGCAGATCGCGAGCGGGAATGCCGTAACGCTTTTCCGCACGCTCGGCGAACAGCAGGAAGGAAGAATAGACCCCCGCATAGCCCAGGATCAGCGAGCTGCGGTCAACGCGGATCGGGCGCTCCATCATCGGCACCACCAGATCCTCGGCGGCATCCAGAACCTTGAACAGGTCGATCCCCGTCTCGACGCCCATGCGGTTGAAAACGGCGACAAGCTGTTCGGTCGCGGCATTTCCCGCACCCGCGCCAAGACCCGCCAGCGCGCCGTCGATGCGGTTCGCACCGGCAGCAACCGCAGCCACCGAGTTCGCGATGCCCATGCCCAGGTTGTGGTGGCCGTGAAAGCCAAGCTCGGTTTCCGGCTGCAACGCCTCGCGCATGGCCGAGATCCGGGCGGTCACGCCGTCGGGCAGCAGATAGCCGGCGGAATCGGTGCAATAGACCGTCCGTGCGCCGTAGCTTTCCATCAGCAGCGCCTGTTCGACCAGCTGGGCCGGTTCGGCGCGATGGGCCATCATCAGGAAGCCCACGGTATCAAGCCCGGTCTTGGCCGCATAGGTGATGTGCTGCTCGGCGCAGTCGGCCTCGGTGCAGTGGGTGGCGACCCGCACGCCCGAGATGCCGCAATCCATCGCCTCTTTCAGCGTATCCACGGTGCCGATCCCCGGCAGCAGCAGGGCCGAGATCCGGGCCTGTTTCATCTGCGGCACCACGGCGCGCAGATAATCCATGTCGCTGTGGGCGGCGAAGCCATAGTTGACCGACGACCCGCCGATCCCGTCGCCGTGGCTGACCTCGATCCAGGGAACGCCCGCATCGTCGGCGGCCGTCGCCACTGCCACCATCTGGTCCAGCGACATCTGGTGGCGGACCGGGTGCATCCCGTCGCGCAGGCTCATCTCGTGCAAGGTGACCTTGCGGCCTTTGATATTCGACATGTCAGCCATCCTTCAGCTTCGCGCCGGCAGCACGAAATTACCCTTGTCCGCCTCTTGCGCGAACAGCTCGGCCGTCCGCAGTGCGGCCGCCGTCATGATGTCCAGGTTGCCCGCGTATTTCGGCAGGAAATCCCCCAGCCCCTCGACCTCGAGAAAGATCGAGACCCGGTTTCCGTCAAAGACCGGCCCGTTCACCAGCTTGTAGCCGGGGACGTATTTCTGCACCTGCTCCAGCATCGCATGAACGCTGGCGGTGATCTTGTCCTGATCGGGTTCGTCCTCGGTCAGGACGTGGACGGTGTCGCGCATCAGCAGCGGCGGCTCGGCCGGGTTGACGATGATGATCGCCTTGCCTTGTTTCGCGCCGCCCACCGCCTCGATGGCGTTGGCCGTGGTGCGGGTGAATTCGTCGATGTTCTGGCGGGTGCCCGGACCGACCGATTTCGACGAAACCGAGGCGACGATTTCACCGTAGGCGACCGGCTGGACCTGACTGACGGCGGCGACCATCGGGATGGTGGCCTGGCCGCCGCAGGTGACCATGTTCACGTTCATCTCTACCTCGCGCGCGTGTTGCGCAAGGTTGACGGGCGGGACGCAGAACGGCCCGATGGCAGCGGGCGTCAGGTCGATCATGATCACGCCCAGATCGTTCAGCTTTCTGGAATTCTCGGCGTGGACATAGGCCGATGTCGCGTCAAAGGCGACGCGGATGTCGTCGGCCAGCACATGGTCCAGAACTCCGTCCACGCCCGTCGCGCAGGTCTTGATACCCATGGCTTCGGCGCGCTTCAGCCCCTCGGACGTGGGGTCGATCCCTACCATCCAGACCGGCTCGATCCAGTCGGACCGCTTCATCTTCATCAGCAGATCGGTGCCGATATTGCCCGGACCGATGATGACAGCCCTGAGTTTCCTGCTCATTGGCGTTTCCCTTTCATTACATTCCGAACAATGCGGGCAGGCCCAGCGACAGCGCGGGGACATAGGTGATCAGCAGCAGCAGCAGGATCATGACCACCAGCGGGCCGACCGCCCCCTTGACCACGGATTCAAGCGGATGACCCGAGATCCGCGAGGCGACGAACAGGTTCACCCCCACCGGCGGCGTGACCATGCCGATGGCAAGGTTGACGATCATGACGATGCCGAAATGTTCGGCGCTGATGCCAAGGGCCGTGGCCAGCGGCAGCAGGATCGGCGTCAGGATGATGATCGCGGCAATCGTTTCCATGAATGTGCCGACGATCAGCAGGATCACGTTGACCGCCAGCAGCAGCAGCCATGCCTGGTCGATGGTCGAGGTGATGGCATTCGACAGCGCCATCGGCACCCCTTCGATGGCCAGCGCGCGGCCAAAGATGGTGGCGGTGCCGACGATCAGCATGATCGTGGCCGAGGTCAGCGCCGAGCCTGCGATGATGCGATAAAGCGAGGCGACCGAGATCTCGCGATAGACAAAGGCGCCGACGACGAAGCCGTAGATGACGCCGACGGCAGCGGCCTCGGTCGGGGTGAAGATGCCGCCATAGATGCCGCCCAGAATGATGACCGGGACCAGCAGCGCCCATTTTGCCTCGTTCAGGATCGCCAGTTTCTGGCGTCCGCTCAGCCGCTCGTCCGAGGGTGTCAGGCCCTGGCGGCGGGCGTCATACCACGCATAGAGGATCAGCGCCGCACCGATCATCAGGCCGGGGATCGCCCCGGCCATGAACATCTTTGACACCGAGACGTTGGCCGAGGTCGCATAGATCACCATGGGGATCGACGGCGGGATGATGACCCCCAGCGAGCCGGCACTGGCCACAAGGCCGGCCGAACTGCCCGGGCGATAGCCGTCCTTGACCATGGCCGGCAGCAGGATGGTGCCCACGGCTGCCACAGTCGCCGGACCCGAACCCGAGATCGCCGCAAAGAACATGCAGGTCACGACCGCAATGATCGCAAGCCCGCCGGTATAGCGGCCAAAGAACATCCGGCCCACGTCGACCAGGCGCTTGGACAGCCCGCCCTGGCCCATCAGGTCGCCGGCGAGAATGAAGAACGGCACGGCCATCAACGGGAAGCTGTCGATCGAGGTGACAAGCCCCTGCGGGACATACGACCCCGAGACCTTGCCCGAAACGAGCAGCGCCACCGTCGAGGCGATGCCCAGAGAGATGGCGATGGGGACCGACAGCAGCAGCAGGACGGCCAGCAGGCCGAAAAGGATGAATGAGATCATGCCCGGCCCTCTGCGCGCATGGTCCGCAAATCAAGGAAGATGCGCTGGATCAACCGCAGCACGGTCAGGCTGAAGCCTGTCAGCGGCGCCAGATAGACATAGCCCATGGGAATCCCCAGCGAGGCCGATTTCTGGCCAAAGCGAAAGGTCTTTTCGACCATGAACCAGCCTTGATACATCACATAAAGCGCGAAGGCGCCAAAGATGAGATGGGTCAGGATCCGCACCGCAACCTGGCTGTGCTGCGACAGCAGGTCGGTCACCATGGTGACCCGGATATGCGCGCCCTTTTGCACGCCATAGGCGATGCCCAGATAGGTCGCCCAGATGAACAGATAGCGCGCCAGTTCCTCGGACCACGACAGCGACGCCCCCATGACATAGCGCATGAAGATTTGCAGTCCGATCAGAAGCGACATCGCCGCCATGAGAAGGACGATGATCGCCTCCTCGAAATGCTCGTTGATGAGCTTGATCATGTTGTGTCCCGATGTCCCTGGCCCCGCCGGGCGGCAGAAGAAAGGCTCCGGCAGGACCGGAGCCTTGAAGCATCAGTTCTTGCCGGTGGCTGCCAGCAGGCGGTCGACCAGCTCGGCACCCGCCTTCTGGCGGACCAGATCGACAATGGGTGCGACCTTGGCGGCAAAGGCTTCTTTCTGCGCCGGCTCCAGCTCGACAAAGGTCACGGTGGTCATGGCGGCTTCGGCGGTATCATCGGCCTCGGCGGCCAGTTGACGCTGATAGGCGGTGGCGTTGATCACGGCCTGATCGAAGATTGCCCGGTCCTCATCCGACAGCGCCGACAGTTTTTCGGGGCTGGCAAGCAGCGGCCAGGGCGAATAGATGTGGTTGGTCTTGACGATATAGTTCTGAACTTCGTTGAACTTCATGTCGTAGAACAGGTTGATCGGCCCTTCCTGCGCATCAAAGGTGCCCTGCTGCAACGCGGTGAACAGCTCGTTGAAGGCCAGCGGCGCAGGATTTGCACCGATTTCGCGCCAGGTCGCGATATGAACCTCGTTTTCCATGGTGCGCATCTTGACGCCCGCCAGATCCTCGGGCGAATGCACTTCCTTGCTGGCGGTGGTCAGCTGGCGAAAGCCGTTTTCCCAATAGCCCAGCCCGACGATGCCCGAGCTGTCCAGGCCCGCCAGGATTTCCTTGCCGATCTCTCCGTCCAGCACCTCATAGGCTTGCTGGCGGTTGTCGAACAGGAACGGGATGTCAAAGGCAAAGAACGCAGGCGAGAATGCCGCAACCGGGGCCGATGACACAAAGGTCAGGTCGATATTGCCGAACTGGATATTCTCGACCGCCTCGCGTTCGCCGCCAAGCTGCGCCGAGGGGAAGATTTCCAGCCCCACCCGACCCTCGGTCTTTTCGCGCAATTCCTTGTCCAGCAATTCCAGCGCCTTGTGGCCGGTCGAGGTGGTGGCCGACGCATGGGCTGCACGGAACAGCACCTCGGGCTCGGCCAGGGCGGGGGCGGCGGTGATCGCGCAGACCAGTGCGGCGGACAGGAATGCCGGGGCAATCCGAGAAGTATGAAGCGACATGTTGTTCTCCCTGATCGGGGTGCGGTTCCCTTCCGCCGTCCCGAAACCCTTGTTGCGAGACATCGCAAATGCCCGGCTCCTCCGCGCCCGCAGCGTCTCTTGCCATCGGCAATGCCGAAACTTCGCATAAATGTCAACTTCTACAACGCGTTTGCAATATATGAGAAATCATGTGAGCAGACGCCATCAACGGGTGGGACTGGAACGATGCCGCAAAGCCACAAGCGTATTGTTATTGAAAGACTTGTCGCAGCCCTCGGTAAGGACGGGCTGAAAACCGCGCCGGCGATTCCCGATGCCTGCCTGCGCGATTGGAGCGCCGAACGCGGCGGAATGCCGCTGGCCCTCGCAACCCCGGAAAATACGAATCAGGTATCTGCCGTCCTGCGCATCTGCCATGACGCGGGCGTGCCGGTCGTGCCGCAGGGCGGACGGACGGGGCTTGCCGGGGGCGCCGTGCCCAGCGAGGGGGCGGTGCTTCTGTCGCTGGCAGCGATGAACCGCATCGAAGAAATCGACGCGGCCTCGGGGTTGATGGTGGTGCAGGCCGGTTGCGTTCTTCAGGTCTTGCAAGAGGCTGCCGAGGCCGCCGGACGCAGCTTGCAGCTTGATCTTGGCGCGCGGGGATCGGCGCAGATCGGCGGAAATATCGCCACCAATGCCGGTGGAAACCGGGTTATCCGCTATGGCATGGCGCGCGAACTTGTTCTGGGGCTGGAGGTCGTGCTGGCTGACGGAACCGTGCTGCCGATGATGAACCGGATGCCCAAGAACAACGCGGCACTGGATCTCAAGCATCTGTTCATCGGATCCGAAGGCACGATGGGGATCATCACGCGGGCGGTCCTGCGGCTGCATCCCCGCGTTGCAGGCGCCAATGCCGCCCTGGTGGCGATTTCAGGCTTTGCCGAGGCTGCGGGATTGCTGGCCCATGCACAAAAGACGCTGTCCGGGCGGGTGACGGCGTTCGAACTGATGTGGGCCGACTACTATGACGCCGTCCTAGCGGTGACCGGCCGCCGGCCGCCCGTGACCAGGGGGCATCCGGTCTATGCGCTGATCGAGATGCAGGGCGCGGATCCCGACCGGGAACGCGACGACTTTCAGGCCATGATGGAACAGGCATTCGAGGCCGGGCTGATCCAGGATGCCGCCATCGCCATGTCGCAGCGCGAGGTCGATGATTTCTGGGCGCTGCGCGACGGGGTGGCCGAAATCCTGCCGCATTGGGCGACCACGATCAATTTCGATGTCTCGGTCCCCCTGGCCCGGATCGGAGATTGCGTCGATGACATCCGCGCCGCCCTGAAGGATCGCTTTCCGGCCCTGCAATTCATGTTCTTTGGTCACGCCGGCGACGGCAACATCCATCTGGTAGCCGGCCCGATCGAGACCGTGGATCCGACCGGCCACGGCATCGAAAGCACCGTCTATGACCTGATCCGCAGCTATGGCGGATCGGTTTCAGCGGAACACGGGATCGGGCTGCACAAAAAGCCCTGGCTGTCCTATTCCCGCAGCGACGCAGAGCTGGATCTGCTGCGCCACATGAAAGGGCTGCTGGATCCCAAGGGGATCCTGAACCCCGGCAAGGTGATTTGAACAACGGGGCGAGCCACGCGGCCTGCCCTATTTTCCCGGCCTGTAGCCCAGGCCCGTGGAAATTTGCAGCGCGGCGGATTTCACGACCTCGATCAGATCCTGCATCCGCTGCTCGCTCATGTGTTCGATGGTCGAGGAAACCGAGATCGCCGCAATGATCTGTCCGGTCGCGTCGCGCAGGGGGGCCGCCACGCAGCGGATCGACGCCTCGTCTTCGCCCAGATCAAAGGTGAAATCGCCCTTTTGATATTGCTCTTGCCGTTCAAGCCACAGGCTTTCGGGCACGGGGTAGTTCATCAGGTGATGGTCGCTGCGATACAGCTCGGCAAGCCGTGCCTTCCCCCAGTCGAGGATCAGCGCCTTGCCCACCCCCGTCGAGACCACCGGCTTGCGTCCGCCCACGCGCGATGAAATCTCGACCGCGCGGTTGCCGCGCAGCTTGTCGAGATAGCTGACCTCGCCGTTTTCCATCCGCGCCAGATGGACCGTGTCCCCGGTCTTGCCCGACAGTTCCTCAAGCCAGGGCCGGGCATGGCGGACCAGGTCGATGCGGGAATGGGCGGCAAAGCCCAGCTCGATCAGGCGCGGCCCAAGCGCGACGCTGCGCATGTCGGTCAGCTTGAGGTAACGGCGCTCGACCAGGACCGACACCAGCCGGTGGACCGTCGAATAGGTCAGCCGCGTCGCGCTGGCGATATCCGCGATTGTCGCCGGCCCATCGGCCACGGCGTCGATGATCTGAAGCCCGCGCACAAGGGTCTGGCTGCGCTGCGGCTCTTTGGCCGTCGCGCCCTTTTCAAGGGATCCATGGCGGGGCGCGGTATGCTGCATGATGGCCTCGGCGAACTCAGCATATCCTAGGCACTCGGCCAGAAAGTTCCAAGACCCGCGCCGATGCCGGCCGATGTCCGGCCTGCATCGGCCTGCCCGTTGAGGGTCGCAAAGCTGATCCTCTTTCCGGCGGCGGGTCTGTTTTCGCCTGCCTTGGCGCCAGGGGGCTGCATCCCGAATACCCGGTCCGTTCTGATGACCCGAACGAAAGCCCATCAGGTATTCATATGATTTCAATCATATATGCCTTGCCAGGCAGAGGCAGGCCACCATACTGCAAGAGGTTGCAGCCGCTCGATCAGCCATCCCGTTGAACGGCCTTGGGGGTCGAATGGCCAAGTAACGATTCGACGACTTGCCACGCCTCGGGGAGCACCAAAGCCCCTGCGGGACGCGGGACACAGACAAGGCGGTGCATGACATTTGCCACCGCGCCATCACTGTGCCGCTCGGGATCCTTCCCGCCAAAGGGGGCTGACAGCCAACGGCCAGCCGACCCGGACCCTGCGCAACCCGGCCTCGGTTTCGGTTTAGGACGCCCGCGGCACCGCGCAGCGCCGGGGCGGAAAGATCAGCAGGCTGGCCCATGCGTCGCGGCCCCCTGATCCCGCCGGCGCGACGCCCCTGGTCAAGCGCCACAGGAAACGAAGCGGCCGTTGCAGAGGCAAGCCGAAGTGCGCTTGACTGCCTTGCAGCAGCCCCCTACGCGGCCACAGATCCAGACGCTTTTACGATTTTCGACATAGATGCGGGTCAGGGCGGCTTCTTCGACGGGCAAGTTGAGTTCCTCTGGGGCCTGACCATTCCAGTAGCACAGCACCGAACCTGTGCCCGGCCCGGCCTCGCCGCAGGTGTAGAGGGCGTCTCGGGACGGGCTCGGTATGTCGTGGAACATGATGTTGCGACATGCACGGCAGGCGACCGTCTACGTCGCCCACTCTATCCAATCCTGCGAAAGAAGCCCTTCTGCATCTGGTTTCCGTTTGCTTTCCATTTCTGGATCAAGCAGCAGGGAAGCCTTCAAAAATCCTCTTTTTTACGCCCCCCAAATGAGATAAATTCATCCTCCAATTACATACAGGAACTTGTGGATCTGTTTCAGAGTCAGCACCCGCCTGTAGAGCTTACAATCCAAATTAGCTGCGCCCATCCTTCGACCCTTTCCTGATGCCATTTCTGGCGCGACAAATTGTAAATACCGCCCTCGGCCCGAGCAGCGTCAAACTACCGCCCCCAAAACAGGCTAATCGTCACGGCCATGCACCCACCCAGGAACACGGCGACCATGCCACGGCATTGTAGGCGAATGGAATCAGGTCATTCACTTTATAGCTAAGACCGTTAGTGAAACCGCCGCCATAACCAGACGCAACTGGCCGAGATCTAAAACTCAATCCTAACCACCGCTGAACGACCCTCTACCTTGCTCAGTCCAGTAGCTCAGAAGAAAACCCGACAAGAGGTACGCCAGCGGATAAGTTGCCCTCCCGTCGGATAGTTCGGATAAGACGGTGCCGCTTGCTTTGCGACTAACTAGTTAAAATGCTCATCTTCCTGCATTCAGGCACCTTTATTCCCTTTTGGGCGCGGGATCGACGTAAATCTCAAGACTAACCCGCACCAAAGGGCAACCATTACACTATTGCTCTCTGGCGTAATTTTTCAGCCCTTGCGAGCCCCCGCCCCGCCCGAGATCATGCCGGGGCTGCGCATGACCGCGACGGCGTCGCATTTTCGCATCAATCTATCAACCACAACAAGAACCGTGAACAATTTAAAATAATATTCAATTCAATACCCGCTACACCTGTCGAGAAATTTTCCGCAAATATACGCACCGCAATCCCCAGCGGGGCTATTAATCAACTCCACCCATCCCCGCCACAGCGACAAACACCCTGTTTGCGACTTCCTGCGAAACTCGCTGCGTCTTATGCGCTTTCCGCCAGGTTTCCGGTGAGGGGCTTCGGCTTCACTCGATCAGCCGGTCATGGCCGATTGTCCGAACCGGCTCGAGCTGACCAAATGGTTTGCGTCCGCCCTCGTCGGGGGAAATGTAGCGTGTCCGTGTGAAGGGTTGGGTCTGGATCAGGAAGCCCAGATATTCGACCAGCCCGCCGATCGAGAAATCTTCGGCGACGCCATCGCCGCCCAAAAGGAAATGCGGGGTCATGACATAGACCTGATCCTCGCGGATTGGCCCAAGCCGCGCCAGAACCGCGTCAAACACCGGCGTGCCGTCCACCGCATTGGCCCAGCTGTCATCCCGGGCGACAGCCCTGTAAACAGGACCGGCTACGGCCAGATCGTCATCGAACGGCCGTTCACCGTTGATGACCTGCACCGTGATATCGGTATTGGATACTTCAGCGAGATTCGTCGCGATGGAGACAAGTTTCAACCTGGGATGCCAGGCCTTGATATATCCGAATGCATCCCGCAGATAGGGGATCACTTCGCCCGGACGGATTTCGGGATCGTCCTTGAACAGGGTTTCCATGACCGGCCTCAACTGTTCAGGATCACACAACCAGTAAAGCCCATTGCGCCAGCTGCCGCGTCCGTGGTTCAGCCAGAACTCGATCATGGCATCCGGGATCCGGCCCCGGTAACGTTCGGCCTCGGCCTGGCTGATCGGGCCATCGCCCTGCGGCGGTCCGAATTCATCCAGAACTTCCTGCAACGGGTAGCGCTTCGGTCTCATAAACCAGTTCCCCTTATTGTGCTATTGTGCCACCAGATCGACCCGCATCATCGGGCAGCCGTTTCGGGCCAGTTCCGCTGCATGGCGATCCAGCGCCCCACTGCGGCGATCCGCCGTCCATTGCGGGCCGATCGAACTGTTCTCAACCGCACCGCCCATGCCGGATA
>NZ_FNXG01000011.1 GCF_900108405.1 Paracoccus alkenifer
TTCGCGCCGTGGCGTGACAGCCTGCTGATGCCTGCCACTGTCCGTCCCGGCGGGCTGTGGCAGCTCGACCTGCAATCGAACACGGTCAGCCGATTCGAGCCGCGCCTGCCCAGACTCAACCGCCTCGACAGCAACCCGGAATATGCTTTGGGCGGGCCGTTTTTTGTGCAAGCTTTCGGTGAGGTGATCTGGGCCGTGGCCAGCAAGGATATCTTTCGCTTTGACGGCGAAAGATGGGAACGGATCAAGCACCCTGACCTGCCCTGAATCCGCCCGGTTTTGGCCCAGGCACCGTCGGCGGCATCAGCGAGCCGATCACCCACGCGGCCCAGATCCGTGAAAATTCAAGAACACTTTGCCAAGTTCAGCGGCGATCATCGGCAGGCAGGCTGTATAGTCCGACCAGAGCGGTTGTGCCCGTCTGTCTATGCTTGCGGAAAGAAAATCAGGTCAGGCTGGGGGCGTTGGAAGCGGTTCTGACGGGGTGTTGTCCGTCAATTACGTTGGTGTGCCATGTCCGCTCTGCTGGGGTCGTAATCAAACGGCTGGCGGGTTACGGGCGTTCGGCTATGGAATGGAGTGAGCAGGTAAGAGCGCTTATTTATACTTGCTGCGCCATATTTTGAATGACTTTCACTTGCGATGCGAAAGCAAAGCCGATGGGCCAATCGCAGCCGGGGCGCAGTTCGGGCGACGCTTCGTTGTCTCGCAAGGATTTTTCGCGTCGAAACATGGCATGAGTGCCGCTGACGCCGAGGATTGTCGTCTTGTGGCCGCAAGGAACAATGGCAGCCGACAAGGCCAAGTGGGCGTCTTTCAGAAACAACGACAAGAAACGATCGCGGTGAACGGAATCAGTCGGATATCCAGCCGGGTGCAGAAATTGAAAGGGTCAAAGGGGTCAAGCCGCCCGTTTGCAGCGAATGGCGAACGGGAAAGGCCGCGCAGATTGCTGCGCGGCCGATCGTTCAGGCCCGGCTTTGTGGCGGGCAACCGGGGCCGTCCCTGCCGGGCGGCCCCGGCCTGGATCAGCCCTCGCCCATGCCCTGCGCAGGCTCCGAGGCGGCACCTGCGCGCAGCTTTTCCTCGATCCGGCGACCGACATCGGCGTCGATGCTTTTCCAGTAGTCGAGCGCGCGGCTCAGCACCGGCTCGCGCACGCCGCCCGCAAGGCTGCCGGCGACTTGATCGACCAGCGCCTGGCGCTGCGCGTCGTCCATCACCTCGCGCACCAGCGTGCCGGGCTGGGTGAAGTCGTCGTCGCCGGGGCGCAGCGTATAGGCCTGGCGCACCATGTCACCGTCGGTTTCCCAGCCGTCATAGGCCGGACCGGTGTCGTCCGCCCAGGGCCGGCCGCCGCTGTTGGGGGCATGGACCGGGGCCGCGCCGGTGTGATGATAGTTCATCGGCCCGTCGATCATATAGGTGTTCACCGGCACCTTGGGCTGGTTCACCGGCAGCTGGTGAAAATTCGCGCCGATGCGGTTGCGCTGCGCGTCGTTATAGGCGAACGCCCGGCCCAGCAGCATCTTGTCCGGCGACAGCCCGATCCCCGGCACCAGATTGCCGGGCGAAAACGCCGCCTGCTCGATCTGGGCAAAGAAGTTGTCCGGATTGCGGTTCAGCGTCATCACACCGACCTTGATCAGCGGGTAATCTGCGTGCGGCCAGGTCTTGGTCAGGTCAAAGGGGTTGATGCGATAGGTCTTGGCCTCGGCGTAGGGCATGACCTGGACCGACATCACCCATTTCGGATGGTCGCCACGCTCGATCGATTCGAACAGGTCGCGACGGTGGACATCGGCGTCCTCGCCCGCCATCCGCGCGGCTTCCTCGTTCGAGAAATAGCTTTCGCCCTGCTGGGTGTGGAAGTGGTATTTCACCCAGAATTTCTCGCCCGCCGCGTTGATCCACATATAGGTGTGCGAACCATAGCCGTTCATGTTGCGCCAGGTGCGGGGCAGGCCGCGCTGGCCCATCAGATAGGTGACCTGATGCGCGGTTTCCGGGTTGAGGGTCCAGAAATCCCACTGCATGTGGTTGTCGCGCAGGCCCGACGCGGGCAGGCGTTTCTGGCTGCGGATGAAATGCGGGAACTTCATCGCGTCGCGGATGAAAAAGACCGGGGTGTTGTTGCCGACCAGGTCGTAGTTGCCCTGATCCGAATAGAACCGCAGCGAAAAGCCGCGCACGTCGCGCCAGCTGTCGGGGCTGCCCTGCTCGCCGGCCACGGTGGAAAACCGCGCCAGCATGTCGGTCCGCGCGCCTTTCTGGAACAGCGCAGCCTTGGTGTATTTCGACACGTCCTCGGTCGTCTCGAAGAACCCGAAGGCGCCCGAGCCCTTGGCGTGGGGCTGACGCTCGATCACCTTTTCGCGGTTGAAATGCGCCATCTGTTCAAGGAAATGCACATCATGCAGCAGGATCGGGCCGTCGGCGCCGATGGTCAGCGAATTGCGGTCGCTGGGCGCGGGGGCGCCGTTGGTCATGGTCGAATGACCCATGCCGGAATAGTCGGTCTTGGTGTTGTCGGTCATGTCCGTTCTCTCTCCTGGTTAAAAATCACTGGGATGCGGGCCGGGCGAGGCCGTCGGCTTGATCCAGCGCGGCCAGCGCGACCGCGACTGTGTCCTCCATCCGGTCCACGCTGCGGGTGCGGGCCATCAGTTGCAGCCCGTGGTGAAGCGTATTGAGGAACCGGGCGTGGCGGCGGCTGTCCACCTGTGGCGGGATCGAGCCATCGGCGTGGCCGCGGTCGATCACCTCGGCAAAGGCCGCCTCCATCGAGTCGAGGTCGCGGGCGACCACGCGCTGGACCTCGGTGTCATGCGCCTCCATCTGGGCGGCTTCGTTGCAGCTGAGACAGCCAAAGGGGCGGCCTTCCTGGCGGGCCTGCTCGACGATCAGGGCGAAAAACGCGGTGATCGCCTCGCGCGCGGTGGCGCGGCTTTGCAAAAGTTCCCGCATCATCTGCGTCCGTTCGTCGCAATAGCCCGACAGCGCTGCCAGAAACAGGTCGCGCTTGCTGCCAAACGTCTCATACAGGCTGCTTTTGCTCAGCCCGGTAGCGGTCAGCAGGTCGACCATGGTCGTGGCCTCGTAGCCCTTGGTCCAGAACACTCTTGTGGCCTGTGTCAACGCATCCTCGGCGATGAATTCCTTGGGCCGTCCCATGTTCCGTCCATCCTTTGTTCCTGCTGCACGGGTTCACTAGCAGTTATGGACTGGGCAGTCCAGAACGAATCACCCGCCCCCCGCGACAGGGTTCCGCAACGTCGCGCGGGACGCGCCGGGCGGGTCCGGGGGGCATGATGTGGCGGATTTGGACCGATATGTCTGCAACGCGAATCCAAGTGTTCCGTGTCGCGGCGAACACTGCTAACAGGGGATTAAGTATATCGTCATCATTTGAAATCAGTGGTCTACACGTAATGTCCCGCAGAAGCCTTGCAGATGCCGTGTTCGACCGGCTTGAAATTGCGATCAAGTCCGGTGCCTATCAGGACGACGACCGGCTGCCCTCCGAGCATGAGATGGCAGCCGAATTCGATGTGTCCCGTCCCGTCGTGCGCGAGGCGCTGCGGCGGCTGCGTGAAAAGGGGCTGATCTATTCTCGCCAGGGTGCGGGCAGTTTCGTCCGCACGCTCGGGGTGCGCAGCCCGCTGGGCTATGGGCCGCTGGAAAACGTCGCGGACCTGATGGATTTCTATGAATTCCGCCTGACGGTCGAGCCTGCGGCGGCGGCGTTGGCGGCGGAACGCCACGATGCCGAGCTGCTTGACGGCATCGCCTCGGCCATGGGGATCATGCGCTATGCCGCCAGCCGGCAGACCCAGCGCGAAGACGCGGATTTCCAGTTCCACATGGCGGTCGCGGCGGCCTCGGGAAACAGCTATTTCTCGACCTCGATTTCGGCGCTGCGCGAGCATATCGCCGCGGGGGTCAGGTTCCACAACAGCTCGGCACGCCGCGAGATCGAGGAAACCGGCCGCGACATGGAAGAGCACGAACAGGTGTTCCTGGCGATACAGGATCGCGATGCCGACCGCGCGGCCGAGGCGATGCGCGCCCATTTGCTGAGCCTGCGCGACCGTCTGTTCGAACGCCGCCGCAGCGATCCGCGGCCGGAATGAACCTGCGCCGGCCAGCGCGCCGGGGGGCCGGCTCAGCCGTCCGCTTCAAGCGTTTGCGCCGACAGCGCGCAATGGACCGCGGGCATCGCATCGGGGGCGGGGTCGCAGGTCTCACCGGGGGCCAGCGGCTCGATGGTCACGTCGGTTTCGGTCAGGATCACGCGCCACGGATGGATATGAGAGCCGCTTTTGTCGCTGTGGCCATAGGGCGTAAAGTTCAGCGCGGTTTCACCGCAGCGGGCCTCGATCACCTGCAACCCGGCGCCCTCAAGCACCTGCGCGACCACATCCGCCTTGGCCAGACATTCCTGCGTATCCTCGGCCGAGGTCAGCGCCAGATGGGTGCCGCCCCCCTGCGCAAGCGTCAGGACCACGAGAACCGGTTTCAACATTCGCCACTCCTGTGCAGCCGGGTTGGGGCAAACATAGCGCGTCTTGCGGCGAAAGCCGATGCCCGCGCAGCAAGGGGGCGCCATTTCGCGCCTGTGCGCCCGGCGACAGGTCGTCGCAGGGCCGGAAAAATCGGAACGCCACATGACAGATGACAGCATGGCTGCCGCCGCGTCCCTTTCCGCAGACGGCGAGATCCCGTTGCGCGACATCCCGGTGGTGATCGTCACCAGATTTTCGTTTTTTGGAAAATCCGGGTGGAAAAGCGACGCCTCGCGCGACCGCGAGCTGCTGTTCCAGCCCCAGCGGCTGGAACAGCGGCTGCGGCTGTTTTCGTAGATCACCCTGCCGTCGCTGGCCGCGCAGACGGAGCCGGATTTTCACCACTTCATCCTGACCAGCCGCGACCTGCCGGCAAGCGCTGCCGCGGGGCTGGCCGAAGCCTGCGCCCGCAGCTATGGCGACCCCGCGCGGTATTCCATCGTGGCCGAGCGGCCGATGCCCGCACGCGCGGCGCTGCGCCGCTTTCTGCAACGGCGCTATCCGGGGCAGACCATGGCGCAAGTCGCGCTGGACGACGACGACGGGCTGGCCGCCGATTTCGTGCAGGAACTGCGGCGGCAATTCGCCCTGATCGAGCAGGAAACCCCGGACATCGGCCGGAAACTGCCGTATTTCGTATCCTATTCCCGCGGTTTCGGGCTGATGCTGCGCGAAAATTCCGGTAGCGGCCCGGCGCTGTTCCGCATCCGCTACCCCTATATCAACCTTGGCCTGACGATGATCGTTTCGGACCACGCCAAGAACATCCTTGCGATCCAGCACAAGAAGGCCCCGCCGAAACTGGGCGTCCGGCTGATTGGAGACCCGCCGATGTATGTCCGCGGCATCCACGACTTCAACGATTCGCGGGTCGAGCAATCCGCCCGCTGGGTGCCACAGCGGGATGATGACGAGGTGAGGGCGCGATTCCCGTTCCTGTTCACACCTGAGGGGTTTGTCGATTGGGCCGGGTGATTGCCGTCACGGCATCATAGCTCGGGCCGCTCGATGCCTTCTTGGTCGCTTGCTGGAACAGGGGCGTCCGGGGCCAGCCGCGTGACGAACTTTACCCCGTAAGCCTGCTTGACGATCTGCCGCTTGGTCTTGAGCAGCCCCGCGGCGCGCAGAACATTGTCGTTGCGGTAATGGACCGCCTGAATTTCGTTGTCGGCTGGCAGGGCCTGCCCCTTCATCTTGCCGCCCATGATGTAATGCTGTTCTTCGGAAAGCTCGTGCCAGTCCAGCCCGGCGCGGAGGATCGCCACAGGCAGGCTGAGCTGATCCAGATATGGGCGGCGCCGTGGAATGTTTTCTTGCCGGTCCAGAATGCGCGCGGTTTCATACCAGATGTCGGCAAAGCGCCCGTTAGGGCCGTGGCGCTCGGGAAAGACGACAAAGCCGGAGCTGTAATAGGGCGCCACCAGACCCTTGTTGCGCATAAGAGTGATGCGCTGTTCCGGCACGTCCATGCCGAAAACCGGGTAGATGCTGTCCCAGACATCCTGCCCGGTCCATCCCATCCACGCCGCGGGCGAACAAGAGACATGCCCGGGCCGGAACAGGCTGGCAGGATCGGTCGTGCGCAGGAACATCACGTCGCTGTCGATAAAGGCGGAATAATCCGTCTCGCGCGGTTGCAGGCAGGCCAGTATCTTGTTGCCGTGCGGATAGGGGCTGTCCCACATCGCTTCGGTTTTGAACGGGCGGATTTCGGCATCCAGCATCTCATGCGCCCTGAGCACCGCGGGGTGCAGATCGCCCATCATCTGTTCCGGGCAATAGCCGACGACCTTGACCGGGCCGGGCAGGAATTGCCGGATCGAGGCCAGCAGCACGCTGCCCATCATCGCATAGGGACCGGGCTGCGCGATATAGAACAGGGTTAATGAGCTCATCGGAATATCCCGTGGCGCAAGGTCAATCCCCGCGCATTTCGAGGGGCGTGGACGGCGTCCGCACGAACACCACCGAGCCGCTGTCGGCCTCTGCCCCGCTTTCGGCAAAGCCCAGCCCCGCCAGCGCCGGTTCGTAATCGGCGCGGATGGCGGCGGGGTCGGCGTCCGCGTCCAGCGGGATGATGACGCGGCGCACCGTGGCCAGCGGCATCGCGGCCAGCGTGGCCGGGCTGACGTCGTGGGGGCGTGACAGGCGCAGCGTGTCGGGGCGGAAATCGCGCAGGCAGGCGGCAAGGCCGCGGGCCTCGTCCGGGCCGTCGGCGCCCAGCCGCAGCGACCCGCCGACCACCCGCAGCTGCGCGCTGTCGCCCATGCCGTTGCGGCGGTGGACCGCCTTGGCCGCATCGGCCAGACCGGGGCGGTCGTCCTGCACCATCACGATCAGCCGGGGGTTCGCGCGCAGGGCCTTGATCGCGGCCAGCCCCACGCCGCCGCCGACATCCAGCAGCCGCACCGCATCGCCCAGCGTCGCCGTGATATTGCGGACATGGCGGCGCTCGAACTTGCCGGCGCGGACCGCGGCCAGTGCGGTTTCGGCGAACACTCCCGGGTCGGCGGGCAGCTCGATATCCTGGTTCGGCACCCAGTCGGCAGCGTCGGACAGCTTGACGACAGGCCGATAGGGATCGGCCGCCGCTATCATGCTTGCCTTGGCCCGGGGCAGGGGTTTCTCGCCCGAGACACGCAGCATCAACTCGGCGATGCGGGTGGGGTCGCGCAGTTTGGGCGGCTTGGCCTCGACATTGGCGATGGGGGTGCTGCTGGCCCCGATCAGCCCCTCGCGCAGCGTGCGATAGGCGTCGGTTTCGCGGAAATCCGCCAGCCGCGCTTCGGCCCCGGTCAGGGCGTCCTCGTGCAGCCGGGCCAGCACCGGGTCGCGCAGCAGCTCGGCCATGATCTCGGCCCGGCGCGGTGCGTGGCGCAGAATGCGGGTGTCCGCGACCTCGTTGCGGTCCTGCAAGGCCCAGTAATCGGCGTTATACTTGTCAGCTTTGTTGTTCACATTGCCGCGCAGCCGGCGCAGCGCATAGGCATCGACCGACTTGACCGCATAGTGGTTCATCTGCGCCCAGTCATAGCCGATCGAGCGCCGGATCGAGCGCCAGCCGTGAAAGCGGAAATAATCCGGCATCTCGCGCCCCGAGCCGTTCAGCCAGCGCACGCTGTCGGCAAAGCCGCTTTCCAGATGCTTGTTGCGGATCGAGGGGCGGTGGATGCCCAGCTTCCAGTATTCCGGGTCGAATTTGAACAGCGTCTTGACGCCCCAGCCCTTGTTCCAGTCGGCCGGCGCGGCGCGCGTGTATTGTTCCGTCACCGGCGCGCGCGACCAGTCCACCACCCCGTTCGAGCCAAAGATGCGCCAAGTGATGACGATGCCGTTTGCGCCCTGGGCCACCGCATCGTCCAGCATCCCGTCGATGCTGCCCGAGGGGTGATTCACCGACAGGAATTCATCGGCGTCGAACACCAGCACCCAGTCGGCATCCTGCACCAGCGGCTCTTCCTGCGCGTGGCCCAGGGCCGAGGGCTGGGGCTTGACGCCCGGCGCGATCACATTGGGGCGGTGGTGGCCCAGCCCCAGTTCTTCCAGCCGCTGCAACATCTCGACCGTGCCGTCGGTGCAGTCGTTGGTATAGACGAGAATGTCGGTGAAACCGACGGCAAGATGATGGGCGAACCATTCCAGCAGGAACGGCGCCTCGTCCTTCATCATCGACACGGCCATGACGGTGCCGTGGGGGCTGACGTGTTTTTTCAGGTTCACGGCTTGGCTCCGTAAAAAAGCGGCAACTTTTCTCTTTCGGGCTGAAAGACGCCCGAATTTCTCGTTATTGCGGCGATCGAACCGCAATCTGAAGCGCGCGCTGGGTGTCGGGGTGGTCGGGGTCGACACCTAATTCTTTCAGGCGGTGCATGCGTCCGCGAAGAATGCCCTCGGTCGATGCAGGGTGAAGCTCATATATCTTGAGATAGTTTCTTGCGCGAATCTTGCGCTCTCCGACATTTCGGGATGTCGGCCCTGAAGGCTGGATATGCCAGTTTGCTGATGCAATCGGGACATGCCGGAATTCCGCCCGCTCTTGCAGTTTCAGCAAAAACTCCCAATCCTCGCTCATTGTAAGGTTGCGATCGAATTGAAGGTTCCGGATAATTGTCCGAGGTGCAAAGAATGCGTGAACCGGGATGAAGTTTCGCACCTCAAGATCGGCAAGCGGTTTTCGCGCAGTGCTTTTTTCTTTTGTGCGAATGGTGGAAATCACGCCATCGGCGCCAGTTTCTTCAAAGATTTTGCGGTAATCGGTAAAGTGGACGATGTGGTCGGTCAACCTGTCCAGCAGCCCAAGCATACAGTCAGCGTTGAGCGTATCATCGTCGTCAAGGAATGAAATATGGCGACCGGATGCAAATTGCAGGCCCGCGTTGCGCGTCTCGGCTGGACCCCGGTGACCCGGAAGGGACAGGAACACGTCACTATTGCGCAGGTGATCAAGAGCGACACGCCGAGTTTCATCGCTGCCTTCGTCTGCACAAAGCACGATCTGGATTCCATCCCCCAGTGCCTTGACCGAGTCCAAAGCGCGCCGCAGAAGCCGGGGCCGATAATGAGTCGTTACGATGACTGACAGGCGGGGCGTTTCCACTTGGCATCCTCTGGATTTCGCTTTGAACAACAAATCGGTGCGGAATAGCTGTGGGACGACAGGCCCGATAAGCCGTATTTCAACGGTAGTTGCGCTCCGGCTTGGCGCAGACTGGATAGCTCAATAGGGAGAGTGGCTTGGCTTGAGCGTCCGCCTCGTCACCCGAACATGCTTATCCCTCCAGCGCCGCTGCCGCCTCGATCCCCGCCTGTTCGCACATCCGCGCGACATAGGAATTTTCCAGCGGCGGGTTCTTGCGCCACCAGGGCTTGGTGCCGTTGGTGTAAAGATGGACGGAAACGGTGGCGTCGGTGAAATGGCCCTCGACCCGGCCGTGTGGGTCAAAGAACACGTCGTTCAGCTGGAAGGGCACCGGATACAGCACGTCGGGGGTCATGGCGCGGGCGATGTCGCCGGTCTGCTGCGCGAACCAGGTGAACGCCTGCGGGCCGAATGCGGTGCGCTCGGTCTTGTAGATGGCGGCGGCGTGGGACAGCCCGCCCTTTTCGGTCAGCTTGTCCATCTGGCGGCGCTGTTTCTTGCCCCACCAGGCCGGATAATCGGGCAGGTTGTCGTAGTAGTCCAGCAGCCGGTCCATCAGCTCGCATTCGCGCGGCAGCCCGACGACGCCGCAGTTCAGCGCCCCGCGCATCCCGTGGCCGGCGAACACATAGTCCCATTCCTCGGGGAACGGCCGGTGGCAAAAGGCGTCGCAGTCGATCCACAGCGCCCCGGTCTGCCGGATCATCTTGTAGCGGAACACGTTCGACAGGAACGAGGCCGAGGTTTCCGCAACCAGCGCCATGTCCAGATCCATGATCTCGGAGGCGGGGCGGATCTCGACGCCCTCGGGGGCATTGTCCACCGCATCGGTGCAGTAAAGCGTGACCGGATGGCCGTGCAGCAGATGCGATTTGAGGCACAGCTGGTTGAGGTAATGCAGCCGGTCGCCGATCCACAGCGAGGCTACCGGGCGTCGGTCAAGGGTCATCTGGAAAACTCGCTACAGGCAGAAATACGGGGTTATTAGCCGCTGCGTTCCATATACGCCAGTGGCTTGCGGCAAAATGGCTGCCCGGCGGTCAGGCGTCCGGTTCCTGCCCCGCGCGGTCGCGCAGCGCCGCCTGCGCGCGCGATCGCAGGCGGAACAGCCGGCGTTGCAGCTCCATCGGCAGCACCGGGGTCGAGGGCGCCTGCGCCAGCCGCGTGAACAGCAGCGAGCGGCGGTCGTCCAGCAGCGCCTCTGCAATGCGGGCGCGGCGCCATGCGATGCCCGCCTCGTGCAGCCGCGCCAGCTCGGGGTCGGACAGGAAAGCGGCGATCTGCTGGCGGACCGCAGGCAGGTGACGCAGGATGCGCCGATCCTCGACCGCGTCGAAGTTCCGCTCGATCCAATAGCCGAGGTCGATGGATTCGTCCTCGCGGTTGGGGGTGGCGCGCATGGTCTTGACCAGAAAATTCTCGGCCGAGCCAAGCGCATAGTGGTTGATCTGCGCCAGCCCGTATTTGTCGGTTTCCGACAGGATGAAACTGCTTGAGGGCCGGAATTTCTGCCCGTTCCCGTCCACCCACAGGCCGTGTGGAGCGCTGCCGCCCTGCGCGCGGGGGCGGTGGACGCCCAGCCTTGCGTGATGCGGGGCGTTGCGAAACAGGCTTTTATACTGGCCGGCGCGCAGCGGCCACAGCAGCGCCTCGGGGCCGCAGCGGGTGAACTGCTCGATCACCAGCCCGGGCTGGAACTGCAACCGGCCTGCGCTGCCGAACATCCGCCACGGCACCGCGAACCCATCGGCCTGCGGCGCGGCGGCGAACAGGTCGTCCAGCCGGCCCGCGCCCGCGTGGATCACCAGGAACTCGTCCACGTCGGCCACCATGATCCAGTCTGCCCGCTGCACCAGCGGATGCGCGCGCGCCCGGGTCAGCGCCTGCCACTGCACGGCTTTTTGTCCCTGCCGCGGGTTGGGCAGATGGGTGATGATTCCTCGCGCCGCCAGCCGGTCCAGCATCGCATCGGTGCCGTCGGCGCAGTCGTTGGAAAAGACAAGGAAATCCGTAAAGCCGATAGCGCGGTGATAGGCGATCCATTCCAGCAGGAACGGCGCCTCGTCGCGCATCGAGGTGATCATCAGCCGCATCGGCGCCACCTGGGTTCGGGCTGCGATCTGCAACAAAATTTCGATAGACCATGGAATATACGAGATAAACTGATAAGAAAACGCCGATTTGAGTCGCGGAGCGTTTGCCATGAAAATTGCCGTCGCCGGGCTGGGCTATGTCGGCCTGTCCCTTGCCGTGCTGCTGGCGCAGGGCGACAGCGTGCTGGCGCTGGATGTCAGCCCCGCGCGGGTCGATCAGGTGAACCGCGGGCTTTCGCCGATCGAGGATGCCGATATTGCCGCGTTTCTGGCCGGGCGCAGGCTGGACCTGACCGCGACGCTGGACCCGGTGCAGGCGTTTTCCGGCGCCGAATATGTCATCGTGGCCACGCCAACCAACTATGACCCGCGCAGCAACCGCTTTGACACCTCCAGCGTCGAGCTGGTGATCGCGCAGGTCCGCAGCATCGCGCCGGACGCCACCATCGTGGTGAAATCGACCGTGCCCGTGGGGTTCACCCAGCGGATGCGTGCCGAACACGGCTGGGACGGCATCCTGTTTTCGCCCGAGTTCCTGCGCGAGGGGCGGGCGCTGCATGACAACCTGCACCCCTCGCGCATCGTGGTCGGCGATACCACCCCGCAGGCGCGGCGCTTTGCCGACCTGCTGCTGGCCGGTGCGGTGGACAAGGATGTGCCGGTGCAGTTCACCGGCCCGACCGAGGCCGAGGCGATCAAGCTGTTTTCCAACACGTTTCTGGCGATGCGGGTCGCATTCTTCAATGAACTGGACAGTTTCGCGCTGACCAACGGGCTGGACGCGCGCCAGATCATCGAGGGCATGTGCCTCGACCCGCGGATCGGCGCGCATTACAACAACCCCAGTTTCGGCTATGGTGGCTATTGCCTGCCCAAGGATACGCGGCAGTTGCTGGCGAATTACGCCACCGTGCCGCAGAACCTGATCGCGGCGGTGGTGGAATCGAACCGCACCCGCAAGGACGTGATCGCCGAACAGATCGTCGCGCGGGCACCCCGGACCGTCGGTGTCTATCGGCTGGTGATGAAGGCCGGGTCCGACAATTTCCGCGACAGCTCTGTGCAGGGGATCATGAAGCGGATCAAGGCCAAGGGCATCCCGGTGGTGGTCTATGAACCGGTGCTGGACGAGGAACATTTCTTCAACTCGCCGGTCATCCCCGACCTGGCCGAGTTCAAGGACCGGGCCGAGCTGATCATCGCCAACCGCCTGACCGAGGATCTGGCCGACGTCGCCGACCGCGTGTTCACCCGCGACCTGTTCGGGAACGACTGATGCGCTGCGCCCTTGTCACCGGCGCGGCCGGGTTCATCGGGTTCCACCTGTCGCGGCTGCTGCTGGCCGAGGGCTGGCGCGTGGTCGGCGTTGATAACCACAACGACTATTACGACCCGGCGCTGAAAGCCGCGCGCGAGTCGCAGCTTGCGTCCGACCCCGATTATCGCGCGGTGCGCGGCGCGGTCGAGGATCCCGGCCTGCTGACGGCGCTGTTCGCCGAGGAACGCCCCGAGGCGGTGGTCCATCTGGCCGCGCAGGCCGGGGTCCGCTATTCGATCGAGAACCCGCGCGCCTATGTGCAGGCGAACCTGCTGGGCACGTTCGAGCTGCTGGAAGCCGCGCGCGCCCATCCGCCGCGGCACATGCTGCTGGCCTCGACCAGCAGCGTCTATGGCGCGAACACCGAAATGCCCTATCGCGAGACCGACAAGGCTGACAGCCAGATGTCGTTCTATGCCGCGACCAAGAAATCGAACGAGGCGATGGCGCATTCCTATGCGCATCTGTTCGGCCTGCCGGTGACGATGTTCCGTTTCTTTACCGTCTATGGCCCGTGGGGGCGGCCCGACATGGCGCCCTATCTGTTCACCAGCGCGATTTTCGACGGCCGCCCGATCAAGGTGTTCAACCACGGCGACATGCTGCGCGACTTTACCTTTGTCAGCGATCTGGTGCGCGCCATCCGGCTGCTGGTCGATGCGGTGCCGGGGGGTGAGCGGGCAGGGGATTTCGACAGCCTGTCCCCGGTTGCGCCCTATCGCGTGGTCAATATCGGCAACGGCGCCCCGGTCCCGCTGCTGGATTTCATCGCCGCGATCGAGTCTGCTGCCGGCCGCAAGGCGCAGCGCCAGATGCTGCCCATGCAGCCGGGCGACGTGCCGGCCACCTGGGCCGATACCACGCTGCTGCGGGCGCTGTCGGGCTATGCGCCGCAGACTGCTGTGGCGGATGGCGTCGCGGCCTATGTGGCGTGGTTTCGGGAATATTACGGGGGCGGCGCCTAGTCTGCGCCGCCGGAGCGGGGGTTTTCCACCCCCGCGGCCGCTGCCGCGGCCTTCCTCGCTGAAAACAGTCCACAGGACTGTTTTCCGGGCGCTCGGAAGCCCCGAGGATATTTTCGGCAAGATGAAAGAGCCGGCGGCCGGTCAGCCGTGGGCGCGGCCGACGTCGGCGGGGGCATGGCTGACCGACTTGACCACCGCGGTCACTGCCTCGCCCGGGGCGATGCCCAGCTGGGTGGCTGAACGGCGGGTGATGCGCGACAGCACCGGGCCGGCAGGGGTGGACAGCCGCACCAGCACCTGGCCGCGTTGGTCGGTCAGCGTCTCTACCGTGCCGGGCAGGATGTTCAGCGCTGAAATTTCCGCGGGCCGCCCTCGGGCCAGCATCACATCGGGGGCGGCGATCCGCAGCCGCAGGCTTGCGCCGGGCGGGGCCGCCAGCGTGGGCAGGAACAGCGGCAGGCCACCCGCGGCAAGCTCGGTCACGCCGTCGTCGTGGTGGCGGATGACCTGCGCCTCGATCACGGCGCCGGCCTCGCGGCCCGGGCCGGCGGTCAGCGGGTCGGCAAGCACCTCGGCGGCCGGGCCGATGCGGGTGATGCGGCCGGCGTCCAGCATCACCACCGTGGTGGCGATGCGCGCCACCTCGGCCGGGGAATGGCTGACATAGAGCATCGGCACCCCCCATTCGTCGCGCAGCCGTTCCAGATAAGGCAGGATCTCGCCCTTGCGGTCGTCGTCCAGCGCCGACAGCGGTTCATCCGCAAGGATCAGCCGCGGATCGGCCAAAAGCGCGCGGCCGATGGCGACGCGCTGGCGTTCGCCCCCCGACAGCGTGGTGGGCGCGCGGTCCAGCAGCGCGCCGATGCCCAGCATCTCGACCACGGCGGATTCGGGGGTGCGCCGGGTGTGGGTGGGGGTGAACCAGCGCCCATAGCGCAGGTTCTGGCGCACGCTCAGATGCGGAAACAGCCGCCCGTCCTGAAAGACCACCCCCAGCCGGCGGCGGTGGGGCGGCACGAACAGGCGCCGGGCGGTGTCGGTCAGCACCGTGCCCCCGACCTCGACCCGGCCGTTGTCGGGGCGCAGCAGCCCGGCGACCGCGTTCAGCACCGTGGATTTGCCCGACCCCGACGGCCCGAACAGCACCGTCACCCCGTCGGGCGCGTCAAAGGCAAGATCCATCGAGAAATCCGCCAGCCGGTAGCGCAGCGAGACCGAAATGCTCATCGTCCCTGCACCCGCCGCGTGGCGCGCCGTGCCAGCACCTCGGACGCGACCAGCGCCGTCATCGCGACCGCCACCGACACCAGCGCCAGCCGCGCCGCCGCGGATTCGCCCCCCGGCACCTGCAAAAAGCTGTAGATGGCCGAGGGCAGGGTCTGGGTTTCACCCGGAATGTTGGAAACAAAGGTGATGGTGGCGCCGAATTCCCCCATCGCCTTGGCAAAGGCGAGGATGGCGCCCGCGATCACCCCGGGCAGGATCAGCGGCAGTGTGACCGTGGCCCAGACCCAGGCGCGCGAGGCACCCAGCGACCCCGCCGCCTGTTCCAGCCGGGGGTCCACCGCCTCGACCGACAGGCGGATGGCGCGGACCATCAGCGGAAACGACATCACCGCGGCCGCGACCACCGCCCCGGTCCAGCGAAAGGCAAAGACGATGCCGAACCACTGGTCCAGATACTGCCCCAGCCAGCCGCGCCGCCCCAGCGTCAGCAGCAGCACATAGCCCGTGACCACCGGCGGCAGCACCAGCGGCAGATGCACCAGCCCGTTCAGCAGCCCGTGGCCCAGAAACCGCCAGCGGGCCAGCGCATGGGCGACCAGCAGCGCCGGCGGCAGGCTGGCCAGCGTCGCCCAGAACGCCACGCGCAGCGACAGGCGCAGCGCGTCCCATTCGGCGGGCGACAGCCAGTCGCTCATCAGTTCAGGACCGTGAAGCCCTGCGCGGCGAACGCCTCGCCGGCCTGTGCGCTGCCCAGCAGGTCCAGAAAGGCGCGGTCGGCGTCGTCCGCGGCGTTTTTCAGCAGCGCCACGGGATAGACCACGGCTTCATGCGAATCGGCGGGAAAAGTGCCGACGACATGGACCTTGGGCTCGGCTGCGGCGTCGGTGGCATAGACGATGCCGTAGGGGGCCTCGCCCGTCGCGACCAGCGCCAGCGCCGCGCGCACGTTGTCGGCCTGCGCGACCGAGGGCGCCACTGCGTCCCATTCCCCCAGCGTGGTCAGCGCCTCTTTGCCGTATTGCCCGGCGGGGACCGAATCGATCAGCGCCATGGCCAGCTTGCCGCCGTCCAGCATCCCCGCCAGGTCAAAGCCCGGCGCCGGGGTCACCTGCGACGCGTTTTCGTCATGGGCGACCAGCACCAGCGTGTTGCCAAGCAGGTCGGCGCGGGTGCCGGGGACCACCTCGCCGCCCTTTTCGACCTCGTCCATCCACTGGACCGAGGCCGAGATGAAGATGTCGGCCGGCGCACCGTCCAGGATCTGCTTGGCCAGCGCGTTCGAGCCGGCATAGCTGATCGCCACGTCATGGCCGGTCTCGGCCTGGAACGACTCGGCGATGGGGTCCAGCGCGGTTTTCATCGAGGCGGCGGCGAACACCACCACGTCGTCGGCCAGCGCGGGCAGGGCAAATGCGGCGCACAGCAGGGGCGCGGCAAGGGCGGGGATCAGGCGGGACATGTGGGACTCCGATGGTTATATTTTGCCAAACATAACCGGCGTGGCGCGAGGCTCAACCGTTATTTCCGGGCGGAGCCTTCGCCAGCATCCCGCGCAGCGCCGCCAGCCGTTCGGCGTTGACCTCGGTCGCGGCGGCTTCGATTTCGCGAAACAGCGCCAGCACCTGCCGCCCGGTATCGGTCAACGAGGCGCCGCCTCCGCCCGCGCCGCCGCGCGCGCTTTCGACCAGCGGGGCGCTGAACATCCCGTTCAGCGTCTCGACCAGCATCCAGGCGCGCTTGTAGCTCATGCCCATCTCGCGCCCTGCGGCCGAGATCGAGCCGCTGCGTTCGATCCCTTCGAGCAGGGCGACCTTGCCGGGACCGATCATGTCCTGCTGCGTAAAGAACAGGCGGATGAAGAACTCGGGGCGCAGATGCGGGGTGCTGGTCATGGGCACAGAATCCGACATTGCGCGCGCGGGGGCAAGGCCGGACAATGGGGCGCGCTGCTCAGCCCTTGTGCACGCTCAGGCTGGTGCCCCACGGGTCGCGGATGGTGACGCTATCCCCCGCCGCCCCCAGCCGCGCGCCAAAGCCGGGCGTATCGGCGATCAGGGCGATTTCGGCCAGCCCGGTGGTTCCGTCTGCCCGCGGGCCGGCGCCGCGGCTGTTCCAGATATTGGCGGCCAGATGGTGGTGATACCCGTCCGCGCCGAAAAACAGCGCGCCGGGATAGCGCGACATCACCGCAAGCCCCAGCCGGTCGGCATAAAACGCCTTGGCCTGGTCAAGATCGCCGACCTGCAAATGCACATGGCCGATGCTGCTGCCTGCGGGCAGCCCGGCGAAACGGGCGCGGCCGGCCTGTGCCGCCAGCGCGCGCAGATCCAGCGGCAGCGTCGCCATCGAGACGCTGCCGTCCGCCGCCAGCGGCCATTCGCCCCGCTCGCGGTCGTGATAGATCTCGATGCCGTTGCCCTCGGGGTCGGTCAGATACAGCGCCTCGCTGACCAGATGGTCCGAGGCCCCGTCCAGCGTCACCCCCATCGCCAGCGCGTGGACCAGCCAGTCCGCCAGCGCCGCGCGCGAGGGCAGCAGAAATGCGGTGTGGAACAGCCCCGCCTCTGAACGCGCGGGGCGTTTGGCGTGGGGGTCGTGGCGCAGTTCCAGCAGGACGCGCCCGTCGCAGCCCAGCAGCTGGCGCCTGCCGGTGGCGTCGTCCCTGTCGGCCAGCAGCCGCAGCCCGATCACGTCCTGATAATAGCGGCTGAGCGCCGTCAGGTCGCGCACGATCAGCGCAACCCAGCCGATCCGCAACGAGGTCGTGGGTGTGGCGCAAGGGGTCATCTGGGCCGGCCTTTGTTTCTGAACATTCGGGATCTCCCTGTGATACAGCTAGGCAGCCGGGATGCGCGGCACAAGGATCGCCGCCGACGGCCGGCAGTGCCGCCCCTTGCGCGACGGGGGGAGTTTACTTTCCCGCCCGCAGCGGCTGTTCTGCGCGGCGTTCCAATCTGCCGGGTGGGGCGATGATCTACCGAATTGCGACAGGTCTTGCCGGTCCCGCGCTGAGGGCCGCGGTGCCGCTGGCCGGCGCCCTGCTGCGCGAGCGGCTGGCGCTGGACGTGGCCGCGCAGCCCGGGGGCGCGATCTGGGTCCATGCCGCCAGCGTGGGAGAGCTGAACTCCGCCCGCGCCATCATCGCGGCGCTGGCCGCGCATCATCCGGTGGTGGTGACGACGAATTCGACCACCGGGCGGGCGGTGGCGCGCGATTGGGGCCTGCAAGCGCAGCTGGCGCCGCTGGATGTGCCGGGGGCGGTGCGGCGGTTTCTGGACGCGGTGCGGCCGGCGCTGATGGTCACGGTGGAAAACGAGATCTGGCCCAACCGCGCCGCCGAGGCCCGCCGCCGCGCCATCCCGCAGGCGGTGATCGGGGCGCGGATGTCGGAACGATCCGCCCGCGGCTGGGGGCGGGCACGAGGGCTGATCGGGCCGGTGCTGGCGGGGCTGGACCTGCTGTCGGCGCAGGATGCGGGGACGGAAACGCGGCTGCGGGCGCTGGGGCTGCCGCAGGCGGCGCTGGCGGGGCGGCTGAACCTCAAGCTGCTGGGGCCGGCGGCGATCCGGCCGGGGCCGGAAAGCGCCGCGCGCGACCTTGTGTGGCTGGCGGCCTCGACCCACCCGGGCGAGGAACAGGTGGTGCTGGCCGCCCATGCCGCGCTGGCCGCGCGTATCCCGGGGCTGCGGCTGATCCTCGCCCCCCGCCACCCGCGCCGCGCCGCCGAGGTGGCGGCGCTGGCGGTCGCCGCCGGCTTTGCGCCCGAACCGCTGGGTGCGCGCGAGGTGGCGGCGGCCGGCGCGCCGCCCCTGTTGCTGATCGACCGGCTGGGGGCGCTGAATGGTGCCTATGCCGCGGCCGGGGTGTGCCTGACCGCCGGCTCGCTGGCCGATCACGGCGGCCATACCCCGTGGGAACCCGCGGCCCATCGCTGCGCGCTGTTGCACGGACCGCATGTGGGGAATTTCCGCGCCGATTACGCGCTGCTGGATGCCGAGGGCGCGGCGCGGCTGGTAACGCCCGCGACGCTGGCCGAGCGGCTGGGCGCGATTCTGGCCGACCCCGGCCGCCGCCGCGCCATGGGGCAGGCGGCGCGGCGGGCGCTGGACGCCGCCGCCCCCGACCCCGCGCCGCTGGTCGCCCGGCTGCTGGCGCTGGCCGCGCGGGCGCGCGGGGATGCGGGCGCCGCGCCGGCGCGGTCCGGGGCGCGGTCCGGGCTGCCGCCGCCACCCGATCCGAACAAGCTTGCACGGCGCGGCCGCAATTCCGATATTCATGGTCCGGCAGGAGACCAGGAATGATCCGTTACACGCTGCGTTGCGACAAGGGGCATGATTTCGACAGCTGGTTCCGCTCGGCCGCGGCCTATGACGCGCTGAGCGGCGCCGGGCAGGTCAGCTGTGCCGTCTGCGGCAGCGTCTCGGTGCAGAAGGCGCCGATGGCCCCGGCCGTCCCCGCGCGCGAGGACGCCGGCGCCGCGCCCCCCGGCAAGGGCGACGAACCCGGGCGCCCGCTGGCGCGCCCCGCCTCGGCGGCCGAGGCCGCGTTGCAGGCGCTGCGCCGCCATGTCGAGGAAAATTCATCCTATGTCGGCCGGGACTTTGCCTCGACCGCGCGCGCCATGCACGCAGGCGACATCCCCGAGCGCTCGATCCACGGCGAGGCCCGCCCCGATGAGGCCCGCAAGCTGATCGAAGAGGGCGTGCCCGTCGCCCCGCTGCCCTTTCGCCTGACCCGCAAGCTGTCCTGAGCCGCGCCGGGCCGGGGCGCTGCCCCGAAGCCGGGGATATTCGGGGCAGGACGAAACGGCGGGCGGCGGGCGCCGATTTGGCCTTGATGCCACTTGCCCCTGCGCCTGCGCTGCCCTATCAGCCCCCCGTTCCACCCGGCGACTGGAGGCTTTGGATGCCGCTTCTGGTGATGAAATTCGGCGGCACCTCGGTGGCCGATCTGGACCGCATCGCGAATGCGGCCAAAAAGGTCCAGCGCGAGGTCGAGCGCGGCTATGACGTGATCGTCATCGTCAGCGCCATGTCCGGCAGGACCAACGAGCTGGTCGGCTGGGTCGAGGGCACCTCGCGGCTGTATGATGCGCGCGAATACGACGCCGTGGTCGCCAGCGGTGAAAACGTCACCGCCGGGCTGATGGCGCTGCGGTTGCAGGAAATGGGGGTTCCGGCGCGCAGCTGGCAGGGCTGGCAGGTGCCGATCAACACCACCGACCAGCACGGCGCGGCGCGGTTCGTGTCGATCCCGCGCGACAATATCGACCAGAAATTCGCCGAAGGGATGCGGGTGGCCGTGGTTGCCGGGTTCCAGGGGGTGGCGCCGGACGGGCGCATCACCACGCTGGGCCGGGGCGGATCGGACACCACGGCGGTGGCCTTTGCCGCGGCCTTTGGCGCCGAACGCTGCGATACCTATACCGACGTCGACGGGGTCTATACCACCGACCCGCGGATCAGCGCCAAGGCGCGCAAGCTCGACCGCATCGCGTTCGAGGAAATGCTGGAACTGGCCTCGTTGGGGGCCAAGGTCTTGCAGACCCGCTCGGTCGAGCTGGCGATGCGTTTCAAGGTGCCGCTGCGGGTGCTGTCGTCGTTCGACGAAACCGATGAGACCAGCGGCACGCTGGTGTGCGATGAGGATCAGATCATGGAAGCCAAGGTCGTCACGGGCATCGCCTATTCGCGGGACGAGGCCAAGATCACCCTGATCACGGTCGAGGACCGGCCCGGCATCTCGGCCGCCATCTTCGAGCCGCTGGCCGCGGCCGGGGTGAACGTGGACATGATCGTCCAGAACATCTCGGAAAAGAACTATGAGGATCACGCCGGCGCCGTGACCGACATGACCTTTTCGGTTCCCGTCGCGCAGGTCGAACATGCCCGCGGGGCGATGGAGGCCGCGCGCGCCGAGGGCAAGATCGCCTATGACGAGCTGAGCGTGGACACCGAGGTCGCCAAGGTATCCGTCGTCGGCATCGGGATGCGCAGCCATGCCGGGGTCGCCGCGCGCATGTTCCGGGCGCTGGCCGACGAAAACATCAACATCAAGGTGATCTCGACCAGCGAGATCAAGATTTCGGTGCTGATCGACCGCAAGTATGTGGAACTGGCCGTGCAGGCGCTGCATGATGCCTTTGAGCTGGAAAAAGCCTGACCCCTGCCCGTCGGGCGGACCCGGCCCGACACCGCAAGCAAAAGGCGTGCCGCAGATGCAGGACCGGACCGAAAGCGAATCGCGAAAGCTGCTGCGGCGGCTGCGCGACACGCTGGCCGCGCCCGGTGACGGTCAGGCGCGGCTGAACAGCATCACCCATCACATCGCCGATTCGATGCGGTCGCAGGTCTGCTCGATCTATCTGTTCCGCGACCCCGAGACGCTTGAGCTGTGCGCGACCGAGGGGCTGCGCCCGCAGGCCGTCCACAAGACCCGCCTGCGGCTGGGCGAGGGGCTGGTGGGCCGCGTCGCCCGCACCGGCCAGCCCGTGAACACCGCCAACGCCCCGTCCGAGCCGGGTTTCCGCTACATGCCCGAAACCGGGGAAGAGGTGTTCCCGTCGTTTCTGGGCGTCCCGATCCGGCGCGTCGGCGAAAAGCTGGGGGTGCTGGTCGTCCAGTCCCGCGAGGCGCGCGAGTTTTCCGAGGACGAGGTCTACGGCCTGGAAGTCGCCGCCATGGTGCTGGCCGAAATGGCCGAGCTGGGCGCGTTCCTGAGCAATGGCGAGCGCCCCGAGCATCACCGGACCGCCGTGTTCCGCGGCGTCCCCGCGCAAGAGGGCGCGGCCGAGGGGCAGGTCTGGCTGCACGAGCCGCGCGTCGTGATCACCAATCCGGTCGGCGACGACCCCGAAAAGGAACGCGCCCGCCTGGCCGAGGCCGTGGCCATGCTGCGCCAGACCGTGGACGAGATGGTCAGCGCCGCCGATCTGGCCAGCGACGAGGGGCGCGGTGTGCTGGAAACCTATCGCATGTTCACCCGCTCGCGCAGCTGGCTGCGCCGGATGGAGGAAGACATCGACCTGGGGCTGTCGGCCGAGGCGGCGGTGGACAAGGAACAATCCCACGCCCGCGCCCGGCTGGAAAGCACCGCCGACCCCTATCTGCGCGAGCGGTTGCAGGATCTGGACGATCTGTGGAACCGGCTGCTGCGCATCCTGACCGGGCAGGGCCGCGACACCGGGCTGCCGATGCCCGACAACCCGATTCTGGTCGCGCGCAACATCGGCCCGGCCGAGCTGCTGGAATACGGTCGGCGGCTGCGCGGGGTGGTGCTTGAGGACGGCTCGGTCGGCAGCCATGCGGCCATTGTCGCGCGAACGCTGTCCATTCCGCTGGTGGTTCACGCCGGGCGCATCACCGCCGAGGCGCTGAGCGGCGATTCCATCCTGGTCGATGGCGAAACCGGGGTGGTGCATCTGCGCCCCGAGGACAGCGTGGCGGCGGCGTTCCGCGAACGCATCGCCATGCAGGCCAAGGCGATGCAGCGCTATGCCGGGCTGCGCGACCTGCCGGCGACGACGACATGCGGCACCACCATCCGGCTGTGCATGAATGCCGGGCTGATGGCGGATCTGCCCAGCCTGATCAGCTCGGGCGCCGAGGGGGTGGGGCTGTTTCGCACCGAATTGCAGTTCCTGATCCGCACCCGCGTGCCGCCGCGGGCCGAACTGGCGGCCTCTTATCGTCGGGTGATGGACAATGCGCGCGGCCGGCCGGTGGTGTTTCGCACGCTCGACATCGGCTCGGACAAGATCCTGCCCTATATGAAGCGGATCGAGGAGCCGAACCCCGCGATGGGCTGGCGCGCGATCCGTGTCGGGCTGGACAAGCCCGGCGTGCTCAAGATGCAGTTGCAGGCCCTGATCCGCGCCGCCGCCGGGCGCGAGCTGAGCGTGATGTTCCCCTTTATCGCCAGCGGCGAGGAATTCGCCAGCGCCCGGGGGATGCTGAACAGGCAGCTCGACCGCGAGGCCGCGATGGGCCACGAGATGCCGACCGCCGTCAAGGTCGGGGCGATGCTGGAAACGCCCTCGCTGGCATTTGCCTCGGACGGGTTTTTCCGCAGCTGCGATTTCATCTCGATCGGGGGCAACGACCTCAAGCAGTTTTTCTTTGCCGCCGACCGCGAGAACGAGCGGGTGCGGCGGCGCTATGACACGCTGTCGGTGCCCTATCTCAACTTTGTCGAGATGATCGTGAAACGCTGCGCCGAACATGACGTGTCGCTGAGTTTCTGCGGCGAGGACGCGGGCCGCCCGCACGAGGCCGCGGCCCTTGCCGCGCTGGGGCTGCGCACGCTGTCGATGCGGCCGGCCTCGATCGGGCCGGTCAAGGCGCTGCTGCGCAGCCTCGACCTGACCGCGCTGCGCCGGGTGATCGACGGGGCGCGCGCGGGCGGAGAAACCAACCTGCGCCCGGCCGTGGTCCGGTTCCTCGCCGGCGATTAATCCGCGGCGCAGCCCGCCAGCGCCGCCCCGATCGAGCGGATCAGCGCCGGATACATCCCCGGCCCCGGCGGGATCTGTGCGCCGATGGGGTCCAGCACCCGGGTGGTGACCTTACGCCCCTGAAACACGGTGGCGATCAGGTCGGGGTCGAACTGCGGTTCGGTCAGCGCGCAGGTGACACCCATTTCCGCGGTCCGCCGGCGCAGTTCGGCGATCCGGGCGGGGCCGGGGGCCGAGGCGTCGCTGATGGAAATGGCGCCCGTGGCCGGCAGGTCAAAGCGGTTCTCGAAATACTGATAGGCGTCGTGAAAGACGACATAGCGCAGCCCGTGCAGCGGGGCGATCTCGGCCCGCGTGTCGGCGGTGGCCGCGTCGATTTCCGCGGCGCCTTGGGTCGCGTTGGCGCGGTAAAGCGCGGCGTTGTCCGGGTCCGCCGTGGCCAGCGCGGCGGCGATGGTGTCCAGCCACAGCCTGCCGTTTTCCGGGTCCAGCCAGGCATGGGGGTCGGTCGGGCCGTGGACATGCCCGTCGTGGTCATGTTCCCCGTGGTCGTGGTCGTGGTCGTGGTCGTGGTCGTGGTCGTGGTCGTGGTCGTGGTCGTGGTCGTGGTCGTGGTCGTGGTCGTGGTCGTGGTCGTGCGGCGCGGCGTGGTCGTCGTGGGAATGCGCCTCGAACAGGGGGCTGCTGCGGGTGGGCAGGACCGTGGTGCCGGGGCTGTGCAGCAGGTCGATCCGCGCCGCGGTG
>NZ_FNXG01000005.1:0-2500 GCF_900108405.1 Paracoccus alkenifer
CCTTCAGGTTATGAGCCTGACGAGCTACCGGGCTGCTCTACCCCGCGCCAATTGCTGCGTTTTGGTGCAGCTTCCCGCTGGTATCTTGATGCGGGGTTTAGTGATCGTTTCAGAGTGATTTGCGTTTCTTTCCAGGTCTGGCGGTAACCTACTCTCCCACGTCTTGAGACGCAGTACCATTGGCGCGACGGCGCTTAACGGCCGAGTTCGGGATGGGATCGGGTGTTTCGCTCGTGCTATGGCCACCAGACCGGGGAAGAAACGCTCAGCGTTGCCCCTTTCGGGGCAGGTGTTGTCCAAGGATGCTTTGGAGAAGACGGACTGTCTTCTTCCGGATCAAATCAAGCCAATCGAGCCATTAGTACCAGTCAGCTGAACGCATTGCTGCGCTTACACCTCTGGCCTATCGACGTGGTGGTCTTCCACGGCTCTCAAGGGATACCTTGTTTTGAGGGGGGCTTCACGCTTAGATGCCTTCAGCGTTTATCCTGTCCGTTCATAGCTACCCTGCTGTGCCGTTGGCACGACAACAGGTCCACCAGTGGAACGTTCACCCCGGTCCTCTCGTACTAGGGGCAACTCCTCTCAAGTATCCTACACCCACGGCAGATAGGGACCGAACTGTCTCACGACGTTCTAAACCCAGCTCACGTACCTCTTTAAACGGCGAACAGCCGTACCCTTGGGACCTGCTCCAGCCCCAGGATGAGATGAGCCGACATCGAGGTGCCAAACGATGCCGTCGATATGGACTCTTGGGCATCATCAGCCTGTTATCCCCAGCGTACCTTTTATCCGTTGAGCGATGGCCCTTCCACTCGGGACCACCGGATCACTATGGCCGACTTTCGTCTCTGCTCGACTTGTCAGTCTTGCAGTCAGGCTGGCTTCTGCCATTGCACTCAACGAGCGATTTCCGACCGCTCTGAGCCAACCTTCGCGCGCCTCCGTTACTCTTTGGGAGGCGACCGCCCCAGTCAAACTACCCACCACGCAGGGTCCCGGATCCGGATAACGGACCGCGGTTAGACATCAAGAGTGCGAAGGGTGGTATCTCAAGGGAGGCTCCGCGGGAACTGGCGTCCCCGTTTCAAAGCCTACCACCTATCCTGCACATCACAATCCTGATGCCAGTGCGAAGCTATAGTAAAGGTGCATGGGGTCTTTCCGTCTAACCGCGGGTAGCCCGCATCTTCACGGGCAGTTCAATTTCGCTGAGTCCACGTTTGAGACAGCGGGGAGATCGTTACGCCATTCGTGCAGGTCGGAACTTACCCGACAAGGAATTTCGCTACCTTAGGACCGTTATAGTTACGGCCGCCGTTTACCGGGGCTTCAATTCAAGGCTTGCACCTCTCCTTTTAACCTTCCGGCACCGGGCAGGCGTCAGACTGTATACGTCGCCTTGCGGCTTCGCACAGCCCTGTGTTTTAAGTAAACAGTCGCCACCCCCTGGTTTGTGCCCCCGGCCAATGGTTGCCCATCAACCGGGCCTCCTTCTCGCGAACTTACGGAGGTATTTTGCCGAGTTCCTTAAACGTGGTTCTCTCAAGCGCCTTGGTATTCTCTACCAGTCCACCTGTGTCGGTTTCGGGTACGGTCTCATGGAGGGCTATTTCCAGGGACCCCGCAGCTGCCCGATCAATCCGTTAAGATCGAACAACCCTGAGGATCCGTCACCATCTCCTGGCCCAGGAATATTAACCTGGTTCCCATCGACTACGCATTTCTGCCTCGCCTTAGGGGCCGGCTTACCCTGCTCAGATTAGCTTTAAGCAGGAACCCTTGGACTTTCGGCGACAGGGTCTCTCACCCTGTTTGTCGCTACTCATGTCAACATTCTCGCTTCTGATCACTCCACCGGATGGCTTACGCCCCGGCTTCACAGTCAGAACATTGCCTCCGTTGCTTGCAAGCAAGCAAAAGAGGCAGCGTTCTATATCACAGAACGCTCCGCTACCGCGCACATACGTGCACCCAAAGCTTCGGCTCGTGGCTTGAGCCCCGTTACATCTTCGCCGCAAGACCTCTTGACTAGACCAGTGAGCTGTTACGCTATCTTTAAAGGATGGCTGCTTCTAAGCCAACCTCCTGGTTGTTTTGGAAGTCTCACATGCTTTCCCACTTAGCCACGAATTGGGGGCCTTAGCTGTTGGTCAGGGTTGTTTCCCTTTCCACGACGGACGTTAGCACCCGCCGTGTGTCTGCCGATCAGTTCTTCCCGGTATTCGGAGTTTGCTTAGACTCAGTAAGGCTGTGGGCCCCCATCATCCATGCAGTGCTCTACCCCCGGGAGAATACAATCGACGCGCTACCTAAATAGCTTTCGCGGAGAACCAGCTATCTCCAGATTTGATTGGCCTTTCACCCCTAGCCACACGTCATCCGGACCCTTTTCAACGGGTGTCGGTTCGGCCCTCCAGTTGGTGTTACCCAACCTTCAGCCTGCACATGGCTAGATCATCTGGTTTCGGGTCTGATCCGTCTGACTCAAGCGCCC
>NZ_FNXG01000005.1:7500-217855 GCF_900108405.1 Paracoccus alkenifer
CGGCGCGGTCGAGGATGCGATCATCAACGCCGGGCTGGTGATCGACAGCACCAGCCATGTCGGCGCGATGCTGAACCGCACGAAAGCGGACGTCGGCGGCGAAAAGGACATCTATACCCAGGCCGATGTCTTCAGCTTCTGCTCGGCCGTGGTCTCGCGCAAGGTGATGGAGCGCGACCCCCTGAACATCCAGTCCTGCCCCTATGGCATCTTCGTCTATGAACTGGCGGACGCCCCCGGCAAGATCACCGTCGGCCATCGCGACTATGCGGCCGAGGATCTGCCCGAGGTGCAGGAACTGATTACCGGCATCGTCGGCAACGCGCTGGACTAAGAAAGCCGTCCTGCCATGAACAAAGGCCGCGGGAAAACCCGCGGCCTTTGACATCTCACGCCCGGCTCAATGCAGCGGCACGTCCGCAGGCTTGTCGCCCGCCGCGCCCAGCGGGGCGCTGGTGCCGACGCGGTTGCCGACGACCAGCCCGCCGTCGGCCGCGGTGACATGCACGGTCTGCCCGTCCAGCACCTCGCCGCCCAGCAGCATCTCGGCCAGCGGGTTTTGCAGGCTGCGCTGGATCACCCGCTTGAGCGGGCGGGCGCCGAACACCGGGTCATAACCCTCGTCCGCCAGCCAGGTCTGCGCGGCGGGGTCGAGATCCAGCGTGATCTTGCGTTCGGCCAACCGCTTTTCCAGGTCGGCCAGCTGGATGCGCACGATCGCGTCCATGTTGTCGCGCGACAGCCGGTGAAAGATGATGATCTCGTCCAGCCGGTTCAGGAACTCGGGGCGGAAATGCGCCCGCACCGCCGCCATCACCTCGCTGCGCGCCTGCCCCGAATCGGCCCCGTCTGGCAGTGAGGACAGCGCCTGTGCCCCAAGGTTCGAGGTCAGGATGATCAGCGTGTTCTTGAAATCGACCGTGCGGCCCTGCCCGTCGGTCAGCTGCCCGTCGTCCAGAACCTGCAACAGCACGTTGAACACGTCGGGATGCGCCTTTTCCACCTCGTCGAACAGGATCACCTGATAGGGGCGCCGCCGCACGGCCTCGGTCAACACGCCGCCCTCGTCATAGCCGACATAGCCGGGGGGTGCGCCGATCAGCCGGCTGACCGAGTGTTTCTCCATGAACTCGGACATATCGACGCGAACCATCGCGCTGTCGTCGTCGAACATGTATTCGGCGATGGCCTTGGTCAGCTCGGTCTTGCCGACGCCGGTGGGGCCAAGGAACAGGAAGCTGCCCAGAGGCCGGCGCGGGTCGTTCAGCCCGGCGCGGGCGCGGCGCACGGCGTTGGCAACCGCGGTCACGGCCTCGGACTGGCCGATGACGCGCTGGCCCAGAACCTCTTCCATTTTCAGCAGCTTGTCGCGTTCGCCCTCCATCAGCTTGCTGGTGGGGATGCCGGTCCAGCGTTCGACCACCTCGGCGATCTGTTCGGGGCGCACGGCCTCGGCGACCAGCGGGCCATCCTCATGACCCTCGCTTTCGGCGATCTGGCGTTCCAGCCCGGGGATGATGCCATAGGACAACTCGCCCGCGCGGGCGAGATTGCCCTCGCGCTTGGCCTGTTCCAGCTCGGCGCGGGCGCGGTCCAGCTGTTCCTTGACGTGGCGCGAACCTTCAAGCTTGTCGCGCTCGGCCTGCCAGCGGGCAGTCATCTCGGCGCTGCGTTCCTGAAGGTCGGACAGATCCTTTTCCAGCCGCTCCAGCCGGTCGCGGCTGGCGGCATCGTCCTCGCGTCGCAGCGCCTCGGCCTCGATCTGCATTTGCAGGATCTGTCGGTCCAGCGCGTCGAGTTCCTCGGGCTTGCTGTCAACCTCCATCCGCAGGCGGCTGGCCGCCTCGTCCACAAGGTCGATGGCCTTGTCGGGCAGAAAGCGGTCGGTGATGTAGCGATGCGACAGCGTGGCCGCCGCAACCAGCGCCGCGTCGGAAATGCGCACGCCGTGGTGGAGTTCGTATTTTTCCTTGATGCCGCGCAGGATGGAAATCGTGTCCTCGACCGTGGGTTCCTGCACCATCACCGGCTGGAATCGCCGCGCCAGCGCCGCGTCCTTTTCGATATATTTGCGGTATTCGTCCAGCGTCGTCGCGCCCACGCAGTGCAACTCGCCCCGCGCCAGCGCCGGCTTGATCAGGTTCGCGGCGTCCATGGCGCCATCGGTCTTGCCGGCGCCGACCAGCACATGCAGTTCATCGATGAACAGGATGATCTCGCCGGCCGCGGTCTCGACCTCTTTCAGCACGGATTTCAGGCGTTCCTCGAACTCGCCGCGGTATTTCGCGCCGGCGATCAGCGCGCCCATGTCCAGCGCCATCAGTTTCTTGTTGGCCAGCGATTCCGGCACGTCGCCGTTGACGATGCGCAGGGCCAGCCCCTCGGCGATGGCGGTCTTGCCGACGCCGGGTTCACCGATCAGCACCGGGTTGTTCTTGGTGCGGCGGCTCAGAACCTGCATGGCGCGGCGGATTTCCTCGTCCCGGCCGATGATCGGGTCGATCTTGCCCTCGCGCGCGGCCTCGGTCAGGTCGGTGGCGTATTTCGACAGCGCCTCGAAGGTGTCCTCGGCGCTGGCCGAATCGGCGGTGCGCCCCTTGCGAATGTCGTTGATCGCGGTGTTCAGCGCCTGAGTCGTCACCTGCCCCGCCGACAGCGCATCACGCGCCCGCGTGTTCACCATCGCCAGCGCCATCAGCACGCGTTCGACCGGCACGAAACTGTCGCCGGCCTGCTTGGCGATCTTTTGCGCCTCGTCCATCACCCGCACGAGCGAGCTGTCCACATAGACCTGCCCGTCGCCGCCCGACACTTTGGGCAGTTTCGCCACCACGTCATCCACGGCCCGGCGCACCGCCTGCGCATCACCGCCAGCGCGAGTGATCAGGTTGGCCGCCAGCCCCTGGTCATCATCCATCAGCGCCTTGAGCAGATGTTCCGGCACCACGCGCTGATTTTCCTCGCGGATCGCGATGGTCTGCGCGGCCTGCAAGAACCCGCGCGAACGCTCGGTGAACTTTTCCATGTCCATCGGCTATTTCCCCTTTCGCTAGCCCCCGGCGCTACGGGCGCCCTGATGCGGCACGCCCCGGTCCGGGTCTTCAACTCATGATTTGGGGCGTCCCCTGATGCTTTCAAGCGGAATGGCGCCGCAGGGACGACGGATCGGGTCAGACACGGTTGCGCAGCTCGCGCTTGCACTCGGCGGGCCCGCGAGCCGACCGGCTATACGCCGTGACCCCGCAGGTTTCGCAGCGGAATTCGGACAAGGCGCTGCGCCCGTCCAGCAATTGCCAACGGCAGGGCTTGCGTCGGAACAGGCGGTGGAACAGTGGATCCATCCGGCGGCCGATCTCGACTTGGGCGCGGTCGCGCGCCCAGAGGCGCCACAGGGTCAGAATGATGATGGTGGCGGCGGCAATCAGGATCGGCATGAATCACCTTTGAAAATTACTTGTGACTGGTGGCGACACTTTTAATCGAAGCGTTTCGATGCCAAAAGAGCCAGGATTTTCGCAGGGGCCAGATATGGATGACCGTTTGATCGTGGCGCTGGACGTGCCGGACGCGCTGGCGGGGCTGAAACTGGCCGAGACGCTGGGCGATGCCGTGTCGTTCTACAAGATCGGGCTGGGGATGCTGACCGGGGGCGGGCTGGCGCTGGCCAACGAGCTGAAACAGGAACACGGCAAGCGCATCTTTCTGGACATGAAGCTGTTCGACATCGGCGCCACGATCGAGGCGGCGGTGCGCGGCCTTGCCCGCTACGACATCGACTTTCTGACCGTCCACGGTGACCCACATGTGGTGCGCGCGGCCAAACAGGGGGCGGCGGGGTCGGGGCTGAAAATTCTGGCGGTGACCATCCTGACCTCGCTTGACCGCGACGATCTCGACGCGGGGCTGATCCGGCCGGGCGAGCTGCACGAGCTGACGGTGGAACGCGCCGCCCGCGCCTTTGATGCCGGCGCCGACGGCGTCATCGCCAGCCCGCGCGAGGCCGCGGCGATCCGCGCCCTGCCCGGCGCGGGGCTGATCGTGACACCGGGCGTGCGGCCGGCCGGCGCGGCGCTTGGCGACCAAAAGCGGGTGGAAACCCCCGCCGCCGCCATCGCCGCCGGGGCCGACCATCTCGTCGTCGGCCGCCCGGTCTGGCAGGCCGCGGACCCGCGCGCCGCCGCACAGGCGATCCTGTCGGAAATCGCGGGCTGAGCCTTACCCGCCCCGCCGCCTCAGGGCGGCGCCATCCCCAGCATTTCCCGCACCACGTCGCGGAAATGCGGGACGGCCCTGGGGTGGACGACGAACTCGGCCAGCGCCATCAGCCGCAATTCTGCACCCTCGTCGCCCAGCACCACGGCCCCGGCCTCGGCCGCGGAAATCTCGGCGTGGAAATACCAGCCTGCGCGGCCGGGCCGGTGCGGCAGCTCGCGCGCCCGACCCCGCAGCCGCGAGGGGGCCAGCCGCAGCCCGGTTTCCTCGAATAATTCCCGCAGCGCGCAGTCGGCGGGCGATTCGTCGCCCTCGCGCTTGCCTCCGGGCAGATCCCAGCAGCCCGGCCAGTTGATGGTGGGAATGTCGTCGCGCAGCAGCACCAGCAGCGCATCGCCGCAGGTCAGCACCAGCTTGGCGCCGTTCCAGCGCAATGCCTCGGCCCCGTCGCTCACGGCGCGGGCCCGCCCTTGTCCGGGCCGCGAGGGTTGTCGTTGATGTCGTCGCGCCAGATGCGGGTGGCGCTGCGGTCCACCCCGCGCAGCCGCGACAGCGCCAGCCAGATCACCCCCGACAGCAGCGCGGTCAGCACCAGCGCCACCGGCAGCCCGCCGGTCCAGATCCCGGCCAGCAGCAACAGCCCCATCACCGCCACCGCCCCGGCCATACCCATGAAGACATAGCCCGGCAGCGCCAGTTCGATCAGCGCCAGCAGCAGCGCGGCGATGATCCACAGCCAGCCGTTTTCCCAGCCCGTCACCTGCGATCCCCTATCACCTGCGATCCCCCGACAGCAGCCGCGCCACGTCGGTAAAGGCATCCAGCGCCGCGGCGGGCAGGATCACCGTCTGCTTGCCCTGCCCCTGCGCAACCTCGGTCAGCGCCTCGACCTGTTTCATCGCCACCTGATAGCGCGCGGCCTCAAGCCCGTTTCTGGCGATCGCCTCGGACAGGGCGCTGGTGGCATAGGCCTCGGCGTCGGCAAGGATGCGGCGGGCCTTGGCCTGCTGTTCGGCGGCGTAAAGCTCGCCGTCGGCGGCCAGTTCAACCGCGCGGCGCTTGCCCTCGGCCTCGGTCACCAGGGCGCGGCGGGCGCGCTCGGCGTTCAGCTGCTGCAACATCGCGGCCCGCGTCGCATCGTCCAGATTGACGTCGAGGATTTCCGCCCGCGTCACCTCGATGCCCCAGTCGTCCACCACGTTGGCCACCGCCTCGCGCACCCGCTCGATCAGCTGGGCGCGGTTGGACTGGACCTGATCCAGCTCCATCATCCCGATCTCGGCGCGCACGATCCCGGCGACGGTGGTGGCGATGGCGGCATCCACATCGCGGATCCGGTAGACGGTCTTTTCCGGTTCCAGAATCCGATAGAACACGCTGGTTTCAACCTGCACCAGCACGTTGTCGGCGGTGATCGCGTCCTGCCGGTTGGTGGGCAGCTGCCGTTCCAGCACCGAAATCCGGTGCGCCACCCGGTCCAGAAACGGCACGGTAAAGTTGATCCCCGGCCCAAGGATCGAACGCAGCCGCCCGAATCGCTCAACCACGTATTTTTCCGACTGCGGGACGATCCGCACGGCCGAGGTGATCGCCAGCACGATCACCACCGCCAGCACGATCAGCGCGGCGTTCTGCGCCAGAAACTCTTCCATCCTTGCCCCCTTATTCCGCCGCCATCGGCATTCCGTCACCCGTCGGGCGCAATTTCGCAAGCGCGGCGAATGTCCTTGCCAGCCGCGCCGCCAGCCCGGCATAGCCCGAATGCGGCCGGATCGCAGCCTCGTCCATGTAAAGCGAACGGTCGATCTCGATCTGCACGACATGGCGTCCGGCCCGAGGCCGGCCATAGGCCGCCGCCACATGCGCCCCCGCGAACGGAGAGTTGCGCCGGACCCGGAAACCCGCCGCCACCAGCGCCCGCTGCACCCCGTCCGAGACCCAGGGCGCGGCAGAGGCCCCGTTGCGGTCGCCCAGCACGATTTCGGGGCGCGGGCCGGGCAGATGGACCAGCGCCTCGCGCGGCATCGAATGCACGTCGATCAGAATGGCGCGGCCGTGGCGGGCGACGGCCTCGGCCATCAACGACTCGAGCGCGGCATGATAGGGGCGCCAGAAACGGTCGATCCGCCGCGCGGCCTCGACCGAGGTCAGCTTGCCGTGCCGGATCGCGCGCCCCCGCCCCACGACGCGCGGAATCACCCCCAGCCCCGAACGGATCCGGGGGTCGGTCGGCCCGTCGGCCGCGCCCAGGACCACCGCGGGGTCCAGCTCATGCGCGCCGCGGTTCAGATCGACGATGCAGCGCGGCACCCTTGCGGCCAGCGTGACCGCCCCCGCCGCCGCCGCAGGGCCGATCAGCCGGTCGATGAACGCATCCTCGGACGACCGCAGCACATGCGGGTCCAGCACCGATTCGGACAGGAACCACGCCGGATAGTCGCGCCCCGAATGCGGCGAGGCGAAAATCACGCCTCCCGCCCAGCATTCCGGGCGCACCAGATCGAAAACCGGGCCGGGACAGGCGGAAAAGGGCATGGGCGTCATTTTCGTCTCGGCTGTCATCGGCTTTGCCGTTGAATATAACCGCTGCGCCGGACCTTAAAAGGGCACTTGCGGGGTCGTGGCGGTGACTATATAGACACGCCGACCAACGCGATTCCGCCGCCCTCGGGCCGGGAATCACATGGCACGGGCGGTTAGCTCAGCGGTAGAGCACTACGTTGACATCGTAGTGGCCACTGGTTCGATCCCAGTACCGCCCACCATTTTCGCCGCCCCCGGGGCTTTTCCGGGGGCATTTCAGTTTCAAGGCGCGATGCGAGCGCCGCGAAGAGGAAGAGACCGATGAAGGTTCGCAACTCGCTGCGTTCGCTGAAAGAGCGTCACCGGGACTGTCAGATCGTGCGCCGCAAGGGCCGCATCTATGTCATCAACAAGACCAACCGCCGCTTCAAGGCGCGCCAGGGCTGATCGCCCGGCCAAAGGTCTGGAAACACGAACGCCCGCGGTGATCCCGCGGGCGTTTTGCGTTTCTGCCCGGTTTTCCGGACAGGCCGGGCCAGGTGGATGGGGCCGGACGCCCGGCCCCCTGCCCTTACCGCGACCGCTGGTTGCGCAGCCGCGCCAGCTGTTCAGCGTTCAGATAGCCGGTCGAGGCCAGCCCGTTGTCGCCCTGCCAGCGCGAGATTGCGGCGCGCGCGCCCGACCCGAACTTGCCGTCCACGCCCTTGGGATCATAACCCAGCGCCGACAGCCGCGCCTGCACCTCGGCCCGGGCGATCTCGCCCAGCGCCAGCCGGGCCTCGTCAGCCTCGGTGGCGCCTGCGGAGGTGGTCGTGCCCGTGGTGGTGCCCGTGGTCGTGGTGCCGCCGGCGACGGTCCCCGCGCCCACGCTGCGCAGGGTGCGCAGCTGCTCGGCGGTCAGATAGCCGGTCGCCGCCATCCCCCGCGCCGCCTGCCAGTCGCGGATCGCGCGGCGGCTGCCGGACCCGAAGGTGCCGTCCACGCCCCGCGTGTCATAGCCCGCCGCGACCAGCGCCTGCTGGACGGCGATGCGGTCCGCGCGCGTCAGGTCCAGCATGTTTTCGGCCCGCGCCGCCGCATCGGTGGTATCGGCCGAGGGCGCGCCGGGCAGGCTGCCGCCGCTTAGCAGCGTGGTGGCCTCGGCCTGCGACAGGAATCCGGTGGCGGGGGCGCCGTTCGCCCGCTGCCACGCGCTGATCGCGCGCCGCGTGCCCGACCCGAACTGCCCGTCGATGCCATTGGTGTCATGGCCCAGCTGGGTCAGCCGCGACTGGATGATGCGTTTCTGGGTGGGGGTCAGCTCCATCGCGGTCTCGCCGGTGCCCGGCTCGATCCCCGCGGCGGGGCTGCCCACCGTCGCCGGGGTGGTGGTCGGGCTGACCCCGGCGGGCGGGCCGCTGGGGGCGGAATTGCGCAGCTCCTGCGCCTGCGCCGCGGTCAGATAGCCGGTCGAGGCAAAGCCGCGGCTGGTCTGCCACGCTCCGATGGCCCGCCGCGTGCCGGAACCGAAAATTCCGTCGGCGCCGCGGGTGTCGTGGCCCAGCTCGTTCAGCCGCCACTGGATCGCGCGGCGCGCGTCAAGCGTCAGTGCCAGCGCCGATTCGGCCTGCTCGGCCCCCGCCGGCGCGACCGGAGCCACCGGCTGCAACGGCGTCGCGGTCACCGGCTCGGGCGGCTGCACCGGCGCGGGCTGCACCGGGGTGCCCGCCGCCGGCGGCTGGGCCGAAGGCAGCGTCCCCAGCACCACGTTCAGCCGGGCGCGCGCCTCGGCCGCATGGGCGCCGTTGGGAAAGCTGGACAGGTAGTTGCGATAGGCGTCGGCGGTGGCGCGGCTCAGCGTCAGCTGCCACAGCGCCTCGTCCTGAACCGTCGAGACCACCCCATCGGGCGTGATCACCTGCTGCGCCGCGGCGCCGATCGGCGCGATCCCCGCCAACAGCACGGCCAGCGCCGCACCAACCCTGTTTCCGACCATATCGTCCCCTCTTTGAACGGGGCCGGTTTCAATCGTATTGGCGGCGGTCCTCGATCACCAGCCCGTCATTGGGCAGCGACCCAGGCGCAACCAGTTCGACCCGGCCCTTGAGCTTGAGTGCATCGAGCACCGATGCCTCATATACAGCGGGGTTCTGGCCGGTGGTCTCAAGTTGCACAAGCATCACGTCCATTTCATCGTCGCGATCGGCGACGACACGGGCGCGTGACACCTCGGGATGGCTGGCGACAAGCTGGGCGACCTGTTCGGGGCGCACGAACATCCCCTTGATCTTGGCGGTCTGGTCGGCGCGGCCCATCCAGCCCTTGATGCGCATGTTGGTGCGCCCGCAGGGGCTTTCGCCGGGCAGCACCGCCGACATGTCGCCGGTGGCAAAGCGGATCAGCGGGTAATCGGGGTTCATCGTGGTCACCACGACCTCGCCCACCTCGCCGTCGGGGACGGGGTCGCCGGTGCCGGGGCGCACGATCTCGACGATCACGCCCTCGTCCACGATCATCCCCTCCATCGCCGGGGATTCGTAAGCGATCAGCCCCAGATCGGCGGTGGCATAGCATTGCAGCGTCTGGATGCCGCGGTCCATGTAGGTCTTGCGCAGCGACGGAAACAGCGCGCCCCCCGACACCAGCGCCCGGGCCAGCGACAGTTCGATCCCCATCTCGTCGGCCCGGTCGAGGATCACCTTGAGGTAATCCGGCGTCCCCGCATAGGCGGTGGTGCCGATGTCGGCGGCCGCGCGGACCTGCAAGTCGGTCTGGCCGGTGCCGGCCGGCAGCACCGCCGCCCCGACCGCGCGGGCCGCGCTTTCGAACATGATCCCGGCGGGCGTCAGGTGATAGCCGAAACAGTTGTGCAGGATGTCGCTGCTGCCCAGCCCGGCGGCAAAGGCGAAACGGCCCAGCCGGAACCAGTCGCCCTCGGCGCGGCCGGGTTCGTAGATCGGGCCGGGGGACTGGAAGATATGGTTGAATTCATGGGGATGGCGCGTCGTATAACCCCCGAACGGAGGTTTCTTCTTTTGCGCCTCGGACAGCTCGGCCTTGCGGATCAGCGGCAGCCGGGCCAGATCCGCGCGGCTGCGGATCTCGGCCGGGTCCACGTCGCGCAGCGCGCGGGCCAGCGTCGGCGCGGTCTGCGCGTTCGAGATCGCCCGCGCCAGATCACGGGCAAGGCTGTCTTCGCGCTCATCCGCGCTGCGGGTTTCCAGCTCGTCGTAATAGGTCACGGGGTCTGCTTTCTGATCACGGTTGTTGGGGAAATCGCGGACGGCTCAGGCCAGCCAGCGCTTGCGGCGGCGATAGGAGCGCACGTCGCGGAATGATTTGCGGCCCTCGTCCGACATGCCCAGATAGAACTCCTTTACGTCGGGGTTCTCGCGCAGCGCCCCTGCCTCGCCGTCCATCACGACGCGGCCGCTTTCCAGGATATAGCCGTAATGGGCGTAACGCAAAGCGACGTTGGTGTTCTGTTCGGCCAGCAGAAAGGTCACGCCCTCGCCCTCGTTCACCGCCTTGACGATTTCAAAGATCTGCTCGACCAGCTGCGGCGCCAGCCCCATCGAGGGCTCGTCCAGCAGGATGGTTTCGGGGCGGCTCATCAGCGCGCGGCCCATGGCGCACATCTGCTGTTCCCCGCCCGAGGTATAGCCGGCCTGGCTCTTGCGGCGTTCGCGCAGGCGCGGGAAATATTCATAGACCATTTCCAGGTCGCGCTTGACCGCCGCCGCGCCGTCGGTGCGGGTATAGGCGCCGGTCAGCAGGTTTTCCTCGATGGTCAGGTGCTCGAAACAATGGCGGCCCTCCATCACCTGGATGACGCCGCGCTTGACCAGCCGCGCCGGGTCCAGATCGGTGACGTTTTCGCCGCGATAAGTGATCGAGCCCTTGGTCACCTCGCCCCGCTCGGATTCCAGCAGGTTCGAGATCGCCTTCAGCGTCGTGGTCTTGCCGGCGCCGTTGCCGCCCAAAAGCGCGGTGATGCCGCCCTTGGGCACCGACAGGCTGACGCCTTTCAGCACGAGGATCACGTGGTTGTAGATCACCTCGATGTTGTTCACCTCGAGAATGGTCTCTCCGGCGGCGGGGCCGGATGCGGGGGGCCGTGGGGCGGTTGCGGTGTCCAGCATGGCGTTCTCCGGGGTTCGGATCCCCCGGCGGCGGACCGCCGGGGGCTGCGTGCGTCAGTCGCAGCGCAGGGTGATGTTGTTTTCCTTGGCGAAGGCTTCGGAATCGGCGCGGATCAGCGCGTCCACCACGTCGTTGTCCGGCTCGTAGAAATCGGTGATCGGGTTCCACGTCTTGGCGCTGGCGTCCCACTGCTGGACAAGGGCCATGCCCGAGCCGCCGTGATCCTCGCAGCTGGTCTTGATCGCGGGGCTGAAGCCGCTCAGCCCCAGCTCGGCCAGGCGTTCGTCGCTGATGTCCAGCGCCTCGAACCCGTCGCGGACCTGCGCGGCGGTCACCGCATCGGTGCCGGCCAGTTCCTGCGCCTTGCGGATCGCCTCGGCGGTGACCATCGCGGAATGCATCCCGCGCGAATACAGCACGGTGCCGATATGCGGCCCGCCCTGGCTGGCCAGCCCCTTGTCAAAGACATGGGTCTTGAGATCGTCATACAGCGGATAGTCCCGGCCCGACCCGTGAAAGGCCATCGCCTTGTAGCCGTTTGCGCCGGCCCCGGCCGCCATCACGTCCACCTCGGTTCCCGACCACCAGATGCCGATCATCTGGTCCAGCGGATAGCGCGTATTCGCGGCCTCCTGGATCGCGGCCGGGTTCATCACGCCCCAGCCATACAGGATGACGTGATCGGGCTTTTCGCGGCGGATCTGCAACCACTGCGATTTCTGTTCCTGCGACGAGCCGGGATCGACCGGAATTTCCGTCAGCTTGAAGCCGTGTTTCTTGGACAGCTCTTGCAGGGTGCGGATCGGTTCCTTGCCAAAGGCCGAGTTGTGGTAGAGCAGCGCGATGTTCTTGCCGTTCAGATCGCCGCCGTGTTCGTCCAGCAGATACTTGATCGCGATCGAGGCGCCGTCCCAATAGTTGGTGGGCGCGTTGAACACCCATTCGAACACCCGCCCGTCCTGCGCCGAGGTGCGGCCGAAGCCGGGGGTATACATCGGGATCTTGTCGGCCGAGACCTTGGGGATCAGCTGATAGGCGATGCCGGTCGAGACCGGCGCGATCACCACCGGGTTCTGGCCCTTGAGCGATTCGTAGCACTCGACGCCTTTTTCGGTGTTATACGAGGTCTCGCACTCGGGGACCGCGATCTTTTGCCCGCCGACGCCGCCATCGCGTTCGTTCAGCAGGGTGAAATAGTCGTTGAACCCGTCGGCATAGGGGGCGCCGTTGGCGGCATAGGGGCCGGTGCGGTAGCTGAAATTCGGCACCACCAGATCGGCCAGCGCCGCGGGCGCGGCCAGCGCCGTGGCGGTGGCAAACGCGGCGAACAGCCGGATATTGCGTTTCTTCATTTTCATTCTCCTCCCAGGATGTGTTGGACAAGGCCGGGTTGCCCCGGCTCTGAAATCAATGCGGGAACGGCCAGAGCCGCAGTTTTTCCTTGGTCACGCGCCACAGCTGGGCCAGCCCGTGCGGCTCGACGATCAGAAAGAACACGATCAGCGCCCCCACGATCATCAGTTCCAGATGCGCGGCAAGGTCGGTGGGCCAGCCCAGCGAGCCGACCAGCACGTTCTTGAGAAACACCGGCAGCAGCACCAGGAACGCCGCCCCCGCAAAAGACCCGAAGATCGAGCCAAGCCCCCCGATGATGACCATGAACAGCACCAGGAACGACTTGTTGATGCCAAAGGTCTCGCTGGCCTCGGCCGCACCCAGATAGACGGTGAACAGCAGCGCCCCCGCCACCCCGATAAAGAACGAGGACACGGCGAATGCGGTCATCTTGGCGGTCAGCGGGTTCACCCCGATGATCTCGGCGGCGATGTCCATGTCGCGGATCGCCATCCAGGTGCGCCCCATCGTGCCGCGGGTCAGGTTGCGCGCCACCCAGGCCAGCAGGACCGCAAAGCACAGGCAGACCAGGTATTTGGCGCTGGCCGAAGTCTGCGGCCCGGTGATGATCCAGCCCAGAAAGCTGCGTTCCGGCACGGTGATCTGCCCCGAGGCAGAATGGTTGTAGAACCACGGCACCTTGTTGAACAGCCACACCAGAAAGAACTGCGCGGCCAGCGTCGCCACCGCCAGGTAAAAGCCCTTGATGCGCAGGCTGGGCAGGCCGAACAGCACGCCCACCATCGCGGTGATGCCGCCGGCCAGCAAGACGTGGATCAGGATCGAGATTTCGGGGAATGCGGTGGCCAGCTTGTAGGCGGCATAGGCGCCCACCGCCATGAAGCCGCCGCTGCCCAGGCTGACCTGCCCGGCATAGCCGGTCAGGATGTTCAGCCCCAGCGCCGCGATCGCATAGATCAGGAACGGCACCAGCACCGAGTTGGCCCAGTAGTCTGTGATCACAAACGGGACCACCAGGAACGCCACGGCCAGCGCCGCGTAATAGCCCAGCCTGTCCAGCTTCAGCGGGAAGGTCTGGCTGTCGTCCCGGTAGCTGGTCTTGAAGTCGCCGGCTTCACGGTAAAGCATCAGTCGGTCCTTTCGTGGCGGTCGCGCCGGGGGCTGTCTGCCCCCGGACCCCCGAGGATATTTCTGGACAGAAGATCGGAACGGGGGGCGGCGTCAGACACGCTCGATGATCCGTTCGCCGAACAGGCCCTGCGGGCGGAAGACGAGGAACAGCAGCGCCAGCACATAGGCGAACCAGTTCTCGGTCGCGCCGCCGACCATGGGGCCGATGTAGAACTCGAACAGCTTTTCGCCGACGCCGATGATCAGCCCGCCCACGATGGCGCCGGGGATCGAGGTGAAGCCGCCCAGCATCAGCACCGGCAGCGCCTTGAGCGCGATCAGCGACAGGCTGAACTGCACGCCCGACTTGGTGCCCCACATGATCCCCGCGACCAGCGCGACGAACCCCGCGATCGACCACACCATCACCCAGATGAAGCGCAGCGAGATGCCCACCGACAGCGCCGCCTGGTGGTCGTCGGCAACCGCCCGCATGGCGCGGCCCTGTTTGGTATACTGGCTGAAGGCCACCAGCGAGGCGACCAGCACCGCCGCGATCACCGTGGCCCAGATGTCCAGCCGGTCGATGAAGAACCCATAGCCGAACAGGCTGTCGGTCATCGTCTCGACGGTTTCGGACAGCCCCTGCGGCAGGCCCACGTCCAGCGACTTGACGCTGGCGCCCCACATCAGGTCGCCCAGCCCTTCAAGGAAATAGGCCAGGCCGATGGTGGCCATGAACAGGATGATCGGTTCCTGCCCGACCAGATGCTTGAGCACCAGCGCCTCGATCAGGATCGCCAGCCCCACCATCACCAGCGCCGTCAAGAGGATCGCCAGCAGCGAGGGCACGGTCCAGCCGAAACTGTCCAGGTGCATCCCGGTCACCGCGCTGATCAGATGCGCAAAGGGCACCTGCCCCTGCTGGATGCCGATCAGGGTCAGCGCCGCGAACAGCGCCAGCACCCCCTGCGCGTAGTTGAACACCCCCGACGCCTTGTAGATCAGCACGAAGCCCAGCGCGACCAGCGCATACATGACCCCGGTCATCAGGCCGTTCACCACGACCTCGGATGCGTAAAGCAGCTGGTCCATCAGCGCGTCTCCTTTGCGGGGGTGCGGGCGGAAAGGTCGAAAATACCGGCGGCGCGATCAGTCATGGGCCACCCCCAGATAGGCGTCGATCACCTCTTGGTTGTTGCGGACCTCGTCGGGGGTGCCGTCGCCGATCTTGCGGCCGTAATCCATCACCACCACGCGGTCCGACAGGTCCATCACCACGCCCATGTCGTGTTCGATCAGCGCGATGGTGGTGCCGAATTCATCGTTCACGTCGAGAATGAAGCGGCTCATGTCCTCCTTCTCCTCGACGTTCATGCCGGCCATCGGCTCGTCCAGCATCAACAGCTTGGGTTCGGCCGCCAGCGCGCGGGCCAGTTCCACCCGCTTCTTCAGCCCATAGGGCAGCCGCCCGACCGGAGTCTTGCGGATGTTCTGGATTTCCAGAAAGTCGATGATCTTTTCGACCTGCTCGCGGTGGCGGTTTTCCTCGGCCTCGGCCCTTCCCCACCACAGCGCCTGTTCCAGCAGCGACGATTTCACCATCGTCAGCCGCCCGGTCATGATGTTGTCCAGCACCGACATGCCGTCAAACAGCGCGATGTTCTGAAAGGTGCGGGCCAGCCCCAGCCGCGCGACCTTGTAGGGGCGCATCTGCGGGCGGCGCTCGCCACGGAACCAGACCTCGCCCTCTTGCGGGACGTAAAAGCCGGACATCACGTTCATCATCGAGGACTTGCCGGCGCCGTTCGGGCCGATGATCGCGCGGATCTCGCCCTCGCGGATGTCAAAGCTGATGTCCTTGATCGCGGTGACCCCGCCAAAGCGCAGGGTGATGTTGCGCAGGTCCATCAGCACGCCGCCGATCTTGCGGCCGTCGGGCGTGATATAGGGCTCGGCGCCGGTGGCGGCCTGTTGGGTCTGGGGCATCATTCGGCGGCCATCCTTTGCGCTGGGGTTGCAACGATGCGGGCGTCCTCGATCCGCACGGTGGCTTTCAGCGCGCCCTTGCGGCCGTCCTCATAGGTGACTTCGGTTTCGGTATAGACGCTGTCCGAACCGTCATAGAGTCCCTCGATCAGGTCGGCGAATTTTTCCGAGATCACGCCGCGCTTGACCTTGCGGGTGCGGGTCATCTCGCCGTCGTCGGCGTCCAGTTCCTTGTGCAGGACAAGGAAGCGGTGGATCTGGCAGCCCGAAAGCATGGCATCCTGCGCGACCGAGGCGTTCACCTCTTCGATATGGCTGCGGATCATTTCATAGACCCGCGGATGCCCGGCCAGTTCCTGATACGAGGCATAGGCGATGTTGTTGCGTTCCGCCCAGTTGCCGACCGCATTCAGGTCGATGTTGATGAAGGCGGTGCAGTATTCGCGCCCGTCGCCCAGCACCACGGCCTCAAGGATATTGGGATAGAACTTGAGCTTGTTTTCGACATACTTGGGCGCGAACATCGAGCCGTCGGCCATCCGCCCCACGTCCTTGGCGCGGTCGATGATGCGCAGATGCCCGGTCGCTTCCTCGAAGAACCCGGCGTCGCCCGTCGCCACCCAGCCCTCGGCATCCTTGGTCGAGGCGGTGGATTCGGGGTTCTGATAATACTCCACGAAGGTGCCGGGCGAACGATAGAACACCTCGCCATTCTCGGCGATGCGGACTTCGACGCCGGGCGAGGGCACGCCCACGGTGTCGGCGCGCACCTCGCCGTCGGGCTGCTGGGTGATGAACACCGTCGCCTCGGTCTGGCCGTAAAGCTGTTTCAGGTTGATGCCCAGCGAACGGTAGAAATCAAAGATTTCCGGGCCGATCGCCTCGCCTGCGGTATAGCCCACGCGGATGCGCGAATAGCCCAGCGTGTTTTTCAGCGGGCCGAACACCAGCAGGTTGCCCAGGCCATAGCGCAGCCGGTCCAGCGCACCCACCGGCTTGCCGTCGGTCAGCGCCACGCCGACGCGGCGGGCCAGTTTCATGTAATGGTCGAACAGGAATTTCTTCAGGCGGCTGGCGTCCTCCATGCGGATCATGACGCTGGTCAGCTGACCCTCGAACACGCGGGGCGGCGCAAAGAAATAGGTGGGCCCGATCTCGCGCAGATCGGTCATCATCGTATGCGCGCCCTCGGGGCAGTTCACGCAGAACCCGGTCCAATAGGCCTGCCCGACCGAAAAGATGAAGTCGCCGACCCAGGCCATGGGCAGATAGGCCAGAACCTCTTCCGATGCCTTGAGCCCGTCGAACTGGGACGTGGCGCGGGCGGTTTCGATCACGTTGCGGTTGGACAGCACCACGCCCTTGGGCTTGCCGGTGGTGCCCGAGGTATACAGCATCACGCAGGTGCTGTCGTAATCCAGTTCCGCAATGCGGACGTCCAGTTCATCCGTGAAACGCTGGTGGGCGGCGCGGCCCTCGGCCTGCACGTCGGCCAGCCAGTTCATGCGGGAATGATCGTATTTCCGCATCCCGCGCTTGTCGGTGTAGATGATCTGCTCGACCGTATCATCGCCTTCCTCGGCCTCGATGATCTTGTCGACCTGTTCCTGATCGCCGCAGACCACGAAACGCGCGCGGGAATGGGCCAGCACATAGGCCATCTCGGACGCCACGGCGTCCTGATACAGCGGCACCGGCACCGCGCCGCACATCTGCGCGGCGACCATGGCCCAATAATGTGCCGGACGGTTGCGCCCGACGATGGCGACGTGATCGCCGCGGTTCAGCCCCAGTGCCAGAAAACCCAGCGCCAAGGCGCGGATCTCGTCCTGCGTCTCGGCCCAGGTCCAGCCTTGCCAGATGCCGAATTCCTTTTCGCGGTAAGCGGGGCGGTTGCCCATCTGCGTGGCGTTCCGCGCCAAAAGCGCGGGAATCGACCGCAGGCCCGCTTGGGGCGCAGCGACTGCGTTCATCCTCTCTCCCCTTCCGGCCAAGGGCCGTTGCCGGGCGGGCTCCTCACAACCCGCATTCCATGACCATGTCTGGAGAACGAATCTTGCCCGAGTTTTTCGGGAATCTTACGAATTGTAACCGACCATCCCCGGGCGCGCCGGACCGTGCCGGACCCGAAAGATACCCCGCCCCGAAAGGGACGGGGCGCGGGGCGGTGCCAGATCAGAAGCTGAGGACCGAAGTGCCGGGCGCGACGATGGTCGAACCCATCGCGTCGGGGGCGGCGGCGGTGACGCCCTCGGTCAGGATCGAGGCATCGGCGCCCTTGCCCGGCAGATAGATGGCGCAGACCTGCACCTTGAGGCCGGATTCCCCCATCATCTTTTTCATCAGCCCTTGCGGGCTGGCGCCCTGCGGCGGCTGCCCTGCGGTGGCGGTCTCGGGCGCGTCTTTCAACGCGATGTCACCGGCCGGGCCGCACAGCAGCATCTCGGCCTCGGCGCCGGCGGCGATGGCGTTCATGGTCAGCACCATGGCCATCAGCTGGGTCTGCGGCTCGGGCGCGGTCAGGATGGTGACCAGCCGGTTCGGCGTCTCGGCTGCGGCGGCGCCGGCGATGGTCAGGGCCAGCAGCGGGGCAACAAGGCGGATCGGTTTCATCGGAATCTCCTTTTTCCGGTCACTGGAACGATGGGGCACAACGGCGACACGGGACGCTGCACCGCCCCCGCGTCCCCCACAAACCGTATAGGTCATGGCTGCCGGAACTTACATTCCTGTTTTCGGATGTATGCAGTAACGCACCTTCATGGGCGGTTTTGGCGCGATATGCTGCGTCCTCTGCCGGCGCCGGCAGCGGGGGCCACATCCGCCGTCTTCCGACCCGTCGCGGCGTTGCAGATCAACCTCTTGCAGGCTGCCCGCCGGCCCGCGACCGTCCCGCGCAGCGGCGCGCGGTCCCGCCGGGCGCAATCCCGCGCCCGCGGACCCGCGACATTTTGCATCGGGCGGGCAGCAGCGGGACGGCACGGGGGCGGCCGGGGGCGGCAAGGACTTGCGGCGAATGGTCAGTTTATCCCCGGTCCGACAGATGATACCCACAGGGAATGAGACGCACGGACAGCCATGATGAGCTGATGCGATCGGGCCTGAACCTGATCCAGCAGGCGATTTCCATCTTTGACGCCGATCTGCGGCTGGCGCTGTGCAACCGTCCCTATCAGCAGATGTTCGACCTGCCCGACCACCTGACCCGCCCCGGCGCGCCTTTCGGCGAAACCATCGCCTATCTGGTCGCGCGCGGCGAATACGGCCAGCCCGACGACCCGGCCGAGGCGGTGCGCATCCGGGTCGAACAGGCCCGCACCTTTCAGCCGCACTATATGGAACGCCTGCGCCCCGACGGCCGCACCATTTCCGTCGAGGGCGCGCCGCTGGCGCAAGGCGGCTGGGTCGCCGTCTATACCGACATCACCGAGATCAAGCGCACCGAGGCGCTGCTGCGCAGCCGCTCCGAAGAACTGTCCGACCAGCTCTTGCGCCACGCCGAACGGCTGTCGGCGGCGAACCGCGCGCTGGCCGCCACCAACGCCGCGCTTGAGGAAGCCAAGCGGGTGCTGACCGAGGCCGAGGCCCGCACCCGCCAGGTCACCGCCATGGTCCCCGCACATATCGCCCAGATCGACAGTCAGGGCCGCTATGTGTTTTCCAACAACCAGCTGGGCCGCGTCTTTCCCGGCGCCCCGAACGAGATTCTGGGCAAGACCTCGCCCGAGGTGCTGGGCGACACCGGCATCCGCCTGAACCCCGCGGTCGAACGCGCCCTGGCCGGGGAGCCGCAGGTGGTCGAGGTCACCCACACCGAATCGGGCCGCCGCATCCGGGTGGCGCTGACCCCCGATCTCGAAGGGCAGGGCGCCTATGTTCTGTCCACCGACGTCAGCGCCGAGGTGAATTCGCGCGAGGCGCTGACCCATGCGGCGCGGCGGGAACTGGCGGCGCGGATGACCTCGGGGCTGGCGCATGATTTCGGCAACCTGCTGACCATCATCCTGGGGTTGCAGGGCCGGCTGGCGCGGCTGACGCTGCCGCCCGAGGCCGCCGAGGCGGTGCAGGGCACGCTGGCGGCGGCCCGGCGCGGCGCGGTGCTGCTGGACCGCATCGCCACCATCACCGGGCCGCGGCGGCTGTCGCCGCAGCCGGTGAACCTGCCGGCGCTGCTGGACGAGATCGCGACGATGGCGCGGCCCTCGCTGGGGCGGGGGCAGCGGCTGGTCATGGACATCGACCTGCCGGACGGGGCGCTGCTGCTCGACCCCGGATCGTTGCAGGATTCGATCCTGAACCTGATCCTGAACGCCCGTCACGCCACCGCCGCCGCGGGATCCGGCCCCGCCGCGGACACCCCCGAGGCCGTGATCCGCGTCACCGCACGCGCGCGCGGGCGCTGGCTGGAACTGACGATCACCGACAACGGCCCCGGATTTTCACCCGAGGCCCTGACCCGCGCGACCGAGCCGTTCTTTACCACCAAGCCCGGGCAGGGTTCCGGGCTGGGGTTGTCGATGGTCTATGACCAGACCAAGCTCGCCGGCGGCACGCTGCGGCTGGATAACGCCCCCGGCGGCGGCGGGCGGGTGCGGTTGCGCCTGCCCTATCAGCGCGTGGCGCCCCGGCTGGTGCTGCTGGTGGACGACGACGACGTGATCCGCGAGACCCTGCGCGACATGCTGACCGGCATGGGCCATCAGGTGATCGAGGCCGGCTCGCTGGCCGAGGCACGCTCGCTCTGCGATCTGCCGGGGCTGTCGGTGGTGCTGTCGGACCTGCAACTGGGCGACGGCTCGGGCGCCGATCTGGCCGATGCTGGCCCGCCGCTGCTGCTGATGACCGCCCGCCCGCCCGACGACCCCGCCCGCGCGGGGCTGGCCGGGCCGGTGCTGACCAAGCCCTTTGACGCCGCCGCGCTGTCGGCGCTGTTCGCCACCCTGCCCAAGGCCGAGGGACCATGACCAACGACCCGCCGCTGATCGCCATTCTCGACGACGAACCCGACATCCGCCGCCTGCTGGCCGACACGCTCGAAGATGCGGGATTCCGCACCGCCAGCTTTGGCCGCGCGACCGAGTTCGAGGCCGCGCTGCGCCGCATGGCCCCCGACGCCTGCCTGATCGACCTTGGCCTGCCCGACCGCGACGGGCTGGCGCTGGTCCACCGGCTGGCCACGCAATCGGGCGCCGCGATCATCATCATCTCGGGGCGCGCGCAGGTGCAGGACCGGGTGACGGGGCTGGAACTGGGCGCCGACGACTACGTCATCAAGCCCTTCGACCCGGCCGAGGTGGTGGCCCGCATCCGCGCCCGCCTGCGCAAACCCGCGCGCGAAACCGCCCGCACCGGCCAGACCGCCAGTTTCGCGGGGTGGGCCGCCGACTTCGACCGCTATGCGCTGACCGCCCCCGACGGCGCGGAAACCCCGCTGAGCCATGCCGAGGCGGAAATGCTGCGCATGTTCCTTGACAGCCCGCGCCGGCTGATCAGCCGCGCCCAGATGCTGGAATCGCTGGGCGGCACCGCCGGCGACAGCTTTGACCGCGCCATGGATGTGCGGATTTCGCGGCTGCGCACCAAGCTGGGCGAGGATCCTCGGAACCCGCGGCTGATCAAGACCATCTACGGCGCGGGCTATATCTTTCTGTCCGAGGTTATCTGGGGCTGAGGGGCGGGGCTCTGCCCCGGCCGCTGCCGCGGCCCCCCCGGGATATTTACGGCAAGATGAAACGGCAGGCCGCGGTGCCGTGTCAGCCGCAGCGCCGCAGCCGGGCGATAAAGAACCCGTCCAGCCCTCCCAGTTCGGGCCAGTGGTCGGGCCGGGTGCGGATCGCGCCCTGCGGGGTGATCCATTCCTCGGGCCAGTCGCCGGGCGCGGGCGGCTCGACCGCCAGTCCGGGATGGCGGGCAAGGGCGGTGGCCAGCTGCCCCTCGCCCTCGGCCGGATGCAGCGAGCAGACCGCATAGACCAGCCTTCCGCCCGGTTTCAGCAGGCCCGCCGCGTGGTTGATCAGCTGCGCCTGCAAGCGGACCAGCTCGGGGATCATCGCGCCGTCGCGGATCAACGGCAGCTCGGGGTGGCGGCGGATGGTGCCGGTGGCCGAACAGGGCGCGTCCAGCAGCACCGCGTCCAGGGGCGCGGACGGGGTCCAGCCCAGCGCATCGGCGGCGACGGTCTCGGCCTCAAGCCCGACGCGGGCAAGGTTCGCGGCCAGCCGCGCCAGCCGCTGGGGCGACAGGTCGATGGCGGTGACACGCGCCCCGGCGGCGGCCAGCTGCATGGTCTTGCCGCCCGGCGCGGCGCACAGATCGGCGACGGTTTCGCCCGGACGCGGCGCCAGCAGCCGCACCGGCAGCGCGGCGGCGGCGTCCTGCACCCACCAGTCGCCCTCGGCGTAGCCGGGCAGCGCCGTCACCTGCGCGCCGGATTGCAGCCGGTGGCTGCCGGTGGGCAGCGCCGCACCCGGCACCGGCACACCCGGCGCGCGCGGGGTCAGGTCCAGCGCCGCGCCGCGTTCATGCGCGGCCTCGATCGCGGCGGCGATGTCCTCGCCCCATTGCGCCACCACCGGGCGGCGCAGCCAGTCGGGCAGGCGCGGCGGCGATGCTGCGTCCCACGCGGCCTGTCTCTCGGCGGCGCGGCGCAGAACCGCGTTCACCATCCCCGCCGCGGCCTTGGCCTTGGCGCCGCCGGACCTCGCCAGCGCCACCGCGGCATTGACGGCGCCATGCGGCGCCTCGGCCCCGGCCAGCATCTCGGTCACGGCCAGTTGCAGCAGCTCCATCACCTCTGGCCGCGGGCGGCGGTCGATCAGCCCGGCCAGCACCGCATCAGAGCGGCTGCGGTGGCGCAGGGTCATGGCGGCAAGCCTGCGGGCGCGGGCGCGCTCGGCGGGGGTCAGAGCCGGGGTCAGATCGGCCAGCGCCTCTTCGCCCTCGGCCAGGGTCACGCCCTCGCGCACCGCCGCCAGCAACCGCAGCGCCCCCCTGCGTGCCGCATGGGGCGCCGCAGGCGCGGGCTGCGCCCTGCCCTCGCCCCGATCCTTGCGGCCGCCCGGCTTTCGCGCAGGGTTTTTCGCCGCAGCGACACGCTTGGCAGCTTCTCCATTATCCAAATATCCCGGGGGGGCCGCCGCAGGCGGCGGGGGCGGCGCCCCCGGCTGCGGCGCCGGATCGACCGCCGCCCGCCGCTTCGGCCGCGCCTCGCCACCGGCCGTTTCCCGGCGATCATCGTCGTTTCGCTTGCCCATCGTCCCCGCGATCCCTAGCTAGAGGCAACCGATACGCAATCAGCGCAGGGTTTTCCATGACCACGCAGACCGACGCCACGCCCCTCCCGGAAGATCGCCCCGAATGGGCGCATCTGCCACCCGCCGCCCGCCGCGCCCTGGCCGAGGCCGAGGAACGCCGCCGCACCACCCCGCCGCTGGATCTCGCCCCCGAACTCGGCGGTCGCGACGGCCCCGAGCCGGTGCGCTACGGCGATTACGAACGCAAAGGCATCGCGGTCGATTTCTAGGCGCGGGGCCTCAGGCCGGCGCCGCCTGCGGCAGCGACCGGGCGCGCCCGACACCGCCGCGCAGATAGCGCGCATACCCCAGATCGTCGGCGCGGATCTCGGGCGTGCGGCCGCTGATCAGATCGGCCAGCAGCCGCCCCGAGCCCGCCGCCATCGTCCAGCCCAGCGTGCCGTGCCCGGTATTCAGCCACAGGTTCCCGACCGGGGTCGCCCCCACGATCGGCGTCCCATCCGGAGTCATCGGCCGCAGCCCGGTCCAGAACGTGGCATCGTCCAGATCGCCGGCGCCGCCGAACAGCTCGCCCACCGATTTCGCCAGCGTCGCGCGCCGCCGCGGCGACAGCGACAGGTCGAACCCGGCCAGTTCCGCCAGCCCGCCCACGCGGATACGGTCGCCCAGCCGGGTGATCGCCACCTTGTAGGTTTCGTCCATCACCGTGCTGACCGGGGCGCGGCTTTCGTCGACGATGGGGATGGTCAGCGAATAGCCCTTGACCGGATGCACCGGCAGCCGCAGCCCCAGGGGCGCGACCAGCGCCGGCGAATAGCTGCCCAGCGCCACCACGAACCCGTCCGCGACCAGCCGCCCGGCCGAGGTCCGCGCCGCCTCGATCCGCGACGCGGTGCCTTCCAGCGCGTGAATGCTGGTGTCGTAAAGGAAACGCACCCCCTCGGCCGCGGCCATCTCGGCTAGCGACTGGGTAAAGATCAGGCAATCGCCGGTCTCGTCGCCGGGCAGGCGCAGCCCGCCCTTGAGCAGGTGGCGGGCATGGGCCAGCCCCGGCTCGGCCGCGACGCAGCCGTCGGCGTCCAGCAGCTCATGCGCGACCCCGTCGGCGCGCAGCATCGCCACATCCTTGCCAATGGCGCGCAGCTGCTTGTCCTCGCGAAACACCTGCAAGGTGCCCAGCGTGCGTTCGTCGTAACGGATGCCGGTTTCGGACCGCAGCGCGCCCAGGCAGTCGCGCGAATACATCGCCAGCCGCATCATCCGCGATTTGTTGGTGGCATAGGCGCCCGAGGTGCAGTTCCGCAGCATCTGCATCATCCAGCGCGCGCGCACCGGATCGGCCGATGCGTGCAGCACCAGCGGCGCATGGCGCTGGAACAGCCATTTCAGCGCCTTTTGCGGGATGCCGGGCGCAGCCCAGGGGGTCGAGTAGCCGGGCGAGATCTCGCCGGCATTGGCAAACGAAGTCTCCAGCGCCGCAGCGGGCTGGCGGTCCACCACCGTCACCTCGTGCCCGGCACGGGCGAGATACCAGGCGCTGGTGACGCCGATCACCCCGGCGCCCAGAACGACGATCTTCATGGCAGCAATCCTCCCCACCGGATATTGCACCGAAGATCGTCCCGGAGACGCAGAATGTGCTGCCTGAATTGCCCGGAATTTCCGCAACATGCGCAAATTCCTTCGATATATTCATATAATCCCACAAGATCTTTGCGCCGCATCGCAGCAAGACCGCGAATCGTCCGCACGGCCCCGCGTGCCTCACGGCCGCAGGGGTATTTGGGCCAGAAAGAAGCCGCTCGCACCGCAAGACCCCGGCAGGGCTTCTTTCTGGTCCAAATACCCGGCGGCGGCGCAGACAGGCATGGCCGCGCCGGTTACAGCCCCAGCACGTCCGCCATGTCGTATTCCCCCGGCCCCTTGTCCTGTCCCCACAGCGCCGCGCGCAGGGCGCCGCGGGCAAAGATGGCGCGGTCGGTGGCCAGGTGGCGCAGCACCACCCGCTCGCCGTCGGCGGCAAAGATCACGTCGTGTTCGCCCACGATGTCGCCGCCGCGGATCGCCGAAAACCCGATGCTGCCCGGCACCCGCGCGCCGGTGATCCCTTCGCGCGCGGGCACGCGCAGCGCGTCCAGCGTGGTGCCGCGGCCCTCGGCGGCGGCCTCGCCCAGCATCAGCGCGGTGCCCGAGGGGGCATCGACCTTGTGGCGGTGGTGCGCCTCGACGATCTCGATGTCCCAATCCGTGCCCAGCGCCGCGGCCACGCGTCGGGTCAGCCCGACCAGCAGGTTCACCCCCAGGCTCATGTTCCCCGCCCGGATGATCGGCGCATGGCGGGCGGCGGCGGCGATGCGGCGCAGGTCGTCCGCGTCCAGCCCGGTGGTGCCGATTACATGCACCGCCCGCGCCTGTGCGGTCAGTTCCGCATAGGCGACCGTCGCCGCCGGAGAGGTAAAGTCGATCAGCGCCTGCGCCTGCGCGATGGTCGCCACCGCGTCGTCGCTGACCGCCAGCCCCAGCGCCGCGCCGCCCATGGCCGTGCCCAGATCCTGCCCGACCCAGCCGTGCCCCGCGCGTTCCAGCGCCCCCGCCAGCCGGCATTCGTCCGATTCCAGCACCGCCTGCGCCAGCATCCGCCCCATACGGCCCGACACGCCCGCCACCACGATCCCGGGCTTGTGCATCTGATCCATCGCGTCCCCCTTTTTGGCAAAGCTCTAGCCCGTTGCGGCGGACCCTGCGACCCCCTAGATGGGACCACATGGCAAACAATCGCTTTCAATCCGGTCACGGCCCCTCGCAGCGCCAGTTGCGCGTGGGCGAGCTGATCCGGCGCACCCTGTCCGACGTGCTGGCGCGCGGCGACGTGCATGACCCGGATCTGAACCGCCACTCGATCACCGTGGGCGAGGTGCGGACCTCGCCCGATCTCAAGGTGGCGACGGCCTATGTGCTGCCTCTGGGCGGGCAGGACGCCGAACAGGCGCTTGAGGCGCTGCGCGCCAATGCGCGCGAGTTGCGCCATCTGGTCGCCCGCGGCCTGACGCTGAAATACGCGCCCGCCCTGCGATTCGTGCTGGACGAGACCTTCGACCGCATGGACGACACCCGCCGGCTGCTGGCCGACGAACGCGTGCGCCGCGATGTCGAGCGCGGCGAGGATGGGGATGGGGACGGGGACGACCGGGACGATGATCGCTGATCTCAAGCGCCGGCTGGGGTTGGCGGTGGGCGCGCTGGTGGCGATGACCCTGCCCGCGCTGGCCGACATCTGCGACACCCACCAGTTCGAGGGCGTCCGCTACGCCGTCTGCACCGTCACCGGCGACCGGCAGGACCGGCTGCGCCTGTGGCTGGACGATGCCGACGGCCGCCCCTTGGGCGAATTTCGCGCCATCCGCCAGCAGCTTGCCCCCGGCGAGGTGCTGGATTTCGCCATGAATGCCGGGATGTATCACGCCGATTATTCGCCGGTCGGGCTGTTTCGTTCGGACGAGGCCGAGCGGGGCGAGGTCATCACCACGGGCGGAGGCGGCAATTTCGGGCTGCTGCCGAACGGGGTGTTCTGCGTGGGCGCAAAGGCCCCGTTCCAGGTGATCGAAAGCCGCCGTTTCGCCGAGCTGCGCCCGCAGTGCCGGCTGGCCACCCAGTCCGGCCCGCTGCTGCTGATCGACGGCGAGCTGCACCCGCGTTTCCTGCCCGACAGCGACAGCCGTTACATCCGCAACGGCGTCGGCGTGTCGCGCGACATGCAAACGGCGTGGTTTGCGATCTCGGACCGGGCGGTGACGTTCCACGAATTCGCGCGGTTCTTCCGCGAGGGCCTGGGCGCGCGCAATGCGCTGTATTTCGACGGCTCGATCAGCCGGCTTTACGCGCCTGCGCTGCGCCGGGCCGACTGGGGCCGGCGGATGGGCCCGATCATCGGCTATGTGAGCACCCCCTGATGGCACGAAAAAAGGGCCGCGAGATTTCCGGCTGGCTGCTGGTGGACAAGCCCGCGGGCGTGGGCTCGACCGATGTGGTCGGCCGGGTGCGCTGGGCGCTGGACGCGAAAAAGGCCGGCCACGCCGGCACGCTGGACCCCGATGCAACCGGGCTGCTGGCGGTGGCGCTGGGCGAGGCGACCAAGACCGTGCCCTATCTGACCGAGGCCCTGAAAGCCTATGATTTCACGGTGAACTGGGGGGCGGAAACCGCGACCGACGATGCCTCGGGCGAGGTGCTACAGAGATCCGACGCCCGCCCCTCGGCGCGCGCCATCCACGACGCGCTGCCCGTATTCCGCGGCGACATCATGCAGGTGCCTCCCGCAGTCTCTGCCGTCAAGGTGGACGGGGCGCGCGCCTATGACCTTGCGCGCGAGGGCGAGGATTTCACCCTTGCCGCCCGCCCGTTATGGGTCGAGGAACTGACGCTGCTTGCGACCCGCGACGATCAGGCCGACCTGCGGCTGGTCTGCGGCAAGGGCGGCTATGTCCGTGCCATCGCCCGCGATCTGGGCCGGGCGCTGGGGTGCCTTGGCCATGTCCACAGCCTGCGCCGGGTCTGGTCGGGGCCGTTCGACGTGGCCGACGCGATCCCGTTCGAGCGGATCGACCGCACCGCGCAGGCGGAACTGGACTCGGCGCTGCTGCCGATCCAGGCGGCGCTGGACCTGCCGCAGATGCGCGCCTCGGACCAGGGCGCGGCCCGCATCGCCAACGGCAACCCCGGGCAGGTGCTGGACCATGGCGACTACGGGGCCGAGGTCTGGGTCAGCCACGACGACCGTGCGATCGCCATCGGCCGCTACATGGGCGGTGAGGTCCACCCCTCGCGCGTGTTCGTGCGGCCCTGAACCGGCAGCGCCGCACCCCGCGTTACCGCTGAAATGGGTATTTGAGCCAGAAAGAAGCCCGCCGCGTCGGAAACTTCTTTCTGGTCAAAATACCCATGCGACGGCGCCGCGGGCAGGTCAGGCGATCGAGACGCCCCGGGTTTCGCGGCCGATGGCAAAGGACAGCACCGCCGCCAGCACCAACAGCGCCGCGAACAGCCCGATCATCGCGTTGAAGTCGCTGGTCGCCAGCACCGCCAGAACCGAGGGCGCGGCCAGCCCGCCCAGCCGCGCGATGGCGCCAGCCATGCCCATGCCGGTGGCGCGCAGCGTGGTGGGATAGACCTCGGGGGTCAGCGCGTAAAGCGCGCCCCAGGTGCCCAGCAGCGCAAAGCTCATCAGCATCAGCGCCCCGGCGACCAGCAGGGCCGAGCCGGCGGTGACGAAGGCCATGCACCCCAGCGCCGACAGCATCAGAAAGATACGCAGCGTCCGCTGCCGGCCCCAGTGGTCCACACCCCAGGCCGCCAGCGCATAGCCGGGCAGCTGCGCCAGCGCCAGCACCACAAGGAAACCATAGCCGCGGACAAAGCCGAAGCCCTCGGTCGCCAGCTTGCCGGGCAGCCAGACGAACACCCCGTAATAGCTGAGCGACACCAGGAACCACACCGACAGCACCGCCAGCGTGGTGCGGGCAAGGCCGGGGGCGAGGATGCCCCCCGCCGGCGCGGGTGCGGCGGGCGGCAGGATCAGCCGCGCGTCCTTTGGCAGGGCGGGGGCGCCGTTCGCCACCCGCACCCGGTTGATGATGGCGCGGGCCTGCGGCTCGCGGTCACGGCGCAGCAGATACATGGGCGATTCCGGCACCCACAGCCGCAGGAAGATCCCGATACAGGCCGGCAGCGCCGCGACGATATAGATCAGCTTCCACGGCGCCCCCAGCGCCCATGTCGCCGCCGCCCAGGCAGTCAGCGCCACGATCAGCGTGCCCAGCGCCCAGAACCCCTCCAGCCAGACCAGCCAGCGGCCGCGGTTCTTCGGCGGCAAAAATTCAGCCATCATCGCGTAGTCGACCGGCAGCGTGCCGCCCACCGCCGCCCCGGTCAGGAACCGCAGCGCCAGCAGCCACTGGAAATCGGGCGAGAACGCCGAGGCCAGCCCGAACACCGCGTCGCAGGCCACCGTCACGATCAGCACATTGCGCCGCCCCACCCGGTCGGCCAGCCGCCCGAACAGCGCCGCGCCAAGGAACATGCCCAGAAAGAACAGCGTCCCGCTGTGCAGCGCCGTGCGCATGTCAAGGCCAAAGCTCGCCGCGATCGAGGGCGCGGCGAATCCCACCGCCACCACCTGCATCGCATCGGCCGCCCAGACCAGCCCGAAAATCGCCATCAGCCGGCGCTGGAAACGGCCTGCCCCGGCCTGGGTCAGGGCATCATCGACGGTGATGTTCATGGCGGTGATCCTGAGAAAGACAAAAAGGGGCCGCGCCCCGGCGCGACCCCGATGATCCTGTCCAGCCGGGACGAAAGGTCAGGCGTTGACGCTGTCCTTGAGCGCCTTGGCGATGGTGACCTTGACCACCTTGTCGGCGGGCTTGGTCATCATTTCCTGCGTCTGGGGATTGCGGACCTGACGCTCGGGGCGGGCGCGACATGCGACCTTGCCGATACCGGGCAGGGTCAGGGCGCCGCCTTCGGCCACGGTCCGGGCGACGATCGCCTGAATCGCGTCCAGCGCGGCAGTCGCGGTTTTCTTGTCGCTGCCCATTTCCTCGGCCATTGCAGCGACGAGCTGCGTCTTGGTCATGGGCTTCGCAGGGGCTGTCGCCATGGGAACCTGTCTCCTCGTTGGTGCACGCGTTTGATGCGGGCGTTTCCAGTGCCACTTTCTGGCATTTTCCTGCTACAGCCCGTTTCAGCCCGTATTTCAAGCCCTTTCATCGCAGTTTACGGGGTTTCGAGCATGAGTTTGCAAGAAAATACCCTTGGGTGTGGCCTGTTTCCGCCGCCCGGACCCCTGCGGCGTCACAGAAAGGCGGTTTCGTCAAAGGATCGCAGCTTGCGCGAATGCAGCCGCTCGACCGGCTGCTGACGCAAAAGCTCCATCGCGCGGACGCCGATGCGCAGATGGCTGGCGACCTGGCCGCGATAGAAATCGGTGGCCATGCCGGGCAGTTTCAGTTCCCCGTGCAGCGGCTTGTCGCTGACGCACAGCAGCGTGCCGTAGGGGACGCGGAAGCGAAAGCCGTTGGCGGCGATGGTGGCGCTTTCCATGTCCAGCGCGATGGCGCGGCTGAGGCTGAGCCGGTGCACCGGCGTGTCGCGCAATTCCCAGTTGCGGTTGTCGATGGTGGCCACGGTGCCGGTGCGCATGATCCGCTTGAGCTCAAAGCCCTCCAACTGCGTCACGTCGGCCACCGCGTCCTGCAACGCCACCTGCACCTCGGCCAGCGTCGGCAGGGGCACCCAGACCGGCAGGTCGTCGTCCAGCACATGGTCCAGCCGCAGATAGGCATGGGCCAGCACGTAATCCCCCAGCCGCTGGCTGTTGCGCAGCCCGGCGCAGTGGCCGACCATCAGCCACGCATGCGGGCGCAGCACCGCGATATGGTCAGTCGCGGTCTTGGCGTTCGACGGCCCCACCCCGATGTTGACCAGGGTGATCCCCTGCCCGTCGGCGCGTTTCAGGTGATAGGCCGGCATCTGCGGCGATTTGGCGCCGGTGGCGATCACGTCCTCGGGGCGTTCCAGCACCTGATCGCCGGGCGCGACAAAGGCGGTATAGCCCGACGCCGGGTCGGCCAGCGCCTGCCGGGCAAACGCCTCGAACTCGTCCACATAGAACTGATAGTTGGTGAACAGGACGAAGCTCTGGAAATGCTCGGGCGCGGTGGCGGTGTAATGGGCCAGCCGCGCCAGCGAATAATCCACCCGCTGCGCGGTAAAGGGGGCCAGGTGGCGGGTGCCGTCGGGCGCGGGCTGCGCCACTCCGTTCACGATGTCGTCGTTGGTGGTTTCCAGATCCGGCACGTCGAACACGTCGCGCAGCGAGAAATCCAGCACCCCTTCCTGCGGCACGTTCAGGTCCGAGCGGGTCGAGACCGCGAAATGCACCGGAATCGGTGTGTCGCTGTCGCCCACCGCCACCGGCACGCCGTGATTGCGGATCAGCAGCCCGATCTGCTGGGTCAGATAGTCGCGAAACAGGTCCGGGCGGGTGATGGTGGCCGCATAGCTGCCCGGCAGCGCCACATGGCCAAAGGCCAGCCGCGAATCCCCTTGCGAGTGGCTGGCCGTGGTCAGGCGCAGCTCGGGATACCAGGCGCGGAAACGTGCCTGCGGGGTCGTGCCGTCCAGCGTGTCCAGGAACCGGCCCAGCAACCAGTCGGTGGCGCGGGTGTAAAGCGCCTCGAGCCGGGCGACGGCGGCGGCGGGGTCGGTGAAATATTCGCGCTCGGCCGGCTCGGGGGTCTCGACCGGCAACAGGCGTGAGGGCTGGTCCATGCGGGTTCCTTCCGGGGCGGCATGCAGGCTGTTTTCGCGCGCGACAGTGGCAGGCGCCCCGCGCCGAGGCAAGCAACCGCTGGCAAGACCGGGCCCGCGCGACTATCTGGGGGCATGGACATCTCGATTCTGGATCTCGCGCCGGTCCCCGAGGGCTCGGACACCCGCAAAGCCATCGCCAGCAGCGTGCTTCTGGCGCAGGCGGCCGAGGGCTGGGGCTATCGCCGCTATTGGCTGGCCGAACACCACAACATGCCGGGTATCGCCAGCGCCGCCACCGCGGTGCTGATCGGCCATATCGCCGACCATACGCAGACGATCCGGGTCGGCGCCGGCGGGATCATGCTGCCGAACCACGCGCCCCTTGCGGTGGCCGAGGCATTCGGGACGCTGGCCACCATCCACGGCCCGCGCATCGACCTGGGGCTGGGGCGCGCGCCGGGCGGCGACGGGGCGGTGATGCACGCGCTGCGCCGCGGCCAGTCCCGCAACGAGGATTTCCCCAACGACGTGGTGGAACTGCTGTCCTATCTGGGGCCTGCGCGCCCCGGCGCGGCGGTGGCGGCGCATCCCGGGCAGGGCACGGATGTGCCGGTCTGGATCCTCGGGTCGTCGCTTTACGGGGCCAGCCTCGCCGCGGCGCTGGGGCTGCCCTATGCCTTCGCCTCGCATTTCGCGCCCGATGCGCTGGATCAGGCGGTCGAGCTTTACCGCGAACGTTTCCAGCCCGGGCCGTGGGGCGATACGCCCCGCTTCATGCTGGCCGTCAACCTGATCGCCGCCGATACGGACGAGGCCGCGCGCAAGCTGCGCACCAGTTCGCAGATTTCATTCTACCGGCTGCGGACCGGCAAGCCCGGCCTGCTGCCCCGGCCGGTGGACGACCTCGATTCCGTGGTGCCCGCGCAATACCAGTCCGGCGTCGAATGGACGCTGCGGATCAGCGCGGTGGGCGGGCCGGAAACGGTCAAGGCGCAGCTGGATGCGCTGGTCGAACGCTACCGCCCCGATGAGCTGATCCTGACCGGCAATATCTGGGATCCGGACGCGCGGATGCGGTCCTTCGCCATCGGGGCCGAGGTGATGGGGCTGTCGGGGGCATGAGCGCGGCGCCGCATCTGGTCGTCCTCGGCCACGGCTATTCCGCCGGCTACCTGACGCCGCTGCTGGTCGCGCAGGGCTGGACCGTCACCGGCACCACCCGCAACGACCCCGCGCGCGTCACCGCAACCGGCGCGCAGCCGCTGCGCTGGCCGGGCGAAGGTGACGCGCTGCGGGCCGAAATCGCCCGCGCCGACGCCATCCTTGTCAGCGCCGGCCCCGATGCGGGCGAATGTCCGGCGCTGCGCGACTTCGGCGCGGCCATCGCGGCAAGCCCGGCGCGCTGGCTGGGGTATCTGTCCACCACCGGCGTCTATGGCGACCGGCAGGGCGATTGGGTGGACGAGGATTCGCCCCTGACCCCCTCCACCCAGCGCGGCCGCGACCGCGTGGCTGCCGAAACCGCGTGGCAGGCGCTGGCCGCCGCGCATGGGCTGCCGCTGCATATCTTTCGCCTTGCCGGGATCTACGGCCCCGGCCGCGGCCCCTTTGCCAAGGTCCGCGCCGGCACCGCGCGCCGCATCATCAAGCCGGGACAGGTGTTTTCGCGCATCCATGTGCAGGACATCGCGCAGGTGCTGGCGGCCTCGATCGTGCGGCCCGCGCCCGGCGCCGTCTACAACGTCTGCGACGACGACCCCGCCCCACCCGAGGACGTGCTCGAACACGCCGCCACCCTGCTGGGCCTGCCCCCGCCCCCGGCCGAGGATTTCGCCACCGCCGAGATGACCCCGATGGCCCGCAGCTTTTACGCCGAAAGCAAGCGCGTCGCGAACGACCGCATCAAGCGGGAACTGGGCGTGCGGCTGATCCACCCCGATTATCGCAGCGGGCTGGCCGCGATGCTGGCGGCGGAAAACCGCTAGGGCGCCAGCCGACAGCAGCCGTTTTCCATGCGCGAGGCCTGACCCGCACCCTCGAACAGCAGCGTGGCGGACAGGCCGAACGCCCGATCCGACATCCCGTCGCTGCACTGACCCGGATGCAGCACCACCGTCAGCCGCCCGGCTTCATCCCCCGCCACGATACTGCGCGCCGGGCCGGGCTGGTGGGGATTGTCTACCACCGCGCGGCGCTGCAACTGCCGCGAACTCTCGGGCGTTTCATAAACCAGATTGCCGCCGACCTGCCGCAGCGACCAGAACGGCTCGGTCCCCAGGCAGCTCAGCGCGGCCGGAACCTGTCCCGCCTGCCAGACGCCCGCGCGTTCTTGCAGATAGCGCATGTTGACCCAGCCCGAGCGTTCATGCGTGTTGACCAGCCCCCAGCCGGACCGGACCGCGACGACCTCGACCCCCTTTGCGTCATGCGCCAGCCCCGACAGGATCGAGGATGACGCATCCGGCGCCGCCCGCACATTCAGCCGGTCGCTGGCGGCAACCCCGGTCACGTCGAACAGCGTCGGCAGCACGGTCTGCGCGCCGGCCGGCAGGGCCGCAAGCAGCGACAACAGCACGACAGCAAAACGCATGGAAACCCCCTCGGATCAGATGACAGCCCCGAAAACATGGCCGATCGCGGCGGTGACCGCCATGGCCAAAACCCCCCAGACCAACACACGCCCCACAGCGGGCAGAACCGGCGCCCCCCCGGCGCGCGCCCCCAGCGCCCCCAGCGCCGCCAGCGCCAGCAGCGTGACCACCAGCACCACCGACACCATGACCGAGGCCGGCGCCAGAACCGAGGCCAGCACCGGAATCCCCCCCGCCACGGTAAACGTCACCCCCGAGGCCAGCGCCGCCTGCATCGGGTTGGCCGACAGCTCGTCGGTCAGCCCCAGCTCGTCGCGCAGATGCGCGCCCAGCGCGTCATGCTCGGTCAGCTCGACCGCGACCAGCCGGGCGGTGTCAGGGGCCAGCCCGCGGCCGATATAGATCTGGACCAGCTCCTCAAGCTCGATCTCGGGCTCGTGGTGCAGGGCCTGACGCTCGCGGTGGATGTCGGCGGCCTCGATATCGGCCTGGGAACTGACGCTGACATATTCCCCCGCCGCCATCGACAGCGCGCCCGCGGTCAGCCCCGCCACCCCGGCCAGCGCCACCGCCTGCGGCCCCGTCCCCGCCGCCGCCACACCCAAAATCAACGACGACATCGACACGATCCCGTCGTTCGCCCCCAGCACCGCCGCCCGCAACCAGTTAGAGCGGTTGATGTAATGAGGGTCGTCGGGATGGGCGTTGGGATGGGTGTTGCGGGTCATGTCCAGATTGCCGGTGCCGGCCCTGTCCGGCCAAACTCTTTCTTCATCATCCAAATATCCTGGGGGGAGCGCGCAGCGCGGGGGGCGACGCCCCCCTGCCCCGGTCCCGTCAGGCGCGGCGTTCCATCGAGGCCACGCCCAGAACCTCAAGCACCTTCGCCTCGATCTGCGGGGCGTTCATCGCGGCGGCGCGATACATCGCCTCGGGGCTGGCGTGGTCGATGAAGGTGTCGGGCAGCACCATGCTGCGGAAACGAAAGCCGCGGTCGAACACGCCCTCATCCGCCAGCAACTGCGCGACATGGCTGCCGAAGCCGCCGATGGCGCCCTCTTCGATGGTGATCAGCGCCTCGTGTTCGCGCACCAGCCGCAGGATCAGATCGCGGTCCAGCGGCTTGGCGAAACGCGCGTCGGCCACGGTGGGCGCCAGCCCCCGCGCGGCCAGCGATTCGCGCGCCGCCAGAACCTCGGCCAGTCGCGCCCCGAATGACAGGATCGCGACCCGCCCGCCCTCGGCCACCACCCGGCCGCGACCGATCTCCAGCGGGGTGCCACGTTCGGGCAGCTCGACCCCCGTGCCCTCGCCCCGCGGAAACCGAAAGGCCGAGGGGCGGTCGTCCAGCGCCGCGGCGGTGGCGACCATATGGACCAGCTCGGCCTCGTCCGCGGCGGCCATGACCACGAAACCGGGCAGGTTAGCCAGATACGCCACGTCATACGCGCCGGCATGGGTGGCGCCGTCGGCCCCCACCAGCCCGGCGCGGTCGATGGCGAAACGCACCGGCAGGCGCTGGATCGCCACGTCATGCACCACCTGGTCATAGCCGCGTTGCAGGAACGTCGAATAGATCGCACAGAACGGCCGCATCCCGCCCGCCGCCAGCCCGGCGGCAAAGGTCACCGCGTGCTGTTCGGCGATGCCCACGTCGAAACAGCGGCGCGGGAAACGCTCGGCAAACAGGTTCAGCCCGGTGCCGTCGGGCATGGCGGCGGTGATCGCCACGATCTTTTCGTCGCGTTCCGCCTGCGCGATCAGCGATTTCGCGAACACGCTGGTATAGCTGGGGGCGTTGGATTTCGCCTTGGCCTGCACCCCGGTCACCACGTCGAAACGCGCGGTGGCGTGGCCGCGGTCGCTGGCGTTTTCGGCGGGCGCATAGCCCTTGCCCTTTTTCGTCACCGCATGGATCAGCACCGGCCCCGTCGCCCGCGCCTGCACCGTGCGCAGCAGCGGCAGCAGCTGGTCCAGATCATGCCCATCCACCGGGCCGATATAGGAAAACCCCAGTTCCTCGAACATGGTGCCGCCGATGGTCATGCCCTTGAGCATGTCCTTGGCGCGCCGCGCGCCCTCTTGCATGGGCGGAGGCAGCAGGCTGACCGCGCCCTTGGCCGCGGCCTTGAGTTCCTGGAACGGGCCGCGCGTATAAAGCCGGGTCAGATAGGTGGACAGCGCCCCGGTCGGCGGCGCGATCGACATCTCGTTGTCGTTCAGGATCACGAACAGGCGGCTGCCCAGATGGCCCGCGTTGTTCAGCGCCTCGAACGCCATGCCGCCCGACATGGCCCCGTCGCCGATCACCGCCACCGCATCGCCCGGATCGCCGCCCAGATCACGCGCCGCCGCAAACCCCAGCGCCGCGGAAATCGAGGTCGAGCTGTGCCCCGCCCCGAACGGGTCATGCGGACTTTCGCTGCGCTTGGTAAAACCGGACAGCCCGCCCTCGGTCCGCAGGGTGCGGATGCGGTCGCGCCGCCCGGTCAGGATCTTGTGGGGATAGCACTGGTGGCCCACGTCCCAGATGATCTTGTCGCGCGGGCTGTCGAACACCGCATGCAGCGCCACGGTCAGCTCGACCACCCCCAGCCCCGCGCCCAGATGCCCGCCGGTCACGCTGACCGCGCTGATGGTCTCTGCCCGCAGCTCGGCGGCAAGCTGGTGCAGCTGGCGGTCGCTCAGCGCCTTGAGGTCGGCGGGCGAGGCCACGCGGTCCAGCATCGGCGTGTCGGGTCGCGGCGGCAGTTCGGTCATGAGTAAGGGCCCCTTTCCACGGGCAATCGGCGCCCGCGGCTCGCCGTGGTCAGGTCTTGCGGTGGATAACGAAACGCGCCAGCGCCCGCAAGTTTCCTGCCGCATCATGGCTGCCGAAACCTTGCAGCGCGGCCTCGGCCCGCGCAACCATGGCGGCGGCACGGGCGCGGGCCTCGTCCAGCCCCAGCAGCGACACGAAGGTAGCCTTGCCGGCGGCCTGGTCCTTGCCGGTGCGCTTGCCGGTCTGCTCGGCGCTGCCTGTCACGTCCAGGATGTCGTCGGCGATCTGGAACGCCAGCCCCAGATTCGTGGCGTAATCGTCCAGCGGTGCGGGGTCGGCGCCCGCCAGCACCGCGCCCGCGGTGGCGGCAAAGCGGATCAGCGCCCCGGTCTTGGCCTGCTGCAACGCCTCGGTCGCGGCAAGCCCCAGCGCGGTGCCGGCGGTTTCGGCCGCGATGTCCTGCGCCTGTCCCCAGACCATGCCGCGCGCGCCCGCGGCCTCGGCCAGCCGGGCGACCAGCGCGATCCGGGTCTCGGCCGGGCCGACTGCGGGGTCGGAAAGCACCGCGAACGCCTGCGCCTGCAAGGCGTCGCCCGCCAGAATCGCCGTCGCCTCGGACCAGCGGATGTGACAGGTGGGCTGGCCGCGGCGCAGGTCGTCGTCGTCCATCGCCGGCAGGTCGTCGTGGACAAGGCTGTAGGCATGGACCAGTTCCACCGCCACCGCCACCGGCATCGCCTGTGCCGGGTCCACCCCGTAAAGCCGCGCCGATTCCAGCACCAGCAGCGCCCGCACCCGCTTGCCGCCGGCGCTGGCATAGCGCATCGCATCCGCCAGATCGCCCGGCGGCAGCCCCGCCAGCGCCGCGGCGATGGCATCGCCCACCGCCGCCTCGACCCGGGCGCGCAACCCGTCCAGCCCGTCCACCCTTACAGCCCTTCGACCGGGGTAGTCCCCGCGGGCTCGCCGCTGGCGGACAGCATGATCTTTTCGACCCGCTCTTCGGCCTGCCGCAGCCGGCGTTCGCAATGGGCGCGCAGCTTGGCCCCGCGTTCGTAAAGCGCGATGGATTGTTCCAGCGTGGCGTCGCCGTGTTCCAGCTTGCCGACGACGGATTCGAGCTCCTTCATCGCGTCCTCGAACGACATGCTGTCGATTTCGGCGTCGGTCATGCCGCAATTCCCCCAAGCGTGATGACATGCGCGCGGACCGAACGGCCCAGCGCCGCCAGATCATAACCCCCTTCGAGGACCGAGACCACCGGCGCCGCACCCGCCGCCTGCACGATCATCGCGGTGATGGCGGCGAAATCGGTTTCGTCCCAGTCAAGCGAGGCCAGCGGGTCCGCCGCATGGGCATCGAATCCGGCCGAGACGATCACCAGCCCCGGCGCCCAGTCCCGCAGCCGCGCGGCGATGGTGGTCCACGCCGCCCGCGCCTGGACCCCGCCGGAACCGGGCGGCAGCGGCAGATTCAGTATCTGCCCATGCGCGCCCTGTTCGTCCGCCGCGCCCGTGCCCGGATACAGCGGCATCTGGTGGGTCGAGGCGAAAAACGCGCGTTTCTCGGCCCATAGCAGGTCTTGGGTGCCGTTGCCGTGATGGACATCGAAATCCAGCACCGCCACCCGGTCCAGCCCGTGATGGTCCAGCGCCCGTTTCGCCGCGATGGCGGCGGTGCCAAGGATGCAGAACCCCATCGGGGTTTCACGCTCGGCATGGTGCCCCGGCGGGCGCATGGCGACAAAGGCGCTGCGATCCTCGCCCGCCAGCAGCGCGTCGACGGCCGCGCAACCCGCCCCCACGGCCCGCAGCGCCGCATCCAGACTGCCCGGCGACAGCCAGGTGTCCCCGTCCAGCGCCACCTGCCCCTGCGCGGGGGACGCGGCGCGCAGCCGGGTCAGATAGCGTTCGGGGTGGCAGCGCAGCACATCGGCATCATCGGCCAGCGGCGAATCGCGGTGCGTCAGCGGCAGGTCGGCCAGCGCATCCAGCACCGCGCGGTGCCGCGCCACCTGCTCGGGGTGGCCGGAGGGCGTGACGTGGCGTTCAGAGGCGGGGTGGGTGTAGAGGATCGTCATGCGCCAAGGCTAAGGCCAACAGGGTGGCGCGCGCAAATCCTATCCGGCGCTCGTCGCGCGGGCGACCGTGGCGAGATGGGTATTTATACCAGAAAGAAGTCACAGGCGCTGCGTGCGAGCTTCTTTCTGGTAAAAATACCCCAGCGGCCGGGACGCGAGCGCCGAGGGTCAGGCGGTCAGCCGCGCCCCGTCATGGCCTGTGATCACAAGATCCAGCAGCGCGCCCTCGGGCATGTCGCGGGTCAGCGTCACCTCGGTGAATTGCTCGGTGCGGCCGATGCGGGGGCCTTCGGTCAGGATGCGGTGGCGCTGGCCAAGCTGCGCGTCCAGATGCGCGCGCAGTGCGGTGTCGCCCGCAGCCCGCAGCCTTGCCGCGCGTTCGCGGATCGCCGGGCCGGGGACGGCGGGCATCCGTGCCGCAGGCGTCCCCTTGCGCGGGCTATAGGGGAACACATGCAGAAAGGTCAGCCCGCAATCCTCGACCAGTTTCAACGAGTTCTGGAAATGCGCCTCGGTTTCGGTGGGGAAGCCCGCGATGATGTCGGCGCCGAACACGATGTCGGGGCGCAGGCGGCGGGTTTCCTGGCAAAAGCCGATAGCGTCGTCGCGCAGGTGGCGGCGCTTCATCCGTTTCAGGATCAGGTCGTCGCCGTGCTGCAAGGACAGGTGCAGATGCGGCATCAGCCGGGGCTCGGTCGCGATGGCCTCGACCAGCTCGGGGTCGGCCTCGATCGAATCAATCGAGGAAATCCGCAGCCGCGGCAGGTCCGGCACCATTTTCAGGATCCGCCGCACCAGATTGCCCAGCCGAGGCGTCGCCGGCAGATCGGCGCCCCAGCTGGTCAGGTCGACGCCGGTCAGCACCACCTCGTTGAAGCCGCGGTCGCGCAGGCGCTTGATCTGCTCGACCACCACCCCCGCCGGGACCGAGCGCGAATTTCCGCGCCCGTAAGGGATGATGCAAAAGGTGCAGCGGTGGTCGCAGCCGTTCTGCACCTGCACATAGGCGCGATGGCGGCCGAAGCCGTCGATCAGGTGGCCGGCGGTTTCGCGCACCGACATGATGTCGTCGACCATCACCCGCTCGGTCCCGAAATCGGGGGCGGCCAGCGCCGACCAGGTGGCGGGCTGCATCTTTTCGTGGTTGCCGATGACGCGGGCGACCTCGGGCATGGCGGCGAAGGTCTCGGGTTCCACCTGCGCCGCGCAGCCGGTGACGATGATCGGGGCGCCGGGGTTTTCGCGGGCGAGCCGGCGGATTTCCTGCCGCGCCTTGCGCACCGCCTCGGCCGTGACCGCGCAGGTGTTCACGATCACCGCGCCTTGCAGCCCGGCGGCCGCGGCCATTTCGGCCATCGCCTCGGATTCGTAGGCGTTCAGCCGGCAGCCCAGCGTGGCGAGGATCGGGGGCGCGCTCATCCCGCCGCCGCCAGCCAGTCGGGGGACAGCACGCCGTCGAACACGCGCGCGACCGGGCCGGACAGCCAGACGCCGTCGTCGCGCCAGTCCACTGTCAGCTGGCCTCCGTCCAGATCCAGCGTGACCCGCCGCCCGGTCAGCCCGCGCCGATGCGCCGCCACCGCCACCGCACAGGCGCCCGAGCCGCAGGCCAGCGTCACCCCCGCACCGCGTTCCCACACCCGCATCCGCAGGTGGTCGGGGCTGGTCACACTGGCAAATTCGACGTTGGTGCGCTGGGGAAACAGCAGGTGATGCTCGATCCGCGGGCCAAGGGTTTCCAGCGGCACCACCTCGGCGTCAGCGACAAAGAACACGCAATGCGGGTTGCCCATGCCGACCGCGGTCGGGGTGCCGTCCAGCGGCAGGGCGTCGGTGTCGACCGCATCCGCCAGCGGTATCTGGTCCCACGCCAGCTGCGGCGGTCCCATGTTGACGTGGACCGCGCCGCCCTCGCGCCGCGCCTGCAACATGCCGCGCAGGGTGGCGAATCGCACCTCGTCGCGGCCCAGCTCGCGCAGCATCAGATCCGCCACGCAGCGCGAGGCATTGCCGCAGGCCCCGGCCTGAGACCCGTCGGCGTTCCAGAAATCCAGCCGGTAGTCGGCGTCCGCGTGTGGCAGGATCTCGGCCAGCTGGTCAAAACCCACACCGCGGTTGCGGTCGCCCAGCGCCCGCGCCAGCGCCGGCGTCATCCGCCGCGCCGGCTCGGCGCGCGAATCGATCACCACGAAATCATTGCCGGCCCCGTGCATCTTGATAAAGCCAAGGCCGCCCAGGGGGCGCTGTAGCTGGTCCATCGCGGCGATATACGCCTGCACCGCGCTTTCCGCCAGAGGCAGGGTCTTTTCCGCTTGACCCCGTTTGCACCTGTGTTTAGGGACACGCCCTGTGTTGGGGCCCGTAGCTCAGTGGTAGAGCAACTGACTTTTAATCAGTGGGTCGCTGGTTCGATCCCAGCCGGGCTCACCACCTGACTTTCGGAAACCGCCGGCGGATTGCTCTGCCGGCGGTTTCTGCGTTTCCGGGCAGGGCCGTGGCTGTGATCACAAGATCGCAGGGGCGGCTGACAGCAGGCACCGCATCGGCTATGCCGGGCCGGACGGAGGTGCATATGGACAACACGCGGCGGATGATGCTGGGCGCGGGCGGGGCGCTGATCCTTGCCGGGTTCGTCGGCGGCGGCATGGCGTTGCGCCGGCTGGCGGCCGAGCTGGCGGATACCGATGTGCTGGACGATCCCGACATCCCGCTGCTGGGCAACCCCACGGGCGACGTGACCATCGTCGAGTTCTTCGATTACCAGTGCCCGTTCTGCAAGCGCGGGCACCAGGATCTGCTGGCGCTGGCGGCCGAGGACGGCAACATCAGGCTGATGATGCGCGACTGGCCGGTGTTCGGCGCGCCCTCGGTGCTGGCGGCGCAGCTGGTGCTGGGCGCGGCCTCGCTGGGGGAATATGCGCCGGCGCATAATGCGCTGATGGCGACCGAGGGGCGGCTGGCCGCGCCCCAGATCCGCCGGGCGCTGGCAGGGGCCGGCGTCGACCATATCGAGGCCGAGGATGCGTTCCGCCGCGACCGCGCCCGCTGGGACGCGCTGTTGTCGCGCAATGCGGCCCATGCGGCGCGGATGGGATTGCAGGGCACCCCGGTCTTTGCCATCGGCAGGGCGGCGCCGCCGGGCGCCACGGTCGCGCAGGCCGAAATCCACCGCGGCGCCATGGGCATCCCCGCCATGCGCCGCGCCGTGGCCAACGCCCGGCGTCAGGGCTGACAGGCGCGGCCGCCACATTCCCGCCGCACTTGCGGCTTTGTGACTTGACGCGGCAGAGCAAGCGATTGACGCCCCGCCGGGCAGCTTGTAGCTCGAATGTCGAAGCGATTTCCGGCAGGTATTTCCTTATCGGTGCGTCCCGGCATAGCGTTGCCGGCAAACGTGGCGTGCCAAGGTGCGGGGCGCGGGTGATTATCCGCCTGCCCGTCCGTCCGGCGGTTCTCGCCTGCGGCGTTCACGCAGCGCCGTCCGCCCGTTGGCCGCTGTCCTGCATTCCGGGATCGCCGGCCGCACCCGCCCGCCCACGGCCCCGGTGGCCGACCGAGATCCGCGCGCCCGCCGCGCCGCCATGACGACGAAAGGCGACAATCCGGACGTATGCTGGCCGAGAACCTGCTTTTGCTGCTTGCCGTGCTGCCCTTTGTCGGGGCGATTTCGGCCGTCACCATGCCGGTTACGGCCCGCAACGCCGAGGTGGCGCTGGCCGGCTCGGTCATGGTCGCGGGGCTGCTGGCGCTGGCCGCGTTGTTCGGGGATGTCACCGCCGGGCAGGTCGTATCCCGCACGCTGAGCTGGGCGCCCTCGCTGGGGCTGGACGTCACGCTGCGGCTGGACGGGTTTTCCTGGCTGATGCTGCTGCTGGTCTACGGCATCGGGCTGCTGGTGGTGATCTATGCGCGTTATTACCTGGCGCCCTCGGACCCGGTGCCGCGGTTCTACGGTTTCCTGCTGGCCTTTGCCGGGTCGATGGTGGGGGTGCTGATCGCGGGCAACATCATCCTGATGGTGGTGTTCTGGGAACTGACCAGCCTGTTTTCGTTCCTGCTGATCGGCTACTGGCACCAGAACGCCGGGGCCCGCGACGGGGCGCGGACCGCCCTGGTCGTCACCGCCGCCGGGGGGATCGCGCTGCTGGCCGCGATGATCCTGCTGGGGCAGGCGGTGGGCAGCTATCAGCTGGACGACGTGCTGCGCGCGGGCGATCTGGTGCGCGGGCATCCGTGGTATCTGTGGATCCTGGGGCTGTTCCTGCTGGGCGCATTCACCAAGTCGGCGCAGTTCCCGTTCCATTTCTGGCTGCCCAACGCCATGGCCGCGCCGACGCCGGTCAGCGCCTATCTGCATTCGGCCACCATGGTCAAGGCGGGAGTGTTCCTGCTGGTGCGCTTCTCTCCGGTGCTGGGGGCGACGGATGCGTGGTTCTGGATCGTGGCCGGGACCGGCATGGTCACGCTGGTCATCGGCGCGGTGATCGCGACCTGGCGCAACGACCTGAAAGGGCTGCTGGCCTATTCCACCATCAGCCACCTGGGGCTGATCACCGCGCTGGCGGGGATGGGCAGCGGCGCGGCCATCGTCGCCGCGGTCTTTCACATCATGAACCACGCGGTGTTCAAGGCCTCGCTGTTCATGGGCGCGGGCATCATCGACCATGAAACCGGCACCCGCGACCTGCGCAAGCTGTCCGGGCTGCGCCACGCCATGCCGCGCACCGCGCTGCTGGCCATCGTCGCCGCCGCCGCCATGGCAGGGGTGCCGCTGCTGAACGGCTTTCTGTCCAAGGAAATGTTCTTTGCCGAGGCCGCCGACTGGCACAACGGCACCTGGCTGGACCGCTGGCTGCCCTATATCGCCACCTTTGCCAGCGTGTTCAGCGTCGCCTATTCGCTGCGCTTCATCGCGGCGGTGTTCTTTGGCCCGCTGGCCACGGACCTGCCCAAGGAACCGCACGAGCCCCCCGTCTGGATGCGCCGCCCGGTCGAGTTCCTTGTCGCCATCGTTCTGGTGGTCGGATTCTGGCCCGAGGCCCTGATCGGCCCGATCCTGCAATCGGGCGTCATCGCGGTGCTGGGCGGGACCGCACCCGACTACAGCCTGGCGCTGTGGCACGGCTTCAACACGCCGCTGAAGATGAGCCTGACCGCGCTGGTGCTGGGGACGCTGTTCTATTTCCTGTTTTCCAAGCGGCTGTCGCAGGCGAACGAGGCGCCGGGATTCCTCAGCAAGCTGCGCGGGCAGCAGGTCTTTGACCGGCTGATGCTGGTGGTGACGCGGAAATGGCCGGTGTTGCTGTCGCGCGTCACCGGCAGCAGCCGCTTGCAGGTGCAGCTGCGGATGGTGGTGCTGCTCAGCCTGGCCGCGGCGTCCTGGGCGCTGTGGGGGGCCGCACGGCTGGTGCCGCAGGGGCTGTGGGACAGCTTTGACCCCAGCTTTGCGCTGCTGTGGGTGGCGGGGATCGCCTGCGCCATCGGGGCGGCGGCGCTGGCGAAATATCACCGCTTTGCGGCGCTGGCCCTGCTGGGCGGTGCGGGGCTAGTGACGGCGATGACCTTTTCGTGGTTTTCCGCCCCCGATCTGGCGGTGACGCAGCTGCTGGTCGAGGTCATCACCACCGTGCTGCTGCTGCTGGGGCTGCGCTGGCTGCCCAAGCGCTTGCAGGAAATCGAAAGCGACCGCCGCCTGCCGGCCCGCGCGCGGCGGGCCATCGACCTGGTGATCGCCAGCGCCTGCGGGGCGGGGGTGGCGGCCATCGCATTCGCCGTGATGACCGTGCCGCCGGGCCGGTCCATCGGCGACTGGTTCCGCGGCAACGCCTATGCCGAGGGCGGCGGCACCAACGCGGTCAACGTGATCCTGGTGGATTTCCGCGCCTTCGACACGCTGGGCGAGATCACCGTGCTGGGGGTCGTGGCGCTGACCTGCTATGCGCTGCTGCGCCGTTTCCGCCCGGCCCCCGAAAGCGTGGCGCTGCCCTCGCAGCAGACCTTCAACGAGCTGCCCCCCATCAACCCCGCGCGCGAGGCCGAGGCCGCGACCGAACCCACCCGCCACGACCTGATGATGATGATCCCGGCGGTCATCATGCAGTGGATGTTCCCGCTGTCGGTGGCGATCGCCGCCTATCTGTTCCTGCGCGGCCACGACCTGCCGGGCGGAGGCTTTGCCGCCGGCGTCGCCTTTGCCATCGGGCTTTTGCTGCAATATCTGGCGACCGACGTGCGCTGGATCGAAAGCCGCATCACCATCCTGCCGGTGCGCTGGATCGGGCTGGGGCTGATGATCGCCGCGGGCACCGGCATGGGCGCGTTCCTGTTCGGCTATCCGTTCCTGACCGCCCACGCGCAATATGTGGAACTGCCGCTGATCGGCACCGTGCCGGCGGCAACCGCGCTGGCCTTTGACCTGGGGGTGTTTGCGGTGGTGGTCGGCTCGACCGTGCTGATGCAGATCGCCATCGCCCACCAGTCGCTGCGCTCGGCCCGCCTGCGCGCCCGCGAAACCGCCGAGCAGGCCAGCCCCGAGGATGCGGCCGAGGAACGCGGCAACCGCACCAAGGAACAGACGCACCAGCAGGAGGGCGCGTGATGGAACTGACCCTGTCGCTGGGAATCGGCGTGCTGGTCGCCTCGGGGGTGTGGCTGGCGATGCGGCCGCGGACCTTTCAGGTCATCGTCGGGCTGTGCCTGCTGTCCTATGGTGTCAACCTGTTCATCTTTGCCATGGGGCGGCTGGTCACCGGCGCCGCGCCGATCATGCCCAAGGGCGGCTTTGTCAACCCCGACGCCTATGCCGACCCGGTGCCGCAGGCGCTGGTGCTGACCGCCATCGTCATCGGCTTTGCCACCACCGCGCTGTTTCTGGTGGTCATCATGGCCGCGCGCGGCTTTACCGGCACTGACCACGTCGACGGGAAGGAGCGCGAGCAGTGACGCCTCCGCCCCATATCATCGTGCTGCCGATCCTGATCCCGCTGATCGCCGGCGCGATCATGCTGATGTATGACGAACGCCAGCGCCGGCTCAAGCTGGGGCTGGGGATCCTGGCCTGCGTGCTGCAACTGGGGGTGGCGATCACGCTGATCCTGCGGACGGGCGGGTCGTCCGAACTGGGGCGCAACATCGTCACCCTGTATCTGCTGGGGGACTGGCCGTCGCCCTTTGGCATCGTGCTGGTGCTGGACCGGCTGTCGGCGCTGATGCTGCTGCTGACCTCGGTCGTGGCGCTGCCGGCGCTGATCTATGCGGGCGCGGGCTGGCACCGCAACGGCCAGCATTTCAACGCGCTGTTCCAGTTCCTGCTGATGGGCATCAACGGGTCGTTCCTGACCGGAGACCTGTTCAACCTGTTCGTGTTCTTCGAGGTGATGCTGGCGGCCTCATACGGGTTGCTGCTGCATGGCTCGGGTCGGGTCAGGGTGGGCGCGGGGCTGCATTACATCGCGGTCAACCTGCTGGCGGCGATGCTGTTCCTGCTGGGGGTGGCGCTGATCTACGGCACCACCGGCACGCTGAACATGGCCGATCTGGCGACCCGCATCCCGCAGCTGGCGCCAGCCGACCGCCCGATGATCCATGCCGCCGCCGCGCTGCTGTCGGGGGCGTTCCTGATCAAGGCGGCGATGTGGCCGCTGTGCTTCTGGCTGCCCAACGCTTACGGCGCCGCCGCCCCGCCGGTGGGCGCGGTGTTTTCGCTGCTGACCAAGGTCGGCGCCTATGTGATCATCCGGCTGGGCCTGCTGCTGTTCGGCCCTGCGGCGGGCGAATCGGCGGGCTTCGGCGCGCAGGTGCTGGCGGTGGGGGGCATGGCGACCATGGCCTATGGCTCGATCGGGGTGCTGGCGGCGCAGGATCTGGGGCGGATGACCGGCAATCTGGTGCTGGTGTCCTCGGGGACGCTGCTGGCGGTGGTCGGGCTGGCCATGGTCTATGACGACGCGCCGATGCTGACCGGGGCGCTTTATTACATGTTCGCCTCGACCCTGGGGCTGGCGGCGCTGTTCCTGCTGGCCGAACCCATCGGCCGCAAGGAAGAGGGCATCGCCGGCCTGCTGGCGGTCACCGCCGAGATCTACGGCCTCGACCCCGAGGAAGACGACGACGAGCCGCGGCAAGAGGGCACCGCCATCCCCGGCGCCACCGCGCTGCTGGGCATGGCGTTTCTGGCCTGCGTGCTGGTGGTGGCGGGGCTGCCGCCGCTGGCCGGGTTCCTGGGCAAGTTCGGGATGCTGTCCAGCGCGGTGCAGCGGGCGTGGTCGCTGCCGGGCATGTGGGGGCACTGGGCGTTCGTGGTGCTGCTGATCCTGTCGGGGTTCTGCACGCTGATCGCGCTGATGCGCTGGGGGATCCAGGGCCTGTGGGCCAATTCCGACGAACCGCCCCTGCCCGTGATGGAGGCGCTGCCCATCCTGATGCTGGTCGGCACCGTGGGGCTGCTGACGGTGCAGGCGGAACCCGCGCTGCGCTATATCGACCGCACCGCCGAGGCGCTGACGGAAAACGCCGTCTATATCGGGGGCGTGATGACCGCACCCCCCGTCGGCCCCGAGCCGCTGGCCCCCGAACCGCTGGACACCGAGCCCCCCGACCCCGGCCCGGCCGAGGTGCAGCCATGACCCTGTTCCCGCATCCGCTGGTCTCTGCCGTGATCGCGGCGCTGTGGCTGGTGCTGACCGAGGTGTCCGCCGGCCAGCTGCTGCTGGCGGCGCTGGTGTCAATGCTGGCCGGGCTTGCCTATCGCCGGCTGACCCCCGACCCGATCCGGGTGCGCCGGCCGTTGCAGGCGGTGCGGCTGTTTCTTGTGGTGGGCGGCGACATCATCCGCTCGAACATCGCGGTGGCGCGGCTGATCGTGACACAGGGGCGCAACCAGGCCCGCCGCTCGGGCTTTGTGCATATCCCGCTGGAACTGACCAACCGCCACGCGCTGGCCATCCTTGCGATGATCGTCACCGCCACCCCCGGCACCGCCTGGATCGAATACGACCCGCGCGAGGGGCGGCTGCTGCTGCATGTCTTCGACCTGCTCGAATCCGACGATTGGGTGGATATCATCAAGTCCCGATACGAATCGCTGCTGCTGGAGATCTTTCAATGAGCGCGACCCTGCTTTCGACGGTGCTGGTCTTTTCGCAGGTCTGCCTCGCGGTGGCGCTGCTTCTGGCGGTGGGGCGGGTGGTTTACGGGCCGCGGGCGCAGGACCGGGTGCTGGGTCTCGATTCCGCCTATGTCTGCGCCATGCTGCTGCTGGTGGTCGCCGGAATGTATCACGGCACCGTCTATCAGTTCGAGGCCGCGCTGGTCATCGGCACGCTGGGCTTTGTCGCCACCACGGCGATGGGCAAGTTCCTGATGCGCGGCGAGGTGATCGAATGAACCATCTCGACCAGATCCACCCGGCAATCGCCGTGGTGATCGCCGCGTTCGTGCTGATCGGCACGGTGCTGACGCTGCTGGGCACCGTCGGGCTGCTGCGGCTGGGCAGTTTCTACGAACGGCTGCACGCGCCGACGCTGGGGGTCAGCTGGGGCACGGCGGGGATCCTGATCGGCTCGGTGCTGATGTATTCGACGCTGGGGTCGCGCCCGGTCATCCACGAGCTGTTTCTGGGCATCATGATGATGGTGACCGCGCCGGTCACGCTGATGGTGCTGGGCCGCGCCGCCCTGCACCGCGACCGGGCCGAAGGCCGCCCCCCCGCCGGCAGCGACGCCCCCGGCCACCCGCTGAAACGCGGCACCGAACGCTGAGCCGGGCACCGCCCGCCCATCTCTCGCATCCGGCTCTCCCGACGCCGCGCCCGCTTGCGGCGCCCGCGCGCCTGCATCGGCCGCGCGGCCTCTCGCGCCCGCTCGACCCCACTGACGAATCCGCCTCGCCTCACCCTGCGCACCCACGCGCCGACCTCTCGGCCCTGCGCCGGCCGATGACTTCTTTCTGGCCCAAATACCCATGCCGCAGGCAGGACGGGCCGCGCCCGGCCTTCCACTTACGCCTCGGGCAGGAACCGCCCCTCGCGCGACAGGATGTCCTGCCAGACGATGGCGGCGGCGCCGATGGGGGGCATGTCCTCGCGGTGCAGCAGGAACCAGCGGCGGATGATCGGCAGGTCGGGGCGGCGCAGCGCCACCAGCCGCCGCGATTTCAGCTCGTCGGCGATGGTATGGGCGGAAATCAGCGCGATCCCCAGCCCGGCCATGACCGCCTGCTTGATCGTTTCATTTGAATCCATCTCGATGGCGGCATAGCTCTGCCCCTCGCCCAGCCGGTCCAGGAACCGCTGCGCCAGCAGCCGGGTGCCCGACCCCGGTTCGCGCAGGATCAGCGGCTCGGCCAGGATCGCCTGCGCCGGCACCTCGGCCAGCCCGGCCAGCGGATGCGCGGGGGGCGCGATCATCACATGCGGATGCGGGCCGATATCGGCGGCGGTGACGCGGGGCTCGCGCGGGGGGCGGCCGGTGATTGCCATGTCCACGGTGCCGTCGCGCAGCGCCGCCACCACCCAGTCGCGGTTGCCGACCCGCAGGACGATCTCGATCCCCGGCAGGGCGCGGCCCAGCCCTGCCACCAGCGCCGGCACGAAATACTTGGCGGTGGACACCACCGCCAGCACCACCCGCCCGGCGCGCCCCTGCTGCAACGCCTCGATGTCGCCCAGCGCCGCCCGCAGCGCCGCGTCGGCGCGGCGCGCACCCAGCAGCAGCGCCGCACCCGCCGGGGTGGGCTGGAACGCGTGGGCGCCGTCGCGAAACACCAGCGCCGCGCCTGCCGCGTCCTCAAGCACCCGCAGCTGGCTGTGGACCGCCGGCGCGGTCAGCCCCAGCGCCTGCGCGGCCCCGGTGATCGAGCGTGCCTGCACCACCGCGTCCAGCGCGCGCAGCTGCCGCAGGGTGATGGCCTCGAGCCGAGGATTCAATTTATTTGAACCGTTCTTTCCCATTATTAAATTTAACTATGCCCGCAACGCCCGCATGATCAATCCCGAAATCACGTCGATCCGGGGAGGAGAGCGGGCGATGACAGCAGCCCAGGACATCGGTCTGGCCGATCTGGCCACGCAGCCCGAGGTGGCCGAGGTGATCCGCACCCTTGCCCGCGTGGCCCGCGAGCTGTCGCGCCGCATCGCCCGCGGCGCGCTGGAGCGCCACGGCGCCACCGTCGGCGAAAACAGCGACGGCGACAGCCAGAAGGCGCTGGACCTGATCGCCGACCGCGCGGTGTTCGCGGCGCTGCAGGGCGCGCCGGTGCGCTGGTATGCCTCCGAGGAACGCGACGAGGTGGTGCCCCTGACCCCGGGCGCGCCGCTGGCGCTGGCGATCGACCCGCTGGACGGGTCCTCGAACATCGACGTCAACATGTCGATCGGCACCATCTTTTCCATCCTGCCCGCGCAGGACGATCCGCTGGCCTCGTTCCTGCGCCCGGGGCGCGAGCAGCTGGCGGCGGGCTATGTGATCTACGGGCCGCAGACCGCGCTGGTGCTGACGCTGGGCCGCGGCACCGCGCTGTGGGTGCTGGACCCCGCGTCGGGGCGGTTCGAACCCGCCGGGCCGCTGGCGATCCCGCAGCGGTCGAACGAATTCGCGATCAACGTCTCGAACTATCGGCACTGGGCGCCGCCGGTGCGGGCCTATATCGACGATTGCCTGGCGGGGGAAACCGGGCCGCGCGACAAGAACTTCAACATGCGCTGGGTGGCCTCGCTGGTGGCGGAAACCCACCGCATCATCACCCGCGGCGGCATCTTCCTGTATCCGGCCGACGCGCGGCGCGGCTACGACCACGGCCGGCTGCGCCATGTCTACGAATGCGCACCCATCGCGCTGCTGGTGGAACAGGCGGGGGGTGCGGCCACCGACGGCTGCGACCCGATCCTCGACCTTGTGCCGCAGGCGCTGCACGAACGCACGCCGCTGGTTTTCGGCACCCCCGTCAAGGTGCATCGCGTCGCCGCCTATCACGACCTTCCGCACGAGGAAGTCGCCGCCCTTTTCGGCCAACGCGGCCTCTTCCGGCAGTAGGATTCCCATGAGCAAGAAGCATCCCATCATCTCGGTCACCGGCAGTTCCGGCGCAGGCACCAGCACCGTCAAGGCCACCTTCGACCAGATCTTCCGGCGCGAGGGCATCCGCGCCGTCTCGATCGAGGGCGACGCCTTCCACCGCTACGACCGCGCCGCGATGAAGGACGAGCTGGCGCGGCGCACCGCCGCCGGGGACAACACCTTCAGCCATTTTTCGATCGACGCCAACGAGCTGGAAAGGCTGGAGGACATCTTCCGCATCTACGGCGAAACCGGCCGCGGCCAGACCCGCCACTATGTCCACGACGACCGCGAATCGGAACGCTGGGGCGCCCCGCCCGGCACCTTTACGCCCTGGGCCGATTTCAAGGACGGCAGCGACCTGCTGTTTTACGAAGGGCTGCACGGCGCGGTGAAAACCGCCGCCATCGACATCGCCCGGCACGCGGATCTGAAAATCGGGGTGGTGCCGGTCATCAACCTGGAATGGATCCAGAAAATCCACCGCGACAAGGCCAGCCGCGGCTATTCGACCGAGGCGGTGACCGACGTGATCCTGCGAAGGATGCACGATTATGTGCATGTGATCACGCCCCAGTTCACCCAGACCGACATCAATTTCCAGCGGGTGCCGGTGGTCGACACCTCGAACCCGTTCATCGCGCGCTGGATCCCGACCCCGGACGAAAGCCTTGTGGTGATCCGCTTTCGCAACCCTCGGGGGATCGATTTTCCCTATCTCACCCAGATGATCCAGGGGTCGTGGATGAGCCGGGCGAACTCGATCGTGATCCCCGGGCCGCGGATGGATCTGGCGATGCAGCTGATCCTGACGCCGATGGTCCAGCGCCTTGTCGAAACCGCACGGAGGGCCTGAGCACGGAGTGCCTGAGCGATGAACGCCCCCCATCCCCGCCGGCCGTTCGCGGCCGCCCGCAATCCCGCCACGGAGTGACCTCATGGCCCTTATCACGCTGCGACAGCTTCTGGACCACGCCGCCGAACATGGCTACGGCGTTCCCGCCTTCAACATCAACAACATGGAACAGGGGCTGGCCATCCTCAGGGCGGCGTCGGAAACCGATGCGCCGGTGATCTTGCAGGCCAGCCGCGGCGCGCGCAGCTATGCCGGCGACATCATGCTGCGCCACATGGTGCAGGCGCTGGCCGAGATGAACCCGACCGTCCCGATCTGCCTGCATCAGGACCACGGCAACAACCTGGCCACCTGTATGTCGGCGATCCGCCACGGCTTTACCTCGGTGATGATGGACGGCTCGCTGCACGAGGACATGAAGACCCCCGCCGACTACGACTATAACGTCGCGGTGACCGCGCGGGTGGCCGAGGCCGCCCATGCCGTCGGCGCCTCGGTCGAGGGCGAGCTGGGGGTGCTGGGCAGCCTTGAAACCGGCGAGGCCGCGGCCGAGGACGGATCGGGCGCCGAGGGCAAGCTGGACGAAAGCCAGCTGTTGACCGACCCCGATCAGGCGGTGGATTTCGTCATGCGCACGAAATGCGACGCGCTGGCGATTGCCTGCGGCACCTCGCACGGGGCCTATAAATTCACCCGCCAGCCCGACGGCGACATCCTGGCGATGCATGTGATCGAGGCGATCCATCAGCGCCTGCCCGGCACGCATCTGGTGATGCACGGCTCGTCCTCGGTGCCGCAGTATCTACAGGATCTGATCAACGACAATGGCGGCGAGATGCCCCAGACCTGGGGCGTCCCGGTCGAGGAAATCGAGCGCGGCATCCGCATGGGCGTGCGCAAGGTCAATATCGACACCGACTGCCGCATGGCGATGGCCGGCCAGTTCCGCCGCATCGCGCGCGAAAATCCAGCCGAGTTCGACCCGCGCAAGTTCCTGATCCCGGCGATGGAGGAACTGACCGCCCTGTGCCGCGACCGGTTCCAGCGCTTCGGCGCCGCCGGCCACGCCAGCCGCATCAGGGTCATCCCGATGGACGAGATGGCGAAACGCTATGCCGCGGGGGCGCTGAACCCCGCCAACGCGGCGGCGAAAGCCGCCTGAGGGCCAGCAATCACCGCGGCCAGCGCCGCATCAGGGAGGAAACACCCATGAACGAGATGAGCACCACGGAAATCACCGACAAGAAGAAACGCTATCAGGCCGGCGTGCTGAAATACGCGCAGATGGGCTATTGGGACGGCGATTATGAACCCAAGGACACCGACCTGCTGGCGCTGTTCCGCATCACCCCGCAGGATGGCGTGGACCCGATCGAGGCGGCAGCGGCAGTAGCGGGCGAAAGCTCGACCGCGACCTGGACGGTGGTCTGGACCGACCGGCTGACCGCCTGCGACCAGTATCGGGCGAAAGCCTACAAGGTCGAGCCGGTGCCGGGCCAGCAGGGGCAGTATTTCTGCTATGTGGCCTATGATTTGATCCTGTTCGAGGAAGGCTCGATCGCCAACCTGACGGCCTCGATCATCGGCAACGTGTTCAGCTTCAAGCCGCTGCTGGCGGCGCGGCTCGAGGACATGCGGCTGCCCGTCGCCTACTGCAAGACCTTCAAGGGGCCGCCCACCGGCATCGTGGTGGAACGCGAGCGGCTGGACAAGTTCGGCCGCCCACTGCTGGGCGCCACCACCAAGCCCAAGCTGGGGCTGTCGGGCAAGAATTACGGGCGCGTCGTCTATGAGGGGCTGAAGGGCGGGCTCGACTTCATGAAGGACGACGAGAACATCAACTCGCAGCCCTTCATGCACTGGCGCGACCGCTTTCTTTACGTGATGGAGGCGGTGAACCTGGCCACCGCCCAGACCGGCGAGGTCAAGGGCCATTACCTGAACATCACCGCCGGAACGATGGAGGAGATGTATCGCCGCGCCGAGTTCGCCAAGTCGCTGGGCAGCGTGATCGTGATGGTGGACCTGATCATCGGCTATACCGCGATCCAGTCGATTTCCGAATGGTGCCGGCAGAACGACATGATCCTGCACCTGCATCGCGCCGGCCACGGCACCTATACGCGGCAGAAGAACCACGGCATCAGCTTTCGCGTGATCGCCAAGTGGATGCGGCTGGCGGGGGTGGATCATATCCATGCCGGCACCGCGGTGGGCAAGCTCGAGGGCGACCCGATGACCGTGCAGGGGTTCTACAACGTCTGCCGCGAAACCCATAACGCCGTCGACCTGTCGCGCGGGCTGTTCTTTGACCAGGACTGGGGCGACATCCGCAAGGTGATGCCGGTCGCCTCGGGCGGGATCCATGCCGGCCAGATGCACCAGCTGCTGGACCTGTTCGGCGACGACGTGGTGTTGCAGTTCGGTGGCGGCACCATCGGCCACCCGATGGGCATCCAGGCCGGCGCCACCGCCAACCGCGTCGCGCTGGAAGCGATGGTCAAGGCCCGCAACGAGGGCGTGGACATCGCCAACGAAGGCCCCGAAGTCCTGCGCCGCGCCGCCAAATGGTGCAAGCCGCTGGAGGCCGCGCTGGATGTGTGGGGCAACATCACCTTCAACTACAGCTCGACCGATACCTCGGATTTTGTTCCCACCGCCAGCGTTTCGTAAGGAGGATCAGATGCGCATCACCCAGGGCTGCTTCAGCTTTCTGCCCGACCTGACCGACGACGAGATCAGCGCCCAGGTCGAATACTGCCTTGCCCGCGACTGGGCCATCGGCGTCGAATACACCGACGAGCCGCACCCGCGGAACACGTTTTGGGAAATGTGGGGCAACCCCATGTTCGACCTGAAAGACGCCAAGGGCGTGATGATGGAACTTGAGGACTGCCGCAAGGCCAACCCCGATAGCTATATCCGCATGAACGCCTTTGACAACACCCGCGGGCTGGAGACCGTGACGATGAGCTTTATCGTCCATCGCCCGGCAGTCGAGCCGCGGATCATCATGCGCCGGACCGAGGTGGACGGGCGCTCGATCCGCTACACGCATGAGGTGGCGCGCTAGGCGGCGCCGCACCGGGGGCTTCGCGCCCCCGGACCCCCGCGGGATATTTTCAGACAGAAGATGGAGCCAGGGATGGACGAGGTTGCGCCTGTAAGCATCGACCTGCGGGCCGAGTATGAAGAGTCCGGCGTGCGCGAGGTTCTGGACGAGCTGGACCGCGAGCTGATCGGGCTGGCCCCGGTCAAGAGCCGCATCCGCGAGACCGCGGCGCTGCTGCTGGTCGACCGCGCCCGCGCCCGGCTGGGGCTGAGCCACGACACCCCCACCCTGCACATGAGCTTTACCGGCAACCCCGGCACCGGCAAGACCACCGTCGCGCAGAAGATGGCCGGGCTGCTGCACCGGCTGGGCTATGTGCGCAAGGGCCATCTGGTCAGCGTCACCCGCGACGATCTGGTCGGGCAATATATCGGCCACACCGCCCCCAAGACCAAGGAGGTTCTGAAAAAAGCCATGGGCGGCGTCCTGTTCATCGACGAGGCTTATTACCTGTATAAACCCGACAACGAACGCGATTATGGGCAAGAGGCGATCGAGATCCTGTTGCAGGTGATGGAAAACAACCGCGACGATCTGGTGGTGATCATGGCGGGCTATGCCGATCGCATGGACCGGTTCTTTTCCGCCAACCCCGGGTTCCGGTCACGCATCGCCCATCACATCGATTTTCCCGACTATACCGACGGGGAACTGGGCCGCATCGCCGGCGCCATGCTGGACGCGCAGGGCTATCGGCTGGACGCGGGCGCGCAGGCGGCGATGGCGGAATATGTCACCCTGCGCCGCGCGCAGCCGCATTTCGCCAATGCGCGGTCGATCCGCAATGCGCTGGACCGGGCGCGGCTGCGGCAGGCGAACCGGCTGTTTTCCCAGGCCAGCCCCGTGACGGCGGACGATCTGTGCATTATCACTGCCCCCGACCTCAGGGCGAGCCGGGTGTTTTCCGGCGGGCTCGACCCCGAATCTGGCCGCAGCAAGGACGATGCCCATGGACTTTGACCGCTCGATCAAGATCGCCCCCTCGATCCTTTCAGCCGATTTCGCCGATTTCGGCCGCGAGATCCGCGCGGTCGAGGATCAGGGCGCCGACTGGGTGCATGTCGACGTGATGGACGGGCATTTCGTGCCGAACATCACCTTTGGCCCGCCCGCAGTCGCCGCGTTCCGCAAGCATGTGCGCACGGTGATGGACGTGCATCTGATGATCGCGCCGGTCGATCCCTATATCGACGCCTTTGCGCGCGCCGGCGCCGACATCATCACCGCCCATGTCGAGGCCGGGCCGCATATCCACCGCACCTTGCAGGCGATCCGCGGCGCGGGCGCCAAGGCGGGCGTGGCGCTGAACCCCGGCACTCCGGCGGAATCGGTCGAACATCTGCTGGATCTGGCCGATCTGGTCTGCGTGATGACGGTGAACCCCGGGTTCGGCGGGCAGAAATTCATCGACATGACCGACAAGGTGCGCCGCCTGCACGCCATGATCGGCGACCGCCCCGTGCATATCGAGATCGACGGCGGCGTCGATCCGACCACCGCGCCCGGGTTGGCGCGGGCGGGGGCGGATGTGCTGGTCGCCGGCTCGGCGGTGTTCCGGGGCGGCTCGGTGTCGAACAGCGCGCCTTACGGCGAGAACATCGCCGCGATCAGGGCGGCGGCCCAAGCCGCGCTGGGATGACCCTGCGGGCGATCATCTTTGACGTGGACGGCACCTTGGCCGAGACCGAGGAGCTGCACCGCCGCGCCTTCAACGACTGCTTTGCCGCGCAGGGGCTGGGCTGGCACTGGGACCGGGACCGCTATCGCGAGCTGCTGCGCGTCACCGGCGGCAAGGAACGCATCGCCCGCGACCTGGCCGACCGCGGCATCGACCCCACCGCCCATGACATCCCCGCGCTGCACCGCGCCAAGACCGCGCGCTATACCGCGCTGATGGCGGGCGGAGAGATCGCGCTGCGCCCGGGAATCGCGGCGCTGATCGATTCCGCCCGGGCGGGCGGGCTGCGGCTGGCCATAGCCACCACCACCAGCCGCCCCAATATCGACGCGCTGATCCGCGCCACCATGGGGCGCGACGCGGCCCAGGTGTTCGACGTGATCGCCGCGGGCGACGAGGTGGCGGAAAAGAAACCCGCCCCCGACGTGTATCTGCTGGCGCTGCGGCGGCTGGGCCTGCAAGCCGCCGATGCCGTGGCGCTGGAAGATTCGCTGAACGGGCTGCTGTCGGCCCGGGCGGCGGGGTTGCGCTGCGTCGTGTCCCCTGCGACCTATACGCGGGGCGACGCGTTTCCGGACGACTGCCCGCTGGTCGAGGATTTCACCCATATCTCCACGCCCGGGGCGCTGGAGCTGCTGCTGAAAGAACCCGCATGATCCTGATTTTCGATCTGGACGGCACGCTGATCGACAGCGTTCCCGACATTCACAAGACCTCGAACGAGGTGCTGGCGGCCGAGGGGCTGGGGCCGCTGGACCTGCCCACGGTGCGCAGTTTCATCGGCCGCGGCGTCCCGCATCTGGTCGAGCGGCTGCTGGGCGCGCATGGCATCGCGGACCCCGCACGGGTGGCGCGGATGATTTCGGCCTTTGGGGCGCGCTACGAGGATGCGGTGGCGCTGACCCGCCCCTATGACGGCGCCCCCGAGGCGCTGGCGGCGCTGGCGGCGCAGGGGCATGTGCTGGGCATCTGCACCAACAAGCCGGTGGCCCCGGCGCGGGCGGTGCTGCGGCATCTGGGGCTGCTGGACCATTTCGCCGCGATCATCGGCGGCGACAGCGCCCCACAGCGCAAGCCCGACCCCGAACCCCTGCATCTGGCCATCGCGGCCTGCGGCGGCGGGCCCGCGCTATACATCGGCGATAGCGAGGTCGACGCCACCTGCGCCGCCGCCGCCGGGGTGGCGATGATCCTGCACACCGAGGGCTATCGCCACTCTGCCCCCGAGGCGCTGCCGCATGTGGCGCTGTTTGACGATTTCGCGGCGCTGCCGGGGATCGTGGCCGAGCTGGCATCCGACCGCGCGGGGCAACAGGCGCTGGCCTGACGCAGGCCCCGCCCGCCCGCCTGTCGTCCGCCCCTGTTGCCACCCCCGCCCCTGTTGCCGCACCCGCCCCGCGCGTGGCACAGTCGCGCCATGTCGCTGACCGCTCGTATCGTGGTGCTGGTTCTGGCCGTGCAGCTGGCGCTGGTCGCGGCGCTGGGGGTGTTCTTGGCCGCCAATGCGCGCGAGGCCGTGGCGGCCGAGGTCGCGGCCTCGATGCGTTCGGCGCGCGAGCTGGTGCTGACCACGGTCGCCGCGCTGATCGACACCGTGCCGGGCGAGCAGCTGCCCGCAACGCTGGCCGAGCGGCTGGTCGAGCCGCGCCACGCCCGCATCCTGATCTATGACGCCGCCAGCGGGCGGATGGCCTCGCCCCGCAATGCGGCGCCGCGGCCCGACCCAGCGCCCGAATGGTTCACCCGCATGCTGGCGCCGCGGGTCCAGTCCACGCAGTTGCAGGTGGTGGAAAACCGCACGATCCGCGGGCTGGCGATGATCTCGGGCGATCCGGCGGCGGAAATCGCCAAGGTCTGGGACGACGCGCGCACGCTTTTCGGGCTGCTGGCGCTGGCCGGGCTGGCGCAGCTGGCGCTGATCTGGGCGGCCCTGCGCGCGGGGTTGCGGCCGCTGTCGCGGGTCTCGGCGGTGCTGGACCGGCTGGCGGGGGGCGACCTTGGCGCGCGGGCGGGGCGGGTGCGCACCCCCGATCTGGCGCCGCTGGCCGCCGATGTGGACCGGCTGGCGCAGGCGCTGACGGACGCGCAGGCCGACCGCGCGCGGCTGTCGCGGCAGGTGGTGGGCCGCGGCGATCAGGAACGCGCCGCCATCGCCCGCGACCTGCACGACGAATACGGCCCCTGCCTGTTCGCGCTGCGGGTCGAGGCCGGGGCCATTCGCGACACCGCCCCCGACGACACCCACGGCGACACGATCCGCGACCACGCCGAAAACATCCTGACCATCGCCGACCAGATCCGGCAGGTGAACAGCGCGCTGCTGTCGGGGCTGCGGCCGATGGCGCTGGGGCAGCTGCCGCTGGCCATTGTGCTGTCGGACCTGTTCGACGATCTGGCGCTGCGCAACGACACGATCCGCTGGTTGCTTGACCTGCCCCAAGACCTGCCGGAACCGGACGAGGCCACCGCCCTGACGATCTACCGCATCCTGCAAGAGGGCACGACCAACGCCCTGCGCCACGCCGGCGCCACCAGCATCAGCGCCGCCGTCGCCCATGACCCGCAGGGCTGGACCGTGCGCCTGTCCGACGACGGGATTGGCCTGCGCGGCGCGGCCGAGGGCAACGGCCTGTCGGGGATGCGTGAACGCGTCGGCCTGCTGGGCGGCAGTTTCGACGTGCAGGACGGGGCGCGAGGTGTCACAATCCGCGCAACACTGCCGGACCAGACCGACCCATGACCCACACCGCCCCCCAACCCGACCCCGCCCGCACCGCCATGGTGGTGGACGACCACCCGATCACCCATCTGGGCTGCGGCCGGCTGCTGGCCGATCTGGGCTACGGCCGTGTGCTCAAGGCCATGTCGGGGGACGAGGCGCTGGCCCTGCTGGACAGCCATCAGCCGCAGGTGGTGGTGCTGGACATCTCGCTGCCCGGCGTGGGCGGGCTGGCGCTGATCGCGCCGATCCTCGAACGCTCGCCCGACAGCGCGATCCTGATGTTTTCCATGAATGACCAGCCCGGTTTCGCCGCCCGCGCACTGGCCGAGGGCGCGCATGGGTTTCTGTCCAAGAACGCCCCGCCCGAGGAATTCGGCACCGCCATCCGCGCGCTTGAGACGGGCGAGTTCTACCTGCCGCCGCGACTGGCGCTGGCACTGGCGACGCGTCAGGCGGGGGCCGACCGCTCGGCCACGCTGACCGCGCGCGAGGACGAGGTGCTGACCCTGATCGGCGAGGGGCTGGCCCTGCAACAGGTCGCCGACCGGCTGGGGGTCAGCTACAAGACCGTGGCCAACGCCGCCTCGACGCTGAAGCGCAAGCTGGGGGTGTCGAACATCACCGGGCTGATCCGCCACGCGGTGGCACGCGAGCGCTAGCCATTAGACCGCGATATTATCGATCAGCCGCACCGGCCCCAGCCACGCCGCGGCCAGCAGCCGCGCGGGGCCGTCCAGCCGGTCCAGCGGCACCAGCGTTTCGGGGTCGCGCAGGTCAAGATATTCGACCTGCTGGAACCCGGCGCCGGTGATCTGGTCGCGGGCCTGCGCCAGCACCTGCACCGCCTCGTCGCCCGCGCGCAGCCCTGCCGCCGCCGCCGCCATGGCGCGATGCAGTGCCGGCGCGATGGCGCGGTCCTCGGCCGACAGCCGCGCGTTGCGCGAGGACAGCGCCAGCCCGTCGCCCTCGCGCAGGGTGGCACAGCCGGTGATCGCCGTGGGGATGTTCAGGTCGGCCACCATGCGGCGCACGATCTGCAACTGCTGCCAGTCCTTTTCGCCAAAGAACGCCTGGTCGGCGCCGGTCATCAGCAGCAGCTTGGCCACCACCGTCGCCACCCCGTCGAAATGCCCGGGGCGAAAATCGCCGCACATGCCGCGGGAAAGCCCCTCGACCTTGACCGAGGTGGCAAAACCCTGCGGATAGACCTGATCCACCGGCGGCATGAACAGCAGATCAACGCCGCGCGGGCCAAGGATGGCGCGGTCGCTGTCCTCGTGGCGGGGATAGTTGGCCAGATCCTCGGCCCGGTCGAACTGCCGCGGGTTCACGAACAGGGTGACGATCACCCGGTCGCAGGCCGCGCGCGCCGCATCGACCAGCGACAGATGCCCCGCGTGCAGCGCGCCCATCGTCGGCACCACCGCCACGGTTTCGCCCCGGCCCCGCCAGCCCGCGACATGGCCGCGCAAATCCGCGACGCTGCGCGCCACCTGCATTTCACCCATGATCGCCCCCTTTGCCCCGCAGACGGGGGTGACAGGCCACAGCGGCGCGGAAAACGCAACGGAAATTCCCGCAGGCGCTCAGGGAACCGGGGTCCACATCACATCGTCGATCCGCGGCGCGGCGGTGGCCAGCATCACCAGCCGGTCGAATCCCAGCGCGATGCCACTGGCCGGCGGCATGATCGCCAGCGCCGCCAGCAGATCCTCATCCAGCGGATAGGTCTCGCCGTAGACCCGCGATTTTTCCGCCATCTCGGCCTGAAAACGGCGGCGCTGCTCGGCGGGGTCGGTCAGCTCGCCAAAGCCGTTGGCGAGTTCCACCCCGCAGGCGTAAAGCTCGAACCGCTCGGCCACGCGGGGGTCGTCCTGGGCACGGCGGGCCAGCGCGGCCTCGGGGGCGGGGTAGCGGTCAAGGATGGTGGCGCGCCCATGACCCAGATGCGGCTCGACATGGGTGACAAGGATGCGCGACAGGATGTCGGACCAGCCGTCATCCGCCGCCACCCGCAACCCCGCGGCGCGCGCCTGCCGGGCCAGGGCGTCGCGGTCGGTGGTGCCGTCCACCCCCACCGTCGCCAGCAGGTCGATGCCCGCATGACGCTGGAACGCATCCGCCACCGACAGACGTTCCGGCGCGGCAAACGGGTCGCAGGCATGGTCGCGAAACCGCAGCTCCGACGTGCCAGAGGCCGTCGCCGCCAGCGCCAGCAGCGCGGCGCAGTCATCCATCAGCGCCTCATACCCCTCGCCCACGCGATACCATTCCAGCATGGTAAATTCGGGGCTGTGCAGGGGGCCGCGCTCGCGGTTGCGCCAGACATGGGCAAAGGCGGCGATGCGGGTCTCGCCCGCCGCCAGCAGCTTTTTCATCGCGAATTCGGGGCTGGTGTGCAGATACAGGCGCCGCGCCTGCCCGTCGTTGCCGATGGCGTCGGTGGCAAAGCCGTGCAGATGCGCCTCGTTTCCCGGGCTGGCGGCCAAGGCGGCGGGATCGACCTCGGTAAAGCCGCCAGCCTCCAGCCAGCCGCGAAAGGCGCGCTGGATGCGTCCGCGCGCCGCCAGCAGCGGGCGCCGATCTGCGTGGCGGGAAGGGGCCCACCATGGTGTTTCCGTCATCTCTGGAGATTTCCGCTGAACTGCGCTAAGGAATGCGGCAATAAATCCCACATTCTCAGATCGCAAGAAAGACGCCAGTGAAAGTCATCGCATCTAGCCTGCGCAAGGGCAACGTCGTCGAACTGGACGGCAAGCTGTATGTCGTGCTGACCGCCCAGAACTTCCACCCCGGCAAGGGCACCCCGGTGACCCAGGTCGACATGCGCCGCATCTCGGACGGCACCAAGGTCAGCGAACGCTGGCGCACCACCGAACAGGTGGAACGCGCCCATGTCGACGAACGCGCCTATGACTATCTGTATGAGGACGGCGAGGGCTACCACTTCATGGAACCCGAAACCTACGAACAGGTCGTCGCGCCCGCCGAGATGATCGGCGACCAGAAAGCCTATCTGCAAGAAGGGATGCGGGTGTTCCTGCAAGTGTTCGAGGGTGCGCCCATCGCGCTGGAACTGCCGCAGAAAATCACCGTCGAGGTGGTCGAGACCGAGCCGGTGGTCAAGGGCCAGACCGCATCGTCGTCCTACAAGCCGGCGGTGGTGGATAACGGGCTGCGGGTGATGGTGCCGCCCCATATCGGCGCGGGCACCCGCATCGTGATCAACACCGAGGACAATACCTACGTGGAACGCGCCAGGGACTGACCCGCCCCCTTCCCTTGGCAGCGCCGCACCTGCGGCAAAGATGCTGGGGTATTTGGTCCAGAAAGAAGACATCGGCGAGCAAGCCCCGAGGCCGTGATTCCGGACTCGGGGCTTCTTTCTGGTTCAAATACCCATCCGGCCTTGCCGCGGGCGGGGCGGTTCAGATGACGGTGATGCCCTGCCCCTCTTCCACGCGGCCGACGATGGCGGACAGCGGATAGCCGGCGTCGTGCAGGCGGTGCAGCCAACCCTCGGCGGCATCGGGCGCGACCGCGACCAGCAGCCCGCCCGAGGTCTGCGGGTCGCACATCAGCGCCCGCGCCCAGTCGGGGCAGTTGTCGGGTAGTGTCACTTCGGGGCCGCAGGCGGCCCAGTTGCGGGTCGAGGCGCCGGTGATGTGACCCGCCCGCGCCAGTTCCTCGGCCCGGTTCAGCAGCGGCAGGGCGGCGCGTTCGATCACCACCCGCACGCCCGAGCCGCGGGCCATTTCCAGCCCGTGGCCCAGGATGCCAAAGCCGGTCACGTCGGTGATGGCATGGACCGCCGGATCCTCGGCCAGCTCAGGCCCGATCCGGTTCAACAGCGTGGTCGAGGCGATCATTTCCGCGATTCCCGCATCGTCCAGCGCGGATTTCTTGATCGCCGCCGAATAGATGCCGACGCCCAGCCCCTTGGTCAGGATCAGCACGTCGCCCGGCTGTGCATCGGCGTTGCGGCGCAGTTTTGCGGGATCGACCAGCCCGATCACCGCCAGCCCGTAGATCGGTTCCGGCGCGTCGATGGAATGGCCGCCCGCGACCGGAATCCCGGCCTCGGCGCAGATGGCGCGGCCGCCGGCAAGGATCTGGCGGATCATCTCGGCGGGCAGCTTGTCGATCGGCATCCCCAGGATCGCCAGCGCCATGATCGGGCGCCCGCCCATCGCGTAGATGTCGGAAATCGCGTTGGTCGCCGCGATGCGGCCAAAGGCGTGGGGATCGTCCACCATCGGCATGAAGAAATCGGTGGTCGCGATCACTGCGGTCTTGTCGTCGATCTGCCAGACCGCGGCGTCGTCGGCGGTTTCCGTCCCCACCAGCAGCTGCGGGAACATCTGCCCGACCGGCTGGTCGGCCAGCAGTTCGCGCAGCACCGCCGGGGCAAGCTTGCAGCCGCAGCCGCCGCCGTGGGACAGCTGGGACAGGCGGATCCGGGTCTCGGTCATGGGGAATCTTTCGTTGCAGCACCTTGGGGATAACGCGGCGCTCGGGGCGATAAGTCAAGCCGCCGGACCCGGCCGGACACCCCCGCCCCGCGCAGCTTTTTGACAAGTTGCCGGCGCCGCAACCCCGGCAATACGTTATGTTCACGGCGTAATATCGCGCTGTCGTTGACTTGTAGGCGATTCCGCCCGACACTGGTTTCACCTATCTTGGTATGACAGGCACAGGAGGATCGAATGAACATCGACCTCTCACGCCGCGGCTTTCTGAAGCTTGCAGGTGCGGGAGTCGCGGCGACATCGCTGGGGGCCATGGGCTTTGGCGGTGCAGAGGCAGCGGAACTGGCGCATGTGCGCAAATTCAAGCTGGCCGAAACGTCCGAGACCCGCAACACATGTCCCTATTGCTCTGTCGCCTGCGGCGTCATCATCTATGCCCGCGCCGATGAGGCCGGCAAGCGCCGCGTGGTCCATATCGAGGGCGACGCCGACCATCCGGTCAACCGCGGCACGCTGTGCCCCAAAGGCTCGGCGCTCAAGGATTTCGTCAACGCCGAGACCCGCCTGACCGAGCCGATGATCCGCCGCGCCGGCTCCGACCGGTTCGAGCCGATTTCCTGGGACGAGGCGCTGGACAAGATCGCCCGCGCGATCAAGGACGACCGCGACGCCAATTTGGTGACCACGAACGAGGCGGGCGTGCCCGTCAACCGCTGGTCCACCACGGGTTTCCTGGCCGCCTCGGCCACCACCAATGAAACGGCCTGGCTGACCTACAAGGTGGTCCGGTCGATGGGTATTGTAGGTTTCGACAACCAGGCGCGCGTCTGACACGGCCCCACGGTGTCCAGTTTGGGCCCGACATTTGGCCGTGGAGCGATGACCAACTCCTGGACCGACATCAAGAATACCGATCTCGTGATCGTCATGGGCGGCAATGCTGCCGAAGCGCATCCCTGCGGCTTCAAATGGGTGACCGAGGCGAAACACCATCGCGGCGCCAAGCTGATCGTCGTGGACCCGCGGTTCACGCGCACGGCCAGCGTGTCCGATTATTATGCCCCGATCCGCCCCGGTTCCGACATCGCCTTTCTGATGGGGATGATCCGGTGGATGATCGAGAACGACAAGGTGCAGTGGTCCTACGTCAAGGCCTTCACCAACGCCTCGCTGCTGGTGAAAGAGGAATTCGGCTGGGCCGACGGCCTGTTCACCGGCTATGACGAGGAAAAGCGCGACTATGACCGTTCCAGCTGGGAATATCAGCTGGGCGAGGATGGCTTTGCGCTGACCGACCCGACGTTGCAGCATCCGCGCTGCGTCTGGAACCTGCTGAAAGCCCATGTGGACGTGTATACGCCCGAGATGGTCGAGCGGATCTGCGGCACTCCGAAAGAGCGGTTTCTCAAGATCGCCGAGATGATCGGGGAATGTTCGTCGCCGACCAAGACCATGACCTCGATGTATGCGCTGGGGTGGACGCAGCACGCCAAGGGCTCGCAGAATATCCGCGGCATGGCGATGTTGCAGCTGATCCTGGGCAATATCGGGGTGCCGGGTGGCGGCATGAACGCGCTGCGCGGTCATTCCAACATCCAGGGGCTGACCGACATCGGGCTGATGTCGAACCTGATCCCGGGCTATCTGAACATCCCGACGGAAAAGGAACCCGACTGGGAAACCTACATGAAGTCGCGGCAGTTCAAGCCGCTGCTTCCCGGCCAGACCAGCTATTGGCAGAACTACTCCAAGTTCATGGTTTCGTTCCAGAAATCCATGTGGGGTGACGCGGCGACGGCGGAAAACGACTGGGCATACCACTATCTGCCCAAGCTGGACGTGCCCGCCTATGACATGCTGCGCATGTTCGAGCTGATGGATCAGGGCAAGGTGAACCTGTATTTCTGTCAGGGCTTCAACCCGCTGCTGGCGCTGTCCAACCGCGGCAAGAACACCTCGGCGCTGTCCAAGCTCAAGCTGCTGGTGGTGATGGACCCGCTGCAGACCGAGACCGCGCGGTTCTGGGAAAACCACGGCGCGTTCAACGACGTGGACCCGGCCGCGATCCAGACCGAGGTGATCGAGCTGCCGACCTCGTGCTTTGCCGAGGACGAAGGCGCGCTGGTCAACTCGGGCCGCTGGCTGCAGTGGCACTGGGCGGCGGCCGAGCCGCCGGGTCAGGCCAGGCACGACACCTGGATCATGGCGCAGATCTTCAACCGGGTGCGCGAGCTTTACGCGGCCGAGGGGGGCGCCTTCCCCGATCCGATCCTGAACCTGACCTGGCCCTATGCCGATCCCTCGACGCCGATGCCAGACGAGCTGGCGCGCGAGATGAACGGCACCGCGCTGGCCGATGTGACCGACCCCGCCGACCCGACCAAAGTGCTGACCGCGGCGGGCAAGCAGGTGACGTCCTTTGCCGAACTGCGCGATGACGGCTCGACCGCCTGCGGCTGCTGGATCTATTCCGGCTGCTTCAACGAGGACGGCAACAACATGGCGCGGCGGGACAATTCCGACCCCTCGGGGCTGGGCGTCCATTCCAACTGGGCGTGGAGCTGGCCGCTGAACCGGCGCACGCTGTATAACCGCGCCTCGGCCGACCTTGACGGCAAGCCGTGGGATCCCGAACGGGCGCTGCTCAGCTGGAACGGCGAACGCTGGGAGGGCCACGACGTCCCCGACATCGCGCCCACCGCCAAGCCGGGCGAGGTGATGCCGTTCATCATGAACCCCGAAGGCGTGTCGCGCCTGTTCAGCCGGGGCATGATGCGCGACGGGCCGTTCCCCACGCATATGGAGCCGTTCGAATCCCCGGTGCAGAACGTCTTCAACGACCGGATGCGCGGGAACCCGGTGGCGCGGATGTTCGAAAGCGATGCGGCGACGCTGGGCACCTCGGACGAGTTCCCCTTTGTCGCCACCAGCTATCGCCTGACCGAGCATTTCCACTACTGGACCAAGCACAACAAGGTGAACGCGGCGATGCAGCCCGAGTTCTTCGTCGAGATCAGCGAAGAGCTGGCCGTCGAAAAGGGTATCCAGCGCGGCGGCAAGGTGCGGGTCTGGTCCAAGCGGGGCGAGGTCTGGGCCAAGGCCCTGGTCACCAAGCGGATCAAGCCGCTGACCTGCGACGGCAAGACCGTCCATGTCGTCGGCATCCCGCTGCACTGGGGCTTTGTGGGCGCGGCGAAAAAGGGCTGGGGGCCGAACAGCCTGACGCCCGCCGTCGGTGACGCCAACATCGAGACGCCGGAATTCAAGGCGTTCCTGGTCAACATCGAACCCGCCACAGGGGAGGCTCTGGCATGACGATGGCTCCCGATCTTGACAGCCCGCGCACCGCGGTGGCGAACCCGCCGGTGCAGCCGATGGAAAGCAACCTTGGCCAGGGGGACGTGGTGCGTTCCTCGGCCGGGGGGCCGGTCGCGGAAAGCCCCCGCGACCTGACCGACGTGGCCAAGCTGATCGACGTCAGCAAATGCATCGGCTGCAAGGCGTGCCAGACCGCATGTGTGGAATGGAACGACACGCAGCCGGAAATCGGCGTCAATGTGGGGGTCTATGAAAACCCCCACGACCTGACCCCGGAAATGTATACGCTGATGCGGTTCACCGAATACGACAACCCGGAGACCGGCGATTTCGAATGGCTGATCCGCAAGGACGGCTGCATGCATTGCGTCGATCCGGGCTGTCTGAAAGCCTGCCCGGCGCCCGGCGCCATCGTGCAGTATTCCAACGGCATCGTGGATTTCATCAGCGAGAACTGCATCGGCTGCGGCTACTGCATCTCGGGCTGTCCCTTTGACATCCCGCGGCTCAGCCCGACCCAGCATGTCGTCAAGAAATGCACGCTGTGTTCGGACCGGGTGGCGGTGGGGCAGGGTCCGGCCTGCGCCAAGGCCTGCCCGACCCAGGCGATCACCTTTGGCAGCAAAGAGGACATGACCGCCCTTGCCGCCGAACGGATCGAGGATCTGAAGTCGCGCGGCTACGACAACGCCGGGCTTTACGACCCGCAGGGCGTCGGCGGCACCCATGTGATGTATGTGCTGCATCACGCGGACAAGCCCTCGATCTACAACGGCCTGCCCGACGATCCGAAAATCTCGGACGTGGTGCAGGGGTGGAAAGGCCCGACCAAGCCCGCCGGCATCGCCGCAGTGGGGCTTGCCGCAGTGGGCGCCGCCGCGATGGCGCTGTTCACCCGCAGCCGCGTCACGCCCGAGGACGAAGCCGAGGCCGCCGAGCTGGTGCAAGAGGAAATGCGCGGCTCTGCCCGGCCTGACGACAGGGGGACCGCGTGATGACGCAGCGTGAATATTCGGAAAGCACCGACCGCATCGTCCAGACCGAACCGGTGGTGGTGAAACGCTACATCACCTTTACCCGGGTCAACCACTGGTTCACCGCGCTGTGTTTCATCGTGCTGATGCTGTCGGGGTTCGCGCTGTTCCACCCGGCGCTATTCGGGCTGACCGCTCTGTTCGGCGGCGGGCAGAATGCGCGCTGGCTGCATCCTTTCGTTGGCGTCGCGCTGTCGATCAGCTTTCTGGGGATGTTCCTGCAACTGGCGCATCTGAACATCCTGCGGCGCGAGGATCTGGTCTGGACCCGGCACATCACCGACGTGGTGTCGGGAAACGAGGAACGCCTGCCGGAACTGGGCAAATACAACTTTGGCCAGAAGCTGGTGTTCTGGGGGATGTTCTGGCTGATCCTGGTGCTGCTGATTTCCGGCGTCGCCATGTGGATCCAGTATTTCCCGGAACTGGTGTCGATCGAAACCCGGCGCATCGCGATCCTGGTGCATTCGGTTTCGGCGGTGCTGATCGTGCTGGTGTTCATCCTGCATATCTTTGCCGCCTTCTGGACGCAGGGCACCATCAGCGCCATGACGCGCGGCACGGTGTCGGGCGGCTGGTCCTGGCGCCACCACCGGAAATGGCTGCGGGAACTGGCTAGACGGCAGCGGACGAAGCCGGCAGAGTAACCCTGCCCCGCGGCCGGTCCGACCCGGAGGAGACGCAATGACCGAAGACACCGGAATCCGGCCCGACATGATCGGCGGCGTGCCTGCGCCGCCGCTCGCCATTCTGCCCAGGCCCTCGCGGCTGTTCACCCGGCGGGCTGAACGGTTCGCGCATCTGGCCGGGGCCTCGGCCAATCTTGCCCCTTACCTGAATTTTCTGGCGGCGCTGTGCCTTGTGCAGGCACGGCTGGCGGATGATCTGCCCGCCCCCGCCGCGCCCGATGCCGGGCGGGTGGCACTGGCGCGGGCCAGCCGGATGCCGCCGCTGGACCGGCAGGCGCTGGTGGACGATCCCGCCGTGGGTGCGGCGCTGGATGCGCTGATCGCGGCGGCGGGCGCGATCGAGATGCCCGCCCCGGCGCGGCTGGCGCTGGACGCGCTGCGCGCCGCCACGCCCGAGGATCGGCGCTGGCTGATTTCCAATATCATGGACGACATGATCCCCTCGGACAGCGCCGCACCGCATCTGTTCGTGGCCGCGGCTGTGCAGGTCCACATGGCGCAGCTTGCCGCCTTGCTTGACGCCGACCAGCTGGTCGCGATCCGCACCGGGGTCTGCCCGTCTTGCGGCGGCCGGCCGGCCAGCTCGGTCATCACCGGGGTGATGGGGGCCGAGGGCACGCGCTATGCCGCCTGCGCCTGTTGCCAGACCCTGTGGAACGAGGTGCGGGTGAAATGCCTGTCCTGCGGCTCGACCAAGGGGATCAGCTTTCACTCGGTCGACGATGGCTCGGGCGAAGATGACGCGGACAAGGGCGCGCAGGTCAAGGCCGAGTGCTGCGACGAATGCAGCGCATGGGTCAAGCAACTGGCCCAGAACCGCAACCCGGCGCTGGACCCCATCGCCGACGACGTGGCGAGCCTGGGGCTGGACGCGCTGATGCAGGACGGCAAGTGGCGCCGGGCCGGGTTCGACCCGTTCCTGATCGGCTATTGACGGTCTTTGATGACGGGGATGCGCGCCCTGCCCTCGGTCGACCGGCTGCTGTCGCTGCCGCAGGCGGCGGCGCTGATCGAAAGCCACGGCCGCCTTGCCACCACCAACGCAATGCGCGCCGCGCTGGACGATGCGCGGGCAGAGCTGCGCAAGGGCGGCGCGGCACCTGACGGCGCCGCGATTGCGTCCCGCGCAGGCGCCGCGCTGGATGCCGCGGGCCAAAGCGCACTGCGCCCGGTGCTGAACCTGACCGGCACCGTCCTGCACACCAATCTGGGCCGCGCCCTGCTGGCCGAAGCCGCGGTCGAGGCCGCAGCCGCCGCCATGCGCGCCCCCGCGGCGCTGGAATACGACCTTGCCACCGGCCGGCGCGGCGAACGCGATGCGCTGGTCGCACCCCTGATCTGCGAGCTGACCGGGGCCGAGGCCGCCACCGTGGTCAACAACAACGCCGCCGCGGTGCTGCTGGTGCTGAACACGCTTGCCGAGGGGCGCGAGGCCATCGTCTCGCGCGGCGAGCTGGTCGAGATCGGCGGCGCCTTTCGCATCCCCGACGTGATGCGCCGCGCGGGTGTGCGGCTGGTCGAGGTCGGCACCACCAACCGCACCCACCCCCGCGACTATCGCGACGCCGTCACCCCGGACACCGGGCTGCTGATGAAGGTGCATCCCTCGAACTACCGGATCGACGGGTTTACCGCCGCCGTTCCCGCACCTGAGGTCGCGGCGATGGCGCGGGATGTGGGCGTGGCGATGCTGAACGACCTTGGCTCGGGCACGCTGGTCGATCTGACCCGCTGGGGGCTGCCGGCGGAACCCACCGTGCGGCAGGCGGTGGCCGAGGGCGCTGATATCGTGACGTTTTCCGGCGACAAGCTGCTGGGGGGTCCGCAGGCCGGGTTCATCGTCGGCCGCGCCGATCTGATCGCGCGCATCAACCGCAACCCGCTGAAACGCGCCCTGCGGCTGGACAAGATCCGGCTGGCCGCGATCGAGGCGACGCTGCGGCTTTACCGCGACCCCGACCGGCTGGCCGAGCGCCTGCCGACGCTGCGGATGCTGACCCGCCCGCGCGACGACATCGCGGCACAGGCGCAGCGGCTGCTGGCGCCGGTGGCGGCGATGCTGCCGGAATACCGCGTGCAGGTGGTGGACTGCACCAGCCAGATCGGTTCCGGCGCGCTGCCGGTCGAGGCGCTGCCCTCGGCCGCGCTGGCCTTCGGCGGTGATACCGGCGACGCGCCGGAACGGCTGGCGGCGCGGCTGCGCGCCCTGCCCCTGCCGGTGATCGGGCGGATCAGCGACGGCGTGCTGCTGCTGGACCTGCGCTGCCTGCCCGACGACGGCGCGCTGCTGGGGGCGATTTCGGGACTGGCGGCGGCGCGATGATCGTCGGCACCGCGGGGCATATCGACCACGGCAAGACGGCGCTGGTGCGGGTGCTGACCGGCACCGACGCCGACCGGCTGGCCGAGGAAAAGACCCGCGGTATCACCATCGAGCTGGGCTTTGCCTATGCCGATCTGGGGGATGGCGGCATCACCGGCTTTGTCGATGTGCCGGGGCATGAACGTTTCGTCCACACCATGCTGGCAGGCGCGGGCGGCATCGACCTGGCGCTGCTGGTGGTGGCGGCCGACGACGGGGTGATGCCGCAAACGCGCGAGCATCTGGCGATCCTTGACCTGCTGGGGGTCCACCGCGGCGTCATAGCGCTGAGCAAGGCCGATCTGGCCGACGACGCGCGGCGGGCAGAGGTGACGGCGCAGATTGCCGCCACGCTGGCCGGCACCGGGCTGAATGGCGCGCCGGTGCTGCCGGTATCCTCGGTCACCGGCGAGGGGATCGAGACGCTGCGCCTGACGCTCGCGCAGGCGGCGGCTGCGACCAAGGCGCGGGCGCTCGACCGGCGTTTCCGGCTCAGCGTGGACCGCAGCTTTGCGCTGAAGGGCAGCGGCACGGTGGTGACGGGGACGGTGCTGTCGGGGCAGGTCTCGGTCGGCGATACCGTCACCGTTTCGCCCCGCGGGCTGGCGGCGCGGGTGCGGGCGATCCATGCGCAGAACCGGCCGGTGCAGACCGGCATCGCCGGCCAGCGCTGCGCCCTGAATCTTGCCGGCGACGGGGTGTCGCGCGACGCCATCCACCGCGGCGACATGGTGCTGGACCCGGCGCTGCACGCGCCCAGCGACCGCATCGATGCCACGCTGCGGGTGCTGGGGTCCGAGCCGCGCCCCATCGGCACCTGGTTTCCCGCCCGCCTGCACAGCGGCGCGGCCGAGGTCGGCGCCCGCATCGTGCCGCTGGCCGAGGCGCTGATGCCGGGGGCCGAGGGGCTGGTGCAGCTGGTGCTGGACGCGCCGCTCGCGGCCTCGGTCGGGGACCGCTATATCCTGCGGGACGTGTCGGCGCGGCGCACCATCGGCGGCGGCGTGTTCGTCGATCTGCGCGCGCCCGCGCGCCGCCGCCGCACGCCGGAACGGATGCTGCAACTGGCCGCGGCGGCACAGCCGGACGCGGAACAGGCGCTGCGCGCGATGCTGGCGGCGCCGCCCTTCATGGTCGATCTGGGGGTGTTCATCCGCGACCGGGCGCTGGGTCCGGATGCGGCGGCGCGGCTGGCAGGCGCGGCGGTGGTGCTGGATGCGGGCGGCTCGAACGTCGCGCTGTCGGCCGACACCCATCGCCAGCTGGTCGGCGCGATGCTGGATACTCTGGCCCGGTTTCACCACGAGGCGCCCGAGATGCAGGGGCCGGGGCGCGAAAAGCTGCGGCTGGCGCTGACCCCGCGCCTGCCCAAGGACGCCTTTGCCGTGCTGCTGTCCGAACGCATCGCGGCGGGCGATGTGGTGGCCGAGGGGGCCTTTCTGCGGCTGCCCACCCATATCGTGCGCCTGTCCGAGGCGGATGAGGCGCTGTATTTGCGCATCCTGCCTGAACTTTCGGGCGAGGCGCGGTTCCGCCCGCCCCGCGTGCGCGACATGGCCACGGCATGGGATATTCCCGAAACCGACGTGCGTCGCGTGCTGCGCATGGCGGCGCGGCAGGGGCGCGTCGATCAGATCCGCCACGACCATTATTTCCTGCGCGCCACCACCGCCGAGATGGTCGGCATCATCGCCGAGGTCCAGGCCGAGGCCCCGGACGGCTGGGTCACCGCCGCCGCGTTCCGCGACCGGGTGCAGAACGGCCGCAAGGTCGCTATCGAGATCCTCGATTTCTATGATAGGCAGGGAGTCACCTTGCGCCGCGGCGACCTGCGGCGCATCAATCCGCATCGTGCCGATCTTTACGGCGGCTGACAGGTTACGGAGGAGAATCGTCCCCGGTGGGGCGGCCGGACTTCAAATCCGGTTGGGGCAGCGTGCCTGTCCCGGGTGGGTTCGACTCCCATTCTCCTCCGCCAGTCCTGGCGAGCGGGGGCGCTGCCCCCGCACCCCCGGGGTATTTCAACCAGAAAGAAGCAGCCGGGGCCTAGCCCTTGAGGTCCAGCCCGCGCGAAGTCGGGGGTTGCCAACTGCGCGATTCAGGCACCGCGCCCGACGGGTTGGTGCCGATGGTCGAGCCGCCCACTCCGCCGGTCCAGCCCGAGGATCCGGCGCTGCCGGGCGAGGTTCCGTCCGGGGCTTCGGGGTCGGGCGGGGTCGCGGCGACGGCAACGCTGTCGGGGTCGGCCTGCCCCGAGGTTTCCAGCGATTGCGGCGACGGGGTTTCAGCGGCGGGCGCCGTGGTTTCAGCCTGTGACGGCGCGGCAGTCGGGGCAGCATCCGGGGCGGCCCGGGCGCGGGCTGCCTCGGGCGAGGTGGCGGCCTGTTCCGGCTCGGTCGGCACGCCGTCCACCACCGGCGTCGGTTCAGGCGCGGGTTCATCCGCCGGGTCAGCAGGCTGCGGTTCAACCGGCGGCGCGCTGTAGTCGGGCGCCACCGCGCGTGCGGCGATGGGTGCCGGGATCAGCGGATCGTCCACGGGAACCGGGGTAAAACCCGGCGGCTGGGGTTCCGTTGCGGTCGGGCCGGGTGCGGCCTGGCCCGCGGCGGGCGGTGTGACCGCCGGCTGGTCTGGCACGGGAGCCGCCGTCTGCGCCAGCGCGGGGCCGGCGGCAAGCAGGGCGGTCAGCAGGAACATCGGGGCGTATCGCTGGGTCATCTTCCGGCTTTCATCTGGCTTGCGGTTTGCGTCGTCGGACCAACCCCCACCGGCACCGGCGGTTCCCCCCTTACGGCAGATGCGCGGCGATGGCGCGGCCCAGCGCGAACAGCCGCTGTTCCAGAAGCACCGGCGATTCGCAGACATAGGTCAGGCTTTGCTGGCGGTCGGTGAACACCCGCATGTCGATGTCGAGCGCGCGTTCCTCGGCGTCGATGGCGTCGAAATCAGGGGGATCGGCGGTTTCCAGTTCCGCCATGTGGCGGCGGCGGGTCTCCACCTGCCCGGCCAGCGCCACCTGCGCGTGGCCATAGCGCGAAATGCCCTGAATGATGGTGGCGCGCTGCGTGTCGATGCGCTGGAATACCGCCTGCATCAGCAGGGCCAGCGCCTGAGCATCGGCAGTGGCGGCGAAATCGGCGATCTCGGATTCCGCCTCGTCCAGGGCCATGCGGCGCTGGACCAGCCTTTCGGCCAGCGCCGCGGTTGCGGGCGGGGTCGCCGCGCCCTCGGCCGGGGGCGGGCCGGACCAAACCTGCCCCAGCGACAGCCGCGGTTGCAGGCGCTGGATACAGGGCCAGTCCGCCGTGGGCGTGGCCGCCGGTGCCGCGACCGGCACCAGCAGCGCCGCTGCCAGCAGAAGATTGCGCATCATCCCCCCTTTCGCCGGATCCCCAGCCCTCGGCCCGGATCATACATCAGCACCGCCCCGCCAAAGAACAGCGCCAGACACCCCAGCACCACCCCAAGGGACAGCCAGTTCACCTGAAGGTAAAGGGCAAAGCGGATCAACTCGACCGAATGGGTGAAGGGGTTCAGCGCGCAGATATCATGCAGCAGCACCGAGGATTCCCGCATCCGCCACAGCGGGTAAAGCGCCGAGGACGCAAAGAACATCGGGAAGATCACGAAGTTCATCACCCCCGCAAAGTTTTCCAGCTGCCGGATGGCCGAGGACAGGAACAGCCCCATCGCCCCCAGCATCAGCCCCGACAGCAGCAGCGCCGGCAGCAGCGCCAGATAGCCCATGACGGGCGGCCGGATGCCCCAGAACCACGCGATCAGCAGGAAGGTATAGACCTGGATGATCGAGACGATCACCCCCGCCACCAGCTTGGACGCCAGCAGGAACCAGCGCGGCCAGGGGCTGACCAGCAGGGTCCGCATCGCCCCGGTTTCACGGTCATAGACCATCGACAGCGACGACTGCATCCCGTTGAACAGCTGGATCATCGCGCACAGGCCGGGGGTGACGTAGACCTCATACAGCACATAGGTCTGATAGGGCGCGGTGATCGACAGCCCCAGCACGGCGCGGAACCCCGCGGCAAAGATGAACAGCCAGACCAGCGGCCGCACCAGCGCCGCCAGAAACCGCCCGCGCTGGTTGACAAAGCGCAGCGTCTCGCGCCGCGAGATGCCGGCAAAGACCACCCACCAGCCGGTCATGCCCCCGGTCCTCATGCCGGGATTCCGGTCAGGTCAAGAAAGGCGCGGGTCAGGTCGCCGTCGGGCGCGGCCTGCGCTGCAAGCCCGGAAAACAGCACCCGGCCCCGATGGAGGATCACCAGCCGGTCCGAGGGCGCGATCTCGTCAAGGATATGGGTGGCCCACAGCGCCGACACCCCCTGTTCCGCGATCAGCCGGCGGGTCAGGGAAAGCACCTCGGCGCGGGATTTCACGTCAAGGCCCACGGTCGCCTCGTCCAGCAGTAGCAGTTCGGGGCGGTGGATCAGGGCGCGGGCAATTTCCGCGCGGCGCATCTGCCCACCCGACAGCGCCGAGACCCTTGCCGCCGCCTTGTCGGCCAGATCGACCTGGGCCAGCACCTCGGCCACGCGGGCGCGGGCTTTGCTGCGGGGGATGCCGTGCAGGGCGGCGTGATACATCAGGTTCTGCTGCACGGTCAGGTCGGCATCCAGCGCCCGGGACTGGAACACCACCCCCAGCCGCCGCAGCGCCGGGGCGGGGTCGCGGCGCAGGTCGTGGCCCGCGACCTCGATCACGCCCGAGCGGTTCGCGTAAAGCCGCGTGATCAGGTTGAACAGCGTCGTCTTGCCCGCCCCGTTCACCCCCAAAAGCGCGGTGAAGCTGCCGCGCGGAACGGTCAGCGACACATCGTCCAGCGCGCGAAAGGCGCCGAAACTGTGGCTGACGTTCTGGACGGAAAGTGCTTGTATGGTCATGCGGCGAATTGAGGGGGCGGAACCCCGCCCCCGTCAAGCGATCAGCGGATGTTGAACACGGCCTGCTGCGTCTCGCCGGACGATCCGGGGATCGACAGCGTGTAGCGGCCGGGCATGATGGCGATAAAGCTGATCGTCGCCTCGCCCGCGTCGTCGAACTCGATCGAGTGGACACCCATCGGGCGGATCTCGATGTCGTTGATGACCACCTCGTTGATCCAGACGGCGCGGAAGAAATCGCCGCCCGACAGCGCCAGTTCCTGGGTGCCGTCCGCCTGGATCTTGATGCGGTAATAGCCGCCCGATTGCAGGGAATATTCACCCTCGGCCACCGGCTTGCCCGAGGACAGGGTCAGCGGCGCCAGATCTTCGCGGTTCGCGCGGGTCATGATCCCCGAGGGGCCGAAATCATGGTGCTGGACGGTGCTGGCCGCGGCGGCCGGGGCGTCATCATCATCATCGTCGTCGTCATCCCCGTCCGCGGCGGCGGGGGCGGTCTGCGCCGCGCCGTCGCCGTCGGGCGCAGCCTCGGTCTGGGCCTGCGCGGGCACCCCGATCAGCGCCGCCAGCATCGCGGCAATCAACAGCCTGGTCATGTCTATCTCCCTTTGGTGTGTTCCTGGCAGGTCGGATCAGTTCGGCGCGACCACCACGCCCCAGGGCTGCTGCCCCACGGGGATCGAGCGCAGCGCGGTGTTGGTGGCCACGTCGATCACGGTCACGTCGTTCGAGTTGCCGTTGGTGGTGTAAAGATGTTTTTCGTCGGGGGTAAAGGCCAGCTGCCAGACCCGCTGCCCGACAAGGATATAGTCCGTCACCTCAAGCGATTCACCGTCGATCACCGCCACGCGGTTCGCCGGTCCCAGCGCCACGAACACCTTTTTGCCGTCGGCGGTGACGCGCACCCCCACCGGCTGGATCGCCTCGGGCAGGACGCCGGGGATGTCAAAGCTGATCACCTTGGCGATTTCCTGCGAGGCCGGGTCGATCACGGTGACGGTGCCGCCGATTTCGGCGCTGACGAACAGCTTGCTGCCGTCGTGGTTGAATTCGGCAAAGCGCGGGCGGCTGTCCACCAGCACGTTGGCAAAGATTTCAAAGGTCTCGGCGTCGATGAAATGCGCCATGTTGGTGGTTTCCGAGGTGTTGATCACCACCTTGCCGTCGGGGCTGACCCCCATGCCTTCGGGTTCCACCCCGACCGGAATTTCGGCCAGCATCCTGTGGGTCTGGGTGTCCACCACGGTGACCAGATTGTCGTCCTCGTTGGCGATATACAGCGGGTTGCCCGAGGGGTGCAGCACGAACAGCTCGGGGTCGGGGCCGGACGGCAGGGTGTGTATTTCCTGCATGGTTTCGGGGTCAAAGACCCGCACCAGATCGTCGTCCGAGGCACAGACATACAGTTCCTTGCCGTCGGGGCTGATGGTGATGCCGCGCGGGCGGTTGCCCACCGGATAGGTCCCCAGCACCTCAAAGGTGTCGCCGTCGATCACGGTGACGTCGTTGCCCTTTTCGTTCGAGACATAGACCTTGGCGGCCAGCGCAGGCGTGGCGGCGATGGTCAGCAGCAGGATGGCGAGTGCGTGTTTCATCGTCCCTCAGAATTTGCAGGCGCTTTCGGGGCGGTCGGTGCCCAGCGTATCCAGCGCGGTGACTTGATGAAGATACTGGTCCTGCGGGCTGACACTGGTGGTCACCAGCCCGGTGGTCAGCAGGATCGGCTGGCGCAGCTGGTGGTCCCAGTCGCGCAGCGTCAGTTTCTGGCCCTTGAAGCCCGCCACCTGGAAATCCTCGGACAGCATGAATTGCATCAGCGTGTCGGGGTCGGCGGATCTGGTCTGGGTCGCGGCCTCGCCCACCATGCGCAGGGCGACCCATGCCTGGTAATCTTCCTCGCGGATGTTGCGCTCGTTCAGCTTTTCAAAGCGGTTCTGGAACTGTGTGGCGCCCCAGGCTTCAAGCGCCGGGTGCCAGCTGCGCGGCACCAGCCCGGACGATCCCGCAACCAGCCGCGCGTCCCAGGTGTGATAGGGCATCCAGTCGGCAAAGACCCCGTGTTCGTCGGCGGTGATCATGATGTCGTAATCGGGGGCGCGCTGGGTGAACACCGGCAGCTGCTGCTGGACCTGCACATGGCCGGAATCAGTGCGGCGGGCGCCGCCGGTATCCTCGAACTCTCGTTCCTCGACGATCTTGGCGCCGAATTTGGCGGCGGCGCGGCGATAGGCGTCGGCCAGCGCGATATCCTCGGGGTGGCTGCCGTGGACCAAGAGCCAGCGCGGCCAGCGTTTCCACATCAGGAACTGCGCCAGCCCGTCGGCCAGCATGGCGTGGCTGGGGGCGGTGTGGATGAGATTGGCGCGGCAATCCGCCCCGCGCAGCGCATCGCCCCGTGCAGCGGCGTTGAAGATCAGCGCCCGGTCGCCGGCCTGATCGGCCAAGGCCAGCGTGGTCGCGTCATCGGCCAGCAGCACGACAAAGCGGATGTCCTGCGCAAGGATCGCATCCAGTTCGGCCGACGCCGTTTCCGGGGTGGCGGTAACCTCGACCGCGTCGAAATCCTGCCCCATGAAGCGGCCGGTGGTGTCGTTGTCCTCGATCGCCAGCCGCGCCCCGGCAAAGCCGAGATCCTCGGGCGCGACCTCGAGCCGCGAGATCGGGGGCAGCGCGGGCTGGTCCACCCGCAGCACCGCGGCGCGGACCAGCTGCGGGTCGTCCGGGGTCTGGGCGGCGGCTGGCAGGATCCCCGCGGCCACAAGAAACAGCACCGGGGCTGTGACGGTTGAGCGCATGGCATTTTCCTCCGCAATCAGTGTCCTTGGCCGCAACCCATTGTGCAAGCCGCGAAAAATTCCCCGTGGAATACCGGTTTTGCCTGCGACCTTTGGGTTATGGCGGGCGCGGGACCGGGGGCTGGCCCCCGGACCCCCAGGATATTTCCACACCAAAGACGGGCAAGCGCCGCGATCAGTCGGGGATGTCGGCGAAAGGCTGGGCCGGCTCTGACGTTCCGTGAAATGCCAGCCATGCGTCGGTGCCGCCGGGGAACCAGCCGACGCGGGAATGGCCGCGCAGGATGGCACGGCGGGCGGCGTTCCAGCTCATCCAGCAGTCGGACTTGCAAAAGAACACCAGCGGCGCGGCGCGGTTGTCGCCGGTCAGCCGGTCGAGCGCGGCGTAAAAGGCCGATTCGGCCTGCGGGGCAAGCCGTTCGTAGCCTGCGCCGGGCAGCCACACCGCGCCGGGGATGGTGTCATGCTCGGGGTCGCGCCACAGCGTGCCCGCAGGAAGTCCGTTGGGGCGGCGGATCTGCGGCATGACGTCGATCAGCGTGGCGCCGTCGGCCTGCCAGCCCGCCGCGGCTTCGCTGTCCAGCACGGTGGCGCCTGCCAGCGTTGCCGGCACCGGGGCGTCGTAAGGCTCGCCCCGAAAGCCGTGCGGTTCGGGGGGTGGGGTCGCGTGGGCAGCAGCGGCGGCCAGCAGCAGGGCCAGCGCCGCCAGTCGCGTCATTCCCGGGGCGCCTTGCCGTAGTCGTCCACCAGCGGCACGCCCGCCTCGCGCAGGATGGCGTCGATGTCATCCTGGTTGCGGCGGATGAGGCTGTTCAGCTGCCGCTTCCATTCCTGGTCGCTTTGCCGCACCCCCATGGTGATGCGATAGTAAAGCCGCGGCCCGCCCTGTTCCCCGAGCAGCGGGGTGAATTGCAGGTCCGGGTCGTCCTTAACCAGCGGCCCCGCCAACGGTCCCCACAGCACCGCCGCATCCAGCGAGCCGTCGCGGACGCCTTGCAGCATGTCGCCGACCGGGTTTTCCACCCGGCGGTCCACGAACAGATCCCAGCCGCGCATGTCCTTGGCCAGCCCGGCCCGCGCCATATGCGTTGCGGGCGGCGTTCCCGCCACCACGCCGAGGTTGCGGCCCCTGAGCGCCGGATCGGTCAGGTGATCCACCGAGGCCAGATCGCCGTCCCTGCGGGTCACGATCCCATAGACCGAGGTGTAGTAATGGTTGGTGTTCTGCACCAGCTCGTCACCCTGTGCATATCCGATGACCAGATCGCAATTTCCGTCGAGCAGCGTCTTGCGCACAAACCCCATACCCTGCGGGAACCAGAAATACCGCAGCGGCAGCCCCAGCCGGTCGGCCAGCAGCTCGGCGATGCGGTTTTCGAACCCCGTGCCGTCCTGGGACGACATCGGCAGGGCTGCGGGGTCCGAACACACCCGCAGCGCCGAGGTCGAGCGCAGGTCCGCCACCTGCGCCCCCGCCGCCGTCGCGACCAGGGTGGCGGCGGCAAGCAGGACGGCCAGCGGGCGCAACTCAGCCCTCCATGCAGGAGGTTTCCTGCGCGGCGAATTCATCGGACTTGGCCTCTTTCTCGGCCGGGCGGCCGCGCGGGATGGCGCCGGTGCCGCGGGCGAGCAGATAGACATAGATGTCGTCGATATAGCACCAGGCGTTGCGGTTGGTGCCAAAGGCCGGCATCACCAGATTGGCGGCAGTGTTGACGTCCTGCTTGCCCGAGGCCGCGATCTCCATGAACTCCCAATAGTCCATCTTTTTGGTCACGCTGTCTTTCAGACCGGGGGCATAGGTGGAACCCTCGCCGTCCGGGCCGTGGCAGACGTGACATTCCGAATGATAGCGACGGTAGCCCGAAAACGTCGCGTAATCCACCACGCCGTCCTGGACCTTGAAGGTCGGCAGATCTTCGGCGTTATACCAGCGTCCGTTTTCCATGTGGTCGGGTTCCAGGTCCAGTTCGACGCCCTGTGCCGCCACGCCGGTCGCTGCTGCGATCGCCAGCCCCAGCGTCAGGATACCACCGACGGCCCACCCGGTGTTTGCTCGGATCATCTTGCCTCTCTCTCCCCTTCAGGCTGTCTGCGGGACAGTTCCGCCCCGAGGTTATCCCCGGGGCGGCTGTCGTATAGTCACACCTTGGTCGTGTATCGCGGGCCCGATCAGCCGGGGACTTCGAACACCGTCAGCTGGCCACCCAGCGCGGTGTAGTCGGCCAGCGCCGCGTAACCGCCCACCGCGCCCAGACCCTCGGTCGAGCCGGTCAGCCCGGCCGCAAGCCCGATCCCGGCCCAGCCGCCGACCCCGGACAGCACGCCGATATACTGCTTGTCGTTGTGCATATAGGTCATCACGTTGCCGATGATCCCCGAGGGGGTCTTGAACCGATACAGCTCATCGCCGCTGTCGGCATCGACGGCCTTGAGATACCCTTCGAGCGTGCCATAGAACACCACGTCACCCGCGGTGGCCAGCGCCCCCGACCAGACCGAGAACTGTTCCGGGTTCGACCACAGGATCTCGCCCTTGATATTGTCCCAGGCGATGAAATTGCCCATGCCGCCGTGGCTGTCAGGCGCCGGGAACATCGACAGCGTCGCGCCGACATAGGGCTGGCCGGCGGTATAGGCGACGCGGAACGGCTCGTAATCCATGCAGACGTGGTTCGTCGGCACATAGAACACGTTGGTCTTGGGCGAATAGGCTGCCGGCTGCATGTCCTTGCTGCCCAGCGCGGCCGGACAGACGCCGGTGGTGTTTTCATCCTCGCCGTTCTGCTCGGTCGAGTATTGGGCGACGACCTGCGGGCGGCCATACTGGTCGCTGTCCGGGTCCATCTCGACATGGGTGGCCCAGTTCACCGCGGGGTCGAATTTCTCGGCCACCAGCAGCTCGCCGGTTTCGCGGTCTAGCGTATAGGCAAAGCCGTTGCGGTCGAAATGGGTCAGCAGCTTGCGCATCTGCCCGTCAACTTCTTGGTCGGTCAGGATGTTTTCGTTGACGCCGTCATAGTCCCATTCGTCGTGGGGCGTCATCTGATAGAACCATTTGGCCATGCCGGTGTCGGCGTCGCGGGCCATGATGGTCATCGACCATTTGTTGTCCCCCGGACGCTGCGCCGCGTTCCAGGTCGAGGGGTTGCCGGTGCCGTAATAGAACAGGTTCAGGTCCGGATCATACGAGAACCAGCCCCAGATCGGGCCGCCGCCGATTTTCCACTGATCGCCTTCCCAGCTGTCAAGCGAGCTGTCGGCGCCGATGGGCTTGCCCAGATGGGTGGTGGTCTCGGGGTCGACCAGCATTTCGTCGTCGGGGCCGGTGGAATAGGCTTTCCACGCCTCGGTCCCGTCGGCCAGATTCAGCGCCGTGACCCGGCCGCGGACCCCGTATTCGCCGCCCGAGATGCCGACCATCAGCTTGTCCTTGACCGGCATGGTGGCCATGGTCAGGGTTTCGCCGATGGCGGGATCGCCGATCTTGGTGGACCACTTGACCTCGCCATTCGCGGCGTCAAGCGCCACGACGGTGGTGTCGGCCTGCGGCAGAAAGATCATGCCGTCCGCATAGGCGAGGCCGCGGTTGACGGTATCGCAGCACATCACCGCGATCACGCTGGGATCCTGCACGGGTTCATACCGCCAGATGATGCGGCCGTTGTCGTTCAGGTCCAGCGCATAGACGTTGTTGGGGAAAGGCGTATGGACATACATCACGTCGCCGATCACCAGCGGCGCGCCTTCGTGCCCGCGCAGCACCCCGGTCGAGAACGTCCAGGCGACGCGCATGTCGCCGACGTTGTCGCGGTTGATCTGGTCCAGTTCGGAATAGCGCGTGTTGGCGTAGTCCATCGTCGGCAACGCCATCTGCCCCGGGTTGGCGATTGCCTCGTGAACGCTGTCGTTGGCCAGAACGGCCGAGCTGGACAGCAAAAGCGCCACGGTGGCGCCGGTCAACGTCAGTTTCATCTTGTCCTCCCCCTTTTGCCCGGCACCCGGTCAGGAATGCGAGCGTCAGGAACAGGTTTCGCGGGGACGGAGCTTTCGTCAACGTTTGTATGCCGAAACTAGCCAGAAAGTCTTAGTGCTTTCGGCAACCCGGCGGGAAGTTTCGGCAATTCCCCGCCGGGCCGGCAGCTGCGCGAGCTCAGGCCAGCCGCTCGGCGTGCCAGAAGACGTGGTCGCCGATAAAGCTGTTGACGAAGAAATAGCTGTGGTCATAGCCCGGCTGCATCCGGAACCAGCCCGGTTGGCGACGCGCCATCATCGCCTGCGCCAGGGTTTCCGGCTTGAGCAGGTCCAGGAACTGGTCGCTGGCGCCCTGATCGATCAGCACCTCGCCCGGATAGCCGCGTTCGGCCATCAGCAGGGTGGAATCATGCGCCTGCCACGCAGCGCGATCCTCGCCCAGATAGGCGCCCAGCTGCTTGCGGCCCCAGTCCGATTCGGTGGGGTTGGCGATGGGCGCAAAGGCCGAGACGCTGCGATAGCGGTCGGGATGGGTCATGGCGATGGTCAGCGCGCCGTGGCCGCCCATGGAATGGCCGGTGATGCCCTGCGCCTGCGCATCCACCGGGAAATTGTCGCAGACCAGTGCCGGAAGTTCCTCGACGATATAGTCCCACATGCGGAAATGCGGTGACCAGGGGTTTTGGGTGGCGTTGACATAGAACCCCGCGCCTTGGCCCAGATCATAGGCGTCGTCGTCGGCCACCCCTTCGCCGCGGGGCGAGGTGTCGGGGAACACCAGCGCAATCCCGGCCTCGGCCGCGAATTGCTGGGCGCCGGCCTTGGTCATGGCGTTTTCATGCGTGCAGGTCAGCCCCGACAGATACCACAGCACCGGCACTTTGCCGGCCTGCGTATCCGGCGGCAGATAGACGGCAAAGGTCATGTCGGTGCCGGTCGCCTGCGACTTGTGGCGATAGACGCCCTGAATGCCCCCGAAGCTGCGGTTTTCCGAGACGGTTTCCAGCGTCATCGCCTAATCCCCTTTCGTCAGATCGTGATACATCACCAGCGCGTCCACATGGCCGAGCCGCGGGTGATCAAAGGCGCCCGGCAGGCGGCCGACAACCTCGAACCCGGCCTTCTGCCACGAATGGACGGCATCTTCGTTGGTGGCGACGACAAAATTGAACTGCATCGCCCGGAATCCCTGCGCGCGCGCCCAGGTCTTGGCGTGGGCCACCATCGTGGCCGCAATGCCGCGACCGCGGGCGTCCTTGTGGGTCACGAAGCCCGCATTCGCCACATGGGCGCCGCCGCCGGGGCGGTTGCGGCCGATATGGCTGCTGCCCAGCACCCGCCCGTCCAGCTCGGCCACGAACACCGAAAACGGCGCCGCGAACCAATCCGCCAACGCATCCCCGCGCGAGATGTCGCGGGGAATGCAATATGTCTCTCCGGCCCGGTAGACGGGTTCGAGGATCGCCCAGATCGCCTCGTGATCGGCCGGGGTGGCGGGGCGGATCGCCACCGCCACCGGCCGTGTCCCGGCCCCGGCCGCTGTGAGGGTCATTTCAGCTCGTCAACGCTGCGGATCACCCGGCCCAGCAGGCCGTAATCCAGCGCCTCTTGCGTGTTCAGCCAGAAATCGCGCTGGGTGTCCTTTTCGATGCGTTCCACGCTTTGCCCGGTGGCATCGGCAAAGATCTGGTTCAGCCGGTCGCGCATCAGCCGCACCTGTTCGGCCTGGATCATCATGTCCGACGAGGTGCCGCCGATCCCGCCCGAGGGCTGGTGGATCAGGAACCGCGTATTGGGCAGGCAGAAACGGTTTTCGCGGTCCGCGCCCACAAAGATCAGCGCCCCGGCCGAGGCCACCCAGCCCGAGCCGATGGTGCGCACCGTGGGGCGGATGAACTTGATCACGTCATGGATCATGTCGCCCGATTCGACATGGCCGCCGGGCGAGGAAATCAGCATGTTGATCGGCTTGTCGCTGTCCTCGGCCAGCGCCAGCAGATGCGAAACCGTGCGCTGCGCCAGCTTGTCGTTGATCGTGCCGGCCACGATCACCGTGCGCGAACGGAAATACAGCCGGTCGATCGAGGGGCTTTGCGGCAGGCCCAGATCCTCGCCCTGCTGCCGGTCCTCGCGCCGCTCATCCTCGTCGTCGTCGTCATCGTCGTCATTCAGGCTGTGGGGCGGAAACGGGCGCAGCATGGGTCATCCTTTCAGCATTGCGGCGGGCACCCGGAACGGGCCCCGCCGCAGTCTTACCTAAGCAACCCTTGAGGATCAGTAAATAACGACCGAGCGAATGGATTCGCCCGCGTTCATCAGATCGAAGCCCTTGTTGATGTCGTCCAGCGGCATCGTGTGGGTGATCATCGGGTCGATCTCGATCTTGCCGTCCATATACCAGTCCACGATCCTGGGCACATCGGTGCGGCCGCGGGCGCCGCCAAAGGCCGTGCCCTTCCACACCCGGCCGGTGACCAGCTGGAACGGGCGGGTGCTGATTTCCGCCCCCGCCGGCGCCACGCCGATGATGATCGACTGGCCCCAGCCGCGGTGGGTGCATTCCAGCGCATCGCGCATCACCTTGACGTTGCCGGTGGCGTCAAAGCTGTAGTCGGCGCCGCCGATCTGGTCGAACGGGGTCTTGGTCAGGTTGACGATTTCCTGCACGACCGAGCCTTCGATCTCGTTGGGGTTGATGAAATGGGTCATGCCGAAATGCTCGGCCATTGCCTTTTTGTCGTTGTTCAGATCAACGCCGATGATCATGTCGGCGCCGGCCAGACGCAGGCCCTGCAACACGTTCAGCCCGATGCCGCCCAGCCCGAACACCACCGCTTTCGCGCCGATTTCGACCTTGGCGGTGTTGATGACCGCGCCGATGCCGGTGGTGACGCCGCAGCCGATATAGCAGATCTTGTCGAAAGGCGCGTCCTCGCGCACCTTGGCGACCGCAATTTCCGGCAGCACCGTATAGTTCGAGAACGTCGAGCAGCCCATGTAATGGTGGATCGGGGTGCCGTCGAGCATGGTGAACCGGGTGGTGCCGTCGGGCATCAGCCCCTGGCCTTGCGTCCCGCGGATCGCGGTGCAGAGGTTGGTCTTGCCCGACAGGCAGGACGCGCATTGCCGGCATTCGGGGGTGTAAAGCGGGATCACATGGTCGCCCGGCTTGACGCTGGTGACGCCGGGGCCGACCTCGACCACCACGCCCGCGCCCTCGTGCCCGAGGATGGCGGGAAAGATTCCCTCGGGGTCGTCGCCCGAGCGGGTGAATTCGTCGGTGTGGCAGATGCCGGTGGCCTTGATCTCGACCAGCACTTCGCCGGCCTTGGGGCCTTCGAGATTGACCTCCATCACCTCAAGCGGTTTGCCGGCTTCCAACGCGACGGCGGCACGGGTTCTCATGGTATTCTCCTTGGATTGCGGCCGTCTGGCCCGTCATGGATGCCGAAAGGGGCCGGTCGATGGCCGGCCCCCGGTGGCTGATTTTGGGCGCGCCTACACGTCAAGCGTATTGAGCTTGCCGGATTTCGTGGCGACATGGGTCGCGATGGCGTCCATCAGCGGCGGCGACAGCGCGTCATAGGGTTCCAGTCCCAGCTCTTTCAACCGCGCGCGCACCGCGCCCATGCGATCGGGATTCACCCCTGATTCGATGGCCGAGGACACAAAGGCCGCAAATTCGGGCGGCGACCAGCCGGTTTCGTCCGACAGTTCCGTGTGGACGAAATCCAGCCCGTAGAACGGATGTTCGGTATTTTCGATCCGCCCATACATATGCGCGCCGCAGCCGTTGCAGGCGTGGCGGCGGATCGGGGCGTCGGGATTTACCGCCGCAAGCTTGTGACCGTTGCGAGTGACCTCGACCGCGTCGCGGCTGACCACGGCGACCTGGCTGAAGGCCACGCCCTGCGGTTTCCAGCACTTGGTGCAGCCGCAGACGTGGTTATGGGCGGTCTGGGCGCTGATGCGGACCTCGACCGGGTCGGCCGAACACAGGCAACGCAGTGTGCCGCCGGCGAAATCCGGGCGGGCCTGCGCTGTCACCCCGTGATCGACGGCGGGGTGAATTCTGGGGACTGCGGTATCTGATGGCATGGTCCGTCCTCCGCTGGTGCGTGGCAGCAAGGTTAGACGGCGGCCGGCAGGGATCAAGTCGGATGAAGGTTGTATCCCTGCCGCCCGAAAGGGCCTAGCCGGCGGGGGTCGAGGACACCCCGACCTGCGCCGCGCGCAGCAGCCGGTCGTGAATGCGGAACCCGTTCACCATGACCTGGATGATGTCGCCGGCCTTGGTGCCGGGAACCGGGGCTTCGAACATCGCCTCGTGCAGCAGCGGGTCGAAACGGTCGCCGACGGCGGGGGCGATCACCTCGATCCCGTGGCGGCCGAACACGTTGGAAAGTTCGCGCAGGGTCAGCTCGACCCCCTCGACCAGCTGCGGGGCGGTGCTGCGGTCGGCGGCCTCGATGGCGCGGTTCAGCGCGTCATAGACCGGCAGCAGGTCGCGGGCGAGCTTGCTGCCGCCGTAATTTTCAGCCTCGCGCCGGTCCTTTTCGGCGCGCTTGCGGGCGTTTTCGGCGTCGGCCAAGGCACGCATGAAGCGGTCGCGGTATTCGTCGCGTTCGGCCAGCACCGTTGCGATGCGCGAATCGGGGCCGTCTTCGTCCACCGGATCCAGCGCCAGCAGATCGTCCGGGTCGATATCATCACGCAACTGGTCGGGCTGGCCGTTCGGGGTCTGGGTGTCGTTCATCTTTCATCCTTTGCGGTCGGAGAGAACCCGGCCGACCAGCTGTGCGGTATAGTCAACGATCGGCACGATTCTTCCGTAATTCAGGCGCGTCGGTCCGATCACCCCCACCGCGCCCACGATCTTGCGGTCAGCGTTCATATAGGACGAAACCACCAGAGAGGAACCCGAAAGTGAGAAAAGCTGGTTTTCCGAGCCGATGAAGATGCGCACGCCCTCGGCCTCTTCGGCGAGTTCGAGGAAACGGGCGATGTCGCGCTTGCGTTCGAGGTCGTCGAACAGGCTGCGGATGCGGTCAAGATCGGCCGCTTCGTGTTCCAGCAGGTTGGCGCGGCCGCGCACGATCAGCTGCGGGTCGGGGGCATCGGCATCCCACGAGGCCAGCCCGGTTTCCACCAGCTGCGCGGCGAGACTGTCCAGATCCTGCCGGGCGCGGGCCAGATGGTCGGCAATGTCGCGGCGCAGCTGGGTCAGGGTCTGGCCCTCGCCCCGCGCCGACAGGAAATTGCCGGCCTCGCGCAGCGAACTGGGGGTCTGGCCCGGCGGCGGCGTGAACAGGCGGTTTTCCACACGCCCGTCGGCAAAGACCAGGATCACCAGCGCCCGGTCGGGGGTGATGCTGACAAATTCGATGTGGCGCAGGGGGGCTTCGTCCTGACGCGGCATCAGCACCACCGAGGCGCCGCGGGTGATGGTGGACAGCGCGGTCGAGACCCGGTCCAGCAGCGCCCCGGTGTCAGACGGGCCGTCGCCCACGATACTGGCAATATGGGCGCGGTCCTCGGGGCCGACGGGGCCGATCTCCATCAGCCCGTCGACGAACAGGCGCAGGCCAAGCTGGGTCGGAAACCGCCCGGCCGAGACATGCGGGCTGTCCAGCAGCCCCATGAATTCGAGATCCTGCATGATATTGCGGATCGTTGCCGCTGAAACCGACATGCCGCGGGTCAGGCTGCGCGAGCCGACTGGATCGCCGGTTTCCAGATATGCCTCGACCACGCGGCGGAAAACCTCGCGGGAACGGTCGTTCAGGTCGGAAAACTGCTGCGGCTGGGGCATTCGGGTTGCGGTGGACCGGACGGGGCCTGTAATTGGCGTGACTCTTGCGTTTGGCCCGGTTGGGGGCCGGGAAAGGACCACTCATGCGACCCTCTGGCCGGAAACTAGTCGAATTGCGCCCGATTTCAATTGAAACCGGAGTGATTGCCCATGCCGAGGGATCCTGCCTGATCCGCGTCGGCGGCACGCATGTGCTGTGCACCGCCTCGGTCGAGGAAAAGCCGCCGCCGTTCCTGCGCGGCACCGGGCAGGGCTGGGTGACGGCGGAATACGGGATGCTGCCGCGCGCCACCCATTCGCGCAACCGGCGCGAGGCCGCGGCGGGCAAGCAATCGGGGCGCACGCAGGAAATTCAGCGGCTGATCGGGCGCTCGCTGCGGGCGGGCGTGGACCGGCTGGCGCTGGGGGAACGGCAGATCGTGGTGGATTGCGACGTGATCCAGGCCGACGGCGGCACCCGCTGCGCCGCGATTACCGGGGGCTGGGTCGCGCTGCGGCTGGCGGTGAACCGGCTGCTGTCGGCGCGGCTGCTGACCAGCGACCCGATCATGGACCATGTGGCGGCGGTCAGCTGCGGGATCTATGCCGGGCAGCCGGTGGTCGATCTGGACTATGCCGAGGACAGCGAGGCCGGCACTGACGGCAATTTCGTGCTGACCGGCGCCGGGCGGCTGGTCGAGGTGCAGATGTCGGCCGAGGGTGCGGCATTTTCACGCAGCGAGATGGATGCGCTGCTGGACCTGGCGCAGGCGGGGGCCGCCGATCTGGTCGCCGCCCAGAAAGCGGCGGTGGCATGAGACGGCTGACCGGGCCGCGGCTGCTGGTCGCCACCCATAACGCCGGCAAGCTGGACGAGATGCGGGCGCTGTTCGCCCCGCACGGGATCGAGGTGGTGGGTGCGGCCGAAATGGGCCTGTCCGAGCCGCCCGAGACCGAGGACAGTTTCGCCGGCAACGCCCGCATCAAGGCGCGGGCGGCGGTTGCTGCGACCGGGCTGCCGGTGCTGGCCGACGACAGCGGCATCACCGTGGACGGGCTGGACGGGGCGCCGGGGGTGTATACCGCGGATTGGGCCGAGACGCCGCGGGGGCGCGACTTCATGCAGGCGATGCGGCGGACCTGGGACGAGCTTGAGGCGCGGGGCGTCCCCGAGCCGCGCCGCGCCCAGTTCCGCGCCACGCTGCTGGTGATGTGGCCGGATCTGCACGAGGAAATATTTGAGGGGATCGCCCCGGGCCGGCTGGTGTGGCCGCCGCGGGGGCAGCTGGGGCATGGCTATGACCCGATCTTTGTCCCCGACGGGCATGACCGGACCTATGCCGAGATGAGTGCCGAGGAAAAGAACACGATCAGCCACCGCGCCGAGGCGTTCCGCAAGCTGAGCGCGATTCTTGGCTGAGGCGTCCGGGGTTCCTGACTGGCTTGACGGCGGGTTCGGGCTGTATGTCCACTGGCCGTTCTGCGCCGCAAAATGTCCCTATTGCGATTTCAACAGCCATGTTACCGCGCAGATCGACCAGATGGCGTGGCTTGAGTCCTATCTTGTTGAAATAGAACGGATTTCGGCTGAAACGCCCGGCCGGACACTGCGCAGCATCTTTTTCGGGGGCGGCACGCCTTCGCTAATGCAGCCAGAGGTGGTCGAGGGCGTGATCTCGGCCGCGCGGGCCGGCTGGGGGTTTGCCAACGACATCGAAATCACGCTTGAGGCCAACCCGACCAGCGTCGAGCGGGGCCGGTTCGCCGGATACGCCGACGCGGGGGTGAACCGGCTGTCCATGGGCGTGCAGGCGCTGAACGACCACGATCTGCGGCGGCTGGGGCGGCTGCACAGCGTCGCCGAGGCGCGGGCGGCGTTCGAGGTGGCGCGGGCGTGTTTTCCACGGGTCAGTTTCGACCTGATCTATGCCCGGCAGGACCAGACCCGCGCCGCCTGGGCGGCCGAATTGCGGGAAGCCCTGGCGATGGCGGTGGACCACCTGTCGCTGTATCAGCTGAGCATCGAGGAAGGCACGGCCTTTGGCGCGAGGGCTGCCGCTGGCGGGTTGCGGGGTTTGCCCAGCGATGATCTGTCGGCCGATATGTATCTGGAAACACAGGATATTCTTGGCGACGCCGGGATGCCGGCCTATGAGGTTTCCAACCATGCCCGGGCAGATGCGGAAAGCCGGCACAACCTGATCTATTGGCGTCAGGGCGATTGGGCCGGGGTCGGTCCGGGCGCGCATGGGCGACTGACCGTGGACGGGGTGCGTTGGGCCACCGAAGCGCATCGGGCGCCGGGGGAATGGTTGGCGGCGGTGCGGTCAGGCTCGGGCGAGCTGCCCCGCAGCGCGTTGCCGATGGATGAGCAGGCGACGGAATATCTGCTGATGTCCATGCGGCTGGCGGAAGGCATGGACACAAGCCGCTATGAGCGGCTGGCCGGCCGTCCGCTGGATCCCGCGCGGGTGGCGGCGCTGGCGGATATGGGGATGGTCGAGAGCGACGGCAGCCGGCTGCGCACAACGGCGGCCGGAAGGCCGCTGTTGAATGCCATTTTGCGCGAACTCGCCTAAAGCCCGCCGCCAAGAGCCTGACACAGGCGGTCAAGCTGGTCGAGATCACGATAGGTGATGGTCATGCGGCCCCCATCGTGGCCGGCATGTTCGATCTTGACGCGCATCCTGAGCTGCGCCGAAAGATCCGATTCCAGGGCCAGCGTATCGGCGTCTTTTTCGCTGCGAATGCGCGGGGTTTCCGGCTTTGGCTGGGTTGCCTGCCGGGCCAGCGCCTCGGTCTCGCGCACGGAAAGATTGCGCTCGATCACCTTGCGGGCCATGGCAGTCGGGTCCGGCGCGGTGATCAGCGCCCTGGCATGGCCGGCAGTCAGCTTGCCGTCGCGCACAAAGCCCTGAACCTGGTCAGGCAGGTTCAGCAAGCGCAACAGATTCGAGATATGGCTGCGGCTTTTGTCGAGCGCCTCGGCCAGCCGTTCCTGGGTATGGCCGAAACGGTCCATCAGCTGGCGGAACGATGCGGCCTCTTCGATAGGATTCAGGTCGGCGCGCTGGATGTTTTCGATCAGCGCGATCTCGAGCACCTCGGTATCGTCGAGTTCGCGGATCAGCACCGGCAGCTCGTGCAGCTGCGCGATCTGGGCCGCTCGCCAGCGGCGTTCCCCCGCGACGATCTGGTAAAGATCGGGTTCAGAGGGATGCGGCCGCACGATCAGCGGTTGCAGAACCCCGCGATTACGCAGCGACGCCGCGAGTTCGTTCAGCGCATCCGGGTCGAACTGGCGGCGGGGCTGGTCAGGGTTGGGGATAATCTGCTCGACCGGCAGGCTTTGCTGTGCCCGAGGGGCCGCACCGGGCGCCAGTTCGACATCGGCCATCAACGCCGAAAGTCCGCGGCCAAGGCCGCCCCGGCGGGGTTTGGGGTCAGCCATTTGCTGCCTTTCCTGTGGGTGTGAGGCCCTTGGCCAACAGTTCCGCCGCAAGCGCGCGGTAAGCGTTGCTGCCCTTGGACTGGGGATCGTAATGGATCACCGGCAGGGCATGAGAGGGCGATTCGGACACTCGGACATTCCGGGGCACCACTGTCTTGAAAACCAGAGGGCCAAGGGTCTTGCGGGCGTCAGCCTCGACCTGCTGCGAAAGATTGTTGCGCGAATCGGCCATGGTCAGAAGGATACCTTCGATCCGCAGGTCAGGATTGGCGGTCGAGCGCACCTCTCGGATCGTCAGCATCAGCTGGGACAGGCCTTCAAGCGCATAAAACTCGGCTTGCAGGGGCACGATCACACTGTCGGCCGCAACCATCGCGTTCAGGGTCAGCAGGCCGAGCGCCGGCGGACAGTCTATCAGGACGACCCCGGTTGCCCGTTCAAGCGCATCTGCCAGCAGCTGGGTGCGGCGCGGGCGCGAGGCGATATCCAGCTCTGCCGAGGCCAGATCGGCGGTTGCGGGAACGATCGAAAGATTGGCAACGCTGCTGTCCCTGGCGGCGTCGGGCCAATTGGCGTCACCGACAAGCAGATCGTAGCTGGTGATCTGACGTTTATCGGCATCGATTCCAAGACCGGTCGAGGCGTTGCCCTGGGGATCGAGGTCGATGATCGTGACCTTTTGCCCCTGTTCGGCCAGCGCCGCGCCCAGATTGATTGCCGTGGTTGTCTTGCCCACCCCGCCCTTTTGGTTGGCGATGGCGATAATCATGCGGTCAGCCATGGCGGATATTGCTGATTTGCAGGATGGCAGCTTCCGGATCGGTGCTGCTGGGATGGCTTTCGACATCGAAATGCCAGCTCATTCGGGCCGCGGAAAGCTCGGTTTGCCAGTTACGTCCCTTCATCAGCCATGCCGTTCCGTCTTGTGCCAGATGCCGTTCCAGATATGGCATAAGCCGGTCGAGAGGAGCAAGCGCCCGGGCGCTGAGATTGCTCGCATCGGCGGCAGGCAGCTGTTCCACGCGCGCAGCGGTGGCAGTGCAGTTTTCCAGGCCGAGCTGGCGGATGGCAGTTTGCAGGAACGCCACCTTGCGGCGGTCGGAATCAACCAGCATGACAGGCAGGTTCGGATGGTAGATCGCGACCACCAGCCCGGGCAGACCGCCGCCGCTGCCGATATCCAGCCAGCGGCCCTGCGGATCAGGCCGTAGCCGGGCGAGTTGCGCGCTGTCGGCGATGTGCCGCTTTTCCAGTTGATCCAGGGATGCAGGCGAAACAAGATTGATGGCCGGATTCCACTTGCGGATCAATGCAGCATAATCCGCCAACCTTGCTTCACGTGAAGCATTCATGCTGCGGTTTCCCGGCGGGCGCGGACCAAACCGATCAGCAGGGTCAATGCAGCAGGGGTCATCCCCTCGATAGATGCGGCCTGGGCGATGGTGGCCGGCCGTATCCGAGCCAGCTTGTCTTGCAGTTCCGCGGAAATTCCACGCAGCTGCCCATAGTCCATCTGGGCGGGCAATTGCATCTGCTCATTCCGGCGGATATCCGCTGCGTCGCGCTGCTGCCGGTCCGAAAACTGCGCATATATCGCGTCGTTGCGCAGCATTTGCAGGACTTCGCTGTCGGCTGCGATCTCTGTCGGCAGCAACGACGCAATGGCGTCTTGCAGCTCGGTCTGGCCGAGCAATGCAAACAGGCTGCGGCGCTGTCCGTCGTGGCGCACCTCGATTCCATGCGCAGACAGTTCCTGTGGCGTCAGACCGATTGATACAGCTTTTGTCCGATGCGCTTGAAATCGGCTGAGCTTATCGCGGAATTTCTCGGCGCGCGTTTTTCCGACCAAACCCAATTCAATACCCATCGGAGTCAACCTGCGATCCGCATTATCCGCACGCAACGACAGCCGGAATTCTGCGCGCGAGGTGAACATGCGATAGGGCTCTGTAACACCGCGGGTGGTCAGGTCGTCGATCATCACCCCGATATAGCTGTCGGTTCTGCTGAAAATCGCGGGCTCCCTGTGTTGCACCGACAAAGCAGCGTTCAGCCCGGCCACCAGACCTTGGGCGGCAGCTTCCTCATAGCCGGTGGTCCCGTTGATTTGCCCGGCAAGATACAGCCCCGCGACATCGCGCGATTCAAGCGTCACCCGCAAGCTGCGCGGATCGATATAGTCATATTCGACCGCATAGCCCGGCTGAGAAATTTCGGCGTTCTCAAGCCCCCGAATTGATTGAATATATTCACGCTGCACGTCTTCGGGAAGCGAGGTCGAAATTCCGTTGGGATATACCAGCGGACTGTTGATCCCCTCGGGTTCCAAAAAGATCTGGTGCGATTCCTTGTCTGCAAAGCGGACAATCTTGTCCTCGATCGAGGGGCAATAACGCGGCCCGGCACCCGCAATCCGACCGCTATACATTGCCGACCGCGCCAGGTTGTCGCGAATGATCCTGTGGGTATCGGCATTTGTATGGGTGATCGCGCAAGACAGTTGCTGGGCGACGGGAGTGCTGTTCATGAACGACAGCATGGTGGGGGATTCGTCGCCAGGCTGCTGTTCCAGGCTGTCCCAGTCAATGGAATGACGCAGCAGCCGCGGGGGCGTTCCGGTCTTTAACCTTGCCAGCGGCAGGCCCAGGGACAACAGCGACGCGGACAATCCGTGGGACTGTTCATTTCCCCATCGGCCCGCACGGCGCGCAATATCGCCAATGTGGATGACGCCATTCAGGAACGTGCCCGCGGCAACGACAACCGCGCGCGCGACAAGCTCATCGCCATTAGCAAGTTTTACCCCGTTAACCCGGCTCCCCTCAATATTCAGCGCGTGAACTTCGCCAAGAATAAAATCCAGCCCATGCAACTCGCGGGCAGCAGCCGCGCGATATAGTTCGCGATCCGCCTGGGCACGTGGACCCTGCACCGCCGGGCCCTTGCGCCGGTTCAGCAGTCGGAACTGAATCCCCGCGGCATCTGCAAGCCGCCCCATCACCCCATCCAGGGCGTCCACTTCCCGCACCAGATGGCCCTTGCCCAAGCCCCCGATGGCCGGATTGCAGGACATGGCGCCGACATCATCCGCCCGCATCGAGACCAGGGCAACATGCACACCCATCCGGGTCGCCGCTGCGGCTGCCTCCAACCCGGCGTGCCCGGCCCCGATGACGATCACATCGTAATGTTTCACGTGAAGCACCTACTTTCCGATGCAAAAGCGCGAGAAGATCTCGTCCAGATAGTCATCCGGCGCAATTTTCCCAACCACCTCGCCCAACCTATGCGCAGCATGGCGAATCGCCTCGGCCAGAATTTCGGCGGGCTGCTCTTGGGTCACGTCCAGCACCGCAACAGCATCCTCCAGCGCGTCGGCCTGTCGCTGCCGCGTGACCAGCCCGGCACCTGCAACCCGTTCATCCAGACGCGCGCGAATCTCCTCAAGCATTTCCGCAACACCATCTCCGGTCAATGCGGAAATCCCCCGTCCGCCCTGATCGGACTTGGACTGAACCACCAGGTCGCCGGGCTGATACAGCTCCGCCACCTCTCGCCCGTCCTCTGACAGATGCAGCCGCAGATCCGCCCGGCGGGCACGGTCGCGGGCGCGCTCGACCCCTAATCCTTCGACATGATCCTCGGCCTCGCGCAGCCCGGCAGTGTCCAGAAACGTGACCGCAAGCCCGCCCAGTTCGGTATGCAGCTCCAGAACATCGCGGGTCGTCCCGGCCACATTGCTTACCAGCGCCAAATCGCGCTGCGCAATCCGGTTCAGTAACGACGACTTTCCCGCGTTCGGAGGCCCGATAATCGCCAGCTCGAACCCCGCCCGCAGCCTTTCCGCGGCAGGCAACCCTGCCAAAGCGTCTGAAATATCCCGCCGCACCATGGCCAGCAGGTCAAAAACCTCGTCAGGAACCTCGTCCGGGACGTCCTCGTCGGCAAAGTCCAAGGAAACTTCGATCAGCGCGCCGGCCCGCACCAAGCGCTCACGCAGGGTTTCGGTCCACCGCGCCAACTCTCCGGAAACCACCCGCATCGCCTGCTGCCGCTGCCGCTCGCTCTCGGCGGCCAGCAGATCGGACAACGCCTCGACCTCGCTCAACGCCAGCGCGCCACCCAACAGCCCCCGGCGGGTGAACTCGCCCGCTTCGGCCAGCCGAGCGCCGCGTTTGCGCAACGCTGACTCAAGCCGGCGAACCACCACCGGCGCGCCATGCAGCTGGAACTCGACGACCGGCTCGCCCGTGAAACTGGCGCCCTCGTCAAAGCGGATCACCAGCGCCCGGTCGATCAGATCGCCGTCCCGCAGCGACCGCAACTCGGCCCGCCGCGCCACCGGCAGCGGCCCGGCAATCGCCTCGGCAATGCTGCGCGCTTCGGGGCCGCTCAGCCGGACGATCGAGACCCCGCCCCGCCCCGCAGGCGTCGCTTCGGCATAGATCGTGGACATCCCATGCTCAGGCGTTCATCGAATCAAAGAATTCGGCGTTGTTCTTGGTCTGTTTCAGCTTGGAAATCAGGAACTCGATAGCATCCGTCGTGCCCATCGGGTTCAGGATCCGCCGCAGCAGATAGGTCTTCTGCAAGTCCTTCTGATCCACCAGCAGCTCTTCCTTGCGGGTGCCGGACTTCAGGATATCCATCGCCGGGAACACCCGCTTGTCCGCCACCTTGCGATCCAGCACGATTTCCGAGTTGCCGGTGCCCTTGAATTCTTCAAAGATCACCTCGTCCATGCGGCTGCCGGTGTCGATCAGCGCGGTGGCGATGATGGTCAGCGAGCCGCCTTCCTCGATGTTCCGCGCCGCGCCAAAGAACCGCTTGGGCCGTTGCAGGGCATTCGCATCCACCCCCCCGGTCAGCACCTTCCCCGAGGACGGCACCACCGTGTTGAACGCCCGCCCAAGCCGGGTAATCGAATCAAGCAGGATGACAACATCCCGCTTGTGCTCGACCAGCCGCTTGGCTTTCTCGATCACCATTTCGCTGACCGCAACGTGACGCGAGGCCGGCTCGTCAAAGGTCGAGGACACCACCTCGCCCTTGACCGAGCGCTGCATATCCGTCACTTCCTCGGGCCGCTCGTCGATCAGCAGCACGATCAGATAGCATTCCGGGTGATTTTTCTCGATTGAATTCGCGATGTTCTGCAAAAGTACCGTCTTGCCCGTGCGCGGAGGCGCCACGATCAGCGACCGCTGCCCCTTGCCGATCGGCGCCACCAGGTCGATGATCCGGGCCGAGCGGTCCTTGCCGGTCGGATCCTCCAATTCCATCTTCAGCCGCTCGTCCGGGTAAAGCGGGGTCAGGTTGTCAAACGCAACCTTGTGCCGGGCCTTTTCGGGGCTTTCGAAATTGATCTTCTCGACGCTGACCAGGGCAAAGTAACGCTCATTCTCGCCCGGCGCCCGGATCACCCCCTCGACCGTGTCGCCGGTGCGCAGGCTGAACTGCCGGATCATGTCGGGGCTGACATAGATGTCGTCGGGACCGGGCAGATAGTTGGCCTCGGGCGAACGCAGGAACCCGAAACCGTCCTGCACCACCTCCAGCACGCCGTCGCCGCCGATCTCGAACCCTTCCTCGGCATGTTCCTTGAGCAGCGAGAACATCATCTCGCCCTTGCGCATGGTCGAGGCGTTCTCGATTTCCCATTCCTCGGCGATGGCCAGCAGATCGGCCGGGCTCTTGGCCTTGAGGTCGGCGAGGTTCAGACGTTCCTGGCTCATCTTGTCATCCATACGGCGCAGCGACCCACAAACGGGCGCGGCAACAGACTGTGTCGGAAGAGATCACCCCGGACGGGGCGCGACCCGCCGGATAATGCAGAATCGTCCGCAAGTCAAACTTCAGAACTTGAGAATCACCGACAGCACGATCACCACCATGAACAGGGTCGGGATCTCGTTGGCGATCCGATAGCTGCGGCCGCTCGCACCCTCGCCCCGCATCAGCTTGCGGCGGTGGATCATCAGCCAGTGGTGGAACACCGTCATCCCAAGCACCGCCGCGGCCTTGGTCCAGGGCCAGACAAGCGACCAGTCCACCACCCCAGGCGTGAACACCAACGCCAGCCCCGCCACCCAGGTCGCGATCGAGGCCGGCCCCATGATATAGCGCAACAGCTTGTGTTCCATGATCTCAAAGCTCGCGGCGGGTTCAACCCCGCTTTGCGTGCGTTCCGCGTGATAGACGAACAGCCGCGGCAGATAGAACAGCCCCGCCATCCATGAAATCACCGACATCACATGGAACGCCTTGATCCATAGATAGGCATCCGAAAGCCAGTCGGTCAGCATGGTCGGTCTCCTTCGTCTTTCGTCTCTTTTCTTCTTAAAGAAAAGATTCAGAAAGATAGATGTGGTCAGTAGGCGCAGTGGGTATCTGAACCATCATGCGCCACGGGATTCAATCCACCAGTCCTTGCGGTGGAAACTCTTGTGGATAAGCAGCGTGAAATGAAATATAATTCTTGATATTCAATGAACTAATTGCCAACATCATTTCCGTGGACAACCCATCTGTCCACAGCAGGTTGATAACCGGGCCGCAGTTATGCGCATGTGGATGAACGGGCCGCGTTCCCGTTAAGTCCCGGGGCTTCATCCCCAGCCTCTGGCCGGATCGCCACCACCCACAGCGCCGGCACAGGGTTTTCCACCATCTTGCCCACAAGGGCTGCCGGCTTCCCCTTAAAACCAACGCGCGCTAGACATTGACGCAACATGGAACGAGGAAGCGGATGACCAACCCCCCTGACAGCGACCCGACCGACGCGCCACAGGCCGCCGCTGCGCCGCTGGCCGGGGTCATCGGCTGGCCGGTCGCGCATTCGCGCTCGCCCCTGCTGCATGGCCACTGGCTGGCCCGCTACGGCATCAAGGGGCATTACGTGCCGCTGGCAGTCGCGCCCGAGCATCTGGCGCAGGTGCTGCGTGCATTGCCCCGCGCCGGGTTCGTCGGCGCCAACGTCACCATCCCCCACAAGGAATCGGTGCTGGCGCTGGCCGACATCGTCACCGACCGCGCCGCGCTGATCGGGGCCGCCAACACGCTGATCTTCCGCGAGGATGGCCGCATCCACGCCGACAACACCGACGGCTACGGTTTCGTCACCAATTTGCGCCAGCAAGCCCCCGAATGGCTGCCGGAATCCGGCCCGGCGGCGGTGATCGGTGCCGGGGGCGCTGCCCGCGCCGTGGTGGCGGCGCTGCTGGAATGCGGCGTGCCGGAATTGCGCATCGCCAACCGCACCCGCATCCGCGCCGATCAGCTCAAGGCCGATTTCGGCGCCCGGATCGTGGTTTACGACTGGGCGCAGGTCGGCAACATGCTCGAAGACGCCGCCACCATCGTCAACTGCACCTCGATGGGGATGGAGGGCGCGCAGCCCCTGCGCCTGCCGCTGGATGCGCTGTCGCCCGACGCGCTGGTCACCGATCTGGTCTACACCCCGCTCGATACGCATTTCCTGCGCGCGGCGCGGGCGCGTGGCTGCACCACCGTCGATGGGCTGGGGATGCTGTTGCATCAGGCCGCTCCGGGGTTTGAACGCTGGTTCGGCATCCATCCGCAGGTGGACGAGGATCTGCGCCGGGCGGTGCTGGCATGAGCTTTCGTCTGGGCCTGACCGGCGGCATTGGCATGGGCAAGACCACCACCGCCGCCATGTTCGCCGCCCGCGGCGTGCCGGTCTGGGACGCGGATGCGGCGGTGCATCGGCTTTACGCGCCCGGCGGCGCCGCGGTTGCACCCGTCGCCGCAGCATTTCCGCAGGCGCTGGCAGGGGGCGGCATCGACCGTGCCGCGCTCAAGCATGTGCTGGCGACGGCGCCGGGGCGGCTGGCGGAACTTGAATCCATCGTCCACCCGCTGGTCGCCGCCGACCGCGCTGATTTCATCGCCGCCAACGCCGCCGCGCCGGTGGTGCTGCTGGACATCCCGCTGCTGTTTGAAACCGGCGCGCAGGCGCAGATGGACGGCGTTGCCGTCGTTTCAGCCCCGGCCAAGGTGCAGCGCGCCCGCGTGCTCGCCCGCCCCGGCATGGACGACACCACGCTGGACCTGATCCTGTCGCGGCAACTGGCGGATGCCGACCGCCGCGCCCGCGCCCGCTGGGTGATCCCGACCGAGACGCTGGACGGCGCGCAGGCGGCCGTCGACGCCATCCTTGCCGAAATCGCTGCGGAAAGCCCGACCGATGCGTGAAATCGTCCTCGATACCGAAACCACCGGCTTTGATCCCGACACCGGCGACCGCATCGTGGAAATCGGCGCCATCGAGCTGCTGAACCACCTGCCCACGGGCCGACATTACCACGTCTATATCAACCCCGAACGCGACATGCCGGCCGAGGCACTGGCCGTCCACGGGCTGACCAGCGAATTTCTGTCCACCAAGCCCAAATTCGCCGAAATCGCCGCCGAGTTCATCGAATTCATCGCCGAGGATTCCCGGCTGGTCATCCACAACGCCAGCTTCGACATGAAATTCCTCAATGCCGAGCTGCGCCGCGCCGGCCATCCCCCCATCGCCATGCAGCGCGCGCTGGATACCGTCGCCATGGCGCGGCAGAAATTTCCCGGCGCGCCGGTGTCGCTGGATGCGCTGTGCCGGCGCTGGGGCATCGACAACTCGGGCCGCACCCTGCACGGCGCGCTGCTGGACAGCGAATTGCTGGCCGAGGTCTATCTGGAACTCATCGGTGGCCGCCAGCCCGACCTCGTGCTGGTCAGCGCGGCCTCGCCGCAAGAGGGCGCGGTGGAATCCGGCCCCCAACGCCCGCGCGCGCCACGCCCCCACCCCCTGCCGCCGCGCCTGACCAAGGCCGAACAGCAGGCCCATGCCGAATTCGTCGCCCGCATGGGCGAGAAATCCCTGTGGCTGCGCTTTGCGGCCACCACGCCATGACCAGGGGCGCGTGATGTTCGGCTATCTGCGCGAATCCGTCGGCTTCGTGCAATCGCTGTTCGAGCGGATGGACAAGATCCACATGGGGCTGATCGCCGCCGGGGTGGCGTTCTATGCCATGTTTGCGGTGTTTCCGGGGCTGGCGGCGCTGATCGCGCTGTGGGGCCTGTGGTTCGACCCGGCACTGTTGCAGGATTACGACCAGCTGGTGGATGAATTCGTCCCGCCCGAGGCCGCGCAGATCCTGCACGCCCAGATCGACGCGCTGATTTCCGGCGGCCGCACGCAGCTGGGCTGGACCTCGGGAATTTCATTCCTGATCGCCACCATCGCGGCGCGCGCCGGGGTCAACGCGCTGGTGCGCGGGCTGAACGCCGCCCACGGGGTGCGGTCGCATTCGACGATCTTCGGCTGGGTGCTGGCCTATGTGCTGACGCTGGCCATTGTCGGCATCGTGGTGCTGGGGCTGGCGACCATCGTCATGGTGCCGCTGGCGTTCAATTTCCTGGACCCCGGACCGCTGCGCAGCTGGCTGCTGAGCACGATCCCGTGGGCCGCGATGTTCGCCATCGTGGTGATCGGGATCGGGGTGCTCTATCGCTATGGGCCGAACGTGAAATCCCCGCGCACGCCGTTCTTTACCTGGGGGGCGCTGTTCGCGGCGCTGGCATGGGCTGCGGCCTCGGTGGCGTTTTCGGCCTATCTGACCAGCTTCAACAGCTACAACCGCATCTATGGCTCGATCGGGGCGGTGGTGGCATTGCTGATGTGGTTCTATATCGCCGGGTTTTCGGTGATGATGGGCGCGCTGATCAACGTCGAGCTGGACCGCCACCGCCGGCTGGTCAAGGCGCGCAAGGCGCGGGCGCTGGCCCGCGAGATGGCCCCCCGCCGCAAGCCCTGACTGCTGCGCAGGGCTGGTTCCGCCCGTATCAGTGCCGCGCCCCTTCGCGGGCGGCCGAGGTCAGCACCACCCGCCGCGTCTCGGCATCCTGCAACGCCGTGTCGGTTTCGGGCATGAAGCGCAGATACAGCCGGAACACGCCGTCTTTTGCGGTGATCTCGGCCTCGCTGTCCAGTTGCATGGCAAAGGCCTCGATCAGCTGGTTGCCCAGGCCCGTGCCCTCGGCGTCCGAGGTGCCCCGGCCCAGCGAATTCTCGATGGTCAGTTCGGCATGGCCATCGTCCGAGCGGTGCAGGCGCACGCAGACCCAGGGACGGTCGTGCCCTTCCGGGATGCCGGCGTATTTCAGCGCGTTGGTAAACGCTTCGGTCGTCAGCAGCGTCAGCGGCACCGCCTGATCGGGCAGCAGGGTCAGCGGTTCCAGCCGCGCGTCGATCTCGATCGAGTGCTCGCTGACCACCGAGGCGGTGGACATCTGCCCGATGATGTCGCGCACCAGCCGGTCGGCCTCGACCGATTCCAGATGTTCGGCCTGATACAGGTTCTTGTAGATCGTCGCGAGCGAAGCCACGCGGTCCTGCACCGACCGCAGCACCCGCTTGGCGTCGGGATCGTCGATCACCCGACTTTGCATGTTGATGATCGAGGCGATCAGCTGCAGGTTGTTCTTGACCCGGTGGTGGACCTCTTTCAGCAGCACGGTCTTTTCGGTGACGGCTTCTTCCATCGCGGCCTCGTCGCGGATCAGGATCCGGGCCATGTTGTGGAATGTCTCGCTGACGTCGCGGATTTCGCCCGGCGCCGCTTTCAGCACCGGCGGCGGCACCACGCGGTTGCCCAGTGCGAAACGCCGCATCTGGCCGCGCAATTCGCGGACATGGCGCAGCACCAGCCGGTCCACGGCAAAGAACGCCACCGCCAGCGACACCAGCCACAGCGCCACCGGAAACAGCACCGCCGCAAAGCGCGACAGGCTGAGCCCCGCGACGCCAGTCAGCCGCGGGCTCCAGCTGCCAAGGGCATAGACGAGGTCCGGCACCACCGGCACCACCGAAAACACCCGCTTTTCGCCGGAATTCGAGATGGCGCTGAAGGTGGTGTCGGTCCGCTGCACCAGCTCGGCCAGCGTCACGCCGCGCGGCAGGATGGCCATGGCGTGGTCCTCGGGGCCGATGTCGCCGATCAGCGGCTCGCCGGTATTGCTGAAGGACAGGATCCGGGCCCCTTCCGACCAATAGGCGGAAATATGCGTCGACCGCAGCAGGTTGTGGGACAGCGACAGCGCCACATAGCCCAGCAGTTCCCGGTCGCGGTACAGCGGCTGCATCACGATCACCACCGGCAGTCCCGACCAGGGTCCATGCGCGGCCGAGGTGATCAGCGTGCCCGGGTTCTTCATGAATTCGTGGAACTGCGGGGTGCCGGACATGTCGCGGAACTGGCTGTTGGACGAACAGATGTTGCGCCCGCTCATGTCGGTGAAGCCGGCATAGACAAAGGACGGGCTGCTTTGCACGAAATCATGCATCATCCGCGAACAGGAGGCCGGTTCGTCCAGCATCGCCAGCACCGAGATGCCCAGGGCGTCGCCAGTGGCGATCGCGCCCTGCAACAGCGCCCGTTCGCCGGCGGCGGCGGCGGCGGTGCGGCCCTGGATGGCAAGCTCGGCGGAACGCTCGGCCTCGCGCGACAGGTGCAGCGTCTGCAGGATCGAGATCATCCCGATCGGCAGGATCGCGATGCTGAGCAGCATCCCCAGCCTGAACCCGAGCGTGCGGGCGAAATTTGCGCCCCACCGCAGCATTGCGCGCCCTTACCGGGAAACGGGGTGGTTTACCGCCATTACGGCCAGCGTTGCGCTGTCGGTCATGTCCAGGTCCTCGCCCTCGGCCATCTGCATCAACTCGGCCAGCTTGCGGCGACCGCGGTTTGCGCGGGATTTGACCGTGCCGACCGCGACGCCGGTCATCTGCGCCGCCTCTTCGTAGGAAAACCCCGAGCCGCCGACAAGGATCAACGCCTCGCGCTGTTCATCGGGCAGTTGCGCAAAAGCGACCTTGAAGTCGTTCATCGCCAGCCGTCCGTCGTGTTCCGGGCGCGTGGCCAGACGGGCGGCATGGATCCCGTCAGTATCGCTGACCTCGCGCCTTGTCTTGCGGCGGGCCGAATAAAACGTGTTGCGCAGGATCGTGAACAGCCAGGCGCGCAGATTGGTGCCGGGCTGGAACTTGTCGATATTCGTCCATGCCTTGACGATGGTGTCCTGCACCAGATCGTCGGCCGAGGCGGATTCGCGCGTCAGCGATAGCGCAAAGGCCCGCAGCGCCGGCAGGTGATTCACCAGCTCGTCGCGCGGATTGGGGCCCGAAAGAGCCTGGGTGTCGCTTGCCCTGGTCACGCGCTTCATTCCTGTTTGCGCAGCTGATCGAGCAATGCCAGAAAGCGATCGGGCACTTCCTGGCTTGCATCCTGCTCGTAAACGCGCCGCAGATTTTCATCGATCTGCTTTTCCAAAGCGGCGCGTTTTCGGTCATCCCGCCTGTTGTTCATCTATTTGTTTGTCCCGGTAAGCTTGTGCGCACGATGCCCAACGGCTACAAAACGTCAAGGTTCCCCATGGGGATAAATTCGAGGTTTACGCATGTCTGCTGCTGATCTGGCCCAATCCATCGGCCGCGAACTTCCGTATCTGCGCCGCTATGCGCGCGCCCTGACCGGAAGCCAGACCGCGGGTGACAACTATGCAGCGGCGACGCTGGAGGCGATCCTGTCGGACCGCGATCTGATGGAAACCGACGACACCAGGATCGGGCTGTTCCGGACGTTTCACGCCATCTGGCAAAGCTCGGGTCAGCCGGTAGCCAGCGAAAGCCAGTCCTCGCGCGAAGCCATCGCCCAGGCGCATCTGCGCGGCCTGACCGCCAACTCGCGCGAGGCGCTGCTGCTGCGCACCATCGAGGAACTGCGCTACGACCAGATCGCCCGCATCATGCAGATCGACCAGTCCGAGGCCGAAGAGCTGGTGCAGATCGCCCTGAACGAAATGGGCCGCGCGATCCGGGGCCGGGTGATGATCATCGAGGATGAAACCATCATCGCCATGGACCTGAAAGGCATCGTGCAGGCCATGGGGCACGAGGTGACGGGCGTCGCCCGCACCCATTCCGCCGCGATCGAACTGGCCGCCGACAACCGCCCCGCGCTGATTCTGGCCGACATCCAGCTGGCTGACGGTTCGTCCGGCATCGACGCGGTGAACGAGCTGATGGGCAGCCTCGGCGACGTGCCGGTGATCTTCATCACCGCCTTCCCCGAGCGGTTGCTGACCGGCGACCGCCCCGAACCCGCTTTCCTGATTTCCAAGCCCTATTCCGAAGAACAGGTGCGCTCGGCCGTCAGTCAGGCGATGTTCTTTGCCTCGACCGAGGGGCTGGGCGCGGTCTGAAGCGGCCGCAGCAGGGGCTTTTGCCTGACCGGGACTCGGGCAGCAGTTGCCGGGCGTTGGCGCATGGCCCACATCGGCGGCGATACGCTGCACAGCAGGGAAATAACCCATGGCTGACGACCCGATATCCGCAACCAAGCCCGACTGGAGCCGCGAAATACCGCTTCGCTGGTGGGATCCTTCGCGCCGGCTCTTGCGCAGTCTGCGCGCCTATGAGTCGCTGCGGGGGCGACGTTCTTTCTGGGCGCGGCTGGTGCGGGCGCGCTGGGTGCTGTCGCATCGGTTCTGGTCGGTCGTGACCCAGGCAGAGATTCCGCTGGGCACGAAGATCGGCGGCGGGCTGGTGATGCCGCATCCCAACGGCATCGTGATCCACCCCGAGGCCGAGATCGGGCCGAACTGCCTGGTCTTTCAGCAGGTGACCATCGGAACCACCGGCAAACGCATGGGTGCGCCGCGAATCGGCGGCCATGTCGATATCGGTGCCGGGGCGCGGATCCTGGGTCCGGTGACGGTCGGGAACCACGCGCTGATCGGGGCAAATGCGGTAGTGGTGCGCGACGTACCTGAAGGACGGATTGCTGCCGGTGTCCCCGCCCGCCTGCTTGATCCCGGACAGACATCCGCCTGATCGCCGCCGCCGCAGACTGAAATGTTCCGTGGCTTCAGGGGCTGTCAGCCCCGGTCGGTCCGCCCCTCAGACCGGGACGAAGTGCCCGTCCTCGCCGATCATGGTCAGCTGGCCGTTGCGGATGTCGTGCAGCAGCCCGTGCAGCGACAGCTCGCGCGCCTCGACCGCGGCTGCGATAAAGGGAAAGGTCAGCAGGTTTTCCAGCGACACCCGCACCGCCACCTGTTCCAGCGCCGGGATCTGTTCCTCGGGCGGCAGGCCGGCCACGCGCTCGTATCCGGGGCGCAGGATATCCATCCAGCGGCCGACAAAGCTGGTGGCCTCGTCCAGCTCGGGTGCCTGTCCCGAACACATCGCGTGGCAACCGGCGATGCCGCCGCACTGGCTGTGGCCCATCACGATCAGATGCGACACATGCAACTCTCGCACCGCATATTCCACCGCCGCCGAGGTGCCGTGCTGTTCGCCGTCCGGCGCATAGGGCGGCACCAGGTTGGCGATGTTGCGGTGGATGAAGAACTCGCCCGTGTCCGCCCCGAAGATCGAGGTGACATGCACCCGCGAATCGCAGCAGGAAATCACCATCGCCCGCGGGCGCTGCCCCTCGTCCGCCAGCCGTCGGTACCATGCGCTGTTGTCGGCGTAGGTGGTGGCGTGCCAGCCGTGATAGCGCTGGACGAGGTAGCGGGGCAGCGGACGGATCGTCATGGGGGCCTCGTTTGCTTTTCGCGGCTCTGGATAGTGCCCCGATCGCTAAACTGCGAGCGATTTCTGCCGCCCCGGGTAAGGATTTCTTGAGGAAACCCGCCATAATCTGCCCGGACGTGTGGGGACACGGGTGACAACGACGGGGTGTGACGATGGCAGAGCTGACGGTTCTGTCCATGACGGACAGGGTGCATATCGATTCGCGCCGGCTGGGCGAGATCGTGGACGAGCTGGGGGAAACCGCGGCGCATACGGTGCTGACGCTGGCGCTGGAACAGCTTGCGCAGGGGCTTGAAGTGCTGCGCAAGGCTGCTGCCGGGGGCGATGCGGCCGAGCTTGCGATGCGGGCCGAGATGCTGGCGCGGCTGGCATGGCAGGTGGGGCTGACCTCGCTGGCCGGGGTGGCGGTGGATGTGGCGATCTGCGCCGAGCGGCAGGACGAAACCGGGCTGGCGGCAACGCTGGGGCGGCTGATGCGGATCGGCAACCGCTCGCTGACCGAGATCTGGGACGGGGAACCGGGGCCGGGCTGAGCGGATCAGACGATCCGCAGTCGCGGATCGGCGGCGGCGCGGGCGTGGACCCATTCGGCCTCGGCCGCGAAATCATGGGGCACCTGCGCGGCGTCGCGCGACCCCGACAGGGATTTCGAGGCGAAAAAGTCGAATCCATACAGTGTCAGCCGCTCGGGCTGCGCCCGCAGCAGCAGCTCGGTCGCCATGATCCCGGTGCTGGGCGGGGCGCCCAGTTCCGCCGCCAGCGCCCGGTAATCGGCCAGCGGATGCAGATAGAACCCCTTGCTGCTGGCGGTCCGCCAGTCCAGCCGCTTGCGCTTGGGCGACATCCACAGGATGCGGCCGGGGTGCAGCCGCTCGCGGTCCGCATCCGGCAGCCGCACGGCCAGCGCCAGCCAGTCGGTGCGGGTGCCGTGGCTTTCCGGCGCGGGCATTGGCGCGCGGTTGATGCGCACCACCAGCCCCGCCGCGTCGATGCCGCCGCCGTGGCGCTGCGTTGCCAGCGACCGGGCGTTGCCGACCAGCGCGATGTCGCGCCCCGCCGCTGCCGCCAGCAGCTCCGCCTGCGGCACCGACAGCGCGGCGAGCGCGGAATCGTCGCGCAAGATGCGCGCCAGCAGAAAGCGCAGCCGGTTCACGGTTGCCCCAGCAGTTGCCGATAGACGGCGGTGATGGCGGCGGCCTCGTCCTCGATGGCATGATTCGCCTCGACATGGGCGCGGGCGGCGCGGCCGGCCGTCGCGCGCGCGGCGTCGTCGGACAGCCAGCGGTCCAGCGCCGCGGCCAGCGCCCCGGCATCGTCGCGGGGGATCAGGGTGCCGGTCTCGCCGTCGCGGATCAGGGTTTCATAGGCGCCGACGCGGGCGGCGATCACCGGCACGCCGCTGGCCATCGCCTCAAGCGGGGTCAGGCCGAAGCCCTCCCACCGCGCGGGGGCCGCGAACAGATCCAGCGCGCGATAGAGCCTGACCACACGTTCCCAAGGGATCTCGCCAAGAAAGCGGATGCGGTCGCCCAGCCCGGCGGCGTTGGCGCGCGCGATCAGCGCATCGGCAAAGCCGCGGTTGTCCTGGGTGATGCGGCCGCTGAACAGCAGCTGCGCGCGGGGATGCCGGGGAAACACCTGCAAGGCGGCCTCGACCAGCAGGTCCACGCCCTTTTGCGCCCGCACCCGCCCGAAACAGCCGATCAGCACCGCATCGGGGTCCAGCCCCAGCTCGCGCCGCAGGGCGATGCGGTCGGCGGCGGGGTGAAAGACCGCGGTATCGACCCCGTGCAGGATCACCGTCGCCGGGCGCTCAAGATACGATGCGGCCTGCGGCGAGGTGGCGATCAGCGCCTCTTGCCGGCGGATCAGCCAGCGGGTGAAGCCGGTATGGCGGCGCTGCGCCGCGCTGGTGAACAGCAGCCGATAGCGCCGCCGCAGCACATGGCGCAGGATCAGCCCCAGCGCCATTTCGGTGTTGCGGCGCGCGTGCCAGACCCGGCAGCGGTCGCGGGGCAGGGTGGCGGCGCGGGCCAGCGGGATATGCGGCAGATCGGGCGGCAGCCCCGGCCCGGTCGCCACGATGCCGATCATCCGCGCCTGCACCGGGATCAGCCGCACCACCGTGGCGGTGACGCCCGACAGCCGCCGCTTGAGGTTGGGGGCGACGACCTCGATGCGCGAGGGTTCGGTCATGTCCCGTTCAGTCATGTCTCGCCTCGGGTGTGATCACATACAGCAGGGTGCCCAGCGCCATCGGCAGCAGAAAGAACAAAAACAGCACCATATAGGGCGCCGCCCCCGCCAGCCCCTGCGCCGACTGATACAGCGGGCGCGAGGCGAACTGCATGATCCCCGCCCCGCCGATCGAGATCATGTTGAGAAAGGTCACCCCTCGCCCCACCAGATGTTGTGGCAGATGCAACCGCGCATCGGCCATCAGCATGGAATAATTCGCCCCCACCAGCCCGATCAGCCCCAAGAGCGCCACCGACAGCGCGATGCTGTGGCCCGGCAGCAGGCACAGCACCGCCAGCGCCGCCAACGCCACCGCATGTCCCCACAGCGCCGCGCGCCGGGCCGAGCCAAAGGCGCGGATGCCGATCCCCAGCGCCAGATTGCCGATCACCATCGCGATCCCCATCACCAGCGTCGCGCGGCCGATGGCGATGTCGTCGGCGCCGAACACGTCGCTCAGATAGGGCGCGGCCCACAGCCCCCTGATCGCCGCCGAGGCCGCATAGCTGGTCGCAAACAGCGGCAGCATCAGCCACAGCACCCGCAGCCGCAGGATGTCGAGGATACTGCCGCGCGGCGGCTCGCCGTCATGCTGCGGATCGCGCACCACCACCCATTCCAGCGCCGCCACGACCAGCGTGACCGCCGCCAGCAGCCACAGCGACTGGCGCCAGCCGATGCCGTGGATCAGCTGGACCAGCGGCGCCGCGCCCAGGATATTGCCCAGCGATCCCAGCCCGATCATCATCCCGCTGAGCGCGGCAAACACGTGGCGCGGATAGTCATGGGCGATGATGTAATATGCCGCCATCAGCGCCGGCGCGCAGCCCGCCCCGATCAGCCCCATCGCCAGATGCAGGTGCCAGGGCTGCGTGGCCAGTGCGAACACCGCCGCGCCGCCTCCGCCCCCCAGCGCCAGCGCCGCGGCCACGGTTCGGCGCGGCCCGATCCGGTCCAGCGCCCAGCCCACCGGCAGCTGCATCAGCGCGAATGCGACAAACCACATCCCCGAGGACAACGCGAGATCGCCCGGGGTGGCGCCCAGCTCGGTTTCCAGCGTCGGGCTGAGCACGGCAAGAAAGGCGCGATAGAACTGGCTGAGCGTATAGCCCAGCGTCAGCGCGATCAGCCCGGGGTTAAGGAAAACCTGCATGAAATCTCCGGTCGGGACGGCGCGAGGCTGGGGCAGCGCCCGGGCGGTTGCAAGTCCCCATCCCCGCTACACGCGCCCCAGCGCCGCCGCCAGCCACAGCAGCAGCTGCGAGGGCGCGTCGCGGCGGTGAAACCCCCCGCGGCGCAGCGCCCGCAGCCGCGCGCCCGCGCCGGGGCCGCAGAGCGCGGTGAAATCGTCCAGCACGGCGCGGTGTTCCGGGGTCAGCAGCGGGCGCAGGCGCTGCATTTCATGCAGGGTGGCAAGGCTCCAGCCCCGGTGGCGGCCCGACAGCATCCGCCCGGCGCTGGCCAGACGCGCGCGCAGCCCGGCATTGGCGCCGACCACGTTGCCGCCGTGCTGGCGATACAGCAGCGATGGCTGCGGGTCCCAGATCACCTGCCCGCCCGCGCCGGTCAGCAGCTGGTAAAGCCACCAGTCATGCATGACGACCGCACCCGGCTCCGCCCCGGCGCCGGCCCCCTGCGCCGCCTGCCGCGTCAGTGCCGCCGCCGCCGGGTTCAGCACCGCCGTATTGCCCTGCACCAGGTTCTGCACCAGCGCATGCCGGAAAGACGGCGGGTGCCGCACCGCCGCTGTCAGCCCCAGCGGGCGCAGCCCCGCGTCGCAGATGGTGGCGCGGGAACAATACAGCGCCGGCGCCTCGCCCGCCGCGTGCAAGGCCGCCAGCGCGCGCGGCAGCTTGCCCGGCAGCCACACGTCGTCCTGATCGGACAGCGCCACGAACCCCGGATCCTCGGGCAAGGCCGCCAGCATGGACAGGAAATTCGCCGCAGCACCTCGCCCCGGCCCCCTGCGCCGCGCCACCCGCCCCGGATGCCCGGCGGCAAATCGCTGCACCAGCCCGGCGCCCGCGTCTGGCGCGTCGTCGCTGACCACCAGCCGCCAGCCCACCTCTTGCGCGGCGATGCTGTCCAGCTGCGGTTGCAGGAATTCCTCGCCCCGATACAGGGCCAGCAGCACCGTGACAGGCGTGTCGTTCATCCGGGCCACCCGCTTCTTCCTGCCGCAGGCTCTGGCACGCGCAGCGTGTTGCGTCTAGACCTGCGCCCGCAGGCGGAGAGACGAACATGCAGATCATCGGCCCCGAAATCGAACCCAGGCTGGACTGGCTGGCGCTGACCGACGCGCTGGCCCATGGCCACGAGCTGCCGCGCGCGGAAATCGCCGACAGTTTCCTGTATCGGGGCAAGGATACCTTGCTGACCCGCAGCGCCTGGATCGACGGGCTGGGGATGGCGGTCAAGCCGGCCACGATCTTTCCCGGCAACCCCGACCGTGGCGCGCCGCTGGTGAACGGGGCGGTCAACCTGCTGGACGATGCCACCGGACAGCTGCGGGCGCTGGTCGATTTCCATCTGGTGACGAAATGGAAAACCGCCGGAGACAGCCTGCTGTCGGCGCGGCGGCTGGCGCGGCCGGACGCGCGGCGGGTGCTGGTGATCGGCGCCGGCACCGTCGCGGAAAGCATGGTTCACGCCTATCGCGCCCTGATCCCCGATGCGCAGGTCAGCATCTGGAACCGCTCGCCCGCCGGGGCCGAGGCACTGGCGCAGCGGGTCTCGGCCAAGGCCGTGCGTGATCTGGAACCGGCGGTGCGCGACGCGGAAATCATCGCCACCGCCACCATGGCCACCCAGCCGGTGCTGCTGGGCGAATGGCTGTCGCCCGGCACTCATGTCGATCTGATCGGCGCCTTTCGTCCCGACATGCGCGAGGCCGACGACGAGCTGCTGAGGAATGCGCGGCTTTTCGTCGACAGCCGCGCCACCACGCTGGGCCATATCGGAGAAATCCAGATCCCGCTGGACGAGGGCGCGATCCGCGAAAGCGACATCCACGCCGATTTCTACGACCTGCCGGCGGGGGCGTATTCGCGCCGCTCGGACCATGAAATCACCGTCGCCAAGAACGGCGGCGGCGCGCATCTGGACCTGATGACCGCCGCCTGGATCCTGTCGGTGGCCGAGGGCTGATCGACTTACTGCGCGGGTGCAGGGCTGCGGGCCAGCCCCGCGGGCGCCTCGCGCACGGGCAGGTGGATCAGCGCCGAGAACGCGCCCACGCCGACGCCGACCCACCAGACCATGGTGTAGTCGCCATAGACGTCATACAGCTTGCCCCCCAGCCAGACGCCCAGGAACGACCCCAGCTGGTGCGACAGAAAGACGAAACCGTAAAGCGTCCCCATGTAGCGCAGCCCGTAGATATAGGCGACCAGCCCCGAGGTCAGCGGCACCGTCGCCAGCCACAGCGCCCCCATTGCCAGCGAAAACACCACCACCGTGACGGGCGTGATCGGGGTCAGGATGAACCAGGCCGCGATGATGGTGCGCAGCGTGTAGATCCCGGCCAGCAGGTATTTGCGGCTGTATTTGTTGCCCAGCCAGCCGGCGAGGATCGAGCCTCCGATATTGGCGATGCCGATCAGCGAAATCGCCACCGCCCCCAGCGCCGAGGTCGAGCCGATCCCCAGCGCCGCCAGCCCGCCGTCCGGGGAAATCGGGCCGCACATCTCGGTGATCATGGCGGGGAAATGCGCGGTGATGAAGGCCAGCTGGTAGCCGCAGGAAAAGAACCCGGCAAAGATCATCAGAAAGCTGGGGTCGACCATGGCGCGCTTGAGCACGCGGCCCATGCTTTCCTCAAGCTCGTGTTTCGGCGCGGGCTTGGTGTTGCCCAGCAGCGGCAGGAACAGCAGCACCGTCAGGATCAGCGCCGCAAAGACCATGAACACCTGCTGCCAGGGCAGGAACGCCATCAGCCCCTGCGCCAGCGGCGCCCCCACCACCTGCCCGGCCGAGCCGGCGGCGGTGGCGATCCCCAGCGCAAGGCTGCGGTTCTTGTCGCTGCTTGCGCGCCCGATCACCGCCAGCACCACGCCGAAGCCGGTGCCCGCGATGCCAAAGCCGACGGCGACCTCCCACAGCTGCATGGCCTCGGGGGTGGTGGCGACGGCGGTCATCAGCAGCCCCAGCGCGTAAAGTAACGCGCCCAGGATGATCGCCCAGCGGTCGCCCCAGCGTTCCCCCAGCGCCCCGAACAGCGGCTGCCCGAATCCCCAGGCGAGGTTTTGGATGGCGATCGCCAGGCTGAACTCGGCCCGCGGCCAGCCAAAGGTCTCGGCGACGGGGATCTGAAAGACGCCGAAACTCGCCCGCATGGCAAAGTTGATCAGCAGGATCATGCAGCCGCCGATCAGAATCGGGGTGAACAGCCGGGACTGGGATCTGGACATGGGTCAACGCTCCTGACGGATTGGCGCAACAGACACCCGCGGTGGTGGCGCGTCAAGCGGTCGCACCACCCAGCCGCCGCGCAGCCGCCAGCCCGGCGTGGCGGCCGGTGGCAAGGCAGGTGGTCAGCAGATAGCCGCCGGTCGGGGCCTCCCAGTCCAGCATCTCGCCGGCGGCAAAGACGCCGGGGCGGGCGCGCAGCTCAAGCGCCGGGGTCAGCGCCCCAAGCCGCACCCCCCCGGCCGAGGAAATCGCACGCTCAAGCCCTGCCGGGCCGGACACGCGCAGCGGCAGCGCCTTGATCAGCGCGGCCAGCGCCGCCGGGTCGTCCGGCAGCGGCCGGCCCCACTCCAGCAGCAGTGCCACCCTGACCGGATCGCGCAGCACCCGGCGCAGCCAGTTGCCGACCGACAACCGCCCGCGCGACTGCGCCAGCCGGGCCGTCAGCACCTCCACCAGCAAATCCGGCGCAAGATCGACCACCCCCGCCGCCCCGTCACGCAGCGCGGCCGAGATCTCATAGACCGCGCCGCCCTCGATCCCGTGCCTGGTCAGCACCCACTCGCCGCGGCTGGACAGGGCGCCTGCCGACAGCCGCGTCCCCTTGACCGCCGCCCCGAAATGCGGCGCCATCGCCGGCGACCAGCTAACCAGAAACCCCATGTTCGCCGGCCGGAACGACACCACATCGACGCCCGCATCCCGCAGCCAGCCGACCCAGGCGGCATCCGACCCCAGCCGAGGCCAGCTTGCACCCCCCAACGCCAGCACGGTGACGCCGGGCCGCAGCAGCCGCTCGCCCAAGGGCGTGTCGAACCGCAGCGCCTCGCCCGCAAACCCCTGCCAGCGCCAGCGGGTCCGCAGTTCGACCCCCTGCACCGCCAGCCGCCGCAACCACGCGCGCAACAGGGGCGAGGCTTTCATGCCCACCGGAAACACCCGCCGGGTCGAGCCGGTGAACAGCTCGACCCCCAGCAAGCGCGCCCAGCCGCTCACCTCTGCCGGCCCGAACCGGGCGACGATCGCGCGCAGTTCTTCATCATGCAAATATCCCGGGGGGGCGCGCAGCGCGGGGGCAGAGCCCCCCTGCACCCGCGCCGCAAACACCGCCGCATCCTCGTCCCGTGTCAGGTTCAGCCCCGATTTCCCGGCCATCAGGAACTTGCGCGCCGGGCTGGGCAGCGCCTCGGCGACCACCACGGGATGACCCGCCCCGGCCAGCGCCTCGGCCGCCATCAGCCCCGCGGGTCCGGCGCCGATGACCAGCGCCGGCGGCGATTCGGTCATCGCCGCCCCCGCGGCATCATCGCCAGCCGGATCAGCGCCCGTTCCATCACCGCGGCCGCCGGCGCACGCGAGGATGAACGCAGCGCCAGATCGGTATCGACCAGATGGCGCAACGCGTCCTCCAATGCCCGCATCCCCCAGGCCTGCGCCTGCCGGGTCATCCGGTCGCGCCGCGGCCCCCAGACCGGCGGGCGCAGCCGCCCAACCCCCGCCGCCGGGCCGCCGGGGTCTGCGGCGGCCATGTGCAGCGCCCGGAAATGCCGCAGCGCCGCGATGCAGATCGTCACCGGCAGGATGCCCTGTGTCGCCACCCGCTGCATCAGCGGCGCAAGCGCGTCGGCGCGCCCGTCGGCCACGGCGTCGATCAGGCTGTCCACGTCACCCTCGACCGTGGCGGGGGCGAGGGCGGCGATTTCCTCGGACGTCAGCGGCGAATCGTCTCCGTATTTGTAAAGCCCGATCTTTTCCAGAACCTGCCGGAAATCGCCCGGCTCAACGGCGCGGGCCAGCGCCAGCAGGTCGCGCATCGCCGCCTGGGGCACCGTGCGCAGCCCCGCCGCGTCTAGCAGCCGCATGATCTCGTCCTCGCCCATCGGGTCGTCGTAGATCGGCGCGACCACGGCGGATTTATGCGATTCAAACAGCTTGCGCAGGGCGGATGACTTGGCCAGCGCCCCCGCCGTCACCACGATCACCGCATCGCCCGGCGCCCATGCCTCCAGCGCCGAGGCGATGGCGGGGGCGGCGGTGTCGCCTGTATCCTCGACCAGCACCACGCGCGGGCCGGGGAAAAACCCGACCGCCTTGACCTCGTCCAGCAGCGAGGCACCGTCCTTGCGCAGATCGGCGCCCGACAGTCGGGTCAGGCGCATTTCCTCGTCCGCGCCCGGCCCGGTCAGCGCGGCCACCGATTCCGCCCGCTTCAAGGCCACCCGCATCGGATCCTGCCCATAGATCAGCAGCGCGGGCCTTGTCGGATCGGGGCGCGCCAGATAGCGCGCGATCTCGGCGCCCTTGAGCAGCATGGCCCTAGGGCACCATGGCCAGCAGCCGCGTCACCACCTGATCGGCCAGCATCACCGCCAGCCGGTCGCGGGCGTCCTGTTCGGCGGCATTGGTCGCGATGACGCTGCCCACGGCCGAGTGGCTGGAAAAATTGCTGACCTCGCCCTGCGCCACCACCGCGCCCGAGGCGCTGTCGGTCAGGGTAAAGGCGGCAGTGCCGTTCAGCGAATAGCGGGTAGTCACCTCGTCCGGGGTGATACCCTGCCCGACCGAGGCAATGCGCAGCGTATAGGCCAGATCGTAACCGGGGGACTGGTCCGGCCCCAGCCGTTCGGTCAGGCGGCGCAGAAAGGCATAGTCGTCGCGGGTCTTCGGTTCGGCGATGCGGATGCGGCCATGCAGTTTCGTCCCCGCGCCGCCCGGCCCGTAAACCGGCTGGAACCCGCAGGCGGACGCGGCGCCCAGTGCTGCCAGCCCGCCCAGCCGCGCCAGAAACCGGCGCCGAGGCTCAGACGACCACATTGACGATCCGCCCCGGCACCACGATCAGCTTTTTCACCGCCTGCCCGGCCAGATGGCGCTGCACGGTTTCATCGGCCAGCACCGCGGCCTCGACCGCCTCCTTGTCCATGCCGGCGGGCAGGGTGATTTCCCCGCGCCGCTTGCCGTTGATCTGGACCGGCAGGATCACGCTGTCGGCGACCAGCGCCGCCGGGTCGGCCTTGGGCCAGTGCGCATCGACCAGCAGCCCCTCGCCCCCGGCCCGTGCCCAGACATCCTCGGCCAGATGCGGCACCATCGGCCCCATCAGCTGCGCCATCAGCCGCAGCACCGCGCGCCGAGGCTCGCCCGAAGCCGGGGATTTCGCCACGGTGTTGGCCAGCTCATAGACCTTGGCCACTGCCTTGTTGAAGGCGAATCCGTCGATGGCCCGCGTCACCTCGTCGATGGCGCGGTGGGCGGCGCGGGTCAGCTGGGGGTCGTCGCGGTCCTCGGCCCCCGAATCCTCGGCCAGTCGGTGGACGCGGGCGAGGAACTTGGCCGCCGCCTCGGCCCCCGAGGCGGTCCATTCCACGTCCCGTTCCGGCGGGCTGTCCGACAGCATGAACCAGCGCGCGGTGTCGGCGCCGAAATTGGCGACGATATCCGCCGGGTCCACGACGTTTTTCTTGGATTTTGACATTTTCGCTGACGGTGTTACCCGAACGGTGTCACCCGTCTGCTTGTGAATGACTTGCCCTCCTCGGTGTTCGACCTCTTCAGGGAACACATAACTGAGGAACTTCCTTCCTCTAACCTGCACATTCGGATCGTCGTCAGGAACAGTGGTTGCGACCTGATAAATCTCATGCGTGACCATGCCCTGCGTGAACAACGCATCGAACGGCTCGCGCGCGGTTTCCGGCAGATGCCCGGTCTTGATCATCGCCCGCGCGAAGAACCGCGAATACAGCAGATGCAGGATCGCGTGCTCGATGCCGCCGATATACTGATCGACGTTCATCCAATAGGCCGCATCCTCGGCCACGGTCGGCGTCGTCGCGTGGGGCGCGGTGAAGCGCGCGTAATACCACGACGAATCGACGAAGGTGTCCATGGTGTCGGTTTCCCGCCGCGCGGGTCCGCCGCATTTGGGGCAGGTCGCCCGCGCCCATGTCGGGTGCCGGTCCAGAGGATTGCCCGGCCGGTCGAAGCTGACATCCTGCGGCAGCAGCACCGGCAGCTTGTCCTTGGATTCCGGCACCACGCCGCAGGTTTCGCAATGCACCACCGGGATCGGACAGCCCCAATAGCGCTGGCGCGAGATGCCCCAGTCGCGCAGGCGGAATTTCGTCACGCCCTCGCCCCAGCCTGCGGCCTCGGCATGGGCGATGGCGGCGTCGACCGCGGCCTCTCCGGTCTGGTCGGCCGCACCGGCAAAGCCGCGGACATAGGTCACGGCTTCGGTTTTCGGGGGCACCCACGGCTCGGCCGCGACCAGCGCGTCGGCCTGCGCCGCATCCATCCCCGGCTGGCCAAAGGTCGCGCGGATCGGCAAGCCGTATTTCACCGCGAAATCATGGTCGCGCTGGTCATGCGCGGGGCTGCCGAACAGCGCACCCGTGCCGTAATCCATCAGCACGAAATTCGCGACCCACACCGGCAGTTCCCACGAAGGGTCCAACGGATGGCGCACCCGGACCCCGGTATCCAGCCCGCGCTTTTCGGCGGTCTCGATCGCCTCTTCGGTGGTGCCGCCCTTGTGGAATTCCTCGGCGAAAGCCGCCAGCGCGGGGTTGTCCGCCGCCAAAGCCTTTGCCAGCGGATGATCCGGGGAAATCGCCACGAACGACGCCCCCATCAGCGTGTCCGGCCGGGTCGTGTAAACCTCGATCTGCGGGAAATCCGGGCGCTCCACCGTGTCAAAGCGGAACTGCAACCCGCGCGAGCGCCCGATCCAGTTCGCCTGCATCAGCCGGACCTTTTCCGGCCAGCCCTCAAGCCCGTCGATGGCCTCAAGCAGCTCCTCGGCGTAATCCGAGATGCGGAAAAACCACTGCGTCAGCTCGCGCCGCTCGACCGCGGCGTTCGACCGCCAGCCCTTGCCGTCGATCACCTGCTCGTTGGCCAGAACCGTCATGTCCACCGGATCCCAGTTGACCACCGCGGCCTTGCGATAGATCAGCCCGGCGCCCAGCATGTCCAGAAACAGCGCCTGCTGCTGGGCGACGTAATCGTCGTCGCAGGTGGCGAACTCGCGGCTCCAGTCGATCGACAGCCCCAGAGGCTTCAACTGCCCGCGCATTGTGGCAATATTGCCATAGGTCCAGTCGCGCGGATGGCCGCCCTGTTCCATCGCCGCGTTTTCCGCCGGCATCCCAAAGGCATCCCAGCCCATCGGATGCAGCACCGAAAACCCCTGCGCCCGCTTATACCGCGCCACCACGTCGCCCATGGTATAGTTGCGAACATGCCCCATGTGGATGCGCCCCGAGGGATAGGGGAACATTTCCAGCACGTAATACTTGGGCCGCTCGTCGCGGACGGCGCGGAAACTGCCCGCCTGTTCCCACGCGTCTTGCCAGCGCTTTTCGCTAGAGGCGGGATCATAGGGCATGGGACGAACTCCGGGCAGGGAAAATGCCCTGCGGGTTTAGCCGCCTGCCCCCGGCGCGTCCAGCGCCAGCTTGGTCCCCGTGCGCCGGCCCTACAGCCGCCCGTCGCGCACCCGCAGCTGCCGCGCGCGGGTCAGGATCGCGTCCTCGACCGCGCGAACCGTGTCGGGCGCCACCGCCGCGCCCCCCGGCCCCTGCATCGACAGCTTGAGCGAGCGCGCATCCAGCGCCGGGTCGGTTATCTGCACCGTGGCCCGATACGCCCGCCCCCCACCCGGAGGCGTCCCATACCCCGTCACGATCACCCCGGTGAACGGGTCCACCGACTGCACCGGCAGGAAATTCAGCACTTCAAGGCTGGCATTCCACAGATAGCGGTTCACCGCCACGGCGTCGTTGGCGTTGCGGCGGCTGCCGAAAATATCCCAGATGGTGCCGCTTTCGTTGCGCATGTCGGGATCGACGCGCTTGGTCGTCGGCCGCTTGTCGCCGCCACAGGCGGCCAGCGCGGCGCAAAGCCCGAAAGCGGTCGCCAGCGTCGCGGCACGTGCGATGTTCATGCGGTCCCCCATCCTTGACCCTGCCCGCCGTTCAGGTCGTGGCGCCCCTGCTTTAGCGCGGATCCCCCCACCCCCACAAGCGGCCAGTCGCAGCCGGTTTTCGGCCAAAGCGGGGGCCGCACCGCTGCCGCCGGATTGGTTCCATCAAAAAACTGTGGCCTCGCTGCATCACACATATGCCGAAAAGCTGCGGTTCGGGGCGCAAGCGTTGCATCATGGCGGGGGAAGGGCGAATTAATGCCCCATACCCAAGGCGGTAAAGCCGGTTTGGGCATCAGAGAGACAAGAGGGAACTTGATCATGAAAAAGGCTCTTCTCGCCACGACCGCCCTGGTGCTGTCCGCTGGCGTCGCCGCTGCCGACGTGACCATCTCGGGCTATGGCCGGACCGGTATCATCTACTATGAAGACCCGATCGCGGACAAAGAAACGCAGGTTGTTTCGCGCCTGCGCATGAATATCGACGCCTCGACCGAAACCGACGCCGGCGTTGAATTCGGTGCGCGCTTCCGCCTTCAGTGGGATCAGGGCGAGGAAGACACCCATGCGAACCCCGGCAAGCTGTGGATTAGCGCCCAGGGCCTGACCGTCGAAATCGGTAACGTTGATACCGCGATGGACTCGTCCAGCCTGATCTACGCCACCGAACTGGGTGCCTTTGACCGTTCGGTCGGCTTCAGCGCGATGGTTGGCGATTACTACGCCTATGCTGCAAAAAGCTATGGCGGCGAACCGGATCGTGTCGGTGTGGCTGTTGCTTATAGCTTCGGCGATCTGAACCTGCGCGCGTCCGTGGTCAACTATGACCAGACCATCGACGGAACTGACAAGGAAATTGGCCTTCTGGCCGAATACACTTGGGAAGACCGCTTGGAGCTGTCGGCTGCCTACACCAAGAATGCCGAAGGCTATGACGGCGAGGACCTGTTCTTCGTGGGCGCGCGTTATGCGGTCATGGACAACGCCCGTGTCGGCCTGAACTACGTTGACGCTGATGATCAGTCCTACGGGAAAACCGTTGCGCTGTATGGCGACTACACCCTCGCCGACGGCCTGACCAACATCGAAGCCTACGTCGCCAACAACGACCCGAGCACCGGCGTCACCAATGTCACCGACACCGCGTTCGGTATCGGCGTGAACTACGATCTGGGCGGTGCGCGTCTGGGCGCCTCGGTCCAGCGCGACTACGACAAGCTGGTCACCGCCGACATGGGTGTCCGCTTCAACTTCTGATCCGCGGATCGGTTGCAAGACCTGAAAGAGCGGGCCATGCGCCCGCTCTTTTTCTTTTCCGCCTCGCCGAACGGGGGACGCCATGGGACTAAGTGAAATCCGCCAGCAGATCGCCGCCGCCTGCGCCCTTGCCGGCCGCGACCCGGCACAGGTGACGCTGATCGCCGTCAGCAAACAGCAGCCCGACGACCGCGTGACCGCCGCGCTGGACGCGGGCCAGCGCGTGTTCGGCGAAAACTATGTGCAAGAGGCGCAGCGCAAATGGCCCCCCCTGCGCGACCGCTTTGCCGGGGTGGAACTGCATCTGGTCGGTCCGCTGCAATCCAACAAGGCCCGCGCCGCGGTGGAACTGTTCGACGCGATCCACAGTATCGACCGCCCCTCGCTCGCGCAGCGGCTGGCCCGGATGGTGCAGGACACCGGCCGCGCGCCCCGCATGTTCGTGCAGGTCAATACCGGCGATGAGCCGCAGAAAGCCGGCATTTCCCCCGCCCAGGCCGATGGTTTCATCGCCGAGTGCCTTGCGCTGGACCTGCCGGTGATCGGCTGCATGTGTATCCCCCCCGACAACGCCGACCCGACCCAGCATTTCCGCCTGCTGCGCGATATCGCCGCCCGCAACGGCCTGCCCGCCCTGTCCATGGGCATGAGCGCCGATTTCCAGACCGCCATCGCCCAGGGCGCCACCCACATCCGCGTCGGCAGCGCCATCTTTGGCGCGCGAACCACGGGATAACCCCGCAGCAGCCGACAGGCCCGCGCCGGCAACCACCGCACAGGCCGCATTCCTGCACAACCCGCCCGCGTTATCGAAAAGCCGCGCCCGGCGCCGCTTGGCATTTTGCAGGGTCGCCCGACCCCGCACCGCGTCGGCAGCGCGATCTTTGGCGCGCGAGCCACGGGATAACCCCGCAGCAGCCGACAGGCCCGCACCGGCAACCACCGCACAGGCCGCATTCCTGCGCAACCCGCCCGCGTTATCGAAAAGCCGCGCCCGGCGCCGTTTGGCACTTTGCAGGGTCGCCCGACCCCTCACCGCGCCGAATCACCCGGCGCGGGACCGGCGGCCCCCACGCAATGCCGCCACTAACAGACCTCGACGCCGTGCGGGTGTCGGCCAGCCAGCCCCGGCTCAGCCCGCCGCCGCGGTCTTTTCGGCCGGCGCCGGGTCGGGCGCAGAGCCTGGCGCTTCGGCCCCGGTCCGCAAGATGCCCGGCTCGGCGCCCGCGGCAATCGGCATCCCCCCCGCCACCGCGGTGGCAAAGCTGACCATGCGGCGGCCACCGGACAACGGCTTGACCCGCCACGACAGCAGCCCCTGATCCGGACCCGCGACCGCCCCCTGCAAGGGCGCATCGCCCCGGTCGGTCGCCAGCGCGCGCCGCAGATTCTGGAAACCGGGGCTGTCCGCGGCCGTCCGCCGCCACAGCTCGACATAGCCGCGCAGGCTTTGCGCGGTTTCGGTCCCCCAGATCTGCTCAAAGGCGCGATTGGCGCCCACCACCCGCCCGTCGCGGTCGAAGATCGCCACCGCCGCGTCGATTCCGTCCAGAATCTCGGCCCCCAGCGACAGTTCGGCCCGGAACCGCCGGGTCATCGCGATCTCGCTGGAAATATCCTCGAACAGAAAGGCGATGGCGCCGTCGGGGTGCGGGCGGCCGGTGACGCGATAGGTCTGGCCGCCGGGCAGGTTCCATGTCTCGACATGCCGCCCCGACGCCGCCCCGGCCTCAAGCGAGGCCATGGCGTTGCGCCAGCCGTTATAGTCGCGCGGTTCCGGCGCCATCCGCAATTCCCGCAGCCCGTCCAGCAGGGCAAACAGCGTCGGCCGCGCCGCCAGAAACCCGATGTCCAGCCGCGTCAGGTCGATCAACGCAGGGTTGAACAGTTGCAAGCGCCGGTCGCGGTCAAAGATCGCCAGCCCGATCGGCAGGTCGGCGAAAGTCTTGGTCAGCGTCTGGACGAATTCGCGCAGACTGCGTTCGGCCCGCACCGCGTCGTCGGCGGGCACCGCAAACACCGCGCGCTGCTGACCCGCCGGTTGCAGGTGGCAGTCGAACCAGCGCACCCGGTCTCCGATCCGCAGCTCGGCCCGAGGGCTGCCCTGTGCGTCGGTGGGCAGCTCGATCAGCCGGGGCAGGGGCCAGCTGGTTTCATCGGGATGGCGAGCCTCGGCCTGTTGCAGATATGCCGCGTTGGCCCATGTCACATGGCCGTCCCGATCCTCGCGCCAGATCAGCACCGGCGCCTGATCGACTGATTCGCGCAGCACCGACAGCTCTTGTTCCATCGCGGCAAGAGCGTGCGCGTTTACCATGATTCCGGCCTGTTCCAGATCGCGGTCGACCAGCTGCACCCGCAGGATTCCGTGTCCCGCATCCTCGATGTCCAGCCGCAGGCCGGACAGGCCGTCGCCGGCGCGCAGGGTGGCCGCGCCCTGGGCGGCGGCGAGGTCCAGCAGCAGATGCGGCTGGTCAAAGCGCTGCGCGAGCCAGCCCCACAGCTTGGCCCAGTCGTCCTGCCCCGGCAGCGCATCCAGCAGCGAACGCGCCGGGGCGGTGGCGTCGATCAGCCGCCGGTCGTGAAACAGCAGCGCGATCTGTTCCGAGGGCGGCAGCAGCGACGCGGCCGGGCCGGGCGACGCCCGACGCCCAAAGCGATGCGCCAGCCCCAGCCCCAGCAGGACCGAGACCACCCCCGTCAAAATCGCCGCTGCTACCGTGTAACCGTCCGTCATCCCCGGCCTTTTCGCGTTGCATCCCGAAAAGGTGATACTTCTTGCGCCTTAAAGAATGATTAATCGGCGTCCGTCTCCAGTTCAACCAGAGATTGTCGGGTTCGGCCCCAGCGCCACGCGGTCATCGGCCAGCAGCGCCGCTTCGGGCCAGGTTACCAGCGCGGTGGCCCCGTCGTGGTTGAAAAACGTCACCGCGCCGCCGCTGCGTTCCAGCAGCGTGCGGGCGATGAACAGGCCCAGACCCATGCCCTCATACGCATCGCCCTGGGTGCCGGGCTTGCGGGTGGTCAGGTAAGGTTCGCCCAGCCGGGCCAGCAGATGCGGCGGATAGCCTGGGCCGTCGTCGTGGATGGCGATGCGGATGCGGCCGTCGCCGTGGCTGGCCTGCACCTCGACGGTGTCGGCGGCGAAATCGACGGCGTTCTGCACCAGATTGCGCAGCGCGTGCATCACGCCGGCCTCGCGCCGGACGATCAGCGCGCCGGTGTCGCCCAGATTCATGCGGATATGCGCGCCGCGCTGCTGGTGGGGGGCGGCGGCCTCGGCCAGCAGGTCCGACAGCGGCGCCGAATGCAGCAGCAGGTCGTCCTTGCCCGCCTTGCCCATGCTGCGCATGATGTCGCGGCAGCGGTCGGCGGAACGGCGCAGCTCGGCCAGGTCGTCGGCGACGTCGGGGCGGTCGCCCAGATCCTCGGCCAGTTCGGCGGCGATCAGCTTGATGGTGGCCAGCGGCGTGCCCATTTCATGCGCGGCGGCCGCGACGACCCCGCCCAGATGTTGCAGGCGCTGTTCGCGTTCCAGCCCCATCTGGGTTGCGGCCAGCGCGGCCGAGGTAGCCATCAGATCGGCCGAAACCCGATAGACGAAGGCCGCGAAAAAGGCTCCGCCGATGAACAGCTCAAGCACGCGGCCGATATACAGGGCAAATTCCGGACGCAGAGGCGTCTGCGGCAGAAAGCTCAGCGGCACCGCGACGGTGGTCATCATCACCAGCATCGCCGCGGTCGAACCCGCCAGCATCAGGATGTGGCGCAGCGGCAACACGCTGGCACCAATCGTCAGCGGCGCCAGCACGAACAGCGCGAACGGGTTCATGATGCCGCCGGTCAGGGTCAGTACCGTGCCGGTCTGCACCGTGTCAAAGGCCAGCTGCGCCAGCGCCCGCCCGGTATCCGCGCGCCGATACCGATATGCCAGCCGCAGGTTCAGCGCCACCGCGACGCCCATCACCCCCAGCACCGCAGCCAGCGGGAACCGCGCACCCAGCGCCCACGCCCCGGCCACGACCGACGCCTGCCCGGCCAGCGCGATCCAGCGCGAGGCGACCAGCGTGCGCGGCCGGATCGGCCCGCGCCACGCCATCCGGGGCAGCGCCACCGGCCGCGAGGCCCGCTGCGCCGGGTCGGCAGTCAAGGTTTCGTCGGACCCCGGGGGGGATGGTGGCATCATTACGGCCTCGCCTAATCTGTGGAAAATTGATAACCGGCCTCACCGGGTTACGGCAATGCTGAGGAACGAGAAATGACCGAACGCAGAATGATGCTGCTTGGGGTGCTGGCCACATTGCTGGTGCTGCTGACGGGATGGCTGTGGTTGCGGCCGGCGGGCGGGGATCAATTCGCCGAATGCCGCAGGTCCACCGTTGCGGGAGGAACCGAATCTCTGGGCGGCAGTTTCACCCTGACCGATGAAAACGGGCAGCGGGTGACGGACCAGCAGGTCTTCGACCGGCCCTCGATCCTCTATATGGGCTATACCTATTGCCCCGATGTCTGCCCGCTGGATTCCGCCCGCAATGCCGCGGCGGTCGATCTGCTGGAAGAACGGGGAATGTCGGTCAAGCCGGTGTTCGTCTCGGTCGATCCGGCGCGTGATACTCCGGAACAATTGCAGTTCTTTACCGATGCCATCCACCCTGAAATGCTGGGGCTGACCGGCAGCCTGGAAGAGGTGACCGCCGTCAGCAAGGCATGGCGCGGCTATTTCCGGATCAACGATTCCGAGGACAAGGAAAACTATCTGGTCGATCATACAACCAACAGTTTCCTGGTGTTGCCGGGGCACGGCACGGTCGAATTCTTTACCCGCGATGCCAGCCCCGAACAGATGGCCGATCAGATTGCCTGTTTCATCGAGGCCGCCCGCTGAGGGGCAAATTGACGCAGGCGCGTTTTGCGCGATAATGGAAAGACCACAAGCGAGAATGGCATGACCGCAGACAATTCCACGCTTTCGGGGGCCGCAGGCAATGAACCCCTGCCCATCGGTGACGATCCCACCCTGCTGCTTGTCGACGACGACGAAGTTTTCGTGAACCGGCTGGCACGCGCGATGGAACGTCGCGGCTTTGCCACCCGCATTGCCACCAGCGTTGCCGCCGCCCGCGAAAGCGTGGCACAGGGCGCCCCCGCCTATGCGGTGGTCGACCTGCGGCTTGAGGATGGCAGCGGCCTGGATGTCGTCGACGCATTGCGCGCGCGCCGCGAGGATTGCCGCATTGTCGTGCTGACCGGATATGGCGCAATTGCCACCGCGGTTGCGGCAGTCAAGGCGGGGGCGGCCGATTACCTGCCCAAGCCCGCCGATGCCGACGAGGTGACGAATGCGCTGCTGGCGCAGGTATCGCGTTTCCCTCCGCCACCGGAAAACCCGATGTCGGCGGATCGGGTGCGCTGGGAACATATCCAGCGGGTGTATGAGCAATGCGACCGCAATGTCAGCGAAACAGCGCGGCGTCTGCATATGCATCGCCGGACATTGCAGCGGATATTGGCCAAACGCGGCCCGCGTTGAAATCAACTCTTGCGGGACGGATCGGAATTTGTCATTCGCTGGTTATTGATAATTTCCCGCGAAAGGAATGATCCGTGGAAATTGATGTCGACAACATGTCGCTGGATGATCTCCGCGCCCTGAAAACCCGCGTTGATCGCGCTATCGCTTCGTTCGACGCGCGCCGCCGGAAAGAGGCCCTGGCCGCGGCCGAGCGTGCCGCGCGCGAGCTTGGCTTCAATCTTTCCGACCTGACCGGTGCCGGCCGTGGCCGCCGCGGCGGCTCGGGGGCCGAGCGTGCGCCGAAATACATCAACCCGCAGGACGCGACGCAGACCTGGTCGGGTCGCGGCCGTCGGCCGGGCTGGGTGGTCGAGCATCTGGAAGCCGGGCGTAACCTTGAGGACCTGCTGGCCTGAGCAGGCGCGGGGACGGCGGGCGGGTTAACCGTCCAGCCGTCTCATCAGCGTGGCAAAGCGTTGCAGGAATGCGGCGCGGGTCTCGGTCGGGGGGCGCAGCCGCAGGGTCAGCCCCTGGATGCCCACGCCGCGGGGCAGGGGGAACAGGCGCTCGGCCTCGGCCGGGGTAAAGCCGGCGATGCCCTCGGCCTCGATCCGGGCTGAAATCCGGTCGGCGCGCTTGATCTGTGCGCGGACCGGCGCCGGAATGACCGCCGGCAGGCCAAAGCGGCGGTGGACCGCCGCGGCGATGCGCGCGTCCATGTCCTGATATTCGCGCCCTAGCGCCGCCTTGACCGGCGAAATCATGTCCCCGATCACATATTCCGGCGCATCATGCAGCAGCGCCGCCAACTGCCACTGCGGCAGCGTGCCGGGGTCAAGCCGGGTGTGGATTTCCTCGACCAGCAGCGAATGTTCGGCGACCGTATAGGCCCAGTCGCCGCGGGTCTGCCCGTTCCAGCGCGCGACAAAGGCCAGCCCGTGGGCGCTGTCCTCGATCTCGATGTCCATCGGCGTCGGGTCCAGCAGGTCCAGCCGGCGCCCCGACAGCATCCGCTGCCATGCCCGCGATTTCGCCATCACGCGCCCCCGCCGCTGCGCACCGCCACCGGCGCCGCGCCGAGCGGGTGGAAAAAGGCCGCCCGGCGGGGCGGCCCAAGATGCATTGTGCGGGGCACTGTCCGCGCCATCGCTCAGGACAGGGGCTGGCCTTCGGGACGCTCGGTCTGCGCCTGCTGGGCGCGGCGCGCGAGTTCCTGGCGATACAGCGCCACAAAGTCGATCGGATCCATGTTGAAGGGCGGAAAGCCGCCGTCGCGCACGATGTCCGACAACACCCGGCGCACAAAGGGGAACAGCATCCGCGGACATTCAATCATCAGGAACGGGTGCAGCTGGTCCTCGGGGACGCCCTCGATCTGGAACACGCCGGCGTAATCCAGTTCGCACAGGAACATCGTGGACTTGTCGGTCGAGTTCACCGAATTGACCCGGTATTTGCAGATCACCTCGAACTGGTTTTCGGCGCTGCGCTTGCGGGCGTCCAGGCTGACCTGCACCTGCATTTCCGGCGCGACTTCGCCGCCAAGGCCCTTTTGCGCGACGATGTTTTCAAAGGACAGGTCGCGGATATATTGCGCGAGAATGTTCATCCGCACTGCGGGCGGTTGCCCCGCGCCTGCCTGCCCGTCTGCGCGGCCGTCAGCGGGGGGTGCGCCCGAGGGGGCGCCGTTGGTGGTCTCGTCGGTCATGTCGGTCCTCGCATCAGCGTTTCGCAGCGGGTGTTACCATCCCGGCCCCGCGCGCTCAATGCCGCGTCCACCCCGAGCGGGGCCGCGACCCGCCACTCTGCCCGCCCGACTGTCCGCCAGCCTGCCCTTCACCCTGCCCGCGCAGCGGCGCGGGTCCGGCGTCGGGGTTGTCGTAATCCGCGCCATCGGACCGGGGAAAGCCGTCGTCAGGATCCTCGACCACCACGAATTCCGCGTCGATCACCGGCGGGCGATGCGGCTGCCGGGGCGGCCAGCCGGCGCTGGCCCTGCCCGCCGCAAGCACCCGCCGCCCCAGCAGCGACAGCAGCGCCGTGCGGACCGGCGCGATCAGCAGCAGAATTCCCAGCGCGTCGGTCAGAAACCCCGGCAGCACCAGCAGCCCGCCCCCCAGCATCGCCAGCGCCCCATGCGCCATCGGACGCGAGGGGTCGCGGACATCCTCGACCGCGCGTTGCAGATCGACCATCGCCGCCATGCCCTGCAACCGCATCGCCCAGATCCCGATCATCGCCGACAGGATCACCCACAGGATGGTAGCGGCAACGCCGATTTCGGAACCGATTTCGATGAACAGCGCGATCTCGGCGATCGGCCAGAGCAGCAGCAATATCAGTAACCACATCGTTGAACCCCGCAGCTGGGCCGCAACTGGACTCGCGGCCTGGTGCAACTTACATAGTCAGGCAACGCCATTACGCCAGACCAATCGCCCGAGGCCCGCACCATGTCGAATACGTTGCTTCAGATTCTGGTGCTGGCCGCCATCGCGGTATTCCTGATCCTGCGACTGCGCAATGTATTGGGCACGCGCGAGGGGTTCGAGCCGCCGCGCCAGCAGGCGCCCGGCCCGCGGCCGGCGCTGCGGGCCGTGCCGACGGAACCCGAAAGCGACATCCTTGACCATGTGCAGCCCGGCACCCCCGAGGCCGAGGCCCTGACCGCCATGCAGCGGATCGAGCCTGATTTCGCCGTCGGCCCGTTCCTGACGGGCGCGAAACAGGCGTATGAGATGATCCTGACCGGGTTCGAGCGCGGCGAGATCGACGAGATCCGGCCCTTTCTGGCCCCTCCGGTGGCCGAGGCGTTCGACGCCGTGATCGCCGACCGCAGCGCCCGTGGCATCACCACCGAGATGCAGTATCTGGGCACCCGCGAAATCGCCGTGCAGGCTGCCAGCCTTGATCCGGCGACGGGGCTTGCGTCGATCTCGGTCCGTTTCGTGGGCGAATTGATCGCCGCGCATCGCGACGCCGCGGGCGAGGTGGTCGAGGGCGACCCCAAGGCCGCCCGCAAGCAGCGCGATCTCTGGACCTTTGAGCGCCGGATGGGACAGGACGACCCCAACTGGCAGCTGGTCGCCACCGCCTGACATGGCCCGCCGCCGCAACCGGGGCGGGCTGTCGGACGAGGACCGGGCCTTGTGGGCGCATGTCGCCCGCAGCGTCACCCCCATGGCGGAAAACCAGCGCCGCCGGATCGAATCACCGCCGCCCGCCCCACAGCCCCCGGCAGCGGCGGCCCCGGCGTCGCCCGCACCGCGCCCTGTCCCGCCCGGCTTCGGGGTCGGCCGCGGCGCGGCGGCGGCGCCGGTCCATGTGGCGCGGGTGCGATCGCCGCATGAGCATCTGGCCGAACAGCCCCTGCGGATGGATGCGCGCGCCCATCGCTCGCTGACCCGGGGCAAGCTGCGCCCGGACGCGCGGCTGGACCTGCACGGAATGACGCTGGCCGTCGCCAAGACCCAGCTGACCGCGTTCATCCTGCGCTCGCAGGCCGCGGGGCATCGGCTGGTGCTTGTGATCACCGGCAAGGGCGAGCGCGGCGGCGGGGATCAGAGCCCGCTGCCCTTCCGCGCCGGCGCCCTGCGCCACGAGGTGCCGCACTGGCTGGCGATGCCGCCGCTGTCGCAGGCGGTGCTGCAAGTGGTGCCGGCGCATGTCCGGCACGGCGGCGGCGGCGCCTGTTATGTGTGGCTGCGGCGTGCGCGCTCCTAACCCATTAATCCTTAACGAACATTCCGGGTGAATACGCGGCGATTCGCGCGTAAAAGAAGCTCGGCGGCCCTTGTGCCGCGTGTGACCGGGGTTGTGACATGTTGGTGCTGCTGGGGTTGGCCAGCCTGATGATGCTGGCGGTGGCGTTCGACGTGATGTCGGACGGCGATCTGGACGATACCCAACAGGACGGCCCGGAAACGGACCTTCCCGACCCTGACGAGGGCGGGCAGCTGATCGTCGGCGGCGATGGCGGGGTCTGGCTGGACGGCACTCCGGGTGACGACACGATATTCGGGGGCGCGGGCGACGACGACATCCGCGCGGGTGCCGGGCATGATTATGTCGATGGCGGCGACGGCGACGACGTGATCCATGGCGACTGGTCAGTCGACGGGTTCGGCAACGATACGCTGCTGGGCGGTGCCGGCAACGACATGATCCACGGCAACGGCGGCGACGACTGGCTGTATGGCGGCACCGGCAACGACACGATCTTTGGCGGCGAGGGCGACGACTATCTTGACGGGGGCGAGGGCGACGACTGGCTGCACGGCGGTGCTGGCAACGACACGCTGCGCGCCGGCCCCGGCGCCGACGACCTGACAGGCGGCGAGGGCGACGACCTGCTGATCGCGGACGATGACGACATGGTCCGCGACTGGCTGCATGGGGGCGAGGGCGACGATACGCTGATCGGCGCCGGGGACGACTGGCTTGAGGGGGGGCCGGGCAGCGACCTGTTCCACCTGGTGGCCGGTGCGATCGTCGGGCAGCCGCCGGCGATCATTGCCGATTTCGATGCGGCCGAGGACCGGATCGAACTGCTGCTGGCGCCACAGGATCTGCACGCCGCGGCGGTGGCGATCGAATCGCAGCCGGACGGGACTGCCCTGATCCGGCTGAACGGTGCGGCGGTGGCGCATGTGCTGACTGCGGCGGGGCTGACGCTGGATCACGTGGCGCTGGTCACGACGCCGCTGGTCCAGCCGCCCGCCGCATATGCCTGAGCGGGCTTTCCTTTCGCCCCCACCTGCCCTATACGCGCCCGATCCGGCCCGACCGAATCGGGCGGACCACTCCACGGGCCTGCGCTGGACGACATCCCGGCCTGTGCCATCACCCTTTTGTTCAGGAGACCACGATGTCGATCACCGTCGAAGAAAAAGCCCGCGTCATGGGCGAATACGCCACCAAGAAAGGCGACACCGGCTCGCCCGAGGTGCAGGTGGCGGTTCTCAGCTCGCGCATCGCGACGCTGACCGAGCATTTCAAGACCCACAAGAAGGACAACCACTCGCGCCGTGGCCTTCTGATGATGGTCGCGCAGCGCCGCAAGCTGCTGGACTATCTCAAGCGCAAGGATGAGCAGCGCTATCTCGACCTGATCGCGCGCCTGGGTCTGCGCCGCTGAATTTGCGGCTTTCGCGTATGGACAGGAACGCCCGCGGCACATGCCGCGGGCGTTTTTCGTTGATGTGGCGAATGTTAAAATGCCGTTAATTCGAATCTGGATTCCCTGGGGCGGGGCACTAATGCTCAGACTGCAATCAGTCGGAGTTTGCGTCATGTTGATCCAGAATACCTTGAATTCCCTGGCCGAGTCGCCGGGTGTCGCCGCACCGGCGGCAGTCGTGGCCGTCTCGGGGGACTACACGCGGGGGCTCGCGCCGCACTCTTCGCCCGCGGCTGCCGCATTGCTGGCGCCGTTGGGCGAGGCTACGCGCTTTGATCTCGCCCCCGAAGCGGCTCGTCGCTCGGCCTTGCTGGGTCTCGTCGATGATACTTCAATCCGGTGGCCGGCCAATGAAAGCAGCATGGACATGATCATCCGCATCGCCAAGCTGGCCGACCGCCCTTGGCCCACCGACAAGGCGATCGAGGCGACCCGTCACGCCGAAGACACGGCCGAGCGGAAAACCCTGGCCGTGGCCTGACCCGTGGCTGCGACAGGCTGCGCCTGCGGGCGGCAATCCCGGCGGTTTGCCGCCCGCCCTGATTCCGCCCGCCGGCGGTAATGTCAAATCCCTTTCCTTGCGCCGCATTTTCGGCTATGGCCCGCCAATCTGTGACGTGCGGCCAGCCCCCGGCCGCGTGCAAAGGATAGGGGGCGGCGGCAATGGGGCCGCCACATGACACGGGCGGCCGGAGGGCCGGCGCGCCCAGAGGAAATCATATGTTCGACGAAGTTAAGAAATCGATCCAGTGGGGCCAGGAAACCCTGACGCTGGAAACGGGCAAGGTTGCCCGTCAGGCCGACGGTTCGGTCATCGCCACGCTGGGCGAGACCTCGGTCATGGCCAACGTGACTTTCGCGAAAGAGCCGAAGCCGGGGCAGGATTTTTTCCCGCTGACCGTGCATTACCAGGAAAAATACTACGCGGCAGGCAAGATCCCCGGCGGGTTCTTCAAGCGCGAGGCGCGGCCCACCGAAAAGGAAACCCTGACCGCGCGCCTGATCGACCGTCCGATCCGCCCGCTGTTCGCCCCCGGCTTCAAGCACGAAGTGCTGGTGATGTGCACGGTGCTGTCGCATGATCTGGTCAACGACCCCGACATCGTGGCGATGATCGCCGCTTCGGCCGCGCTGACCATTTCGGGCGTGCCCTTCATGGGGCCGATCGCCGGTGCCCGCGTCGGTTTCGCCAACGGCGAATACGTGCTGAACCCCGAAGTCGCCGACATGGACCGCCTGCGCAACAACCCCGAGCAGCGGCTGGATCTGGTCGTCGCCGGCACCCGCGATGCAGTGATGATGGTCGAATCCGAAGCCTATGAGCTGTCCGAAGAGGAAATGCTCGGCGCGGTGAAATTCGGCCACGAACAGATGCAGCCCGTCATCGACCTGATCGTCGAACTGGCCGAATCTGCCGCGAAAGAGCCCTTTGCCTTCAGCTCGCCGGATTATTCGGCGCTGTATGAACGCGTCCGGGCGCTGGGCGAAACCGACATGCGCGCCGCCTATGCGCTGCGTGACAAGGCCGAGCGCCGCGACGCGATCGAGGCCGCCCAGGCCAAGATCAAGGCCGGGCTGTCCGAGGACGAGCTGGCCGACGCCAACCTCGGCTCGGCGCTGAAAAAGCTGGAATCGGGCATCCTGCGCGGCGACATCATCCGCGGCGGCGCCCGGATCGACGGCCGCGACAACCGCACCGTCCGCGCCATCCAGTCCGAAGTCGGCGTGCTGCCGCGCACCCATGGCTCGGCCCTGTTCACCCGCGGTGAAACCCAGGCGCTGGTCGTGACCACGCTGGGCACCGGCGACGACGAACAGATCATCGACGCGCTGCACGGCAATTTCCGCGAAAACTTCCTGCTGCACTACAACTTCCCGCCCTATTCCGTGGGCGAGGTCGGCCGTGTCGGCAGCCCCGGCCGGCGCGAGATCGGCCACGGCAAGCTGGCGTGGCGCGCGCTGCAGGCGGTGCTGCCCAGCACCACCGATTTCCCCTATACCATCCGTCTGGTGTCCGAGATCACCGAATCCAACGGCTCGTCGTCGATGGCCTCGGTCTGCGGCGGTTCGCTGTCGATGATGGACGCGGGCGTGCCTCTCAAGGCGCCGGTCGCGGGCGTCGCCATGGGCCTGGTGCTGGAAGACGCCGACAACTGGGCCGTGCTGACCGACATCCTGGGCGATGAGGATCACCTGGGCGACATGGACTTCAAGGTCGCCGGGACCGAAAACGGCATCACCAGCCTGCAGATGGACATCAAGGTCCAGGGCATCACCCCGGCGATCATGGAACAGGCGCTGGCGCAGGCGAAAGACGGCCGGATGCACATCCTGGCCGAGATGGGCAAGGCCCTGACCGAGGGCCGGAACGAGTTTTCCGCCCACGCCCCGCGGATCGAGACGATGACCATCCCCACCGACAAGATCCGCGAAGTGATCGGGTCCGGCGGCAAGGTCATCCGCGAGATCGTCGAGGTTTCGGGCGCCAAGGTGGACATCAGCGACGACGGCACCATCAAGATCGCCTCGGCCAACGCCGATTCGATCAAGAAGGCCTATGAGCTGATCCACTCGATCGTGGCCGAACCCGAAGAGGGCAAGGTCTACACCGGCAAGGTGGTCAAGCTGGTCGATTTCGGCGCCTTCGTGAACTTTTTCGGCAAGCGCGACGGTCTGGTCCACGTGTCCCAGATCGCCACCCGCCGCCTGACCCACCCCAACGAGCTGCTGAAAGAGGGGCAAGAGGTCAAGGTCAAGCTGCTGGGCTTTGACGACCGCGGCAAGGTGCGCCTGGGCATGAAGATGGTCGACCAGGAAACCGGCGAGGAAGTCGCGCCGGAAAAGCGGGATGAGTCGCAGGGCGAGTGAGTCGCGGGAATTGAACTGATCGGAGCCCCGGCAGTGCCGGGGCTCCTTTACGTTATCCGCTTGAGGTTAGCAGGGTGCAGACAGATTGGCCGATTTTCGTGTTGACGCTGGAGGGCGACGAGGAACGCCGCCAGCCGTTGCTGGATCAGCTCAAGGAAATGGGCATTCCATACCGGTTAGTATTTGGTGTCGATAGCCGTCGAGGTATTCCACTTGAATATGAATCGATGATCGACCGCCGCGCTGCCAGGGTCCGATTGAGTCGTTCAATGACTAACGGGGAGTTTGGATGTGCTCTTTCTCACCAGTTAATTTATAGATTAATTTTAGATGAGGGCCAATCGGGCGCCTTGATTTTGGAGGATGATGTGGTTTTACAGAAGGGATTCGCATCGTATTTAAGGGAAGGTTTCCATCGAACTGCTACTCTGCTTCTGTTTGATTTTGGTCGCGCTCGGGCTCTGCCGTGGCAAAAAGAAGAAAAAGGGCGCTGGATCGTTTATCGCGTTGCTCAAACAGTATCGCGTACATCTGCATATTCTATCTCATCCCGTTCGGCGGAACAGCTCATAAAATTAAATACACCAGTTTCCTGCGTTGCTGATTGGCCTGGCGATCTCTATAAATTGCGCGCTTTTTTAGTTACGCCCAAGCTTGCGTCGCAGCGATGTGAAGATCTGGAGATGTCCCATCTGGAACTAGAGCGGCGCATGGTATCCAATGCACAAAAGGATCCAAAACGTTACTTTAAGCGAGATTACTGGCAGGGCTATTGGCGTCGGAAATTATCGCGACCTGTCGGGCGCTGATTCTGCGCGGCTTGCTTCTGAAAATAATATACGTTCAATTTCTTCTATGCGATTGCGCCTGCGCCGGAGCCGATTGGGAACTATAAAGCCAAATTTTCTTTCTCGCCCCTCTCTGCTCGCTTGCAAGTGTTCTATAACAATGTCAACGGTGCTTTGGTTTTTGCAGTCAAATATCCAGCAGAAAGATGCAGGAATTGTAGAAATACGAAATTCTTCCGGATTTTTTTGCAGAACCTTATCTAAAATTACTTGATCCCATTCTTCTGGGGCGCTTGCACATGCGGCAACCCACCTTTCCACAATCTCTGCTGCGCCCGGAGTGTCATTTAATAGCAGCGTTCCACTTAACAGCTCCCCTTCGGGTGTGCGATAGAAGGCAATATCGACATTTTGATATTCGCCCAAGTAATTCCAAGGATTCTGGTGGAAAACTGCGTCTACATCCACATAAAGTAAAGGTCCGGAATATTGCGCACGCATTTCTTGGATGATTGTAGGTTTCTGGGCCGCGTTCCGAACCCAGCCTCCAAGGCTTTCCACCGGGCGAATTTCATGTGGCAATGCAAGTAGGTCAAGGCAGCGGCGTAGCCGTTCAGCTTCCCGAGTATAGGTCTGGTCAGTAGTGTGGAATCCTATAACGGTCCCCGTAAATGGGTTGGTCGGTGTCTTTTGGCCCATAGACAATAGTTTCTGCACGGTTGGAAACGCAGCCGTCGTTGGCCTTTGCTGCAGGTAGTCTAGGAATGGAATCTTCACCTAGAATAATCTCCGAAAGATGAGAGGTTGGACAGAAGTTGCAATGAGTAGCCTATGGTAAGTAAGCTTGAACTTTCTGACGCACAGGAAATATTTAAGCGCTTCTCCACCGCCACCTCCAGCGCCAACGCAAACCCCGCAAGGATGCGATCCTGCCCTGCACCCAGCCCGCTGGGGGCGCGGTCGGTGGTTTCGTAGAATCGCGGCTCTGCGTGATTGTTCAGGTCGATTCCCGCCAGCACTATCTGCTGCGGCAATGCGGACAGCGCGATTTGCAGCGCCGAAAACGCCACCGTTCCCACGATCACCACCCCTTTGTCCGGGTCCGTGGTGATCGCCGAACCGTGGCCGCGCCGCACAAGGTGATCCAGCGCGGGATCGTCCAGCCGCCGCCGCTTTCTACCCAGCGGTCGCGCAAGATTCTCGATCAGCGCGACGGTCCGGTCCTGCAACGGTCCGGTGCCTCGCTCTGCCCATGCCCGCAGGGCGGCGGGTGACAGCATCAGCGGAATGTCGCGTGGCAGGGCTGCCAGCATCTCATGGTGGCGAAAGACAAAACGCTCGTCCTCGACAGCTACCGCAAGCGGGCGGATGCGCTGTGCCAGCAGCGCTGCTCCGTTGCACAGGATGGCGGTGCCGTCGCCCAGAGCCTCGATCCGCTGCCCGCGCAGCGAAGGGCCACTGCCCACGACCGCGATCATCCCGGCACCCTGCGGCAGGATCTCCGAAAACGGTACGGGTTGCAGAAGCGGCCGCCCCCGCCATGTCACCCGTGAGGCGGGCCGGTCGATGTCCAGCCCCGGCCATATGTCCTGCCGATGTGCGCGGGAAGGACCCAGCGCCTGAAAGGCCAGGCGGACCAGCTTGCGCGACAGGGGGCGGTCGGATCGGGTCATGCAAGCCGTCGATTTCGAAGGACGATGATTGATCTGATAGGGGAAGCGCTCGCCATAGCCAACCCTCCCGCCACAGGCTAGGACAGCCCGGACACTCATGCGAGGGACCATGATCTGCGGCGGGCTCGACATCGGCGGCACCAAGATCGAGGCGCGGTTGTTCGGGCCGGGGATGGAGCCGGGCGGCAGCCGGCGGGTGGCGACTCCGCGCGCTGACGCGGCGGCGTTCTTTGCGGCGCTGGCGGCGCAGGTGGCGTGGCTGCGCGCGCAGGGGGGCTTTGCCCTGCCCATCGGCATCGCCATGTCGGGGGTGGTGGAACCGGGCAACGGGCCCGACAGCGGGATCGTCCGCGCCGCGAACCTGCCGATCAGCGGCGAACATATGGACAGCCGCCTGCGCCAGATCGCCGGGCGGGCGCTGCCGGTGATGAACGACGCCATGGCGCTGGCGTTTTCGGAAGCGAACGGCGGGGCGGGCGCTGCGGCGGGGGCCTCGGTCGGGCTGGTGCTGGGCACGGGGCTGGCGGCGGGGCTGTGCATCGACGGCCGCCCGGCGCCGCGCCACGGCGGCATCGCGGTCGAGCTTGGCCATTGCGGGATGCCGGCGCGGGCCTTGGCGCGGCACGGGCTGGGGCTGTGGCCCTGCGGTTGCGGGCGGCAGGGCTGCATCGAAAGCTACGTCGCCGGGCCGGGGCTGGCGCGGCTGGCGGAAACGCTGGGGCAGGCGGGCGACCCGCAGGCGCTGGCCGTGCGCGACGACCCGGCGGCGCGGCGGGTGCTGGACACCTGGGCCGATCTTGCCGCCGAGGCGCTGGAGGTGCTGCAGATGACCCTTGCCCCGCCGGTGGTGGTGCTGGGCGGCGGGCTGTCGCGGATGCCGGGCGTGGTGGCGCGGCTGGAACGCGCGCTGGCCCCGCGGCTGATGGCGGGGGTGCCGCCGCCCGCGCTGCGGCTGGCGCGGTTCGGCGACGCCAGCGGCGTGCGCGGCGCGGCGCTGCTGGCGCTGCGCGAGGCCGGGGGGGGCGCGGCATGGACGCGCTGATCGCGCCCGCGCTGGCGTGGGTGGACGGCGCGCTGCGCCCCGGGCTGGGGCTGCGGCTGCGCGGGGGGCGTATCGAAGCAATCGCGCCGCTGGCGGGGGCGACGCCGGACCTGCGCGTGCATCTGGCGATGCCGGGGCCGACCGACCTGCAGGTGAACGGGGGTGGCGGGGTGCTGTTCAACGCGGACCCCTCGGCCACCGGTATCGCCGCCATCCGCGCCGCGCATCGCCGGCTTGGCACCCATGCGATCCTGCCCACCGTGATCACAGACGCCCCCGAGGTGCTGGAGGCCGCCGCCGATGCGGTGATCGCCGCGCGCGGCCAGCCGGGCATCGAGGGCATCCATATCGAGGGGCCCCATATCGCCCTCGGACACCGCGGCACCCACGATCCCCGCCATATCCGGCCGCTGGATGCGCGCACGCTGGCGGTGCTGGAACGGCTGCGCGCGGCGGGGGTGCCGGTGCTGCTGACGTTGGCGCCGGAGCTGGCCGATCCTGCGCTGCTTGCGCGGGCGCGGGCGCTGGGGGTGGTGATTTCGGCCGGGCATTCCTCGGCCAGCGCGGAACAGGCCGAGGCGGCGTTCGCGCAGGGCGTCACCATGGCCACGCATCTGTTCAACGCCATGCCGCCGCTGCACCACCGCGCGCCGGGGCTGGCGGCGGCGGCGATCCTGTCGGAGGCCTGGCTGGGGCTGATCGCCGACGGGCTGCATGTGGATTGGCCGATGCTGCGGCTGGCGATCGCGGCCCGGCCGCATAAGGGGCGCTGCTTTCTGGTCTCGGACGCGATGCCGACGGTGGGCGGGCCGGATGAATTCAGCCTGTATGGGCAGCGTATCCGGCTGGAAAATGGCCGGCTGGTCAACGACCAGGGCGCACTGGCCGGGGCGCATCTGGACATGGTGACGGCGCTGGCCCGGCTGCACCATCTGGGGGGCGTTGCGCTGGACGACTGCATCGCCATGGCGACCGATGTCCCGCGTGCGGCGATGGGGCTGGCGCCGTTGCAAATCGCGCCCGGCACGCCCGCCGGCGCGGTGGCGGTGCTGGACGCGGGGCTGGGCTTTGCCGGCTGGCTTGACGGGACGGGTTGACGGGGCGGGTTGACGAAATCGTGGCCTTGCCGAGCGGCGCGCGGCTCTGCAATGTGGCGCGCATGATCGACCGGACGCGCCCCTGCCACCTCATGCCGATCCGCCGCGGCGCCTGTCTGTTGCTGGCTGCCGTGCTGGCGCTGGGCGGGGCGGCCGCCACGGCGCAGGCCCCGGGACCGGGCAGCCAGCCTGCGCGCGAGGTCGGGGTGATGGCGCTTGCCCGCGATACCGTGCCGGTCAGCGTCACCCTGCCCGGCCGTGCCGTCGCCTATCAGGAAACCACCATCCGCCCGCAGGTCGGCGGCGAAATCGTGGACATCGCCTATCAGCCCGGCCGGCAGGTCAAGGCGGGCACCGTGCTGTTCCGGCTGGATGCCGACCAGCTGTCGGCCACGCTGTCCGCGGCCGAGGCCGCCGTGACCAGCGCCGAGGCCGCGGTCGAGGGCGCCAGCGCCACCGTCGCCCGCTATGACCGGCTGTCGGGCACCGGGGTCAGCCGGGCGGAACTGGAATCGGCGCAGGTGGCGCTGGCCAATGCCCGCGCCGCCCTGTCCCGGGCCGAGGCGGAACGCGAACTCGCCCAACTGGCGGTCAACCGCACCGAAATCCGCAGCCCCATCGACGGGATGGTCGATATCGCCCGCGTCTCGGTCGGCGATCTGGTCACGGCGAACCAGTCCGATCCGCTGACCACCGTCACCCAGCTGGACCCGATCTATGTCGATGTGACCGAATCGCGGGCCACCGTGCTGCGCAACCGCGAACGCCATGTGCAGGGCACGCTGATCCGCTCCACCGGGCCGCAGGCGCAGGTGATCCTGGAAACCGGGCAGGTCTATCCGGCGCAGGGGCTGGGCGTGGCCTCGGGGCGGCAGGTCTCGCCCACCACGGGGACGGTGCCGTTCCGCTGGCAGTTTCCCAACCCCGACCGGCTGATCCTGCCGGGCCAGTTCGTGCGCGTGCAGATGACCATCGGCCAGGTCGAGGGCGTGCTGGTCCCCCAAGGCCCGACCCGCCGCGCCGCCACCGGCCAGCTGACCGCATTCGTCGCCCGCGACGGCGTGGCCGATCAGGTGGTGCTGACCGAGGTCGGCACCCACAACGGCCACTGGATCGTGACCGAGGGCGTGGCCGAGGGCGACCTGCTGATCCTTGACGGGCTGACCAACCTCAACCACGGGCAGGCGATCACCACCATCCCCGTCTTGATCGACGCCCAGGGCGTGGTGCGCGAGGTGGAACAGCCGCCCGACACGGCCCCAGCCCCGACCGCCGCGGCGAACTGATGGCGCAGTTCTTCATCCACCGCCCGGTGTTCGCCTGGGTGCTGGCGATCGTGACGATGCTGGCCGGGCTGTGGGGGCTGATGAACCTGCCGGTGTCGCAATATCCCGACATCGCGCCGACCACCGTGCGGATCAGCGCCAGCTATCCCGGCGCGACTGCGGCGGCGGTGCAGAATTCCGTCACCACCCAGATCGAGGACACGCTGACCGGGCTTGAGGGGCTGCTCTATTTCGAATCCTCGTCGTTCAACGGGCGCTCGTCGCTGACGCTGACCTTTGACGACAGCGTGGACCCGACCGACGCGCTGAACGATGTGCAGTCGCGGGTGCGCAGCGTGGAATCGCGCCTGCCCACCCCGGTGCAGACCCGCGGGGTGTCGGTGACGCGCTCGACCTCGTCCATCCTGATGGTGGGGGCGCTGGTGTCGCCCGACGGGCGCTATTCAACGGTCGAACTGGGCAACCTGCTTGAGGAAGTGGTCGAGGGCCCGGTCAAGCGCGTGCCCGGCGTCGGCGGCATCGACATCTTCGGCTCGGGCTATGCGATGCGGATCTGGCTGGACCCGCTGCGGCTGGCGCAATACCAGCTGACGCCGGGCGACATCACCGGGGCGGTGGCGGAACAGAACTCGACCGTTTCGGTGGGTGCGCTGGGCAGCCAGCCGGTGGTGCCGGGCCAGCAGTTCACCGCCAACATGACCGCGCAAAGCCAGCTGACCTCGGTCGAGGATTTTGAACGGATCCTGCTGCGCACCGGCGAGGACGGCGCCTCGGTCTGGCTGAACGACGTGGCCGACATCGAGATCGGCCAGCAGGCTTACGGCGCCAACAGCCGCTTCAACGGGGCCAATGCCTCGGGGTTCGGGGTCAATCTGGAAACCGGCGCCAACGCCGTGGATACCGCCGCCGCGGTGCGCGAGGTGCTGGAATCGCTGCGGGTCGCGCTGCCCGAGGGGGTGGACCTGCGCGTCGCCTATGACACCTCGCCCTTTGTCGAGAAATCCATCGAAAAGGTCTATCACACCCTGTTCGAGGCGGTGGCGCTGGTCATCGCGGTCATCCTGATCTTCTTGCAGAAATGGCGCGCGACCATCATCCCGGTGGTGGTGGTGCCGGTGGTGCTGCTGGGCACCTTTGCGATGCTGTTCGCGCTGGGCTATTCCATCAACACGCTGACCATGTTCGCCATGGTGCTGGCCATCGGCCTGCTGGTCGACGACGCCATCGTCGTGGTCGAAAACGTCGAGCGCCTGATGCACGACGAAGGGCTGGACCAGGTGCGCGCGACCGAGATCGGCATGCGCCAGATCACCGGGGCGCTGATCGGCATCGCGGTGGTGCTGTCGGCGGTGTTCCTGCCCATGGCCTTCATGGCCGGCTCGACCGGGGTGGTTTACCGGCAGTTTTCGGTGACGATCATCACCGCAATGATGCTGTCGCTGGCGGCGGCGATGATCCTGACGCCCTCGCAGACTGCCTCGCTGCTGCGCCCCCATTCGGGCGAGGCGCGGTTTGCCCCGGCGCGCTGGTTCAACCGCAGCTTTGACGCCGTCACCGACTGGTATGCCGCGGTGGTCGCGCGCAGCGTGCGCTGGCCGTTTCTGGTCATCCTTGTGCTGGTGCTGTTGACCGCGGGCGTGTGGCAGCTGTTCCAGCGCATGAACTCGACCTTTCTGCCGACCGAGGATCAGGGCGTGCTGATGGCCCAGATCAACCTCTCCGAAGGCTCGACCACCCAGCAGACACTGGCCGTGGTGCAGGAGATCGAGGACTATCTGCTGAACGAGGAACCGGCCGTCGCCTCGACCTTTGGCGCCCTGGGTTTCGGGTTTTCGGGGACCGGGCAGGGGCGGGCAACGCTGTTCGTGCGGCTCAAGGATTTCGCCGAGCGCCCCGACCCGGGCCAGTCCGCCGCCGCCATCGTCCAGCGCGCGACCAAGCGTTTCGGCAGTCACCGCGCGGGGCGCATCAACATCGTGCAACCGCCGCCGATTCAGGGTCTGGGCAACACCGCCGGCTTTCAGATGTATCTGATCGACCAGTCGGCGCAGGGCACGGGCGCGCTACGCGCCGCCGCCACCCAGCTTGAGGAAACCGCCCAGGCCGACCCCCGGCTGACCAATATCCGCAGCTCGGGCGATCAGGACGACGCGGCGCTGCGGCTGGACATCGACGCGCAGCGGGCGGAATCGCTGGGCCTGTCGCTGGCCGAGGTGAACGGGATGCTGTCCACCATCTTTGCCGGGCGCGAGGTCAATGATTTCGCCATGGGCGCGACGCTGCGCCCCGTGATCGTGCAGGCGGCGGCGCCGTTCCGCATGCAGCCCGAGGATCTGACATCGTGGTATGCCCGCAACAACAAGGGCGAGATGGTGCCCTTCAGCGCCTTTCTGTCCACCCGCTGGGAACCGATCGCCCCCCGGCTGTCGCGGTTCGAGGGCACCGACGCCATCTCGATCACCGGCAGCGAGGCGCCCGGCACCACCTCGGGCCAGGCGATGGAGGCGATGGAGGAACTGGTCGCACAGATGCCGGGCGGCTACGGCATCGCCTGGACCGGCATCAGCTATCAGGAAAAACAGGCCGGCAATCAGGCGCCTTATCTTTACGCGCTGTCGGCGCTGGTGGTGTTCCTGTGCCTCGCCGCGCTTTACGAAAGCTGGACGGTGCCGTTTTCGGTGATGCTGGCGGTGCCGGTGGGCGTGCTGGGCGCGGTGGTGGCGGCGCTGCTGTTCGGACAGGCGAACGATGTGTATTTCAAGGTCGGCATCCTGACCACCATCGGGCTGGCCGCCAAGAACGCCATCCTGATCGTGGAATTCGCCCGCGATCTTGAGGTCCGGGGCCGCTCGACCACCGAGGCCGCGGTCGAGGCCGCCCGCCTGCGGCTGCGCCCGATCCTGATGACCTCGCTGGCCTTCATCCTGGGGGTGACGCCGCTGGCGGTGGCCACCGGGGCGGGGGCGGCGGCACAGAACGCCATCGGCATCGGGGTGATGGGCGGAATGACCTCGGCCACCTTCCTGGGCATCTTCATGGTGCCGGGGTTCTATGTCGCGGTGCGCCGCCTGACCGGCGGCCGGCCGCTGGCCGCCACCCGCCGCAGCGGCGAGACCACCACCGCCTGAGCGCCCATGAAAAAGCCGCCGCGAGGGAACGCGGCGGCGGGCTTGTCACTGCGGCCGGATCGGGATCAGCCCTTTTTCAGGCAGCGGTTGCCCAGCAGTTCGGCCACCTGAATTGCATTCAGCGCCGCGCCCTTGCGCAAATTATCGCTGACGCACCACAGGTTCAGCCCGTTTTCCACCGACGGATCCTGACGGATGCGGCTGACATAGGTGGCATCCTCGCCCGCGGCCTCGATCGGGGTGACGTAGCCGCCCGGCTCGCGCTTGTCGACGACCAGCACCCCGGGGGATTCGCGCAGGATGTCGCGGGCCTCGTCCTCGTCCAGGAAATCCTCGAACTCGACGTTGATCGATTCGGCATGGCCGACGAATACCGGTACCCGCACGCAGGTCGCCGTCACCTTGATCGAGGGGTCGATGATCTTCTTGGTCTCGACCACCATTTTCCATTCTTCCTTGGTGTCGCCGCTGTCCATGAAGGCGTCGATCTGGGGAATGGCGTTGAAGGCGATCTGGCGCTGGAACTTGGACGGCTCGACCTCTTGGCCGGGGACATACATCCCCTTGGTCTGGTTCCACAATTCGTCCATGCCGTCCTTGCCGGCGCCGGAAACCGACTGATAGGTGCTGACCACCACCCGCTTGATCCGCGCCCGGTCGTGCAGCGGCTTCAGCGCCACCACCATCTGCGCGGTCGAGCAGTTGGGGTTGGCGATGATCATTTTCTGGCGATAACCCTCGATCGCGTCCGGGTTCACCTCGGGGACGATCAGCGGCACCTCGGGGTCGTAGCGATAAAGCGACGAGTTATCGATCACCACGCAGCCCTGGCTGGCGGCGATGGGGGCGTATTTCCGGGTCGCCTCCGAGCCGATGGCGAACAGCGCGATGTCGTAGCCGGTGAAATCGAACCCGTCGATGTCCTTGGTTTTCAGGGTCTTGTCGCCATAGCTGACCTCGGTGCCAAGGCTCCGGCGTGACGCCAGAGCCACCACCTCATCGGCAGGAAACTGGCGCTCGGCCAGAATATTCAGCATTTCACGGCCCACGTTGCCCGTGGCGCCCGCGACGACAACCCTGTAGCCCATCGGCATCCCTTTCAAATCAAGACGGCGGGACATAGCCGAAATTGCACGCAAAGTGAAGGCGGCGCGGTGGCAATGGGTATTTGGACCAGAAAGAAGCCGCAGGGGTTTCTTTCTGGCATAAATACCCACAAGACAGGGCCGAAACAGCCCAAGGAAGCCGCCGATGACCGAACCCGAATTCGCGCCCGCAGGGGCGGACAGCCGCCCGCTGTGGCTGGTGTCGCAGGGCGATGCTGGGCCGCTTTGGCCCGAGGGGATCGACCCGGCGTTTCCGCTGGCCGCCGGGTTTTTGGGTAAGTCGGGGCAGCTGTGCCTGTTGCCCGGGCCGGGGGGCGTGGCGGGCGCGCTGTTCGGCATCGGCTGCCCCGCCACCCCTGCCGACCGGCCCGCGCGTGAGCGGTTCACCATGGCCCGCGCCGCCGAGGCGCTGCCCGAAGGCGCCTGGCGGATTGAGGGCGCGCCTGCAGGCTATGACCTGACCCATGCCGCGCTGGGCTGGCTGTTTGCCCAATATCGTTTCAACCGCTACAAACCGGCCGAGCCGCCCAAGGCGCGGCTGGTCTGCCCCAATGGCGTCGATGCGGTGCAGCTGCTGGCGATGGCCGCAGGCGAATATCTGGCCCGCGACCTGATCAACACCCCCGCCGCCGATCTGGGGCCGGCTGATCTGGAAGAAGTCGCGCGCGATCTTGCCGCCCGCCACGGGGCCGAGGTAAATGTGATCACAGGCGCCGCGCTGGCAAAGGGATTTCCGATGATCCACGCTGTCGGCCGTGCAGCTGGCCCGGGGCGCGCGCCGCGGCTGATCGAGCTGCGCTTTCCGGGCGGCGGCCCGGCGGTGGCGCTGGTCGGCAAGGGGGTCTGCTTTGACACCGGCGGGCTGGACATCAAGCCCTCGTCCTCGATGCTGCTGATGAAAAAGGACATGGGCGGCGCCGCCAATGTGCTGGGTCTGGCCGAGACGCTGGCCCGGCTGGGACGCGCCGGCGGGCTGCGGGTGCTGATCCCGGCGGTGGAAAACGCCGTCGCCGGCGACAGTTTCCGCCCCGGCGACGTGCTGACCAGCCGCAAGGGCCTGACGGTCGAGGTCAACAACACCGACGCCGAGGGCCGGCTGGTCCTGGCCGATGCGCTGGCCTGGGCGGCCGAGGAAACGCCCGCGCTGATGGTGTCGATGGCCACGCTGACCGGCGCGGCGCGGGTGGCCCTTGGCCCCGACCTGCCGCCGTTCTTTTGCGATGACGATGCGGCGGCGGATGCGCTGTATCGCGCCGGTTGTGATCACGCCGATCCGGTCTGGCGCCTGCCCTTTTGGGAGCCCTACGAGGCGATGATCGAGCCGGCCATCGCCGATCTGGACAACGCGCCCTCGGGCGGGTTTGCGGGCGCCATCACCGCCGCGCTGTTCCTGCGCCGTTTCGCCGAGGGCGCTGGACGCTATGTGCATTTCGACATCTACGGCTGGCAGCCTGCGGCCGCGCCGGGCCGGCCCAAGGGCGGCGTGGGGCAGGGGATGCGCGCGATCCTGCATGCGCTGCCCGAGTTGGTTTGATGGATCGCCGCCTGACCCCTGCGACTGATCGCGTGGCGCTGCGCGGCACCGGGGTGGCGCGGGATGTGATCACGGACGGAGAGCAGCGGCGGGTGGCGATGCCGTTGGTGGACCTGTGCCGCGCCCCCGACGGTCCCCGCGACCGGCAACTGCTGTTCGGCGCGGATGTGCTGCTGATCGAGGCGCGGGACGGCTGGGGTTTCGTGCAGGCCGCTGCGGACGGGTATTGCGGCTGGGTGCCTCTGGCGGCTCTGGGCGATGCAGGCGATGTGATCACACGCCGGGTCAGCGCGCCGGCGACGCATGTCTACCCCGCCCCCGACTTCAAGCAGCGGGAAACCCTGTCGCTGTCGCTGGGGTCGCGGCTGGCGGCGACCGGGGTCGAGGGGCGCTTTGCCCGGCTGGCAGGGGGCGGGTTCGTGCCGCTGCAACATCTGTCGGACCAGCCCGGCGACGCGGCAGAGATTGCGGTGTCGCTGCTGGGTACCCCCTATCTTTGGGGTGGCAACAGCCGCTGGGGCATCGACTGCTCGGGCCTCGTGCAGGCGGCGCTGCATGGCGCGGGTGTTGCCTGCCCGGGCGACAGCGACCTGCAATGCGCGGCCTTTCCCGAAGCCGCGATGATCCAGCGCGGCGACCTGCTGTTCTGGCCGGGTCATGTGGCGCTGGCGCTGGATTCGGCCACAATGATTCATGCCACCGCCTTTGCCATGGCTGTGATCACAGAACCGATCTCTGACGCCATCGCCCGGATCGAGGCCGCCGGCGAGGGGCCGTTCCTGGGTGCAAGACGACCGCGGCTGGACGACCGCATCAGCTTTCCGTAACTGTCGTGCGGAAATTAACCTGCAATTTACCCGCAGCAGGTAACGTGGTGCTGACGAAGGGGAATCGCATGGTGTATCTGTGGGTTCGGGCGGAAAGCCGCCCCAATGAGGACAGGGTCGGCATCACCCCCGATGGCGCGCGCGACCTGATCCGCCGCGGCTTTCGCGTCTCGGTCGAGGACAGCCCGCGCCGGGTGATCCCGACGGCGGAGTATCGCGCCGCGGGTGCCTCGATCGTGGCCGAGGGAACGTGGCCCGAGGCGCCGCAAGATGCGATCATCCTTGGCCTCAAGGAACTGCCCGATGACAGTTCGGCCCTGCCCCATCGCCACATCATGTTCGGCCATGCCTTCAAGGGCCAGCCCGCCGGGCAGACGCTGTTGCGGCGGTTTCGCGCGGGCGGCGGGCGGCTTTACGACCTGGAATATCTGCTGGACGACCACGGGCGGCGGCTGGCGGCCTTTGGTTACTGGGCGGGCTATGCCGGCGCGGCGGTATCGCTGAAATCCTGGGCGGCGCAGCAGCGGGGCGGCATCTGCGGCCCGGTCGGCACCTACCACGACAAGGATGCGCTGGCGGCCGAGCTGCGGGCCGAACTGGACGCCACCGGCCAACCCCGCCCCCGCGCCATCGTCATCGGCGCGCGCGGCCGCGTCGGCTCTGGCGCCGCCGATCTTTGCGGGGAAATGGGCATGCGGGTCACGAAATGGGATATGGAGGAGACCGCGCATGGCGGCCCCTTCCCGGAAATCCTGCTGCACGAGATCTTTCTCAACTGCATCCTGGCGCAGCCCGGCTGCCCGGTTTTCGTGCCGGAAACCGCGGTCAACCCGGGTCGCGCGCTGCGGGTGATCGGCGATATCGCTTGCGATCCGACCAGCGAATTCAACCCGGTGCGGGTCTATGACCGCACCACCGACTGGGCCGCTCCGGCGCTGCGGGTGGCGGACAACCCGCCGCTGGACGTGATGGCCATCGATAACCTGCCCTCGATGCTGCCGCGCGAATCCAGCCGCGATTATGCCTCGCAACTGTTGCCGGTGCTGCGCGAGCTCGACACCATCGACGCCGGCCCGTGGGGGCGGGCCGCGGCGATCTTTGACACGCATCTGAAAGGGCTTCAGCCATGACCATCCATTGGGTCGGAACCGGACTGTCCTCGATTCCCGGGCTGCGGCGGCTGCTGGGCGGCAAGGCCCCGGTCACCGTCTGGAACCGCACCGTCGAAAAGGCCGAATCCGCGGTGGGTGAGCTGACCGACGACATCCGCGAATTCTCGCCCGAACGGCTGGCGGCCGAGGTCCGGCCCGGCGACGTGGTGGTTTCCATGCTGCCCGCCGACCGCCACCCGGCGCTGGCGCGCATGTGCATCGAGCGGCGGGCGCATTTCGTCAGCTCGTCCTATATCTCGCCCGAGATGGCGGCGCTGGAACAGGCCGCGATGGATGCGGGCGTCGCGCTGGTGAATGAGGTCGGGCTGGACCCCGGCATCGACCACCTGATGGCGCACGAGCTGGTGGCGGATTACCGCCAGATCGCGCAACCCGGGGATGAGGTCAGCTTTACCAGCTATTGCGGCGGGATTCCGGCCCGACCCAACCCGTTCCGCTACAAGTTTTCATGGTCTCCGCTGGGGGTGCTGCGGGCGCTGCGTTCGCCCTCGCGATCATTGCGGGACGGGGCCGAGCGGATCGTCGACCGCCCCTGGCACGCGATCGAAGCTTACGACGCGCCGCTGCCCGAACCCGAGCGGTTCGAGGTCTATCCCAACCGCGATTCGGTCGAGTTCATCGGCCAATACGGCTTTGCCCCGGACTGGAAAATCCGTGATTTCGTGCGCGGCACCCTGCGCCTGCAAGGCTGGGCCGATGCCTGGGCCGGCGTCTTTGCCGAAATCGAGACGCTGGACGGCCCCGCGGGCGAATCCCGGCTGCGCGAAATGTCCGAGCAGTTCTGGACCGAAAACGCCTATGCCGAGGGTGAACCCGACCGGGTGGTGCTGTTCGTGCGCCTGACCGCGCGCCGGGGCGGGCAGGCGGTGTTCGACCGCGAATGGGCGCTGGATGCGCGCGGCAATGCGGACGGCAGCGCGATGGCGCAGCTGGTCTCGATCCCCGTCGCGCTGGCGGTGGATGCGGTGCTGGCGGGCGGGTTCCCCCCCGGCGTTCACCCCGCGCCCGACGATCCGGCGCTGGTCGCGGGCTGGCTGGACCAGATCCGCCAGCTTGCCGACCACATGGAAAAGCTGGACCATCTGGGGCGCTGACGCCCCCTTGCGCCGGGAACGATTCCCTGCGCCCGCGGTTTCCTCTGTTCGCACGAATTTGTTTCAGGGGGATATTGCCATGAAGCTGTTGCGTTCCGTGGCTGCTGCTGCGGCCTCGTTGTTGCCGGCATTGGGGGCTGCGCAGGATTTCAACGCCGCGCCGCCCAATGCGCCGGACCAGAGCCCTGCGTTCGAGGGTCAGGCCCGCGCGCCGGTCCTGACCGACGACATCGCGCTGAAAGCGGATGTGATCACAGACGGGCTGGACCATCCTTGGGCGATGGAGCAACTGCCCGATGGCAGTTGGCTGGTGACCGAACGGCCCGGACAGATGCGGGTGATTTCCCCGGGCGGCGAGCTGTCCGATCCGATTTCGGGCCTGCCAGAGGTGGCGGCGGTCGGCCAGGGCGGCTTGCTGGATGTGCTACTGGCCGAAGATTTCGCGCAATCGCGGCGGCTGTGGTTCAGCTATGCCGCGCCGGCCGAGGGCGGCAACCACACCGCCGTCGCCACCGCCACGCTGTCTGCCGACAATTCGGCGCTGGAGGGCGTCGAGCAGATCTTTGCGCAGGTGCCGGTTTATGACGGCAGGCTGCATTTCGGCAGCCGGCTGGTTCATGCAGGCGATGGCAATCTGTTCGTGACGCTGGGCGAGCGGTCGGACACTCCGATCCGCGACACCGCGCAGCAGGACGACAACCATCTGGGCAAGCTGCTGCGGATCGACGCGATGACCGGCGCGCCGGCCGAGGGCAACCCGGGGCTTGGCCTGCCCGAGGTCTGGGCCAAGGGTTTCCGCAATGTGCAGGCCGCCGCCCGCGATGCGCAGGGGCGGTTGTGGACGGTCGAACACGGACCCAAGGGCGGGGATGAGCTGAACCGGCCCGAGCCGGGGCTGAATTACGGCTGGCCTGTGATCACATATGGGCTGGATTATGACGGCAGCCCGATCAACGACGGCATCACCGCGCAGGACGGGATGGAGCAGCCGGTCTATTACTGGGATCCCGTGATCGCCCCCTCGGGGTTGGTGTTCTATGATGGCGAGATGTTCCCCGAATGGCAGGGCGACGCCCTGATCGGGAATCTGCAAACAGATCAGGCGTTTACCCGGCTGCGGCTTGACGGCGACCGCGTGACCGGCGAGGCGCGCCATCTTTCCGGACAGGGCCGGGTCCGCGACATCGCGGTGGCCGCGGACGGTGCGGTGATGCTGCTGACGGATGAGGACAACGGCGCCCTGCTGCGGGTCAGCCGGGAATGATCGCGCCTGCTGCGGGTGTGATCACATCCGCAGCAGCTCGTCACCCTCGGCGCCGGGGGTCAGGCCAAGCGCCTCCATCCCCGATTCCAGATGGTCGGCCAGTTGCGGCTCGCCCAGCAGGTAATCCTCGGTCGGCGTGGTCTTTTCGTTGCGGGCGGTTTCGATCGCCTCGGCCAGATCCGAGGCGTCAAAGGTGCCGCGCCCGATCCACATCACGGCGGTCAGTTCGGCCTGTTCATCCTCGGTCAGGGTGCCGATGAAATCGCGCAGCTCATAAGCGCTGCGGCTGCCGCTGCCGTCCATCCCGAAATCATATTCCCGGGCTCTCAGGACGACGAAGGCGATCTTGTCGGCGCTCAGTTCGAACATGGCTGTCCTCTCTTTCGGCGCATTGTCGCCCGGGGTCGCGTGTCGGTCAATCCTTGCGGCCGAACAGCCGCTCGATATCCGCAAGCTTCAGTTCCACCCAGGTCGGGCGGCCGTGGTTGCACTGCCCGGAACGCGGCGTCCGCTCCATCTCGCGCAAAAGCGCATTCATTTCATCGGCATTCAGGCTGCGCCCCGACCGGACCGAGCCATGGCAGGCCATCGAGGACAGCACCGCGTCCAGCCGCCCCTGCAACCGGTCCGAGGCCCCCGCATCGGCCAGATCGTCCGCGATGTCGCGCAGCAGCGCCGCGGCATCAAGCCGCCCCAGCGCGGCGGGGATTTCCCGCACCACCACGCAGCCGGGGCCGAACGCCTCGATCACCAGCCCCAGCCGGTCGAGCTCCGCCGCCATGGAAAGCAGCCGCTCGGCGCCATCGCCCAGCTCGACGATTTCGGGAATCAGCAGCGCCTGGCTGGGGATGCGGGCGGCGGCGGCCTGAGTTTTCAGCCGCTCATAGACCAGCCGTTCATGCGCGGCGTGCTGGTCCACGATCACGATGCCGTCCGCGGTCTGGGCGATGATCCAGTTTTCATGCAGCTGCGCGCGGGCGGCGCCAAGCGGCGCCTCGGTCGGCGGCGCGGCAGGTTCGACCCTTGCGGCGGCGGGAAACACCGGTGCGGATTGCGGCCATGGGGTGGGTGCCTCGGCGAACCCCGCCGCCGCGTCGGGCAGGGGGGTCAGCGGTGCCTGCGCCTGATAGGCCGCAAGGGTTGCGGCGGGCGAGGGTCGGGGTTCCGGCCGGAACGCCGCCAGCGTCGCCGCGCCGCCGGTGGTCGAGGCGCGGTGCCCGGCCCCCGCCAGCGCGTGGCGCAGGCTGGCCACCACCAACCCCCGCGCCGCGTCGGGTTCGCGAAACCGCACCTCGGCCTTGGCGGGATGCACGTTCACGTCCACCCCCTGCGGGTCGCAATCTACAAACAGCACCGCCGCCGGGTGCCGCCCCGCGGGCAGCACGTCGAAATACCCCGCCCGCAGCGCCCCGGTCAGCAGCTTGTCGCGCACCGGGCGCCCGTTGACGTAAAGATGCTGCGCCACCGCTGCGCCGCGCGAATAGGTGGGCAGCGCCGCCAGCCCGGTCAGCCGCAGCCCGTCGCGTTCGGCGTCGATGGGGATGGCGTTTTCAATGAACTCGCGCCCCATGACCCGGCCAATACGGGCAGACAGCGCGTCGAACAGATCGCCCTGTTCGGTATCGGCGCGAAACAGGATGCGGGCCGCGTCCTCGTCGGTCAGGGTGAATGCGACCGAGGGTTCGGCCATGGACAGGCGGCGCACCACCTCGGCGATGGCCTGGGTTTCGGCGCGGTCGCCGCGCAGGAACCGCAGCCGGGCGGGGGTGGCAAAGAACAGGTCGCGCAGCTCGACCACGGTGCCGCGGTTGCCGGCGGCGGGGCGGACGGGGCCGATGCGCCCGCCCTCGACCGTGATGCGCGCCGCATCCGCCCCCGCCGCGCGGCTGGTGATCGACAGCCGCGCCACCGCGCCGAGGCTGGGCAGCGCCTCGCCCCGGAAACCGAAGCTGCGGATGTCCAAGAGGTCCGAGCCGTCGATCTTTGACGTGGCGTGCCGGGCCAGCGCCAGCGGCAGATCGTCGGGCGCCATGCCGCAGCCGTCGTCGCTGACCCGGATCAGCCGCTTGCCGCCGCCCGCAATGGCGATGTCGATGCGCGTGGCCCCGGCGTCCAGCGCGTTTTCCACCAGTTCCTTGACGGCCGAGGCGGGGCGTTCGACCACCTCGCCCGCCGCGATGCGGTTGGCGGTGGATTCATCAAGCTGCCGGATCAGGGGCCGGATATTGGGCGAGGAATGCGTCATGCCCCCACATATAGCATCGAGGTCCATGGCGCGAAATTGATTCTGTTCAATACCGGCGGATTGTGGAACAGCCGGCGGCGCGCGGGCGTTGACCCTGCAACAGATACAGAACTGGAACCGGCCATGAAGATCACGAGCATGATAGTTGTTGTTGCCACCCTGGCACTGGCCGCCTGCGGTCCCAACGCCGCCACTCGCGCCACCACCGGCGCGGCGACCGGTGCCGTGGTTGCAGGCCCCGTGGGGGCTGTCGCCGGCGCCGCCGTGGGCGGCAGCGGCGTGGTCAGGGTCCGCTAAGTTTCAAGGCGCCTTTCCGGGTCCTTGAGGAACGCCGCCTGTCCCGGGCGGCGTTCCGCATTTCCAGTCCATTCCCGTTTCAGTCCATTGCCGCGGGTCGCCCGACCAGCACGAATTCCAGCGCCTCGGGGTCCAGCATTCGCTGCGCGACCCGCTGCACGTCCTGGGCGGTCACTGCGCGCACCCGGTCGTTGCGGGTGTTGATGTAGTCGGGGGTCATCCCCATCAGCTGCATTCCGGCAAGAATCCCCGCGATCCGGCGGTTGCCGTCGAAACGCAGCGGGTATTCGCCGGTCAGATAGGTCTTGGCGTCGGCCAGTTCCTGTTCCGTCACGCCGTCGCGGATCTCGCCCCAGATCTGGCGCAGCAGCGCCACGGCCTCGGGCGTGCGGTCGTTGGCGGTGGCCATGCCGCCGCCCCAGCTGTCCGCCAGCACCTGATTGGACAGGCTCGAGCCGACGCCATAGGTCAGCCCGCGCTTTTCCCGGATCTCGTCCATCAGCCGCGATGAAAACCCGCCTCCGCCAAGAATATGGTTCAACACCACCGCCGCGAAATAATCCGGGTCGTCGATGGGCAGCCCGGCTTGGGCAAAGCGCACCACCGTCTGCGGGCTGTCCCAGTCAATCACCGTGGTGGCGCCGGTCAGCTGCAATTCGGGGGGGCGCGGCAGCGGCGCCGTGGCCTGCGCCGGCAGAGCGCCCAAGATACGGTCCAGCAGCAGCCCCAGCGATTGCGCGTCGATGTCGCCTGCGGCCGAGACGATCACCCGGTCGCGGGCGATCACGCTTGCGTGGGCATCCAGCAGATCCTCGCGTGTCAGGGCCGATACCGATTCAGCGGTGCCGGTCAGGGACGAGCCATAGGGGTGGTCGCCCCACATCCGCCGCGCCATCTCGATTGCGGCGATGCTGCCGGGGTCGCTGTCCTGCGACCGGATCACCGACAGCGCCTGCGCGCGCACGCGTTCCACCGCATCCGCGTCGAAACGCGGCCGGGCCAGCGCGTCGGCCAGCAGATCGGCGGCGGCATCGCGGTTTTCGGTCAGGGTGCGAAAACCGACCATCACTGCATCGTCCGAGACGTCGAACGCGGCCGAGGCCGCCAGCGCCTCCATCGCTTCGGCAAAGGCCACGGCGTCGCGGTCGCCCGCGCCCTCCTCCAGCAGCGCGGTCATCAGGTGGATGGCGCCCCGCTTGCCCGGCGCATCGACCGAGGCGCCGCCGCGAAAGGCGATCTCGATGGCGACAAAGGGGATCGAGTGATCCTCGACCAGCCAGGCGTCGATGCCCCGCGGCGAGGTGACCTGCTGGATGTCGATGGCCTGCGCGGGCAGCGCCAGCAGCAGCGTCAGCGAGATGGCGGCAAAGGCGCGGCGGATCATTGCAGCTGCTCCGATTCGGTGTCGGGGGCGGTGTCGTCGGCAAGCCCGGCCGCTTGGGGCAAGGGCGGCGCGTCGGTTTCGGCCGGTTTCAGCAGGCTGGTCACCCCGGCGCGCTCGCCCAGGGCCAGATCGGCGGCGGCGCGCACATCCTCGGCGGTGACGGCGGCCAGCAGCTCGGGCCAGTCGTTCACGTCCTCGATCCCCAGTCCGATCGCCAGCCCTTGCCCATAGTCATAGGCCCGCCCATGCGCCGAATCGCGCTGATAGATGCGGGCGGCGCGCAGCTGCGTCTTGACCCGTTCCAACTGCGCCGGGTCCGGGCCGTCGCGCCGGAAATCCGCCAGCGCCTGCATCAGCGCCGATTCCGCCGCCGCATCGTCGCTGCCGGGCGGATAGGCCATCGAGACGCTGAAGGTGGTCGGGTCCACGCTCAGCCCGTCATAGCTGGCGCCGACCCACAGCGCCTTGCCGGTCAGCACCAGCCGCTGGCCGAGGTATGAGGTCTGGGCCGAACCCGCCAGCAGCTCGGCCAGCACGCTCAGCGCGGCGGCGGTGGCCTGATCGCCGGGGTTGCGTTCCGGCACGATCACGCTGCGCGACAGCACCGGCTGCGGCACGCGCGGGTCGCTCATCTCCATCCGCCGCTCGGCGCGCTGGGCGGGTTCCTGCGGGCGCGGGGCGCGGGCGGCGGCCTGTTTCGGGGGGATGGGGCCGTAATGGGTCTGCGCCAGCTGCCGCACCTCGTCGGCGGTCACGTCGCCCGCGACCACCAGCACCGCGGCATTCGGGGCATAGTGGCGGTCATACCAGTCCAGCGCATCCTCGCGCGTGAGGTCCATCATTTCCTGCCGCCAGCCGATCACCGGGTGGCCGTAGGGGTGGTTGTAGAACTGCACGGCCAGGCGTTCCTCGGCAAACAGCGCGCGGGGGTCGCTGTCGGTGCGCTGGGCGCGTTCCTCCAGCACCACCTGCCGTTCGGCCTGCCAGTCATCCTCGCCGATGCGCAGATTCGCCATGCGGTCGGCCTCCATCCCCATCACGAGGTCGAGCCGGTCCGAGGCGATGCGCTGGAAATAGGCGGTATAGTCATAGCTGGTAAAGGCGTTGTCCATGCCGCCATTGGCGGTGACGGTCTTCGACAGCTCGCCCGGGGCCAGCTTGTCGGTGCCCTTGAACATCAGGTGTTCAAGATAATGCGCCAGCCCCGACTTGCCCGGTTCCTCGTCGGCCGAGCCGATCCGATACCAGACCATCTGCACCACCACCGGGGCACGGTGATCCTCGATCACCACCGCCTGCATGCCGTTGTTGAGGGTGAAATGGGATACGCCCGGCGGCATCTCGGCCAGCGCGGGGGTGGCGGTGGCGGCAAGCAGAATGGCAAGGGTGCGGCGCATCAACGGGCTCCGATCTTTCGCGGGGTGGCAAGAGGTTGGCCGCTGGGCGCCCGGGGCGCAAGCCGCCCGCGGTCAAGCCATGGTGAGCGGGCGCGGCTGTCTTTGGTGCCCAAATATCCCGGGGGTGCGGGGGCAGCGCCCCCGTTGCGGCGTATCCATCCCGAGTCACCGCCGGAACGGGGGGCTTTCCGCCCCCCGCACCCCCCGGAGGATATTTTTACACCAAAGACTGGAACGTTCAGCGCGTCGAGGCAGGCGGAGGCGCGCTGGGGGTCTGGGCGCCGCTGCGGCGCCAGCGTTCGTTTTCGGCCCAGCTGTCCAGTGACTGCCGGTCGTAGACCCGGTAATAGGCGTTGGCGCCGGCGACGGCCTCCATCACGCGGCGGCGGTTGCGGCCGCGGAACGCCTCGTCCTCGGCAGAGGTGACCGCGCGGATGTCGGGCTGGATGCCGGCGCGCCCGGCATGGGCCACCAGCGCCGCGTCGGCCGCGCCGATTCCCTGCGCCGCCAGATGGCCGGGGTTGCCGCCAAGTGCCGCGATGGCATCGCCCTTGGGGTTCGGGTCGGTGATGTTGCCGCCGCCCGGGGTGGGTGTGGGCAGTTCGGCCAGATCGGGGGGCATTTCCAGCGTCCTTGTCGGGACGATGGCGAATTCCTCGGGGCCGTCGCCGGATTTGCCCAGATGCATCAGCCGGCCGTCGCCGCCACAGGCGGCCAGCGTCAGCATGGAAAGAGTCAACAGAACGGCCCGCATCGCACCACCAGTCAGAGCGTCGCCCCGCTTCTAGCGCGTCTTGCGGGCGCCGTCACGGGTCTTGTCGCCTTTCGGCTTTGTGCCGGGACCGGAACGCGGCTTTCCCGCGGTTTTCCCAGCAGTTTTTGCGGCGGGTTTCCCCGGTTTCGCGTCCGGCCCCGGCCCCGGCTGCACCACCAGCCCGATCGCGCCGGCAAAGATCGCGATGTCGGCCACGTTGAAGCTGTAGGGGTTGCGCCAGTCGGGCAGCGACATGTTCAGGAAATCGGCGACCGCCCCATAGACCATGCGGTCGATCACGTTCCCCAGCGCGCCGCCGATCAGCAGCCCCGCCGCGATCTGCGCCAGCCGCCCCGGCCGCACCCGCACCAGCCACACCGCCACCCAGACGCAGATCACCAGCGCCACGGCGATCAGCACCATGCGCATCACTTCTACATCCGAACTGAACAGCCCGAAATTCACCCCCTGGTTCCACGCCATGCGCAGGTTCAGCCACGGGTCGAACACGTCGATCGCCTGCACCTGCCCAAGGTTGAGCAGCTGCACCACGATCCATTTGCTCAGCTGGTCCAGCGCCAGCACGGCCACCGCGACCCATGCTGCCCAGCCCAGCCCCGGTTTCGGCGGCGGCGCGGGCGGGGTGCGGCGGCGCCTGGGCGCCGCGGGCTTGCGGGGCGCGGGTTTGGCCGGGGCAGGGGCCGGGGCTTGGGGCGTCTGGTCCGCCGCAGGGGTGTCTTCGCTGTGGCTCATCAGTGGCGAAAGTGGCGCTGTCCGGTAAACACCATGGCAAGGCCAAGCCGGTCGGCCGCCGCGATCACCTCGTCGTCGCGCATCGAGCCGCCGGGCTGGATCACCGCGCGGGCACCGGCGGCGGCCAGCGCCTCGATCCCGTCGGCAAAGGGGAAGAACGCGTCCGAGGCCACTGCCGCGCCCTCGGTCAGGGGCGCGCTCAGGCCAAGCGCCTCGGCCATGTCCTCGGATTTGCGGCGGCCGATGCGGGTGGAATCGACCCGGCTCATCTGGCCGGCGCCGATGCCGACGGTGGCAAGGTCGCGGGCATAGACAATGGCGTTGGATTTCACATGCTTGGCGACGGTCCAGGCGAACATGAGGTCGGCCAGTTCCGCCTCGGTCGGCTGGCGCCGGGTCACGACGCGCAGGTCGGCGCGGGTCACATGGCCGTTGTCGCGGTCCTGCACCAGAAAGCCGCCCGCCACCTGCCGAAAGGTCAGCCCGCCGGCCCGCGCATCGGGCAGACCGCCCGTGGTCAGCAGGCGCAGGTTCTTTTTGGCGGCAAAGACGGCACGGGCGGCGTCGTCGGCGTCGGGGGCGATCACCACCTCGGTGAAGATCTCGGTGATGGCGCGGGCGGTGGCTTCGTCCAGCGTCCGGTTCAGTGCGATGATCCCGCCAAAGGCCGAGGTGCGGTCGCAGTCGAAAGCCCGGCGATAGGCCGATTCGAGCGTGTCCGCCCGGGCCACGCCGCAGGGGTTGGCGTGCTTGATGATCGCGACCGCGGGGCCGTCGGCCGGGGCGAACTCGGCCACCAGCTCGAACGCGGCGTCGGTGTCGTTGATGTTGTTGTAGGACAGCTCCTTGCCCTGCCACTGCCGGGCGGTGGCGACGCCGGGGCGGCCTGATCCGTCGGTGTAGAAGGCCGCCGACTGATGCGGGTTTTCGCCATAGCGCAGCGGTTGCGCGAGGGTTCCGGCAAAGGCGCGGCGGCGGGGCGTGGTCTCGCCGATGGCGCCGGCCATCCAGCTGCTGACCGCGGCGTCATAGGCGGCGGTGCGGGCATAGGCCGCCTGCGCCATGCGCTGGCGGAAGGGCAGCGAGGTCGCGCCGTCGCCCGCGTCCAGTTCCGCCAGCAGCGCGGCATAGTCCTGCACGTCGACGATGGTGGTCACATAGGCGTGGTTCTTGGCCGCGGCACGGATCATCGCCGGGCCGCCGATGTCGATGTTTTCGACGCAGTCGTCATAGGCGGCGCCCTTGGCCACCGTCGTCTCGAACGGATACAGGTTCACCGCCAGCAGGTCGATGGCGCCGATGCCGTGGGTCTCCATCGCGGCGCGGTGGTCTTGGTTGTCGCGCAGCGCCAGCAGCCCGCCGTGCACCGCCGGGTGCAGCGTCTTGACACGGCCGTCCATCATCTCGGGGAAACCGGTGATCTCGGCCACGTCGCGCACCGTCAGCCCGGCCTCGCGCAAAGCCTTGGCGGTGCCGCCGGTGGACAGCAGCTCGACCCCGCGGGCGGCCAGAGCGCGGGCGAAATCGACCAGCCCTTCCTTGTCAGACACGGAAATCAGCGCGCGGCGCAGCGGGATGCGGTCGGTCATGGCGGGCCTTCGGATGGCGGTTCGGTTGCGCCGTTTCCTAGCGGCTGCACCGCCGACAGTCCAGCGCGGCGCCGTCCGGGGCTGGCGGTGCGGGCGCCGGCCCGCTAATTGCGCCCCATGAGCTTTGTCTATCATCCGACCGCCGAACAGCCGCGCCTGATCCACGACGACGACCAGATCCTGGTGGTGGAAAAACCCGCCGGGCTGCTGTCGGTGCCGGGTCGCGGGGAAGATCGCGCCGACTGCCTGATCGCCCGGCTGCGGCTGGCGTTCCCGACCGTGCTGCTGGTGCATCGGCTGGATCTGGATACCTCGGGGGTGATGGTGTTCGCGCTGACACCGCACGCGCAGAAACACCTGGGCCAGCAGTTCGAGCGGCGGCAGGTCAAGAAAGCCTATGTGGCGCGGGTCCGGGGGCGGCTGGCGCCCGCGACCGGGCGGGTGGACCTGCCGCTGATCGTGGACTGGCCGAACCGCCCGCGGCAAAAGGTGGATCACGATCAGGGCCGCCCGGCGCAGACCGACTGGCGGGTGATCCGCGCAGGCGACGATGAAACCCGCGTGCGGCTGTTCCCGCTGACCGGGCGCAGCCACCAGCTGCGGGTGCATATGGCCAGCCTCGGCCACCCGATCCTGGGCGATACGCTGTATGCGACCGGCGCGGCCGCTGATCATCCGCGGCTGATGCTGCACGCCGAATCGCTGCGCCTGCGCCACCCCGACAGCAACGTGATGCACGGTTTCACCGCCAAGCCGCCGTTCTAGGCCGCCCGCAGGGATCGTTTCGGCGCCGCGCACGTTGGGCCGCCGTCAAGGAGAGATCACCATGCGTATCCGCCATCTCGCGGCCGCTCTGGCCGCTGTTGCCGCGCTGTCCGCCTGCGCCCGGGCCGTCATGACCCGCGTCCCCCGCGGCATCACCCCGGTCGAGGGGTTTCAGGCCGACCGCTACATGGGCCGCTGGTATGAAATCGCCCGGCTGGACCACCGGTTCGAGCGCGGCATGACCGACGTCACCGCCGAATACCGGCTTGAACAGGACGGCACGGTGCAGGTGGTCAACAGCGGGCTGCGCAAGGGCCAGCGCCGGTCGGCCCGCGCCACGGCGCGGTTCCGGGGCGATCCCTCGGTCGCCAGCCTCGCGGTCACGTTTTTCCCCGGGTTTCCCGGCGGCTATCATGTATTCGCGCTGGATCAGGATTACCGCTGGGCGCTGGTCTCAGGGCCGGACCGCGGCTATCTGTGGATCCTCGCCCGCGACCCCGAGATCGAGCCGGGGCTTTACCGCGAACTGGTCGGAATCGCGCGGGATCGCGGCTTTCCGGTGGACCGGCTGATCCGGGTCAGGCACGGCGATGCGCCTGACCCCTGACCCGCACCCGCCCCCTGACGCGCCCCCTAAAGCACATAACGCGACAGATCGGCCGAGCGCGCGAGGTCGCCCAGCTGCGATTCGACGAAAGCGCCGTCCACCACCACCCGCTCGCCCCGGCGGTCGGGGGCGGTAAAGGACAGATCCTCGAACACCCGCTCGATCACCGTGTAAAGCCGGCGCGCGCCGATGTTTTCCACGCTGCCGTTCACCTCGGCGGCGATGCGGGCCAGGGCGGCGATGCCGTCCTCGGTAAAGCTGACCTCGACGCCCTCGGTCCGCATCAGCTCGGCATATTGCAGGGTCAGGGCGTTGTCGGTTTCGGTCAGGATGCGGATGAAGTCTGCCTCGGTCAGGGCCCGCAGCTCGACCCGGATCGGCAGGCGGCCCTGCAATTCGGGCAGCAGGTCGCTGGGCTTGGCGATGTGGAACGCCCCCGAGGCGATGAACAGGATGTGATCGGTGCGCACGGGGCCGTATTTCGTGGAAACCGTGGTGCCCTCGATCAGCGGCAGCAGGTCGCGCTGCACGCCCTCGCGCGAGATCTCGCCGCCGCGCGAATCGCTGCGGGCGCAGACCTTGTCGATCTCGTCGATAAAGACGATGCCCGATTGCTGCACCGATTCCAGCGCCGCGGCCTTGATCTGTTCGTCGTCCAGCAGCTTGTCGGCCTCTTCCGCGATCAGCAGGTCATAGGATTGCGCCACCGTGACCTTGCGCCGCACCCGGCGGCCGCCGAACGCCTTCATCAGCGCCGACAGGTCCATCATCTGCCCCATGCCGGGCTGGCCTGGAATCTCCATCCCCAAGGGGGATGAGCTGTCGTTCAGCTCCAGCTCGATCACCGTGTCGTCCAGCTCGCCGCGCTTGAGCTTGCCGCGAAACAGCTCGCGCGTCTGCTCGCGCGCACCCTCGCCGGCCAAGGCGGCGATCACCCGGTCCTCGGCGGCGGCGCGGGCGCGCGCGGTCACCTGCTCGCGCATCCGCTGGCGGGTCTCGACCATGGCGGCGTCGGCCAGGTCGCGGATGATCTGTTCCACGTCGCGGCCGACATAGCCGACCTCGGTGAACTTGGTGGCCTCGACCTTGACGAAAGGGGCGTGGGCCAGCTTCGCCAGCCGCCGGCTGATCTCGGTCTTGCCGACGCCGGTGGGGCCGATCATCAGGATGTTCTTGGGATAAACCTCGTCGCGCAGCTCGTCGGACAGCTGCTGGCGGCGCCAGCGGTTGCGCATCGCCACCGCGACCGCGCGCTTGGCATCGGCCTGCCCGATGATGAAGCGGTCAAGCTCGGCGGTGATCTGGCGGGGGGTCAGGTCGGTCATGGGCCGCAGGCTCCGTTCGTTCTTCATCATGAAAATATCCCGGGGTCCGGGGCAGCGCCCCGGTCCGGCGGCGCCGTCATCAGGCGCCGATCCGTTCCACGGTCAGGTTGCCGTTGGTATAGACGCAGATCTCGGCGGCGATCGCCATGGCGCGGCGGGCAATGGCCTCGGCGTCCAGATCGCCGTCCATCAGCGCCCGCGCCGCCGCCAGGGCGTAGTTCCCGCCCGAGCCGATGGCCGCCACATCATGTTCGGGTTCCAGCACGTCGCCGGCGCCGGTGACGACGTAAAGCTGGGCGCCGTCGGTGACGATCAGCATCGCCTCAAGGTTGCGCAGGTATTTGTCGGTGCGCCAGTCCTTGGCCAGTTCGACACAGGCGCGCTGCAACTGCCCGGGCGCGGATTCCAGCTTTTTCTCAAGCCGCTCCAGCAGGGTAAAGGCATCGGCGGTCGAGCCGGCAAACCCCACCACCACGTCGCGCCCGCCCGGCGACAGGCGGCGGACCTTGCGGGCGGTCGCCTTCATCACGGTCTGGCCGACACTGACCTGCCCGTCGCCGGCCACCACCACCTCGGCCCCGCGGCGCACCGCAAGGATGGTGGTGCCGTGCCAACCGGGGAAACGCTCGTCGCTCATCTCGTCCTCGTCCGTTGTCGCGCCATCAGATATGGGCGCGTGGCCGCTTTCGCAACGCGGGCGCGCGGATTATGGCTGGGCCCATGGAACCCACCCCGACCCTGCGCGTCCACCTGCACGGGCAGATGCTGGCCTCGGCCCGCGCCGGCAGGTTTCCGGCGATGGCGGTGCTGGCGGATACGGTGCGCGCGCAGGGCTGGCGGGTGGCGTTCGAGCCTGCGTCGGCCGCCCCCGACCCCGAGCCGCCGCCGGGCGATTATGCGCTGCTTTACATGCGGCGGCCGCTGCACCCGCGCTGCCTGACGCTGCGCCGCGCCTATCACTATCCGTTCTGGAGCATCGAGCCGGTGGCCGAGCGCTGGCGCTTTGCCGTCGCCCTTGCCGCGTTCGACCCGGGCAGCGTGGACCCGGCCCGCGCCGCCGCCTTTGTCCAGCGCCTGCGCCAGCGGGTGCTGCCCGGCCCGCCGCCCACCCGCGGCGACCATGTGCTGGTGCCCCTTCAGGGCCATATCCGCCGCGCCCGGTCGTTCCAGACCGCCAGCCCTGTCGAGATGCTGGATGCCGCCTGCCGCGTCAGCGACCGCCCGGTCGTGGCCACGCTGCACCCGTCCGAGCATTATGACCACGCCGACCACCAGGCGCTGGCACAGTTGCAGCGCCGCCACCCGAACCTGACCATCGGCGGCGACACCATGGCGCTGCTGCGCGACTGCGCATTCGTGGTGGCGCAGAACAGCGCGGTGGCGTTCGATGGGCTGATTCTGGACAAGCCGGTGGTGCTGTTCGCGCAGATCGACTTTCACCACCCCTGCCTGAACGTGGCGGACCTCGGCGCCCAGACCGCGCTTGCCGCCGCCGCGACTGCCCGGCCCGACCACGCGCCCTATCTGTGGTGGTTTCTCAAGCAGCGCGCCATCGACGCGCAGGCGCCGGATGCGGGGGCGCGGATGCTGGCGGCGATGCGGCGCGGCGGCTGGCCGATCTGAGCCTTCGGGGCTTGCGCCCGCCCGCCCGCTTGCCGCAGTTTCGGCCGGAATCGGGCAAGGGGCGGGTCATGTCGGAACATGTGGTCATCATCGGCGCGGGGCAGGGCGGCTTGCAGGTCGTGGCCAGCCTGCGGCAGGACGGGTTCGCGGGGCGCATCACCCTGATCGGGGACGAGCCGGGCCTGCCCTACCAGCGCCCGCCGCTGAGCAAGGGCTACATGGCCGATGGCGACGCCAGCCGGCTGGCGCTGAAACCGCAGGGGTTCTTTGAAACCGAGGGTGTGGATTACCGCCCCGAAACCACCGCCGCCCGGATCGACCTTGCCGCCGGCCGGGTCGTGCTGGCGGGGGGCGAGGCGCTGGGCTTTGACCGGCTGGTGCTGGCCACCGGCGCGCGCAACATCCGCCCGCCGCTGCCCGGGATCGAGCTGCCGGGGGTGCATCTGCTGCGCGGGCTGGCGGATGCGGCGGCGCTGCGGGATGCCATGGCGGGTGCACGGCGGGCGGTGGTGATCGGCGGCGGCTTCATCGGGCTTGAGTTCGCGGCCGTCGCCGCCGCGGCGGGTGTCGAGGTCACGGTGATCGAGGCCGCCCCCCGCCTGATGGCGCGCGCGGTGACGCCGCCGACCTCGGCGCGGTTTCTTGATTTCCACCGCGGCGCGGGGGTCGATGTGCGTCTGGGCGCGCTGGGCGCCGCGATCCTTGGTGACGAAAGCGCCAGCGGCGTGGCGCTGGCCGACGGCCACACCATCCCCGCCGATCTGGTGCTGGTCGCGGTGGGCGTGCGCCCGAATGTCGAGCTGGCGCAGGACGCAGGGCTTGCGGTCGCCGACGGCATCACCGTGGACGGGCATCTGCGGACCAGTGACCCGAGGGTCTTTGCCATCGGCGATTGCGCGAATTTCCCGCTGGGCGGGCGGCACGTCCGGCTGGAATCGGTGCAGGCCGCCGCCGACCACGCCCGCCATGTCGCGCGCACCATCGCGGGGGCCGAGCAGCCCCCTTATGACGCGCTGCCGTGGTTCTGGTCCGATCAGGGGCCATTGAAGTTGCAGATCGCCGGGCTTTCGGCCGGCTGGGATGCGACCCACCCCTTGCAGGACGCCACCGGCGCCACCGACACGGTGCTGGTGTTTCGCGAGGACCGGCTGATCGCGGTCGAGACGGTCAATCAGGCCGGCCGCCACATGGCCGCGCGCCGCCTGCTGGCGCAGCCCGGCGGCATTACCCGCGACACGCTGGCCGCCCATGACCATGACCTGCGCGCGGCACTGGCGGCGCGTTAAAGCGACAGGATCCGCGCGCCCGGGCAGTGTTCGCGCGCCAGATCGCAGATGTGGCTGTGGTGGGTCAGATAGATGACCTGACAGCGGCGCGAGACCTCGGACAGCGCCGCCAGCGCCCGCGCGCTGCGGGCGTCGTCAAAGGTTTCCATGATGTCGTCGGCGATCACCGGCACCGGCCCGTGCGCCGTGGCCCATTCATGGAAACCCGCGATGCGCAGCGCCAGATACAGCTGGAACCGCGTGCCCTTGGACATCATCGCGGGTTCCTTGGACCCGCCCTCGGCGGTCAGCGCGATCAGCCGCTCAGAGCCGTTGCCGGGCTGGGCGGTCAGGCCGGAATAGGCCCCCCCGGTGATCGCCGCGAACACGTCCGAGGCGCGGGCCAGCATCCCGCTGCGGTGGCGGTCGCGATAGCTGCGCAGCGCGTGGTCGGTGGCGATGACGCCGGCGCGGTCGCGCAGCCAGCGGCGCGATTCGTCCTCGATCTGCAACAGCAGGGCACGGCGGCGGGCCTCGATCAGCGCCACGCGGTCGTCGCCGGGCACATCGTCCAGCGCCGCCTGCGCGCGGTAAAGCGTCTGGCGGGCGGGTTCCAGCCGCGCCTCGGCCTCGGCGCAGTGGCTTTCGGCGCGGGCCAGCGTCTCGCGCAGGCTGTCGGCCGAGGCGGGGTCCAGCCGCGCGGCGGCTTCCTCGACGCTGGCGGTGCCAAGCGCGGTGCGGATCTGCGCAGACAGCCATGCGGCCCGGCGGCGCAATTCGTCGCGCCGGGCGATACGCGCCAGCGCCGCCTGTGCCCCGGCCAGATCCGAGGCCCCCAGTTGCGGCAGGATCGCCGCCGCCTCGGCGTCCAGCCGGGCGCGGCGCTGCTGCAACCCCGCGCCGATGGCCTTGGCGCGGGCAAGCTCGTCGCCAAGCGCCTGCTGGGCGGCATCAATGCGGCGGGCCTCGGCCAGACGGGCGACGGCGGCGGCGTGGCGGGCAAGGGGGGCGTCCGGCGGCAGCGCCAGCGCCCCGGCCAGCCGGTCGACGGCGGCGGCGAAGGCGGCCTGATCGTCCTGCATGGCGCTGGTGCGGTGGCGCAGTTCCTCGGCCCGCGCCAGTGCCGCGCCAAGCTCGCGCAGCAGCGGGATCAGCGCCCGCAGCCGCCCGGCGTCGGGGGGCGCGTCGGCCAGGAAACTGCCGGCGCAGGCCCGCGCCAGCGCCTGTTCCCAATCGTCCAGCGCCCGCTGTCGCGCGGCCTTTGCCCGCTGTCGTGCGGCAAGTTCGCGGGTCAGGCGCAGGCGTTCCGCCCGGCGCGCGCTTTCAGCCCCGGCGCGGTCCAGCAGGCGCTCGGCCTCGGCCGTCAGCTGGCGCAGGTCGCCGGCGGCTGGCTGGCCGGTGGCCCGCAGCGCCGCCGCCAGCGCATCCTGCGCCTGTGCGGCCTCGGCCTTGGCGCGGTCCGATTGGCGGCGGGCGGCGTCGGCCTCATCCGCCAGATCCAGCGCGCGGTCGCGGCGCGACAGCCAGCCGGGCAGTTCGGCCAGCGGGTCCAGAGGGTCGCAGCCGGGCAGGATCGCCCCCACCTGCGCGGCCAGATCGGCGCGCAGATCGGTCAGGGCGGATTCGGCCGCTGCCAATCCTTCGTCTGCCGCCCTAGCCAGACGCTCGGCCGCGCCCGCATCGGCGCGCGCGGCGTAAAGCCGGCCGATCTCGGCGGCGCGGTCGATCTGGGCGGTCAGCGCAAGGTCATGCGCCTGCATCGCCCCGTGGAACGTATCGGCTGAATCGCGGTCCAGCGCCGCCAGATGCGCAGCCCAGGCCGCATCCCGTTCCGCACGCAGCGCCTCGGCGCGGGCGGGGTCGGCGGGGCCGATGCTGTCGGCCAGCGCATCGCGTTCGGCGCGGCGTCGGCGCAGGTCATCCGCGCGCTCGGCTTTGACGCGGGCGGCGGTGTCGCGGGCCGCTGTCGCCGCATCCAGCCGCGCCTGCCAACCCGCCAACCGCTGGGCCGAGGGCACGGCCAGCGTCCGCAACCCATCCGCATCGCCCCGCCACGGCGCCAGCCGCGCCAGGGCGGCATCGCGGCGGGCCACCGCCTCGGCCAGCGCGGCGGCGGCCTGATCGCGGCGCAACGCCAGATCGGCGCGGTGCAGCGGTGCCATGGCGGCGCGCAGATCGGCGATGGCGCGATCCTCGGCGCCCTCGTCCTTTAGCGGACCACCGGCGGCGGCGAGTTCGTCGGCCCGCGCCTCGGCCTCGGCCCGCGCCGAGGCAAGATGCGCGGCCAGCCCCTCATGCGCGGTGGCAAGTTCCGCCAGATGGTCCAGCGCTGCCGGATCGACCCGCAGCGCGGTGGGGACGGTGCCCTTGGCGATGCGTTCGCCCAGCGTGGCGGCAGTGGCCTCGGCCCGCGTAAGCTCGGCCAGCCGTCGGGGCAGGTCATCGCGGGCGGCAAGAAAACGGACGCGCAGATCCTCGTCGAACGCGGGGTCGTCGGCCAGCGCCAGCGCCTGGGGGTCGGGGGTCAGCGCGGCCAGTTCATCGGCGATTCGGGTCAGCGCCTGCGTGTTGAGCGCGGTTTCGGTGCGCAGGCGCAGCTGTTCCTCGATCAGCCGCGGGACCGCCGTGTCCCAGCCGGGCGCCATGTCGGGCAGCAACTCCAGCGGCGCAAGCTCGGCGGCGACATCGGCCCATTCCGCCAGCCACGGCAGCGCATCCAGCGCCGCCTTGGCCGCATCGCGGGCGGCAACGGCGCGCGAGCGTGCACCCGCGGCCTCGTCATGGGCGGCGCGCGCAAGCCCCAGCGCATCGCGCCGCGCCCGATAGTCCGAGGCAAGCACGTCCAGCCCCCGCCGCTCGGCCGTCAGCGCATCCAGCGCGGCCAGATGTTCGCGCAGCGTGGTCTTGCGCCCGCCCTTGCGGTGGAAACCGTCCGCGTCCTCGCGCAGCCGGTCCAGCTGCTGGCCCAGCTCGGCCAGCCCGGCGCTGGCGGAAAACAGCAGCTGCCCCAAATCGCCCTGGCTGGACAGGATCGAATCGCCGCCGCGCTCCATCGTCATTGCGTCCAGCGCGAACATGTCGGCGCAGGAGGCGCGGTCGATGCCGCCCATGGCGCCGTGCAGCAGCGTGTCCGGGACCGGGCGGCCATCTGCATCGGACAGCGAATCGCGGTCCTTTTTCACCCGGCGCAGCTCGCGCGTCCCGCCGGGCAGGTCCAGCAGCGCCCCGATCTGCAAGGCCGGATAGGGGTGCAGGAAATTATAGCTGGTGGTGCGGCCGATACCGAACAGCAGGTCCAGCCACGCGTTCAACAGGGTGGACTTGCCGGCCTCGTTGGGGCCGTGGACGATATGCAGGTCGGGCTGGCCGGGGGTGGCGGGGCCAAAGTCCAGCACCCGGTCGGTAAAGCCGCCATAGCGGGTCAGGTCCAGCCGCAGCAGCCGCATCACGCCGCCCCGTCGTCGTGACTTGCGCCTGCAAGACGCGCGATCGCATCCTCGGTCCCTTCGCGCGCCAGCTCGGCCAGGGTCGCGTCCAGCGCGGCGGCATCGGCGCCGAAATTGCCGCGCAGCTCGGCGGGCAGCAGGCGCAGCAGGTCATCGGCTGCGGCGCGCAGCTCGGCGGTGAAATCGGGGCTACCCAGAACCTCGGCCGCGATCAGCCGCCCCAGCTCGGGCAGCGGGGCGCCGTCGGGTGCGGGCTGGTCGGCGCTGTCGAGCGTGCAGAGGCTCGAAAGTTTTTCGATCCAGACCCGGCCGGTGGCCTCGGCCGCCGCCTCGGCCTCGGCCTGCAACAGGTCAAGATCGCGCCGGATCCGCCAGGCCAGCGGCGTCGCCCCCACCAGCACCACCCGCGCCACCAGATGGGGCGAACGCGCGGTTTCACGCGCGCCTTCCAGCGCGGTGCGCAGCCGGGCGACCAGAGCGGGCCATTCCGTCAGCCCCGCGGCGTCCACGCGCAGCTCGGCGAACTCGGCGATGCTGGTCAGCCGGTCTTCGATCACCATGCCGCCGCCGGGCGGGATCGTCACCAGCACCACCCCGCGCGGGCCGGATTCGCCGATGTCGCGGCCCTGCGGGATGCCGGGCATCACGATCTGCGCCCGCCCGGCGACCTGCCGCGAAGGCTTGTGGATATGCCCCAGCGCCCAGTAATCATAGCCCCAGCGCCCCAGATCGACGGGGGAGACCGGCGCATAGGGGTCATGCCTGGCCGCGCCGCCAAGGCTTGTGTGCATCAGCCCGATATTCACCGCATCGGCGACCGGAGGCGGGTAATCCCCCAGCCGCGAGACCTCGGCCCGGTGATCGCGAAAGCTAAGCCCGTGCAGGACCACGGGGGTCGCGCCGTCGGGGCGAGGCAGGGCGATCGCCTCGGGCTGGTCGCCGTAGACATGGACGAGGTCGGGCAGCACCAGCTCGCGCGTGATCCGTGACAGCGCGTCGTGATTGCCGCGGATGATGTGGACCGCGATTCCGGCCTGATCCAGCCGCCCCAGCTGCGCGGCCAGAAACCGCGCCGTGGTCATCGAGGTCTGGTCGCCGTCGTAAAGATCGCCCGCCAGCAGCAGCGCATCCACCCGCTCGGCCAGACACAGATCGACGATGTTGACGAACGCCTGCCGTGTCGCGGTGCCGATCAGCTCGGCCACCTGCGGCGCCCGCAGCGCGAGCGAGCGCAGCGGGCTGTCCAGATGGATGTCGGCGGCATGGACGAAACGAAAGCTCATTTGCGCGGGACTGTTCCCCGGACCGGCGGCAAGTGCAAGCGGCGCCGGGATCATGGGTATTTGAACCAGAAAGAAATCCGCGCTTCTTTCTGGCTGAAATACCCTGGGGGGAGCGCGCAGCGCGGGGGGCGAAGCCCCCTTTCCTCAGTCGGCCAGCGTGGTGACGGCTTCGCCCTCGGGCAATTCCAGCTCGATCACCCACAGGTCGGGGTCGGTGGCGCGGCGGCGGGCGGCGGCGGCGTCGATGTCGCGGGGCGTGCCCTCGGCTTGCAGCGCCCAGATGCTTGCGTCGGTCATCGGGTCGTAATCCTGCCCCCACAGCTCGGCGCGGCCGTCCGGGCGCAGCACGGTCAGGCAGATCGCGCCCGCGGTGTCGTCGCCGCGGTGGACGACATAGGCGCCGCGCCCGGCCAGGTCCATCCGCCGCAGGATCGCCGCGACCCGCAGTCCTGCCGCCAGCCGCGGCTGCATCAGCCGTTGCCGTCGCGGAAGTCGAGGCCCATCTCGCGGAAGCGTTCCGCCTCGTCCAGCCAGTTCTCGCGCAGGACCACGCGCAGGAACAGATGCACGGGGCGGCCCATGAACTCGGTGATTTCCTCGCGCGCGGCGCGGCTGACGCCCTTGATCGTCTCGCCGCCCTTGCCCAGCACGATGCCCTTGTGGCCGGGGCGGCTGACATAGATCACCTGGTCGATGCGGGCGCTGCCGTCGTCGCGTTCCTGCCAGTGTTCGGTTTCCACGGTCAGCTGATAGGGGATTTCCTCGTGCAGGCGCAGGGTCAGCTTTTCGCGGGTGATCTCGGCCGCGATCATCCGCATCGGCAGGTCGGCGATCTGGTCCTCGGGGTAAAGCCACGGCCCCTCGGGCAGGGTCTCGGCCAGCCAGTCCATCAGGTCGCCCGTGCCGTGCCCGCGCTCGGCCGAGATCATGAAGCTGCGCTCGAACGGGAACGCCTCGTTCATGCGCTGCGACAGCGCCAGCAGGGTTTCGGCCTTGACCCGGTCGATCTTGTTGATCGCCAGCGCCACCGGCCGGCCCGAAGATCTTTCGCGCAGGTTGTCGAGGATTTCCTGCACGCCCGGGGTCAGCCCGCGATGCGCCTCGATCAGCAGCACGATGATGTCGGCGTCGGCGGCGCCGCCCCATGCGGCGGCCACCATGCTGCGGTCCAGCCGCCGGCGCGGGCGGAAGATGCCGGGCGTGTCCACGAACACCACCTGCGCCGGCCCGTGCATGGCGATGCCGCGGATGCGGGCGCGGGTGGTCTGGACCTTGTGGGTCACGATCGAGACCTTGGCCCCGACCATCCGGTTCAGCAGCGTCGATTTCCCGGCGTTGGGTTCCCCGATCAGCGCCACGAACCCGGCGCGGGTGGGGATTTCGGGCTGGGTGTCGGTCGGATGGTCGGTCATGGGATTTCCCCGATCTGGGCCAGCATCGCGCTTGCGGCGGCCTGTTCGATGTTGCGCTTGGTGCCGGTGCCGCTGGCCTCGGCCTCGCGCCCGTCGTCCAGCCGCACGATGATGCGGAATCGCGGCGCGTGGTCGGGGCCCGAGCGTTCGGCGATGCGGTAGTCGGGCGGCCCCATCCCCTGCGCCTGCGCCCATTCCTGCAACGCGGTCTTGGGGTTGAAGGCCGCGGCCTCGGCCGATTCCAGCCGCGGCCCCCACAGGCGCAGGATCATCGCCCGCGCGGCCTCGAATCCGGCGTCCAGATAGACGGCGGCGATCACCGCCTCCATCGCGTCGCCCAGCAGCGCGTCCTTGCGCCGGCCCCCGGTCATCATCTCGGAGCGGCCCAGCTTCATCACCTCGCCCAGGCCGATCTCGCGCGCGATCAGGGCGCAGGTCTCGCCGCGCACCAGCGCGTTCAGGCGGGGGGCCAGCTGACCCTCGGTCGCGGCCTGATCATGGGCCAGCAGCGCGTCGGCGATGGTCAGCCCCAGCACCCGGTCGCCCAGGAACTCCAGCCGCTGGTTGTCGGGGCGGGTGGCCGAGGACAGGCTGCCATGGGTCAGCGCCCGCACCAGCAGCGAGATATCCGCGAAATCATGCCCCAGCCGGGCGGAAAACGCGGCAAGCTCGGCCGAGAGCTTCACCCCGCCACCTCAGTGCACCGCATGGAAAAAGCGGTCGCCCCGCCACGTCCAGAAATACAGCAGCGAGGCCCCCGCGGACGAGAACATCACCCGGTCCGCCCGGCCGATCAGATATTCCGCCGGCACAAAGCCCAAGCCGCCCGCGATGGCCGGCACACGGCTGTCTTCCGAGTTGTCGCGATTGTCGCCCATGAAGAAATACGTCCCCGCCGGCACGGTGAACACCGGCGTGTCGTCCAGCGGCCAGTTGTCGAGGATGTTCAGCACGTCATGGCTGCGCCCGCCGGGCAGTTCCTCGGTAAACCGGGGCTTTTCGCAGGCGCCGCCCTCGGGCACGGGTTCGTTGGCGCAGCGCGGCATGGACCGCGCCGGGCCTTGCGGGGTTTTCGGCTCGGCAAAGATGCCGTTCGGGGTCTGCGGCACCGGCTGTCCGTTCAGGATCAGCTGGCCGGCCTGCATCTGCACGGTGTCGCCCGGCAGCCCGATCACCCGCTTGATGAAATCGACGTCGCGGGTGGGGTGGCGAAACACCACCACGTCGCCGCGTTCGGGTTCGGACCCCAGGATGCGGCCGGACACCGGGCACAGCGCAAAGGGGCAGGAATAGCGCGAATAGCCATAGGCCATCTTGTTGACGAACAGAAAATCGCCGATCAGCAGCGTGTCCTTCATCGATCCAGAGGGAATCCAGAACGGCTGGAAGAACAGGGTGCGGAAGATGCCCGCGATGACCAGCGCCCAGAACACGGTCTTGACCGTTTCCCAGATGCCGCCGTCCTTTTTCACGGTATTCGTGCGGGCCATGATGTCTCTCGTCAAAGGCAGGATCGGGGGTTCTTGGGGGCTGGACCGGGGCGAAGTCAAGCGCCCGCGCGTCCCGATTTCACCCGTTCGGCCAGCAAAGTGGGCAATACCGGGGGCAGAGGGGCGGATTCCGGCACCGCCTCGATCACCACGAAGGCCTGCGCCCAGGGGTCGTCGTCGGTCAGGGTGACGTGGATATGGGCGCGGTGGCCCGGCGGCGTCATCGCCGCCAGCCGCTTGGCCGCCCAGCCGGTCAGGGCCATCACCGGCTGGCCCGAGCGCAGGTTCGTCACCGCCATGTCGCGCCAGGCGATGCCCATGGAAAGCCCGGTCCCCAGCGCCTTGGAACACGCCTCTTTCGCGGCCCAGCGTTTCGCCAGCGTCGCGGCCTCATGCGGGCGGCGGGCGGCGCGGGCAAGTTCGGTTTCGGTGAACACGCGGTTGCGAAACCGGTCGCCGTGGCGGTCCAGCACCGCGGAAATGCGGTCGATATTGCACAGGTCGGTGCCGACGCCGAGGATCATTGCAGGGTCACGACCCCACCCCCCGCGCCGCATCCATCCGCGCCCGCATCTCGCGGATTGCGGGGCCGAGGCCGGTAAAGATCGACTCGGAGATCAGGAAATGGCCGATGTTCAGTTCCCGCAGTTCCGGCAGTGCGGCGATAGGGCCGACGGTGTCGAACGTCAGTCCGTGGCCCGCGTGGACTTCGAGTCCCAGCGAGGCGGCCAGTCGTGCGCCCGCGGCCAGCCCGGCCAGCTCGGCGTCGCGTTGGGCGTGGCGGCCCTCGGTGTCGAGGTCGCAATAGGCGCCGGTGTGCAGTTCGACCACTGCGGCGCCGATGCGGGCGGCGGCCTCGATCTGGCGCGGATCGTGGCCGATGAACATCGACACCCGGCAGCCGGCATCGCGCAGCGGTGCGATGAAATCGCGCAGCCGCGATTCGTCCGAGATGATGTCCAGCCCGCCCTCGGTCGTGCGCTCCTCGCGCTTTTCGGGGACGACGCAGACGGCGTGGGGGCGGTGGCGCAGGGCGATTGCCTGCATTTCCGCGGTCGCCGCCATCTCGAAATTCAGCGGCACGCGCAGGGTCTCGGCCAGTCTTGCGATGTCGTCGTCGGTGATGTGGCGGCGATCCTCGCGCAGATGGGCGGTGATGCCGTCGGCGCCGGCGTCCTGCGCGATCGCCGCCGCCCGCAACGGGTCGGGCCAGGGGGTGCCGCGCGCATTGCGCACCGTGGCCACATGGTCGATGTTCACGCCAAGCCGCAGCATGGTTTCTTTCCCCCCGATCAAGGACATTGCGCGCAACTCTATCCGGGGGCGCCGGCGGGGGATAGTCCCGGCAGGGTGGCGGTGGCCTGCACCCACCAGCCGGGGCTGGCGGCCAGGATCGCCTGCGCCGCCGCCTGCGCGGCGGGTGCGGTCGGGAACACTCCGAAACAGGTCGCGCCGGAGCCCGACATACGGGTGAACCGCGCCCCTTGCGCCGCCAGCGCGGCAAGGCAGTCGCCGACGACCGGGCGCAGCGAAAGCGCCGGCGCCTGAAGGTCGTTGCGGGTGGTTTCCAGCCAGCGCAGCAGCGAGCCGGCATCGGCCGAGGGCACAGGCCCGGCCATCGGGTCGCCGTCGCGGCGGTCCAGCGCGGCAAAGACAGCGGGCGTCGAGGTCTCTACGCGAGGGTTCACCAGCACCAGATGCAGCACCGGCAGGGGCAGGGGCTGGATCAGCTCGCCTACGCCGCGCATCCGCAGCGGGCGCGACAGCAGGCAGGCGGGCAGGTCGGCGCCAAGCGCCTCGGGGTGGGCGGGGTGGCGGCCAAGCGCGCGCAGCACCGCCGCCGCATCCGCCGTGCCGCCGCCGATGCCCGAGGCCGGGGGCAGGCGCTTGTCCAGCACCACATGCGCCCGCGCGCCCACCGCATCCAGCGCGCGCAGGCACAGATTGTCGGCGCCGGCGGGCACCGCATCCGCAAACGGCCCGGTCACGGTCAGCGAGGTTTCGGCCGCCGGCGTGACCTGCACGCGGTCCCCCAGCGCGGTGAACGCAACCAGCGAATCAAGCAGGTGATAGCCGTCCACCCGCCGCCCGGTGACATGCAGCGCCAGATTGATCTTGGCGGGCGCCAGCAGGGGGGCCAGCATTGGGACAGCTTTGCCCGGCGTGTCGGCGCACATCACCGCTTACCCGTCAGAGGCATCATCCGGCGCGCCATCCCCGCCGCCGTCCCCGGTGTCGGCCCCATCTTCGGGTTCCGGCGGCAGGCCGAAACCCTCGGGCAGGGTGCCGCCGTTCTCGGCCTCGGCGTTCAGCACCGCGTCCAGCCCGACATGCAGCTTGGCGCGGATGCGGGGCAGGTCGGTGTCGGTATCCTCGGGCTTGTAGAGGCTTTGCGCCCGCTGCCACTGGATTTCGGCCTCGCGCTTGCGGCCGGCCATCCAGTAGATGTCGCCCATGTGGTCGTTGACCAGACTGTCCTCGGACATCACGGCGACGGCGCGTTCCATCGGCGCCACCGCATCGGCAAAACGGCCCAGCCGGTAATAGGCCCATGCCAGCGAATCAAGGATATAGCCGTCGTCGGGGCGCAGCTCGACCGCGCGTTCGATCAGGGCCAGCGCCTCGTCCAGCCGCATGTTGCGGTCGACCCATGAATAGCCAAGATAGTTGAGGATCGGCGCCTGATCGGGTTGCAGTTCCAGCGCCGCCTGGAAATCGGCATCCGCGCCGTCGTAATCGCCCGAGCGTTCCCTTGAGATGCCGCGCGCGTAAAGCGCGAACCAGCTGGCCTGAGGGTCTTCTTGCGCCCGCAGGATCTCAAGCGCGCGGTCATAGGCGGGCACGGCCTCGGCAAAGCTGTCGTTCTGGCGCAGCACGTCGCCAAGCGAGACCCAGCCCTGCGCCAGTTGCGGATAGTTTTCCGTCAGCGCGCGGGCCGCGGCCTCGGCGTCGTCCAGCCGGTCGGCGCGGGCCAGAGTGTCGATGCGCGCCAGTTCCGACACCGGGCGCATCTGCCCGGTCTCGCGCAGCGCGTCATATTCGCGTTCCGCCAGATCGAACTGCCCGGCGGTCATCAAAAGCTGCGCCGACAGCAGCCGCGCATCGGGTTCATCCGGGTCCAGATATTGCGCCAGCCGCGCGTAAAGCAGGGCCAGAGGGTCGGTTTCCTGCCCGCCCATCAGCGCGCCGCCAAAGGTGACCAGCACCTGCGCCAGCCCCTCGCGCGCGTTGGCGATCACGTCGAATTGCAGGCGCTCGCCCGCGGCCAGCCGGTCGCGCAGCGCGGCCAGCTGCGGCTCGTCCTCGATCCGGTCCAGCGGCTCGAACAGGGCCAGCGCCTGATCGTTGCGTTCCAACTGCGACAACACCTGCACCCGCGCGGTCAGCCCTTGCAGATGGGTCGAGGCCACGGGGTTTTCCAGCAGCCGGGCCGCGCCCTCGTAATCGCCGACGCTGGCCTTGGCCAACGCCAGCTGGAATTGCGCCATGCCGCCGGCACCCGGTTCCTTGCCCATCTGTTCCAGCAGCGCAAAGGCGTCGCCGGCGCGCCCCGCACCCATCAGCGCCCAGGCGCGGAACAGCCCGTCAAGCAGCGGCCCGCCCGCGCTGGGGTCTGCGGGCATGGTGTCCAGCATCTCCAGCACCGCGGGCCAGTCCTCGGCCCGGGCGCGGTCCACCCGGCGCAGCAGCGCCGCCAGCTCGGTGCCGTCCCCGGTTTCGCTGCCGGCAGCGATCCGGTCGGCCAGCGCCACGGCCTGATCCACCATCCCGGCCGAGACCAGTGACACGATGGCGCCGTCTTGCAGGAATTCGTCATCGGGATCGGCCTCGACCGCCGCGACGAAATATCGCGCGGCGGCGGCAAAGTCGTTCTCGGCCGCGGCCTGGCGCGCGGCCAGATAGGCGCCGGCCTGACCCGAAACCGGCAGCGGGTCGGTGACCAGCCGCAGGTCCAGCCCCGGATAGGTGCCGTCCGTCGCCTGCGAGATCATCTGTCCCAGCACCTGCCCGGCCAACGTTCCGCCGGCGGCGGGGCCGGCAGCCGTCGCATCGGCGACGAGGGGCAAGGCCGCGGTCCCGCCCGGCAGGCCATGTGCGCCAGCGGGCAGTGCTGCCGGGCCAAGCATCGCGGCGATCGCCAGTATCAGGGAAGGATTCATCGAACGGCAACGTCCCGCATCAAGGGGTGACATGAGGCGCGACCCTAAACGCGGATGCGCCCGGCGGCAACGCCGCGCGGGCGCGGGCGGCGGTCTGCCGCCCTTCACATGTTCGGGTAGTTGGGGCCGTCGCCGCCCTGCGGCGTGGTCCAGACGATGTTCTGCGTGGGATCCTTGATGTCGCAGGTCTTGCAGTGGACGCAGTTCTGAAAGTTGATGACAAAGCGCGCGCCCTCGGGGACGGCGGCATCCTCGACCACCTCATAGACCCCGGCCGGGCAATAGCGCTGCGCCGGTTCCGCGTATTCGGGCAGGTTCACCCGGATCGGGACCGAGGGATCTTTCAGCTTCAGGTGGCTGGGCTGGCTTTCCTCGTGGTTGGTAAAGGAAAACGCGACGTTGGTCAGCCGGTCAAAGGACAGTTTCCCGTCCGGGCGCGGATAGTCGATCGGCTTGAACTTCGCGGCCTTGCCGGTAGCGGCGGCGTCGGTCTTGCCGTGTTTCCAGTTGCCCAGGATGTTGCCGCCGAACAGGCTGGCGCCCCACATGTCGATGCCGCCCAGCATCAGCGAGCCGATCATGCCGGTGCGCGACCACGCCGGCTTGACGTTGCGCACCCGCTTGAGGTCGCGGGCGATGGGGCCGGACCGCACGTCGGCCTCGTATTCCGCCAGCTCGTCGCCCTCGCGTCCGGCGGCGATGGCGGCGGCGGCGGCCTCGGCCGCGGCGATGCCCGACAGCATGGCGTTGTGGTTGCCCTTGATGCGCGGCACGTTCACCATCCCGGCCGAACAGCCCAGCAGCACCGCGCCGGGCACGGTCAGTTTCGGAATCGACTGCCAGCCGCCTTCGGAAATCGCCCGCGCGCCGTAAGCCACGCGCTTGCCGCCCTCAAGCAGCTCGGCGACCATCGGGTGATGCTTGAAGCGCTGGAACTCCATATAAGGATACAGATGCGGGTTTTCGTAGTTCAGATGGACCACAAAGCCGATCAGCACCTGATTGTTTTCAGCGTGATAGATAAAGGAACCGCCGCCCGCGTTCTTGCCCAGCGGCCAGCCCATCGTGTGGATGACGGTGCCTTCCTTGTGCTTGGCGGGGTCGATGTCCCAGATTTCCTTCATGCCGAGGCCGAATTTCTGCGGCTCGTGGCCCTGGGACAGGCCGCGGCCCTCGATCAGCTGGCGGGCAAGGCTGCCGCGCACGCCCTCGGCGATAAAGACGTATTTGCCGCGCAGCTCCATCCCCGGTTCATAGTTGGGGCCGGGGGTGCCGTCGGCTTCCTTGCCCATCTCGCCGGCGACGACGCCGGCCACGCGCTCGCCGTCCATCACCAGTTCCGATGCGGCCATGCCGGGAAAGATTTCGACGCCCAGTTCCTCGGCCTGCTCGGCCAGCCAGCGGCAGACATTGCCCATGCTGACGATGTAGTTGCCGTGGTTCGACATCAGCCTGGGCATCGGCCAGTTCGGGATGCGGATCGAGCCGGCCGGCCCCAGCATGACGAAGTGGTCGGCCTTGACCTCGGTGCGGATCGGGGCGCCGCGGTCCCGCCAGTCGGGGATCAGCCGGTCCAGCCCGCAGGGGTCCAGCACCGCGCCCGACAGGATATGGGCGCCGACCTCGGATCCTTTTTCCAGAACCACCACGTTCAAATCCGCGTCGATCTGTTTCAGACGGATCGCGGCCGACAGGCCGGCGGGCCCCGCACCGACGATCACGACATCGAATTCCATCGATTCGCGTTCGATCGTGGTCATGGTTTCGTCCTCCTGTGGCGTCTTTCGGCTGGGAATCGCCCCCGACATAAGGGGGATCGCGCCTTGAAACAATTGCTATTGCACCGGCGGCAAGCAGCCGGCGGGGGCAGCAGGGCGCTTGCGTCGGCCCAATGGCTGCGCCACGATGCTGCAAAACGCGGCTTCGCCACGATGCCGCAAAACGACGACGCCCCCAGCCTGACGCCCTCGCCCAAGGCCGGGGGCGTTTCTACACGAGGACCGGATGGAAAAGATACCGATGACCCGCGCCGGGTTCGATCAGCTCGACGCCGAGCTGCGCACGCTCAAGGCCGAGGACCGCCCCGCGGTGATCCGCGCCATCGCCGAGGCGCGCGAGCATGGCGACCTGTCGGAAAACGCCGAATACCACTCGGCCCGCGAAAAACAGTCCTTCATCGAGGGCCGGATCAAGGAGCTTGAGATGGTCATCTCGCGCGCCGAGGTGATCGACCCCGCGAAACTGTCCGGCAGCATCAAGTTCGGCGCCCGGGTCACGCTGGTGGACGAGGACACCGACGAGGAAAAGACCTATATGCTGGTCGGCGAGCAAGAGGCCGATCTGGAACGGGGGCTGCTGAACGTGCGCTCGCCGCTGGCCCGCGCGCTGATCGGCAAGGACGAGGGCGACAGCGTCGATGTCGTCACCCCCGGCGGGCAGAAAAGCTACGAGATCCTGTCGATCCGTTATGAATGAGCTGACCGGATGGCTGCACCGGCTGACCGCCGGCCGCGACCGCGCCGTGGTCGTGGGCGCGGCGGTGACGGGGGCATGGTTGCTGCTGGTGGCGCTGTTCTGGCTGTTCGGCCCCGAGGGTGCGCCGCTGTCCGGCCTGGCGCGGCTGCTGACGCTGGTCGGCGTGCTGGGGCCGGTGGCGCTGATCTGGCTGGCGGTCGCGCTGGCCGGAACCATCGCGGGGCTGCGCAGCGACGCGCTGCTGTTGCGCGCGCAGCTTGATCTGATGCGGGGCGGTGGTGCTGGCGGTGGCGATGATTCGGCGTCCGATGCGCCGCCGGTTCGCGCCGCTGCGTCCGCCCGGCCAGCCCAGCCCCGCGCCGCCGCGCGCCCGGTGCGTGCGGCGGAAACGCGGGGGGCCGACACGCAGCAGGGCGACCTGCCCTTTGAACAGCCAGCCGCGGTCGCGGTCGCGCCCGGTGATCTGATCGCGGCGCTGAATTTTCCCGACGGGCCCGACGACCACCGCGCCATCGCCGCGCTGCGGGCCTCGCTGGCCGACCCCGAGGCCGCCCGCACCATCCGCGCCGCGCAGGACGTGGTGACGCTGCTGGCGAAACACGGGATCTACGCCGACGACCTGGACCGCGCCGCGCTGTCGGCGCCGCTGTGGAGGCGGTTCCTTGAGGGCGAGCGCGGCCCGGCGCTGGCGTCGCTGGCCAGCGGCGACAGCGCCAGCGCGGAAATCGCCGCCGGGCTGATCCGCTCGGACGAGGTGTTTCGCGATGCCGCGCATCATTTCCTGCGGCAATACGACCGCACTCTTGCCCGTATCGCGCCGGAACTTTCGGACGAGGCGCTGGCGCTGTTGTCCGACACCCGCTCGGGTCGCGGTTTCGCGCTGTTGGCGCAGGTGACGGGGATGTTCGGCTGATGTCACGATCCGGGCCGGCGGACAGGATGCCGGCGAAAGACAGCGGGCCGACAGCGGCGGACCCGGCCGCGGCGCCGCGGCGCCGCAACCCCTCGCTGCGCCGCGCCGCGCTGGCCGGGGCGTTGAATTCGCTGCCCTTCCTGCTGGTGCTGGTGCCCTTTGCGATGCTGTTCGGGGTGGTGGCGACGGCCGCGGGGCTGGATATCCGGCAGGTGATGGGGTTTTCGGTGCTGGTGCTGGCCGGAGCCTCGCAGTTCAGCGCCGTCCAGCTGATGAGCGAACACGCCCCGGTGATCGTGGTGCTGCTGTCCTCGCTGGCGATCAACCTGCGGATGGCGATGTATTCGGCCTCGCTCACCCCGTGGCTGGGGCGGGCGCCGGGCTGGCAGCGGGCGGCGATCGCCTATCTGCTGGTGGACCAGACCTATGGGCTGGGGATGCAGAAATTCGAGCGTGATCCGCAGATGACCGTGGCCGAGCGGATGGCCTATCTGCTGGGGGCCTCGCCCCTGCTGTGCCTGCCGTGGATGGTGTTCACCTGGGTCGGCGCAACTGCGGGGCAGATGATCCCGGCGGACTGGCCGCTGGATTTCGCGGTGCCGATCACCTTTCTGGCGCTGATCGCGCCGATGCTGCGCACCATGGCCCATGTCGCGGCGGCGGGGGTGTCGGTGATCGCGGCGCTGGTGCTGTCGGGGCTGCCCTCGGGGACCGGGGTGCTGGTCGCGGGGTCGCTGGGCATGGTCGCGGGCGCCTGGGTCGAGGGCTGGCAGGCCCGCCGCGCCGCCGCCCGGCAGCTGGCAAAGGAGAGCCGGGGATGAGCGGATATTCAAACGCCGAGATCTGGTTCGTGATCCTTGCGCTGGGCGTGGGGACGTTCCTGCTGCGCTGGTCGTTCCTGGGCACCGCGGGCAGCCGCCCGGTCCCGGCATGGGCCGCGCGCTGGCTGCGCTATACCGCCGTCGCGGTGCTGCCGGCGCTGGTGGCGCCGCTGGTGATGTGGCCGCAGGCGACCGCAGGCAGCCCCGACCCGATCCGGCTGGCCTCGGCCGCCGCCACCGTCGCGGCGGGGCTGCTGACCCGCAGCACCCTGTGGGCGATCATCGCGGGCGGGGCGGTGCTGGGCACGGGGTTTTGGCTGGGCTGACGTCAGCCGGGGCTTCGCGCCCCCATCGTGGTATACGACGATCCCGAGGGATATTTTCAGACAGAAGATCGCCGCGCCGCGCCCGGGTGCGGCTTACCGCCCGCCGGTGCGGATCAGCCGGCCGTTCTGATAGCCCTCGATCGAGCCGTCCTTTTGGCGCAGCAGCACGTCGTGGTTGTTGTCGGGGTCGCCGTCCTGGTGGCGTTTCGACTGCACGCCCGGCAGGGTCAGGAACCAGTTGCGCAGCTTGAGCGGGCTGAAGCCGGTCGGCGCCGCCTCGAACCCCGGGACGCGGGCCAGTGCCTTGCCGGTGTTCACCGCGCAAAAGGATTTGGGCGACGGCCCCTGCGCCTCGACCGCGCGGATCGCGGCCTCGGCGATTTCGGGGCGGACAAGGATGGTATCTTCGGCCACCCAATAGGTCTCGCGCGCGTGGTAGTCGATGTAGAAGCGCTTGAAATTGTCGGTGATCCCGTAAAGCACGTCGTTGCGTTCGGGGATGCGGGGGTGTTCCCAGCTGCCCGCCGGGTCGTAGATGACCCGCTGGCTGCCGTTGACCATCAGCGCGGAATGCCCGCCTTCGCCGCGGGGGATGCCGATGACGGTGAACAGGGTGATCGAGGGCGGCTCGGTCGTGGTGTGGCGGGCGGCGCGCAGCGCGTCGTCGTCGTCCCAGGTGCGTTCGGCACAGGCGGCCACCGCGGCGGTCGCGGTCAGCGCCAGGAAAGCGCGCCGTTGCATCAGCATGATTGTCAGTCCCTCAAGCCACCGTCCCTGCCGGGCGGCGGCCGTCTTGTGGTTGCGTCGGAATCGGTGGCGTCAGGCGCCGGCGAGCGCGAGAAAGATCACCACGGCGATCGACAGCCCGCCCGCCCAGGCCATGAAACGGACAAAGCCCGCGAATGTCTGCTGCTGCGCGGTGGCGTCCATCGTGCCCGGCACATGCGCGGCGGCGGGATGGGTGGAATCATGCGTCGTGGCCATCTGTGGTCGGTCCCCTGCGGCTTTTTGTCCTGTCGCGCCCATGGCTAGCCCAATAAGGGGGCGCTGTCACGCCCTCCACAACACCGCGCCATGGGCGTCGTGGCCATCCTGCCGCACAATCCCGCGAGCGGCGAGCGCGTTCAGATGCGCCACTGCCTCGACCAGCGCGAGGCCGTATTCGGCGTCCCCGATGCGGCGCGAAAACAGCACGTCGAAACAGCCGACAGCGGTGCGGGGGCCGTCAGCAAGTGTCCGCGCCAGACGGCGCAGGGCCGATTCGTGGTTTTCTGCCAGCTGCGCCAGCCGCTGGGGCAGGCCGGTGAATGGCAGCTTGTGGCCGGGCAGCACCAGCTGGTCGGGCCGCGCCAGCGGAGCCAGCCGGGCGCAGCTGTCCAGCCAGTCCTGCACCGGGTTCGCCCCAGGTTCCGTCGGATAGACCCCGAGGTTGGGCGAGATCCCCGGCAGCAACTGGTCGCCTCCGATCACCAGATTGTCGTCCTGCGACCACAGGGTGACATGCTCGGCCGCGTGGCCTTCGCCCATCGCGACCAGCCAGCGGCGACCGGCCAGCTGCACGGTCTCGGCCTCGCGCAGGCGGCGGAAACCCAGCGGCAGCGGGTAGACCACGTCCGAGGTGTTCCACGGTCGCTCGGACGCGCGCTGCGCCAGCCGCTGGGGGTCCATCCCGGCGCGGCGCCAAAAGGCGATCTGTTCCGCGGTGGCGTTGTCCTGCACGTCCAGCGCCAGCATCCGGGCGAACAGCCACGCGGTGCGGCTGGTCCACAGCTCGGCCCCCTGTTCGACGAACCAGCCGGCCAGCCCGATATGGTCGGGGTGCTGGTGGGTGGCCAGCACCCGCACCACCGGCGCACCCGCCAGCGGCCCGGCCAGCAGCTGCCCCCAGATTTCGCGCGTGCGGCCGGTGTCAAAGCCGGTGTCAACCACCGTCCAGCCGTCATCGTCCCGCAGCGCATAGACGTTGACGTGATCCAGCCGCATCGGCAGCGGCAGGCGCATCCACAGCACGCCGTTGGCCACCTCGATTGCCTCGCCCTCGGGCGGAGGCTCGGGCCATGGGTGGCGGATGCCCTGCGCGGCGCGGGTGGGCGCGGTCATGCGCCCAATCCAAAGGCGTCGTCGGGAATCGCGGTCAGCTGGTCGATGCCGGCCGCGGCCTCGGCCAGGTCGCCGGCGTTCCGGGGCAGGATGCGGGTGATGTAGATGCGGGCCAGCGCCTCGCGCGCGCCCGCGCCCTTTTGCGCGGCGATCAGGTGGAAATGCGCGCCCAGCACCCGCGCGAATGCGGCAAGATAGGGCGTTGCCCCCGCCAGCCGGTCGGGCTGCGAGGCCGCCAGCAGCGATTGCGTCGCCGCCCGCAGCGCCTGCGCGGCCTCGGCCACCGGCGTGGCAAGGTCGGGCAGCGCAGGCGCTGCGGCATCGGCGCCCGCCGCCACCTCGTCGAGCAGGGCCAGCGCCATTTCGCCCCCGTCCATCATCTTGCGCAGCACGAGGTCGATGGCCTGGATGCCGTTGGTGCCTTCGTAGATCGGGGTGATGCGCACGTCGCGCAGATATTGCGCGGCGCCGGTTTCCTCGATGAAGCCCATGCCGCCGTGGACCTGCACCCCCGCATCGGCCACGCGGCAGCCGGTGTCGGTGCCGTAGGACTTGGCGATCGGGGTCAGAAAGGCGGCGCGGGCGGACCAAGTCTCATCCCCGGTAGCGGTGGCCATGTCCAGCGCCTGCGCGCAGGCCAGCCCGATGGCGCGGGCGGCGAACACCTCGGCCCGCGACACCGCCAGCATCCGGCGCACGTCGGGGTGGGTGATGATCGCGCCCATCTGCACACGCTCGGCCGCATAGGCGGCGGCCTGCTGCAACGCGGCCTCGGCCACGGCGACGCCCTGCATCCCCACCGCCAGCCGGGCCGCGTTCATCATGGTGAACATGGCGGCCATGCCCTTGTGTTCCTCGCCCACCAGCCAGCCCTGCGCGGCCTCAAAGCTCATCACGCAGGTGGGTGAGCCGTGAATGCCCATCTTGTGTTCGACCGACACCACCTTGAGGCTGTTGGCCACGCCGGGCTTGGCGTTTTCGTCGGGGATGTATTTCGGCACCATGAACAGGCTGATGCCGCGGGTGCCCTTGCCGCCGTCGGGCAGGCGCGCCAGCACCAGATGACAGGTGTTTTCGTTCACGTCGCTGTCGCCCCAGGTGATAAAGATCTTTTGCCCGGTGACGCGATAGGTGCCGTCGTCGCTGCGTTCGGCCCGCGTGGTCAGCGCGCCGACGTCGGAACCCGCCTGCGGCTCGGTCAGGTTCATGGTGCCGTTCCATTCGCCGGAAATCAGCTTGGGCAGGTAAAGCGCGCGCAGCTCGTCGCTGGCGTGGTGCTGCAACGCCTCGATCTGGCCCTGGGTCAGCAGCGGGTTCAGTTGCAGCGCCAGGCAGGCGCCGCCGATCATTTCGCCCACGGCGACGTTCAGCGTGTGCGGCAACCCGGCGCCGCCGTATTCGGGGTCCGCCGACAGCCCGATCCAGCCGCCCTCGGCCAGCGCCGCCATGCCGGTGTCAAAGCCGGGCGAGGACCGCACCGCGCCGTTTTCCAGCCGCGCCGGGGTCAGGTCGCCGTTGCGGTTCAACGGCGCCAGCACCTCGGTCGCCATGCGCCCGGCCTCGGTCAGGATCGCGGAAACCGTGTCGGGGGTGGCCTCGGCAAAGCGTTCGGTCGCGGCGATGCCGGACAGGGGCACGACAGAGTCCAGGATAAAGGCGATGTCTTCGACCGGCGCGCGATAGGCCATGGGCGTTTCCTCGTATGCGGCGCAGGGCGTTGCAATCCGGCCTCATGCGCGTATGTCCGTTCATCGGCCGCAACCCTAATGACCCGCCGGCCCGCCGCAAGCCCGCAAAGGACAAGATGCCCGCAGCCCCCACCCTGACCCTGCGTCCCGATGCCCAGGGCATCGCCAGCGCCGCGCGGCTGCTGGCCGATGGCGCGACCGTCGCCCTGCCGACGGAAACGGTCTATGGGCTGGCCGCGAATGCCCGCGACGGGGCGGCGGTGGCGCGGATCTATCAGGCCAAGGGGCGGCCGGCGTTCAACCCGCTGATCGTGCATTGCGTGGATATGGCGGCCGCCGGGCGGATCGGCGTGCTGGGGGGCGAGGCCGAGGCACTGGCCCGCGCATTCTGGCCCGGGCCGCTGACGCTGGTGGTGCCGCTGCGGGCGGATGCGGGCATCGCCGGGATCGTGACGGCGGGGCTGGACAGCGTCGGGCTGCGGGTGCCGGCGCATAGGCTGGCGCAGGCGGTGCTGCGGGAATCGGGGCTGGCGCTGGCAATGCCCTCGGCCAACGCCTCGGGGCGGATCAGCCCGACCACGGCGGCGCATGTGCTGGACCCGGACGGCGGGCTGGCGGGGCGCATCGCCGCGGTGCTGGACGGCGGCGCCTGTCCGGTCGGGGTCGAATCGACCATCATCGGCTGGCGGGACGGGGCGGCGGTGCTGCTGCGCCCGGGCGGCATCGCGGCCGAGGATATCGAGGCGGTGCTGGGCCACCCCTTGGCCCGCGCCGCCATGGGCGGGGATACGCCCGATTCGCCGGGCCAGCTGCTGAGCCACTACGCCCCCGCGGCCCCGGTCCGGCTGGACGCGCAAGAGGCGCAGGCGGGCGAGACGCTGATCGGTTTCGGCCCGGTGGCCGGGGATCTGACGCTGTCCGCCTCGGGCGATCTGGCCGAGGCCGCCGCCCGGCTGTTCGACGTGCTGCGCGAGGCCGACCGCCGCGGCCTGCCCATCGCGGTGGCGCCGATCCCCGCGCAGGGGCTGGGGCTGGCGATCAACGACCGGCTGGCCCGCGCGGCGGCGCCGCGGTGACCCGGGCGCCGCGCCATTGCGGCGGCGCGCCCCTGCGCCTAGCCTTGCGCCCATGACCGCCGCGCCGATCTGGAAAGACATCGAAGTTGACGCCGCCACCGCGCTGGCGCTGCTGGACTGGCAGCGCGAGATGGGCGCGGACGAGCCGATCCTTGACGCGCCGGTGGACCGCTACGCCGAGGTTGCCCCCGCCCCCGCGCCGCCCGCTCCGCAGCCGGCGCTGCCCGGGATGCCCGCCGCCCCCGCCGCCGCGGCGCCCGCGCCCCAGATCGACCTGCCGGCGCAGGCCACGGCGATGGCTGCCCGTGCCGGCAGCCTGTCCGAACTCGCGTCGCTGATGCAGGATTTCGACGGGCTCGACATCCGCCGGGGCGCCCGCAACTTTGTCTTTGCCGACGGCAACCCGGGTGCGCGGGTGATGATCCTGGGCGAGGCCCCGGGCGAGGAAGAGGACCGGCAGGGCCGCCCATTCGTCGGGCGCGCCGGGCAGCTGCTGGACCAGATGTTCGCCGCCATCGGCCTGTCGCGGCAGGCGGTGGATGCGGAACGCGCGCTTTACATCACCAATGTGCTGCCCTGGCGCCCGCCCGGCAACCGCCGCCCGGAACAGGCGGAAATCGACGCGATGCTGCCCTTTGTCGCCCGCCACGTCGAGCTGGCGGCGCCGGATTTTCTGGTGCTGATGGGCAACACCCCCTGTCAGGCGGTGCTGGGGCGGCAGGGGATCCTGCGGCTGCGCGGGCAATGGACGCAAGGTTTCGACCGCCCGGTGCTGCCGATGACGCACCCTGCCTATCTGCTGCGCAACCCCATCGCCAAGCGCGATTCCTGGGTGGACCTGCTGTCGCTTCAGGCCCGGCTTCAGCCCGGCGCGCAGCCCTGATATTCGACCGCGCCGCCGGACCCGTCGACCAGCGTCAGCCGCACCGCGTCCCGGTCCAGCGCAAAGGGCTTCCCCGAGGGCGCCACGAAATCCGAGGTCGCGGTGATCCGCCCCCCTGATTCGGCGATGTCGGGCGAGGATACCCAGATCCCGCCATCGTCATGTTCCAGCGCCGCCGCGACATCCTCGCCCGGGCCGGCGGGTGCCGTGACGGCGACGCGCAGCCCGTCCTCGATCTCGGTCACCCGGCAGTCCAGCAACGCGGGCTGAGGCTGCGGCACCTGGGCCAGCGCAGCCTCGATCCCCGGGTCGGGGGTCTCGGCAAGCGCAGGCGCGTCCAGCGTCAGATGCGCGGGCACGCAGATCGATTCGCACAGGCCCAGCTCGACCCCGACCCGGCCGGTCAGGGGCGCGCCGGGGGCGGCGGGGGTGATCTCGATCGGCAGGATCAGCGCATCGTGATAGCCCAGCGTGCGCTCTCCGGCGGATTCGATGATCTCGGGCACCGGCCAGTGCAGCGTGGCGGCGGTGATGTTCCCGGCGCCGTCCCAGTCGAACCCGGGCGGCACGCCGCTGTCGCCGGGGCTGCGCCAGTAGGTCTTCCACCCCGGTTGCAGCTTCAGTTCCAGCGCGGTCATCCAGGTGCCCGCGGCAGAGGGATAGGCGGGCAGCAGACGGGCCGATGTCAGCCCCGGCGGCAGATCCTGCGCGCCAGAGGCAAGGGGCAGCGCCAGCAGGGCGGCCAGAAACGGGGCGACAAGGGCGGTGCGAAAGCTCATGCCCCGGATGTAGGTGCGGCGGCGACTGGGCGAAAGTCACAACTGCGCCATGGCCGGCCGCGCGGCGGCGGGCGCCACCCCGCAGGGCTTGCGCCGCGGGCAGGGGATGCCGATGTTGCACAGGAAAGGATGCCCCATGACCGACACCCCGATCCCTGCCGCCGATGATCGCGGCGCCGCCCGCGACAATCTGACCGGCAAGGTGCTGATCGCGATGCCGGGCATGTCCGACCCGCGCTTTGCCCACGCGGTGGTGCTGATCTGCGCACATGGCGACGAAGGCGCGATGGGAATTGTCCTCAACAAGCCGCTGCCCGACATCGGCTTTGCCGAGCTGATGGACCAGCTGGGGATCCCGACCGGGGACGAGGATCCCCCGGTCCCCGTGCATTTCGGCGGCCCGGTCGAGCCGGGGCGCGGCTTTGTGCTGCACCCGCTGCCCGGCGACGAGCCCGAGGACGAAGGCTTGGGCCGCGTCCGCATCGGCGGGCTGGAACTGGGGGTGACCACGACCCGCAACATCCTGGAAGACATCGCGCAGGGCCGCGGCCCCGACCGCGCGGTGCTGTCGCTGGGCTATACCGGCTGGGGCGCGGGACAGCTGGAAAGCGAAATGCTTGCCAACGGCTGGCTGACCGCCGAGGTCGGCGACGATCTGATCTTCGGCGCCGACAATGGCCGCAAATGGCATGACGCGCTGAAATCGCTGGGGGTGGATCCGCTGGCGCTGTCGGCCTCGGCCGGGCGGGCCTGAAGGGGGCTTTGCCCCCCGCGCTGCGCGCTCCCCCCAGGATATTTCCACACCAAAGAGGGGCGGGGTTCTTCATCACGCAAATATCCTCGGGGGGATCGCCGCAGGCGATGGGGGGCAGACGGCCCCCCCGGCGACGGTGGCGCTTGCCCGCCCCGTCCCGGTTTGCGATAGAGAGGACGTTCGTGAACCGGAGGCCAGCCATGATGTTCCGCGCCCGCCATCTGCTTGGCGTCGAACAGCTGTCCCCGCCCGAGATCACCACGCTGCTGGATCTTGCCGAAACCTATGTCGCGCTGAACCGCAGCACGGTGAAACACGGCGATGCGTTGCAGGGGCTGACGCAGATCAACCTGTTTTTCGAGGCCTCGACCCGCACCCAGTCCAGCTTTGAGCTGGCCGGCAAACGGCTGGGCGCAGATGTGATGAACATGGCCGTCGCCCATTCCAGCGTGAAAAAGGGCGAGACGCTGATCGACACCGCCCTGACCCTGAATGCGATGCAGCCCGATCTGCTGGTGGTGCGCCACCCCCATTCCGGCGCCGTCAACCTGCTGGCGGAAAAGGTGAATTGCGCGGTGGTGAACGCGGGTGACGGACGGCATGAACACCCCACCCAGGCGCTGCTGGACGCGCTGACCATTCGCCGCGCCAAGGGGCGGCTGCACCGGCTGACCGTGGCCATCTGCGGCGACATCGCGCATTCGCGGGTGGCGCGGTCGAACCTGATCCTGCTGGGCAAGATGGAAAACCGGGTGCGGCTGGTCGGGCCGGCGACGCTGATGCCCTCGGGCGCGGGCGAGTGGGGCTGCGAGGTCCATCACGACATGGAAGAAGGGCTGCGCGACGCCGATGTGGTGATGATGCTGCGCCTGCAAAAGGAACGGATGGACGGCGGCTTCATCCCCTCGGAGCGCGAGTATTACCACCGCTGGGGGCTGGACGCGGAAAAGCTGGCCCGCGCGAAACCCGACGCCATCGTGATGCATCCCGGCCCGATGAACCGCGGCGTGGAAATCGACGGCACCATCGCCGACGACATCAACCGCAGCGTGATCCAGCACCAGGTCGAGATGGGCGTGGCGGTGCGCATGGCCGCCATGGACCTGCTGGCGCGCAACCTGCGGGCCGAACGCGGGGCGCGGGCGGCGGGGATGATGGTGTGAATAAATTCGGCCGCCTCAAGCGCGTGGATCTTCGTAGCGGCTGGCTTAGCGAAGCGCTGGATTTCACCCCGTGGCTCGCTTCGGATGAAAACCTCTCATTACTGGGAGAGGCGCTGGGTATCGAACTTGAACTCGAAGCGCAGGAGCGGTCCGTCGGGCCTTTTCGGGCCGATATCTTGTGCAAGGATACTGCGGATGGAAGCTGGGTTCTGATCGAAAACCAACTGGAACGAACCGACCATACTCATCTGGGACAATTGATTACCTATGCTGCCGGTTTGCACGCGGTCACCATTGTATGGATTGCGGCTAGGTTCACGGAAGAGCACCGGGCCGCCTGTGACTGGCTGAACGAATTTACAACAGAGAATGTGCGCATCTTCGGACTGGAGGTCGAGCTTTGGCAGATCGGGGAAAGCCCTGTTGCGCCGAAATTCAATATAGTCAGCAAGCCGAATGACTGGAGTAGATCGGTTACAACCGATGCCGGCCTTACGGTAGTTCGAGAAATGCAGTTGCGCTACTGGACGTCCGTTGAGGAAATGATCCGCGACCGACGCGGTCCGCTGAACGCCGTAAAGCCCCCAGCGGAATCATGGGTCGGCCATGGTATCGGACGAAGCGGGGTAAGCTTGAATTTTGTCATGAACCGCCCTCAGAAACTGGTCCGGGTCGAGATTTACATGACAGGCCGCTACGCCAAGTCCGATTATAATCAGCTTGCCGCGCAACAGAACGTAATCGAAGAAAGCTTGGGCTCTCCGCTTGTGTGGGAGCCGATGCCGGACAGGAGAGACGCACGAATCTCGCTTGCATTGAATCCGGCAGATCCGACTGACGAGACTGACTGGCCCCGCCAACATGAATGGTTGGTTGATATGGCAGGGCGTTTTCATGCCGTATTCAGACCAGTCGTCAAGAACTTCGGGCGCGATCTTCAATTCATGGATACCAGCGAGGCGAAAGGATGATCCTGCATTTCCAGAACGCCCGCCTGATCGACCCCGAGGCGCTGAGCGACGAACCCGGCAGCCTGACCGTCGAGGACGGCGTGATCGTGGCGCTGGACGACGACGCCCCCGAGGGCGCGCGCGTGGTCGATTGCGACGGGCGTTGTCTTGCGCCCGGGATCGTCGATTGGGGCGTCAAGATCGGCGAGCCGGGCGAGCGGCACCGCGAATCCATGCGCTCGGCCGCACTGGCGGCGGCGGCGGGCGGGGTCACGACGATCGTCGCCCGCCCCGACACGCTGCCCCCGATCGACACGCCGGAATCGCTGGAATTCGTCACCCGCCGCGCCGCCGGGCAGCTGGTGCGCATCCGCCATCAGGCGGCGCTGACCCGCGGCCGCGAGGGGCGCGAGATGGTCGAGATGGGGTTTTTGCGCGACGTGGGCGCACTGGCCTTTACCGACGGGGTGCGGGTGGTCGAAAGCACCAAGCTGCTGACGCGCTGCATGACCTATGCCCGCGATCTGGGCGCGCTGATCGTGGGTCATCCGCAGGATCCCGGGCTGTCGCGGGGCGCGGCGGCGACCAGCGGCAAGTTCGCCTCGCTCTACGGGCTGCCCTCGGTCACGCCCTTGGCGGAACGCATGGGGCTGGAACGTGATCTGGCGCTGGTCGAGGCGACGGGGGTGCGCTGGCACGCCGACCAGATCACCACCGCCGATTCGCTGGTGGTGCTGGACCGGGCGCGGGCGGCGGGGCTGGACGTGACCGCGGGCACCTCGATCCACCATCTGACGCTGAACGAATTCGATGTGGGCGATTACCGCACCTTTTTCCGCCTGACCCCGCCCCTGCGATCCGAGGACGACCGCATGGCCATGGTCGAGGCCGTGGCCGAGGGCCGCATCGACGTGATCGGCAGTTTCCACACCCCCCAGGACGAAGAGGCCAAGCGCCTGCCCTTTGAGGTCGCGGCCCCGGGTGCGGTGGGGCTGGAAACCCTGCTGCCCGCGGCGATGCGGCTTTACCATCAGGGCGGCGTCGGGCTGGCGCAGCTGTGGCGGGCGATGTCGCTGAACCCCTCGCGGCGGCTGGGGCTGGATGCGGGGCGGCTGGCGATGGGCGCCCCTGCCGATCTGGTGCTGTTCGACCCGGATGCGCCCTTTGTCCTTGACCGTTTCGCCCTGCAATCCAAGTCCAAGAACACCCCCTTTGACGGCGCGCGGATGGAGGGAAGGGTGCTGGGCACCTGGGTCGGCGGTGCGCGGGTGTTCGGTCATGGCTGATTCGCTGGTAATGATCGCGGCGGTGGGGCTGGGCTATCTGCTGGGTGCGGTGCCGTTCGGGGTGCTGGTGACGCGGGCGCTGGGGCTGGGCGATCTGCGCAGCATCGGCTCGGGCAATATCGGCGCGACCAATGTGCTGCGGACGGGCAACAAGGGCGCCGCGCTGGCCACGCTGCTGCTGGACGGAGGCAAGGGCGCGGCGGCGGTGCTGCTGGCGCGCTGGCTGGGGGGCGAAAGCGCGGCGCTGGTCGCCGGGGGCGCGGCGTTTCTGGGGCATCTCTACCCGGTCTGGCTGGGATTCCGCGGCGGCAAGGGCGTCGCCACCTTTCTGGGCACGGTGGGCGCGCTGTCATGGCCGCTGGGGCTGGCGCTGTGCGGGATATGGCTGCTGACGGCGGTGCTGACCCGCATTTCCTCGCTGTCGGCGCTGGTGGCGGCTGCGGCTGCGCCGGTGCTGGCGCTGATCGCGGGCAAGGGCGGCGTGGCGGCGGCGGCGCTGTTCATGGCGGCGCTGATCCTTTTGCGCCACCGCGAAAACATCGCCCGGCTGCGTGCGGGGACCGAGCCGCGCATCGGGCGCCGGTCCTAGGCGCGGCTGCAACAACGCGACAAGGAAGAATGCAATGCTCGGGACCATATCGGCGGACTGGATCGCGATAGAGGTCTTGCAGGGCGGGGCGCTGCTGCAAGGCTGGGCGATCGGGCCCGGGGGCGAGGTTCTGGCGCAGGCAAGGGGCACCGGCGGCAATAACGGCGGCGATCTTGAACCGGCGGTGTTGGAACTGGCCGGGGGCTGGCTCGCGCACGGGCGGGCGACGCTGGTGCTGGTCAGCGGCGCAATGGCGGCGGGGCTGCGCGACGTTCCCTGCCCGCCGCTTTCGCTGCCGCTTTGGCCCGTGCCTGCAAAGGATCCCCGGCTCGACCTCCGGCTGGTGCCGGGGCTGGCGCAGCGCGCTCGGGTCAAGGGGATGATGCGAGGGGCCGAAACGCGAATTGCCGGGGTGCTGGCGGCGCGGCCCGGCTGGGACGGGGTGATCTGCCTGCCCGGCCCGGAAACCCATTGGGCCGAGCTTTCGGCCGCCGAGGTGGTGGGTTTTCGCAGCTACATGACCGCCGAGCTGTTCGGGTTGATTGCCCCGACCGGGGATCCCGGGCCACAGGACGCATCGGACGAGACTGCTTTCGCCGAGGCGCTGGCCCGAGGAATGGCCCGGCCGCAGGCGCTGGCCGGGCGGCTGTCGCAGCTGCGGGCAGAAGGGGTTCTGGACGCCCACCCGGCCGATGCCGGCGCGCAGCTGTGGGGGCTGCTGATCGGGGCAGAGCTTGCCGCCGCGCGCGGCTGGTGGCTGGGGCGCGACGTGGTGATCGTGGGCGAGGGTCGGCTGGCCCAGCTTTATGCAACGGCGCTGGCGGCGCAGGGCGTCGGCACGCAGCAGATCGACGCGGACATGGCCGCGCTGGCCGGGCTGGCACAGGCCCGAGGGTTGCTGCGCAATCAGACTTAGGCGATCCGCCCGAACAGCGCCGCCGTCGCGACACCCGCCCCGCAACGGCAAAATCCGCCGTGGGCAGGCCGCTCCGGGGGCCATGCCCGATTGTCGCGCAGGTGGCAGAACGCCCGGCCTCGCATGACCGTGACGGCGGCGAATTGCGCCGATGCGCGGCCGATGGCCGCGGCGTGACCGGGCCCGTTCCGCCCCGCAATCAGGCAGATGCACCGGGCCGTGACTGCGCTTCTTCCTTGTGGAAATATCCTGCGGGGGTCCGGCCGCTGTCAGATCAGGTTGCGTTCGTGATAGGTGCGCAGGAATGATTGGATGCGCCGGTCTTCGGGTTCGCGCAGGATCCGCGAGGGCACGTCCACGTCGACCAGCTCGCCCGCCTCAAGAAACGCTATTTGGTCGGCGACATGGGCGGCAAAGCCCATCTCGTGCGTCACCACAACCATGGTCATGCCGCCCGCGGCCAATGCCTTCATCACGTTCAGCACCTCGCCCACCAGTTCAGGGTCCAGCGCGCTGGTGGGTTCGTCAAACAGCATCAGCCGCGGGTCCATCGCCACCGCGCGGGCAATCGCCACCCGCTGCTGCTGGCCGCCCGACAGGCGCGAGGGGTGGTTGCCCATCCGATCCGACAGCCCGACGCGGGTCAGCGCCTCGGCCGCGCGTTCCATCGCGTCGCGCTTGCGCATCCCGCGCACGCGGATCAGCCCCTCGGCCACGTTTTCCTGCGCGGTCATGTGCGGCCACAGGTTGAACTGCTGGAACACCATGCCGATGGTGGACCGCATCTGGCGCAGCCGCCGCGGGGCCATGCGGCGCCCGCCGGGGGTTTCATAGCCGATCAGCTGCCCGTCGATCAGCACCTCGCCGGAATCGTATTCCTCAAGAAAGTTGATGCAGCGCAGCAGCGACGACTTGCCCGATCCGGACGGCCCGATCAGGCAGGTGACCTTGCCGGGCGGGATCGACAGGTCGATGTCTTTCAGCGCGTGGAACTGGCCGTAGTATTTGTTGACCTTGCGGATCTCGACAGAGGAAGCCTCGACCATCTCAGGTCCTTTCGATCAGGTGGCGGGTGATGCGGCGTTCCAGCCGGCGGCCGAGGCGCGAGATGACCTCGACAAAGACCCAGAAGAACAGCGCCAGCGCAAAGTAACCTTCCAGATAGGTAAAGGTCATCGTGGCCATGTATTGGGTCTGATACATCACCTCGGGCACGGTGATGATCGACAGGATCACGGTTTCCTTGGTCAGGATGATCGAGAAATTGATCAGCGCCGGCAGCGCCGACACCAACCCCACCGGCAACAGGATGCGGCGCACGATGGCCATTTCGGTCATGCCGATGGCGCGGCCGGCCTCGATCAGCCCAAGGGGAACGGCGCGAAACGCCGAGCGGAAGATTTCCGCGAAATAGGGGCTGCCATAGATGGTCAGTCCCAGCAGCCCGGCGGGCAGCGGGTCCAGCCGCAGCCCGATCATCGGGCCGCCGTAATACAGCAGGAACAGCTGCACCAGAAACGGGGTGCCGCGGATCAGCTCGATATATGTCTGCAAGGCCCAGCGGACGGCGCGGCCGCCGTAACGCTGCGCCACCGCGATCAGCAGCCCAAGGGCGGCGCCGAACACCGTGCCCAGCAGCCAGCAGATGATGGTCAGGCGGAACCCCGACAGCAGCCTTGGCCCGTATTCACTGAAGATCGACAGGTCCATCACACGGCCATCCTGTGTTCGAGCCAGCGCCCCAGCGCCGCCAGGCAAAGGTTGATCGCCAGATACAGGCAGGCTGCGGCCAGATACGCCTCGAGCGGGCGAAAGGTCACGCCGGCCTGCGCCTGACTGGCGCGGGTGATTTCCATCACCCCCACCACCGACACCAGCGAGGACGCCTTGACCAGCAGGATCAGCTCGTTGATCAGCTGCGGGATCGACAGCGCCACGGCCTGCGGCAGGATGATGCGGGTCCAGCTGTGGCGAGGGGCCATGCCGATGGCGATGGCGGCCTCGGTCTGGCCCTTGGGCAGCGCCATGATCGCGCCGCGCCAGATTTCCGAGATATAGGCCGAGGCGACGATCGCGGTCGTCATCACCGCCGCCACGATGGCGGGCACGTCGATCCCGATCACCGGCAGCAGGAAGAACACCACCAGCAGCTGCACCAGCATCGGCACGCCGCGCAGATAGCTGACCCAGATCGCGGCGGCGATACGGGCGGGGCGCGATTTCGACAGCGCCAGTACGCAGACAAAGGCGCCGATCACCAGCCCCAGCGCGATGCCAAGGCCCGACACCAGCAGCGTATAGCGGGCAGCCATGGTCAGCGGCCAGAAGGCGTCAAGAAAGGTCGATAGCGAAAACATCGTTCCTCCCCGCGGTTGGGGTTGCGGGCGGGGGCTGGCCCCGCCCGCGGCTGGTCCTTGGGTCGATCAGTTCTTGGGCACTTCGCGGGGCAGCTCCGTATAGGCGCCCAGCCATTTTTCCTGGATTTCCTTGACGCGGCCGTCGTCGGTCATCTTCAGCAGGGCCTCGTTGATGGCGTCGCCCAGGCTGGCGCTGTCGTCACCGGGGCGCAGCACCCAGGCGAAATAGGTCGGGTCGCCGAACTGCGCCGGCTCGAACAGGGCGAAATGCTCGGGGCGGGCCTTCACCAGCGTGGTGGCGTTGGGCATCGAGGCCGCCACCGCATCCAGCCGCCCGGCGGCCAGATCGGCAAAGGCTTCGTCGTTGGTGCCGTATTCCTTGACGTTCACCCCGCCAAGGCTGTCGCCGAACGCGCTGAGCTGCTTGAACTGCGCGGTGCCCTGCTGGACGCCCACGGTCTTGCCCTTGATGTCCTCGGGCTTGACCAGATCCGAGTTGACCGGCTTGATCAGCGACACGGTCGCATCGGCGATCGGGATGGTAAAGGTATAACGCTCAAGCCGTTCCGAGGTGATGGTGACGGGGGCGATCACGATGTCGAACTTGCCGACCTCAAGCCCCGGCAGCTCGGCCGTCCACGGGATGTCCTGATAGACCGGCTCGACGCCCAGCTCGGCGGTCACGCCGTCGAACAGATCCTTGGTCATGCCCTGATAAACGCCGTCGATGATCATGTCGAAGGGCGCATAATGCATGTCGGTGGCGGTCACGATCTTGCCCGCGGCCTTTACGTCGGCCAGCTGGTCGGCGACGGCCGGCCCGGCAAGCGACAGTGCAGTCAGGCCCAGCAGCGCGGCCTTGAGCGATTTGGTCAGTGTCATGGTGTTTTTCTCCCTGTGTAACAAACAGCGATGATCGCCGGCGCAGTTTGACGCAAGCCGCGCCGCCGGTAAACAGCGGCGCGGGCGCATGTTACAGGATCGCGGGCAGGTTCAACCCGTGTTCGCGGGCGCAGTCCAGCGCGATCTGATAGCCCGCATCGGCGTGACGCATGACGCCGGTTGCAGGGTCGTTCCACAGCACACGGCCAAGGCGACGATCGGCATCTTCCGTGCCGTCGCAGCAGATCACCATGCCCGAATGCTGGCTGAACCCCATGCCGACGCCGCCGCCGTGGTGCAGCGACACCCAGGTCGCCCCCGACGCCGTGTTCAGCAGCGCGTTCAGCAGCGGCCAGTCGGAAACCGCGTCCGAGCCGTCCTGCATCGCCTCGGTTTCCCGGTTGGGCGAGGCGACCGAGCCGCTGTCCAGATGGTCGCGGCCGATGACGATCGGCGCCTTCAACTCGCCATTCCTGACCATTTCGTTAAAGGCCAGCCCCAGCCGGTGGCGGTCGCCCAGACCCACCCAGCAGATCCGCGCCGGCAGGCCCTGAAAGGCGATGCGCTCGCGCGCCATGTCCAGCCAGTTGTGCAGGTGCTTGTCGTCGGGGATCAGTTCCTTGACCTTCTGGTCGGTCTTGTAAATGTCCTCGGGGTCGCCCGACAGCGCCGCCCAGCGGAACGGGCCGATGCCCTTGCAAAACAGCGGCCGGATATAGGCGGGGACAAAGCCCGGAAAGGCAAAGGCGCGGTCGAACCCTTCTTCCAGCGCCATCTGGCGGATGTTGTTGCCATAATCGACGGTCGGGATGCCGGCGTCGTGGAACGCCACCATCGCCTCGACCTGAATCCGCATCGACCGGCGCGCGGCCTGTTCCACGGCCTTGGGGTCGGTTTCCTGACGCGCGCGCCATTCGGCGACGGTCCAGCCCAGCGGCAGATAGCCATGCACCGGGTCGTGGGCCGAGGTCTGGTCGGTCACGATGTCGGGGCGCACGCCGCGACGCACCAGTTCCGGGAACACCTCGGCGGCGTTGCCGATCAGCGCCACGGATTTCGCCTCGCCCGCCTTGGTCCAGCGGTCGATCATTTCCAGCGCTTCGTCCAGAGAGTGGGTCTTTTCATCGACATAGCGGGTGCGCAGGCGGAAATCAGCGCGAGTCTCGTCGCACTCGACCGCCAGACAGCAGGCCCCGGCCATCACGGCGGCCAGCGGCTGCGCGCCGCCCATGCCGCCAAGCCCCGCGGTCAGCACCCATTTGCCGGTCAGGCTGCCGCCGTAATGCTGGCGGCCGGCCTCGACAAAGGTCTCGTAGGTGCCCTGCACGATGCCTTGGCTGCCGATATAGATCCACGACCCCGCGGTCATCTGGCCATACATCGCCAGACCTTTTTTATCGAGTTCGTTGAAATGATCCCAGTTCGCCCAGTGGGGGACAAGGTTCGAGTTCGCGATCAGCACCCGCGGCGCGTCCTTGTGGGTCTGGAACACGCCGACCGGCTTGCCCGACTGCACCAGCAGCGTCTGGTCGGATTCAAGGCCCCGCAGGCTGTCCACGATCAGGTCGAAATCCTTCCAGGTGCGGGCGGCGCGACCGATGCCGCCGTAAACCACCAGCTCATGCGGGTTTTCGGCCACGTCGGGATGCAGGTTGTTCATCAGCATCCGCAGGGGCGCCTCGGTCAGCCAGGATTTCGCGGTGATCTCGGTCCCGGTGGCGGGATAGATGTCGCGGGCGTTGTGGCGCGGGTTGTCGGTGGGGTTCTGGGTGGGTTTGTCCATGTTCGTCTCCGATCAGGCCAGCATGTTGCCGGAAATGATGATACGCTGGATCTCGCTGGATCCTTCATAGATCCGCATGATCCGCAGGTCGCGGTTGATGCGTTCGACGGGGAAATCGGCGGTGTAGCCATAGCCGCCATGCAGTTGCAGCGCGGTGTCGGCGATGCGGCCCGCCGATTCCGAGGCCGCAAGTTTCGCCATGCTGGACGCAAGCGAGAACCGCGCGCCAGTCGTGTGGGCTGCGTCGCGCTGGCGGGCGGCGTCCTGCGCCAGCAGCAGGGCGGAACGGAACGCCACGCCCATGTCGGCGATCATCCAGGCGATGCCCTGACGTGCGGCCAGCGCCTGCCCGCCGATCACCCGGTCCTTGGCATAGGCGATGGCGGATTCCATGGCCGTCCGCGCCAGCCCCAGACATTGCGCCGCGACCTCGATGCGGCCGTTGTCCAGAACCTGCATGGCGGTGCGGAAACCCCGGCCTTCCTCGCCCAGCAGCGCGTCCTCGGGCAGGTGGCAGTCCAGCGACAGGGTGAACACATGGCCGCCTTTCAGCCCCATGGTGCGTTCTGGCGGGCCGGCCTCGAAACCCGGCGTGTCCTTGGGCAGGATGAAGGCCGAAATCCCACGGTGCCCCGCGTTGGGGTCGGTCACCGCATAGACCACCAGGAAATCCGCGACGCCCCCGTTCGAGATGAAGCATTTCGAGCCGGCAAGATGCCAGCCGGTGTCGGTGCGCCGCGCGCGGGTCTTCATGTCGGCGGGGTCGGACCCGGCGGTGGGTTCGGTCAGGGCAAACGCGCCCAGTGCCTCGCCCGTCGCGGCCTTGGGCAGCCAGTGCTGTTTCTGCGCCTCTGTCCCGCCCAGCAGGATCGAATCGGTGGCCAGATAATGCGCCGTCATCGCCGAGGCGGTGGACCCGCAGGCCCCCGCCACGATCGACACCGCCCGCAGCAGCGCCGGGGCCGAGACGCCCGAGCCGCCGTATTCCTCGGGCAGGTTCGCGCCCATCATCCCGGCCTCGGCCAGCACCCTCAGCTGGTCGTGAACGAATGCGCCGGTGGCATCGGTCTGGGCGGCTTTCGTGGCGATCTGCTCGGCGCAGATGCGTTCCAGCAGGTCGCAGAACAGCCGTTCTTCCTCGGCCAGCATGTGCCAGTCGTCGCTCATGCGATGTCCTCCAGTCCCAGTTCTTGCAGAATGGCGGCGCGGTCGGCGCCCAGTTGCGGGGCAGCGGTGGCGGACACCGGCTTTTCCCCGTCGAAACGCACCGGCTGGCCGACGGTGGGGGCCTGGCCCAGCACCGGATGGGGCAGGGGCGTGACCAGCCCGCGCGCGGTGGCGTGGGGGTTTTCGGCCGCCTGCGCGATGTCCCAGATCGGCGCCGCCGGCAGCCCCACGCCCGATAGCGCGGCGATGGCGTCCTTGGTGGTCAGGTTCCGCGACCACGCCTCGATCAGCGCCTTCAGCGCCGGTTCGTTTTCGGTGCGGGTCTCGTCGGTGGCGAAACGCGGGTCGCCTGCGGCCTCGGGCGCGCCGATCAGCGTGGCCAGAGTCGCAAACTGCCGCGGGTTCAGCACCGCGACCACCACCTGCCCGTCGCTGGTCGCAAAACAGCCAAACGGCGTGGACAGCGGGTGGCGGTTGCCGACCCGTGCGGGCAGCTGGCCCGCGTAAAGATGCAGCGCGTGGCTGGTGGTCAGCATGGAAAACAGCGCGTCATACATCGCCACGTCCAGCGAGGCGCCCGCGCCGGTGCGGTCGCGGTTGACCAGCGCCGCCATGATCCCCCAGCTGGCGAACAGCCCGGCCAGCAGGTCGGCGATGCTTTCGCCGGTCTTCAGCGGCCCGCCGCCTTCCTCGCCCGTCCCTGCCATCAGCCCGGACATGGCCTGCACCACCAGATCATAGGCCGGCAGATCGCGGAACGGGCCGTCCTGCCCGAACCCGGAAATCGAGCAATAGATCAGCCGCGGATTGGCGGCGCGCAGCGTGTCCGCGCCCAGCCCCAGCCGCGCGGCCACGCCGGGGCGAAAGTTTTCCACCACTACGTCGACACGGGCAGCGATGTCCTGCGCCAGCGCCAGATCGGCGGGGGCCTTGAGGTCCAGCGTCAGGCTTTTCTTGCCGCGGTTGTTCAGCGCGAACAACGCGCTTTCGCCGTCCTTGAAGGGGCCGATATGGCGGTAATCGTCGCCGTGGGGCGGCTCCAGCTTGATGATTTCCGCGCCCAGATCGGCCAGCAGTGCGGTGCAATACGGCCCGGCCAGCACCCGGGTCAGGTCCAGCACCTTGATGCCCTGCAACGGCTTCATGATTTCAGCCCTTCTGCCAGCGCCTCGATCCTTGTCAGGATGTCACGCAGGGGAACCCGCAGCGCCTCGGCCTTGGCCTCGTCATAGGCAAAGGGCGGGGTCTCGGTCGCCAGATGGGTGGATTGCGCCAGCTCCATCTGGATGGCGTGGACGCCCTGCGCGGGCTGGCCGTAATGCCGCGTCGTCCAGCCGCCCTTGAAGCGGCCGTTCAGCACCCAGCGGCGGCCGGTCGCGGCTGCGACCTCCTGCGCGGCGGCCTCGATGGAGGCCGCGCAGGACGTTCCCCCGGCGGTGCCGATGTTGAAATCGGGCAGTGTGCCGTCGAAAAGGAACGGGATCACCGAGCGGATCGAGTGGCAGTCGTAAAGGATCGCAACCCCGTGTTTCGCCCGCACCCGCGCAATCTCGGCGGCCAGCGCGGCGTGATAGGGGGCGTGGAAACGGGTTTTTCGGTCCTCGATCTCGGCGGCCGAGGGTTCCTGCGTCCAGATCGGCGCGCCGTCGAAATCCGTCAGCGGCACCAGCCCGGTGGTGTTCTGGCCGGGATACAGGCTCGCATCATCCGGGCCGCGGTTGGCGTCGATGACATAGCGGTGAAAGGTTGCGCGCACGGTGGTCGCGCCGGGCAGCAGCCCGTCATACAGCCGGTGGATATGCCAGTCGGTGTCGGCCAGCAGCCGGCCGCGGTCGTTCAGCCGGGCGCGGATGTCGTCGGGCAGATAGGTGCCGGTGTGGGGCAGGCCCAGAATGACCAGGCTGTCGCCTTGGGTGACCTCGACCGGGGTCATGCCACGTCCTCCATGATCCCCTCGGGCAGGGCCGCAAGCAGCGCGCCGGAACGCACCAGCTCGGCCACATCCGCCAGATCATCCGCCATGTAGCGGTCCTGTCCCAGCGGCGGGATCGCATCGCGCAGCCGCGCCAGCACCGCCTGCAACGGGTCCGAGGTCTTCAGCGGCGCCCGGAACTCGACCCCGGCGGCCGCGCAAAGCACCTCGATCCCGATGATCTGGGTCAGGTTGTCGCACATCCGCCGCAGGCGGCGCGCGCCATGGGCGGCCATGGACACGTGGTCTTCCTGATTGGCGCTGGTGGGCGTCGAATCGGTCGAGCAGGGGTTCGCCAGATGCTTGTTCTCGCTCATCAGCGCGGCGCTGGTCACCTCGGCGATCATCAGCCCGCTGTTCAGGCCGGGGTCGGGGGTCAGGAACGGCGGCAGGTCGTGGCTGAGCGCCGGGTCCACCATCAGCGCGATGCGGCGCTGGGAAATCGCGCCGATTTCCGCGATGGCCAGCGCGATCTGGTCAGCGGCAAAGCCCACCGGTTCCGCGTGAAAGTTCCCGCCCGAGACGATGCGGTCGGCACCGACCAGCACCAGCGGGTTGTCGGTGGCGGCGTTGGATTCGATTTCCAGCGTGCGGCCGGCCTGCGTCAGCAGGTCAAGGCAGGCGCCGGTCACCTGCGGCTGGCAGCGGATGCAATAGGGATCCTGCACGCGGGTGTCGCCGACGCGGTGGCTTTCGCGAATCTCGGACCCCTCCATCAGCGCGCGGATGGCGGCGGCCGCATTGATCTGGCCGCGATGGCCGCGCAATTCATGGATTTCCGCAAGGAAAGGCGCGGTCGAGCCCATGATCGCGTCGGTGGACAGCGACGACGACACCAGCGCATTCAGCGCCGCGCGCCGGGCCATGAACAGCCCCTCAAGCGCAAAGGCGGTGGAGACTTGCGTGCCGTTGATCAGCGCCAGCCCCTCTTTCGCGGCCAGCACCAGCGGCTCCAGCCCGGCGGCGGCCAGCGCATCGGCGGCCGGCATCTCGGTGCCCTGATGATGCGCGCGACCCTCGCCCAGCATGGCGGCGGCCATATGCGCCAGCGGCGCCAGATCGCCCGAGGCCCCCACGGACCCCTGCGCCGGGATCACCGGCAGCACGCCCTTCGCCAGCATGGATTCCAGCAGCGCCACCACCACCGGCCGCACGCCCGAGGCGCCGCGGCCCAGCGACAGCAGCTTCAGCGCCATGATCAGCCGGACGGTTTCCGGTGCAACGGATTCGCCCACGCCGCAGCAATGCGACAGGATCAGGTTGCGTTGCAGGGTCGCGGTATCTTCAGCCGCGATCTTGATCGAGGCGAGTTTGCCAAAGCCGGTGTTGACCCCATAGACGGGTTCGTCGCCCTGCGCGGCGGCGGCAATGCGAGCGGCGGATTCCTTGATGCCGGCGTGGGCGCTGTCGGCCAGCTTGACGGCCAGCCCCTCGCGCCAGACACGCTCAAGCTCGGCCAGGGTGACTGTGCCGGGGGTCAGGATCAGTTCATCAGACATGCGTGCCTCCGAGGATGCGGGCGTAAAGCGGGTTGAAGCCGACGCGATAGGACAGCTCGGCCGGATGGGCGATGTCCCAGACCGCCAGATCGGCGCGCAGCCCGGGGGCGATGCGGCCGCGGTCGGACAGGCCAAGCGCGCGGGCGCCGTTCAGCGTGACCCCGCGCAGACATTCGGCGGGGGTCATGCGAAACAGCGTCGCGCCCATGTTCATGGTCAGCAGGATCGAGGTCACCGGCGAGGTGCCGGGGTTGCAGTCGGTCGCCAGCGCGATGGGCACGCCTGCGTCGCGCAGGGGCTGGATCGGCGGCAGCTGCGTCTCGCGCAGCGTGTAATAGGCGCCGGGCAGCAGCACCGCGACGGTGCCGTGTTCGGCCATCGCGTCGATGCCGTCCTGCCCCAGAAATTCCAGATGGTCGGCGGAAATCGCGCCGTTGCGGGCGGCCATCGCGGCGCCGCCAAGGTCGGACAGCTGTTCGGCGTGCAGCTTGATCCTCAGCCCCAGTTTTGCGGCGTGGTCAAAGACCTGCTGCATCTCGTCCACGGAAAAGGCGATGCCTTCGCAGAACCCGTCCACCGCGTCGATCAGCCCCTCGGCGTGCGCACGCTCCATCCCGGCAATCACCACGTCCGAGATATAGGCAGCGCGGCGGTCGCTGTATTCGGGGGGCAGGGCATGGGCGGCCAGCCAGGTTGTGATCACATTCACCGGACGCTGGCGGCCGATCTCGCGGGCGACGCGCAGCATCTTCAGCTCGCTGTCCACATCCAGCCCGTAGCCGGACTTGATTTCCAGGGTGGTGACGCCCTCGGCCAGCAGGTGATCGACGCGGGGCAGGGCGCGGGCCAGCAGCGTTTCTTCGTCCGCGGCGCGGGTGTCGCGGACGCTGGACAGGATGCCGCCGCCGGCGCGGGCGATTTCTTCGTAGCTGGCACCTTCGAGCCGCATCTCGAATTCTCGGGCGCGGTCGCCGCCGAACACGATATGGGTGTGGCAATCGACCAGCCCCGGGGTGACCACCCGCCCGCCAAGATCGGTCGAGGGCGCATCGGCATATTCCCCCGGCAGGTCCGAATCGGCCCCCGCCCAGGCGATCAGCCCGCCGTCCATCGCGATGGCCTGGCCCCTATCCACCCGGTAACCCGCTGAATCTGCGTCCATAACTACCACGGCGGCATTGCGCAAAATCTGCATGGCTGCGGGCTCCTTTGCTTGGGTCGGGGTCGGTTGTCGGAAATATGTCTAATGTTGAATTTCCTCTATGTCCAAACTTATTTCGATGTTATGTGTGGACTTGTTGTGGATGGATGGAGGAAGCGATGACCGTGATCTGGGCCGAACAGGCGCTGCTGCCGCAGGGATGGGCCGACGGGGTGCGGGTCGAGCTGGGCGCTGACGGCCGCATCGCCAGCGTTGCCGCCGACGCCGCGCCGCAGGGGCATCGGGTCGGGCTGCTGCTGCCGGCGATGGCGAACCTGCATTCCCACGCATTCCAGCGCGCCATGGCGGGGCTGTCGGAATCGCGCGGGGACCAGCCCAGCGACAGTTTCTGGACCTGGCGGCAGATCATGTTCCGCTTTCTGGACCACCTGACCCCCGACGATGTGGAATCCATCGCCGCGCTGGTGCAGATGGAAATGCTCGAAGCGGGCTATGCCACCAACGTGGAATTCCACTATCTGCACCACCGGCCGGGCGGCGCGGCCTATGACGACCCGGCGGAAATGGCCGCACGAATCGCCGCGGCGGCGCAGCGGACCGGCATCGGGCTGACGCTGCTGCCGGTGCATTACCAGTTCGGCGGGCTGGACCGGCGGCCGTTGGGCCCGGGGCAGGCCCGTTTCGGCACCACCCCGGACGAGTTCGCGCGGCTGCTGGATGCCTCGGAATCGGCGCTGGCGGCGCTGCCGCCCGATGCCGGCATCGGCGTGGCGCCGCATTCCCTGCGCGCCGTGTCGCCCGAGGGGCTGGCGCTTTGCGCCGGGCTGCGCCCCGAGCGGCCGCTGCACATGCACCTGGCCGAGCAGATCCCCGAAATCGAAGAGGTCCGCGCCGCCACTGGCCAGCGCCCGGTCGAATGGCTGCTGGACCACGCCGACCCCGACCGCCGCTGGACCCTGATCCACCTGACCCACATGACCGAGGACGAGACCCGCCGCCTTGCCGCCACCGGCGCGGTCGCCGGCCTGTGCCCGATCACCGAGGCAAGCCTGGGCGACGGCATCTTCAACGGCACCATCTGGCGCGACGCCGGCGGGCGGCTGGGGTTCGGCTCGGACAGCAACATCCGCATCAGCCTGGCCGAGGAGCTGCGCGGGCTGGAATACAGCCAGCGCCTGCGTGACCGCGGCCGGGCAATCCTGGCCGAACCCGGACGCTCGACCGGGCGGGTGCTGTATGAATCGGGGCTGGACGGCGGCGCCTCGGCCGCGGGGCGCGCGACGGGCGCCATCGCCGAGGGGCTGTGGGGCGACCTGCTGGCCGTGGGCACCGACAACCCGGTGATGGTCGGACGGCGCGGCGACGCGGCGCTGGACAGCCTGGTGTTTGCCGGTGGCGACGGGCTGGCGTCCGAGGTGTGGGCCGCCGGCCGCCATGTGGTCACCAACGGACGCCATATTGCGCACGACCGGATTGCGGCCGATTATATGGACTGTATCAGGCGGTTGCAGGACAGGCTGTGAACGACGCGCGCACACGCATTCCGTCCAAGGCGCAGGCGATCGAGACCGAGGTCCGCCGCCGCATCGTCGAGCGCGAATGGCGGCAGGGCCAGCGCATCCCGGACGAGGCCGATCTGGCGGTCGAGTTCGAGGCCGCGCGGTCGACCGTCAACAAGGCGTTGCAGCGGCTGGCGGACGAAGGGCTGCTGGACCGCCGCCGCCGCGCGGGGACAAAGGTGGCGGTGGACCCGGTGCGCAAGGCGACCTTTGCCATTTCCATCGTGCGCGAACAGGTGGAACAGGCCGGCATGGCCTATACCCACCGCGTTGTCGCGCAGCGCCGCACTCCGGTCCCGCAGGACATCGCCACCCGGCTTGGCATCGCGCCCGGCACGCCGCTGATCCACATGCGCGCGCTGCATTACGGCGACGGCAAGCCCTTTCAGCTTGAGGACCGCTGGCTGAACCCGGATGCCGTGCGCGGGCTGGAACGCGCTGATTTCTGGCAGCTGAACGCCAATGAATGGCTGGTGCGCAATACCCCCTATCTGCGCGCCGAGATGAGCTTTTCCGCCGAAAACGCCAGCCGCAGGGATGCGCGGCTGTTGCAGACGCAGGTCGGGCAGGCGTTGCTGGTGCTGCACCGCAGCACCTGGAACGACCTCGGGCCGGTGACTTCGGTGCGCGTGGCCTATCCACCCGGCCACGTGGTCACGACGGAAAGGGCAAGCGAATGAAACCATGGCACTATCCGGCCAGCGCCCGCCGGTTCCAGCCGTGGAAGAACGGCGGGGGCGAGACCGCGGAAATCATGGTGTCGCCCGCCGGCGCAGGGTTCGACGATTTCGACTGGCGGATCAGCACGGCGATCGTCGCGCAATCGGGGCCGTTTTCCGGCTTTCCCGGCGTGGACCGGGTGCTGACCGTGATCGAGGGCGGAGCGATGGACCTGACCGTCGCGGGCCAGCCGCAGCATCTTGACGCAGGCTCGGCCCCCTTTGCCTTTCCGGGCGATGCCCCGGCCGAGGCCATGCTGACCGGCCCGCCGCTGCTGGATTTCAACGTGATGGTGCGCCGGCCGCTGCGGGCAACCGTCCGTCGGGGCCAGCTGGAACCACAGCCGGGGCAGGGCGCGCGCGCATATCTGGCGCTGCTGCTCGAAGATGCTGGCGGGATGGCGCGGCTGGACCTGATCGACCTGCTGTCCGCACCGCCGGCAACGCGGACCGCGCTGGCCGGCGCCCTGGCGCTAGAGGTGGTGATCGGATCTTAGCGAACCGGCTGGTCGCGCTGCCACCAGCTGGAAAATCCGAAAATCGCCGGATGCGCAGTCCCCCGCGCATCCGGCGACGCTCAGCCCGCGTCGCGCATCGGCTTCAGCGCGACGGCCCAGCGGCGCAGCTCGTCCAGCATGGCGGTCGCGGAATTGTCGATCAGCTCATTGGAATTGAAGCGCCCGGCATCATCCAGCAGCGAGCCGACCATCGGCACCATGACGCCCTCGACCATCGGCATCATCTTCAGCGTCGTGGCCTGCAACTTTGCCGCCTGCACCGCGCGCAACCCACCCGAAACCCCGCCATAGCTGACGAAACCGCAGGGTTTGTGGTTCCACTCGCGATAGACATAGCTCAGCGCGTTCACCAGCGAGGGTGGCGGGAAATAGTTGTATTCCGGCATCACGAAGACATAGGCATCCGCCGCCGCCACGCTTTCGGACCAGCGCCGGGTGTGATCGTGGTGATAATCCTGCCGGGCCGGATGGGTCGGCTCGTCGTAAAGCGGCAGGGCAAAATCCTGCAAATCGACCAGCGCCACCTCGAAACCCGCATGGGCGTTGGCAAAGCCGGTGAACCACTTGGCGACCGAGGGACCGATCCGGCCCGGCCTGGTCGAGGCGATGATGACGTGAAGTCTGGGATTCAAGGCGTTTCTCCTGATGTGACGGCAAGGCTGCGCCGGGGGTATTTGAGCCAGAAAGAAATCCCGCCCGCACAAGAGGCCCGCACAAGGGGATGACGCGCTTCTTTCTGGTGCAAATACCCATGCGGCTCATGCCCCATGCGCGACACTGGATAGTCCGGGCGGCGCTGCGGGGAAAGAGGGTCAGCCGCGCGCCCGCCGGCGCTGGTCCCTGACCGCCACGACCAGTGCGGCCAGGATCACCAGCCCGATCAGCGCAAAGCCTGCCGCCACGGCGACTGTCCAATCCGACACCGCCAGCACCGCGAAGACGGCTGCGGTGATGATCGCGATCCCCACCGATGTGCCGATCCGCTGCCCGGTCTGCATGACCGCGCCCGAACTGCCCGCATATTCCAGCGGCACCTCCTCCAGGGTGAGGGTCTGGTTGGGGCTGATCACCGCCCCCTGCGCCAGCCCCAGAAAGGACAGGGTGAGCAGCAGCCACCAGACGCTGACCCCATGCGTCTGCCCCAGCACGACCACCGCGATGCTCAGCGCCAGCCCGACCAAGGCCAGCACCAGCCCCCAGCTGACGATGGCGCGGCCCCAGCGCCCGACCCGCCGCCCGGCCCAGTTCGCGGCCCAGGCCGACAGCAGCGCCGCCGGGATCCCGATGAGCCCCGAGGCAAAGGCGGATTTTCCCACGCCTTGCTGGACATACAGCGCGACCAGCACCCAGATGCTGGTCATCCCCATGAAATACAGGGTCATCACGATCGAGCCGTTCGTAAAGCTGCGGGTGCGAAAGATGCGCAGATCGACCATCGGGCTTTGCCCCAGCCGTGTCTGGCGCCGTTCCCATGCGACCCATGCCCACAGCATCACCGCTCCGGCGGGCAGCAGCCCCCAGGCAAGCGCCGTTTCCCCCGCCTGCATGAACGGCCAGAGGATCGCAAGGATCGCCAGCCCCAGCAGCGCCGCCCCGACGGGATCAAGCGCCCGCCACACCCCCGCCGGTGCCGGCCGGAACAGCGGTTTGGGGAACCAGGCAAGCCCCAGCAGGATCGCGGCGATCCCGATCGGAACATTGACGAGGAACGTCAGCCTCCACCCCAGATCATGGCCTCCGAACTGGATCAGCACGCCGCCCAGCACCGGGCCGATGGCCACCGAAAACCCGACCGCCGTGCCCAGTAGCCCAAAGGCGCGGCCGCGCTCGGCGCCGCGGAAATATTGCTGGATCATCCCCAGCCCCTGCGGATTCAGCAGGCCCGAGCCGATGCCCTGCAACAGCCGCGCCGCGTTCAGCCAGCGTGTATCGGGCGCCAGCCCGGCACCGACCGAGGCAAGCGTGAACACGCCGACCCCGACCAGAAAGAACCCTCCGCGCCCCAGAATGTCGCCCGCCCGCCCGGCGGCGACCAGGATCACGCCGAATGTCAGCGCATATCCCGACAGCACCCACTGCATGGCCGACTGTCCGGCCCCAAGACCGCTTTGGATCGAGGGCAGCGCCACGTTGACGATGCTGACCCCGACCAGCGACATGAAGATCACCGCAAGCAGCACCCCCAGAACGCGCCAGCGATCCCGGTCGGACAGTTGCCCGGGGGCGGGCGCCACCCCGGGGTCTGGCCGATCGGGTTCGTATCGCTGGTCCACGCCGCTCTCCTGCGCCTGAAACATGCCCCGGTTGTTTCCCCAACCCCACCCCCGGTCAAGCCCGGCACCGGCTTACAAATCTTTGGCTTTTCCGTGCGGCGACGTCGCCCGCCCGCATCCGGCGCGCACCCCGGCGCCCGGCTTGCGGCCGCCTGTTTCATTCACCTTGCCGAAAATATCCATCTGCCCTTGCCGCGCAAAAGCTGGTGGCGGCACTTGTCCCCGGGCGCGCAGCCGGCCTGAAAGCGGTTGCCTTGTCCGGGCGACGGCCTATCACCAAGGGGGGCGTGCGGCGACCGTCGCGCGCGGGAATGGACGCAAAGGCAAGGGGGCGGCGGCATGGCGCAGACGATTCTCATCACCGGGGCGGGCAGCGGCATCGGCCGGGTCACGGCGCAGGGTTTTCTGGCCGCGGGCTGGCGCGTCGGGCTGATCGGCCGACGCGAGTCCACCCTGCGGGATACCGCGGGCGGCCATCGGGATGCGCTGGTGCTGCCTTGCGATGTCAGCGACGCGGGCGCGGTCGATGCGGCGTTCGACCGGGCCGCGGCGCAGTGGGGGCGGCTGGACGTGCTGTTCAACAACGCCGGCACCGGGCTGCGCCCCCAGACCCCGGACGAAATCGACCCCGACGAATTCCGCCGCGTGATCGAGGTCAACGTGACCGGAGTGCTGATCTGCGCCCGTGCCGCGTTCCGCATCATGCGTGCGCAGGATCCGCAGGGCGGGCGGATCATCAACAACGGTTCGGTGTCGGCATATGCGCCGCGGCCCGGCTCGATCGCCTATACTGCCTCGAAACATGCGGTGACCGGGATCACCCGCTCGATCGCGCTGGACGGGCGGCCTTTTGACATCGCCTGCGGGCAGATCGACATCGGCAATGCGATGACCGACATGGCGGTGCCGATGGCCAGTGGCATCCTGCAAGCGGACGGTTCGACCCGGGCCGAGCCGGTGATGGACGTGCAGCCGGTGGCCGAGGCGGTGCTGCACATGGCGTCGCTGCCACGGGGCGCCAATGTGCTGAACATGACGGTGATGGCGACGAACATGCCGTTCGTCGGGCGCGGCTGAAACGCGGCGGTCGGCGCGGCGGTCAGCGGGTCGGAACCGGCGTTTCGCCCCGGTAATCGTAAAAGCCGCGCCCGGTCTTGCGTCCCAGCCACCCGGCCTCGACGTATTTCACCAGCAGCGGGCAGGGGCGGTATTTCGTGTCGGCCAGCCCGTCGTGCAGCACGTTCATGATCGCCAGACAGGTGTCCAGCCCGATGAAATCGGCCAGCTCCAGCGGGCCCATCGGGTGGTTCGCCCCCAGTTTCATCGATTCGTCGATGGAACGGACGTTACCCACGCCCTCATACAGCACATAGACCGCCTCGTTCATCATCGGCACCAGAACCCGGTTCACGATAAAGGCGGGGAAATCCTCGGCGCTGGCGGAAATCTTGCCCAGCGAATCGACCACGCCGACCAGGGTCTTATAGGTTTCCTCGTTCGTGGCGATGCCGCGGATCAGTTCCACCAGCTGCATCACCGGCACCGGGTTCATGAAATGGAACCCCATGAAGCGTTCCGGCCGGTCGGTGCGGCTGGCCAGACGGGTGATCGAGATCGACGAGGTGTTCGAGGTCAGGATCGTTTCGGGCTTGAGATACGGCAGCACCGACGCAAAGATCTTGTTCTTGACGTCCTCGCGTTCGGTCGCGGCCTCGATCACCAGATCGGTGGCGCCGATGTCGGCCATCTCGGTGGTGGTGCGGATGCGGGCCATGGCCGCCGCCTTGTCCTCGGCCGAAACCTTGCCGCGGCTGACCTGCCGGTCAAGGTTCTTGTCGATCGTCGCGACCGCCGCCTGCATCGCCTCGACCGAGATGTCGTTCAGCAGCACGTCATACCCGGCCAGCGCGAAGACATGGGCAATCCCGTTGCCCATCTGCCCGGCGCCGATCACGCCCACCGATTGCACCGCCATGCGCCATTCTCCCTTGAGATACTGCGCGACGATAGGGTCCGCAGGGCCGAGTGTTCAATCACTTTCCGCCCGGCGCGGGGCCGGGCGGAAAAAGCCGTCGTTCCGGGCTTACAGTTTTTCGGTCAGTTCCGGCAGGACGTTGAAGATGTCTCCGACGATGCCGTAGTCGGCGATCTGGAAGATCGGGGCTTCCTCGTCCTTGTTGATGGCGACGATGACCTTGCTGTCCTTCATCCCGGCCAGGTGCTGGATCGCGCCCGAGATGCCGGCGGCGATATACAGTTCCGGCGCGACCACCTTGCCGGTCTGTCCGACCTGCCAGTCGTTCGGGGCATAGCCCGAATCGACTGCGGCGCGGGATGCGCCGACGGCGGCGCCCAGCTTGTCGGCCAGCGCCTCGATCAGGGCAAAGTTTTCCTTGGACCCCACCGCGCGCCCGCCCGAGACGATGCGCTT
>NZ_FNXG01000009.1 GCF_900108405.1 Paracoccus alkenifer
CTCCCGGCGCTGAGCTGGCCGCGTCACTTTTTTCCCAGAGCCTCTCGAAGCAGATCGGCCTGCATGCTGAGATCGGCGAACATGCGCTTCAGTCGCCTGTTCTCATCCTCGAGGGCCTTCATCTGGCTCATCATGGATGCATCCATGCCGCCAAACTTCGCGCGCCATTTGTAAAACGTCGCGCTGCTGATCCCATGCTCGCGGCAAAGCTCGGAAACGGGCAGCCCGCCCTCCGCCTGGCGCAGCACGCCCATGATCTGGGCTTCGGTGAAACGGCTCTTCTTCATCGGAATCTCCTCGTCCATCTTGCCGAGAAAATTCTACCTTCGCATCCCCTTAACCACGGGGAGGATTACCCGGGTGCCGGCGGGCTCGATGTAGCCCGTGACCTGCCACGGGATTTTTCCTTCACCGTCGATTAGAGTCCGGCCCAACTTGAGGACGGACAATGAAGCGAACGAGATTCACGGACGAGCAGAGCATCGGTACCGGCGCCTGTTCGTTCTGCTGCGCCGCGAGGGGGCCCCGGCGATCAGCGAGGTCGTCTGATCGGCCGAACGAAGGGCGGCATGAACACCAAGCTGCACGCTGTTGCCGATGCCGATGGGCGCCCGATCCGCTTCTTCATGACCGCAGACCAGGTCAGCGACTACACCGGCGCGGCGGCCCTGCGGGGCAGTTTGCCAAAGGCGGACTGGCTGCTCGCTGATCGCGGCTATGACGCCGACTGGTTCGGAGAAGCGTTGAAAGACAGGGGAATAAAGCCCTGCATCCCGGGCCGGAAGTCTCGCGACAAGCCTATCAAGCACGACAAGCGCCGCTACAAACGGCGTAACCGCATCGAGATCATGTTCGGACGGCTGAAGGATTGGCGACGAATTGCAACCCGCTACGACAGGTGTCCCACGGTCTTCCTCTCCGCCGTCGCCCTCGCCGCAACCGTCATGTTCTGGCTATGAAACGAGAACGAGTCCTGACCCTAGCAGGGATGCGAGAAACATCAAAGGTCAGGCGAATAGATAAATAGAAGGGTCAGGCGCACCCTGGGCTTACCCGCTGACCAGCAGCAGATTTCTGTCCGCAGAGCTATCTGCCACGCCACCGCCAACACGGCCCATGGCAGAGGACGTAAACGCTGGATCAAGAAGATCGAGCTCATCAGCAGGCAACGCATGCAAGGGTTGCGAGTTTGTTCAAGGGTCTCGGCACCGGATATGGAGATGCCGGGACGCCGTGACAGGACACGGACCAAGGTCAGCAGCACTCGCCACGTCTTGAGATTGGAGCCCCCGCTTTTGGTGAAGGAAGGACGCGATGAGACAATTCCATCTTTTGGCCGTCGCGCTGCTGGCGGGATTGTTCGCCTTTGCGCCTGTCCTTGCCGAAACCATGTCGTTTCCCGCCGCGGTCGGAGAGCCGTATACCGGACGCATGACGGTCGAGGCCTTCCCGGTGGATGGTGGCCATCGCATGCACCGTGCCCGGGGCGACGCCGAGGTGCGGTTTTCAGCGTCGGGCGAGGACCGGATCCTGTTCAGCACCACGGCGGCGCTCGACGACGGCGGCAGCCTCGATCTGAGCGTGACGCTTGCCCCGGACCAGGATGGGGCGTGGCGAAGCCTGTCGGAGACCGGGCCGACCGAGATCACGGCGGCAGGCCGCGTCCTGTCCGTGACCGAGCTGGATGGTTTCCACATGATCCTGACCGGTCAGATCGGGCCCGAGAAGGGCAAGCTCACCCTGCGCCGCATCCCCACCGAGACCCCCGGCACGGCGCCGGATGCGGAAATGATCACGGTCTTCCTGTTCGACGTCAGCCTGCCCTCGTCCGAACCTGCCCCCGCACCGCGGCAAGACGAGACATCACCCAGGGCCGAGACCTCAGCGGCCGCCGGGGGCGGTGGCGGGTGCGAGCGGATCGAGTGGCGGCTCGTCAACCGCTGGAATTGGGGCGGTGGCCTCAGCCTGAGCCGCGAGCCCCACTGCGTGCCCAAAAGAAGCACCGACGATTGAACATCGCCAAGCTTCTGCGCTCTGATGGCGTCACATGGGCAAAGAGGATGGAGTTCACCCGATGAAACGCCTGCTCGCCGCGCTGCTGCTCTCTTCCGCCTTGCTGCTCCCCGGCCACGCACGTACCGCCGAGAACCTCGACACCATGTCCTCGGCGCAGATCGTGGCGCAGGCGGGATCGCTGCACCCTTCGGCGCTTTACGTGCTCGCCAGCCGGCTGCTGGCCGAAGGCAAGGGGCAAGAGGCGGCGAACTGGATGTATGCCGGCCAGCTGCGCTATCGCTTCATGCTGGCCGTGCCGGATGCGCAGGCCGACGACCGCATCCTGTTTTCGGCACTGACGGAACAGGTGGGCCGGCCGGTGAACGAATATATCGCCGGCGACCCCGACGAATGGATCGCGGCGATGCGCTGGGCGTTGGACTGGGACGCCGCAACCGACAACCACGTCACCTCCAAGACCGGGCACGCGGCCGAGCTGGCCCAGGTGCGGGGCGGGCTGGAGCGGCTGATCTCCAAGGTCGACGCCAGCCGCGACGAGATCCGCCGCGAACGCACCGCCAACGGGCTGGAAAACCGCTGATCGACGCTGCAAGGAGGAGCCTTCCCATGACCATTTCCGCACCGCTGCGACGCCTTGTCCCCGCGCTTGCCGCCGCGCTCTGGCTGGCACCCGCGCAGGCGCAGACGACCGATCATCTGGGCCTGCCCGGCCCGATCGCGCTGGCCGGCGACAGCTATGCGCTGGCCTGGTCCGCGCGCCCGGCGGAAAACCATACCAAGCAGGAATACCTGCCGCCGGGCGAAACCCCGGACAGCTACGGCCGGATGCTGCTGGTGGAAACGGTGGCGGGCGACATCGGGGTGATGGATGCGGTGCGAGCGCAGGCAGAGATGCTGACCCAACGCAAGGCCACGGACCCGCTGGTCAACATGGATATCGTCCAGAACGAGGCCACGGGCGAGGCGCTGCTGGATTTCATCGTCAGCAGCAAGGACGAGGCGGGCGAATATATCGTCGAATGGAACGCCTATCGCTATGCGCCGCTGGCCGAGGCCGCGGGCGGGCCCGGGGTGATGCTGTTCGGCGTCAGCCACCGCGCTTATGGAAACGAGGCCGCCAAGACCTTCCTGCAGGGGCTGTCCACGCTGCGTCCGACGCAGATCAGGGCGCTGGCCGAGGCACCTCTGCCGCAACCGGGGGGCTGAGGATGCACGACGCCCCTCGCCCTGCAGCTGCTCCGGCACCGGTATCGACGCATGTTCCAACCCGCCTGCTTGCGGCGCTCAATGAAAGGTCCCTGCTTATGACGTTACTGGGGAACAAGACTGGAAAATCCCGTTTCGCCCTGGTCCTGCTGGGCGCCATGGCCACCGCCGGACCGGCTTCGGCGCAGGATTATCTGGGCATCCACCTGGATACGATGCGGGAACACAACCTGCGGCTGCATCAACAACAGAACGCCAGCCCGGGCAGAGCCGGAAAGTCCCCTGCATCCAAGCCCAAGTCCGGCAAGATGTCGCCCCAGGCCGAAGCCCGCGCCCGGGCCGAGGGCGCCAGGATCATGGAAGAGCACAAGCGCCAGCTTGCCCCCCGCTACCGGATGCGGGTCGAGCGCGACGGCAAGGCTTCGGCCGACCGCTGGCTGGCCGAGGAGTCGCGGCGGCTGGGCATCGAGACCGGCCGCAAGATGCGGGCGAAATATTCCGGGCAATAGCCCGACGAAACGCAGGAGCGGCCGGATGCGCACCGCCCCCCACCTGTTCTGCGTGCTGGTTGCCCTGGGGCTGGCCGGCACCGCCCATGCCGACCCGCTGGCCGAACTGAGTGATTCCGTCACCGATCTGTTCAGCCGCGCCGAAAACGCCCGCGCCCATGCGCGGCATTGTGCGGGGCGTCCCGATGCGGACCGGGTGGCGCTGCGGGATGCGCTGGCCGGCTGGTCGCATCGCAACGACGCGGCGGGCTATGACGCGCTCATGGCCGCGCTGAAGGATGCGGCGCCGGGGCTGGCAGAACAGACCGAGGCCGCCTACGCGCAGATCGCCGCGGCCGTGGCGCAACAGATCACCACCAAGCCGCAGCTTTGCACCGGCCTGCCCGATCGGCTGAAATCCGAGGAATTCGCGCTGCGCCCGACCCTTCGGGAAACCCGCCGGATCGCGCGCGACCTGGGCGTCCGACCCGCCGACCCCATGCCGCCCCGGATCGAACCGGGGCTCCTCGCGGCGGTCCAGCCGCTGGCGCAATTCTCGGCCTGGGCCAGCGCCGCGATGGCGGAAATCGGCTCGGCCCCCGGCGCGCAGTCCGACCGCGCCCTGCGCGAGGCGCGCGAGGAGCATCTGCTGGCGCTGCTCGAGCCACAGGGGCGGCTGGCGTTCCGGGGCCGCGTGATCTCGGACAGCGAGTTGCGCGAATGGCGCGGCGACCGGCAATCCAGCTTTGCCGCCAGTTGCCGCCGCTTTGCCGACGAGGACGGCCAGCAGCGGATGGACGATCTTGTCGGCAGCACAGCGGTGCTGACCGGCAAGGTCTACTGGGTCCGCGACGATGCCCCCGGCGGCATGATCGGCTTGCGCGACTGCAGCATCCTCAACGCGGCCGAGGCGGGCCTGCCGCTGGCCCACGCCGGCCCGGTGGAGCTGGAACCGCGCCCGCCCGAGCTGGCCGAGCTGCTGGCCGCGCCGGGGCCGCGGATCGGGTCCGCCGATGTCGACCGGGTGCTTTACACCGCCGAGTTTTCGACCCGGCTGGACGGTGCCGGCAACGGCTATCTGGATCGGCAAGAGGACATCTGGGTGCTGCTGCGCGACGGCACCGCCATGCGCCACGACTGGCCGGTGCCCTTCGGTGATCTGGCGCTGGACATGTCACGGGCGCGCGAACCCGGACGCTGGTTCACCTGGGTCGAGCACGGCAAGGATGTGGTGCTGACCGCGGCGGACGGCACGACGCTGGAGCTGGCAGGCGCCGAACGACTGCTGCCGATGCCGGAGGGCGGGACCATTTCCGGCCGCTGGGCGATGACCGACATCGCCCCGGGCGGGCTGCGACGCGACCGCAGCTTCGACTTTGCCGCAGATGGCACCCTGTTGCACAGCAGTGACAGTTTCGTCGGTGGCAGGGTCGGGACCAGCTTCATCACCTCGGCACTGAGCCCCGAGCAAGAGACCCGCTTTGTCTATCGCTTCCAAGGCTACGCGCTGATCCTGACCGGCCCCGAGGGCGAAGAGCGCCATTTCGCGGCCCGGCTGCAGAACGGCGACCCCGCCGCGCCCGACAACCTGATCATCGACGGCCGCGTCTATTGGCGCGACGACAAATAGCCCGCCGGGCAATCGGCGGCGGGGCGCTCAGGGCGCGCGGAACCGGTCCAGCAGCATCACGCCGCGCTGGCTGCGGGGGACGAACAGCGAGGCGCCATCCTCCGACCAGAAGGGCGGGGCGCGCAGCCTCCAGCCGGCACTGCCCTCGACCCGGCCCAGTTCGGCCCCGTCCTGGACATCCCAGAACCGCAGGCGGTCGCCGCCCCGCTCGGGGGCGCCGGGCTCCCCTCGCGCGATGATGCCGCTGTCCGAGACGGCCGCTGGAAAGGCTGACATATCGTGCGTGGCCAGTTCCGCGATCCTCGTACCGTCGGCGTCCAGCAGGATCAGCGGCCTCGTGCTGCCGCCGGCGAGGATGCGGCTCCCTCGCGCGACAAAGACGGCCTCGAAGCCGTATGCCTCGGGCGGCGTGGGCGTGCCGGGATAGGCGGTCAGAGACCGGTCCTCCACCGGGGCATCGGCGAACACGCGCAGGTCGTCACGCTGGGTGACGACCGCATCGCCGCCCGATTCCGTGCAGGATTGCCGGATCACGCCGCAGGCGATCAGCAGGCGGGTCCCATCAGGCGACAGGAACAGCCGCGCGACCCCGCCGCGTAGCGGCAGCGGATACCGCCCGCCTTCCGCGCCGGTTTCGGGGTCGAAGACCAGCAGCCCCGGGCGCCAGCCATCGGGGGTGCGCATCTCGACCGCCATCACCACGCGACCGTCGCCCAGTGGCTGGGCAATGCTGTTGCGCGACGGCGCCACGCCCTCGAACACCACAGTGCCAAGGCAGCCCGAGCGCCCCAGCGCACGGTCGATCCAGCCGCAGGTCCGCGACCCGTGCCACGCCGCAAGTCCCGCCGCCCCGACCAGCGCCAGCGCGGCCACCGCCGCGGCGATCAGCTGGCCTCGCCTCATTCCCCTGCCCCCGCCGCGTAAAGCCGCAATTCGCTGTCGGCTCCGGCCGCGGGCGTTCCGGCCAGCGCCACGATCACCGCATCGCGCTGTGGATGCCACAGGATCGCCGGGGCAAGGTCGCGGTCGATGTCATGCGCAGCCAGCAGCCGTCCGCTGGCAATGTCGTGGATACGGATCGCGGCCCGGATCTTGCCCGGCCCTGAAAAGCGGCGGGCGAGGAGGGCGATCCGGTCGCCATCGGGCGAGCGGGCGCTGTCCAGTCGCAGAAAGGGGATAAAGCCATCGGGCAGGTCCAGCGCCAGCCGGGTGGCGCCCGGCCGGATCTCGGCGCCCGCGGGCAGGCGGGCGTTGGGGTCAGGCGACGGGTGCTGCCGGGTCAGGATCACCTGGCCCGAGGCCGCGTCGAAGGCGACATGCGCAAAGACCACATTGCCGGAGGGCGAAAACCCCAGCTCGAAGGCGCGGCCATCGGCATCGGGGGGCGCGTGGCGGTGCTCGATCCCGGCGAACCACCGCCGTTCGCCGTCGCGGTCGAACAGCATCACGCGGGTTTCGCGCGGCTGGCTGCCGCCCGGCAGGTCGCAGGTGTAAAGCGCGTTGCAGCTGATCGCCATGGCCGTGCCGTCAGGCGACAGGCGCAACTGCTCGGGCCGGCCCTGCATCCCCAGATCGGCGCGGGCGCTCTCGGCCCCCGTCGCGGAGTCGAGCGTGGCCACGACCATCTGCGCCTGCAGCCGGTCGCGGCGTCCGGGGCGATAGTCGATGCCGCCGATGACCAGCCGGCCCTGCGCATCGGTGACCAGCGCGTCGCCCGTCACCACCAGATCGCGCAGGGCAAAGGCTGCAAGGCAGCCGCCACCGCCCGCGACCCGCCCGACCCAGCCGCAGGGGCCGGACAGCGCAAAGCCCGCGCCCCCGGCCCCCAGCAGCAGCGCGACCAGCAGCAGCGCGCGCGTCATTCCGCGGGCCGCTCGGGGAACCAGTGGCGGCATTCCCCGGCAATGCGCAGGACCACCAGCGTCTCGCCCTCGAAATGCCCCTCGGCCACCACGCAGCCGCTGCGGGCAAAGGCATCCTCGATGCGGGCGCGGTCGGCGTCGCCGGCGCGCAGAGGGGGCGGCGCAGTCATGTCGGCGCCGGACAGCGGGCGGTCGCGGGTTCCGTCGGGGTGGATGCGGAACACCCCGCGCCAGGGGCAGGGTGCCTTGACGCAATATATTCCCGTGGTGCCGAGGCCCCAGAACTGTTCCCCGTCCGCCGAGACCGGCAGGGGCTCGATCGACAGTGCCTGCACGGCAGAGGCAGACAGGACCAGCGCGGCGGCAAGGATGCAGCGGAACATGGCGGTTCCTTTCCCGAAATCATCGTTCCACCATGGGACGCGGGGCGCAGCCCGAACCTTGGGCGCTTATTCGGGGGCGGCCAGCCGGCCTGCAGCGGCAGCGCGGTCGGGCGCGTCATGGACCCGCCGCGACAGTTCGGCCGACAGCCGGATGCCGTCGGGGCGGACCATGAACACGTCCCAGTTCGTCGCATCCCCGAGACGGCTTTGCAGAAGCAGCAGTTCCGGTCCGCCCGGGGGCGCCAGCAGGAACGCGTCCAGCAGTGCGAACTCCACGCCGGGATCGAGGCTGCGGCGGTCGAACGCCTGCTCGGCCCCGTCGCGCTGGAAGGACAGGGAGACGCCATCGCCGCCCTCGCGCACGATAAGCTGGAACCCCTCGAAATCATGGCGCTGCGCGACGGCCAAAAGCCCGTGGTCGGCCGGGGACGCTGGCTGCGGCGGGCGGGTTCCCAGAACCCGGCCCGGCGGCCCGGCGGGGTCGGATGCGCCGTCCCGGACCTGGGGCGCCTCGGCCAGCCGGTCGGGCGCCTCGACGGCTTCGCGCGCAGGGCTGCGCCCCTCAGCTGAAGGGGCGCCGCCGGCCAGCTGCGGCTCATCGGGCTGCGGCATCAGCAGCGTCACCGCGGCCAGCGCCGCCAGCGCCCCTGCCGCGGGGGCCAGCCAGAGCCGCCACCCAAGGCGGCGCGGTGCGGGCGGCGGCGCGGGCGGAGGATCGGCAAGGCGCGCCTGCGCCGCGGCGATGGTGGCCTGCATCCGCGCCGGGTCCGGCTCGGGCGTGGGAATCCGGCGCAGCAGGTCAAGCGGATCGGACAGCCGGCTTGTCACAGCACCCCCCGCAGCGTCTTGCGCGCCTTGTGGATATGCCAGGCCACGGTCACCTCCTTGCAGCCCATGATCTGCGCGGCCTCGGCCTGGCTCAGCCCCTCGGCATGGACCAGCATCACCGCATCGCGCTGCTTGTCGGGCAGCGCAAGCACCGCCCGCCAGATGTCGGCGACACGCAGAGCGTCCTCCTGATCCGGGGGGTGGCTGTCCTCGGCCACCACGGCGACGGCATCGGCCAGCCGGGTGCGGCGCTGCTGGCTGCGCTGAAGATCGCGCACCGCGTTCAGCGTGACCTTGTAAAGCCAGCTGGTGAAGGCGGCGCGGCCGTCGAAGCTGCGGATCGCCTGCGGCAGCCGCATGCAGACGGTCTGGGTCACGTCCTCGGCATCGCTTTCATGCCCGAGCCAGCGATAGGCGATACGGAAGACATAGCGGTAATGGGTCGCGACCAGAGCCTCGAACGCCGCGGCATCGCCGGCGCGCACGCGCGCCAGCAGCGCCTGTTCTTCCATTTCGGGCCGAATATCGCGCAACCTGTATGCCTGCCGAACCGAGCCGCCATAATTCATCGTCACATATGCACAGGATCACAGAGAGACGCGCAAGCAAAGCGAAGAACGTGCCGAAGGCGGGTAACACGGCGAACCTTCGCCAAGATCCTGCCCGCGGCGGTCGTCACAAGGGCAGAAAGGAGGCATTCATGGGTGTAAGCCATCTGTCCCGTTGTCCGATCCGACGGACGATCATTGTTGTCGCACTCTGCGGCGTGCCGGCCGCGGCGCAACCGGCGGCGACAGGCATCACCCTCAAACCTGGGGCAGAGCTGCCGCAGGCCGATGCCCCGATCGACCTGGGCTTGTGCCGGCATCATGGGGTTGAGCCCCGGACAGCCGCGGGGCAGGTGGTTGGTGGTGCGGGTTGGGCGGTTACCGATGAAGCGCCGCTCGGCGCGCTGACGGCGGTGAGCTTCGTCGCCGGATCGCGGTCGATGACCAGCGGCGCCTGCGTCCTGAGCGGTGGGCGCGTCGGCATCTTCGACGGCGCGGAGCTGCTGGCCCTTGTGGAAGATTCGCAACCGGGCGGTACCGCGATAGCGCATCTGCGCCGCAGCGGCGACCGCTTGCGCATCTGGGACGGCGCGATGCTGTCCCGGCCCGTGGCCGACATCATGCTGGCAGAAAATGTCCCCGCAATCGTCCCGCTGCCGCCCTTCGACATCTTTTGCGGCGGAGCGCTGCGGATGCCGCTGATCCATGGCCTGACCCTTGGCGATGCGAACATCCTGCTGGCCGACCATGGCTGGGAACCGGCCGGACCTGCGCCACCTTCGGACCCTATCGCGGCCGAGCTTGTGGCCAACGGCTTTACCGGGGTCGAGCATTGTTCCGGGACCGGCTTCGTCTTTTGCACCCTGTCGTTCGTTCAGGGTTCAGCCACCGCCTCGGTCCTGACCTTCGGCGAGCTGAACCTGCCGGCAGGACCCCTCGTGGCGGATTACGACGTGACTTGTCCCGACTTACCCTCTCAACCCAGATGAAGGAAAAGATGATGAACCGACTCGTCCCCGCGCTGGCGCTTGCGCTTGTTGTCGCCACCCCGGTAGTGGCCGAAGACTCGAACCTGCATGCGGTGCTGTCGGTCCTTCCCGACACGGTGTTTTCCGACCTCACGCCGGATGTCGCGCGGTATCTGGATCTGTCCGCCATCGCTGAAGCCCATGGTGGCGCGCTGGGGCGCGAGGCCCTTTCTCGCGCCCTGCTGGGGGGCGGCATCCGCCCGGCGGAGGCGCTTGCCCTCGGCTCCCCGGAAAGCTTTGCCGAAAAATCCGGGATCGACAGCGCCACGTTGGCTTTCGTTGCCGGCATCGGGCAACCGCCGGGCGCGGTCTCGGTCTGGGGCTTTGCGGACGCGGAAGCTGCGACGACGGCGTTCTCCGGCCTCTCGGGACGCGGCTTCACCGAACTGCCGTCGAAGATGATCGCGAATGGAGAGCCGGGCATCGTCGATCTGGCCACGCGCGATCCCGCCGACCCATGGCGCGGCCCGATGGGGCAGGCATCGGTCGTGGGGCTTTCAGGCCCGGCCCTGCTGCAAGCGGGCGACGCCGCGGCGCTGGAGCCGCTTCTGGCGGGCGGGCCCTCGGCTCTGGACACGCTGGCCGGCAGGATCCTTCTGGATGCGCTGGAAGCAGAAGAGGGCGCGGTGCTGCAGGCGGCGTTCCTCAACCCGTGGCACGGGCTGGGCGGCGGCATCGATCCCGCGACCCTTGCCGGAAAGAACCCGGACGAAGCCCGCGCTGCCCTGGAACAGGCCGCCGCCGGGGCTTCCAGCGGGCTGCCTCTTTGGCAGGGTGCAGCACTGGCCGATCTGGAAACCTCCGAGGGTCCCGCCCTGGTCGTTGCCTTCGCCTATGCAGACTGCACCGATGCGCAGGCGGCAGTGGACGGCGCGGCGAACCTGTGGCGGGAAATGGACGGCACGGCCGAGGATCTTGCCGAGGCAAGCGTCGCCGAGAGCCAACCATCCGGTTGCGCGGCGATCCTGCGCATAGCCGGGCACGACGACACGCCCCGGCCCTTCAACCAGGCCACCCATGCATTGATGGCAGGGAACCTGCCCGCGCTGCGTATCGGCACCGGGGACTGAGGGATGCTCGCTGGCCCGAAGGGAAAGGTTTTCGCCCTTGCCGGACGCTGGCTCCTCGCGCTGTGGCTCTGTGCCCTTCTCTCTGCCTGTGCGGATCGACAGGCGGCCGTCGAGGCCGCGACCGCACTGGTCGAAACGACCTATCCCGGCCAGCTGGAGCTGGTCGGCGCGCATCTGCAAAAGGACCATTACGACGTCGTTTTCGCGATCAGGGGCGATCCGTTCACGCGGATCCGCTTTGGCGTCGACCGCGATGCCTCGCGCTGCCGTCCGGCGTCGCCCTGCGAGGACCGCCTGCACCGCGCCTATGCAGCCGGCGTTTCCGCAGGGGTCAAGCTGAGGGCGTTGAACGCAGCCTTCCCCCGGTGCGGCATCGTGCCGCTTGCGGTTCAGGACGCGCAGGCCGGGACCGGATTCACCACGGTCGTCGAGCTGGACCTTGCCGTGCAGGATCAGCAACCCGCACTGGACCGCCTGACACCCTGCATCGCGGCGTTCCGATCCGCCCTCCCCCCCGACGCCACACCCGAGCAGCGCAGCCTGAAGCTGCGCATCCTGCTGCCGAAACCGGGCGAGACAGCCCGTCCCCCTGCCCTGCTGACCTTCGAGACGACGCTGGCCAGGACGCCAAGCGATGACATCAGCTTTCTGACCGGGATCGGACCGGAGACGGACCGCATTTCTGCCGAAAACCTGAGGGTTCACCCCGCCTTCCTGTCCGCCAAGAAAGTCCGGAACCAGCTTGTCGATGCTGCCGCAGGGGCGCTTTCGGCCGACCCCGCCGGCGGACATGTTCCGAAGCTCGCCTTTCCCACCGGCGCGCGTCTGGACCCGCAGCGGCTGGACGTGATCCGCAGCTATATCCTTGCCTGCAGCACCGCGCGGAAGGGCCAGGGACCCTGCAAGACGGATATCGCGGTGCGGCTCCGCCATGATCTCGGCACAGGCGAGGTGACCCCCGAGGCCATCCTCCGCGAAATCCGCGACATCTCGGGCAGCCTCCATCTGCCGCCCCTGCCCGGCCGCGGCGTCGGTTGACGATCAGAAATGAATGCTTCGGCAGTCGGTATTCTCAAGGTCAAGTGCCGACAGCTCAACGTCCATGATCGGGGAACGAACCGCCTTGTAGGCCGCCGACGGGTCTTCCGCGGCCGAGTGCAGGACCAGCAAACGCGATCGCTGGACCTCTGCCATCTGCCGGAACAGCTGCAGGAACCGGGTCCAGCTTTCACCATCAGGCGCAAGCTGGGCCGGAATATCGGAAAGCTGCTGGAACGACCTCTGCCATTCGGCCTCGGCAGCCGTCAGTGCGGCATCGAGTTCGGGTCTGGGCAGCTCAAGGGCCCCGCGATGCGCATCCACAAGCCCGGCCAGCACAATGTCACGATTGCCCTCATGGTCCTGTTCGGATCGGCGGACGACAATTTCGGTGCAGGCGGCTGCGGCCTTCCGGACGAAGATCCGACGATCGTCGGGAATGTCCACGTCCTGAGCGATCAGTTGGCAATCGCGCCCTGCAAAGTCCAGCCGCTGCATCGCTTCGTTGACCAATTCGGTGGCGGGCCCGAACTCGGAGGCCGGGATCAACGTGCTTGTCCGGTTCTCCAGCCACTGCAGACGGTTGGTCTGCAGCGCCACCTCGCCTTCAAGGAAAGCTATGAAAATATCCCGGTCTTCCTGCCGCTCGGCAGGGGGGACAAGCTTTGCCAAGGCGCGAAAGCTCCGGCTGAATTCATCTCGGCTGGCTGCGATGTCGTCATGCAGCGCACGGCGCACGTCGTCCGACAGCTCTGTTCGCTTGAGGGACGCCGCGACAACCTCGGCGCTCGCCGTCCGCCCTTTGCCGATAACCTGATCGGGTCTGGTATCGATGATCTGGCGGCAGGCTCGGTTTGCCGTCTCGGAAAACTCCGCTTCATCAGCTGATGCGGAGCATGGCAGATGCATGAGAGCGACGGACGCCAGTGTAATCCATGGCGGGCGGTAATGTGATTTCTTCACAATACTGGTCCTTCCTCGCTTTCCAGAAGTTTCAAGTGTTGCGACCAACCTCTGGTTCTGCGCCACTAGATAGGTCGCATTGCCGGCGTTACGCAGCGACCACGCCACCGCAGGATTGCTTGTGCCCCGCCCCGAGAAGAACACCGGGATGCGCAATTCGGTCGCAAAGTTCACGGCACCGCCGCGCCGGAGGGCCTGGTCCGGGACCTCGTTGATGATGATGCGATAGGCTTCCTCACCGCGAACCGGCGCCTTGCTGGTGCGGACCACCCGGATGATCTTCGTCGCCCCCGGCGGCAGTCGCACGGCTGGCGGACTGACCACCACATCACCGGTGCGCTGCAGGCTTCCTTTCCCGCCCTGCTGGGTCCAGCGGAAGCTGCGCGCTTGCACGGTCATCGTGTCCCGTTCGGGGGATACCCTACTTGCAAGAACAATTAGTCATAACTTTACAGGAACTGGTAAACACACTCGTTTCCTGGCGCAAGCACTGCGCACCCGCAGGTTGTGAATTGTTCTTTTCTGCGGCCGGGAGCCGATCGGGCCGATTTCGTCGCCGCTGCTTGGTTAGAGTCAACGGCTTAAGCAGTCATGGCTGCGCCAAAAGCCCCGCCATCAGCCTCGCCCGGCTGGTCCCTGCGTCAATGTTATGCGGCCGGGCTGGTGTTCTGCGGATGCCGGGCCGTGGCGCGAGGGTGTTCCCTGATGCCCAAAGGATGCCCGATCCCGATGCGCAGGCCTGCTGCAATTTTTACGATTTCGCGCCGTCTGCGGCGCGCGCCCACTTCCCTGAAGCAGCCCCCGTCAGCGCGGCAGCGCAGGGACGAAGATGGTCAGCACCACCACCGGCCGCGCCACGAACCCCGCCATCTGCGGCGCCGGACCCACCGCTTAGGCTGTGAACCCATGATCGGGATTCCCTGTTTCCTTCTGCGGTGATTCACTTCTGGGAACCGGAGTGAGCATGACAGGCAGGCAGGATTTGAGCGATGCGGAGTGGGCGGTGATCTCGGGCATCTTCTACATCCTGAGGACCCGCGCGGCCTGGCCTTACAACATCGACGAGGTTCTCGAGGCCCTCGCCGACGCGTGCAGGACCGAGGCCGATCCTCGCCTGTCAGAACTGCGGCGCCGGCGTGCCGGTTGAGTGAGGTGGCGGAAATGCAGTGTCAACACTTCAAGGTGCTCGACACTGCCGCGGATAAACTGAGTGGCAGCATTGCTCGCTAACCACTCGGTTGGGCCGATCTCGTGAATGCCTGCTCTCCCGCCCTTGCTGCCTTTCGCCATCGCCAGATGCCGCCGCGCGGGGCTTTCTGACCAGTAGCCGGTCAAGCGACGGTTCCTATCTTCGACTTGCGCAAGCGGCGATAGAATGTCGAACGGTCGATCTTCGCCGCGCGGGCCGCAGCGGAAACGTTGCCGCCGTGTTCAACGAGTAGTTGCAGCAGGTCATCCTCGGATACGGTGCTTGCGGGCAGTCGGGTTGTGGCGGTTCGATCGGCTATCGCACCCGGCAGATGGTCGGGCAAGACGCAAGCACCATCGTACATCGCAGAAACAAGCTCGCACAGATTGATGATCTCGCGCACGTTCCCGGGCCAGTCGTAGCACAGCAGCAGAGCCATCGCCTCGGGCGAGAAACAGGGCTGGCCGTCGGTCGCGGCGGCGATGCGTTCAATCAGCCATTCCAGATCGGCGCGCGCCCGCGCCGGCGGGATTTCAAGGACCAGCCCGTTCAGTCGGTACAACAGATCCTGCCGGAACTGCCCCTGCGCCACCAGGCCGGCCAAGTCACGATGCGTGGCCGAGATCACGCGGATATCGACCGGCTCGGCCCGGGTCGCGCCCACCGGCAGCACCTCGCGCTCGGACAGCACGCGCAGCAGCCGCGCCTGCAGGCCCAAGGGCATGTCGCCGATCTCGTCCAAGAACAGCGTGCCGCCATGCGCCTCGCGGATCAGGCCCTTTTTCCCGCGCGTATGGGCGCCGGTGAAGGCGTTGGGGACATAGCCGAAAAGCTCGCTTTCGATCAGCGCCTCGGGCAGGGCGGCGCAGTTGATGGCGACGAAGGAGCCGCGGCGGCGCGAGGCATCGTGCATGGCGCGGGCGACGTATTCCTTGCCGGTGCCGGTCTCGCCCTGCAGGATGACGCTGATCTGCCGGTCCAGCACCTTGCCCGCGCGCAGCGCCAGCTGCCGCATCGCCGGGTCGCCGCCATGGATGCTGCGCAAGGGTTGGGGCAGCTCGGGCTGGTCGGCGCGGCGCGGCGGCGGGGCCGAGGGCGGGACGGAACGCGCGAAGACCCGTCCGCCTGCCTGCATTTCCAGGCAGCCCTCGACCTGCGCCTGGGTGCGCGACAGCCGGGGAATGTCGTCGATGTCGCAGGCAAAGACCTCGTCGATGCGGCGCCCGATCAGGGGCCGGCCCGGCCCGGCCAGCCGCAGCGCATTGTTCGTCATGCCGGTGATGCGCCCGTCCGCCCCGATGGCCAGCGCCGCGATCGGGTCCACGTCCAGGAAATCGGGCGACGGGTGCAACCGCAGGATCCAGTCGGCGCGGTGGCGGCGCACCAGGTTCGCCATCTCGATCCGCCGGGCGCAGGATTTCATCACCTCCAGCGTCAGGGCCTGGCTCATCTTGTCCTCGGGCGCCTGCAGATGCGACAGGTCCAGCACGCCCAGCAGGCTGCCGGTGGTGTCGTGGATCGGCACGGCGGTGCAGGACAGCGGCGTCAGCGCGACGTCGAAATGGTCGCCGCGATGCACGGTGATCGCCTGGCCGGTGGCCAGGCAGGCACCGACGCCATTGGTCCCGACATGGCTTTCGTCCCATTCCGAGCCGGAGATCAGCCCGGCATGGCGCAATTCGCGGTCCAGCTGGGCATCACCGATGGAATCCACCGTGACGCCCCGACCATTGGCCAGGAGCAGCACATAGCCCATGGCGTTCACCCGACGATACAGGTCCTCCATGCCGTGGCGGGCGACGCTCAGCAGTTCCTCGGAATCCTGCCGGTGCTGGGTCAGCTCGCGCTGGGTGACGATCCGGGGTGCGCTGGGGCGGGCCGGGTCGAGCCGGTGGTCGTTGACGCAGCGCCGCCACGAGGCCAGCACATCCGCATCGCGGCCCGAGTTGCGCCCTTCGGCCACGCCGATGACCTCAAGGACATGCGCCCCGGTGTTCGATATCCCTGCCATGGGCTCCTCCCAAAGCCGCCGGGCGAAGATAGCACGATCCCCGCCCCGGCACAGCATTATTGCCGGAACAGCGGATTTCAGCGCGACAGGTCGATCAGGATCTTAAGCTGCGTCCCGGCGGGGTCCAGCAGCGCCTCGAAACCCTCGGCCACGGCATCGTCCAGCGCGATGCGCTTGGTCACCGCCCGCAGCGCCGGGATCGCGCCCGAGGCGATCAGTTCGATGGTGCGCGGCCAGCCATGGGTCGGATAGCACCACGAGCCGCGGATCTCGGCATCTTTGAAGGTCAGCTGGAAGAAATCCACGCTGCCCTTGCCGGGATGCAGCCCGGTCTGCACGATCACCCCCTGCTTGCGCACCGCATCGAGGCAGGATTGCAGCGCGCGGTCGTTGCCCACGCATTCCAGCGCCACGTCGCAGCCGATGCCGCCCTGCGTGCCGGCGCGCACCCGCTCGCCCACATCCTCGCGCGCCGGGTTGATGGCGACGACGCCGGGCACCACCTCCGCGGCGAGCGCCAGCCGCGTGTCGTTCACATCCGACACGAACAGCCGCGTCGCGCCGAAGGCCCGCGCGGTCAGCAGTGCGAGGATGCCGATGGGGCCGGCGCCCGTCACCAGCACCGAGTTCCCCGCCGTAATCCGGCCGCGGTCGCAGGCATAGACGCAGACGGCGGTCGGTTCGACCAGTGCGGCCTCTTCGTCGGTCATGCCGTCGGGGATCTTCTCGACATTGTAGTCGTTGAGCAGCGCCATTTCGGCCATGCCGCCCGAGACCCAGGACAGCCCGACCAGCGCCAGGCTGCCCGAGAGGTTGTGCCAGCCGCGGTCGGCGAAATATTCGCCGCCGCGCGGCATGATCAGCGGCTGCACCGCCACCCGGTCGCCGGGCGCGACCTTGGTCACGCCCTCGCCCACCGCCACGACCTCGCCGCCGAACTCGTGGCCCAGCACCTGCGGGCCATGGGCGCCGGAATAGGGATGCGGCTCGGTCGGGATGAAGATCGGGCCCGAGGCATATTCATGCAGGTCGGTGCCGCAGATGCCGACATAGCGGTTTCGGATCAGCACCTGGCCGGGACCGGGCCGGGGCGGTTCGGGAATATCCTCGATCCGCAGATCCTTGGCGGCGTGGAAACGCAATGCTTTCATGGGGATGCCTCACAATTCGTCATAGGCGGCCAGCGCCTTGGCGGCATAGACCGTGCCCGGCCCGCCGGACATCTCGATGGCGATGGCCAGAACCTCGACGAACTCGTCGCGGCTGGCGCCACGGGACTTGGCCTCGGCGGTGTGGAAGATGATGCAATCCTCGCAGCCGCGCCCGATGGCCACGGCAAGGGCGATCATCTCCTTCATCGCCGGGCCGAGCTTGCCCTCGCGGTTCGCGGCGGCCATCAGGCCGCGGAATGCGGACATGGTCTTGCCGTCGGCCTTGTAGAGCGCGGCGGCGCGGGCGTTCATCTCGGCCAGTTCCTGTTTCGCGCTCATAGCAGCACCATGCCGCCGTCGACGACCAGGCTTTGCCCGGTCATGTAGTCCGACCCGGCCGAGGCGAGGAAGATAGAGACCCCGGCCAGATCCTCGGGGCGCGAGGGGCGGCCCAGCAGGATGTCGGCGGAAAAGCCCTCGAATGCCTCGTTGTCGCGGCTGGTCAGCCCCTCGTCCTTGAAGCCCTTGTCGATCAGCTTCCACATGTCGGTCGCGACCACGCCGGGGCAGATGGCGTTGACGCAGATGCCGTGCTTGCCAAAGGCGCGGGCGGCGGCCTGGGTCAGCGCCACCACGGCGAACTTGCTGGCCGAGTAATGCGCCAAGGGCTCGTAGCCCTGCTTGCCGGCGATCGAGGCGGTGTTGACGATCTTGCCGCCGCCGCCCTGGGCGATGAACTGCTTGGCCGCCTCCTGGATGCCGATCAGCACGCCCATGGCGTTCACGTCCATGACGCGGTGCCAGTCCTCCTCGGTGATGTCGTTGAACGGCTGGACCTGGGCGATGCCGGCATTGTTGAACATGGCGTCCAGCCGGCCATGTTCGGCGACGGTGCGGGCGATCAGGTCGCGCGTGCTGGCGCGGTCGGTCACATCGACGGCAAGGCCGATGGCCTGCCCGCCCGCCTCGCGGATCTCGGCGGCGGTGGATTCGGCGGTATCGGCGGCGATGTCGGCGATCACCACCCGGGCGCCGGCCCTGGCCAGCCCCTCGGCGATGGAGCGGCCAATGCCGCGGCCCGCGCCGGTGACGATGATGCTGCGGCCTTCGACGGAATTGCTCATCTCTCTCCTCCCATGGCAAAGGGCCGCCCCCGTGGGGACGGCCAGGCTGTCAGGCGATGAAGTCGCGGATCAGGCGGTTGACCTCGGCCGATTGCTCCATCTGCACCATGTGGCCGGCATCGGGGATGACATGGCGGGACGCGCCTTGCAGGCTTTCGGCATGGGCGGCGGGGATGATCGCATCGGCCTCGCCCCAGATCACCTGGGCGGGGACGCCCGAGGCGGCCAGCGCCTCGGCCAGACGCTCCGCCTGCCGGCCCTCGCGGAACAGGGTGGCCGAGAGTTCGGCCAGGAATTCCTGCACCCCGTCCAGGCGCTTGTATTTCAGCAGGTCCTCGACCATCGCGCGGCTGACCAGCGACTGATCCTTGAACAGATGCGCCAGCACCGGCTTGAGATCGCGCCGCCCGGTCGCCTGGACGAAGCCGTCGATGTAATCGGCGTTGATCTCGGCGCCCAGGCCGGCCGGGCAGATCAGCGTGACCGAGGCGGCGCGCGCCGGGTGACGGGCCGCCAGCGTGCCGGCGACCAGCCCGCCCATGGAATGGCCGGCCAGATGCGCCCGGCCGATGCCCAGGTGATCCATGAAGGCGATGACGGTCGACACCATCAGGTCGAGCCCCGCCGGCCGCGCCGATTTCACCGACTGGCCGTGGCCGGGCAGGTCCAGCGCATAGACCGGCGCGGCTTCCGCCAGGGCGTCGATGTTGAAGAGCCAGTTGTCCAGATCGCCGCCGAAGCCGTGGATCAGCACCAGCGGCACGCCCTCGCCCGGCCGCTCGGCATAGCGGATGCGGCCCATGGGCAGGTCGGCATATTGATAGGAGGGTCCGGCATCCTCGTCCTCGTCGCCGGCCGATGGGGCCTGATAGGCGGCGACATAGGCGTCGATTTCCGCGTCCGGCACCGCTTCCGGCGCCATCACCGCCAGCAGCGCGCGCACCGGATAGGTCTCGCCCTCGATGCCGACGCGGCGGCGCAGCAGGCCGCCGTCGGCGGCCTCGACCACATTGGCGATCTTGTCGGTCTCGACATCCATGATCTCGTCGCCGGGGCTGATCTCGGCGCCCTCGGCCACATGCCAGGCGGCCAGCTTGCCCTCGCGCATCGACAGGCCCCATTTCGGCATCAGGATCGGGGTGATGTCTGCCATGTCAGTTCTCCAGCGTCTTGCGGACGGCCGCGGCAATGCGCTCGGCCGAGGGCACGTAGCTGTCCTCGAGCGAGGGCGAGAAGGGCACCGGCGCATGCGGCGGCGTCACCATCTGCACGGCCGCCTTGAGCGCGTCGAAGGCGTCCTGCGCCACGGTGGCGGCGATGTCGGCGGCGATCGAGCAGCGCGGGTTCGCCTCGTCGACGCAGACCAGCCGGCCGGTCGCCTCGACGCTTTCCAGCACCGTGTCCATGTCGATGGGCGAGAGCGTGCGCAGGTCGATCACCTCGACATCGACGCCATCCTTCTTCAGCAGCTCGGCGGCTTCCAGCGAGCGGCCGACCATCTGGCCATAGGTGACGATGGTGGCGTCGCCGCCCTCGCGGACGATGTTCGCTTCGCCGAAGGGGATTGCATAGGGTTCCTCGGGCACGTCGGCCGTGCTGCCGTAAAGGTTCTTGTGCTCCAGGAAGATCACCGGGTCGTTGTCCCGGATCGCCTGGATCAGCAGCCCCTTGCAGTCATAGGCGTTCGAGGGGCAGACGACCTTGAGGCCGGGGATATGCGTGAACAGCGGCGTCAGCATCTGGCTGTGCTGGGCGGCGGCGCGAAAGCCCGCGCCGCACATGGCCCGGATCACCACCGGCGTTTCCGCCTTGCCGCCGAACATGTAGCGGAACTTCGCCGCCTGGTTGAAGACCTGGTCCAGGCAGACGCCGATGAAATCGACGAACATCAGCTCCGCCACCGGCCGCAGCCCTGCCGTCGCCGCGCCGATGGCGGCGCCGACATAGGCGCTTTCCGACAGCGGCGTGTCGATCATCTGGTTGGGATGCTTGGCGTAAAGCCCCTTGGAGACGCCCAGGACGCCACCCCAGGCGTCGTCCTCGCCCTGCGCGCCGGCGCCGCCGACGATGTCCTCGCCCATCATGATCACGGTGGGGTCGCGGGTCATCTCCTGATCCAGCGCCTCGTTCACCGCGTCCTTCATGCTGATGATGCGTGCCATGTTCCGTCCCTCCCTCAATAGCTCACATAGACGTCGGCGGTCAGTTTCGCGGCCTCGGGCAGCGGCGCGGCGATGGCCTCGGCCACGGCCTCGTCGATCAGCTGAGCCACCTCGGCGTCGATGGCGTTCAACTCGTCGTCCGAGATCACCCCGGCCTCGGTCACCTTCTGGCGAAACAGCTTCAGGCAATCATTGTGCTGGCGGTTGTATTCGTTCTCGCCCGGCGCCTTGTAGGTCTGGGCGTCGCCCTCGAAATGGCCGAAGAAGCGCACGTTCTTGCATTCCAGCAGCGTCGGCCCGGCGCCTTCGCGGGCGCGCTTGATGACCTCGCCCGCCGCCTCGTGGACGGCGAAGAAATCGAGGCCGTCCACGGTGATCCCCGGCATGCCGAAGCCCGTCGCCCGGTCGACGTAGCTGTCCGAGGCGGTGGCGTAATCGACCGAGGTCGCTTCGGCATAGCCGTTGTTTTCCACCACGAAGATCACCGGCAGGTTCCAGATCGCGGCCAGATTCATGCTTTCCAGCACCGTGCCCTGGTTCGAGGCGCCGTCGCCGAAGAAGGTGATGCCGACGCCGTCATGGCCCAGCTTCTGCGCCGCCAGCGCCGCGCCGCAGACCAGGGGGGCGCCTGCGCCCAGGATGCCGTTCGCGCCCATCATCCCCAGCGACAGGTCGGCGATATGCATCGAGCCGCCCTTGCCGGCGCAGCAGCCGGTGGCCTTGCCATAGATCTCGGCCATCATCGCCTTGACGTCGACGCCCTTGGCGATGCAATGGCCATGGCCGCGATGGGTCGAGGCGATGCGGTCGCGGTCGTGCAGATGCATCATGATGCCCACCGCCGTCGCCTCTTCGCCGGCATAGAGGTGGACGAAACCAGGGATCTCGCCGCGGGCGAAATCGACATGCAGCCGCTCTTCGAAATCGCGGATGGTGCGCATCTTGCGATAGGCTTCGAGCAGCCGTTCCTTGGGCAGCGGAAACGGATTGGACATGAACTCCTCCCTCATGGTTCAGTCTGGGTTGCGGATGAACAGCCCGGTCGCGGCCGCATGGGCCATGCAGGCGGGCACGTCGATGGTGCGGAAGGCGTCGGGCACCAGCCGCACCGAGACCTGGTCGCTTTCGGTGAAGGTCAGCTCGCGTTCGCCGTCGAAGGCCAGCGAGCCGGCGGGGATCGAGGGCACATGCGCCCGGCCCGGCGCCATGCGCGCGACCCCGGCGATGCCGACGCGGTCGATCAGGCCGGGCGCGATGGGGGCAAGCAGCCGGCGCGGCGCGTCGGGCGACAGGCGGACATGCCGGCCCTCGGGCGTGACGCGGTCCACCGGGTCGCAGAGCCCGGCGATGGCCGACATGCCGATGGCCTGCGGCAGGCCAAAGGTCACGAACAGGTCGCGAAACCCCGCCGCCTTCCAGATGGCGCGGGCGCCGACGAAACGATCCTCGACCACGGCGACGTCCACCAGCGCGATCTCGCGCCGGTCGTTCAGCGTGACCTCCAGCCATTTGTTCGGGCACAGCGCCACGTCCGGGGGCACCTGGCCGGTCGTGGCCAGCCCGACGGCCAGGCCGGTGATCGTCGGCTCGCGCAATTCCGGGAAGGCGTTGTTGGTCCCGGTCGAGACGCCGGCCACCGGCACCTTGCCGCAGGCGCCCACGACGACGCGGTTGGTGCCGTCGCCGCCCAGCACCACGATGGCACCCACGCCGTCCTCGGCCATCATGCGCGCGGCGCGGGCGCTGTCCTCGGGCGTGGCGGTGACGGGCATGTCCAGGTAGCGCAGCTGCGGAAAATTGGCGTGGCCCAGCCGTGCCTCGCGCCGGATGCTGCGTTCCAGGTGAAAGCGGATGCCGCCGTTTTCCGGCATCACCACGACCTCCTGCACCCCGGCCGCCGCCAGCCCCGTCATCATGCGCAGCACGATATTGGCGCGGTCGTTGATGGGCAGGTTGCCCGCATGTGAAATCACCCTGCGAATGTCGCGGGCCGAAATCGGATTGGCGATGATGCCGACCTTGACCATGTTCGTCCTCCCCGCTGATCCGACATTCCCCAAGTGGCCTGCCGCTTGACTTCAAGATCGCCTGATTTTGCTCGCTGGGCAAGCGTTTTTCGCCCCGAGCGGTGTCTGTCGTCGCGCAAACGGCCGAAGTCGGGTGGATCAAGCCTCGAACCCGCAGCATTCTGGCCCGGCAGAGCCGCTTTTCCGCGCGGCAGACGGACCTGTCCTGCCGCTTTCGTTCAGCTTGGGCATGGATCGTGGTCATGCGCATGACGGAGGCGTTCGAAGACGGCGGATGGCGGCAAGGACGGCCCGCACCATCGGGCCGGTGACGGCGACCTCGGCCAACTGGAAGGTAATGGCGCGGGCGTGGCGGACGACGCGGGCGCCGATCTTGATCAGCTTGAGTTGCAGGCTGGTCAACGACCAGTCCGCCATGGCCTCGGGCAGTTCGATGCAGCGCAGGAAGGTTGCCAGGTTGTAGGCCAGCGCGTGCAGTTGCAGCCGCACCTCGTTGTGCCGGAACTTCCGGCATGACAGCCGCGTCCAGCGAAAGGCATATTTGCCTTCCTTGATGTGCTGCTCTGCGGTGCCGCGCTGGTTGTAGAACCTCACCACCCAGTCTGGCTCCATCGGCAGGTTGGTGACGATGAAGCCGACTTTGGGGAACAGCTCGCCCGGATGCCATTCGATCTTGGCGATGACGCGGCGCGGCTTGTCCCAGGACGCCGCCTGATACTCGAAGTCCTCGAAGAACCGTTTGACCTTGGTCAGCGAAGGCCGTCCCACGGGCCGTGTCAGCCGATGCGCGATCTTCTCGCGCAAGACGGCGTTGGCGGGCAGACGGATGGCGTAGAAGAACCTGGCTTCTTCCAGCCGCATATAGATCGCGGGGATCGCGTAGGCAGCGTCGGCCCGGAAGAAGCGTCCACCAAGGTCGCGGCCAGCATATCGGGCAATGACGGGATCAAGGACATCCCGCCAGCCATCGGCGCTGTGGACATTGCCGTTACGCAGGGCGCAGCGCTCCAGCATGCCAAACTGGTTGAACAAGAAGATGGGGTGATAGCAGGTGCAGTCGAAATGCCCGTTCCAGGCAGCACCTTCCTGATCGCCGTGGGTGGGGCTGACCGAGCTGTCCATGTCCAGCACGATGTATTTCAACCCGTTGCGGTCATGAAACCGGTCGATCCATTGGCCGTTCAGATCGGCCAGCGCCGCCCGATTCGCGGCCAGAGCCAGCGTCTCGGTCTCGAACCGTCCCATCTGCGATGCCGAAGCAGCTTGCGCCTCGACGGCCCTGCCGCCAACGACCTGACGCATCACGGGATCGAGGGCCAAGCGGTCGGCATCGTTCACATCCTCGTATCCGGCCAGTCGTCCGAACACCGATTGCCGGAACAATCCGTCAAGCCGATGGAGCGTGTTCTTCCCGGTGCGGCTGTCTCGCAGCGCCTCCGACGCCAGATTGGACAGGCCGAGCACGTCATCAAGCTCGCGCATCACCAGCAGGCCACCGTCTGAACTGATCTGCGCACCACGGAACTCCAGACGCACACGGCGGTCGAAATCAACCCGATCTCCCCGCGCCAAGCCCGCACCCTCCAGGTGATCCATGAAACGCGCCCCTCGCAGCCGTCAACGCCATGATTTATATGCGAAATATCACGATTACGACAGCGAAATCAGCGACTTACTTGGAGAATGTGGGCTGATAGTGCAAGCAACAGCCGTGCCAAAAACAGGGTTGATGGTTTTCAATGGCTTGACGGCGGGGTGCTGTGGCACGCCACAGTTGCGGCGCAACAGCCGGGCAGAGGGGCGGATGCGGCAGGAACTGACACAGAAACAGGTCAGGAAACTGGCGCTGAGCCAGCGGATGCAGCTGTCTCTGGACGTGCTGCGTATGGACACGGGGCGGCTGCGGCGTCGGGTCCGGCTTGAGCTGGCGCGCAATCCGGCGCTGACCTGCGCCGACCCCGATCTTGTGCGGCAGCCCGACGATCCGCGCGCCGGGCTGATCGCGCAGATCGGGCTGCTGCGCCTACCGGCGGAGGAATTGCGGATCGCGCGGGATCTGGTGCATTGCCTGGACGACCGGGGCTTGCTGGCCGATCCGCTGGCCGAGATCGCCGGCTGGCTGGCCACCACGCCCGCTGTGCTGGAAAACCTGCTGCCGCATCTGCACCAGATCGAGGCGCCCGGCCTCTTTGCCCGCGATATGGCCGAATGTTTCCGCCTGCAATTGCGTGCCAGGAACCGGCTGGACCCTTGGATGGACCGGCTGCTCGACCGGCTGGACCTGGTCGCCGAGGGCTCTCTTTCGGCCATCGCCGCCTTCCTGGGCACGGATCACGAGGATGCGCGCGACATGATCGCCGAGATCCGCTCCCTGACGCGGGCGCCGCTGGGCATCGCCGCGCCCGACGGCCCACCGCCGGAACTGGAACTGACGGCGCAGGGCACGCTGAAGCCCGGCGCGATGCTCAGGCTGACCCTGGACGATGCGGATGTCTCGGCCCAGGCCCTTGTCGCGGCGGTAGAAAACCGCACCCGGACGCTGCTCCGGATCGGCACGGCGCTGGTGGAAGCCCAAGGACCCTGGCTGCTGGGCCATGGCCCGCGCCGTCCGCTGACCATGACCAGACTCGGCGCGGAACTGGGCCTCAGCAAAAGCACCGTCAGCCGCGCCATCGCCGGGGTCGTGATACGAACGCCCGGCGGGATCGTGCCTCTGCGCGAGCTGCTGCGACCCGCGATCAGTTCCCGCAACCCGGGCATCGACCATGAAAGCGTCTTGCGAACCCTTGCACGCATCATCGACGACTGGCCGCAGGGGCAGCGCTGCACGGATGGCCGTCTTGCCGACGAGCTTGCGGCGCGGGGAATCCACCTTTCGCGCCGCACGGTTGCGAAATATCGGCTTGAGCTGGAAACGCCGAAGCGCGTGTCATGCTGACTGCTTCGCCCTGATATGCCAGGAGGCGGCGCAGCCGGAGGTTATCCGTCATGCTTTTCTCGAAGTGACGACGCAGGCTGCAAGCTCCCCCCGCTCGGACCGAGCGGAACCAGTTCCTATGCAGCAGCGCGGCATTGCGCGCAGGATTACCCGGCGGAGATTTCCGACCTACGAGGAGGCGGCTGATGCGGTGCGGGCCGCACCAGGCGAAAGCGCACTCATTGTCGCCAATGCTTATGCCAACATCAACCGTTTCTACATCTCGGACGTGCTTCATCCGATCAGGGCACTCTTCAAGGATACCCCGGCCTACGTCGTCGCGGCGCGCGATGACACCGCTCTCGACGGCAGAGAGATCACGATTGCCAGCCACGCCGCGCCGCTCCACCTGATCGCCCATCTCGCCGCCCGTCCGAACATGACGATCCGCGATGCGTCTTCGACCCATCGCGCGGCGGAACTCGTCGTCGAAGACAAGGCCAGGCTTGCCTGACGACACAGGTCGCCGCCGACCTCCTCGGGTTGAGGACGCTCGACGTCGCCCTTCTCACGATCCCGATGCTCTGGACCATCTTCGCCTGCAAAGACAACTGACCCATGGGAATCGAATCCGTCATCCTGCTCCTCGACAGCCTGCCCGCCGGCCTCAAGGCCAATATCGCTGCGGTTCTTGGCATGAGCCTCGCCCACTATTACCCCGAACAGGTCGGCAGCCCGGCCACCGCCGCCTGCGGGCGCGAGCTGCCGGGCATCACCACGATCCCCGTGCCGATCCTGAACGCGGACGAGACGGTGCTCTCCGAGATCTACCTGACCGCCAGCGATCTCGACCTCGTGGTCCCTTCGGCACGGCTGCGATGCAGCCGCAGTGCAGCCCCGAAGCTGCCGGGCTCCTCCCAGGTTGTCTCCAATGGATCTGGAAACTCGACCACAGGTTTCGGCCGCCGCCCGGGCTGTTTGCCTTTGCGCACGGAGGATGATGCGGGCGGCGCTTTCGCAACTTTGCGGCTGGCTAGCGCACGTTCTGGTGCCGACGCTGCTTTCAGCCTGGATTTCGCCTGAGGGCGCAGGCGATACTCTGCTACAGCTCTGGCGACAGCATCGAAGGGTCGTGTCGCGAATGTGGTGGAAATTGCCGAGCAGCGGGCTCCGGGCATGTAACGTTGGCTCCAGTCAGGCTGAACCGCGCCGGCTTTGCCGAAGGCTGATTGATGTTAGTTACGCGGCCATGGGTTCAGTTTCCACAGCTGCGTAGAAGTTGGCCTCGGCTTCTGCGGGCGGGATGTTCCCGATCGGCTCCAGCAGGCGGCGGTTGTTGAACCAGTCGACCCATTCGAGGGTTGCGTATTCGACGGCCTCGAAGCTGCGCCACGGGCCACGGCGGTGGATGACCTCAGCCTTGAACAGGCCGTTGATCGTCTCGGCCAGCGCGTTGTCGTAGCTGTCGCCGACGCTGCCGACTGAAGGCTCGATGCCCGCTTCGGCCAGTCGCTCTGTGTATTTGATCGACAGATACTGGCTGCCGCGGTCGCTGTGGTGAACCAGTCCCATCCCCTTGACCGGGCGCCGCTCATGGACAGCCTGTTCCAGGGCATCGAGGACGAACCCGGCATGAGGGGAAGTGCTGACGCGCCAGCCGACGATCTTGCGGGCATAGGCGTCGATGACGAAGGCGACATAGGCGAACCCCTTCCAGGTTGCGACATAGGTGAAATCCGACACCCACAGCATGTTCGGCGCTGGCACGCGGAACTGGCGGTTCACCTTGTCCATCGGGCAGGGCTGCTTCTTGTCGGGGATCGTCGTCCTGTGGGGCTTGCCTCGGATAATGCCCTGAATACCCATGTCCTTCATCAACCTCGCGACCGTGCAGCGCGCCACGTCAAACCCTTCGCGGCGTAGCTGGTGCCAGACCTTGCGCACGCCGTAGACGCTCCAGTTGTCTTCGAAGACGCGCTGGATCTCGGGCCGCAGTTCTTCGTCCCGGCGGGCACGATCCGACCGCCTTGCCGGATCGGCCTGCTTCGCCAGATGATCGTAGTAGGTGGACGGGGCGATCTGCAGCACGTCGCAGATCGGCTCGACCCCGTGTTCCCCTCGATGGTCGTCGATGAACCCGACCATCACTTCGACCGGCGGTCGAGCTCCGCCATCGCAAAATACGCCGACGCCTTCCGCAGGATCTCGTTCGCCTGGCGCAACTCGTGGTTCTCGCGTTCCAATGCCTTCATCCGCTCGGCCATCTCGGTCGGAATGCCCGCGCGCCGACCGCTGTCGACCTCGGCCTTCTTGACCCAGTCGTTCAGTGTCTGCGGTGTGCAGCCGATCTTCGCCGCAATCGACATCACCGCCTGCCAGCGCGACGGATGCTGGGCCTCGTTGTCGAGAACCAGCCGCACGGCGCGCTCGCGCACTTCAGCGGAAAACTTGTTCGTGGTCTTGCTCATGATGCTCCACCTTACTCAGGAGTTGGAGCCTCCGGCAAACCCGGCGCGGTTCAGGCCGCGAGGTCAAGGGACATCGGCACGAGAGGCTGAGAAAGGGTTTCCCAGCCATCGACCTTGCGCATCTGGATCTGCCCTGACGCCAAGAGCGCCCAGAGCAGCATCGGCGCGGTTTCGGCGCAGGGCACGGTAATCCTCCCCGTTTTAACGGGGCGCGACCGTAGAACTCACGCGGCCATTTTCAGCTTCATGGCGGGTGTGACGCCGCCGATGCCCATGTTCGGGCGTTCGTTGTTGTAGGTCCATAGCCATTCGGTAGCGATCTGCTGCACCTCCTCGATGGTTTCAAAGATGTAGAGGTCGAGCCATTCGTGCCGGACCGTCCGGTTGTAGCGCTCGACATAGGCGTTCTGCTGCGGCTTTCCGGGCTGGATGTAGGTCAGGGCGATGCCCTGCTTCTCGGCCCAGATTGTCAGCGTGGCACTGACGTATTCCGGGCCGTTATCGACCCGGATCGCCAGCGGTTTGCCGCGCC
>NZ_FNXG01000014.1:0-5000 GCF_900108405.1 Paracoccus alkenifer
GCTGGCCGCGTCACTTTTTTCCCAGAGCCTCTCGAAGCAGATCGGCCTGCATGCTGAGATCGGCGAACATGCGCTTCAGTCGCCTGTTCTCATCCTCGAGGGCCTTCATCTGGCTCATCATGGATGCATCCATGCCGCCAAACTTCGCGCGCCATTTGTAAAACGTCGCGCTGCTGATCCCATGCTCGCGGCAAAGCTCGGAAACGGGCAGCCCGCCCTCCGCCTGGCGCAGCACGCCCATGATCTGGGCTTCGGTGAAACGGCTCTTCTTCATCGGAATCTCCTCGTCCATCTTGCCGAGAAAATTCTACCTTCGCATCCCCTTAACCACGGGGAGGATTACCGAATCCGCCGTTGGGCGCTCCGTTCGCCAGCGCTCTCAATGCCGGCATCGACGACCGGCAGCTCGACATCGGCTGCGTCGCCTCGCATGGCCATTTCTTCCGCGATGCCGCGACGGCCATCTATAGCTTCGAGCATGAAAACAAGGCCGCGACCGCATTTCTCTTCAAGCTTATCTCCCGGTTGCAGTTCAGCGGGACTGTCCCGATGATTGATATCGAGGCTTACGCGAAATGGCTGGTCAAATAGAGGGCTGCTGAGCCGGGAGGCGGCATGGGTGAAGGGCATAACTTCAAGCAATTGCGAGACGCGATCCTCGCCCTCAGCGAGGCCGGTGATTGGGAGGTCGCGCGCAGGGAATGGAGCCTCGTCGACATCTCCGAGGCCAACGAGCCTGAAACATGCCTCTGCGGCCATTTCCCGATCATCGAAATCTGCACTATCGCCAACCGGGTCAACGGCCATCGGGCCAAGATCGGCAACCGCTGCGTCAAACGCTTCCTGGGCTTACGCTCGGATTTGATTTTCGCCGCCATCAAGCGCATCCGGAAGGACATCACCAAAAGCCTCAATGCCGACGCCATCGTGTTCTTCAACGAGCGGGGCTTGCTGACGGCCTGGGAGTACAATTTCCTTCAGGACACGATGGCCAAGCGCGCGCTGTCGCCGGCGCAGAGCGCGACGCGCGAGAAGATCAACCGCAAGGTCCTTGAGGCGGTCGGCAAGCGCGGCTTTCGCGGGCCTGACTAGGGTGCAGAAGAAGAGGAAGGGGCGGCGTCAGCGTCGCCGCAGCGCATCCTGGCACCCGTGTTTTCGGTCGCAAGAGGCATACGGTCTCTCCATGTGACGCTATTGTCAATGGGCCCGGAAGGGAACAAGGGCAACTCAACCTCGGCCTGCCCAGGTCTGTGAAACGCTACGCGGAGGTCACATGAGCCGGAAAGAAGAGGAGCAGATGGCAGCCATGTTCGCCAAAGCGATGGCGATGATCTGCGTGCGCAACACGATGCTGGAAGGTCTTCATGCCGGGCGGGTGCCGGTAACGAAGACCGGGGATTTCTCCGATGTTTTCGTCGTTGACGCGGACGGCCAGCACATCCCCTGGACAGAGGTGTCGCGGCTCGACGACGATGAGATGCGCGATCTGATGCGCCAGGTCGTCAATCGCCTCTACACGTTTCAGGTCCGCTTCGGCGAGCCAGAGTTTCAGGCCTTCGTCGATCGCTGGCTGGGAGCGGCACGAAAATGGGATGAGCCGATGCTCGACGCTGGCCTCGCGAACAGCACATCTTACCCGGATGAATGTTGAACTATGAGCTGCCCTGCCGTACCATCGCCGCAGGACATGGCTGGAGCGTCGCGCTGTGCGAGCAGACGCTCATTTCTCCCTCGCGAGCCGCAAATTCGCACATCGTCGCGCCAGTATTTGCGCGACGCTATGCTGCTCAGGACTACGCCCATGCCCGATCCTGCCCTCTATTCCTGCCCGGACGCCGCCGGGCGCTTCTCTGTAACCGTTCGTAGTTGCTGCGTAATCTATGCGCAGGTACTTCAGGAAGCGGGACGGGAATGGCACGGCAACGACAAACCACCGCAACGAAGCTTCGGCTGGTCGCCCAGACCAGCGACGAGGCCGTTGCGCGCGTGGCCAAAGCCCGCAAGCCCGATCCCCGCCTCGTCGATCTTGTCCGGCAACTCGCCCGACAAGCTGCACGCGATTTTGTCCAACAGGAGACGGCCCGGATGCCAAGTGACCGCCTCCCCGACTGAGGAGGCCCCCGCATGAAGGTCGCGCTCTACGCCCGCTACTCGTCCGACAACCAACGCGATGCCTCGATCACCGATCAGTTGCGTATGTGCCGTCTGCGCGCCGAGAAGGAAGGCTGGACCGTCGTCGAGGAATATACCGATCATGCCATCTCCGGCTCCAGTATGATCCTGCGGCCCGGCATCCAGGCGCTGATCTCGGATTCCGCGCGCGGCCGCTTCGACATGATCATGGCCGAGGCGATGGACCGGCTTTCACGCGACCAGGAGGATATCGCCGGCATCTTCAAGCGCATGACCTATGCCGATGTGAAGATGTTCACCCTGTCCGAGGGCGAGATCACCCATCTGCATGTCGGCCTGAAGGGGACGATGAACGCGCTGTTCCTCAAGGACCTGGCGGACAAGACCCGCCGCGGGCTGCGCGGCCGCGTCGAGGACGGCAAGTCCGGCGGTGGGCTCTGCTACGGCTATGACGTCGTGAAGAAGTTCGACGCCAGCGGTGAGGCCGTTCGGGGCGACCGGACCATCAACGAAGCCGAAGCCGGGATCGTGCGCCGCATCTTCGCCGACTATCTCGACGGCAAGTCATCGCGCACGATCGCCATGGCGCTGAACCGCGAAGGCGTGGCAGGGCCGCAGGGCAGCGAATGGGGACCATCGACAATCCACGGCAATCCGAAGCGCGGCACCGGCATCCTGAACAACGAGTTGTACATCGGCAAGCTGGTCTGGAACCGGCTGCGTTACATCAAGGATCCCGACACCGGCCGGCGCGTGTCTCGCCTAAACCCGGAAAGCGAATGGGTGATCCACGAAGTTCCCGAACTGCGGCTCATTGACCAGGCCGTCTGGGATGCGGTCAAGGCACGGCAGAACCGCCTCGCCTATGATGCGGTCGAGACCAGCCCCAACCCCCTGAACGACCGGCGCCGCCCGAAGCACCTCTTCTCGGGCCTCGTCAAATGCGGCTGCTGCGGTGGCGGCTATTCGATGATCTCGAAGGACCTGCTCGGCTGCGCGACGGCGCGCAACAAGGGCACCTGCGACAACCGCCTCAACATTCGGCGCGATGCGCTGGAAGCCTCGATCCTGAACGGGCTGCGCAAGCACCTGATGGAGCCCGCGCTGTTCAGGGAGTTCTGCGACGAATTCACCAAGGAGGTGAATCGCCTGCGCATCGAGCGCGGCGCCGACCTTGAGGGCTGGAAGCGAGAGTTGGAGCGCGTCGACCGGGAACTGGACAAGATCGTGGACGCCATCCTGCAAGGCTTCCCTTTGTCGAAGTTGAAGGACAAGTCCGAGAAGCTGGAGGCTCGTAAGGTGGAGTTGACGGAGAAGCTGGCCAACGCCGATGAGCCGCCTCCGCTGCTGCATCCGAACATGGCTGCCCTCTACGCGCAGCGGATCGGCCAGCTCTATGAGAACCTGCAAGACGAGGACGGCCGTGCCCGCGCGGCTGAGACCTTCCGCTCGCTGATTGATCAGGTCACGCTCATGCCGGACAATGGCGAACTGGCGATCGTGTTGCGCGGCGACCTCGGCGCGATCCTGCGCTTTGCGGCAGGCAAGAAGAATCCCGACTTCCTTGCGGAGGCCGAGGCGCTGGACAACCTGCTCGGGGCTTCGATGGCTTCGCGGAAGGCCGGGCGCACAAATGCAAAAACCTCCGCAGCCGGGGCTTTGGAGGTTTCGCAATTATCGTTGGTTGCGGGGGCAGGATTTGAACCTGCGGCCTTCAGGTTATGAGCCTGACGAGCTACCGGGCTGCTCTACCCCGCGCCAATTGCTGCGTTTTGGTGCAGCTTCCCGCTGGTATCTTGATGCGGGGTTTAGTGATCGTTTCAGAGTGATTTGCGTTTCTTTCCAGGTCTGGCGGTAACCTACTCTCCCACGTCTTGAGACGCAGTACCATTGGCGCGACGGCGCTTAACGGCCGAGTTCGGGATGGGATCGGGTGTTTCGCTCGTGCTATGGCCACCAGACCGGGGAAGAAACGCTCAGCGTTGCCCCTTTCGGGGCAGGTGTTGTCCAAGGATGCTTTGGAGAAGACGGACTGTCTTCTTCCGGATCAAATCAAGCCAATCGAGCCATTAGTACCAGTCAGCTGAACGCATTGCTGCGCTTACACCTCTGGCCTATCGACGTGGTGGTCTTCCACGGCTCTCAAGGGATACCTTGTTTTGAGGGGGGCTTCACGCTTAGATGCCTTCAGCGTTTATCCTGTCCGTTCATAGCTACCCTGCTGTGCCGTTGGCACGACAACAGGTCCACCAGTGGAACGTTCACCCCGGTCCTCTCGTACTAGGGGCAACTCCTCTCAAGTATCCTACACCCACGGCAGATAGGGACCGAACTGTCTCACGACGTTCTAAACCCAGCTCACGTACCTCTTTAAACGGCGAACAGCCGTACCCTTGGGACCTGCTCCAGCCCCAGGATGAGATGAGCCGACATCGAGGTGCCAAACGATGCCGTCGATATGGACTCTTGGGCATCATCAGCCTGTTATCCCCAGCGTACCTTTTATCCGTTGAGCGATGGCCCTTCCACTCGGGACCACCGGATCACTATGGCCGACTTTCGTCTCTGCTCGACTTGTCAGTCTTGCAGTCAGGCTGGCTTCTGCCATTGCACTCAACGAGCGATTTCCGACCGCTCTGAGCCAACCTTCGCGCGCCTCCGTTACTCTTTGGGAGGCGACCGCCCCAGTCAAACTACCCACCACGCAGGGTCCCGGATCCGGATAACGGACCGCGGTTAGACATCAAGAGTGCGAAGGGTGGTATCTCAAGGGAGGCTCCGCGGGAACTGGCGTCCCCGTTTCAAAGCCTACCACCTATCCTGCACATCACAATCCTGATGCCAGTGCGAAGCTATAGTAAAGGTGC
>NZ_FNXG01000004.1 GCF_900108405.1 Paracoccus alkenifer
TGCCGGCGGGCGAAATCGAGGTCGGATTCGCGGTATTGCACGGTGTATTCAAGGGTCGGGTAAGCCTGCGACAATTGGAACTCGACCGCCGGATCGCCAAGCCGGGCATAGTCCGACAGCAGTTCCTGCAAGATCTGCACCACGGTCTTATCGTGGAAAATCCGCTGGTTGCGGCGCCGTGAGGCAAGCCAGAACCACGGCCGCAGGGTCAGCTCGTAACGATGCCCGTTCTCGCCCACCCCCGCCCAACGCGCCTGCGTCACGATGCCGTCAAAGGATTGGCCGCCATAGCGGGTCTCGATCTCGACCGTGGCGTGGGTGCCGATCAGCGCATCAAAATCAAGATCCCCGCGCGTGGCCAGCGCCTCGACACGGTAATCAAACAGGTCGTTGAGGTGGTCGCTGCCCTCAAAGCGCAAAAGCGCCAGAACATCCGGCCCAAGATCCGTCGTCAGGCGACCAAGCCGGCCAGATTGCCGAAGAGAGGCGTTCATAAATGGCCCCCGATAAAATCAAATCAAGAAAATATTCCGTGAGTATGCCCAAGCCCAGGGGCAAAGCCAAGCACATGCGGACTAATCGGCTAGAAACAGGCACAAATATTTCGGATATTGAGGTGTTGCTGCCGAAAAACCCGCCATCCTGTCGCTGAATCGGCCGTCGGGACCAGCAGCCCGTCGCCGATCAGCCCACGCACCGCATCGCCGCTACGGCACCCACGGATCAGCCCCCAGTCTTTCGGCGATATATCGTTCCGGCGTGGTCGCACGATCTGATTGCCAGGGGGCCGTCCGCGCTGCGATCAGCATCTGGCCCAAGGCGGCAGGCCCTGCTGACCATTGCGCGGGGCATCATCCGGCGACGCCATGCACAGGACCGGCCACACCAGCTCAGCCGCAAACCCCGGAGCCGCACCCAAGGACCGCTTGCTGAAACGCCACGCTGGCGGGGCCGGATGCCACAAGGCGGCAGGGCAGAGCAGTTGCAAGACAGAAAATACGCCCGACAACGCGGGCCGGCAACAAAACCCGCCCCTTGAGGACTGGATTTCCTGAACAGCGAGGCGGGAAAACTGGTCGGAGCGAGAGGATTCGAACCTCCGACCCCCTGCTCCCGAAGCAGGTGCGCTACCAGGCTGCGCTACGCTCCGACCGTGACGCGGCAGGTATCCCGTGGCGCGGGCGAATGCAAGGGGGGATGGCGCGCAAACTTGCGGTTGCGGCGCGGCCGGCCCAAGGGCGGCCGCGCCGGCAGTATCAGCCGGCCAGCGCCGCGATGATGCGGTCGCCCATGGCCGAGGTCGAGATCGGGGTGCCGCCCTCGGGGCCCATCAGATCGGCGGTGCGGGCACCCTCGGCCAGCACCTTTTCCACCGCGGCTTCCAGATCGTCGGCGGCCTGCGCCTCGGCAAAGGAATAGCGCAGCGCCATGGCAAAGCTGAGGATGCAGGCGATCGGATTGGCCTTGCCCTGCCCCGCGATGTCGGGGGCCGAGCCATGCACCGGTTCATACAGCGCCTTGGGGCGGCCGTTCGCCGCCGGGGCGCCCAACGACGCCGAGGGCAGCATCCCAAGGCTGCCGGTCAACATCGCCGCCGCGTCCGACAGGATGTCGCCGAACAAATTGTCGGTCACGATCACGTCGAACTGGCGCGGGTTGCGCACCAACTGCATGGCGCCGTTGTCGGCATACATGTGCGACAGCTCGACATCCGCATATTCCTCGTCGTGGATCTTCTGGACGACTTCGCGCCACAGGATCCCCGATTCCATCACATTGGCCTTTTCCATCGAGCAGACGCGGCCCGCCCGCTTGCGCGCCAGATCGAACGCCGCGCGGGCGACGCGGGCGATTTCCGATTCCGTATAGCGCTGGGTGTTGATGCCCACCCGCTCGCCGTTTTCGGTAAAGATGCCGCGCGGCTCGCCGAAATAGACGCCCGAGGTCAGTTCGCGCACGATCAGGATATCCAGCCCCGCCACCACATCGCGCTTGAGGCTGGAAAAATCCGCCAGCGCGTCGAAACACTGCGCCGGGCGCAGGTTGGCGAACAGGTCCATTTCCTTGCGCAGGCGCAACAGCCCCCGTTCCGGTTTCACGCTGAAATCGAGGTTGTCGTATTTCGGCCCGCCGACCGCGCCCAGCAGCACCGCATCGACCGCCTGCGCCTGCGCCATGGTTTCGTCCGACAGCGGCGCACCGTGGGCGTCATAGGCGGCGCCGCCGACCAGCCCCTCGGACACGTCGAACCGCATCCCGCGGTTGGCCTGGAACCAGTCGATGACCTTGCGCACCTCGGCCATGACTTCGGGGCCGATGCCGTCGCCCGGCAGGATCAGAAGGGAATAGCTGTCGGTCATCTTGCGCCTTTGCGTTTCGGGTTTCGCGGATCGTTTCCGCCTAGCCCCGCCCCGCCTTTGCGTCAAGTTCACGGGCATTTGGCTTGCAGTCCGGCCGCCGGTCCGGTGGGAATGGTCCCGCCGCCCGGAATGGATGAAGGAGTCGGACGATGAAACCCATGCTTGCCGTGGCAGCCGCTGCCCTTTGGATGACCGCCGCCGGGGCCGGGCTGGCCGAACGGGGAATGACGGTGCCGCTGCCCGATACATCCAGCCTGTCGCAGGCGCAGGCGCAGGCGCTGATTGCCGAGCTGGCGCAGGTGAACGTGATCACCTCGAACTGCCCCGACCATGCGATCTCGGACGCGGAATGGACGCTGATCACCGCCACCGGCGACCAACTGGCCGCACAGCTGGGGCTGAGCGCGCAGGACTACGACCGCGAATATTACGGCCCGGCCTTTCAGCTGCTGGACGACCCCGGCGCCTGTGACCGCATCGGCCCGACCGCGGGGCCGCTGATTGCGCGGCTGAAACAGATGGGCGGCGGAACCACGCCGACCGACCACCCGCAGTAAGGCTTAGTCCAGCGCCAGATCGACCCACACCAGCCGGTGACGCGAGGCCGCGCGCGCGATCTCGGCCATGGGATCCCCGGGCGCAGGCCAGAACACCCCCGCATCCAGCACGGCAAGATCGGCCGAGGGCAGCACCACATCCACCCGCATGTTGCCCGGCCGGCCCGGCTCGTCCCCCCATTCGGCGGTGTCCAGCGCCGGGTCGCCCCGCTGCGCGGCATTGGCGCCGACCTGGGGCGCCAGCCGCCCGCCTTCGCTGGCGGGGCGCGGATCCTGCACGCGCGACAGCAGCGCCGCCATCGCCTGACGCCGCCCCTCGCCGTCCACGGGGTCGAGATTGGTATTCCCGATCAGCACGAAACGCGCGTCAGGCAGGCGGTCCAGCCAGAACGCGGCCTCGTCATGGTTGCGCCGGGCGTTGCGGTCGCCGCGACCGAACACCGGCGGCGTCGCGGCCCAGGCCAGCAGCGTCAGCGGCTGTTCGCCCGCCAGCACCGGCACCTGCCAATGCGCGGTGGTGGACAGGCGCTGTGCCGCCGCGACCTCTGCCGGGGCCGAAGGCATCAGGTTCCCCGGCAGGTCGCGCCACAGCAGGACGGAATGGTCCGTGACCTCACCCAGAGGCAGCCGCGATAGCAGCGCCATGCCCTTTTGCCCGGAAAACTGCCCGAACCCCTGCGCGTCGTCGGCGGTGCCCAGCCGGCCGTCGCCATCCATGTCCAACCCCGTGGCCATGCCGCGGTTGGGACGGCTGGCGTGGCGGTGGGGATAGTCCACCCCCGCATCCTCCAGCAGCGCGGCAAAACCGGACAGCGCCCGCCCCTCGTGGTCCCAGTCGAAACCGGTCAGCAGCAGCACATCGGGCGCAACCGCGGCGATCACCTGCACCGCCGCCGCAACCTGCGCATCCTTGCCCGAGGCGATGTCGCGCAGCAAAAGCCCCGGCCCCTCGCGCGAGAGGTCGGGGGAAAACGTGGCCACCCGCAGCCGCTCGGCCAGCGCGGGCCCGGCGGCCAGCGCCAGCCACAGGGCCAGCGCAGCCCCAAGGCGCAAGGTCAGACCCAGGGCTGCGCTTGCGCGATGCGGGTCTCGTAAGCCGCGATCGCGCGCGCCTTTTCCATGGTCAGCCCGATGTCGTCCAGCCCGTTCAGCAGGCAGTGCTTGCGGTGCGGGTCGATGTCGAAATGATAGGCGGTGCCATCCGCGCCGGTCACGGTCTGCGATTCCAGATCCACGGTCAGCCGGGCATTGGCGCCGTTTTCGGCGTCCTTCATCAGCGCCTCGACCGCCTCGGCCGGCAGCATGATGGGCAGGATGCCGTTCTTGAAGCAGTTATTATAGAAAATGTCGGCAAAGCTGGTCGAGATCACCGCCCGGATTCCATAGTCCAGCAGCGCCCAGGGCGCATGTTCGCGCGACGAGCCGCAGCCAAAGTTGTCGCCCGCCACGATGATCTGCGATTCGCGCCATGCCGGCTTGTTCAGCACGAAATCGGGGTTTTCACTGCCGTCGGGGTGATAGCGCATCTCGTCGAACAGGTTCTTGCCCAGCCCGGAACGATGGATCGTCTTCAGGAACTGCTTGGGAATGATCATGTCGGTGTCGATGTTGACCAGCGGCATGGGCGCCGCGATGCCGGTCAGGGTGGTGAACTTGTCCATGTCTTCGCTCCGGAAAAATCGACTGCCGCGGCTTGCCCGGCGGCAGGGTGGCCGGCGGCGGGGCCGCGGGCCGGTGTTTTCGGTTGTGACGGCCGTCAGGGCCGCCCGATGCGGCGCGTCGCCATTCCCGCCATCAGCAGCGCGGTGCCGACCACGATCAGCTCGACCGCCAGCAGCACCCCCAGCGCCACCGCGCTGGCCTGCGGCAGGCGGAACAGGATATACAGCCCCAGCCCGACCGAGATCAGCGCCGACAGCACCATGGTCCACATCATCTGGCTGCCGCGATACTCGGTCGCCGCCAGATACAGCCGCGATCCCCCCGAAAGCAGGAACAGCACCCCCACCACGATGGTCAGCGAGATCATCCCTTCGAGCGGGCGGGCCAGCATCCAGACCCCCAGCACCAGGTTCAGCAGGCTGAGCAGCCCGAACCAGCCGCGGTTGGGCAGGGTGCCGTCGGAAAACGCAGCCCACAGCCCCAGCGTGCCGCTGAACACAAAGGCCCAGCCGACGAAAATCGCCACCGCCAGCGAGGCCGGCAGCGGAAACGCAAGGGCGATGATGCCCCCGATCAGGGCCACGACGCCCGCGATGATCAGTGCCGTGCTGCCTTTCATGGCGCCATCCTTTCGGGTTGGGGCCCGGCGGCCCCGTGGCCGCGCGGGCGGGAACCAGGGCTTATGCGGTGGCCGGGGCCTCGGCCATCACCTCGCGCACATCGACCAGATGCCCGGCGACGCCGGCGGCGGCGGCCATGACCGGCGACATCAGATGCGTGCGCCCGCCGCGGCCCATCCGGCCCTCGAAGTTGCGGTTCGAGGTGGCGGCGCAGCGCTCGCCCGGCGCCAGCTGGTCGGGGTTCATGCCCAGACACATGGAACAGCCCGCCAGCCGCCAGTCGAAACCCGCGTCGATGAAGACGCGGTCCAGCCCCTCTTCCTCGGCCTGCATCCGCACGAGGCCCGAACCCGGAACCACCATCCCGCGCACGCCCGGCGCCAGATGCTTGCCGCGCAGCACTCCGGCGGCGGCGCGCAGATCCTCGATACGGCCGTTGGTGCAGGATCCGATGAACACCGAATCGATCTTGATGTCGGTCAGCTTCATGCCGGGGGTCAGCCCCATGTAGTCAAGCGACCGGCGCGCGGCCTCGACCTTGCCGCCCTCGAAATCTTCGGGCGCGGGGACGGTGCCGCCGATGGGCAGCACATCCTCGGGCGAGGTGCCCCAGGTCACCACCGGCTCGATATCCTCGCCGCGGATGGTGACCACCTTGTCCCACTGCGCGTCGTCGTCGGAAAACAGGGTCTTCCACCACGTCACCGCGGCTTCCCACGCGGCGCCTTTCGGGGCGTGCGGGCGGCCCTTGACATAGTCAAAGGTCTTTTCGTCGGGCGCGATCAGCCCGGCGCGGGCGCCGCCCTCGATCGCCATGTTGCAGACGGTCATGCGGCCTTCCATCGACAGCTCGCGGATCGCCTGGCCGCAGTATTCGATGACATGGCCGGTGCCGCCGGCGGTGCCGGTCTTGCCGATCACCGCAAGGGTGATGTCCTTGGCGGTCACGCCGGGGCGCAGGCTGCCAGTGATCTCCACCTTCATGTTTTTCGATTTCTTCTGGATCAGCGTCTGGGTGGCCAGAACATGTTCCACCTCGGAGGTGCCGATGCCGTGCGCCAGCGCGCCGAATGCGCCATGGGTGGCGGTGTGGCTGTCGCCGCAGACCACGGTCATGCCGGGCAGGGTCCAGCCTTGTTCCGGGCCGACGATATGGACGATGCCCTGACGGATGTCGTTCATCGGGTAATAGTTCACCCCGAATTCGCGGGCGTTCTTGTCAAGCTCGGCGACCTGGGCGCGACCCTCGGGGTTCTCGATCCCGTCCACGCGGTCGGCGGTGGTCGGCACGTTGTGGTCGGGCACGGCGATGGTCTTTTCCGGCGCGCGCACCTTGCGGCCGGTCATGCGCAGCCCCTCGAACGCCTGCGGGCTGGTGACCTCGTGCACAAGGTGGCGGTCGATATACAGCAGGCAGGTGCCGTCGGGCTGGCGGTCGACGATATGGGCGTCGAAGATCTTGTCGTAAAGCGTGCGGGGACCGCTTTGGGTTGGGGTGCCGGTCATGGCTGTCTCTTTCGGAAAGATGGCATAGGGCGCGGGAACACGGAAAACACGTCTGGGCGCGCCACGTCGGGCGGCGCGCAGGCACGGTCGTTCACAGTCGCGCGGTCACCGTCCGGCAAAGGCCGTAGAACCGGCCGGGCAGGCGGGCGCGATCGGAGATGTCGAAAAACCGGATCATTCCGTCTAGATACCCCCTTGACGCCCCGTCCTGCAAGGGGTTGACCCCTGCGCAGCCCCCTATCGGGGCGGGTCCTGCCCGTCCTGCCCGATATTTTCCCCGCCGCCGGCAGGAATCTGCGTCGCGGTGGTTGAGAACGGGCGTTCCCGTGCTATCTTTGTCCCATCCCGGCGCCGGGGACATGCGGCGCGCTGACCGGAGGAAGTCCCCTGTCCACCACCCACCCGCGGGCCGACACGCCGGCCGCGACCGCCTCGGAAGGCAGCGACCAGCTGCTTGCCCGCATTCTTGCATCGCTTGAGGACGACAAGGCCGAGGATATCGTCACCATCGACCTGCGCGGGCGTTCCGCAATGGCGGACCATATGGTCATTGCCTCGGGGCGCAGCTCGCGGCAGGTGGCATCCATCGCCGACAAGCTGGTCGAGCGGCTGAAGGCCCAGACCGGCCACGGCGCCCGGATCGAGGGCAAGGACACCGGCGACTGGGTGCTGATCGACACCGACGACGTGATCGTCCACGTGTTCCGCCCCGAAGTGCGCGAGTTCTACCAGCTGGAAAAGATGTGGATGCCGGCCGATGCGCTGGCCAGCCTGCGCGCCGATGCTGCCCGCGATGACGCCGGGCGCGACGGGGCAGCCCGCGACGGGGCGGGCCACACGCTGGCGCAGTAAGCCCCGCGGGATGCTGCGGGTCCGTATCGCTGCGGTGGGCCGGCTGCCGGCCCGCGCCCCCGAAACGCCGCTGATCGCGGATTACCTGACCCGTTTTGCGCAAACCGGCCGCCCGCTGGGGCTGGGCCCGGCCGACATCGCCGAGGTCGAGGACCGGCGCGGTGGCGGCAAGGCCGCCGAGGCCGCGCTGCTGTCCCGCCAGATCCCCACGGGCGCGGCGGTGATCGCACTGGACGAACGCGGCCGGCAGTTCACCTCGCCCGAGTTCGCCGCCCTGCTGGCGCGGCTGCGCGACGACGGACAGTCGGACGCGGTGTTCCTGATCGGCGGCGCCGACGGGCTGGACCCGGAACTGCGCAACCGCGCCGCGCACAGCCTGTCTTTCGGCGCAATGGTCTGGCCGCATATGCTGGTGCGGGTGATGCTGGCCGAACAGCTTTACCGTGCCGCCACCATCCTGGCCGGCCTGCCCTATCACCGCGCCTGACGCGCGTTCAGCACTCGGAAAAATCGAACGCGTCGATGATCTCGACCGCCTCGTCCGCGGTTTCGACGAATCGGATCAGGTCAAGATCGTCGGGACTGATGGTCCCGGCCTCGACCAGCGCCTGCCAGTTGACGATCTCTTTCCAGAACGCGCCGCCGAACAGCAGGAACGGCACCCGCCGCATCCGGCCGGTCTGGATCAGGGTCAGCGCCTCGAACATCTCGTCCAGCGTGCCGAAGCCGCCGGGGAAGATGGTGATGACCTTGGCCCGCATCAGGAAATGCATCTTGCGGATGGCGAAATAGTGAAAGTTGAAGCACAGGTCCGGGGTCACATAGGTGTTCGGCGCCTGTTCATGGGGCAGCACGATGGACAGGCCGATGGAATGGCCGCCCGCCTCATGCGCGCCCTTGTTGCCGGCCTCCATCACGCCGGGGCCGCCGCCGGTGCAGATCACCCATTCGCGCCCATAGGTGGCCAGGCTGCGCTGGGTCATCAGGCAGGCGAAACGCTCGGCCTCGGTGTAATAGCACGACAGCGCGCCCAGCGTGGGGGTGGCGGCGGTATCGGCATCCTGCGGCGTGGGAATGCGGGCGCCGCCGAACATCACCACCGTGGACTGCACGCCGCGCTCGTCCAGCACCATCTGCGGCTTGAGCAGTTCCAGCTGCAGCCGCACCGGGCGCAGCTCCTCGCGCAGCAGGAAATCGGTGTCGGTGAACGCCAGCCGATAGGCGGGCGCGCGGGTCTGCGCGGTGTCCGGGGTGCGGCTGGTCACGCGCACGTCCTGATAGCTGTCGCGGAATGCGTGGCTGCGATCGTCTTCTGGCGTCATCGGATCCTCATCACCGGCGCGGCGAGATTGCGCCCTCTTGCCCCCCCGCTTATAGCCCGAAGCTGACAGTTTCCACCCGAGGATGAAGGAGCCGCCATGTCCTATGCAGCATTAGAGACCGCCATCGAGGCCGCCTGGGACGCGCGCGATTCGATTTCCCCCGCCACCACCGGCGAAACCCGCGACGCGATCGAGACCACGCTGGACGCGCTGGACCGGGGCGAACTGCGGGTCGCCGAAAAGCGCGGCGCCGACTGGCATGTGAACCAATGGGCGAAAAAGGCCGTGCTGCTGGGCTTTCGGCTCAAGGACATGGAGTTCCAGTCCGGCGGCCCGCAGGGCGGCGGCTGGTGGGACAAGGTGGACAGCAAGTTCGCCGGCTGGGACGCCGCCCGCTGGGCGCAGGCCGGTTTCCGCGCGGTGCCGAACTGCGTGGTGCGCCGCTCGGCCTATATCGCGCCCGGCGCGGTGCTGATGCCGTCCTTCGTCAATCTGGGCGCCTATGTGGACGAGGGCACCATGGTCGATACCTGGGCCACCGTCGGATCCTGCGCGCAGATCGGCAAGCGCGTGCATCTGTCGGGCGGCGTCGGCATCGGCGGCGTGCTGGAACCGATGCAGGCCGGCCCCACCATCATCGAGGACGACTGCTTCATCGGCGCCCGGTCCGAGGTGGTCGAGGGCGTGATCGTGCGCGAAGGCTCGGTGCTGGGCATGGGCGTGTTCATCGGCCAGTCCACCAAGATCCTCGACCGCGAGACCGGCGAGGTGATGTATGGCGAGGTGCCCGCGGGGTCGGTGGTCGTCGCCGGCTCGATGCCGTCGAAGAACGGCGTGCATCTGTATTGCGCGGTGATCGTCAAGCGGGTGGACGCGAAAACCCGGTCCAAGACCTCGATCAACGAGCTGCTGCGCGACTGATCCTCGGCCGGGGGCGCGCTGCCCCCGTTGCAGCCATGGGGAACGTCCGCCGCCCTCCGGCCCGCTTATTCGGGAAGCGGGCCGATCACCAGTTCCAGCGGCTCAAGCCCCTCGACCTCGGCCCGCAGCCGGTCGCCGGGCTGGACCGCACCGACCCCGGCGGGGGTGCCGGTATAGATCAGGTCGCCCGGTTGCAGGTGGTAATAGCGCGACAGGTCGGCGATCAGCTCGGGGATGCTCCACACCATGTCCGACAAAGGCGCAGCCTGTCGCACCACCCCGTTGACCGACAGCGAGATGCGACGATTTTCCGGCCCCGCCCAGTCGCCGGCCGGGGTGATCGGCCCGATGACGGCGGAATGCTCGACATCCTTGGCGACGTCCCACGGCCTGCGCCGGTCCTTGGCGAGGGCCTGAAGGTCGCGCCTGGTCATGTCCAGCCCCACCGCATGGCCGCAGACCAGCGCCCCGGCCTGCGCGACGGGCACGCGGAACCCCGCACGCCCCAGCGCCACCACCAGCTCGACCTCGTGGTGATAATCGCCGGTGCCGCAGGCATAGGGCAACATGCCCCCGCCCGGATGCAGCGCAAACACCGATTTGGTGAAATAGAACGGCGCCTCGCGGTCGACCTCATCCCCCATCTCGGCCGCATGGGCGGCATAGTTGCGCCCGACGCAGAAAATCCGGCGCACCGGAAACAGCCCCGATCCATCCACCAGCGGAATCGCCGGCAGCTGCGGAAAGGGGAACAGCGGGGCGAGAGCGGTTTCCAACGCCATGGCACCATCCTTGTTGCACGAGATGGCCGCAGTCTTAACCTGCATCCCCCGCCCCGCAAGGCCGCCCCTGGGCCCGAGGCCCGCGCCGGACCGGGGCGCTGCCCCGGACCCCGGGATATTTTCATGATGAAGAAGCGGCGAGACCACAGCCCTGCTTGGCAGGGTTCTTTTCATCTTGCCCCAAATATCCGCGGGCTTCCGAGCGCGGGAAACGGTCCAGCGGCCCATTTTCAGCGACGAAGGCCGCGGCAGTGACCGGGGGGCTGGCCCCCGGTTCCGGCAGGGTCGGCCTACGCCTCGCGCGACCAGTTCTGATACCAGGTCTCGAACAGTTCCAGCTGCGCCTTGGCAAAGCCTTTCTGACTGTCCGACAGCGCGTCGGTTTCGTTGAAATGCAGCTCGAACTCGGGGTGGCCCTTGAGCACCATCAGGTATTTGTAGAACAGCACCAGATCAGAGCCTTCGTCGAAGCGCGACAGCACCTTCATCGCCTCGTCCAGTTCCTGCGCGCGACGGCGGGCCACCACGTCGCCGGCGGCGGCCTGCTTGCACAGCTTGACCAGATGCAGCGAGGCCTCGGGCAGGACGCAGCCGATGCCGGTGATCGCGCCCGCGGCGCCGCAGCGGATGAAACCGTGGAAGGTGCAGGTATCGACGCCCACCACCAGCATGGCGTCGTCATCGCGGCTGGTGATGTGCTCGGCGGCATAATCCATCGCCGCCTCGCCGCCGAATTCCTTGAAGCCGACCAGATTCGGGTGTTCGCGGCGCAGCGCAAAGAACAGCTCGGCCCCGGTGGAATACCCATACCACGGGCTGTTGTAGATCACCGCCGGCAGGTCCGGGGCGGCGGCGAGGATCGCCTTGAAATGGTTGCGCTGCGCATCGACCGAAGTGCTGCGCGACAGCAGCCGCGGGATCACCATCAGCCCCTGCGCGCCAACCTTTTGCGCATGGGCCGCGTGCGCCACCGCGGTGGCGGTGTTCACCGCGCCGGTGCCGACCACGACCGGCACGCCCGCCGCGACCAGCCGGGCCACGCCTTCGGTCCGCTGCTCGTCGGTGAGCAGCGGCCAGTCGCCCATCGAGCCGCAATAGACCACGCCCGACATGCCGGCGTCGATCAGCCGCTGCCCGGTGCGCACCAGCGCATCGTAATCGGGGCTGCGGTCAGGGGTGCAGGGGGTCATCAGCGCGGGAATGCAGCCGGTGAAGATCTGGGCGTTCATCGTGGACTCCTTGGCCGGGATGGAGATTTGGGTGCGAGGGCGCGCGAATCGCTGGCGCCGAGTTTGATTATACAGTTTGTATTTTGCTTGTCGACAAAATCCATGCGCGACCTAAAGCTCGATATGGCGGCGCCGGTCCTGCGCGATCAGCCTTTGCAATTTCTTTACGATCTGGTCGGCATGCTGCGTCGCCAGCCGGTCGGCGCGGGGGATGTCGCGGGCCTCGATGGCGGCGATGATGTCTTCGTGTTCCTCGACATAGCGCCGCGGCAGCTGGTCGTTGAACGAGGAATAATAGATGCGCAGCAACCGCCGCCCTTCGTCCAGCAGGCGGCTGAACATGCCGGTGTAATAGCTGTTGCGCCCGGCCTCGGCGATGGCGGCGTGGAAATCGCGGTTGACCGCGATCATCGCCGCGGCGTCCTGCGCCTCGACCGCCCGCGCATATTCATCCTGCAACGCGCGGATCTGCGTCAGATCCTGCGGAGTGCGGTTTTCCGCAGCCAGCCGCGTCGTCACCCGATACATCAGCGTCAGCGCGTCGAAATAGCTGGGCAGGTCCAGAAAGTCGATGTTGGACACCACGGTCGAGCGGTTGGGCAGCGTCGTCACCAGCCCCTCGCCGGCCAGCCGCACCAGCGCCTCGCGGATGGGGGTGCGCGACATCGACAGCCGCTCGGCCAGCTGGTTCTCGTCGATCGGGCTGCCCGGCGGCAGCACCAGGTTGAGAATGTCGTCGCGCAGCACCCGATAGACGAATTGCACGCCTTCGCCGCGTTTTCGTTCGGTCCTGACTGTCATGTCCTTTGCCATCTTGCCGCCTATCTTGCGCCCCAGCTGTCGGTCAGCCGATAGCCCTGCGGCCACGGGTCCGAAGGGTCCAACATGTGCTGGTGGATGCCGGTGATCCAGCCCCGCCCCGAAATTTCGGGCAGGATCGCAGGCGTTCCGGCCAGATCGGCGGTGCCGAGGATGCGCCCGGCAAAGGTCGAGCCGATCACCGACACCGTGGTCAGCCGGTCATCCAGCCCCATCTGCCCGCGCGCGTGCAGCAGCGCCATGCGCGCCGACAAGGCCGTGCCGGTGGGCGAGCGGTCCACCTTGCCCGGCTGGATCGCCACCGCCGCGCCCGCCCGCAGGCCGTTTTCGTCGCGGGTGACCGGCCCGGCGAACAGGCAAAAGGAAAAATGCCGCCAGTCGGGCAGCGTCGGGTGGCGGAACTGCATGGCGGCATTGGCGGCGTTGGTGATGCGCACGCCCAGCCGCGCGATGTCATGGGCCTCGGACGCGTCCAGCCGCAGGCCCATGGCGGCGGCGTCCACCACCACGAAACTGTCGCCGCCGAAAGCGGTGTCGACGGTCAGCGTGCCCAGCCCCTCGACCTCGAGCCTGCGGTCGAGTTCACCGGCGAAACTGGGCAGGTTCTGGACAAAGATGCGTTCGGCCTTGCCGTCCCGGCATTCGGCGCGGACCCGGACGAGGCCGCCGGGGGCTTCCAGCACCAGGCTTGTTTCGGGTTCCTGCATTTCTACCAGCCCGCCGTCCAGCAACACGGTCGCCACACAGATCGAGTTTGATCCCGACATGGGGGGCGTGTCCTCGGGCTCCATGATGATGAAGGCGGCGTCGGCCTCGGGGTGTTTGGGCGGCACCAGCAGGTTGACATGGCGGAATACCCCGCCGCGGGGTTCGTTCAGCACGAAATTGCGCAAGCTGCCGTCGCGGGCGATCCAGCGGGACTGGTCCCAGATCGTGTCGCCGGGGGGCGGCAGCACGCCGCCGACGATGACATCGCCGACCTCGCCCTCGGCATGGGCGGAAATCACGTGGATGGTGCGGGTGCTGCGCATGGATCTATCCTAGCCAAGAGGGTCTGCCGGGGGCCTGTCCGGTCAGCGCCGCGGCGACGCAATCGCCCATGCTGCCGAAACGCAGCGGGCGGCCGGACAGGCCGGGGCCGTAATGGGCGTATTTGCCGGAATTGGTCATCACCGCCGTCGCCTGCGGCGGAAACACCGGTTCAGTGATCGAGCACCAGCAGAGATCGGGGATCACCTGCACCCCGCTGGCCTTGAGCTGCGCCAGCGTCCCGTCGCGGTTCAGTTCAGCGATCACAGCGCGGCCGGCGGTCACGATCAGCGGCACTGCGACGGGGCGGTTGTCGAGCAGTGCGGCCAGCTTGCGGCCCTCGGCGGGCGAGATATGGGGGCTGCCGATGGCGACAAGATCGACGGGCGTGCCCGTGTCGGCGCCGGACCGGGGCGCTGCCCCGGACCCCGGGATATTTTCATGATGAAGAAGCTGCTGGTTGAGATCATCCCACGCCGCAGAAAGGTCGGTGGGGGTGATGCGGTGGCGGGGGGCGTGGGGGCGCGGCGGGTTTGTCGCCTCGGGGGTCACGCCCTCGACATGCAGCATGGGGGCGGCAGAGGTGGTGCCGAAGGCGGCGCAGAGCGCCTTGAGGTCGTCGGGCGACGGGTTCAGCCCCCCGACGCCCCCGATCAGCGGGATCGCGGCGGGCGCGGCCGAGCCCGCCACATGGCCCAAGAGCGGCCAGAAGGAATCGTCGGCGCCCGCAGGCGGGTCCACCTTCAGCAGGATCTCGGGGCGGCGGGAATCGTCCAGATAGACCCCGGCCAGCGGCGCGCGGCCGGTGACCGCCATGCACAGGTCCAGATAATCGGGGTGTTTCGGGGTCCGCGCCCCCAGCACCGAATTGGCATAGACCACCGCGTTCGATTCCGCCCAGGCGATGTCCTCGCCCGGCTGCGGGCGGTCGGTCAGCAGATAGGGCGCGCAGGTAAAGCTGGGCCGGCAGCCCATGCGCACATAGGCATCCGCGAGGCGCGAGGCGCGGGCGCCGAAATCAGGGTCCACCCCCTGCGCTTGCCAGTGTTCGCGGTCCACCGAGATCGCGTTGATCGTGGTCGGCACCCGGACCTGCGCGCCCAGATCGGCCATTTTTTCGGCAAAGATCAGGTTCGCTGGATGGGCGAGGATGCAGCCGTCGATATGGCCTCGGGTGATGTCGGTCAGCGCCGCCGCCCCCTGCTGGCGGGCCATGGCGCAGATGATGCGCATCGCCAGCGCCGCCGCCGCGCCGTCGCGCCCGGCAAGGATGGCGCGGTCGTTGTCGGTCAGCGCCAGCGCGTGGTCGGGCGGATCGTCGATGGGGATGTGCAGCCCGTCGCCCGTGATCGCGTCGTCCGTGATCCGCAGGTGGGGCTGGGTGGCGATCCGGGCAAAATCGGCGACCGAGACCCGCAGCACCGGCAGCGAGCGGGCGAACATCTCGGCCCCGATCAGCGCGCCGAGGGTCAGGATGTCCTCGGGTTCGGAAAAGATCAGCGCGGCGGGGGCGCGCCCGTTCAGCATCAGGTCCAGCATCACCCCCGACCCCGAGCACGACCCGCGGCTGGTCGGCATCAGCACCACGGCGCCTGCCAGATCGGCCCCATGCGCCGGGTGATGCGCGTCGATCACCCTCGCGGTGGCCGGATCGACCCCACCCCAGAAGCTGAGCCCCTGGTCCATCGCCAGCACCGGACCCGAGGCCACGCCCGGCAGGATGCGGGTCGCGGTCATTTCACCACGAATCCATGCGCATAGGGGTCGCGGTCGTCGATGAAGATGGTGTTGATGCCGGTCTGACGCGCCCAGCCGCCGATCGAGGGGATGATGGCCGGGCGGCCGGCGACGGTGGTTGCCGCCTCGACCCTGCCCTTGAAGATCGAGCCGATGATGGATTCATGGTGGAATTCATCCCCCACCGCCAGCCGCCCCTTGGCCGCCCATTGCGCCATACGGGCCGAGGTGCCGGTGCCGCAGGGCGAGCGGTCGATGGCCTTTTCGCCATAGAACACCGCGTTGCGGGCGTGCGCCCCCGGCACGGTCGGCGCGCCGGTCCACAGGATATGCGACAGCCCGTTGATGCGGGCATCCTCGGGGTGGGTGAACTCGTATTTCGCGTTCAGCGCCGTGCGCAGCTTGGGCGACCAGCCGACCAGTTGGCCCGCGGTATGGTCGGCCATGTCGCGGAAATTCTTTTGCGGATCGACGATGGCATAGAAATTGCCGCCATAGGCCACATCGACGACGATCTCGCCCAGGCCCTCGACCGTTGCGGTCAGCCCCTCGGCGTAAAGAAAGCCGGGGACGTTGGTCAGGCGGACCTCTTCGACGAAGCGGCCGTCCTGCACATAGGTGATGTCGACCTTGCCGGCGGGGGTTTCGATCGACAGGCGCCCGGGCTCGCGCGGGGTGATGAGGCCGTTCTCGATCCCCATGGTGATGGTGCCGATGGTGCCGTGGCCGCACATCGGCAGGCAGCCCGAGGTCTCGATGAACAGCACCGCCACGTCGCAATCGGCGCGCGTGGGCGGGTAAAGGATAGAGCCCGACATCATGTCATGGCCGCGCGGCTCATACATCAGCCCGGTGCGGATCCAGTCGAATTCGCGCAGGAAATGCGCCCGCTTTTCCAGCATGTCCGCGCCGATCAGCCGCGGCCCGCCGCCCGCAACCAGCCGCACGGGATTGCCGCAGGTATGCCCGTCGATGCAGGAAAACATGTGGTTTGCCATGGTCAGAACCTTGTCGATGAAAACGGGGCCAGCGGGATCGGCGGGGCGGCGCCGGTCACCAGATCGGCAACCAGCCGCGCGGTGCCGGGTGATTGCGTCAGCCCCAGATGGCCGTGGCCAAAGGCATAGGTAACGCGCGGGCTGGCGCGCGAGGGGCCGATCACCGGCAGGCTGTCGGGCAGCGAGGGGCGGAACCCCATCCATTGCACGCCGCCCTGCGGGTCCAGCCCGGGCAGGAAGGTCTGGGCCTTTTTCAGCATCGCCTCGGCCCGGCGGAAATTGGGCGCCAGCTCCAGCCCTCCCAGTTCCACCGCGCCGCCGACGCGGATGCCGCTGGACAGGCGCGACACCACGAAACCGTGGCCGCCAAAGGTCACCTGCGTGCGCAGATCGAAGGCCCCCACCGGCAGCGTGGTGTTATAGCCGCGCTCGGTCTCCAGCGGGATCTTCTCACCCAAGGACCGCGCGATGCGGTGGGAATGGGCGCCCGCCGCCAGCACCACATGCGCCGCGCGCCAGCCATGCCCCAGATCGACACTATCGGCGCCGGGGGTCAGCGTGGCGATCTCGGCCCGCTCGATCCTGCCGCCGCCGGCGCGGAAACGATCCGCCAGCGCCAGCGTGTAAAGCTTGGGGTCGCTGATCGAATACCACTCGGGGGTAAACGTCCCCTTGACGAAACGCGGCGACAGGCCCGGTTGCAGCCCGGCCATCTCGTCCGCGTCCATGTGGCGGAATGCGATGCCGTGGCGGGTGCGGGCCTCCCATCCGGGCAATGAGGCGCGGAACTCGGCCTCGGATTCGTAAACCTGCAAGTTGCCGTCGCGGCGCAGCATCGGCATTGTGCCGGTGGCCGCAAGGAACGGTTCCAACTCGGCCTTGGACAGGTCCATCAGCGCCGTCTGTGCCGTGGTCGAGGCCGCTACCCGCGCCGGCGAACAGGCCCGCCAGAAACGGAACATCCACGGCGCGATCTTCAGCGCATAAAGGGGCGGCACGCTTAGCGGTCCCAGCGGGTCCAAAAGCCAGCGCGGCGCCTTGTGCAGGATCCCGGGCGAGGCCAGCGGCAGGATGTCGGTGAACGCGAACGCCCCGGCATTGCCGGCCGAGGCACCGGCCGCCGGCCCCTCGCGGTCCAGCACCACCACGGAAAGCCCCCGCATCTGCAAGGCCAGCGCCGCGGACAGCCCGACGACCCCCGCCCCGACGACGATCACATCCGCCCGCGCCATCTTACGCCGTCGCCGCCAGGAATTTTTGCAGGTCCGGGCTTTTCGGGGCGCCGAACAGTTCTGCCGGCGGGGCGATTTCCGCCATCACGCCTTGATGGAAGAACGCCACCCGGTCCGACACCTCGCGCGCGAATTTCATCTCATGCGTGACGCAGATCATTGTCATCCCGTCCGAGGCCAGCAGCCGCAGCGTGTCCAGCACCTCGCCCACCAGCATCGGGTCAAGGGCCGAGGTCACCTCGTCGAACAGCATGTATTTGGGCGACATCGCCAGCGCCCGGGCAATCGCCATGCGCTGCTGCTGGCCGCCCGACAGCCGCGAGGGATAGACCGACAGCTTGTCGCCCAAGCCGACGTGTTCCAGCTGCTTGACGGCCATCGCCTCGGCATCAGGCTTGCTCATCCCCTTGACCTTGCGGGGGGCGAGCATGACGTTTTCCAGCACCGTCAGATGCGGAAAAGCGTTCCATTGCTGGAACACGATCCCGATCTTCTGGCGCAGCTTGTTGAGGTCGGTGGAACGCGCGTGAACCTCGGTCCCGTCCACCAGGATGCGGCCGGAATCGATCGGCTCCAACCCGTTGATGCAGGTCAGCAGCGTGGATTTGCCCGACCCCGAACCCCCGATGATGGTCAGCACCTCGCCGTTGTGCACGGTCAGGTCGATGCCCTTGAGCACCTCGAGCGCGCCAAAGGATTTGCGGACATTCTGGATCTCAATCATGGGTCCACCGTTTTTCTAGGTATCCGCCCAGCCGCGCGACGGGAAAGCTGATAAGGAAATAAAAGGCGCCGCAGATCATCAGCAGCAGCAGCGGCTCTTGCAGGCGCGTGATCAGGATCTGCGTGGATTTCAGCAGCTCGGTCACCTGCACCACATAGACCAGCGCCGAATCCTTCATCACCCCCAGCGACAGGCCGATCCAGGACGGCAGCCCCACCCGGACCGCCAGCGGCAGCACGATATTGGTCATGTCCTGCCGCCAGCTCAGCCCCAGCGAGCGCGCGGCACGGCGCACCGGCTGCGGCACCGATTCGATCGCGCCCCGCACGATTTCCGCGCAATAGGCCGAGGTATACAGCGTCAGCACGATGCAGGCGACGGTCAGCCCCGACATTCCCAGCCGCAACACCATCCCCAGAAAGGCATTGGCCAGCACCAGCTGGATCAGCAGCGGGATCGAGCGGAACACGTCCAGCACAAAGGTCAGCGGCGCAGCGATCACCGGCCCGACCTGATAGCGGAAGATGCCGAACACGATCCCCAGCACCGTGCCGCAGAACACCGCGATCAGGGTGACGAAAATCGTCATCCCGGCGCCCTTGGCAAGAAAGATCAGGTCGTTGGCCGACAATGCGGTATCGAACATCCCTGCCCCCTCTCAATAACGGAACATGCGGCGCGCGAGCAGCCGCGCGCCAAGCTGGATGATCTTGGTGATCAGGTAAAAGATCACGGCGGCGACGGCGAACAGCTCGAACGTGCGGAAGGTCAGCGCGTTCAGATCCTGCGTGACCCCGTAAAGATCGGTGTTCATGCCGACCGTGACCCCAAGCGAGGTCATCAGGATCGCCCAGACCATCTGGTTGGTCATCGGCAGAAAGGAAATCCGCAGCATCTGCGGCATCACGATGAACCGGAACGCCTGCAATTCGGACAGCCCCAGCGAGCGCCCGGCCCGCGCCTGGGTATCGGGAATCGCCTTTAGCGCGCCGCGAAAGTTTTCCGCCAGATAGCCCGCGTTGTTGAAGGTGATCCCCAGCAGCAGCGAGGTCCAGGGGCTGAAGTGGATGCCGAAACTCGCGACGCCGAAATGCGCCATGTAGATCTGGAACAGCGCCGGGGTGTTGCGGGCGATTTCCACCCAGCTGGTGGCAATCCCCGACAGGATGCGGCTGCGCGACAGCCGAAACAGCGTCAGCACCACCGCCAGCGCGATCCCGATCGCCATCGACAGCAGCGCCACCTGCATGGTGACCACCGCGCCGTCTAGCATCTGCGGAAGCCGCGCCAGCGCCTGCTTCCACTGGAAGGTATAATTGAACATGACCGCCATGCCTTGGATGAGGGTGCGGCGGCGCGATCCTGCCGCGCCGCCGGATCAGGCGGGTAAGCTTAGCGGTAGACGCCGGGAATGGTCAGACCGGCCGGCTCGCCCTCGCCCACCCATTTGGCGTAAAGCTCGGCATAGCGGCCGGTGCGGACCTGCTGGTTGATGAACAGGTTCAGATAGTCGATCAGCCCGTGTTCGCTGCGCAGCGCGATCAGCGCCACATAGTCGGGCACCATCGGCGCCTTGTCCACGATGCGGATGCCGGGGAAGTTGCCGGATTTCACGTTGGCCTCGGCCACCTCCATGGTCGAGACGGTGGCGTCCAACTGCCCCTGGCTCAGCGCCAGGAACACGTCGGCCTGGTTCTGATAGGGGCGGAACTGGCCCTCGCCCCATTCCTTGATCTTGCCTTCCAGCCAGATCGCCTCATAGGTGCCGGCGGTGGCGCCGACGGTCTTGCCCTTCATGCCCTCCCAGTCGGCCATCTCGACCTTGTCGTTGACGACGACCGCGTTTTCAAAGGCGTAATAGGGGATCGAAAAGCCAACGGTCTTGGCGCGCTCAAGCGTGTCCGAGGTCGAGGCGACGCCGATATCCACCTGCCCCGATACCAGCGCGGGGATACGCTCGGGAAAGGTGGTTTCCACGATTTCGGCGGTCACGCCCAGCGCGGCGGCCAGATCGTTGCAATAGTCCACATCGAATCCGACCGGCTTGTTGTCAGCATCACGCATACCCATCGGCGGAAAATCCAGCACCACCGCACAGCGCAGCTTGCCCGAGGCGATGATGTCGTCAAGCTTGTCGGCCAGCGCCGGCGCCGCGATCGAGGCCGCCGCAACCGCGGCCGTGATGACAGAGGCAAGTTTCATGTCGTTCTCCACTCCCTTTCGGGATCCGGTTCTCCATCTGCCGAATCCATAAGTTTTTATTGCCCCTGCATGGCCATAAATCAATCGTGAATACACTCTGTATGCAAAACTTCCGCAGCGTCCGGCGCCGCACCACCCCCAGGACGCAGCGCAGGCGGCAGCGCCGCAGGGGTATTTATACCAGAAAGAAGCATCTTTCGGACAGCCTCGGGATTTCTTTCTGGTCCAAATACCCCTGCGGCCGCGACGCGGACACCGGGCTGCAAGGGTGGGCGCGTGGCTCAGGCCAGATCGCGGGGCAGGATCGCCTCGGGCAGGTTCTGATAGCTGACCGGGCGCAGGAAGCGGCGGATCGCCATGGTGCCGACCGAGGTCGCGCCGAAATTGGTTGATGCCGGATAGGGGCCGCCGTGGACCATGGCGTCGCAGACCTCGACCCCGGTCGGGAAGCCGTTGGCCAGCACCCGCCCGGCCTTGCGTTCCAGCACCGGCAGCAGCTGCTGCGCCAGCGTGGCGTCGCCCGCGTCCATGTGCAGCGTTGCGGTCAGCTGCCCGTTCAGGCTGCGGGCGATGCGCAGCATCTCGTCCGCGTCCCTTGCGGTGACCAGCAGCCCCAGCGGGCCGAACACCTCTTCGCCCAGATCGTGGTTGCCCAGCCAGTCCTGACCCGAGACCACGAACAGGTTCGGGGTGGCGTTGCGCTGGTCGCACATCGAGGTCAGCGCCTCGCGCACGCCCTGGGCGGCGGCGATGCGTTCGCGGCCGCGGCGATAGGCCGCGGCGATGCCCTGGGTCAGCATGACCTGCGCGCCGATCTGGGCCAGCGCATCGCGCATGGGGGCAAGGATGGTGTCGGCCTGTTCTTGCAGCACCACGGCGATGCCGGGGTTGGTGCAGAACTGCCCGGCGCCCATGGTCAGCGACCCGGCCCAGCCGCGGGCGATCTCGGCACCGCGCGCGGCGACCGCCTGCGGCAGCAGGAACATCGGGTTCACGCTGCCCAGCTCGCCGAAGAACGGGATCGGGTCGGGGCGCTGCGCGCACAGGTCGAACAGTGCCCGGCCCCCGACAAGGCTGCCGGTAAAGCCCACGGCGCGGATCAGCGGGTGCTGGACCAGCGCCTGCCCGACCTCAAGCCCGCCGTCGTGGACCATGCTGAACACGCCCGGATGCAGCCCCAGCCGCTGGCGGGCGGCGTCCACCGCCTGCGCCACGATCTCGCTGGTGCCGGGGTGGGCGGGGTGGCCCTTGACCACCACCGGGCAGCCCGCGGCCAGCGCCGCCGCGCTGTCCCCGCCCGCGACCGAGAACGCCAGCGGAAAGTTCGAGGCACCGAACACCGCCACCGGCCCGATCGGGCGCTGCATCAGCCGGATATCGGGACGCGGCAGCGGCTGGCGGTCGGGCAGCGCCGGATCAACGCGGCGGTCCAGATAGTCGCCCTTGCGGATATGGTCGGCAAACAGGCGCAGCTGGCCGGTGGTGCGGCCGCGTTCGCCCTGCAACCGTGCCTCGGGCAGGCCGGATTCCTGCGTGGCGATTTCGGTGATCGCGTCGGCGCGGGCCTCGATTTCCTCGGCGATGGCGTCAAGAAACCGGGCGCGGTCCTCGCGCGGGGAATAGCCATAGGTCCAGAACGCATCCTCGGCCGCACGGCAGGCGCGGTCCACCAGATCGGGGCTGCCGCAGCTGAATTCATGGGATGGCCCGTGCGCGGGGTCGGACCGGAAGCTGCGGTCCGTGCCGACCCATTCGCCGGCGATCAGGTGTTTTCCATGCGGGTTCGAGGACATCTGCCGGAGCCTTTCCGTAACATGCGCGTTGTCGCCCCTGCATACATAATGTATGCAGTTCGCACAACGACAGAACTGCGGGGGGACAAGATGACCGGCACCATGACCATCGACCAGCTGACCGCCGAGGTCGAGCGGATCTTTCAGGCCGCGGGCGCGTCCGAGTTGCAGGCGCGCACCGTCGCCGAGGTGATCGTCGCGGGCGAGCGCGACGGCTGCGCCTCGCACGGGATCTACCGGATCGAGGGCTGCCTGCGCACCATCGAGGCCGGCAAGGTCGACGTCAAGGCGATGCCCGAGCTGGACGACGACGGCAGCGCGGTGATCCGGGTGCGCGCGAACGGCGCCTATTCGGTGGCCGGGCTGGCCGTCGGGCTGCCAGCGCTGGCCGAACGCGCGCGCGCGCTGGGGCTGGCGGCGCTGGTCATCAACGACTGCACGCATTTCTCGGCGCTGTGGCCCGAGGTGGAACAGATCACCGCGCTGGGGCTGGCGGGCATCGCCATGTGCCCCAGCTATGCGACGGTGGCGCCTGCGGGGGGATCCAAGCCGCTGCTGGGCACCAACCCCCTGGCCTTTGGCTGGCCGCGCCCGGGCGGGCGGCCCTATGTGTTCGATTTCGCGACCTCGTTCATGGCGCGGGGCGACGTGGAACTGCACCGCATCGCCGGCAAGCCCCTGCCCGAGGGCTGCGCCGTGGACCGCGACGGCAACCCCACCACCGACCCGCAGGCGGCGCTGGACGGCGCGATGCTGCCCTTTGGCGGGCACAAGGGTTCGGCCATCTCGACGATGATCGAGCTGATGGCGGGCGCCATGATCGGCGACATGACCAGTGCCGAGGCGCTGGATTATCTGGGCACCACCACGCTGGCGCCGAAACACGGCGAGCTGCTGCTGGCCTTTTGCCCCGAGCGTTTCGCCGCCGGCCGCGCCGACCCCTTTGCCCGCGCCGAAACCCTGCTTGAGGCCATCGTCGGCCAGGGCGCCCGCCTGCCCTCGCAACGCCGCTTTGCCGCCCGTGCGCAGGCCGAGGCCGAGGGCATCGAACTCAGCGCCGAGCAGATGCAGATGCTGGCGCGGATGCGCGAGCGGGTGGGGCTGGCGGGCTGAGCTTTGGTTGCGCGGCCGGGCCGGGGGCTGTCTGCCCCCGGGCCCCCGAGGATATTTAGGACCGCCCGAACGGGATGGAGCCGATCCCTGCGGTACAGGCTTCAGCCCTTGAAGTAATCCGGTTTGCCGGTGGTCCAGGTCTCGCCCCAATGCTGGCCGCCGCCGTCCACGGTCAGCACCTCGCCGGTGACGAAGTTGCCTGACGGGCTGCCCAGATAGGCGCAGGCCTCGGCGATGTCCCAGGCGGTGCCGACCCGCATCATCGGGTTCGAGTTGGCATAGGTGGCGCGGACCTCGGGGGTGTAGACGTTCCAACCCTCGGTCTCGACCGCGCCGGGGGCGACGCAGTTCACCCGCAGCCCGTATTCTGCCCATTCCACCGCCACCGCGCGGGTCAGCCCGATCACCCCGGACCGCGCGGCGATGGAATGGGCGATGCCGTGCAGCCCGCCGGTGGTCACCACCACGATATTGATGATGTTGCCGGGGCGGCCCCCGTCGCGCCATTTCCGCGCCGCCGCCTGCATCATGTGCCAGCTGCCGTTCAGGTTGGTGTCGATCACCGCGTTCCACCCGCCGGGGCTGATGTCGATGGCCGCCTGCGGGAACTGGCCGCCGGCGCTGTTGACCAGGATATCCACCGGGCGCCCGGCCCAGACCCGGTCCCAGAACGCATCGACCGATTCGCGGTCGCGCACGTTCAGCACGTCGCCGCTGGCGCGGTGGCCGGCGTCGCGCAGCGCCGCGACCAGCGCATCGATCTTGTCCTGCTTGCGGCCGGTGACGATCACCTCGGCCCCCATGCGGGCGTAAAGCCAGGCCACTGCCCGCCCGATCCCGCCCGCGCCGCCCGAAACCACCGCCACCTGCCCCGCCAGCGCATCCGGCGCGAACACCATGCGCTGCGTCGCAAGCTGGGCGTCGGTCAGGCCAAACGATGTCACGGCGTCAGTCACGGGGCATGTCCTTGAGCAAGTCGCCGGCGATGATCAGCTTGCGCACCTCGGTGGTGCCGGCGCCGATTTCCAGCAGCTTGGTGGAACGATACAGCCGGTTGATTTCCGATTCCCAGATATAACCCGAGCCGCCGTGGATCTGCACCGCAAGATCCAGCACCTTGTTCACCGCATTGGCCGCGAACATCACCGAGGCCGCGGTCAGCCGGTGGATGTCGCCGCGCCCGCCCTCGCCCGCCTCGACATGCGAGGCCGCACCCAGCACTCGCCAGACCAGCGTGCGCATCGCCTCGGTCTGGACATACATCTCGGCCAGCATCGACTGCACCATCTGGAAGCTGCCGATGGGCTTGCCGAACTGGCGGCGGGTCCTGGCATAGTCCAGCGACAGGTCCAGCGCCCGTTCCGCGATGCCCAGGCACAGCGGCGCGACCATGGCGCGTTCAAGGTCCAGCCCGCTCATCACGATGCCGACGCCGCGGTTTTCCGCGCCGACCAGGTTTTCCGCGGGCACCCGGCATTCGTCGAACACCAGCTCGGCCGTCTGGCTGCCGCGATAGCCCATCTTGACCAGCTTCTGCGCGACCTTGAAGCTGGGAGTTTTGGTCTCCACGATGAACGCGGAAATGCCCCGCGTGCCCTGATCGGGCGCGGTCTTGGCATAGACCAGCACCACATCGGCCACCGGCCCGTTGGTGATGAAGATCTTGGACCCGTTCAGCACGTAATGATCGCCGTCGCGCCGCGCGGTGGTGCGCATCGAGCCCAGCGCGTCCGACCCCGCCCCCGGCTCGGTCAGCCCCAGCGCCCCGATCTTTTTGCCCGAACACAGGTCGGGCAGGTATTTGCGGCGCTGCGCGTCGTTGCCGTTACGCCAGATGTTGTTGGCGCACAGGTTGTCATGGGCCACCACCGACAGCGCCATGGCGTGATTCCAGCGTGAAAACGCCTGCATCACCAGCCCTGCCGACAGCAGGTCCATGCCGGCGCCGCCGTATTCCTCGGGGATGGTGGCGCCCAGGAACCCAGCCTCGCCCACCAGGCGCATCCCGTTTTCGGGCCACCATTCCTCGGCGTCCATCCGCTCGGACAGCGGGTAAAGCTCGCCTCGCGCGAAACGGTCGGCGTGGTCGAGGACCGCAGCGCGATCGGGGTCCAGTTCGAACAGGTCCGGGTGGTTGGAGGTCATCGGGCACAGCTCCTTGGCCGGGGGCGCGTCGGCGCCTGTTGATGAACAATATTCATCACTACTTAAACCGAACGGGTCAAGAGTTTTGATTGACCCAAAGAACGCGATTGACACAGACGATGAAGCAGCCTCATTAATTACAGGACACAGGCTGAAGGAGGATCAGCGCCATGTCCGATCCGGTCACGACCGCCCGCGACGACGCCACGCTGACGATTACCATCGCGCGCGAATCGCGGCGCAATGCGCTGAATGCGGATGTGGCGGCGGCGATCATGGCGGCGCTGGATCGGGCCGAATCGGACGGCGGCATCCGCGCCGTGGTGCTGACCGGCGCGGGCGAGCGCGCCTTTTGCGCCGGCGGCGACCTGCAACCCGCGGCGGACGGCGCGCCGTTCAGCATCGACGCGGCCGATCCCCGCCACTATGTGGCCGCGCTGCTGCGCCGGATGAACGACTGCCGCCTGCCGCTGATCGCGCGGGTGAACGGGCACGCGCTGGCGGGGGGCTTTGGCCTTGTCTGCGCCTGCGATCTCGTGGTGGCGCGCGAGGATGCGCTGCTGGGCGTGACCGAGGTCAAGGTGGGGCTGTTCCCGATGATGATCCTGCCCTTCCTGCTGCGCAACACCCCCAACCGCGTGCTGATGGAGATGTGCCTGACCGGCGAGCCGATCACCGCGGCCGAGGCCAAGCCGCATGGCATCGTCAACCACGCCGTGCCCGCCGCGGAATTGGACGCGAAACTGGGCTGGCTGCTGGCGCGCATCACCGACAAGACCCCCACCGGCATAAGGCTGGGCAAGCAGTCGCTGGCCAAGATCCGAGAGATGTCGCTGGACGCGGCGCTGGAATACGCCCCCTTCATGCTGGCCAACATGGCCCAGACCGAGGACGCCCGCGAAGGCTTTGCCGCTTTCGTCGAAAAGCGCCCGCCGAACTGGACGGGGCGCTAGGCGATGGACCACGCGATCCGCATCGGCTGCGGCGGCGCCTTCTGGGGCGACAGCCCCGAGGGCGCGGCCCAGATCGTCCGGCAGGGTAACGTCGATTACCTGGTGATGGACTATCTGGCCGAGGTCACCATGGCGATCCTGTCGCGGATGAAATCGCGCGCGCCCGACGCCGGTTTCGCAGGCGATTTCATCACCCAGGTGATGCGCCCGCTGGCCGTCGAGATCGCAGCGCGGCGCATCCGCGTCGTGGTCAACGCGGGCGGCGTGAACCTGCACGCCTGCCGCGACGCGTTGCAGGCGCTGTTCGCCGAACAGGGGCTGCCCCTGCGGGTGGCGGTGGTCGAGGGCGACGACCTGTCGCCCATCGCGGATGATCTGCGCGCCGCGGGCACCACTGAAATGTTCACCGCCGCGCCGATGCCGGAACGCCTGCTCAGCATCAACGCCTATCTGGGCGCGTTCGGCATCGCCCGGGCGCTGGGGATGGGCGCGGATGTGGTGCTGACCGGGCGCGTGGTCGATTCCGCGCTGGTGCTGGGGCCGCTGATCCACGAATTCGGCTGGTTCGAGGGCGACCACGACCTGCTGTCTGCCGGCAGCCTTGCCGGGCATCTGCTGGAATGCGGCACGCAGGTGACCGGCGGCATCATCACCGACTGGCGCGATACCGTCGCCGGCTGGGACGACATGGGCTTTCCCATCGCCATCTGCCACCCGGACGGCAGTTTCGAGATCACCAAGCCCGAGGGCACCGGCGGGCTGATTTCAACCGCAACGGTCGCTGAGCAGCTGTGCTACGAGGTCGGCGACCCCGCCGCCTATCTGCTGCCCGACGTGACCTGCGACTGGTCGCAGGTGCGGCTGGAACAGACCGGCCCCGACCTTGTGCGCGTCACCGGCGCGCGCGGCGTGGCGCCGACCGACAGCCTCAAGGTCAGCGCCACATGGGCCGACGGCTGGCGCGTCGCCGCCACGATGATGGTCGCCGGGCGCGAGGCCGCCGCCCGCGCGCAGGCCACCGCCAAGGCGATCCTGGCCCGGGTCGCGCGGCTGCTGGCGCGGGACGGGTTTGCCCCCTTTACCGCCACACTGGTCGAGCTGCTGGGCGCGGAAAGCAACTACGGCACGCAGGCCCGCGCGCAGAACACGCGCGAGGTGGTGCTAAGGCTTGCCGCCAGCCACCCCGACCGCGCCGCGCTGGAAATCCTCGGGCGCGAGATTTTCCACGCCGCCACTGCCATGGCGCAGGGGCTGACCGGCTTTGCCGGCGGTCGCCCCGCGCCGCAGCCGGTGGTGCGGCTGTTTTCCTGCCTGGTCCCCAAGGCGCAAGTGCCGATGCGCGTGTCGTTCGAGGGGCGCAGCCACGAGGTGCCCCATGTCGAGCCCGGCCCGCAGCCCCCTGCCCGCCCCGACGCAGCGGCCCCTGCGCCCGACCATGACGGCCCGCTGCGGACCGTGCCGCTGATCGCGCTGGCCCGCGCCCGCAGCGGCGACAAGGGCGACCGCGCCAATATCGGGGTGCTGTCCCGCGACCCCGCGTTCCTGCCATGGATCGCCGCGGCGGTGACACCGGACGCCGTGCGCCATTGGCTTGCGCATTTCGTGCAGGGCGAAGTGCGGCGCCATGACTGGCCAGGGCTCGACGGCTTCAACCTTGTGCTGGACCGGGCGCTGGGGGGCGGCGGCACGGCGTCATTGCGCCATGACGCGCAGGGCAAGGCGCTGGCGCAGATCCTGCTGGATCTGCCGGTGCCGGTTCCTGCCGTCTGGACCGCCCCCGGCGGCAGGCTGGAAGATTTCGCGACCGAAGGCAGACCCCATGACCGTTGATCCCGACTTTCCCATCCGCAAGGTGCTGATCGCCAACCGGGGCGAGATCGCCTGCCGCATCATCCGCAGCCTGCGGGCGATGGGGCTGGGCTCGGTCGCCGTCCACCACGCGGCCGAGGCCGGCGCGCTGCATGTCCGCATGGCCGATCAGGCGGTCGAGCTGTTCGGCGACACCCCCGTCGCCGCGCATCTGGACACCGCCCAGATCATCGCCGCAGCAACGACCACCGGCGCCGACGCCATCCACCCCGGCTACGGCTTCCTGTCGGAAAACGCTGATTTCGCCCGGGCGGTCGCGGATGCCGGACTGATCTTCATCGGCCCCTCGGCCGACAGCATCGCGCTGATGGGCGACAAGATTTCCTCGCGCGAGTTCGCGCAGGCGCATGGGGTGCCGGTCGCGCCCTCGGTGATGCCGACCGACGACCTGGACGAGTTCGCACGGCAGGCCGCGCAGATCGGGTTCCCGCTGCTGATCAAGGCCTCGGCCGGCGGCGGCGGCAAGGGGATGAGCATCGTGCGCGACGCCGACGGGCTGATCCCGGCCGCCCGGCTGGCCGCCAGCGAGGCGCAGCGCTATTTCAACGACGGCCGCATCTACGCCGAGCTTTACGTCGAGCGCCCGCGCCATATCGAGGTGCAGATCCTCGGCGACGGCGAAAACGGCGCCATCCACCTGCATGAACGCGAATGCTCGATCCAGCGCCGCTTTCAGAAGATCGTGGAAGAGGCGCCCTCGGCCGCGCTGCCGCCCGAGCTGGCTGCCGAAATCTGCGCCGCCGCCGTGCGGCTGGCCCAAGCCGCCAGCTATCGCAACGCCGGCACGGTGGAATTCATCCTTGCCCCGGACGGGCGGTTCTATTTCCTTGAAATGAACACGCGGCTACAGGTCGAACACCCGGTCACGGAAATGATTTCCGGGCTTGATCTGGTCGCGGCGCAGATCAACATCGCCGCCGGCCGCGGCCTGCCGATCCGCCAGGACCAGCTGCGCCGCGACGGCCACGCCATCGAATGCCGCATCTGCGCCGAAGACCCGGAACGTGACTTCATGCCCGAAACCGGCGCTATCCGCCTGTTGCGGGTGCCGCAGGCGCCGTGGCTGCGGTTCGAATCCGGCCTGACCGAGGGCGAGGCGGTGACCGCGGACTTTGACCCGATGCTGGCCAAGCTGGTGGTCCACGGCGCCAGCCGCGAACAGGCGATCGAGCGCACGCTGGACGCGCTGCGCGAGCTGACCCTGCTGGGGGTGACGACCAACATCGACTATCTGGCGCGGGTGATCGACAGCCCGGCGTTCCGCGCGGGCGATCTGCACACCGGCTTTGTCGCCCAGCACGCGCAGGCGCTGGCCCCCGCCCCCATGGCGGATGACGCGCTGGCCCCGGTGCTGATCGCCGCGGCGCTGGGGTTCCGCGAGTTCCGGCAGGCGGTGTTCGACGTGCCCGCGCTGCACGCCGCCATCGGGCCATGGAGGAACTGAGATGTCCTTTGCCCTGCTGCTGAACGGCACCCGCCACGAAATCGAGATCATCCGCCGCCGCCCGCATCTGCTGCTGCGCATCGACGGGCGCGATTACACCGTGCAAGACCCCGGGCCCGCAGGCGACGGCGAACTGGCGCTGACCATCGACGGGCGCCACGTCACCGCCCTGCGCGCGGCGGGCGACGACGCCCAAAGCCTGCGCTGCGACGGCCGAACCCACGTCGTGCAGCTGGCCGACGACGGCGGCGGCGCCGGCGCCGATGGCGGGCTGTCGGAACTGCGCGCCCCCATGCCCGGCGCGGTGATCGAGATCCACGCCGCCCCCGGCCAGCGCATAGCCCGCGGCGATCCGCTGCTGACCATCGAAAGCATGAAGCTGCAAACCGTGCTGGCCGCGCCGCGCGACGGCACCGTGGCGGAAATCGCCGTGGCGCAGGACGAAACCTTTGGCAAGGACCAGATCCTTGCCCGCCTGACCCCCGAGGACGAAAGCGATGCGTAAGATCCAGTCCCGCCTGAACACCTCAACCCCCGAATTTCGCCACAACGCCGCCCATAACCGCGCGCTGGTGCAGGCGTTCCGCGAGCGTCAGGAACAGGCCCGCCACGCCCGCCCGCAGCGCGATCTCGACCGGCTGGAAAAACAGGGCAAGATGCTGCCCCGCCAGCGGATCGAGCGGCTGCTGGACCCCGGCACCCCGTTTCTGGAACTGTCCTCGCTGGCGGCAAACCGCGCCTATGACGGCGAAAGCCCCTCGGCCAGTTCCATCGTCGGCATCGGGGTGGTGTCGGGGCGCGAGGTGCTGATCCGCGCCGACGACCCCAGCGTCAAGGGCGGCGCGTGGTATCCGCTGACGGTGAAAAAGATCGTCCGCGCCATGGACATCGCCATCGAAAACCACCTGCCGGTGATCCATCTGTGCGATTCAGCCGGCGGCAACCTCAAGTTGCAATCCGAGCTGTTCCCCGACCGCTACATGGGCGGGCGCATCTTTCGCAACCAGTCGATCCTGTCGAAAATGGGCGTCAAGCAGCTGGCGCTGGTGTTCGGCCACTGCACGGCGGGCGGCGCCTATATCCCGGCGCTGTCGGATTATTCGGTGATCGTGCGCGGCACCGGCGCGGTGTTTCTGGGCGGCCCGCCGCTGGTCAAGGCCGCGACGGGGGAAGAGGTCAGCGTCGAGGATCTGGGCGGGGCCGAGATGCACACCTCGGTTTCCGGCACCTGCGACTATCCGGCCAATGACGAACTGGACGCCATCCGCATCGGCCGCGAGATCGTGGCCCAGTGGGAACATCCGCGCAAATGGCCCGCGCAGCAGGAACCCCCCGAGCCGCCGGCCTATGACCCGGCCGAGCTTTACGGGATCATCCCCGACGACATCAAGAAATCCTTTGACATGCGCGAGGTCATCGCCCGCATCGTCGACGGCTCGCGGTTTCACGAATACCAGCCCAACTACGGGCAGACGCTGGTCTGCGGTTTCGCCAATATCTGGGGGTTCAAGGTCGGGATCCTGGCCAACAACGGGGTGCTGTTCAACGACAGCGCGCTCAAGGGCGGGCATTTCATCGAGCTGTGCAACCAGAACAACACCCCGCTGGTGTTTTTGCAGAACATCACCGGCTATATGATCGGGCAGGAATACGAACGCCGCGGCATCACCAAGGACGGCGCCAAGATGATCATGGCGCTCAGCTGTTCGCATGTCCCCAAGTTCACCGTGATGTGCAACGGCTCGTTCGGGGCGGGGAATTACGGCATGTGCGGGCGGGCGTTCGACGGCCGCTTCATGTTCACCTGGCCGAACCACCAGATCGGGGTGATGGGCGGCGATCAGGCCGCCAACACCCTGGCCGAGGTCAAGGCCAACCAGATGCGCCGCAACGGCGGCACCGTGGACGAGGCCGAGATCAAGGCGCTGTGGCAGGAAACCCGGCTGGCGTATGAGGACCAGCTGTCGGCCTGGCACGCGACCTCGGAAATCTGGGACGACGGGATCATCGACCCGGCGGACACCCGCAACGCGCTGGGAATCGCGATTTCAGCGGCGCTGAACGCGCCGCTGGCGGAACCGGGCTACGGGGTGTTCCGGTTCTGACCGGGGTCACCCCGCCGCCGCGCGCCGCGCGCGCTCGGCGGCGACGCCCGCCAGCAGGCGCGGATAGATCCGCTGCATCTCGGCGCTGAAGCGTTCGTGCGGCATGTCGTCGAATTCGCCATGAAAGCCGATATATTCCATGGACTTGCGCCCCTGGCTGTCAAAGGGCTGAAAGATGGAATCCTGCGTGCCGTCGAATTCCAGCGGCGCAACCCCGCTGCGTTCGCACAGCCCGATGTCGAACGCAGGCGTCGCCTTGAGCCAGCGGCCATCAATCAGCAGCGCCGTATAGGCGTGCCAGTGGAAATCCGGGCTGTCCATTATCGCGGAAAACCGCGGCGAGGTCAGGTGGTTGCGGACATCGGCAAAGCCGATCCGCGACGGAATCCCCGCCGCCCGCGCCACCGCGGCCAGCAGCACCGCCTTGGGCACGCAGAACGCCGAATCCTGCCGCAGCACCTGCGAGGCGACGAAATATTCCGGCTCGACCCGGAACGCCCACAGGCTATAGGGCACCGCGTCGCGCACCGCCCGCGCCAGCGCGACCGCACGGGCGCGGATGTCGCCCGTCCCCGCATGTTCGCGCGCAAAAGCCACGATGTCGGGGTGGTCGCTGTCGATGAAGCGGGTGGGGGAAAGCGTCGGGTCGGCCATCACCGCGCCCCCTTGCGCGAGGCGAAAAATGCGTCGATGGCGGCGCGCATTTCCGGGCCGCGCCCGGCCTCGCCTTGCAGGTCGCGTTCCATGTCCAGCATGGCGTCAAGATCCGGCTCGGCCGCGCGCGCGATCAGCCGCTTGGTCGCGGCCAGCGCGGCGGCGGGGCGTTCGGCCAGACGGGCGCAGATCGACTCGGCCTCGGGCAGCAGGGCGTCATCGTCAACTACGCGCCAGACGAGGCCCCAGCGCTCGGCCTCGGCCGCGGGGATGCGGTCGCCCAGCAGCATCGCGGCGGATGCGCGGATGCGCCCCGCCACGCGCGGCAGGAACAGCGTGTTGCCGGCGTCCGGCACCAGCGCGATGCCGACAAAGGGTTCATAAAAGAACGCCGAGCGGCCCGCGATCACGATATCCGCCGCCAGCGCCACCCCGACCGAGGCCCCCGCGCAGGCCCCCTGCACCGCCGCGACAACGGGCAGCGGCGATTCCCGCAGGGCGCGGATCAGCGGGTTGAAGTGATCGTCCAGCACCTGCGCCAGATCCGGCACCGCGCCGGGGTCCAGCGTCGAAAGATCATAGCCGGCGCCGAATGCCGCGCCCTCGCCGGTCAGCAGCACCGCGCGGGCATCCCCCGTCTCGGCCGCGCGCAGCGCCGCCAGCAGCTCGTCGGCCGAGCGGTTGCGCATGGCGTTGCGCCGGGCCGGGCGGCACAGGGTGATGCGCGCGACACCGCCCGAAAGCTCAAGCCGCACGTCTTCCCATCCGGTTGCGCTGTCCATGTCACTGCCCCGCTGATGAATGTCGTTCACTGCCGATGAAACCCGAATATGCGGGACGAATCAACCGCGAACACCGGCACGGCGCGGCACCGGAAAAACCCGGCTCAGCTCAGCTGCCCAACTGCCGCGCCACCGCGTCCACCCGCTGGGTCAGCAGGTCCAGCCGCGCCAGGATTTCGTCGCGCGGTGCCTCGGCCGGGGCGCGGGGCAGCAGCATACCCCCGTAAACCACGTCGGTGATCTCGCGCGCGGTGGTTTCAAGGTCAAATTCGCCCTCGTTGCGCAGATAGGCCCAGGTGCGATGCTCGATCGCCCCGTAAACCATGTCGCGCACCAGCGAGGACGACACATCGGCGCGAAACACGCCCCGCGCCACGCCCTCGCGCACGATCTCGGGGATGCGGCGGGTATAGGCGCGGTTCAGCTCGAACAGCCTTGTCGAGCGGTAATGCGGGTCGGGGCGCAGCTCATGGAACACCAGCCGCGCCAGCCCGGGATCGCGCTGCATCGCGTCAAGATGGCTGTAGACGACATAATGGATGCGGTTCCATTCGCCCTGCACCGCGCCAAAGCCCGGCTCGGACGCCTCCATCATCTCGATATACCAGGCTTCGGCCACGCGTTGCAGCAGGTCGCGCTTGTTCTCGAAAAAGCGGTAGATGGTGCCCTCGACCACCCCGGCGCGTTCGGCAATGTCGGAAATCAGCGATTCGGAATAGCCTTTTTCAGTGAACACCTCGCGCGCCGAGCGCATGATGTCGGCGATGCGCTGTTCGGGCGGCAGCCGGTTCACCTGACGTTTGGTTGCGCGCTGCGCCATGACGATCATCCCCCTGGACGGACGCGGGCTTACCCGGTGCCGTAGCTGAAGCCCAGCCCGGCGCGCACATCCTGCTGGATGCCGTATTGCGGGAAGGGATAGCGGAAACCGTTCTTGGCCAGCGCCTCCATCCCCATGACGGCGCGGGCCATGTCGTCAAGCGGCGCGGCCATCAGCATTTCGTCGTCCAGCACGCCCCCGTAGCGGCGTTCCGCGAAACAGGGGATCGACAGCGAGGGCTCGCGCTTCACCAGCGCCCGCCCCCAGCTGTCCGCGCAGGAGCTTTCGCCCACCACCGACCAGTCAAAGCGCTTGTAGCCCTGCCATTGCAGGCCGTTGATGAAATACATCATCGCGCCGGGGGTGGCATAGAACAGCGCAATATCCGGCGGGTCCAGCCGCCCCGAGGCCAGCGGCGACACCACCAGCGCGTCATATTGCCCGTCGGGGACGCAGTGCATGGCGGCCTGATGGGCGGCCGCGCCGGGCTGGTCCTGAAACCACACCCCGTCCATGCGGTTGCCGGCGGCCCAGTCGGGGGTCTTGGCGTTCCCCAGACCCACCACGGCGCGGCATTGCGCGCCGGCCAGATCCTCGGCGGTGGCGCCCACGGTCCAGCCCAGCCGCGCCGCCTGCGCCACCACCTGATCCAGCGTGTGGATATGCTGCGGGCGGCGGATGCGGGGAATCGCCTGCATCTCGGCGCGGTCGGCAAACAGCTTCATCCCAAAGGGCAGGCTGCGCAGTTTCAGCAGCCGTTCCAGCGCCGCCGCGATTTCGCGCGGATCAAGGGCCGGGGCCTGGGTTTTCGCGGCTTGCGTCACGCCAGCCACCGCTTGCGCCGGCGGTAATGCTTGACCGCGTGGTAATCGACGGCGACGGCGCCGCTGCCCAGATAGGCTTCCTTGATGTCGGGGTTTTCGCGCAGCACCTCGGCCGGGCCGCTCATCACGATGCGGCCCTGTTCGATCAGATAGGCGTGTTGCACCACGTCCAGCGCCGCCACCGCGTTCTGTTCGACCAGCAGCACCGCCACGCCTTCTTCGCGGTTGATGCGGGTGATGATGTCGAAGATCTCGTCCACCAGCAGCGGCGCAAGGCCGAGGCTGGGTTCGTCCATCATCAGCAGCTTGGGCCGCGTCATCAGCGCGCGGGCGATGGCCAGCATCTGCTGTTCGCCGCCCGACAGATAGCCCGCCTTGGCCTTGGCCCGGGTTTTCAGCCGGGGGAACAGCTCGAACATCTGTTCGGCCATTTCGTCGATCCTGGCCCGGTCGGAATACATCGTCGTGGCGGCCAGCAGGTTTTCCAGCGGCGTCAGATGCTCGAACACCTTGCGGCCTTCCAGCACGTGGACGATGCCGCGGCGCACCCGGGTCGGCGGGTCCAGCGCCAGAATATCCTCGCCCTCAAAGGTGATGGTGCCGCGGGTGACGGCGCCGCGTTCGGGGGCCAGCAACCCGCTGATGGATTTCAGGATCGTGCTTTTGCCCGCGCCGTTGGCACCCAGCAGCGCGACCAGCCCGGCCTGCGGCACCTCAAGCGAGGCGCCTTTGACGGCCAGCGAGACCTGATCATACACGACCTCGACACTGTTGACGGATAGCAGGGCCATGCGGTCATCCCTTCATGTTGACGCCCCCGCCCCGCAGCGCACGGGACAGGGGCGCGGCATCACTGCCCGGTCTTGGCGAATTCCGAGGAATACTTGCGCACCTCGTCCCACACCACGTCCTGGTTGGCGCTGAACCAGTCGGTCATCGGCTCGAACACCTCGCCGTTCCAGCGCGCCACCCGGCCCATGCCGCCGCCCTGATGGTCCTCGGGGGTGATGGTGGTGGGCGGGATCAGCCCCTCGGCGGTAAACTCGGTGATCGAGTTCAGCCCGGCGTTCAGCCATTCGCCGGTGACCGGCCCGTCGGGGGCGATCTCGGCGGCGCGGCGCACGCCCTCAAGCATCAGGGCGGCCAGCATTACGCCATAGTTGTAATAGCTGGTCCCGACCTTGTCCTCGGGGCCCGCGCCTTTGCCGGCGCCGACCACCTCGGTCAGGATGTCCTGAATGACCTTGGGTTCACGCCCGGACACGCAGGGCTCGAACTTGAGCACGCCGACGGTCTGGTCGCGCCCCACCACGTCCATGTCGGATTCCGACAGCCAGACGCTGCTGCACACCCGGCCCATGTCCAGCCCGTTGCGCGCGGCCTCGGTCAGCGCCACGGTCTGGCCGACGCCTGCGCCCCAGAACATCGTCCAGTCAGGACGCGCGCGGCGCACCTGCGGCCAGATCGCCGACTGGTCGTTGCCCGGCGGGGTATAGGGGAAAGCCTGCAACTTGAAGCCTTCCTTGGCGGCCAGCGCTTCCAGCACCGGCAGCGGTTCCTTGCCAAAGGGCGTGTCGATATGGACAAAGCAGATGGTCTTGCCGTCCAGCGAACCGCCGTCCTGCTGCTTGAAATACTCGATCAGCAGCCCGGCCTGGGTCCAGTAGTTCGGCGACAGCGGGAACACATAGGGAAACACCGTCCCGTCCGCCGCGTCCGAGCGGCCCGAGAACGCCGTGACCATGTTGAGCTTGTCCTCAAGCGCCCGCGGAGTCAGCGCCCGCGCGACCGGGGTGGACAGCGGATCGACCAGCACCGCGCCCTGCGACTTGGCGCGCTCATACGCCTCGATGGCGCGGGGCTGGTCGTTGGCGTGGTCGCTGATGTCGACGGCGATCGTATAGCCGCCCATGCCGCCGCGCTGGTTCATCATGGTGATATAGTCGCGCTGGCCCTGGTTATATTCGGCGGTCACGAAGGTGTAGACCTTGGTAAAGTCCATCGGCATCGCGATGCGGACCACCTTGTCGCCGCCCTGCGCCAGCGCCACCCGCAAGGGCAGCTGCGAGGCCAGCGCGGCGACCGCCGCCCCGGTCAGGATATTCCGACGTGTCAGGCTCATCTGGTATTTCCTCCCCTTGGTTGTCGTCTCTTGTCACTGCCTTGCGTGGCGGAACGGCCAGACCAGCAGGTAATTGCGGATATTGCTGTAGATTTTCGCCAGCCCCAGCGGCTCCAGCAGCAGGAACCCCATGATCAGTCCGCCATAAAGCATCAGCGGCAGATGGGCGCGCAGGTCGGTGGGGATGGCCACGCCGAACTGGTCGGCGGCCAGCCCGATCAGCTGGTTCAGCACGATGGGCGCGAACAGGATCAGCCCCACCCCCAGGAACCCGCCCAGCACCGAGCCAAGCCCCCCCACGATCACCATGGCGACCAACTGGATCGACAGGTCCAGATGGAACTGGTCGGGCGAGATGGTGCGATAATAGCAGACCGCCAGCACCGCCCCGGTCATGCCGCCGATGAACGACGATACCCAGAACGCCAGCAGCTTGTAGCGGAACGGGTCAACCCCGATGATCGAGGCGGCATAGTCCTTTTCCCGCACCGCCGCGAGCGCGCGCCCGAACGAGGTGCGCCGCACGTTCAGCATGAACAGGGTCAGCACCGCGCACAGCGCCAGCGCCACATAATAGGGCGCGCGGTCGCCCTGGATGGCGATACCCAGAAAGCTGGTGCGCGGCACCGACAGCGCCGCCTGTGTGCCGCCAGAGATCGCCGGCACCTGCACGATGACGAAATCGACGATATACTGCATCGCCAGCGTCGCCATCGCCAGATACAGCCCCTTGACCCGCAAGGCGGCCGCCCCGAACACCACCCCGATCGCGGCCGAGGCCAGCCCGCCCACGATCATCGCCAGCTCGAACGGCAGCCCGGCCCGCATCGCGTGGACCGAGGCATAGGCGCCAATCCCGATCACCGCGCCATAGCCCAGGTGGATCTGCCCGGCGCCGCCCATCAGCAGGTTCAGCCCCATCGCAGCCATCGACCAGATGATCAGCGGCAGCAGATAGCCCACCACGAACAGCCGGTCGACCAGGAACGGCGCCACCAGCAGCAGGGCAAAGATCACGATCACCGCCCAGCGGTCGGTCGGCAGTTTCCACAGCCGCCGCTCGTCCTGATAGCGGGTAAAGCTGATGCCGGCGCGTCTGTAGATCATCGCTCAGACCCTCTCGATATGTTCGCGGCCGAACAGCCCGTGCGGGCGGAACAGCAGTGTCAGCAGGATGATGGCCGAGGCGACGACATCGCGGGTGCCTCCGCCCACGATGGGGTCGAGGATGCCGGTCGCAAGGCTTTCGGCCAGCCCGACGATGATCCCCGCGATCAGCACGCCGACGATGGAATCCAGCCCGCCCAGAATGGCGATGGCCAGCGCCTTGATCAGCAGCAGCGACAGCGACCAGTCCACCCCCTGCGTGGCGCCCCAAAGCACGCCCGAGGTCGTGGCCATGCAGGCCGACAGCCCCCACGCCACCGCGATGGCGCGTTCAACGCGGATCCCCACCGACCAGCTGGCGGTCTGGTTGTCGCTGACCGCGCGCATGATGATGCCGAAGCGGGAATTGAAGAACAGGATCGACAGCAGGATCAGGCCCAGCGACACGCCGCCCCCGATCAGAATGGCGCGGTTCAGCAGCAGCTCGCCCACAAAGATCGGCGCGTTCGAGATGCCCAGATCCAGCCGCTTGACCGCGGCGCCGAAAAAGCCGGGGATCACCCCGCGCAGGAAAATCTCAAGCCCGATGGTCAGCATGATGACCATGATCACCGGCTGCCCGATCATCCGCCGCAGCGCCACACGTTCCAGCGCGACGCCGAACGCGAACATCACCGCCAGCGCCAGCGGGATCGCCACCCACATCGACAGGCCAAAACTGTTGGCCAGCACGACGACCGTATAGGCCCCCATCATCGCCAGCGCGCCCTGCGCCAGATTGGCGATGCCCGAGGTCTTGTAGATCAGCACGATGCCCGCAGACAGCAGCGCATACATCAGCCCGACGAACACGCCGTTCAGGGCCAGTTCCAGCAGCAGGATCATGTCCATCTTCAGACCCTCCGGATCACGAGGTTGCGGCGCAGCGTGCCCTCGCGCCCGTCCTCATAGGTGATTTTCGCGTCGAAGATGACCTCGTCCGACCCGTCGTAAAGCGCGGCGACCAGCGCCGCATAGGTCTGTTCGATCACCTTGCGGCGCAGCTTGCGGGTGCGGGTGATCTCGCCGTCGTCGGCATCGAAATCCTTGTGCAGGTTGACGAAGCGGCGGATCTTCAGCCCGTCGGGCTGCAATTCGTTCATCCGCGCGATCTCGCCCGCGACCAGCTCCAGCATCTCGGGTTTCTGCGACAGCTCGGCATAGGAGGAATAGGAAATCGAGCGCTGCTCCGCCCAGTGCCCCGCCGCCTCGTAGTCGATGCAGACGATGGCGGTCAGTTCCTCAAGCCCGGCGCCAAGAATGGCGACGTTGCGGATATAGGGCGAAAATTTCAGCCGGTTCTCGATGAAGGTAGGGATAAAGCGCTGCCCCTGCGCGGTTTCCACCAGCTCGCTGACCCGACCCAACACCACCAGATCGCCGCTGTCCTGAATATGGCCGGCGTCGCCCGTGCGCAGGAACCCGTCCGGGGTCAGCGCCTCGGCCGTGGCCTCGGGGTTGTCGGCATAGCCGTGGAACACCGAGGCCGAGCGGATCAGGATTTCGCCCGAATCCTCGATGCGGACCTCGACCCCCGGCATGGCGCGGCCCACAGTGTCGATACGCACGCTGCCCTCGACCTGCGCGGCCGACAGGGCGCAGGTCTCGGTCTGGCCGTAGAACTGCTTGAGCTTGATGCCGAGCGCGCGAAAGAACAGGAACGTATCCTCGCCCATCGCCTCGCCGCCGGTAAAGGCGCGCTCGGCCCGCGACAGCCCCAGATAATCCTTGAGCGGACCATACATCACAAAGCTGCCCACCGCCTCGCGCAGGCGTTCAACCGCGCTGGGGCGATAGCCTTTCAGGCGCTTGCGCTCCAACTCGATCGCGCGGGGGATGAACCAGTCGTAAAGCCGGCGTTTCAGCGGGGTGGAATCGGCCATGCCGACCTGAATCCGGGTCAGCATTGCGTCCCACGCCCGCGGCGCGGCCAGATAGAAGGTCGGCGCGACCTCGCGCAGGTCGTGCAGCGCGGTTTCCGCCCGTTCGGGGATGTTGATCGTGGCCTGCAACAGCACGCCCGCGCCCAGCGTAAAGACGAAATCCCCGACCCATGCGGTGGGCAGATAGGCGAACAGGGTCTCTCCGCGCTGGAAATACCCGCCGGCCTCGGCGTTGGCGATGCCGCCGACGATGTTGGAATGCAGCAGCGGGATGCCCTTGGGCGTGCCCGTGGTCCCGGACGAATACAGCAGCACCGCCGGATCGTCGGGCCGCGCCCGCGCCACCAGATCGGCGGCCAGCCCCGGTTCCGCCGCCAGCCGCGCCCGCCCGCGGTCCGCAACCTCGGACAGCGCGATCAGCCCCGGCTCGACATAGCCGGCAAGCCCGCGCGGATCGTCGTAGATGATGGTCGAGGGGCGGCCGATGCGGCCGCGCAGGTCCAGCAGCTTGTCGACCTGTTCCTGATCCTCGGCCAGCGCGATGTCGGGCTCGCCGAAGCGCACGAAGGTCTTGAACTCGTCCACCGGCACATCGGGATAGACCGGCGAGGGGAAGGCCCGCAGCGCATTCGCCGCCAGCATGGTGAAATAGATCGCGGCGCGGTTGTCGCCGACCACGGTCAGCGCCCGGCCCGGGCCAAGCCCCAGCGTCTCCAGCCCCGCGGCGATGGAAAGCACCTCGTCCAGCACCTGCGGCCAGCTCCATTCCCGCCAGATGCCAAAGTCGCGTTCGCGGAACCCCGGGCGGCTGCCCGGCTGCGCGGCATTGGCAGCCAGTGCCGCGACCAGCGTCGCGGGGGCGCCGCCGTCGGTGACGGGCCAGCCGGTGATCTTGCCCTGGATGCTCATGCCCCTGCCCCCGTGTGCTGACCTGCCTGCTGCACGGTGATCCCGGCGTGGCGGGCGGCGGCGCGGGCGCCCAGATAGGCGGTGACCACCGCGGGGTCGGCGATAGTGGCATGGGGCTCGCCCTCGGCGATGACCTCGCCATAGGACAGCACCGCCACCCGGTCGCACAGCGCCGTCACCACGTCCATGTGATGTTCGATCAGCAGGATGGTCACGCCGCGCTCATCCCGCGCATCAAGGATGAAGCGGGCGATATATTCCTTTTCTTCCTGGTTCATCCCGGCCATGGGTTCGTCGAGGATCAGGAACCGCGGCTCGGCCACCAGCGCGCGGGCCAGTTCCACCCGCTTTTGCAACCCCATCGGGATCACGTCCACGGGCTCGTCGCGGATGTCCTGCAACTGCATGAAGTCGATGATTTCCTCGACCACGCAGCGGTGGGCAAGTTCCTCGCGCTGCGCCCAGACCCAATAGAACAGCGTCGCCAGCGAGGACGGGCGCATGTGGGTGTGGCGCCCGACAAGGATGTTGTCCAGCACGCTCATCCCCTTGAACAGCGCAAGGTTCTGGAAGGTGCGGGCGACGCCCTGTTTCGCCACCCGATGCGGCGCGGTGCCGGTGATGTCGCGGCCGAACAGCTCGACCCGGCCGGCGTTCGGCGGATAGAACCCGGTCATCACGTTAACCATGGTGGTCTTGCCCGAGCCGTTCGGTCCGACAAGGCCGAAGATCTCGCCCTCATGCACCTCGACATCGACACCTTTCAGCGCCTTGAGCCCGCCAAAGGACCGCTCGATCCCGGTGCAGCGCAGGATGACCGGCCGCGCCCCGGCCGAGGCGGCGGCCGCTGTCGTCACGGGCACCGCGGTCTGAAAATCGGTTCCGGCCACGCTCTCCCTCCCCTGAAGTTCGTGGATGTCCCGCTATGAAAGGTCAGTTCATTTACTCATGTCAAGCACCTATTTCAAACGGGATGGGTCCGATGACAAAATCACGCGCTTATGCAGAGGGTATTGGCGCTGGGGCGGGAATCGCGAATAGATGAAACGACTTCATGAACGCAGGGCCTGCGGCTTTGCAGGCGGACCGGAACGACCCCGGCCGCTTACGCGCCCACGCCGTGCCGGCAGGCAAGCGGATGGCCACTGGCCCGGCGCAAGCCATCGCCGGCGCGCGGGGCAAGGGCGGCCGCGCGCGGCCTCGGGCGTGGTTGCGCGCCCTGCGCCTGTCCGGCCCCGGCACGGGTCCAGCCACGACAGCGATGCTGGCCGCGATGCGGATTCCGCGCAAGGGCGATCTTGCAGCCATGCAGGCAAAGCCGCCCGGCCCGGCGGGCTGGCGTCCACGCCCCGGCTGCGGCGATCACCCGCCCGCTGCCGGGGCAATACGACGCTTGTTCAGCCGTTTTTCAGCTCGGCGGCAAAGCTGTGTTCGGGGCCGGGAAAGCTGCGGGCGCGGACCTCGGCGGCATAAGCCTCGATCGCCTTGTCCGCGTCCTGCCCCAGCTGCGCATAGCGCTTGACGAATTTCGGGCGAAAGGCGGTGAACATGCCCAGCATGTCGTCGATGACCAGCACCTGCCCGTCGCAATCAGGCCCCGCGCCGATGCCGATGGTCGGCACCGCGATCTCGCGCGAGATCCGCGCGCCCAGCTCGGCGGGCAGTTTTTCCAGCACCACCGCAAAGGCGCCGGCGTCGGTCACGGCCTGCGCATCGGCCAGCACCTGATCGCCCTCGGCGCCGCGGCCCTGCACCTTGTAGCCGCCCAGCGTGTTGACCGACTGCGGCGTCAGCCCGACATGGGCCATCACCGGGATGCCGCGGGCGACCAGAAAGCGCACGGTGTCGGCGATATGGACCCCGCCCTCAAGCTTGACGGCCTGACAGCCGGTCTCGGCCATCAGCCTTGCGGCATTGCGGAACGCCTGTTCGGGGCTTTCCTCGAACGCGCCAAAGGGCAGGTCCACCACCATGCAGGCCCGCGACAGCCCGCGCCCCACCGCCTGCCCGTGCAGGATCATCATCTCCATGGTGACGCCCAGGGTCGAGGGCAGCCCGTGCAGCACCATCCCCACGCTGTCGCCGACCAGCACAAGATCGCAGTGGCGGTCCACGATTTCGGCGATGGGGGTGGTATAGGCGGTCAGACAGACCACCGGCTCGCCCCCCTTGCGGGCGCGGATGTCGGCAGCGGTCAGGCGGGGCTTGCGGTCGGGCGTGGCACTCATGTCACTTTCCTCCAACAGTCAGAAATCAAGGCCAAGATCCAGCGTCCGGCTGGAATGGGTCAGTGCGCCCACCGAGATATAATCGACCCCGGTCGCGGCCACCTCGGCGATGCGGTCCAGCCGCATGGTCCCCGAGGCCTCCAGCACGATGCGCCCCATAGCCATGGCGACGGCATCGCGCAGCATGGGCGTGGTCATGTTGTCCAGCAGCACGACATCGGCGCCGCCTTCGTCCAACACTTCGGCCAGCTGGTCAAGCCGGTCGACCTCGATCTCGGTGCGGATCATGTGCGAGGCGCGGGCCTTGACCGCCCGCAGCACCGCGCGGATGCCGCCCGCCGCGGCGATGTGGTTGTCCTTGATCAGGATCGCGTCGGACAGGCTGAAGCGGTGGTTGAAGCCGCCGCCATGCAGCACCGCCTGTTTTTCCACGATCCGCAGCCCGGGGGTGGTCTTGCGGGTGCAGGTGATCCTTGTGCTGGTGCCGCGGGTTTCGGCGACGAAAGCCGCGGTCTGGGTCGCGATCCCGGACAGCCGCCCGGCAAAGTTCAGCGCCACCCGCTCGGCCGACAGGATCGAGGCCGCCTCGCCCTCGATCTCGGCCAGCACGTCGCCCACGGCAAAGGCGCTGCCGTCGGGGATCAGCACCCGCAGCCGCAGGTCCGGGTCGATCAGCCGGAACGCAATCGCCGCCAGTTGCAGCCCCGAGGCAACGCCGGCCTCGCGCGCGCGGATGCTGGCCTGATAGCGCGTGCCGGCGGGGATCACCGTGCGGGTGGTGATGTCGCCGTAAGTGCCCAGATCCTCGGCCAGCGCGGCGCGGACCAGCGGCTCGATCACCATGTCGGGCAGGGGCGGCATCAGGACGGGTTGGTCGGTGGTCATCATGTCTCCTCGGGCAGGGGGCGCAGGGCCAGCGCCTCGGCCAGCGTCATGCGGCTGCGGCGGCCGGTGGCGCCGTCGATGTCGGGAAAATCGCGGCGGCAATGCGCGCCCCGGCTTTCGCGCCGGGCCAGCGCGGCGGCAGCGATCAGCGAGGCGGTGGCGGTCATGTTCAGCAGCGGCTCGCAACCGGGCTGCGCGGATTCCACGGCGGCGATTTCGCGCAGGGTGCGGGTCAGCCCCTCGGCATCGCGGATCACGCCGGCGCCGGCGGTCATCGCCGCGCGCAGCCGGGCGACCAGCTGCGGGTCGGGCAGTTCGGCCGCGCCGGTGATCGGCAGTTCCACCGGCGGCGCGTCCTGCGGCTGCGTCACCGCCGCTGCAATCGAATCCGCCGCAGCCGTGCCGAACACCACCGCTTCCAGCAGCCCGTTCGAGGCCAGCCGGTTCGCCCCATGCAGCCCGGTCGAGGCCGCCTCTCCGGCGACCCACAGCCCGGGCAGCGAACTGCGCCCCTGCCGGTCGCAGGCGACGCCGCCCATGTGGTAATGCGCTGCCGCCACCACCGGAATCGGTTCGCGCAGCGGGTCGATGGAGTTGCGGCGACAGGCGCCGGCCACAGCGGGAAAATCCGTCAGGATGCGCGCGCCCGGCGCCTTGCGCGCGTCCAGCGCCGGACGCAGCCCCGCCTGCGTCTGTGCAAAGATCGCGCGCGCCACCACGTCGCGGGCCGCAAGCTCGGCGTCGGGATGCAGCCCCGGCATGAAGCGTTCGCCCAGCCGGTTGACCAGCTGCGCGCCTTCGCCCCGCAGCGCCTCGGTCGCCAGCGGCGCGGGGTCATCAGTGCAGTCGATGGCGGTGGGGTGGAACTGCACGAACTCGGCATCCGCGACTACCGCTCCCGCCCGCGCCGCCATGCCCAGCGCCTGCCCGCAGATCCGCGCCGGGTTGGTGGTGCACGCATAAAGCCCCGCCGCACCCCCCGCCGCCAGCAGCACCGCCGGCGCGCGCAGCAGCACAGGCGCCGAGCCCCCGGCCCCCATCAGCCGCACGCCGGTGACGCGACCGTCCTTGACCGCCAGCCCGGTGGCGATCACCCCTTCCAGCACCTGAACCGAGGGCGCCGCCCGCACCGCCGCGATCAGCGTGCGGGTGATCTCGGCCCCCGCCTGATCGCCGCGCACCCGCACCACCCGGGCAAACCCGTGCGCGGCCTCGCGCGACAGCACATAGCCGCCGCCCTCCGAGCGGTCGAAGGGCGCGCCGATCCCGGCCAGCGCGCGGATCTGCCCCGGCGCCTGCGCAGTCACGAAATCCGCCACCGCCGCATCGACCAGCCCGGCCCCGGCGCGGATGGTGTCGGCAGCGTGGTTTTCCGGTGCATCCGCCGGGTCCATCGCGGCGGCGATGCCACCCTGCGCCCAAGCGGAACTGGCGCCGCTGCCCAAAGCCTCGGGCGAGATCACCAGCACCGCCCGCGGCGCCAGCCGCAGCGCCGCCGTCAGCGCCGCCAGCCCCGCCCCCACGATGACGACGCGGCCGGTTTCCTGCACCGGCCACCGTTCTTCATCATGCAAATATCCCACGGGGGCGCGGGGGTGTGAAACCCCCGCTCCGGCAGCGCCAAACGCCCGACGCTCGCCGCCTGCTGCCCGCTGCATCCGCCTCAGGCCGCCAGCTGCCGCGACAGGTCGATCATCCGCTGCACCGCACGGCGCGCGGGCTCGGCCACGGCAGGGTCCACCTCGACCGCGCCGGTCATGCTGTGCAGCGACCACAGCACCTTTTCCAGGGTGATCATCTGCATATAGGGGCACATGTTGCACGGGCCCAGGAACTCGACCTCGGGCAGCGAATCCGAGATGTTCGAGGCCATCGAGCATTCCGTCACCAGCATCACCTGTTCCGGGCGCTCGCGTTCCACCCACGCCTGGATACCGCTGGTCGAGCCGGTGAAATCCGCCTCGGCCACCACGTCGGGGGGGCATTCCGGGTGGGCGATGATCTTGAGCCCCGGGTGCCAGCTGCGGAAATCGCGCAGATCCTGCGGGGTGAACTGTTCATGCACGATACAGGCGCCGTCCCACCAGACCACGCGTTTCTGCGGCACCTGCGCGGCGACGTTCTGCGCCAGCCATTTGTCGGGCGTCATGATGACGGTGTCGCTGTCCATCGCCGCCACGATCTGCGCGGCGTTGGACGAGGTGCAGCAGATGTCGGACGCGGCCTTCACCTCGGCGGTGGTGTTGACGTAGCTGACCACCGGGGCGCCGGGGTATTGCGCGCGCATCTGGGCGATGCCCTCGGCGGTGATGCTTTCGGCCAGCGAACAGCCCGCGCCCATGTCGGGCATCAGCACGGTTTTCGCCGGGTTGAGGATCTTTGACGTCTCGGCCATGAAATGCACGCCGCATTGCACGATCACCGGTGCCTCGACCTCGGTCGCGCGGATGGCCAGTTGCAGGCTGTCGCCGACGAAATCGGCGATGCCGTGATAGATCTGCGGCGGCATGTAGTTATGCGCCAGCACCACCGCGTTGCGTTCGCGTTTCAGCCGGTTGATCGCGGCGACATAGGGGGCGTGGACGGCCCAGTCGAGCATAGTGACGACCCGGTCCATCCGCGCATGGGTATCGGCCATCGCCTGGGCCAGTTCCATCGACGGGGCAAGATCGTAATGGGCGCGCAGCTCGTCGCGCATCGCTGTCACATCCAGCACTTGGCCTCCTCCGGTCCATATGCGTGGTGCGTCTTGCCGCATTGCAGCAAATCGGCCATGGCCCGGGAACCTAGTCAGCCCGGCGCGCTGCTGCAACGAAAAAGTGACCCGGCGGCAGAGCCGGACCCGAAAGCCCGGCCCTTTGCTGTGCGGAGCCGAGCGGCCGCGGTGCGGGGCTACAGCCCCAGCCGTGCCAGTTCGGCGACCAGCTCGGCCACGCGCCCTGCATTGTCACGGGCGGGGCGGCCGTCGCGGTTCAGGCGGTTGTTTTCAAACCCGATACGGGCCTTGCCGCCCAGCCGCCGCGCCTCGACCAGGCAGTCGGTCTCGGCCGGGCCAAAGGCGCAGACCGCCCAGTCCACGCCCGGCAGCAGGTCCAGCAGCAGCTGCGCCGGTTCATGCAGATCGGCGGGCGAGGATCGCTGCCCCTCGACATAGCGGCCCAGCACGATCAGCGCCGCCAGCCCTTCGCGCGGGATCACGCCCAAATCGACGAGTTCCCCCAGCCATCTTATGTCCGCCGCGTCATAGAGGATATGCTGCACATGACAGCCCGCCTCGGCGCAGCCGGCGAAAAAGCGGCGGTTCAGATCGGTCTCTTTATCCGCCATGATCTCGCGCAGCGCGATGGAAACGGCGGCGGGGCGCAGGGTTTCGACCAGCGCCCGCTGCTCGGCAGGGGTATAGCGGCCCACGGCCTCGGTGGTGATCTGGACGTAAAGTCCCGGGGCTTTTGCGGCCAGTTCCGCCAGCAGCTCGGCGTAAAGCCCGGCGTCCAGCACGTGGCGCTGTTCGGCGTCGCGGACATGGGCGTGCAGCCCGTCCGCACCCGCCGCCTGCGCGTCCAGCGCCGCCTGCACCACCTGCGGGATGGTCACGGGCAACGCGGGGTGGTCGGCGGAGGTCAGCCGCGCCCCGTTGGGGGCCAGCATGATGCGAGGCAGCGCGGTCATGCCGCCTGCGCCCCGGCGATGGCGCCGTCGATGGCGCCGGCCAGCTTGTCCACCAGTTCCGCGATCTCGGCGTCCGAGATGATATAGGGCGGCGCCAGCAGCACATGGTCCCCCAGCCGCCCGTCGATGGTGCCGCCCATCGGATAGCAGATCAGCCCGGCCTCGAACGCCAGCGCCTTGATCCGCGCATGCAGCCGCAGCGAGGGGTCAAAGGGGCGCTTGGTTTCGCGGTCCTCGACCAGTTCGACGCCGCGAAACAGCCCGCGGCCGCGGATGTCGCCGACATGGGGATGCTGGCCCAGCCGCTCGCGCAGGCTGCGGTCCAGCAGATCGCCCTGCTGCCGCACGGCCGCCAGCAGGTCGCGGTCCTCGATTTCGGACAGCACCGCATTGGCGGCAGCGGCGGCCATGGGGTGGCCCATATAGGTGTGGCCGTGCTGGAAAAACCCGCTGCCCTGCGCGATGGCGTCATAGATCGCGCCCGAGACCAGCAGCGCCCCGATGGGCTGATAGCCCGCGCCCAGCCCCTTGGCGATGGTCAGCATGTCGGGCGCTACCCCGTCCTCGTCACAGGCGAACAGATGGCCGGTGCGACCCATGCCGCACATCACCTCGTCAAAGATCAGCAGCACGCCGTGGCGGTCGCAGATTTCGCGGATCCGCCGCAGATAGCCCGGCACCGCCGGCACCGCCCCCGAGGTCGCGCCGACCACCGGTTCGCAGATAAAGGCCATGACGGTTTCCGGCCCCAGCCGCTGCAATTCGGTTTCCAGCTCGTCGGCGACGCGCTGGCCGTAAGCCTCAAGACTCTCGCCCGTCTGCCGGTCGCGGTATTCGTAGCACGGGGCGATGTGGCTGGTTTCCACCAGCAGCGGGCCGAACTGCACCCGGCGCCATTCGTTGCCGCCCGCGGCCAGCGCGCCCAGGGTGTTGCCGTGATAGCTTTGCCGCCGGGCGATCACCCGGTGGCGCTGGCTCTGGCCGATTTCCACGAAATACTGCCGCGCCAGCTTGATCGCGGCCTCGACCGCCTCGGACCCGCCAGAGACCAGATAGACCCGCTCAAGCCCCTTGGGCGCTTTCGCGATCAGGCGGTCGGCCAGTTCCTCGGCCGGTTCCGAGGTAAAAAACCCGGTATGCGCATAGGCCAGCCGGTCCAGCTGCGCGTGCAGCGCCTGACGCAGCCGCTGGTTGGAATGGCCCAGGCACGACACCGCCGCGCCCCCCGAGCCGTCCAGATAACGCTTGCCGTCCGCGTCGATCAGATAGCAACCATCGCCCGCCACCGCGACGGGGGGCGAGGTCCGGGTCGAGCGACCGAAGATATGTCCTGTCATGTGCCTGTCCTGCGCAAGGCCGGCGCCGCCGCCGGATGCATCACGGATAGCACAGATGAACCAGCTTTGTCATTCCATATTACGGATGTATCATCGCCCCCATCCGGGCAGCCGCCACGCAAGGTCCAGCATGACGCACACACCCCAGGCGCAGGCCACCGCCACCGCGCAGATCGCCCGGCAACTGGCCGAAATCGCGCTGAGCGCGCCGCCGGCGCTGCGGCAGCTGGCGCTGTGGTTGCAGGATAATCTGCCGCTGGTCGCCTTCAGTTCGGTGCGGCAGCTGGCAGAGGCGGCGGGGGCCAGCCCGAACACGGTGATGCGGCTGGCGCAGGCGCTGGGGTTCGGCGGCTATGGCGAGCTGCGCGAATCACTGCGGCTCGATCTGCGCAGCGCCACCGACATCTACGCCGAACGGACGCGCGAGCTGCGCCAGCACCCCGGCGCCGCGCTGTGGGACATCGCCGCGCGCGCCGATCTGGACAATATCGCGGCGCTTTACCAGCCGCAGGGCATCGAGGTGCTGGAACGCTGCGCCGCGCGGCTACTGGCGGCGCGCTGCGTTCATACGGTGGGCGCGCGCAGCTGTTTCGGCATCGCCCATCACTTTGCCTATCTGGGCGGGATCGCGTTCGGCAATTTCAGCCCGCCGCCATCGCTGCCGGGGATGCTGGTTGACCAGATGGCCACCGCCGCGACCGACGATGTGGTGGTCGCCATCGCCTATGAGCATTACTCGTCCGAGGTGGTGCTGGCCTGCGACATCGCCCGCGACCGCGACGTGCCCTTTGTCGCGCTGACCGACCGGCCGTCCTCGCCCATCGCGCGCGGCGCGGCCGAGGCGCTGTTCCTGCCGATGGGGGGGCCGCATATCATGCCCTCGCTGACCGCGGCACTGTCGGCGCTGGAATCGTTGCTGGCGGTGATGGCCTCGCGTTCGCCCGAGGCCGCGCGGCGGGTGGCTGAACACGAGGCCCGGGTCCGCGATTTCGGCGGCTATATCCCGCCGCGCAGGTGACGGACCCGGTCTGGCCGGGTCCGCCGAAACAGGTCAGTTGACCAGAACGCGGCCGTTCTGCCGGTGACGGGTCGCCATCTTGCGCCCCATCCGCCCCGATGCCAGCACCCGCGCCGGCACCGGCGCCACGCCCGCGCGCAGCTGCGGGAACAGCGTCAGGATTTCTTCCAGCGCGGCGGGGCCGACCGAGTTCAGCGCCACATCGCCGGTGAACAGCGATTCCGTCTCTGCCCCGTTCGAGAACACGATCTGGTGGTCATCGAACAGGAAGTGGACATAGGTCACGCAGTCCAGATCCTCGGCAATGTCGATCCCGTCCAGCAGGCACAGCTGCTTGGCGGCGACCAGAACCTCGTCGGTGCCGAACATCTTCTGCGCGATGCGCGAACGCACCAGCACCCGGTGCTGCGGCGACACCACCAGATCGGCCAAGGGCAGCCCTTCCCCCAGCGCGCCCGCGCGGATGCGGATCGGGCGCAGGTTCGGGTTCGCGACCAGTTGCGCGGCGGTCAGGCTGTTGCCGCCGATCCAGCGGATCGCCTGCATCCCTGCATCGCGAGTGCGCACCATGTCGCCCACCGCCAGATCGCCGGCAGAAACCGGGCCGCGGTCGGTCTCGATCAGCGCATCGGCGCCAAAGCAGACGACATGCGTGGTCTCGAGGGTCAGCGATTCGCCCCCCACCGCCGCGCCGCCGTTCTGGATGGTCAGGGTGAAGTCCTGTTCAAAGCCGTTGCCGCTGCTGATGTCGTTCAGGACGCCGTCGTCCTGCTGGTCGGCGCGCATCCATTGCAGCGGGGTTTTGTAGGGCGCCTCTCCGGCCGCCTCGCGCTGGGCGTTGATGATGGCAAGGTTTTCGTGGTTGTAATAGCCCGACAGGTCCACGAAATCATTGTTGGACGGATCGCCGTCGTCCAGCGCCCCGGCCGCGATCCCGTCGTTGAAATCGGTGATCAGGTCGCCGTGGCCGGCCACAAAGGTGTCAAAACCCTCGCCCCCGGTCAGCGTGTCGGCGCCCGCGCCGCCATCCAGATAGTCGTTGCCGGCACCGCCGAACAGCACGTCGTCGCCCTCGCCGCCGTAAAGCGTGTCGTCGCCGTCGTCGCCGTGCAGGGTATCGTCGCCGTCCTCGCCATACAGGATGTCGTCGCCATCGCCGCCGTGGATAAGGTCGTCGCCTTCCTCGCCATGCAGGGTGTCGTCGCCCACGCCGCCATAAAGCGTGTCGTTGCCTTCGCCGCCGAAGATGAGGTCGTCGCCCGCGTCCCCGTAAAGCAGGTCATCACCATCTTTGCCAAAGATGATGTCGTTGCCATCGCCGCCCTCGACGGTGTCGTTGCCGGCGCCCGCATGGACGGTATCGTCGCCGGCACCGGCGCGGATATGGTCGTCGTCGGGGCCGTGCCCCGGCAGGATCGCATCCCCGTGATCGACGCGGTCGCCATCGGCATCGACGTAATCCAGCCCGATCAGGTCGTCGCCGTCGGTGCCGTCGACATAGCCGTCGCGGAACGGCATCACCACGCGCATGTTGTCGATGCCCGAAAAGGGGCCGTTGTTGTAGTTGCTGCCGCGCGTCGGCATGGTCATGCTGACGATGCGATATTCCGTCAATGCGCGCTCGCTGGCGCCAGCGCCCGCCAGCACCGGCGGCATCACGAACATGTTGCCGCTGACATCCTGCACGACCCGGACCGAGGCGGTGATGGTGCGGGTCGAGCCGTCGTCAAGAACCTGCGTGACCTGCACGTTCGAGACCAGCACCCCCGAATCCGCCTTGAGCGAATAATCCTGCCCGTTCAGCCGATAGGACATGGTGTCCGGGCCGCCCTGGTGGTTGAACTGCACCGCGCCGTCATTGCGCACGTCGTGCAGCGACAGTTGCAGGCTGCTGGCGAACAGCGGATCGCCGGCCGCGCCAAAGGTCTGCCCGCCCAGCACGCTCTGGGCGTTTTCCGCAGTATTGTTATGCTCGTAGGGGTCCATATCCGGCAAATTGCCGATATACAGCACGGTATAGGTATTCGTAGCCATCTGAAGACTCCTCGGGCCCAGAGAACGATGGGCAGAGGTCTGTCGAGACGGGACTGACGCGCAGGCAGCTGCATTCGCCGCCAGAACGGCGACAGGAAGACATCTGTTACAGACTGCAAACCGGCGTCAGACGGCGAATCGATGGGACATACCCTTGCAGGCAATATGCCCATAACAGCAAAATATCGTCAATCTCGAATTTAAACTGTTGATTAACAGCTACATGAAAGAAATTCGATTCAGAATCACCCTGCCGCAACAGCGATTGCAGCGGCGATTTCACCTGTGGCAGGATGGGCGCGACGGCGGTCCGACGCCGGGCGATTGCAACCGGGGGATGACCATGGCGCAGGTGACTCGGCAAGGGTGGCGGGGCGCGCGCGCCGCGTTCGGCATGGCGGCGCTGGGGCTGCTGGCGCTGGCGGCGCCGCTGGGCGCGCAGACGCTGCCTGCTGATGTCGTGCCGCCCGCCCGCGTGGTGTTGCAGACGGACACGGACCTGCCGGGCAACGACCTGTCGATGATCCGTCAGGTCGGGCAGGATGCCTGCGTGCAGGCATGTCTGGCCACCCAAGGCTGTCAGGCGCTGACCTGGAACGGCCGCGCGCGGGCCTGTTTCCTGAAAACCGCCGCCGGCGAGGCTGCGCCCTATGTCGGCGCGCAGTCGGGAATCGTGGCCTCGACCCCGCCCGAGATGATCGCGCGGGCCGAAACCCGGCTGGCCGCGGCCGGCTGGATCAGCGATTCCGACCGCCGGCAGCTGGCCGAACAGGCCCGGCGGCTGTCGGCCAACTGGCCCGGCGACGGCAGCGATGCGGGTGGGCTGTTGCAGCACGCGCTGGCGGCCGGCTCGGCCGAGGACAAGGTTCACTGGCTGGGCGCGCTGACGGCGCTGACCGACGCGGCCCCGGACTGGGCCGCCTTGTCGGTGGCGCTTGACGATGCCGCGGGCGATCCCGACGGGCGCCGCGACAGCCAGATGCAGCGGCAGGCGGCGCTGGCCGCGCTGAATTCATGGCTGCGCGACCCCGGCACCGGCAACGCCATGCTGCTGCTGTGGGCGCGGCTTGCCGAAGACGACGGCCGCGGCCGCGCCGCGTTGCTCGCGGTCCGGCAGGCGGCCGAAGCCGAGCCGGGCAACCCCGACATCGCCTCGCGGCTTGAACAGCTTGAGGAACGCCACGGCTTTCGCATCACCGACAGCCGCGCCGACAGCGACGGCCCCGACCCCCGCGTCTGCGTCGGGTTTTCCGAACCCGTGGCGCCGGGGGTGGACATGCGCCCCTTTGTGCAGCTGCCCGACCCGGCGCTGGGGGTCGAGGCGCAGGGGTATGAAATCTGCATCACCGGCGCCCCGCGCGGGCAGGCGCTGCGCTTTGCCCTGCGCGCCGGGCTGCCGGCCGAAAACGGCGACACGCTGCGCCGCACGGTGGAACAGTCGGTCTATGTCCGCGACCGTGCGCCCCTGGTGCGGTTTTCCGGCCGCGCCTATGTGCTGCCCGCGACCGGCGATCAGGGGCTGACCCTGAACACCGTCAACACCGATGCGGCCGATCTGGTGCTTTTCCGCATGTCCGACCGCAACCTTGTCGCGGCGCTGCGCGACAACCTGTTCGCCGCGCCCCTCGAGGACTGGAAGCTTGGCCGCTTCGAGGACCGCACCGGCGACGAGGTCTGGCGCGGCCAGCTGGACGTGGCCCCGCCCGAAGGCGGCGGCGCACATCCCCTGAACGCCGAGGTTTCCTCGCGCATCGACCTGCGGCAGGCGGGGCTGACGCTGGCGCCCGGCGTCTATGTGCTGAACGCGACCGTGCCGGGGCAGTCCACGGACCGCAGCCCCCGCGCCTCGCAGTGGTTCATGATCTCGGCTCTGGGGCTGAGCGCGTTTCAGGGCACGGACGGGCTGACCGTGGCGGTGCGAGGTCTGGGCGATGCGGCCGCCCGCGCGGGGGTCGAGCTGCAACTGGTATCGCGCGGGAACGCGGTGCTGGGCCGCGCGGTGACGGACGCGGACGGCATCGCGCGTTTCGACGCGGGGCTGGTGCGCGGCACCGGCGCCGCCGCGCCCGGCATCGTCACCGCGACCACCCGCGATGGTGACAGCATCACCGATCTGGCCTTTCTGTCGCTGATCGACCCGGAATTCGACCTGTCCGACCGCGGGGTCGAGGGCGCGCCCCCTGCCCCGCCCATCGACCTGTTCATGGCCCTTGACCGCGGCGCCTACCGCGCCGGAGAAATTGCCCACGCCACCATCCTGGCCCGCAACGGCCGCGCGCAGGCGCTGGACGGACTGCCGCTGAACGCAAGCGTGATCCGCCCCGATGGCGTCGAACACGCGCGGCTGGTGCCGCAGCCGGCGGGCGCCGGCGGCGCGGTGCTGGATTTCCCCATCCCCGGCAACGCGCCCCGCGGCGCCTGGCGCATCGACCTGCGCGTGGAAGAGGACGGCCCGGCGCTGGCCTCGGCCCGGCTGCTGGTCGAGGATTTCCGCCCCGAGCGCATCGACTTTGACCTGACCCTGCCGCAAGGCGCACTGCCCGCCGCCGCGCCCGTCGCGGTCGCATTCGACGCGCGCTGGCTGTTCGGCGCCCCCGCCGCCGATCTGCCGGTGGACGGCGAATTGCGCCTGACCCCCGCCAGCACCCTGCCGGGGTGGGAGGGCTATGTGTTCGGCCGCCACGACGATGCCTCGGACCCGGATGTGGTGGCGATGCCCTCGGGGCAGACCGACGCGAGCGGGCATTTCGCCGCCAGCGCCGAGCTGCCGCCCGCCCTGCAAACCGCCGCTCGCCCGTGGCAGGCAACGCTGGTGCTGTCGGTGCGCGAGGGCGCCGGCCGCCCGGTCGAGCGTCGCGTGACCCGCACCATCGCCCCCGCCCGCACCGCCATCGGCCTGCGCCCCGATTTCGAGGGCGGCAGCGTTGCCGAAGGCTCGGACGCCGGGTTCCGCATCGTCGCGCTGGGGGCCGACCTGCAACCCGACTCGGCGACGGTGGACTGGGTGCTGAACCGGGTGCAGACCGATTACCAGTGGTTCGCTTTGGACGGCGATTGGAGCTGGGAACCTGTGACCCGCCGCAGCCGCATCGCCTCGGGGCAGCTGGCGCTGACTGCCGACGGCCCCGCGCCGCTGGCGGTGCCGGTGGACTGGGGCAGCTATGAGCTGGTGGTGACCGCGGCCGACGGCGCCGAAAGCTCGGTCACCTTTGACGCGGGCTGGGGTGCTGCCGGCGCGGGCAGCGATACCCCCGACCGGCTGCGGGTGACGCTGGACCGCCCCGCTTACCGCCCCGGCGACACCGCCACCCTGACGCTGGAGGCCGCGGCCGACGGAGTGGCGCTGGTGTCCGTCATGTCGAACCGGCTGATTTCGCTGCAATCCGTGCCGGTCACCGCCGGGCGCAACACGGTCGAGCTGCCGGTGACCGACGACTGGGACGCCGGCGTCTATGTCGCCGCCAGCGCGATCCGGCCGCTGGACGCGCAGGCGGGCCACGCGCCGGTGCGCGCGCTGGGCATCGCCCCCGCCGCCGTCGATCCCGGCGACCGCGTGCTGACCACCACGCTGACCGCGCCCGAATCCTCTGACCCGCGGGGCGCCGCACAGGTGACGCTGGCGGTCGAGGGCGCACAGCCCGGCGCAACCGTCCACGCCACCATCTGGGCCGTCGATCAGGGTATCCTGAATCTGACCGGCTATCGGCCGCCCTCGGCCTCTGATCACTATTTCGGCCAGCGCCGGCTGGGCGTGGGCTTGCGCGATCTTTACGGGCGGCTGATCCTGCCCTCGGGCGCCGCCGACGGGGCGCTGCGCACGGGCGGCGATGCGGGCGCGGCGCAGACACAGGCGCCTCCGCCCACGGAAAAGCTGATGGCGTGGTTTTCCGGCCCGCTGACGCTGGACGACCAAGGCCGCGCCACGGTCGAGGTGCCGCTGCCCGATTTCAACGGCGAGGTGCGGGTGATGGCGCTGGCGTGGACCGAAACCGCGTTGGGGCAGGCCGACACCACCATGCTGGTGCGCGACCCGGTGGTGATGGTGGCGACCGTCCCCGCATTCCTCGCCCCCGGCGACCGGGCGCAGGCCGAGCTGCGCCTGACCCACGCCACCGGCCCTGCCGGCACCGTGCGGCTGGCGCTGGAAAACATCACGGATGCCGAGGACGCCGTAGCGCTGACCACCGGCATCACGGCCGAGACCGCGCTGGCCGAGGGCCAGTCCGTGACCCTGCCGCTGACGCTTGCCGCCCCCGACGAACAGGGGCTGGCGCAGCTGCGGCTGACCGCGGAACTGCCCGACGGCCGCCGCGTCACCAAGGATCTGTCGATCCCGGTCGAACGGCTGGACCCGGCTGTGACCCGCGCCCTGCGGCTGACGCTGGCGCCGGGCGAGGCACAGGCGCTGGACCTGTCCCGCTTGGGCGATTTCCGTCCCGGCACCGGGCGGCTGATGCTGTCCAGCGGCGCGTTTGCCGCGCTGGACGTGCCGGCGGCGATCGCGCAGCTGTCGAAATGGGCCTACGGGTGCAGCGAACAGTTGGCATCGGCCGCGATCCCGCTGATCCACGCGCAAAGCCTGACCCCCGAGGGCGCGCCCCCGCGCACGGGTGACCGTCAGGCGGTGGACCGCGCCATCGCCCAGATCCTGACCCGCCAGACCCCCGAGGGCGGTTTCGGCCTGTGGAGCGCGGAATCGGGCGACCGCTGGCTGGACGCCTATATCGCCGACTTCCTGTCCCGCGCGCGCGAATCCGGGTTCGCGGTGCCCGATCAGGCGTTCCGCAATGCGCTGGCCGCGTTGCAGAACGGGCTGAACGCCGCCGCCGACCCGCAATATGCCGATGCCGACGAAAACGCGGCCACCGCCTATGCCGCCTATGTGCTGGCGCGCGAACGCGCCGCGGTGGTCAGCGACCTGCGCTATTACGCCGACACCGGGGCCGAAGGTTTCGCCACCCCCATGGCGAGCGCCCAGCTGGGCGCGGCGCTGGCGCTGGTCGGCGATCAAAGCCGCGCGGACATGATGTTCCGCCGCGCGCAAGCGCTGTCCCGCGACGGCAAAGAGCCCAGCAACGGGTTCCGCAGCGATTACGGCACCATCCTGCGCGACCGCGCCGCGATGCTGGCGCTGGCGGCGGAATCAGGCAGCCAGGCGGTGGACCGCGAGGGCACGGTGGCCGCGATCTCGGCCGGGCTGGACGCGCGCGGCGGCTGGCTGTCCACGCAAGAGGCCGCGTGGATCGTGCTGGCCGGGCAGGCGCTGTCCACCGGGCCGGGCGCGGGCGGCGGGCTGGCGCTGAACGGCGCGGCGCTGTCCTCGCCCACCGCCGATCTGGGCGACGCGGGCGTGGTGCCCGCCACCACGCTGCGCAACGATGGCGCGGCGGCGCTGCCGGTCACGCTCAGCGCGACCGCGGTGCCGGTCGAGCCGTTGCAGGCCGGCGGCACCGCATTCGCGGTCACCCGCAGCTACTACACCCCTGACGGAGAACCCGCCGACCCCGCGCAGGTCGCGCGGGCGACACGACTGGTGGCGGTGATCGAGATCCAGCCGTTCGACTCCGCAGGCGGGCGGCTGATCCTGACCGACCCGCTGCCTGCGGGGTTCGAGATCGACAACCCCAACCTGATCTCTCAGGGCGAACTGACCGGGCTGGACTGGCTGGAGCTGACCGACTGGACCGACATGGTCGAGTTCCGGCAGGACCGTTTCGCCGCCGCCGTCACCAGCAGTGGCGACCAGCCGATCCGGCTGGCCTATCGGCTGCGGGCGGTGACGGCGGGCGAATTCGCGCATCCGGCGGCGGTGGTGTCCGACATGTATCGCCCGGATCGCCGGGGCTGGACCGACAGTGGCCGGACCTCGATCACGCCCTGAGGCGGGCCAGCCGCCCGATCAGCCACCGGGCCGCCGCACGGGCCGGCGGCTTCTGGCGCTGGCGCTGGCGGCGGGGCTGCTGGCCCACGGCGCCGACCGGGCGCGCGCCGCCTGGGACCGCTGGATCGACGCGACGGAACTGCCCGCCCTGACCGTCCCGGTCGGGACCGAGGTGCTGGCCCGCGACGGCACCCTGCTGCGCGCGTTTCCGGTGGGGGACGGGCTGTGGCGGCTGGCGCCTCCGCAATCGGGGGTGGACCCGCGTTTCCTGTCGATGCTGGTCGGGTGGGAGGATCGGCGCTTTTACAGCCACGACGGCGTGGACCGCCGCGCGATCCTGCGCGCCGCGTGGCAGAGCCTGCGACACGGGCGCGTGGTCTCGGGGGCATCCACGCTGTCGATGCAGACCGCGCGGCTGCTGGAACGCGGCCCCACCGGCGACTGGCGCGCCAAGCTGCGGCAGGCGCGGGTGGCGCTGGCGCTGGAGCGGCGGCTGGACAAGGACCGCATCCTCGACCTCTACCTGCGGCTTGCGCCCTATGGCGGCAATACCGAAGGGGTGCGCGCCGCCAGCCTGATGTGGTTCGGCAAGGAACCGCGCCGGCTGACCCCCGCGGAATCGGCGCTGCTGGTGGCGCTGCCGCAGGCGCCGGAATCGCGCCGCCCCGACCTGCCCGCGGCCCGCCCCGCAGCGCTGGCCGCCCGCAACCGGGTGATCGAGCGCGCCCTTGCCCTGGGGATCATCGACGCCGAGGCGGCCCAGACCGCCCGCACCGCCCCCCTGCCCGACCACCGCCGCGCATTCCCCGCCCGCGCCGCGCTGCTGGCCGACCGCCTGCGCCGTGAAAACCCCGGCGCGCCGCGGATCGAGACCACCATCGACGCCCGCCTGCAAGCCGCCGCCGAGCGGCTGGCCACCCGCGCCGTGGCGGGTCAGGCGGCGCAGGTTTCCGCCGCGATCCTGCTGGCCAACCACCGCAGCGGCGAGATCCTGGCCGAGGTCGGCGCGGCGCAATTCGCCGACAGCGCGTCGGGCGGGTTCGTGGACATGACGCGGGCGCTGCGCTCGCCCGGCTCGACACTGAAGCCACTGGTCTATGCGCTGGGGATGGACGAGGGGCTGATCCACCCCGAAACGCTGATCGAGGACCGCCCCGCCGCATTCGGCCGCTGGCAGCCGCAGAACTTTGACAACCGGTTTCGCGGCACGGTGACGGTGCGGCAGGCGCTGGTGGAATCGCTGAACATCCCGGTGGTGCGGCTGGCCGAGGCGCTGGGGCCGGCGCGGATCATGGCCAGCCTGCGGCAGGCGGGAATGCAGCTGTCGCAGCAGGGCGACCAGCCCGGGCTGGCGGTGGTGCTGGGCGGCACGGGGGTCAGCCTGCGCGATCTGGTGCAGGGCTACGGCGCGCTGGCCCGCGGCGGGCGGGTGCTGCGGCTGCACGACCGGCCGGGGGCCGAGGGGGACAGCGGGGCCGCGCCGGTGTTCGGGCGGGCGGCGGCGTGGCAGGTGGCCCATGTGCTGGCCGGGATCGCGCCGCCGGGCGGGCGCGCGGCAGGCCGCGTCGCCTACAAGACCGGGACCAGCTACGGGCACCGCGATGCGCTGGCGGTGGGGTTCGACGGCGGTTTCGTTGCCGGCGTCTGGATGGGGCGGCCCGACGGCACCCCGGTGCCGGGCGCCTTTGGCGGCGAATATGCGGCGCCGGTGCTGTTTGACCTGTTCGACGCGCTGGGGCCGCGGGCGGTGGCGCTGCCTCCGCCGCCCGCATCGGTGCTGACGGTGCCGAACGCCGCGCTGCCGCGGCCGCTGCGCCGCTTTGCCCCGCGCGGGGCGTTGCAGGCCCCCGGCCCCGGCCAGCGCCCGGCCGAGCCGTTAAGCGTGCAGTTCCCGCCCGACGGCGCGGTGGTAGAGCTGTCCCGCCACGCGCTGACCGTGCGCGCCCGCGGCGGCACGCCCCCCTACAGCTGGCTGCTGAACGGGGTGCCGGTCGCGGTCGGGCAGCCCCTGCCGGTGACCGAGCTGTCCGCCGAGCCGGGATTTTCCGCGCTGGCCGTCATCGACGCCGAGGGACGTTCCGCCCGCGCCGGGTTCCGGGTGCTGCCGCCGGGGCAATGAACCGCGCCCCCCTTGGGGCGTTGGTTCATGCGGCGCTGCCGGAAATGGGTATTTGGGCCAGAAAGAAGAAATCCGGCCCCGGTCCCAGCGAAATCGGCTAGACTGCAACCAAGTCGCCTGCCCCGCTGCACAGGAGGCCGTCATGGAGGAGCCTCGCACAACGAATTCGTCCACCGCCGGACCGGCCGTTCCGGCGGCCCGCCACGGCCGGCACATGGCGCGGGTCGGCTTTGGCATTTCCCGTGTTTCCGACCCCGCGCTTGAGGTCCGCGAAACAGAGCTGGCCGTGTCCGCCTTTCACGTTCTGGTCGAGTTCGACTGTCCCGGGCGCAGGCCGCGCGGCACGGTGGTGCTGCCGCCCCCGATCTCGGGCGTGTTGCCGCTGATCATGCGCGAGACCGTTCTGGCGCTGCTGCCCCGGTTCCGGGTGCTGGTGCCGGACTGGATCAATCCCCGCTTCATCCCCCTGCGCAAGGGCAGTTTCGGGCTGGACGCCAATATCGCCGCGATCATCGGCGCGCTGCGCGCGGCGGGTCCGGGGGCGGGGCTGGTGGCGCTGTGCCAGTCCGGCACGCCCTCGGTTGCGGCGGCGGCGGTGATGGCGGCGCAGGGCGATCCGGCCGCGCCGCCGGTGCTGGCACTGCTGGGCAGTCCGATCGATCCAAAAGCAAGCCCGACCAGCCTGTCGCGGCATCTGGCGGGCTCGCGCGCGTATCACCTGCAAAGCCTGGCGATCACGCCGGTGCGGCATGGCTATCCGGGCGTCGGGAGGCTGGTCTATTCCGCCGATACGCAGGAATCGGTCCATGCCACGGCGCGATTCCGCCGCGCCTTCATGCCCGGCTGGCTCAGCTGGACCCCGTTTCCCGACATGGGCGAGATCGACCGGCAGGTGCCGCTGTCGGATCTGTGCGGGATCATGATGGACGTGGATGCGCGGCATTTTCTGGAAAATATCGACGCGGTGTTCCGACGGCGGGCGCTGGTCACCGGCGGGCTGTTCCACGAGGGGGTCGAGGTCAACCCAGCGGCGATCCGCGATTGCGCGCTGCTGGCGGTCGAAGGGGCCGAGGACCGCATCGTCGCCCCCGGCCAGACTGCCGCCGCCCTTGCCCTGTGCCCCGACGCAGATCCCGCACGCCGCCGCCGGCTGCTGGCCAGGGGCTGCAATCATCTGGCACTGTTCGGGGGCGAGCAGTTCCAGCACCATGTCGCGCCCCCGGTGATCGACTGGCTGGACCGCTGGCTGCCGTGAACGAAAAAAGGGGCGGAGCCTGCGCCCCGCCCCCCGTTTTGCCCGGAAAACCCGCGATCAGCCGGCGCAGCCGCGGATCTTTTCCAGATCCGGCCCGTCCGGGGTCTGGCCCAGATTGAAGGGCGCCGAGGCGTTGCGCCATTTCGCGTAATCCTCGAGATAGGTCAGCATCGACGTATAGACCTTGGCCGAGGTCGGGTTCTCGCAGGCGACTTCCTCGATGGTTTCGTTGGCGAGGCGCTGGATTTCGGCCAGCGTTTCGTCGTCCAGCCGATTAATCTCGACCCCGGCGTCCTGGAACGCCTGATAAGCCTCGGTCGCGCGTTTTTCGGTGTTGGCCAGCGACCACAGCAGCGTGGCGTCGGCAGCGATGCGCAGCTTTTCCTGCGTCTCGGGCGACAGCGCGTCCCACGCGCCCTTGTTGATCATCACCCCGAACACCGAGGCCGACTGGTGCCAGCCCGGCGTGGACCAGTATTTCGTGACCTGCTGGAAACCGCCCGACAGATCGACGTTCGGCGTCGAGAATTCGGCCCCGTCGATCACCCCGCGCTCGAGCGCCTGATAGATCTCGCCCCCGGCCATCGAGACCTGGTTGCCGCCAAGCTTTTGCAGCAGCCGGCCCTGTTCCAGACCGGACACCCGCAGGTTCAGGCCCTTGAGATCCTCGGCGCTGCGGACCGGCTTGCTGACGGTGCGGAACCCGGATTCGTTGTTGGTCACGCCATAGGGCAGATAGACCATGCCAAAGCGGCCATAGGCCTCGTCATATTCCTCTTGCCCGCCCCAGCCGCGGATCCAGTTCACATAATCGACCGCGTTGAACAGGCTGGCGGTGGTGGACAGCGGCGAAAACGCGGCGTCGCGCCCGGCCCAATAGCCCGGCCAGTCGCCGCCGGCCTGGATGGTCCCGGATTCGACCGCCCCGAACACCTCGCCCGCCGGGACCAGGCTGCCGCCGTCGAAGAAGTCGATCTTGAGCTCGTCGCCCGCAAGCTTGTTGGCCAGGTCGACGAAATGCTTGTCGATCTCGATCAGTTCCAGCGACGAAGGCCAGGTCGAGGTCATGGTCCAGCTGGTCTGCGCCATCGCCGGGGCGGCCAGCATCGCCAGCGCCGCAGCGGTCCCCATAAGCGTCTTGGTCAGCATTTTCATTATTCTCCTCTCTGTTGTCAGCGGTAAAGCGTGTCCGGCAGCCAGGTGACCAGCGGCGGAAAGAAGATCATCAGCACGCACATCAGCACGATAAGCAGGATGAACGGAATCACGCCCTTGATGATGTCCCCCATGGTGATCCCGGGGGGCGAAATCGCGCGCATGTAGAACAGCGCATAGCCGAATGGCGGCGACAGGAAACTGGTCTGCAACACCACCGCCATCAGGATCACGAACCACAGCGGGTTGATGCCCATTTCCTGCACGATCGGCAGGAAGATCGGAAAGCACAGCAGCACGATGCCGGTCCAGTCAAGGAACATCCCCAGGATGAACACCGACACCAGCATCACCAGCACCAGCATATGCGGATCGGCCACCATGCCGCGGATCAGATCCTGCGTGGCGGTCAGCCCGCCGGTGATGTTGAACACCCCGGTAAAGGCGGTCGCGCCGACCACGATGAACAGGATCATCGCCGAGGTGCGCCCGGTTTCCAGAAATGCCCCATAGAAGTTTTTCAGGGTAAAGCGGCCGCGCACGATCACGATCAGCAGCGCCAGCCCCGCCCCGATGGCCGACGCCTCGGTCGCGGTCGCCACCCCCGACAGCATCGAGCCGAGGATGCCCAGGATCAGCACCAGCGGCGGCACGGCCTCGAGCAGCAGCATCTTCCACAGCTCGGCGCGGGGGATGCGTTCCTCCAGGCTGACCTTGGGCGCGAGATCAGGGCGGATCAGCGCCAGGAAGAACACGTAGACCCCATAGAACAGCCCCAGCAGCACGCCCGGGACCATCGCCCCGGCGAATAGCTCGCCCACCGACAGGCCGGGGGCATAGGATGCCATCAGGATCAGCATGATCGACGGCGGGATCAGGATGCCCAGGCACCCCGAGGCCGCGATCAGACCCGTGGTCAGCTGCTTGTGATAGCCGTATTGCAGCATCGGTTTCAGCGCCATCACCCCCATCACGGTGATCGACGCGCCGATGATGCCGGTCGTCGCAGCCAGCAGGATCGAGATGAACACCACCGCCAGCCCGATGCCGCCGGTGACGCGCGCCATCAGCAGGCGCAGCGCCTCGAACATCTTGTCCGTCACGCCGCTGTCGGACAGGAACCGCGCCATCAGCACGAACAGGGGAATGGCGATCAGGGTAAAGTTGTCCAGCACGTCGCCGAAGATGCGGTTGATGACGATGCCCAGCACCATCGGCTTGCCGGCGATAAAGGCGCCCAGCACCGCCGTCCCGCCCAGCACAAAGGCCAGCGGGTGCCCCATGAACAGCCCCAGCACCAGCAGCCCGGCCATGACCAGCGCGATGCCCTGCCCGGTGATGCCCGGCACCGCCAGAAAGCTGCCGGCCCAGTTGATCGCCGCGATGGCGCTGTTGTTGAACTCAGCGAACATCCATCGGCTCCATCGGTTCAAGGTGGTCGGTGCGGCGCAGGATCAGCTTGAACAGCTCGGCCAGCCCTTGCAGCAGCAGCAGCGCGGCCGCGACGGCCATCGCGATCTTCAGCGGATAGACCGGCAGTTGCACCGCGCCATAGGTCTTTTCCCCCTGCGCGAGCGAGCGCAGCGCAAACACCCAGCTTTGCGTGGCGAACACCAGCGCAAAGGGCAGGAAAAAGATGATGTAGCCGGCGATCTCGACCCAGCGCCGCGTGGCGCGGCCCAGTTTCGAGGTCACCAGATCGACGTTGACATGGGCCTGATGCCGCAGCGCATAGCCGCCCAGCATGATGAAATAGAACCCATAAAGCATCTTGGTCACGTCAAAGCCCCAGGGCGTCGGGGACACCATGACGTAGCGCATGAAGATGTCGTAGATGATAAGCCCGGCAAAGATCGCTGCCACCAGCGACACGACCCTGCCGACGGCTTCGCTGATGCCGTCCACGATGCTGATCAAAGTCTCCCTCCGGGTTCGCGCCGGCCTGTCCGTGCCGGTCGTTTTTTCTCATGCCAACAGGCAACGCCGCTGCGCCGTTGTCAACTGCAACCACGGCCAAAGCGTCGCGGGATCAGGCGAATTTCAGGGTGATGCCGCCGTCCACGGGCAACTCGATCCCCGTGATGTAACGCGCCTCGTCCGAGGCGAGGAACAGCGTCGCATTCGCCACGTCCCAGGCATCGCCCATATGGCCCATCGGCACTTGCGCATCGCGCTTGCGCCACATGATCTCGACGTCGCCATCGCCGTAATCCCGCGCCAGCGCACCCGAATTTTCTACCATTGGCGTGCGCATCAGCCCCGGCAGCACCGCATTGATGCGGATGCCGCGGGCGGCATATTCCACCGCAGTGGTGCGGGTCAGGTGGTTCATCGCCGCCTTGGTGGAATAATACCCTGCATAGGCCACCCCCGACCAGCGCAGCGACGCCACGGACGAGATGTTGACGATGGCCCCCCGCCCCTGTTGCAGCATCTGCGGAATGACGTGTTTCATGCCCAGGAAGCAGGTCTTGAGGTTGATGTCGAAGGCGCGGTCCCATTCTTCGACCGACAGCTCGACCACGCCGCCCACCGGGGCGATGCCGATATTGTTGACCAAGATGTCGATGCTGCCGAACCGGTCCACGCAGGCATCGCGCACCGCCGCCACCTGATCCGATATTGTGGCGTCGGCGACATGGGCCACCGCGGTGCCGCCCTCGGCCGCAATCAGCGCGGCAGTTTCCTCGGCTGCGGCGGGGTTGCGGTCCACGCACATCACCCGCGCGCCCTGCCGCGCCAGGGTCACGGCGATGGCCTTGCCATTGCCCCAGCCCGGCCCGATCGACCCCGCGCCCATCACCAGCGCGGTCCGGTCCTGCACACGTCCGTTCATCGCGGCTGCCCTCCTGTGGTCCAGCATCATCGGCCCAGCATCATGTCGGGCAGGAAAGTGGTGATCTGCGGAAAGGCGAATAGCAACGTGACGGTGACCATCTCCATCAGGACGAACCACATGGCACCACGGAACACCTGCGTCAGCGGGGTCTGGCGGTCGATCCCCGCGATGACAAAGCAGTTCAGCCCCACGGGCGGCGTCATCAGCCCGATCTCGCACATCTTGACGCAGAGGATGCCGAACCAGATCGGATCGAATCCCAGGTGCTGCACGGTCGGGAACATGATCGGCAGGGTGATGACCATCATCGAGAACGCGTCGAGGAACATCCCCAGCGGGATATAGGCCAGCAGCAGCAGCGCGACGACCGCATGCGGCGGGATGCCGGATTCGCCGATGGCCCCGGCGATCTGCTGGGGCAGCTGCACCAGCGTCAGGAAATAGCTGAAGATGCCCGCTCCCAGCATGGTGAACAGGATCATTACCGTGGTGGTAATGGTCGAGCGGAAGCTTTCCACGATGGCGGGCAACACCCCCAGCCGCAGTTCTGCCAGCAGCATCAGCAGCGCCGCCACCGCACCCACGGCGGCAGCCTCGGTCGGAGTCACCAGCCCCAGATAGATGCCGCCCAGCACAACCATGAACAGCACCACCACCTGCCAGGCGCGCGTGGTGGCCGACAGCCGCTCGGCCCAACCGGACCGTGGCGCCAGCACCGCACGCTGCATAGTCCGCCCCGCGATCAACCGTATTCCCAGCATGAAGATGATGGTGGTCAGGATGCCAGGCACGAAACCCGCGACCAGCATCTTGCCGGCGGATACCTCGGTCAGGGCAGCGTAAAAGATCAGCAGCACGCTGGGCGGGATCAGCACCCCCAGCACACCCCCCGCGGCAACGCTGCCCGCAGCCAGCGCCGGATCATAGCCTGCACGCCGCATTTCCGGCAGCGCGACCGAACCCACGGTGGCCGCCGTCGCCACCGACGACCCCGAGGTCGCCGCGAAACCGGCGCTGGTCAGGATCCCGGCCATGGCCAGCCCGCCCGGCATGTGCCCGACCCATTTGTTCGCAACCTCGAACAGCCGCCGCCCGATCTGGGCGTGATGGGCGAATGCCCCCATCAGGATGAACAGCGGAATGACCGTCAGGGTCGAGGTCGCGGTGGTCGAGTAGCTGAAGGACTTCAGCCGGTTCAGCAGGAACGCCAGATTCTCGACCATGACGATTCCGGCCGCGCCGGACAGGGCCAGCGCCGCGAACACCGGGGTGCCCAGGGCCAGCAGGACAAAGATCAGCGCAACGGCGACCGAGGCCGCAATAATCGGGTCCATGGGTGCCTCAGTATTCTGCGGGGGCGGGATGGGTTTCGGGCAGATCGCGGTCGGTCGCGACCAGCACCGCCTTGACCACTGCCTGAACCGCGGCGAACCACAGCCCGGCGGCCAGCGCGATCTTGGTCCACCAGATCGGGATCTGCACGACTCCCCACCGGAACTCCCGGATCGAAAAGGAATAGGCGGCCTCTTGCGTCGAGGGCCAGGCCAGCAGCAGAAACACCAGCGCCGCACACAGCCACGCCAGCGACCCCGCCAGCCGCCGCGGCCGCGGCGCCAGCCGGTCGGTCAGCATCGTCACGCGAATATGGGCGTCGTCACGCAGGGTCCAGCCCAGCCCGAGGAACACGACCATGACCATGCTCAGCTCGGACATCTCGAACAGGCCCGGCACGCTTTGGCCGTAGATGGCGCGGGCGGCGACGTCCGCCGTGACCCCGAACATCAGGATGGCCATGAAGACCATCGCGATCCGGCCCAGCACGTCTGAAACACGGCGGACGGTGGCATTGAGGATATCCATCTCGTCTCCTTTGCGGTTGCAGGGCGGCGGCCCAAGTCAGGGCCGCCGCCGCTATCCGCGCTCAGGCGCCCGCGGCGATTTCCGAAGGGCGCAGCATCTTGCCGTTCGGATCGTGCTTCGCGATCGCCTCGTCGATCAGGCGTTGCATTTCGGCCCCATCAATACCGGCGGGGGTGGCCACCCCGTCGATCCAGGCCTGAACCTCGGCAGGCTGGACCTTGGCTCGGGCGGCTGCCAGCTCGTCTTCCGGGAAGGTGGCGAACTGCACGCCCTCGGCCTTGGCGGTTTCCACATATTTCGTCAGCGCGTCGTTATAGAGCTCGGCGAACTTGCCAGCGTAAAGCTCGTCGGCCAGATCGGCCATGACCTTGCGCACGTCCTCGGACAGCCCCTCATGGACGCGCTTGTTCATTACCACCGCCGCGGGGCCATGCGGCCCGTCGCCGATGTCGTAGAAATGCGGCGCGACCTCGTGCAGCTTATAGGCGACCGCGGTGATGAAGTCGAAGCCGTAGACCCCGTCCAGCACGCCGCGTTCCAGCGACTGATACACCTCGGGGGCGGTCATTGGGACCGGGATGCCGCCCAGCCGCTCGATCACGTCGGTGGCGACGCCATAGCCGCGGATGCGCTTGCCCTTGATCTGTTCCAACGAGGTGATCGGTTCACGCATGACCAGCGGCGCATAGTTCCAGGTCGTCCAATACAGCATGTGCGAACGGTGGCGCTGTTCCCATTCGTCGCGCAGCGGCTGGAACTGTTCATAGACATCGCGGCACACCAGTTGCAGCGCATCGGAACGGTTCATGCGGAAATACCATTCCAGCCCGCGGGTCACCGGCACCTCGGCCTGGTAATAGCCGGGCGAGATCAGGGTGATTTCCGAGGTGCCGTCGCGGACCGCGGCCAGATGCTCGCCCACCTTGTTGAGGCTGCCCGACCAGTAGCTGCGGATCGAGACCTCGCCGTTGGTGCGCTTTTCCAGCTCTTCCAGGAACCAGCGGTCAACCCAGGACGGGCCGGCGGTTTCCGACACATAGCTGTCGAACTTCAGCGAGGTGGCGGCGAATGCCGGACGCCCGCGCGACAAAAGCAGCCCGCTGGCGGCAAGACCGGCACCGGCGGCGATGAATTCGCGACGTTTCATGTGGTTTCCTCCCTTTTCGATTACATGGTCCCCGGGCGCTTATCGCCCCGGGGCAAGCTGCTGGCGCAGCTCGGTCTTGAGCACCTTGCCGTAGCTGTTCTTGGGCAGGGCGTCGGTGAAGACATAGCGCTTGGGGCGCTTGAAGCCGGCAATATGGCTGCGGCACCAGTCGTCCAGCGTGGGCTGGTCGCAGGACGCGCCCGGTGCGGCCACGACGAAGGCCACGACGGTTTCACCCCATTCCGGGTCCGGGCTGCCGATTACCGACACCTCGTGGACCGAGGGGTGCAGCAGCAGCGCCTCTTCGACCTCGCGCGGATAGATGTTGCTCCCGCCCGAGATGATCACGTCCTTGGAGCGGTCGGTCAGCGTCAGGAACCCGTCCGCGTCCAGGCAGCCGAGATCGCCGGTGCGCAGCCAGCCGTCGACAATAGTTTCCGCAGTCGCTTCGGGGCGGTTCCAGTAGCCCAGCATGACGGTGGCACCGCGCACGGCGATCTCTCCGGGTTTGCCCGGCGGCAGGGGGGTGCCGTCGTCGGCAAGGATACGGACCTCGACCGGGGCCTGCGCAAAGCCCACGGAATCACGACGCGCGCGCCAGTCGGGGTGGCTGTCGTCGGCAACCAGATCGCGGGGCAGCGCGGTGATGGTCATCGGCGTTTCGCCCTGCCCGTAGATCTGGACGAAGCGCGGGCCGAACTGGGCCAGCGCCTCATCGATGTCGGCGCCATACATCGGGCCGCCGCCATAGACGATGGTGCGGATGCCCTCGCCCCGATAGCCCACGGCCTTCGCTGCCGTTACCAGCCGCTTGATCATCGTCGGCGCCGCAAAGAAGCACAGCCCGCCCAGATCGCCGGCCAGCGCGATGATCTCGGCCGGGTCAAAGCCGCCCGAGGCCGGGATCACATGCGCCGCGCCCGCCCGGATGAAGGGCAGCGCGTAAAGCCCGGCGCCATGCGACATCGGCGCCGCGTAAAGACTGTGGTCGCCGGGGGCGATGTGGTCGACGTCCATGGTATAGGCCATGGCCATCGCCAGCAGGTTGCCGTGGGACAGCATCACGCCCTTGGGCCGTCCCGTGGTCCCCGAGGTGTAGAACAGCCACGCCACCGCGCCCGCATCCTGCGGCGGCGGCGCTGACAGCGCCGCCTTTTCGGTGACCGCAGCGCGATAGGCCTCCGAGTCGATGGCGATTTCCGTGCACCCCTCGGGCAGCAGGCCCAAGCCGCCCATCTCGCCCGCCCCGGTCAGAGCCAGCCGCGCGCCGCAATCCTCGATGATCCAGGCGGCCTCTCGCGGGTGCAGCTTGTAGTTGATCGGCACCACCGTCGCGCCCAGCCACCAGCAGGCGTGAAGGATTTCCAGATACTCGGGGCAGTTCGCCGCGAACAGCGCCACCCGGTCGCCCGCGCCCACCCCGCGCGCGCCCAGTTGCCGCGACAGCGCCTGGGCACGGCGGGCCAGCGTGGCATAGTCACAGACCAGCGCCGTGCCCAGCTTGACGGCGGCGACCCGGGGGCGCGCCCGCGCGGTCTGGTAAAGCCAGTGTGCGATGTTCATCAGGCGCGATCCGCCGCAAGGACCGAGGCGAAGTTGGCCACCGCCGCGCCGCCCATGTTGAACACCAGCCCGTGTTCCGCGTCCTTGCGCTGCATGTCGCCGGCCTGCCCGGTCAGCTGGCGAAAGGCCAGTGCGTGCATGGACACGCCGGTGGCGCCGACCGGGTGGCCCTTGGCCTTGAGCCCGCCCGACAGGTTCACCGGGGTGCGGCCGTCCGTGAACACGATGCCTTCGTCCAGCGCGCGTTCGCCCTGCCCGGCGGGGGCCAGGCCCATCGCCTCGTAGATCAGCAGCTCGGCGATGGTGAAACAGTCGTGGACCTCGGCGAAATCCAGGTCGGAAACGGTGATCCCGGCCTCGGCATAGGCTGCCGAAATCGCCCGGCGGGGGCCGTCGAAGGACAGGAAGTCGCGCTTGGACATCGGCATGATGTCGCTTACATGGGCGGTGCCGGCAAAGCGCACCCTCCGCGCGGCATCCGCGGCGGCACGGTCCGATTGCAGCACGATGGCCGCGGCGCCGTCGGTGATCAGCGAACAGTCGGTCAGCCGCAGCGGCGGCGCGATCTCGGGGTTGCGCTCAGAGACGGTGGCGCAATCCTCGACGCTCATCGGGCGGTGCATCTGGGCCAGCGGGTTCGCCATGGCGTTGCCATGGTTCTTGGACGCGATCCGCGCCATCGCCGGCAGCGGGTCGCCGTAGCGGTCGCGATACTGCTGCGCGGCGATGCCGAATAGCTGCGGAAAGCTCAGCGCGGCCTCGGCCGCGTCGTTCTGATAGCCGGCGCCGGCCAGCGCCCGCGTGACCTGTTCGGTCGAGTTCGAGGTCATCTTTTCCGCACCCACCACCAGCACGGTGTCGGCCTTGCCCGCCAGGATCGCGTTCATCCCCGCAAAGATCGCCGCCGCGCCCGAGGCGCAGGCGTTTTCACAACGCGTCGCCGGTTTGTAGCGCAGCCCCGGATCGGCCTGATGCACCAGCGAGGACGCGAACCCGTCCGGCACCAGCCCGGAATTGAAATGCCCCAGGAACACGGCGTCGACCTCGGCCCCACCGACGCCCGCATCCGCCATCGCCTCGCGCGCGGCATCGACGATAAGGGTTTCCAGATTATCGGCCAGCCGGCCAAAGCGCGTGTGCCCGCTGCCGGTGATAAAGATGTGCTGCGTCATGCTGTCCGCTCCTCCATGGGGCGATCATGCCGCTGGCGGGGAACTGCATCTATTCGTAGTACTACCTAGTGGACTACGTAGCGGGGCCAGAGCCATGTCGCATATCGAGCAAGCCTTTCTCGCCGCTCCGGTGGCGCTGCTGCTGACCAGCCACCGCGTGATGGTCGAGTTCAACGACGCCTTCATGGCGATGTTCGGTTATGGCCGCGAGGCGATGCAGGACCGCTCGGTGCGGATGCTCTACCCCACGATCAGCGATTACGAGGCGATCGGTGCGCGGGCCGAGGCCTGGCTGCGCAGCCACGCCGACCACGAAGACCAGCGCTTCATGCAGCGCCGCGACGGGGAAATCTTCATGGTTCACGCCCATGGCCGGACCCTGACCCCGCATGATCCCTTTGCGCTGATTTCCTGGGTGTTCGTCGAATCCGCCGGCGCCCGCAGCCGGGTGGACCGCCTGACGCAGCGCGAGCGCGAGATCGCCAACCACATCGTGAACGGGCGCAGCTGCAAGGAAATCGGGCAGCTGCTGGGCATTTCCCACCGCACGGTCGAGGCCCACCGCGCCGCCGTCATGCGCAAGGTCAACGCCCGCAACACCGCCGATCTGGTCTCCAAGGTGACGCTAAGCTGAACCGGGACGCGGCGTGGGCGTTGGGAAAATTCGTGCCGGGCGCGCGGACAAGGTTTCCGTGCCGCCCGCTCTGCCCCATACTGACCCGGACCCGACAAAAGGATTACCCATGCGCAGGATCACCGCAATCACGCTGGCCGTGCTGACCGGGCTGGCCGCCCCCGCAGCGGCGCGCGACATCGTGCTGTCGTCCAAGATCGACACCGAGGGCGCGCTGCTTGGCAACGTCATCCTGCTGGCGTTGCAGAACGCCGGGCTGCCGGTCGAAAACCGCCTGCAACTGGGGGGCACGCCGATCGTGCGCGACGCCATCGCCTCGGGTCAGATCGACCTTTACCCCGAATACACCGGCAACGCCGCGTTTTTCCACAACGAAGCCGACAGCCCGGTCTGGAAGGACGCGGCGCAATCGCGCGCCCGCGCGGCGGAACTGGACGCGCCGCAGGGCATCATCTGGCTTGAGCCCGCGCCCGCCAACAACACCTGGGCCATCGCGCTGCGCCGCGACCTGGCCCTAGCCAAGGGGCTGGCCAGCATGTCCGATTTCGGCCGCTATGTGGCGGGGGGCGGCGCAGTCAAGCTGGCGGCCTCGACCGAATTCGTGACCTCGCCCGCGGCGCTGCCGGCGTTCCAGTCGGCCTATGGCTTCGCGCTGGCGTCTGAGCAGCTGGTGCAGCTGGCCGGCGGCGACACGGCCGCGACCATCGCGGCGGCGGCGCAGCAGACCTCCGGGGTGAATGCGGCCATGGTCTATGGCACCGACGGCGGCATCGAGCCGGCGGGGCTGGTGGTGATGGAGGACGACAAGTCGGTGCAGCCCTATTACCAGCCCGCGCCGCTGGTCCGCGCCGAGGTGCTGGCGGAATATCCGCAGATCCCCGAGGTGCTGGACCCGATCTTTCGGCAGCTCGATCTTGAGACCCTTCAGGAACTCAACGCCCGCATCCAGGTCGGGGGCGAGCCGGCGGGCGCCGTCGCGCAGGACTGGCTGACCCGGCAAGGGCTGATCGAGTGACGGCGTTTCGGTGAAAGCGGCCCCGCGGATCAGCCGGCAGGGGGCGCTGTTCGCCCTGATCGGGCTGGCGGGGCTGGCGCTGCCGCTGGTGCAGCTGCGCCCCAACCGCATCGTCCCGGGCGAGCCGCTGTCGCTGCCCGCGGCGCTGGGGTGGCCGGGTTGGGCGCTGGCCTTGCTGCTGGCCGCCGCGCTGCTGGCGCTGCTGCCCGCCCGGCTGCCCGCACGCGCAGGGCTGGCGCTGGCGTGGCCGGGCGCGCTGCTGTCGGTGCTGGCGCTCGGCTGGGCGGGGGCGGCGCTGATCGCGCCCGATGCGCCACTGGCGCGGGTGTCGCCCGCCGCGGGGTTCTGGCTGCTGCTGCTGGCGTTCGCGCTGGCCGCCGCCGATGCGCTGGCACGGCTGGCACCGCCGCTGGCGTGGCGCTGGGGCTTGCTGCTGGGCACGGTGCTAGCGGGGGCGGCGATCCTGTCCTCGGGCGTGCTGGGCGACATCTCGGTAATGCGGGAATACCAGTCGCGGCACGATGTGTTCTGGCGCGAGGCCGGGCGGCATCTGCTGCTGGCCTTTGGCTCGCTGGGGCTGGCGCTGGCTTTGGGCCTGCCGCTGGGGGTGCTGGTCCATCAGGCGCCGAGGCTGCGGGGCGCGGTGCTGGGGGCGCTGAACGCGGTGCAGACCGTGCCCTCGCTGGCGATGTTCGGCATCATGATCCCGCTGTTTGGCTGGATCGCGGCGAATGTGCCGGGCGCGGCGGCGGCGGGTGTCGCGGGCATCGGCGCCTTTCCGGCGCTGGTGGCGCTGTTTCTGTATTCGCTGCTGCCGGTGGTGTCGAACATGGCGGTGGGGCTGGCCTCGGTCCCCCAGCCGGTGGCCGAGGCCGCCGCCGGGCTGGGCATGACCCGCGCGCAGCGCCTGTGGCGGGTGGAACTGCCGCTGGCGCTGCCAGTGGTGCTGGCAGCGGTGCGCATCGTGCTGGTGCAGAACATCGGGCTGACGGTGATCGCCGGGCTGATCGGCGGCGGCGGTTTTGGCGCATTCGTGTTTCAGGGGCTGAACCAGACCGCGATGGATCTGGTGCTGCTGGGGGCGCTGCCGACCATCGCCTTGGCGCTGGTCGCCGGCGTGGCACTGGGGCTGCTGACCGCGCAGGCCGGCCCCGCGCCGCTGGAAAGGACCGCCCCCGCATGATCGAGATCGAGCATCTGACCCGCCGCTATGGCCCCCGCGCCGTCGTCGACGACGTGTCGCTGACCGTCCAGCAGGGCGAGATCGTGGCGCTGGTCGGCACCTCGGGGTCGGGCAAGACCACGTTGTTGCGGATGATCAACCGACTGATCGAGCCGAGTTCCGGCCGGGTGCGCATCGGCGGCACCGACACCGCCACCCTGCCGCCCCACCAGCTGCGGCGGCGGATCGGCTATGCGATTCAGGGGCACGGGCTGTTCCCGCATCGCAGCGTGGCGCAGAACATCGCCACCGTGCCCCGGCTGCTGGGCTGGGACCGCGCCCGCATCGAGGCGCGGGTGGACGAGCTGCTGGACCTGTTCCAGCTGCCCCCGGCCGAGTTCCGCAATCGCCGCCCGCAAGAGCTGTCGGGCGGCCAGCAGCAGCGCGTCGGGGTCGCCCGGGCGCTCGCCGCCCGGCCGGAACTGCTGCTGATGGACGAACCCTTTGGCGCGCTCGACCCGGTGATCCGGGCGCAGGCACAGCAAGACCTGCGCCGCATCCAGCGCGAGCTGGGCACCACGCTGCTGCTTGTCACCCACGACATGACCGAGGCGATGTTTCTGGCCCATCGCATCGCGGTGATGGACCACGGCAGGCTGCTGCAATGCGCGCCTGCGCGCGAGATCCTGACCCGGCCCGCGTCACCGCTGGTGCAGGCGCTGGCGGGGGAAACTGCGCGGCCGTTCCACCTGCTGTCGCTGTCGCAGGTCGCAGATCTGGCGCAGCCCGGCCACGCCGAGGGACCGCCGATCACGCCCGACACCTCGCTGCGCGACGCGCTGGCGCAATGCCTGTGGAGCGGGCGAGACGCCCTGCCCGTCAAGGGCGGCGGCGTGGTGACGCTGGCGGCGCTGCGGCGCGCGGCGGCCGGCGCGGTGCCGCGATGACCGGCCGGGTGGCACTGGCCGCGGCGGCGCTGCTGCTGGCGGCGTTCCTGATCTCGCCCGACAGCTTCGCGCCGCTGCTGGAGCCGCTGACCCGGCGCGGCGCGCCCGCGATCTATACCCAGACCAGCCTGTGGTCGCTGACGGTTTCGCATCTGGCGCTGGTGGCGGGGGCGGTTGCGGCCTCGGCGGTGATCGCGGTCGGGCTGGGGGTGCTGGTCACCCGCGATTCGGGGCGCGATTTCCTGCCGCTGGCGCGAATGGTGACTGCGGTCGGGCAGACGCTTCCGCCTGTGGCGGTGCTGGCGCTGGCGGTGCCGGTGCTGGGGTTCGGCGACTGGCCGACACTGCTGGCGCTGTTTCTATACGGGCTGCTGCCGATCTTTGAAAACACCCTTGCCGGTCTGACCACGCTGCCGCCGCAGGTGGTCGAGGCCGCGCGCGGCATGGGCATGACCCCCGCACAGCGCCTGTGGCGGGTCGAGCTGCCGCTGGCGCTGCCGGTGATCCTGTCGGGGGTGCGGCTGTCGGCGGTGATCGCGCTGTCCACAGCGGCCATCGGTTCCACCGTCGCCGCCCATACGCTGGGCGAGGTCATCATCGCCGGGCTGCTGTCGTCGAACACCGCCTTTGTCGTGCAGGGCGGCGCAGTGATCGCGACGCTGGCGCTGCTGATCGACGCGGGCTTTCGCGCGGCCGAGGCCGCGGCCCGCAGCCGCGCCGGCGGCTAGACCCCCCGTCTGCGGCGCGAGGCGAACGGGCCGAACGGAATTTCGGGGGGCGCGAAGCTGTCGGGCGTGGCGCGTTCCCAGCGGTCATACCAGTCCTCAAGCCCCGGGATTTCTTCATCCGCCAGCAGGAAACCGCGCGGCAGATAGGGATAGACCTCGTTGCCGTCCCGGAACCCGGTGCTTTGCCGGAACATGAAGTGATAGGGCATGAAATCGCTGGGGTCCGTCAGCCCCGCCGCCCCCGCGATCTCGCCCAGCGCGTGCATGGTGTTGCGGTGGAACCGCGCCACCCGGTCGCTTTTGTCGCCCACATCCAGCGCGCGCTGGCGCACGGGGTCTTGCGTGGCGATGCCGACCGGGCATTTGTTGGTGTGGCACGCCTGCGCCTGAATGCAGCCGATCGCGAACATGAAGCCGCGGCCGGAATTGCACCAGTCCGCGCCCAGCGCCAGCGCGCGGGCAATGTCATAGGCCGAGATGATCTTGCCCGCCGCGCCCAGATGGATCTCGTGGCGCAGCCCCGCCCCGCGCAGCGCGTTATGCACAAAGGTCAGCCCTTCGAGCATCGGCATCCCCACGCGGTTGGCGAACTCGACCGGGGCGGCGCCGGTGCCGCCCTCGGCCCCGTCGATCACGATGAAATCCGGCAGGATGCCGGTTTTCAGCATCGCCTTGATCATGCTTAGAAATTCGCGCCGATGCCCGATGCACAGCTTGAAGCCGACCGGCTTGCCCTGCGACAGCTCGCGCAGCTCGCCCACGAACTCCATCAGCCCGACGGGCGTTGAAAACGTGCTGTGCGCGGGCGGAGAGATACAGTCCTCGCCCATCGGGATGCCGCGCGCCTCGGCGATCTCGGCCGAGATCTTGGACGCGGGCAGCATCCCCCCGTGGCCGGGCTTGGCGCCCTGGCTCAGCTTGATCTCGATCATCTTGATCTGCGGATCGGCCGACAGCTGCACAAAGCGTTCGCGCGAGAAGCTGCCGTCCGGGTTGCGGCAGCCGAAATACCCCGAGGCGATCTGAAAGATCAGGTCGCCGCCGCCCTGCCGGTGATAGCGGCTGATCCCGCCTTCGCCGGTGTCCTGCGCAAATCCTGCCTTTTTCGCACCCCGGTTCAGCGCGAGGATGGCATTGCCCGACAGCGCGCCGAAGCTCATGGCCGAGATGTTGTAAAGACTGGTGCTATAGGGCTGGCGGCAGGCGCTGCCGCCGATGGTCACGCGGAAATCGGAATCGGCGTTATGGACGGGCGTGGCCGAATGGGTCAGCCAGGAATAGCCCGAGCCATAGACATTCTCGATGGTGCCAAAGGGGCGCTTGTCCTCGACCCCCTTGGCGCGCTGATAGACCAGCGCGCGGGCCTGCCGGCTGAAGGGCAATTCGTCCTGATCGCCCTCGAACATGTATTGCCGGATCTCGGGGCGGAAATTTTCCGCCAGAAAGCGGATATGGCCGATCACCGGATAGTTGCGCAGGATGGCGTGGCGGGTCTGGATCAGGTCGCGGACGCCAAGAACCGCCAGCGGCAGCAGCAGGGCGACGGCCAGCCACCACCACGGGCTGAACAGCACCGCCCCCACCAGCGCCAGCACCGTGCCCAGCAGGATCAGCGCAAAGATCGTGTAGCGTTCAAAATTCCGCATCATGCCCCGAATCCCCGCCCGCACCGAGATTGGTCCGGCTTGGGCAGGGTTACAAGGCCACCCTCGCGCAGCCGCAGGGCGCTTTGCCTCAAATAAGAAATATCATCGCGACCGCGGGATTTTGCCGGGACGGTTTCACCCCCCTTGCAGCAATCCCCGGAATGGCGGCCGCAGCGCCGGGCGGGGGCCGGAAAACCTGCCGGGACGGGCCGCGGCCCCAGCCGCCCGCCGCTCTGGCCCCAGGGCCGGGGCGGTCCTAGATCGCGGGAAACGGCAAGGAGGCACCGATGACCCGCATCATTTTCGCCGCAGCGGCGGTTGTTGTTCTGGGCGGCGCGGCAGGCGTCGCGGGCGCGGGGCCGCTGCTGACCCCTTCGGCGCTGGCCGCGCAGACGCAGGAACAGCCGATCATCATCGACATCCGCGACACCGGCTATGAGGACGGCCATGTCCCCGGGGCGATCTGGACCCCCTACGCGACGTTTCGCGGCCCCTCGGACAACCCCGGCGCCGTGCCCGACGTGGCCAAGCTGGAAGCGGCGTTCGAGCAGTTCGGGCTGGAACAGGACCAGCCCATCGTGATCGTCCCCGAGGGCCGCAGCGACACCGATTTCGGCGCCGCCGCCCGCGTCTACTGGACGCTGAAATCCACCGGCTTCACCGATCTGGCGATCCTGAACGGCGGCACGCAGGCGTGGTCGGCCGCGGGTTTCCCGGTCGAGACCACCACCAACAACCTGCTGGCCTCGGATCTGGAACTGAGCTTTTCGGACCGCTGGCTTGCCTCGGCCGATGCCGTGGCGGCGACGGTCGCAGGCAGCCGCGACGCGGTGCTGGTCGACAGCCGCCCAGAGGATTTCTTTGCCGGGCGCAGCAAGCATGATCTGGCGGTCAAGCCCGGCACCCTGCCCGGCGCGGCCAACCTGCCGCATGGGCGGTTCTTTCCCAACGGCGGCCCGGTGATCGCGGCGGATCTGGACGCAGGCCCGCTGCGGCAGGCGCTGGGGCTGGACGCCGCGCCGGGGCGCGAGGTCGTGGCGTTTTGCAACACCGGCCACTGGGCCGCGACCGAGTGGTTCGCGCTGTCCGAGCTGGCCGGGATCGAGGACGTCAAGCTTTACCCCGGCTCGATGGTGGAATGGTCGCAGGCGCGGCAGCCGATGCAGAACACCCCCACGCTGCTGGGCAACCTGACCCGCCAGATCTTCGGAGGCTGAGATGAGCAGCACCGTCGCAATTCCTGCAACCGAGGCGCGGCGCCGGCTGGGCGCCCTGCCGCTGACCCTGCTGCTGGTGGCCGGGCTGGCCGGAACCGCGCTGTTTGCGGGCGCCCGCTTCGGGCTGGTGCTGGCGCTGGGGCTGGGCTTTGGCCTTGTGCTCGAAGGGCTGCGCTTTGGCTTTGCCGGGCCGTGGCGCGCGATGATCGAGCGCCGCGATCCCGGCGGCATCCTGGCGCAGCTTTTGTCCATCGCGCTGGTGGCGGCGGTGGCGCTGCCGCTGCTGGCGACCTATCCGGATGAGTTGATCGGCGCGCAGGGCCGCATCGGCTGGGCGATGATCGGCGGCGCCTTTGTCTTTGGCGCGGCAATGCAGATCGTGCTGGGCTGCGGCTCGGGGACGCTGGTGAATGCGGGTTCCGGCAACGCCGTGGCGCTGGTGGCGCTGCCGCTGTTCTGCGTGGGCAGCCTGCTGGGCAGTATCCACCTGAACTGGTGGACGGAATTGGGCGCGCTGCCGCCTATCGTGCTGTCGGGCGGCGCCGGGCTGGGGCTGACGCTGGCGGCGCTGGCGGCGGTGGCGGTGCTGGTGGTGGCGCTGGCCGCGCCCGGCACGCGGCGCATCCAGCGCCATCACCTGCTGGCGGCGGTGCTGCTGGCGGGTCTGGCCATCGGCAATCTGGTCGTGGCGGGACAGCCCTGGGGCGTGGTCTATGGGCTGGGGCTGTGGGCGGCCAAGGGCGCGGTGGCGCTGGGGGCGGATTTATCGGGTTCCGGTTTCTGGGCGGCGCCGATCAATGCCGCGACGCTCAAGGGCAGCATCCTGACCGATTATACCTCGTTGACGAATATCGGGATGATCCTTGGCGCCGCCTGGATCGCCAGCCACCGCGCCGGGTCGCTGGACCAGCCTGCCCCGCGCCTGCCCTTGCGGGGCTGGGTGGCGGCGGCGCTGTCGGGGCTGGTGCTGGGTTATTCCTCGCGGCTTGCATTCGGCTGCAACGTCGGCGCGCTGTATTCCGGCATCGCCACCGGCAGCCTGCACGGCTGGGTGTGGTTCGCGGCGGCCTTTGCCGGGTCGGCGCTTGGATTGCGGCTGCGGCCCTGGGCCGGGATGGAGGGCAAGCGATGACCCGCCGTCACATCATGTTCGCCGCCTGCGCGCTGCTGGCTGCGATGCTGGCGCTGGACCTGCGCGCCTCGCCCCCCAACCCCTACAACGCGCCCGCGATGCTGGCGCTGGGGTCGGGTGCGGCGCCGGTGGGCGGGTTCTGCGGCGCGCCGGCGGGGCTGTCGGGGTCGTAACGCCGGGCCTCAGGGCTGCTCGATCCCCAGCCGCGCAATCATCAGGTCGCGCTGGTGCAGCGCATGGCGGGCGGTGTCGGGGCTGGCGGCGGCGCAGGCGTTGACCAGACATTCCACCGCCACGATAAAGCCGCCGATGCTGTTCGACAGAAAGCTGGTCTCGTGCGGGACCAGCAGCGCCGCCCGCGCGCCCTTGGCCAGCGGCGATGCCGCCCGGTCGGTCAGCGCAATCGTCGCCAGCCCCATCCGCCGCGCCTCGGCCGCCACCGCAACCACCTGCGCCGAATAGGGCGCGCAGCTGGTCGAGATCAGCAGCCCGTCCGGCCCCAGCAGCGCCAGCCCCTCGGCCACGCCCAGCCCGCTGTTGTCCAGCAGCGACACATCCGCCCGGATCATCCGCAAGCCATAGACCAGAAACGAGGCCACCGCGTGGAACTGGCGGATGCCATGCACCGCGATGCGCGGCGCCGACACGATCAGCCCGACCGCCGCGGCCAGCGCGGCCTCGTCCAGCGTATCGGCAAAGCGGCCGATGTTGTCCTGATTTTCCCGGCACAGCCGCGCGGCCCCTGCGGTCAGCGAGCCGCCCCCTTCCAGCGCGGCGCGGGCGCGCTGCGAATAGAACGCCCCCGTCCCGGGCAGCGAGGCCGACAGCAGCACCTTTTGTAGCGCCGGAAACCCCGGATAGCCCAGCGCGCGCGCCAGCCGGGTCAGGGTCGAGGGGCTGACCGACAGCCGTTCCGCCAGCCGGGTGATCGACAGCAGCGCCGGATCGCCCCCCAGATCGAGGATCCGCGCCAGCGTCGCCCGCGCCCGCACGCCCAGCCCGTCGCCCGGCGCCTCGGCCAGCGCCAGCGCGCGCAGCTCTGCCAGTGTTTCAGGCGGTGCCGCTATAGCGTGGGGGGCCGGCTGCGCGGTCATGGATGCTCCAGTCAAGGCCCGCGCCGGTCAGGGTAAAGACGGCGGTGCCAAGGGTGTTTTCTTCGTCCGGGTCATCCGGCTCGTCGCGCCGGATCGGCAGGCCGGGGCCGGATCGGTCGCGCAGGATCTCCAGCGGCGCGCGGCCCTCGGCCACCAGCCGGTCGCCCCATGCCTGCCGGTCGCCCGAGGAATCGGTCACGATCTGACCGGCCAGCCCGCGCGGCAGGTGCAGCGCGTGGTTGGCGTGCAGCGCGGGCGCGGTGACGTCCTGCACCGAACACTCGCCGCCGCCGTATTCCACCGACAGGATGCGGCCATCGCCCCGCTGCATCAGCCCGAAATGGAACCCGCCCGAGGGCGCATCGCGCAGGATCGCCAGCGCCTCGGCCAGCGTTGCGGCCGCCAGCACCGCCCGGCCCAGCACCATGCGGGGAATCTCGGCCTCGACCCCGGTCAGGCGGATGTTGTTGACCGTCTGCACCAGCCCGGCGTCGGTAAAGGCGAATGTATGACCGGGGATCGAGCCGGGATAGCAGAAGCTGCGAAACCCCGGCTGACCCTGCGGCGCGACATTGGCTATGAAACAGGCGCCGCGAAAGAACGGCAGCCCGTCCTCGTTATGGGCCAGCGTGGGGGTGTCGCCCGGGACCAGCACCGTGGTGCAGCCGTCGGGGACCGAGGCCAGCAGATCGCCCCGGCAGTTCCACGCGAACACCTGTTCGACCGGCAGGCCCAGCCCCGCAGCCAGCCCCTCGATTTCCGCCCAGATTGCGGGGAAACGGGCGCGGGTCGCCTGCGCCATCCGCGCCACCCGCGCGGCATGGCGGTCCGAGACCAGTTCCCGCCACAGCGCATGCCCCGGCAGGTGCCGCTGCACCGCATCGCGCCCCGCGCGTCCCAGCGCCAGCCCGATGTCGTGGGCGGGGCCGGACAGGGTGTGCCAGCCCAGTTCGGGCAACTCATTCGACATGTTGCAGAAAATCCTTGAGTCGGTCGCTGGGCGGGTTGGTGATGACCTCGACCGGGTTGCCATCGACCGAGATCTTGCCGTGTTCCATAAAGATCAGCCTTGTGCCGACCTGCCGGGCAAAGCCCATCTCATGCGTGACCACGACCATGGTCATGCCCTCTTGCGCAAGCTGGCGCATGACGGTCAGCACCTCTTGCTTGAGTTCCGGGTCCAGCGCGCTGGTCGGTTCGTCAAACAGCATCACCTTGGGCCGCACCGCCAGCGCGCGGGCGATGGCCACGCGCTGCTGCTGGCCGCCTGACAGGGCCGAGGGCACATGATGGGCGCGTTCCTTCAGCCCGACCTTGTCCAGCAGTTCCAGCGCCTGCGCCTCGGCCTCGGCCCGGCCAAGGCCGCGGACCTTGCGCGGGCCAAAGGCCACATTCTGCAACGCGGTCATCTGCGGGAACAGGTTGAACTGCTGGAACACCATCCCGGCCTCTTGCCGGATCCGGCGCAGCTGGCGGCCCCCTTCGCGCACGGAAATCCCGTCCACGATCAGATCGCCGCCGGTGATCTGTTCCAGCCCGTTGATGCAGCGCAAGAGCGTGGATTTGCCCGACCCCGAGGGGCCGATCAGCACCACGACTTCGCCCTGCTCGATCGACAGATCGACCTCATCCAGCACCTTGAGATCGCCGAAGTGCTTGGAGGTCTGGTGAAACTCGATGATGCTCACAGGATCCTCATGCGGTTTTCGATCAGCCGAAGGATGGCGGTCAGCGTGCCGGTCAGGATCAGGTAGATCACGGCGACCGCTGTCCAGATTTCCACCGCGCGAAAGTTCGAGGCCATGATTTCCTGCCCCGTCCGGGTCAGCTCGCCCACCCCGATCACGATGAACAGCGAGGTATCTTTCAGGCTGACGATGAACTGGTTGCCCAAGGGCGGGATCAGGCGGCGAAAGGCCAGCGGCCCGACGATATGGGTCAGCACCTTCCACTGCGGCAGGCCCATGGCCAGCCCGGCCTCGGTCAGGCCGCGCGGGATCGACAGGAACGCGCCGCGCACGATTTCGGCGATATAGGCGCCCGCGTTGACCACGATTGCCAGGATGGCCGCGGTCATCGGGTCCACCCGCAGCCCGGTCAGCACCGGCATGGCGAAATACAGGAACATCACCTGCACCACGATGGGGGTGCCGCGGATCAGCTCGATATAGATGAATGCGATGGCGTTCAGCACACGCCCGCCATAGGCGCGCATCAACCCGGCGATCAGGCCAAGGATGGTGCCGCCCACCAGCCCCGCCAGTGCGATCAGGATGGTGACGCGAGCGCCGGCGGCAAGCTGCGGCAGAAAGCCGGGAATGACGGACCAGTCGATTTCCAAGGGAACCTCCGTTCAGGACGGCACAGGACGAACATTGAGGGCGGGCCTTGGGGGCGGGCGCGCCGCCCCCGCCCTGCGCGATCAGCTGGCCGGCTTGGTGCCGAACCACTTTTCGTAGATCGCGTCGTAGCGGCCGTCCTCTTTCATCTTGGCCAGCGCCGCGTTCACGCTGTCCACCAGCTCGCTGCCCTTGGGAAACGCGATGCCGTATTCATGCGCCATCACCGGCTCGCCCACCGCCTTGACCTGACCGTTTCCGGCGGTGGCGATATAGTAAAGCACGTTCGGAGTGTCGTGCATGGCGGCATCGACGCCGCCGGTGCGGACCTCAAGATAGGCGTTGTCGATGTTGGGGAACTTGCGCAGTTCCGTGTCCTTGAAGTTTTCCTCGGCATAGTCCGAGGACGAGGTGCCGGTCTTGACCGACAGTTTCTTGCCCGCCAGATCACCCATGCCGGTGATGTCGCTGTCAGAGGGCACCATCAGCAGCAGGCCGCTGTCATAATAGCCGTCGGAAAAGTCGATGGCCTTGCGGCGTTCGTCGTTGATGGTGATGCCGGCCAGCGCCACATCGACCTGACCGGTCTGCAACGCCGGGATGATGCCGGCGAAATCCATCGGGCGCAGCTCATAGGACGCCCCGATGTCCTGCGCGATGATGTCCCACAGGTCGATGTCGAAGCCGACGTATTTGTCGCCCTCTTTGAACTCGAAGGGCACGAATGCGGTGTCGGTGGCGACGACCAGATCCTTGGCCTGAACAGCCCCGATGCCCATGGCAAGGCCAGCGGCAGCCGCCAGCGCGAACAGCTTTTTCATATGACTTCCTCCCTGTCGGCGGGCGGCGCACCACCCTGCCATGCAAAAAGATTTGCGCAAATTGGGGGTAAAAGCAATTAAATTTGCACTATCGGGAAAATCAGGGAATTTCGCTGGCAGCTGCGAGGGTTAGCGGGCGCTCAGGCGCCCTTGCCGCCGCAGATCTCGCAGCCGGGGCGGGCAGAGGTGGCGATGCGGCGCGTCTCTCCCCACAGCCCGTCGAGAATCAGCATCTGCCCGCGCATCCCCGCGCCCAGCCCGCTGTCGGGGATGCCTGCAAGCTGTTTGATCGCCTCTAGCGCGAGCGTGCTGCCGATCACGCCGGGCAGCGCCCCGACCACCCCGGCCTCGGCGCAGGACAGCGCAAGCCCGGGCGCGGGCGGCTGCGGGAACAGACAGTTCAGGCAGGGGCCGCCGCGGGCGGGATCATACAGCGCGACCTGTCCTTCCCATTGCGCGATGGAACCGGACAGCAGCGGCACCCCCGCCGCCACGCAGGCCGCATTTATCGCGCGGCGCGATTCAAAGCTGTCGGTGCCGTCGATCACCAGATCATGCGCGCCGACCAGCGCCGCGTCGTCGTCGCGGATGCGGCGGGGCTGCGGCGTCACGCCGACATGCGGGTTTAGCCGGGCCAGCGCCTCGGCCGCGGCGTGAACCTTGGGGCGGCCAAGATCGGCGGTGGCAAAGATCACCTGCCGTTGCAGGTTGGACAGCCCCACGGTGTCATCGTCCGCGACGGTAATCCGCCCCACCCCGGCCGCGGCCAGATACAGCAGCACCGGCGACCCAAGCGCCCCCGCGCCCACGACCAGCACCCGCGAGTGCCGCAGCCGCCGCTGCCCGCGCCCGCCAAGTTCGCGCAGGACGATGTGGCGGGCGTAGCGGTCGAGCTCGTCATCCGACAGCGGGGAATGGGGGTCGGCGGGGGTAGTGGTTGCAGGGGCAGCGACCGTGGCGGGCGCGGCCTCGGACTCGGGCTGGGTCAGCAACGTGCAGCGGCCATCTTTCCACCCGTCCGGGGCAGTGGTCGCCGACGCGGGGCGCGGGGCGACCAGCCCCTGCCCCTCGCCCGCCACGGGGGCGGAACGCCGCCGCAACCGGCGCAGCAGCGCCATATAGCCCAGCACCAGCGCCGCGGCCCCCACCGCGGGCACCCACAGGTCCGACGCCAGCAGCGCCCGCCCGTCCGCATGGCGTTGCCACAGCCCGGCCACGCCGGCGATCCAGACCCCCGCCAGCACCGTGGCCAGCACGCCCGCGCCAAAGCGCCAGCCCACGACCAGCGCCACCCCGACCAGCACCAGCGCCCACGCCACCGCCCTAGCCCCCGGTCGAGCCGAAGCCGCCCTGCCGCTCGCTGGGGCGGGAAAACGCGGTGACCTCGGTCAGTTGCGGGCGCAGGACGGGGACGAACATCAGCTGGGCGATACGCTCTCCGGGCTGGATGGTGATCGAGGGGCCGCCGGGAGGGTTGCGGTTCCAGGCGCTGATCAGCAGCTGGTCGGTAAAATCGGCGTCGATCAACCCGACGGCATTGCCCAGCACCAGCCCCTTGCGGTGCCCCAGCCCCGACCGCGGCAGCACCAGCGCCGCCAGATGCGCATCCGCCATGTGCAGCGCAAACCCCGAGGGGATCAGCTGCGCCGGCGCGCCGGGGTCCAGCACCAGATCGGCGTCGATACAGGCGAACAGGTCCAGCGCCGCCGCCATCGGGGTCTGATAGGCCGGCAGGCCCCAGTCGCGCAGCCGGGGGTCGATCAGCTTGATTTCCACAGTTAAAGAAGGTGACGGCATTGGGATAGCCCGCAGTTCGTGGTGTCACCGCCGCTCTACGCTATCGTCGGGCCAAGGTCACGCACCGGCAGGGCCGCAGCCGGGGGCGCTGCCCCCACGCCCGTGCCGGGCGCCCCCCGGGATATTTCCACACCAAAGACAGAGCGGGCGCGGGGTGGCGCCATGCTCACGCGGTCGCGCCTTGCCGAGGCGGGGCCGGCCCCGTAGAAACCCGGCACCGATCCGCTGCGAGAGGCCATCCATGCGCTTTCCCCGTCCCGTTGTCCTTTGCATCCTTGATGGCTGGGGGATTTCCGACCGCCCCGAGTTCAGCGCCCCCGCTCAGGCGCAGACGCCGAACATGGACCGGCTGCTGGCGGAATGCCCGCACGCGACGCTGATCACCTATGGGCCGGATGTGGGGCTGCCCTCGGGGCAGATGGGCAATTCCGAGGTCGGGCACACCAATATCGGCGCGGGCCGGGTGGTGGCGATGGACCTTGGCCAGATCGATCTGGCGATCGAGGACGGCAGTTTTTTCCAGAACCCCGGCATCGGCGATCTGATCGCGCGGCTGCGGGCATCCGGGGGCACGGCGCATCTGATGGGCGTGGTGTCGGACGGCGGGGTTCACGGCCACATCGCCCATGTGGTTGCCGCCTGCCGGGCGGTGGCGCAGCAGGGGGTAAAGGTGGTTTTGCACGCCATCACCGACGGCCGCGACGTGCCGCCGCAATCGGCGCTGGGGTTCGTGACGGAACTGGCCGGCAACCTGCCCGAGGGCGTGACCATCGGCAGCGTCTGCGGGCGCTATTTCGCCATGGATCGCGACAACCGCTGGGAAAGGGTGCAGCGCGCCTATGACGCCATCGTGCGCGGGCACGGGCTGGCGGCCGAGGATGCCCCCCATGCCGTCACCGCCGCCTATGCGCGGGGCGAGACCGACGAGTTCATCCAGCCCACCGTGTTGCCGGGCTATGGGGGCGCGGCGGACGGGGACGGGTTCTTCTGCCTCAATTTCCGCGCCGACCGCGCGCGCGAGATCATGGCCGCCGTGGCACAGCCGGGTTTCGACGCATTCGACGTGGGCCTGCGGCCGGAATGGGCGGCGGTGCTGGGGATGGTGGATTATTCCGCCCGGCACGACGAATACATGACCGCCGCCTATCCCAAGCGGCAGGTGCCGAACACGCTGGGCGCCTGGGTCGCCGCCAAGGGGCTGCGGCAGTTCCGGCTGGCCGAGACCGAGAAATACCCTCATGTCACCTTCTTCCTCAACGGCGGGAAAGAGGCCCCCGAGGTGGGCGAGGACCGTTTCATGCCCTCAAGCCCCAAGGTCGCGACCTATGATCTGGCGCCGGAAATGGCGGCGGCCGAGGTGACCGACCGGCTGGTGCAGGCCATCGGCGAGGGCTACGACCTGATTGTGGTGAATTATGCCAACCCCGACATGGTGGGCCACACCGGCAGCCTGCCCGCCGCGGTGCGCGCCTGCGAGGCGGTGGACCGCGGCCTTGGCGCGATGCTGGCGGCGCTGGATCGCGCGGGCGGCGCGGCGGTGATCATCGCCGATCACGGCAACTGCGAAACCATGGTGGATCCCGCCACCGGCGGGCCGCACACCGCCCACACTACCAACCCGGTGCCGGTGATCGTCCGGGGTGGGCCCGCGGGGGCGTCCCTGCGCGCCGGCGGGCGGCTGGCCGATGTGGCGCCGACGGTGCTGGCGCTGATGGGGCTGGACCAGCCGCCCCAGATGACCGGCCGCAGCCTGCTGGTCCCGTGATCCGCCCGCCGTCCCCTCTTGCCGCCGTCGCGCTGACGGCTTTTGCTGCCGGCTGGCTTGCGCCGCCCGGCGCGGGACTGGCGCAGACGCTGGTGTCGGAAAACGGGCTGGGCGCCGTCACCACCATCACCGGCGACGAACCCGACATTGCCGAGGCAGAAACCCCCGCCGAGGCCGCCGGCCGCGCCGCCGCCGCCGCCGCGCAATCGCTGCGCGAGGCGATCGGCCAGCTGGACCAGGCGCTGACCGCCGACGACCAGGTGATCGCCCTGACCGAGGTCATCCGCGCCTATGAGCAGGGGCAGGCCGCGCTGCGCGACAGCCTGCGCCGCGCCGCCCTGCGCGAATCGCAGCTGCGCGAGGATTTCGAAGCGCAGCGCGAAGACCTTGCCCGCATCGTCGGCGTGATGGTGGCGATGCAGCAATCGCCCGAAACCCTGCTGCTGCTGCACCCGGCCGGCGCCACCAGCACCGCGCAATCGGGGATGATCCTGTCCGCCGTCGCCCCGGCGCTACAGGCCGAGGCCGACCGGCTGGGCGCCTCGCTTGATGAAATCGCCACCGTGCGCCGCATCGAACAGGCCGCCGCCGATTCGCTGGCGCGGGGGCTGGCCGACGTGCAAGAGGCGCGGCAGCTGCTGGCCTCGGCCGTCACCGACCGCTCGTCCATGCCGGTGCGCTTTGGCGAAGATCCCAAGGAACTGACCGCGCTGCTGGCCTCGGCCGATACGCTGGACGGGTTCGCCGACGGGATCGTGGCGATGGAAAAGGACATCGGCGCGCCCATGGCCGATTTCGAGGCCGCACAGGGCAGCCTGCCGCTGCCGGCACTGGGCCGCGTGCTGCACGGCTATAACGACGAGGGCGAAAACGGCATCCGCCGCCCGGGGCTGACCATCGCCACCCAGCCGGGCGCGCTGGTCACGACGCCCTGGCCCGCGACCATCCGCTACCGCGGCCCGCTGCTTGATTACGGCAATGTGATGATCGTCGAGCCGTCGCGGGGCTATCTGCTGGTCGCCGCCGGTCTGGCCGAGCTGTTCGGAGAGACCGGCGATGTGCTGATCGCCGGGGAACCCATGGGGCTGATGGGCGGTCAGGAAGGCCCCGCGGCCGAATTCGGCGCCGCCTTTGTCGAGGCCGCAGCCGGCGGAAACAGCCCGGAAAACGCGCAGAAACTGTATATCGAGCTGCGCAAGGGCAAGGAAACACTGGACCCCGCCGACTGGTTCGTGATGAATCCGGTCATGAGCCACGGCGGGGATACGCCGGACGGCGGGGCACAGGCAGAGCAGGTCAGGACGACGGAATGAAGCAATATCTGATGGCCGGGATCGGCGGGGCGCTGGCCGGCATTCTGGTGACGACCCAGCTGGCCGCGCCGCTGATCGCGCAGGAATCCGAACGGAACGCCTCGATCTACGAACAGCTCGACCTGTTCGGCAACGTGTTCGAGCGGGTGCGGCAGGATTACGTCGAGGACGTGGACGCCAAGACCCTGATCGAGGCCGCGATCAACGGGATGCTGACCTCGCTCGACCCGCATTCCTCGTTCCTGTCGGCCAATGACTATCAGGACATGCAGACCCAGACCCGCGGCAGCTTTGGCGGGCTGGGGATCGAGGTCGGGCAGGAAGACGGGCTGGTCAAGGTGATCTCGCCCATGGACGGCACCCCCGCGGACGCGGCCGGGATCCAGCCGGGCGACTTCATCTCGCATGTGAACGGCGAATCGGTGATGGGGCTGTCGCTGGACGAGGCGGTGGACAAGATGCGCGGCCCGGTCGGGTCCGAAGTCACCGTCACCATCCTGCGCGAGGGCGAGACCGAGCCTTTCGACGTCAAGATGACCCGCGAAACCATCAAGCTGACCGTGGTGCGCACAAGGATCGAGGGCCACGCCGTGGTGCTGCGCGTCGCCACCTTCAACGACGAAACCTATGACACGCTGAAATCCGAACTGGACAAGGCGGTCGAAGAAGCCGGCGGCATCGACGCGGTGACCGGTTTCGTGCTGGACCTGCGCAACAACCCCGGCGGGCTGCTGGATCAGGCGGTCCGGGTCAGCGACGCTTTCCTCGACAAGGGCGAGATCGTGTCCACCCGCGGCCGCAAGCCCGAGGAAAGCGGGCGCTGGAACGCCGAGCCGGGCGATCTGGCGCAGGGCAAGCCGATGGTGGTGCTGATCAACGGCGGCTCGGCCAGCGCCTCGGAAATCGTGACCGGCGCCTTGCAGGACCACCGCCGCGCAATCGTGGTGGGCACCAAATCCTTTGGCAAGGGCTCGGTCCAGACGGTGATGCCGGTGACCTCGGACAGCGCCATCCGGCTGACCACGGCGCGGTATTACACGCCCTCGGGGCGCTCGATCCAGTCGCTGGGGATCAACCCCGACATCATCGTGCAGCAGCCGCCCGCCCGCCCGGCCGAGGACGACGAACAGAAATCCCCCCGCAGCGCGTCCAGATTCTCGACCTCGGAAAGCGACCTGCGGGGCGCGCTGAACAACGATTCCATCAGCGACGAGGAACGCCGCCAGATCGAGGAAGAGGCGCGGCAGGCCGAACAGACCGCCGAGCTGCGGCAAGAGGATTACCAGTTGGCCTATGCGGTCGACATCCTCAAGGGGCTGGCGGCGGTGGATTTCTCCAGCCGCGACCTGGCCGCAGCCGCAACCCCCGCCGCCACCGGCAAGGACGCGACCAGCGAGGACGCCCGCGACGGCACGACAAACGATGCGCGCGAAGGCACGACCGACAACGGCAACCGCCCGGTGGACCGCCCCGGCGACGACACCCCCGCCAAGGAATAAGCCGCCGATGAACAGCGCCTCGCCCCACGACCTGCCCCCCGGCCCCGGCGGCCTGCCCTATCGCCCCTGCGCCGGGGTGGTGCTGATCAACGCCGAGGGCAGGGTCTTTGCCGGCCACCGCATCGACAACCCCTCGGACGCCTGGCAGATGCCGCAAGGCGGCCTGGACGCGGGCGAAGATCCCCGCGCCGCCGCCCTGCGCGAACTGCACGAGGAAACCGGCATCCCCCCCGAGCTGTGCGAGATCGTGGCCGAGGCGCCCGGCTGGCTGCGCTATGACCTGCCGCCGGAACTGCTGGGCCGGATCTGGGGCGGGCGCTACGGCGGTCAGGTGCAGAAATGGTTCCTGGTCCGCTTCAACGGCTCGGACGCGCAGATCGACATCACCACCGACCACCCTGAATTCGACGCATGGGCGTGGATGACCGCGGCCGAGATCCGCGACCGCATCGTCCCCTTCAAGCGCGAGGTCTATGACGCGATCTTCGCCGCATTCCGAGGGCATCTGGCCGACAGCTAGCCCCCCGCCCACGCAACCCTGCTTGCCGGCGCCCGCGCCCTGCCCCAATGTCGCCCGGACATCTGCCCGTATTTGTCCGAGATGACGCCATGGCCGACCCGATCGTCGCCTTTGACCTGCAACGGATGTTCCTGGGCGATCATCCCGCGCTGTTTTACGCCGAGATCATCTTTCGCACGGCGCTGGTCTACGGCTACACGCTGACGCTGATCCGCTGGATCGGCGGGCGCTCGGTGGCGCAGCTGTCGATGGTGGACCTGCTGCTGGTCATCGCGCTGGGTTCCGCGGTGGGCGATGCGACGTTTTACCCCGAGGTGCCGCTGTTTCACGCGATGCTGGTCATCACGCTGATCGTGGGGCTGAACAAGCTGCTCGACACGCTGATCGAGCGTTCGGACGTCGCCAAGCGACTGATCGACGGGCGCACCATCACGGTGGTCTCGGACAGCCGCATCCTGTGCGAGGCACTGGCCCAGCGCGACCTCAGCCCGCTGGAAATCAAGTCGATGCTGCGGATGCGGGGCATCTCGAATCTGGGCGAGATCGAATCCGCCTATCTGGAAGCAAGCGGCGGCCTGTCGGTATTCCGGCGTGCGCAAGCGATCCCGGGCCTTGCGATCGTGCCCCCGCTTGAGGTGGAAACACCGGCCGCGCCGCAGCCCGGCGCCAAAGCCGAAATATGCTGCACGAACTGCGGCGCACGACGGGCGGGCCGGTCCGCGCGCCCGGACCTGCCCTGCCCGGACTGCCACCGGGATCAGGGCTGGACAGCAACCACCTGCCCCCCGCCCGGCGGATGATGCCCCGCGGCCTTTGCCGCCAAGCCTTGCCAAGCCGCGGGCTTTGCCCCATCCCGGCGGCGAAACGTGACAGGGGGGACGGCGATGGCACAACAGGTCTATACGCTGCTGGTCGAGGTCGGCCGCAAACCGGATGACGGCCTGCCCGACGGCGCGACCGGCGCGGCACTGGTCTGCTACGCCGCCGGCGTGGACCAGGACGAGGCCGTCCGCGAAACCGTCGCAATCCTCAAACAGGCCGAACTCGCCCCGCTCGAAGTGCAGGGCTACGGCACGCTCGCCGACCGGCTGGCGCAAGAGGGCGAGATCCCACCCGAGGAACGCGCCCTGATGGACCGCGCCCTGACCGAAAACAGCGTCATCGTCGCGCAGATCGAACCGCTGTTCCCCGACAGCTGACCCGCGCCGCCCTTTCTTCTGTGCATAAATATCCCGGGGGAGTCCCGCAAGGGACGGGGGCAGCGCCCCCTCTTTTCAGCGCCCCTTCCCCTCGCACGCTGCGCAAGGATCGGCCGGCCTGCCCTGCGAACGGGTTGCCAGTTTCGGGCGCCCACGGATAGACTCCACCCAACGAAAACGACAAAGAACGAGGCAGTGACATGAGATCTTCCATCGGCAGGCTCGCCCTGTCCGCAGCCGCGGTCACCATCCTGGGCTCTTGCGGGATGGGGATCGGCATGGGGCCGGCCATCGGCATCGGCAGCGGCGGCGGATCGTCCGTCACCCCCGCGCCCATCCCGGCCGCCGACGCGGGAACCGCGGCCAGTTTCCAGCGCTGGGTGCAGGATTTCCGCCCGCGCGCGATCTCGGCCGGAGTTTCGGCCGCGACCTACGACCGCTCGATGCGGATTGCCCGCTACAACCCCGAGGTGATCCGCCTCGACCGGAAGCAATCGGAATTCTCGCGCCCGATCTGGCTGTATCTCGACAGCGCCGTATCGCCCGAGCGCATCAGCACCGGGCGGCAGATGGCCGCGCGCCACGGCCGCACCCTGGCCGCGATCGAGGCCCGCTATGGCGTGCCCAGCGAAGTCGTGCTGGCGGTCTGGGGAATGGAATCCAACTTTGGCGCCAACCGCGGGCGGATGCAGATCATCCCGTCGCTGGCCACGCTGGCCTATGACGGCCGCCGGTCCGAGATGTTCCAGAACCAGCTGATCGCGGCGATGAAGATCATTCAGGCCGGCGACACCGACCCGCAGCACATGCTGGGTTCCTGGGCCGGGGCGATGGGCCACACGCAGTTCATGCCGACCTCGTATCTGTCCTATGCGGTGGATTTCACCGGCGACGGGCGGCGTGACATCTGGTCGGACGACCCCACCGATTCGCTGGCCTCGACCGCCGCCTATCTGGCCCGCAACGGCTGGGTGCGCGGCCAGCCCTGGGGGACCGAGGTCGTGCTGCCCGCCGGCTTTACCGCCGTGGGCAAGGGCACGCGGACCAGCACCGCAAAGCTGGCGGCAATGGGCGTGCGCCCGATCAACGGCGGCTCGCTGCCGGCGGGCACCGGCTCGATCATCCGGCCGGCCGGGGCGAACGGCCCGTCGTTCCTGATCCTCGACAACTTCCGCGCGATCCTGCGCTACAACAACGCCGACAGCTATGCGCTGGGGGTCAGCTATCTGGCCGAAGCCATCGCAGGACGCCCCGGCGTCAAGGCCGGCTGGCCGCGTTCCGACCGGCCGCTGACCCAGGCCGAGCGCGTCGAGATCCAGCGCCTGCTGGCCGCCCGCGGCTTTTACCGCGACGAGATCGACGGCAAGATCGGCACCGGCACGATGGAGGCGATCTCGGCCTTTCAACGCTCGATCGGCACGCCGCCCGACGGCTACGCCACCTCGATCCTGCTGGGCCAGCTGCGCGGCCGCTGAACCCTTTGCCGACAACACCAGAACCCCGGGCGGATACCACCCGGGGTCTTTTCGTTCGCGCGACACAGGGACCGGACATGCACAGGCGTCAAAAAACCATGCCGGCGGAACTTTACGACCCTGCTCTGCGACGGGCCGACCGCACCCCGGCTGACTGGCCACGCCACCGACCACAACGACGGCGCGCGAGACCCCTGACACGCACCGCCGCCCCGACCGCACCGGCAAAGCCGACAATGACGGCGCGGACCGGATCGCAATCGAACCGAGGCCCTCGCAAAAGGAAAGCTGATACGAAACGGGCTGCCGGATCCGGCGGTTTTTCAGCCGGAATATGGAGGCGGGTACCGGAATCGAACCGGTCTTCGCGGATTTGCAATCCGCTGTTGACGATCCATCAGAACTCCTATCTAAACACTGTAGCCAATAAAATATCTTGTATTCATGGCATTGAACCCCTAACAATCCGTAGTGACTGGCCACATGTTTTAACCAGCGCGGCTACAAGGTGGCTACAAGTTGGGGGATGCGATGAAGGTGCCATACACCAAGGGGGCTATTGACGATCTGCCGCACCCGGAGAGCGGGCAGAAAATTTACTGGTTCAAGGAAAGGAGTGGCTTCGGTATCAGGATGACGCCAAGCGCCCGATCCTTCATCTTTGAAAAGCGGGTTGCCGGGACGAAGCGCCGGGTCACGGTCTGCAAGCTACCAAGCGAGATTGACGCCCGGTTTCTCAAGGTTGCGATGAGGAAGGCCAGCGATCTTGATAGTGATTTCACTAATGGAATCGATCCCGTTGCAGAGGCGCGCAAAGCAGCCGCCGAAGCGGCGCGGCAGGCCGAAGCCATGATCACCCTGCGGGATGCTTTCAAGCGATACGCCGACGCAGACAAGCAGAAGGGTGCAGGCAAGGGGCGACCCAAGAAGCCCCGCACGATCCGCGATATTCATGCCGCTTCGGAACGGTTCAAGGATTGGCTGGACAAGCCCGTTACGGAAATCACCGGGGACATGGTGCGGCAACGGTATAGGGAGATTGTGGCCGGTGCCGATGCTGCGCGCGTCAAGGCAGGCAAGGCGGCGACCGGCCATAGTGCGCAGGCGGAACTGGCAATGCGGTATCTGCGCGCAGCCATGAACCATGTGAATAAATCCAGTGATGACGACACGCCTATCATTCGACCTAAGGTCATCGGGCATGTTGGCAACCTTGTCCCGACCACGCCACGGCGAAAAACCCGCAACATATCGGACGGGCGAATCCCTGAATGGGTGGAAGCAGTCAAAACCGGCCTTGACGGGCGCGAGTTTGGCAGCGTCTATCGGGATGCGTTGCTGTTCCTGCTGCTGACCGGGGCGCGGGTGTCCGAGGTCATGGGCAGCGCCATAGATGGCTATGCGCCGTTGACATGGGCCGATGTGGACTTTGAAAGCCGGAAGGTCACCTTCCGCGACACGAAGAACCGCAGCGACCATATGTTGCCGATGGGCGAATGGCTGGTCGCGATGATGCAAAATCGCAAAGCGGCTTCCGTTTCGGACGTGGTTTTCAGCGATGAAGCTGGGCGCGTTCCTGTGAACCTGCGGGGCGGTTATGACCGCATCAGGGATTTGACAGGCATTCATGCCACCCCGCACGACCTGCGGCGGACGTTCGCAACTGTCGTGGCGCGCTTGGACATTTCAGAAATAAAGCTGAAAGGCTTGCTAAATCATATTCGCGTCGTGGACGGTGAGGCTGCGGAAAACGAAAGCGTCGAGATCGCTGATACAACAGCCGGTTACGTTTCCGTTGAGGTTAAAGACCTGCGCGAACCCATGCAAAGGATCGAAGATTACATGCTGCGCGAAGCAGCCGAAGGCGCGGGGGGACGGGCAGCATGAGCGCGCCTTACGACACTGCATTCGCTCACGCGGTTCGGCAGGCGGCAACCGGCTTGCGCACAGTGTCGAAAGTTGACCCCGAGACAGAGGCCGCGCCCCTTGCCTTGATCCTGCACAGCGACAGGGCGCTTGATGCGGATGGGCTGGAATTGCTGGCGCAGCTTGTGGCCGGGAAACTGCGCAAGGTGCGCCAGCCCGCCGGGGAATCGATCCTGGCCCATGCGGTGCGGCGCGCAGGGGCGGCGTGGCGAGCGGGGAAGGGTGCGGACCCTGCGACCACGGGGGGACCGCTAGCGGACGTGCTGCGCGCCGAAGTCGAGCGCATCCGGCACGGCGCGCCTTCGCAGGTCGGGCCGGGTGAACGGGTGTTGCTGGCCGATCTGGTCACGGGCGAATTGCGGCGCGGAACGGCAAGGCCACCGATAGGGGCAGGACATCCACAGGTTGTTGCGGTGGTGCAGTATTATCATGTGCGCAAACATAAAGCGGCACGGCGGCAACCCGACATAGCCAAAACTGTTGAATATCTGAAATCCCGCCTAGGTCGCCCGAACGCGCGGAAACCGAAGCATACAAGTGCGTTCAATCCGGCTGAATATCGCGCACGGGCCGAAAGATGGGCCGGATATGTGGGAATCGTAACGATGATCGCAGCAAAATTTGGTATCACGTCTCGCACAGTTGAAAACTACCTTTCGATGATGGCGGGGCGTGAAGCGGCGATCCGGCAAGCGCATGAAGAATGGAAGGAGCGAGAGTGCAGACGTAAGAGAAAGCGCAAGATAGCATGTCGGCACAAGCGGAAAGTCGTGCGGGAACGCGAGGCCGCGATTCAGCGCGCAGAAGCCGCAACGGATATATAATCCGTCGATAATTTCTAAGAAATTACAGAAAAATCAACAGCCCGGATAACTTTACGGCGGTTCGGGCTTTGCCATGTAGTCACAGCGTAGCCATGCGGCCGGATTTTGACCCCTTTTCTTCGGCACAGAGCGGCTAGCCGCCAATCCCGCACAAGCCCTATGTTGCATGTATCAACCATACCCGACCGGAAAGGAAACGAAACCATGCAACAGATGATTCCCCTGCCCGCGCTTTTGAAGCCGGAGCAAGCCGCCGAATATCTCGGGTGCAGCCCGCAGAAACTTGAGCGTGACCGCTGGTGCGAGAAGAAGATTCCTTATGTGAAGATGGGGCGGCATGTGCGCTATCGAGCAACCGACCTGATTGCCTATGTGAACGAAAGCCTCGTTACGGGCGATTGACGGCCCGTGCCGAATTGGGCACTATGTCCCGGACCTGTGCGTCAGTTAGCGGAATCGGTGAGGCAGGCGTGACTTTCCCTTCGGGGTCTGCTGCCCACCACCCCGCCACTGCAACAGGTATTCCCTGCGAGTCGGACGATGGCAGGATTGCGCGACGTGACCGGATGGCACAAACGCCCCGCATCAATAAGAGGTTCACGCCTCTTTCCCGCTAACAGATGAAACAGGGGATTCCCCAAATGAATACGCATGTCTTGCCGGTTTCCACCGGCCAAATCGTCACGCCTGATATTGCGACCGCGAAGCAGTTTCTTGCCGCGTTGCTTGGCCCTGACGCATCGGTTTCGATTCGCTTGATCTGGCAGAAGGGCGAAACCCCTGTGCCTGACGGTTGGCAAACCGTTCTCACCTTTCATAACCCGACCGACGCGGATTGGTGGAATATCTCGCTTCACAACTGCGAAGGCTATGCTGTCTTTTTCTTCGTGAACGAACTGGACGGAACCGGCGGCACGTCCGATTCCAACGTCATTCGCATTCGCGCCAACTTCGCTGACCTGGACAACCCTGACACCGCAACCGATTCCGCAAGCCGTATGATTTCAGAAATGCGCCCGGCGGTATGGGTGGGGTCGAGTCCGGGGAAGCATCATCTTTATTTCCGCTTTCCGCATCATGCGGACCCGGCGCATTTTCGCGTTCATCAGCAGAAGCTGGCGATTCAGTATGGCGGTGACGCATCGGTGAGCAACCCCGCGCGCATCATGCGCCTGCCGGGCTTCCTGCACCAGAAGGGCGCGCCGTTCCTTGTGCGCTGGGAACCCGTCACGGGCGGGCAGGATACCACGCCCGAGGCGCTGGCAGCGGCCTTGCAGGGCGTTCAGGTGCTACAGGAGGCGGCACCCGGCACCCGGCATCCCCTCGGGACGCTAATGCAAGCGCCGTCGCGGGAATGGCTGCAAGCGGCGCTGGATGCCATCGACCCGAACGACCTGGGGCGGGACGAATGGACGCGGGTTTATTGGGCGGTCATGCAAGCTGGCTGGTCGGTCTGCTATCGCGAAGAAATCTGGCAGATGCTGGCCGCATGGTGCGCCCGATTCAATCGCCAATGGACCGAAAACCCCAGCAAGCGCGGAAACGACCCGGACGATAACCGGGGCGTGTGGATCAATGCCGAGAAGCAAGGGACCAGCACGGGCATTCCGACGATCTTGCGCGCGGTCCCGACTGATGCGCGCGCGTATCTGGAAGCCGAACTGCGGCGGTTCGACCCTTATGCAGCGTTCAGCGGCATGTCGGCTGTCGCGATCCCGGTGGGCGCTGGCGTGCCGCAAATAGAGACGGCCCCGGACTTTCTGGACCACTCTGCGGGAAACACACACGGCAAGAAAATATCGTCAGAAGTTTATCGCGTAATGCGATATTCCAACCTGCCTATCGGATGGAATGATTTCAAAGGTAAGATTGCTGCCCGCGCGCCGCTGCCGTGGAAAATCGAACCGGCAAGGAAGTATCCGCGCAATTGGACGGATGCAGATGACGATTTCTTGCAAGCATATATGCAGCAAGGCCCAGGCATGGCGACGATTGCGATGAACCATGTTCTAAGCGGTTTGAGAATGTATGCCGACCGGAATCGATTCAACCCTGTTGTCGAATATCTAAACAGCCTGCAATGGGATGGCTTCTTGCGGCTTGACGAACTGTTTACGCATTACTTCAAGGCGGAGAACGCAGAATTCGCGCGAATAGTCGGTGCAAAATTTCTGATCGGCATGGTTGCCCGTGCAATTGGTCCCGGATGCAAGCGCGATGAAATGCCCATTCTCGAAGGTGAGCAAGGCGCAAAAAAATCAACGGCGCTGAATATCCTTGCTGGTGACGAATACTTTTCTGATACCATGCCCGATGTTCACGGCAAAGACGCGATGCAACACCTGCAAGGAATGTGGTTGGTCGAGGTCGGGGAATTGGCGGCGCTTCGTAAAAGCGAAGTCGAGGACGTAAAGCGATTCATTGCTGCCAAAATAGATAAATACCGACCTGCCTACGGTCGCAACGTGGTCGAACAGCCGCGAACGGTGGTGTTCGCGGGCACGACGAACAGTGACACCTACCTTAAAGACCCGACCGGGGCGCGGCGGTTCTGGCCGATTGCCTGCGGGCAGATTGACCTGGACGGGCTGCGCCGGGACCGCGAACAGCTATTCGCGGAGGCGGTCGCCCGCTACCGGGCGGGGGAACGCTGGTGGCTTGAGGGCAACGCCGAAATCGCCCTGGCTCAAGGCGAGACGGATGACCGACAGGAGCGCGACGTGTGGCACGATGCCGTCATGAACTGCGTGGCGCGGCTGGAAATGTTCGGGGGTGAAGTGACCATGCAAGCGATCATGGAACAGGGCTTGCAGATAACCAGCCCGAGCATGTCGGACAGCCGAACCACAAGACGGATCGTGGATATTTTGCGCAAGGAAAATTATCGCAAGGCGCGATCATCGGGACTGGGACGCCCGTGGATTTATCGAAAAAAATAGAAAATTTCCCGCTTCGGCGGGATTTTTCATGGTTTGGACGCCATTTGTCCTACTTGTCCACCCCTGTCTGGTAGACTCCTATGAAGCCACGCAAAAGCTATTACCTCTTATTACATATTATTAGCCAATAGCGTTTCTATACTCTTATGGATTCTAGTAGGACATAGTGGGACACTAGGGCAACACACTGAATTTATGTAATTTATCTTGTCCCACTGAAAGGGGGGCTAGCGGGACAAGCAGGACAGGAAATTTTCACAGTCCAAAACTCCAAGATTTACCACCGTCCCCATGATCGGCACGACCAGCACCGAGGCACCAGCCGGCCAGCGTCCCCATACAGCGCGCACAGGACGCACGAACCCCGCCAAGGCTGCACACGTTCCGCCCGGCACCCCGGGGCACCCCGGTATCAGTCCCGACGATCCGCACCAGCCCGACCAGCCGGCCAGCATCCCCATGTCGGGAACCGAGCAGTCCGAAGTATCCCGGCACCGTCCCGACGATCAGCACCAGCCGGTCAGCGCCGCCACACGACCAGCCAAGCCGAGGCTGTGAGCGTGAGCCTGGGGCCGATTGCCTCTCGGATCATGGACGCGATAGAGGCCGAGGAACCGGGCTTCCGGGGTGGATGGATCAACCGAAACCTTGCTCGCGACAAGCTGAAACGGGAAACAACCTCGCAGCAGCTTCGCAAGATCATCACCGAGGAACTAGGGGCGCATTATGTCGGTCGGCACCCGACAAAAATCTTCCAAGAAGGCAGCATTGCGCCTGAACTGTTCCGCATCGGTGAGCGGCGGTCGATGCAGCACTATGCAGCCGATCAGGGTTACATGGGCTAGAATCTTGAAAATTTCGACGAAAGGACGGGCCACGCTGGCCCGTTTTTTATTTTCAAAACTAGGTTCTGGTTTTCTGGATTTTTCTGGTTTGTTAAGTCGTTGATTGTAGTGAAAAAATCCAGAAAACCAGAACCGATCCGTGTTGAAAAATTCTAGAAAATTTCCACCGTCCTGATGATCGGCACGACCAGAACCGAGGCGCCAGCCGGCCAGCGTCCCCACGAACTGCCCGAGGCGGAAGGACGGCAACCCGCGCCGAACACGACCCGATGCAGCCCGATCCGCCCGGACGCCACCAGAGAACCCCGCCAAGGCTGCACACGTCCCGCCCGGCAGTCCGAAGCATCCCGGCACCGTCCCGACGATCAGCACCAGCCGGTCAGCGCCGCCACACGGCCCGCACAGCGCGCGGGACGGGCAACCCGCGCCATCCGACACCCGAGGCACCCGAACAGCCGAGATGCCGCCAGCGGCCCGCACAGGGCGCGCAGGGATGTGAAGACGGGCGGCTTGCTGGTCGCGCACCCCACACGGACCCCCATCGCTTTTGCGAGGTTTTCAGTCGGTTCGTTGTCGTGATTTAGCGCGCAGCGGACAGATGATCCGTTGCGCCAATTTTCAGATATGCGTGAAAAACATGGAATAGATTCGGGCGAGAGGCTTCCCGCGCGGCCCCTGTAGCCAAGGCGTAGCCATGTGGTCGGATTTTGACCCCTTTTCTTCGGTATGGAGCGCCTAGCAGGGCGGCGTCGGGCGCGAGTATCGTAAAGGCAGTTGAACCCCCGGATAAAGGAAAGCCCCATGCCAGAAGACATTCAGCCCGCCCCCGATGATCGAATTCATTTCCGCCTGTCCAGTATCGACAGGGGGACGGTTGCCACCGTGAACGTTGGTTCGCGCAGCGCATCGTTTCTCGCAGGCACGGCGCTTTCGCAGCATCCGAAATTCGGGCCGATCATCAAACCGCTTGACGGAATCGTTGCGGCCTCGCTCGAACGCTTGGCAGCGCGCAATCTGGACGGCTATACCGGCCCGGCTCTTGAACGCGAGGTTTCTACGGAACTGGCCCGAATCCGGCCCGCGCTGCTGGCTGCAATCGCAGGCGTTCGTGAAATCCGCAGCAACCACCAACTGCGGAAAGCCCGGACGTTGGATTTCAACCGAGAGGTCAACGCATCGCTGCGCAGCGACCTGCGGCGGTTCTGGGCCGGTCATGATTCCCCGCAACGGCTGAAACTGGCTATCGACGGCGACTGGCTGCTGCTTTCGGCACTGATTGAATCAGGACAGGATTTCAGCGGATTGTCGAATGAACTGTGGAATCAGGTCGAGACGCGATTCATGATCCTGAATCATGTGAAAATTGCCGGTCTCGATTCTTCGCATGTCATTCCTTCGACCACAGAATACTTGACCGGCGCGGGCACCGACCACGCCGCAGCATTCAAGACCGCCGAACAGGCAGTCCGGGCATGGGAGGTCGAATCCGATCTTCTGGACCTGGCCGAAGATTATTTTCAGGCGTTGGTTCGAGCCTTGATGCTGGTCAGTAACAAGAGCGCAACGGAGATTGCCGGGCTGCCGGTGTGATCGAAAATCTGGACGGGGTTTTGCAGCCCCGTCCTAACCGTGATGAAAGGTAAACACCGATGCGCGCCGTGCTGTCTGCGAAACCATATCTCACGATGAAGGAAATCCGTGCTGCGTTTGGTTATAGCCCGCAATATCGCGTGTGGTTGTCCAATGAGAAAGGATTTCCAAAACCGAAAGCCCGTCTCTATGACACTGCAAGCGTGGTTGCATGGGCAAGGCGCCACGGGTGGACCGTGGAGGTAGTATGAAGATGAACGATAAAGCCGAAAATAACCTAACAGATTCGGTGGCTTACAATAACCCGAAGACGGGCCGATTTCAGCCGGGAAATCCCGGGAAACCTCGCGGCGCAAGAACAAAATTTTCACAAGCCACATTGCAAGAAATCGTTTCAATGAAGGATGATGCGGTTGCGGTTCTAAGAAATCGAATCGCTGCCGGGGATGGCGATGCAGCCCGTTGGGTGCTGGAACGGATCGTAGGAAAAAGCGCCCGATTTGTTGAATTATCGGGCGTCACGCCCGAGGCAATCGGACAGGATTTGCAGGATGGTGCCCTAACCGTGGATGAGGCGAAGGACGTGGCCTTGGCTGTTTCTCGGTTGGCCGGAATCGAACGGATAGCACAACTCGAAGAGCGGCTGGACGAATTGACCCGGCTGCTCAAGGGAACGTCGCTTTGACACTGGCGCGCAAGATTCGGTATGTTTCGAAAATTACACAGCGCGTCAGAGAAATTATGCCGAAGAATGGGGACAGACTTGCTGGCCTGTCACCGAAGGTGCGCGCCCTCTGTGAGAATTATATTAGAACCGCATCGCCCGAGCGGAAATACCATGACCTGGTGAACGATTGCTATCCGCTACCGGGTTTGCCTCGGGAACCCTTGAAAATAGATTCCAAGAATGACCTGTTAACGGTCATGCAGGACGCCTATCGCGTCGAAATTGAATCCGGCAGAAAGCAGATGGAACTTCGCCAGTTATTCGAGAGGCTACGGGAAGGGGTTGCGAAATGATTGTCAGCCGGTTTGTGTTTATGCCACTAAAAGCCTTGATCGACCTAGAAGCGCGAACTGTTGAGACGTGCAATTCCATTGCCACAGGTCGTGCGATTCTTGATGATGAGTGGCACGGCATTCCGAGGGTGGATTTCATCGCAGCCGATGAATGGCAGGTCGGCCCTGCGTTTATCACTCGCGAACAGCATCCCCGGAAGCGTGGCGTGGCGTTCGTCCTGCATGTCGGGCCGCGCGACCTTTACACGGTCACGGCTGCGATTGCGGAAGTTTACCTAATGCGCGATGGCAAGCTGCCGTCCTGCATGACCGTGATGAAACCGTTTTACGGCAATCCTGATTCAGCCTTGAGAACCATGATTGCAACCGCCTGCGGCCTGCGCATCGACCCGGCAATCACCGCCTTCGCCAAGCGCGCCTATGCCGCAGACCCGGCGCGCTGGGACGGTATTCGCGCAGCCGCAGCCCGTCACCGGATCGGGCATGGAAGGATTCATTGAGCGCGCCGCCCCGTCTCGATCATATAGACGCCCGCGCTTGCCGTGACCTTTGGCTGGCCGTGTTGTCCACCATGCTCCTCGATCTACAGGGAAAGCCCGGACCTGCGCAGCGGGCCGCAGCGGCTTGGTTTGACCGTGGCCCGGATATGCTGATGGTCGCGGCGCTGGCTGGCCTGGACGGGCATCTTATCCGCGAACGCCACCGGGCCGGGAAGCTGGAGGTTCTGGACCCCTATGCCCGCAGCGGCAGGCGGTCGGGCAGTCCCTCGAAGCGCGCTGCGGCTTAAATCTTCGCTTCTCGCAGCGCCGCGTTCATGCGCGACTGCCAGCCCGGCCCGGTCGCCTTAAAGCGTTCCAGAACGTCAGGATCGAGCCGCAGCGAGACGGCCACCTTCGGATTCTTCGCACGGGGACGCCCGCCCATATTCCGCCGCATCGCGTCTGCGAGGGCGGGGAATGCTTCGGTGAAGGGACGTGCCTGCGCAAGTTGTTCGTCGGTGGCTTCGGGCGCGTCCGGGTCGCTGGCGATCATCCGTTGAATCTGTTCTTCGGTCGGGTGTTTCTTGCTCATAACAGACCCCTTTCCTTCTGGCTGGCCGGGCGCATCGAAATGACCGATACACCTTCGGTTCCAAGCAGGGCGAACACGACTGCGACGGTTCCATCTGCCAGCCGTCCAATCGCCATGTGCCGCCCGTTCTTCGCGGGGACGACAAGCGCGGCCAGAAAGAACGCTTCATCCAGATCGGCAAAATCCAAGCCGTGCTTGGCAAGGTTGCTCTGGCGCTTCGGTTCATCCCACACGATCATAGGTTATTGTATATACGAAAACCTTGCCGAGTTTCAAGGGCGCTTGCACCCTGCCGCGCCTTGGCCACAGGAAGCAGGCACTCGGGCGACCCGAACCAACCCTCATGACGCCGCGTAGTTTTTAACCAGCGTGGCTACAAGATGGCTACATCATGCGAACAGCCAAAGGGGAAGTTTCATCTAACTGCCTGAAAAGGCTTGGAGGCGGGTACCGGAATCGAACCGGTCTTCACGGATTTGCAATCCGCTGCGTAACCTCTCCGCCAACCCGCCGCCTTGAGGTCAGGGACAGATAAGCGAAACCACGCCCCCCTGCAAGTCGTTCCGCAGCTTCGGCGGCGCCGACGGCAGCGGGCGCGGCGGGTCGTGCCCGGCCCGACCCTCGGGCCGGGGCGGAATATATCGGCGCGGGCCCGGCGCAGGGTCGGGCCGCGCCGCGTTGGTTTACTTTACGCGGGCGTTGCGGTTGCCGATCAGCTTCAGCCGCAGCGCATTCAGGCGGATGAACCCGGCCGCGTCCTTCTGGTCGTAAGCGCCGGCGTCGTCCTCGAAGGTCACATGCGCCTCGGAATACAGGCTCATCTCGGACCAGCGCCCGACGCAGCTGACCGAACCCTTGTAGAGCTTGAGCCGCACCGTGCCCGAGACATATTCCTGCGACTTGTCGATCAGCGCCTGCAACATCTCGCGTTCCGGGCTGAACCAGAAGCCGTTGTAGATCAGCTCGGCATAGCGCGGCATCAGGCTGTCCTTGAGATGCCCCGAGCCGGAATCGAGGGTGATCTGCTCGATGCCGCGATGCGCCTCGAGCAGGATTGTGCCGCCGGGGGTTTCGTAGATGCCGCGCGACTTCATGCCGACAAAGCGGTTTTCCACGAAATCCAGCCGCCCGATGCCGTGCTTGCGGCCGTATTCGTTCAGCGCGGTCAGGATCGTGGCCGGCGACATCGGCTGGCCGTTGATCGCGACGGCATCGCCGCGCTCAAAGCTGACCTCGATATGTTCGGGGGTGTCGGGCGCATCCTCGGGATTCACGGTGCGCTGATAGACGTATTCGGGCGCTTCCTCGGCGGGATTTTCCAGCGCCTTGCCCTCGGACGAGGTGTGCAGCAGGTTCGCGTCAACGCTGAACGGAGCCTCGCCGCGCTTGTCCTTGGCGATCGGAATCTGGTTCTGCTCGGCAAATTCGATCAGCCGCGTGCGCGAGGTCAGATCCCATTCCCGCCAGGGCGCGATCACCTTGATCGAGGGGTCCAGCGCATAGGCCGACAGCTCGAACCGGACCTGGTCGTTGCCCTTGCCGGTCGCGCCGTGGGCCACGGCATCGGCGCCATGCGCCTGCGCCAGCTCCACCAGCCGCTTGGAAATCAGCGGCCGCGCGATCGAGGTGCCCAGCAGATACTGCCCCTCATACAGCGCATTGGCGCGGAACATCGGGAACACATAGTCGCGCACGAATTCTTCGCGCAGATCCTCGATATGGATGTTCTCGGCCGGGATCCCCAGCATTTCGGCCTTGGCGCGCGCGGGCTCCAGCTCTTCGCCCTGGCCCAGATCGGCGGTAAAGGTGATCACCTCGCAGCCGTATTCGGTCTGCAACCACTTCAGGATGATCGAGGTATCCAGCCCACCCGAATAGGCAAGAACCACTTTTTTCGGCGCTTCGGTCATCAGCGGGCCCTTTCAGTCCAGATTTTCCCTGCGGATATGGGGTTTTTCAGGGTCCGGCAAGGGGAAGCCAAGCGTGTCGCGGCGCTGGCAATCCGGGACAGGCGGCCCTATTCCTGCCACATGAGCGAACCGAACACCCCTGTCCAACAGGCCAGTGCAGCGCTGCGCGCGCTGTTCGAGCCGACGCCGCTGCAACGCAACGACTTTCTTTCCGCCCGTTACGGGGCCGAAATCTTTCTGAAACGCGAGGATCTGACGCCGGTGCGCAGCTACAAGCTGCGCGGCGCCTTCAACGCGATGCGCCGGGCGGGGGCGGCCCCGGGGGCGCATTTCGTCTGCGCCAGCGCAGGGAATCACGCGCAGGGCGTGGCCTTTGCCTGCCGCCATTTCGGGGCCGAGGGCACCATTTTCATGCCCGTGACGACCCCGCGGCAAAAGATCGACAAGACGAGGGTGTTCGGCGGCGGCGCGGTCGAGATCGTGCTGACCGGGGATTATTTCGACCAGACCCTCAAGGCCGCGCAAGATTTCACTGCGGCGCATGGCGCAACCTTTCTGTCGCCGTTCGACAATGCTCATGTGATCGAGGGCCAGGCGACGGTCGCCGCCGAGATTCTTGAGCAGATCGAGGGTATCCCCGACATCATCGTGCTGCCGGTGGGCGGCGGCGGGCTGGCGGCCGGGGTGACCTCGCTGCTGCGGGCGTCGTATCCCGAGACGCGGTTTGTGTTCGTCGAACCCCGCGGCGGCGCCAGCCTGCGCGAGGCGCTTGGGGCCGGGCATCCCGTCAAGCTGCCGGCTGTCGACAACTTTGTGGACGGCGCCGCAGTGGCCCGAATCGGCGATCTCCCTTTCGAACAATTGTCACGTTTTTCGCCCAGCGACGTCATTGTCGCCCCCGAGGACCGGGTCTGTGCGACCATGATCGAGTTGCTCAACATCGAAGGCATCGTGCTTGAGCCGGCGGGCGCGCTGGCCGTCGATGCGCTGCGCGACCTGGACGCCGAGGGCGGGCTTGAGGGCAAGCGGGTCGTGTGCATCTGCTCGGGCGGGAATTTCGACTTTGAGCGGCTGCCCGAGGTGCGCGAGCGGGCGCAGCGTTGGGCCGGGCTCAAGAAATACTTCATCCTGCGCCTGCCGCAGCGGCCGGGGGCGTTGCGCGAGTTCCTGAACCTGCTGGGCCCCGAGGACGACGTGGCGCGGTTCGAATATCTCAAGAAATCGGCGCGCAACTTTGGTTCGGTGCTGATCGGGATCGAGACCAGCAGCCCTGCCAATCTTGAGGCGCTGTCCGAACGGCTGGCAGCGGCGGGATTCGACTGGCGCGACATCACCGGCGATCCGGTTCTGTCGGAATTCCTGATCTGATCCCACCCCGTGGACCAACCCCGCAATGCATGCGAATCATGGCGCGACTCCTATCCTTACCCATGGATAGCCATGTAATCGTTGATAAAATATAAACAGCCGCGTTAACCGGCTGTTCAGGATCGCACGCTAATGTCGGCGCATGAGACTGCCGAATCGGGCCACTTCCGTCACTTTGCGCAACTCCGGCCGCGATTCGCGCCGGCGGCTGGTGCTGCTGGCCGACGGCGATCACAAGCGGCGCCGGGCGCTGTCGCGCGAGCTGACGCAGGCAGGGTATCTGGTGCTTGAGGTCGCCGATGGAACCGTCGCGCTGGAAATTTGCCGCGAACGGGAACCCGACCTGATCCTGGCTGATTTCACGCTCGAACGGCTGTCGGGGCTGGATCTGTGCCGGGCGCACCGGGCATTGCGGCGGCAAGGCTATGGGTATTTCATCCTGCTCAGCCCCGACAGGCGCCGCGTGGACGTTGCCGGTGCCCTGCAAGCCGGCGCCGATGAGCTGGTGGTCCGGCCCGTCGCGGGGGCAGAGCTTCTGGCGCGAATCGCCGCGGCCGAGCGGGTTCTGGATATGCAAGACAACCTTGCCGCCGCGAATCACGAACTGCAAACCGCGCTGGAACGGCTGAGCCAGACGCAGGAACAGATGAATGCCGACCTTCGCGCGGCCCGGCGGTTCCAGCAAGCGATGCTGCGTGAACACCAGCAGCGTTTCGGTCCGTTCAGGATTACGCTGCTGATGCGCCCGGCCGGGATGATTGGCGGGGATTTCGTCGGATTTCATCGGCTTGCAGACGATACCGTCGGAATTCACGCGGTTGATGTGTCGGGACAGGGCGTTGCGGCGGCACTGCTGACGGCGCGATTGTCCGCGCAGATCGAAACGATGGCCCATGACCTGCGGGCCTCGGTTTCGGGGCTGGTGACGGCGCTGAACGACATGATGCTGGATGGCCCGCAGACGGACGCCTATCTGACGATGGTCTATGCCCGGCTGGATCTGGCGCGCGGGCAGGTGCGTCTGGTGCAGGCGGGCCATCCCCACCCGGTGATCCAGCGTGCGGATGGCCGCGTCGAACAGGTCGGCCATGGCGGATTGCCCGTGGGGGTGGTCGCAGACGCCCGCTATGACGAGCTTGAGATCGCGCTGGACCCCGGCGACCGGATGCTGATCGTATCGGACGGCATCACCGAGGCGGTGGGCCCAAGGGGGGACATGCTGGGGTCCGAGGGGCTGCGGGCGATTTTGCAACTGAATGCGCCGCTGTCGGGCCATGCGCTGCTGGAATCGATGTCCTGGTCAGTGTCAAGCTTTGCCAGCGGCGACAAGGCCGACGACCGCTCGGCAGTATTGATCGAACACCTGCCCGGCGCGGCCGTGCTGCCGCATCCAGGCGCCCGCCCGGACGACGCGCCGCCCGAACCGCCTACATGATCAGCACCTGCGTCCCCACTTTGGTCAAGTTATAAAGCTGCACGATATGTTCGTTATACAGCCCGATACAGCCGTTCGAGGATTTCCGGCCGATCTTGCGCGTATCATGCGTGCCGTGGATGCGGTAATACTGCCAGCTCAACCACAGGGCGTGCGTGCCCATGGGATTGTCCGGCCCGGGCGGCACGAAATCGGGCCATTCGGGGTTGCGCTTTTTCATCTCGGGGGTCGGCGCCCAGCTGGGGCCCTCGACCTTTCGGATGATCTCGGTCCGGCCGGTGCGGGTCAGGTCGGGGCTGACCGGGACCGACGTCGGGAACAGGCGGAAATCGCTGCCGTCCTCGGACCAGAAGCTGAGCGCCCGAGAGGTCAGGTCGACCAGGATCGCGCCGTTCTTCAGCGTGGTGAAATAGGGGCGCCAGTCGTGCATCCGAAAGCTGGACACGTTGCGGCGGTTGTCTTGTGTCGCATCGACCTGGACCACGCCCGCATCCGGCGCGGCCCCCGGCGCGACCGGCAGGATTCGCCGCAGCATCTGGCCCGTCCAGGGATCGACGCCCTGAGCGGCAACGGGGCCGGCCAATCCCGCCGCACCCAGCGCGGCCGATGCTGCAAGAAAGCGGCGCCGGCTGAAGGCGGACGAGGGGTTCGCGGACATGGATTTTTCCTTTCTGCCTTGGCCCTTCCGGCTCTTGCGGCGCAATTGCTCGAAGATCTGCTGTCAGCAGATAGCCCGGACGCGGTGCAGATCAACTCAAACCCGTGTCATCAGCCCCGATTTCCCCTGCATTGCGGTCGCACGGTCACAAGCGGCGCGACCGGCGCGCAGGCCGCATCATCCGTCCAGCCGCACGAAATCCCTGACGCTGCCAAGCCCGGGGCCGACCTCGGCCCAGTTGGCAGTCTGGAAATCCAGCACGAGCGTCGCCGCCGTCGGATAGCTGCGGAACTGCGGATCCATCGGCACCCGCGACGGCAGCATGGCGGCAAAGGCGGCAATGCCGGGGTTGTGGCCGATCATCATCACCGTGGGCGCCGTCGCCGTGCGCAAGACCCGCAGCATCGTTTCAGGATCGGCGTGATACAGGGCAGGCTCGATCCGCAGGACCGGCAGCGTCTCGAACACCGCCTCGGCCGCGCAGTCCCAGGTCTCGGCCGTGCGGCGAGAGGACGAGCACAGCACCTCTTCGGGGTCATAGCCGCGGCCGGCCAGCCAGTCGCCCAACGCCCGCGCCGAACGCCGGCCGCGTGCGTTCAGCGGGCGGTCATGGTCGGAAACCGAAGGATCGTCCCAATCCGACTTGGCGTGGCGGGTCAGGATCAGGCGGCAATGTCCGGGTGGTGTCATCCTGATCCGTCCCTTTGCGTAGTTGCGGCAATGAATTAGACTGCCACCCGATCATCGCGCCCGCAAGCGGCTCTGCGAAAGACAGGCGTCAAAGTTCGCTTCCGCCCTGGCGCAGCCCGTGCGGCTTGATCCGCGGCTCGGTCGAGCGGATCAGGCTGCCGGCCCCCTGTTCGGTGAAAAGCTCAAGCAGCGCGGCATGGGGCACCCGCCCATCCAGAATCACCACGGCGCGCACCCCCTGGGCCAGCGCCTCCAGCGCGGTTTCGGTCTTGGGGATCATCCCGCCGGCGATGGTCCCGTCCGCGATCATCGCGCGCACCTGGTCCGGGTGGATCTGCGTCAACACCTGCCCCGAGCCGTCCTTGACCCCCGCCACATCGGTCAAAAGCAGCAGCCGGTCGGCCTGCAACGCGCCGGCGATGGCCCCCGCAGCGGTATCGCCGTTGACGTTGAAGGTTTCGTTATCCGCCATGCCGGTCGCGACCGGGGCGATCACCGGGATCAGCCCGGCGGTATAGAGATCGCGGATGATCTGGACGTTCATTTCCACCGGGCGGCCGACAAAGCCCAGCTCGGGGTCGTCGGCTTCGCACACCATCAGGTCGTCGTCCTTGCCGGAAATCCCGATGGCGCGGCCTCCGGCGTCGTTGATGGCCTGGACGATGCGCTTGTTCACCAGCCCGGCCAGCACCATCTCGACCACCTGGACGGTTTCCTTGGTGGTGACGCGCTTGCCGCGGACGAAATGGCTTTCGATGCCCAGCCGGCCAAGCAGTTCGTTGATCATCGGCCCGCCGCCATGAACAACAACCGGATGGATGCCGACCTGTTTCATCAACACGATGTCGCGGGCGAATTCGGACATGGCGTCGTCGTCGCCCATGGCGTTTCCGCCGAATTTCACGACGACGACCGCACCGGCATAGCGCTGCATATAGGGCAGGGCCTCGGACAGGGTGCGGGCGGTGGTGACGAAGTCTCGGTCCATGCGCTGCGGTCTCATGCGGAAAGGAATCCCTGTTTCTGCCGCGACGCTAGGCAATGCGCACCACAAGGTAAATAGCGGCTACAGAATGAAATCCCCTTCGGACAGGATCGGCGCGTTGTTCAGCAGGATCGCCATGTCGGCGATACCATCGCCGTTCAGATCGGCCTCGACGATGGTGCGACCGCCGTGAAAGAACCAGCGCAGCTCGCCCGCGGCGCCCGAAAACGACTGATCGCCGATCAGATGCAGCCCCAGCCCGGTGAACTGCATCCGATCCTGGCCGGGGATGAAATCGGTGATGCGGTCCTCGGCCCCCGGGCGCGAATCGCCGGCGTCGTCAAAGATGAACACATCCGCCCCGATCCCGCCGGTCAGCGTGTCGGCGCCGGGCCCGCCGTGCAGCGTGTCATTGCCGTGGCCGCCGATCAGCCAGTCGTTGCCGGCACCCCCGTAAAGCAGGTCGTCGTCCCAGCCGCCGTCCAGGGTATCATCGCCGTCGCCGCCATAAAGCACGTCGTTGCCGCCCTCGCCCATGAGCAGGTCGTTGCCTTCATCCCCGTAAAGCGTGTCGTTGCCGATCCCCCCGAACAGCCGGTCGTTGCCCGTGCCGCCATAGATCAGGTCGTCACCGCCGTTGCCGCGCAGCGTGTCATTGCCGGCGCCGCCGTAAATCGTGTCGTTGCCGCCCTCGCCATAGATGAAATCGTCGCCGTCGTCGCCATACAGCAGATCCTCATCCTCGCCGCCAAAGATCAGATCGTTGCCGGGGCCACCATAGATCACGTCGCGCCCCGGCCCGCCCAGGATCAGGTCGTCGCCGGCACCGCCGTAAATCGTGTCGTTGCCGGGGCCGCCCAGGATATTGTCGTTGCCGCCGCCGGCCTCAATCCAGTCGTTGCCCGCGCCGCCGCGGATGGTGTCGTGCCCGTCGCCCGCGTAGAAGCGGTCGTTGCCCGCGCCCCCGAACATCATGTTGTTGCCTTCAAGGTCGATAAAGACGTTGTCGCCGTTCAGGTCCAGCAGCAGGTCGTCGCCCGGCCCCCCTACCATGGTGTCGTTGCCGGCCATGCCGAACAGGCGGTCGTTGCCCGGCCCGCCGTCGATATAGTCGTCGCCGGCGCCGCCGTTGATGCGGTCGTTGCCCTCGCCGCCATAGATCATGTCGTTGCCGGTCTCGCCCGCGATCAGGTCGTCGCCGTCGCCGCCCCAGATCGTGTCGTTGCCCGCCCCGCCCATGATCAGGTCGTCACCCGCCCCGCCATACAGCAGATCGTTGCTGCCCGCGCCCCAGATCGTGTCATCGCCATCGCCCCCGAGGATACTGTCCGCCCCCTCTCCGCCATGCAGGAAATCGTCCAGATCGCTGCCAAAGATGGTGTCGTCGCCCCCGTAGCCGTAGATCGTCGATCCCCCGCGCGAGGCGGTCAGCACGTCGCCGATCGCCGTGCCGTGGATGGTCGAGCGCACGTCGGGCGGCTGGTAATGGGTGATCGGGAACAGCGAGTTGTCAAAATGGCTGGCGTCCAGCGGCTGGCCGTCGCGGGTGTGGACATCGATGATGGTTTCGCCGAAACGAATACTGATACCGTCCGGCAGCGGCTGAAAGCGCAGCTGCTGGACCGAACGGATCATCCCCAGCATCGACAGGTCGATACGGTCGATGCCGGGTTCATAATCGCCGATCTGCACCTTTCCGGCGATGGGCAGCGGGACGAAGGTATCCGCTCCGTTCCCGCCATACAGCCAGACGGTACGGTTGCCGGCGATCAGGATGTCGTCGCCGTCGCCGCCGTTGATGCGCGTGGTGCCGTTGCCGCCCTGAATCAGGTCGTTGCCGGCGGTGCCGTCATGCGCCCCCGCGCCGACCTGCACGGTCCGGCCGATGACGCCGGGGTCGATGATGAACTGGCTGACGCCCTGTTCCACCTGCGAGGCCGCGAACACCGCGATCTTGCCGCCCACCTCGCGCACCGCCAGGGCCGAGACGTCCATCAGCGTGGTGTCCAGCTGGTCCGCGATGGTATCAAGGTGGATCAGCCGCCCGTCGGGCGACAGGGTAAACAGGCTCAGCCCGTCGTCGGTCCCGCCGGCCACGATATAAGCGCGGCCGTCGATGGTCACGGCCTCCATCACCGTGGCGTTCTGGAACCGCGTGGTCAGTTCGTCGATGACGTGATCGACCGGGATCAGCGCGCCGTCGGGCATCACCCGCACCGTGGTCAGCGACGAGCTTTGCGCCGAGCTGACCACCAGAAAATGCCGGCCCGCGACCTCGACCGCCGCGATGTCGCGCGGCCCGTTGAAGCCGGTGCCGTTGTCGGCGCTGAAAAACTCCGCAGGCTCAAGCGAGCCATCGGGCCGGACCCGGTGCGAGGCGATGAAATTCCCCCGCGTCGAGGCGCTGATCAGCAAGTCCAGCCCGCCGACCCGCAAGGCCAGCACCGAATCGATCTGCGCGCCCGGCGGCAGGCCGGCGGGGATTGTGGTGCTGTCGCCGCGCAGCAACTGCCCGTTCGGCTGCTGGTGCCACAAGGTCACGCCCGCCTGCCCGTGGGTCGTGCCATGGACCAGCGACAACCCGCTGGCGGTGGTAAAGCTGCCGGCATTCAGCAGGTTCGCCGGCAGTCCCGCACCGGCAAGCCCCGAATCCGCGCCGCCGCGCCCGGTTTCCGTCAGGAAATACGCATGTTCCGCCCCCTGCCGCAGCCCCGTCGCCAGCAGCGACACCCCGCCCGGCCGGTCGATCAGCACCGCCTGCGGATCGGCCAGATGGGTCAGCTGCTGGTGATATTCATGATCGCCCAGCCAGCGCAGCGCGGCATCTGCCCCGTCCACGCCCCAGATCGACAGCCCCCCGCCCCCATAGGTCACGCCGACCAGCACGACCTGCGTGCCCACCTGCCCCAAGGTCAGGTCGGACAGGTTTTCGACATAGCCCTGCGTTATTGTTGCCACATGCTGGAAACCGACCATAAGCCCCATCACCCCCGGAAATCAGGACCGATACTGCCCTCTTTCGGATTAACAGAGGATGACCCGCGCCCCGGTTTTTACCTTGGATTTTACCGGCCCACGGGTCAGCCGCGCCGGAACGGGCCGAATTCCGCGGTTTCCGCGATGTCGTCGCCGACCAGCCGGATTTCGCGGCGCAGGTAATCCTCGACCGCGCGGCGGAACCCCGGATCGGCGATCCAGTGCAGCGAGTGCGTTTCAGCCGGCATATAGCCGCGGGCAAGTTTGTGTTCGCCCTGCGCCCCGGCCTCGACCCGCGACAGCCCCTGCGCGATCGCAAAGTCGATGGCGCGGTGATAGCACAGCTCGAAATGCAGGCAAGGGTGATCCTCGATACAGCCCCAATAGCGGCCGAACAGCGCGTCCTGCCCGATCAGGTTCAGCGCGCCGGCGACCGGGCGGCCGTCGCGTTCCGCCAGCACCAGCAGGCAATCGTCGCGCATGGTCTGGTGCAGCAGGTCAAAGAACGCCCGCGTCAGATAGGGCCGGCCCCATTTGCGCCCGCCGGTGTCCTGATAGAACGCCCACATCGCGTCCCAGTGTTCCGGGCGCAGGTCGTCGCCGGTCAGGGACAGGATCCGGCCGCCGAACGCATTGGCGCGTTCGCGTTCCTTGCGCAGCGCCTTGCGCTTGCGGCTGGACAGCGCGGCCAGAAAATCATCGTAGCTGGCGTAACCCGCGTTCAGCCAGTGGTATTGCGTGCTGGTCCGCCCCAGCCAGCCCTGCGATTCGCCGAAAGCCCGTTCCCCCTCCGTGCAAAAGGTCACATGGACCGAGGACAGCCCCGCCTGCCCCGCCACCTGCGCCATCGCCGCCAGCAGCGCCCCCTGCACCCGGCTGTCGCGGGCGATCAGCCGCGGGCCGGTCACGGGGGTAAAGGGCACGGCGCATTGCAGCTTGGGGTAATACTGCCCGCCGGCGCGGTGCCACGCCTCGGCCCAGCCGTGGTCAAAGATATACTCGCCCTGGCTGTGGGTTTTCAGATAGGCCGGCGCCACCCCCACCACCTGCCCGGCCGCCCGCGCCACCAGATGCGAGGGATGCCAGCCCGTCCCCTCGCCCACCGACCCCGAGACCTCCAGCGCCGACAGGAAACGGTGGCTTGTGAACGGATCGCCGCCCGCCCCGCAGGCATCCCACAGGGCGGCATCAACCGCGTCGATGCGGGGCAGGACGGAAACGCTCAGCTCGGCCATGACGCCCAAGATAGGCACTGGCGCGCCGGGTTCAAACGTCTGGCGCTGCCACGGGACCGCGACAGCCAGCAGCCCGAAGGTCACTGACCTTTTCAGCGACCGCGACCGGCCCGCCACGCAGCAGCAGCGCCGTCCAGCCATGCCCGGCCTCGCCGAGCCGAAGCCATTCGATGCCCAGCCGCTGCGCATCGCCTTCGGCCTTGAAATCCTGCACCGTGCCCGGCCAGGCCGGCCCCTCGTGCCACAGCTCGCCCTCGATAAGGATCACATCCTTGGGGTGAAAGCTGGATTCGTCGCGGGTGATCGCATCGCCCCCGCCCGAATTCGTCGCGGGTGATCCTGTCGACGCCCCGAAATCCCGCAGGCTAGGCAATGCTGTAGCGCCTCCCAATCTCGGCCAGCACCTCGCGCGAGCGCGGCGAATGATGCGGCGCATCGAGATATTCGGCATAGGGATAGTCAAAGATGCGGGCCTGCCGCACTGCCTCCAGCTGGTCGGCGGGGCCGAACAGCACAAAGAATTCATGCCCGCCCGGCATCCACAACCGCAAGCCGCCCGGAAAGGCCAGCAGCAGATCATAGGCACATAGCTCGTCAACCAATGTGGCGGCCTGCGGCAGGGTCAGGCCGGGATGCACCTGCGTCGCCCGGCTGAATTCATGGCTCCACAGCACCACCGACCCGGGCTTGGCCAGCGCGCCAAGGTCGAGGATATCACCACCAAAGACCGACTCGGGCAGCGGCATCGCCACCAGCCCCGCCGCACGCACCGCCTGCGGGTCCAGCGTATCGCCATCGGGGAAAAAGCGGGCAAATTCGTCCATGATTGTCCTTTTCCGGGCAGAAACGGCCCGCCGCCTTGCGGTTGCGGGCCAGTCACGACCCTCCCCTCACATGCCACCGCGCGTCTTGGGTCAATGTCACATCCTCGGGGTGAAAGATCATTGCCAAAACCGATCCGCACCTGCCCGCCACCGTCGCGGGTAATCCTGTCGAGGCCCCGAAATCCGCCAAGCTAGGCAATGCTGTAGCGCCTTCCGATCTCGGCCAGCACCTCGCGCGAGCGCGGCGAATGATGCGGCGCATCGAGATATTCGGCATAGGAATAGTCAAAGATGCGGGCCTGCCGCACTGCCTCCAACTGGTCGGCGGGGCCGAACAGCACAAAGAACTCGTGCCCGCCCGGCATCCACACCCGCAACCCGCCCTGATACGCCAGCAGCAGGTCATAGATACCCGATTCAAAGGCCAGTCGGGCGGCCCGTGGCGGCGTCAGGCCGGGATGCACCTGCGGCGTCGAGCCGAGCACCCAGTTCCACAGCATCATCGGCCCGGGCCCGGCCAGCGCGCCAAGGGCGATGATCTGATCACGGATGGCAAGTTCCGGCAGCGGCATCGCCGCCAGCCCCGCCGCACGCACCGCCTGCGGGTCCAGCGTATCGCCATCGGGGAAAAAGCGGGCAAATTCGTCCATGATTGTCCTTTTCCGGGCAGAAACGGCCCGCCGCCTTGCGGTTGCGGGCCAGTCACGACCCTCCCCTCACATGCCACCGCGCGTCTTGGGTCAATGTCACATCCTCGGGGTGAAAGATCATTGTCAAAACCGATCCGCACCCGCCCGATACCGTCGCGGGTGACCCTGTCGAGGCCCCGAAATCCGCCAAGCTAGGCAATGCTGTAGCGCCTCCCGATCTCGGCCAGCACCTCGCGCGCGCGCGGCGAATGATGCGGCGCATCGAGATATTCGGCATAGGGATAGTCGAAGATGCGGGCCTGCCGCACTGCCTCCAACTGGTCGGCGGGGCCGAACAGCACAAAGAATTCATGCCCGCCCGGCATCCACAGCCGCAACCCGCCCGGAAAGGCCAGCAACAGATCATAGGCCCAGAGATCATCGGCCATCGTGGCGGCCTGCGGCAGGGTCAGGCCGGGATGCGCCTGCGTGGGCCGGCTGAATTCATGGCTCCACAGCACCATCGGCCCGGGCCCGGCCAGCGCACCAAGGGCAAGAATTTCGTCATGGGAGGCAAGTTCCGGCAGCGGCATCGCCGCCAGTCCCGCCGCGCGCACCGCCTGCGGGTCCAGCATATCGCCATCGGGGAAAAAGCGGGCGAACTCGTCCATCATGGCCTCGTCTCAGGGGGCTCGGCTCGGCGGTCATGGCCGGTGTGGGGCTGCGCGCAGCGCGAGTGTTGCGGTTTCCCGGCGTCGGCCTGCCCCCCTTTCGCCATGTCCGACCCCGAACCCGGTCTTTTGCCAGACCATGGCATCATTTTCCGGGTCCGTCACCGGGTCGCGGCAACCGGCGCCGTCACCGGGTCGCACGACGGGGCACGGATTGCGGCCGAACCAGGCGGCATCGGCGGATCCCTGTGCGGTGGACGCCGGGGCGGGTCTGGCGTCACGCCGACACCAGGCCCGGCCCCTTTGCACGGCAAGTTGCCCCATGCGCGGGGCCGGCGGCTATTTCCTTCCCCCTGCTCATCCTTTAAGTGGACGCCGAACGGACCGGGCAGCGACCTGTCCCGGACCTCGCCGGAGGAACCATGAAGCGCCAGACTTTCCTTCCCGATGAATACCGTCCCGCCGAGGACGAGCCCTTCATGAACGATCGCCAGCTGGAATATTTCCGCCGCAAGCTGCTGGCGTGGAAACAGGAACTGCTGGCCCAGTCGGCCGAAACGCTCGAGGGGCTGCAAGACAGCGCCCGCAACGTCCCCGACATCGCCGACCGCGCATCCGAGGAAACCGACCGCGCCATCGAACTGCGCACGCGCGACCGCCAGCGCAAGCTGGTCAGCAAGATCGACGCGGCGCTGCGCCGGATCGACACTGGCGAGTTCGGCTATTGCGAAATGACCGGCGAGCCGATCAGCCTCAAGCGGCTGGACGCGCGCCCCATCGCCACGATGACGCTGGAGGCGCAGGAAAAACACGAACGCCGCGAGCGTGTTCACCGCGACGACTGACGGCAAGCCCTTGGCAACAAGGACAAATCCGCGATGATCCCGGCTGCGGCATCCCCTAACGCGGCCCCCGGCGCATTGTCCGGCCGCGCCGTCACCATCATCGGCGGCGGTATCGGCGGGCTGACCGCGGCGCTGGCGCTGGCGCAGCGGGGGGCGCGGGTCTCGGTGCTGGAACGCGCAGGCATGCGGCGCGAGGTCGGCGCCGGCATCCAGATCAGCCCCAATGCCGGGCGGGTGCTGGACGCGCTGGGGCTGACCGAGGCGTTTCATGCGGCCTCACACCCCTCGCACGGGGTCGAGTTGCGCGACCACCACGGCGCGCTGGTGCTGCATCTCGACTTTGCCCGCTGGCGGCCCGATGCGCCCTTTCGCACCATCCACCGCGCCCGGCTGGTCGAGCTGCTGGAAACCGCCGCCCGCGCCCATGGCGTCAATATCCACCTGAACAGGTCGGTCGAATCGCTGCCCCAAGCGCCGCTGCTGATCGGCGCCGACGGGCTGCACAGCCTTGTGCGCAGGGCGCTGAACGGGGCCGAGACTCCGTTCTTCACCGGCCAGAGCGCGTGGCGCGCAATCATTCCCGATGACGACCCGCAGCCGCTGACGCGCGTGTTCATGGGCAACGGCCGGCATCTGGTCAGCTACCCGCTGGGTTTCGGACAGCGCAATCTGGTGGCGGTGCTGGAACGCGACGACTGGACCGGGGAACGCTGGTCGCAGACCGACGACCCCGCCAATCTGCGCCGCGAATTTGCCGGCTTTGGCGGCCCGGTCCCCGGCTGGCTGGACCGCGTGGCCGAAACCGGGCTCTGGGGGCTGTTCCGCCATCAGGTCGCCGCGCGCTGGCAGGACGGGCGCATGGCGATCCTGGGCGATGCGGCCCACCCCACCCTGCCGTTTCTCGCCCAGGGCGCCTGCATGGCGATCGAGGACGCCTGGACGCTCGCCGCCTGTCTCGACGCCGACCCCGACCAGGGCCGCGCCCTGTCCCGCTATCAGCAGCTGCGCCAGCCCCGCTGCACCCGCATCGTGGCCGCCGCCACCGCCAACGCCCGCAACTACCACCTGTCCGGCCCGAAACGCCTCGCCGCCCACACGGCGCTGCGGCTCGCGAACCGCCTCGCCCCAAGCACCGCGTTCGAGCGTTTCGCCTGGGTCTACGACCACGACCCGACCGCCTGAGCTCGCAGGGTTCGGGCGGTCCCAAATATCCCGGGGGAGTCGCGCAGCGACGGGGGCAGCGCCCCCTTTACGCCGCCTTTACGCCGCCGCCTTTTCCACCGCCGCAACGATGCCGTCCACGACCTCGCGCAGCACCGCCTCGTCCTCGGCCTCGGCCATGACCCGGATCAGCGGCTCGGTGCCGGATTTGCGGATCAGCACCCGGCCCGATTGCGCCAGCCGCGCCTCGGCCGAGGCGATCTCGGCCCGCACGGCGTCAGCCGACAGCGGGTCGGCGCCGGCGGCATAGCGCACGTTCTTGAGCATCTGCGGCACCGGGGTGAACTGGCGCAGCAACTCGCTGGCGACGCAGCCGCTGTCGGCCAGCGCCGCCAGCACCTGCAACCCCGCGATCAGACCGTCGCCGGTGGTGGCGTAATCGGTCATCACGATATGGCCCGACTGCTCGCCGCCAAGGTTATAGCCCGCGCCGCGCATCCGCTCGACCACATAGCGGTCGCCGACGGCGGTGCGTTCCAGCCGCAGCCCGCGCCCCGTCAGGAACCGCTCAAGCCCCAGGTTCGACATCACCGTCGCGACCAGCGCGCCGCCGCGCAGCCGGCCCGCATCGGCCCAGCGCGCCGCCAGCAGCGCCATCAGCTGGTCGCCGTCCGCGACATGGCCCTGTTCATCGACAATCATCACCCGGTCGGCGTCGCCGTCCAGGCTGATGCCCAGATGCGCGCCATGTTCGCGCACGGCCGCCGCCGCGGCCTCGGGGTGGGTCGAGCCGACGCCGGCGTTGATGTTGAACCCGTTCGGCTCGACCCCCAGCGGGATCACCTCGGCGCCCAGTTCCCACAGCACATCCGGCGCGGCGCGATAGGCGGCGCCGTTGGCGCAGTCGATCACCACCCGCAGCCCGTCCAGCCGCTGCCCGGCCGGGAATGTGGTCTTGGCGTATTCGACATAGCGCCCGCGGCCGTCCTCGATGCGCTTGGCGCGGCCGATGCTGGCCGGTTGCGCCAGTGCGATGTCGCCGGCAAGGATCGCCTCGATCCCGGCCTCGGCCTCGTCCGACAGCTTGAAGCCATCGGGGCCAAAGAACTTGATGCCGTTGTCCTCGGCCGGGTTGTGGCTGGCGGAAATCATGATCCCCAGATCCGCCCGCATCGAGCGGGTCAGAAACCCCACCGCCGGCGTCGGCACCGGCCCCAGCAGCAGCACGTTCATCCCGGTCGAGGTCAGCCCCGCCGTCAGCGCGTTTTCCAGCATATAGCCCGACAGCCGCGTGTCCTTGCCGATCACCACGCGGTGGCGGTTGCGGCCGTCGCGGCGAAACCAGCGCCCGGCGGCGGCGCCCAGCCGCAGCGCCATCTCGGCGGTCATCGGGTGGGTGTTGGCCCGGCCGCGCACCCCGTCGGTGCCGAAAAGCTTTCTGCTCATGGTTTCCCTGTTCCCGTTACCGCCTGCCACAACGCCAGCCCCTGCCTTGTCCCGGCCACGTCATGGACCCGGTGGATCTGCACCCCCTGCGCCACCGCCGCCAGCGTCACCGCCAGGCTGCCCGGATCGCGCGCCGCCGCCCCCCCACCGCCCGCCGCCCCGCCGGCCAGCGTCCCGATGAAGCTCTTGCGCGAGGCGCCCAGCAGCAGCGGCACGCCAAGCCCATGATAAAGCGAGATCCGGCGCAGGATTTCAAGATTATGCTGCAAGGTTTTCCCGAAACCGATGCCCGGGTCGATCACGATGCGGTGCCGAGGGATGCCCGCGGCCTCGGCCCGGGCGATGCGGGCCTCAAGCGCGTCATAGACATCCAGCAGCACATCGTCATAGCGCGGGTCGTCCTGCATCGTCTCGGGGACGCCCTGCGCGTGCATCAGGCAGACCGCCGCTCCCGTTTCCGCCACCGCCAAGGCCATCTCGGGGTCGAAATCAAGCCCGGACACATCGTTCACCATCACCGCCCCGGCCGCCACCCCGGCGCGCGCCACCGCGGCCTTGCGGGTGTCGACGGAAACCGGAACCCGCCCCGCAAAACCGGCGATCGCGGGGGTGATGCGGGCGATTTCGGCGGCGACCTCGATCGCGCGCGCGCCCGGTCGCGTCGATTCGCCGCCGATGTCCAGCAAATCCGCGCCCGCATCCAGCAGCGCCTGCGCATGGGCGATGCCGCCATCGGCATCCCAGCGCCCGCCGTCGGAAAAACTGTCCGGGGTCACGTTGACGATGCCCATGATCCGCGGCCGGTCCATGGCCAGCCCGGCCACGGGAGGGCGGGGTGCGGTCAGCGCGGCGAGCACCCCGGCCGGCGCCTCATGAACGATGCGAGGGCGCGCGCCACGGGTCAGCAGCTCAAAGGCCGAAAACCCGATCCGGCCGCCCGCCAGCCGCCAGCGGCCGTGGGCATCGGGCAAGGGGCGGAAATATTCTGCGTCGGCCATGGCGTCGCTTTCGCTGGGCAAACTCAGCCGGGCAGCACCCGGACGGGCAGGCGGAAACCAAGGGCGGCGGGGGGCAGGCTTTCACCCTTGTGCAGCGCCCAGTCAATGGCGGTCGCATCCAGCCGGTCGGCCAGCCACAGCGCCAGCGCCGCGGGGTCGGCGGGCAGGTCGGTGTCCGCCACCATCCGCGCCGGCGCCCAGACCACGGCGACCCCGTTCGCGGCCGCCCAGTCGAGTTCCGTGCGGCTGTCGGCGACGGTGATCCCCAGTTCGCCCGCCAGCGCCCAGGCGGCCTGATCCAGCGCCAGCAGCGCGATGCGCCGCGCATTGGCGCCCTGCGTGCCCGACTGCGGCGGCATAGGCGGGGCTACGGGGATCACGATCAGCGCCCCTTGGGGCAGCAGGTCCAGCCGCCGGCCCATGACCAGCAGCGCCGGACGCGCGACGCTGGCCGTGGCCTGCACCCGCCCGGCACGGCGGGTCAGCGTCACCCCCAGCGCCCCCGGCACGCGGTCGAGTTTCTCGATGCTGACCGTCACCTCGGCCGCCAGCGGCTGCGCCAGCACCTGCGCGGCGATACGCTCGGCCAGGGTTTCCAGCAGGTCATAGCGCCGGTCGGCCAGCCCGTCGGCCACCGCCCCGGTCAGCACGTCATAGGACAGGATGCGGTCCACATGGTCGTCCACGCCCGACACAGGCCGCGCCAGCGCCACCTCGACGTTGAAACGCAGGCGCTGCTGGCGGCCGCGCTCGCTTTGAAACGCGCCGATTTCAGCGGCAACGACATGGTCGCGCAGGTGGATGCGGTCGGGCTGGTCCATGGGGCTTCATTGGAACGAACGCGGCCCCGCCGCAAGGGCAGGGCCGATACGTTGATCCCGCCTGTCGGGAAAACCTTAGTTCGAGGCCACCCGCTGCCCGCCGCCCCGGCGGTAAAAGATATGGCTGCCGATCCGGGTGGTGCGGGTAAAGCGCTTGGCCCAGGACGGCTTGACATAGGTGGTGTGGAAATAGGTGGCCCCGTCGGTCAGGCTGCGCGGCGCGCCCGACAGCGCCTCGAGCGCGATCTTTTCGGCCCGCATCGCCGCGCCGCGTTCGCGCATCCGCAGGCTGCCGCCCTTGTAGCTGAACTGGCCGCGCTGGTTGACCACGCCGCAGACCGAATTCGGAAAGGCCGGATGGTCGACGCGGTTCAGGATCACCTCGGCCACGGCGCGCTGGCCGGACACGGGTTCGCCCCGCGCCTCGAAATACAGCGCCTCGGTCATGCATTGCAGGGCCGCGCCCGGGACGGCTGCATCCGCCCGCGCCTGGATCAGCCGCTCGGGCCCGCCAGCACTGGCGCGTGCCTTCTGGGCCATGGCTCCGGCGGGGAGGGCAGGAAGGGCCAGCGCGACACACACACCGACGTGCGCCAGCCTTTTCAGCAGCTTGCTCATGAAGGACTCGTCTATCCGTTGCACGCGGGCCGGGCACAGAGGCATCGGGCCGCGGGGCAGGAAATGCGCCCCCGCTGCCGGGGGTTGCCAGTCCAAGAAACCGTGAACGCCGGAACCGGGCCGGATTCAGGGTTAACCGGCAATTTTCCGCCGATGCGAAAACGGCGGTTCGGCAAGTTCCGGCCCCGGCTACCCGGTTATGCGACCCAGCCCCGCCCAGTCGTCCGGCTCGGCCCCCGAATCGAGATCGACCGATTCGGCCAGCCGCTGGCGGATCGCCTCTTGCGCCGCGGCCAGCCGGGCGACCGGCACCCGAAAGGGCGAGCAGCTGACGTAATCCAGCCCCGCGCGCTGGCAAAAGGCGATGGATTCCGGGTTTCCGGCATGTTCCCCGCACATCGCGACGGTAATTCCGGGCTTGCGCTCGCGCGCCCGGGCGGTGCCGATCAGCACCAGCTCGCCCACGCCTTCGTCGTCGAGGATGTGGAACGGATCCTCGGCATAGACCCCCTGCCCGACATAGCTGCCCATGAAGCGGGCGGCATCGTCGCGCGACAGCCCATAGGTCATCTGGGTCAGGTCGTTGGTCCCAAAGGACAGAAACGCGCAATGCTCGGCAATATCGCCCGCCCGCAGCGCGGCGCGCGGGGTTTCCACCATGACCCCCAGCCGATAGTCGAAATCGGTCCGGGTCTCGGCGCGGACGGCGGCGGCGATGCCCTCGACCCGGTGGCGGACCAGCTCGACCTCGCGCATGGCGCTGACCAGCGGGATCATGATCTCGGGGACCACGCCCTGCCCGCTGCGGCCGACATCGACGGCGGCCTCGAAGATGGCGCGGGCCTGCATCTCGTAGATTTCGGGGACGGTGATGCCCACCCGCACCCCGCGCATCCCCAGCATCGGGTTGTATTCGGCCAGCGCCTCGACCCGGCGCACCACGTCCGACAGCGGCAGGTCCAGCGATTCGGCCAGCTCGCGCATGCCTTCGCGGTCGTGGGGCAGGAATTCATGCAGCGGCGGGTCGAACAGGCGGATGGTGACGGGGTAGCCGTCCATGATGCGAAACAGCGCGGTAAAGTCGGCGCGCTGCATCGGCAGCAGGCGATCCAGCGCCAGCCGCCGGTCCTCGGGCTGATCGGCAAAGATCATCTCGCGCATGGCGGGCAGGCGTTCGTCGTCAAAGAACATGTGTTCGGTGCGCACCAGCCCGATGCCCTGCGCGCCGAACATGCGGGCGGTGCGGGCGTCCTCGGCGGTGTCTGCGTTGCCGCGCACCTTCATGCTGCGCGCCGTGTCCGCCCAGTCGAGCAGCTGGTTGAAGCTTTCGTCCAGCGCGGGTTCCAGCATCGCGGCGGCGCCGGCCAGAACCTCGCCCGAGGTGCCGTCGACGGTGATTTCCTCGCCCTCGCGGAAGATGCGGTCGCCCGCGCGCAGCACCCGCCCGCGCAGGTCGATGGCGATCCCCGAGGCGCCGACGATGCAGGGCAGCCCCAGCCCGCGCGCGATCACCGCCGCATGGCTGGACATGCCGCCGCGTTCGGTCAGCACCGCGACCGAGGCATGCATGCCGCGGATATCCTCGGGCAGAGTCTCGCGCCGGACCAGCACGCAGGCTTCGCCCCGCGCGGCGGCGGCCTGGGCTGCGGCGGCGGAAAAGGCGATGCGGCCGGTGGCGGCGCCGGGGCTGGCGGGCATCCCGCGGGTCACGATGTCGCGGGGCGCGCGCGGGTCAACCTGATGGTGCAGCAGATCGGTCAGCGCCCGCGGCTGCACGCGCATCAGCGCCTGTTCCGGCGGGATGATCCCGTCGCGCGCCAGCCCGACGGCGATACGCACCGCCGCCCGCGACGAGCGCTGCACCCGGATCGCGTCGATGATCGACAGATGCCCGTCGGCCACCACGAACTCGATCTGCATCTCCTCTTTCAGCCGCTCGCGCGCGGCGACGCCAAAGCGGACCAGATCGGCAAAGACCGCGGGCGACGCCTGTTCCAGCGAGGGGCCACGGGGGTCGCGGGTCAGATAGATCGTCTCGGCATCGCTGCGCCTGGCGCTGCCCTGGGTCTGGCCGCGAAAGCGCCCGGTGATGCGCGGCGCGCCGGTCAGGCTGTCGACGAACTGGATCGAGCCGGAACCCGTGACCCCCGGCCCCAGCGCCAGCGCCATTTCCTGCACCACCAGCCCCAGCGGCGCATCCGCCGGCGCACCCTTGGCCTGACGCAACAGTCGCGCGGTCGGGCCTTCCCACGCGCGGGCCATGGACCGCAGCACCTCGACCAGCTGGCGGGCGGGATCCTGGGGGAAATCCTCGTCGGTTTCGTGGTGGAAGCTGTCCAGCGTGTCGGCCAGCGTCGCGTCGGGATCGCTGAACATGTCCGGGTCCAGCCGCGCCACATGGATCGCATAGGCCTGCACAAAGCCGCGATACAGCGCATCGGCGGCCTCGACCCCCAGCGACTGCGCCAGCCGGGCGTGGCGGGCGGCGTTCATGCCGACGTTCAGCACCGTCCCCGGCCCGCCCCATTCCGGGTCCATCGCCGAGGGCCGCACGCCCACCAGCCCCCTTGTGTCGCTGATCAACTGCTCCAGCCCGGCCGGAGGCAGGGGCCGCCCCGCCGCGATGGCCCGCACGGCCGAAACCGGAATCGCATAGCTGCGCGGGACCGGCAGATCCATGCGGATAAGCCGTTGCAGGCATTTCGCCCGCCAGCCATGGGCCGCGGCGGACACCGGGGCCGAAGGGGTGATCTCGACGATCGACAATTCAGTGGGCTGATCCATGGGCCGGCACCCTAAGCCCCCGCCGCTTATCCTCGCAAGAGCGAAGCTGCACGCGGCCACGGTCACAGGGGGCTTCCGCCCCCGCCGCCTGCGGCGGCTCCCCCGAGGATATTTGGGGCAAGATGAAAGAGCCGGGGCTTTCGCCTTGCTTCAAATATCCATGCGCGGGCGCGGCGGCGGGGTCAGGCGTCAAGTTCGACCCAGACCGGCACATGGTCGCTGGGCTTTTCCCGGCTGCGCTGGTCGCGGTCCACGCCGGCGCGGCGCAGCAGGTCGGCGGCCTGCGGCGACAGCAGCGCGTGGTCGATGCGGATGCCGTTGTCGCGTTCCCAAGACTGGCGCTGATAGTCCCAGAAGGTAAAGGGGCCGCGGCTGCCATGGGGGTCGGAAATGCGGATCGCATCGGTCCAGCCCTGATGCAGGATGCGCCGGAACGCGGCGCGGGACTGCGGCAGGAACAGCGCGTCATCCACCCAGTTTTCGGGGCGCGCGGCATCGCGCGGCTCGGGGATGATGTTGTAGTCGCCCAGCATCACCACAGGCGCCTCGGTCGCCAGCAGCTCGGCGGCGCGCAGGCGCAGACGCTCCATCCAGGCCAGCTTGTAGTCGTATTTCGGCCCCGGAGCGGGGTTGCCGTTGGGCAGATAAAGGCCCGCGATGATCACGGCATGACGCTGGCCCATCACCACCGCCTCGATCCAGCGGGCCTGTTCGTCGCCGTCGTCGCCCGGCAGGCCGCGGCGCACATCCTCGACGGGCAGGCGCGACAGCACCGCAACGCCGTTCCAGCTTTTCTGCCCGTGGGTCCAGACCTGCCAGCCCAGATCCTCGATGATCTCGGTGGGGAAGCCCTCGTCCACGGTCTTGATCTCTTGCAGCACCGCGACATCGGGCTGCGCCTCGGTCAGCCAGGCGGTCAGCTGATGCAGCCGCGCCTTGATGCCGTTGACGTTGAAACTGGCGATTTTCATGGCGGCGACCCTAGAGCGGGGCCCGTGCCGGGGCAAGCGGCGCCTATTCGGCGGCGGGCGCGGTCACGATCAGCCGGTCGATGCGCATCGCGTCCATGTCGGCGACCTCGATCGTCCAGCCCTGATGGGTAAAGACATCGCCGGTGCGCGGAATCCGGTTCAGGATTGCGAGCACCATCCCGGCCACGGTGTTGAAATCGCCCTCGGGCAGCGGGAACCCGGTCTCGCCGGCGAATTCATCGGCGCTTTCGCTGCCGGCAACCAGCCACGACCCGTCGGCGCGGCGCACCATGTCGGGCTCGTCCCCCTCGGCATCGGCGAAATCGCCGGTGATCGCCTCAAGCAGGTCCATGGCGGTGATGATGCCCTGGAAATGCCCGTATTCGTCATAGACCAGCACCATGCGCGAGGGCGTGGCCCGCAGCACCTCGATCACCGACAGCGCGTCGGCGGCGTCCAGCACGGTCGGCGCCTCGCGGATCAGGGCGCGCAGGTCAGGCTGGTCCAGCCCGATCAGGTCGCGCAGCGCCACCACGCCCAGAATTTCATCGTCCGAGCCATCGGTCACCGGCAGCCGCGAAAACCGCGCGGCGCGCAGCTTGGCCATCACCACCTCGGGCGGGTCGGAGATGTCAATCATCTCGACGTCGCGGCGCGGCGTCATCATCGCCGCGGCCGAGCGGTCGGCCACCCGCATCACCCCGGCGATCATGCCACGCTCGCCCTCCATCAGCACGCCGGCCTGCGTGGCCTCGGCGATGGTCATGCGCACCTCTTCGTCGGTGATGGCGCGGTCGGTGCTGTCGCGGATGCCGGCCAGCCGCAGCACCAGCCGCGCCGCATTGTCCAAAAGCCACACCAGCGGCGTGCCGATCCGCCCCAGCATCGCCATCGAGGGCGCGACCCGCGCGGCGATCCGTTCAGGGTTGGACATGGCGATCTGCTTGGGGACCAGTTCACCCACGATCACCGACAGCGCGGTGATCGCGGCGACGACCAGAAACACCCCCAGCGTCTGCGCCAGACCGTAGGGCACGCCCGCCGCCACCAGCGCCGCCGCCGCCCGCAGACCCAGCGTCGCGCCCGACACAGCCCCCAGCAACACGCCGACCAGCGTGATCCCGATCTGCACCGCCGACAGGAACTTGCCCGGCTGTTCCAGCAGCGCCAGCGCCGCCTGCGCGCCGCGGTCGCCCTTTTCGGCCATGGTTGCCAGCCGCGCCGGGCGGGCTGACACCACCGCCAGTTCCGACATCGCCAGCAGCCCGTTCACGATGGTCAGGGCGACGATCAGCAGGATTTCCAGAAACATCAGCGCATCACATCGAGAACGAGGTGCCGCAGCCGCAGGACGAGCTGGCGTTCGGGTTCTCGATCGTGAAACGCGCGCCGATCAGCTCATCCGCCCAGTCGATGGTGGCGCCGGTCAGAAACGGCAGCGACACCGGGTCGACGACGACGCGCTGGCCCTTTTCCTCAAGCACCAGATCGTCGGCGGCGGGGTCGTCCATGCGGATGTCGTATTGAAAGCCAGAGCAGCCGCCGCCCAGCACCGCAACGCGCAGCGCCGGTCCCGGCCCGCCTGCGTTGATCTCGGCCAGGCGCGCGAAGGCGCGGGGCGTGACCGTGGGGGGCAGGTTCATGGGGCGTTCCCGTTTCATGGACAATGCCCAGACTATAGGGTCGCAGGCGCCCTGCCGCAAGGAAACCGCCGCATGACGCAAGCGCCCGCCCCCTATGCCTGCCAGCCCGCCGAAAGCCTCGGCCGGCTGCATGCCGAGGAACTGTCCACCTTTCGCAGCCCGTGGCAGCGCGACCGCGACCGGATCATCCACTCGTCCGCGTTCCGCCGGCTCAAGCACAAGACGCAGGTGTTCGTCGAACAAGAGGGCGACGCCTATCGCGGCGATTATTTCCGCACCCGCCTGACCCACACCATCGAGGTGGCGCAGGTCGCCCGCACCATTGCCGGCGCGCTGGGGCTGAACACCGACCTGGCCGAGGCAGTGGCGCTGGCCCACGACCTGGGCCACCCGCCCTTCGGCCATACCGGAGAGGACGCGCTGGCGGCGCTGATGGCCCCTTACGGCGGCTTTGACCACAACGCGCAGGCGCTGCGGATCGTGACGAAACTGGAACGCCATTATGCCGGATTTGACGGGCTGAACCTGGCCTGGGAAACGCTGGAGGGCATCGCCAAGCATAATGGTCCGGTGGCGCCGCCGTGGCCCTGGGCCTTGGCCCAGGTGAACGCCGACTGGGATCTGCGCCTGTCCACCCACGCCAGCGCCGAGGCGCAGGTCGCCGCCGTGGCCGACGACGTGGCCTATAACCACCACGATCTGCACGACGGGCTGCGATCCGGTCTGTTCACCGCCGCCGACCTGATGGAGCTGCCGCTGATCGGCCCCGCGTTTGCCCAGGTGGACCGGCTGCACCCCGGGCTTGCCCCCTCGCGCCGCGAACACGAGGCGCTGCGCCGCATTTTCGGCACCATGGTCGAGGATGTGATCGCCATCGCCCGCACCCGGCTTGCGGAAACCGCCCCCCGCTCGGCCGAGGACATCCGCGCGCTGGCCCACCCGGTGATCCGCTTTTCCGAGCCGCTGTTTGCCGAACTCAAGGAAATCCGCCACTTCCTGTTCACCCGCATGTATCGCGCCCCCCCGGTGATGGAGGAACGCGCCCAGGTCACCGCGATGCTGAACGTGATCTTCCCCGCCATGCTGGACGACCCCCACCTGATGCCCGAGGACTGGCGCATCGAGGCGCTGACCGCCCCCGACCGAACCGCCCGCGCCCGCGTGGTGCTGGACTACGTCGCCGGCATGACCGACCGCTTTGCCATCGCCGAATGGCAACGGCTGGGCGCGGGGGGCTGACCACCCCGGCCGCTTCTTTCTGGTGCAAATACCCCCGGGGCGGCGCCCCGACCTGCCCTTGCAATCCCCCCGCACCCCCGCTCTGCTGACCCCGGATTGAACCCCCGCCACGGATCGGGCGTTCAACCAGCGAAATGACAGGAGGCAACGATGGCAATCACCAGGACAGGCTCGGCGAAATGGCAGGGCGGGATCAAGGACGGCAAGGGCGAGGTCTCGACCGAATCGGGCGCGCTGTCAGCGCAGCCCTACGGGTTTTCCATGCGCTTCGAGGGCGACAAGGGCACCAACCCCGAGGAACTGATCGGCGCCGCCCACGCCGCATGTTTCAGCATGGCCCTGTCGGGGCAGCTTGAAAAAGCCGGGGTGCGGAACGCAAGCATCGAAACCTCCTCGGCCGTGAGCATCGAAAAAGACGGCGACGGCTTCACCATCACCAAGGCACACCTGACCACGCGGATTTCCGGCGAGGGCGACGAGGCCGCAATCCGCACCGCCGCCGAGGCCGCCAAAACCGGCTGCCCGGTCAGCAAGCTGCTGAACGCCGAGGTGACAATGGATCTGACGGTGGGGTGAATTGCGCGCAGCGCGGCGTGGCTTAAGGCCGCGCCGCGGCGTTGACCGCTTTGCGGAACGCAAATAAACGGTCGATGCGATCCACGGAAATAGTTTTTATCCCTTGCGCAAAACTGTGACGCTCACGTTTACCAGATAATTGCTCAGTATTCCCCAGTAAAAATTGTCCTCACCCTATCATCTTTTTTCAAAATTAGCTCGATCACACAAAGTGACGCAGCAAATAGCTCATCATTCCTTTCCGCGTCTGGATCACCGCTCTTCCCGCCATGGAATAGATTATTTCTGACGCGCCGAACGGCTCCGATCAATTCTTGCACGCACGTCACTTCCCCAGCATTCCTCCAGTCGAGGCTGCCGTTGTCGTCAACAATCTGCTTTTTGGGAGGAGTTTGGATAAGAGGCTTGATTTCTTCAGCTCCCTGAACTTGCCTCCAGAAGCCCGGCCCAAGGCGGTTTCTAGCGTATTCATCCCAGTCAATTTCGGCGGCGTTACGCGACCCTCTACGGACATATCCAGCCTCTTTTACCGCGAACTCCAGGCGCATCATACATTTGAAGAGGCATATACCAGCTTCGGAAACTTCGTCAATTTTGGAATAGTTTATCTGCTGTTCTGTCATGAGCACTCTCGAGGAAAACTGCTTGAAATAACCGCAGACAAAGCGGCACAAGCAAAGCGCTTATCCAATAATAGTTAAATTTTCCGCTCCTTTTGTCCAGACGACTTACGTCAAGTCGGGCACTGATTTCTGGGGCAGGTCACGACTTGCTCCAATGTCTGCAATGGGCTCTTCGCCTCCGCGCCAACTCGTCGGACAACAAGCCAACGCCCGCACCCCTCAACGGCAACATGCGCCCGCATATGCGGGGGGCGTCACACCATCATCTCCTTCGTCGCCGTCAGCTTCAACTCAGGATGATCCCGCACCACGCGGTCGATATCCCATTGCAACCGCGTCAGATAGACCAGATCGCCGTCGTTATCCGTCGCCATATGCTGCTTGTTGGTGCCGGCGAATGTCTCGACCGCATCCTTCGACCCCGCCAGCCAGCGTGCGCTGGTGAATTGCGAAGGCTCAAAACGCACCGGCAGGCCGTATTCCAGCTCGATCCGGCTGGCGAGAACGTCGAATTGCAGCGCCCCCACCACCCCGACTATAAAACCCGAACCGATCATCGGTTTGAAAACCTTGGCCGCGCCTTCCTCGGCAAACTGCATCAGCGCCTTTTCCAGATGCTTGGCCTTCATCGGATCGCCCGCGCGGACGTTTTGCAGCAACTCCGGCGCAAATGACGGGATCCCGGTGAAACGCAGGCTTTCGCCCTCGGTCAGCGCGTCCCCGATGCGCAATTGCCCGTGGTTCGGAATCCCGATGATATCGCCCGCCCATGCCTCTTCGGCCAATTCGCGGTCGGCGGCCAGAAACAGCACCGGGTTCGACACCGCCATCGGCTTTTTCGACCGCACATGCAGCAACTTCATCCCGCGCTGGAAATGACCCGAGGCCATCCGCACGAAAGCCACCCGGTCGCGGTGCTTGGGGTCCATATTGGCCTGAACCTTGAACACGAACCCGGAAACCTTGCCCTCATCCGGCGAAACCTGCCGTTCCGAGGCGGTTTGCGGCTGCGGCTGCGGGCCGAATTCGCCGATCCCCTCCATCAATTCGCGCACCCCGAAACTGTTGATGGCCGAGCCGAACCAGATAGGGGTCAGATGCCCCTCAAGAAACGATTTGCGGTCGAAACGGGGCAGCAATTCGCGCGCCATCTCGATGTCCTCGCGCAGCTTTTCCAGCTGCGCGGCGGGAATATGCTCGGCCAGCTTGGGATCATCCAGCCCGCTCAGCCGCACCGTTTCCGCCACCCGGTTGCGGTCGGCGCGGTCCATCAGCTCCAGCCGGTCGTGCAGCAGGTCGTAGCAGCCCAGAAAATCCCGACCCGAGCCGATCGGCCAACTGGCCGGCGCCACGTCGATGGCCAGATTTTCCTGGATCTCGTCGATGATTTCAAAAGTATCGCGCGAATCGCGGTCCATCTTGTTGCAGAAAGTCAGGATCGGCAGGTCGCGCATCCGGCAGACCTCGAACAGCTTGCGGGTCTGGCTTTCCACGCCCTTGGCGCCGTCGATCACCATGATCGCGGCATCGACCGCAGTCAGGGTGCGATAGGTATCCTCGGAAAAATCGCTGTGACCGGGCGTGTCCACCAGATTGAAGCGATATTCGCGAAAATCAAAGGACATGGCCGAGGCGGATACCGAAATCCCCCGGTCCTGCTCCATCTTCATGAAATCGGATCGCGTGCGCCGCGCCTCGCCCTTGGCGCGCACCTGCCCGGCCATCTGGATGGCGCCGCCGAACAGCAGGAACTTTTCGGTCAGCGTGGTCTTGCCGGCGTCGGGGTGCGCAATGATCGCAAATGTCCGGCGGCGGGCGATTTCGGGCGGCAGGGGGGGGCGGTTGTCCAGCATGGGCGGGCTTTAACGCGCCCGCCCCGCCCCCGCAATGCCGCGTGTCGCACGGCGTGGCCTCATCTTCTGTCTGGAAATATCCCGGGGTCCGGGGCAGCGCCCCGGTCCGGCCCTTGTCACGAACGCACCAGCGCCTCGTAATCTTCGGCGATATCGCGGGTGGTCTGGCCAACCTGGAAATGCCAGTCGTTGCCGATCTGCGCGACCGGCGTCACCTCGGCGGCCGAGCCGGTCAGGAAACATTCCTGAAAGCTCTCGACTTCCTCCGGCAGGATGTGGCGTTCATGCACCACCAGCCCCCGTTCGCGGCAGCGCTGGATCACCGTCTGGCGGGTCAGCCCGTTCAGGAACACGTCGGCCAGCGGAGTGTGGACCTCGCCGTCCTTGATAAAGAACACGTTGGCGCCGGTCGCCTCGGCCACATAGCCGCGGTAATCCATGAACAGCGCGTCCGAACAGCCCTTGGCCTCGGCCGCGTGCTTGGACATGGTGCAGATCATGTAAAGCCCGGCCGCCTTGGCTGCCACGGGGATGGTTTCAGGGCTGGGGCGCTTCCACTTGGCGATGTCGATCTTGGCGCCCTGCCATTTGGCGTCGCCGTAATAGCTGCCCCATTCCCAGCCCGAAACCGCCATCCGCACCGGGTTCTGCCGCGCTGAAACCCCCATGTCCGGTCCGGCGCCGCGAAAGGCCAGCACCCGGACATAGGCGTCCTTGCCGGTAAACCCGTTCGCCTCAAGGAATTCCTGCTTGGCGGCCTCGATCTGGTCGACGCTCCAGGGGATTTCCATGTCCAGCAGCTCGCCCGACTTGCGCAGCCGCTCGGAATGTTCGCGCGACTTGAAGATCTTGCCGCCGTAGCAGCGCTCGCCCTCGAACACGGCGCTGGCATAATGCAGCGCGTGGGTCAGGATATGGACGCGCGCGTCCCGCCACTCGATCAGCTCGCCATCCATCCAGATCCGGCCGTCGCGGTCTTCGTAGCTGCCTGCCATGATGGTTTTCGGACCCCCGTTTTCCGATTATGTCGCACAACCCCGGCCCACGGGCGAAAAGTTGCGTCCTGGACAGCGCTAGAGATTGTTTCTTGGAAAGTCAACATCACTGTCCTATCCTTGGCCCGAGAGCGAGGGAAATATCCATGCAGCACCACGCAGCGCGAAACGCCACGGATACGGGCTGCGGATCCGCGGCCAGCGACGAACAGGTCCGGCGCGGGATCGAGGCGATGTATTTCGCCTATCGCGCCTTCACCTCGGACCCCGACCTGATCCTGGACCAGATCGGCTACGGCCGCGCCCATCACCGGACGCTGCATTTCATCAACCGCGACCCGGGGCTGACAGTCACGGCGCTGCTGGCGGTGCTGGGGGTGACCAAGCAATCGCTGAACCGGGTGCTGCGCGCCCTGATCGAGGACGGGCTGGTGGACAGCCGCATCGGCAGCCGCGACCGGCGCGAGCGTCAGCTTTACCTGACCGACAAGGGCGCAGCGCTGGAACGCCGCCTGTCGCAGGCGCAGCGCGCCCGGGTCCGCGCCGCCTATCACGCCGCCGGACCACAGGCGGTCGAAGGCTTCCGGCTTGTGCTCGAGGCAATGATGGACGCAGAGATGCTCGACCGCTTCCGGACCCTGCCCCCGCCGCACCCGCCCGCAGCCCCGCCCTCAATGGCATCCCGCACCGAGGCCGCCGAATGAACCAGCCCTCCAGCCCCTTGCCCGATCACCCCGAGGCCCACCTGCTGATCGTGGACGACGACGAGCGCATCCGCTCGCTTCTGCGCCGGTTCCTGGTGCGCAGCGGCTATTTCGTCACCGCCGCCCGCGACGCGGCGCAAGCCCGCCGGCTGCTGGCGGGGCTGGAGTTCGACCTGATCGTGCTGGATGTGATGATGCCGGGCGAAGACGGGCTGGAGCTGACCCGTGCCCTGCGCAAACAGGGCGACACCCCGATCCTGCTGCTGACCGCGCGCGGCGACACCGACGACCGCATCACCGGGCTGGAATCGGGGGCCGACGACTATCTGGCCAAGCCCTTCGAGCCGCGCGAGCTGCTGCTGCGGATCGCGGCGATCCTGCGGCGGATGCCCTCGGTGACCAGTCAGGGGCCCAAGTTCCTGTCGCTGGGGCCGCTGCGCTACGACGGCGCCAAGGGCGAGTTGTGGCAAGGCGACACCCCGGTGCGCCTGACCGGCACCGAACAGGCGCTGATGCGTCGGCTGGCCCAGACCCCGCGCGAGGCCGTGGACCGCCCCACCCTGATCGAGGAACTGGGCCGCGACCCCGACGAGGCGGGCGAGAATTCCGAGCGCGCCATCGACGTGCAGATCACCCGCCTGCGCCGCAAGATCGAACCCGACCCGCGCGAGCCGCGCTATCTGCAAACCGTGCGCGGCGCGGGATACATGCTGGTTCCCGACTGAGCCGGGGCGCTTGCGTCACCGCCGCAAGCGGGGGTTTTCCACCCCCGCACCCCCGGAGGATATTTCCGGCAAGATGAAAGCGGCGGGCCGGAGGCCGTCAGTCCAGCAGCCGGGCCAGATATCTGCCATAGTCATTCTTGCCGAACATCCTTGCGCGGGCGCGCAGATCGTCGTCGCTGATCCAGCCTTGCAGATGGGCGATCTCGTCGGGGCAGCCGGACTGCATCCCTTGGCGCTGTTCCAGCGTGCGCACGAAATTCCCCGCGTCCAGCAGGCTGGCGTGTGTGCCGGTGTCGAGCCAGGCATAGCCTCGGCCCATCTTTTCCACGGTCAGCCGGCCCTCGTGCAGATAGGTTTCCAGCAGGGTGGTGATTTCCAGTTCTCCGCGGGCCGAGGGCTGCACCTGCCGCGCGCGGCGCGGCGCGTCGGCGTCAAGAAAGTAAAGCCCTGTGACTGCGTAGTTCGAGGGCGGCTGCGCGGGTTTTTCGATGATCTGCACCGCCCGGTCGTGTTCGTCAAAAGCGACCACGCCGTAGCGTTCCGGGTCGGCGACGTGATAGCCGAACACCGTCGCCTCGGCCCGCGCATCGGCGGCCGCCAGCAGCTGCGTCAGCCCGTGGCCGTAGAAAATGTTGTCGCCCAGCACCATGGCCGAGGGCGCGCCGGCCAGAAAATCCTCGGCCAGGATATAGGCCTGCGCCAGACCCTCCGGCCTAGGCTGGACGATCCATTCCAGCCGCAACCCCCATTGGCTGCCGTCGCCCAGCAGGCGCTGGAACTGGGTCTGGTCGTCCGGCGTGGTGATGATCGCGATCTCGCGGATGCCGGTCAGCATCAGCACCGACAGCGGGTAATAGATCATCGGCTTGTCATAGATCGGCAGCAGCTGTTTCGACAGCCCCATGGTGATCGGATAAAGCCGCGTCCCCGAGCCGCCGGCCAGGATGATGCCCTTGCGCCCCGATGTGGTGATGATCATGCGTTCAGCTCCGTTATCACGCGGTCGAGACCCTTGCGCCAGTCGGGCCGCGCGATGCCAAAGTCGCGCGCGATCGCCGTGCAGTCCAGCCGCGAGTTCAGCGGCCGGCGCGCGGGCGTAGGGTAGGCGCTGGTCGGGATGTCCTGAACCTCGGGCGCCAGCCCCGAGCGGGCAAAGATCTCGCGCGCGAAGCCCGCCCAGCTGATGTCGGGGGCGCCGGCGAAATGGTAGGTGCCGCCCAGAGAGGGGTCGGCGCGCATCGCCTGCGCCATGGTCAGCAGCGCGGCGGCGATGTCGGCGGCCGGGGTGGGGCCGCCGATCTGGTCGGCGACGATGGTCAGCCGGTCGCGCTCGGCCCCCAGCCTGCGCATGGTGCGCACGAAATTATTGCCATGGGCGGAAAACACCCAACTGGTGCGCAGCACCGCCCATTGCCCGCCGGCGCTCGCGATGGCGGCCTCGCCCTCCAGCTTGGTCTGGCCGTAGACACCCAGCGGGCCGGTCGGGGCATCCTCAGGCCGCGGGGTCGTGCCCGAGCCGTCAAAGACGTAATCGGTCGAGACATGCAGAAACGGAATCCCCAGCCCGGCACAGGCCGCGGCCATGGCGCCGGGGGCCTCTCCATTGACCAGCCGCGCGGTCTCGGCATCGCTTTCGGCGCGGTCCACGGCGGTATAGGCGGCGGCGTTGATGACGGCGGCGGGCGCGGCCTCGTGGATCAGCGCGGCGCAGGCGTCGGGGTGGGTCAGGTCGGCCTCGTCACGGCCAAGCAGCCGCGCGCCGGGGGCCAGCCGCGCCAGTTCCATCGCCACCTGCCCGGTGCGGCCAAAGATCAGCAGTTCCGTCATGCCGCCCCCGTCGTCCTGCGGTCCAGTTCCTCGGCCATCGCCTGCAACAACCACCCCGAGGTCGGCTGCCCGGCGCAGGTGGTTTCCATCTGCGCCAGCGCCGCCGCCAGCGCATCCGCCACGCCGGCAATGGCCCCGCCCTGCTGGCGCGCCAGCTCGCGCAGCGTGTCGTTTCGTGTATCCAGCGTTTCCTGCATCAAGGCCAGCAGCGCATCACGCGGCCCGCCCGATTCGCCCAGCGCGTTGATCGCCAGCACCACCGGCACCACCGAATCGGCGATGGATTCATGGCGCCGCGCCGGGATGGTGGCGCGGGCCGGATCGACCTCAAGCGCGCGGGCCAGTTTCGGCATCCAGTCGTCCAGCGAGGACAGCTCGATCACGTCACGCGCGCCGAAACCCGCGGCCAGATCACGCCGCAACCCCTTGAGGTCGGTCAGCTGCTGCACCCGCGGCCGGGCGGCGAAATCGGCCATGTCGAGGCTTAGCGCGAAATCCATCCCCGGCTCGGGGCGATTGATCATGCATTGTTTCCACATGGAACGCTGCCAGCCCGACAGATCGCGGGTCATCAGGATCAGCCGCACGTCCCAGCCCACGGTCGCCTGCCGGAACCACTCCAGCCGTTCAAGCGGGAAATCGTGGAAATGCAGCGACAGCCCCTCGGCCGAGATCAGCACGTCGCCGCCCGCGCCGGCCAGAACCTCGGGCAGGCGCTCGTCGGGGCCTTCGAGCAGCGCCTCGACCAGCCAGCGGTGCCGCCCGGCCATCAGCCCGCAATCATCCACCCCGGGCCAGACCAGCCCTTGCGAGGCCATCAGCGCGCGGTTGGTCGCGGCCCAGTCCTGCAAGGCCGAGGATCCGCAATGCGGCAGACCCACATGCAGAAACAGCGAACGCCGCCCCGCCATCACGCCGCCCCCATGACGCGGGCAAGCTTCTTTCTGGCCCAAATACCCATGCGGCCGCGCATCTCAGCCCGTCCCCAGCCGCTGGCCGACACCCTCGCGGTCCAGCAGCGGCCGCCACCAGGATTCGTTGTCCAGATACCAGGCGACGGTGCGGCGCAGCCCCTCGTCCACCGTGACCGAGGGGTGCCAGCCCAGCTCGTCCCGGATCCGGCTGGGGTCGATGGCATAGCGGCGGTCGTGGCCTGGGCGGTCGGCGACAAAGCGGATCAGCCGCTCATGCGGTGCGGCCTGCGGGCGCAGCGTATCCAGATGCGCGCAGATCATCCGCACCAGATCAATATTCGTGGCCTCGTTCTCGCCGCCGATATTGTAGCTGCGCCCGACCGCCCCCTTTTCCATGCACAGCAGCAGCGCATCGGCATGATCCTCGACATACAGCCAGTCGCGGACGTTGCCGCCGTCGCCGTAGACCGGGATCTCGCGCCCGTGCAGCGCATTCAGGATCACCACCGGCACCAGCTTTTCGGGGAAATGATACGGCCCGTAGTTGTTGGAACAATTGGTCAGCACCACCGGCAACCCGTAGGTCTCATGCCACGCCCGCACCAGATGGTCGCTGGCGGCCTTGCTGGCCGAATAGGGGCTGCGCGGGTCATAGGGCGTGGTTTCGGTGAACTGTCCGGTCGGGCCAAGACTGCCGAACACCTCGTCGGTCGAGATATGGTGAAAGCGGAATCCCTCGGGCCGGCCCTCGCACAGCCAATATCCCCGCGCGGCCTCAAGCAGATTGTAGGTGCCGGTGATATTGGTCTCGATGAACGCGCCCGGCCCGTCGATGGAACGGTCGACATGGCTTTCCGCCGCCAGATGCATCACCGCATCGGGGCGATGGGTGGCAAGGATGCGGTCCAGCGCCGCGCGGTCCCGGATATCGGCGTGCTCGAACGCGTAAAGCGGGCTGTCCGCCACGTCCGCCACGTTTTCAAGGTTGGCCGCATAGGTCAGCGCATCCAGATTCACCACCTGATGCCCGCGCGAAACCGCCAGCCGCACCACGGCCGAGCCGATGAACCCCGCCCCCCCGGTTACCAGTATCTTCATCTCACACCTCGAACGGCGACTGCCAGTCCGCAAACGCCGGCGCCGCTGCGTCCTTGTCGGACAGCACCGGCGCCGCGACGCCCCAGTCGATCCCCAGCGAATCCCAGCGCACCGCCCCGTCGGACGCCGCATCATAATGCGCGGTGCATTTATAGATGATCTCGGTGTCGTCCTCACGCGTGACGAACCCGTGCAGGAACCCCGGCGGCACCCACAGCTGGCGACCATTGTCATGGCTCAGCTCGACCCCGACCCAGCGTCCGTAATGGGCCGAGCCGCGCCGCGCATCCACCGCCACGTCGTATAGCCGCCCGCGCCCGCAGCGCACCAGCTTGCCCTGCGCATGGGGCGGCGCCTGGTAATGCAGCCCGCGCAGCGTCCCCGCCCGCCCCGACAGCGAATGGTTGTCCTGCACGAATTCCGGCAGTTGCACCCCCGCCTGTTCCAGCGTCCGCCGGTTCCAGCTTTCCGAAAAGAAGCCGCGGTGATCGCCGAACCGCGCCGGGGTCAGCACCAGCACGCCGGGCAGGGCGGTTTCCTCGATCTGCATGTCGCACCTCTGGTTTTCGGGGCGGCTTGCCATTTCTCGCGGCAAAGTGAAAGCCTCTGCCGTCCGGGCCGCAGGAAAGGACCACCCATGCGAATCGTCTCTGGCCGCCTGCGCGGGCTCAGGCTGGCCGATGTCGGCACCGGCGACAAAGCCGCGCATCTGCGCCCGACCTCGGACCGGGTGCGCGAATCCATGTTCAACCTGATCCAGAACAGCCACGGCTTTGCGTTCGAGAGCGCCCGCGTGCTCGACCTGTTCGCGGGCACCGGGGCGCTGGGGCTGGAATCGCTGTCGCGCGGAGCCGCCCGCGTGACTTTCGTGGACGACGGCGCCACCGCCCGCGCCCTGCTGCGCGAGAATGTGGAAAAATCCCGCGCGATGGGCGCCACCGACATCTGGCGCCGCGACGCGACCAATCTGGGCGAAAACCGCGGCGACGCCTATGATCTCATCTTCCTCGACCCCCCCTACGGCCAGCGGCTGGGCGAGGCCGCGCTGACCTCGGCCCTCGCCGGCAACTGGCTCGCCCCCGGCGCGCTGGTGGTGTGGGAAGAAGACACCACCCCCCTGCCCCCGCCCGGCCTGACCCAGATCGACCAGCGCCGCTACAGCGACACGCTGGTGACGCTGCTGCGGGCCGCCTGACGGCCGCCCGCTCTTCTTCATCACCCAAATATCCCGGGGTCCGGGGCAGAGCCCCGGTTGCACAGCGCGACGGGCTCAGACCTTCGGCCGGAACGCCTTGATCTTGCCGGGGTCCGTCTCGATCCGGCCGGCCCCGATCAGGTCCAGGCAATAGGGCACCGCCGCGAATACCGCGTTCAGGCAGGTGTCGATGGCGGCGGGCTTGCCGGGCAGCAGGATCATCAGGCAGGCGTCGCGGATGCCGGCGGTCTGGCGCGACAGGATCGCGGTCGGCACGCCCTCGGCCAGGCTGGCGCGGCGCATTTCCTCGCCGAAACCCGCCAGCTCCTTTTCGATCACGTCGCCCAGCGCCTCGGGGGTCTCGTCGCGCGGCGCGGGGCCGGTGCCGCCGGAAATCAGGATCAGGTCCGCGCCCTCGCCGTCGGCCAGCTTGCGCAGGGTCGCGGCCACGCCCTCGCGCCCGTCGGGGATGACATGGCGGGTGACCTGCATGTCCGAGATCACCACATCGTGCAGCCAGGCCTCGGCGGCGGGGCCGCTGCGATCCTCGTATTCGCCGCGACTGGCGCGGTCTGACACGGTGACGATGGCGATGCGGGCGGTCTGGCGCTGGGTCATGGCGGGCTCCTGAAACGGTTGTGGCGGGTATCCTGCCTGCAACGGCTGCAAATGGAAACGGCACCGTTTCCGCCCCCGCGAACCCCTTGCCACGCCCTGCTGCAACCCCCGCGCTTCCATGCCGCAAGCAGCCCTTGGTGTTGCGGCGTTGCCCCTGCCGGCCGATCGTGGCAAAGATGCGCCTGAACCGACAGCCGGATTTTGCCCCCATGACCGATTTCCAGGATCGCCGCACGATGATGGTGGACACGCAGGTCCGCCCCAACGACGTGACGAAATACAACGTCATCGCCGCCATGCTCGCAGTCCCGCGCGAGGATTTCGTCCCCGAATCCCGCCGCGACGTCGCCTATGTCGGCGAGAATATCGAACTGGGCCACGGCCGCGTGCTGCTTGAGCCGCGCACCCTGGCCAAGATGATCGACACGCTTGACGTGCAGCCCGGCGACCTGGTGCTCGATATCGGCACCGGGCTGGGCTATTCCGCCGCGGTGCTGGGCCAGCTGGCGCAGGCGGTGGTCGCGCTCGAAGAGGACGCAGACCTTGCCGCCGCCGCGACCCGCAACCTTGCCGCATGGGGCGCCGACAACGTCGCCGTGGTGCAAGGCGCGCTGGCGCAGGGCCACGCCGCGCAGGCCCCCTATGATGCGATCCTCGTCGGCGGCGGGGCGCAGGTCTTTCCCGACACCATCGCCGGGCAGCTGGCCGAGGGCGGCCGCATCATCGCCCTGTTTCGCGAAGGCGCGCTGGGCGTCGCGCGGCTGGGGATCAAGCTCGATGGGGCGATCACCTGGCGCTATGCCTTCAACGCCATCGCCCCGGTGCTGCCCGGCTTTGCACAACGCCCGGAATTTTCGCTATGATCCGCCGCCGTCTTGCCGTCGCCGCCCTTGCGCTGGGCACGCTGCTGTCCTCGCCCGCGGCATGGGCCGAATCGCTGGCCGATACGCTGGTCGGCGCCTATCGCCATTCGGCGCTGCTGGACCAGAACCGCGCCGTGCTGCGCGCCGCGGACGAGGATGTGGCCGCGGCCATGGCCTCGCTGCGGCCGGTGCTGCAATGGGCCGCCTCGCATAATTTCCAGCAGGTGGACGGGGCGGAAAGCGTCTCGACCTCGCTGGATCTGAACGCGCAGATGACGCTGTTCGACTGGGGCCGCAACCAGCTGGCCATCGACATCGCCAAGGAACAGGTGCTGGCCACCCGCGAATCGCTGGTCGCGGTGGAACAGGACGTGCTGCTGAGCGCGGTGCAGGCGTTTCTGGACGTGCGCAGCGCCGAACAGCAGGTGGCGTTGCAGGAAAATTCGGTCACCGTGCTGACCCGCGAACGGCAGGCCGCGCAGGACCGTTTCGACGTGGGCGAGATCACCTCGACCGACGTGGCGCTGGCCGATGCGCGGCTGGCGGCAAGCCGCGCCGGGCGGGCGGCGGCGCAGGGCCAGCTGGAAATCGCGCGTGAAAGCTATCGCGCCGCCGTGGGCCGTGGGCCGGGTCGGCTGGACCCGCCGCCGCCGCTGCCCAAGCGTCCGGCCTCGCTGGCCACGGCGCAGGACACGGCGCGCAGCAGCCATCCCACGATCCGCCAGACCAAGCGCACCGTCGCCGCGGCCGAGCTGGGCGTGGCCGCCGCCGCGGCCGAGCGCAATCCGATCGTCACCGGCAGCGTCGGGCTGGGCACCTCGCGCAGTTCGGGCGACGCCGCCATCGGTGGCGTTGCGACCCGGCGCACCCAGGATCCCTCGACCCTGCGCGCCGGCGTTCAGGCCAGCCAGACGCTGTATTCCGGCGGCCGCCTGCCCGCGGCCCATCGCCGCGCCATGGCGCAGCGTGATTCGGCGCGCTCGGTGCTGCTGAACGTGTCGCGGCAGGTCGATCAGTCCGTGGCCGTGGCCTGGGCGAATATCGACGTTGCCCGCGCCCAGATCGGCGCCATCGACGAACAGATCTCTGCCGCGCAACAGGCTTACGAAGGCGTGCGCGAGGAAGCGATGCTGGGCGCGCGCACCACGCTGGACGTGCTGGACGCGGAACAGAACCTGCTTCAGGCACGGGCCGATAAAATTACTGCAGAAGCCAACCTGCAATTAGCACATTATCAACTCTTGGCGTCTATGGGTTTGCTGACGGTAGAACACCTGAAGCTGGGGATTCCGACCTATGACCCATCGGCCTATTACAACGCGGTGCGCAATGCGCCCTATACCAGCACGCAGGGGGAAAACCTCGACCGCGTGCTGCGCGCGATCGGCAAGCAGAACTGATCGCCTTGTCGCAGGGGGTGCGCCATGACCGCCCCCGCGCAGATACCCCCGCAGCCGGGGGAAACCGGCGATGTGCTCGCCTCGATCCGGCGGCTGATTTCCAACGAGAACACGTCTGTCGGGCAGGTCGGCCACGCGGCCGATACCCGGGGATCCGCGCATGACGGCGCGCCGTTTCGGCTTAGGCCGGATGCGCTGATCGCGGCAGAAACGCCCCCTGTCCACGCAGCCAGGGCTGCCTTGCCCGCGGTCGCCACGCCGCCGCCTGCCCCGCAAGCGAAGCCCGGCGCCGCGATGCCGCCGGCCGCTGCCCCGGACATGCGCGACAATCCGCTGCCGCAGACCTTGGCCCAGCCGATAGCCGGGCCAGAGTTATCAACGCTGCACGGACCGGCATCGCATGGGCCGGCTGCTGGCCCTCAACTCTTTGAAAACCGCATCTTTGACAAAGGAATCGATATGCTCGCCTCGCACGACACCACCGTCCAGCCCCTTCATCCCGGCGCCGTTGCGGCTGCCGACGCACCGGCGGCAGAGCCTGCGCCTCAGCTGCATGCCGCGCAGACGCCTCGTCCCGACCTTGCGGCTGCCACCGACCACCCGCTGCGCGCGCTGCTGCGCGAGGCAGTGCGCGACGAGCTGGAATGCGAGATGCGCCACCGGCTTGATACCGAACTGCGGCTGATGATCCGCGCCGAACTATCCGCCGCGCTGACCGAGGCGCTGGCACGTCCGGCAGCAGCCTGAGCGGAAAGCAGGGAAAACCGCCCCGGCGTCGCCGGAAGGTTGCGGACCTGCTGCGGGGCAACCCCGATTCCCCGCACCCGCGCTGTCGGCGGCCAGCAGGGCAACGGCGGGAGCCGTCGCCTGGGGCCGGCAGCGGCAGCAGCCTGAACGGAAACATGGGAAAACCGCCCCGTGGCCGCCGGAACGTTGCGGACCTGCTGCGCGGCGCAGCTGTCATGTCTGCCGCAGCCCACAGGCGCCGCGGCGGGCAGGAACTCGCGACACGGCAACCCCCGGCACCCGCGCTGTCTGCTGCCAGCAAGGCGACGATGGGGACCGTCGCTTGATCCCGGCACCGCAGCCAAGACCCACCCTGCCGCGCGGGTTTCAGCGCCGCATCAATGGCCGCACCGGATTTTGCGGCGGCGCGGACCACATTCCGCCGGCGCGCGGTTAACCTTGCGGCTCGGCCCGGCGCCCGTGCGGGGCCTACAGATACCCCTCGGGGTCCACGCTGTCGAAGCCGTTGCGGACCTCGAAATGCAGCACGCCGCTGCTGCGGGCCGCGCCGATGCTCTGGCCGCGGGACACGCTGTCGCCCTTGTTGACCGACAGCTTGTCGACGCCGGCATAGACGGTCATCAGCCCGTCGTCGTGGCGCACCACCACGATGGGCACGCCGTCGGTGTCGCGCGTTACCGCCGCTACGGTCCCGCCGCCCGCCGCCTTGACGGGCGAGCCGGGCGCGGCGGCGATGTCGATGCCTTCGTTCGAGCCCTTCTTGTAGGTGCGGATGATCGAGCCGCTGGCCGGCATCGCGAACTTGCCGCTGCCCGAGGCCGCGGTGCGGGTCTGGCCCAGATCGGGCGCGGCCGTGGCCGGCGCCGCCGCCCCTGCCGGGCGGGTCTGTTCGTTCGGCAGCGGCTGGGTGGACGAGGGCGGCTGTGGCGTGGCCGAACCGACGCCGGGGGCCGCGACCACCGCGCGCCCTGCCGCGCCTGTCGCCGGGATCGCCAGCCGCTGGCCGGCACGGACGGTCATCGTTTCGGGCAGGCCGTTGGCGCGGGCCAGATCCTGCACGGTGATCCCGTAGCGCCGCGCGACGGACCACGCGGTTTCGCCGGCGGCCACCGTATGGATGGTCGCGGCAGTGCCGGCCTGCTGCCCCCCGGCGCCCGACTGGCCCTGCACCCCCTGCCCGGCAAACGGATCGGTGACCTGCTGGGTCACGGCCCCGCCCGTAGCACCGCCGAAGATCCCCCCCGAGGGCCAGCGCAGCACCGGCATCTGCAACCCGCCAAGGCCGGGGATCACCGATTGCTGCGTGCCCGCGGCACCACCCGCCGCGCCGGGCGCCGCGCCCTGCTGGGCGCAACCGGCCAGCGCCAGCACCAGCGCGCAGCCCATGACGCCGGCCAGATGCCGGGCGGTTCTGCCACCGCGTGCCCGTCCGGCACCCTGCCGGCCGCTTGGCGCGGCGTTCACCACCGGCCCCAAGCGCTCTTGCGTCCGCATAGCTTCCGAATTGACCATCTGCCCGTCCTCATCCGTCGTTGCGTCGGGGGTCATGTCTGTCCCAACCCCTCGACCAGCGGCACGAACCGCACCTGCCGCATCTCGTCATAGGCAAAGCCCGTCTCGGTCCGCGTCACGCGGATCAGCGTCTGCACCGCGTCCGACTGTCCGACCGGCACCACCATGATACCGCCGACCTTCAGTTGCGACAACAGCGGGCCCGGCGGATCCTCGGCCGCTGCGGTCACCATGATGCGATCAAAGGGCGCCTGTTCGGGCAACCCGAACGAGCCGTCGGCCACCCGCGCGGTGATGTTGGTCAGCCCCTGGGCGCGAAACACCGCCTCGGCCTCGGCCACCAGCCGGCGGTGGCGGTCCACGGTCAGCACACGGCGGCACAGCACCGACAGCACCGCCGCCTGATAGCCGGACCCCGTGCCGATTTCCAGCACCGTGTCGCGCGGCCCCGGGTTCAGCGCCTGCGTCATCAGCCCCACGACCGAGGGCTGGCTGATCGTCTGCCCGCAGGCGATGGGCAGGGGGGTGTCCTCGTAGGCGCGATCCTCGAAATGGCCGCGGACAAAGGCGCCGCGGTCGATCCGCTCCATCGCGGCCAGCACCCGCGGGTCGGTCACCCCGCGCGAGCGCAGCGCGAACAGAAAGCGCATCTGCCGCTCGGCCTGGTCCCCGGCGTCGCCATCAGGCGCATCGTGATCACTGTCCGGACCGGGGGCCATGGCTCAGACCTCGCCCAGCACCCGGGCCAGCCGGTCGGTGGTGGCGTTGCAGGTCAGGTCCGGGCGCATCGGCGTCACCGCGACATGGTTGGCCAGCAGCGCCTCGACATCGCTGCCCGGGCCAGCCGAGGCCGTCTGCCCGCCGCCCGCGATCCACAGGAACCGCCGCCCGTTCGGCGCCACCTGCGCCTGAACCCCAAAGCGCACATCCGCCCGCCGCCCCTGCGGGGCCGCCCGGATCCCCTGCACCTCAGAGGCCGAGCAGGGCGGAAAATTCACGTTGTAGAACAACGGGTATTCGTCGGATTCGCCCCAATCGGCGTGATCGAGCAGCGCCCGCACCACCCGCGCCCCATGGCGGCGCGCACATTCGAACGGATCGTCCAGCCGCGCGGTGCCCGGCCCCAGATACTGCGACAGCGCAATCGAGCGCACGCCCTGCAACGCGCCCTCCATCGCGCCGCCGACGGTGCCGGAATACATCGCGTTCTCGCCGGCGTTGTTGCCTCGGTTCACCCCCGACAGCACCAGGTCCGGGCGCCGGTCCAGCATGATGTCGCCCAGGCCGGCCAGCACGCAATCGGCGGGGCTGCCCTCGGCCGCCCAGCGGCGCGGGCCCAGCTGCGCGATCAGCGTCGGGTGGGCATAGCTGATGCAATGGCCGACGCCCGATTGCTCGAATGCCGGCGCCACGGTCCAGACCTCGCCCGTCGGGCCCGCGACCGAGGCCGCGATCTCGGCCAGCGCCGAAAGCCCGGGCGCATTGATGCCGTCGTCGTTCGTGATGAGTATCCGCATGATCTTCCCCGCCGGTGGCCCGCTTGCGCGATCTGCGGTCCTGTCCCTGATTTCCATGTCCTGATTTGCCCTGCCCGGGCCTTGCGTGCAAGACGCAGAGATCCAAGGGGTGAATCGGGGTTTACGCCCCCGGCAATGGATAGCAGGATGGGGAAAATCCGGGCAGCCATGCAGATCTATCTTCCAATTGCCGAGGTATCGGTGAACGCCCTGACGCTGATCGGGCTTGGCGGCATCGTCGGGCTGATGAGCGGCCTGTTCGGCGTGGGCGGAGGTTTCCTGATCACGCCGCTGCTGTTTTTCATCGGGATTCCGCCGGCGATCGCGGTGGCGACCGGGGCCAACCAGGTGGTGGCCTCGTCGGTGACGGGGGTGCTGGCGCATCTGCGGCGCAAATCGGTCGACATCCGCATGGGGGTGGTGCTGCTGATCGGAGGCGTCGTCGGCTCGACGCTGGGCGTCGGGGTGTTCGCGCTGCTGCAACGGATGGGACAGGTCGATCTGGTCGTGCAGCTCAGCTATGTGGTGTTTCTGGGCTTCATCGGGCTGACCATGCTGCGCGAAAGCCTGTCGGCGCTGATGGCCTCGCGTTCCGCCACGCCGCCGCGACGGCGGCTGCATGAACACAGCTGGGTCCACCGCCTGCCGTGGAAGATGAAATTCCGCACCTCGGGACTGTATATCAGCGTGCTGCCGCCGCTGCTGGTGGGCATCGCCGTGGGGGTGCTGGCGGCGATCATGGGGGTCGGCGGCGGCTTCATCATGGTGCCGGCGATGATCTATCTGCTGGGGATGCCGACCAAGGTCGTGATCGGCACCTCGCTGTTCCAGATCGCGGCGGTCAGTGGCTATACCACGCTGATGCACGCGGTCAGCTCCAACACCGTGGACATCATGCTGGCGGTGCTGCTGATCATGGGCGGCGTGGTGGGCGCGCAGCTGGGCACGCAGCTTGGGGCGCGGCTCAAGGGCGAACAGCTGCGGATATTGCTGGCGCTGCTGGTGCTGGCGGTCTGCGCAAGGATCGCCTTTGACCTGGTGGTGCCGCCGGCGGACCTCTATTCGATCGCCGCGAAATGACCGGGGCGCGTCTCTGGCTGGCGGCCGCCGCAGCCGCCGTCCTCGCCGGCCCGGTCGCGGCGCAAACCCCCGCACCGACGGCCGAGCCGATGATGATCGGCCCCCCCGCGCCGCTGGAACGCGGACCCGCAGTCCCGCAGCCGCGCAGCGACACGGACCCGCCAAGGCCCGAACAGATCGTCACCGGGCTGTCGCAGGACGAGGTGGACATCACCGCCAGCTTCACCGGCTCGGACATCCTCATCTACGGGGCGATCCGCCGCAACGAGCCGATAGCCGACGACACATCCCCCGGCATCATCGTCACGCTGGAGGGACCGTCGCAAAGCGTCACCGTGCGCCGCATGGGGCGTGTCGGCCCGATCTGGATGAACACGGCAAGGCTCAGGGTCGGCGCGGCACCCGATTTCTACGCGGTGGCCAGCTCGGCCCCGCTGTATCTGCTGCTGGACCCCGACGAGGACGTGCGCCACCGCATTTCCCCGGCACTGGCGATCCGGGCGCTGGGGACGGTCGATGTCGAGGACGCCACCGCCTTTACCGAGGCGATGCTGCGCATCAGGACCGAATCGGGGCGCTATCGCGTGGACGAGGGCAGCGTGCAGATCGTGGACGAAACCCTGTTTCGCGCCGATGTGGTGATGCCGTCGAACCTGGTCGAGGGCGATTACCGCGCCCGCATCTTCCTGCTGCGCGGCGGCAAGGTGGTGGACCGCAACACCGTGCCGATCCGGGTGGAAAAAGTGGGGATCGAGCGCTGGCTCTACCGGCTGTCGATCAACCATTCCTTCTGGTATGGGCTGATGTCGCTGGGCATCGCGATCGGGGCGGGGGCGCTGGCCTCGGCCGTGTTCCGGATGCTGCGGCGCGGGTAAGGGCGCGGCGCAGGCGGCTTGACACCGACGATCACCGTTTTGTGCAGGCCCCGTGCCGCAGGTTCCTGCGTTGGGCCTTGAGCAACCCGGAGGATCCCATGCCCGCCATCCGCACCCGACTGCTGACCGCTGCGGCCGCCACGCTGCTGGCCCTGCCCGCATTCGCCCAGACCCCGCCGCAAGACGAGGGCGCCCCCGTCGCCACCGCCGCGCCCTCATCGGCTGATCGGGCCTATGAACAGGCCATGGCCAAGATGCACGCGGCGATGATGATCGCGCCGACCGGCGATGCCGATGTCGATTTCGTCCGCGGCATGATCCCGCATCACCAGGGCGCCATCGACATGGCCCGCATCCAGCTGGAATTCGGCCAGAACCCCGAGCTGCGCGCCATGTCCGAACAGATCATCGCCGCGCAAGAGGCCGAAATCGCCCGGATGCAGCAGTGGCTGGAAATCCACGCCCCCGGCGCCGCGAACGCCGACGCCGCCAAGATGGAATCGCTGACCGCCAACCCCGCCACCGGCGCACCGCCCGAACCGGAATAATCAATGCGGGGGCTCGCCTTAGGTATTGCGGGGGATTTTAGGCAGATCACCCTTCATAACCTCACCATTCCGTGATTATACGGGGCGCCCGAGATGACTGGCGCATCCCGGAAAGCGATTACGGAGTTGGATCATGACCCTTGCCCTTGGCCGGCTGCTCTCGCCGGTTCTGGCCCTATGCGGCCTGCTGGCCGGCTGCGGCACCACCTACGACATGCCTGGGGTCGACAAGGCCGCGACCAACCGTGCCGGCATCCTGTTCGCACAGGCGCAGGTAGCCCCACCGCGAAGCCCGGCCAGCGCGCGAACGGGTGAAGAGCGGTTCAACCGCGTTGCCCGGCGGGTGCAGCCGGTTGCAGAACAACTATGCCGGCAGGAACTGGCACCGAGCAAGCAGGTCGACTGTGCGGTCGCCCTGGAACTCGACCGCACGATGGCCGAACGGAACGCATATTTCACCTATGCCAAGCCGGGGAACAAGGCCCCCGTCATCCGACTGACAGTGCCGATGCTGCAAGACGTGGAAAGCGACGACGAAGTCGCATTCATCCTTGGCCACGAATATGGACACTTGATTGGCCAGCATATCGCCAAACAGCAACAGCAAGCCATGGCGGGCGCCCTGATTTTGGGGGCGATCACGGCCTATGGCAACGCGCAGGCGGCGGCGGCTGGCCAATCCCATGACCCCAACGCCATCAGCCGAAGCGTGGAACTTGGCGCGGCGGTCGGTCAGGTGGCCTATTCTCAGACCTATGAGCTGGAAAGCGATATGCTTGGCACGCGCATTGCGGCTGCTGCGGGCTATGATCCTGTGAAAGGCGCCCAGTTCTTCGCCCGTAGCGAGTCCACCCGGTCAAAGGCCGGCCAACTGTCCTTCTGGGGGACGCACCCCCCGGATTCGAAACGCCTCGCCATGGTCATCGCCACGATGGCCGAGATCGAAGGCAAACAGGCACTGGCCCGCAAGTAGACAGTGCTTCCCCGCAAGGTGCTGATTCCGCCGCGGCCGATCCGCATCCGGGTGGAAACGGTTTCTTGCAGGGCAATTGCTTTCAGGCAACATCTCAAGTTCAGGTCCGATTCTGCGCCCGCAGGTGTCGCGCCTGCCCGGTGCCAGCGCATCAGCGCGGCCATTGCACCATGCGCCCCGTTCCTGTTGCGCCGATGTATTTCGCGGCACAGGCCAAGGAGCAGCGCCTCATCCCGGCGCCCGCCTCCCCCGGGGATTTCATCTTGCCCCAAGTATCCCGGGGTGAGGCCCGGGACGGGCCGGGGGGCAGCGCCCCTCCTTTCCCCACCCTCCACTTGTCGCGCCAGACATCCCCGGCTATCCCCGCATGAACCGCAGGAGTGCCCGGATGCCGTCACGCGCCGAACGACAACGCGGCCTTTTCGGAAGGCTCTGGCAGGATTACCTGCGCCGCTACTGGCCGGGCATGAGCGTTGCCGCGGTGCTGATGATGGTCGAGGGCTCGACGCTGGCGCTGCTCAGCTGGATGCTGAAGCCGCTGTTCGACCGGGTGTTCGTCGGCCGCGACGAAAGCGCGATGTGGTGGGTCGGGGGCGTGATCCTGTCGCTGTTCCTGGTCCGCGCCACCACCTATGTGATCACACGCGCGATCCTGACCTCGGTCCAGCAGGGGGTCGCGACGCGGATGCAGACCGACCTGCTGCGCCACCTGCTGACACTCGACGGGGCGTTCTTTCAGACCAACCCGCCCGGCGCGCTGATCGAGCGGGTCCAGGGCGACACCCAGGCGGTGCAGGGGATCTGGACCACCTTCATCACCGGGGCAGCGCGGGATGCGATCTCGCTGGTGGCGCTGTTCGGGGTGGCGATCGCCACCGACCCGTGGTGGACCGCCGCGGCACTGGTGGGCGCGCCGCTGCTGATCCTGCCCACGGCGCTGGTGCAGCGCTATATCCGGCGCAAGACCCGCCAGACCCGCGCCGCCGCAAGCGCCCGCGCCACGCGGCTGGACGAGGTGCTGCACGGCATCCGCGCCGTCCGGCTTTATCAGATGGAGGATTACCAGACCGCCCGCTTTGCCCGGGTGGTCGGCGACATCCGCCGCGCCGAGACAAGGATGAGCGCGGTGAACGCGGTGGTGCCGGCGCTGGTCGATATCGTCACCGGGCTGGGCTTTGTCGGCGTCCTGGCGCTGGGGGGCGCGCAGGTCACCAGCGGCGAACGCAGCGTGGGCGATTTCATGTCCTTTTTTGCGGCGCTGTCGCTGGCGTTCCAGCCGCTGCGCCGGCTGGGTGGGCTTGCCGGCAGCTGGCAGACGGCGGCGGCCTCGCTGGAACGGCTTTACGCGATCTTCGACATGCGGCCCACCATCGCCTCGGGGGAACGGCGCGAGCCGCCCCCCGACACCACCATCAGGCTGGACGACGTGCATCTGTCCTATGACGGCCACCCGGTGCTGCGCGGGTTGGGCTTTACCGCGCGGGCGGGCGAAACCACGGCGCTGGTCGGGCCGTCGGGGGCGGGGAAATCCACCATCTTCAACCTGCTGACCCGGATGGTCGATGCGGATTCGGGCACGGTCAGCCTCGGCGACGTGCCGGTGCAGCAATTCGATCTGACCACGCTGCGCGACCAGTTCTCGACCGTCAGCCAGGATTCGGCGCTGTTCGACGAGACCCTGCGCGAAAACATGGTGCTGGGCACCGACGTGACCGAGGCACAACTGCAAGCGGCAGTGCTGGCCGCGCATGTCCCCGAATTCGCCGAGGGGCTGCCCCTGGGGCTGAACACCCCGGCAGGGCCGCGCGGGTCGTCGCTGTCGGGCGGGCAGCGCCAGCGCATCGCCATCGCCCGCGCCCTGCTACGCAACGCGCCGGTGCTGCTGCTGGACGAGGCCACCAGCGCGCTGGACGTGGCGTCCGAGCGGCTGGTCCAGCAGGCGCTGGACGAGCTGTCCATCGGCCGCACCACGCTGGTCATCGCGCACCGCCTGTCCACCATCCGCAACGCCGACCGCATCGTGGTGATCGAGGCGGGGCGGGTTGTGGAACAGGGCAGCCATGACCAGCTAATGGAACTGAACGGCACCTATGCCGCGCTTGTCCGGCTACAATTCGGGGGGGAATGATGCGCAAGATCCTGCGGGTCAGTGGTGAGGACCGGGTCGGTTTCCTGCAAGGGCTGGTCAGCAACGACGTGGCCCGCGCGCCCTGCTGGGCGGCGATGCTGACGCCGCAGGGCAAGTATCTGGCCGATTTCCTGATCCTGCCCGACGACGATTCGCTGCTGCTGGACGTGGATGCGCGGCTGGCGGACGACCTGATGCGGCGGCTGTCGATGTATCGGCTGCGCGCCGCGGTCGAGCTGGCGGAAACCCCGTTGCAGGTCACGCGCGGCACCGGGCCTGCGCCCGCGGGCGCCATCCCCGACCCGCGGCACCCGGCGCTCGGCTGGCGGCTTTACGGGGAAAACGCCGGCGACGACGGCACCGACTGGGACGCGATTCGCGTGGCCCATATCATCCCCGAAACGCTGATCGAGCTGATCCCGAACGAGACCTATATCCTCGAAGCCGGGTTCGAGCGCCTGCATGGCGTCGATTTCCGCAAGGGCTGCTATGTCGGGCAAGAGGTCACCGCCCGGATGCGCCACAAGACCCAGCTGCGCAAGGGCCTGGTCGGGGTGGGGGTCGAGGGCGAGGCCCCGGCGGGCACGCCCATCCTGACCGAAAACGGGCGCGAGGCGGGGGTGCTTTACACCCGGTCCGGCGGGCGCGGCATCGCGCATCTGCGCTTTGATCGCATGGCGGGGCCGCTGACCGCCGGGGACGCGGCGATCGTCGCGACCGACAAGCCGGCATCCCCCGCTCTGTAGGGTGTGTGGTTTCCACGCACCGACCGCCGCGTGTGGTGCGTGGAAACCACGCACCCTACGGGCACCATGGCCGGCGGTGTGAACCATGGACCCTGAGCCGCCCGAGCCTGTCCGCCGCATCGTCCACATCGACATGGACGCGTTCTTCGCCAGCGTGGAACAGCGCGACAATCCGGAACTGCGCGGCCGGCCGGTGGCGGTGGGCGGATCATCCGCGCGCGGCGTGGTGGCCGCCGCCAGCTACGAGGCGCGGCCCTATGGCGTGCGCTCGGCCATGCCCTCGGTCAGGGCGGCGCGGCTGTGCCCGGATCTCGTCTTCGTCAAGCCGCGATTCGAGGTCTACAAGGCCGTCAGCGCCCGGATCCGCGGCATCTTCGCCCGTTTCACCCCGCTGATCGAGCCGCTGTCGCTGGACGAGGCCTATCTGGACCTGACCGATCATTTGCAGGGCCGCAGCGCCACTGCCATCGCGCAGGACATCCGGGCGCTGATCCGGGCGGAAACCGGGCTGACCGCCTCGGCCGGGGTCAGCTACAACAAGTTTCTGGCCAAGCTGGCCTCGGACCAGCGCAAACCCGACGGGCTGTTCGTGATCCCGCCCGAGATGGGGCCGGGCTTCGTGCTGCCCCTGCCCGTGGGCCGGTTCCACGGCGTCGGCCCCGCCACCGCCGCGCGGATGGAACGCCACGGCATCCGCACCGGCGCCGACCTGCACCGCCAGAGCCTTGAGTTCCTGACCGCGCAATTCGGCAAGGCCGGGCGGCATTACTGGCACATCGCCCGCGGCATCGACCACCGCGAGGTGCGCCCCGACCGCGAGCGCAAGTCGATCGGCGCCGAAACCACCTTTGAACACGACATCCACGACCTGCCCGCAGCACGGGCCGCGCTGGAGCCGCTGGCCGCCAAGGTCTGGCGCCATGCCGAGACGCGCGAGCTTTCGGGGCGGACGGTCACGCTCAAGGCGAAATACGCCGATTTCCGCATCGTCACCCGCGCCCATAGCGCCGAGCGCCCGGTGGGGTCCGCGCCCGAGCTGCTGGGCCGGGCAGTCGCGATGCTGCCGCAGCTGCTGCCCGACCCGCGGGGGGTGCGGCTGCTGGGCATCACCCTGTCGGCACTGTGCCCGCCGCCGGACGGCCCCGCGCCCGAACAGCTGGACCTGTTCGGCTGAGCTTGCGCCCGGCGCGGCGATCGGGTCATCTCGCGCGGATGTCACGAAAGGGCGGCCGATGCAGGGGCGCGATCGCGGACTGGTCCTGCTGGTGCCAATCCTCTGGGGGCTGAACTTTCCCGCCACGGCGCTGGCGCTGGAACATTACCCGCCGCTGCTGGCGGCGGCGCTGCGCTTTCTGCTGATGCTGCCGGCGCTGCTGTTCGTGCCCTTTCCCAAGGTGCCGCTGCGCTGGCTGATCGGGACAGGGGTCGGGCTGGGGGTGGTGCAGTTTTCGTTTCTGTATATCGGGATCGCGGCGGGAATGCCGGTGGGGCTGGCCTCGCTGGTGCTACAGGCGTCGGCCCCGTTCACCATCCTGCTGGCGGTGCTGTTCCTGGGCGAGCGGATGACGCCAAGGCGGCTGGCCGGTGTCGCACTTGCGGTGCTGGGGCTGGCGATCATCGGCGCCAGCCGGGCGCTGTCTGCGGCATGGCTGCCGATGGCGCTGACGCTGCTGGCGGCCTTTGGCTGGGCGATCGGCAATGTCTCGGCCCGGCTGGCGCGCGCGCCCGACCCGCTGCAACTGACCATGTGGATGGCGGTGGTGCCGCCCTTGCCGCTGCTGGCGCTGTCGCTGCTGATCGAGCGGCCGCTGATCGGCCCGGCGCTGGCCGGCGCCCTGCACCCGCAGGCGATCCCCGCCAATCTGGGGCTGGCCTATATCGTGGTGTTTTCCACCGTAATCGGCTATGGCATCTGGAACGCGCTGATGGCGCGCTATCCGGCCAGCGAGGTCGCGCCATGGTCGATGCTGGTTCCCATCGTCGGCATCGCCTCGTCCTGGGCGGTATTCGGGGAAATTCCCCGGCCGCTGGAACTTGCGGCCGGGTTGCTGGTTATCGGGGGCGTGATCCTTGCCAGCCGGCCGCCGCGCCGCCCAGAGTTGCGCGGATAGAGGCGGATCGGCTGGCCAGAGATGTTTTGTGACGGGTTTGAACCATTAAAGGGGTTGTCAAGCGGCCAAGGCGGATTATCTGCCATAGGACTGCGTTGAAAACCGGGGAAAATAAAGCTCTCGGGTGGGATTGCGCCAGACGCATGGCCGCTTTGCGGCCAGAGGGATAACGAATCACCTGCCGGAACGGCTAAGGCTTCGCAACACCCTCAAGGGCAAAAGATGACGGGGTTCGGCGGCCCCGGCTCCTCCGCGTTGCGGGGGATATGGAAACAGGAAGACTTCGATGCGTGATTTCGTTGACGGCTCGGCATTCAATTTCGAACAGGGCCAGCGCGCCCGCAAGCTGTTCGCGGCGGTGGTGCTGGCGGCGTTGGACGATGCCATCGCCGACGACAAGAAATACGGCAACGGCGCCGAACAGATCGCCCGCTGGGCGCGTTCGCGCGACGGGCGCGAGGTGCTGAGCTGCGCCGGCATCGACCCGAACGAACGGGTGGTCAAGGGGCTGGTGGAATTCGTGGGCAAGGGCGTGCGGACCTCGGTCGCGCTGTCGCGCGAGGAAAGCGAACGCCGCATGGCCGCCGAAAACGCCGAGGCCGCCTGACCTCATCCCGCCCAGCTTCACGCAGAAAAGCCGCTCACAGGGGCGGCTTTTTTTCATGCGGCTTCTGCCCCGTCCTCCCGGTCTTCGGGCGGTTCTTAAATATCCCGGGGTCCGGGGCAGCGCCCCGGTCCGGCAGCCCCTCACACGAACAACCGCAGCACCAGCGGCGCCAGAATCGCCGTCAGCACCGCATTCAACCCCATGGCGATGCCGGCGAATGCCCCTGCCGTGGGGTTGACCTGCAACGCCCGCGCCGTGCCGATGCCGTGCGCGGCGGTGCCCACCGCCAGCCCGCGCGCCCGCCAGTCGCGCAGCCCCAGCGCGTCGAACAGCGGCGTGACCACCATGGCGCCGAAAACCCCGGTGATCAGCACCAGCGCCGCGGTCAGCGTGGGCAGCCCGCCCAGCCGCTCGGCGATACCGATGGCGACCGGCGCGGTGGTCGATTTCGGCGCCAGCGAGGCCAGCACCTGCGGCCCCAGCCCGAACAGATGCGCAATCGCCAGTGCCGAGCCCACCGCCACCAGCGACCCCGCCAGCAGCCCGGCGACGATGGGCAGCGCCGCCGCCCGCATCCGCGCCAGATTGTCGTGCATCGGCAGCGCCAGGCACACCGTCGCCGGGCCCAGCAGGAAATGCACGAACTGCGCGCCCTCGAAATAAGTGCCGTAATCGGTGCCCGTCGCGGTCAGCAGCAGCCCCAGCGCCAGCACCGCGATCAGCACCGGGTTGGCCCAGCTTTGCCGCCTCATCGCGCGCGACACCGCATCCCCCAGCGCATAGGCACCCAGCGTCGCCGTCAGCCACAGCAGCGGCCCCTGCGTCAGGTAAGCCCAGATCAGCGCGGGATCGGCGGTCATGGGTCGTCCTCTTGCCCGGTCAGCCGCGCGACCAGCGTAAAGGCCAGCGCCCCCGCCACCAGCGCCAGCACCGTCGAGCCAAGGATCGCCAGCAGCAGCGCCACCCCGTCCTCGCGCAGCAGCGACAGATGCGCGATCACCCCAACCCCGGCGGGCACAAAGAACAGCGACAGATGCGCCAGCACGCCCTGCGCCGCAGCGCGCAGCCATTCGGCCAGCGCCGGTCGCAGCCACATCGCCGCCAGCAGCAGCACCAGCCCCGCCACCGGCCCCGGCAAGGGCAGGTCAAGCGCGCGCGAGATCGCCTCGCCCGCCAGCTGGAATGCCAGGATCGTGAACAGCACCGGAACCATTCCCGCATCCTGCCGCGCAGCCGTGCGCGACGAAAGCCCTGTCGCCGCAATTTTTTGCGCTGCTTGGAAAATCGGCGACAACTTGTGGATAACCGCCGACCTCACACCAGATGTTGCGGTGTTTCCTTGACTCGGCCGGGTTGCCCGCGCGAAAATGGACAAAACCGCCCCCGGGATCCAACCGTGCAGTTCGACCGCCTTCGCCTCAACGGCTTCAAGAGCTTCGTGGACCCGACCGAGCTGGTCATCCGCCGGGGCCTGACCGGCGTGGTCGGTCCCAATGGCTGCGGCAAGTCCAACCTGCTTGAGGCCCTGCGCTGGGTCATGGGCGAAAACCGCCCCACCGCCATGCGCGGCGACGGGATGGAGGACGTGATCTTCGCCGGCACCACCCGCCGCCCCGCCCGCGCCCATGCCGAGGTCGGGCTGGCCATCGACAACAGCGCGCGGCTGGCGCCGGTGGGTTTCAACGACAGCGATTCGCTGGAAATCACCCGCCGGATCACCCGCGACGCCGGTTCCGCCTATCGCATCAACGGGCGCGAGGTGCGGGCGCGCGACGTGCAGATGCTGTTCGCGGATGCCTCGACCGGCTCGCAATCGCCGGCGCTGGTGCGGCAGGGCCAGATTTCCGAGCTGATCAACGCCAAGCCGAAATCCCGCCGCCGGGTGCTGGAAGAGGCCGCGGGCATCGGGGGGCTTTACCAGCGCCGGCACGAGGCCGAGCTGAAGCTGAACGGGGCCGAACAGAACCTTGCCCGCGTTGACGACACGCTGGACCAGCTGTCCACGCAGGCCGCGGCGCTGGCCCGGCAGGCCCGCACCGCCGCGCGCTATCGCGAGATCGGGGCGGCGCTGCGGGTCGCGGAAAGCGCGCTGCTCTATCGTCGCTGGGCGGATGCGCAGGCGGCGCTGGATCACGCGCAGGCGACGCTGGCTGCCGACGGGCGCGCCGCGCAGGCGGCAGAGGCCGGGGCAAGGGACGCCACCGCCGCCCGCGCCGCCGCCGAATCAGCACTGCCGCCGCTGCGCGAAGAAGACGCGATCGCCGCCGCCATCCGCACCCGCGCGATGGCGGAAACCGAATCGCTGGACGACGCCGATGCCCGTGCCCGCGACGCCATCGCCACGCTGTCGGCACGGCTGGCCCAGCTTGACCGCGACATCGAACGCGAGGCCGCGCTGAACCGCGATGCGGGCGAGGTTCTGGCCCGGCTGGACTGGGAACGGACCGAGCTTGAGAAAGCCCACGCCGGCCACGACGACCGGCTGGCCACAGCCGAATCCGCGGCGACCGAGGCCGCGGCAGCACTGCGCCAGCTGGAATCACGGTTGGGCGAGTTGACCGACGAATCTGCCCGCGCCGCCGCCCGCCATCAATCCGCGGAACGGCTGGTCCATGACCTGCGCGCCATGCGCGACCGCGCCGCCCGCGCGCAGGCCGAGGCCACCGATGCCGTGCAGCGCGCCGATGCCGCCGGGCAACAGGCCGCGGCCGCATTGCAACAGGCGCAAGTAGCGCAGCAGGGCGCCGCCGACACCGCAACCGAGGCCGAGGCCCGGCTGGCCGCGACCGAGGCCGCCCGCGCCGCCTCGGCCGATGCCGAAACCTCCGCCCGCACCGCCCGCGCCACCGCCGAGGGTGAAACCGCCGCGTTGCAGGCCGAATGTGCGGCGCTGTCGCGGCTGGTCGCGCGCGGCCGGGCCGAGGGCGGGGCGATACTGGACGAAATCACGGTCGCGCCGGGGTCCGAGGCCGCACTGGGCGCGGCGCTTGGCGACGAATTGCGGCTGCCCGCGACCGACCATGGCCCCGGCTGGCGCAGCCTGCCCGCCCCCCCGGACGACCCCGCGCTGCCCGATGGCGCCGCCCCCTTGGCCGCACAGGTGCAGGCGCCCCCGGCGCTGGCCCGGCGGCTGGCGCAGATCGGCATCGCCCCCGACGCCGCCACCGCCGCGCAGATGCAGCCCCGGCTGCGCCCCGGCCAACGGCTGGTCACAGCTGCGGGCGATCTGTTTCGCTGGGACGGGCTGGTGCTGCCGGCGGGCGAGGCGGGATCGGCGGCAGCGTTGCATCTGCAACAGGTCAACCGGCTCAGGGATGCCACCGCGCTGGCCGACACCGCCCGCACCCGCGCCGCGACCGCCATCGCCGCCCATGACGCCGCCCGCGCCGCGCTGAAGGACGCAACCACCGCGGAAACCTCGGCCCGCGACGCCAGCCGTGCCGCCGAACGGGCGCTGTCGGATGTCTCGCGCGCCGCCACCCGCGCCGAATCGGACCTGTCGCTGGCCCATGGCCGCACCGAATCCGCCCGTGCCGAACGCGCCCGCCATGAGGGCGACCAGGCCGACGCCGCCCGCCGTCTGGCCGAGGCCGAGGCCGCGCTGGCCGCCCTGCCCGACCGCAGTGATGCCGCCGCCGCCGTCGAACAGGCGAAAACCGCCGTCGAGGCCGCCCGCATCGCCACCCTGACCCGCCGCGGCGCGCTGGACGAATTGCGCCGCGAGGGCAGCGCGCGGGTCAAGCGGCTGCAAGAAATCTCGCGCGAGGATTCGGGCTGGCGGCTGCGGCTTGAACAGGCCGGCACCCGCGCCGGCGAGTTGGCGGCACGGCGCAGCACCACCGCCGCCGAGCTGGGTCAGGCCGAGGCGCTGCCCGAAACCCTGACCGCACAGCGGCAGGTGCTGGCGCAGCGCATGGCTGACGCCGACGCCCGCGTGACCCGCGCCCGCGCCGCGCTTGCCACCGCCGATGCCGCGCTGCTTGCCGCCACCACCGCTGAACGCGACGCCGAGCGCGCCGCCGCCGATGCCCGCGAAACCCGCGCCCGCAGCGAGGCCCGCCGCGACGCCGCGCTTGAGGCTCAGGCGCAGGCGAGCGCCCGCATCGCCGAGGAACTCGACACCACCCCGGCAGCCTTGGCCGACACGCTGGACCCCGCCGCCCTGCCCGAACCCACGCAGCTGGAAACCGACATTGCCCGGCTGCGCAGCCAGCGCGACGGGCTGGGGCCGGTCAACCTGCGCGCCGACGCCGACAAAAGCGAGCTGGAAACCGAACGCGACCGGCTGGCGACGGAAAAGCAGGACCTGACCGAGGCGATCCGCAAGCTGCGCGGCGGTATCGGCAGTCTCAACCGCGAGGGGCGAGAGCGGCTGCTGGCGGCGTTTGACACGGTGAACGGCAATTTCACCACCCTGTTCACCCATCTGTTCGGCGGCGGCGAGGCGCGGCTGGTGCTGGTCGAATCCGACGACCCGCTTGAGGCCGGGCTGGAAATCATGTGCCAGCCGCCGGGCAAGAAACTGTCCACGCTTAGCCTGCTGTCGGGGGGTGAGCAGACGCTGACCGCGCTGGCGCTGATATTCGCGGTGTTCCTGGCCACCCCCGCCCCGATCTGCGTGCTGGACGAGGTCGACGCGCCCTTGGACGACGCCAACGTGGCCCGGTTCTGCGACTTGCTGGACGAGATGACCCGGCGCACCGACACGCGGTTTTTGATCATCACCCACCACGCGGTCACCATGTCGCGCATGGACCGGCTGTTCGGGGTGACGATGGTGGAACCGGGGGTCAGCCAGCTGGTCAGCGTGGACCTCAAGCGGGCCGAGGCGCTGGTGGCGTAAGGGGGGCGCTGCCCCCCACGGCGCAAGCGCCTCCCCCCGGGATATTTGGGAACCGCCCGAAGGGGGCATGGTCAAGCGCCGCGTCGCCCGCTAGCCTGCGCGCGACGAAATCCCGGAGGAACCCATGTCGTTCGACGCCCGCATCGCCCAGCTTGGCATCACCCTGCCCGACGCCCCCGCCCCGGCGGCGAATTATGTGCCCTATGTGCAAAGCGGCAAGCTGCTGTTCGTGTCCGGCCAGATCGCCGCCGGCCCCGAGGGGCTGATTCGCGGCCGGCTGGGCGAGGATATGGACGCGGCCGCAGGTGCCGCGGCGGCGCGGGCCTGCGGGCTTGCGCTGATCGCGCAGGCGCGGGCGGCGCTGGGGTCGCTGGACCGGATCGCGCGGGTGGTGAAGCTGACCGGCTTTGTCAATTCGACCCCCGATTTCACCGACCAGCCCGAGGTGGTGAACGGCTGCTCGGACCTGATGGTCGAGGTGTTCGGCGACGCCGGCCGCCACGCCCGCGCCGCAGTCAGCGCCGCCGCCCTGCCCCGCGGCGTCGCGGTCGAGGTCGAGGCGATCTTTGAGATCGCGTGAGGCTGATTCTTCCATGTGAAAATATCCCGGGCTTCCGAGCGCACGGAAAAACGGTCCGGTGGACCGTTTTCAGCGAGGAAGGCCACGGCAGTGGCCGGGGGCTGGCCCCCGGTCCTGCGGTGGCCATATTGGCGCGCCCATGCTGCACCCTGATTTCCTGACCCGCCCGCTGGCGCATCGCGGCCTGCACGGGCCGGGGGTGCCGGAAAACTCGCTGCCGGCGTTCCGGGCGGCGATCGCCTCGGGCTACGGGATTGAACTGGACGTGCAGCCGGCGCGCGACGGCACGCCGCTGGTGTTTCACGACGCCGGGTTGCGGCGGATGGCGGGGATCGACGCGCCGGTCAGCAGCCTGGGCGTGGCTGATGCCGCCGCCTGCCGCCTGCTGGGCACCGCCCACGGCATCCCGACGCTGGACGAGGTTCTGGCGCTGGTCGCCGGCCGCGTGCCGGTGCTGATCGAGGTCAAGGATCCGGACGACACGCTGGGGCCTGACATCGGCGCTCTGCCGGACCTTGTCGCAAGGATCGCGGCCGCCCATGCCGCGCAGGGGCATCCGGTCGCGGTGATGAGCTTCAACCCGCATATGGTGGCGGCGATGGCGCGGCCGGGGCTGGCGGCGGGGCTGACCAGCTGCGGCTTTGGTATCACGGGCTGGCCACGGATCGCCGCGGCGCGGCGGGCGGCGCTGGCGCGGCTTGAGGGGTTCGACACGGTGGGCGCCTGTTTCATCTCGCACGACTGCAAGGATCTGGACAATCCGGCGGTGCTGGCGCTGGCGCGGCGCGGGGTTCCCGTGCTGTGCTGGACCATCCGTTCCGCCGCGGCCGAAACCGCCGCGCGCCGCATCGCCCGCAACATCACCTTTGAGGGGTATCGACCATGCGCATCCTGATCACCGGCGGCACCCGCGGCATCGGCCGCGCCACCGCATTGTCCTGCGCGGCGCGGGGCTGGACCACGGCCCTGGGGTATCGCGGCGACGCGGCTGCGGCGGCCGAAACCCTGGCCGCGATCAAGGCGGCCGGGGGGCGGTCCAGCGCCCATGCCGCGGATATTTCCGACCCCGCGCAGGTGGCGGCGCTGTTCGATGCGGCAACCGCGGCGATGGGCGGGCTGGACGGGGTGGTGGTCAACGCGGGGATCGTCGCGCCGGTGATGCCGCTGGCCCAGATGACGCCGGACCGGATCGAGCGCATGGTCCGCGTCAACCTGACCGGGGCGCTGTATTGCGCGCGCGAGGCGGCGCGGCGGCTGCCGGACGGGGGTCGGGTGGTGCTGATGTCCTCGGCCGCGGCGCGGCTGGGATCTGCGGGGAAATACGTCGATTATGCCGCGACCAAGGGCGCGATCGACACGCTGACCATCGGGCTGGCGCAGGAATTGGCGCCGCGCCGCATCCGGGTGAACGGGGTGCGCCCCGGCATCATCGACACCGACATCCACGCCGACGGGGGCGAGCCGGATCGGGTGGCGCTTGCCGGCCCCAAGCTGCCGCTGGGCCGCGCCGGCCGCGCCGAAGAGGTCGCGGCGGCCGTGGTCTGGCTGCTGTCGGACGAGGCCAGCTATACCAGCGGCGCCATCATCGACGTGGCGGGGGCGCGCTAAGCTCCCGACCCCCTCAGGCCGCCGAGGTTTCCTGCGCCGCCGCCAGCACCGCGTGCAGCGCCACCGGGTCGTCGTTGGCGCGCAGCTTGGCGCGCATATCGGCGTCGCGCAGGGTGCGGCTGACCAGCGCCAGCGCCTTGAGATGTTCAACCCCCGGGCTGTCGGGGGCCAGCAGCGCGAACACCAGATCGACGGGCTGGCGGTCCACCGCGTCGAAATCCATCGGCTTGTCCAGCCGCAAAAACAGCCCGGCGACCTTTTCCAGCCCCGGAATCCGCGCATGGGGCAGCGCCACCCCGTGCCCGACGCCGGTCGCGCCCAGGCTTTCGCGTTCCTGCAACGCATCCAGCGTCGCCGCCGCATCCAGCCCGTAAGCCTGCGCCGCCATCTCGGCCAGATCGTGGAAAAGCCGCTTTTTAGAGCTGACCTGCGCCTGCGAGCGCACGGCCGCCGGGGAAAGAATCTCGCTGATCCGCATTTTGCTGTCCTAGCCCGTCATTGCCGCAGCCAAAGGCCGGAGGGTGGCGCAGCACCTCCGGCCCCGGGTGTTCGACGCCTGCGGCGTCAGCTCAGGTTGCGGGGGTCGATCCAGCCCACATTGCCGTCGTCGCGGCGGTGGACCACATTGACACCCCCATGTTTCTCGTTGCGGAAGACCAGCATCGCTACCCCCGCAAGCTCCATCTGCATGACTGCGTCACCGACCGATAGCGTCGGCACGCGGGTTTCCATCTCGGCCACGATGATGGGCTGAAGACCGGCATCGTCCTGCGATTCCCATTCATCCTCGTCGGCCGCCAGCACATAGCTGGACGCCGCGCCGTATTCAACCGGCGAGGTCCGGTCCTTGTGGTGGTCCTTGAGCCGGCGCTTGTAGCGGCGCAGCTGCTTGTCCATCTTTTCGCGGCATTTCTCGAACGCCGCATAGATGTTGTCGGAAGCCTGCCCCTTGGCCTGCACGGTCAGGCCGGTCGCCAGATGCACCACCGTATCGCAGATGAAATAATGGGCGTCGCGCGAAAAGATCACCGTGGAGTCGGTCGGTCGCTGGGCATATTTTTCAAAGGTCTCGCCCAGTTCGGTGCGCACGTGCGTCTGAAGCGCCTCGCCGACGTCGATCTGTTTTCCACTGATCTGATAACGCATGGTTCCTTACCTTTCCGAAAGCCCGGTTCCGCCGCCATGGGCCTGAACCGGCAACAGGGTCCGTCGCAGACCCCTGAGAGTCATTTGGTGACAGCTTCCCGGCACTGTCAATCTCGGCGGAAAATTGCCGCATTGCGGCATCACGGCGCTGCGAAGCCGGGACCGGGGCGGGGCCGGGGCGGGATCGAGGCGAACCCGTGCGGGCCGTCAGGCGGCGGTGAAGGTATCGCCCAGATACACCTCGCGCACCCGCTCATCGGCGATGATTTCATCGGTGGTGCCCGACATCAGCACGGTGCCGTCGTGCAGGATATAGGCGCGGTCCACGATGCCCAGCGTGGCGCGGACGTTGTGGTCGGTGATCAGCACGCCAATGCCGCGCGACTTGAGATCCTGCACCAGCACGCGGATATCGGCCAGCGCGATGGGATCGACGCCCGCAAAGGGTTCGTCCAGCAGCAGAAACGACGGATTCGCCGCCAGACAGCGCGCGATTTCCACCCGCCGCCGCTCGCCCCCCGACAGCGCCATGGCGGGCGCGTGGCGCAGATGGCCGATCGAGAAATCGCCCAGCAGTTCCTCCAGCCGATCGCGCTGCTTGTGGCGGCGCTTGTCGGTGACTTCCAGCACCGCCATGATGTTCTGTTCGACATCCAGCCCGCGAAAGATCGACATTTCCTGCGGCAGATAGCCGATGCCCAGCTGCGCGCGGCGAAACATCGGCAGGGCGCTGACATCGCGGCCATCGATGCTGATCCGCCCGGCGTCGGGCATCACCAGCCCGGCCACGCAATAGAAACAGGTGGTTTTCCCCGAGCCGTTCGGCCCCAGCAGCGCCACCACCTCGCCCCGGTCCAGCCGCAGCGACACGTCGCGCAGGACCAGCCGGTTGCTGTAGGATTTGCGCAGCCCCTCGATCCACAATCCGCGCGAGGGGTCGGGGTCGGGGGCCGGGTCGGGGGCCGGGGGTGAGGCCGGGGCCGGGGTGGAGGCCGGGGCCGCGGTGGCGGCGGCGTGATCGGTGCCTGACATCACTGCTGCCCCGGTTGCAGGACGCTGCGCACCCGGCCGGACACGGCGGCGGTGCCGTCCCTCAGGTTCACCTCGATGCGGTCGCCGGCCAGCACGCTGTCACCGCGGGTCACGATCGCGTCACCCGTCAGCACCACCTGCCCCGAGTCGACATCATAGACCGCTTGCGCCGCCTCGGCCGCGTCCTCGCCGCTGACCAGCGTCACCCCGCCCGAGGCATCCAGCGCCTTGATCCGCTGCTGCCCGCCCTCGCCGTAGATCACGGTGACGGTCGCGGCAGACAGGCGCATGTCGCCCTGCCCGATCAGCACATTGCCGGTGAACACGGCCTCGCCCGTGGCCTGAACGACCCGCAGGGAATCGGCCGTGACCTCGACCGGGGCCGAGGTATCGGCCCGCATCCCGCCAAAGGCGACGGTCTGCGCCAGTCCCGGCGCAGCACCACCCAGCGCCAGCAGGCCGGCAAGGGTCAGGACTCGTAGCATCGTCGGCTCCTTGTGTCGCGGCCGGTTTTGCGGGCCGGTTTGGGGCAGCGGGGGCACAGGCATCATGGGCGGTATAGCAGGCGCACGCCTTCGTTCAATTCCAGAACCTGTCCGGTGTCGGAAGGGTGGATCAGCATCGTCCCGGCCTCAAGCTCGCCAAACGGGGCGGTGACGTGAACGGTTTCATCGGCGCGCAGGGTGTCGGCGGCGGTGTCGGCCTGAAAACTGGGGCCGCGCATCACCCAGCCCGATGACAGCGCCATCCGCACCCCGCCCTCAAGCCGAATGATGGTGTCCTGCGTCTGCGCAAGGGGCGAGGTCAGCTCGATCATCAGCCCGTCGCGGGCGCGCCAGTCCAGCACCAGCGCGCTGGCGGTGCCGCTGTTGCCGCTGCCGCCGTTCCCCAGCGCCGCACGGGCCGCACGCAGGGTGACGCTGGCGCCGTCCGGGGTCACGGTGGTGTATTCGGGGGCGCCGATGCCGGGGCTGCGGCCCAGATCCTCGGGGGTGCCCTCGGCATAGGGGATCGCCGGCTCGACCGTGTCAGAGCTGCGGCCCAGCAGGAACAGCACCGACAGCAGCGCCAGCGCCGACAGCGGCAGCGCGACGCGCAGCAGCCTGACCACGCGGGTGCGCAACATCCCGGCCCCGCCCTAGACCATGCCCGCCCGCAGGCAGTCATGGATATGCAGGATCCCCTGCGGCACACCGTCACGCACCGCGAACAGGCTGGTGATCTTGCTGCCCTGCATCTCGGCCAGCGCCGATTCGGCCAGCGCCTCGGGCAGGATCGAGCGGGGGTTGCGGGTCATCACCTCGCCGGCGCGGCGGTCGAGCAGCCCCTGCATGTGGCGGCGCAGGTCGCCGTCGGTGATGATTCCGACCAGCCGGCCGGCGTCGTCCGTGACCCCCGTGACGCCAAAGCCCTTGCGGGTGATTTCCAGCAGCGTGTCGGTCATAGGCGCATCCATGCCCACCAGCGGCATGTCGTCGTGCATAAGATCCTGCACCCGCGCCAGCCTCGCCCCCAGCTTGCCGCCGGGGTGAAAGGTGCGGAAATGTTCGGGGGTAAAGCGGCGGTGTTCCATCAGCGCCACCGCCAGCGCATCGCCCAGCGCCAGCGTCATGGTGGTCGAGGTGGTGGGCACGATCCCGGTCCCGCAGGCCTCAAGCGCCTGCGGCAGCAGCAGCGCCACGTCGGACTGGCGCAGCAGGGTCGAGCCTTCGCGCCCGGCGATGCCGATCAGCGGGATGGCGAAACGGCGGGTATGGGCGACGATATCGGCGATCTCGGGGGTCTCGCCGCTGTTCGACAGCACCAGCGCCACGTCGGTTTTCGTCACCATGCCCAGATCGCCGTGGCTGGCCTCGGCCGGGTGGACGAACTGCGCGGGCGTCCCGGTCGAGGCGAACGTCGCGGCGATCTTGCGCCCGACATGGCCGGATTTGCCCATGCCGGACACCACCACCCGGCCGGTGGCTTGCAGGATCAGCCGCACTGCGTCCTGAAACGGCTGCGCCAGCCCGTTGTCCAGCGCGGTTTCCAGCGCGGCCAGCCCCTGCGCCTCGGTGCGGATCACCCTGCGGGCGGTATCGACATATTCGCTCATGCGCCCGACCTAGTGATGAAAGATGTCATTGTCATCGCCCCAGCCCAGCAGATCCAGATGCGCGCGGGTCGGCAGGAAATCGAAACACGCCTGCGCAAGATCGGCGCGCCCCTCGCGCGCAAGCCGCTGTTCCAGCTCGGCCTTGAGCGCGTGCAGGTGCAGAACGTCGGACGCCGCATATTCCAGCTGCGCCGGCGACAGCTCGGCCGCGCCCCAGTCGCTGGTCTGCTGCTGCTTGGAAATATCGACCCCGACCAGATCGGCCAGCAAGTATTTCAGCCCGTGCCGGTCGGTAAAGGTGCGCACCATCTTGGACGCGATCTTGGTGCACCAGACCGGGGCAGTGACGACCCCGAACGCGTTTTCCAGCGCCGCGATGTCAAAGCGCCCGAAATGGAACAGTTTCAGCGTGGCGGGATCGGCCAGCATCCGCACCAGATTGGGCGCATCGCGCTGGCCCGGCGCGATCTGCACCAGATGCGCGTTGCCGTCGCCGCTGCTCATCTGCACCAGACACAGCCGGTCGCGGCGCGGGTCCAGCCCCATGGTTTCGGTGTCGATGGCGACGACCGGCCCCAGATCCAGCCCCTCGGGCAGGTCGTGGCGGTGAAGATGGATGGTCATATGCGCTGGTCCCCAAGGCTGTCGCCACGGGGAATGCCCGGCCCCGCCGCCCCCGTCAACCGCAGCGGCAAAAGGGCGTCAGCCGGTGCCGCTGCCGCCGGTCGCGGCATAGACCTCGCCGGTGATATAGCTGGCCTCGTCGCTGGCCAGCAGCACATAGATCGGGGCAAGCTCGACCGGCTGCCCGGCGCGGCCCAGCGGCGTATCGGCGCCGAAATCCTTCAGCGCGTCCCTGGGCTGGCCGCCGCTGACCTGAAGGGCGGTCCAGAACGGCCCCGGCGCCACCGCATTCACGCGGATGCCCCGGGGCGCCAGTTGCTTGGCCAGCGCCTGCGCAAACGCCTTGTCCGCGGCCTTGGTCATCGCATAATCCAGCAGATCCCCGGACGGCGCGTAGGAATTGACCGAGGCGGTGACGATGATCGAGGCGCCTTTTTGCAGATGCGGCAGCGCCTGCTGCGCCATCCAGAACGGCGCATAGATATTCGTTTTCATCGTCGCGTCGAACGCTTCCGAGGTGATGTCGGCGATGGAATCCTGCGCCTGCTGGCGACCGGCGTTCAGCACCAGCACCTCGATCCCGCCCAGCTGGCGCCGCGCATCGTCCACCACCTTGCGGGCGGCATGTTCGTCGCGGATGTCGGCGGGCAGGGCGACGGCGGTGCGGCCCTCGGCCTCGATCAGCGCGATCACGCGGTCGGCGTCGGATTGCTCGTCGGGATGATAGCAGATCGCGACATCGCAGCCCTCGCGGGCAAAGGCGATGGCGGCGGCGCGGCCGATCCCGCTGTCGCCGCCGGTGATCAGGGCGCGCTTGCCAGTCAGCCGGTCGCGGCCCTTGTAGCTTTGCTCACCGTGGTCGGGGGGCGGCTGCATCTTTTCCACCAGCCCGGGCCAGGGCTGCTGGTCGTCGGAATAGGGGTTCAGCGGCAGGCGCGGATCCTCGATCGCGCCCGAGCGGTGCGGGGGGATGACGGGTTCGGTCTTATCCTTTTGCTTGCCGGACATGGCACGGCCTTTCGCACAATGGGGGAATCAGTGCGAAAAACGCGGGACCGGGGCGGATGTTCCCGCACCTGCCGCCCCCCGGCGGGATCGCGCCGCGGGCGCACGGGGCGGGCGCATGGGCGGGGCGCAGCCTAGTCCGGGCGCGGCTGTCCGGTCTGGGGCGAACGGCGGCGGCGGATGCGGGCGCGGTATTCGGCGTCGAAATAGCGCACCACCACGCCCCCCGCAGCGGCCACCGGCACCCCCAGCAGCAGCCCGGCAAAGCCGAACAGCTTGCCCCCCACCGCCAGCGCCAGCAGCAACAGCACCGGGTGCAGCTTGACCGAATCGCCGACGATGCGGGGGGTGACGACATTGCCCTCGACCACCTGGGCCGCGACAAAGACAAACGAGATCAGCGCCACATACCACCAGTCGCCCCAGTATTGCACCAGCGCCACCCCCGTCGCCAGCACGAACCCCGAGGACGAGCCCAGATAGGGGATGAAGTTCAAGACCCCCGACAGCAGCCCGATCAGCAGCGCGTAATTCAGCCCCAGCGCCATCAGCACCGTGGAATAGAACGTCGCCAGCAGCGCCCCCACGATCACCTGCCCGCGCACAAACCCGGTCATCACCCCGTCGATATCGCGCGCGAGACGGCGGATCAGCGGCGCGTGTTCGGGTGGCAGGCGGCGGTTCACCCCGCTGACGATGCGGTTCCAGTCGTAAAGCAGATAGATCGACACGGTCAGCGTCGCGATGATGAACACCACCGTGCCCACGGCGCTAAGCACGGTATTGACCGTGCCCCCGACCAGCGACAGCGCCATCAGCCGCAGCCGCTCGGTGAAATCGGTCATGATCTGGCGCAGGAAGCTGCCGTCCTCCATCAGCTCGGGGAAACGCAGCGTCAGCAGGTCAAAGCCCGAGCGGACGGTGCGCGGCAGCGCCTCGACCGCCTGGCGGACCTGGCCGATCAGGGCCGGCAGCAGCCACAGCGACGCGGCGATCAGCCCCGACAGCCCCACCAGCGCGATGATGGCCACCACCCATGCCCGGGACAGGCCCAGCCGTTGCAGCCGGTCGGCCAGCGGGTTCAGGAAATAGGCCAGCGCCGTGCCCAGCACAAAGGGCACCAGCATATGGCCGACGCGGTAGATCAGGACCATCAGCAACGCGACCCCGGCAAGCGCCCAGATCGTCCGCGGTCGAACCATTACCAGCATTGCACCCGTCCCCCGGTTTTCCCCGCGACTATCCGCGACCGCGCCGGCGTTCGCAACGCGACACGGCGGGAAACGCCGGAAACGGCGGCGCGGCTAGCGCGCAAGACCTGCACCCAGCCCGACCATCTGCACGTCGCAGTCATATTCCGGGCGGATCGAGCCAAAGCCCCGCTCGCCCGGCCGGACAAAGCGCATGGGGCTGTCGTCGCTGTCCACGGTCTGGCCCTGCCAGTCGCCAGAGCGCTCAACCCCGCCGAAAAACCGGCCGAACTCGCGGCTGACGAATTGCGTGCCGCTGCGCTCGATCAGAAGCTCGCCGGTTTCGGCAAAGCTGCGCAGCTGGAACCGCGTGGTGTCCAGCTGCTCGCCGTCGATCTCGACCCGGCCGGTCAGCTCGTCATGCCCGATATGGCGCAGACGCTCGCCGCTGTCCGAGACGGTCCAGAAATCGAAATCGTCCCGGCCGGTTTGCAGCAAGCCGGACAGGCTGGCGTGATCACGCGCCTCGGGGACCAGCCGGTCGGTGATTCCGTTGGCCAGATCGGTGCTTTCCATCCAGCGGGTTTCGACGTCGATGCGGGAATGATAGACTGCGCCTTCCCGGTCGAAATAGACCACATGCTGATCGCCCGGCGCATCGGATTCGCAGCGATAGTGCTGGGCCACGGTGCAGGATCGCTGCTGGACGGTCAGTTCCAGCGTGCAGCCGGCGGGCGGGCGGAACTCGGCGGACAGGGCAGCCGCCGCGGGCAGCAGGGCGGCCGCAGCCGCCAGCACCCCGGCCCGGATTGCGAGTGAATCGCGCATGGTTCCCCCTTGCGGCCCAGCTTAGCCCTGCGACGGGGCCTGCGGCAATCGGATCAACCGACCAGCCACAGCCCGGCCAGCGCCAGCGTGCCCACCAGGATGCGCCACCACGCAAACAGCCCGTAGCCGTGGGCCGAGACATAGTTCAGCAGCCAGCGCACCACCAGAACGCCCGCGACAAAGGCGCAGACGAACCCGACGGCGACATTGACCAGCGCCGCCGCATCCAGCGCCGCCCGGGTCTTGTAAAGATCATAGGCAAAGGCGCCCGCCATCGTCGGCATCGACAGGAAAAAGCTGAACTCGGCCGCCGCGCGCTTGCTGGCGCCCATCAGCAGCGCGCCCACGATGGTGGCGCCGGACCGGGAAACCCCGGGAATCATCGCGAGGCACTGCGCAAAGCCAATGACCACGGCGGCAGAAAGCGGCAGATCCTCGGCATCGGCATAGCGGGGACGGGTGGCGATGCGGTCGACCAGCAGCAGCACAAAGCCGCCCAGAATCAGCATGACCGCGATCAGCACCGGGGTCTCGAACAGCACCCGCTTGATGATCCCGTGGGCCAGCGCGCCGATGACCGCGGCCGGCAGGAACGCCAGCAGCACCGCACCGATGAAACGCCGGGCGCGCGGGTCATGCGGAGCGGCGGAAAAGATCCGCCACAGCCGCCCGGCATAGACGCCCAGAATCGCCAGGATCGCGCCCAGCTGGATCAGCACCTCGAATGCGCGGCCGGGGCTGTCAAAGCCCAGAAAATGCCCCGCAAGCAGCAGATGTCCGGTCGAGGACACGGGGATGAACTCGGTCAACCCCTCCAGCAGCCCCAGCAGGGCGGCAACGATCGTGTCGTCCTGCATCACTCTTGGCGCAGGTTCTTTGCCGAAGCCTTGATGGCGTCATATTGCCCCGATTTCCGGAAACGCCACAGATATTCGGGAACCACCGCCTCGACCGCCGTGGGGGCGATGCCCAGTTCGGCCAGCCCCGGCGCGCCTTGGGCCACCTGGTTGGGGCTGCGCAGGAAAAGGGCCTGATCGCGGGTCAGCACGCGGTTCGAGATCAGGCCGCCGCTGACCGCCTGCACCGCGTCAAAGGAGAACCCCAGCAGCCCGGACACGAAGCCGGGCAGCCCGACAAAGGCGCGGCGGCGGCCGGTGGTCCGGGCCACAAGCTGCGCGATGTCACGCATGGTCATCACGTCGGGGCCGCCCAGCTCATAGATGCCGGGCGCGGCCTCGCCCGTGGCGCCCTTGGCGGCGGCGCGGGCCACATCCTCGACATAGACCGGCTGCAACGCCGCACGCGGCGCGGGCAGCAGCACGATCGGCCCGAAACGCATCATCGCGCCCAGCCGGTTGAACAGCACATCGTCCGGCCCGAACATCACCGAGGGCCGCAGGATCACCGCGTCAGGGCGGTGTTCCAGCACCGAGGTCTCGCCCGCCGCCTTTGAGACCGCATAGCGGCTGCGCGACCCGGGATCGGCACCCAGCGCCGAGACATGGACGAAACGCCCCACCCCGCGCGCGGCCGAGATGCGGGCGATGCGGCCCGCGGCCTCGACATGCACGGCGTCAAAGGTGTTGCGGCCCTGCCGGCGCATGATGCCCACGCAGTTGATCACCGCATCGGCATCCGCCATCGCCGCCGTCACCGACAGATCGTCGCGGATGTTGCAGAATACCGGCTCGACCTGCCCGACATGGCCATAGGTGCGCACGATGCCGGCCTGGTTGGGGCGGCGCACCGCGACGCGGACCCGCCAGCCGTCGGCGGCCATGACCCGTGCAACCTGCCGGCCCAGAAAGCCCGAACCGCCATAGATGGTGACCAGCCTTGCCATGCCTCGCCCTCCGGGGTGCCGGCGCGGAAACTGCGCCCGCAAGCGTGATAGCGAACCGCCGCCGGGGCATCAAGCGCAGCCGCAACCCTGCGCCATTGCGCCGCCGGGGACGGCCTGGGGACGGCTTGGGGACGGCGGCGAAAAATTTCTGCCTTGCAGCGCCGCAGGGCGTTGACACCACCGGCGGCTGGCTCTACATCCCCCGCTCACGACACCGGCCCAGGTGGCGGAATTGGTAGACGCGCACGGTTCAGGTCCGTGTGCCGCAAGGCGTGGAAGTTCGAGTCTTCTCCTGGGCACCATCGTCTGGAACGCCGGAAAGCATCGCTTTCCGGCGTTCCGCGTTTCAAGGGGCCGGGGCGGCGTTGCCGGGGCTGCTGTTGCCTTTCGCGTCGGCGATTGCTTCCTGCGCTCATGTTCGGCTTTCCGCGATTCGTCATTCTCTGGCTTGCGCTTGCCTGTGCGGCGCTGTCCGCCCCGCAGGCGGTGGCCCAGATCCGCGTGGGCGTGCTGGCGGTGCAGGGCGAATCCGACGCGACGCGCGAATTCGCGCCGACCATCGCCCATCTGAACCACGCGCTGCCGGGGCTGGATTTCGTGCTGGTGCCCCTGGCGCTGGACGCGCTGTCGCAGGCCGCCGCGACCGGGGCGGTGGATTTCCTGATCACCAACCCCGGGCATTACGTCGCGCTGGGGTCGCGGCTGGGCGTCACCCGGATCGCCACGATCGAGCGGCTGGACGGCGCAGACACCAGCGGGCGCGTCGGCTCGACCGTGATCACCCCCGCACGGCCTGGGCATCCGCAGGGGTGGCCGGACCTGGCGGGGCTGCGCATCGCCGTCACGGCCCGCGACGCCTTTGGCGGCTGGCAGGTCGCCCTGCGCGAGATGCTGGACGCGGCCGCGCCGCCGCGGGGACCGCTGGTCGAGACCGGCTTTCCCATGACCAACGTGATCGAGGCGCTGCGCGCGGGCCACGCCGATGCCGGGGTGCTACGCGCCTGCCTGCTGGAATCGCTGATCGCCAGCGGGCTGGTGGCCGAGGGCGAATTCGCCGTGGTGGCGGAACGCGACGCGGGCGACCTGCCCTGCCGGCTGTCCTCGCGCCTGTATCCGGACTGGCCCTTTGCGCGGCTGCCCGCCGTCGACGCCGATCTGGCGCGACAGGTTGCGGTTGCCCTGCTGACCATGCCCGCGGCCGAGGGGCGGCGCTGGGCCGTGCCCCACGACTATGGCGCCGTGCAAGAGCTGTTTCGTGAACTGCGGCTGGGCGCCTTTGCGGACATGCCCCATCGCCGGCTGGTTGATTACCTGCGCGCCCATTGGCACTGGTTCGCGGGTTTCGCGCTGGCCGTGCTGTGGTGGGCGATCCATTCCGCCCGCGTCGAGGTGCTGGTGCGCCGCCGCACCGCCGAGCTGACCCGCGAGATGGCCGAGCGCAGCCGCGCCGAGGCCGAGGCCCGCCAGCACCGCGAGGAACGCGACCAGTATGCGCGGCTGGGAATCCTGGGCGAGATGGCCTCGTCCATCGCGCATGAGCTGAACCAGCCGCTGGGCGCGATCACCAACTATGCCGAGGGGCTGACCCGCGCCCTTGACCGCGGGCAGCCGGACCCGGTGTTTCTGCGCGACGGGGTGCGCGGCATCGCCGGGCAGGCCGACCGCGCCGGCGCGATCATCCGCCGCATCCGCAGCTTTCTGCGCCGGCGCGAGCCGCAGCGCGAGGCGCTGGATCTCAACGAGGTGGCGCGCGGGCCGCTGTCGCTGTTCGGCGCCGCGGCCGGACGGCGCGGGATCGCGCTGCGTTTCGATCCCGCGCCCGCACTGCCGCCGGTGATGGGGGACAGGGTCGAGATCGAGCAGGTGCTGCTGAACCTGCTGCAAAACGCGCTGGACGCATCCGAGGACGCGCCGCAGGGTGGCGAGGTCCGGCTGAGCACCGCCATCGACGGCGACATGGTGACGATGACGCTGCGCGACCACGGCAGCGGCCTGTCGCCCCAGGACGCGACACATATCTTTGACGCGTTCCATACCACCAAGGAACGCGGATTGGGGCTGGGGCTGCCGATCTGCCGGACCATCGCCGAAAGCCACGGCGGGCAGTTATGGGCCGAGCCGCAGCCGGACGGGCTGGCGATGCATTTCTCGCTGCCCGCGGCAACAGCCCCCAAGGAGGCAGAATGACCGCAGAGCCGCTGATCCTGATCGTGGACGACGACGAGGGGCTGCGCCGGTCCCTGCAATTCCTGTTCGCCTCGGCCGGGCTGGAATCGCAAAGCTGGGACAGCGCCGAGGCGTTTCTGGCCGACCTGCCCGCGCACGGCCCCACCCGGCCCGGTGCGCTGGTGCTGGATTGCCGGATGCCGGGCATGGGCGGGCTGGCGCTGCTGCGCCTGCTGGGCGAACGCGGCTATCCGCTGCCCGTGGTCATCATCACCGGCCACGGCGATGTCCGCATGGCGGTCGAGGCGCTCAAGACCGGGGCCTATGATTTCATCGAAAAGCCTTTCCGCGAACAGCATCTGCTGGATACGGTCGAGGCGGCGGCCGGCGTGTCGCGCGACTGGCTGGACCGCGACGCAAGGCGCCGGGGCGTGGCCGAGCGGCTGGCCCGGCTGAACCGCCGCGAGCGCGAGGTGCTGGAGCGGGTGCTGGAGGGCAAGGCCAACAAGGTCATCGCCCATGAGCTGGACCTGTCGATCAAGACCATCGAGGTCTATCGGGCCGCGCTGATGGACAAGATGCAGGCCGGTTCGGTGGCCGAGCTGGCGCTGCTGGTCGCCTTGCACCGAGAGGATGCGGCCCGGGGCTGAAGGGGCGTGGGGGCTTTGCCCCCTCGCCGGCCGGGGCCGGCTTCCCCCAGGGTATTTGGGCCAGAAAGAAATCCTAGAGGGGCAAAAGGGGCGCGCGGTGGCGCCCCTTTGGGGGTCACTGCGCCCCGCGCTCGGCCTCTTGCCGCTTTTTCAGTTCGGCGGCCTGCCATTCGGCGATGGGCTTGAAGGGGCCGAACTTGTGCTGCTCGGCCGGGAAGTCGCCGGCCCAGGGGGCAAAGGGCATGTCCACCGCCTTGCGCAGCCGGTCGGGAAAGTCGTTTTCCATGCCCGGTTTCTGCTGGCGCGGCTGGGTGTTGATATAGGCGGCGACGTCGTAAGCCTCGTCCGGGGTCAGGACGCGATCCTGATGATCCGCGCCTTCGGGCATGTTCGCAAGGATGAAGCGATAGGCCATTACCATCCGATACATCCCCGCGCCGTCGTTGTAGCTGTCGTCGCCATAGACCGGCGGATAGAGATAGCCGGCCAGATCGCCCACATCGCCGTCCCGCATCCCTTCGCCATTGTCACCGTGGCAGGCTGCGCAGTGTTCCTCATACACCAGCCTGCCGGCGGCCGGGTCGGCGGCGCGGTCGGGGGCGGGATCGGGGATGGTGCCGCCGCCGATCAGCCTGGCCCCGACCGGGATCCCGGTGGACAGAAAGCCGATATAGGCGGAAATCCCGCGCATTTCGGCGCTGTCGAGCGGCAGCGGCCGGCCCGCCATCGAGCGTTCCATGCAGCCGTTGATCCGGTCCTCGACCGTCTGGAGGTCGTTTTCGCGCGCCCGGTATTGCGGAAACACCGCCGTCACGCCGGTCCATGGCATCGCATAGGGTTTGGTCGCCTCGTCCTGGTGGCAGCTGGTGCAGGCAAGGTTGTTGCCGGCATAGCGCATGGATTCGTCGGCGACCTCGGGGCCGATCACGGCGTGGGTTTCGGTCGCCAGCCGGTGGCCGTAGCGCACGGCGCGGCCGAAATCATCGTCGCCCAGCGTCTCGATATCCGGGACGGGCCAGTCGCGCAGGTCGATTTCGGCGGGGGCGGTCTGCCCCAGCACAGCGGCGGAAAATGCAAGCACAAGCGGGACGGCGGTCAGGGGGGCGTGGAAATTTCTCATCTGGATACTCGCTTGCTTTGGCCGGACCTCAAGTGTCGGCAAGGCATATGGTTCCAACTGCGGCGCCGCCCGTCCAGCTAGGGAAAACCCCAATCGGCATGTGGTCGCAGCGGGTGAACCCCGGCGGCATCCGCGGCGTTGTGCGGGCATCCACAGGCCCCGGAGGTTGCCATGTCCCAGTTGATCGTCGTCGGTTTCGATACCGAGGAAGATGCGTTCGCGCTGCGCAAGGATCTGGGCGCCGCGCAAAAGGAATATCTGCTGAGGCTTGAGGACGCAGTGGTCGTCACCCGCCCCTCGGCCGGGGAATACCAGCTGCATCAGGCGCTGAACATGACCACCACCGGCGCGCTGACCGGCACGTTCTGGGGCGGGCTGATCGGGCTGTTGTTCCTGGCGCCGCTGGCGGGGGCGGCGATCGGGGCGGCCTCGGGGGCGCTGGCGGGCAGCGCCACGGATTACGGGATCAACGACGATTTCATCCGCGAGATCGGCAAGACCGTGCCCGAGGGCGCGGCGGCGGTGTTCATCCTCGCCTCGAACGTCAACCTGGACAAGCTGTTGCCGCGGCTGGAGCAATACGCCGGGGCGCGGGTGATCCAGACCTCGCTGTCGGACGTGGACGAGGCCCGCCTGCGCGCGGCGCTGGCCGGGACCGGCGGGCGGCTGACGCAGGATGGCCCGCCGGGCGGGGCGGCCGCTGGTGCGGCGACGGTGGCGGGGCAGCATCCAGTGCCGCCCGAAATCCCCTAGCCGCAAGCGGAAAAACCGCGCCGGGCAAGGTTTCCTTGACGCAGGCCGCAATGGCGTGACACCACGCAGGCCATGACGTCACCGGACCCCTTTCCCGGCGCGCCGCCCCCGGATGCGTTGCCCGTGCCGCCGCGGCCCCCCGCCCGGCGGGCGCGGCGCGGAGCCTGGGCTGCCGCCGTCAGCCGGGGCTGGCGGTCGCTGCGCCGCGCCGCGCTGGCGCCGGTCTGGCGGCTTTCGCGCTGGCTGGGGCTGCGGGTGCTGGCGCTGATGCTGGCGCTGGTGGTGCTGTTTGGCTGGTTCCTGAACCCGCCGACCACCTGGACGATCCTGGCCGAGGGCACCAGCGTGCCGCGCAAATGGACCCGCGCGGCCGACATCGCGCCGGTGATGCTGCGCTCGGTCGTCGCGGCCGAGGACGCCAATTTCTGCCTGCACTGGGGTTTCGACATGACCGAGATCCGCCGGGTGATCGCGCGGGGGGAACGGCGCGGGGCCTCGACCCTGACCCAGCAGACCGCCAAGAACGTCTATCTGTGGCAGGGGCGCAGCTGGGGCCGCAAGGCGCTGGAAACCTTGTATACCCCGATGATCGAGGCGGTCTGGAGCAAGCGTCGCATCATCGAGGTCTATCTGAACGTGGCCGAGTTCGGGCCGGGGGTGTTCGGCATCCACGCGGCCGCCGAGCATCATTTCGGCACCACCCCCGACGCGCTGAGCGCACGGCAGGCGGCGGCGCTGGCCTCGGTGCTGCCGGGGCCCAAGACCCGGACCGCGCAGACCGGCAGCAGGCGCGCGCGCGCCATAGCCGACGGGGCCGCGACCATCCGCCGCGACGGGCGCGCCGCCTGTTTCGAGCGCGACTGACCGGCACGGGACCGCGCGCAACCGCGTGCAGTTGAAACACGCAACCGGCGCGCGTATGAACCCCCTATCCCCAAGAAGCAGTCATTCCGGCCGATGAACACGCCCTCGACCCCTCGCCTTTATCATATTCCCCTGTCGCCCTATTGCCGCAAGGTGCGGTTGGTGCTGGGCGAAAAACGCATCGACGTCGAGCTGGTCGAGGAACGCTGGTGGGAAGCGGGGTCCGAGATCCTGCGCCGTAACCCCGCCGGCAAGATCCCGGTGCTGCGGATGGACGGGCGGCTGTGGTCGGAAAGTCAGGCGATCGTCGAATATCTGGACGAGACCCATCCGAACCCGGCCCTGATGCCCGACACCCCCGCCGGCCGGCACGAGGTGCGCCGGCTGTGCGCCTGGTTCGACGACAAGTTCAACGAAGAGGTGACGCGGCCGATCCTGTCCGAGCGGGTATGGAAAAAGGTGATGAAGGCCGGCTATCCTGATTCGCGGCTGGTCAAGTCGGGGCTGCGGGCGGTCAAGGAACATATCGACTATCTCGGCTCGCTGCTGGACGAACGGAAATGGCTGGCCGGCAACGCGCTGACGCTGGCCGATTTCACGGCGGCGGCGCATCTGTCCTGTCTCGACTACATCTCGGACGTGGACTGGGACCGCTCGAACTCGCTCAAGGATTGGTATGCGACGGTGAAATCGCGCCCGGCCTTTCGCAGCGTGCTGGCCGATCAGGTGTCGGGGCTGGCGCCGGCGCCGCATTATGCCGAACTCGATTTCTGAAAAGGGGGGCGCTGCCCCCCGGCCTGCGGCCTCCCCCCGGGATATTTGGGTGATGAAGAAGGAACTGGCCGCCCGCGCGTTGGACGAGGGGTTTTCGGCGGTGCGCGTGACCACCCCCGATGCGATCCCGCAGGCGGCGGCGCGGCTGGCGGAATATGTGGCGCAGGGCCGGCACGGGCAGATGGGCTGGATGGAAGAACGGATGCACTGGCGCGGCGCCCCCGATGCGTTGTGGCCCGAGGCCCGCGCCGTGGTGATGCTGGCCGAGACCTATACGCCCCCCCACGACCCGCGCGAGGATCTGGCGCAGCGCGATCGCGGCGCAATCAGCGTCTATGCGCAGGGCAAGGATTACCACGACATCGTGAAATCGCGGCTGAAGCGCGTGGGCCGCTGGCTGATCGAGCAGGCGGGCGGCGAGATCAAGGTGTTCGTGGACACCGCCCCGGTGATGGAAAAGCCCTTGGCGCAGGCCGCGGGGCTGGGCTGGCAGGGCAAGCACACCAATCTGGTCAGCCGCGAGCTGGGCAGCTGGTTCTTTCTGGGGGCGATTTTCACCACTCTGCCCCTGCCCCCCGATCCGGCTGAGCCCGACCGCTGCGGATCCTGCCGCGCCTGTCTGGACGCCTGCCCCACCGACGCATTCCCCGCGCCGTTCCAACTGGATGCGCGGCGCTGCATTTCCTATCTGACCATCGAGCACAAAGGGCCGGTGGACGAGGAATTGCGCCCGCTGCTGGGCAACCGCATCTATGGCTGCGACGACTGTCTGGCGGCCTGTCCGTGGAACAAATTCGCGGCCGAGGCGCGCGAGATGCGCTATCACGGACCCCATCGCGCGCCACCCTTGGCGGAGCTTGCGGCGCTGGACGACGCCGCATTCCGCGCCCGGTTTTCCGGCAGCCCGATCAAGCGCATCGGGCGCGACCGCATGGTGCGCAACGTGCTGTATGCAATCGGCAACAGCGGCGACCCGGCGCTGCGCCCGCTGGCGGCGGCGCGCCTGGACGACCCCGACCCTGCGGTCGCCGATGCCGCCGCCTGGGCACTGGGGCGGCTGGCGTGAAGAACCCGACCATGGGCATTCTGCTGAAGCTGGGCAGCGTGGTGCTGTTCACCGGCATGGCCGCGATTCTCAAGGCCACTGCGGTGTCGGTGCCGCCCGGCGAGCAGATGTTCTTTCGCTCGCTGTTCGGGGTGCCGCTGATTCTGGCGTGGCTGGCGTGGCGGGGCGATCTGGCCACCGGGCTGCGCACCCGCAACCCCATGAGCCATGCGCTGCGCGGCATCATCGGCACCATCTCGATGGGCTGTATTTTCGGCGGGCTGGGGCTGCTGCCCTTTCCCGAGGCGACGGCGCTTGGCTATGCCATGCCGCTGATGATCGTGATCTTTGCCGCGATGTTCCTGGACGAACGCGTCGGCATCTTCCGGCTGGGCATGGTGGCGCTGGGGCTGGTCGGGGTGCTGATCGTGCTGTCGCCGCAGTTGTCGGTGGGGGTCGGCGAGGCATCCGGCGCGCAGACACTCGGCGCGATGCTGACGCTGACCGGGGCGAGCTTCGGGGCGCTGGCGCAGATCTTCATCAGCCGGATGGTGGTGACGGAAAAACCCTCGGCGGTGGCGTTCTGGTTCCTTGTCACCTCGACCGTGCTGTCGCTGGTGACGCTGCCCTTTGGCTGGGTGATGCCGGATGCGGGCACGGCCGCGCTGCTGGTGGCCGCCGGGTTCATGGGCGGCGCGGCGCAGGTCATGCTGACCTCGTCCTATCGCTTTGCCGATGCCTCGCTGGTGGCGCCGTTCGACTATGCCTCGATGCTGCTGGCGATGGCGATCGGCTGGTTCGTCTTTGCCGAGCCGACCTCGGGGCGGATGCTGGCCGGGGCGGCGGTGATCATCGCCGCAGGGGTGGCGATCATCCTGCGCGAGCGGCAACTGGGCATCAACCGCGCCCAAAGGGCCGGCACGCCGCGCTAAGCAGCCGCGTCAGGTTCGGTCGGGAAAACCAAAAGCCACGTAATCGCGCAGATAGGCGGCTTTCGCGGCGCGGCGCAGGGCGGGGTCGTCCAGGCATTCCGGCACTGGCTCGGGCGCGGGGCCGTCGCTTTCGATCCCGGCGGAACGGGCGAGATACCCCAGATCCGCCGCCATCCGATCCTCGCGCGCGACCAGGTCGGGGGCGCCGAATTCGGCAAAACCGACCAGCACCTGCGCCTGCGTGGCCCAGCCGGGATGGGTGGCAAGCCCGGTCTGCCCGTTCAGATTGCGCCGCAGGAAATCCAGAAAAGCCACGAACAGCGGCAGTTTTTCGGCCTCGGTCACGGCGTCCAGCGCATCCTCGGGCGGCAGCGCGATGCCGTGGACGCGGCGCAGCGTGTCGCGCAGCTGAGGGTTGCGGGCCGAGAGCATCGCCTGGAACGCCGCCCATGCGCGGGGCAGCGGGTGGCGCAGCACGGTCAGGCTGCGGTGTCCGGGATGGGCGCGTTTCCAATGCCGCAGCGCGTTGCGGGTCGGCTCGCCCTCGACCCGGCCCAGATCTTCCAGCCAGCCCCGGACGGTGGCGGTGGGGCCGCCGCGGATGGGCATGAACAGCAGCCCCCGCCCGGCATCAGTCGTCAGGAACGACGGCACCGCCGGCCCGCGGCGCGGCTCGAAACCGGGAATGCGATGCAGCTGGAACGGGTCCAGGGCCACGATCTCGTCCTGCATGGCGGCGAAATTCGTCACCTTGTCAGCCATTTCCCGAGGGTTCTGCGGCACCTGATCCTGCGCCGACTCGACCCGCTCCAGATCGGTGCGGCCCAGCCAGTGCAACAGCCCGGTCATCACCCCGGCGTCGCGCAGATCGTCGTAATTCAGCCAGAACGCCGACTGCCCCCGGATTTGCAGCGCGTGCTGGATGCGATCCAGAAAACCCTGCGTCTCGGCCAGGTTTTCGCGAAAGCTGCCGGCGTCGAATTCCACCTGCGCGGGAATAGGGGTCTCGGTCTCGTTCAGCTTCCACTGGTTGGTCGCATAGGCCAGCCGGGTCGAGACCCAGCTGTCCACCGGGTTGCGGGTCAGCACGATCTTGGCACAAGTGGGATCGTCCATCAGCGGCTCGAACATGCGCGGGTCGTGGTCGTGAAAATAGCGAAAGCCCTTGACCTTGCGGGCGTTTACCATGTTTTGCCACAGAGAGACGGGATCGGCCTCTCGCTGGGCCAGCGTCATGTCGTAAAGTGTTTCCTGATCGGGCCAGCCCATGAAATAGGGGTTATACGCCTCGCCGAAACAGGCGATGTCATGGGCGTTCAGCGTCGCCTCAAGCAGGTTCGAGCCGGTGCGCATCCCGGCAAAGATCACGAAGCTGCGAAACACGGTCATCGGAAAACCCCTTGGCCGTCGTGGCCGGTCGGTGTGAAACAGGCCGGCATCAATGCGGCTTGAGCCCGGCGTTGCGCAGGCGACGGATCAGCCGACCCAGCCCGCTGTGGTCATGCAGCGCCGGCAGCACGGCGTCGGGCGGGGGGTCATCCGGCCGCAGCGTCGAACAGACAGCCTCCCAGATTTCATCGGGGCGCGCCAATGCCTCGTCCAGGGTCCAGCGGCGGACGCGCGCCTTGACCCAGACCGAATCGAGCGCGTCCAGAAACCGCCGCTCGGACCGGTGCAGAATCGCGGCCATGCGGCGCGTGTCGTCGAACGGCATCTCGGACCGCAGCAGCGGCACCATCCACGCCCCCGTCACCACCAGCAGCCGCGCATTGGGATCGGTGACCATGAACCAGTTCAGATGCTGGCGGTCGCGCGGCGAATGCAGGAATGCGGGCAATGCCGGTGAGGAACGGATCAGCGCCGACAGAAACCCGCGCGGGTCGATGTCGCGCAGCCCGGAATTGCTGGACAGCGCGCCGGGGCCGACCGGCGCAGCTGCGGCGAATTCGACCTCGTTCCGGGCCAGGATATGGCCGTGGACAACCCCGCCGATGGCCGCCGATGCGGCCTGCGGCAGGTCAAGGAACAGATCGCCCACCCCATGCAGCACGACATACGGCTGCGAGGTCTTGCGCCCCTCGGCGTCCTTTCGGGGAAAGCGGCTTTGCATGTAAAGCCCTGCGCGGCCCCGGCGATGCCTTGCGGCGGCGCGGTCCAGAACCGCCTCGACCCGTTCGGAATCGGGCTCGGCCAGATGTCCCGCGGGGCGCGGAAAGCTTGCGTAAAGCGCCGAAGCCCCCGGCCAGATCTTGCGCGCGACGAACACCCGGGACCGTTCGAGCAGCCCGAGGTGGTCGTCGTAAAAGATATAGGGTTTGCCCTGCCCGTCGAACTTGGCCAGCGTCAGCGACCGGCTTTCGATCCGGGCGGAATGGCGGCGCACCAGCGTCTGGAAATAGCTTTCGTCGGGAATCCATACCTGCCGGAAATAGCGGTCGAATTCGCGCCGGCGGGGGTCGTCCAGTATCGCCTGCAAGGTCCGCCGCGTCAGGCACCACCATTGCGAACCGATATGCGGCGCCACCCCCAGCGGCGGGGTGCGGGTGATCCCCAGCCGCCGCTGCAACCGCACCCAGCGATCGAAAAGCTTGCGGTGGCGGCGATAGGCAAAGGGAAACCGCAGGGTGAATCGTTCCTCGTTCAGCCCGCCGACGGTCCAGCCCACGTCCACGACGCTGACGCTTTCGATGAAATCGGTGCCGGGGTGGCTGGACAGGAAATGTTGCAGCTCGGCCACAGGGCGCAGCGGCAGGCAGGCCCCCGACACCAGCATGACATGCGAGACGTCGGGCCAGCGCGCCAGCAGGCTTGCTGCCGCGTCCAGCGTGGCCGCCACCAGGCTGAACGTGCCCCAGTTGCAGGTCCGGCGGCGGGTGAACACGACGGGCAGGCCGGCCAAGACCTGTTGCATCTGCGCAACATCGCCGGCGGGCGCGCTGCGATCCACATGGATGGCCACCACCGCGCCGCCGTCCGTCCACAGCCGCGCCATCCGCGCGGCCAGATCCAGATTGTCGTGGCACAGCATGACGATGCCCACCCGCGCACCCGACACCGGCGCCGCCCCGCCGCCTGTCACGCTTGCAAGGCCGGGCACAGCCACGGGCGCCAGCGCGAATTCCCCCGCAGCGGGTCGGTTCATGCCCAGTTCCCGCGCGAAATCAGGCCCAGACGCTCAAGCTGTTGCCACCCGGAAAAACGCTGCGATTGCTCGCACCACAGCTCGATGCGGTTCTGCACGCCCTGATGATAGGCCCGATATTCCTGACTGTCGGCGTAATGCTGGCGGCGGGCAAGCTCTTCGCGTGATTTTTCAGCCAGGCCGGGCAGGAACTTGGCGTGCAGCAGCACCCCCGAGGCCATCTCGCCGCCGTTTTCGTCGTAAACCACGTTCAGCGAGCGCGGCAGCAGCATATGGGTCGAGCTGACATAGGCATAGCGCGGCTGCCACCGGACCAGCGGGATCTTGTTCAGCGCCGGCGCGCCCTGCGGATCGTCGGCAAAGAACACGCGGGCGCGGGGGCCGCCCTGAATCCACAGGTTGCGATAAAAGCGGTTCTTGCGGATCGCGTAATTCGCAGGGTCGAACCACGGCGCGACCTCGAACGGGTTCTGGCCCTCGCGACAGGGCTGATCGTCGATGGCGCCGCGGGGATACATGTCCAGCAGCATCGAGGGAAACGACCGCCGCCCCGAGGCATCCAGCCAGTCCGTCAGCGCCGGCAGCGGGCGGCTGTCGCAATGTGGATAGACCAGAAATTCGTCAGGATCGACGGTCAGGCACCAATGGCCGCTGCCATAAAGCCGCAGCAGGTGGTTCATCCAGTCCATGCCGAAGCGCGCGGTGCGATAGCTGTCGGCGGTGGTCCACAGCGACACATCCGGCTGCCCCGCCAGATATTCGCGGCTGCCGTCGGTGCTGGCATTGTCCACGATCAGGAAATGCCTTGCCCCCAGACGCCGGTAATAATCCAGAAACCACGGCAGCCGCGGCCGTTCGTTGCGCAGAGTCACAAAGACGAGGATGTCGCGGCCCCGGATCTGCCCCGTGCGGTCCCGGACGGACGCCAGCCGCCAGCTTCGGGCCAACCCGCGCAGCAGATAATACTGCCTCTGTGCCCGCAGCCGGACCAGCATTGCCAAACGGGTTCTTCGCACGACGCGTCTCTTGCCGGGTTTCGGAGGCCAATCAGATAATGACTAAATTATTTTAGCCGCCGCCGATAATCAACAGGATAGGGAAAATGCGCGGCGTTTTCCCGGCGCTGCGACATTTCGGTTCGAGAGAGAGGCGCGACGTTTCAGCCCGGACCGTTCCAGCCGCCGGGCGACATGATTCCGGCCTCGGCAAGGCTCTTCCAGCCATCGAGCCGCCGGGACTGCGGGTGCCACAGATCCGGGTTCGCGATCACCGCGTCGTAATAATGCCGATAGGCTGCGGGATCGCTGAAATGCTGGTCGCGGCTGCGCTCGCTGCGGGATTTCCGGATGATCGTCGGCAGGAACTTGGTGTGCAGAAGCGTGCCCGACAGCCGCGGGTCGCCGGGGCCGTCCCAGGCGTCGTTCAGCCGCGGCGGCAGGGCGGAATGGGTCGAGTTGACATAGGCATAGCCCCGCCGCCAGCGCATCAGCGGCAGCTTGTTCAGCGTGGGCGCACGTCGGGGGCGGTCGGCAAAGAACGCGCGGTCGCGCACCCCACCCTGCACCCAGCGGTTGCGCACCGGCGCCATGATCCGGGTGCGGTAATTTCCCGCGTCGAACCATTCCAGCCGCTGCAGTGCCTGCCCTGCCTCGGGCATCGGGTCGGGGCACAGCGGGCCGCGGGGGTAAAGATCGACCATCAGCGCCCCCAGCGCCGGGGCCTGCCGGCGGTCCAGCTCGGCCACCAGATCATGCAGATCGGCGCGGTCATCGTGGGGAAAGGTCAGCAGCTCGTCGGCATCCAGCGTCAGGCACCAATGCCCGGCACCGTGCCGGGTCAGCAGCCAGTTCGTCCAGTCCCGCCCGAAGCGCGAGCCGCGATAGCTGGCCTGCGTGGTCCACAGCGCGACATCGGGCTGCGCCGCCAGAAATTCCGCGCTGCCGTCGTCGCTGCCGTTGTCCACCACATGAAACCGCGCCACCCCCAGCCGGCGGTGGTGATCCAGCCAATGCGCCAGCCGCTCGGATTCGTTGCGCACCACGGCAAAGGCCAGAATCGCATCGCGCCCCAGAGTGTGGCCGGGCTCCACCACCACGCTCAGGTCGCGGCGGCTGCGAAAGGCGCGGGCCAGCAGCCGCCAGCGCATCCATCGCAGCTTGATCTGCTGGCGCAGGCTCGCAGGGCTTGGAAATTCCGGCATGGGTCAGCCGCTGTAATGGCCGGTCTGATGCCAGCGCCAGGCATCCGCGATCATCAGGGGCAGGCGCGAGCGATGCGGATGCCATCCCAGCACCTTGCCGGCCTTTTCGCTGCCCGACACCAGCTTGACCGCATCGCCGGGCCGGCGCGGCCCCTCGGTCACCGGCACGGGGCGGTTGGTGACTTCGCGAGCCTCGTCCAGCACCTCGCGCACGGAAAATCCGCGGCCCGTGCCCAGGCAGAACAGCTCGGACCCGCCGGTCTGCAGGTGATCGGGCCCGCGCAGCCAGTCCAGCCCCAGCAGATGCGCGTCGACCAGATCCATGACATGCACATAGTCGCGGATGCAGGTGCCGTCCTGGGTGGGATAGTCGGTGCCGTAGATGGTCAGCGCCGGGCGGCGCCCGTCGATGGCATCCAGAATCAGCGGGATCAGATGGGTTTCGGGCTGGTGGAACTCGCCGATCTCGGCCTCGGGGTCGGCGCCGGCCACGTTGAAATAGCGGAAGATGACCGAGCGCAGCCCGTCCGAGGCGCCAAAGTCGCGCAGCATGTCCTCGATCGCGCGTTTCGAGGCGCCATAGGCGTTCAGCGGCGCCTGCGCGGTGGATTCGTTCAGGATCACCCCGTCCTGATCGCCATAGGTGGCGCAGGTCGAGCTGAACACCATGTCGCGCACGCCCGCGGCCAGCATCGATTCTACCAGCGTCAGCGACGCGCAGACATTGCCGCGCCAGTATTTGCCGGGATCCTGCATCGATTCGCCGACCTGCGACAGCGCGGCGAAATGCATCACCGCGACCGGCTGGTGATCGGCGAATACCTGATCCAGCCGCGCGCGGTCGGCCAGATCGCCGTGCTCGAACGGGCCAAAGCGCACCGCATCGCGCCAGCCGGTGCACAGATTGTCATAGGTGACGGGGATATAGCCCGCCGCCGCCAGCGCCTTGCAGGCGTGAGAGCCGATATAGCCCGCGCCGCCCGTAACCAGAATTTTCGGCAGCATGGCTTATTCCGCCGCTTTCCGCATCGCCATGACATCGGCAAGATATTCCGCGAACTCGTCCTTGAGATCGTCGCGCGCCAGCCCGAATGCCACCGTTGCCTGCAGGAACCCGGCCTTGGAGCCGCAATCGTAGCGCTGGCCGCGGAAACGCAGGCCGAACACGTCGCGCCCTTCGCGGATCTCGTCGGCGATGGCGTCGGTCAGCTGGATTTCCCCGCCGGCCCCCTCTTTCAGCTTGTTGAGGTTCTGCAGCACCGTGGGCGCCAGCACATAGCGCCCGATCACCGCCAGGTTCGAGGGCGGGTTGGATTCCGGCTTTTCCACCATGCCGCGCGCGCGGACGATGGCGCCCATGTCCTCGGACACGTCCAGAATCCCGTAGGAGCGCGTCTTTTCCAGCGGCACTTCCATGGTGGCGACCATGCTGCCGCCGGTCTCGGCATGGGCCTCGATCATCTGCTGCAGGCAGGGCGGTTCACCCATCACCACGTCGTCGGTCAGCACCACCGCAAAGGGTTCGTCGTGGATCAGTCGCCGCGCGCACCAGACCGCGTGCCCCAGCCCCATCGCCTTGTGCTGGCGGATATAGGCGATGGCGCCCGATTCCATGTTGGTCTGGCGCAGAACCTCAAGCAGATCCTTCTTGCCGGTCTTGCGCAGGTGGTTTTCCAGCTCGTGCGAGTGGTCAAAGTAATCTTCCAGCGCGCCCTTGCCGCGCGAGGTGACAAAGATGAACTCGGTGATGCCCGCCGCCCGCGCCTCGTCGATCGCATATTGGATCAGCGGGCGGTCCACGAGCGTCATGATCTCTTTCGGGATCGACTTGGTCGCCGGCAGGAAACGCGTTCCGAGACCGGCCACGGGAAAGATGGCCTTGGTAACCTTGCGAGTCATCTGAACTCCGACTTCTACCTGCTACACATCGTATCGTATGTCTGCGACGTCGCGGGACGGCAAGCCATTGGCCATGTCAAATACACCCGAACCGCGCAAGCAGGCGGTTCGCGGCGGGTTTTTGCGCATCTGCCGGCCTTGTCCTGAAGCTGCGGCAGAATGGCGCAAGGGGGAATCAGCCCATGCCCATGCGCTGCATCATCGATTCGATCCGCTCGACATCCGAGGGGTTGTTCAGTTCCCAGAACTCGCGGCCGCGAGCCTCGACCTGAACGCAAAGCACCGGGCGGCCGTGTTCAAGGAAACGCAGCTGTTCCAGACCTTCGAGCTTTTCCAGCCGCCCCTCGGGCCAGCCGGCATAGGCGGTCAGCGCCTGCGGACGATAGGCATAAACGCCGACATGGTGGAACACCGGGCTGGCGGCATCGGGGGCGATGTCATGGGGCACAAAGGGGATGACCTCCTTAGAGAAATACAGCGCCCGCCCGTCCTGACCGAAAACAGCGGTGGTGCCCCCCACCCGCCCGGCGGCACGGTCGGCCAGCAGGTCGGCGCGCATCGCGCCCGAGCAGTTCAGCACCGGCGTCGCCACCTCGGCCCCCGGCGCGGCGCGCAGCCCGGCGACCAGATCCTCGATGAACCACGCGGGCGTCAGCGGCGCGTCGCCTTGCAGGTTCACCACGATTTCCGGGGTCTCGGGCAGGCCGGCCAGCACCTCGGCGCAGCGCTCGGTGCCGTTGCGGCAGGTGGTCGAGGTCATCGCCACCTCGGCCCCGAAACCTGCCGCATGGTCGGCGATGCGCGAATCGTCGGTGGCGACGATCACCCGGTCCACGCCCGCCACCTGCCCCGCCGCGTCCCAGCTGCGCCGGATCAGGCTGCGCTTGCTGCCATCGGCGCCGCGCAGTTCGACCAGCGGCTTGCCCGGATAGCGGGTCGAGGCGAAACGCGCCGGAATCACGATGATGACGGACATGGGTCAGGCCCCCGGTTGCAGCAGCACGCCCGGCGCATGCGCGATGAAGAACGGGTTTTCAAACCCCGGCTTGCCATAGGTCAGGGCAGTGTGGTCGTCGAAACGCACCACCTCGCCGCCCGCGCCGCGCAGCACCGCGTCGCCCGCCGCCGTGTCCCATTCCATGGTGCGGCCAAGGCGGGGGTAAAGATCAGCCTCTCCGGTCGCGACCAGGCAGAATTTCAGCGACGATCCGGCGCTGGTCATGTCGCGCACGGCGTAGCGGGCGATATAGTCGTCGGTCGCCTGGTCGCGGTGGGATTTCGACGCCACCACCATCAGCGCGCGGTTGTCGGGGGTGGCGTTGACCCCGATCGGGCGGGTCGGGCCGGGTTCGGCGCCAAAGGGGCCGGACTCTTCGACCGAGCCGCCGTCCGCCGTGGTATAGAACAGCCGCCCGCGCGCCGGCGCATAGACCACGCCCCGCAGCGGCACGCCGTCCTGCACATACGCGATATTCACGGTGAAATCGCCGCGGCGCTTGACGAATTCCTTGGTGCCGTCCAGCGGATCGACGATCAGAAAGGTGGACAGGCTTTGCCCGTGGGTGTCCTGCTGTTCCTCGGTCACCAGCGCAATATCGGGAAACGACGCGCGCAGCCCGGCCGAGATCAGCGCATCCGCGGCCTCGTCGGCCTCGGTCACGGGCGAGGCGTCGTCCTTGGACCGCACCTCAAAGTCGGGGCGCTGGTAGATTTCAAGGATCTTTTCCCCGGCCGCAAGCGCCAGACGCCGCATCTCGAAGGTCAATCGGTCAAATTGCATGGATTTTCCTTTTGATCCGACGGGGTTCCGGGCCGATGCCCGCCGTTGCAACGGTTGAAGGCCGCAGCTTACGGATTTATGGTCCCGGTGAAAGCAATGGGCAAGCGCAGTTGCGCCGGCCGGGATGGCGAGGACAGATCATGTTCGTCCAGAACAGACCCCGGACCATGGCCGGCGCCGCACTCAAGACGCTGGCCCTGATCTATCACCAGACCGTCCACGGCCTGCGCGGCAAGCACCGCAACGCCGTCATCGGGCTGCTGCTGACCATCGCCCAGTCCTCGGTGATGATCATGGCCTTTGTGGTCATGTATTGGGTGTTCGGGGTCCGCAGCTCGCCCTTGCGGGGGGATTTCCTGCTGTTCATCATGAGCGGGATCCTGCTGTTCATGATGTTCAACATGGCCGTCGGCGCGGTCGCGGGCGCGGGCAAATCCACCAGCGCCATGCTCAAGCACGGGCCCCTGAACACCGCAATTTCCATGTGTGCGGCGGCGCTTGGGGCGCTTTATAACAACATGCTGTCGGCGCTGGTGCTGCTGGGGCTGTATCACACGCTGTGGATGCCGCTGAACCTGGAAAACTGGCGCGGGTCGCTGGCGGTGATGATCTTTGCCTGGTTCTCCGGCTGCACGGTGGGGCTGATCCTGCTGTCCATCACCTCGTGGCTGCCCGAGATCGGGCCGATGCTGACGCGGATCGTGCGGCGGGTGAACATGATCGCCTCGGGCAAGATGTTCGTGGCCAACATGCTGCCGGGGTTCCTGCTGCGCGCCTTTGACTGGAACCCGCTGTTCCACCTGATCGACCAGAACCGGGGCTTTGTGTTCATCAACTACACGCCGCACAACTCGAACCTGAGCTATCCGTTCTACCTGACCGTCACCCTGCTGATGATCGGGCTGATGGCGGAATTCGTCACCCGCAACATGATGTCGCTCAGCTACATGGCGGGGCGATAGGGCGCCCGCGCCCCCGGCCGCAGGGCAATGCCCCCGCAACGCGCGCCGCGGCAAAGATTTCCCGGCCGCGGCAGAATCATCGGGCGGCGGCGCTTGCACGGTCCGAACGCCTTCTTATATAGCCATCGAACCCCCGAAGCAGCGCTTCGGACCTAGTCACCAATCGGGATTTTGGCGCGGGGGCCGCGAACGGACCCGCGGCCTGACCATCGCCGCAAGAAAGGTATTTCTATGGCCAAAGTCATCGGGATCGACCTCGGGACCACCAACAGCTGCGTTGCCATCATGGACGGCAGCCAGCCGCGGGTGATCGAAAACGCCGAGGGTGCGCGCACCACCCCCTCGATCGTCGCATTCACCGAAAGCGAACGGCTTGTCGGCCAGCCGGCCAAGCGCCAGGCCGTGACCAACCCGGAAAACACGATCTTTGCCGTCAAGCGGCTGATCGGCCGCCGCGTCACCGACGCCGAGGTCGAAAAGGACCGCAACCTCGTTCCCTACAACATCGTGGACGGCGGCAACGGCGACGCCTGGGTCGAGGTCCGGGACGAGAAATATTCCCCCGCGCAGATCAGCGCGATGATCCTTCAGAAAATGAAGGAAACCGCCGAATCCTATCTGGGCGAAAAGGTCGAGCAGGCGGTGATCACCGTTCCGGCCTATTTCAACGACGCCCAGCGTCAGGCCACCAAGGACGCTGGCAAGATCGCGGGCCTTGAGGTGCTGCGCATCATCAACGAACCGACCGCGGCCGCGCTGGCCTATGGTCTGGACAAGAAGGAATCGCGCACCATCGCGGTCTATGACCTTGGCGGCGGCACCTTCGACATCACCATCCTGGAAATCGACGACGGGCTGTTCGAGGTGAAATCGACCAACGGGGACACGTTCCTTGGCGGTGAAGACTTCGACATGCGCATCGTCAACTATCTGGCTGACGAGTTCAAAAAGGAACACGGCGTCGACCTGACCAAGGACAAGATGGCGCTGCAACGGCTGAAAGAGGCCGCGGAAAAGGCCAAGATCGAGCTGTCGTCCTCGTCCCAGACCGAGATCAACCAGCCGTTCATCTCGATGGACAAGAACAGCGGCACGCCGCTGCACATGGTGGTCAAGCTGACCCGCGCCAAGCTGGAATCGCTGGTCGGCGACCTGATCAAGGCCACGCTGAAACCCTGTCAGGCCGCGCTCAAGGACGCCGGTCTGGCCAAGGGCGACATCGACGAGGTGGTGCTGGTCGGCGGTATGACCCGGATGCCCAAGGTCATCGAAGAGGTGCAGGGCTTTTTCGGCAAGGAACCCCACAAGGGCGTCAACCCCGACGAGGTGGTGGCGCTGGGTGCCGCCATTCAGGCCGGCGTGTTGCAGGGCGACGTCAAGGACGTGGTGCTGCTGGACGTGACGCCGCTGAGCCTGGGGATCGAGACGCTGGGCGGCGTGTTCACCCGGCTGATCGACCGCAACACCACCATCCCCACCAAGAAATCGCAGACCTTCTCGACCGCCGAGGACAACCAGAACGCGGTGACAATCCGGGTGTTCCAGGGCGAACGCGAAATGGCCGCGGACAACAAGCTGCTGGGCCAGTTCAACCTTGAGGACATCCCCCCCGCGCCGCGCGGGATGCCGCAGATCGAGGTGACCTTTGACATCGACGCCAACGGCATCGTGTCGGTTTCGGCCAAGGACAAGGGCACCGGCAAGTCGCAGAACATCACCATCCAGGCCTCGGGCGGGCTGTCGGACGAGGACATCGACAAGATGGTCCGCGACGCCGAGGCCAACGCCGAGGCCGACAAGTCCCGCCGCGAGCTGGTCGAGACCCGCAACCAGGCCGAAAGCCTGCTGCACTCGACCCGCAAGTCGCTGGAGGAACACGGCGACAAGGTCGACAGCTCGACCGTCGAGGCGATCGAACTGGCCGCCGGCGCGTTGGAAGAGGCGCTCAAGTCCGAGGACGCCGGCAAGATCAAGGGCGGCATCCAGAACCTGATGGATGCCTCGATGAAGCTGGGCGAGGCCATCTACAAGGCCGGCGAGGCCGAGGGTGAGGGCGCCGAGCGTGACGCCGACGCGCCTCGCGACGTGGACGACGACATCGTGGACGCCGATTTCGAGGATCTCGGCGACAACAAGCGCAACTAAGCGCGCCCGAACCCGGCCCGGCCTGCAACCATGCGGGCCGGGTCTTGCGCAGCGGCACCTGCGGCGCGGCCGGAAAAACGCGCGCGGGGCCCTTTGCGGCGTCAAGGACCGACACGGACGACCATGGCAAAACGTGACTATTACGACGTTCTGGGTGTTGCTCGCGGCGCGTCAAGCGACGAGATCAAGCGGGCGTATCGGGGCCAGGCCAAGTCCCTGCACCCCGACCTGAACCCCGATTGCGAAGCTTCGGAAACCCGCTTCAAGGAAGTGAACGAGGCGTATGAATGCCTCAAGGATCCCCAGCGCAAGGCCGCCTATGATCGCTTCGGCCATGCCGCGTTCGACGGCGGCGGGCCGGGGTTCAACGGCTTTGGCGGCCGCGGAGGCAACGGCGATTTCGGCGCGGCCTTTGCCGATGTGTTCGAGGATCTGTTCGGCGAATTCACCGGCGCACGTGGCGGCGGGCGCAGCCGCGCCACCCGCGGGCAGGATCTGCGCTACGACCTGCGCGTCACGCTGGAGGAAGCCTGGCGCGGCCTGGAAAAAACCATCACGGTCCCGGGCGCGACCGCCTGTTCCGCCTGCAACGGCACCGGCGCCGAGGGCGCGGCGGAACCCACCACCTGCCCCACCTGCGCGGGCATGGGCAAGGTCCGGGCCAGCCAGGGCTTCTTTACCGTCGAACGCAGCTGCCCGACCTGCGGCGGCAACGGCCATATCGTCAAGAACCCGTGCAAATCCTGCGCGGGCGCCGGTCGCGTGGCCCAGGACCGCAGCCTGTCGGTGGTGATCCCCGCGGGCGTCGAATCCGGCACCCGCATCCGGCTTGCCGGCGAGGGCGAGGCCGGGATGCGCGGCGGCCCGGCGGGCGATCTCTATATCTTTGTCGAGGTGCGCGAGCACCCGATCTTCATCCGCGAGGGCCGGACGCTGGCCTGTCAGGTGCCGGTTGGCATGTCCACCGCAGCCCTCGGCGGCGAGGTCGAGGTGCCCACGATCGACGGCGGCCGCTCTCGGGTCAAGGTGCCGCCCGGCAGCCAGACCGGCCGACAGATGCGCCTGCGCGGCAAGGGAATGCCGCCGCTGCGCCACGGCGCCGGCCTGACCGGCGATTTCGGCGACATGGTGATCGAGCTGGTGGTGGAAACCCCCGTGAACCTGACGGCGCGGCAAAAAGAACTGCTGCGGGAATTCGACGGAATCGGCGCCGACAACCACCCGCAGACCGCCAGTTTCTTTTCCAAGATCAAGACCTTCTGGGATGGTCTGGGCGCCTGACAGGCTGCGTTGTCCATGCACCCCGGCGCCATGGGTATTTGAACCAGAAAGAAATCCCGGATCCGTCCTGCGGCGGTGCTTCTTTCTGGTCCAAATACCCAACTGCACTTCGCAAAAAGCGCGGCGGCGAGGGGCGGGCCCGTGTTAACCAGACTTTAACCGGGTCCGGGGCAGAGTTGGGGCATGACAGCGAATCATGCCTTTCAGGAAGCCCCGTCCATGCTCTTTGGCCTGCCCCCGGCCGAGGACGACTGCATCCCCATCCGCCCGCTCGGCACCCGGGTCCGGGATCGCGTGCCCAGCTATATCGCGGATCACCGCGCCCGGCTGCGCGACCGCTTCATGCTGGGCGGTGCAGCGGCGATGCCGGATTATGAATTGCTGGAGCTGATCCTGTTCCGCGCCGTCCCGCGGCAGGACATGAAGCCGGTGGCAAGACGGCTTCTGGACCGTTTCGGCGATTTCAACCGGGTGCTGTCGGCGGATCCAACGCAGCTGATGCAGGTCGAGGGCGTCGGACAGGCGATCGCCACCGAGCTGAAGATCGTCGAGGCCTCGGCCCAGCGGCTGGCACGTTCGCGGGTGATGAACCGGCCCGTGCTGACCAGTTGGGATGCGCTGCTGGACTATTGCCACACCGCGATGGCCCACGGCGCGATCGAACAGTTCCGCGTGCTGTATCTGGACCGCAAGAACGTGCTGATCGCTGACGACGAACAGGCCCGCGGCACCGTGGACCACGTCCCGGTCTACCCCCGGGAAATCGTCCGCCGCGCGCTTGAGCTGAATGCCAGCGCCATGATTCTGGTGCATAATCACCCTTCGGGCGACCCGACGCCCAGCCAGGCGGATATCGACATGACCCGTCAGATCGTCGCCGCGACCGCGACCATGGGTATCACCGTCCACGACCACATCATCATCGGCAAGAGCCGCGAGTTGAGCTTTCGCGGCGCCGGGCTTTTATAGACGCAAAGCTGGACAGCGCGGCACCGCGGCGCAAGATGGCGGCGCAGCATGGCAGGAGGCTTTGATGGATATCGTTGCGCGGCTGGGGATGCGCGTCCCGATTATTCAGGCTCCGATGGCGGGGGTCGCGACGCCGGCGCTGGCGGCCGCGGTCAGCAATGCCGGAGGGTTGGGCAGCCTCGGGCTTGCGGCGATGACCCCTGAACAGGCCGATGAAGCCATGGCCGAGACGCGGCGGCTGACCGATCGCAGCTTTGGCGTGAATCTGTTCTGCCACGAACCCTTGCACCGGGATTGCGCGGCCGAGGCGCGCTGGCTCGAACGCCTTGCCCCCTATTTCGCACGTTTTGACGCGCCGCCGCCCCGGGTGCTGGGGGATGCCTATCCCAGCACGCTGGAAAGCGACGCGCTGCTGGACCGGGTGCTGGCGGCGGCGCCTGCTTTGGTAACGTTTCATTTCGGCCTGCCGCGCCCGGACCAGATTGCCGCACTGCGCCGGCGCGGCTGCCTGCTGGGCGCCACCGCGACCAGCCTGGCCGAGGGCGAACGCATCCTCGGGGCGGGGCTGGACCTGATCGTGGCGCAAGGGTGGCAGGCGGGCGGGCATCGCGGGATCTTCGACCCCGACGCGCCCGATGGGCGCCTGGAGACCCTGCCTCTGGTCGAGCTTCTGGTGCCGCTGGAACTGCCGGTCGTTGCGGCAGGTGCCATCATGGACGCCGACGACACAAGGCGCGCCCTGGCCGCGGGGGCCGTGGCGGTGCAATGCGGCACGGGCTTTCTGCTGTCGCCCGAGGCGGCCACGACCACGGCCCATCGCAACGCATTGGCCCGCGGTGAAACCGCTATGACCAGCGCGATTTCGGGCCGACCGGCGCGCTGCTGCATCAACGACTTTACCGCCATCCCCGATGACGAAAGCCCCGGTTATCCGGTCACCTATGCGGCGGGCAAGGCGCTGAATGCGGCGGCTGTGGCGAAAGGCGTCACCGGTTTCGGGGCGCAATGGGCGGGCACAGGCTGTGCCAGGGCGGTGGCCCGACCGGCGGCCGATACTCTGGCGGCGCTGGCGCCATAGCGGCGGCCGGGGGCCGCCCGCCGCTGCTTGCAGATCGCAAGACCTGGGCCTGTGGCGCTGTCGCAGCAGCGGCTTTCGTGCCCCGCGCCCCTCAAGGATATTCGCGACGGCCCGAAACTGCCCGTGGCCACACCGCAACTAGGGTCGGGGCTGCGGGGAACATGGCTACGTTCGTGGAAGCCGCGGATCGTCGGGCGTCATGCATGCAGGCGGTGAAACCGCGCCGCGGGGCCAGGCAGCGCCGCAACTCCGCCCCGCAATTCCAGCGACACAACCGGGACGGCAAAGACGCTCTGGACATGGGTTCGCCGCACCCTCAAGCCCCGCAGATACCGCAGCGAGGCCGGGTTGCAGCAAGTCAGGCACAGAGTTTCAGTCGCAGCACTGCCTTGCCGCATTTGCATTCGCAGGCACCGTCTGCGGCAGGGACGCAACGACACCGCCCCGCCCGCCGGTCACACCACGAATTCGTCGCGGCCGTAGCCTTGCAGATACAGCAGCGCGGTCAGGTCGCCGTGGTTGATGCGGATCGGGGCCTGGGCGGCGACCACCGGCTTGGCGTGCAGGGCGACCCCCGTTCCGGCGAGTTGCAGCATCCCCAGATCGTTGGCGCCGTCGCCCACCGCGATGGCGTCGGCTGGGGTCAGGCCGCGGGTCGCGGTAATGTCGCGCAGCGCCTCGACCTTGGCCTCGCGGCCGAGGATCGGCAGCGCGACGCGCCCGCTCAGCCGCCCCGAATCGTCCGATAGCAGCACATTGGCGCGCTGTTCGTCAAAACCGATCCGCTGGGCGACCGGGCCGGTGAAATCGGTGAATCCGCCCGAAACCAGCGCCGTCCACGCCCCGTTGGCGCGCATGGTGGCGACCAGCGTCGGCCCTCCGGCGGCCAGGGTGATGCGGCTGTCCAGCACCTGAGAGATCACCGAATCGGGCAGACCTTCCAGCAGCGCCACCCGCGCGATCAGCGATTCGTGAAAGTCGAGCTCGCCGTTCATCGCCCGCGCGGTGATGGCGGCGACGCGGGGGCCGACGCCGGCCATGTCGGCCAGCTCGTCGATACATTCCTGCCCGATCATCGTGGAATCCATGTCGGCCAGCAGCACCGCCTTGCGCCGCCCGGCGGTCGGCTGCACCGTCAGGTCAAAACCGCGCGCGTCGAGTTCCGCCCAGGCGGCGTCGAAATCCTCGGGCGGGGTGTCCACAGGGAACTCGGCCGCGGTGCCATGGTCCAGCCACAGCGCGCGCCCGCCGCCCCAGCGTTTTTGCAGGGCGGTGATGGTATCGTCGTCCAGATCGGCGCGCACGGGCGAGGCAAGGATGCTGACGGTATACATGGGGACCCCTTTGGCGGCTTGCGGCCCCTCGCTTACGAAGTTTCCTGCCCCCGCGCCAGCGGCGGGGCCGGGGCAATTTCGCTCTTGCGAAAAAGCGATGCGGGGCGTAGGTCCGGCAGCGGGACACCCTTCCCCAACGAAGGGCTTTTTAGCTGGAAGGCTAACCATGCTTGACACGACCAAACCGGCCGCGCGGCCGGATAATCCGCGTTTTTCCTCGGGGCCCTGCGCCAAGATCCCCGGCTTTTCCCTGGACATGCTTGCCGACGCGCCGCTGGGGCGTTCGCACCGCTCGGCGGTGGGCAAGGCCAAGCTGGCCGAGGCGATCGCGCTGACCCGCGAGGTTCTTGAAATCCCCGCCGACTACCGGATCGGCATCGTTCCGGCATCCGATACCGGCGCGGTCGAGATGGCGCTGTGGTCGCTGCTGGGTCCGCGCAAGGTCGAGATGCTGGCCTGGGAAAGCTTTGGCGAAGGCTGGGTGACCGATGTGGTCAAGCAGCTGAAGATCGACGCCGAGGTGCGCAAGGCGCCCTACGGCCAGATCGTCGATTTCGCGCAGGTCGATTTCGACAATGACGTGGTGTTCACCTGGAACGGCACCACCTCGGGCGTGCGGCTGCCGTCGGCCGATGTGATCCCCGCCGACCGCGGCGGGCTGACCATCTGCGACGCGACCTCGGCCGCGTTTGCGATGGAAATGGACTGGACCAAGCTGGATGTGGTCACCTTTTCTTGGCAGAAAGTGCTGGGCGGCGAGGGTGCGCATGGCGTGCTGATCCTGTCGCCCCGCGCCGTCGAGCGGCTGGAGACCCATACCCCCGCCTGGCCGCTGCCCAAGATTTTCCGCATGACCAAGGGCGGCAAGCTGATCGAAGGCATCTTCAAGGGCGAGACGATCAACACGCCCTCGATGCTGTGCGTCGAGGATTATCTGGTCGCGCTGAAATGGGCCAAGGCGCTTGGCGGGCAAAAGGCGCTGGCCGCACGGTGCGCGGCAAATGCCGCGGTGCTGCGCGAATTCTGCGCCGCCAACGACTGGATCGCCAATCTGGCCGAGGATCCGGCGACGGAATCGACCACCTCGGTGTGTCTCAAGTTCACCGATCCGGCGATCAGGGACGGCGCCGCATTCGCCAAATCCGTCGCCAAGCGGCTGGAGGCCGAGGGCGTGGCGCTGGACGCCGGCGCCTATCGCGATGCCCCTCCCGGGCTGCGGATCTGGTGCGGCGCGACCGTCGAGACCGCGGATGTCGCGGCGCTGACGCCCTGGATCGAATGGGCGTATCGCGCGGAACTGTCCGCGCAGGGCTGACGCCAGAAGGTGCGTGGGGACCACGCACCCTACCCCTTTCTCGTAGGGTGCGTGGTCCCCACGCACCATTTCCCAACATCTCACATGGGACGAATCCACATGGCACCCAAGGTTCTGGTTTCCGACGCGCTGAGCGAAACCGCCGTCCAGATCTTTCGCGACCGCGGGATCGAGGTCGACTACATGCCCGCACTGGGCAAGGACAAGGAAAAGCTGGCCGAAATCATCGGCAACTATGACGGCCTCGCCATCCGCTCGGCCACCAAGGTCACCGACAAGCTGCTGGAAAAGGCCGCTAAGCTCAAGGTGATCGGCCGCGCCGGCATCGGGGTCGACAACGTCGACATTCCGGCCGCGTCGAAAAAGGGCGTGATCGTGATGAACACGCCCTTTGGCAACAGCGTCACCACCGCCGAACACGCCATCGCGCTGATGTTCGCCGTGGCGCGGCAGCTACCCGAGGCCAGCGTTTCGACCCATGCCGGCAAGTGGGAAAAGAACCGCTTCATGGGCGTCGAGCTGTTCAACAAGACGCTGGGCGTGATCGGCGCCGGAAATATCGGCGGCATCGTGATCGACCGCGCCCGCGGGCTACACATGAAGGTGCTGGCCTATGACCCCTTCCTGTCGGACGAGCGCGCCAAGGAATTGGGCGCAACCAAGGTCGAGCTGGACGAGCTGCTGACCAAGGCCGATTTCATCACCATGCACGTGCCGCTGACCGACAAGACCCGCAATATCCTGTCTGCGGAAAACCTTGCCAAGACGAAAAAGGGTGTGCGCATCATCAACGCCGCCCGTGGCGGTCTGGTGGACGAGGCCGCGCTGGCCGAGCTGCTGAAGTCGGGCCATATCGCCGGTGCCGCGCTGGACGTGTTCGCAACCGAGCCCGCCACCGACAGCCCGCTGTTCGGCCTGCCCAACGTGGTGGTGACCCCGCATCTGGGCGCCTCGACCACCGAGGCGCAGGAAAACGTGGCGCTGCAGGTGGCCGAGCAGATGTCGGATTACCTGCTGACCGGCGCGGTGCAGAACGCGCTGAACATGCCCAGCGTCACCGCCGAGGAAGCCGCGGTCATGGGCCCCTGGATCAAGCTGGCCGGGCATCTGGGCACTTTCGTCGGCCAGATGACCGACGAGCCGGTGCAGGCGGTCAACATCCTGTATGACGGCGTTGTCGCCGGCATGAACCTGAACGCGCTGAACGCGGCGGTGATCGCGGGGGTGATGAAGGCGTCGAACCCCGATGTGAACATGGTTTCGGCCCCGGTCGTCGCCAAGGAACGCGGCACCCATATCGCCACCACCACCCAGGACAAATCCGGCGTCTATGACGGCTATATCAAGGTCACCATGGTGACGGCCGACCGCGAGCGTTCCATCGCCGGGACCGTGTTCAGCGACGGCAAGCCGCGCTTTATCCAGATCCGCGGGATCAATGTCGATGCCGAGATCGGCGAGCACATGATGTATACCCGCAACCGCGACGTTCCGGGCGTGATCGGCACGCTGGGGATGACGCTGGGCGGGCTTGGTGTGAACATGGCGAATTTCTCGCTGGGCCGGGCGGTGGATGGGGGCGATGCCATCGCCATCACCTATCTGGACGCGCCGCTGCGCGATGACGTGCGCGATGCGCTGATGGCCACCGGCAAGTTCGAGCAGGTCCGTTCGCTGCGGTTCGAGGTCTGAGAAAGGCCCCCGGCTGGTCCGCCGGCCGGGGAGCCCTTGGGAAAATCATGCGAATCTATGCCATTGGCGACATTCACGGCCATCTCGACCTGCTGTTGCAGGCGCATGAGCTGATCGCGCAGGACGGCGGCGCGGATGCGCGGATCGTCCATCTGGGCGACCTGATCGACCGCGGCCCCGATTCGCGCGGCGTGGTCGAGCATCTGATGCGGGGTCAGGCCATGGGGCGCGACTGGATCGTGCTGCGCGGCAATCATGACATCATTCCGGCCCGCTTCCTGCGCGACCCGCATTGGATCGACCCGCGCGGCGCGACGCAGGCCGACTGGATCGCCCGCGACGTGGGGGCGGAAACCACGCTGGCCTCATACGGCGTCCGGGGCGCGCAGCATCGCCCGCTGGCCGAGGTCCATGCCGAGGCGCTGGCCGCCATTCCCCCCGAACATCTCGACTGGCTTGAGGCGCTGCCCCTGTGGCACCGCCAGCAGGGGGCGCTGTTCGTCCATGCCGGGATCCGCCCGGGCGTGGCGCTAAAGGCACAGGATCCCGCCGACCTGATGTGGATCCGGCACGAGTTTCTGGACGACCGGCGCGACCACGGGGCGGTGGTGGTCCACGGGCACACCCCGGTCGCCCGCGCAACCCATTACGGCAACCGCATCAATATCGACAGCGGCGCGGGGCGAAACGGGCCGCTGTCGGCGATCCGGCTGGACGGGGGCGGCGCGTGGCTGCTGACCGAAAACGGCCCGCAACCCCTGCTTCCGGTCGAACCGGCCTGAAAATCGGGCAAATTGTCGTTATTCTGCCCGACAGGGGCGGGGGTTGTGATTTACTCGCGGGGCTTGTCGGGTTAGATGTTGCGTTGGAATCGACTGCGGGACGGCCGGGAATGCGCACGGCGAAATACAATATCGGGCAAGTGGTGCGCCATCGGGATCACCCGTTTCGCGGGGTGATCTTTGACGTGGATCCGGTTTTTGCCAATTCTGAGGAATGGTATCAGTCCATCCCCGAGGATTGCCGACCGTCCAAGAACCAGCCCTATTACCACCTGTATGCCGAGACCGAGGCGACCTATTACGTCGCCTATGTGTCCGAACAGAACCTTGTCCCCGATGCCTCGGGCGAGCCGCTGGAACACCCCGAACTGACCGCCCGTTTCGGCGAATTCGCGGACGGGCGCTATCCGCTGCAATACGGGCTGAACTAGGCGTCCCATGGATCTGTCGCTGATCGCCGGGCTGGTGGCGGCCGCCACCGCGGCGGGGTTTGTCGATTCGATCGCCGGCGGCGGCGGGCTGATCACCGTGCCGGTGCTGATGCTGGCGGGCATGACCCCCGGGCAGGCGCTGGCCACCAACAAGTTGCAGGGCAGTTTCGGCGCGGCGACCGCGGCGCTGAGCTATGGGCGCAGCGGGCTGGTCGATCTGCGCCGTCAGCTGCCCACCGCCGCGCTGGCCTTTGTTGCGGGCGGCGCGGGGGCTGCGCTGGTCACGGCGCTGCCGACCGAGCTGCTGCGGCTGGCGCTGCCGGTGGTGCTGATCGGGATCGCGCTGTTCTTTGCGCTGAAACCGGGGCTGAATGACCTTGACCGTGCGGCAAGGCTGTCTCCGGCGCTGTTCGGCGTGACGCTGGTGCCGGCGATCGGGTTTTACGACGGGCTGATCGGGCCGGGCGCGGGGGCGTTCTACATGCTGGGCTTTGTGATGCTGGCCGGGCACGGGGTGCTGCGCGCGACCGCCCATACCAAGCTGCTGAATTTCGCGTCGAATCTGGGCGGGCTGGCGGTGTTTGCGTTCAGCGGGCATCCGGTCTGGCTGGTCGGGCTGCTGATGGGCACGGGGCAGATCCTTGGCGCCGCACTGGGCGCGCGGCTGGCGCTGCGCAGCGGCGCGCGGATCATCAAGCCGCTGCTGGTGGTCACCTCGACCGCGCTGGCGGCGCGGCTGCTGTGGCAGATGCTTTAACCCGGCCCGGGAAATGACTCGGCCAACCGGCGCTCGGCCACATCGACCCCGCGCCAGTTGCGCAAGGGGCGGTGCAGGTATTTCCCCACCACCGGATGCGCGGGGTCCAGCAGCCCGTAATGGACCAGCAGCGCGGTGATCGCGGCCTCGGACCCGCGGGTGCCGCCGTCCTCGATCTTCAGCGCGATGCCAAGGCCGCGTTCGGGGGCGATGGCGACGAACACCGCCTCGGCCCCGGTCTTGACCGCGACGCGGCCGCCCATCGCCTGCATCAGCCGCGTGCAGGCGCGCCCCTCGCCCGCGACCAGATCGGGATGCGCGACCATCGCCTGCACCAGCCGCCGCTGCGCCTGACCCCGCACCCCCTGCCCCGCGCCCTTGCTCGCCGCGGCAAACCCCGCCATCGCCCGCGCCAGCCCGGCGATCGAGACCGCAAAATTCGGCGCCGAACAGCCGTCGATGCCGAACCCGGCCGGGGTTTCACCGCACACCTCGGCAGTGGCGGCGGCAATGGCCTGTTGCAGCGGATGGTCGGGCAGGTGGTAATCGGCATTCCCCCGGTGGTGCCGGTTCCAGGTCAAAAACCCCGCGTGCTTGCCCGAGCAGTTGTTATGCAGCTGGCAGGGCGGCTGATCCGAACACAGCAGCCGCCGATGCTCGGCCGGGTCCTGCGGCATATGCGCGCCGCAGCGCAGGTCGCTTTCCGCCAGCCCCAGCCCGCCCAGCCAGTCGCCCACCGCGCCCACATGCAGCGCCGCCCCGTTATGCGAGGCGCAGGCCAGCGCCAGTTGCCGCGCCCCCAGCCCCGCCGCATCGGCCGCGCCGCTTTCCACCAGCGGCAGCGCCTGGATCATCTTGCAGGATGATCGCGGAAAGATCACTGCCGCCGGATCGCCCCAAGCGGCGACCATGCCGCCCTGATCCCAGACCACCGCATGGCCGCGATGGACGCTTTCGCGCAGCCCGCCCCGCCACAATTCGATCATTTCCGCCGCAGCCATGACTTCAGCCCTTTGACAAATGCGCGATTTCCTGCCCGCAGGGCTTTTGCCCGCCCGAGGTTTACGGTTATCTATGGCCCTGACGGTGGCAAGGCCACCATTGTGACAACCCGGCCTTAACCGGGGCCAGCAAGAGGGCTCGAGCATGACGAAATCCATCTTCAACCTCGGCCTTGTCGCCGCGACGCTGGTGGCGCTTGCCTCGCCGGCGCTTGCGGCCGAGCCGCGGGTGTTGGGCAACCAGAACGACTGGACCGCCTTTATCGGCGACAGCCCCAAGGAATGCTGGACGGTTTCGCCGCCGAAATCGACCCGCAACACCGACGCCGAGGGCAACCCGCGCGAGGTGACGCGCAGCGACATCCGCCTGTATATCGCCTATCGGCCCGGTCAGGGGGGCGAGGTCTCGTTCCAGGGCGGCTATCCCTTTGCGCCCGATTCGACCGTGGATGTCACCGTCGGCGGCCAGACCTTCAAGCTGTTCACCGAGGGCGAGAACGCCTGGACCGGCTCGCCCGACGAAGATGCCAAGCTGATCGGGGCGCTGCGCGGCGGGTCCGAGGCCGTTGTCAAGGGCCGCTCGACCCGCGGCACCCGCACCACCGACACGTTTTCGCTGATGGGCCTGACCGCGATGAGCAACATGGCCCGCGACAACTGCAAGTGATTCCCGGGCTGCGCCGCAGCCCCCGCTTGTGCTAAGGGTTGTTTCGACCTTGGGGCCGCCCCATCTGTGGGCGGCCCCGTCCCTTTTTCCGCCCGACCCAAAGCAGCCCATGGATAGCCCGATGACCCCGCCCGCCGACAAGCTGACGCACGCACCCGTCGTGCAGGATGTGCTGACCCTGCCCCGCAAGGCGCCGGATGCCGGGCGGCTGAACATCGTCGGCCTGACCCGCGACGCCCTGCGCGAGGCGCTGATCGCCGCCGGCACGCCCGAACGGCAGGCCAGGATGCGCGTGGGCCAGATCTGGCAGTGGGTCTATCACTGGGGCGTGCGCGATTTCGCGCAGATGACCAATCTGGCCAAGGATTACCGCGCCCTGCTGGCCGAACGGTTCGAGATCGCCCTGCCCGAGGTGGTGACCCGGCAGGTCTCGGACGACGGCACCCGCAAATACCTGCTGCGCATCAACGGCGGCCACGAGGTCGAGACCGTCTATATCCCCGAGGAAGGGCGCGGCACGCTATGCGTGTCGTCTCAGGTCGGTTGCACGCTGACCTGTTCCTTCTGCCATACCGGCACGCAGAAACTGGTGCGCAACCTGACCGCGGGGGAAATCGTCGGCCAGCTGATGGTGGCCCGCGACGACCTGGGCGAATGGCCCGAACCCGGCGCGCCCAAGGACGAAACCCGGCTGGTCTCGAACCTGGTCCTGATGGGCATGGGCGAGCCGCTGTATAATTTCGACAATGTGCGCGACGCCATGCGCGTGGTGATGGACCCCGAGGGGCTGTCGCTGTCGCGCCGCCGCATCACCCTGTCCACCAGCGGCGTGGTGCCGGAAATCGCCCGCACCGCCGAGGAAATCGGCTGCCAACTGGCCGTCAGTTTCCACGCCACCACCGACCCGGTGCGCGACGTGCTGGTGCCGATCAACAGGCGCTGGAACATTCAGGCGCTGCTGGACGCGCTGCGCGACTATCCGCGGCTGTCGAACAGCGAGCGCATCACCTTTGAATACGTCATGCTGGACGGGGTGAACGACAGCGACGAGGACGCGCGCCGGCTGGTGCGGCTGATCCGCGGCATCCCGGCCAAGATCAACCTGATCCCCTTTAACGAATGGCCGGGCGCACCCTATCGGCGGTCCAGCTGGGACCGGATCGAGGCTTTCGCCGACATCATCTACAAGGCAGGCTACGCCAGCCCGATCCGCACCCCGCGGGGCGAGGACATCATGGCCGCCTGCGGCCAGCTGAAATCCGCGACCGAACGCGGCCGTAAATCCGCAGCCCAGATCGCGGCCGAGGCGGGTATCTGACGGGGCGGCGCACGGCCTCTGCCCCATGAAAAAGGCCCGCCGATCAGGCGGGCCGTGGGGCGCGGGTGCGGGCGCCTAGCGCGGCGCGATCATCATCACCATCTGGCGGCCTTCGAGCTTGGGCATCGATTCGACCTTGCCGGCCTCGCCCACCTCGTCGCGGACGCGGTGCAGCAGTTCCATCCCCAGATTCTGGTGGGCCATCTCGCGGCCGCGGAAACGCAGGGTCACCTTGACCTTGTCGCCATCCTCAAGGAACCGCTTTACCGAGCGCATCTTGACGTCATAGTCGTGATCGTCGGTGCCGGGACGGAACTTGACCTCTTTGACATCGACGGTCTTTTGCTTCTTGCGGGCCTCGGCCTCACGCTTTTGCTGTTCGTATTTGAACTTGCCAAGGTCCATGATCTTGCAGACCGGAGGCACGGCGTTGGGCGAGATCTCGACCAGATCCAGCCCCGCTTCTTCGGCAAGCGCCATGCCGCGGGCTGGGGTGACCACCCCGATGTTTTCGCCTTCCGCCCCGATCAGGCGGATTTCGGGGACCTTGATGCGATCGTTGGTGCGGGGTCCGGTGTCACGGGTGGGCGGAGCGTTGTGCGGGCGGCGAGCTATGGGCGTGGTCCTTTTATCGCTGGAAATGACGCTTGTCAGATAATCAACCCACGCCCGCGTTTCAACCGGATAGTGCGGGTGAAAACGGGACCGGCGACGGCTTTCCCCCATCGGGAAGCTGTGCGATACCGTCCGCGCCCGGCGCCGTGCAGCGTTCGGGCGGATTTCCTGTTCTGAAAGGATTCGCCGATGTCGCGTCTGGCCGGTCTGATTCTCGTGCTCGTGATCCTGCTGGCGGGCGGATTCTACTGGCAGTCGCGACAGGGGCAGCCGCAACCGGAACAGTTGCAGCAACCCGCAGATGTCGCGGGCCAGCAGGCGGCCGATGATGCGGCCGACGCCGCCGGCAGCGCGGCCGATGCCGCCGCCGATGCCGCTGCAACCGCCACGGATGCGGCGGCCGAGGCCAGCCGCACCGCCGATGGCACGCCCGTGCTGGACGAGGCCGCGCGCGAGGCACAGGCCGCGGCCGAGGCGGCCATCGAGGCCGCCGCGGCCGCCGCTGACGCGGCCGCACAGGCCGAGGCCGGGGCGCAAACCGGCGAGCCGGGCGCCGTCGCCACCGCGACGGAAGCCGCCGTCGAGGCCGCACGCGACGCCGCCGGCGCCGCCTCTGACGCCGCCACGGCCAGCCGCACCGCCGCCGAAATCGACCGGCTGCTGACCCCCGAGGGCTTCAACGCCGCCGAGGTCGAGGCGCTGATCGACGCAAGCCGCCTTGACCCCGCGCAGCAGCAGGCGCTGAAAGCCGCAGTCGCCGCGGCGGCAAGCAGCCCGCAGATGCTGCGCGCGGCCCTGGAACAGGTGCGGGCCGTCGTCCGGTGATCAGGGCGGTGACCGGGACGGCACCTCCGGAGGGTTCGGGTCCGACCGGGCAGCCCGCGCCTGCGATTTCCCTGCCCGCCGCTGCGGCAGCACCCGAGCCGCTGGGGCGGTTTCTTGCATCCCCCGGCGAGCAACTGGAACGCGGCCCGATCGCGGTGATCCTGATCGAGGATCAGGCCGAGGTCGCCGCGACGCTTTCCCATCACCTGCGGCTGGGGTTTCGCAAGATCCTGGCGCTGTCGCCCGAACCGCTGCCGGCAATGGCGCCGCTGGACGATGCCAAGGGCCGGGTGCTGAACCTGATCCACGACACCCGCGCCCGCGATGCGCTGACGCGGGCCGTGAACGCGGTGATCGAGGCCGCGCCCGAGGACAGCTGGCTATACTACGGCTATAATGCCGAGTTCCTGTTCTATCCGTTTTCCGAGACCCGCAGCATCGGCGAGATGCTGGGCTTTCACGCCGAGGAACGCCGCCGCGCGATGCTGACCTATGTGGTCGATCTTTACGCGCCCGAGCTGACGCGCAACCCCGATGCGGTCAGCATGGATCGGGCGATGTTCGACCGCACCGGCTATTACGCGCTGGGGCGGCCCGACCGGCAGGGCGGGTTCCGCGAGCGGCAGCTGGATTTCTATGGCGGGCTGCGCTGGCGGTTCGAGGAACACCTGCCCCCCGACCGCCGCCGCATCGACCGCATCGCACTGTTTCGCACCGAAAAGACCCTGCGGCTGCTGCCCGATCATCGGCTGTCGGTCGAGGAATACAACACCTATGCCTGCCCCTGGCACAACAACCTGACCGCGGCGGTGGCCTCGTTCCGGGTCGCCAAGGCGCTGGCCCGCAACCCCGGCTCGCGCGAGCATATCCGCGACTTCACATGGCGGAATTCGGTCCCCTTCGACTGGGAATCGCATCAGCTGATGGAATTGGGGCTGATGGAGCCGGGGCAGTGGTTCTGAACCCGCGCTGATCCGGCAGCAGGCGCGCAGGGAAAAAAGGGGGCTGTCTGCCCCCTCTGCCAGCCCTTTGGGCTGTCATTCACCCCCGAGGATATTTGGGACCGCCCGAAGCCACTGGGCCCGGGCAGTCCGTTCGGGTCAGACCACGCCCAGCGCGCGCATGGCGTCGGCCACGCGGACAAAGCCCGCGATGTTGGCGCCCAGCACATAGTCGCCGGGGGCGCCGTATTCCTCGGCGGTTTCGGCGCAGACATCGTGGATGTTGGTCATGATCTCGTCCAGCCGCTCCACCGTCTGATCAAAGGTCCAGCTGTCGCGCGAGGCGTTCTGCTGCATTTCCAGCGCCGAGGTGGCGACGCCGCCGGCATTCGCGGCCTTGCCGGGCGCATAAAGCACATGCGACCGACGCAGCGCCTCGACCGCATCGGGGGTGCAGGGCATGTTGGCGCCCTCGGCCACGACGCGCACGCCATTGCGGATCAGGTTCGCGGCGTGCTTGCCGTTCAGCTCGTTCTGGGTGGCGCAGGGCAGCGCGATTTCGCACGGGACATCCCAGATCGCGCCCTTGCCGGCCTCGATGAAATAGGTGCCGGTGCCCTTGATCCGGTGGTATTCCGAAATCCGGCCGCGCCGCTTTTCCTTGATCTCGCGCACCAGATCCAGGTCCAGCCCGCCTTCATCCACCACATATCCGCTGGAATCCGAACAGGCGACGACTTTGGCGCCGTATTTTTGCAGCTTTCTGATGGCAAAACAGGCGACATTGCCCGAGCCGGACACCACCGCGGTCTTGCCGTCGATCGAATCGCCATGCGCTTCGAGCATCGAGCGGACAAAGAACACCAGCCCGAAGCCGGTGGCCTCGGGGCGGGCGCGCGAGCCGCCGTAGGACAGGCCCTTGCCGGTCAGCACCCCGGCCTCGTAGCGGTTGGTCAGGCGCTTGTATTGCCCGAACATATAGCCGATCTCGCGGCCGCCCACGCCGATGTCGCCGGCAGGCACGTCGGTGTATTCGCCGATATGGCGGTGAAGCTCGGTCATGAACGACTGGCAGAACCGCATGATCTCGCGGTCCGACCGGCCCTTGGGGTCGAAATCCGACCCGCCCTTGCCGCCGCCGATGGGCATGGTGGTCAGGGCGTTCTTGAAGGTCTGTTCGAACCCGAGGAACTTGATGATCCCCACGTTCACGGACGGGTGAAAGCGGATCCCCCCCTTGTAGGGGCCAAGGGCCGAGTTGAACTGCACCCGGAAGCCGCGGTTGATCCGCACCTGATTCTGATCGTCGATCCACGGCACACGAAAGATGATCTGCCGTTCCGGCTCGCAGATCCGCTCGATCAGGCCCTCTTCGAGGAACTGCGGATGCTTGGCCACCACGCGGCCAAGGCTTTCCATTACCTCGATGACTGCCTGGTGGAATTCGGGTTCGCCGGCGTTTCGCTCTTTGACCGTGGTCAGGATCGGTTCCAGTTTTTCGTCGATACGCGTCATGTCATTCCTCGCCAATGGGGCGTTGCGGCGCGCAAACAACTCCAATCCGACCCGCTGCACAACTGTTTTGCATGAATCGCGGCGCTGAATCGCGCAAAAATCTGCAAAGCGGCCCGCCGCGGGCGCGGCGCCGGCTTTAAGTCTGGACTTATCAGCTGCGGCGAGCGCTGCTTGCACGGTTTGCGGCGCGGATGATAGACGCGACAGGAACCCGGCAGAAAAGCCGGAACAACTGGGCAAGGATGCGACCGGATGGCGATGGAACAGACAAGCTTCGACAAGGGCGACCTGCTGGCCTGTGCGCGGGGCGAACTGTTCGGCCCCGGCAACGCGCAGCTGCCCGAGCCGCCGATGCTGATGATGGACCGCATCACCGAAATCTCGGCCGATGGCGGCCCCCATGGCAAGGGCCATGTGGTGGCCGAGTTCGACATCCATCCGGACCTGTGGTTCTTTGCCTGCCATTTCCCCGGCAACCCGATCATGCCGGGCTGTCTTGGCCTTGACGGGCTGTGGCAGCTGACCGGCTTCAACCTGGGCTGGCGGGGCTGGCTGGGGCGCGGCTATGCGCTGGGGGTGGGCGAGGTCAAGCTGACCGGCATGGTCCGCCCCGACCGCAAGCTGCTGACCTATCGCGTCGATTTCACCAAGGCCGTGCAGACCCGCCGGCTGACCATGGGCGTCGCCGACGGCACCGTCGAGGCCGATGGCGAGCTTATCTATCAGGTCAAGGACATGAAGGTCGCTCTTTCCGAGAGCTGAACCGCAGGAGGGTCGCATCATGCGCCGCGTCGTCATTACCGGGCTGGGGATCGTCTCGCCCATCGGCAACAACGCCGAAGAAGTCACCGAAAGCCTGCGCACGGGCCGCTCGGGCATCGTGTTTTCGCCGGAATACGCGGAAAAGGGCTTTCGCAGCCAGGTCGAGGGGCGCCCGACCATCGACATCGCCGCCCATGTGGACAAGCGCGACCTGCGCTTCATGGGCGAGGGCGCGGCCTGGAATTTCATCGCCATGCAGCAGGCGGTGGCGGATTCGGGGCTTGAGCCGGGCGATGTGTCAAACCCGCGCACCGGGCTGGTGATGGGGTCGGGCGGGCCGTCGACCTCGAATTTCTTCAACGCGCATCAGATCGTCATCGAAAAGGGCGCGCCCAAGCGGATGGGGCCGTTCATGGTCACCCGCTGCATGTCGTCCACGAACTCGGCCTGTCTGGCGACGCCCTTCGCGATCAAGGGGGTGAACTATTCGATCACCTCGGCCTGCGCGACCAGCGCCCATTGCATCGGCAACGGCACCGAGCTGATCCAGATGGGCAAGCAGGACATCGTGTTCGCCGGCGGCGGCGAGGAACTGGACTGGACGCTGTCCTGCCTGTTCGACGCCATGGGCGCAATGTCGTCCAAGTATAACGACACGCCGGAAACGGCGAGCCGCCCCTATGACGCGACCCGCGACGGGTTCGTGATCGCCGGGGGGGGCGGCGTGGTGGTGCTTGAGGAACTGTCCCACGCGCTGGCCCGCGGCGCCAAGATCTATGCCGAGGTTACCGGCTACGGCGCCACCTCGGACGGTCATGACATGGTCGCGCCTTCGGGCGAGGGCGGCGAGCGGGCGATGCGGCTGGCGCTGGGCACCCTGCCCGAGGGGCGGCGGATCAGCTACATCAACTCGCACGGCACCTCGACCCCGGTGGGCGACATCGGCGAGGTCAAGGCGATCCGCCGCATCTTCGGCGAGGGCGCGACGCCGCCGATCAGTTCCACCAAGTCGCTGACCGGGCATTCGCTGGGCGCGACCGGCGTGCACGAGGCGATCTATTCGCTGCTGATGATGCAGCAGGGGTTCATCGCCGCCTCGGCCAACGTTACCCAGCTGGACCCGGAAATCGCCGCCAGCGAAATCGCCACCAGTCGCATCGACGGGGTGGATTTCGATTCGGTCCTGTCCAACAGCTTTGGCTTTGGCGGCACCAACGCCACGCTTGTGATGTCGAAATACCGGGGATGACCATGGGGCTTTTGCAGGGCAAGCGCGCGCTGGTGATGGGCGTCGCCAATGAACGGTCGATCGCCTGGGGCATCGCCAGCGCGCTGGCCGCGCAGGGGGCGGAACTGGCCTTTACCTATCAGGGCGAGGCATTCGGCAAGCGGGTCGAGCCGCTGGCGGCCTCGGTCGGGTCGGACCTGCTGCTGGATGTGGACGTGACCGACGATGAATCGCTGGACGCGGCATTCGCCAGGCTGGCGGACCGCTGGGGGCGGCTGGACATTCTGGTCCACGCAATCGCCTTTTCCAGCAAGGACGAGCTGACCGGGCGTTTCGTCGATACCAGCCGGGCGAACTTCAAGAACTCGCTGGATATTTCCTGCTATTCGCTGATCGAGGTGGCGCGGCGCTCGCGGCCCCTGATGCAGGAGGGCGGGACCGTGCTGACCCTGACCTATGGCGGCTCGAACCGGGTGACGCCGTTCTACAACGTGATGGGCGTGGCCAAGGCGGCGCTGGAATCGGCGGTGCGCTATCTGGCCAACGATCTTGGCCCCGAGGGGATCCGGGTCAACGCGATCAGCCCCGGCCCGATGAAAACCCTGGCCGGCGCGGCGATCGGCGGCGCCCGCAAGACCTATCGCCATACCGAGGCCAACGCGCCGCTACGCGCCAACGCCACGCTGGAGGCGATCGGGGGAACAGCGGTGTGGCTGTGTTCCGACTGGGGCGCCTGCACGACGGGCGAGGTGGTGATGGTCGACGGCGGCTATCACGTGCTGGGGATGCCGCAGCCCGACAACATCTGACGCCGAGCCGGGGCGCTGCCCCGGACCCCGGGATATTTGCAGCAAGATGAAAGAGGCTCGGATGGAAACGCAGTTCTTCACCGCCGCAGATGGCGCCCGGTTGGCCTATCGCGACGAGGGCGAGGGGCTGGCGGTCCTGTGCCTGGCCGGGCTGACCCGCAGCATGGACGATTTCGACTATCTGGCGCCGGCGCTGGCGGGTTGCCGGATGATCCGCATGGATTACCGCGGGCGCGGCCAGTCGGACCGGACCGGCGCCGCCACCTATACCGTTCCGCAAGAGGGCGCGGATGCGCTGGCGCTGCTGGACCATCTGGGCATCGCACGGGCGGGGGTGATCGGCACGTCTCGGGGCGGGCTGATCGCCATGTATCTGGCCGCCGTAGCCAAGGACCGGCTGCTGGGCGTGTGCCTGAACGATGTCGGCCCCGCATTGCGCCGCGAGGGGCTGGAGGCGATCGTGGATTACGTCGGCCGTCGCCCCGCCGCGAAAACGCTGGCCGAGGTGGCCGAGCGCCTGCCCCGCACGCTGGCCGGCTTTGGCGAGGTTCCCGCAGGCCGCTGGGAGGAGGAGGCCGCGCGGCTGTATCGTCAGGGCGCGGACGAGGTCGAGCTGACCTATGACCCGGCGCTGCGCGAGGCGTTCCTGGCCGCGTTCAAGAACCCCGACGCCACCGCCTGGCCACTGTTCGACGCGATGCAGGGCCTGCCGGTGGCGCTGGTCCACGGTGCGGGATCGGACCTGCTGGGCGACGAGACCGTGGCCGAGATGCAGCGCAGGCGGCCCGACATGATCTATGGCAGGGTGCCGGGGCGCGGACATATCCCGTGGCTGGACGAGGCAGAGAGCGTGGCGGTGATTGACGAATGGATCGGAAAGATTGCCAGAGGGTGAAATCGCGCCGGACCGCCTGAAAACCCCGCTGCGTGCCGCATGATCCGGCAAAGCTGCTGCGACGCGCGGAAAGAGCCGAGGCGATACCGATAACGCCTGTCTGCCCCGGTCCGCATGAGATGCGATGCGGCGCTTTGCCGGCATCAACGCGGGTGGCGACCGGCCCCGAAAGACCGCCATCCGGAACTTTTGTCACCTGTCCAGGCGGTGCGGGCTGGGGGAGGCGAGATTATCGGGGTTGCCGGGGGCATGTCCGGCAAAGCCATGCTTCGATTCAATCGGCGGCTGAACCTTTGTTCCCCGGTCTTTAGTGCGATTTCTGCAACCGGGCCTTGAGCTTTCGCAGCGCGACGAGCATCGGCGACAGAACATCAATCCGGTCGAACCAACGCAGGCTGTGAATATCGGACCGCGACGGGCGCTGTATCGCGACAGGGGTTGTCGGGGCAAAGGTTCGATAATGCGGATGTGCCGCCCGGAACCACGAAATCGCCCCATCCACATGCATGGCTCCGCCGCGCGGATCGCCAAATGGACGGTGATAGATCGCCTGAATATAGCGGATCATTTCATCCAGAACCGATGATTTGAAGCCCATGAAATGGGTCTGCAACACGCCTTGCCCGGCAGGAATTTCGGCCAGCGTATCCGGTCCCGCAGGCACGGTTTCGCCGTCGACCTCGGGCATCCAGCCGTAAAAGATGTCCCACTCGATGTTGCGCGCGCTGGCCACCAGCGCCTCGATGCGATGTTCGAAATCACTGCTGAAATCGGCGTCGTCCTCAATCACGAGATAGGTTTTCCAGCCTTGCGCGATCGCCGACTTGATCACCCCCATGTGGCTTTCGTAGCAGCCGCGTGTGCCGATGGTCGGGAATTCGCCCCTGTCGTCCGGACGGCTGGCCGGAAACAGGGTTACGGCGGGATGGTCAAAGGACAGGCCGATCCGTGCCAGCTGCCGCGCGATTTCCTGTTTCCGGTCGGTGCGCGAAGGCAGGTTGATCACATAGATATGCTCGAACATCGAAAGCAGCGATACACCCAGACGTGTATCCGGTTGGCTGTTGGTTCCCATTCAGATCAAAGCCCTTTCATGCGCACATGCGCCCGGATGTTTCCAAAGCCCGCGACAGGTTTTGCGCGGATCTTTCCTGTTTGTAAGAGAGGTCAACACCAGAGCCGAATCGAGAATCATGCCTGCTTCCCACCATTTTCAAACAGGAGATTAGCAAAGATCGGCTTTCAGGAAAGCACCGCCTGGCGGACGTGGGGGCGCATGGCGCAAATGGCCGCAAGCCCCCCTGGACCGAGGGGCGCAAGACACGGCAGGAACGCCCGGGCAGGCCAGCAGCGCTTATTGCGCCGGCGCAGGCGGGACCGGCTCGACCACCACCCCGGGTGCCGATGCGAATTCCAGCCGCTGGACATCTGCCAGCGTAATCTCGCCGCCCTCTGGTCCCTTGGCCAGCAGCACATCGCCGCGCCACAGCAGCTCGTATTCGTCCGGAGCGCCTTGCAGAACCGCGGTATTGCGGCCCCCGCCGCCATGGATGCGCACGCAGCAGCCCGTGGCGACCAGCACATCATCGCCCGGCCCGCCCAACAGGATGTCATGCGGATGCTCTGCCTCGATCCGGCCTCCCTCGTCCCCGGCGCGCCGGATCACCCCGTGCGAAAATGTGCCGGGCGCGCGGCTTTCCCAATCCACCTGATGGCGGGCGTTATAGTCCATCAGCACCTGCCAGCGCGGGTTCATGTCGTCCAGATGGCGCAAATGCCCCCAGCTGCCCCAGCGCGAGGGCCAGCCCACATCGACAAACGCATTGAACAACGTGCCGCCGGCGGCGTGCCAGCCGTCAAGCAGATCGGTATAAAGCGCGGCCATCTCGGGGCTGTAATTGAAGCTGGTAAAGAAATCCGTCAGGTGCTGGTTGTCCGTCCACCCATCCAGCCCGACCACATGGGTTCCGCCCTCATACATGATCATCTGCATGTCATGTCGGGCGGCCACCGCGGCGTGATAGGGAAAGAGATTGCCCAGCAGATCCTTGAGCGAGCCCTCGCGCAAGGCATGCGCCACTTCGCGCACGGCCACGGCCTGTCCTGCGCCAAGCCATTCCAGTATCTGCGGCGCGAATTCGTCGGTGCCCATTTCCTGGCCAAAATAGCCGGTGACCGCATAGGCATCGAAAAACTCGGCCGGGGGGCGGTTGCCCGGCGATTCCGCCTGCCACAAGGGGGCCTGCAACAGCGCCTCTTCCAGCCCCGGCCAGGCGGTGTGGACGCTTGCCACCCTTATCAGGCGCCCGGGGGGCTGGTGGTCGAAAACCTCGGTCCAGATCCGCATGACCTGCGCCGCGCGCATCCCCGCGAACTGCATCCAGGCGTCGCCGGTCGCATCCTCGCCCCAGCGCAATTTTGCCTGTTCCGCCGCCCAATGCGTCTGCGGAAATATGAAGTTCCACAATTCGTTGGAGTATTCCACATAGACATTCAGGCGCGGGTCCAGCCGTTCCAGCACCAATTCGGCATAGCGGCGCACATAGGCATCATTCGCCATATGCGGAATCGTGAACCACGGATCGGCCCCCACCTGATTGACCAGATCCACCATCACCTCGACCGGCACCCCGCGCCAGGCATAGGAAAAATCACCCGGGCGCGGCCGGTCCGCTATATCCTGCTGAAAGGTCTGGTTGGTGATGCCCCAATCCAGCATCCGCAGCACCCGCAGATCCTGCACATGGGTCACCCAGGCCGGGTTGAACACCTCGCCCAGCCGCACGAGATCCAGATGATCCTCGCGCACCACGCGGATATTGCGGATATGGTTGCCGAGATCGCCGGGGTCGGTGTGTTTCAGCTTGATCGACACGAACCCCTCGCCGGGGGTGAAATCGAACCGGATCTCTTTCGGGCCGTAGCGCATGTTCGTTGCGCGGCCCGAGACCTCAATTCGCCCCTCGCCCTCATAGGTCAGGACGTATCGCCCGGCCAAAGACGTGGCCTCGGGCGGAAGATCGGTCAGAATCAGGGTCTCGAGCCGGCCCACCTCGCGCGGGATGCGCAGGGGCCAGCCGTGTTCGTCCAGATAGCCTTCCTCTGCGAGGCGGTCGATCTCGAACCCGCCCCACTGGCCGGGCAGATGTCCGGTCCAGGGGCGGGCGGTCTTCATCACGTCGAGAAAAGGATACTGCACCGAATAATCCGCAATGCCGTTCAGCCCCATCGCCAGCGCCGGGTCGCTTACGGGGGCGGCGTCCACGGGCAGCGCCGGCGCCGCGGCAACCGGATCGACCGGCTCGGCCCCGGCCCCCCGAACCGGCGCCGGCATTTCGGCAACCGCGGCATCCGGTTCCGTCCGGGCCTGAGTGCGCAATTGCGCATCCTCGCGGGTTGCGTTCCAGATGAATTCGGCGATCTGCGTGTAATTCTGCCGCACGGCGGGATGGATATTGTCGGGCAGATTCATCGCGCCCGGCGGGGCCTCGTCGTAAATCGAGGCATAGCTTACCAGCGACGCAAGAAAATATTTGGTGGCAGTGCCGTGCGGGGCGTCGTCCTGATAAAGATCCGACGCCCCAAGCGGCACCAGATCCGTTTCCGTATAAAGACGCGCCAACACCGAGGCGACCGGGATCATCCCGATGTCGCGTTCCGGGAATTGCGTCCGAAGCGAGCGCACATAATCCTGGAACCACTGGTGATAGCTGCCCAGATTATGCAGGTGGTAATTCCGCAGCTCTCTGGCATCGGGGGGAAAGCGCCCCACCTCGCCCACCATCAGCGCCCAGCCCTCATAGATCAGGATCCGCGCGTCCGGGCTTTGGGCCTCGATCCAGCCGATCAGCTTGCCGGTGGCCTCAAGCGGGCTGGTGCGGTCGGGATTTTCCCCGTCATAGGGCTGATCCGGCGCGTTGTATTGAATGAAATTGGCAGGCGTGATGACGACGGTGTCGAACCCCGCCGAACGAAAGCTGGCGCCCCCGCCCATCACGGAACGCACCTCGCGAAAGGACCAGCCCGGCCGGGCCGGCAGATCGGACACAAAGTTGCGAAGAAACCCCCAGCTTCCGTCCAGCGCAAGCCGATTGCCCGCCGCCTGCGCGATCCGGTTCAGCCAATGGGGCACGGTGGTGTCATCGCTGTCGGTCAGGTGATGCACCAGCGAATTGCCGAATACATAGACCTTGCGATCTTGCATCTGCTGGGCCGCGGCGGCCCCGGGCAGCGCCATGGCAAGCCCGAGGACCAGCACCAGCACCATCCCCCAGGCCGCAGACAGTTTTTCGTAAATCCGCATTCCGACATACCCTTTAACCCCAAGGCGCCAATCCGGCGCGACCCGACATCGGACCCGTCGCACGCCTGTCACCAAATCATGGATCTCGCACGGCTGCGCGAGCCTGTGTGCCCATCGGGCCAGTTCCCGGTTCAACGACCGGGCTGTTTTCCTGCGGCCGATCAAGCTTGCGCAGAACTGCTCCTCTGCTTCGTCTGGCGTGACATTGCCGATAGATTCCACGGCCAGAGGAACTTGGCAACGCATCTTGGCGACGGTTTTCGCAGGCGCGCGGGTGATCGTGGCCGGCCATGCAACCGCGCGGCGTTTTTTCGCAAGATGGTGGCATCTGCCACAACCCGTTGACATTTTTCTACGGTCGGACAGCTTGGGGCGTTCAGCCGGGCGAAAGATGCTCGCGGCCTGCGCAGCAACGCAATAAAGAAGGGGGCAAGGCAGCATGGGCTGGCAGTTCGGCCAAGGAAAGAGGTGCGTGAAATGAGCGTGGTGGCCCTGATTGGCTGCGGTTTCGTCGCGGATCTCTATATGCGGTCGCTGGCCAGCTTTCCGCATGTGCGCGTGCTGGGCGCCCATGACCGCGATGGCGCGCGGATGGCGGCTTTCTGCGCCCATTGGAAAATCCCGGCCCTGCCCGGAATGGACGATGTTTTCGCCGGGATGCCCCGCGACGGCGTGATCCTGAACCTGACCAATCCGGGCCAGCATCATGCGGTGAACCGCGCCTGTCTTGAGGCGGGATTCCATGTCTGGTCCGAAAAGCCGCTGGCGGTCACGATGGAGCAGGCGCGCGATCTGCACGAGCTGGCCGTTGCCCGCGGGTTGCAGCTGGCCTCGGCCCCCTGCTCGGTCCTGGGCGAGGCCGCGCAGACCCTGGCCCACGCGATGCGCGCGGGCGTGGCCGGGCCCGGACGCCTGGTCTATGCCGAGCTTGACGACGGCTATGTCCCGCAGGCCCCGCTAGAGGAATGGATCAGCGAAAGCGGCGCGCCCTGGCCCTATGTGGATGAATTCCGCGTCGGCTGCACGCTGGAACACGCGGGTTATTACCTGAGCTGGCTGATCGCGATCTTTGGCCCGGTCCGCACGGTGGTGGCGGCCTCGGCCGGCGTCATCCCCGACAAGCGCGGCGTGGCCGATGCCGCCCCGGATGTGTCCGTGGCCACGCTGTTCTTTCATTCCGGCATGGTGGCGCGGCTGACCTGTTCCATCGTCGCGCCGCATGATCACCGCATCCGGGTGATCTGCGATGGCGGCATACTTGAGATGGCAAAGGCATGGGACAATGCCGCGCCGCTGAAATTCCGGCGTCGCCTGCGTATCCGGCGGCGACTGCTGGAACATCCGATCGGACGCCGCATCCGGCTCAGGGGGCCGACACATCCGATGCTGGGGCGGCGCGGGTCTGCCTCGATGAACTTTGCCCTCGGCCCGGTCGAGATGCTCGAGGCGATCGCGCAGGGCCGCCCCTGCCGTCTGGGCGGGGATTACGCGCTGCACCTGAACGAGGTCACGCTGGCGATCCAGAACGCAGGCGAGACGACCGGCGCACAAACGATGCAGACCTCGTGCGGCATGATGGAGCCGATGCCATGGGCGCGCTGAACCTGGCCGTCACGGGGGCGACCGGGTATCTGGGCCGCGCCGTGGTGGCGCAGGCGCGGGCGCGGGGCCACAGGGTGCGGGCGCTGCTGCGCGATGCCCGGCAGGCCCCGGCAGGCTGGGCGGATGACCCCGGCATCACGCTTTGCCAGGTGGTGCTTGAGGATCTGGCCCCCTCTGATCTGGCGGGGGCGGATGCGGTGCTGCATCTGGCGGCCGCGATGACGGGCGACGATGCGGCGCAGGCGCAAGCCACGCTGGCGCCGATGCGCGGGCTGCTGGCAGCGATGGCGCAGCTGCGCCCGGTGCCGCGTCTGGTGCTGGCCGGGTCCATGTCGGTCTATGGCGGGATGCAGGCGGGCGATACCGTGACCGAGAACACGCCGCTGGAGCCCGCCCCGTCAAGCCGCGACGCCTATACCCGCGCAAAGCTGGCGCAAGAGGCGCTGGCCCGCGATCATGCGCAGGCAACAGGGGGGGATGTCGCGCTGCTGCGGATCGGAGCGATCTGGGGACCGGGTCGGTTGTGGAACGGGCATCTGGGTCTGGCGTTCGGGCCGATGCTGATTCGGACCGGCAGCAGCGGGCAGATCCCGCTGGTGCAGCGTGATCGCGCCGCCGCAGCGGTTCTGCGCGCAGCCGAGGCCGCCCCCCGCGGCATTGCCATCGCCAATGTGCTGGATCCCGATCTGCCGGATCGCGCCCGATATGTGGCAGCGCAGCGCCGGGGCGGTTGGCCGCGTGTGGTGCTGCCCGTCGGCTGGCCCGTGATGCGGGCGCTGTCGGTGCTGGGGGCGCTGCCCGGTGCGCCGGGGCTGTTGCGCGCATCGGTGCAGGCCGCGCGGATCATGCCGCTGCACTATACGACCCGCGCCGACTGGCAGGGCGATCTGCCCGCCCTGCCCTTCGAGGACGCGATGGCGGCCGCACTGCTGGCCGAGGAGAAGATTGATGCCTGACAGGTTTTCCGGCCCGGTCGCCTATCTGACCGGGCAATACCCCCGCGCGACCGACACCTTCATCCAGCGCGAAGTGGCGGCCCTGCGCGGCCACGGGCTGGTCGTCGAAACCTGTTCGGTCCGCCGCACCGGCGCGGAACACCATGTAGGCGACGAACAGCGGGCCGAGGCCGCGCGCACGTTCCACATTCTCGAAGCGACGGCGAATCCCCTTGTCACGCTCAGGGCGCATCTGTCGGCGCTGCGCAACCCGGCGCGCTATCTGCGCGGATTGTGGCTGGCGTGGCGCACGGCGCCCGGCGGGATCAGGGGAAATATCTACAATCTGATCTATTTTGCAGAAGCCGTGGTTCTGGCCCATCACATGCGCAAGCGCGGAGTCGTGCATCTGCACAACCACATCGCCAAAGCCTCGTGCACCGTCGCCATGCTGGCCAGCACGGTCAGCGGCATACCCTACAGCTTTACGCTGCACGGCCCTGACATCTTTTTCGAACCCATTCACTGGCGGCTTGACGAAAAGATCGCGCGAGCCGCCTTTGTGGCCTGCATCAGCCATTTCTGCCGTTCGCAGGGGATGATTTTTTCCGACCCCGCCCATTGGGAAAAGCTGCATATCGTGCATTGCGGGGTGGATCCGTCGCTTTATGACACGCCGCGCGGTGCGCCGGCCAAGCGGCTGTTGTTCGTCGGGCGGCTGGCGGTGGTCAAGGGCGTGCCGGTGCTGTTGCGCGCCCTGCAACAGGTGGCGGCCGAACATCCGGATATGCGCCTGACACTGATCGGGGACGGGCCCGAGCGTGCGGCGCTGGAAGACGAGGCCCGCGCCCTGAGCCTGTCCGGTATGGTCGATTTCGTCGGCTACAAGGGTCAGGCCGAGGTGGCGCAGGCCCTGCGTGACGCCGACATCCTTGTGCTGCCCAGCTTTGCCGAGGGCCTGCCGGTCGTCCTGATGGAGGCGCTGGCCGCGCGCGTGCCCGTGCTGACCACCCGCATCGCCGGGGTCGGCGAACTGGTCGAGGATGGTGTCAGCGGACGGCTGGTTGCGCCGGGCGACCCGGCCGAGCTGGCGGACGCGTTGCGCGAGATGCTCAACGCCCCGCCCGAGGTTCACGCGGCCATGGGCCAGGCCGGACGCGACCGCGTGGTGGCCGAATTCGACAGCGCGGCCGAGGCGGAAAAATTGGCCGCGCTGATCGCCAACTCGGCCCTCGGGGCGGATCGGGCATAAACCCCCGCCCCCGCCGCCGCGACCGAAATCATCCGGATCGGACCTATTTCGCCCCGCCGCCGAACGGGTCGCGGTAAAGCCCCAGTTTCTGGGCGGCCAACCGCCAAAGCACCGGCGGTTCATGCACGATATAGCGATGCCAGCGCTGCCTTGGCTCTTTCAGCAGGCGATAAAGCCACTCGAATCCCCATTCGGTGATCCATGCGGGGGGTCTTTTGAACGTTCCGGCCTCATAGTCGATCGTGCCGCCAAGGGGCAGGAACAGGCGGATATTCGGCATCCGATCCCGATACTTGACGATGAATTTTTCCTGACGCCCTCCGCCAAGCCCGACCAGCAGCACGGTGGCGCCTGAATCGTTGATCTTTGCGATGACCCGATCAATATCGGCCGGATCCTTGTCGAAATCGAATGCCGGGGAATCGGTGCCGACGATGAACCTGCGCCCGACTTTGCGGTTGATGTTTTCCGCGGCAATTTCGGCAATCCCCGGCTTTCCGCCGCACAGATAAACCGTCACCTCGGGATTGTCCTTGTTGGCCATATAGAATTTCGGGAAATAATCAGACCCCGAAACCCGCTCGGCCACCGGGTTGCCCAGAAACTTCGTCGCGAAATACAGGATCTGGCTGTCGCAGGTAATCAGATCGAACTGCTTGAAAATATCGTAAAATTCCCGATCCTTTTGCAGCTTCATGAGCATGTCGACATGCAGGGTCAGCATCAGCCCTTCGTTGAAATCGCGCACCACCTCATCCATGGTCACGTCGTGCACAAAGACATTCAAAAGCTGAACCTTGCGCCAGTCTCCACGGACGCCCGTGCGCTTTCTTTCCACCATGTCCGATCCATCAGCCATCGCTGTCACACCGCCCCCATATATTCGGCGACCAGATCGCGGGTGCTGCGGATATTGCCGCGCGAAGACGCGCCAAACACGATTGATTCCACCCCCTGCAATCCGGCCACCCATTCGATGGCTTCGCGCGGGGGGATTGCGCCCGACGCATAGACCGACATTGCGATTGCACGGACCTTGCCGGATTCCAGAACCTCGCGATACTTGTCGGCACCGCCACACATGCGAAATCCGATCTTGTTGATATTCGAACAGATAATCGGAGATTCGATTCCCTCGGCTGCCAGGGCATCGGCCAAAAGCGGCAGATTCATTGTTATGAAACCCGGCTCTGCCCGATATTTTTCGCGCACATGATCGTGGAACATGCGGAATGCCTTGGTAAAGCCCATGCCCAATAGCAGATCGACGAAAACATTCTGCATGAAGATGACCGGCGTCCTGAGACCCGCAAACATCTTCATTTCGGCGTCAATCAGAACCTTGACGATACCTTCGGCATCCTTGGTAACCAATGCGGCGCCCGAACGCAGCATGGTCTTGAACAGCCCGTCTTCGGGCATGAAATGGGCAATCGCGCCCACCATTCCGTGATCGGTGACCGCATTGGCGTATTTATGGGCATAGGGCATGCAGGGATAGAACTGGAACCCGTCATATCGCCCCGGATTGGCGCGAACCACATCGCAGATCTCGGCGATCCGGTCGTGGGTTGTGCACATGAATGTGCGGATGCCCTCGTCATAGGCGGCATCCAGCACCTCCATGATCGCGGATGTATCCTGAAAGCGCATGGCCTGGGCACGGGCCTTTTCCTCGGACATGTGATTGATGCCAAAGAACTGGTTATCGCCGAAAAGAAGCTTGTCCATCATCTTGCCTTCTATGTCCGCGTCCTGAACAGCCAGTTGCGCTTTGCCGGCTTGTCGGCCACGGGTTCCCTGACCGGGTCAGCGATCCGCACGCCCGAGGCATCCTCAAGAATCATGTCCAGCGTCCGGTCGGTAATTGCGGCCGAGCGAAAATCGTTTTCGGCCGCGCGGCTTTTGCCATCACGCACCGCCTCGACGAAATCGGCAATCTGGGCGGAATATTCCTCGCCACGCAGATAGAACCAAGGATCCCGGGTCAATTCGGTGGTGTATTGCACATTCCACCCCTTGTGCATTCCCGGCAGGGCCGGATGCTCTTCGCGCAGGTAAAGCTGACATTCCTGCCGGTCGGCATTCACCCGGCCTTTCGTGCCGATCAGCTCGATCTTCGTGGACATCTTGCGGAATGAATCGTCAGACCAGTTGACCGAAAGCTGCGCCATGGCGCCGCCGGCAAAGCGCAGGGTCGACATCACCATATCGTCGGTTTCCGTCGAAAAGATCGGGACCATGGCCGAGCCTGACACATGCTCGGGCTGTCCGAAAAACCAGTTCAGCAGGTTCAGCGGATGGGCCGCGTAATCATAAAGACAGCCGCCGCCTTCGGTCTTTCTGGTGCGCCAGTTCTGCTTGCGGGCGCGAAGGACGACAGGGCCGTAAGCCTCGGCCACCACATGCCGGATTTCGCCAAGAGCGCCGCTGTCCACGATCTCCTTCATTCGACGGAATGCGCCCACATAGCGATAGTGGTAACCGACCTGATTGACCAACCTTTTTGCCTCGGCAAGATCTGCCAATTCTTCGGCATCGCGCCAATCCAGACAAAAGGGCTTTTCGCAGAACACATGAATGCCGCGTTCCAGCGCCGCCCGAACCATCGGCACATGCAGCCGCGAGGGCGTCGCAATCACAACCGCATCCAGATTGCCCGTATCCAGCAATTCTTCGTATTTGGTGTAGATCTTGGTATGCGGCAGGTATTTGCCCAGCACATCGACCAGGAATCCGGCAGAATCGCAGGCCAGGGTTTGTGTGTCGGGATGAGCATTGACCATCGAGAAATGAGACAGGCCCATCTTGCCCAACCCAACGACTGCGATCCGGATCTTCTTGTCAGGACTGTCTTGCAATGGATTTACTTTCTGTCTTTGTTCCGCAAACGGGCCAACCGGAATTTGCTACCGACCCTTTCAGCAGAAACTTGCGCGGTGAATTCGACAATTGCACTGCATTCAGGCAGCAGTTTCCCATCCTTTTTCATGACATCGCCCATCTAAAAGGCCGCGGCTTTGCTGAATGACGGGCGGGACCGGGCGATCCTTGCCGCAATCACCCCCACACCCCCTCGAACTCGCGCCATTCGCCCTTGCTCATTCCGCTGGTTTCCTGTGTCACCGTCTCGCCGGCCAGCCGCCGCTTGAGCGCCTCGACGCCCCTTGCCGACAGCGCGGTGCCGCCCAGCCGGTAATCCTCGAACGCCGCATAGGCAAGCGGCACCCAGTCGGCGGTGATGCGGCACATCAGCTCGGCATAGGCGCGGATTTCGTATTGCGCATGAGCGTCGGCGCGCAGGCGCAGGAAATGGAACAGATTGTGCAGGTCGGTTTTCCAATACCATTGCGTATAGATATTGGCGGGCAGGTTCATTCGGGCCAGCTCGCGGGCCAGGCCCTGCTGGCCGTCCTGCGACAGCATTCCTTCGTAATGGTCATAGCTGCGCATGGAATCTTCGCGCAGCAGGTCCAGCACGCGCTGCGCCTCGGCGCCGGCAAGCACCTCGCCGCGGCCCTGGTTGTTCACCTTGGATTGCGCGGCCAGATGCTCGGGCGCGGGAATGTAGAATTCGCGGTCGAGGATCGAGTAGCGGGCCGAGTATTCGTTTACATTGGCGGTGCGATGGCGGATCCACTGGCGGGCGACGAACACCGGCAGCTTGACGTGAAACTTGACCTCGCACATCTCGAAGGGGGTCGAGTGCCAGTGCCGCATCAGATAGCGGATCAGCCCTTCGTCATTCGACACCGCCTTGGTGCCGCGCCCGTAGCTGACGCGCGCCGCCTGCACGATGGCGCTGTCGTCGCCCATATAGTCGATGACCCGGATCAGCCCGTGGTCCAGCACCGGGTGGGCGACGTAAAGATGGCGCTCCATCCCCTCGGCCACTGCGCGCAGGGTCGGACGCGGATTGGCGCGGGCGTCGTCGATCTCGGCCTGTTGTTCTGGGGTCAGGGGCATGGCGTCCTCGTTGCTCGTCTGCCCTCTGTCTCTAGCGTCCCGGCGCGCATCGTGCCACCATCAGCTGCCGCTGCCAGAAGGAATCCCGCGATGCGTTATCTGCACACCATGGTCCGGGTAAAGGATCTGGACGCCAGCATGGCGTTCTATCGGCTGCTGGGGCTGGAAGAAATCCGGCGGATCGACAACGAACAGGGGCGGTTCACGCTGGTGTTCATGGCGCCGCCCGGGCAGCCGGAAGCCCCGGTCGAGCTGACATTCAACTGGGACGGGGACGAGGCGCTGCCCTCGGACAGCCGGCATTTCGGGCATCTGGCCTATGAGGTCGACGACATCCACGCGACCTGTGCGCATTTGCAGGCGAACGGTGTCACCATCAACCGGCCGCCGCGCGACGGGCGCATGGCCTTTGTGCGCAGCCCCGACAATATTTCCATCGAGCTGCTGCAAAAGGGCGACAGCCTTACGCCGCAGGAACCCTGGGTCAGCATGGGCAACACCGGCCACTGGTAGGGGTCAGTAGATGTAGCGGATCTGGTCCGCCCAGAACCGCTCGACCCGCCGCCATTGCAGGTTCACCAGTCGGATCGGCGGGTCGTCCAGCACGCCCGACGCCTGCAACCCATCGGCATGGCGAGCGAACATTCGGCCGACGGTATCGCGGATTTCCTCGCCCTGCGGGGTCAGGCGGATGCGGACGGAACGGCGGTCCATGTCGCAGCGCTGGTGGTGGACATAGCCCATCTGCGCCAGCTTCTTGAGATTGTAGCTGACGTTCGAGCCTTGATACATCCCCCGCGACCGCAGCTCGCCCGCCGAGACCTCGGCCGCGCCCAGATTGTAAAGCAGCAGGGCCTGCACCGGGGTCAGATCGGCCAGCCGCAGCCGCTCGAATTCGTCCTTGATCAGGTCCAGCATCAGCCGGTGCAGCCGGTCAAGGATTTGCAGGCTTTCCAGATACGGCTCCAGCACATCCGGCAGCCCGTAATCGGCCACAGGCGCAGGTGCCGAATCCTGCGGCACAGAGGGTTTCAGCACGGCGAATCGGGTCATCTTGTCATCCGCTTGGCGTCGTCCCACCCAAGCTGACACAGATAACCCAAGAATCAGTTAAGCGCCGCGAATCTCTTTCAAGCGGTCGCGAGCATGGGCGGCGATGCGGTCCAGAATCGCGCCAAGAGATTGTGGTCCCTGGACTTTCCCAGCCAGCCGCGCGGTGATCCAAGGATAAAGATCCTGATCGTTCTCGTCCAGCAGCCGCTCGTAGTCCGCCAGCGCCACCGGTTCCAGTGCGGCCAGCTGCGTATCGGCAAAGGGGCCCAGAATCAGGTCCATCTCGCGCGTGCCCCGGCGCCAGCTGCGCATGGTCAGCCGCTTGATGCGGGTGTCGTGATGTTCCATCCCAGCCTCCGTGTGGCTTGCGAGCGGTTCGCGCACTGCCTATCACCGGCGCGTCCCCTTTATCCGCGAGGCCGCCGATGAGCTTTCTGTCCCAGACCCTTGCCCGCGTCAAACCCTCGTCCACCATCGCGATGACCAATCTGGCGCGCGAAATGGCCGCAGAGGGCCGCGACATCGTCAGCCTGTCCGCCGGAGAGCCGGATTTCGACACCCCCCTGCATATCCGCGAGACCGCCAAGGCCGCCATCGACGCCGGCCACACCCGCTATACCGCCGTCGACGGCATCCCGGAACTGAAACAGGCGGTCGCCGACAAGTTCCGCCGCGAAAACGGGCTGGATTATGCGCCGCAGCAGATCACCGTCGGGACCGGCGGCAAGCAGATCCTGTATAACGCGCTGATGGCCACGCTGAATCCGGGGGATGAGGTCATCATCCCCGCCCCCTACTGGGTCAGCTATCCCGACATGGTGACGCTGGGCGGCGGCACTCCGGTAATCATCGCGGCCGGTATCGACAGCGGCTATCGGATCACCCCCGAACAGCTGGAATCCGCGATCACCCCGCGCACGAAATGGGTGATCCTGAACTCGCCCTCGAACCCCACCGGCGCCGGGTATGGCGAGACCGAGATGCGCGGGCTGACCGATGTGCTGCTGCGCCACCCCCATGTCTGGGTGCTGGCCGACGACATCTATGAACATCTCGTCTACGACGATTTCCGCTTTGTCACCCCGGCGCAGGTCGAGCCGCGGCTGATCGAGCGCACTCTGACCATGAACGGGGTCAGCAAGGCTTATGCGATGACCGGCTGGCGCATCGGTTACGGCGCGGGGCCGGTGGAACTGATCCGCGCGATGGCGAATGTGCAGTCGCAATCGACCTCGAACCCCTGCTCGATCAGCCAATATGCGGCGCTGGCCGCGCTGACCGGGCCGCAGGACTACATCACGGAAAGCCGCGCGGTGTTCCAGCGCCGCCGCGATCTGGTGGTGGCCGGGCTGAACCAGTGCGAGGGCATCGACTGCCCGGTGCCGCAGGGGGCGTTCTACGTCTACCCCTCGATCGCGCGGCTGATCGGCCGCACCACCCCCGAGGGCACGACGATCACCGACGACCGGAGCTTTGCCATGGAGCTGTTGAACGCCACCGGCGTCGCGGTGGTGTTCGGCGAGGCATTCGGCCTGTCCCCGCATTTCCGCATCAGCTATGCTGCCTCGGACGCGCAGCTTTCCGACGCCATCGCCCGCATCCGCGGCTTTTGCGGCAGCCTGCGCCCGGAACCCTGATTTTGCGGCGGGCGTTGACGTGGGGTCCGCCAACGCCCGCCGCAATCCCAAGGAGTTCCGGATGCCGTGCCATGATGCGCTGGTCGTGGTCGCTGCACCCTGGACCCCCCGGGTCCGACCGGCATGATATGAGGGGCGGGAATGGAACTGCTCGCAATTCCCCTTGTGCTGGCGGCGGCGGTGCTGGCGCTGCATCTGATGTTCCGCCCGCCGCCGCTGGACGGGCGCACCAGATCCGTCGCGGTGCCCCTGTCCCATGACACGCGGCTGGGGCGGCTGGTGCTGACGGCCGCGCCCCACCATCCCCACGACAGCGGCGTGGTGGCGCTGGACGACGGGCGCGACGCCTTTGCCGCCCGCGTCGCCCTGATCCGCGAATCGGAACGGGCGCTGGATATCCAGTATTACATCTGGCAGCGCGACCTGACCGGGATGCTGCTCATGGATGAATTGCGCCGGGCCGCCGCGCGCGGAGTCCGCATCCGGCTGCTGCTGGACGACAACGGCGTCCCCGGGCTGGATGCGCATCTGGCCGAGCTCGACTCGGTCCCGGGAATCGAGGTGCGGCTGTTCAACCCCTTCATCCTGCGCCGGCCCAAGGTGCTGGGGTTCCTGTTCGATTTTGTGCGGTTGAACCGGCGGATGCACAACAAGCTGCTGGTCGCCGACGGAGCCGCCGCAATCCTGGGCGGGCGCAACGTGGGGGACGTGTATTTCGCCTTTGGCCCGGGGCGGCACAACCTTGATTCCGACGTGCTGGCCATCGGCCAGGTCGCCAACGAGGCCGGGGCGGATTTCGACCGCTACTGGGCGTCGCAGTCGGCCTATCCCGCCCGGCTGATCCTGCCGAAACCCAAGGCAGAGGGCGTGATCGACCGCGAGCTGGCGACCGCCTGTGCCCACCCCGACGCTGTCGCCTATCGCAAGGCCGTGGCGGAACGCCCCCGGATGCACGACATCGCAACCGGACGCACATCCTTTGTCTGGGCGCCGGTGACGCTGATCAGCGACGACCCGGTCAAGGGGCTGGGCCGGGTGCCCGCGCAAGACCTGATGATCGCGCGGCTGGCCGAAATGCTGGCCAACCCCGCGCGCTCGGTCGACATCGTGTCGCCCTATTTCGTGCCCGGCCGCCGCTTTACCCGCCGGCTGGTGCAGCTGGCGGCCGAGGGCTGCCGGGTCCGGGTCTTTACCAACTCGCAAGAGGCCACGAACCAGCTGGTGGTCCATTCCGCCTATGTGAAATACCGCCCCGCGCTGATCGACGGCGGGGTTCAGCTGTATGAGATGCGCGCCTCGCCCGACCGCCCGCCCGAGCCGCGCACGACTGGCAGCAGCGCCTCGCATGAAAGCCTGCATTCCAAGACGGTGTCGGTCGACGATGAAAGACTGTTCATCGGCTCGTTCAACTTCGACCCCCGCTCGGTGTTCCTGAACACGGAAATGGGGGTGCTCATCGACAGCCCGCAGGTGGCGCGGGCGATGACCGAAATGCTGGACGAGACCCTGCCCGCGTTCAGCTATGCCCCCGCCCGCAACGCAAAGGGCCGCATCGTCTGGCGCGAACAGACCGCGGACGGCCCCGAGATCGAGCGGATCCGCGAACCCGGCGCCCGCGCCCGCAGCCGCGCCACGCTATGGCTGATGGGCCGCCTGCCGATCGAGTGGCTGCTGTAGCCGCCGGTCACGTTGCCGCCGCAACGATCGCCTGCCGCCGCTTTCATCTTGCCATAAATATCCCGCGGGGCCCGGGGGCGCGAAGCCCCCGGTCCCACGTCAGAGCCCTATCGCGCGCCCGCCTTTACCTCGCGCCGCGCCGCGTGCAGCAGCGGCTCGGTATACCCCGAGGGCTGCTCGGCCCCGGTCAGGATCAGATCGCGCGCGGCGCGGAATGCCGCCCCCTCCAGCCCCGGCGCCATCGGCCGATAGGCCGCGTCGCCTGCGTTCTGCGCATCGACCTTGACGGCCATGCGGGCCAGTGATTCCTCGACCTGCGCCTGGGTGATGATCCCGTGCTTCAGCCAGTTGGCCAGATGCTGGGCCGAGATGCGCAGCGTCGCCCGGTCCTCCATCAGCGCGACATCGTTGATGTCGGGCACCTTGGAACAGCCGATGCCCTGATCGACCCAACGCACCACATAGCCCAGGATCGACTGGCACGAGTTGTCGATCTCATGCGCGATCTCGGCCTCGGACAGGTTCTCGCCGGCCAGCAGCGGTGGCGTCAGCAGCGCGTCCAGGCTGGCGCGGGCGCGGGCGCGCAGGCTGTCCTGCACCGCACCCACCGCCACCTGATGGTAATGCGTCGCGTGCAGCGTTGCGGCGGTGGGCGAAGGCACCCAGGCGGTGTTCGCGCCCGCCTGCGGGTGGCCGATCTTGGCCTCCAGCATCTCGGCCATGTCGTCGGGCTTGGCCCACATGCCCTTGCCGATCTGCCCGCGCCCGGCCAGCCCCAGCGCCAGCCCCACGTCGACGTTCCCGGCCTCATAGGCGGCCAGCCATTGCTGGTCCTTCATCCTTGCCTTGGGCACCATCGGCCCGGCCTCCATCGAGGTATGGATCTCGTCCCCGGTGCGGTCCAGAAAGCCGGTGTTGATGAACACGACGCGGTCCTTGACCTGCTCCAGACAGGCGGCAAGGTTGGCCGAGGTGCGGCGTTCCTCGTCCATCACCCCCAGTTTCACCGTGTTGGCGGGCAGGCCGAGGATGCGTTCGACCATGCCGTAAAGCCGCTCGGCAAAGGCGACCTCTTCGGGGCCGTGCATCTTGGGCTTGACCACATAGACCGAGCCGGTGCGCGAGTTGCGCCCGCCGCCCGTCCCCAGGTCGTGCATGGCCGCGGCGACGGTCATCAGCGCGTCCATGATGCCTTCGGGGGTTTCCTGCCCGTCCAGCAGCACCGCGTCGGTGGTCATCAGATGGCCCACGTTGCGCACCAGCAGCACGGCGCGGCCGGGGTGGGTGACCTGATTGCCCTGCGGGTCGGTATAGGTCACGTCGCCGGCCAGCCGCCGGGTCATCTCGCGCCCGTTCTTGGTAAAGGTCTCGACCAGATCGCCGCGCATCAGGCCCAGCCAGTTGCGGTAATTGGCAACCTTGTCCTCGGCATCGACGGCGGCGACGGAATCTTCGAAATCCTGAATCGCGGTCAGGGCGGATTCCAGCAGCACGTCGGAAATCCCCGCGGCATCGTCGCGGCCGATCGCGGTCGTGCGGTCGATCACCAGCCGGATCAGCAGCCCATTGACCCGCAGGAACACATCCTCGCCCGCGGTCCCGGCGAATTGCGCGGGATCGACCAGCCCGACCTCGGCCCCGGGGGTCAAGGCGACCAGCCGCCCGTCCCGCGCCGAAACCCCGGTGATCTCGGCCCAGGACGCCCCCGCCAGCGGCGCCACGCGGTCCAGATGCGCCCGCGCCCAGGCGATCACCTGCGCGCCCCGTGCGGGGTCATAGCCGCCCGGCGCCGCCTGCCCCGGCAGCGCATCGGTGCCGTAAAGCGCATCATACAGCGACCCCCAGCGCGCATTCGCCGCGTTCAGCGCGAAACGGGCATTGCCCACCGGCACTACCAGCTGCGGCCCGGCCACTTGCGCAAGCTCGGGGTCCACGTTTTCCGTGGCGATGGCAAAGGGGGCGGGCTCGGGGACCAGATAGCCGATCTCGCGCAGGAACGCCTGATAGGCGGCGCCGTCATGGGGCTGGCCGCGGCGCGCGCGGTGCCAGTCGTCGATCTGGCGCTGCAAGGCGTCGCGCCGTTCCAGCAGCGCATGATTGGCGGGGACCAGCTCGCGCAGCATCTCGGCATAGCCCCGCCAGAATCGGTCGGGCGTCACGCCGCCGGTCAGAACCTCGCCCTCGACCAGCGCGGCCAGCGGCGCCGCGACCTGCAAACCTGCACGCTCGACGTAATCGGTCATCTTGTTCTCCTTGCTCCTGCCCGCAGGCATAGCACCCGGTCGATGCGAGGGGTGACATCCCCGGCAGAGTTTCCCATCATGCGGCAAGAACGGAGGAAGCGATGGCCGAAAACGGGGTGCAATCGGTCGCCCGCGCCCTGTCGCTGATGCGACTGCTGGCGCAAGAGGACGGCGGCAGCCGGCTGAGCGATGTGGCCCGCGCGGCGGGGCTGCCGGTCAGCACCGCGCACCGGCTGCTGACCACGCTGGAACAACAGGGCTTCGCGCAGTTCGAGCCCGCGTCCTCGCTGTGGCATGTCGGGCGCGATGCCTTTACCGTGGGGCTGGCCTATGGGCGGCGACTGAGCTTTGTCGCGCCGGCGCTGCCGCTGCTGCGCCGGCTGCGCGATGCCACGCGCGAAACGGCAAATCTGGGGATTCTCGACGACGACCATCTGGTGACGGTCAGCCAGGTCGAAAGCCGAGAGATCAGGCGCGCGCTGTCGCCGCCCGGTCGCCGGGTGCCGGTGTTCTCCTCGGCCATGGGCAAGGCGATTCTGGCGACATGGCGCGATCAGGAGGTGCTGGCGCTGGCCGACCGCGCCGGGCTGCCGCCGCTGACCACGAAAAGCCTGCGCTCGCGCGAGGCGGCGCTGGCCGAGATCGCCCGCACCCGCGCCCGTGGCTGGGCGCTGGACGACGAGGAATTCAACCTGGGGATGCGCTGCCTGGCCGCGGTGGTGTGGTCGCCGCAGGGCGAGGCCGCCTGTGCCATCTCGATTTCCGGCGCCGCCGTGCGGCTGACCGAGGACCGGCTGGAGCCGCTGGGCGCGCTGGTGGCGCAGGCCGCGGAAGAACTGACCGGGGTGCTGGGCGGGGTAGCGCCGGGGTAAGCTGCGCTGTCGGACCGGGGGCTTGGCGCCCCCGGACCCCCGCGGGATATTTAGAAACCGCCCGAAGCCAGCATCGCGGGCAGGGTTTCCCGCAGCAGCGGCCAGCCGCCGGGGCACCAGCCCATCGCGGTCAGGCGTTCGCAGGACATGGCGGAGACTGGGGTGGTTGCGCGGTCGGGCAGCGGGTGCGGGCAATCGGTCAAGCGGCGGATCTCGGCCAGCAGGTCGCGGCGGTCCAGCGTCAGGTCCGAGGCGTTGAACGCGCCGGTGCCGCCGTGTTCAAGGATCAGCAGTGCGGCGGCGGCAAGGTCGTCGCCGTGCAGTTCGGTGCCGATGCGGGGCGCGACGGGGCTTCCGGCAAGATAATCGGCGAAGAGACCGGTCCACTTATGGCCCTCTCCGGGGCCGTAGATGCCGGTGGCGCGGAGGCTGGCGGTGGCAAAGCCGGGGCGGGCCAGCGCCGCCAGCCCGGCCTCGGTCTCGGCCTTGATCCGGCCATAGAGGCTGTGCGGCGTGGGCGGGGTGCCGTCGGGCAGCGGCGTGCCGGGGGGCAGCGCGTCATAGACCGCGCGCGAGGACAGGAACACCACCTGCGCCACACCCGCCGCCCGCGCCTGTTCAAAGAGATGCAGCGAGCCATCGCGGTTCAGCGCGATGAAGCTTGCCGGGTCGTCGCCCTCGCCGCCGCGATAGCGGCCGGGAACATGGGCAAGGGCGGCGTGGATCAGCGCCTCGCAACCTTCCAGCGGCGCGGGCTGGCCCAGCCGCCAGCCGGGCAGCGTCTCGACCCGGTGACCCGCCACCGCCAACGCCCGGGTCAGGAAGCAGCCCACCATCCCGCTGGCGCCGGTGACCGCGACCCTCATGCCGGGTCGGGCAGGTCGCGGCTGTCGGGCACCGGCCCGTCGCCGGCATAGACGCGCCACAGCTCGATCAGCGGGCGCAGGCGGTCGGCCTTGGCATGGTCCTGCCACGGTTTTTCATACTGGAAATGCAGGATCCTGATGTCGCGCCAGCGCCACAGCTGCGGCATCGCGAACCAGACATATTGCAGCATGTTGCAGAACACCGGCAGCCCGTGCCAGTCGGGGAAGTATTCCTGCAGAAAGCTCTGGTCGGTGCGCCGCCAGAACACCTCCGGCACGTCCAGCCGCGCCAGCATGTCCCGATATGTCGCCTGCGAGGGCCGCGCCGTGAAAACGCCCGAGTTCATGCGGTGGAAATCCGCAAGGCTTTCATAGACATTCGGCGCCGCGCAGAATTCGGGGTAATCGAACAGCTTGTCCACATTCTGCAGCACCAGCGCGTCGGCATCAACGAACACCACCCGCGCGTAATCCAGTTGCCACAGCCGCAGCTTGGCGAAATTGTCCAGCGGCGTATGAAAGGGCGGCTTTTCCCCCTTGGTAAAGGCGGCGCGCCCGTGCAGCGCGTCCCGCGCATGGGCGGCGTTGAACGCGGGCGAGGTCGGCAGCAGCTCGCAACGCACCAGCCGCGCGCCCAGCGCCGCCAGCGGTGCCAGATGCGCCGCCGCCACCCCGGTATGCAGGACGCAGAGATCCGCATCGGTGCCCGACAGCACGATCGAGCGCAGCAGCGCCCGCGCCCCCAGCGCGTAATCCGCATTCGTGACCAGCGTCACAAAGGCGCGGTCGGACCCCGCCGGCCGGTCGGATTGCAGCCCCGGCAAGGTCATACAGCCCGCAGCTTGCGGCCCTCGGGGTCGTGATCGACGCGGCGGGCGATGTCCCGGGTCCATGCGCTGACCGCCGGCACCCGCGTGCGGTCGATGCGGTGGGCGTATTTGCGGGCCACGTCCACCACCTCGGCCAGCAACCCCTCGTGCAGGGTGATCGGTTGCAGCCCCAGCGCAAGAAACTGGTCGTTCCTGACAATCAGGTCGTTTTCGTCGGCCTCTTTGCGGGGGTTGGGCAGCGGCTTGACCTGTGCCCCGGTCATCCTGGCGACCAGATGGGCGAGGTCGCGGACGCGGTGGGTCTCGGTCATCTGGTTGAAGATGCGCACCCTTTCGCCGGCTTTGGGCGGATCGCCCAACGCCAGCTCGATGCAGCGCACGCTGTCTTGCAGGTGGATAAAGGCGCGGGTCTGGCCGCCGGTGCCGTGCACGGTCAGCGGATAGCCGATCGCCGCCTGGATCAGAAACCGGTTCAGCACCGTGCCGTAATCGCCGTCATAGTCGAAGCGGTTGATAAGTTGTTCATGGCGGCGGGTCTGGTCGGTATGGGTGCCCCAGACGATGCCCTGATGCAGGTCGGTGATCCGCAGCCCGTCGTTCTGCGCATAGAACTGGAACAGGATCTGATCGAGGCTTTTGGTCATGTGATAGACCGAGCCGGGCCGCGTCGGATACAGGATCTGCTGGTCGCGCGGGCCGGCGGGCGTGTCGATCTGCACGTCCAGATAGCCCTCGGGGATGGGGGCGCCGACGCTGGAATAGCCATAGACCCCCATGGTTCCCAGATGCACCAGATGCGCGTCGATGCCGGTTTCCACCAGCGCCGCCAACAGGTTGTGGGTCGCGTTGACGTTGTTGTCGACGGTATAGACCTTGTGGCGGTCGGTCTTCATCGAATAGGGCGCGGCGCGCTGTTCGGCGAAATGGATCACCGCATCGGGGCGATGGTCCAGCAGCCACTGCTTGAGCCGCTCGTATTCCCGGGCAAGGTTCAGCAGGTGGAACTGGATCGAGTTGCCGCTTTCCTGTTTCCAGATCCGGCAGCGTTCCTGGATCGAATCCATCGGGGTCAGGGACTGCACGCCCAGTTCGGTGTCGATCCAGCGGCGTGACAGGTTGTCGACGATATGGACCTCGTGGCCCGCGGCCGACAGATGCAGCGAAGTGGGCCAGCCTACAAAGCCGTCGCCTCCGAGAACTGCGATGCGCATGAGATCTTCCTTGTGCCCCGGCGAGCCGCCGCGTGTTGGAAAACAGACATCGCCAACGGGATGATGTCCGCGGAAGAAACCGGCAGGACGGGACAAGGTTCCACTTGGCCGCGGGGCGGGCTGGATCGGCGGGTTTCGCCGCGCGCGGCCCACCGGGCGTTTGCCAAGCATGGCAGCGCCGCAGGGGTATTTTGGCCAGAAAGAAGCGCGATGCCGCTTTGGACGGGCGGGTCAGGTGATCACATCGGGACGGTCGCGGCCGGTGTGGTCGCGGATCAGGGCCAGCGCCTCGGCCGCGGCGGTCACAGGGGCCAGCGCGATTTCCGGGGCGAGCGAGTGGTTTGCATTCGGGGCGGCGTGGCGTTCCAGATAGACGCGCAGGGTCGCGCCCTCGGTCCCCGTGCCCGACAGCCGCAGCACCACGCGGCTGCCGTCGGTGAACATCACCCTGATCCCCTGATGGCCCGAGGTCGAGCCGTCCACCGGGTCGTGATAGGCGAAATCATCGGCGGATTCGACGCACAGCCCGGCGAAATCCTGCCCCGGCAGCGTGGGCAGCAGGCCGCGCAGCCGGGCGATCAGTGCCTCGGCCCGGTCGGCGGCGACGGATTCGTAATCGTGGCGGCTGTAGTAATCGCGGCCGTATTCCCGCCAATGCGCCGCCATGATCGCGGCCACCGGCTCGCGCCGGGCCGCGAGGATGTTCAGCCACAGCAGCACCGCCCACAGCCCGTCCTTTTCGCGCACATGGTCCGAGCCGGTGCCGGCGCTTTCCTCGCCGCAGATGGTGACGCGGCCGGCGTCCAGCAGGTTACCGAAGAATTTCCAGCCTGTCGGGGTTTCGAACATCCCCACCCCGAGGGCGGCGGCCACGCGGTCGGCGGCGCGGCTGGTCGGCATCGAGCGCGCGATGCCCGCGATGCCGCCCGCATATCCGGGCGCAAGCGCCGCATTCGCCGCCAGCACCGCAAGGCTGTCCGAGGGCGTCACATACACCCCCCGCCCCATGATCATGTTGCGATCCCCGTCCCCGTCCGAGGCGGCGCCGAAATCAGGCGCATCGGCGCCCATCATCAGATCGAAAAATTCATGCGCCCAGACCGGGTTCGGGTCCGGGTGGCCGCCGCCGAAATCGGGCAGCGGCACCGCGTTCACCACGCTGCCGGGGGCGGCGCCCAGGCGACGCTCGAATATCTCGCGCGCATAGGGGCCGGTCACCGCGTGCATGGCGTCAAAGCGCATGGTAAAGCCGCCCGCGAACAGCGCCCTGATCGCGTCGAAATCGAACAGCCGCCCCATCAGCGCCGCATAATCGGCGACGGGGTCGATGATCTCGACCTCGGTCGCGCCCAGCTGCCGGCGGCCAAGCGCGGACAGGTCCAGATCGGCGCTGTCCAGCGTGCGGTATTCGCCGATCTCAAGGCTGCGGGCGTGGATCGCCTCGGTCACCGATTCCGGGGCGGGGCCGCCGTTGGGGCCGTTGAACTTCATCCCGAAGTCCTGATCCTCGCCGCCGGGATTGTGGCTGGCCGACAGGATGATGCCGCCATCGGCGCCATGCAGCCGGATCAGGTTCGAGGCCGCGGGCGTCGACAGGATCCCCCCCTGCCCCACGATCACCCGTGCCGCCCCGTTCGCCGCAGCCATGCGCAGGATCACCTGGATCGCGGCCTCGTTAAAGAACCGCCCGTCGCCGCCCAGCACCAGCACCCGGCCCGCCAGCCCGCCGATGGCGTCAAAGATGGACTGCGTGAAGTTTTCCAGATAGCCTGCCTGCATGAAGACGCGCGTCTTTTTGCGCAGCCCCGAGGTGCCGGGTCGTTGCCCCTGAAACGGGCTGGTCGCGACGGTGATCGGGGCCGGCGCGGGGCTGTCGAGCAGTGCGGGCATATCGTCGTTTCCTTGCAGGCGGCGGGACTCAGCGCCACATAGCCCAGCCGCCCCCCATCCGACAATGCGCGATGGCGGCAACGGACGGCGGCGCGCGGCCGCATCGGGAACCCGAGCGCGGGGCAGATGCTTGGAAAGATGTCGCCACCCCCTGCTCGCACGGGCCGGACCGTGCGGGATACGACGGCAGGGCAGGTCGCGACGGCACAGAAAACGGCGGGACAGAAAATGCCACGAAACAACGCCCGGATGCCGCGCGGGCGGCGCAGCGGCGCAAGCAGCCTCAACCAGGCCGCCCAGCGGCTGCACGCCCGGGCCCTGCGGTCCGAAGGCGCCCGCTCAATGGGGCTGCCCACGGCATGGTCCGCGATGGCGCGGCCGATCCGCTTTGACATCTGGACCGGCAGTTCGCTGCGCGATGCGGGGCGGGAACTGGCGGGCACCCCGCTACCCGACCTGCCCGAGGCCCCGAAAAACCCTGTCGCCCGGCTGATCGACAACCAGTCCGCCATCCGCCGCAACTATCTGGAAACCGTCGCCGCCGAGGAACAGGACGAGCCGGTGACCCCCGCCGCCGAGTGGCTGATCGACAACCACCACATGGTCGAGGAAAACCTACGCCAACTGCGACAGGCGCTGTCGCCGGCGTTCCTGAACCGGCTGCCCGGCGTGCGGCTGTCGGGCGGCGGCCATGCCCCGCGCAGCCTGGTGCTGGCGTGGTATTTCATCGCGCTGACCAATTCCGAAATCACCGAGGACGCGCTGGCGCAGTTCCTGGGCGGCTATCAGTCGGTGGTGACGCTGGATATCGCCGAGCTGTGGGCGCTGCCGGTGTTTCTGCGCTATATGCTGGTCGAGAACCTGCGGCGGCTATCGGACCGGGTGGCCTCGGCCCGGGTGCGCCGGGCGCTGGCCAACGCCATCGCGGACGAGCTGGCGACGGTCAGGGATCCTCGGGCCGCTGCCGCGGTGATCGCGCACAGCGGCGCACTGGTCACCGACGACACCGTGGCCGCGCAGCTTTACTATCGGCTGCGCGACGGCGGGCCGGATGCGCAGGCGGCGCTGCTGGCGCTGGAATCGCAGCTGGGCGATGCCGAGGCGGGCGACCGCGCCGTGCAGGCCGAATATGCGCGCCAGTCCAGCGGCAACGTCACCGTGGGCAACATCATCCGCAGCCTGCGCCGCATGGGCGACATCGACTGGCTGGACTGGTTCGAAAGCGTCAGCGCCGTCGACATGCTGCTGGCCCGCCATACCGAATTCGACCGGCTGGACCAGCCCACCCGCGCCAGCTACCGCAGCACCATCGAACGCATCGCCCGCCGGTCCGCCCTGACCGAAATCGAGGTTGCCCACCGCGCGATCGAGCAGGGCCGGGCCGACGCCGCAGCCGCCGAGGAACGCCCACCGGGACTGGCGGACGGGGCCGAGGGCGGCCGTCTTGAGGGCGGTCGGGTCGAGGTCGGGCATCTGCTGGTCGGCGACCACCGCCGCAGATTTCGCGAAGCCTGCCTCTATCGCCCGACGCTGCTGGAACGCCTGTCGATCCCGCTGCGCAAGGCCGGGCTGTGGCTGATCGCGATGCCGCTGGTCGGCATCACCGCGGTGCTGGTGGCGCTGCTGGGCCATGTGCTGCCCGCGCAACTGCCCGGCTGGCAGCTGGGGCTGCTGCTGGCGCTGGTGATGCTGCCGGCCTCGGACACGGCGATGCAGGTGGTGTCGTTCCTGGCCGCGCGCACCATCCCGCCCGCCCGCCTGCCCGCCTATGATTTCCGCGAGGGCGTGCCGGCGCGGTTCCGCACGCTGGTGGTGATCCCCGGCATGATCACCTCGATGGATGCCATAGACGAGCTGGCCGAGATGCTGGAATCGCACTATCTGGCGAACCCGCTGGGCGAGGTCTCATTCGCGCTGCTGACCGACTGGCGCGACGCGCCCGCCGAGACCCTGCCCGAGGATGCGCGGCTGCTGGCCCATGCCCGCGCCCGCATCGACGATCTGGCCGACCGCTATGACCACGGCGGCATCCGCCGGTTTTTCCTGCTGCATCGGCGGCGGTTGTGGAACCCGGCCGAGGGCGTCTGGATGGGCTGGGAACGCAAGCGCGGCAAGCTGGCCGAGCTGAACCTGCTACTGCGCGGGGTCGAGAACACCAGCTTTACCCCCACCGGTCCCACGCCCCCCGAGGGGATCCGCTATGTGGTGACGCTGGACAGCGATACCCGCCTGCCGCGCGACACGGTGGCGGCGCTGGTCGGCAAGATGGCGCACCCGGTCAACCGCCCCGTCCATGCGGAAAACGGCGTGGTGGTCCGCGGCCACGGCATCATGCAGCCGCGCGTCACCCCTTCGCTGACGACGGGGCCCGAGGCGTCGGTGTTCCAGCGCATCTTTTCGGTGAACCGGGGGCTGGACCCCTATGTCTTCACCGTCTCGGACCTGTATCAGGATCTGGCGGACGAGGGCAGTTTCACCGGCAAAGGCATCTACGACGTGGATGCGTTCGAACGCGCCGTCGGCGGGCGCATCGCCGAAAACGCGGTGCTGTCGCATGACCTGCTGGAAGGTTGCCTTGCCCGTTCGGCACTGGCCACCGACATCGAGGTGGTCGAGGATTTCCCGGTCCGCTACGCGACCGAGGCCAGCCGCCAGCACCGCTGGACCCGTGGCGACTGGCAGCTGCTGCCGATCATGTTCAGGCCGGGCAACGGGCTGTCGGGCCTGTCGCGGTTCAAGATGCTGGACAATCTGCGCCGGTCGCTGGTGACGCCGGCGTGGGTCGCGGCCTCGGTGCTGGGCTGGCTGGTGCTGCCGGGGGCCTGGCCGATCATGTGGCAGGGGCTGATGATCCTGCTGGTGGCGGCGGTGGCGGTGTTGCAGGTGGACCTGCGGGTGTTCAGGCCGGGCTACGGGGTGTCGTGGGATTATCACCTGCGACACATGGCACGCGACGCGATTTCCTATCTGACCCAGCTGGGGCTGCGGCTGGCCACCGCTGCGCATCGGGCGGCGGCGGCGCTGGACGCCATCGGGCGGGCGCTGTGGCGCATGACCGTCAGCCGCCGGCACCTGCTGGAATGGACCCCCGCGCGCGAGGCGGGGCAGGCCGACCCCGGTCTGCGGGGCGAATACCGCCGCATGGTCGCCTCGCCCATCATCGGGGCGGCGGCCATTCTTGCCGTGGCGGTGCTGAACCCGGTGGCGCTGCCGGTCGCGCTGATCGTCGGCGGCGTGTGGATCGCCGCGCCCTGGATCATGGACCGCGCCTCGCGCCCCTTGCAGACTGAGGACCGGCTGCTGCTGTCGCCCGAGGACACCGCCGAGCTGCGCCGCATCGCCCGCCGCACCTGGCGCTATTTCGAGACCTTCGTCGGCCCCGACACCAACCACCTGCCCCCCGACAACTGGCAGGGCCGCCCCGAGCCGAAACTGGCGGAACGCACCTCGCCCACCAATATCGGGCTTTACCTGATGTCGGTGATGTCGGCGCATGATTTCGGCTGGATCGGGCTGGACAGCGCGCTGGCGCGGATCGAGGCCACGATTTCCACGCTGGAACGCATGGCGCGGCTGCGCGGGCATTTTTTCAACTGGTATGACACGCGCACGCTGGCGGTGCTGCCGGCGCCCTATGTCTCGGCCGTGGACAGCGGCAATCTGGCGGGGCTGCTGGTCGCGCTGTCCTCGGGGCTGCGCGGCTGGGCCGAGGCGGCGCCCTCGGTCCGGCGGCGGCGCACGGGCGGGGTCGGCGACGCGCTGGCAAACCTGCAACAGGAACTGGACCGCCTGCCGCAGGACCGCCGCAGCCTGCGCGAGCTGCGCCGGGCGCTGGACGGCGCCATCGAGGGGCTGCACGAGCTGCTGGACCACACCGCCGGGCGTCCCGTCGCGGACCCGGTGGCGCCCACGCAACTGGTCGCCCGCAGCGCCGAGATCGCCCGGCTGGCCGCCGAGCTGGACGCCGCCACCGACGGCGAGGCCGCCGAGGCGCTGGCGTGGGCCGAGCTGCTGGAACGCGACGCCGCCGACGTCATGGCCCCCATCGCCGAGGGCCGCGATGCGGTCGAGGCATTCGCCCTGCGCACCCGCCTGCTGGCCGAACGCGCCCGGATGCTGGCGTTCGAGATGGATTTCGGCCTGTTCATCCACCCCGACAAGATGCTGCTGTCGATCGGCTATCGCCCGCTGGACGACCAGCTTGACGACAGCTCATACGACCTGCTGGCGTCCGAGGCGCGGCTGACCAGTTTCCTCGCCATCGCCAAGGGCGACATCCGCAAGGAACACTGGGCGCGGCTGGGCCGTCCCTTTGCCACGCTGGGGCACCAAAGCCTGCTGCTGTCATGGTCGGGCTGCATGTTCGAATATCTGATGCCGCCGCTGCTGCTGAAAGAACGGCAGGGCGGAATCCTGAACCATTCCAACCAGATGGCCGTCCAAGCGCAGATCGAGTGGGGCCGTTCGCACGGGCTGCCCTGGGGCATTTCCGAAAGCGCCTTCAACGCCCGCGACCGCGAGATGAACTATCAATACTACGCCTTCGGCGTGCCGACGCTGGCACTGAAACGGGCGTTCGGCGAAAACGTGGTCGCACCCTATGCCTCGATCCTTGCCGCGCAGATCCGCCCGGCCGAGGCCGTGCGCAACCTGATCGAGCTGCGCCGGCTGGGGGCCGAGGGGCCATTCGGTTTCTTTGACGCGGTGGATTTCGCCCCCGCCCGCCTGCGCGAGGACGACAGCCATGCGGTGGTGCGCAACGTCATGGCCCACCACCACGGCATGTCTATCCTGGCCATCGCCAACACGGTGATGGACGGCATCCACCGCGAACGTTTCCACGCCGACCCGGTGGTGCGCGCGTCCGAACTGCTGTTGCAGGAAAAATCGCCGCGCGACATCACCCCGGTGACCCGCGCGCCCTCGGTCCGGGTGGCCGGGCGCGGGGCGATGACCGGCGCGGGCGACGCGCTGACCGTGGTTGATGAGCCTCGCCGCGCCGCGCGCGAGGTGGCGCTGATCTCGAACGGCGATTTCTCGACGCTGCTGTCCTCGACCGGGGGCGGGCGGTCAATGCTGGGGGGGATTGCGCTGAACCGCTGGACGCCGGACCCGGCGCAGGACGACGGCGGCATTTTCATCTTTCTGCGCGACATGCAGTCGGGCGAGTGGTGGTCGGCCACCCATTCCCCCCATTCCGGCCCCGACGAGCGCGCCAGCGCGGTGTTTTCCGACCACAAGGCCGAATTCTTCAAGACCGCCAACGCCATCGAGACGCGGCTGGAAATCATCGCCGCCACCGAAAGCCACGCCGACGGGCGGCGGCTGACGCTGCGCAACCGCTCGGGGTCGGACAAGACCATCGAGATCACCTCGTACGGAGAAATCGTGCTGGACGACCCGGCGGCGGATCACGCCCACCCGGCATTTTCCAAGCTGTTCGTGCAGACCGAAATCCGCGACGGCGGCACCATGATCGCGGCCGAGCGCCGCCCCCGCGACCCGCACGGGCGACCGCTGTATCTGGCGCATCTGATCGCCTGCCCCGACGGCGCGATCGCCCCGGGGGCCGAGGCGGAAACCGACCGCCGCGCCTTTGTCGGGCGCGGCCGCTCGATCCGCAACCCGGCAGCCTTTGACCGCGGCGCGACGCTGGGCGGCAGTCAGGGGCACACGCTGGACCCGATCTTTGCCATCCGCCGGCGGATGCGGATCCCGGCGGGCAAGACGGTCTCGGTCATCTTCTGGACGCTGATCGCCGACAGCGCGGCTGAACGCGACCGGCTGGCCGCCCATTACGCCCGCCACGCGGTCTTTGAACATGAGCTGCGGCTGGCATGGACATGGTCGCAGGTGCAGCTGCGCCACCTGCATACCTCGCTGGAAGAGGTGCGGCTGTTTCGCGCCTATGCCGCGCTGCTGGTCTGGCCGGACCTGTCCATGGCGGCCACGCCCAGGCGGCGCACCGAACTGGGCCCGCAAAGCGACCTGTGGCCGATGGGGGTCTCGGGCGACGACCCGATCCTGCTGCTGCGCATCGACGACGAGGCCGACCTGCCGATCCTGCGCGAGGCGCTGCGGATGCACGAATTCCTGCGCCTGCGCGGGGTGCGCCACGACGTGGTGATCCTGAACGAACGCGCGTCGAGCTATGTGCAGGATCTGCAACACGCGATCGGGGCGCTGGTGGACATGGCGTTGCAGGCCGCGGGGCCGGGGGCGCAGCCCCATGTCCACGCGGTGCGCCGCGACCAGATTTCCAAGGCCTGTTTCGACACGCTGGTGTCGGCGGCGCGGATCATGCTGCACACCCGCAACGGCCGGCTGGCCGACCAGATCGAGCGGCTGCGCGAAGCTCCTGTTGCCGCAGCAGCGCCCCGCCGGCGCGAGACCGCCCGCAGCAGCGCCCCGGTCCCCGCTCCGGCCGAACCCTCGCGTTCGCCGCTGCAATTCTGGAACGGCTACGGCGGATTTTCCCCGGACGGGCGGGAATATGTGCTGCGCATCGACCGCGACCGGCCGACCCCGCACCCGTGGATCAACGTGATCGCGCGCGAAGATTTCGGCTTTCACGTCTCGGCCGAGGGCGCGCCCTATAGCTGGGCGGTGAACTCGCGCGACTACCAGATCACGCCGTGGTCGAACGACCCGGTGGAAAACCGCCCCGGCGAGGCGATCCTGATCCACGACCCGGAAACCGGGTTGGTGGCCTCGCCGTTCATGGGGCTGTCCGAGGATCCGCGCGCGGTGCATGAAATCGCGCATGGGCTGGGCTATTCGCGTTTCACCGCCGATTATGGCTGGCTGGCGGTCGAGGCCACGATGACGCTGGCCGAAACCGGCCCCGCGCGGCTGACCCGGCTGCGACTGCACAACCGCAGCGGCCGGGCGCTGTCGCTGCAACTGATCGCCTTTGCCCAGCTGGTGCTGGGCGCCGACCGCAGCCGCACCGCCGACAAGATCCAGACCAGCTTTGACCCGGCGCTGAACGCGGCGCTGGCGGTCAATCCGTTCTCGACCGAACATGCGGGGCGCATCACCGCGCTGGCCTGCGACCGCCCCGTGCTGCGGTATTGCGGGGACCGCCTGGCCTTTCTGGGCCGGTTCGGCGAGCTGTCGCGCCCGGCCGCCCTGCGCGACTGGCCCGCGACCGACGCCGCCGGCGATCCCTGCCTTGCCATTCGCTGCGACCTCTCGTTGCGGCCTGACGAAACCACCGAGACCACGCTGGTCCTCGCCAACGCGCCGCAGGCGGATCTGCCCTCCGTGCTTGCCGCCGTCACGCGCCCCGATGCCCCCGCCCGCGCGCTTGCGGCGATGCAGGGGGAATGGGACGCAACCCTGGGCTGCCTGCAAGTGGACACCCCCGACACGGCGCTGAACCTGATGGTGAACCAGTGGCTGCCCTATCAGGCGATCACCTGCCGCATCCGGGCGCGGACGGCGTTCTATCAGGCATCGGGCGCCTATGGGTTCCGCGACCAGTTGCAGGACACCAGTGCGCTGATCCTGCACGACCCGGCGCTGTGCCGCCGCCAGATCCTCAACGCCGCCGCCCGCCAGTTCGTGGAAGGCGACGTGCAGCATTGGTGGCTGCCGCGGACGGGGGCCGGGGTGCGCACGATGATTTCCGACGACGTGATCTGGCTGGGACATATCACCGCGCGCTATGTCGCGGCGACGGGCGATGCGGCGGTGCTGGACGAGATGGTGCCCTTTATCACCGGGCCGCTGCTCGACCCCGGCGAACACGACCGCTATTTCCAGCCCGAGCCGGCGGGAACCGAGGCGCCGCTTTACGACCACTGCGCGCTGGCGCTGGATCTGGCGATGCAGCGCACCGGCCCGCACGGATTGCCGCTGATTCTGGGCGGAGACTGGAACGACGGGATGAACCGCGTCGGCGAACAGGGGCGCGGCGAAAGCATCTGGCTGGGGTGGTTCCTGTGCGACACCATCGCCAGTTTTGCGCCCCTTGCCCGCGCCCGCGGCGACCACGCCCGCGCCGACGCCTGGGACGCCCACGCCGCAAGCGTGGCGCAGGCGCTGGACGCATCCGGCTGGGACGGCGCCTGGTATCGGCGCGGCTATTTCGACGACGGCACCCCGCTGGGTTCCGCGGGGAACGCAGAATGCCGCATCGACAGCATTGCGCAAAGCTGGGCGATGATTTCCGGGGCCGGCCGCCCGGACCGCGCGCAGGACGGCGTGTCCGAGGCGTTGGCGCAGCTGTTCGACCGCGACGGGCAGCTGCTGCGGCTGTTCACCCCGCCGTTCCAGAACACCGAGGCACAGCCGGGCTACATCAAATCCTATCCGCCGGGCGTGCGCGAAAACGGCGGTCAGTATACCCATGCCGCGGCGTGGATGGTCTATGCGCTGGCCCGTAACGGCGACGGCACACGGGCGCACCGCCTGCTGCGGGCGCTGAACCCGATCAACCATGCGCTGGATACCCGCTCTGCCGAGATCTATCGGGTGGAACCATATGTCGTCGCTGCCGATGTCTATGCCGCCCGCGACAAGATGGGTCGCGGCGGCTGGACGTGGTATACCGGCTCGGCCGGCTGGATGTATCGCGCCACGGTCGAGGGTTTGCTCGGCCTGCGCCTCCGCCCCGGCGGCATCGAGATCGACCCCAGCCTGCCCGAAGACTGGAGCGGTTTCTCTGCCACGCTCACGCTGGATCAAGCCGCGCACGAGATCCGGGTCGCACGAAACGGCCCCGAGGCAAAGATCACCATCAACGAGCATGAGGTCAGGCGTGGCTTTGTCGCGCTGGGACCAAACGGCCCTGCATGACCCGGGGGCAGAGCGGCATCCGCCGCCGGTGAACGCGGCAGGCCTTTCCCATGGTCCCTTTCCAGACGCTCAATTGACAATGAATTCGGCATGCAACGCCCCCGCCGCATGGACGGCCTTGAGAATGTCGATCAGCTCCCGCGGGCGAACGCCCAGCGCATTCAGCCCTTCGACGACATCGGACAGCGACGATTCCCCGCTGACTTCGGCAAATCCGATCCCCGGCTCTTGCGTGATCTCGACATCCGTCCGCGGCACGACGACGGTTTCTCCGGGCGCAAAGGGGTTGGGCTGCGAAACCATGGGCGTCTCGCGCACCCGCAGCGTCAAATTGCCCTGCGAGACCGCGACCCGCGAAATGCGCACATCCTCGCCCATGACGATGGTGCCGGAACGGTGATCGACGACCACTCTGGCGCGGCTTTCCGGCTGGACCAGAATATTTTCGATCCGCCCCACCAGCCGCGCGGGGTTCACAGCTCCAAGCCGCGCGGAATCGACCAGAATGGTCGTCGCATCCATCAAAGTCGCGATTCCGGTGCCGAAATCATCATTGATCGCCTTTTCGATCCGCGCCGCAGTCGTGAAATCGGCGGATCGCAGCGCCAGCCGGAAACTGGACATCCGGCTGAAATCAAAATCGACCTCGCGCTCGACCCGGGCGCCCGAGGGGATATGACCCGATGTCGGCACCCCCTGGACCACCGAGGCCGCATCGCCCTGGGCCGATGCTCCGCCCGCAATGATCGAGCCCTGGGCAACGGCATAGATCTCGCCGTCGGCGGCGCTGAGCGGCGTCATCACCAACGTGCCGCCCAGCAGGCTTTTGGCGTCGCCGATCGCGGCCACGGTAACATCGATCTGCCCCCCAGCCCGCGCAAAGGGCGGCAGCGTGCCCGTCACCATCACTGCGGCCACGTTCTTGGGGCGAAAGCTTTCTCCGGTGACGTTCACGCCCAGCCGTTCGAGCAATCCGCCCAGCATTTCTTCGGTATAGGGGGCGTTGCGCAGGCTGTCGCCGGTGCCGTTCAGCCCGACCACGATCCCGTAGCCCAGCAGGTCATTCCCCCGCACGCCGTCCACGGTCGCAAGATCCTTGATCCGGACCGGAGCGGCGGCTGCCAGCCCCGGCATCAGGATCAGCGCCACCAAAAGCCTGAGCGCCCATCTCATCTGAGATAATCCACCAGCGAAAGCCGCGACAGCCGGGCCGTCAGCGCATAAAGATTTTCCAGATTGGCCTCGGTCTGGGTCAGGGCGGCCGCGGTTTCATAGGGGTCCGCTTCGATAATCCCGGTCTTGGCGATCATCATTGCGGTCGTTTCGGCAGCATTACGCGCCGCGTCGCGGGCAATCGCCTCTTCCTGCATCCCGACCTCGGCCCGTCGCGTGGTCAGCGCGCGAACCCCGGTCAGCGTGACGGCCCCGGCCTGAGAAATCAGCGCGGCCTTGTCCTCTCGCGCCAGACCGACGCCCGGATCATCCGCGAGGGCCCCCAGCACCAGGCCTTTCAGAATATCCCGGAACGCTGGATCAATTCCGGTCAGCGTCTGCGTCACCGAGCTGTGCGGGCCGACAGCAACGGGTCGCGGGTCGGTGTTCCCGCCATACCAGCTATCGACGAAGCCTCCGCCTCCGGGTGCTGCGTCGAACCAGCCCGCTACCGCCGCCGCTATCGCCGCAGGATCGGTCAGCCCCGCGACCTGCGCCCGTGCATCTGCCAGGATCGCCGCCGGATCACCAAGCGGTCGGGTTTCGACCGCGGTGCCGGACAGGACGAACCGCCCCCCGACATCGACGTTCATCAGGTTGATGACAGCGTCAAGATCATCCCGGGCCTGCCGCGAGCGGATGGTGATGCTGGTATTGTCCATCGCCGAGCCGCCGGACAACATCCCGGTCCCGATCTCGGAGCCGATCTTGCCGATAGCCTCGAGCGCGGATTGGAGCCCGGCCAGTTCGCCCTGCGCGATGGCCGAGGTTTCGCGATACGCCGTCAATGCGGTCAGCCGCGATTCGATCTGAGCCAGACGGCCGAAATTACCGCCGACAGCCTGGGCGAGATCGGATTTCACGCCGCTTGCCGCTTCCTGCGTCAGGGTGAGCAGCCGGGATTTCAACTGCACATTGGCTTGCCGAAGCAGCGCCGCGCGTGACAGATCGCCGATCGAAACACTATTGGTCATGTCAGCCTCAATATCGTCATGATCATCTCGTCCACCGCCTTGAGAACACGGGCATTGGCCGCATAGGCGCGTTCAAGCGCGAGCAGCGCCTCTACCTCGCGGTCCGTGTCGACGCCGTCCTGCTGTAGCAGCGTTGCATAGGTCGAGGATTGGGCCGAGGCCGCGCCAAGGACGCGCTCTGCGTCGAGGCGCCCCGAGGCAGCGAAAGAGGTCATCTCGGCCGCCATGACCGCAGCGGTGCGCGGCCGCGAACTCATCCCCTGAGGCGCGGCGGTGCGGGGCGTGTCCAGCGCGTTCTTCATCGCCAATAGCAGGCCCGAGGCACCCGCCGGCCCCGGGGCTGCCGAACCCAGGCCGTCGCGCAGCCGCCAGATCTCGCCGCCCGCGGTCGGGTCTGCCGCCGGGTTCAGCGACAAACGCTGGGCCAGCCCCGGCGCTGCCGGTGGCATGACACGCGCCCCCGCATCGGTGAACAGCCCGGGATCGGCCGCGCCCAGCGTCGGATCAACGGCGCTGTCTGCAAAACGGTCGTGCAGGTCAAGCGCAGCCGCATCCAGCCGCGCTTGTGCGGCGGGCGCGTCGACATCGCGAATCTGGAAATTGGCGGCCAGGCGACCGCCCCCGTAGCGCCCCATCTGCGCGGCCGGGATCTCTTCGCCATTGACGAACAGCAGGCCAAGGGGCGCAGCCCCGGCGCCCGAGGCCGCGGTCACCTGTCCGGCCGCGACGAATTCAAAACGGGTGGGTTCGGAGCCGTCCAGCAACACCCCTCCGTTTGCGGTGAACAGGGCGACGCGCCCGCCTTCGCGGGGCATTTCCTTAAGCGGGACGATTTCGCCCAGCATGTCGATCAGGCGCTGGCGTTCATCTTGCAGGGCATTGGCGTCACCCCCCCCGCCCAGCTGCGTCGCGATCTGGCGGTTGAGGTCCGCGATGCGCTCAAGGCCGGAGTTCAGGGTCGCCACATCCTGCGCAATGGCCTGGTCGGCCACGCTGCGCGCCTGCTGGATGGTGTTTCCCATCGTGTTATAGGCGCCCGCCAGCGACGCGGCAGCGGAAAGAACCCGGCCAAGACCGGCCTCATTTTCGGGGCGCGCCGAGGCCGCCGTCAAAGCCGCATCGAATTCCGAAAGCAGCGTGGTCAGCGCGCCGGGCTGGCCGGGCACCCCCATCATGTCGGACATGGATTTGTGAAAATCCGCAAGCGTCTGCGCGTGCGAGGTCGCGGCCGAGGCCAGCCTGCCCTGCGCAAGCACCGAAGTGTTCACGATCCGCGCCACGCCATCGACCTGCACCCCGCCGCCGCCGGCCAGATAGGACCGGGACGATTGCTGCAAATCGCGGCGCGCATAGCCGGGGGTCAGCGCATTCGCCAGGTTCGAGGCGACGACCTCGGTCCCGCGCGAGGTGGCGACGATCCCCGAAACCGCGTTCGAGATGGCATTGGAAAGGCTCATGTCACGTCAGCCGCGGGCCTGCCGCGGTCCTCCTCAGCGCTTGATGTTGGTGGTTTCCTGAAGCATCTCATCCACCGTCTGGATGACCTTGGCGTTCGACGAATAGGCGCGCTGCGTCTGGATCAGATCCGTCAGCTCATGCGCAACGTCGGTGGTCGAATTCTCGCGCGCATACCCCACCACGGCCCCTGTCGGGCCATCGCCGGCATCCCACAGAAAGAACGATCCGGACTGGGCGGACACCTGATAGGTCTGGCTGTCCAGCGCGATCAGGCCGTTCAGATTGGGAACGTCCACCAGCGGAATCTGCGCGATCGTGCGGGTAAAGCCGGTGTCATAGGTCACCCGCAGCATCCCGTGCTCGTCGATCTCGACCGTCGAGAAATTGCCGACCGGAGAACCGTTCTTGGCGATATTCGTCGGCGCGAAGCTGGCTTCCAGCTGGGTCAGGCCGTTGGGATCGCCCAGCCGGCCGATGGAAACCGCGATGGGGCCGCCCTGCACGTTCAGCGCCAGTTCACCGGTGGCAGGATCATAGCCGCCGCCCGAAAGGACCGTCACCGACTGTAGCGTGCCGCCGTAGGTCTGGCTGTCGTCGAACACCATCTCGTAGCTGCCGATCAGGTTCACGGCCGGGTCCATCGCCGAATCGCGGATTTCCATCGTCCAGCTGTTGCTGGGCAGCGGCCCGGTCGACGGCACGGGCACAAAGGTGATGTGCAGGCTTTCCGACGCGCCGAGGTTTCCGAAATATTCGATCGCCGTCGTTTCAGGCAGGCCGGCCGCGCCCGGCCTTGTCGCGCCGGCGGGCAGGTTGATGCCCAGATGCATCCGCGTGGTGGGGTCGCCCGAGGTCTGGTGATGGTTCAGCACCACCGGTTGCAGCCCCGCGACGCTGTCGCGGGCATTCAGCGGAATGGTGCCGTCCGCCAGGGCCGGCCAGCCCAGCAACACCAGCCCCGAATCGGTCTTGAGCACCCCGTTGGCATCGGGCCGGAACGACCCCGTGGGCGTCATCATCATCGGCTGGTTGCCCAACCCGCCATCAAGATAGACCGAAGGGATAACCGGCAACATCCCGCGCCCCGAGACCGCGATGTCCAGCGAATGGGACGAAGACACCAGCCCGCCCTTTTCGTCCACCAGCCGGGTGGTCAAGGTCCGGACACCCCCCGAGGCGTAGACCCCGGTGCCGCGCGCCTGGTTGATGACCATGCTTTCAAAGTCGGTGTTCAGCCGCTTGTAGCCATAGGTTCCCGAGTTCGCGATATTGTCCGAAATGCTTGCAAGACGCGCCGCGTTGGCGGCCAGACCGGATACTCCGGCATGAAGGGACGAAGAAATCGTCATTCGGTTCACCCTGGTTGAATCATGTTGATCGGAGGATGCGCCAAAGAGTTTAATTTCCCCCTAATGGCGCCCGTCATCTGGCCTCTATCTAAGTAAAATCACCTCGATACGGTTGTTCTGAGGATCCATCGCATTGGAATTACGCGGTTTCTTGTCGCCATAGGCCGTGACCCGCTGGATGCGGCCTTCGTCAAGCCGCCCTTCGACCAGCAGGCGCCGGACGGCATGGGCACGCTGGTCCGACAGCGGCCAGACGGGGTTTTCCACCAGCATTTCCGGGAAACCCCGCACATGGCCGGCGATGGCCAGCTGATTTTTCGTGCGCCCCAGCACCGTCGCCAGAATCGCGGTCAGTTCGCGCAAGGCGGGGGTGGGTTCGGCTGATTCGCCGTGGAAAAGCGGCTCGTCGATGATATCGCCCAGCTCGATCACCAGCCCCTCGTCGGTGACGCGGGTCACGACATGGCGCAGCAGGTTCACCCGCTGCATCGATTCGGCACCGGTGCCGGTCAGGGCGTTCTGAATCGCCTGTTCGATTTCCTGCATCTGCCGGTCGGCCGAAGGCGTATAGGCCGCGCTCTGGTCCGCAGGGGGATCGTCCGATTCGCCGCCGTCCAGGCCCATCGCGGCCGCAGCCGGGGCGTGGACGATGGTCGGGTCGAAATATTCCGCCAACCCCTGACGCTGCTTTTCCGTGGTCGCGTTCAGCAGCCACATCAGCAGGAAAAACGCCATCATCGCGGTGACGAAATCCGCATATGCGACCTTCCACGCGCCGCCGTGGTGCGATTCCTCGGCCACGGCGGCGCAGCGCCGGATGATGACCGTCATGGAATTCTGTTTCGACGCCATCGGCGCACCCCCGGATTACCCAAGGGTCAGCCATAGCAGACGCAACCTTGCCCGCGGGTTAACCGATCAAATGCCGCGTATTTCCTCGCGCATCATCATGGCGGCCTTTTCCGCGATCATGATGGTGGGGGCGTTGGTGTTGCCCGATGTGATCACAGGCATCACCGAGGCATCGACCACGCGCAGCCCCTGCACCCCGCGCACCCGCAGCCGCGGGTCCACCACGGCATCGTCGCCGGCACCCATCCGCGCCGTGCCCACCGGGTGGAAGATGGTCGAGCCGACCGTGCCGGCGGCCTCGGCCAGTTCCTCGTCGCTCTGGAACGCGGCGCCGGGCTTCATTTCCTCGGGGCGATAGCGGGCCATCGGCTCGGCCGCCATGATGCGTCGGGTCAGGCGGATCGCGCGCGCCGCGGTCAGGCGGTCGCCGGGGGTGGACAGGTAGTTCGGCGCGATCTCGGGCGCGCGCATCGGGTCGGCCGAGGTGATGCGCACATGCCCGCGGCTTTCGGGGCGCAGGTGGCAGACGCTGGCGGTGATCGCGGGAAAATCATGCAGCGGCTGGCCGAACGCCTCGAGGCTCAGCGGCTGGACGTGCCATTCCAGATCCGGCGTCGCCACATCGGGGCTTGAGCGCGCGAACGCCCCCAGCTGGCTGGGTGCCATGCTCATCGGGCCGGTGCGGCGCAGCAGATATTCCGCGCCGATCATCCCCCGCCCCCACCAGCGCCGGGCCATCTGGTTCAGCGTGCGCGCACCCGAGACCTTCCACGCGCAGCGCAATTGCAGGTGATCCTGAAGATTCTCGCCCACCGGGGCGTCGCGGCGCACCGCGATGCCCATGTCCTGCAACAGCGCCCCCGGGCCAATGCCCGAGAGTTGCAGGATCTGCGGCGTGTTGATGGCGCCGGCCGACAGCACCACCTGGGCCCCGCGCACCACCTCGACCGCGCCGTCGGCGAACAGCTCGAGCCCCACCGCGCGGTCGCCCTCGAACACGACGCGGCGGACGTGGCGGCCGGTCATCACGGTCAAGTTCGGCCGCTTCATCGCCGGGCGCAGAAAGGCGCGGGCGGCCGAGACCCGCCAGCCGTTTTTCTGGCTGACCTTGAAATAGCCCACGCCCTCGTTGTCGCCGGTGTTGAAATCGTCGCTGGCGGGGATCCCCTCGGCCTGCGCGGCCTGCGCCCAGTCGTCAAGAATGTCCCAGCGCAGCCGCTGCCGCTCGATCCGCCAGGGGCCGCCCTCGCCGTGATGTTCGGACGCGCCGTCAACGTAATCCTCGGATTTCAGGAACAGCGGCTGCACGTCGTCCCAGCCCCAGCCGGTGCAGCCAAGCTGGCGCCAGTGGTCGTAATCGGCGGCCTGCCCGCGCAGATACAGCATCCCGTTGATCGAACTGCACCCGCCCAGCACCTTGCCGCGCGGATACAGCAACTGCCGACCGTGCAGCCCGGGGTCGGGGGCGGTCTTGTACATCCAGTCGGTGCGCGGGTTGCCAATGCAGTAGAGATAGCCGATCGGCACATGGATCCATGGATAGCGGTCGCTTTCGCCGGCCTCGATCAGCAGGACGCGCAGGCGCGGATCTTCGGACAGCCGCGCGGCAAGGACGCAGCCGGCGCTGCCCGCCCCCGCGATGACGACATCATGCATTCGACCACTCCCATCTTTCCCGCCCCACGCTAGCAAAGCCGCATCCCGACGCAAAGCTGCGTATCCGCGTCACTTTGCCGGGGCACCCAGCTTGCGCGGTGCCCGGATCGGGCTAGATTATCCCCATGATAGAGGCGGGACAGTTCGACCTGGAAACCGGCGCGGGGCTGATGGCCTGTCCGCGCTGCGACGCGCTGCATGTCGAGGACGAGCTGTCCGAGGGCGAAACCGCCCGCTGCATCCGCTGCGCCAAGGTGCTGGGCCGGCCGCGGGCCGGCGCGTTCACCCAGATCGTGGCGCTGTCGGTCACCTCGCTGGTGCTGATGATCGCGGCGATCTTTTTCCCGTTCCTGGAAATCTCGCGCATGGGGTTCGGCAACGCCACCTCGCTGTTCGGGGTGGCGCTGGCGTTTTCCCATGGCTGGCTGATGCCGCTGACGGTGGCGATGCTGGGCTTTGTCGTCGGGTTGCCGGCGCTGCGGGCATTGCTGCTGGTCTATGTGCTGTTGCCGATGCGCGGCGACGGCCCGCCCGCGCGCCACGCGGGCGAGGCGTTCCGCCTGTCCGAGTTGCTGCGCCCGTGGTCGATGGCCGAGATCTTCGTGATCGGCACCTCGGTCGCGCTGGTCAAGGTGGCGGGGCTGGCGACCGTCAGCCTTGGCCCCGCGTTCTGGGCGTTCTGCGGGCTGATCGTGGTGGGCGCGGCCAGCAACGTGTTCACCTGTTCGGCCACGATCTGGGACACGCTTGAGGACCGCGGCGCCTTTACCGACGGGCGCGAGGTGGTCGCCGACCCGCAGGCTGTCGCGCAACGCCGCAGCCGCATCGCCACCGGCGGGCGCGCCGGATGAGCGCGCGCCCCCTGCCGCCGCCGCCCGAGACGCAAGACGACAGCCCCGTCCTGACCGCCCATCGCGCCGGGCTGATCGGCTGCCGCGGCTGCGGGCGGGTCTGGCCTCATGCAACCGAGTTCTGCGGCCGCTGCGGGGCGCATATCTACCCGCCCGACCGGCGCAGCCTGCAGGCGGTCTGGGCGTGGTGGCTGGCGGGGCTGATCTTCTATATCCCGGCCAACCTGCTGCCGATGCTCAAGACGCGGACTTTCGGCGGGCTGGCCGGCAACAGCGAAGCCACCATCGTGGGCGGGGTGATCGAGCTGCTGCATTACGGCAACTACGGGGTGGCGGCGGTGGTTTTTGTCGCCTCGATCATCGTGCCGATCGGCAAGTTCCTGGTGATCGCGTGGCTTGCCACCGTCGCCGGACGGCCCGCCACCGTGGAATCGGCCCACACAAGGCTGCGCGCGCTGGAGGCGGTCGAGTTCATCGGCCGCTGGTCGATGATCGACGTGTTCGTCGTGGCGATCCTGTCGGCGCTGGTGCAGCTGGGATTCGTCGCCTCGATCCACCCCGGACCGGCGGCGGTCAGCTTTGCGCTGTCGGTTGCCTTCACGATGCTTTCCGCACAAAGCTTTGATCCGCGGCTGATCTGGCGCGGATTGCCGCTTCGGACCCGCAGGGACAGGACCGCCGAATGACCGACACTCGCCCCCCTGAACACACCCCCGCGCCCGCCCCGCTGCGCCCGGCGCATCCCGTCCGGCGCACCGCGGCGCGGGCGGCGCGGGCCGGGGTCTCGGTCATCTGGGCGGTGCCGATCATCGCGCTGCTGGTCACGCTGGCGCTGGCCTGGAACGCCTATGCCGGGCGCGGCACGCTGGTTTCCGTCGGGTTCAAGGACGCCACCGGCATCACCCCCGGCGAAACCCTGCTGAAATTCCGCGAAATCACCGTCGGCCAGGTCGAGGCCGTCCGCTTTACCCACGATCTCGAACAGGTGATCGTGGACATGCGGGTGGACAAGGACATTGCCCAGTTCATCGACGACGACGCCGAATTCTGGATCGTGCGCCCGCAGGTCTCGGCACAGGGGATCTCGCGGCTGGACACGGTGCTGACCGGCGCCTTCATCGAAGGCTGGTGGGACAGCGAGCCGGGCACCACCGAACTTGAGGTCCATCGCGGGCTGGAACGCGCGCCGCTGACGCGCAGCAACGAACGCGGCACCTGGGTGCGGCTGTCCGCCACCGACGCCGCCGGGATGAGCGAGGGCGCCCCGATCCTGTATCACGGGCTGGCGGTGGGGCAGATGCAGAACCTGCGCCTGTCGGAATCCGGCGAAACCGTCGTCGCCGACGTGTTCATCGAGGCCCCGCACGACCGCCGGCTGACCACCACCACCGTGTTCTGGGATGTCTCGGGGTTCGGGATCTCACTGGGGCCGCAAGGGATCGCGCTGAACATCGGCTCGCTGGCCTCGGTGGTGCAGGGGGGCGCGGAATTCGCCACGCTGTCCTCGGGCGGCGCTCCGGTCGCGGCGGGGCATGTGTTCCACCTGCAACCCGACCGCGAGACAGCGCGCGACAGCCTGTTCGCCACCTCGCCCGAGGAAGAGCTGCGCCTGACCATGCTGCTTCCCGAGGCGGTGCGCGGCCTGCCGGTCGGCGCCGACGTGCAGTTCCAGGGGCTGAGGGTTGGCCGCATCACCAATCTGGCCGTGCGCGTCTCGGCCGAGGACGGCGAGGTGTTTCAGGACATCACCCTGGCCGTGTCGCCCCAGCGCATGGGCCTGCCCGCGGACGCCGGCCCCGCCGAGGCGCTGGAGTTCCTGTCCCAGCTTGTCGCCGAACAGGGGCTGCGGGCGCGGGTCGCGGGGGCGGGGCTGCTGGGCACCTCGCTGATGGTCGAGCTGGTCGAGCTGCCCGACACAGCCCCCGCGCGGATCGACGCCACCGCCGAACCCTTTGCCATAATTCCCGCAGCGCCCCCGGATTTGTCGGATGTCTCGGCCACCGCGCAGGGGCTGATGACGCGGCTGGGCAAGCTCAAGCTGGAAGAGCTGCTGAAATCCGCCACCGACATGATGGACAGCGTGACCGCCATCGCCGCCTCGCAGGATACCCGCGCCATCCCCGAATCGCTGCGCAAGGCCAGCGACGAAATCGGCGCCGCGGCCGCCGACATCAGCGCGATTTCCGCCGAGCTGCGGGGCGGCGGGCTGGCCGGGCGCATCGGGCAGGCGCTGGACGACACCGCCGCCGCCGCCAAGGCGGTGACCGCGGCCGCAGCCGACGTGCCCTCGATGGTCGAGCAGATCGAGGCCGCCGCCGTCGCCGTCGAGGAATTCGATTTTTCCGGCATCAGCGGCTCGGCCAAGGCGGTGGTGGACGATTTGCGCGCCATGCTGGGCAGCGAGGATGCCGAGCAGTTGCCGCGCAACCTGTCCGACACGCTCAAGGCCGCCTCGGCGCTGCTCGACGACCTGCGCGAGGGCGGCGCGGCCGGCAATCTGAACACGGCGCTGCAATCGGCGCGACGCGCGGCCGATCAGGTGGCCGAGGCCGCCAACACCCTGCCGGCGCTGGCGCAGCGGCTTCAGCGGCTGGCGGCGCGGGGCGAGCTGGTGATCGCCAGCTACGGCGAACGCGGCGCCTTCAACACCGAAACCATCAACACCATGCGCAGCCTACGCCGCGCCGCCGAGGCGTTCGGCAGCCTTGCCACCACCATCGAGCGCAACCCCCGCGCCTTTATCCTGGGACGTTAGACCATGCGCCTTTGCCTGTTTTCCCTGACCGCGGCGCTGGCGCTGGCCGGCTGTTCCAACCCCGAGGCAACCGGCCGCTATCTGATCGACCCCGCAACGCCCCCGGTGCGGGTCGCCAACAATCTGGGCACGGCAGAGCTGCGCGACGTGTCGCTGCCGGAATACGCGGCCTCGGGCGAAATCGCGTGGCAGACCGCCGACGGGGCCGTGCGCTCGAACACGAAAACCCTGTGGGCCGACAAGCCGGAACGCGGCTTTACCCTGACGCTGGCCCGCGCCATTTCGGACATGAGCGGGGCCACGGTGATCGCCGAGCCATGGCCGTTGGCCGAGCCGCCCCGCCGCCGCGTCGAGGTGCGGGTGGAAAAGGCACTGGCCCAGATGGACGGCACCTATCGGCTGAGCGGGCGCTATTACGTCGCGCAGGACAGCGCGGGCGGCGCCAACCACGCCCGCAGCTTCGACATCGCGGTGCCGATCCCGCAGGCCACCCCCGGCGGGGGCGGGCGCAAGCCTCCGGCCCCGCCCGCCGCCATCGCCGCCGCGCAGAACGCCGCCATCGCCCAGCTGGCCGCGCAGATCGCGACGCTGGGCGGCCCCGGCGCGGTGATCCGCACCAGCACCCCCCGCCTTGATCCGCTGTTCACAATCGAGCCGCTGCCGCCCCTTGAGCCATTGCCCGAAATCAGCCTGCTGCCCGCCGGCTGACAGCCGGGCCATCCCGCCCCCCTGACAATCCCGCGCCGGTCTGGCATGTGTCGGCCCACGCCCCGACCCCGGCCTTGGCCTTGACCCCGGTCCCGGGCCGCATCCGCACTGCCCACAGGAATCCTTGATGTCACGCTTTGCCCTTCGCGTTTCTTGCCCCTCGACCCGCGGCATCGTCGCCGCCATCTCGGGTTTTCTGGCCGATCAGGGCTGCAACATCACCGACAGCGCCCAGTTCGACGACATCGACACCGGCCGTTTCTTCATGCGCGTCAGCTTTCAAAGCGAAAAGGGCCGCACGCTGGACGAATTGCAGCAAGGTTTTGCCCCCATCGCCGCCCCCTTCGGGATGGAGACCGAGTTCTTTGACGAAACCCGCAAGCGCCGGGTGGTGCTGATGGTGTCGCGCTTTGGGCATTGTCTGAACGACCTGCTGTATCGCTGGCGCATCGGCGGGCTGCCCATCGACATCGTGGCCGTGATCTCGAACCACATGGACTATCAAAAGCTGGTGGTGAACCACGACATCCCGTTCCACTGCATCAAGGTCACGAAACAGAACAAGCCGCAGGCCGAGGCGCAGCTGATGGCCGTGGTCGAGGATTCCGGGGCCGAGCTGGTGGTGCTGGCGCGCTATATGCAGGTGCTGTCGGATGATCTGTGCCGCAAGATGTCGGGGCGGATCATCAACATCCACCACTCCTTCCTGCCCAGCTTCAAGGGCGCCAACCCCTATAAGCAGGCGTTCGAGCGGGGGGTGAAACTGATCGGCGCGACCAGCCATTACGTCACCGCCGATCTGGACGAAGGCCCGATCATCGAACAGGACATCGTGCGGGTGACCCACGCGCAATCGCCCGAGGATTACGTCAGCCTTGGCCGCGACGTGGAAGCCTCGGTGCTGGCGCGGGCGGTCCATGCGCATGTGAACGGGCGGGTGTTCCTGAACGGCAACAAGACGGTGGTGTTCCCGGCGTCGCCCGGCAGCTACGCCTCGGAACGGATGGGCTGAGGCCGGAAAGGGGCGGGCATGGACGATCAGGCGGATGTGATCAGGTTCCTGTCCGATCCGGCCACCCATGGCGGCGCCCCCGTCGAGGTGATCGAGACCCATATCTCGCGCATCTTCCTGTCCGGCGACCGCGCCTGGAAGATGAAGCGGGCGGTGCGCCTGCCCTATGCGGATTTTTCGACGCCCGCGCTGCGGCTGGCGGCGTGTCAGACCGAGCTGACGCTGAACCGCCGCACCGCGCCAGCGCTGTATCTGCGGGTGCGGCGGCTGACGCGGGACGCGGGCGGCATCGCCTTTGACGGCGCGGGCGAACTGGTCGATGCGGTGGTGGAAATGGCCCGTTTCGATCAGGATTGCCTGTTCGACTGCATGGCCGCGGCGGGAAAGCTGACACCCCCGCTGATCGAGGCGCTTGCCCGCAACATCGCCGATTTCCACGCCGCGGCGCAGGTTTTGCACATCGGCGGCGCCGACAACATGGCCTGGGTGCTGGGCATCAACGAATCCGGTTTCGCCGGCGCCTCGGTGTTTTCCCCCGCCGAACAGGCCGGGCTGAACGCCGGTTTTCGCACAGCCCTTGCCCGCCACGCCCCGGCGCTGGACCGGCGCGCCGAGGCCGGGATGGTGCGGCGCTGCCATGGCGACCTGCATCTGCGCAACATCTGCCTGATCAACGGTCGCCCGCTGCTGTTCGACTGCATCGAGTTCAACGAACAGCTGGCCGGCATCGACGTCGCCTATGACCTTGCTTTTCTGCTGATGGACCTGTGGCACCGCGGGTTGGCAGGGCTGGCGAACCTTGCCGCCAACCGCTGGTGCGACGCGACCGGCGACGAGGACGCTTTCGCGCTGCTGCCGTTCTTCATGGCGGTGCGGGCGGCGGTGCGGGCGCATGTCATCGCCACACAGGCCGATACCGCGGGCGCGGGCCGCAACGGGCTGGCGGCCGAGGCACGGGGGTATTTCGACCTCGCGCAGACGCTGCTGGCGCAAGCACCTGCGCGGCTGGTGGCGCTGGGGGGGCTTAGCGGATCGGGCAAGACCACGGTGGCCGAGGCGCTGGCCCCGCATCTTTCCCCTCCGCCCGGCGCGCGGCTGCTGGAAAGCGACCGGTTGCGCAAGGCAATGCACGGGGTCGCCGCCGAAACACCGCTGCCCGCCGCCGCCTATGCGCCCGAGGTTTCGGCGCAGGTCTATGCGCAGATGGCCGGGCGCTGCACCGCCACGCTGGCGCAGGGCGCGCCGGTGGTCGCCAATGCGGTGCACGACCGCGAACCCGACCGCGCGGCGATCGAACAGGCGGCGCGGCAGGCCGGCGCGGGGTTCCTGGGCGTCTGGCTGGATGCCGACCCGGCGCTGCTGCGCCAGCGGGTGGCGGCGCGGCGGGGCGGGGCCTCGGACGCGACGCTGGCGGTGCTGGAATCGCAGTTGCAGCGCACGGCCGAAATCACCGGCTGGCACCGTATCGACGCGGGCCGGCCCACGGCGCAGATCGTGCAGCGGATCCTTGCCCTGCCCGACGACAGACGTTGACCCGCGCCCTCCCCCAGACATATCGTGATGTTTGAATGTAAACGGAGGGGTCCAATGTTCCGCATCATCCAGCGCCTTGTGCCGGTGGCCGCGCTTGCCGTCGCAGCCAGCGCCGCAGTTGCATCCGAGGACATCCCGGACAAATACCCGCAATCGCCGCTTTACGACAAACCCGTGCAGGTGACGGACCGGGTGTGGTCCGCCATCGGCGCCACCGCCCCGCCCACCTATGAAAACCAGGGCCACAACAACAACCTGTCCTTTATCGTCACCGACGACGGCGTGGTGGTGATCAACGGCGCGGCCTCGACCGCGCTTGCCCGGGCACTGCATGACGAAATCAGGGCGATCACCGACCAGCCGGTCAAGCTGGTCATCAACGAAAACGGCCAGGGCCACGCCATGCTGGGCAACGGCTACTGGCGCGAGCAGGGCGTCAAGATCGTCGCGCACGAGGACGCTGCGGCCGAGTTCGCCGACAGCGCCCCGCAGGCGCTGGAATCGTTGCAGAATTACGCCCGCGAGGGCGCCGAGGGCACAGTGATCGTGGCCCCGGACGAGACCTTCACCGACCGCTACGACGCCAGCATGGGCGGCGTCACCATCGAGGTGCTGCATCTTGGCCCCGCCCACAGCCCCGGCGACACGCAGGTCTGGCTGCCCGACGACAAGACCCTGATCGCCGGCGACATCGCCTTTCACGAACGGATGCTGCCGCTGTTCAACGACACCTGCACCAGCTGCTGGATCGAGACCTGGGACAATGCGCTGGTGCCGCTGGGTGCCGAAATCGTGATTCCCGGCCACGGCCACCCCACCGACATGGAAACCGTGCAGCTCTATACCCGCGACTATCTGCTGGACCTGCGCGAAAAGATCGGCGCCCATATCGAGGACGGCGGCGATCTGGCCGGTGCCTATTACGTCGACCAATCGCGCTGGCAGGATCTGGACACCTTTGACGAACTGGCGACCAAGAACGCAGGGCTGGTCTTTGCCGAGATGGAGTTCGAGTGATCCACCCCCGTTTCTGACGCCTCGTCACCCGGCCACGGGGCGGCGGGGCGCAAAACGGCAGTTGCAGAACCGCGTCTCTCGGGCCACCTTGGCAGGCAATATGCAGCGGAGGTGCAAGCTCATGCAATATCGTCACAAACTTCTGACAGCGGCGTTGCTGTCGGCCACGTTCCTTGGGGGTGCCGCCAGCGCCGAAACCCTGCGCTGGGCCAAGGCCGCCGATGCGACCACGCTGGACCCGCATTCGCAGAATCTGGGAACCAACCACAATTTCCTGCACCACATCTACGAAACGCTGGTCGAACGCGAGGTGGACGGCACGCTGACCCCGCGGCTGGCCACCGAGTGGTCGATCAAGGACGGCGAGCCCAACGTCTGGGTGTTCAAGCTGCGCGAGGGCGTGACCTTTCACGACGGCGCGCCGTTCACCGCCGACGATGTGGTGTTTTCCATCGACCGGGCGCGCTCGGCCACCTCGAACATGCGCCAGCTGCACGCGGGCGTGGACCACATCGTCGCGGTGGACGACCACACGGTCGAGGTCCACATGATCGGGCCGAACCCGCTTTACCCCGACAACCTGACCAACACCTTCATCATGGACCGCGAATGGTCCGAGGCCAACAACGTGGTCGAGGTGCAGGACTATGCCGCCGGCGAGGACAACCACGCCGTGCGCAACACCAACGGCACCGGCCCCTATACGCTGACCCAGCGCGAGGTGGACGTGCGCTCGGTCCTGACCTGGTTCGACAAGCACTGGGCCGACCAGCCGCAGGTGACCGAGATCATCTATATCCCGATCACCGAAAACGCGACCCGCGTCGCCGCGCTGCTGTCGGGCGAGGTCGATTTCGTGCAGGACGTGCCGGTGCAGGACATCGAGCGGCTGGAATCCAGCGACGGCATCACCGTCACCAAGGGCCCGGAAAACCGCATCATCTATCTGGGCTATCGCTTTGGCGAAGAGCCGCTGAAGACCTCGAACATCACCGATTCGAACCCGATCGACAATCCGCTGGTGCGCGAGGCGATGCATCTGGCCATCGACCGCGACGCGATCAGGCAGGTGGTGATGCGGGGCAATTCATTGCCGACCGGGGTGGCGATGCCGCCCTTCGTCAACGGCTGGACCGAGGAACTGGACGCCTATTCCGCCCCCGATCTGGACCGCGCCCGCGCGCTGCTGGCCGAGGCGGGCTATCCCGACGGCTTCACCATCACGCTGGACACCCCCAACAACCGCTATGTGAACGACGAGGCGATCTCGCAATCCGTGGTGGGGATGCTGGCACGGATCGGGATCCGGGTGACGCTGGCCTCGCGCCCCATTGCGCAGCACTCGCCGCAGGTCACCAACAACCTGACGGATTTCTACCTGATGGGCTGGGGCGTGCCGACATTCGATTCGGCCTATATCTTCAACGACCTGGTCCATACCAAACAGGGCAATTTCGGCGCCTATAACGGCGGGCTGTATTCCAACCCGGAACTGGACCCCAAGATCGAGTCGCTGGAAACCGAGATCGACATCGACAAGCGCAACGCCACCATCGCCGAGATCTGGGACGTGGTGCAGCAGGACCGGGTGCTGCTGCCGCTGCACAACCAGGTGCTGGCCTATGCGACGCGCAAAGGCGTCAACATCGAGGTCCACCCGGAAAACCAGCCGCTGATGATGAGCGTCACCTTCGATCAGTGACGCAGGACGGCCCGCTCCTGTGTGGGGCGGGCCGTTTCCCGATCTGGAACCTTGCGTCACACTTGCGCAGGCACAAGGTCGCTGCCAGATGGCCCGATCCGCAACCACCAGCATTCCGGCCCCGCCGATCCCTTGTCAGAAATGACCAGCAGGAACCCGACCCATGCTCATCTTCATCCTGCGGCGCCTTTTCCAGTCCGTCATCGTGATGCTGGTAGTGGCGTTGATCGCGTTCCTGATCTTTCGCTATGTCGGCGACCCCATCGTTTCCATGGCCGGCGTCGACACAAGGCTTGAGGATCAGGAACTGATGCGCCAGCGGCTGGGGCTGAACGATCCGTTCTATGTCCAGTTCTGGAATTTCCTGACCAACGCGCTGCAGGGGAATTTCGGAATCTCGTATCGGCTGCAGCAGCCGGCGATGCGGCTGATCCTTGACCGGCTGCCGGCCACGATCGAGCTGGCGGTGGTGTCCGCCACGCTGGCGCTGGTGCTAGGGGTGCTGATGGGCATCTTTACCGCACTGCGGGCGCGGTCGTTCCTGTCGGGCGTCATCATGACGCTGTCGTTGGTGGGGGTGTCGCTGCCGACCTTTCTGATCGGCATCGGGCTGATCTACATCTTTGCGGTGGAATTGCAGTGGCTGCCCTCGAACGGGCGCGGCGTCACGGTGCAGCTGGGCTGGTGGCGCACCGGGTTCCTGACCGAAAGCGGGCTGCGCTCGCTGATCCTGCCGGCGATCACCCTGTCGCTGTTCCAGATGACGCTGATCATGCGGCTGGTCCGGGCCGAGATGATGGAGGTGCTGCGCAGCGACTATATCCGCTTTGCCCGCGCCCGCGGCCTGCCCGACCGGGTGATCAATTTCCGCCACGCGCTGAAAAACACGCTGGTCCCGGTCATCACCATCACCGGGTTGCAGCTTGGCTCGGTCATCGCCTTTGCCATCGTGACGGAAACCGTGTTCCAGTGGCCGGGGGTGGGGTCGCTGTTCATCACCTCGGTGCAGGCGGTCGATGTGCCGGTGATGGCGACCTATCTGATGATGGTCGGGCTGGTCTTTGTCACCATCAACCTGGTGGTAGATATCCTTTACTATCTGGTCGACCCGCGACTGCGGGTGCAGGGCAAGGGGCGCTGAAATGACCGATCCGACCATCCCCCCCGAAACCGCCACCCCCGAGACTTCTGCCCCGCGCGGGTTCTGGCAACGGCTGTTCGACAGCGACATCTGGTTTTCATGGTCACGTTCACCCGTGACCATCATCGCGACTCTGGTGGCGCTGGCGCTGATCCTGGGCGCGGCGCTCGCGCCGTGGATCGCGCCGCACACACCTTTCAACCCCGCCACGGTCGAGCTGATGGACGGGTTCACCCCGCCGGGGGCGCAGGCGCTGTCGGGCACCAGCTATCTGCTGGGCACCGACGATCAGGGCCGCGACATGCTGTCCACGATCATGTATGGCTCTCGCGTGTCGCTGTTCGTGGGGTTTGCGGCCACGCTGTTCGCGATGACGCTGGGCATCGCGCTGGGGCTGACCGCGGGCTATCGCGGCGGCTTTGCCGACACGCTGATCATGCGCATCGCCGATGTGCAGCTGTCGTTTCCGGCCATCCTGATCGCGCTGCTGATCTTTGGGGTGGCGCAGGGGCTGATCCCGGCCAGCCAGCAGGAACAGACCGCGGTCTGGGTGCTGATCCTGGCCATCGGCCTGTCCAACTGGGCGCAATTCGCCCGCACCGTGCGCGGCACCACCATGGTCGAGCGGCAAAAGGATTACGTTTCCGCCGCCCGGCTGCTCGGGCGCAACCCGCTGGCCATCGTCACCCGCCATGTGCTGCCCAACGTGCTGGGGCCGGTGCTGGTGATCGCGACCATCAGCCTCGCGCTTGCCATCATCGAAGAGGCCACCCTGTCCTATCTGGGCGTCGGCGTGCCGCCCACCCAGCCCAGCCTTGGCACGCTGATCCGGATCGGCCAGCGGTTCCTGTTCTCGGGCGAGTGGTGGATCCTTGCCTTTCCCGCCGTCACGCTGATCCTGCTGGCGCTGTCGGTCAACCTGCTGGGCGACTGGTTGCGCGACGCCCTGAACCCGAGGCTGCGCAAATGACCGATACGCCCGTTCTTTCCGTCCGCGATCTCGTGGTGGATTTCCCGCTGCGCCGGGGCAATTTCCGCGCGCTGGACGGGGTCAGCTTTGACATCGCGGCGGGCGAGGTTCTGGGCGTGGTCGGCGAATCCGGCGCCGGCAAGTCGATGACCGGGGCCGCGGTGATCGGGCTGCTGGACCCCCCCGGCCGTTTCACCGCGGGCGAGGTCCATCTGTCCGGCACCCGCATCGACACCCTGACGCCCGCGCAGATGCAGGCCCTGCGCGGCAAGCGCATCGGCATGGTGATGCAGGATCCACTGACCTCGCTGAACCCGCTGTTCACCATCGGCGACCAGCTGGTGGAAACCATCCGCCAGCACATGGAGCTGACCGAGGATCAGGCGCTGGAACGCGCGATTTCCCTGCTGGAAGAGGCCGGGATTCCCGATGCCCGCGGGCGTATCCACGCCTATCCGCACCAGTTTTCCGGCGGGATGCGGCAGCGGGTGGTGATCGCGCTGGCCATCGCCGCCGACCCGGAACTGGTGATCGCGGACGAACCCACCTCGGCGCTGGATGTGTCGGTGCAGGCGCAGGTGATCAAGGTGCTGAAAGACCTGTGCCAGCGCCGCGGCACCGCGGTGATGCTGATCACCCACGACATGGGTGTGATCGCCCAGATCGCCGACCGCATCATGGTGATGAACGCCGGCCGCGTGGTGGAAACCGGCCCGGTGGCGCAAGTGATCCGCCACCCGCGCGAGGATTACACGATCAAGCTGATCAGCTCGATCCCCACCATCGCCCGCACCGGCGAGGCGCCGCCCCCGCAGCCGCAAGGCAGCACCCCGGCCTTTGTTCAGGTGCAGGGGCTGGTCAAGGATTTTGACGCCGGCGGCGGCTGGCTGGCGCGAGTGCTGGGCCGCGGGGTGCCGCCGTTCCGTGCGGTCAACGACGTGTCCTTTCGCATCGGCCGCGGCGAAACCTATGGGCTGGTGGGCGAATCGGGGTCCGGCAAATCCACCTGCGCCCGCATGATCGCCGGGCTGATCGAACCCACCGCCGGCCGGGTGGTGGTCAACGGCATGGACGTCTGGCAGGTCAGCGCGGCCGAGCGCGCGCGCCGTCGCGCCGTGCAGATGATCTTTCAGGATCCCTATGCCAGCCTCAACCCGCGCTGGCGGGTGGGCAACATCATCGCGGAACCGATAAGGGTGCTGGGTCTGGCCAAGGGGTCGGAAATCGAGGATCGGGTGGCGGACCTGCTGCGCAAGGTGCGGCTGGACCCGATCGTGATGCGCAAGTTCCCGCACGAGTTTTCGGGCGGCCAGCGCCAGCGCATCGCCATTGCCCGCGCGCTGTCCAGCCAGCCCGAATTCATCGTCTGCGACGAGCCGACCTCGGCGCTGGATGTGTCCGTTCAGGCCCAGGTGCTGGATCTGATGAGCGAGCTACAGGACGAATTCGGCCTGACCTATCTGCTGATCAGCCACAACCTTGCGGTGATCCGGCAGATGGCCAATGACGTGGGGGTGCTGCATCGGGGCGTGCTGGTCGAAAGCGGCCCGGTCGATGCGATCTTCGACCACCCGCAGGCGGATTACACGCGAATGCTGCTGGACGCGGTGCCGGATCTTGCCGACATCGAATAGAAACGGGGGGCGCAGCCGCCCCCCGTTTCCTCAGACGGCAAAGCTGTCCTTGAACTGTTCGCGCAGCAGGTTTTTCTGCACCTTGCCCATGGTGTTGCGGGGCAGTTCCGGGATGATCTCGTAACGCTTGGGCTGTTTGAAGCGCGCAAGGCCGGGGGCAATCGCGGCCTCAAGCGCCTGCGCGGAAACCGAGGCCCCGGCCTCGGGCACGATCACCGCCACCACGCCTTCGCCGAAATCGGGATGCGGCACGCCGATCACCGCGCTTTCCAGCACGCCCGGCTGTTCGTCCAGAGCCAGCTCGATTTCCTTGGGATAGATGTTGTAGCCGCCCGAGATGATCAGGTCTTTTTCGCGCCCGACGATGGACACATAGCCGTCAGCGTCGATCACCCCGATGTCGCCGGTGATGAAGAACCCGTCCGCGCGCAGCTCCTCGGCGGTCTTTTCGGGCATCTGCCAGTAACCCTTGAAGACGTTGTGGCCGCGGACCTCGATCATGCCGGCGGTGCCCTGCGGCAGTTCCGCGCCGGTTTCGGGGTCGGTGATCTTCAGTTCCACCCCCGGCAGCGGAAAGCCCACGGTGCCGGCGCGGCGCTCGCCCTCATACGGGTTCGAGGTGGACATGTTGGTTTCCGTCATCCCGTAGCGTTCAAGGATGCGGTGGCCGGTGCGCCCCTCGAACTGCCGGTGGGTTTCCGCCAAAAGCGGCGCCGACCCCGAGGTGAACAGCCGCATATGCCCGGTCAGCGCCCGGTCGAAACGCGCGTCATCCAGCAGCCGCGTGTAAAAGGTCGGCACCCCCATCATGCTGGTCGCCTGCGGCAGCCAGTGCAGCGCGCGATCGACGCTGAACCCGGGCAGGAAAATCATCCTGCCCCCCGACAGCAGCGACACGTTCGAGGCCACGAACAGCCCGTGCGTGTGAAAGATCGGCAGCATGTGCAGCAGCGTGTCGTCGGCGGTGAAACGCCATTCGTCGACCAGCACCTGCGCGTTGTCCAGCAGGTTCGCCTGCGTCAGCATCGCGCCTTTCGAGCGCCCGGTGGTGCCCGAGGTGTAAAGGATCGCCGCCAGATCGTCGCGGCCGCGGTCCACCGGGTCGAAACTGCCCGGCTGCTCGGCCGCCAGCAGCGCCAGGCTGCCCTCGCCGCTGCCGTCCAGCGTCTGCATCGCGGCGCCGTGGTGGGCTGCGACCGGCCCCAGCGATTCCGAGGCCGAAGGATCGCAGACCAGCAGCACCGCCCCCGAGTTCTCGACGAAATACGCGACCTCGTCGGGGGTATAGGCGGTGTTCAGCGGCAAGAACACCACCCCGGCCGCCAGCGCCGCCCCATACAGCGCCAGCGCCGCGGGGGATTTCTGGATCTGCACCGCCATGCGGTCGCCCGGCTCAAGCCCCAGCACCACCAGCGCATGGGCGAAACGATGCGCCATGGCGGCAAACTCGGCGCCGGAAATCTCGGCCCCGTCGGTCAGCAGCAGGGGCGCGGTGCGGTCGATCTGCGGCGCGATCAGCGCATCATACAGCGGATTGGTCATTCCTTGGTCTTTCCTGTCTGCTTGCCCCGGGACAGCAGGGCCTTGATTTCCCTGGACATCGCCACGGTGTTCTGTGCGGCGAAAGCCTCGTGGTTGGCCTCGACCCGGTTCAGGTCGTAAAGATAGCTGACCATGGCCGAGGCCGACTGCGCCAGCCCCTGCGCCGATACATCGGCCAGCGCGTGGATCAGATGCAGCTCGGCGCCGTTGCCCAGATGGAACCGCGCCACCGGGTCGGCGGGGGCGCCGCCGGGACGCTTTTGCTCGGCCAGCCAGCTTGCGGCATGGGTGCGCAGATCATCCGACAGCGCGCCGATGGCGGCGCGGTCGCCGGCATCCGCCGCGGCCACCAGCCGGCGGGCGGCATCGTCGTCCTGCGCGCGCAGATGCCCCATCAGCCCCGGAATCGGCGACAGCGTCACGAACGTATGCAACTGCGGCAGTTCCTGATGCAGCTCCGCCACCACCTGCTTGATCAGCGAGTTGCCAAAGGAAATGCCGCGCAAACCTTCCTGGCAGTTCGAGATCGAATAGAACACCGCCGTATCGGTGTCCTCGTCGTCCAGCGCCACGCGGTTTTCCGCCAGCAGATCCTGGACCGAGGACGGGATGCCGCGGCACAGCGCCACCTCGACGAAGATCAGCGGCTCTTCCAGCATCGAGGGGTGGAAAAACGCAAAGCAGCGCCGGTCCTCGGGCATCACCCGGCGTTGCAGGTCGGACCAGTCGTCGATGGCGTGGACGGCCTCGTATTCCACGATCTTTTCAAGGATGTTGGCGGGCGTGTGCCAGTCGATGGGGCGCAGCACCAGAAAGCCGCGGTTGAACCACGACCGGAACAGATGCCGGAAATCCACGTCCAGAACGGCAAGTTCGGGGTGGTCGGGCAGCAGCCGCAGCAGGTCCAGCCGCATCCGCACCAGATCCAGCGTCGCCCCCGGCGCCTGGTTCAGGCGGCGCAGCAGTTCCTGGCGGCGCGGCTCGGCCGCCTCGGCCAGCGCGGTGTAGGACCGCCGGTCGGGCGCGTCGCGATAGCGTTCGGCCGCGGCGATGATCGCCGCCGGCTCGACGTCCAGCGCCCCGGCCATCCAGCCAAAGAACGCGGCGCGACCGCCCGGGTCCAGCCCGCGGTATCCGTCAAGGATCTCGCCCGCAAGCCGCGTCCCCGAGACCTCGCCCTGCGCCGACAGCAGCGCCAGCGACAGCTCGGTGATGCCGGCGCCCGAACCCGCGTCCCCGCGGGGGGCGCCGCGCCGCGGCACCCTTTCGAACAGGCCCGACATCATGCCGGTAAAGAAAGACAGCCGTCCCATGCTCAACCTCCGATCACCGGGCCCATCAGGGCGTTCGGCAGGGCCGTGGCGATCCAGGGGAAAAAGCACAGCACCACGATCGCCAGGATCATGCACATCACATAGGGCAGCGACCCGACAAGAATAGTGCGCAGCGAGATTTCCGGCGCGATCGAGTTGATGACGAACAGGTTCAGCCCCACCGGAGGCGTGATCAGCCCGATTTCAAGGTTGATCGTCAGGATCACCGCGAACCAGTAGGGGTCGAAATGCGCCGCTTGCAGGATCGGCAGCAGCACCGGCGCGGTCATCAGGATCACCGCCACCGGCGGCAGAAAGAACCCGGCCACCAGCAGGAACACGTTGATGATGAACATCAGCACCCAGCGGTTCACCTCGAGCCCCGCGATCCAGGCGGCCAGCGACTGGGTGATGAACAGCGACGACATCATATAGGCGAACACCCCGGCCGCGGCCATGATGAACAGGATCATGATGCTTTCGCGGGTGGAATCGCGCAGCACGATCCAGATCTTGAGCGGGCTCCACATCTTGTAGATGACCATGGCCATCAGCAGGCAGGCGACCGCCCCCACCGCCGCGGTTTCCGAGGTCGTGGCGATCCCGCCATACATCGCGTAAAGCACCAGCCCGACGACGATCAGGAACGGCAGCACGCGGGGCAGGATCTCAAGCCGCTCGCGCAGGGAATAATGCCGTGCATGGAACAGGTCCATGGTGCCCGCCCGCCAGGTGGCAAAGATCGACCACAGCATGAAAATGCCGGCCAGCATGATTCCCGGCACCAGCCCGGCCAGAAACAGCCGCCCGATCGAGGTTTCCGTGGCGATCCCGTAGACGATCATCGTGACCGAGGGCGGGATCAGGATGCCCAGCGTGCCGCCCGCGGCGATGGACCCCGCGGCCACCGTGTCGGGATAGCCGCGCTTGCGCATTTCGGGGATGCCCATCTTGCCGATGGCGGCGCAGGTCGCGGGCGACGATCCCGACATGGCGGCAAACAGCGCGCAGGCGCCGATGTTCGACACTACCAGCCCGCCCGGCACGCGGGTCAGCCAGCGCTCGATCGCCTCGAAGATGTCGGCACCGGCGCGGGTGGACGCAATCGCCGCCCCCATCACGATGAACATCGGGATCGACAGGATGGTAAAGGAATTGAGGTCGCCGAAAAAGATTTCCGGCATCATCTGCAACGACCGCGTGCCGTCAAAGGCCAACAGGAACAGCGCCGACACCGCCAGCAGCCCGACGCCGACGGAAATCCCGCTCATCAGCACGGCGATGGTGACCAGCCCGACAAGGGCACCAAGAACCAGCGGGTCCATCAGCGGGTCTCCAGCGAAAAGGGTTGGTCGATACCGCGCAGCAGCGCAAGGAAATCGGCCAGCAGTTGCAGCAGCATCAGGGTGAAACCGACAGTCACCGCCGCCCAGACCGGCCAGATGCGCGGCGCCCAGACCGAGGGGGATTTCCAGTTGCGCGACCACGCCTGATGCAGCACGTCAAAGCTATACCACGCCATCAGCGCGATCACCGCGATGGTCACCAGCTTGAGCAGCACCGCCCAGATCATCCGGTTGCGCCCTTTCAGCATCAGCGGCAGCAGGTCCACGTTCACATGCCCGCGCACCAGCTGCACATAGGGCAGGCCCAGACAGACCGCGGCGATGACCAGAAAGATCACGGTTTCCGTCTGCCAGATCGTCGATTGCCCCAGCACGGCGCGCACAAAGATCATCTGGCAGGTGATCAGCAGGCTGGCGACCAGCAACCCCGCCGCCACCCAGCCGCAAAGGGTCGAAACGGCATGAACCGCCCGGATAAAGGGATCTCCGCCATGGCGCGCGGCCACCGCTACGGTTTGTCCTGACATGGTCCTGTCCCACCAAGGGGCGGAAAGGCGCGCGGCCTTTCCGCGGGTTTCAGCAGATCACTCGACCGAGGTCGCCAGTTCCAGCCAGCGCTCGCCGTCCGGCACCTCGGCGGCAAAGATCTTGTAGGAAGATTCCTGCGCCAGATCCTTCCACGCCTGGAAATCCTCGTCCGACATCTCGGCGATCTCGACCCCGGCTTCCTGGAACACGCGGACGGATTCGGCGTCCTCTTTCGCGGCTTCCTCGGCGTAATAGGCCTCGGCCTTGGCGGATGCGTCGCGCAGCGCCTGCTGCTGTTCGGGGGTCAGCCCATCAAAGGTGGTCTTGTTGATCAACAGCGGCTGATACATGAACCACAGCGCCCTGTCGGTGGCCGGGGTGTAGCATTTGGCCAGCTCATACAGCCGGAACGACACAAAGGACGACGAGCTGGTGTTCAGCGCGTGCAGGATATTCTGCTGCATCGCATTGTAGTTTTCCGACGACGGCATCGAGGCGATAGACGCGCCGGCGGCTTCCAGCATTTCCTCGAACCCCTTGCCGGCGGCGCGCACGGTCTTGCCCTTGACGTCCGCGGGGCTGCGGATGCAGCCGTCGACCGAGGCAAAGCCGCCGGCCAGATAGCCATGCACCAGCGTCATCACGTCGTCCCCGTTCAGGACGGTTTCCATTTCCTGCATGAAGGGGGAATCGTTCACCCGGCGGGCGTGTTCGTGGCTTTCGATCAGCCCGGGGAACAGGGTCAGGTTATAGACCGGCTGCTGCCCGCCCGCGTAGGACAGCGGAAACAGCGTCATGTCCAGCTGCCCGCGCGTGACCGGGATATACTGGTCGTTGGCCTTGAACAGCGAGCTGGCCGGAAAGATCTTGATGGTCAGGTCCACATCGGCGGCCGCGACATCATCCGCGACCATCTGGGCGACCTTGTGGCGCAGGTCGCCGGTGGCGAACTGGTGCGACAGCCGCAGTTCCTTGGCCGACAGGGGCGCGCCCAGCGCAATAGTGGCGGCAACGGCCCACGAGGCCAGTCTGGTGACGTTCATGTCTTTCCTCCCGATTCATATTTTCTGCGGGCTTGTCCCGCGCAGTCCCCGGCTGCGTCGAGCAGGTTGCAGAAAACTTGCATACCGTGTCAACTGGTTTGTATACAGAAATGACAGTTCTGCATAACGGGTTGATCATGGCCGCCGAACGCCCTGCATTCCTGATCCGCGACGCGCTGCTGGACCGCTTTCTGGCGGGCCAGTTCGCGCAGGGCGAACGGCTGAACGAACAAAGGCTGGCGCAGGAATTCAACGTGTCGCGCACGCCGCTGCGCGAGGCGCTGCAACTGCTGTCGGCCTCGGGGCTGGTGCGGCTGGAACACCGGCGCGGGGCCTTTGTGCATTACCCCTCGCTGGAAGAGCTGGTCGAGATGTTCGAGTTCATGGCCGATGTCGAGGCGCTGTGCGGACGCTATGCCGCCCAACGCATCGACGAGCCGGCGCTTGAGCGGCTGCGCGACACCGTCACCGCCTGCGAAACCGCGGTCGCGGACGGCGATCTGGCCGGCTATTTCGACGCGAACCGCGATTTTCACCGGATGATCTATGACGCCTCGGGGAACTCGTTCCTTGCGGCCGAGGCCGAGCGGCTGCTGAACCGGCTGGCGCCGTTTCGCCGCACCCAGTTGCAGGCGCGCGGGCGGATGCAGCAGTCGCTGGCCGAACACCGCGAGATCTTTGACGCCATCGCCGCGCGCGACGCCGAGCGCGCCGCCGCGACCCTGCGCCCGCATGTGGCGTTGCAGGGCAACCGCTTCAACGATCTGGTGGTATCCTATCGCCGCGTGCAGCAGGGCAAATAGCCCCGGCAGCGATGCGCACCCGCGCCCATCACCGCCCCCTTGCCCATGTCCCGCGGTCGCGCCCCGCGCGGACGGCCAGCGACACCGCCGCATAGGTGGCGAACCCCGCGGGGTCGCCTGCCGCCAGCCGCAAGACCCCGCCCGCGCCCAGCCGGGGCTTGCCCTCGTTCGCCAGCAGCTCGGGCCAGCGGGCGGCGATTTCCGCCACGCCCGCATCCTGACGGCGGCGGACGCGGACCAGCGCGGCGAATCCTTCGGTCATCGGCCAGTCGTAGGGGGCGGGCACCTCGATCCGCTCATGCGGCTGGAACAGCATCCGCACATAGCTGTCGTCCGAAATGATCGTCGGGAATTCGCCCCAGCGCGCGCGCCCGGCGCGGTTGACCGCAAACAGCCCGAACCCCGGCGCGGTGCTGCGGGCAAAGGGCAGTCGCGCCCAGAACCGCGCATAGGTTTGGCTGAGCCGGGACCGCGCCGTGACCCGCGGCCGGCCCGAGCCATAGGCCGCATCCTCGCGCGCCCCCAGCGCCTGCACCAGCCCCGCCATCAGCGGGCCCGAGACGGTCACGTCGGCATCCAGATAGGCGCGGACCTCGCCCCGCGCCACGCGGTCGGCATGGTTCAGCGCGGCGGGCTTGCCGCCCTGTTCGCGCTCGATCACGGTCAGCGACCAGCCCGCCGCCGCGGCCGCGGGGATCGCCGCGCGCGCCACCTCGGCCGTGCGGTCGCGGCAGCCGTTCGCCACCACGATGATTTCCGCGCCGCCCGCCACCGGATCGGACGCAACCAGCGCCGCCAGACAGGCGCCGAGCCAGCGTTCTTCGTTGCTGGCGGGGATGATGACCGACAGAATCATTCGGGCACTCCGGTCTGTGGAAAGCGGCGGACGGTGGCCTCTACGATGTCTTGCAGTGCGCGCAGGGTGTCAGGGGCAATCTCCAGCAACCGGCCCCCGGCGGCCGTCAGCGGGACGGTGCCGGGTTCCGGCAGGCGCTGGTGGATCACCGCCACATGGGTCAGCGCCACCACCAGCGCGCCCAGATCGCTGAAATGGATCGGGTCCAGCGCCCCCGCGTCGTCCCGCCCGAACAGCTGCTCGCGCGAGGTCACGCCGGGGATCCGCCCCGATTCGGCAGCACGGGCAACGGCGGCCATCGCCTGCCCGCCGGGGATCAGGTAGATCGGCCCGACGCCCGGCACGGCCAGCGCGCGGCGCAGGATCTGCTCTTCCCACAGGGTCGGCAGGTCGCGGTCGATGCGGTCCAGCCAGCCCTCGGGGTCGTCCAGAGGATGCCAGCTTTCATAAAGATAGATGCGCAGGTCGGGACGGGCCTGCCGCGCCAGCAGCGCCCATTGCGCAAGGTAATGCGCCGAATGGAACCAGCGGATCGCGGCTTTCAGCTCGACCATCTCGGTCAGGACCAGCACATCGGCCCAGCCAGATTCCAGCACCTGCCGCACGGGGCGGAAATGCGGATGCGCGTTTTCGGCGTCAAAGCCGGGCACGGATTCGTCACCCTGCCAGTGGTGCTTGAGCGAGGCGCCCCAGCCCAGCTGCGCCGCATGGTCCTGGCCCCCCAGCGCACCCCCCAGCGCGGCGGCCAGCGCCGGCATGTCGCGACCCACAAGGCTGTGACCCAGATGATAGACATTGACCGGCGGCACCGGCGCCGCCAGCGGCGGCAACGCGGCACGGTAATCCTCGGGCGTCAGCGGCGGCGGCATCGGCGGCCCGGCCTGACGGCGCCGCCGCAATCCAAGCGCCGCAGCCCCGCCCGCGGCCATCAGCGCCAAAGCGCCCAGCAGCCCGTTGCGCCTGTTAACCATGGTTGCCTTGGTCCTGCATTTGCTGTTCCGTATTCGTGATCCCTACCCCAAACCAGACTATGCAGGAGTATGCTGCGGATGCCAGAACCCGCCGATGCGAGGCTGCTGATTCATGCACCCGTGTCCCTGCACCGGGAAACGGGAAGGGTGTGCGGGAAACCGTAAAATGCACCAACCCCGCCTGATCATGTTCGCGCCCGCCCCGGTCCTGCGGATGGGCAACCGGCTGCGGCTGGACGTGAAATTCGTCGAGGGTGTGGCCCAGCATTGCGAGGCATGGCCCGGCCCGGTCAGCTGCGTGCTGCGCGAGGGCTGCGGCGACATTCCCTTTGGCGCTGAATATGCCCTCGATGCGCTGCCGTTCGACCTGCGCATCCTGGGCCGGCACGAGCCGGTGGCCCTTGGCCATGTCGAGGGCGCCGATGTGATCCTTGCCGACGCGGATGACACGAATCTTTTGTCGCTGGTGCCGCTGGCCCGGCAGGCGGGCGCGAAAATCGCCTATGTGATCGAATACACGCTGCAAACGCGGATGCAGATCCTGATGCTGGACCGGCAGCGCAGCCCCCTGCGCAAGCTGCGCGGGGCGGCGTGGCTGCTGCATCAGGAACGGCGCCGGCGCCGGGCCATGCACCAGGCCGATGCGCTGCAATGCAACGGCTATCCCGCCGCCGAAAGCTATGGACGGCTGAACGGCAATGCGATGACCTATATGGACGGGCGCCTGACGCCCGAGGTGCTGGCGACGCCGGCCGACATCAAGGCGCGGCAGCAGCACCTGCGCAGCGGCGCCCCGCTGCGGCTGATCCATTCCGGCCGGCTTGAGCCGATGAAGGGCGCGCAGGATCTGCTGCCGGTGATGCGCGAACTGGCCCGGCTGGGGGTGACGGCCGAGCTGGACATCTACGGCAGCGGCAGCGAAGCCCCTGCCATCGCCGCCGGGCTGGCTGAATTCGACGGCCGGGTGCGCCTGCACCCGCCGGTCGATTTCCGCAACACCCTGACCCGGCTGAACCGCGAAAGCGCCGACCTGTTCCTGTCGTGCCACCGTCAGTCCGACCCCTCGTGCACCTATATCGAGGCGATGGGCGGCGGGCTGGCGGTCGTGGGCTACGCCAATGCGATGTGGCGCCGGATGGCCGAGCTTTCGCAGGCAGGTCTGCACGCGCCGCTGGGATCGGTGGCCGGGCTGGCGGGCAGGATCGCCACGCTGGACAAGGACCGCGAAACCCTGATCGAGATGGGCGACAAGGCGCTGGGTTTTGCCTCGGCGCGTCTGTTCCAGGACGAGTTCAGGCGCCGGATGCAGCATCTGCGCGAACTGGTTCCTGCAACAGGCTGAAGCCGGCAAGGATCAGCCCCTCGGCAAAGGCAAAGCGGCCGTGCAGCACCCGACCCTTGGCAAAAGGCGCGACGGGGCACAGGAAACGCGCGGTCAGGGCGGCGGTGCCGGGTTCGACGCGCACCGTCAGCGCGTCGAACCCGAACAGCGTCCTGCTGAGCGGATACTGGCATTTGTAAGCGGCCTCTTTGGCGGCAAAGATCAGCCGCGCCCAGCGCAGGGGCCGGTCGCGGCCACAGATCCAGCCGCGTTCGTCGCTGTCGCAGATCAGCGGCAGCAGATCGCCGGGCAGATCCTCGTCCGGCTCGGCGTCCAGCCCCAGCGCCAAGGTGTCGGCGCGCGCGGCCACGGCCAAGGCCAGCGTGCCGTGGTGGGTGATGCTGCCGGTGACGCCTGCGGGCCAGATCGGCGCGCGGTCCGCGCCCATCGGGATCGGGCTTGCGGGCAGGCCCAGCCCGGCCATCGCCTGCCGCGCGGCGTGACGGCCGGCGGCGAATTCGGCCTGCCGTGCGGGGACGGCGCGCGCCATCGCGGCGCATTCCATCCCCAGCAGAGGCCCGCCCTGCCCGACCACGCAGGCGCCGACGCCGATGCCGGGCGGAAACAGCGCCGCTAACGTGCGGGCGGCGCTGCCCTTGGTCAGGACGGCCTCAGCCGCCATCGCGCTGCGCCCGCAGCGCGCGGCGCCGCGCGATGGCGTCGGCGCGGGCGGTTTCCTCGGCGGCTTCGGCCTGCTTGCGGGCGGTGTCGTCCACCGCACCGCCCGACAGATGCGCGGCCAGCGATTCCAGCGTCGGGAAGCGGAAGATGTCGGTGATCGACAGCCGCACGCCGCCCCCCAGCGCCGCGCGGATTTCCCGGTGCGCCTGCACCGCCAGCAGCGAATGCCCGCCCAGCGCAAAGAAATTGTCGCGCGAGCCGATCCGCGGCCGGTTCAGCACCCGCGCCCAGACCGCGGCAATGGTCGCCTCGGTCCCGTCCGAGGGGGCCACGAAATCCTCGGCCACCGCATCGGCGCTTTCCACCACATCGGGCAGCGCCTTGCGGTCCACCTTGCGGTTGGGGGTCAGCGGGAACTCGGCCAGCCGCACGAAATGCCCCGGCACCATATGCGGGGGCAGACGCTCGGCCAGATGGCGCTTGACCGTATCGGTCGACAACTGGTGATCGCCGGTCAGATAGGCGATCAGCCGCAGGTCGCCCGGGGCCATCTCGCGGCAGATCACCACTGCCTGACGGACGCCGGCGCATTCCTCGGCGGCGGCCTCGATCTCGCCCAACTCGATGCGATAGCCGCGCAGCTTGACCTGATGGTCCGCGCGGCCAAGGAATTCCAGCTTGGCCCCGCCCTGCCCGTCGGGACGCCAGCGCACCAGATCGCCGGTGCCATAGATGCGGCCCGGGGCAAAGGGGTTGGGCCGGAACCGGTCCTCGGTCAGGTCGGGGCGCTGCCAATAGCCGCGGGCCACGCCCTCGCCGCCGATCCACAATTCGCCCTCGGCGCCCAGGGGCACGGGCTGGCCGTCCTCGTCCAGCACATAGCACTGGGTGTTGGCAAAGGGGGTGCCGATGCTGACCACCGGGTCGGTGACCCCGGCGGGGGCGGTGGTGGACCAGACCGTGGTTTCGGTCGGGCCATACATGTTGGTGATCCGGCGCGCGCCCGCACGGGTCAGGTCGGCGACCAGCGACGCCGGCAGCGCCTCGCCCCCAAGGATCAGGTGGCGCAGGTTGCCCATGGCGGCACGGGCGTCGTCGTTCATGGCGATCATCCGCGCCATCGAGGGCGTGCACTGCATATGCGTGGCGCCGTAGCGGGTGATCTGCGCGGCGATCGACCAGTCGCCCTCGGCCAGTTCCGGCGCCTCGTTGCTGCGGCGCAGGATCTCGGCCAGCGGGGCCAGCCCCTCCAGCACGGTGTCGCAGGGCAGGCCATAGTCGATCAGGCAGGCGATTTCATCGACCCCGATGCGCTTGAGCTGCTCGACCCGCGCCAGCCCGTCCTCGACGGTGCCGAACAGGCCCGAATCCTCGAAATAGCGCTGGAAGGCGAAATCGAGGATCGCCTCGGTTTCCTCGGCATCAAGGCTGCGCAGGTCGATGTCCATCGGGTTGGTCACGCCCTGCGGTTTCTTGAAGGCAGGGAAGGCCCAGGCGTATTGCTTGACCAGCGCGGCGGCGGATCGCAGGTAATCCTTCATCGGGCCGCGGGCGCGGTCGCGCGCCACCTCGCGGTCATGGCAGATATAGCTGTGCAGCATCAGCGTGACCTTGAAATCCGCCGGATCACGGCCGGATTTGCGCAGCGCCTCGTGGTAGATGGCGATCTTTTCGCCGACCTCGTCAACGGACTGGCCCAGCAGGTGGGTCAGCACGTTGGCGCCGATCTCGCCTGCCTCGCGCCAGGTGTCGGGGTTGCCGGCGGTGGTCACCCAGATCGCCAGTTCGCGGCTGACCGGGCGCGGCTGCGTCACCACATCGACCATGCGCCCGTCGTTCAGCGGAAAGGGCACCGCCTCGCCCCGCCACATCCGGCGCAGCTTGTCGATGGTGTCATACATCGCCGCCTTGTTGTTCGGCGGGCCGTTTTCCGGGCGCAGCACGAAATCCTCGGGGTGCCAGCCGGACGCGATGCCCAGCGCCGTGCGCCCGTTGGTCAGGTTGTCGATGACCGCCCATTCCTCGGCCACCCGGATCGGGTGATGCAGCGGCGCCACGCAAGACCCGGCGCGAACCTCAAGGTTGGTCGTGACCGCCGCCACCGCCGCCCCGGTGACCGAGGGGTTCGGATAGGGGCCGCCAAAGGCGTGGAAATGCCGTTCCGGCGTCCAGACGGCGCAGAACCCGTGCTGGTCGGCGAACTTCGCCCCTTCCAGCAGCACGCGGTATTTCTGCCGCCCGACGCCATCGTCGTTGCCCCAGTAGAACAGGCTGAAATCCATCTTGCGGGCGCTGATCCGGCTGCCGGCAGAGACCAGCGCGCGCTCTTCCTCGCCCATCAGCACGACGTGATAGCCGCGGGCCAGCGTCCAGAACAGTTCCAGCACCGAGATGTCGAAGGACAGCGAGGTCACCGCCAGCCACACCCGCCCGTCGCTGTCGGGGATGCGCTGGTCCATGCCGACAAAGAAATTCGTCGCGTTGCGGTGTTCCAGCAGCACCCCCTTGGGGCGGCCGGTCGAACCCGAGGTATAGATCAGATAGGCCAGATCATCCGGGGCGGCGCCGCCTTCGGGGTTGGTTTCCGGCATCGCGGCCAGCCGCGGCTCGGCGTCCAGCACCAGCAGTTCCGCATCGCTGTCGGGCAGCGCCGGTTCCAGCGCGGTTTCGGTGATGATGACCGGGGCGCCGGAATCCTCGACATACAGCGCGATGCGGTCGGCGGGATAGGCCGGGTCCAGCGGCAGATAGGCGCCGCCGGCCTTGAGGATGCCCAGCGCCCCCACCAGCAGCAGGGGCGAGCGGCGCAGGTTCAGCCCGACCACCGTGCCCGGCCCCACCCCCATCTGCCGCAGCAGATGCGCCAGCCGGTTCGCGCGGGCGTTCAGCTGGGCATAGGTCAGGGTGCTGTCTTCATGCGACAGCGCGGCGCCGCCGGGGGTGCGGGCGGCCTGCGCCTCGAACGCGCGATGGATCGAGTGGTCGGGGACGGCGCAGGCGGTGTCGTTCCATGCGCTCAGCAGCAGTTGGCGTTCGGCCTCGGGCATCGCGGGGATGGAGGCAGCATCGGCGTCGCCGGCGGTCGCGGCAACCGCAGCGGTGAAATGCGCCAGCCGCGCGGCCAGCAGCTGCGCGCCCATGCGGTCGATGCGGGACAAATCGGCCAGCAGCCGCCCGTCGGCCGTCACAGTCAGCACGGTGCCGAGGACCGGGCGGTTCGCGTCGGACCAGCCGATGGCGGGGACCGGCGCGGGGCCGATGGCGGGGTCGCGCAGGGGCAGGTCCACGGCGAATTCGGGCCAGCGGCGGGCGCGCTGGAACCCCTGTTCGGCGTCTGCCGCGATCCGATCCAACGTGCCAGAGCCGGGCAGCGGCAGCGGCGCCCAGCCCGACAGATACCCCGGCAGCCGCGGCGCATTGCCATCGGCAAAGGCCAGATACACACGCTCGCGCCCCGCCAGCTGCGCGGCCCACAGCGCCAGCGCCGAGGGCGTCGCGGCGGCGCCCAGCGGATATTCCTGCCAATCGGCAGCGCCGCGCGCCGGCTGCGCAAAGGGCAGCGCGGCGGGCTCAGCGGTCAGCGCGCGGCGGAATGCGCCCTCGCCCCCGACCACCGCGGCGATGGCATCATCAATCCGCGTAACCTCATCGGCAGAGGCAGAGGCCAGCACATCGCCCACCCGCGCCGCGTCCGGGGCGGCGACCTCGGCCCCGTCCATCTCGCGCAGGCCGGACAGGCGCACCGCGCCCGCAACGCAGGCGACGGTCAGGCCGGTGTCATCGGCGGCCAGAACGGTGCCGGGCGCACCCGTCCCCTCGACCGGCTCGGCCGTGCGGACAGCCAGCAGCCGCCCGCCCAGCCACAGCTTGGGCAGCGCCAGAGGGTTGGCAAAATCGCCGTGGTCAAGCGCGCGCACCAGCCGCGCCACCTCGGCCGCCGGGCGGTCAAAGCCCAGCCGCCCAGCTGCCGCGGGCCGCTTGTCGCGGGGGTGATAGCTGCGCTGCGACAGATCCTGCGGGCGCCGGGCGGGGTTGCCTGCGACCAGCGCCTCGGCCAGCTCGGGGAAGCTGTCCACCGCGGCCTCCCACGCGCGGGCGTTCAGGGTCAGGGTGGTGTCGTCCGGCGCGATCTCGAAGTCGCGGGCGACCAGGATGTCGCCCTCGTCGATGCCGCCCTCGATCATGTGCCAGGTGATGCCGTGGCGCGGCTCACCCCCCAGAATCGCCCAGACAGGCGCGTTCAGCCCGGCATGGCGCGGCAGCGGGCCGTCGTGAAAGTTCACGGCCCCGCGCCGCGCGCCGCCCAGCAGCGACTGCGGGATGATCGACAGGTTCGCCACGCTGAGCAGCCAGTCGTAATCCAGCCCCTCGGGGGTGCGCAGATCGTCCTGCGCGCGCAGCGGGATGCCCCGACCCTCGGCCCAGCGGGCGATGTCGGGGTTGCGCGTCGCAACCGCCGTGATGGTCAGGCCGCGCCCCAGCCAATGCTCGGCGCATTGGACCAGAAGCGATTCGTTACCGATGAATAGCGCCGAAGTGGACATGACAGACTCTCTACCGACTTTCTTTCCGGGCCGGCTGGGGGCCGGCAAGCATATGGGCAACCATTTGCCGCGTGAAACCGGGCGCGGCCGCGCGCCGCCCCCGCAGCCGCGCGATCATGGATCCGGCGACCACCGCCGCCGTCGCGGCAATATAGCGCATCTGACCGTGGTTCTTGCGCCAGTAATGGCGGCGGCTGTCGAACCAGTAGTCCGGGGTCCGCGCCCAGGTCTTCATCCCCGTCGAGACCGAGCCGATATGCATCACCCGGCTGGCGGGCACGAAATCGGTCTGCCAGCCGGCGCGGGCGGCGCGCAGGCACAGGTCGGTTTCCTCGAAATAAAGAAAGAATTCCTCGTCGAAGATCCCGATCTCGTCCAGCATGTCCTGCCGCATCATCAGGCTGGCGCCGGCCACCCAGTCCATGCGCGTGGTCCGCTGGGGGATCGGCGGTGCCACCACATGGCGATGCAGCAGCCTGGTGATCGGGCCGGTCACTGCCGCGCCCTCGAACTCGGACGCGACCGAGGGAAAGCGGAAACAGGCGTTGTGGGGATCACCCTCGGGGCCGTGGATATGGCTGCCGGCCATGCCGGTCTGCGGATGCGCCAGCATGTAGTCCAGCAGCGCCCGCACCGCGCCCGGGGCCGGAAATGCGTCCGAGTTCAGCAGATAGACGAAATCCGGCCGCCGCCCGTCCGCCAGCCCGGCCCGGATCGCATGGTTGTTGCCGGCCCCGAAACCGCCGTTATGCCCCGATTGCAGCAGCCGCACCCGGTCCCAGCCGCGTTCGGCGATGCCGCGGGCGATGGCACCCTCAGAGCCGTCGCCGCTGTCGTTGTCGACGATGGTGATGGCGCCGTCGATGCCCGCCATCGCCGCCACCAGCGCCTCGGCCGAGCGCAGGGTCATGTCCGGCGTGCGCCAGTTCAGGATGATCGCGTGCAATACCGCCATGGTCATTCCGCCGCCTGCCGCGCGGGCGCGGATTCCGCCTGCGTCAGGATGCGCCGCAGATGCGAGGCGAGCACCCGGACGTTGGGTTCCAGCACCATGCTGTCATGGTCGCCCGGCACCTCGATCACCTCAAGCGCCGGGGCCAGCGGGGTCAGGCCGTTGTCTTTCATGACATACTCCATCCCCGCGCTGATCCAGCGCCCGCCCGACACCTTGAAGCGCCGGTCCAGCGCCGGGCGCAGCAGCACCACCCGCCCGTCGCGCCGCACCATGTCGAAACGGGGCAGCGCCGCATAGAACGCGGCCTCGATCGCCGAGTTATGCAGCTGGTGCGCGTCCTCGACCGCGCGAGAGTTGCGCTGCGCGCGCTTCCACTCGGCCTTTTCGCGCGCCCAGCGCGACAGATAGGCGGGGCCTTCCTCGCGCAGCATCGCCAGCTTTATCAGCGCCTTGTCCACCCGCCCCGGCACCGGCCGCATCGGCAGCGGCGTGTCCAGCAGCACGGTGACGGCGACGGTTTCGCCCGCCTCCTCAAGCTGGCGGGCGATTTCCCAGGCGATCAGCCCGCCGCCCGAGAACCCGCCGACCAGATACGGCCCCTGCGGCTGCACCTGCCGCATTTCCACGATGTAGTCGCGCGCGGCGTCGGTGAAATCCTCATGCGGCGGCGCGTCCCCGAACAGCCCCCGCGCCTGCAAGCCATAGAACGGCCGCTCATTGCCCAGCAACTGGGCGAGATGGCGCAGGTTCAGCACGTTGCCGAACATCCCCGCCACCAGAAAGAACGGGGTGCGCGGCCCGCCGTCGCTGCGATGCATCGCGACCAGATGGGTATGGCGGCGCATGGGCGTGACCTCGGCCGGGGCGCTGTCTGCCGCCGGCTCGGCCGTGTCGCCCGCCGGCCCGATCTGCGCCTCGATCAGCGCGGCGCAGGCGGCGATGGTCGGGGCCTCGAACAGGATCGAGATCGGGAAATCCACCGCATAGGTCTTGCGGATCATCGAAAACAGCCGCACCGCGATCAGCGAATGGCCGCCAAGGTCAAAGAAACTATCCTCGACCCCCAGGTTGCCGACGCCCAGCAGGTCTTTCCAGAACCCGACCAGAGTGCGCTCGATATCGTTGCGCGGGGCAACGAATTCGCTGTCGAGTTCGGGGCGCTCGAACTCGGTCGCACCGGGCAGGGCGGCGTCCGCCCCCGCATCGGCCTGCGCGACCAGCGCCGGCAGCGGGATCGAGCTGACCACCAGCTGCCCGGCACCGCTGGCAATGGCGCGCAGGAACGCCTCGGCGCCCTCGTCGGCGTGGATGCCCTGCGACAGGTTGTGGCGCAGCTGTTCCTCGGCCGGGCCGATCTGGCGCGGCGCGTCAGAGGCGTCAAAGACGATCTCGCGCGCGTCGGGCGTGGCGGACAGGTCCAGCGCCCCCTCGATCCGGCGCAGGGTAAAGCCGGCGATCTCGGCCACCACGCGGCCGTCGGTGTCGGCCAGCGTGATGTCGAACCGCGCCAACCCGTCGCCGTCGCGATTGGGGGCGGCGTTGCGGATATGGCTGACGAGCTGCGCGGGCAGCGGCCCGGTCAGGGTGATCGCGCCATAGCTCAGCGGCACCCACAGCCTTGCGTCGTCATAGCCCTCGATCAGCCGCATCGCCCAGCCGGTGGCGATGTCCAGCAGCGCCGGGTGCAGCAGCCAGCCGGCATCGGCGTCGCGAAACTGCGCAGGCAGCGCCAGATCGGCGATACCCTCGCCCGCGCCAAAGGCCCGGCTTTGCAGCACCCGCCAGCGCGGGCCGAAACGCAGGTGGCGTTCCTGATCGGTCACCAGCCCCTCGCCCCGTTCCGGCTGGGGACAACGGGCGCGGATCGCGGCGATGTCCAGCGCCGGCGGCGCAGAGGCCAGGGTTTCGACCTGTGCCTCGGCGTGCAGCAGCCAGCCGGTCGCGCCGTCCACGGCGACGGCGCTGCGGATTTCCGCGTCATACCCGGTCGGAGTGCGGGCCAGCCGCACCCGGATACGCGCCTGTTCCCCGTCCGCCACCAGCAGCGGGCGCAGGAATGTCAGGTCGGTGATGCGCAGGGGCCCCGGGGCCTCGACCTCGGCCAGCGCCTCGGCCAGCAGTTCCAGATAGCCGGTGCCGGGCAGCAGCGCCTGACCCGACGCAAGCCGGTGCCCGTCGATGATCCAGTCGCCGTGATCCAGCGCACCCGAAAACAGCCGACGCCCGTCGGGGTCGAACCCGGCCTCGGCCAGCAGGGGCTGGGCGATCGGCGTGGGCGCGGCAGGTGCAGGCGGCGCCAGCGCCGCAGCAGCCATGCCGACATCGGCCCAGATCCCCCAGTTGATCGCCAGCACCCGCGTGGCCCCGCCCGCGCGCGATTCCGCCCAGGCGTTCAGAAAGCTGTTGGCCGCGACATAATCCAGCTGCCCCGGCGGCGTCGTCACCGTCGAGGACGACGAAAACACCCCGATCAACCCGACCGAGCCGTCGGGGAACACGCTGTCCAGCACCATGGTGCCATGCAGCTTGGGGGCCAGAACCTGCCCGATGGATTCAGGCGTTTTGGTCAGGATCGGCGCGTCATCCACCACACCGGCGGCATGGATCACCGCATCAACCCGGCCGAAACGAGCCTCGGCGGCGGCGCGCGCGGCCTCGACCTCTTCGACGTTGCAGATGTCGGCGGCAAGGGTCAGCACCTCGGCGCCCTCGGCCTCCAGCGCCTCGACCGCGCGCAGCCTCGCCGCCAGAGCATCACCGGGCGGGGCCTGCCGGATCAGCCCCGGCCACTCGCCACGCTCGGGCAGGGCGCTGCGGCCCAGCAGCACCAGCCGCGCGCCATGGTCGCGCCACAGCCTCCGCGCCACGGTCAGGCCGATGCCCCCGAAGGCGCCGGTAATCAGGCAGACCGCGCCCCGCGGCAGCGCCGCACCCTCAGCCGCTGGCAACGCCCGAGGCCGCCAGTCACGCGCATAGCGGACGCCCGCACGCAGGGCGGCGGTGCGGCGACCGGGCGGGGCCAGCAGCTCGGCCAGAACCTCGGCGGCAGTGTCGGCCGGCGACATCGCGGGGTCGATGTCCAGGCTGGAACAGCTCGCGCCCGCAAATTCACGCGGGATCACCCCCAGAGGCCCGGCAATCGCGGCTTTCTCGGGGTGGGCAAGGCGCTCGATCTTCTGTCCCGAAATATCCCCGCCGGAGGCTCCGGCCGCGCCGCCCACACCCCCGCGCAGGGGCAGCGCCGCGGCGCCGCTGGTGATCGCGGTCAGGTGCCAGGGCGTGGGCAGCCCGGCCTCGTCCATCGCCTGCGCGAGAAAGGTCAGGCTGTAGAACCCCTGTTCCAGATTGCGGTGGAACAGGCTGGACCCCGGGCGGAACCCGTCATCCGCGGCCAGCCAGAAATGCGCGATCCGGTCGGGGGCCAGCCCCTGCGCCACCAGATCGCCCAGCAGCAGGTCGTAATCGTCGCGCCCGCGCTCGGCGGAAATGCAGTAGCGGTCCTGATCCAGCCGGGCAAAGCTGTCACCGGCCAAGACCTCGATTACCCGGTGCCCGGCGGCGCGCAGGGGCGCGGCCACCGCGGCGCCCAAGCCCTGCCCGTCCGACAGGAACAGCCAGCAGCGTTTTTCCGCACGATCCAGCGCGTCCACCGCGATCTCGGCGCTGCGGCGCAGCCAGTAAGGCTCCCACCCCCAGTCGGCCACATCGTCCACCCGTTCGGGGAAACGGGCGGAATCGTCGCGGGCGACCGTTGCCGCGCGGTCGATGAAATAGCGCTGCCGCTGGAACGGATAGGTCGGCAGCACCACCCGTTGGCGGGGCACGTCGCCCCAGAACTGCGGCCAGTCCACCGCCACCCCCAGCGCCCACAGCCTGGTCAGCGTGGCGATGAACCATTCGTCGTCGGCGACCTGATGGTCGGGGTGGCGCAGCGTCGCCAGCGACTGGTTCGCCGGCACCCCGTTGGCAACAGCCAGCGAGGCCAGCGTCCGCCCCGGCCCGACCTCAAGATAAACCCGCCCCTTGTCGCGGCTCAGCTGCGCCATGCCGTCGGCGAAATGCACGGTGTTGCGCAGATGCGCGACCCAGTATTCCGGGTCGGTGGCCTGTTCGGCGGTCAGTTCCTCGCCGGTACGGTTGGAAATCACCGGTAGCTTCGGCGCCGACAGCTTCATCCCGCGCAGATGCGCGCCGAAATCGGCCAGGATCGGCTTGAGCATCCGGGAATGTGCGGCAATGTCGATGCGGATGCGCTGGGGGGTGATCTCATCCGCCGCCAGCCGCGCCGCCAGCGCGTCCAGCGCCGCGTCGGGGCCGGAAATCACGCACAACTCGGGCGCGTTGACCGAGGCGATGTCGAGATCGTCGCTCAGATACGGCCTTACCGCATCGACCGACAGCGGCACCGACAGCATCCCCCCCGGTGGCACGCTGTCGAACAACTGCCCGCGGCGGTGCACCAGCCCGATGCAGTCCTCAAACGACATCACCCCGGCGATGCAGGCGGCGACGTTTTCGCCCATCGAATGCCCGATCAGCGCCGAGGGCTGCACCCCCCAGCCCATCCACAGCTTTGCCAGCGCGTATTCGGTGATCGCGATCAGCGGCAGCTGGACCGAGGGCTTGGTCAGCGCGGTCTCGGCCGCGGCTTCCTGCCCCGGCTCGGGCAACCACACGGTGCGAGGGTCATAGTCCAGCTTTGGGGCCAGATACGACAGGCCCTTGTCCATCCACTCGCGGAACTCGGGTTCAGTATCGTAAAGCCCGCGCGCCATCTGCGCATATTGCGCGCCGCCGCCGGGGAACATGAACACGACCTCGGGGCGGTCGCCCAGATGCTGGTGGGTGAACACCTGCCGCTGGTCGCCCGATTCCAGCCGCGCGGCGGCGGTTTCGTGATCCGAGGCCACGACGATGCGGCGATGGTCGAACTGCCGCCGCCCCTGCATCAGGGTAAAGGCGACATCGGCCAGCGGCTGTTCGGGATGGGCGCGCAGATGCGCGGCCAGCCGCGCCGTGGCCTGATCCAGCGCCGCCTTGCTGCGGGCGGACACGACCAGCGGCTGGAACGGAAAATCCGCTTCTTCGGACGGCGCGCGGGCGGGCGCTTCCTCAAGCACCACATGCGCGTTGGTGCCGCCGACGCCAAGGCTGTTCACCCCCGCCCGCCGTGGTGCCCCGCCCTGCTGCGGGAACGGGGTCAGCCGGTCGCAGACCGCAAACGGCGAATGTTCAAAGTCGATCGAGGGGTTCGGCGCCTCATACCCCAGTGAGGGCGGAATTTCCGCGTGATGCAGCGCCAGCGACGCCTTGATGATGCTGGCGACGCCCGCGGCGGTGTCCAGATGGCCGATGTTGGTCTTGACGCTGCCCACCAGACAGCGCGCGGCGTCCGAGCCGGTTTCGGCGAAAGCCTCGGTCAGGGCGGCGATCTCGATCGGGTCGCCCAGATAGGTGCCGGTGCCGTGGCATTCGATATAGCCGATGCTGTCGGCGCTGACGCCGGCCGCGCGATAGGCCGCCGCCACCGCCGCCGCCTGCCCGTCGACCGAGGGCGCCAGATAGCCGGCCTTGGCCGCGCCGTCGTTGTTGATGGCGCTGCCGCGGATCACGGCCCAGATATGGTCGCCCTCGGCCAGCGCATCGGCCAGCGGGCGCAGCACCAGACAGCCCGCGCCCGACCCGAACACGGTTCCCTGCCCGCGGTGGTCGAATGCGTGGCAATGCCCGTCGGGGGACAGAACCTCACCATCCTGATACAGATAGCCGCGGCCGTGAGGCAGCTCGATGGTGACGCCGCCGGCCAGCGCCATGGCGCATTCGCCGCGCCGGATCGACTGGCAGGCCATGTGGATCGCCACCAGCGAGGTCGAGCACGCCGTCTGCACCGAAATTCCCGGCCCGGTCAGATCGAGGATATGGCTGACCCGCGTGGACAGGAAATCCTTGTCGTTGCCGGTATGGCGCAGCAGGAACATGCCGGTCGAGCGCACCAACTCGTCCTGCGAACAGACGTTGAAATAGAAATAGCTGCCCATGCCGCAGCCGGCAAAGACCCCGATGGGGCGGCCCAGACCTTCGGGGGTGTGGCCGGCGTTCTCCATCGCCTCCCACGCGGTTTCAAGGAACTGGCGATGCTGGGGGTCCATGATCGCCGCCTCTTTCGGCGACAGGCCAAAGAACTCGGCGTCGAAATGGTCGAAACGGTCCAGCGTCGCGGCAAAGGGAACGTAATTGGGCTGGCGCATCCGGGCCGGGCTTTCGCCGGCCTCGCGCAACTCGGCCTCGGTCAGCTCGCGGATCGATTCGACGCCGCCGCGCAGATTGTCCCAATATTCGGCGATCGAGCCGGCCCCCGGCAGATGCGCCGCCATGCCGACAATCGCGATGTCACCCGAACCGGACCTGTCATGCATACCCATGCGTGAATCGCCCCTTATAAAACACAACCATAGTTAGACCGATCCACCCGCGCATATACAGCAGGCAATTGGAACAATAACCCTGTCCCTTTATACAGTTTTCACCCTGTCCGGTCAGATCAGCGTCCGCTGGGGGCGCGAATCCGGTCCGGAATCATGATCCGGCGCTGCGTCATCTTCAAGTCGTTCCTCGGTTGACGGCGCCTTGCTGAAACGCGCGGCGCCCGTCAGCGCGCCCGCCAGCAGCCAGGTCAGCGGGGTCATGGTGGCATTCGGGATCAGGTCGACCATGTTGATGGACAGCATCAGCGCCGCCCCGGTCAGCAGCAGGGGCGCCTGTCCGGCGCCGCCCTGCCCCGTCATCCGCCGCGCGACCTGCACACCCCGCAGCACCGCCACCGCCAGCAGCCCGAAACGCCCGACGAACCCGACGATTCCGCGCGCGCTCATCACCACGATCCATTCGCCGTCGGTGACCGTGAGGATGGTTCCGTCGATGTCGAAGACATGGTTGCGGTTCCATTCCCCCCAGCCGAAAAAGGGCCGGATCTGGACATGCTGCAACAGCACCCATTCGTTGTCGAAGCGGTATTTCAGCGAAAAGGCCCGCTCGGCGCTGACCTTGCCGGCCATGTCCAGCATCCAGTCGATCGGCACCAGGCCGTAAAGCCGCAGCAGCGGATAGCAGACCACCGCCACCGCCATCAGCGCGGCCGCCCGGCCGATCAGCCGGGACGGCGCCATCAGGATCAGCGGGATGAAGACCCCCATGTAAAGCCATGCGGCCAGCGTGCGGCACAGCACCACCATCACCAGCAGATACAGCAGCACGCCCAGCATCCGCCCCCGTGATTCGGGCGGGGACAGCCGGGTCAGCATCGCCGCGGCATGTGCCCCCATATAGGTCATCAGCGCCACCCAGATCCCGTGTTCGAGAAACACGATCGGGCGAAACCCGCCGGACCGCATCATCTGCTCGAAGCTGTGCTGGAAAAACCCATAGACCCAGACGTTCATCTGCGGCGACAGGCGCACCTCGATCAGCATCGGCACCGAGTAAATCAGCATCGCGGCGACCAGCACCCCCAGCACCTCGCGCAGGTCGCGGGCGCTGCGCACATAGCGGACCCCCAGCGCCCAGATCAGCAGCGGCGGCATGATGTTGATCAGCATCGACACCCCGTCGCGCAGGGTCAGGCCGGGCAGCACCAGACCTCCGCCGACAAAACGAGGGTCAGAATTGGTCAGCGCGGTTCCGAACCCCCCCGCCAGGATCAGCGCGACGCACAACCCGGCCCATGGACCGGCGCCGAACAGCGGCGCGCGTTCGCCCCGGATCATCCAGGCGGCCAGATAGGCGCCGATGGCCGGGATCGCCAGCTTGTCCAGCACCGGCATCAACGGCACGTCAAAGGCGACCAGCGGCGGCAGGAACAGATAGCCGCCCAGAACCGAAACCAGCAGCGCCCTTTGCGGACTCAGCCGGGCGAACAGCACGAATGTCAGCGGCAACCACAGGGCCAGGGCAATAAGAGCAACGGGACTGCTGGGCACTTGCAGGTGGTTCCTTGTTCCGGGCCGCGACCCGGGCGATGGGCTGGCCGCGCAACCGGGCCGGAAAGGGGCAGACGCACGGGTCGGGAACAGTCAGGCCCGGATGACAAGGCTGCGTTACAAAGACACCACCATAACGGTCAATATGTCCGACGGCGAGACTGCGGCGGCGGAAATCCGGCCGCGGCCGCGCGTGGGCCGGGCTTTGCACCGGCCGCGATCCATCCGCTCAAGCCGCGCCGCGCCGCCTATGCCGCCCACACCACAAGGATCAGCAGCGCCGCCACGGCCCCCGCGGTAAAAAAGGTCAGGTCATGGACCGGATCCCAGACCCGGTAACGCCGCGCGATCCACACTATCGCCGGATAGGCCAGCATCGCCGCCAGCGCCTGCCCGGCCAGCGCCCCCGGCAGCCCGGCGAAATGGACTCCGATCCAGTAGAACGACAAGAACAGCGTCGCCCGGATCGTGGTCACCACCAGAAACCGCTTGCTGTCGCCGTTGGCCAGCGCCGCCTGATCGTAGCTGAGCATCACGATCTGCGGGATGGTGGCGCAGGCGATCATCGGCAGCATCATCCCGGCCGATTCGTAGCGCGGATCGTATAGCAGCGACACGATCCACGGCCCCAGCGCCGCCATCACCACCAACACCGCAAGAAACCCTCCGGTCAGGCCCCAGTGAATGCGCCGCAGCCGATGCGTCAGCGTGGCCGAGGCATCCTGATGATGCTCGCGATAGACCGGGATCATCAGCTTCCAGATCACCGAGATTGCCAGCAGCAGGGGAAAGCTGGCCAGGAAAAACGCGATGTTGTAGATCCCCAGCTCGTCCAGAGTCAGGTATTTCCCCAGGATCGCGCGGTCGCCCTGCGCGATGCCAAAGCCCACGATGGTGCTGGGGAAAATCCATTTGCCAAAGCTCATCAGCTCGGCCACGGCGCTGCGGTCCCAGCGAAAGCGGTTGCGGTTGCCCGGCAGCATGGTCTCGGCCAGCAGCCAGTGGATGGCGGTGCCCACGACCATGCCGATCACCAGCGCCCAGGCCGACCGCATCACCGCCGCCAGCAGGACCGTCAGCACGATGGAAATCACGCTTGATGTCAGCTCGATCCGGGTCAGCAGCCCCAGTTGCAGGTGGCGGTTGGCCTGTTCCATTCGGGTGGTCAGCAGGCCGTTGATGACCGAGATGAACCCCGCGACCGGCAGATACCACGCCAGCTCGGGCGTGTCGTAGAAATGCGCGATCGGCACGGCCAGCACGATGCAGGCCAGCCACAGCACCAGCCCCCGCACCGCCTGCATGGTAAAGGCGGTATTAAGGAAATCGGGGTCGTCTCCGCGGCGGCTTTGCATGATCGCCGGGCCGACGCCCACGTCCGAAAAATTGTTCAGCCCCTGGATCACCACCATGATCAGCGCCATCAGGCCGAACACCTCGGGAAACAGCAGCCGGGTCAGGATCAGGTTCGACGCCAGCCGCAGCCCCTGCGAGCCGCCAAAGCCCACGATGGTCCACAGCGACCCGCGCAATGCGCGGCGTCCCAGCCCGTCGCCCTGCAACAGGCGCGCCAACCCGCGCCAAGGGCGCGGCCCGGAATCTGCGGGCGGGCCGGGATTGTGGCCCTCGGGTCCGGGGGCTGCGTTTTGCGTCATGACCTGCCCCCACCATCCAGCCGGCGCAGCGGTGTCGGCCGGCGCAGGGTCAGCAGGCGGCGCAGGCGCTGGCGCAGGCCCGGCGGCGGGCGGTGCTCGACCGGGCCGGAAAAGACCATGCCGTGCAGCGCCGGGTCGCAGTCCATCGCCAGCTCGGCGCACCACTCTGCCGCGATCGCGGGCGCCACCCCGCCGGCATGGCCCATCCGCGTTGCCAGAACCGGAGGCATCCATTCGCTGATCACGATCTCGGGCAGCCGGGCCGAGGTTTCCGCAGCCAGCGCCCGCGCCAGTGCCCGCCCCCCGGCCTTTGACACCGAATAGCCCAGGCTGCCCGGCAAGGGCGCATCGCCAGCAAAGCTTCCGACCATCACGATGCGGCCCTTTCCTTGGGGAACCATCTGCGCCAGCGCCGCCATGGCGCAATTCAACTGCCCGACCAGATTGACCGCCAGCACCTGCTGGACCGGCGCATTCGGCTGGGTCAGCACGTCGTGGCGGGGATAGATCGCCGCGCCGGCAATGAGAATGCCCACCGGGCCCAGCTCGGCCTCGATACGCTGAAAGGCGCGGTTGACGGCCTGCTGGTCCGCGACATCGGCGACGACCGGCAGGAAATGCTCGGGCGGGCACAGCGCGGCGGTCTGTTCCAGCTCGGTGCGGCTGCGGGCCAGCCCGGCCACGCGGCAGCCCCGGCGGGCCAGGGCCACCGACAGGAACTGGCCCAGCCCGGCGCTGGCCCCCGTCACCACCACCACGGGGCACAAGCCGGTTTCTGCGTCGGTGCAGGGTATCGTGGCCGGACCCGGCAGCGCGGCGGTCATCGCGCCGCCTCATGTCCGACAGCGTGGCGGGCGGCGATGACCGAGGCCACGCGCAGCGCGTTGGCCGCGATGGTCAGGCTGGGGTTCACCCCGGTCGCCGTCGGCATGAACGAAGCATCCGTCACATAGAGATTATCCAGGTCATGCGCCCGGCAGTCGCGGTCCAGCACGCCCCGCGCCGGGTCGTCGGAAAACCGCAGCGTGCCGCAGGCGTGGCTGTAATTGATCTCGGGTTTGTGGTTGAGAAACAGGATCCGCCCGCGCCCGAAGCGCCGCGACAGCTGGCGGCGCAGCCGGCGGCGGCGGGCCAGCAACTCGGGCGGCAGATCATACCAGAACACCAGATCGTCGGGATTGTCGGGATCAAGGCCGACGCGGTTGTCATCGACGGGCAGATCCTCGACCATCGCCGCATAAAGATCGGCGCTGCCCAGCAGCCTTGCGGCCAGCGCCGCCGGCAACCCCATCGCCGCGCGCAGCCCCGGCACCCGGCGCAGCACCGAGCTTTCCAGCCTCGCGCGCAGCGCCGCAAGGATGAACCCGTATTCCGCGGTGACCCCCAGCCCCTGCACCAGCCCCCAGCGCTCGGGTCTGGCAGCGTCGCCGTCATAAAAATCGCGCAGCGAAAACACCTTGCGCGGGCCTAGCCGCGACAGGCCGCGCGGCGGCCACAGGGCGAACAGCTCGTTAAGGTGGAACATCAGCCCCCGCCCGACCAGCCCGCTGGCATTGGCGCAGCCCTGCGGCCATGATTCGCTGGCCGAGGCCAGCAGCAGCCGCGGCGAGGACAGCGCCCCCGCCGCCAGGACCACCACCGGCGCACGGATGACGCGCAGGCGGCCGTCGATTTCGACCTCGACGCCCTCGACCCGGCGGCCCTGTCCCAGCAGGCGGCGCACCACCGCGCGGTCCCACATCTCGGCCCTGCCGGTGGCCAGCGCCGGCTCGACCCCGGCGGAACGGCCGTCCATCTTGCAGGGCATCGGGCAGCGGTGGCCGATACATTCCCGACAGCCCGGCAGATGGCGGATGGCCAGCGGCGTGCGATAGGGATGCAGGCCGCGACCGCGCAGCCGTGCGGCATGGGCCTCATGCGCGGGGGACAGCGGCGGAGGGGCGGGCAGCGGCGGCGCGCCCGCATCGCCCAGCGGGTCAGCGGTGCCGTTCAGATGCAGCATTTCCTGCGCGCGGTCGAACCACGGCGCGAATTCGTCATAGCCGACGGGCCAGCCGCCGGTGGGATGCGCCATCGCCGCCACGGTTTCCAGATCGCGGCGCGCCGGGCGTTCCATCGCCCCGGCATAGAACGCCGACGTGCCCCCCGGCCCCACCCCCTGAGTCGGCGGCGGCAGGCTGGGAACCCCGCCCACATGCGCGCGGGTGGGGACGGGCCAGCAGCCCAGCAGTTCGCGCGCATAGGGGTCGGTGAGTTCCGTCGCCAACGGGTTGACCGCCCGGCGCGGAGGGGTCGGGCCGCGTTCCAGAAACAGCACCGACAGCCCGGCCTCGGCCAGCGCGCGGCCGGTCAGCCCGCCGCCCATGCCGGCCCCGATCACCACCACATCGGGCGAGAACCCCGGGCGCCAGCTCATGAGCCTGCACGCGCGGCGCGCGACAGCAGCGGCGCGAACAGGTCGCGCAGCATCATGGCGCCGTGGTTGGTCACATGGTTGTTGTCGAAATAGACCACCTCGCCGCCCTGCAACGCGCCACAGCTTTCCGCGTCGCACAGCCGGGGCCAGCCGTCGATCACCCCCACCGCGCCCGCAGCGGCGGCGGCGTCAAAGGGCGCGTGGGCGCGGGCGGCGCGGGCCTCGGCAAGGGGGCGCGGGGTCTCGATCATCCGGGGCGCGACATCGCCCCCGCGGGCCAGCCGGCGCGCGACCACCGCCGAGGCGTAGTCCTGAATCTCGGGCAGCTGGCGCATGACGTGAACCTCTTTCCCCGCGGCGGCAAGCAGATCGAGCGTCCGCGCGACAGCGGTCACATAGGGGTCGGCCGAGCCCGCGTCATCCGCCAGCGTGATGCGGTTCACCCGGTCGCGGCCCGCCCCGGCGCCCTCGGCGTAATAACTCCACCGCGCGACAAGCAAAATGCGGCGGGGGAACTGCGGCAGCGCCTGCATGATGCGATCATTGGCCGCACGGCAGGCGGCGTCCTGCGCGCGGGTCGCGGCGGTTTCCTGTTTCGAGACGCCGAACAGCGGCGGGCAGCCCGCCCGCCAGATCAGCAGCGCGGGCACGCCGGCCTCGGCCGCGGCGAGATCCAGCCCCTCTTTCATCGCGCGGCCGTGGGAATCGCCCCAGACCAGCAGCTCGGGCGGGCCGTCGGGGCCCAGCGCGCAGACCTCGACCCCCGCCAGCGGGCCGGTCGAGGCGGTTGAACAGCGGCTCCAGTCCTGGATGAAATCCTGCGAGGCGCTGGCGTATTGCAGCACCACCGGCGACCAGCGCGCCGGCAGCCCGGCGGTCAGGAACGGCAGCATCCCCAGCGCGATCAGCGCCGCGCTGCCGCCCGCCACGCCCCCCATCAGCCAACGCGCCGGCACCAGGGTCGAATTGCGCAGCGGCTGCTCGACCCAGCGCCACGACAGAAACGCCAGCAGGAACGAGGCCACCGCCAGCGCCGGCCGCAGCCCCGGCGGCGGCTCGTCGCCCCAGATCAACCCGCCAAAGGCGATCAGCGGCCAGTGCCACAGATAAAGCGAATAAGATATCAGCCCCACCGCCACCATCACCCGTGCGGTCAGCAGCCGGCGCACCGGCGTATCCGCCCCGCCCGAGGCGATCAGCAGCGCCGCCCCCGCCACCGGAAACACCGCGAGCACGCCGGGAAACCCCGCCCCCGCGGGCGTCAGCACCACGCTGCCCCCGATCAGCGCGGCACCGGCCCAGGCGGCCAGATGCGCGGCGCCCCCGGTCAGCGCCACACGGCCGCGCGCCAGCAGCACCCCGGTCAGCAGCTCCCACCCCCGAAAGGGCAGCAGAAAGAACGCGGCCGGGTGGTCGTGCCGCGTCATCGCGACGCAGGCGACAAGCGAGGCCGCCGACACCAGCACCAGCCCCGGCCCGACCTTTCGCCAGCGCCACAGCAGCACCAGCAGCAGCGGCAGGACCAGATAGAACTGTTCCTCGACCGCCAGCGACCACATGTGCAGCAGCGGCTTTTCCTCGGCCGCGCCGTCGAAATAGCCGGCGCTGCGATAGAACTGGATATTGGCGGCAAAAAGGGTGGTGGCGACCACGGTCTTGCCCAGTTCGCGCAGGTCGTGGGGCAGCAGCAGCAGATAGCCCGCCGCCATCACCGCCGCGCACAGCACCATCCACGCCGGCGCGATGCGCCGAAAGCGCCGCAGGTAGAACCGGGCCAGCGACACCCGCCCGTTGCGCCCCAACTCGTCCAGCAGCAGCGTGCCGATCAGATAGCCCGAGATGACAAAGAACACGTCGACGCCGACGAAGCCGCCGCCAAGGCCCGGCACCTGAAAGTGAAAGGCCAGAACGGCCAGAACGGCCACCGCCCGCAGGCCGTCGATATCCGGTCTGTAGTTCATGCGTCGATCAACACAGCCTCTGCTGCTCACGGCGGGCACCTCACCCGTTGACCACGCAGACTAGACCAGAGGTCAAGCCCGACTCAACACATCGTTATGAACAACCTTTACGGGAAGTAACGAAACCAGCGAATCAGTATAGCCAGCCCATTAACCATGTGTTAAGAATCCTTAACCGCAACGAGTCAACTGCCTTTATGTATAAATTGCAACGCGAGCGACAACTTGCCAATGTGCAGACGCGTTCCGGTAGAGCCTCGGTGCATCCGGGCGCAAACGGTTGAAAGTATATGTATCTGGCTCGGCCGAATCCCGCCGCGTGAGCCGTGTATATCTTTGGAGAGTCGCCTGATGTTTTGGGGGCAAGTATGAGTATCGAACGGATCGGCGGGGTCGATAGTGGCCCGAACGCCGAACATGTCACGGCGCCGCTCTATCGCTATGGGGGAAAGCGCCTGCTGGACATAACTCTCGTCCTGCTGGTATTGCCCATTCTCGTCTTTACCGTAGGGTTGATCGCCCTCGCGACGCTGATCATCGAACGGCACAACCCGTTCTATTCTCAGCTTCGGGTCGGAAAGGGCGGATCCGCATTCCGTATCTGGAAACTGCGCACCATGGTGCCGGATGCCGATACGCTGCTGGAAAGCCACTTGGCCGCCAACCCCGCCGCACGGGCGGAATGGGATCGCAGCCAGAAACTGACCCACGATCCGCGCATCACGCTTGTGGGGCGGTTCCTGCGCCAGACCTCGCTGGATGAGCTGCCGCAGCTTTGGAACGTGCTGACCGGCGACATGAGCCTGGTCGGCCCGCGTCCGATGATGCTGGACCAGCAAAAGCTGTATCCCTCGAACGCGTATTACCGGCTGCGGCCGGGCCTGACCGGCCCCTGGCAGGTCAGCGCGCGCCACCATTCGGCCTTTGCCGACCGGGCGCGGTTCGACGACGCCTATGATGCCAGCCTGACGCTGCGCGGCGATATCTCGCTGCTGATGCAGACGGTCCGGGTGGTGCTGCGCGGGACCGGCTGCTAGCTAGCCCCGCGTTTTCCGGGGCGCGGTGTCGGGCAGGTCGATCACCGGCCGCAAGCCGGTGATCCGTTCCATCTGCGCCGCCGTGCGGATCACGGGGCGGCGCATTTCCATCAGCAGCGCCAGCGCAATGGCCGCCATGACCGACAGCACCCCGCCGGCCAGCGCGACCTTTTTGCGCTGCGACGAGGTGGGATAATCCGGCGGCACCGCCCGTTCCAGCAAGGTAAAGGAATCCGACACCATCGAGCTGTCGCGCCGCTGCTGGCTTTCGGCGGCGACGCGCCGGCTGGCGATGCCGGCCAGCTGCTCGCGCAGCGATTCGCGGTCGCGGTCAAGCGCGGCCAGCTCTGCCTCGGCGGTCACGCTTAGCCGGGCGGTGTCCTCGATCTGCGTGACGCGGGCCTGCAAGGCTTCGCGCTGGGTTTCCAGAACCGCGATCTGCCGTTCCAGATCGGCCGCCGCCTGCCGTTCCAGCGCCGAGCCGCGGTCGCTCGCCGACGCCTGCTTGCGCCGCAGCGCCACCAGTTCGGCGTCGATGTCCCGGATCGAAACGCCAAGTTGCAGCAGCTCTTCGGCCCGGTTGTGCAGCCCCGTGGGCAACACGTCGAAATTGCGGCGGCGATAGTCGGAAATCCGGCCGTCCACCCGGGCAATCTGCTGCTGTAGCCGATCTTCTTCGTGGATGAAGAACGCGGCGGTTTCCTGCACCCGCTGCTCGACGATCTCGACGTTCAGCTGGACCAGCTGGGCGGCCAGGTCATTGGCCAGCGTGGCCGCCAGATCCGCCGATTCGGCGCGCGCGATCACCTGCAACAGGCCCATCGCCGGTTCGACCCCATAGACGGGCGCGCGCTGGCTGACGGGCAGGATTTGCAGCATCTCTCGCAGCCGCGCGACCTTTTCGTTGTCGGTGGCCGACAGGTCGGCAAACAGGCCGTAGTCCTGGATGATCTGCAACAGATGGTCGCGGCGCATCAGCCGCGCCTCGATCTGTTCCAGCCAGGCCGAGCTGGCCAGGCTGGTGCGCGCGTCGTTTTCCGGGTTCACCGATTGCAGGTTGTCGATCTGAAGCAGCGCCGAGGATTCGTAGCTGTGCGGCTGCATCAGCGCGATCTGCACCGAGGCCGCCGATCCGACGATCAGAACCGCGCCGGCCACCCAGCGCGCGCGCCACAGCGCCGACAGCAAATCGCCCGGGGTTCGCACCGTATGCAGCATCGCCTCAGTTCCGTTTCGGGCGGCGCCACCAGCGCCGCGTGGTGTCTTCGGCCCGGTTCAGCACCAGCCCGACCAGCCGGGATTTCCCTTCAAGCGCGCGTTCGCAGCGTTGCAGGTCGTCGCGGGTGGTCCTGGTGCCGTCCGCGACCAGCAGGATACCGTCCATCGCCGGCAGGATCGACAGCGCCGCATCGCCTTCGGTCAGGGGCGGCAGGTCGATCAGCATGATGTCGGGTTGCAGCATCCGCTCGATCTCGTCCAGTGCCTCGCGCGCGCTGTGTTCGCCCAGCACGCTGGCCGGCGCGGTGCTGCGCTGTTCGTTCAGCACCAGCGCCAGATTGCCGGCCACGCGCAGCGGCTGCACCATCGGGGCGACCTCGCCCATCAGCACGGGCACCAGCGGGCCGGGGGCGCGGATGCCGAAACGCCCCGACAGATCCGGACGCGCCAGATCCAGGTCCGCCAGCACCACCCGCGCGCTTTTGCGCCGCGCGATGGCGATGGCCAGGTTGGCCGCGACATGGGACACCCCGGCGCCCCGATGCGCGCTGGTGACGGCGATGCGGGTCAGCCCGTGGTTATGCGCGGCCTGCAACAGTTCTGTGCGCAGCAGGTCAAACGCGGCCGAGGGATCGCCGTCCGGCTGGCTTTCCGAATAAAGCTGATGTTCCCGCAGCACGCTGCGGTCCACCTGCACCGAGGGCAGGCGCTGCCAGTTCAGCGAGATTTCGGTTTCCGTCAGGTGGCGACGGGTCTCGGGCTGCGCCAGCGCGACCGGCAGCTGGGAATCCTCGATTTTCTGAGTCGGCCTTGCCCGCATCCCGTGCCCCGCGCCCGTTTCGACTTCACCTCATAAGGAGAGAACAGTAGGATCGAAAGCGCGAACAGGCCAGAACCGGGGCAATATGACCGATTTTACGCAATCTTTGTCCGATCCCGCCGCCTGTCGTGCGGGCGCTGTGGTCATTGGTCGCAACGAGGGGCCGCGGCTGGCCGCCTGCCTTGCCTCGCTGGGGTCCGAGGCGGCGGCGCCGATCGTCTATGTGGATTCCGGCTCGACCGACGACAGCCTGGACATCGCCCGCCGCGCGGGGGCGGATGTGGTGGTGCTGGACCCCTCGGTGCCGTTCACGGCGGCGCGGGCGCGCAATGCGGGGTTCGCGCGGCTGATGGCCGGGCCGGACGCGCCGGCGCTGGTCATGTTCATCGACGGCGATTGCGAACTGGTCCCGGGCTGGCTGGCGCAGGCCGTCGGGTTTCTGGACAGCCACCCGCAGGTCGTGGCGGTCGCCGGGCGGCGGCGCGAACGGTTCCCCGACGCCTCGATCTATAACCGCCAGTGCGAAGACGAATGGAACACGCCGCCCGGCCCCGGCACGCCGTTCGGCGGCGACGTGCTGATGCGCTCTGCCGCGCTGAGCGCCGCGGGCGGCTATCGCGACAGCCTGATCGCGGGCGAGGAACCCGAGCTTGCCCTGCGGCTGCGCCGCGCCGGCGGCGAGATCTGGCGGATCGACAGCGACATGACCCGGCACGACGCCACGATGCACCGGCTGGGGCAGTTCTGGTCGCGCGCAGTCCGCGGCGGCCACGCCTTTGCCGAAGGCGCCGCCCTGCACGGGCGCGGCCCCGAACGCCATTACATCCGCGAAACCCTGCGCGCACTGGTATGGGGGTTTGCGCTGCCGCTGACGATCCTGCTGCTGGCGTTGGTGGACCGGGGCTTTCTGGTGCTCTTGCTGCTCTATCCGCTGCAATTCCTGCGGCTTTCGCGGCGCATGGGGCCGCAGGCCGCCGGTCTTTCCATGCTGGGCAAATTCGCCGAGGCAAACGGCGCGCTGCGCTACTGGCTCAACCGGCTGCGCGCCCGGCAAAGCCGGATCATCGAATACAAATAGCCGCCGTCTTTCGCCCGCCGGACCCCGCGACCTTGGCGCAGCTTGACGGCAGCGGATCGGTTCCGGCATCACCGGCATGACATTGTTGCGTTTGAAATCTTGCCGGATTGTCTGTCACGGGGCCATTGCATGAAACTGGAAGCCTTTTTTCCGTATCGGATCGCGGTCACGGCCGAGGCGTTCTCGCGCCAGCTGGTCGCCGTCTATGGCCGCACCCACGGGCTGTCGCGCGAGGAATGGCGGCTGCTGTTCCTGCTTGAGGACGCGGGCAAGCTCGATTCGCTTGAGCTGGCGCAGCGGACCTCGCTGGACAAGGTGCAGGTCAGCCGCGCCGCCACCCGGCTTGAGGCCAAGGGGCTGATCACCCGCGCGGTGCTGGGGTCGGACCGGCGGCTGCGCGACTATCGCATCACCCCCGAGGGCGAGGCCCTGTTCACCCGCGTCTTTGCCGAGGTCGAGGCCCGCGCGCAGGAAATCCTGGACGCGATGCCCCCCCATGACCGCGAGGCCCTGACCCGCGGCATCGCCGCGCTCGACCGCGCCATCGCCGCCGTCACCCACCCCGAAACCGGCCACGGCACCAGCTTTCCCCGGCCGGGGGGCACTGGCACCGGAACCTGAACCGCGGACCGAGCACCCCCACTCGGGCCTTGACATCGTTGCCGACGCAACGGCATATCGTTGCAACAGAAATGATCTGCTTCGGGGGAACCAGCATGACCACCCATGAACTGCCGAAATCCATGGTGCGCGCCAGCGTCACCACCGGCACGGTCGCAGGATACATGCCGGGTTTCGGCAATGATTTCGAAACCGAGGCCCTGCCCGGCGCCCTGCCCCAGGGCATGAACTCGCCCCAGAAATGCAACTATGGGCTTTACGGCGAACAGCTTTCGGGCACCGCCTTTACCGCCAACCCGCCCGAGCGGACCTGGTGCTACCGCATCCGCCCGTCGGTCCGCCACTCGGCCCGCTATGACCGCATCGACGTGCCTTACTGGAAATCGGCGCCGAACGTGCTGCCCGATATCACCTCGCTGGGGCAGTATCGCTGGGATCCGATCCCCCATTCGACCGAGCCGCTGACCTGGATCACCGGGATGCGCACGATCACCACGGCCGGCGACGTAAATACGCAGGTCGGCATGGCCAGCCATGTCTATCTGGTGACCGAATCGATGGTGGACGACTATTTCTTTTCGGCCGACAGCGAGCTGCTGGTCGTGCCGCAAGAAGGCCGGCTGCGCTTTGCGACCGAACTGGGCATCATCGACCTTGAGCCCAAGGAAATCGCCGTCATCCCGCGCGGCCTCGTCTATCGGGTCGAGGTGCTTGAGGGCCCGGCGCGCGGCTTCGTCTGCGAAAACTACGGCCAGAAATTCGAGCTGCCCGGCCGCGGCCCGATCGGCGCCAACTGCATGGCCAACCCGCGCGACTTCAAGGCCCCCGTCGCCGCGTTCGAGGACCGCGAGGTGCCCTCGACCGTCACCGTGAAATGGTGCGGCCAGTTCCACCGCACCAATATCGACCAGTCCCCGCTGGACGTGGTGGCATGGCACGGCAACTACGCGCCGTTCAAATACGACCTGCGCAGCTATTGCCCGGTCGGCGCGATCCTGTTCGACCATCCCGACCCGTCGATCTTTACCGTGCTGACCGCGCCGTCGGGGGTGCCGGGGACCGCGAACATCGACTTTGTGCTGTTCCGCGAACGCTGGATGGTGATGGAAAACACCTTCCGCCCGCCGTGGTATCACAAGAACATCATGTCCGAGCTGATGGGCAACATCTACGGCCAGTATGACGCCAAACCGCAAGGTTTTGCGCCGGGCGGCATGAGCCTGCACAACATGATGCTGCCGCACGGGCCGGACCGCGAGGCGTTCGAAAATGCCTCGAACGCCGATCTCAAGCCCGAGAAATACGAAAACACCATGTCCTTCATGTTCGAGACCCGCTTTCCGCAGCAACTGACCGAGTATGCCGCGAAAGAGGCCCCGATGCAGGAAGAATACATCGACGTGTGGAACCAGCTCGAAAAGAAATTCGACGGCACCCCCGGCGTCAAGTGACCGCGCGCCGGGGCTGAGCGCCCGTCTTTCCCATCATTTTTCCTCTGCGCCCGCCCGGGCGCCGAGGTCATTTCATACGCGAGGACCGACCATGGCTGCGACGCTGAAAAGCCGGGTGGCATCCGCCAATGCGGCGGGCTGCGAATTTCCCATCCAGAACCTGCCTTACGGGGTGTTTTCCGTGGACGGCGGCGCGCGCCGCTGCGGGGTCGCCATCGGCGACATGATCCTGGACCTGGCCGCCTGCGAAGGCAGCGGGCTGATCGACGCGCGCGGCACGTTTTCGCGCCCCCAGCTGAATGACTTCATCGCCCTCGGCCGCGAGGTCTGGACCGCCACCCGCGCCCGGCTGACCGAGCTTTTGTCCGAAGCCGCGACCGAACCGCTGCCGCTGGTTCCCATGGCCGAGGCCACGCTGCACCTGCCGATCCGGGTGACCGAATTCACCGATTTCTATGCGTCCAAGAACCACGCGTTCAACGTGGGCGTGCTGTTTCGCGGCCCGGAAAACGCGCTGCCGGCGCAGTGGACGCATATGCCCATCGGCTATAATGGCCGCGCCTCGTCGGTGGTGGTGACCGGCACGCCGATCCGCCGTCCCATGGGGCAGGTGCGCGGCGAATCCGGCCCCGAATGGACCGCCTGCCGTCGGCTGGATCTGGAACTGGAACTGGGCGCCATCGTCGGTGCCGACAGCACCATGGGCCAGCGGGTCAGCGTCGAGCAGGCCGAGCAGATGATCTTTGGCTATGTGCTGCTGAACGACTGGTCGGCGCGCGACATCCAGGCGTGGGAATACCAGCCGCTGGGTCCGTTCCAGGCCAAGGCGTTGGGGACCACCATCGGCGCATGGATCGTGACCACCGACGCGCTGGAACCATTTCGCAGCCAAGGCGCGCCCCGCGACAACGACATCCTGCCCTATCTGCACGAAACCCGCCCCGGGTTTTACGACCTGACCGTCGGCTGGACGATGAACGGGCAGCAGATGGCCCGCACCAATTACAACGTGATGTATTGGTCCAGCGCGCAGCAACTGGCGCATCACACCGAATCGGGCTGCCCGATGCGGGTGGGCGACCTGCTGGGCACCGGCACGATTTCCGGCCCCGCCCCCGACCAGACCGGCGCGCTGCTGGAAATGACCCAGGGCGGCAAGACCCCGGTGACGGTGAACGGACAGGCCCGCACCTTCATCGAGGACGGCGACGAGATCGGGCTTTACGCCCATGCCGACGGCCCGGGCTATCGCATCGGCTTTGGCCCCTGCGCGGGTCGGGTCGTGCCGGCGGCGGAATGATCATGGCGGCGACCGAAACCGGGGGCGCGCGGGTGGTCCTGCACGACTATTGGCGGTCGTCCGCCGCCTATCGGGTGCGGATCGCGCTGGCGCTGAAATCCGTCGCTTATCAGCGGGTGGTGGTCGATCTGGTGGCGGGCGACCAGCGGGCGCCGGCGCATCTGGCGCTGAACCCGCAAGGGCTGGTGCCCGCGCTGGAAATCGACGGGCTGGTGCTGACGCAATCGCTGGCGATCCTTGCCTATCTGGACGAAACCCGCCCCGACCCCGCGCTATTGCCGGCCGATGCTGCCGCCCGCGCAAGGGTGCGCGCCATCGCACTGGCCATCGCCTGCGAGGTGCACCCGGTGTCGAACCTGTCGGTGCTGGCGCGTATCGAGGCGCTGGCCGGCGCGGATGCCCGCAGCGAATGGAACCGCGACAATATCAGCCGCGGGCTGGCAGCGGTCGAGCGGCTGCTGGACCACCCCGGCTTTACCGGACGTTTCTGCCACGGCGACCGGCCGGGGCTGGCGGATTGCACGCTGATTCCGCAGCTTTACAACGCCAGCCGCTGGGGCGTGGGCTTTGACCACCTGCCCCGCATCAGCGCGGTGGCGCGGGCCTGCGCGGCGCATCCGGCATTCCTTGCCGCCCACCCCGAGGCCGTGGCACCACGCGCGCCCGCCGCCTGAACCGACCACCCCGTTTGCCACGAAAAAGGCCCGGAGGATCGCTCCGGGCCTTTTTGCTGTTGGCACGCCGCTCAGCCCTTGCCGGCCGCCACCTGCCCGATGACATAGCCGAATGTCAGCGCCGGCCCCAGCGTGATCCCCGGCCCCGGATAGGCCCCCGACATGATCGAGTTGATGTCGTTGCCGCAGGCGTAAAGCCCCTCGATCACCCGGCCCTTGCGGTCCTTGACCTCGCCCCGCCCGGTCACGTCCAGCCCCATCGAGGTGCCGATGTCGCCCGGAAAGATCTCGACGGCGTAGAACGGCCCTTCAAGCGGGCGCAGGCAGGGGTTCGGGGCGTTTTCCGCGTCCCCCAGATACCGCTGATAGGTGGTCGAGCCCTTGCCGAACTCGGGGTCTTCGCCCCGCGCCGCCGCCGCGTTGAAACTGGCGACGCTGCGTTCCAGTCCCTGCGGGTCGATGCCGCACTGGCTGGCCAGCTCGGCCAGTGTCGCGGCGCGTTTCAGATAGCCGCTGGCGATGTGCTTGCCGATCCGCGCCGGGAACGCGTGCGCCGCGCCCAAGCCATAGCGGCGCACCGCCCGGTGATCCGCGATCAGCCAACCCGAGCGCTGCCCCTCGGCCAGCAGCCGGGCAATCAGCCCCTGCACGAAATCATGGTAGCTGGCGGATTCGTTGACGAATCGCCGCCCGTGATGATCGACGGCGATCACCCCCGGCTTGGCGCGGTCAAGGAACAGATGCGGGAACGGCCGTTTCGTCCCGTCCGGGTTCGGCAGCAGCGACACCGGCGTCCAGAACCCGCCGTTGCTGTTGCTTTCGACGAACCCCGCCCCGATGGCCTGCGCCGCCGCGATGGCGCCGCCGGTCCCCGCGACCGGAGACATGGAATAATGCGGCAGCCCGCGTTTCACGTGGTCAAAGGTCTCGCGCCGGCGGGCGGCATCGTGGGGATAGCCGCCGGCGGCCAGCACCACCCCGTGGGTGGCGGTAATGCGGCGCACGCCCTTGGGGCTGTTGACCTCGGCCCCCGTCACGCGGCCGCTGTCGTCGCGGATCAGCGCCAGCAGCTCATGCCCGGTGCAAAGCGGAATGTTCAGCGCAAACACCGTCTCGGCCAGCCGGCCCGACACGGCGGCGCCCATCACCAGCCTTGTGTTGCGGCCGCGCATCACCCGGTCCAACGCGTATTTCGCCACGGTTTTCGTCGCATAAAGCGCCGATGTCACCGAACGCCCCATGCGCAGGAAATGATAGATGTCGGGACGGCCCAGAGGCATCCCGCCAAGGATGGTGAAATCGGGAAAAGGGGGGCGCATCCGGCCCAGTTCGGCCCCCAGCCGGCGGCCGTCATAGTCCAGCGCATCCAGCGCCCGCCCGCCCTCGGTCGCGCCCTCGGCATCGGGGTGATAGTCGGGCGAGACCGCACGATGCGACAGCTTCAGCGCGGTCTGGTCGTTGAAAAACCCGATGGCCTCGGGGCCCTTGTCCAGAAACGCATCGACCAGTTCCGCGTTGAACAGGTTGCCGGTTTCGCCCTGGATATAGCGGCGCGCGGCATCGCGGCTGTCGGTCATGCCGGCGGCAGCGGCGATGGGGTTGCAGGGCACCCAGATCGCGCCGCCCGACACGGCGGTCGAGCCGCCGAACAGGTCGGATTTCTCGATGATGACCGGGTTCAGCCCGTGGTGGCGGGCCGAGATGGCGGCGGCCATGCCGGCCGCCCCCGATCCGATCACCAGCAGGTCGCAGCTGTCCGGCAGCTCGGGTGTGTCAGGCCGGCGCATGGATCGTCTCTTCTCGCGGATAGCGGCCCATCGCCCAGCCCCCATCCACCGCCAGCACCTGCCCGGTGACAAAGGACGCTTCGTCCGAGGCAAGGAAACGCACGGCCCGCGCCACGTCCTCGGGCAGTCCGGCGCGGCGCAGGGGTGCGCCGTCGATCATCTGGTGGCGGCGCCAGGCTTCGGTGCGGATACGCTCGGCCGTCAGCGGCGTTTCGATCAGCCCCGGCGCCACCGCGTTGACGCGGATGCCGTTCGGGCCGAAATCATTGGCCATCTGCCGGGTCAGCCCGATCACCGCCGCCTTTGACGCCGAATAGCCGCAGGAATTCTGCGCCCCGATCAGCCCAAAGATCGAGGCGGTGTTGATGATCGCCCCGCCGCCGCTGCGCATCATCCGTTCCACCGCCCAGCGCGACAGCCGGAACAGCCCCAGCACGTTGATTTCGTAATAGCGGGTGAAATCCTCGTCCGAGGTGTCCAGCGCATGGGCGCCGCGGGCAACGCCGGCGTTGTTGACCAGAATATCCAGCGACAGGCCGGCCGCGTCGATGGCCGCCCCGATCTGGTCGGGCAGCGCCGGGTCGGTCACATCGCCCTGCACCGCGGTCACATTCGGGCTGGCGGCCAGCGCGGTGATGCCGTCCGCCTCGCGGTCCACGGCGACCACATGGGCGCCGGCGGCCAGCAGCGCCTGCGCAATCGCGGCGCCGATCCCCTGCCCCGCGCCGGTGACGACGGCGGTGCGGCCGGCAAGGGTGGTTGGTTCCAGTGTCATCCTGCTCTCCTCAAAAAGCGGCGGTGCCGCCGACCGAGCGGCCGCCGTCAACGATCAGCACCTGTCCGGTGACGAATTCGGCGCGCGGGTCGGCAAAGAATGCGACGGCATGGGCGATATGTTCGGGGGCACCCAGCTTGCCGGTGGGTTGCTGGACGCGCAGACCTTCAAGCCCTTCGGCGCGTTCCAGCAGCATGTCGGTGGCGATCACGCCGGGCGCCACCGCGTTGACGGTGATCTGCCGGGCCGCTAGTTCCAGCGCCAGCGCCTTGGTGAATCCGGCCACCCCGGCCTTGGAGGCCACATAATGCGCATAGTTGCGCGCACCAAACGCCGCGCGCGAGGCCAGGTTCACGATGCGCCCGCCCTCGGGCAGCACCCGCGCCGCCTGCTGGCACAGGGTGAACATGGCGACCAGATTGACCTCATACATGACGCGGAAATCATCCGGCGTCAGCTCGTCGAAATCGCGGGTGTTGAAGATGCCGGCGTTGTTGACCAGCACCGCCAGATTTTCCGCCCCGTCGATCAGCCGCTGGGTCGCGGCGGGGTCGGTGATGTCCAGCACCTCGGCGCGGGCGGACAGCCCGGCCTCGGTCAGCTGGCGCACGGTCTCGGCCGCGCCGTCAGCCGAGCGGTCGGCGACGATCACGGCATGGCCGTCTTCGGCCAGCCGCCGGGCGATGGCCCGCCCGATACCCGAACCGGCGCCCGTGACGATGGCGGATTTCACGATGGACATTGAAAGTTACCTCAGCTTGCGAACGCGTTCCGCCCGGCGCGGCAGACCCGGGGGAACCGGGTCGGGATGCCCGGGACGAAAGCGTCGTCCCGGGCCTGTTGCAGGTCACAGCGCGTGGCTGTTTTCGTCGATCTTTGCAAAGATCTCGGCGTGGATCAGTTCGGCCACGGCATCGACGTCAGAGCGGTCGATACCGGCCAGCAGGTCGATCCACTTCTGCTCAAGCTCTTGGTATTGCTTGGCGATATCCGAGGGGTCGGCGACGTTATAGGTCGTCTGCGTGAACTCGGGATAGGTGGCCGCGACGGTCTGGCGGAACGATTCCAGCGTGTCGAGCAGCGACTGCTGCGGCTCGTTGACCTTGGTGCCGGTGGCCTCGGCCTGATCCAGCGCCTTGTCGGCTGCGGTTTCATAGCCGATCTGCTGGGTCGCGATGCCGCGAGCCGTCACGTCAAGGATCTGGCGGCGCGCCTCGGGGCCGATGTCGTTCCAGAAATCCTTGTTGTATACGTAGCTTACGCCCATGCCGGTTCCCAGACCGATCTTCGTGACCGAGCGGATCACCTCGCCCAGCCGGGGGCCGGTCACCAGATTCGTCGATTCGATCAGCGCGCAGTCAAGCGAGCCGCGCTCAAGCCCCGAATAGACGTCATTGATCGGCACGGACACCGGCACCCCGCCCAGCGCACCGGCGAATTCGTTCTGCGCGCGCCCGTTGGTGCGGAATTTCGTGCCGCGCGCGTCCTCGGCGCTGACGACATCCTTCATGCAGGCGAACAGATAGATCGGGGTCGAATAGCCGCCAAGGGCCACGGTGTTGTGCTGGGCGTATTCGTCGATGAAACGCTGATCGAACATCAGCAGCTCGGTGAACGCCAGCGAGATCGCCATCGGATCGCGCGCCAGAAACGCCAGATCGTTCATCAGCCCCGACAGCGGCAGTTCCGACGGCGTATAGGATGCCGCAACCAGCCCGATCTGGGCCACGCCGTCACCCACGCCGCTAAGCGTCGTCAGCGGCGGCAGCAGCGAGGCCGAGGTGTGCAGCTCAAAGTCCACCTTGCCGCCGGTCGCGGTCTTGATGTCCTCAAGATACGGCACATAGGCGTCCTTGGTCAGGATATGGCCCGGGTCGAGCCAGGTCGAGGCAAGATAGGTGTCGGCCTGCGTTGCCGTTGCAAAGGCAACAATCGAGGCAAAGGACAGCAAATACTTTTTCAAGTTCATACTCCGTAACCAGATTGGGGCGAGCATCGCCGGGGGCGCTTGTGTCGCGTCACGCCCGGCTGCCGGGTGGGGTGCTGTCCGGGGCGCGCGGGGTCGCCGCGCGCGCGCGCCCCGGACACGCCAAGGCTCACAGCCCGTAGCTGTTCTCGTCGATCTTGGAATAGATCTCGGACGCAACCAGCGCGGCCACCGCATCGACGTCGTTGCGGTCCACCCCGTCCAGCAGGCCGCGCCATTTTTCCTCAAGCGTCAGGTATTCCTGTGCCACGTCGGTCGGGTCGGCGATGCCGCGGTCGGATTGGGTGCGCTGCGGATAGGTCTCGATCACCTTGGCGCGGAACGCGGCCAGCGCGTCGACCAGGCTCTGGTCCGGCTCGTTAAAGGCGGTGCCGCGGGCGCGGGTCTTGTCCAGCGAATCCTGCACCGCGGCTTCGTAGCTGATCTGGGTCAGCGCGATCCCGCGGGCGGTCAGGTCCAGGATCTTGCGGCGCGCCTCGGGGCCGATGTCGTTCCAGAAGCCCTTGTTATAGACATAGGTCATCCCCAGCGAGGTGCCCTGATCCAGCAGGGTCAGCGAGCGGGTGACCTCGCCGAACTTGGGTCCGTTTTCCAGGTTGGTCGGATCGCCCATCGTGCAGTCGATCGACCCCCGCTCAAGCCCCGAATAGATGTCGGTGCTGGGGACGGACACCGGCACCGCGCCCAGCGAGCTGATCCATTCGTTCTGCGCCGTGCCGGCGGTGCGGATCTTCTTGCCGCGGATGTTTTCGGTGCTGGTGACGTCGGACATGCAGGCGAACAGATAGGTCGGCGTCGAATAGGCGCCCAGCACCACGGTGCCATGCTGGCCATATTCGTCGATGAACCGCTGATTGGTCATCGCGATCTCGGTCAGCGCCAGCGAGGTCGCCAGCGAATCGGTCGCGGTAAAGGCCAGGTCGTTGATCATCCCCGACAGCGGCAGCTCGGACGGCGTATAGGCCGCGGCGACCAGCCCCAGCTGCGCCACCCCGTCGCCCACGCCCGACAGCGTGGTCTGCGCCGGCACCAGCGCCCCCGAGGTGTAAAGCTCGAAATCGACGGCGCCGTCGGTCGCGGCCTTGATGTCCGCCAGATAGGGGACATAGGCGTCCTTGGTCAGGATGTGGCTGGGCTCCAGCCAGGTGGATGCCTGATAGGTGTCGGCAGCGGCGCCCAGTCCGACGGTGGCAACGGCCAGCAGCGAGGCGGCGGACAACAGGTATTTCCTCATGGTCTCTCTCCCTTGGGTATTGGTGAATCGGGTGGCGGGGCGGCCGTGGGGCCGCCGCCGCGCTATCTCTGCATCAGACCGGGCAGCCACAGCGTGATGATCGGGAACAGCAGCAGGATCGCCAGCGTCACCATGTCGATGACGATGAACCAGGTGGCGCCGCGGAAGATCTCGCCCAGCCGGACCTGATTGCCCAATGCCGACTTAATGACGAACACGTTCATCCCCATCGGTGGTGTCACCAGCCCGATTTCCAGCAGCTTGACCACGATGATGCCGAACCAGATCAGGTTGACGTCATGGGCAATCAGCAGCGGCCCCAGCACCGGCAGGGTCAGCAGCATGATCGAGATGGATTCGAGGAACGCCCCCATCACGATGTAAAGCACGCAGATGAACAGCAGGACCTGCCAGGTCTCGAAGCCGTCAAAGGCGCCGATGATCCAGGTCGGGATCGTCGCCAGCCCGACAAAGCGCGAAAACAGCGCAGCCCCCAGCATCACCACAAAGATTTCGGCGGTGGCGGCGGCGGTTTCGATCACCGAGCGGCGAAAGATGGAAAAGCTCATCCGGCGGCGCATCACGGCAAGGACCAGCGCCAGGAACGCCCCGGCGGCGCCGGCCTCGGTCGCGGTGACGATGCCGGCGAAGATGCCGCCCATCACGCCGATGATCAGCACCGGCAGCGGCCAGGCATCGGCGATCAGCGCGCGCTTTTCCTCGGGCGTGACCTCGACCTTGACCGCGGGGGCCAGCGTCGGGTCCAGAATCGCGCGCACGGTGATCAGCGCGATGAACATCGCCGCGGTCAGCAGGCCGGGAATGATGCCGGCGACGAACAGCGCGTTGATCGGGGTGTTCAGGATGATGCCGAACACGATCATCAGCACCGACGGCGGGATCAGCGCCCCCAGCGTCCCCGAGGCCGCGACGCAGCCCGTCGCCAGCCCCTTGTTGTAGCCCGCCTTCAACATTTCAGGCGAGGCGATGCGCGCGAATGCCGCCGAGGTCGCCACCGACGACCCCGAGGCCGATGCAAACAGCGCCGAGGCCACCACCGTCGAGGATGCCAGCCCCCCGGGCAGCCAGGTCAGCAGCACCCGCGCCGCGCCGAACAGCCCCTTGGTCAGCCCCGCCTCGACCGCGATAAAGCCCATCAGCAGGAACATGGGGATGGCCGACAGGTTCCAGTCGCCGATCAGGGTAAAGGGGACCGCCTTGACGATGCCCACCGCCGGCTTCCACCCCATCATCGCCCAGATGCCGACAAAGGCGGTGCTGCCCATCGCCGCCCCGATCGGCACGCGAATGCCGATCAGCCCCAGCAGGATGGCAATGCCCAGAAAACCGATTTCGATCCGTTCCATGACTTACAGCCCGTGCGAGAATTCGTGGTCGCCGCCATTGCCGGAGCGGTCGAGGTTGAAGATTTTGAGGATCAGGATCAGGCAGGCGATGCCCAGGCCGACCGGCAGCATGAACTTGGCCGGCCAGGTGGTGACGCGCCACAGCCCGTCCACCGTTTCGTTCACGCGCCAGGCGCGCATCGCCACATCCCAGGAAAACCAGCCGAAACCGGCATAGAACAGCAGCGTGAAGACCTGGCCGCATTTGCGCATCAGCCGCTGCAGGGCCGGGCCGACCTGATCATAGACCAGATCTACCGAGATCGCCGAGCCGCGCGCCTCGATCCAGGCCAGGGACAGGAACACGCAGGCGATCATGTAGTAGTTCGCCACCACCTCGGCGGTGCTGGGGACCGGCTTGTGCAGCAGGTATTTGCCCAGCACGTCGGCCATGACGTGGAACATCATCAGCCCCACCGCCACCCCGGCGATCAACCCCAGCACGCGAGTCAGCCAACTGATTGCACGCATTTCCGCTATACTCCCCTTCGGCAGCCGGCGCCCGTGGCGCGGTCGCCGCCCCTATTGCATCCGATAGCCGCCGTTCACGTCGATCACCGCGCCCGTCACATAGCCGGCGTCGCGCCCCATCAGGAACGATACCGCCCCCGCCACGTCGCCCGGCGTGCCGATGCGGTTCAGCGGGATGTTCGCGGCGATGGCGCCGTCGTTTTCGGGCGCCAGCGACTGGCGCAGCATCGGCGCGTCGATCAGCCCCGGCGCCACCGCGTTGACGGTGATGCCCAGACCCGCGGCCTCGCGCGCACCGGCCTTGACCAGCGCCATCACCGCGCCTTTCGACGCGATATAGGCCGCGCTGGAACGATACCCCCCCAGCTGCGCCGCGACCGAGGCAAAGCCCACGAACCGCCCGTCCGCGATGGTGCGCCGCGCCGCGCCGCGCAGATATTCGCGCAGCAGCAGGAAGGTGCCGGTGGAATTGACCCGCTGGGTCAGATCCCATTCCTCCAACGTGATGTCGGTGATCGGCGGGCGGTCGCCGTTCGGCGCGAACAGCAGGATCCCCGCGGCGGCCACCACATGGTCGATGGGCGTGCCGTCGGATTCGGCCTTTGCAAACAGCCCGGCGACGGCGCTTTCGCTGGAGACGTCCAGCGCCACCGCCCGATGCCCGGCGCCGGTCAGCCCCGCCACCACCTCTTGCGCGGCTGCAAGCGACAGATCGGCCGCGAGCACCGCGAAACCGTCCTCGGCCAGTCGCGTGCAGACAGATCTTCCGATGCCACCGGCCGCACCGGTGACAAGCACGATTCCGTTCATATCGAGGGTTCCCTCTGTGGTCGTTGCCGATGTAATGAACACATTATCGGCGGCAGTGCAAAATATTTTTTGCGCAGACCCCGGGGTATGGATACATTTCTTGCCAAACCACCGCGAGAGGCGCATTTTTTTGACCGAGCCACACACCAGCACCGAACTGGCGATGCGCAAGCTGCGAGAGGCGATTCTCAGCGGCGAGCTGCTGCCGGGCGACAAGCTGCATCAGGACCGGCTGGCCGATACGCTGGGGATCTCGCGCACGCCGCTGCGGGCGGCGCTGACCACGCTGGCCCAGACCGGGCTGGTCACCTATGAAAGCAACCGCGGCTTTGCGGTGCGCGAGTTTTCCTTTGACGAGGTGGCCGGCGCATTCGCCGTGCGCGCCGAGCTAGAGGCGATGGCCTGCCGGCTGGCCGCCGGGCGCATGACCGAGACCGCGAACCAGCATCTGGCCCGGCTGGTCGCCGAGGGCGACCGCCTGCTGGAACCGGGGCAGCTGCTGCCCGACAAGCTGGGCGAATACCGGCAGATGAACGTCGATTTCCACACCACGGTGATGCAGCTTTCGGGCAACCCGTGGATCACCAGCTTTGTGCAAAGCCTGCACAACGTGCCGGCGGCGTCCGACCGGGTCATCATGTGGCGCGATTTCCGCGTGATCGAGCGCTCGCACGACGACCACCGCCGCATCGCCCATGCGCTGGCGCTGGGTCAGGGCGAGCGCGCCAGCGCCATCATGCGCGAACACATCACCTTTGCGCTGGAACACCTGCACCTGCAATTGCAGCTTTACCCACAGGATTTCCTGCGCGTTCCCGTTTTCGACAAACCCGTGAAAGGCCGCACCGGCGGCCGCAGCAAAAGGACGAATCCATGACGCTTCGCATCTTCTTTTCCCCCGCCTCGCCGTTTGTGCGCAAGGCGATGGTGGCCGCGCACGAGCGGGGGGTGGAAATCGAGAAACTGGCCTCGGCCGCCTGGCCGGTCAAACGCGACCCCAACATCGTCAAGCACAATTCCACCGGCAAGGTGCCCTGCCTGTTGCTGGAAGACGACACCCCCGTTTTCGACAGCCGGGTGATTTCGGCGCTGATCGATTCGCAGGGGCGCACCGGGCAGACGCTGTATCCGCAGGACGACCGCCGCTTTACCGTCCTGACGCTTGAGGCGCTGGCGGATTCGATCTTGGAAGCCGCGCTGCTGCACCGCTATGAAAACGTCCTGCGCCCCGAGGACAAGCGCTGGGACGACTGGTCGCGCGGGCAGATGGAAAAGGTGGATTCCGGGCTGGACGACCTTGAGGGCCGCTGGTTCGACGCGCTTTCGGCCGAATTCCACGCCGGCGCCATCGCGGTGGCCTGCCTGCTGGGCTATCTGGATTTCCGCTTTGCCGACAAGGACTGGCGCAGCACCCACCCAAAGCTGGCGGAATGGTTCGAAACTGTATCCAAGCGTCCGTCGATGCAGGAAAATTTCCCGGCAGGTTGAATTTGTTTTCCGCACGAACGGTGCATATTTGCAACAGTTCAGGACATGTTCCGGACAGGTTCATTGAAGGGGAACCGGCAGGCTCCCACCTATGTTGCACCAACGTGACCCGGAAATGAGGACATGATGAAAATGATCAGAACAACTGCACTGGCGACCTCGCTGGCCATGCTGGCCGCTGCTCCTGCGCTGGCTGGCGGCTATGTCGCCCCCGTCGTCGACGTCGAGCCTGTCGTTGTCACCCCCGCCCCGATCATCGCTGCCTGGACCGGCGGCTATGTCGGTGCGAACCTGAACTACGGTAAGACCGACACGCTGGATCTTGGCGACGGATTCTCCGCCCGCCCCGATGGCGCCAACGGTGCGCTGCGCGCCGGTTATGACTGGCAGCGTGGCAACGGCGTGTTCGGTCTGGGTGCCGAATACAACTTCACCAAATACAAGGACGACATTACAGGCGTAGATGGTCCTGATGGTGAAGCCCGCCTGAAAGATCTCGGCATGGTCTTTGCCCGCGCCGGTTATGCGTTCAATGACCAGACCATGGCTTACGGCCTGCTGGGCTATTCGCACGGCAAGCTGGAGCTTGCGAACGGAACCACCATCTCCGAAACGGTGAAAGGTCCGACCCTCGGGATCGGCGCCGAACACCGCTTCAACGAAAACTGGTCGGGCTATGCCGAATATGCGCACACCCGCTTCGGCACCGTCGATATCGTCGACCAGAAGGTCAAGCTGGACCAGGTCAAGCTTGGCGTGAACTTCCGCTTCTGATCCGTTCCTCCCCACGGATCGACAAAGGCGCCCTCAAGGGGGCGCCTTTTTTCATTTCCCCGCAGAGCTACGAGGACGGATCGTCGATCAGCGGATGGGGCTTGGCAAAACGTTCCAGATCCTGCTGGTTGCCGATGGTGATTTGCATCCCGTCCACCGACACCCCATAGGGCTGCAACCCCTTGAACGCCCGGCTGAGGTTTTCGGGCGTCATCCCCAGAAACGACGCCAGCCGGCGCTTTTCAAAGTCCAGATCGAAAACCGCGCCGCCGCCCGCGCGTCTTTGCTGCCGCAACAGGAAATTGGCCAGCCGTTCCAGCGAGCTGCGCAGTTGCAGATCCTTTTGCGTCTTGACGACCGCGCGATAGCCCTGCGCCAGCTCGGTCACCACGGCGCGCGCAAAGTTGTTGTCGACATTGAACACCGCGCGCACGTCCTGGCTGGGGATCAGGACGATCCGGCTTTTTTCCAGCGTCCGCGCCGACATCAGATAGACCGCATCCTTGATCGTCGCGGCAAGGATAAAGGTCGAGACCGGGCGCATGGTGGCCATGCAGGCATCCTTGCCGTTCCACGACGCGAACAAATCCACCGACCCCGAGATCAGCACATGCAGGAAATCGCTGCGCTCGCCCTCGGTCAGCAGATCGACCTGCGGCGGAAAGTTCTGCACATAGGCGCCGCGCATCAGCGCCGCGAAATTTTCGTCCGACATCTGCGAGAACAGATGCAGCTGCCGCACCGCCTGAACGCTTTCGCTGGGGCAGTTGCCGGCCCATCTGTCGTCGCCGGGCCGCTGTGGGGCCGATTGATTATTGTCCGGCCCGGAATTGATTTCTGACATCGTGGCCTCGCTAGATTACCGTCCCGCGACATGAAAATTTTCGGTAAGCTATTTATTTCATTATGCTTTATGCCGAACAATGACTCAGATCAAGTTCCGGGCGGAATTTTTGCCGAAAGAGCGGGTGGACCGTCCTGCCCCGGGTCGGCCCATTCTTTCCGGAGGCCACTGCCATGCAGACCCTAGCCCCAGCCCCTCGTGCGGACCAGGCCCGCGCGCTTGGGCTGAGCACCATTGCCTTTACCGCGTGTTTCGCAGTCTGGACGATCTTTTCCATCATCGGCGTCGCCATCAAGGACGAGCTGGGGCTGAACGACACCCAGTTCGGGCTGCTGGTCGCCACCCCGGTCCTGACCGGATCGCTGGTCCGCATCTTTCTGGGCGTCTGGACGGAAAGATACGGCGGGCGCATCGTCTATTCGGCGCAGATGCTGCTGACTGCGCTGGCGACATGGGCGCTGACGCTGGCCGACAGCTATACGATGTATCTGCTGGCCGCGCTTGGCGTCGGGCTTGCCGGCGGCTCGTTCATCATCGGCGTGGCCTATGTCAGCCGCTGGTATGATTCGTCGCAGCAGGGCACCGCGCTTGGCATCTTTGGCGCCGGAAATGTCGGCGCCGCGGTCACCAAGTTCCTGGCCCCGTTTGTCATGGTCGCCTTTGGCTGGCACGGCGTGGCCTATGTCTGGGCCGCCGGGCTGGCGCTGATGGGGGTGGTGTTCTTCGTCTTTGCCAAGGACGACCCGCAGCTGATCGAGCGGCGCCGCACCGGCGTCCGCGCGCCCTCGTTCGCGGAACAGTTCGCGCCGCTCAAGAACCTGCAAGTGTGGCGGTTTTCGCTGTATTATTTCTTTGTCTTCGGCGCCTTCGTGGCGCTGGCGCTGGCGCTGTGGCTGCCGCATTACCTGATCAACGTCTATGATGTGGATGTCCGCACCGCCGGCATGGCGGCGGCCTCGTTCAGCCTGTCGGCCAGCCTGTTTCGCGCCTATGGCGGGCATCTGTCCGACAAGTTCGGCGCCCGCTCGGTCATGTACTGGACCTTTGGCTTTGCGCTGCTGTTTTTGTTCATGCTGTCCTATCCGCCGACGGCCTACACCATCCAGACCAAGCAGGGCCCGGTCGCCTTTGCGACCTCGATGAGCCTGTGGCCCTTTGTCATCATCCTGTTCGCGCTGGGTTTCTTCATGAGCCTGGGCAAGGCGGCGGTGTTCAAGCACATCCCGGTCTACTACCCCAACCACGTCGGCGCGGTCGGCGGGCTGGTCGGCATGATCGGCGGGCTTGGCGGCTTTGTGCTGCCCATCGCCTTTGGGGCGCTGCTGGACCTGACCGGCATCTATACCTCGTGCTTTGCGATGCTGTTCGTGATCGTGGCGGTGTCGCTGGCGTGGATGCACCTGTCGGTGCGCTCGATGGAGCGCAAGGCCCATGGCCGGGCGCTGGACCGCCTGCCCGCCCTGCCCGAAATGCAGGAAATCCACGACCCCGAGCGCACGGTGATGCCGCGGGTGCTGGACGACTGGCGCCCCGAAGACCCGCAGTTCTGGGCCGAAAAGGGCCGCGCCATCGCCCGGCGCAACCTGTGGATCTCGATCCCGGCGCTGCTGCTGGCGTTCGCGGTCTGGATGGTATGGTCGATGGTGGTGGCGCGGCTGCCCGCCATCGGTTTCGCCTTTACCCCCGACCAGCTGTTCTGGCTGGCGGCGCTGCCGTCGCTGTCTGGCGCCACGCTGCGGATCTTTTACAGCTTCGTGGTGCCGATCTTTGGCGGGCGGCTGTGGACCACGCTGTCCACCGCCTCGCTGCTGCTGCCTGCGATCGGCATCGGCTATGCGGTGCAGAACCCCGACACCCCCTATTTCATCTTTCTGACGCTGGCGCTGCTGTGCGGGCTGGGCGGGGCCAATTTTGCCTCGTCCATGGCGAATATCGGCTATTTCTTCCCCCGCGCGGAAAAGGGCCATGCGCTGGCGCTGAACGCGGGGCTGGGCAACCTGGGCGTCAGCGTCATGCAGTTCCTGGTGCCGGTGGTCATCACCATGGGCGTGTTCGGCGCCATGGGCGGCGCGCCGCAGACGCTGAGCGACGGCGGCCAGCTGTGGATCCAGAACGCCGGCTTTGTCTGGGTGCCCTTCATCCTGGCCGCGACGGTCGCCGCCTGGCTGGGGATGAACGACGTGGCCGACGCCAAGGCCAGCTTTGCGCAGCAGTCGGTGATCTTTGGCCGCGCGCATAACTGGGTGATGTGCGTGCTTTACATCGGCACCTTCGGCAGCTTCATCGGCTATTCGGCGGGCTTCCCGCTGCTGTCCAGGATCGCCTTTCCTCAGGTGAACGCGCTGCAATACGTGTTCCTGGGGCCGCTGGTGGGGGCGCTGTCGCGCGCCGGCACCGGCTGGATCAGCGACCGCTTTGGCGGCGGGCGGGTCACATTCTGGGTGTTCGTCGGCATGATCGCGTCGGTGCTGGCGGTGATCCTGGCGCTGCAAGCGGGCAGCTTTGCGGCGTTTTTCATGGGCTTCATGGCGCTGTTCTTCTTTACCGGGGTCGGCAATGCCTCGACCTTCCAGATGATCCCGGTGATCATGGGCCACGAGGTTCCGCGCCTGATGCCGCAGCTGACGGCGCCCGAGCGCGCCCGGCAGATCGCCATGGAATCGGCGGGGATCACCGCCTTTTCCAGCGCCATCGGCGCTTACGGCGGCTTTTTCATCCCCAAGGCTTACGGCTCGTCCATCGCCATGACCGGCAGCCCGATCGGCGCGCTGTGGCTGTTTCTGGGCTTTTACGTGATCTGCCTGGGCATCACCTGGCTCGCCTATACGCGGCGGGGCGGGCTTCTTCATGACATCGAGCGCGGCCGTGCGATCCCCGGCGCCCTCGCCCAGCCTGCACAATAAGGAAAGGACAGCCAGATGAGCCATCTGCTGGACAGACTGAACTTCCTGCGGTCCTCGAAAGTCGAGACCTTCTCGGACGGCCACGGCCAGGTGACCCGCGAAAACCGCGACTGGGAGGACACCTATCGCAACCGCTGGCGCCACGACAAGATCGTGCGCTCGACCCACGGGGTGAACTGCACCGGGTCGTGCAGCTGGAAAATCTACGTCAAGTCGGGGATCGTGACCTGGGAAACCCAGCAGACCGATTATCCGCGCACCCGCCCCGACCTGCCCAACCACGAGCCGCGCGGCTGCGCGCGCGGCGCGTCCTACAGCTGGTATCTCTACTCGGCCAACCGGGTAAAGAACCCGCTGGTGCGCGGGCGGCTGATGAAGGTGTGGCGCGAGATGCGCCGGACCATGACCCCGATCCAGGCCTGGACCCGGATCCAGTCCGACCCGATCCTGCGGCAATCCTATGTCGAGACCCGCGGCAAGGGCGGTTTCGTGCGCGCCAGCTGGGACGAGGCGACCGAGATCGTGGCGGCGGCGAACGCCTATACCGCCCGCACCTACGGCCCCGACCGGGTGTTCGGCTTTTCGCCGATCCCGGCGATGTCGATGATCAGCTACGCCGCCGGCTCGCGCTATCTGTCGCTGATGGGCGGGGTCTGCATGTCGTTTTATGACTGGTATTGCGACCTGCCGCCGGCCTCGCCGATGACCTGGGGCGAACAGACCGACGTGCCGGAAAGCGCCGACTGGTATAACTCGGGCTATCTGCTGATCTGGGGCTCGAACGTGCCGCAGACGCGCACGCCGGACGCGCATTTCTATACCGAGGTCCGTTACAAGGGCACCAAGTCGGCGGTGATCTGCCCCGATTATTCCGAGGCGGCCAAGTTCGGCGACGTGTGGCTGAACGCCAAGCAGGGCACCGACGCGGCGCTGGCGATGGCCTTTGGCCACGTCATCCTGCGCGAGTTCCATTTGGACCGGCAGGCCGAATATTTCGAGGAATACTGCCGCAAATATTCCGATTTCCCGATGCTGGTCCGACTGGACGAACAGGACGGGCGGCTGGTGCCCGGCCGGTTCCTGCGCGCCGACGATCTGGACGGCAAGCTGGGGGAAAGCAACAACCCCGAATGGAAAACCGTCGCCATCGACGACCGCTCGGGCGGGCTGGTGGCGCCGAACGGTGCCATCGGCTATCGCTGGGGCGAAGCGGGGGAATGGAACCTCGAAGAAAAGGCCGCGGGCGCCGAGACCTCGCTGCGCATGTCGCTGGTTCTCGACAGCGACCATGACGAGATCGCTTGCGTCGATTTCCCCTATTTCGGCGGCGACGCGGTGGGCCAGTTCGCCACCGACGCCGACCACCCCGACGTGCTGACCCGCAACATCCCGGTCAGGACGATCCGCACCGCCCTGGGCGAGATCAAGGTGGCGACGGTCTTTGACCTGTTCTGCGCCAACTACGGGCTTGACCGGGGCCTGGGCGGGCGCTGGGTCACGTCAAGCTATGACGACGACATGCCCGGCACCCCCGCCTGGGCCGAGCGCATCACCGGGGTGGCCCGCGACAAGATCATCCATGTCGCGCGCGAATTCGCCTCGAACGCCGAAAAGACCCGCGGCAAGTCCATGATCATCATCGGCGCGGCGATGAACCACTGGTTCCACATGGACATGAACTATCGCGGCGTCATCAACATGCTGGTGATGTGCGGCTGCGTCGGCCAGTCGGGCGGTGGCTGGGCGCATTACGTGGGGCAGGAAAAGCTGCGCCCGCAGACCGGCTGGCAGCCGCTGGCCTTTGCACTGGACTGGAACCGCCCGCCGCGGCACATGAACGCGACCAGCGCCTGGTATGCCCATACCGACCAGTGGCGCTACGAGACGCTGACCGCGGACGACATCCTGTCGCCCACCGCGCCCGCCGGCGACTGGGACATCAGCCTGATCGACTATAACATCCGGGCCGAGCGGATGGGCTGGCTGCCCTCGGCCCCGCAGCTCAAGACCAACCCGCTTGAGGTGGCCCGCGCCGCCAAGGCATCCGGGAAAGAGATCGCGGCCTATGTGGCCGAGGAACTCAAGTCCGGGCGGCTGGAACTGTCCTGCGAAGACCCGGACGATCCCGCCAACTGGCCGCGCAACCTGTTCGTCTGGCGCTCGAACCTGCTTGGCTCGTCCGGCAAGGGGCATGAATATTTCCTCAAGCACCTGCTGGGCACCGACCACGGCGTGCTGGGCCGTGACTTGGGCGAGGAGGGGGGCCAGCTGCCGAAAGAGGCCCGCTGGCACCAGGACGGCCCGCGCGGCAAGCTGGACCTGCTGGTGACCATCGACTTTCGCATGTCCACCACCTGCGTCTATTCCGACATCGTGCTGCCCACGGCCAGCTGGTATGAAAAGGACGACCTGAACACCTCGGACATGCACCCGTTTATCCACCCGTTGCAGGCGGCGGTGGACCCGGCTTACGAATCGAAATCCGACTGGGAGATCTTCAAGGCGATCGCCAGGAAGTTCAGCGAGGTCGCGCCGGAAATCCTGGGGGTCGAGACCGACATCGTGGCGCTGCCCACGCTGCACGACACCCCGGGCGAACTGGCGCAGGATCAGGTCAGGGACTGGAAAAAGGGCGAATGCGACCTGATCCCCGGCAAGACCGCGCCGGCCTTTATCGCCGTCGAGCGCGACTTTGCCGCGGTTTACGAACGCTTTACCTCGCTTGGGCCGCTGCTGGACAAGCTGGGCAACGGCGGCAAGGGCATCTCGTGGGACACCCAGACCGAGATCGACAATCTCAAGGATCTGAACGGCGTCAAGGCTGACGGCCCCGCCAAGGGTCGGCCCATCATCGACACCGCCATCGACGCGGCCGAGGTGATCCTGATGCTGGCCCCCGAAACCAACGGCGAGGTGGCCGTCAAGGCGTGGCAGGCACTGGAAAAGGCCACCGGCCGCCCCCACGCCCATCTGGCCGAGGGCGAGCATCACAACAAGATCCGCTTTCGCGACATCGCCGCGCAGCCGCGCAAGATCATCTCGTCGCCCACCTGGTCGGGCATCGAAAGCGACAAGGTCAGCTACAACGCCGGCTATACCAACGTCCACGAGCTGATCCCGTGGCGCACGCTGACCGGGCGCCAGCAGCTGTATCAGGACCATCTGTGGATGCGCGCCTTTGGCGAGGGCTTCATGTCCTATCGCCCGCCGGTAGACCTCAAGACCGTCACCGCCGAGATCAACCACGAGGCGCGCGACGGCGAACCGCATGTGGTGTTGAACTTCATCACCCCCCACCAGAAATGGGGCATCCACTCGACCTATACCGACAACCTGCTGATGCTGACGCTGAACCGCGGCGGCCCGGTGATCTGGATTTCGGAAAACGACGCAAGGACCGCCGGCATCGTCGATAACGACTGGGTGGAACTTTACAACGTCAACGGGGCGCTGACCGCGCGGGCGGTGGTCAGCCAGCGGATGAAGGACGGCACCACCTTCATGTATCACGCGCAGGAAAAGATCGTGAACACGCCCGGTTCCGAAAAGACCGGCAAGCGCGGCGGCATCCACAACTCGGTCACCCGCACGGTGCTGAAACCCACCCACATGATCGGCAGCTACGCCCAGCAGTCCTACGGCTTCAACTATTACGGAACCGTGGGCGCCAACCGGGACGAGTTCGTGATCGTCAGGAAGATGAAAAAGGTCGACTGGCTCGACCAGCCAGCTACCCGAAAGGAGGCAGCGGAATGAGAATTCGTGCGCAGATCGGCATGGTGCTGAACCTCGACAAATGCATCGGGTGCCACACCTGTTCGGTCACCTGCAAGAACGTCTGGACCTCGCGCGAGGGGGTCGAATACGCGTGGTTCAACAACGTCGAGACCAAGCCCGGCACCGGCTATCCCACCGACTGGGAAAACCAGAACCGCTGGAACGGCGGCTGGGAACGCAGCGGGTCGGGCAAGCTGCGGCCAAAGCAGGGCAGCAAGTGGCGGATTCTGGCGAACATGTTCGCCAACCCCGACCTGCCCGAGATCGACGACTATTACGAGCCGTTCGATTTTGACCACGACCACCTGAAATCCGCCCCCGAGATGCAGGCGTTCCCCACCGCGCGCCCCTATTCCAAGATCACCGGCGAGCGGATCGAAAAGATCGAGAAAGGCCCCAACTGGGAAGAAATCCTGGGCGGCGAATTCGCCAAGCGCAGCGAGGATTACAACTTCGAGGGGGTGCAGAAACAGATCTACGGCGAATATGAAAACACCTTCATGATGTATCTGCCGCGGCTGTGCGAACACTGCCTCAACCCGGCCTGCGCGGCGTCTTGCCCCTCGGGGGCGATCTACAAGCGCGAAGAGGACGGCATCGTCCTGATCGACCAGGAAAAATGCCGCGGCTGGCGGATGTGCGTGTCGGGCTGCCCCTATAAAAAGGTCTATTACAACTGGTCCACCGGCAAATCCGAGAAATGCACCCTGTGCTATCCGCGCATCGAAAGCGGCAACCCGACGGTCTGTTCGGAAACCTGCGTCGGGCGCATCCGCTATCTGGGGGTGATGCTGTATGACGCCGACAAGATCGAACAGGCCGCCAGCGTCGAACGGACCACCGACCTTTACGACGCCCAGCTGGACGTGTTCCTGGACCCTCACGACCCGGTGGTGATCGAGACCGCGCGCGCCGACGGCATCCCCGACGACTGGATCAAGGCCGCGCAGGAAAGCCCGATCTGGAAGATGGCGATGGAATGGAAGGTCGCCTTTCCGCTGCATCCCGAATACCGGACGCTGCCGATGGTGTGGTATATCCCGCCGCTGTCGCCGATCCAGAACGCGGCCGCGGCCGGCAAGATCGGCGTCGACGGCGAAATGCCCGACGTGCGCAGCCTGCGCATCCCGCTGAAATACCTGGCGAACATGCTGACCGCGGGCGACGAGGCGCCGGTGGCCCATGCGCTGGAACGGATGCTGGCGATGCGCGCCTATATGCGCGCCAAGACCGTCGAGGGCGTCAACGACGAGGGCATCGCCGCCCGCGTCGGCCTGTCGGGCCGGGTGATCGAGGACATGTACAAGATCATGGCGCTGGCCGATTACGAGGACCGTTTCGTCATCCCGACCACGCACCGCGAACAGGTCGAGGTCGCCTATGACCTCAAGGGCGGCTGCGGTTTCACCGACAGCAACGGCTGTTCCACCGGCACCTCGAAAGCCTCGCTTTTCGGCGGCGCCAAACGCCCGCTCAACATGCCGGAGGCAATGTCGTGATGGACCGCACACTCAAGTCCCTGTCGCTGATCCTCAGCTATCCCACCCGCGAGCTGCAATCGGCGATGCCGGAAATCGCGGGCGTCCTTGCCGCCGATTCGCGGCTGACGGCGGCGGCGCGGCGCGCGCTGCGCCCGCTGCTGGACGGGCTGCGCGACGGCGACATCTACGATCTGGAAGAGCGGTTCGTCGCGCTGTTCGACCGCTCGCGCACGCTTTCGCTGAACCTGTTCGAGCATGTCCACGGCGAAAGCCGCGACCGGGGCGGCGCGATGGTCAGCCTGGTCGAGATGTATCGCGAGGCCGGGTTCGACCCGGTGACCACGGAACTGCCCGACCACCTGCCGGTGCTGCTGGAATTCCTGGCCACCCGCCCGCCGCCCGAGGCGCGCGAGACGCTGGCCGATGCCGCGCATATCTTTGCCGCCTTGCAGGAACGGCTGAACCGGCGCCAGTCGGATTACGCCGCCGCCCTTGCCGCCCTGGCGCAGCTGGCCGGCGCGGTCGATCAGGCGGCGCTGTCCGAGATGCTGGCCGCCCCCGACGACGATCCGACCGACCTTCAGGCGCTGGATGCAGTCTGGCAGGAAAGCGAGGTGCTGTTCGGCCCCGACCCGAATGCCGGCTGCCCGGTAACGCGCGACCTGCTGGCGCGCATGGACAATCCCACCAGCCCCGGCCCCGCCGCGGCGGCCGAATGACGGAGGCTCAGATGAACAACTTCCTGTTCGGGATCTATCCCTATATCGCGCTGGGGGTCGGCATCATGGGCTCGATCGCCCGCTACGACCGCGACCCCTTTACCTGGAAAAGCTCGTCCTCGCAGCTTTTGCGGCGCCGGCAGCTGATCCTCGGCTCGATCCTGTTCCATGTGGGCGTGCTGGTGATCTTTGCGGGGCATTTCGTCGGGCTGCTGACGCCGATCCGGGTGTTCGACGCGCTTGGCATCAGCCACTCGGCCAAGCAGATCCTGGCGGTGGCAGCCGGCGGCATCGCCGGGGTGATGGCGTTGACGGGCGCGCTGATGCTGTTCCATCGCCGCTGGACCGACCCGCGCATCCGCGGCACTTCGAGCTTTTGGGACACGGCGATCCTGGCGATGCTGATCGCGCAGCTGGTGCTGGGGCTGCTGACGGTGCTGGTCTCTCTGGGGCATCTGGACGGGCACGAGATGACCAAATTCATGGCCTGGGCGCAGGGCATCTTTACCTTCGATTCCGGAGCGGCCGGCTATATCGCCAATGCGCATTGGCTGTTCAAGGCACATATCGTGCTGGGGCTGACCATCATCCTGGTGTTCCCCTTTACCCGGCTGGTGCATCTGATTTCGGGGATCGCGGCGCCTTTCCGCTATCTTCTGGCGCGCAGCGGCTACCAGATCGTGCGCTCGCGCAGGCAGCAGCCGCTGGCGCCCGCACCGCAGGTGGTGGCGGCGGCGCGCGAACGGGTCGCGGCGCGGGCCAAGCCGGCGGCGTCCCGGCAAAGCCCGGCGGAGTAGCGCCGATGAACACCGCGCTGTTCCCCGAGCTGACCGTCAACGGCGAGCTGGTGCCCCACACGCTGATCGCCGCCGAGGCCCAGAACCACCACGCCCCCCGCGGCAAGCCCGGCATCGCCTGGCGCAAGGCCGCGAACGCCATCGCCATCCGCACCCTGCTTTTGCAAGAGGCGCGGGCACGCGGGGTGGCGGCCCCGCCGGCCGAGCTTGGCCCGGGGCGTTTCGAGACCGAGGAGGAGGCCCTGATCCGGGGCCTTCTCGACACCGCCGTCGCGGTCGAGCCGCCGACCGAGGCCGAAATCCACGCCGAATGGGCGCGCGACCCGTGCCGGTTCCGCAGCCCGCCCCTGTGGGAGGTGTCGCATATCCTGATCGCCTGCGACCCGCGGGACGCCAACGCCGCGCGCGCGGCCCGGACACGCGCCGCTGATCTGGCCGCCCGCGCCGCCGCCGATCCGCGCGGCTTTGCCGGGCTGGCGGCGGCGCACAGCGATTGCGGCTCGAAATCCTCGGGGGGCGCGCTTGGCCAGATCCGGCCCGGCGATACCGTCCCCGAGTTCGAGTCCGCTCTGCGCGGGCTGGCCGAGGGCATGGTGACGCCCGACCCCGTGCCGACCCGGCACGGCTGGCATGTCATCCGCATGGATGCCGTGGCGGCAGGGATGCCGCTGCCCTATGCCGCCGCCCGCCCCCGGATCGCCGAGGCGCTGGAAAAGGCGGCGTGGTCGCGCGCCGCCAAGGCGCTGGTGCGGCAGCTGGCGGCAGGGGCGCAGATCTCGGGCGCCGACCTCGAACCCGTTTAAGACGCGGCGGGCGGCTGCCCGCCCGCTGCCACCCCATCCGCGCAGCCATCCCCAAGGACACGAGATGCTCGACGATCTTCTGGCCCGGAACCGCGCATGGTCACAGGCGCAGCAATCCCGCGATCCCGGCCACTTTGCCCGGCTTGCAGCCTTGCAGGCGCCGGATTATTTCTGGATCGGCTGCTCGGACAGCCGCGTGCCGGCGAATGTGGTCGCGGGGCTGCATCCCGGCGAGGTCTTTGTCCATCGCAACGTCGCCAATGTCGTGCATTCGTCGGACATGAATCTGCTCGCCTCGCTTGAATTCGCGGTCGAGGCGCTGAAGGTGCGCGAGATCATCGTCTGCGGCCATCACGGATGCGGCGGGATCAAGGCCGCGACCGAGGACATCCCGCACGGGCTGACCGAACACTGGATCGAGCCGATCCGCCGCCTTGCCCGCAGCTATGCCGTCGATCTCGCGCGCGAGCCATGCCCCGAGTCGCGGCTGGAGCGCCTGGCCGAGCTGAACGTCGCCGAAGGCGTCCGCCGGGTCTGCGAGACCCCGATCCTGCAACGCGCCTGGCGCCGCGGCGCCCCGATCCGCGTGCACGGGCTGATCTACGGGCTTAAGGACGGCCGCCTGCGCAACCTCGATTGCAGCATGGGCCCGGGGCATTTCCAGTGCGACGAGGCCAGCTGACCGGCCCGCGCGGGTCCGTTATCGTTTCGCCAGTGCGGCCTCGCGCATCTGGGTCAGGGTCTGGCGCGGGGTCAGCGCCTCGGGCGAGATGTCCAGATCCAGCACCGCCCCGCTGTCCGATGCCAGCGCGCGGGCAAAGGCGGCGGGGAAATCCTCGGTCCGCGCGACCCGTTCGGCGTGATAGCCATAGGCGCGGGCAAGCTGCACGAAATCGGGGTTTTCCATCGTCGTGCCCGAGACCCGGCCCGGATAATGGCGTTCCTGATGGGCGCGGATGGTGCCATAGATGCCGTTGTTCAGCAGCAGCACGATCGGCTGCGCCCCGGCCTGCATGGCGGTGCCCAGCTCTTGGCAGTTCATCTGGAAATCACCGTCGCCGGCGAAACAGACCACGGTGCGGCCGGGGAACGCCACCTTGGCCGCGATGGCCGCGGGCAGGCCGTAGCCCATCGCGCCCGACTGCGGCGCCAGCAGCCGCGCCTGCGGGCCGAATTTATAGAACTTGTTCGGCCAGACGGTGAAATTCCCCGCGCCGTTGGTCAGGATCGCGTCCCCGGGCAGCACCTCGCGCAGATGGGCGGTGACCTGCCCCATGTCGACGGGCGAGGGCTGGGGCGGCGCGTTCAGGCTGTCCTCGAACCCTTGCCGGGCGCGGGCGCGCCAGTCGGCCCAGTTGCCGCTGACCGGGGCCAGCGCGGCGGCGAATTCGTTCGGCCCGGCGTGGATTCCCAGCGTGGGCTGATAGATCTTGCCGATCTCGCGGTCCGAGCCATGCACGTGGATCAGATTTTGCGCCGGCACCGGCACGTCGAGCAGCGTATAGCCGTCGGTGGTCATCTCGCCGAAACGCAGGTTCACGGCCAGGATCACGTCTGCCTCGGTCACCAGGGCGCGGACATGCGCGGGCATCCCCACCCCCGCCTCGCCCGCGTAGCAGCCCGAGAAATTGTCGAACTGGTCCTGATAGCGAAAGGCCGCGACGACGGGGATGTTGCTGGCCTCGGCGAAATCCTGCATCGCGCGGCGCCCCGCGTCGGTCCAGTTGCACCCGCCGACCATGATCAGGGGCCGCACGGCGTTTTCCAGCAGCGCCTGCGCCCGGGCCACCGCATCGGCGCCGGGGGCGGGTTCCGCAATCGGCGCCGGGCCGGTCAGGGCGGGCCTGTCGGTCAGGTCGGTCAGCATGTCTTCGGGCAGGGCGATCACCACCGGGCCGGGGCGGCCGGTGGTCGCCGTCACCCATGCGCGGGCAAGAATTTCGGGGACACGCTCGACCGAGTCGATTTCCACCGCCCATTTCGCCACGGTGCCGAACACCGCCGGATAGTCGATTTCCTGAAACGCCTCGCGCCCCTTCATCCCGGTCGCCACCTGTCCCACGAACAGGATCATCGGCGCGGAATCCTGCATCGCCGTATGCACCCCGATCGAGGCGTTGGTGACGCCCGGCCCCCGCGTGACGAAGCACAGCCCCGGCTGCCCGGTCAGCTTGCCCCACGCGGCAGCCATGAACGCCGCGCCGCCTTCGTTCCGGCACATCACGAAATCCAGCCGGCCCCGCGTGTCGTGCAGCGCGTCGAGCACCGCGAGATAGCTTTCCCCCGGCACCCCGAACCCCCGGCTGGCCCCCAGGGCGACAAGGCTTTCCACCAGAAGCTGCCCACCGTTACGCATTTCACGCCCCTTTTTGTGCATCACGATCCTGCCCCCGACACGACGCCGGGAAAACCAATTTCACCGGGCAAACGTCAAGGACAGCTTTCCGGTTGCCCCACCACGACGCCGGGATTGAGCCGGCCCCGCGGATCGAACGCCCGTTTCAGCGCCGCCATCAGCGCCCGCTCGGTCGGCGGCCGCAGCGCATCGGCCAGCGCAACCTTGGACCGGCCCAGCCCGTGTTCGGCGGCAAAGCTGCCGCCCATGTCGGTGGCCAGCCGGGCCAGACGCAGCGCCAACCGGGCCTCGGTCCCGGCGAAATCCGCGGCGCCCTGCGGCGGGCTGAGGTTATAATGGATATTGCCGTCGCCCAGATGCCCGAAGGGGTTGATCCGCACCCCCGGCAGCAATGCCTCGCACAGCGCGGCTGCGCTGGTCACGAATTCGGCGATCCGGCCCGGAGGCACCGCGATGTCATGCTTGAGCTGCGGACCTTCGAGCCGCTGGCCCTCGGGCTGTTCCTCGCGCAGCCGCCAGAACGCCGCGCGCTGCGCCTCGGATGCGGCAAGGGCGCCGTCCAGCACCAGGCCGGCCTCCATCCCCCATTCCAGCACGCCGCCCAGAATATCATCCAGCGGCACCAGATCCGAGCCGCTGGCGACCTCGACCAGCACATAGGCACCGCCCCGGATCGACAGCGGATAGCCGACCGAGGAAACATGTTTCAGCGCCAGGTCCAGCCCGAGATCCGAAAAGAATTCGAGCCCGGTCAGAAACTCGCCGGCCTCTGCCCGCAGCCTTGTGCCGAAAGCGACGGCGGCGGCCAGATCGGGCAGGGCCAGCAGCGCGCTTGCCCGCTGGCGCGGCGCGGGGAAAAGCCGCAGCACCGCGCGGGTCACGATGCCAAGACTGCCCTCGGACCCCACGAACACCCGGCGCAGCTGATAGCCGGCGTTGTCCTTTTGCACCGCGCGCAGGCCGTCCCAGACAGTGCCGTCGGGCAGCACGACCTCTAGCCCCAGCACCAGATCGCCCATCATGCCATAGCGGAACGCATGGCTGCCGCCGGCATTGGTCCCGATCAGCCCGCCGATCCGGGCCGAACCCTCGGCCCCCAGATGCAGCGGAAACATCAGCCCGGTGCCGTCCAGCGCCTGATGCAGGGTGGCCAGCACCGCCCCGGCCTCGACCTCGATCGCGCCGCTGGCCGGATCGGGGACACCGATCGCGGCCATGCGCGACAGCGACAGGATGACGCCGCCCGGACGGTCCAGCACCGCGCCGCCGCACAGCCCGGTGTTGCCGCCCTGCGGCACCGCAGCAACGCCCGCCGCGTGACAGAGGCGCATCACCGCCGCGACCTCGGCGGTCGAGGCGGGACGCGCGACGCCCAGCGGCGGCTCTCCGTAACGGTCCAGCCAGTCGCGCTGCCACGGGGCGGCGTCGGGGGCCGCCACCCAGCCGCGCGGGCCAAGAAGACCCGCGAGTTGCCCCGACAGACCGGCAGGAATCGGCATATCCGTCATCGCCTAGTGACCCAGCACCTGTGACAGGAACTGTTTGGTGCGTTCGCTCGACGGCGACTGAAAGAACGTCTCGGGCGGGGCTTCCTCGACGATCTCGCCGGCGTCCATGAAGATCACCCGGTCCGCGACGCGGCGGGCAAAGCCCATCTCGTGCGTGACGCAGATCATCGTGCGCCCCTCGGTCGCAAGATGGACCATCACGTCCAGAACCTCGGAAATCATCTCGGGGTCCAGTGCCGAGGTGGGTTCGTCGAACAGCAGGATTTCCGGCTCCATGCACAGGGATCGGGCGATGGCCACGCGCTGCTGCTGGCCGCCCGACAACTGGCCGGGGTATTTCTGCGCCTGTTCCGGGATACGGACCTTTTCCAGATAGCGCATCGCCGCCGCCTCGGCCTGCGCGCGCGGGGTCTTGCGCACCAGCATCGGCGCCAGCACGCAGTTTTCCAGCACGGTCATGTGCGGGAACAGGTTGAAATGCTGGAACACCATCCCGACCTCGCGCCGGATCCCGTCGATGCTGGCCACGTCGTCGTTCAGCTCGGTCCCCAGCACGGTGATCTGGCCCGAGTTGTGTTCCTCCAGCCGGTTGATGCAGCGGATCATCGTGGATTTCCCCGACCCGGACGGGCCGCAGACCACCACCTTTTCGCCCCGGTGGACCGTCAGCTGGATGTTCTTGAGCGCGTGGAAATGCCCGTAGAACTTGTTCATCCCGTTGATCTGGACCGCGGGAACATTCGCCGGATGCGTATCTGCCATAGCTGTGTTCCTTATCGAGAGCTGATCGCCATGCGCCGTTCCAGATAGGCGCCATAGCGGGACAGGCTGTAGGTGAAGACGAAATAGATCAGGGCGATAAAGGCGTAGACCTCGCGATAGGCAAAGGTCCATTCGCCGGTGCCATAGGCGGCATTCCCCGAGGCAAGGATTTCAAAGAACCCGACCACGATCACCAGCGAGGTTTCCTTGAACCCGATCACGAACTGGTTGATCGTCGCCGGCAGCGCGTTGCGCATCGCCTGCGGCAGCAGGATCTTGCCCACCCGGTGCCAATAGCCGATCCCCAGCGCCATCGCGGCCTCTTCCTGGCCGCGAGGCACGCCTTGCAGACCGCCGCGGATGATTTCGGCCTGATAGGCCGCAAAGAACAGCCCCGCGCCGAACACCACCCGGTAAAGCTTGCCGGTCTGCATCCAGCCGGGCAGCATAAACGGGACCACCACCGCAAAGGCGAACAGGATCGCCAGCAGCGGCAGCGACCGCACCGCATCGATCAGCAGCCCCGTCCCGCGCGAGATCACCGGCAGCTCGGACCGGCGCAGCAGCGCCAGCACGATCGACAGCGGAAACCCGATCAGGCAGGTGGCGACAAAGATGAACAGGGTCAGCGCCAGCCCGCCCCATTGTTCCTCGCCCACATAGCGCAGGCCCAGGATGCCGCCCTTCATCAGGATGTAATAGACCGCGGTGCCGATGATCCAGACCGCCGCCAGCCGCCATGGCCGCCAGAACGAGGGGACGCAGCTCAGCACGATCATCGCCACCACGGCGACGCAGGCCAGCGCCGAACGCCATTGCTCGGCATGGGGGTAAAGCCCGAAAAAGATGATCCGCCAGCGGTTTGCGATCACTGACCAGCAGGCGCCCCCCGCCGCCCGGCATTCGGCCGCGCTGCCCTCGGCGCCGAACACCGCCGACAGGAACGCCCAGTCCAGCAGTTTCCACGAGATCAGCAGCAGCAGCCCCGCCGAAACCACCGAGACGACCCCCTGCAACGGCGTCGGGAAATAGCGCTTGCGCAGCATCCGGACCCGACCCGGGGGCGCCACCGCGGCTGAGTTGGCAAGAGTGTTCATCCATCAGCTCCGCAGTTGGTTGCCCTTGAGCGCGATGGCCCGATTGATCCGGTTAAAGATGGCCGCAATGCTGAGATTGATGGCCAGGAACCCGACCATCAGGATCGCGATCGCCTCAAGCGTCTGGCCGGACTGGTTGATCGTGACGGCGACAATCATGAAGAAATCGGTAAAGCCGACGGCAATGCCCAGCGTCGTGGCCTTGATCAGCCAGATATACTGGTTGGCCAGGATCGGCAGCATGGCGCGCAGCGCCAGCGGCAGGCGGATGCGGCTGAAGCTCTGCCACGGCGACAGGCCCAGCGAATGGGCGGCCTCGGTCTGGCCCTTGCCCACGGCCTTGAAGCCGCCGCGGACGATTTCGCCGATATAGGCGCCGCCGTAGATGCCGATGGCGACCAGCAGCGCCGTGAATTCGGGCGAGACCCGCAGCCCGCCGCGCATGTTCAGCCCCTGCAACCGCGGCGGGTCGATCAGCGCAGCACCCGGCGCGCGCCCCAGCAGCAGGATGGCCGCCGCCAGCAGCAGCCCGCCGCCCAGCACGCCCCAGACCAGCGCGCCCCGCTGCTCGGGCGGGGACGCCAGCCGGCGGGTGGTCCGCAGCCACAAGGGCAGCGCCAGCGCCAGCAGCAGCGTGACCGCCGCGCCGGCCACATGCCAGCCGCCCACATTCAGCGCCGGCATATAGACGCCGCGATTCGACAGGGTCAGCGGGCCGAATTCCATCGCATTGCGCGGGGCCGGCAGGTTCGTGACCAGCGAATACCAGAAGAATACCTGAAGGATCAGCGGAATGTTGCGAAAGAAATCGACATAGATCCGGCCGAGCAATTGCAGCAGGTCATTCGACGAGGTTCGAAAAAGCCCGACCAGCCCGCCAATGAATGTCGCCAGCGTCAGCCCCAGAATGCCAAGGAACAGCGTATTGACGATGCCGATGACGAAAAACCACCAGTAAGGATCGTTGGGCGAGGCCGGCAACAGCGAAAAATTTACGTCCCAGCCGGTTGATTTATGCAGAAATCCAAAGCCGGACACGACATTCTGCGACGAAAGCGCGTGTTGGGCATTGCGCCAGCCGCCAATGACGACAAGCAGGACGATTCCCGCGAACAGGGCCTGCAACAGGATATTGCGGATCTTTTGTTGCCGCAGCAGTGAAACCATTGCCGGACCTCCCCCGAAAATGGATGCCCCGCCCGGTCCGGGCAGGGCACCGGCGGTCAGTCGATCAGATAGGGATAAAGGACGCCACCGTCCTTCCAGAGCGCGGTCATTTCCCGATCCATTTTATAGGGCGAGCCTTCGCCCAGGTTCCGGTCAAAGATTTCCGCGTAATTGCCCATCTGCTTGATCACGTTATAGGCCCAGTCGTCCGACAGCCCCAGTGGCGTGCCCATTCCCGGATTCACCCCCAGGAACTTGGCGATCTCGGGGCTGGGCGGATCGGCCTTGATCTCGTCGACGTTTTCCGAATCGATGCCCTCTTGCTCGGCGAACCACAGCGCGGAAAGCGTCCAGTTGGCAATGTCGATCCAGTTGTCATCGCCCGAGCGCATGACGATCACTTCAGGCTCAAGCGCCAGCACGTCGGGCAGAATGTCGTGTTCGTCGACATTACCCTTGGCGGCGCGGGCAATTGCGAGAACCGGCCCCCATTGCGTATAAAGATCGCAGCGACCCGAGAAATAGGCTTGCTCAAGCTCCTCAGTTTTTTCGATGATGACCGGCTCAAGCGTGATGCCGAGCTTTTGCGTATAGGACGCGATCTGCTGTTGCTGGGTGGTGCCGGCGGGAATGCAGATCGTGCCCCCGTCGGCATCGGCCAGAGAGCTCAGCCCCAGCGACTTGTGCGCCATGATCTTGGTGGTGCCCAGATAATAGGACAGCGAAAATTGCAGCCCCAGCTCCGCGTCGCGGCTGAGCGTCGCACCCGACGCCTTGACCACCAGGTCGACCTCGCCCGATTGCAGGGCGGGCCAGCGCTGCGCCCAGCTGATCGGGATGACCGTCGCCTTGGCCGGATCGCCAAGAATCGCCGTCGCCACGGCCCGGCACAGGTCGATGTCCAGCCCGGTCCACGCGCCCTTGTCGTCAACTTCTGCAAAGCCCAGATACGAGCCGTCGTGACCGGTGCACAGCAGGGTGCCGCGTTCCTTGACGGTGTTCAGCGTCGGGCCGCCCTGCGCATTGGCGCCTGTGGCGATCAGCGCCATGGCGGCCGCGCCAAGTCCGAATTTCACCAGTTTCATGTCTTCTCTCCCCTTTGGTATCATTGGATTTTTATGCAAGGATCGGCGACGGCACGACAGCCGCTGCCGGGTCGGTGTCACGCGCCGACGACCCTCAGATGGCCCGGCTTTGCGCGCTCGTTCCGCCAGTCCTGCGCCACCAGCCAGCGATGCAGAGCCGCCACGGGCCGCAGGCGCAGATGTCCGCGCGGAATGACAAGATAGAAGCCGGGAACCTCCTCTGCCGGCATCCCGTCCAGCGCGTCCATCCCCAAGGGCGCGACCAGCGCGCCGCTTTGCAGATCTGCCTCGGCGTCCGGCACGGAAACCAGCCCGACGCCGATCCCCTGCAACGTCGCGCGACGCATCGAGGCAGCGTCGTCAAAGCCGATGCTGCCGTCCAGCCCGATGTTTTCGACGCCCAGATGGCGCAGGATATCGCTCCAGAAGCGTTTGGATTTGACCGTATCCAGCAGCGTAAAGCGGATCAGGTCTTCAGGTCCGCGAATTTGCGCCCCGATCTCCGGAGTGCAGCAGATGATCTTGGGATCGGACACCAGCAGGACCGAATCGAATTCGCCCCAGTTACCGTAACCCCATTGCACGGCCATATCCACATCGTCGCGCGCGAAATCCGGCATGTCGATTGCGGTTGTCAGACGAAGATCGGCGCCCGACAGCACCTCGCGCACATTGGCCAGCTTGCTCACCAGGTAATTGGCGGCAAAATAAGGGCTGGTATTCAACTTGATGACATCACGATAGGGTGCGCCGGTGACGCGGCGGACACCTTCGGCCAGTTGCCTGAATCCGGCATCGACATGTTCAGCCAGAAGAATCGCGGATTCGGTCGGTTCGATCACCCTGCCCTTGCGTTCGAACAGGGTCACCTGCAACGATTCTTCCAGCAGCTTGATCTGTTGCCCGACGGCCTGCGGCGATACCAGCAATTCTTCGGCCGCGCGCCGCAGGCTTTTATGCCGTGCAACCGCATGAAATGCCTTGAGCGCATTCAGCGGTGGAAGGCGCAATTTTCCAGTCATGTTCACGGCCTCCTCTTGCAATCCGCGGCCAGCGGAGATCAGGCGTAGATGTAACCCCCGGACACGATGACGTTTTCGCCGGTCATATAGGAATTCCTGGGACCGCCGGTCATCAGCACCCATTCCGCGATCTCGGCCGGCTGGGCGCCGCGTCCCAGAGGGCTGGCTTTTGCCAATTCGTCAAGGAACCCCAATTGCCGCGCGCGTTCCGTTGCCATTCCGGCAGGCGCCACCGAATTGACCAGAATTCCGTCCGGCGCCACCTGATGCGCGAAAGAGCGGGTCAGGCTGACCACCGCCGCCTTGGTCGCGGCGTAATGGGCGTTTTGTGGATGCGCCTTGAACGCATCGACCGAGGTCAGATTGACGATCCGGCCCCGCACATTCCCCTTGGGTTCCTGTTCGGCCATATGACGCACCGCGGCCACCATCATGTGATAGGTGCCCTTGATGTTCACCGCGTTCGACGCGTCCCATTCCTCGTCGCTGATTTCCATGATCGGGCGGCGCGGATAAATCGCGGCGCAGTTGATCAGCGTATCGACCCGGCCGATCCTGCCGGAGATTTCATCGAATGCGGCATGGCATTCCGGCCCGTTGCGAATGTCGGCCACCGCCGCCGCTGCCGGCAGGCCCTTGTCGCGGGCGGGTTTCAGCGCCGCCTCGGCGGCGTCCATGTTCAGGTCGATGATGCCCAGCGCCGACGCGCCGGCCTCGACGGCCATTTCAGCCAAAAGCGCGCCCAGACCGGCGGCGCCGCCGACGATGACTACGGAAAGATCCTTCATTTCTTCACCTGCTGGCTGGGGGTTGTGGGGCGTGTCGGCATGATGTCGAACCGGGTCACGTCGGCCCATTCGGGCAGCGCGAGCACCGCGCGGACCATCTGCGCCACGTCCTGTGGCTGCACGGCCTTGGCCGCATACATGGCGGCGCGGGCGTCCGCGTCGAGGATATCGGCGTAAAGCGCGGTCTCGACCCGGCCCGGGACGATCTCGGTCACGCGGATGCCGTGGGGCGAAAGATCGGCCCGCAGCGCCGCCGCAAAGCCGGAAATCCCCGCTTTCGCGGCGGAATAGGCCGCCATGTTCGGAAACGGAGCATGTGCCGCGGCCGAGCCGGTGAACAGCACATGCCCGCTGCCGCGCTGGCGCATCTGCGGCACGACCAGCCTGGTCAGGGCCAGCACCGCCGTCAGGTTCACGCCGATCGCCCGGTCGATGTCGTCCATGTCGGCATCGGCAAAATTGCCCAGCGGCGGCATCATCCCGGCATTGTTGACCAGCACGTCGATCTCAAGCCCGGCAAGCGCCGCGGCGACGGCCGGGCGGTCCGTGACGTCCAGCACCAGCGGCGTGATCTGCCCCGAGGCGATCCCGGCCAGCGCGGGCTCCGAGCGGCCGGCGGCAATCACCCGGTATCCGGCCTGTGCCAGCTCAAGCGCGATGGCACGCCCGATTCCGCTTGTCGCGCCTGTGACCAACGCAGTTTTCATGACGAACGCCCTTTCCCCGCAGATCTGGTCGGTTGCATCTGTTCAGTCTCTGGCCTGCGCGCCGTTCACAAAACCAAGTAGTCCTGCGAACAGGAAAGATTTTCTTTCCATCGGGTGCACAGACCGGCCGCCGGTCATTGCCGCGAGCCGGGCGCAAACCCGGTGAACAGCGACCGGGCCAGCGCAGGCATCCCCGCCCCTGCCACCCCCGCGGCGGCGGCAAAGGCGCGCACCCGTTCCAGGCTGTTGACCAGATGAGTCCGCATCGCGCGGCGTGCGGCCGCAGGATTGCCCGCCTCGATCCCCGAGACGATCTGGTCGTGTTCGCCGTGGATACGGGCGTAATAGCTGTCGGTCAGCTCGGGCGCGACGATATGCCTGAGCTGAAGCCGCTCGACGATCAGCGGGCGCAGATATTCCAGAAAACTCAGCATCAGCTCGTTGCGGGCCCCGCGGGCGATGCTCAGGTGGAAATCATAGTCGTAGTGGATCGGCACCGCGCCGGGGTCGGCCCGCATGGCGTCGATCTGTTCCATCAGCGCGCGGATGGCCGCCGCCTCGGCGTCGGTGCGGCGCTCGGCACACAGGCCGGCGGCCTCGACCTCGACGCTCAGGCGCAGCTCAAGCAGGGCGATGGTTTCGGGCAGGGTTTGCAGCACCTCATCCGGGATGGAAAAGCTTTGCGGCTGCGGCGCCTCGCTGACAAAGACGCCCCGGCCCTGCTGCGGCACCACCAGCCCGGCGGACCGCAGCCGGGCGATCGCCTCGCGCACGACGGTGCGGCTGACGTGGAATTCCGCGCCCAGCTCGGCCTCGGTCGGCAATTGCGCGCCGGGTGCCCATTCGCCCGAGGCGATCCGTTCCCTCAGGCTTTCGGAAACCACGGTGGAAAGCGGCTTGCGTCTGGTCATGGTGCCCCCTTTTCGGCTGCGCCCCCGGTTTATAGCGCCGCGGTGACGATCAGTTCGACCAGCATCCCCGGCTTTGCCATCCGCCCCTGCCCCGAGGACCGCGCCGGCGCGTGTTCCATCGGCATCCACGCGTCCCAGACCGCGTTCACTTCGTCAAAGTCGCGCACATCGTCCAGCCACATCTGCACATGCAGGATGCGGGTCTTGTCGGTGCCGGCCTTGGCCAGCAGGTCGTCGATCTTGGCCAGCACCTCGCGCATCTGGTCGGCGGCGGACTGGCCCGGCTCGGCCACCTGCCCGGTCAGATAGACGGTGGAGTTGTGGACCACCCCGTGGTGGATGCGGGTGTCGAAATCAAAGCGGGTAATGTCGGTCATGTGTCTGCCTGTCTGATGGGGTTGCCGCGCAGGTAATGCGCGTAAGGTGCCTGGACCAGCCAGCCGGCATCGACCGGCAACGTGACGCCGGTGATCGAGGCGGCGCGGTCCGAACATAGAAACAGCGCCGCCTCGGCCACGTCCTCGGGGGCCACGAACTTGCGCAGGGCGGTGGTGTCCTTGATCGCCTGCGGGTCGCGTTCGCCCGCGGCGATGCGGGCTTTCAGCCCGTCCGACAGCGTATAGCCGGGCGCGACCGCGTTGACGCGGATGCCATGGGGGCCAAGCTCGGCGGCAAGGATGCCGGTCAGCGCCAGCACCGCCTGTTTGCCGGGCGTGTAAGAGGGCAGCGACAGCGGCGCAAAGGACGCCAGCGAGCCGACGTTCAGGATCGCACCGCCCTGCCCCGCCCGCTGCATCAGCCGCCCGAACACCTGACAGCCCACCAGCGTGCCGCGATAATTGATGCGCCACATGCGTTCGTCTTCGTCCAGATCCTGGTCCAGCACATGCTTGCCGCTTTGCAGGATGCCGGCGCAGTTGACGACCACCTGCGGGGCGCCGATGGCGGCATCTGCCTGCGCGGCCAGCGATTCCAGCGACTGCGGGTCGGCGACATCGACGGCGATAAAACGGGCCAGAGGCGCGCCGGTTGCGGCACATTCCCTGGCCACGGCGGCGCCCCGCGCGGCATCGCGGCCCGCCACGATCACCTGCGCGCCCGCTTGCGCAAAGCGCAGCGCGATGGCGCGGCCGATCCCCGAGGTGCCGCCGATGACCACGGCGCTTGCGATTTCAGCCATCGGTGCGGTCCTTGCGTTCGATGTCAAAGAAACGCGCCATCGCCTCGGTCTGGAAATCCATCATCGGGCGGCCGGGCTGGATGCGGCAGCCGATGCGCGCGGCCTCGCGCAGCAGCGGCGTCTCGGCCGGCTCCATGATGATATCGACCACGGTCATGTCGGGCGTCAGCGCCGCGGTGTCCATCGGCAGCGGGTCGGTGGGCTTCAGCCCCATGGGGGTGGCGTTGATCGCCATGTCCATGCCTGACGGATCGGCCGCGCCCACCGCGATGCGGCAGGCGGGATAGGCGGCTGCGACCAGATCGGCCAGCGCCTGCGCGCGGTCGCGGTCCACATCCGCCAGCCTGATTTCCGCGGCCCCCGCCTCGGCCAGGCAATAGGCGAGCGAGGCACCCGCGCCCCCCGCCCCCACTTGCAGGATGCGCTTGCCCCGCACCTGATGCCCGCCGGCCGCCAGCCCGTCCATGAAACCCACGCCGTCGAAATTATCGGCATACCAGCTGCCGTCCGCCTGCCTGCGCACCGAATTGGCGCTGCGCACGCGGGCGGCGCGATCATGGGCGGCAGCGCATTTCTCGAACACCCGGGTCTTGTAGGGGACCGAGATGATGACCCCGCGGATGTTTTCCGCCGCCGTCAGCCCGTCCCAGAACACGTCGAAGTCCTCGGGGCGGCAGCTCAGCGGCACCATGAGGCTGTCCAGCCCCTTTTCCTCGAATATCCGGTTGAAGATGCCGGGGCTTTTCGCGTGGCCGACCGGGTGGGCCAGCATCACGAATATATCTGCCTTGCCAGTTCCACGCATCAGGCGCCGCCTTTCGCAACCGGGTGATGAGCCAGTGTTTCCAGCGCCGTCACCAGCGCCGAGTGGTCCTTGTCCGCCGCACCCTGCGCCGCGCAGGCGCTGAACAGCTGCTGCGCGGTGGCGGTGTTGGGCAGCGCCACCCCCAGCGCCCGGGCGCTGTCCAGCGCCAGCCCCAGATCCTTTTGATGCAGCCGGATGCGGAAACCCGGGTCGAAGCTGCGCGAGATCATGCGTTCGCCATGCACCTCAAGCACACGGGACGAGGCAAACCCGCCCAGCAGCGCCTGCCGCACCTGCGCCGGGTCGCAGCCGGCCTTGGAGGCGAACACCAGCGCCTCGGCCACGGCCTCGATATTCAGGGCGACGACGATCTGGTTGGCGATCTTGCAGGTCTGGCCGGCGCCGTTCTGTTCGCCCACCAGGGTGATGTTCTTGCCCAGCGCCTCGAAAATCGGGCGGGCACGGTCGAATTCCGCCTGCGGGCCGCCGACCATGATGGTCAGGCTGGCGGCCTTGGCCCCGACCTCGCCGCCGGAAACCGGCGCGTCCAGATAGCCCGCGCCTTTCTCGCGCAGCGCGGCGGCGAAATCCGCGGTGGCGATGGGGCTGATCGAGCTCATGTCGATGACCAGCGCGCCTTGCGCGATGCCCTCGGCCACGCCGCCCGCGCCCAGCAGCACCCGTTCCACGTCCGGGGTGTCGGGCAGCATGGTGATGACCACCTCGCTGGCGCGCGCGACCTCGGCGGGGGTGGCGACCACCTGCGCCGCCAGCCCCTCGGGCAGGTCGGAACGGTTCAGCGACACCGTCAGCTCATGCCCCGCCGCGGCCAGATTGCGGGCCATCGGCGCGCCCATCACCCCCAGCCCGATAAAACCGATTCTCACTGTCCGTCCCCTTCGCCACTTCGCGGTTGCAACGTATGATATATGTCATCATACAAATGACAACCCCATTGCACGGAGAGTTCCAGAATCATGCAAGAGCGTCCGAACCCGTTGAAAGCCTCGCTTGCCGCAGGGCGGCCCAGCCTGGGGCTGTGGTGCTCGCTGGGCAGCCCGCTCAGCACCGAGATCATGGCCGGCGCCGGGGCCGGCTGGCTGCTGATCGACGGCGAACACAGCCCCAACGACCTGCGCAGCACCATGGCGCAATTGCAGGCCGCGGCGGCATTCCCGTGCGAGGCGGCGGTGCGGCTGCCCTCGGACAGCGCGGTGCTGATCAAGCAGTTCATGGACGCGGGCGCGCGCAGCCTGATGGTCCCGAACGTGCGCACGGCGGAACAGGCGCGGGCGATCGTGGCGGCGATGTCCTATGCGCCCGCCGGGATCCGCGGGTTTTCGACCGGCCACCGCGCCAACCAGTTCGGCCGCATCAAGGATTATCACCGCAGCGCGCGGACGAATCAGCTGCTGGCCGTGCAGATCGAATGCGCGACCGGCGTCGCCAATGCCGCCGAAATCGCCGCGGTCGAGGGCGTGGACGTGCTGTTCGTCGGGCCGGGCGACCTGTCCACCAACATGGACGCAATGGGCAATCCCGGCGCGGACCATGTGCAGGCCGCCATCGCCCGCGTATTGCAGGCCGCGCGGGACGCGGGTAAGGCCGCCGGCATCCTCGCGCCCCTCAAGGCGGACGCCGACCGCTATCTGCGCGACGGCTTCACCATGGTCGCCGTCGGCGCCGACCTTGGGCTGCTGGCGCGCGGCTCGGACAATCTGATCGCATCCTTTTCGCTCTAGAGGCCCATGATGCCCTTTCCGAAATACAATCCGCCGGCCCGTCGCGCCTATGACATCGTCATCGTGGGCGGTGCGGTGGTGGGATCGTCCACCGCCTACTGGCTGTCCCGAAAGCTGGGCGAAAACGCCTCGGTTCTGGTGGTCGAGCGCGACAGCACCTATGAATTTTCCTCGACCGCGCTGTCGACCAGCGCCATACGGCAGCAGTATTCCAACCCGATCAACGTCAAGATCAGCCAGTTCGGCATCGAATTCATCAACGGCTTTGCGGACCGCATGGCGCCGTTCTATCCGAACGAGCCTGCGCCGGACCTGGGGTTTCGCGAACACGGCTATCTGTATTGCATATCGCCCCAAGGCGTCGACGCCGCCCGCGAACGGGTCGATTTGCAGCGCAGCCTGGGCGCCCATACGGTGTTTCTTGAACCCGGACCGCTGAAGGACCGCTTTCCTTGGCTGAACGTCGAGGATCTGGGCGGCGGCGCCTGGGGCGCGCAGGGCGAGGGGTGGTTCGATTCCATGGGCCTGCTGAACGGGCTGCGCCGGGCGGCGCGGGCCAGCGGCATCGAATATATCGACAACGCGGTGGTCGGCATGGACATGGACGGCGGCCGCGTCACCGCCGTGCGCCTGTCCACGGGCGAGGTGGTGGGCTGCGGCATCGTGGTGAACGCGGCCGGGCCGCGCGCCCAGCAGGTCGCGGCCATGGCGGGGCTGTCGATCCCGGTCGCGCCCTACAAGCGCTACAGCTTCGTGTTTGCCAGCGAGACCCCGATCCCGGGCCGGATGCCGAACGTGATCGACCTGTCGGGCACCTTTGTCCGCCCCGAGGGCGAGCTGTTCCTGACCGGCAACACGCCGCTGGACAACGGCCCGGCCGATTACGACGATTTCTCGGCCCGGCACGAGGAATTCGAGGACCGGATCTGGCCCGCGCTGTGGCACCGCATCCCGGCCTTCGACGCGCTGCGGGTCCGGCAAAGCTGGACCGGGCATTACGAATACAACATGCTGGACCATAACGGCATCGTGGGTTTCCACCCCGAGGTCAGCAACTTCATGTTCGCCAACGGGTTTTCCGGCCACGGGCTGCAACAATCCCCCGCCGTGGGCCGGGGCGTGGCGGAACTGATCGTGGACGGCGGCTTTCAGACGCTGGACCTGACCCCGTTCCGCTATGAACGCATCCCCGCGAATGAGCCGTTCATGGAAGAGGCGGTGATCTGAAACGCAAGAACCCGCGCCGGGGCACGGCGCGGGTTTTCGCCTGGGCCTGGCCGCGGGCTTCGGGCGCCTATTCCTCGTCGTCGGGGTGGCCGAGGTCCACGAACCAGCCGCCCAGCGTCCTGACCGCCGGCGCGTCCGGCTTGGGCGTGGGGGTGCGTTCCTCCATCGCCTCGCGGAAACGTTCGGTGTTGTCCTGCGGGCGATAGCCCAGATGGCCGGCCAGCCGGTTGTCCACCGGCTTTACCGCATTGTCGGACATCCCGAACGAGACCGTGAACCCGACCCGGGGCGCGGTCAGCGCCGCCGTCACCAGCCGCACGCAATCGTCAAACGACAGCCACGACCACAGCATCCGCCGGTCCGCCGGCTCGGGAAAGGACGAAAAGATCCGCAGCATCGCGCTTTCGATTCCGAACTTGTCCCAGTAGAGCCGGCCCAGATCCTCGACAAAGCATTTCGACAGCCCATACAGGCTGTCGGGCCGATGCGGGTCGTTGGCGTCGATGTGATCTTCGAGCCGGTGATAGCCGATGGCGTGGACGGACGAGGCATAGACCACCCGCCGCACCCCCGCCTGCCGCGCGCTCTCATAGATGTGATAGCTGCCGCGGATGTTGGAATCGAGGATCTCAGCCCAGGGGCGTTCGTTGGGGGCGCCGCCGAAATGCACGATGGCATCGACGCCCTCGCACAGTTTCCGCATCGCGTCGAAATCGGCCAGATCCGCGACGGTGGCTTCTTCGTTCGGTTGCAGATCGGCGATTTCGGTGCGGTCGGTCAGGCGCAGCTTGCGCGCCAGCGGTGCAAGCCCGCGGCGCAGTTCAGTCCCCAGCCGCCCGGCGGCGCCGGTGATCAGGATCGTGTCGAATCTGGGCTTGGTCATGCCAACTCCTCGGCGGGTTCAAGTGCGGCCACGGCGCGGCCGATCCGCGCGATGGCTTCGGTCAGGATCTCGTCCGAAGTGGCGGTCGAGATGCGAAAGAACGGCGACAGCCCGTAAGCCGAGCCGGGGACGGAACTGACATGCGCCTGCGCCAGCAGATAATCCGACACCGCCGCGTCATCTGCCAGCAGCTTGCCGTCCGGGGTGCGCCGGCCGATCAGCGCGGCGCAGCCGATATAGGCGTAGAACGCGCCCTCGGGCGGGGGCAGGGTCAGCCCCTCGATCCCTTCGACGCCGCGCACCACCAGATCGCGGCGGCGCTGGAACGCCTCGCGGAACGCGGCCACGCCCTCCTGCGGCCCGGTCAGCGCCGCCAGCGCCGCCGCCTGCATCGGCGCCGCGACTGAGGTCACGCTTTGGCTTTGCACCGTGGTCATGGCCTTGATCAGCGGCGCGGGCCCGGCGGCATAGCCGACCCGCCAGCCGGTCATCGCGTAAGCCTTGGCCACCCCGTTCACGATCAAGGTGCGGTCCCTGAGTTCCGGGCAGGCTTGCCCGAAGCTGACGAATTCGCGCCCGTCAAAGATGATGTGTTCGTAAATCTCATCCGACAGCACCAGCACCTGCGGGTGCCGCGCCAGAACCTCGCCCAGCGCCTGCAACTGTTCGCGGCTGTAGACCGCCCCCGAGGGGTTGCCGGGCATGTTCAGGAACAGCCACTTGGTGCGGGGCGTGATCGCGGCCTCCAGCACCGCGGGGGTCAGGCGAAAGCCGTCGGCGGCGGCGCATTGCGGCATCACCGGCACACCGCCCAGCAGCTTGACCATTTCCGGGTAGCTGACGAAATACGGCGCGGGCAGGATCGCCTGATCGCCCTGATCCAGCGTGGCCAGCAGCGCGTTGAAGATGATCTGCTTGGCGCCGTTGGTCACCACGATGTCGGCGTCAGTATAATCCAGCCCGTTTTCGCGGCGGAACTTGTCGGCGACCGCGCGGCGCAGCGCCACGGTGCCGGCGGCGGGAGTATAAAGCGTGTCACCGGCCAGCGCGGCCCTATGCGCGGCCTCGATCACATGGGCGGGGGTGGGGAAATCCGGCTCGCCCAGGCCAAGGTCGATCACATCGACCCCGGTGGCGGCCAGCGCCTTGGCCGCCTGCGACGCGGCCATCGAGGCCGACGGCTTCACCACCGCCAGCCGGCTTGCGACATAGCTCATTTCCCGTCCTCCGTGATATAGCCCCTGGTCCTGTCGTTCTTGCGCGCGGCGTCGCTGCGGGCGGCGGGGTCGCCATAGCCGCCGCCGCCGGGCAGGTTCAGCACCAGTCGCCGCCCCGCGGGCACCTGCTGCCAGCCCTTGGGCCGCATCACCGTGCCGTCGTCCAGCATGGCACTGCCCGGCTTGCCGTCGGCGCCGCCGTTGCGGCCGCGCGGCGGGTGGCCGATGCGGTCGAACATGGCCGAGAATTCGAACTGGTGGCCATCGGCCGCCTCGATCTCGATCACCTGCCCCAGCCCGCCGCGATATTCGCCGTCGCCGGCGGAATCGGGGCGCAGCTCCTTGCGCCAGACCACGATCGGGCCGGTCTGCTCGGTCGCCTCGATCGGCATGGTCATCACGCCTGACGGGAACGCCGTCGCCGACAGCCCGTCCAGCCCCGGCCGCGCCCCCATCCCGCCCGAGTTGAACATCAGGATCTCGGCCCGGCGCCCGTCCTGCCCGGTCTGCGGGCGGGCCGAGATATGGATGTTCCACAGCGCGCCCGAGCCTTCGGCCAGCACCTTGCCCGGCAGGGCTTTGGCCAACGCCCCCAGCACCAGATCCGGCACCAGATGCCCGATGACATGGCGCACGCTGACCGGCGCCGGGCGCTCGGCGTTCAGGATATTCACCGGCGAGGAAATGGTGAACAGGTCCAGCGAGGCCCAGTTGTTCGGGATATCCGGCGCGACCACGCATTTCAGCGCATAGCAGGCGTAGGCCTTGGTATAGATGATCGGGACGTTGATGCCCCAGCGGCTGACCGGGTCGCTGCCGGTGAAATCGACGTTCACCGCGCCGTCGGCGATCTCGACCGTGGCCGCCAGCCGCACGGGCTGGTCATAGCCATCGGTCAGCAGCTCGTTCGACCACGCCCCCTTGGGCAGCGCTGCGATGCGGTCCAGCGTGGCGGCGCGGGTGCGCGTGAAAATGAACTCGCCCAGATCATCCAGCGAGGTCAGGCCAATTTCCTGCATCATCTCGATCAGGCGGCGGTGGCCCACGTCGTTGCAGGCGGCCAGCGAATAGAAATCGCCCACCACCTGATTGGGCTCGCGCACATTGGCGCGGATGATCTGCACCAGATCGTGGTTCACCCGCCCGGATTCGGCGAATTTCATGATCGGGATCTGGATGCCTTCTTCATAGACCGACTTGCCGTCGGCGCCAAAGCCGCGCCCGCCCACGTCGACCACATGCGCGGTGCAGGCAAAGAACCCGACCAGCTGGTCCCCCAGAAACGAGGGCGAGACCATGGTGATGTCGTGCAGGTGCCCGGTGCCCTTCCACGGGTCGTTGGTGACATAGGTGTCGCCGGGCAGCATCCGCTCGCGCCCGATTTCGGCGATGAAATGCAGCACCGCCTCGGCCATGGTGTTGACGTGGCCGGGGGTGCCGGTCACCGCCTGCGCCAGCATCCGCCCCTGCGGGTCGAAGACCCCGGCCGACAAGTCGCCGGCCTCGCGCACGCTGGTGGAAAACGCGGTGCGCAGCAGGGTCAGCGCCTGTTCCTCGACCACCGAGATCAGGCGGTTCCACATCACCTGCATACGGATTTCGCGGGTCGCGTCCTTGGGGGTGGGGGTCATGCCGCGATCTCCTTGCGGATCATCATAAGGGTGCCGTCCGCCTGCATCACCACGTCAAAGGGCGAGGTGACGACGGTCGCCGTTTCACGCTCGACGATCACGGCGGGGCCGCTGACGCGGGTGCCGTGGGTCATGGCGGCGCGGTCCACGACCGCCGTGGGCAGGGTCTCGCCGCGGGCGGGGTCAAAGACCGGGCGGCTGGCGGGGGCATCGGCCACGCTGGTGCCGGTGGTGATCGCCAGACGCTCGGGCGCGGTGCGTTCGTCCTGCGCCTTGACCGACAGGGTGACAATCTCGATTTCCAGCCCGTCGCCGGCCTGATCGGGTCCGTCGATGGCGCGGCCGAAAAACTGCGCGTAATTGTCGCGGAAACTGTCGCGCAGCATCGCCACGTCCGCGGCCGTGAACGGCCGGTCCGGCAGCGTTACCGGGATTTCCCAGCCCTGCCCGACATAGCGCATGAAGGCCGTGATCTCGCGCAGGATCGCGCCTTGGGTGCCGGCGCGCACGAACCCCTCGGCGGTGGTTTTCAGCCCCTCTACCAGCGCGTTGAACGCGCCCGCGTCGAATTCCGACAGCCGCACGACCTTTGACGCCAGCGCCTCATACCCAAAGGGCGCGCGCAGAAAACCGATGGCGGACCCCACCCCGGCCCCCGGCGGGATCAGGCAGCGGTCGATGCCCAGCTTTTCGCATAGCCGCGCCGCGTGCAGGGGCGCGGCGCCGCCAAAGGCGATCATGATGTTGTCCGAGATGTTCTTGCCGTTTTCCACCGCATGGACGCGGGCGGCATTGGCCATGTTCTCGTCCACCACCTCGACGATGCCAAAGGCGGCGGATTCGGCGGGCAGGTTCAGCTTGTCACCCACGTCGCGCAGGATCGCGCCCCGGGCATTGTCCACCGACAGGCGGATCGCGCCGCCGGCGAAATTCTCGGGGTCGAGCTTGCCCAGCACCAGATCGGCATCGGTGATCGCCGGCCGCTCGCCGCCGCGCTGATAGCAGGCGGGGCCGGGTTCGGAACCCGCGCTTTCCGGCCCGGTCTGGATGCGGCCCATGGCATCGACCCAGGCGATGGAGCCGCCGCCCGCCCCGATCTCGATCATCTCGATCACCGGGATCGAGATCGGCATCCCCGAGCCCTTGCAGAAACGATAGGTGCGCGCGACCTCAAACGTGCGGGCCGTGCGGGGCTGGAAATCCTCGATCAGGCAGATCTTGGCGGTGGTGCCGCCCATGTCGTAGCTGACCACGCGGTCAAGCCCGAAACGCTGCGCCACGTCGGCGGCAAAGATCGCGCCCCCGGCCGGGCCGCTTTCGACCAGCCGCACCGGGAACTCGGCGGCGGTTTCGACCGAGATCAGCCCGCCGCCGGAATGGATCATGAAAACCGGGCAGGTCGCGCCCATCTCTTTCAGCCGCACCTGCAACCGGGCAAGATAATCGGCCATCTGCGGGCGCACATAGGCGTTGGCGCAGACGGTGTTGAAGCGCTCGAACTCGCGCATCTGGGGCGAGACCTCGGACGAGATCGAGATCGGCACCCCCACCCGGGCCGCGATGATTTCGCGCGCGCGCCGCTCATGCGCCGGGTTCATGTAGGAATGGATAAAGCCGATGGCGACCGCGCCGAAACCCTCGGCGGCGATATGGTCGGCGATGCGTTCCAGCGCGGATTCGTCCAGCGGCTGCAATTCCTGCCCCTGCGCGCCGATGCGGCCGCTGACGGTAAAGCGATCTTCGCGCGGGACCAGCGGGGTCGGCAGTTGCAGGTTCAGGTCGTATTGCTCGAACCGGCTTTCGGTCCGCATCTCGATCACGTCGCGGAACCCTTGGGTCGTGACCAGCGCGGTGCGGGCGCCGCGACGCTCGATCAGCGCATTGGTGGCCAGGGTGGTGCCGTGGATGACGATTTCCAGCTCGGCCGGGGTGATCCCGGCATCGCGCAGCACCACGGCGATACCGTCCAGAATCGCCTGTTCCGGCGCCGCGTAATTGGTCAGCACCTTGGTCGAATAAAGCTGCCCCCGGCAGTCGAGCGCAATGTCGGTGAAGGTGCCGCCGATATCGGCACCAAGACGAACCCCGGTCATGCGTTCTCCTTTTCTCTGCAACACGGCCGCCGTGCCCGCGCGGGCACGGCCAAAGCCCGACCAACCTGCCCAAAGGTTGCCCCGCGCATCGCAATGAAAAAACAAAGATCATCCGGTGATGGAAAAGATTTTCTTGGCCTTGGCGCCGGGCATGCGGCAGGCGGCCCCCGCGCCAGGCGTCATGCAAAAGGCCCGACAGTCGCCTGCCGGGCCTTTGCTGGTTCCGAATCGGGGCCGTCAGCCCCGGGCGATCATTCGTCCGAGGACGCGGCCGCGGTGTCCCCGGCCACATCCGCGGCGGGTTCCGGAGCGGCAAGCGCCGCTGCGGCCTCGGCCTCGGCGCGGCGCATCTCGATCACCTCGGCGTCGCGGTCCTCGGCGATGCGGCGGATGCGGGCGGTGGCGCCACCGGTCCCGGCCGGGATCAGCCGGCCGACGATGACGTTTTCCTTGAGCCCGACCAGACGGTCGCGCTTGCCTTGCACCGCAGCCTCGGTCAGCACCCGCGTGGTTTCCTGGAACGACGCGGCCGAGATGAAGCTGCGGGTCTGCAAGCTGGCCTTGGTGATGCCCAGCAGCACCGGCTCGCCATGCGCAGGACGACCGCCGCGCGCCTCGATCTTGGCGTTTTCCTCGGTGAATTCGTCGCGGTCCACATGTTCGCCTTTCAGCAGCGTGGTGTCGCCCGAATCGAGGATCTCGATCTTTTGCAGCATCTGGCGAACGATCACCTCGATGTGCTTGTCGTTGATCTTGACGCCTTGCAGGCGATAGACGTCCTGAACCTCGTCGATCAGATAGTCGGCCAGCGCCTCGATCCCCAGAATCCGCAGGATGTCATGCGGCGCGGGGTTCCCGTCCATGATATAGTCGCCCCGCTGCACAAAGTCGCCTTCTTGCACCGGGATGTGCTTGCCCTTGGGCACCATGTATTCGACGGGTTCCAGATCCTCGTTCGTGGGCTGCACGACGATCCGGCGCTTGTTCTTGTAGTCCTTGCCGAATTTCACCGTGCCGTCGCTTTCGGCGATGATCGCGTGGTCCTTGGGACGGCGCGCCTCGAACAATTCGGCCACGCGGGGCAGACCCCCGGTGATGTCCTTGGTGCGCGCACCCTCGCGCGGGATCCGCGCCACCACGTCGCCGGCCCGCACCTCTTGCCCGTCCTCGACCGACAGGATCGCGTCGACCGACATCGGATAGCTCAGCGGGTTGCCCTGATCGTTGCGCACCGGCTCGCCGTCGGCACCCATCAGGATGATCTCGGGCTTGAGATCGGCACTGCGGGTGGTCGAACGCCAGTCGGTCACGATCTTCTGGGTCATGCCGGTGGCCTCGTCGGTGTCCTCGCGGACCGACAGGCCGGACAGCAGGTCCACGAACCGCACCGTCCCCGCCTGTTCGGCGATGATCGGCAGGGTGTAGGGATCCCATTCGAACAGCTTCTGCCCGCGGGTCACGGCGTCGCCGTCGCGCACCATCAGCTTGGAGCCGTAGAACAGCTTGTGGCTGGCCAGCGCGGTGCCGTGTTCGTTCAGGACATGCAGCTGCATCGAGCGGCTCATCACGATCAGCTCGCCATTGGCGTTTTCCAGCACGGCGGTGTTTTCGAACCGGATCGTGCCTTCCTGGTTGGCCGCGATGAACGACTGCTGCCCGCCCTGCGCGATGCCCCCGATGTGGAAGGTCCGCATCGTCAGCTGCGTGCCGGGTTCGCCGATCGACTGCGCGGCGATGATGCCCACCGCCTCGCCGATGTTGACCAGCGTGCCGCGGGCCAGGTCGCGACCGTAGCACAGCGCGCAGACGCCGTCCTCGGCCTCGCAGGTCAGGGCCGAGCGGATGCGCACCGACTGCACGCCCGCCGCCTCGATCGCGTCGGCGCGGCGTTCGTCGATCAGCTCGTTCTGGCGGATCATCACCTCGTCGCTGCCGGGCAGCAGCACGTCCTCGGCCGCGACGCGGCCCAGGATGCGTTCGCTCAGCGGCGAGATCACTTCGCCGTCGTTGATCGCCGCCGAAGCCGTGATCGCCGCATCGGTGCCGCAATCGTGTTCGCGGATGATGCAGTCCTGCGCCACATCGACCAGACGCCGGGTCAGATAGCCGGAGTTCGCGGTTTTCAGCGCGGTGTCCGACAGACCTTTCCGCGCGCCGTGGGTCGAGTTGAAGTATTCAAGAACGGTCAGACCTTCCTTGAAGTTCGAGATGATCGGCGTCTCGATGATCTCGCCCGAGGGCTTGGCCATCAGGCCGCGCATCCCCCCCAGCTGCTTCATCTGGGAAACCGAGCCGCGGGCGCCCGAATGCGCCATCATGTAGACGCTGTTCGGTTCGGCCTGGGCGCCGTTTTCATCGGTGCGGGTCTTCGAGATGGTGGCCATCATCGATTCCGTCACGCGGTCGTTGCACTTGGACCACGCGTCCACGACCTTGTTGTATTTTTCGCCCTGGGTGATGAGTCCGTCGAGGTATTGCTGCTCGAACTCTTTCACCTGCTCTTGCACCTCGTCGACGATGGTCCACTTGTTGTCGGGGACCACCATGTCGTCCTTGCCAAAGCTGATGCCGGCGCGGAACGCCTCGCGGAAGCCCATGCCCATGATCTGGTCGCAGAAGATCACCGATTCCTTTTGCCCGCAGTAGCGGTAGACGGTGTCGATGACGTTCTGGACGTCCTTCTTGCGCAGCAGCCGGTTGACCAGCTCGAACGGAGCCTTGGCGTTGCGGGGCAGCAGCGCGCCCAGCCGGACCCGGCCGGGGGTAGTCTCGAAGCGGCGGATGACCTCGTTGCCGTCCTCGTCGATCTGCGACAGGCGGCAGGTGATGGCGGCGTGCAGATGCACGGCGCCGGCGGCCAGCGCGTGTTCGACCTCATCGACGGAACCAAAGGCCATGCCTTCGCCCGTCATGCCGTCGCGCTGCATGGTGGCGTAGTAAAGCCCCAGCACCATGTCCTGCGACGGCACGATGATCGGCGCGCCGTTCGCGGGCGACAGCACGTTGTTCGTGGACATCATCAGGACGCGCGCTTCCAGCTGCGCTTCCAGCGACAGCGGCACGTGGACGGCCATCTGGTCGCCGTCAAAGTCGGCGTTAAAGGCCGAACAGACCAGCGGGTGCAGCTGGATCGCCTTGCCTTCGATCAGGATCGGCTCGAACGCCTGGATGCCCAGACGGTGCAGCGTCGGCGCCCGGTTCAGCAGCACCGGGTGTTCGCGGATCACCTCGTCCAAGATGTCCCAGACCTCGGGGCGTTCCTTTTCCACCAGCTTCTTGGACTGCTTGACGGTGGTCGAATAGCCCTGCGCTTGCAGCTTGGAATAGATGAACGGCTTGAACAGTTCGAGCGCCATTTTTTTCGGCAGCCCGCACTGATGCAGCTTCAGTTCCGGCCCGGTCACGATGACCGAGCGGCCCGAAAAGTCCACGCGCTTGCCCAGCAGGTTCTGGCGGAACCGGCCCTGCTTGCCCTTGAGCATGTCCGACAGCGATTTCAGCGGGCGCTTGTTGTTGCCGGTGATCACCCGGCCGCGGCGGCCGTTGTCGAACAGCGCATCGACCGATTCCTGCAACATGCGCTTTTCGTTGCGCACGATGATGTCGGGCGCGCGCAGTTCGATCAGCCGCTTGAGGCGGTTGTTGCGGTTGATGACCCGGCGATACAGGTCGTTCAAGTCAGACGTGGCAAAGCGGCCCCCGTCCAGCGGCACCAGCGGGCGCAGTTCCGGCGGGATGACCGGAATCACCGTCATCACCATCCATTCCGGGCGGTTTCCGGATTCCAGAAAGCTTTCGACGATCTTCAGCCGCTTGATGATCTTTTTCGGCTTCAACTCGCCCGTCGCCTCTTTCAGCTCGTCGCGCAGCTGGTCGGCGGTGGCTTGCAGGTCGATCGCGGACAGCATCTCGCGGATCGCCTCGGCGCCGATATTGGCGGTAAAGGCGTCGGCGCCGAACTGGTCCTGCGCGTCGAGGTATTCTTCCTCGGACATCAGCTGGCCATAGGTCAGGTCGGTCAGGCCCGGCTCGATGACGACGTAGTTTTCAAAGTAAAGGATGCGTTCCAGATCGCGCAGCGTCATGTCCAGCATCAGGCCGATGCGGCTCGGCAGCGATTTCAGGAACCAGATATGGGCGACCGGGGCGGCCAGCTCGATATGGCCCATGCGCTCGCGCCGGACCTTTTGCAGCGTCACCTCGACGCCGCATTTCTCGCAGACGAGGCCGCGATATTTCATGCGCTTGTATTTGCCGCACAGGCATTCGTAGTCCTTGATCGGGCCAAAGATGCGCGCGCAGAACAGCCCGTCACGTTCCGGCTTGAACGTGCGGTAGTTGATGGTTTCCGGCTTTTTCACCTCGCCGAAGGACCAGGCGAGGATTTCCTCGGGCGAGGCAAGCGAGATGCGGATCTCGTTGAACTGCCGCGCCGGGGCGATCGGGTTGAAGGGGTTGTTGGCGAGTTCCTGGTTCATCTGAATACCTTATGAGTGGCGCGGATGGGGGAAGGTGCGTGGGGACCACGCACCCTACGGGCGGCAGGGTGCGTGGTTGCGCGCGCCGTTATTCCCCGTCCTCCGCATCCAGGAGTTCCATGTTGAGGCCCAGACCCCGGACCTCCTTGACCAGCACGTTGAACGATTCCGGCACGCCGGCCTCGAAGTTGTCCTCGCCCTTGACGATGCTTTCGTAGACTTTCGTCCGCCCGGCCACGTCGTCCGACTTGACCGTCAGCATTTCCTGCAAGGTATAGGCGGCGCCATAGGCTTCCAGTGCCCAGACCTCCATCTCGCCCAGACGCTGGCCACCGAACTGGGCCTTGCCGCCCAGCGGCTGCTGGGTCACCAGGCTGTAGGGGCCGGTCGAACGTGCGTGCATCTTGTCATCGACAAGGTGGTGCAGTTTCAGGACGTATTTGACGCCCACGGTGACCGGGCGCGCGAACTGCTCGCCGGTGCGGCCGTCGAACACGATCGACTGCCCCGAGGTGTCAAAGCCCGCGCGGCGCAGCGCGTCGTTCACGTCGCCTTCCTTGGCGCCGTCAAAGACCGGGGTCGCAACCGGCACGCCCTCGCGGACATGTTCGGCGCGGTCCACCAGATCGGCGTCGTCCAGCGCGGCGAATTCGTCCTCATAGGTCGCCTCGCCATAGCCGTTCTTCATCGCGTCGCGCACCGGGGTCATGTCGCCATTCTGCCGGTATTGATGCAGCGCCTCGTCGATCTTGATGCCAAGGCCGCGCGCGGCCCAGCCCATGTGGGTTTCAAGAATCTGGCCCACGTTCATCCGCGAGGGCACGCCCAGCGGGTTGAACACCAGATCGACCGGGGTGCCGTCGGCGAGAAAGGGCATGTCCTCCATCGGGACGACCTTGGACACCACGCCCTTGTTGCCGTGGCGGCCGGCCATCTTGTCGCCGGCCTGCAGCTTGCGTTTGACCGCGACGAACACCTTGACCATCTTCATCACGCCCGGAGGCAGGTCGTCGCCCTGGCGGACCTTTTCGACCTTGTCCTCGAACCGGGCGTCCAGCGCCTTTTTCTGGACGTTGAACTGGTCCTGCAGCGCCTCGACCTCGCGGGCGGTGTCCTCGTCGGCAATGGCCAGCTGGAACCACTGGCCGCGCGACAGGCTGTCCAGCAGGTCCTGCGTGACCTCGCTGTTCGCCTTGATGCCCTTGGGGCCTTTCACGGCGGTCTTGCCCATGATCAGCGATTTCAGGCGCGCGTAGATGTTGCGTTCCAGAATCGCCAGCTCGTCGTCGCGGTCGCGGGCCAGGCCCTCGATTTCCTCGCGCTCGATCTGCAGGGCGCGTTCGTCCTTGTCGACGCCGTGGCGGTTGAACACCCGGACCTCGACGATGGTGCCGTAAGCCCCCGGCGGCAGCCGCAGCGAGGTGTCGCGCACGTCGCTGGCCTTTTCGCCGAAGATGGCGCGCAGCAGCTTTTCCTCGGGCGTCATCGGGCTTTCGCCCTTGGGGGTGATCTTGCCCACAAGGATGTCGCCCGGCCCGACCTCGGCGCCGATATAGACGATGCCGGCTTCATCCAGATTGCGCAGGGCTTCTTCGCCCACGTTCGGGATGTCGCGGGTGATTTCCTCGGGCCCCAGCTTGGTGTCGCGGGCCGCCACTTCGTATTCGTCGATATGGATCGAGGTGAACACGTCGTCGCGGTGGATCCGTTCGGAAATCAGGATCGAATCTTCATAGTTGTAGCCGTTCCACGGCATGAAGGCGACGACCACGTTCCGGCCGATGGCCAGTTCCCCCTGATCGGTCGAGGGGCCGTCGGCGATCACCTGTCCGGTCTTCACCCGCTCGCCCACCTTGACCAGCGGACGCTGGTTGATGGTCGAGGACTGGTTCGAGCGCTTGAACTTGCGCAGCCGGTAGATGTCGACGCCGGCATCGCCCGCGCCCAGATCCTCGGTCGCGCGCACGACGATGCGGCTGGCGTCCACCTGGTCGATCACGCCGCCGCGCCGCGCCATGATGGCGGCGCCGGAATCGCGGGCGACGATGGCTTCCATCCCGGTGCCGACGAACGGCGCCTCGGCCTTGAGCAGCGGCACCGCCTGGCGCTGCATGTTCGAGCCCATCAGCGCGCGGTTGGCGTCGTCGTTTTCAAGGAACGGAATCAGCGCCGCGGCGACCGAGACCAGCTGCTTGGGCGACACGTCGATCAGGTCGATGGAATCGACCGGGTTCAGGGTGAAATCGCCCGCCTGGCGGGTCGAGATCAGTTCCTGCGTGAAGCGGCCGTTCTCGTCCAGCTCGGCGTTGGCCTGCGCGACGGTGTGGCGCATTTCCTCGGTCGCGGACATGTAGACGACATCATCGGTGACCTGCCCGTCCACCACCTTGCGATACGGGGTCTCGATAAAGCCGTATTTGTTCACCCGCGCAAAGGTCGCAAGGCTGTTGATCAGGCCGATGTTCTGGCCTTCGGGCGTTTCGATCGGGCACATCCGGCCGTAATGGGTCGGGTGCACGTCGCGCACCTCGAAGCCCGCGCGCTCGCGGGTCAGACCGCCCGGCCCCAGCGCCGAAAGGCGGCGCTTGTGTGTCACCTCGGACAGCGGGTTGGTCTGGTCCATGAACTGCGACAGCTGGCTTGAGCCGAAGAACTCGCGCACCGCGGCCGCCGCCGGCTTGGCGTTGATCAGGTCCTGCGGCATCACCGTGTCGATCTCGACGCCGGACATGCGCTCGCGGATCGCACGTTCCATGCGCAGCAGGCCGATGCGATACTGGTTTTCCATCAGCTCGCCGACCGAGCGCACCCGGCGGTTGCCCAGGTGGTCGATGTCGTCGATCTCGCCCTTGCCGTCGCGCAGTTCCACCAGATCGCGGACACAGGCCACGATATCTTCGGGGCGCAGGGTGCGCTGGGTGTCGGGCGCGTCCAGGTCCAGACGCATGTTCATCTTGACCCGACCCACGGCCGACAGGTCGTAGCGCTCGGAATCAAAGAACAGGTTGTTGAACAGCACGCTCGCCGCCTCGACGGTCGGCGGCTCGCCCGGGCGCATCACCCGGTAGATGTCCATCAGCGCGCCGTCGCGGTTCATGTTCTTGTCGGCGGCCATGGTGTTGCGGATATAGGGGCCGACGTTCACATGGTCGATGTCGAGCACCGGAATCTCGGTGATCCCGTTGTCCAGCAGCGACTTGAGCAGCCCGCCCGACAGCTCGTCGTCCTTGTATTCGGCAGTGATCTCGTCCCCGGCCTCGGCATAGATCAGGCCGGTTTCCTCGTTCACCAGATCGCGGGCGATGAAGCGGCCGACGATCCGCTCGAACGGGACCAGCAGATGCGTGGCCTCGCCCGATTCCAGCAGTTGCTTGACCAGGCGCGGGGTCACCTTGTCGCCGGCCTTGGTGATCACCTCGCCGGTGTCGGCGTTGACCAGGTCATAGGACGGGCGGGTGCCGCGCACGCGTTCGGGGAAAAACCGCGTGACCCAGCCCTCGGCGCCCTTCTTGCCGGACTTCAGCTTGTAATCGACGGTTTCATAGAACGCGTCCATGATCGCGTCCTGATCCATCCCCAGCGCATAAAGCAGCGTCGTCACCGGCAGCTTGCGGCGGCGGTCGATGCGCGCGAACACCAGATCCTTGGCGTCGAATTCGAAATCCAGCCACGAGCCGCGATAGGGAATGATGCGGCAGGCGAACAGCAGCTTGCCCGAGCTGTGGGTCTTGCCGCGGTCGTGGTCAAAGAACACGCCGGGGCTGCGGTGCATCTGGCTGACCACCACCCGCTCGGTCCCGTTCACGATGAACGTGCCGTTCTGGGTCATCAGGGGCATGTCGCCCATGTAGACATCCTGTTCCTTGATGTCCTTGACCGCCCGGGTGCCCGAGTTTTCATCGACATCGAACACGATCAGACGCAGCGTCACCTTCAGCGGCGCGGCATAGGTCATGTCGCGGCTCTGGCATTCCTCGACGTCGTATTTCGGCTTTTCCAGATCGTATTTCACGAATTCCAGCGTCGCGGTCTCGTTGAAGTCCTTGATCGGGAACACCGACTGGAACACGCCCTGGATGCCTTCGCCGTCCTGATGGCCGCCGCCCTCGCCCGAGGCGAGGAACAGGTCATACGAGGATTTCTGAACCTCGATGAGGTTCGGCATTTCAAGAACTTCGCGGATATTGCCGTAATAGCGCCGGATGCGCTTTTGGCCGACGTAGGATTGCGCCATGGAGGTAATCGCCTTTCGTCATCGCGCGGCGGATCGTCGGGGCCCGATCCGCGGCACGCATACGAACATCAGGGGTGCGGCTCCATTCGTGCCGCGCGTCCCACCGCGCAGCTCCCGAACCGCAAACTCGCCCTGAAGGAGACTCGTCCCAGATAGGGTCTCGCCAAGTGTCCTTCAAGACGGGTTCGGCAGGGACCGGGAAAAACCCGGACCCTGCCCAATTTGCGCGGTCACGATCCAGAGGGCTCTGATTGCCCAGGGATGGGACGACCGCCCGACCTCGCGGCCGGATTACTTCAGTTCGACCTTGGCGCCGGCAGCTTCCAGCTTGGTCTTGATTTCTTCGGCTTCGGCCTTGGCCGCAGCTTCCTTGACCTTGCCGCCGGCCTCGACCAGATCCTTGGCCTCTTTCAGGCCTAGGCCGGTGATGGCGCGAACTTCCTTGATCACGTTGATCTTGTTGGCACCGGCTTCGGTCAGCACGACGTCGAATTCGGTCTTTTCTTCGGCGGCTTCCGCCGCGCCGCCCGCAGCCGGGCCAGCCATCATGACGGCGCCACCGGCGGCCGGCTCGATGCCGTATTCGTCTTTCAGGATCGTCTTGAGTTCCTGCGCTTGCAGCAGGGTCAGGTTGACGATTTGTTCGGCGAGTTGCTTCAGATCAGCCATTTTTCCGTTCTTTCCAGAATGTTGTTCCAACGTCGCGGCCTATGCAGCCTGACGGGACGGGATTGCCTCAGGCAGCCTCGCGCTCTTCGAGCGTCGAAAGGATGCCCGCGATGTTGCTGGCGGGCGCGCCGATCGCACCGGCGATGTTGCTGGCAGGGGCGCCGATGCAGGACACGATCGAAGCGATAAGCTCTTCGCGCGACGGCATCTGGGCCACGGCTTTCACACCGGCCGGATCCAGAGCGTTCTCGCCCATGGCGCCGCCAAGGATCACGAACTTGTCATTCGTCTTGGCATAGGCGTCCGCGACCTTGGCCGCAGCCACGGGGTCTTCGGAAAAGGCGAGAACGGTCATCCCCGTCAGGTAATCGGCGATCGAAGCCGCCGGCTTTCCTTCCAGGGCGATCTTGGCGAGCCTGTTCTTGGCAACGCGGACTGCACCCCCCACGTCGCGCATCTGCGCGCGCAGGGCCTGCATTTCGGCAACCGTCATCCCCTCGTAGCGGGCAACCACCACGACGCCAGAGCTTTCAAAGATCTGGCCGAGTTCCTCGACCACCTGTTCTTTTTGGGCTCTATCCACGGTTCACTCCACATTGGGGGTTTCCCCCCGGCTCACTTGTCCCGGCCGCTTTCGGGGCGGCAGGGGCGGGTCCTTGGGCGATGGACCCGAGAGCGCCCCAAAGGTGGAACCTTTGCGGAAAAATCTCGACTTCCATCTCGGGAAGGACTTAACGGCGTTCACGCGCCAGCCCTCCGTCTCGGACAGGAACAGGGCAGCCGCGAATCGCGACTGCGCCTGAAGCGCTGCTTTTAGCCCGCCGGGCGCGCCGACACAAGCCGGCGCAAACCTGTGGTCAAGCGGCAGCCGGGCGGCTAGAGCGGGAATCAGCCCTGCCGCTGTCCGGTGAATGTCGTGGACCCAGTCATCTTCGGCTATATGCGCTTTTCCTATCTGGGCCGCAGCGATGTCATCCTGGCGCGCACCGCCGAGGACCAGGCCGAACGCCGGCGCATCCTCTATGCCCCCGAACGGATGGAGCAGCGGTTCCATCTCTTTGAACGGCTTTGCGCGCCGTCGCTGCGCTGGCAAACCGACAGGGATTTCCGGCTGGCGATCCTGACCTCGCCCGAACTGCCCCTGCCCTACCGCGAACGGCTGCACGCGATCACCGCCGATATTCCGCAGGTGGAAATCATCTGCGACGATGCGCCCCACATCACCCAGGCCATCGACCCGTGGATTGCGCGCCAACCCATCGTCCACCAGACCCGGACGCTGCATTTCCGGCTGGACGACGACGATGCGCTGGCAAGCGATTTCGTGGCGACCCTGCGCGACAACATGGGGCGCGTGCCGGACCGGGGGATCATCTCGCGCCCGGCGGGGTTGTTTCTGGCCGACACCCCGGACGGCCCCGAGCTGCTGGCCAAGTTCGAGCCGTTCATCGCGATCGGCTTTGCGCTGGTCAATCCGCCGGGCCGCATCCACAACCCCTACGGGCTGCGCCACGCCATCCACCATCGCTGGGCGCCCGCGCTGATCCTGCCGCAGGAATTCGCCTATATCCACGCGGCCCATCTGCACGCGGACACGCTGGCGATGCAGCGGACCAAGCTGGGCAGCGCACGGGCGGAACATGCGCGCTATCACGCCGGCCGGCCCCGCCGGTTCCGGCAGGCGGTCAAGCGGCAATTCGGCGGCCACAATCCCGAGCATTTCCTCAGGATCATCGCGACCTCGCCCGCGCGGCGCGGGCAGGCTGAAACGCAAGACGCCCCGACCTGAGGCCGGGGCGCTGCGTTTCACGTCAGGGCGCGAAGGCTCAGCCCTGCGCGGCCGACGCCAGATCCAGCGACACGCCCGGACCCATGGTCGAGCTGATCGAGACCTTTTTCAGATAGGTGCCCTTGGCGCCCGAGGGCTTTGCCCGGCTCACCGCATCCACGAAAGCGCGGATGTTTTCGGCCAGTTTTTCCGGCTCGAACGAGACCTTACCGACGCCGGCATGGACCACGCCCGCCTTTTCGGCCTTGAACTGGACTTCACCGCCCTTGGCCGCCTCGACCGCGGATTTCACATCCATGGTCACCGTGCCGACCTTGGGGTTCGGCATCAGGTTGCGCGGGCCAAGGATTTTCCCCAGACGGCCGACCAGCGGCATCATGTCGGGGGTGGCGATGCAGCGGTCAAAGTCGATCTTGCCGCCCTGAATCGCTTCCATCAGGTCTTCGGCGCCGACGATTTCCGCGCCGGCGGCCTTGGCCTCGTCGGCCTTGGGGCCGCGGGCGAACACGGCGACGCGCACGTCCTTGCCGGTGCCGTTGGGCAGGGTCACGACGCCGCGGACCATCTGGTCGGCGTGGCGCGGGTCGACGCCCAGGTTCATGGCGATTTCCAGCGTCTCGTCGAACTTGGCCGAGGCATTGGCCTTGACCAGCGCGATGGCGTCTTCGACCGGCAGATAGGTCTTGCCCTCGAATGCGGCGCGGGCGGCGGCTTTTTTCTTAGCGATCTTTGCCATCTGGATCAGCCCTTCACTTCGATGCCGACGGAACGGGCCGAGCCGAGGATGATCTGCATGGCCGCGTCGATGTCGGTCGCCGACAGATCCTTCATCTTGAGCTCGGCGATCTCGCGCACCTGCTTGGCGGTCACGGTGCCGGCGCTCTGGCGGCCGGGCTTTTCCGAACCCTTGGCGCGGTTGCGCTTGCCCTCGGACTTCAGCCCGGCGGCTTTTTTCAGCAGAAAGGTCGCGGGCGGAGTCTTGGTTTCAAAGGTAAAGGACTTGTCCGCGTAATAGGTGATCACCACCGGAATCGGGGCGCCCTGTTCCATTTCCTGCGTGCGGGCGTTGAACGCCTTGCAGAATTCCATGATGTTGATGCCGCGCTGACCCAGGGCCGGGCCGACGGGCGGGGACGGGGTGGCTTGCCCCGCCTTGATTTGCAGCTTGAGGCTGCCGACGATTTTCTTGGCCATCTGGCCTTCTCCTTGTCATCACGCCCCGGGATCGGGGCCGATTTAGCGGTCCGGCGCGACCCCGATGGGGCCGCAACCTCCCGCAGACACATCACGAGGTCTTGGCGACCTGCGTGAATTCCAGTTCGACCGGGGTCGGCCGGCCAAAGATCGAGACGGTCACCTTTACCCGGCTGGAAATCTCGTCGACTTCCTCGACCATGCCCGAGAAACCTTCGAACGGGCCGTCGGTCACATTGACCTTTTCGCCGACCTCAAAGCGGATGAGGTTGCGCGGCGCGACCTCGGCCCCGCCCTGCCCCGAGCGGGACAGCATCTCGTTCACCTCGTCGTCGCGCATCGGCATCGGCTTGCCCTGCGAACCCAGAAACCCGGTGACGCGGTTGATCGAATTGACCAGGTGATAGGTCTTGTCCGACAGGTCCATGTGGACCAGCACATAGCCGGGCATGAAGCGGCGTTCGGACGTGACCTTCTTGCCGCGCCGGATCTCGATCACTTCCTCGGTCGGCACGACGACATCGTCGATTTCGTCCTCAAGGCCCTTTTCGGCCACGGCCTGCCGGATCGCCTCTGCCACCTTCTTTTCAAAGTTGGACAGGACGCTGACCGAATACCACCGTTTTGCCATCGCCTTGATCGTCCCCTGCTGTAATGCTGCGGCGCGTGACCGGCCGCGTCGGCCCGAAAACTGAAACGGCGCGCAGACCGAATCGGTGCACGCCGCTAACCGGGCAGGTCGGGGCGACATATCCGCCCCCGGAAAGGAATGCAAGCATCGGCGGCCGGTTGCCGGGCCGCGGACCCCTTAGCCGACGGTGCGCAGGACCGTCGAGACGCCGCTGCGGATCAGCAGGTCGACCACGAAAAAGAACAGGCTGAACAGCCCCGCCATGACGAACACCATAAGCGTGGTGGTCATGACCTCGCGCCGCGCGGGCCAGATGATCTTGGCGGCTTCGGCGCGGACCTGGCTGATGAACTGGGCGGGGTTGGTCATGGGCATCCCTTGCGTTGCAGCCGCTGAAATAATCCCCACGCCCCGCAAAAGCAAGTGCGGGCGGAACCCGCGCACAGCCAGGGGCGTGTCAGGGGGAAAACTCGGGCGTTTCACCGGCCGCCGCCTGCGCCAGCGAGGTGCCTTCGAGCCGCGCGGCGGTGGCGTCGCGCACGGCGATCAGCACCGGGCGGATCTCGCATTCCTCGACCGAGCGGCAGTCGGGACAGGGGCGATATTCGGTGCGGCTGGCGCAAGGGGCCAGCGCCAGCGGGCCGTCGATCGCACGCAGCACCTCGGCAAAGCTGATCTGCGCGGCGTCGCGCGACAGCACATAGCCGCCGGTGGGGCCACGCTTGCCGATCACCAACCCGCGCGAGCGCAGCTGCGACAGGATCTGTTCCAGAAACTTGTGCGGGATGTTTTCCGCCGCCGCGATTTCGGCCGCAGTGGCACTGGCGCCCTTGCGGGTCAGAAACAGCATCGCGTGCAGCGCGTGGCGGGATTTCTGCGACAGCATGATTCGGCATAGGCCGGACCCGCGGCCGGTGCAAGCGCGGGTTGCGCGACTAGGGCGCCAGCAGCGCCACCCCGGGCAGGGCAGCCAGCCGCGCCAGATCCTGCCGATAGGCCGCAGCGCTGCGCGCCACGGTGTCTGCATCAAACAGCGCCAGCGCCGGATGCCCGGGTTCCCGGGGAAACAGCGCCTTGGCCTCTTGCGCAAGCTGCGCGGCGGCGGGGCCGGGCTGCGCGATCCCCTGCGCCAGCAGATGCCGCCATGCCGGCTGCGACAGCCCGACCACGGACGCGCCGGGGTCGCCCGCCCGCGCGACCAGCGCCTGCGGCAGGAACTGCGCCAGGATCCGGGGGCGCAGCGCGGCATAATCCTCATAGCGCCACACCACCAGCCGGGCCACGCCGCGCACCCCCAGCAGCCGCCGGGCCAACCCCTCCCACGACAGCGCGAGCGGATCGAACCCGGCCAGATAGGCGCGGAAATCCAGCTCGACCCCCGCCTGCAACTGCATCGAGAACGCCGAGGTCAGAAACGCCGAGGGCTCGCGCACCGCAAGACAGATCGTCGCCGGCCGGTGCCGCAGCATCCCCAGCAGCCGCCGCAACCGCGGGACCGCGTCCGGATAGACCAGATTGCCCGGCCCCATCAGCCCCTCGCGCCGCAGGCTGCCCAGGATGTTTTCTTCGGAAATCACCACCTCGGGCCAGGTCTCGGCGATGCGGTCCAGCCGCCAGCGCAGCCGGCCCCGCTGCCGCCCCGGCACGATGCCCGCGCCCAGCAGCGGCCCCAGCCGCGCCATCCCGTCCCGCCACTGCGGCGGGCCGCTGTAATGGATCCCGGCCGCCAGCATCGCGGGCGCCAGCGCCTGCAAGCTTTGCTGCAAATGGGTCGAGGCGGTCTTGTGCGCACCCAGATGGATCGTCAGCGTCATGCCGCGCGGTCCCGCAATCCGGTTGGGCTGGCAGGGGCAGAGGGACTCGAACCCCCGACCCTCGGTTTTGGAGACCGATGCTCTACCAACTGAGCTATACCCCTAGGCCGCCGTCCGATTAGGACAGGACGCAGGCGCACGCAAGCCGGAAATGCGCGGGCCCGCTGCGCTTGCTTCATCTTGCTTCAAATATCCTCGGGGGCCTGGGGGCAGACAGCCCCCAGCCGCAGCCGCGCCTCAACCCGCGCCGGCATCGGTCAGAAACCCGCCCGACTGCCGGCTCCACAGCCGCGCATAAAGCCCGCCGGCCGCCAGCAGCTCGGCATGGGTGCCCTGCTCGATGATCCGGCCGTCGTCCATCACCACCAGCCGGTCCATCGCGGCGATGGTGGACAGGCGGTGGGCGATGGCGATCACGGTCTTGCCGGCCATCAGCCGTTCAAGCTGCGACTGGATCGCGGCCTCGACCTCGCTGTCCAGCGCGCTGGTGGCCTCGTCCAGCACCAGGATCGGCGCGTCCTTCAGCGCCACCCTTGCGATGGCGATGCGCTGGCGCTGGCCGCCCGACAGCTTGACGCCGCGCTCGCCCACATGCGCCTCCAACCCCTTGCGCCCCTGCGCATCGGCCAGGCGCGGGATGAACCCGGTGGCCTCGGCCGCCGTGGCCGCGGCCTCGATCTCGGCCCCCGAGGCATCGGGGCGGCCATAGGCGATGTTGTCGCGCACCGAGCGGTGCAGCAGCCCCGAATCCTGCGTCACCACCCCGATGGCGGCGCGCAGCGAATCCTGCGTGACCTGCGCGATGTCCTGTCCGTCGATCTCGATCCGCCCCGTTTCCACATCGTGGAACCGCAGCAGCAGGTTGATCAGCGTGGATTTCCCCGCCCCCGAGCGCCCGACCAGCCCGATCCGCTCGCCCGGCGCGATGTCCAGCGTCAGCCCGTCCAGCACCGCCATCGGCCGCTCGCCCGGGGCGGCGTCATAGCGAAAGGTCACGTCGCGGAACCGCACCGCCCCGGCGGTCACGCGCAAGGGCTGCGCGCCCGGCGCATCGACCACCATCCGCGGCAGCGCCAGCCCGGCAATGCCGTCACGCACGGTGCCGATATTTTCAAACAGCGCCGCGAATTCCCACATGATCCAGTGGCTCATGTTGTTCAGCCGCATCGCCAGCGGCACCGCCACCGCCAGCGCCCCCACCTCGACCTCGCCGCGGGTCCACAGCCACAGCCCCAGCGCCGCCGTCACCGCGACCAGCACATGGTTGAGCAGGTTCAGCACCATGTCCTGCGCCGCCGACAGCCGCATCTGCCAGTGGACCGTGCCAAGAAACTCGTCCATCGATTCGCGGGCATGGGCTTCTTCGCGGGCGGAATGGCTGAACAGCTTGACCGTGGCGATGTTGGTATAGGCATCGACGATGCGTCCGGTCATGCCGGCACGCGCCCCGGCCTGCGCCTCGGCCGCGCGGCCCAGCCGCGGGATCAGCACCCACAGCAGCGCCCCGTAGCCCAGCCCCCAGGCCGCGAACGGCAGCGCCAGCCGCCAGTCCTGCGAGGCCGCCAGCCACAGCGCCCCGGCAAAATAGACCAGCACATAGACCGCCACGTCCATCAGCTTCATCGCGACCTCGCGCACCGCCAGCGCGGTCTGCATCAGCCGCGTGGCGATCCGCCCGGCGAATTCATCCTGGAAATACCCCATCGACTGGCGCAGCAGATAGCGATGCGCCTGCCAGCGGATGCGCTGCGGGAAATTGCCCAGCAGCGTCTGGTGCATGACCAGCGCGCCCAGGATGTTCAGCGCTGGCAGCACCAGCAGCAGCAGCGCCGCCATGCGCCACAGCCGCGGCCCCTCGAGCGCCCAGAACTCGGCCCGAGGCGTGTCGGCCAGCCGGTTCACCAGCTCGCCCAGATAGCCGAACAGCACCACCTCAAGCGCCGCGATCAGCCCCGAGGCCGCCGCCAGCAGCACCAGCCACGGCAGCGCGCCCCGCGAATAATGCAGCACGAACCCGGCCAGCGTGCGCGGCGGCATCTGCGGCGGATCCTGCGGATAGGGGTCGAGCCGGCGCTCGAACCAGCTGAACATGGTTGTCCTTTCCGTTGCCCGGTTGCAGCGAAAGCGCCGCGTCAGGGGGCGAGTTCCGCCAACGCCGCCACGTCACCCCGCGCCAGCGCCGCCGTCGCCCGCGCGATGCGCGCGGCGGGCCAGTCCCACCACGCCAGCGCCAGCAACTGCTTCACCGTTCCGGCATCGAAGCGGTGGCGGATGATGCGGGCCGGGTTGCCGGCGACGACGACATAATCCGGCACCATCCCGCCGACAACCGCGCCCGCGCCGATGATCACCCCGCTGCCGATCCGCGCGCCCGGCAGGACGGTGGCGCCGTCCCCGATCCACACGTCATGGCCGATCACCGTGTCCGGCAGCCCGGTGATCTGGTCGATGTAATCCCCCACCCGCTGATGGTCGAAGATCGCAAACGGATAGGTGCTGATCCCCGCCATCGGGTGGTTGGCCGAGGCGGTGATGATCCGCACCCCTTCCGCGATCTGGCAGAACCGCCCGATCTCCAGCCGCTCGGGCGCGCCGGGGTAAAGATAGGGCGCCAGCCGCGCCGCCCAGTCCGCGGGCGGATCGAAGGCCGAGGCATAGGTGAAATCCCCCACCCGGATATTCGGATGGTCGATGGCGCGCGCCAGATGCACCAGCCCCCGGTTCACCCGCCCGTCGGGAAACCGCATCGGATGCAGCACCGCGGGGTCGAGGAAACCGGGCGGCATCGCTAGTCCCGCGACAGCGCGCGCGCGATCCCCGCCATCTCGTCCGCGGGCAGCGGCGGCGGAGTGGTGTAGCCATCAACCCCCTCGGCCAGATAGACCTGCGAGGTCACGTCGTGGACATGGTGCATCGGCACCACATGGGCATGGGCGTGCGGCACATGGATGCCGGTAAAGAACATCGCCACCCGCTCGACCCCGTAAAGCCGCTTCATCCGCCGCGACAGCGTCTGACTGACCTCCATCACCCGCGCGGCCAAAGGCGGGGGGATGTCCTCGAACCAGACGTGATGCGCCTTGGGGATGACCAGCGCATGACCGGCGCGGATCGGATGCAGGTCAAGAAAGGCCATCACCTGATCGTCGTCATGGACAATATGGGCGGGCAATTCACCTCGCGCAATGCGGCAGAACAGGCAGTCGTGGGTCATTGTGGCCTCCGTTCCCGCGCGAGATTGCGGCAAGTGCGGGGCGGGGGCAATGGGGTGGCGGCGCAGAGGACAGTCCGAACAGCAACCATTCAAGCCGAAGCGGCCAGGTTCAGGCCAGGCGAATCATCAAGGCGCTGCCTGTTGGGCCGGATCCAATGGCGCTGCGCCAGCTTCTCCCAGAAGCCCGCAGAACAGCTGATTGCACCAGTCTCGGCGAGCGTTGAGGAACTCGATATATAGCTCGCTACGCCATTCGACCAAATCTTCGCATATCTTCTCTAGGGAAAGGACATCGTAGAAACCCATCTCTTCCATGACTGATTCCCGTCCCGCCGGAGTAACGGCCCCCCAGACCAGTATGGCTCCGTCAGTTTCCACTACCTTCCGGCCGACATGGACGGTTTGGCCAAGCGCTTTATTCGCGGCATCTAGAAATGCATGGAATGCCGGCTTCTGGTGATGTGCAAGCTGGTCGGATCTTTCCAGAACGAAATATCGGAAATTCTGATACTCGATCTCACATTTCATCTCGCTGACATAAACCTTGCCGCTGGCACGTTCCCGGAATGTGAAATCCAGAGTATGTCCGCGCAACGCCCCGGCATAACGGATCGTTGGCCGACCGATGGTGTCGTAACGCGCCCGTGGCTTAGTCCCCGGCCATCAAAAAACCCGCCCCGTTTCGGGGGCGGGTTTGTTGTTTCGGCATGGTGCGTGGGGACCACGCACCCTACGCGATCACTCGAGGATCTTGGCGACGACCCCTGCTCCAACCGTGCGGCCGCCTTCGCGGATCGCAAAGCGCAGCTTTTCTTCCATCGCGATCGGGGCGATCAGCTCGACCTCGAACTTGAGGTTGTCGCCAGGCATCACCATTTCCGTGCCCTCGGGCAGCTTCACCGTCCCGGTCACGTCGGTGGTCCGGAAATAGAACTGCGGACGATAGTTCGCAAAGAACGGCGTGTGGCGCCCGCCCTCTTCCTTGGTCAGGATATAGGCCTCGGCCTCGAACTTGGTGTGCGGCTTGACCGAACCCGGCTTGCACAGCACCTGACCACGCTCGACACCGTCGCGGTCCACGCCGCGCAGCAGCGCGCCGATGTTGTCGCCCGCCTCGCCGCGATCCAGCAGCTTGCGGAACATTTCCACGCCCGTGCAGATCGTTTTCTTGGTGTCGCGGATCCCGACGATTTCAAGCTCGTCGCCCACGTTCACCGCCCCACGCTCGACCC
>NZ_FNXG01000010.1 GCF_900108405.1 Paracoccus alkenifer
ATCCCGACGCCCGAGCGCGCGGTGGACCTGCCGTTCCTGATGCCGATCGAGGACGTGTTCTCGATTTCCGGCCGCGGCACGGTTGTGACCGGCCGGGTCGAGCGCGGGGCGGTGAACGTGGGCGACGAGCTTGAAATCGTCGGGATCCGCGACACCAAGAAAACGATCTGCACGGGCGTGGAAATGTTCCGCAAGCTGCTGGATCGCGGCGAGGCGGGCGACAACATCGGCGCGCTGCTGCGCGGCGTGGACCGCGACGGTGTCGAGCGTGGTCAGGTGCTGTGCAAGCCGGGTTCGGTCAAGCCGCACACCAAGTTCGAGGCCGAGGCCTATATCCTGACCAAGGAAGAGGGCGGGCGCCACACGCCGTTCTTTGCGAACTATCGTCCGCAGTTCTATTTCCGCACCACCGACGTGACCGGGACGGTGAAGCTGCCCGAGGGCACGGAAATGGTGATGCCGGGCGACAACCTCAAGTTCGAGGTCGAGCTGATCGCCCCGATCGCGATGGAAGAAAAGCTGCGCTTTGCGATCCGCGAAGGCGGCCGCACGGTTGGCGCCGGCGTCGTCGCCAAGATCCTCGAGTGATCGCGTAGGGTGCGTGGTCCCCACGCACCACGCCGAAACAATAAACCCGCCCCCGAAACGGGGCGGGTTTTTTGATGGCCGGGGACGATAAGCCACGGGCGCGCGTTACGACACCCTCGGCCGTTCCGGCGGCAGGGTTTGACCAGTGACCTGAAAACCCGCGCGTATCGCGGCCACCGGTCGGCCCGCGCCCCATCGCCGCAAATGAAAAGGGCCGCTTTCGCGGCCCCTTTCCGCTCAGAACCCCAGAAGATTCGGCAGGAACAGCGTGATCGCCGGCACATAGGTGATCAGCATCAGAAACAGCAGCGCGGTCAGCAGCCACGGGACCACCGCCACCGACACCTGCGTCAGCCCCAGCCTTGAAATCGCCGAGCCGACATAGAGGTTCAGCCCGACCGGAGGCGTACACAGCCCGATCTCCATGTTGACGATCATCATGATCCCGAAATGCACCGGGTCGATGCCAAGCAGCATCGCGACCGGAAACAGGATCGGCGCCATGATCAGCACGATGGCCGACGGCTCCATCACCATGCCGATCACCAGCAGCATGACGTTCACCACCAGCAGAAAGCCGATCTTGCCAAGCCCCAGATCCGCGATCCACGCCGACAGCGCCTGCGGGATCTGTTCCGAGGTCAGGATAAAGGCGAACATGACCGCGTTGGTGATGATATACAGCAGCATCGCCGACATCGCGGCCGAGGACAGCAGCACCTTGGGCACGTCGCGCAGCCTGATGTCCTTGTAGACGAAAACGGCGATGAAGCAGGCATAGACGGCGCTGACGGCGGCGGCCTCGGTCGGGGTAAAGATGCCGCCATAGATGCCGCCCATGATGATGACGATCAGCATCAGGCCCCAGACGCTTTTGCGGAATGCGACCCAGCGCTCGCGCCAGCCGGCCCGCTGCATCCGCGGATAGTCGTTGCGCCATGCCCGCCAGACGGTCGTCACCCCGAACATGATCGCCAGCATCAGCCCCGGCACGACGCCGGCGATGAACATCTCGCCGATCGAGGGCGCCATCACCATTTCGCCGTCCGGCCCCGTGACCGTCATCCCCGAGGTGGCGACCGAATACATCACCATCACGATGGAGGGCGGGATCAGGATGCCCAGCCCCCCGGCGGTGGCCACCGTGGCCACGCCGAACTGCGCCGGATAGCCCATCCGGACCATGGCCGGGATCATGATCGAGCCGACCGCCATCACCGTCGCCGGCGAGGAACCGGAAATCGCCGCGAACATCGCGCAGGCCAGCACCGCCGCCAGCCCCATGCCGCCATACCAGTGGCCGACCATCGAGGTCGCAAAGCGGATCATCCGCCGCGCCACGCCCCCGTGGGTCAGGAAATTGCCGGCCAGGATGAAGAACGGGATCGCCATGATCTCGAATTTTTCGATGCCGGTGAACAGCTTCAGCGCGATGCTGTCCATGGGGATGGTGGTGAAGCCGAACAGAAAGGTGAACACGGTCAGGCCCAGCGCGATCGACACCGGCATCCCGGTGATCAGCAGCACCGACAGGATCAGAAAGATGACAAGAGCGGTCATCGCTGGCCTCCGAGGGGAAAGTCCCCGATGTCGTCCTCGATGCCTTCGACGGCGCCGATGTCATGCTGCACGATCTCGCCGGTGCGCAGATACAGCCACAGCGCCTGAACGAAGCGAAAGCACATCAGCGCCGATCCCGCGGGAACCGCCAGATAGACGATCCACATCTTGATTTCGAGGTCGGCGGAAATCTGGCCGCCTTTCCAGGTGTGATGGACGAACTCGGCCCCGATCCAGGCGACGATGCCGGTGAACAGGATGCCGCCCGAAATGGCGATGATGGTCATCGCTTTTTTCGCGGTGCCGGTCAGCCGCTCGACCAGCAGGTCCACGCCCACATGGATGCCGATGCGCACGCCGTAAGCCGCCCCGAATTTCGCCATCCAGACGAACAGATAGATGCAGGCTTCCTGCGCCCAGGTCAGCTTGAACGAATTGATCCAGGCAAAGGTCGAACGCGCGGCCGCTTGCAGGGCGGGCATGTCGTGGACCCGCGCCCATTTGACGACATCGACCGCAAAGCCAAGGGAAAAACGATGGACGACCGCCACGAAGATCAGCGCGACCGCAAGTGCCATCAGCACAGAGATCAGGATTTCTTCGAAGCGGTCGAGGATGCGCATCATCATGGCAAGCCTCTTTCACAGGGGAAGGGGGCGCCCGCCACCGCGGCGCCCCCCGGTCCCGTTATCCGGTCCCGTTACTCGATCCCGAGCGCGGCATAGGCGCGCTGGATCAGGTCAGCGCCGATGCGGCCTGCCATCTGTTCATGCACGGGCCGCAGCGCCGCGAACCATTCGGCCCGCTCGTCCTCGGTCATGTCGTGAAATTCGGTGGTGCCGGCGTCGCGCATGGCCTGCATGGCCGCGTCGTTTTCATCCTGTGCGATGTCGTTGGCATAGTCGCTTGCCTCGGCCATCGCCTTTTCCAGATTGGCGCGCACGTCCTCGGGCAGGCCGTCCCAGAAACCCTTGTGCACGATCACCGCATAGCCAAGATAGCCGTGGTTCGACACGGTGGCGTGTTTCTGCACCTCGTTCACGCGCTGCGTATAGGTGTTCGAGGGGGTGTTTTCGGTCCCGTCCACGACGCCGGTCTGCAACGCCTGGTAGACCTCGGAAAACGCCATGACCTGCGGGACCGCGCCCAGCGCCTGGAACTGCGCCTCAAGCACCTTGGACGACTGGATGCGCATCTTGAGCCCCAGGAAATCGTCGGGGCTGATCACGGGCGAGTTCGCCGTCATGATCTTGAAGCCGTTGTCCCAATAGGCCAGGCCGATGATGCCCTTGTCCTCAAGCTGGGCCATTAGATCCTGCCCGACCTCGCCCTGCGTCAGCCTGACCAGATCGTCGCGGTCCTTGAACAGCATGGGCAGGTCGAACAGCTCGAATCCCGGCACGCCCAACGGGCCGAATTTCGCCAGCGACGGCGCCAGCATCTGGACCGCGCCCATCTGCAACGCCTCAAGCTCTTCCTTGTCCTTGTAGAGCTGGCTGTTGGGATAGATTTCGACCTTGACCGCGCCGTCGGTATAATCCTCGGCCAGCTGCTTGAAGCGTTCGGCCCCCTTGCCCTTGGGCGTGTCGGGCGCCACGACGTGGCTGAACTTGATCACGATGGGATCCTGGGCCAGCGACGGCACCGCAAGCGCCAGCGTCATCACGGCGGCACTGGTGACCCCTGCGAGAGTTCTGAGTCCAAACATATATCTTCTCTCCCTGTTTTGCGCCCGGTCGCGGGCGCCTGTTTCCGCCCCGCCCGCAAAGCCCCGGACAGGGCAGCCCGGCCGGGATGCGTCGTCTTGCCCTGCAAGGTCACATTCCGTGATCCCCGCAGGGTGGGCAAGCGTGACGGCAGAGCGGTCCTTCTCGCCCTTGGTAACCGGCAGCTGCGATCCCTGGTGCCACTTTGCGAAGGGCGGACAAATATTTCAAATATATCTTTACCCTGTTAGGCAAAAGTTGCTTGCATAAGGCCGCTCGGCGCCGTCGACACTCCCGCGCCCGTGCGACAAGATGCGCCCAAGGGTGCAAAACGCCGGCGCCATGGTTAGGTTGGCGTGGTGCGGGTGCCCGGTCGTCCGCCGTTGATCGCCGAATGAATTCCGCCCGCCACGCGGGGCAGGAAATTGGGCCGTGCCATGTGCGGTCCCACGACACCACGGCCATGCCGACATGGCCGGATGAAAGGATTGCCAATGCTATATGTCGACATCCCGACGCGCCCCGAATTCGCCACGCTGATCGAGGTGCGGGCCGATGCCTGCGTCTCGATCTATCTGAAAACCACCCCGCTGACGCAGGAAATCGTGGCCTCGCGCATCGAGTTCGGCAATCTGGTGCGCGAGGCGCAGCGCCAGCTGGAAGAAGCGGGGCTGGACAAGCGCCGGCTGGCCGCGCTGGTCGAGGGGCTGCACGACCTGCTGGATGACGACGAGTTCTGGAAATATCAGGCCAACAGCCTGGCCGTCTTTGCCACCCCCGACCGGATCCGCACCTTCCGCCTGGCGAACGAGCTGACGTCGATGGTGCAGGTCGCGGACCGCTTTCACCTCAAGCCGCTGTTCCGTGCGGTCACATTCCCGCATTCGGCGCTGATCCTCGCCCTGTCGGAAAACGCCGTGCGGCTGGTCGAGATGGACGCCGATCTGCCGCCCGTCACCGTCAAGGTGCCCGACCTGCCCAAGGACGCGGCCTCGGCGCTGGGCAAATCCACGTTGAACGACCGGACCTTCAGCGGCCGCATCCACGGCTCCGAAGGGCAGAACGTGCGCTTTCAGCAATATGCGCGGCTGGTCGATGCCGCATTGCGGCCGGTGCTTGCGGGCCGGGAAATCCCGCTGATCCTGGCCGCGACCGGGCGGCTGCCGGCGGTCTTTGCGCAGGTCAATTCCTACCCTCACCTGCTTGACGACAGCATCACCGACAGCCCCGACCGGCTGACGGACGCCGAGCTGGCCGCCCGCGCGCGCCCCATTCTTGACGCCGCCTATGCCGAGCAGCTTCAGGCGCTGCACGCGCTGTTCGATCAGCGCACCGGCGAAGGGCGCAGCACCACCGATATTTCCGGCGCGGCGCGGGCGGCGACATTCGGCGCCATCGAGACGCTGCTGGTCGATATCGACGCGGTGGTGCCCGGATTCGTCGACGAGGAAACCGGCGCCGTCACCTTTGTCGAAACCGATGATGCCGTCGCTTACGGGGTCGTGGACGCCATTGCCGCGCGCGCCTTTGCCAGCGGGGCGCGCGTGCTGGCCGTGCGCCGCGACGACATCCCCGGCGGTGGCGATCTGGCCGCGATCCTGCGCTATCCGCTGTAAGACGGGGCGGCAGGCGGGGGGGGCAGCGGGCGGCCCCCCGCCTGTTACCGGCGCAGCAGGCGCAGCGCGTTCAGCGTCACCAGCACGGTGGCGCCGGTGTCGGCAAGGATCGCGATCCACAGCCCGGTGATGCCCGCGATGGTGGTGATCAGGAACACCGCCTTGAGCCCCAGCGCGATGGCGACGTTCTGGCGGATGTTGCCCATCGTCGCCCGCGCCAGCGCGATCAGCGCCGGCACGTCCGTCACCCGGTCGCGCAGGATGGCGGCGTCGGCGGTTTCCAGCGCGACATCGGTGCCCGAACCCATCGCCACCCCGACCCGCGCCTGTTTCAGCGCGGGCGCGTCGTTGATGCCGTCGCCGACCATCATCACCGGACCGGCGGCGCCGTCCATGTCGCGGATGGCGGTCAGCTTGTCCTGCGGCATCAGCCCGGCGCGGTAATCCATCCCCAGCCCGCCCGCGACGGTGGCGGCGGTGCGGGGGTTGTCGCCGGTCAGCATCACCGCGCCCACGCCCATGTCGCGCAGCTGGCCGATGGCCTTGGCCGCATCCGCGCGCGGGGTGTCGCGCAGCGCGATCAGCCCGATCAGCCGGTCCGGCCGATAGACCGCGACGACGGTGCTGCCCCCGGTTTCCAGCTCGGCCGCGCGGGCCAGATCCTGCGCGCCCAGTACGCCGGCCTGTTCTGCCGTGGCGGGCGAGGCGACAAAGGCCGGCGCCCCGGCGACGACGGCGGTCGCGCCCCGTCCGGGGATCGCCCGCGCCCCGGTTGCGGGCGGAACCGCGATGCGATCGGCCGCCGCCCGCTCAAGGATGGCGCGGGCCAGCGGGTGGCTTGATCCGGTCTCGACCGCCGCAGCCGTGGCCAGCAGCTCGGCGGCGGCCTCGGGCGGGACCAGCGCCGCCACAACGGGGCGGCCCATGGTCAGCGTGCCGGTCTTGTCAAAGGCGATGGTGGCGACGCTGGCGGCGGCCTCGATCACCGCGCCGCCTTTCATCAGCAGCCCGCGCCGCGCCCCCGCCGACAGCGCCGAGGCGATCGAGGCGGGGACCGAAATCACCAGCGCGCAAGGGCAGCCGATCAGCAAAAGCGCCAGCCCGCGATAGATCCACACCCCCCAATCCGCGCCCAGCAGCAGGGGCGGCGCCACCACCACCAGCGCCGAAAGCGCGACGATGGCCGGCATATACCAGCGCGAGAAACGCTCGATGAAGCGTTCGGTGGGGGCGCGCGCCTCTTCGGCCTCGTGGACCAGGCGGATGATCCGGGCGATGGTGTTGTCGGCGGGGTCGCGGGTGACGCGGATGCGCAGCACGGCGTCGGTGTTGATCGAGCCGGCGAACACCCCGTCGCCCGGCCCCTTGGCGACGGGCAGGCTTTCGCCGGTCACCGGGCTGTCGTCGATGCCGCCGTGGCCCTCGATGATCTCGCCGTCGGCGGGGATGCGGTCGCCGGGGCGGACGACTGCGACCTGCCCGATGCGCAGTTCGGAGGCGGGGATTTCGCGCGTGCCGTCCCCGGTTTCCAGCCGCGCGGTGCGCGGCACCAGATCGGCCAGCGCGCGGATGCCGTGGCGGGCGCGGTCGGCGGCGACGGATTCGAGCATCTCGCCCACGGCGAACAGGAACACGACCAGCGCGGCTTCTTGGGCGGCGCCGATGAACAGGGCGCCGGCGGCGGCGATGGTCATCAGGCTTTCGATGGTGAAGGGCTGGCCCATCCGCAGCGCGCCGAGTGCCCGTCTTGCCACCGGGGCCAGCCCGATCAGGCAGGCCAGCACAAAACCCAGGTAGCCCCAGCGGCTGGGGGCCAGCAGCTCGAACGCCCAGGCCGCCGCCAGCAGGGCGCCGGTCAGGATCACCAGCCGCCCCTTGCCGCTGCGGTGCCACGGCCGGCCCTGCGCCGCGGGGTCGCCGTGGTCGTGGTCGTGATGGCGCCCGGACGGCGCGACCGCTGGCCGTATGCCATAGCCCAGACGGCGCACGGTATCCTCGATCCGGTCGCGGCCGGTTTCGTCGGGATGCAGCGTCAGCGACAGTTTTTCGCCCATCGGCGCCACCGAGACCTCGGCCACGCCCGGCAGTCTTTCCACCGCCGCCGCGATCTTGCGGGCGCAAGAGCCGCAATCCATGCCGGTGACCGTCCACTCGACCCGTTCCGCCCGTTCCGTCGCCATCGCTTTTCTCCTGCGCCCGCGCGCCCGCTTTGGCGCGGTGCGGGGCTTGTTCCTGACGATTCGCAACCTAGTTGCTCTAGCAGCTAGAGGTTCAAGGGGTATCTTATGCTTTCCATCGGGAAACTCGGCCGGGCTGTCGGGGTTAAGGTGCCCACCATCCGCTATTACGAACAGATCGGGCTGTTGCCGCCGCCCGAACGGACGGCCGGGAATCAGCGGCTTTACGGCGAAAAGACCTTGGAAAGGCTCGGATTTATCCGCCACGCCCGCGATCTGGGGTTTCCGCTGGACGCGATCCGCGAATTCCTGCGCCTTGCCGATGACCCCGACCGTTCCTGCGCCGCCGCCGACGAGATCGCCCGCCGCCAGCTGGCCGCGGTCAACGACCGGATCGCCCGCCTGAGCTCATTGCGCGACGAGTTGCAGCGCATGGTCGCGCAATGCGCCCATGGCACCATCGCCGATTGCCGGGTGATCGAGGTGCTGGGGGACCACGCGCATTGCGCCGCCGACCATGAACCGGGTTAAGGCAGCTTAGCCCTGCCGGGTCAGTTTGCGCAGCCGCTCCAGCTCTTGCAGGGTGCCGATCGCGGTGGTCCGGCCGGTGGTCGCCAGCCCGACCAGCAGCATTTCCAGACAGGCGACGGTGGCGCCGTGCATGGAAACGCGCCCGTCGCGGCCGCGGGGGATGACCAGCGTGACCGTCGCCCTGCGCGCCGGTCTTTGCTGCGCGCAATCCGTGATCAGCACCACGGGCAGGCGACGTTGTGCGGCCTCGGCCATCACGGCCTCGGCCTCGCGGGTGGGGCGGCCATGGGCGAGCATCAGCACCGCGTCGCCCGGTTCCAGATCCAGCAGCTGGTCGGCCAGCCCGGTCCCGGTCCGGTCCAGCACCAGCTGCCGGCGGCCCTTGCGGCGCAGACGCGCGGCGAAATAGCCGGCGATATGGGCGGTCGGCCCGACCCCGAACACCACGATCCGCCGCGCCATGTGCAGGATCTTGAGCGCCTCGGGCATCACGCGCCGGGTCCGGTCCGAACGCAGCGACGCCAGCGTGTCCAGCAGGGACAGGATCACCCCGTCCATCGCCGTATCGGCGCTTTGATCGACAGCGGCCCAGGCGCGGCTGAGATTGTCGGCGGCGGTGCCGGTTTCGCCCGCCTCGGCCAGCGCCTCGCGCAGATCCTGAAGCCCGGCAAAGCCCAGCGCCTGCACCGCCCGCACCACTGTCGCATCCGAGGTGCCGATCGCCCGGCCAAGCTCAAGCGCCGAAAGCGTCAGCACATCGGCCCGGTTCGCGTCGATGAATTCGGCCACCTTCCGAAAACCCGGGGACAGCCGGTCGCGGCAGCGGGCATGACGCTCGGCAAAGACATCTCTTTGGGGCGGCTGTCGCGGGTCGGGCATGTCCACGGCCTTCACCAGGCTCGCCGTTCGGGCCAAAGGGCGCCAGTGTCGATGTCGCGCAATCGTCGGCAGCCGGTCAGCGCCATCGCGACCTCAAGCTCGGCGCGCAGGATGGTCAGCATATGCGCGACCCCCTGCGGGCCGCCGACCGCCAGCGCGTGCAGCTGCGGCCGCCCGACCAGCACGGCCGAGGCCCCCAGCGCCAGCGCCTTGAGCACATCGGTCCCGCGCCGGATGCCGCCGTCGCACAGCACCGGCACCCGCCCGGCGATAGCGCCCGCGACAACGGGCAGGATTTCGGCGGTGGGCGGCAGCCCGTCCAGCGCCCGGCCGCCGTGGTTCGACACGATCACCCCATCGGCCCCGATCCCGACTGCGCGTTCGGCGTCGGCGGCGCCGGTGATGCCTTTCAGCACGACCGGCAGCGCGGTCTGCGATTTCAGCCAGGCGATGTCCTCCCACCGGGGCGCGGCGTCCATCAGGCCAAGGAACACGGCGCAGCGGCCGGGTTCCTCGCGGATTTCGGGCGGGGCCATGCCGTCCAGATTGACGGCGCGGATGTCGTCGGGCAGCCGGAAACCGGCGCGCTGTTCCATGTTGCGCAGCCCGTTCACCGGCGCATCCACCGTCACCACCAGCGCCCGATAGCCCGCCGCCTCGGCACGGCGGACCAGGCGCAGCGTGTCCTCGCGCCGCGGCTGCATGTAAAGCTGGAACCACAGCGGGCCGTGGGCGGCAGCGGCGATCTGTTCCAGCGGCAGGCTGGCCTGGGTGGAAACCACCATCAGGCTGTCCGTGGCGCCGGCGGCCAGCACCGTTGCGGCCTCGCCCTGTTCATGGACCAGCCGGTGAAAGGCCACCGGCGCAAGCAGCAGCGGATGCGGCAGGTCCAGCCCCAGCAGGTGCAGCCCGGTGTCCGCGCCGCGCAGATCGGCCAGCACCCGCCCTTGCAGGCGGATCGCCTGCCACGCGGCGGGGTTGGCGCTAGCGGTCAGCCCGTCCGCGCCCGCGCCCTCGATATAGGCGCGCACCGGATCGGGCAGGCGCGCGCTTGCGTGGCGCGCGTAATCGCACAGCGCCACCACATCGGCGGGGATGGCGTGGGGCGCGCTCAGGTCTCGGCCCAGTGGCGGATCATGTTGTGATAATGCGCGGTCAGCCCGGTCACCGCCGGGTCGTCGTCGGGCAGCATTGACCGGATGCGCATGATCGACATGTCCAGATCATACAGCATGTGCCGCCGCCAGTCGTCGCGGACCATCGACTGCGCCCAGAAGAACGACCCCCAGCGCGACCCCCGCGTGACCGGCGTCACCGAATGCAGCGAGGTCGCCGGATAGATCACCGCGTGGCCGGCCGGCAGCTTGACGCTGTGCTGGCCGTAGGTGTCGTGGACGATCAGCTCGCCCCCGTCGTAGTCCTCGGGAGGGGTCAGGAAAACCGTGGTCGAGACATCGGTGCGGATGCGCTGCCCCGTGCCCGGAACCACCCGGATCGAGCCGTCCACATGCGCGCCAAAGGTCATCCCTTCGTCATAGCGGTTGAACATCGGCGGCAGGATCTGCGCCGGCAACACCGCCGAGGAATAGGTCGCGTTCCGCCCCAGCGCCCGCAGCACGATATTGCCCAGCTCGCGCGCCTCGGGGCTGTCCTGCGGCACTTGCAGGTTGTTCTTGACCTTGACCGCCTGATCCCCGGCGGTGGTGCGGCCGTCGACCCAGCTGGTGCCTTCGAGAATCTGGCGCATATAGGCCAGCTCTTCGGGGGTCAGCAGGTCGGGAATGGTGATCAGCATCGGGGTTCTCCGGCAAACTCGGGCGCAGGTTAAAGCGGGCGCGAAGAAAAGTTAAGTATAATTGTCAGCTATTCGGCGTAGCCGCGCGAAAAAGCCACAGGCCACGAAAAAGGGGCGGGCAAAAGCGCCCGCCCCCCAAGGTCCGTTCGGTCGATCAGAAACGGTAGTTCAGCTTGGCCGTGACGTTGCGGCCCGGCGCCCGGTTCGCAAAGATGCCGACGTGCGAGGCATCGTAAAGCCGTTCGTCCAGCACGTTGTTGACGTTGAACTGGATCTCGGCGCTTTCGGTGAGCTTGTAGGCCGCCATCAGATCCACCCGCCACTGCGCCGGCAGGGCCGAGGTGTTGGACGTATCCAGATAGCGCTTGCCCGTATAGGTGGCGCCGCCGCCGACGGTCCAGCGCTCGTCGATCTCATAGGTCGTCCAAAGGCCGAGCGAATGGCGGGCGACGAATTGCAGATAGTTGCCGTTATCCGCGCTGGGAACACCATCTCCGGCAGCACCACCGCCGGTAAAGCCGTTGTCGATGATCTTGGCATCGACAAAGGCATAACCCGCGGACAGGCCCCAGCGGTCGCTGATCTGCCCCGCGGCGCCAAGTTCAAAGCCGCGGGCGCGGTTGTGACCCAGCAGAGCAACGGTCCCGAATTCGTCGTTGACCCGGGCATTTTTCTTTTCCGTCTGGAAGACCGCGGCGGTCAGCAGCAGCTGGCCGTCCATGACCTCCCACTTGGTGCCCAGCTCGATGCTTTTGCTTTCTTCCGGTTCCAGGTTGACGTTGCCGTCGCCCAGCGTGCAAGCGCTTGCGCCATCCGCGCCTCCGGCCATGCCTGCGCATTCGCCCGAGGGGTTCGACGAGGTGCCGAAGGCAAGATAGATCGTCCCGTTCGGCGCCGGCTTGTAAACCACGCCGGCCGAATAATTCAGCATATTGTCCGTGCGGCTGCGGGTGCCGTCATCGACCTCGTATCTGTCGTAACGCAGCCCGAGATTCAGCGACCACTGGTCGTTGAAGGTCAGCGTGTCGAACAGATACAGCGCCTTGGTATCCGTCTGTATCGGGGTGCCCCATGCGCTCCAGGTCAGCGAGCCGGTAACCGGATCATAGGGATTGGGGTTGGCAATATCGGTGACCGGAATGGATGGGCTGCCGGTTGCGGTCGCCGAGCGAAGTTTTTCCCGCGACAACTCGATCCCTGCTGCGAAATCGTGCTTGACGCTGCCGGTATCGAAATCGCCGGTCAGCGCGGTATGGAAGGCCAGCGCCGAGTTCTTTTTCTTGCCCGAACGCAGGTCGCGGTTGGCGAGGTTGGCGTCGGGATCCCAGTTCGGGTTGGGCTCGGGCGGCTGGCCACGACCCGGGGAAACCATCTCGGCAACCACCGACGGCCGGCTCATGATGTATTCCTGCTCGGACCCGATCCACGCCAGCGTTGAATGCAGCTTGAAGTTATTGCTGAATTCATGCTCGAATTTCAGCATCGCGCTGTTGTTTTCCACCTCGCGATAGTCGCGCAGGGCCGAGCCGTAGAACGCGCTCTTGTCCGCCAATTCGATCGGCAGCCATGGGTCGCTCTTGGTGCCGCTGCCGAAACGCCGCCCGCCGCTGAGTTCCGGCCGATAATCGCCGTTGCCCATCGGCACGCCCAGATCCGGGGTCGCGTCGGTCTTGCTGTGATAGAGATTCAGCGACAGCAGCGAAGTTCCGAAGCTTTTGGAAACCGAGGCCGCGATGCCCTCGCGGTCGTCTTGCAGCACATCGCGTCCGGCGACGCCGGAATCCTGCCACATCAGGTTCAGCCGCCCGGCCCAGCCGTCGCCGAAATCCACGTTGCCGTCATAGGTCAGCCGCGTGTGGTCAGCGCTGCCGAGGGTTTCGGAAAGCTCGTGAAAGGTCTCACCCTGACGCGCCTGCTTGGACACGAGGTTGATCGAGCCGCCGGTCGCGCCGCGCCCGGAATAGGCCCCGCCCGGCCCCTTGACCACCTCGACCGATTCCGTCGCAAAGGCTTCCTGCGAGGTGCGGCCAAGGTTGCGGATGCCGTCGATCATCATGTCGGTCGCGGCCTGATACCCGCGCACGAAAGGCCGGTCGCCCATCGGCGTGCCGCCTTCGCCCGACCCCAGCGTGATCCCCGGCGTGGTGCGCAGCACCTCGACCACCGAGGTGGCGTTGCGCTCTTCCATCTGGCGCTGGGTGATGACCGTCACGGTCTTGGGCGTATCCACCAGCGGCGCCGTCATCTTGGGGGACGAACCCGAGGTGACGCGATAGTCGGTGGCGGCCTCGCCGTCGGTCTGGCTGGTGATCTCGATGGTTTCCAGGACGATCGGCTCTTGCGTGGTCTGCGTGGTCTGCGCGGCGGCGGGACCGGCCACGGCCGCCGAGATGACGACCGCGGGCAGCAGCCCCAGGCTGGGCACAAAGCCGGTCTTGTCCTGCGCGGCAGGGGGGATGGAATTGGGCGGCGTCATGGGCGCATGATTTCCTTGTCGACAGATACGATGCCTCGTCCGATCCGGGGATCGGAAGGGGGGCGGATAACTGGCTGGCAAGAATGCTGGCGGCTTTGGATGTCACATGTTCCGTCACCGGCACCCGGGTTCCCCGAGAGACGAAAGGCACCCTCAGGCGACCGGCGGGAACCCGCCTGCGCAAGGACGGAACCCGGTGATTACACGGTGTTCCGGCCCTGACAGACGGCAATGCGACCCCTTACAGACAGCATCGCGCGCCGTAGTAGTAAAGGGGGGCCGGACAAAATTCGCTGCCATGATGCAGGCCGGCCTGTCCAGAGACGTGTTGTCGCAGCGGGCAGCCTCGGCAAAGGGATAGTCGACTGTTTTTCTGGGAAATTTCCCCAAGGCCAGACTGTGACATTTCCGCACGCCCTTGGTGCAGCGCAGGGCGGACATGGCCGCGGGGCGCTACATTTCACTACAACGCCGGCAGGGGTCGGGATTTTGCGGCGCGCGGACATGGTCGTGACGGTTTCGCGCGCAAAGACGCCGGCGGTCGTGGCCGGGCGCCGCTGCCCGAACCAGAGCCGCCGGCAGGGGAGGCCCCGCGGTCCCTACCCCCGTGCCAGCGGGCGGAAATCCAGCTGGCGGTGAAAGCTGTAGCTGTAGTTTTCGACCGTCTTTTGCATCCCCGTATCCAGTGACGGGTTCCACAGCATGATGACCGGAACGTCGCGCTTGACCATCTCGATCATGGTCCTGACATCCGCGTCATAGGTCGCCTGATCGGTCTCGAACCGGGTCTTTTCGACCAGCGCGTCGAATTCGGGGTTCTGGTATGAACCGAAATTCCAGCGGGTCTCGCCCGAATAGAACACCCGAAAGAAATAATCCGGATCGGTGAGATACGAAATCGAGGCCTCAAAGAAGAACGGCACCTTCTTTTCCTGCAACAGCGTGCCAAGCTGGCCGGCGGGCACCTTGTCGATGGTGACGCGGATGCCGATCTTGCCAAGGCTTTCCTGCAACAGCAGCGCGACGGGTTCGGCCACCGTGGCAAGCGACAGCTCATATGAAAACGTGGTGTCGAAACCGTCGGCCAGACCGGCCTCGGCCAGCAGCGCGCGGGCGCGGTCGGGGTCGGTCGAATAGCCCAGCGGCTGCGGAAACCGCGTCGTTTCCGGGGCGCCGGGGGTGCCGCCGAACAGCGGCTCTCCGCGCCCGAACAGCGCCGCCTGGAACATCGCGTCATAAGGCAGCGCCCAGGCCACCGCCTGCCGCACCCGCACATCGTCAAAGGGCTGCATCCGGCTGTTCATGCCGACCAGCTGAAAGGTCGAGGTGGGAACGCCGACCACCTTGACCGTATCGTTGTCCAGCAGATCCTGCACGTCCTTGGGGGCCAGATCCTGCGCCACGTCCGCGTCGCCTTTCAGCAGCGCCGCCACCCGGTTTTCGGCGGCCGGGACCGTCTGCCACAGCACCTGTTCGAACCCCGGCAGCGGCCCGGATTTCCAGTCGGCAAAGCGCTGGAACAGGATGCGCTCGCCCATGTCGGCGCGGGCCAGCTGAAAGGGGCCTCCGCCCGCGGGGTTGGCCTGCAACCATTCCATGGCAAAGGGGTCGCCATCAGTGGCGTGTTCCAGCGCCAGCCGCGAATTGACGATGATGGGATAGGGCAGCGCCAGGTTGGGCAGGGCAAAGCGGTCGGGCTGGGGCAGGTCGATGCGCAGCGTGTGGTCGTCGATCACCACGAACTGTTCGGGGTCGGTCATCGAGCCGGTGGTGAACTGCGCCTTGCCGATGGGGCTGGCCACCACGCGGTCGAGCGACCATTTCACATCCGCCGCCGTGACCGGGTTGCCGTCGTGGAACACCGCGTCGCGGCGCAGGTAAAAGGTGATCGCCTTGCCGCCTTGGGAAATTTCCCAGGATTCGGCCAGCTCGGGCTGGATGTCGAAATAATCGTAGATCGCGGTGCCGTCTCCCCGGTCCTTATAGGCGAATCTGACCAGCCGGTCATAGATGTTCCAGGTGATCTGCATCGCGTTGCGGTTCACCCCGACCGAGAACGTGTCAAAGGAATTGGCCGCGCCTTCGCTCAGCACGCGCAGGATGTTGTCGCGCGATGGGGCGGCGGTCTGTCCGGCGGTCTGTCCGGTGGTCTGGGCGCCGGCCCATTTCGCCGGCAGGACGAGGTTCGCCCCGACGGCCCCGCCGAGTGCCAGAAAGTCACGCCGTTTCATCTGCATCATCCCCTGTTGCTGTGGTTGTTGCCGCTGCCGGCCCGGCGTCCGCGACGCGGGGGCAAGAGCGGCTTTCATCCCGGCTTGTCCCGGGCTTGGCAACCCTTTTGTGATGGGGGGTGAGGATTTTGCCCCGACCCCCTTTGTGTCGGTATTCTCGGCTTTGCCGCCGTGCCGCGGGCGCGCTAAAAGGCCCCGGTGCCGGCCCCGCCGGCCCGCCCGGCGCAGCTTGCGGCCCGTCATTCGAAAAACAGGGGGCAGGGGACATGACCAAAGCTATCTTTGCCCCGCGTGATCCGGGCAAGCCGTCGCGCCTGCCGCTGGCATCGCGGCGCAACCCCCGCGCCCGGCCTGGCCCCGACGCAGCCGCGCGGGCCTGCGGCGATGACCCGGCCGCCGGGCGCAGGCGGCGGGGTGCGGCATGACGCGGATCGGCCTGCGGGTTTTATCCGCGATCCCCACGCTGTTCGGGGTGGTGGTGATCACGTTTCTGCTGACGCGGGTGCTGCCGGGCGATCCGGCGGTGTTCTTTGCCTCGAACCCGTCGATGAGCGCGTCCGACATCGCCGCCGTGCGCGAAAACCTGGGGCTGGACAGGCCGCTTTACGACCAGTTCCTGATCTATCTGGGCAATCTGGCGCAGGGGAATCTGGGGCGCTCGATCGCGACCGGGCAGCCGGTGGCGGCGGAATTCGCCCGCAGGCTGCCCGCCTCGGCCGAGCTGACCTTGCTGGCGTTCCTGCTGGCCGTGGTCGTGGCGGTGCCGCTGGGGCTGGTGGCGGCGCTGCGGCCGGGGTCGCTGGTCGACCACGCGGTGCGGCTGATCGCGACGCTGGGCGTGTCGATGCCGACCTTTGTGTCGGGGCTGCTGCTGATCCATGTGTTCTATTTCCGCGCCGGCGTGCTGCCCGAGCCCATCGGCCGGCTGGACCCGTTCCTGTTCGAGCCGGCCCGCGTCACCGGGTTCCTGACCATCGACGCGCTGATTTCCGGCGAAGGACAGGTGTTTCGGGCGGCGCTGCTTCAGCTGCTGCTGCCGGCGGTGACCATGGCGCTGTTCGCGCTGGCGCCGCTGGCGCGGATGACCCGCGCCGCGATGATCGCCGCGCTGGGGTCCGATTTCATCCGCACCGCCCGCGCCGCCGGGCTGTCGCGGGGCCGGATCGTCCTGATCTATGCGCTGCGCAACGCCATGCTGCCGGTGGTCACCACCATGGGCATGGTGTTTTCCTACATGCTGGGCGCCAATGTGCTGGTCGAGCGGGTGTTTTCATGGCCCGGCATCGGAGCCTTTGCCATCGACAGCATCGTCAACCTTGATTACGCGCCGTTGCAGGGGTTCGTGCTGGTCATGGCGGCGATTTTCATCGCGGTGAATCTGGTCGTCGATATCGTGACCGTGCTTATCGACCCGAGGGCGGAAGATTGAGCGCCCCTGACCACCCCGCACGGCACAAAGGGATTTTCCGTGCCCTGCGGCGCAACCCGCTGGATTTGCTTGCGTTCGGGCTGTTCGCGCTGATCTGCCTGATCGCCGTTCTGGGGCCGCTGCTGGTCCCGCATGACCCGCTGGCCACCGATACGGCGGTGGCGTTGCAGCCGCCCTCGGCCAGCCACTGGTTCGGCACCGACCAGCTGGGGCGCGACCTGTTTTCGCGGGTGGTGGTGGCGACGCGGCTGGACCTGCTGATTGCACTGGGCGCGGTGGCGCTGTCGATGGTGGCGGGGTCGGTGCTGGGCGCGATCATCGGCTATTGGGGCGGCGTGCTGGACACGGTGGTGTCGCGGCTGGTCGATGTGCTGATGGCGTTTCCGCTGTTCGTGCTGGCGATGGCGCTGGTTGCGGCGCTGGGCAACTCGGTCGCCAACGTGGTCTATGCGACCGCCATCGTGAACCTGCCCTTTTACATCCGGCTGGCCCGCAGCGAGCTGCGCCCCCGCCGCGCGCTGGGCTATGTCGAGGCCGCGCGGGCGGGCGGTTCGGGCGACTGGCGCATCCTGTGGCGGCACCTGATCCCCAACATCGCGGCGCCGCTGGTGATTCAGGCCTCGGTCAACCTGGGCTGGGCGATGCTGAACGCGGCGGGGCTGTCGTTTCTGGGGCTGGGGGTGCGACCGCCGACCCCGGAATGGGGGATCATGGTGGCCGAGGGCGCGCGTTTCATCGGCTCGGGGCAGTGGTGGATCGTGACGTTTCCGGGGCTGGCGCTGATGCTGGCGGTGTTGGCCTTCAACCTGCTGGGCGACGCGCTGCGCGACCTGCTGGACCCGAGGCTGCGCAGGTGACGCCGCTGCTGTCCATCCGCGCCCTGTCGGTCGAATTCGACACGCGCCACGGCACCGTTCACGCGCTGGACCGGCTGTCGCTGGACATCGCGCCGGGCGAGATCATCGGGATCATCGGAGAATCCGGCTCGGGCAAGTCGGTGACGGCCCATGCGGTGATGGGAATCCTTGACCGCGCCGCCCGCATCACCGGGGGCGAGGTTCTGTTTCAGGGCGAAAACCTGCTGGAAATGGGCCGGCGCGCGCGGGACGGCTGGCGCGGGCGCGGGGCCTCGATCATCTTTCAGAACCCGCGCGCGGCGCTGAACCCGATCCGCGCGGTGGGCGACCAGATCGCCGATGTGGTCGCCCGCCACAGCAGCCTGTCCCGGCGCGCCATCCGGGCGCGGGTGCTGGAGCTGCTGCGCCATGTCCGCATCCCCGACCCGGAACGTCGGGCAAGGGCGTATCCGTTCCAGCTGTCGGGCGGGCTGTGCCAGCGCATCGGCATCGCCATGGCGCTGGCCTGCGCGCCGCGGCTGCTGATCGCGGACGAGCCGACGACCGGGCTGGACGTCACCACTCAGGCCGCGATCATGGCGCTGATCCGCGAGCGCGCGCGCGAGGCGGGCACCGCGGTGGCGCTGATCACCCACGACGTGGCGCTGGCGGCGGGGAATTGCGACCGGCTGGCGATCATGCACGCGGGCCACGTGGTCGAGGTGGCGCCGACCGCCGCGATTCTTGCCCGGCCGCGCCATCCCTATACGGCGGGGCTGCTGCGGTCGGTGCCGTCGCTGGCGGGTTCGCTTGATCAGTTGCAGGCGATTCCGGGCAGCATGCCCGATCTGCGCCGCCCCGACCTGCCGCCCTGCCGCTTTGCCGAGCGCTGCCCGCGCCGCCTGCCGCGCTGCGACGCGCCCGGGCCGCTCGCGCTGACGGCCTGCGGGCCGGGACATCTCGTCGCCTGCCGGAACCTGCCATGACCGCGCTGATCGAGGCCCGCAATCTCAGCCGCCATTTCCGCCTGCGCCGGGAAACCCTGTTCGGGCCGGCGCCGCTGCTGCATGCCGTGGACAGGGTGGGGCTGACGATCCACGCGGGCGAGGCGCTGGGGCTGGTCGGCGAATCGGGCTGCGGCAAATCCACCCTGGCGCGGCTGCTGGCGCGACTGCTGGACCCGACCGGGGGGCAGGTTTTCCTGCACGGGGCCGAGATCACCGGGGAATCCGTGTCGCGCTTTGCCCGCTCGGACCGGCGGCGCGCGATCCAGATGGTGTTTCAGGATCACACCGAAAGCCTGAACCCGCTGCTGACGGTGTTCCAGTCGGTCGCGGATCCGGCGGGCCGGCTGCTGGGGCCGATGCCGCGCGCCGCCCTGCGCCGGCGGGTCGAGGATGCGGCGGCGGCCGTCAACCTGCCGCCCGAGCTGCTGGACCGCTATCCGCACCAGCTTTCGGGCGGGCAAAAGGCGCGGGTGGGCATCGCCCGCGCGCTGGTGGTGGAACCGCAGTTGCTGGTGCTGGATGAACCCACCTCGGCGCTGGATGTCTCGGTGCAGGCGACGGTGCTGCAATTGCTGGACCGGCTGCGGCGCGACCGCGGCATCGCGCTGCTGTTCGTCAGCCACGACCTGAACGTGGTGCGGCTTTTGTGCCAACGCATTGCGGTGATGTATCTGGGCCAGATCGTCGAGACGGGGGCGGCCGAGGCGATCTATCGCGCCCCCGCCCACCCCTATACGCGGGCGCTGCTGTCGGCGATCCCGACCCTGCGCCCCCGCGGGGCCGAGCGCATCCACCTGGACGCAGAGCCGCAAAGCCCGGTCAACCCCTGCCTCTCGCGCTGCCGGTTTGCCGGGCGCTGTTTCATGGAACAGCCGCTGTGCATACAGGCGGCGCCCGAATTGCGCACCCTGCCCGATGGCCGGCAGGTGCGCTGCCATTTTGCCGGCTAGCCCCCGCCGGGCGGCTTTCCGGCGATCAGCCGGGCCGCGTCGGCCAGCGGGCGCAGCGGCGGCAGGCGGCTGGGGGCGGCAAGATAATGCGGCCGCCACTCGGGCGCGAATTTTTCCTTGAACGCGCGCAGCCCGGCGAAATTGTAGAAACTGCCGCCGTGGCGATAGATCAGCGCCCCGAAACGATCCCACAGCCGGCGGCTGCGTTCCGGCTGCAACCCTGACAAGGGCGCCATCCCCAGCGAGAACACCCGGCACCCGCGGTCCTTGAGCGTCAGCATCAGGGCGGTGAACAGGAAATCCATGGTTTCGGGCGGCGCATCGTGGCTATGGCGCATCAGGTCGATGGTCGTCACCTGTCCGTCGTCCGAGGACAGCAGATTGGCAAAGCCCATGATCCGGCCATTCCGGCGCGCCAGCGCCACCGGCCAGCGGTCCAGCCAACCCGGATCGAAGCGACCGACGGAAAACCCCTTTTCCCGCGCATTGCGGGCGGCCAGCCAGTCGTCCGAGACCTCGCGCAGCGCCGCGATCAGCGCCGGATCATGCGGAGGGGACAGGATCTCAAGGCCGAATCCGTCGCGCAGCGCCTTTGCATAGCTGGCCCGCAGCCGCTTGCGGCCGGGGCCGTCCAGCGAAAACCCTTGCAGCGCGACCTCGGCGGCCTCGCCCAGCTTGTGCAGGGTCATGCCCAGCGCCAGCATCAGGGCCACGTCGTCCGGGCCGATCTCGTAGAACACCGGCGCCATGCCGGCATTGCGCGCAGTTTCGGCAAAGTCATGCGCGACCTCGCGCGCGGCATCGGACGGGCCGACCGGGCCGCCATAGGCCAGCCACGACCGCCCCGAGGGCGCGAACATCACGAATGCCCGGCGGTCGCGGGAAAACATCACCGATTTGTCGCCGGTCAGCACCAGCATCGCGTCGGGGTTGTCGCTGGCCAAGGCGATGCGCCCGGCGGCGGCAAGATCCTCGACCGAAGGGGGCAGCGGCCGATAGCGCGGGGTGCGCAGCAGCATCACCAGCGCCGCCAGCCCCAGGGTCAGCCCCGCCAGCAGGCTGGCGCGCAGCGCCCTTGGCGCGCGGCTGTCGGCGGCGAACTGCCACCACAGCTCGTTGGCATAGGGGGTGCTTTCATGGGCCAGAAACAGCGCAAAGCCGAAACCGGCGGCGGCGGCGGCCAACATCGCCAGCCCGCCCGGGGTCAGCACCGCATGTGTCAGCACCGCCCTGCGGTGAAAGGCGCGGCGGAACGGCAGCAGGATCAGGATCGCCAGCGCCAGCGTCGCCGCCTGCCGAGGGTCGCCGGGCGGGGCCAGCGCCACCACGATGCCCCCCGCCATCACCGCCAGCGTCAGCCAGAACGCCCCGGCCGAGCGTCGCACCAGCCCCGCCGACAGCACGATCAGCACCGCCCCCAGCGTGCTGGACAGCAGCACCGAGCCGCGGGTGAAGGCCAGCGGAAACAGGGTCTCGGCGGTCTCGGCGGCCTCGGTCAGGGGCGGCAGCAGCGCCGACAGGCTCATCCACAGCCCCGAACCCAGCGTCATCGCCGCCAGCACCAGCGGCGCCAGCGGAGAGACCGCGCGCAGCCCCGGCTCGGCCAGCGCCAGCGCCCGGCCGACGCGAGAGCCGGGCAGGGGGCGGCCGACCAGCCGCCAGCCCTCGAACAGCGCCATGGTGACCAGCGCCAGCGCAAAGGGCACCATGTAATAGATCATCCGATAGAGCAGCAGCGCCGCGGCGACCTGCGCCGGGGGCATGGCGGCGGGCATGGCGGCCAGGATGATCGCCTCGAACACGCCGATGCCGCCGGGGACGTGGCTGACGACCCCGGCCATGGTCGCCGCTGCAAACACCGCGACAAAGGTGAAAAACCCCGGCCCGCCGTCCGGCAGCAGCAGATACAGGGTCAGCGCGGAAAACGTCAGGTCGCCCAGGCTGATCGGCACCTGTCCCGCCAGCACCGACAGCCGCGGGGCGCGCAGGGTCAGGCGGCGCAGCGTCAGCCGGCGTTCGCCCCACGCCGCCCACAGCAGCGGCGCCACGATCGCCGCGACCGACAGCAGCGCGCCAGCCCGGATCGTCGCCGGATCCAGCGGCACCATCGCCGCCAGCGCGGTGGGGTGCAGCGCCAGCGCGCCCAGCCCGACCAGCGTCGTCATCACCCCGAAAGAGACCGAGGTAAAGGTCGAGATCGCGGCGATGTCATAGCCGTCCAGCCCCAGCCCGGAATAGACCCTCCACCGCACCGCCCCGCCCGAAATCGGCGTCAGCCCCAGCGTGTTGCCAAAGGCATAGGCCATCAGCCCGCCGCTCAGCACCACCGACGGAGGCAGCGACTTGCCCAGATAGCGCAGCGCCGACCAGTCGTAGCCCGCAAGGCACAGATAGCCCGCCAGCGTCGAGGCCAGCGCCAGCCCCGTCACCGTCCATGGCGTGGCGTGGATCTGGGCCGCGACCTCGTGCAGGTCGACGGGGGCCAGCAGGTGGTGCAGCGCCGCCAGCCCCAGCAGGAACAGCGCGCCCCCCGTCAGATAGGGCGCCAACGCCCGCAGGCGCCACCCAAGCGGGGGGGTGGTTGCGGGAATATTCGCCTCGTCCGACATGAAAGCCCGTGATGAAACCCGTAACCGCTGATAGCCCGAACGGCCCGCTCGGCAAATCACGATGCGGGGGCGACCGCAATGCGTCCCGCTGACGTGCCGCCTGAAGTGCCGCGCGCGTGGGGGAGCGCGGCGGGGGGGAGCGCGGCCGAGGGTAGCCGAGGGCAGCGGCGCCTTTGGGCTGGCTTTTTGCGCGGGGCGCGCGCGGCCGACAAGGGGCGCGCGCCTCGGGGCCATTGTGCTGGCGGCGGTCCGGCAAGGCTTCCATATTCCGGCGGCGCGGCGATACTCGGGCGGAAACCCAGCCCTCGCCCCGGAAAATCAATGCGCGAATCCCTGATCTCGACCGGCCCGCTGCCGGACCCGCAGCCGCGGACCGGCCACGCCGAAAACCTGCTGGGGGCGGGGCTGATGTCGCTATCGATGCTGGCGATCGTGTCGAACGACAGCGCGATGAAGCTGGCGATCCAGACCCTGCCGCTGTCGCAGGCGATCTTTATCCGCGGGGTGATGGTGACGGTGGTGCTGCTGGTGCTGGTGCGGCGCGACGGCGGGCTGGCCCTGCCGCCGGGCCGGCGCGACCGCTGGCTGCTGGGGTTCCGCACGGGGGCCGATGTCGCCGCCACCCTGCTTTACCTGACGGCGTTGCAGTTCATGTCCATCGGGCAGCTGTCGGCGATCAATCAGGCGCAGCCGATCCTGATCATGGTGGCCGCGGCGCTGCTGTTTGGTGAACGGCTGGGGGTCCGGCGGATGGCCGCGGCGGTGGTCGGGCTGGCGGGGGTGCTGCTGATCCTGCGCCCCGGCTCGGCCGCGTTCGAGCCGGTGGCGCTGCTGGCGGTGGCCTCGGTCCTGGCGGTGGTGGCGCGCGATCTGGCCAGCCGGGGTCTTAGCCGAGGGGTGCGTTCCAGCAGCGTGGCGCTGTGTGCGGCGGTCGGCGTCACCCTGTCAGCGCCGCTGACCGGAGGGCTGGCCGACTGGCGCCTGCCCACCGCGCCCGAACTGGCGGCGCTGGGCGTCGCCGCCGGTTTCCTGACCGTGGCCTATCTGACCGTGGTTTCCGCCATGCGGGTGGGCGAGGTCGGGTTCGTGTCGCCCTTTCGCTACACGCTGCTGGTGTTTGCGTTCCTGCTGGATCTGGCGGTGTTCGGGATCCGGCCCGACGGCTGGACCTGGGCGGGGGCCGCGCTGGTGGTGGGGGCCGGGCTGTATTCCATCATCCGCGAATCGCGGCTGCGGCAGCGGCGGGTGCCCGGCGTCGCGGCTGCGGGTCAGCGGGTCCACGGGGTGCGGCCCTGATGCGGGCGCAGCTGCTGGGGCTGTGCCGGTTTTCCTATCTCGGCGGGCGCGGGTTTCAGGTGGAACACGGCTCGACCGAGGAACGGCGCGCGTTTCTTTACGACCCGGCGCGGCTGGCAAGGCGCTGGGCGTGGTTCGAATCGGTGACGCTGCCGGGGCTGGTCGGGCAGAGCGACCCCGATTACCGCATCGTGGTGATGACCGGCCCCGACCTGCCGCAGCCGTATCTGGGCCGCCTGCACGAGATCGCCGCCGCCCACCCGCAGATCGCGGTCGAGCTGGTGCCCCCCATGCCCCACCACCGCGCCGCCTGCGCCCGCGCCCTGCGCCCGCATGTCGAGACCGGGGCCGATTGGGTGGGACAGTTCAAGCATGACGACGACGACGCGGTGGCGCTGGATTTCATCGCCCGCGCGCGCCGCGACCTGCGGCTGCTGATGCCGATGCTGAAACGCGACGGGCGCGGCTATTGCGACTATATGAAAGGGGTGATCCTGCGCGCCTCGGAAACCGGGGTCGAGCCGCTGCCCCGCCATGTCTATGCCACCGGGGTGGCGCTGGTGATCTGGCAGCGGCCGGATGCGCCGCAGGGCTGCATCGACTATGAGCACTGGCGCATCGGCAGCCACATGAACGGCATCGCGGTGAACGACCGGCCGATGTTCCTGCGCGGGGTTCACCACGACAACGATTCCGGCGCGCTGGGGCCGAATTACCCGTGGACCGACCCGCCCGAGGATCTTGCGCCGCTGATCGCCCGCCGCTTCGGCGTTGACCTGCCGGCGCTGGACCTTATGGTGCGGGCAGCCGCGCTGCCGGGCGCCGACCGCCCGAAATGGGGCCGCTAGGCCGCGGCCGCGCGCGCTGATTGACAGGCGGGGCGATTCTACATATACGCCGCCACACCTGACGCGAAAGCGTGGGGGAATCCCAGAACCTGCAAGGTCATCACCTCGGCCTGTCTTGCTCCTGTGGAATTTGTCCCGTCCAGCCCTGACCGGGTTCGGATGGGTTTGGCGTTTCGCGATGGGCGCGGAATGCTGTCGAGAAGTGGCGCACCAAGGCCCGGGTGCGAGTATCGCAAAGCAATACGGGGAACCGAATGCCGACGATCCAGCAGCTGATCCGCAAACCGCGGCAGCCGAAGGTGCAGCGATCCAAGTCGCAGCACCTGCAAGGAAACCCTCAGAAGCGCGGCGTCTGCACGCGCGTCTATACCACCACACCGAAAAAGCCGAACTCGGCCATGCGGAAAGTCGCCAAGGTGCGCCTGACCAATGGTTTCGAGGTGATCAGCTATATTCCCGGTGAAAAGCACAACCTCCAGGAACACAGCGTCGTGCTGATCCGCGGCGGCCGGGTGAAAGACCTTCCCGGTGTGCGTTATCACATCCTTCGCGGTGTCCTGGATACGCAGGGCGTCAAAGATCGTCGTCAGCGTCGTTCGAAATACGGCGCCAAGCGTCCGAAGTGAGGGTTAGATAGATGTCACGTCGTCACGCCGCTGAAAAGCGCGAAGTCCTGCCCGACGCCAAATATGGCGATCGCGTGCTGACCAAATTCATGAACAACCTGATGGTTGACGGCAAGAAATCCACGGCCGAGCGCATCGTTTACAATGCGCTGGACCGCGTGCAGACCCGGCTCAAGCGCGAGCCGATCGAGGTCTTCCACGAGGCCATGGACAACGTGAAGCCCTCGGTCGAGGTGCGTTCCCGCCGGGTCGGCGGTGCCACCTATCAGGTGCCCGTCGAGGTCCGTCCCATCCGCCGCGAGGCGCTGGCGATCCGCTGGCTGATCGACGCTGCGAAAAAGCGCAATGAAAACACCATGGAAGAACGCCTTGCCGGCGAGCTTTCCGACGCGGTGAACGGCCGCGGCTCTGCGGTGAAAAAGCGCGAAGACACCCACAAGATGGCCGACGCCAACAAAGCGTTCAGCCATTACCGCTGGTAAGGGGGCAACAATGGCACGCGAATATCCGCTCGATCGCTACCGCAACTTCGGGATCATGGCCCACATCGACGCGGGCAAGACCACGACGACGGAACGCATCCTGTTCTATACCGGCAAGAACCACAAGATGGGCGAAACCCACGACGGTGCCTCGACCATGGACTTCATGGAACAGGAAGCCGAGCGCGGGATCACCATCTCGTCGGCCGCGACGACAACCCATTGGGAACGTCACGAGGACGCCGACTATACCCCGGACCCGTCGAAAAAGCTGCGCTTCAACATCATCGACACCCCCGGCCACGTCGACTTCACCATCGAGGTCGAACGCTCGCTGGCGGTGCTGGACGGCGCCATTGCGCTGCTGGACGGCAACGCCGGTGTCGAGCCGCAGACGGAAACCGTCTGGCGGCAGGCCGACCGCTACAACGTCCCCCGGCTGGTGTTCGTCAACAAGATGGACAAGGTCGGCGCCGATTTCTTCAAATGCGTCCAGATGATCAAGGATCGCACCGGCGGCACGCCTTGCCCGGTGGCCTTCCCGATCGGTGCCGAGGACAAGCTTGAGGGCATCGTCGATCTGGTCAAGATGGAAGAATGGGTCTGGAAGGGCGACGATCTGGGTGCCAACTGGATCCGTCAGCCGATCCGGGCCGAGCTTCAGGATCTTGCCGACGAATGGCGCGGCAAGATGATCGAGCTGGCCGTCGAGCAGGACGACGACGCGATGGAGGCCTACCTCGAGGGCAACGAGCCTGACGAGGCCACCCTGCGCGCGCTGATCCGCAAGGGCACGCTGTCGCTGGCATTCTTTCCGGTTCTGGCGGGTTCGTCCTTCAAGAACAAGGGCGTGCAGCCGCTGCTGAACGCGGTCGTCGACTATCTGCCCAGCCCGCTGGACGTGCCGGCCTATACCGGCTTTGCCCCGGGCGACGAGACCGAGACCCGCAACATCGAACGCCACGCCAGCGACGAAGAGCCGTTTTCGGGTCTTGCGTTCAAGATCATGAACGACCCCTTTGTCGGCTCGCTGACCTTCGTGCGCATCTATTCGGGTTCCCTGAAAAAGGGCGACGCGATGATGAACTCGACCAAGGGCAAGCGCGAGCGTGTGGGCCGGATGATGGTCATGCACGCCGCGTCGCGCGAAGAGATCGAGGCGGCCTATGCCGGCGACATCATCGCGCTTGGCGGTCTGAAAGAGACCACCACCGGCGACACGCTGTGCGATCCGGCCAAGCCGGTCGTGCTGGAAACCATGACCTTCCCCGATCCGGTGATCGAGATCGCGGTCGAGCCGAAATCCAAGGCCGATCAGGAAAAGATGGGCATCGCGCTGGCACGTCTGGCGGCCGAGGATCCGTCCTTCCGGGTCGAAACCGATCAGGAATCCGGCCAGACCATCATGAAGGGCATGGGCGAGCTGCATCTTGACATTCTCGTCAACCGGATGCTGCGCGAGTTCAAGGTGGACGCCAATATCGGCGCGCCGCAGGTGGCCTATCGCGAGACCATCAGCCACGAGACCGAGATCGACTATACCCACAAGAAACAGACCGGCGGCACCGGGCAGTTCGCCCGTATCAAGCTGATCATCAGCCCGACCGAGCCGGGCGAGGGGTATTCCTTCGAATCCAAGATCGTCGGCGGCGCGGTGCCCAAGGAATATATCCCGGGCGTCGAAAAGGGCATCAAGTCGGTGATGGATTCCGGTCCGCTGGCCGGCTTCCCGGTGATCGACTTCAAGGTATCGCTGATCGACGGCGCATTCCACGATGTCGACTCGTCGGTGCTGGCGTTCGAGATCGCGTCCCGTGCGGCGATGCGCGAGGGCCTGAAAAAGGCCGGCGCCAAGCTGCTGGAACCGATCATGAAGGTCGAGGTGGTGACGCCCGAGGAATACACCGGCAACATCATCGGCGACCTGACCAGCCGTCGCGGCATGGTGCGCGGGCAGGATACCCGCGGCAACGCCAACGTGATCGACTCGATGGTGCCGCTGGCCAACATGTTCGGCTACATCAACACCCTGCGCTCGATGTCCTCGGGCCGCGCGGTGTTCACGATGCAGTTCGACCATTACGAGGCCGTGCCGCAGAACATCTCGGACGAGATCCAGAAGAAATACGCATAACGGCGGTGCGTGGGAAACCACGCACCCTACCACCCCCGTAGGGTGCGTGCTTGCACGCACCGTCAGCCATAAGGAGCTTTGCAATGGCAAAGGCAAAATTCGAACGCACGAAACCTCACGTCAACATCGGCACGATCGGTCACGTTGACCACGGCAAGACGACGACGACTGCTGCGATCACCAAGTATTTTGGCGATTTCAAGGCGTATGACGCGATTGACGGCGCGCCCGAGGAAAAGGCGCGCGGGATCACGATCTCGACCGCGCATGTGGAATACGAGACCGACGCCCGCCACTACGCGCATGTGGACTGCCCCGGCCACGCCGACTACGTCAAGAACATGATCACCGG
>NZ_FNXG01000018.1 GCF_900108405.1 Paracoccus alkenifer
TCTTCAATTACCGTAATATCCTGAACGCTCAGCTCGAAATCGCTGGCGAACCATTGGTCGCCGGGCTGGTTTCCGTGTTCATATTGGAACACCCGCGCGGCGGGCTGATAGATCGCCTCGTCATTATCTTCGTCGAGCACTGCCGAAATCATCAGCGTATCGGCAGAGGATGCGGCAGCACGGGTGAACATGATTGTGGGCATGACGGTTCTCTATTGCAGGGGATAGCTCGCGCCGCTGCGCAAGGCATTGATTGTTTCTTGCGGCAAAGGGGGTCGGCGCTTTGCCCGAAGAAGCTGGTTTGGATTTCGCGTTCCGAATTGGGCTACTAACGCAGAAAAAATTTGCGCACGACAGTCGGGTCGCACCCTAGCCATCGCTCGAAATGATTCATTGCGAACCTGCGCAACGGTAGCAGTATGCGGCGGTGTTGAGGTTTTCCCGATAGCCTCAATCGCCGCATCCGCAAAGTGCGCATGATTATGCTCGGTATCCTCCTTGGTTGCATGGCCCATCACGCATATTGCCATCCCGTCGTTCAGACTGGGCATGTTCGGGATACGCTGGTCGGCCTTTCCCCGCGCCCCATAGCGCAAGGTCCAGTCCGGCACGATGTGGTGGGCCTGCATGCCATATTGCCCACAGATATTGCGCATGACCGCGTATCGATCAACCTGACATTTTTTCCGATATTCCTCGCGTGCTGAAATCGTGACCGTGGTGCCCGGAATGATTGGATCTGGCTGCGGTTCCTGCTCTGGCTCGGGATCAGGGTCTCGCTCCTCGACTGCGGCGCGTTGGCGGCGCTCGATCTCGGCAAGCTTCGCCTCGACCTCGTCATCTGAAAGACCTGCAAAGGGCGCGAGGATTCCGTCGATTTCCTCCAGCGTCATCTCGCCCATGTTCACAGGTCGTCCGGCAAGACGGCCGAGAATGTCGTTTGCCATCGGAACATGGTCCAGGGGCCCCGCGATAACCCCGTATTTTCCCTCCCACACCGAGGGAGAGAACAAGCGAAGCGGGTTTGAAACATGTTCTTGCCCGCCCAGAAGCCGGTCCTGCCGAATCACGAAGCGACCGACCGAAGATCCCGCAATCCTCCTGGCAAGGTCTTCCTGCTGGCGCGCCGTCGGCGTCATGTCGGCGCGTCGCATTTCCTCTTCCAGAATGAGGCCGAAGATACCCAGTCGGCGCAGGATCAAGCGCGGCCAGGCAACCCGAGGCACCGTTTGACCTGGAGCCGGGACGGATGTGCCGGCTGCCCCAGACGGACGAGCGGTTCCCGATTGCGGCGCAGCGCCCCATGTCGCATCCGACATCGTTCCTGTAGATGCCTGTGCAACCTGGTATGGTTCGAACGCCAGCGAAGCAGCCATCGACCCCGGCAGCGGATCGTCGTCCTTTGGCGCCGGGAACGTCCGCGTATCCCGGATAAAGACCGCCTCGCCCACGGTATTGCGGTTGTTCATGT
>NZ_FNXG01000006.1 GCF_900108405.1 Paracoccus alkenifer
CCGGTCGCGCCTTGGCTCTGGCCGACCAGCGCGGCCATCTCGGCGCGGTTGCTGTCGATATTGCCGACCGCGCCCGCCTGCACGCGCATGGCGTCCTGCAAGCCGCCGACCGTGTTTTCCCAACGGCCGCGCGCATCGGCGACCAGTTGGGCGTCGGTCGCCGAAAGCGAGACGTTGCCATATTGCTGCTGGAACGCTTGGTCGATCTGCCCGACCTCGAACGCGATGTTCTGCGCTTGGCCGAGAAGCTGTTGCGTGCGCTGGACGTTCTGCTGGAGCTGCTGGAGCGAGCTATGCGGCAGGCTCGCAAGGTTGCGGGCCTGATTGATGAGCATCTGCGCTTCATTCTGGAGGCTGGTGATCTGGTTATTGATCTGTTCGAGCGTGCGCGCTGCCGTGAGGACGTTCTGCGCGTAGTTGCTCGGGTCATAGACGATGCGGCCGAAGCCGAATTGCGCATGGGCCGGGCTTGCCAGCATGGGCGAAAGCGCGACCGGAACGGCGAGCGCCAGCGCAAGGGCCGAGGCCCCGACAAACTTGGAATAGGTCATGGAAGAATCTCCTGTGGGGTATCGAGCCGGGCCGGCGCGGCGGATTCCGGCCGGTCGGCAAGATTGGTGAGGTTGGGGATCAGGTCGGCCGCCCAATCGACGCCGCGCTCACGCAGCCATGCGGCGAGGAAGCCGTCGCGGCCGTGTTCGGCGATGATCTGCGCTATGAGCGTCTGGTCGGATTTGGCGGATGCGGCGCAGAGCGCGAGGCCGACTTCGGACAGGCCAAGCTCGAACAGCCGATTGCCGCGCCGCGACTGGCAGTAATAATCCCGCTTGGGCGTGGCCCGTGCGAGGATTTCGATCTGCCTGTCATTGAGGCCGAAGCGGCGATAGATGGCCGTGATCTGCGGCTCGATGGCACGCTCGTTCGGCAACAGGAGCCGCGTCGGGCAGCTCTCGATAATCGCGGGCGCGATGTTGCTGCCGTCAATGTCGGACAGGCTTTGCGTGGCGAAGACGACCGAGGCGTTCTTTTTTCTCAACGTCTTGAGCCATTCGCGGAGCTGGCCGGCGAACCCCTCGTCGTCCAGCGCAAGCCAGCCCTCGTCGATGATGAGCAGCGTCGGCCGCCCGTCGAGCCGGTCGCCGATGCGATGGAACAGATAGGCGAGCACGGCCGGGGCCGCGCCGGTCCCGACAAGGCCCTCGATCTCGAAGGCTTGCACGTCCGCCGATCCCAAATGCTCTGTCTCGGCGTCGAGCAACCGGCCATAGGCACCGCCCACGCAGAACGGACGGAGCGCCTGTTTCAGATCGTTGGATTGCAGCAGGACCGCAAGGCCGGTGATCGTGCGTTCTTCGACCGGCGCGGAGGCGAGCGAAGTCAGCGCCGTCCAAAGATGCTCCTTCACCTCGGGCGTGATGGCGATGCCTTCGCGCATGAGGATGGCGGCAATCCAGTCCGCCGCCCATGCGCGTTCATAGGTATCGTGGATGCGGGCAAGCGGCTGGAGCGAGACGGACGCCTCGGCCCCTTCTGTCAGCCCGCCGCCAAGGTCGTGCCAGTCACCGCCCATGGCGAGCGACGCAGCGCGGATCGAGCCGCCGAAGTCGAAGGCGAAAACCTGCGATCCCGCATAGCGCCGGAACTGCAAGGCCATGAGGGCGAGCAGCACGGATTTGCCCGCGCCTGTGGGGCCGACGACAAGGGTGTGGCCTACGTCGCCGACATGGAGGGATAACCGGAACGGGGTTGAGCCTTCGGTCTTTCCAAAGAGCAAAGGGGGTGCACCGAAATGCTCGTCCCGTTCCGGCCCCGCCCACACCGCTGAAAGCGGGATCATGTGGGCGAGATTCAAAGTGCTGATGGGCGGCTGGCGGACATTGGCGTAGGCGTGTCCGGGCAGACTGCCGAGCCATGCGTCAACCGCGTTGACCGTCTCGGCCATGGCGGTGAAGTCGCGGCCCTGAACGATCTTCTCGACCAGGCGCAGCTTCTCGTCGGCAAGGCGCGGGTCGGCATCCCAAACGGTGACGGTCGCCGTGACGTAGGCCATGCCCGCCACGTCCGCCCCAAGCTCCTGCAACGCCATGTCGGCGTCGAGCGCCTTGTTGGCGGCGTCGGTGTCCACGAGCGCGGACGCCTCGTTGGTCATCACCTCTTTCAGAATCGCGGCGACGCTCTTGCGCTTGGCGAACCATTGGCGACGGATGCGGGTCAGCAGCCGGGTCGCATCGGTCTTGTCGAGCAGGATCGCGCGCGTGCTCCACCTGTAGGGGAACGGCAGCCGGTTCATTTCGTCGAGCAGGCCCGGCGTTGTCGCGGTCGGGAACCCCACGATGGTCAGGACGCGCAGATGCGCGTCGCCAAGGCGCGGCTCCAGCCCGCCGGTCAAAGGCTGGTCGGCGAGCAGCGCGTCGAGGTGCATCGGCACCTCGGGCACGCGCACGCGATGCCGGTTGGTCGAGATAGTCGAATGGAGATAGGTCAGCGTCGCGCCGTCATCCATCCAACGGCACTCGGGCATGAAGCCGTCGAGCAAGGCCAGCACGCGGTCGGTTCGGTCGATGAAGCCGCGCAGCAGCTCCCACGGGTCTACGCCGGCTTTCTCGCGGCCCTCGTAGAGCCATGCCTCAGTTCGCGCGACCTCATCGGCAGGCGGGAGCCAGAGGAAAGTCAGGTAATATTGGGACTCGAAGTGAGCGTCTTGTTCCTCGAACTGAGCTTTCCGTTCGGCATCGACCAATGCGGATGCCGCATCGGGGAACTTGCTCTCGGGGTATTGCGGAGCCGCAAGCCGAACGGCTTCGACGAAGATGCTCCAGCCGGAGCCGAGGCGGCGGACGGCATTGTTAATGCGGCCGGCGACGGCGACCAGCTCGGCCGCAACGGCGGAATCCAGATCGGGACCGCGAAACTTCGCCGTCCTCTGAAAACTCCCGTCCTTGTTCAAGACGACGCCGGAGCCGACCAATGCGGCCCATGGCAGATAGTCGGCGAGCCGGGTGGCGGTGCGGCGGTATTCGGCAAGGTTCATCATGGCCGCGCCCTCACACCGACAGGAAAGCCGGGATGCGGATATGCCGCCGTCCGACCTCGACGAATTGAGGATCGCGTTTCGCCGCCGATACCGCTGCGAAATGGCCGATGGCCCATATGGCGATGCCGACCAGCCAGAGGCGCAGGCCGAGGCCCACGGCCCCGGCCAGCGTTCCGTTCAGAATCGCGATGGAGCGCGGTGCGCCGCCGAGCAGGATATGCTCGGTCAGCGCCCGGTGAACCGGGATCGTGAAGCCCGGAACGGCGTCCAGTTGCTCGAACGCGGCCGCCATCAGATGAGCGCCCCGCCGCCGAACGAGAAGAATGAGAGGAAGAAACTCGACGCCGCAAAGGCGATGGACAGGCCGAACACGATCTGGATCAGGCGACGGAATCCGCCGCTGGTATCGCCGAACGCGAGGGTCAGGCCGGTGACAATGATAATTATCACCGCGATGATCTTGGCGACCGGCCCCTCAATGGACTGGAGGATGCTTTGGAGCGGTGCTTCCCACGGCATCGACGAACCGGACGCATGAGCGGCCGGGGCGAGCATGAGACTGATGGCAAGGGCGGATGCGGCGGTCGCCATGCGGCGATAGCCGCGCGAAAGCGTGCGGATCATTGGGGTTCTCCTGTGCTGGTTTGGATTGCGGGGGTGATGCGGTAGTCGCCGTCCGGCCCCAGCCCCTCGACGCGGGCAAGCTCGGCCAGCCGGCGCGCGGAGCCGCGCCCGGAAAGGACGGCAACAAGGTCGATTGTCTCGGCGATCAGGGCGCGCGGGACGGTGACGACAGCCTCTTGGATGAGCTGTTCAAGGCGACGGAGCGCACCGATGCCAGTGCCTGCATGGATGGTGCCGATCCCGCCCGGATGGCCGGTGCCCCACGCTTTCAGAAGGTCGAGGGCTTCCGATCCCCGCACCTCGCCGATGGGAATACGGTCGGGGCGCAGGCGCAGCGAGGAACGGACCAGATCGGAAAGCGTCGCCACGCCGTCTTTCGTCCGCATGGCGACAAGGTTGGGCGCGGCGCATTGCAGCTCGCGCGTGTCCTCGATGATGACGACGCGATCCGCCGTCTTCGCTACCTCGGCGAGCAGAGCGTTGGTCAGCGTGGTCTTGCCGGTGCTGGTGCCGCCCGCCACGAGGATGTTGGCGCGGGAAGAAACGGCCTCGCGTAGCGTCGCAGCCTGATCGGCGGACATGATGCCCGCCGCCACATAATCGTCGAGGCTGAACACGGCGACGGCGGGCTTGCGGATGGCGAAGGTCGGGGCGGCGACCACGGGCGGCAGCAGGCCCTCGAATCTTTCGCCCGACTCCGGCAGCTCGGCCGAGACGCGGGGGCTGCGGGCGTGAACCTCCGCACCGACATGATGCGCGACCAGCCGCACGATGCGTTCGCCATCGGCGGCGGACAGGCGCTCGCCCGTGTCGGAAAGCCCTTCGGACAGGCGGTCGATCCACAACCGCCCGTCCGGGTTCAGCATCACCTCGACCACGGCCGGGTCTTCGAGCAGCCGGGCAATGGCGGGGCCGAGCGCGGTACGCAACATGCGCGCGCCGCGCGCAATGGCTTCCGGTCTTTGGTGGTTGGTGGTCATGTCGGCCCCGGCTTCTTGCGGGGACGCGACAGGCGATCCCCGGATCGGGGTCGATTAAGAGAGGCCGAAATCCGGCCGGTTCAACAAGTATCTAGCTGCGTGCGGTGATCGGCGGCGAACGGCGGCAAATAGGATGGGTAAGCTGCTCGGCTCCTACCATCCCTGAACCGATTTGGACTCGGAACAGCAATAAGTTCGCCAGAAGGCCGATCCCGCGCAATCGGAGCTTGGCAGACCGTAGACCACGCTATATTGGTAGCGGTCATGACGAACCGGCCTACAGTTCTCTCGCAACGCTGGTGGCGCGCTTTCTAAGCGCGGCCCCGTCATATCATCTTGACCTTGGCCGCTGCTTTGGCGGCTTGGTCTATCCGATCACTTTCCATCCGACCGAGGCAGCGGCTCTTTACGAAAGAGCTTCGACAATGCCCTCGGAAACTGACCTCCGCTCTGTAATCTTGACTGGCGACCGCACTACCGGCCCCTTGCATTTGGGGCACTATGTGGGATCGCTCCGCAATCGAGTCGCGCTCCAGTATCAGCACAAGCAATATCTTCTGCTCGCTGATACCCAAGCACTGACTGATAATGCCCATGATCCCGAGAAGGTGCGGCGCAACGTCATGGAAGTGACGTTGCACTATTTGGGCGTTGGCATAGACCCGACGATTTCAACAATCTGCGTCCAGTCGGCGTTGCCCGCGCTGGCTGAATTGACGATGCTCTACCTAAATTTTGTCACGGTAGCCCGGCTCGAACGGAATCCAACGATTAAGGATGAAATTCAGGCTCGCGGTTTCGGCCGCGACATACCTGCCGGCTTCCTGTGCTATCCAGTTGGGCAGGCCGCCGATATTACGGGGTTTAAGGCAACCATTGTCCCGGTCGGCGAAGATCAGGCACCGTTGATCGAACAGACAAACGAGATCGTGCGCCGTCTTAATCGTCAAACAAGTAAATCGGTTCTTCCAGAGGCTCGCGCGCTTATTCCCGCTATCGGGCGATTGCCCGGTGTGGATGGCAAAGCCAAAATGAGTAAGTCTCAAGGCAATGCAATTCTGCTGTCGGCGAGTGATGAAGAAATCAAGGAAGCCGTCAACCAGATGTATACGGACCCCGATCATCTGCGGATTTCCGATCCCGGCCGCGTCGAGGGAAATGTCGTCTTCACCTATCTCGACGCATTCGACGAAGACCGCGAGGCTATCGCGGAGCTGAAAGCCCACTATCGTCGGGGTGGTCTTGGGGACATGGTGTTGAAGCGCCGCCTGATTTCCGTGCTACAGACGTTGCTTGCTCCAATTCGAGAGCGTCGATTGACGCTCGCTCAAGACCGGGACTATCTGATGGATGTCCTTCAAACGGGTGCGCGAATTGGCAGAGAGATTACCGAGGCAACGAAAGAGGAAGTGATGGACGCGCTTGGGACATTCCGTCTCGATCTCCGAAGTTAGCTTTTTTCGGATGTTGTATCGGCGGCGGCGTCAATATCGCGCGACAGTTCCTTTAGGAATCTGTCGCCCGTCGCCAGCCGCTTGCCGAGGGTCTGCATGAAGCCCTCGAACCGTTCCGCGCCTTTGGCGCGGGCTGCGGATTGTGCGGCTCCCGTAAGCGGCGGCGTGATGGTCATCCAGAAATGGATGTACTGCGCGACCGTCTCGCCGAGGACGGCGAGATCCAGGTCGAGCGTATCGATCTGGCGGCCGAGCTTGTCCAGGCGGCGCGACATAGCGGCTTCAAGCTGGTCGTCGGCATCGCCGGACAGGTAGGACATGACCGCCGCCTCCACGATGGCGGATTTCGAGACATTGCGGCGTAGCGCCACCGAGCGGCGCAACGCCATCGCCTCGATCTGCGGAATGAGCGCGGGGTCGAAATAGAGATTCAGGCGGGTTCTGGTTGCCATTGGCGTGTCCTCAAAGGTCGATTCCATCATCGGGATTCAATGCCACTTGCCGCGCCACCATCCTCATGCGTTGGCGCATGGCGCGGGCTTTGGCCGCGTCAACGTCCGGCTCGTCGTCCAGAAACTCGAACTCCTGTTCGGGCGATGGCGGCGGCGCGACGATTTCCTCTTGGCTTGGCAGCTCCGGCTCGCGGCGGATGCCGGCATTGGCCGGATCGCCCTCGGCCCCGTGTGCGGCGTCGGTCGCGGAACGGCTTTCTGCCGCGACCACACGGCCGGACCAATCATCGGCGGATGGGCTGGGCGCCAGCGGAGCGGCGACCAGATCGGGCGGGGTCAGGATGCGTTCCTGCAACCGCGCGTCCTCGAAATACCGGGCCTTGGTGGCGCGGATCGGGGGCGTGCCCGCAACCATGACAATTTCGTCGGTCGGCGGAAGCTGCATGATTTCGCCCGGCGTGAGTAGTGGGCGCGCCGTCTCCTGCCGCGAAACCATCAAATGCCCTAACCATGGCGCAAGGCGGTGCCCGGCATAGTTGGTGGAATCGCGCAGCTCGGTCGCCGTGCCGAGTGCGTCGCTCACCCGCTTGGCGGTGCGCTCGTCGTTGGTGGCGAAGCTGACGCGGACATGGCAGTTGTCGAGGATCGCGTTGTTCGGCCCGTAGGCGCGCTCGATCTGGTTGAGGCTCTGCGCGATCAGGAAGCCTTTGATTCCGTAGCCCGCCATGAAGGCCAGGGCGGACTCGAAAAAATCCAATCTGCCGAGCGCCGGAAACTCGTCCAGCATCAACAGCAGCCGATGACACTTGCCGGAGGTAGTCAATTCCTCGGTCAACCGCCTGCCGATCTGGTTGAGGATCAGGCGGATAAGCGGCTTGGTGCGGTTTATGTCGGACGGCGGCACGACAAGATAGAGCGTGACGGGCTGGTGGCTTCCCACCAGATCGGCAATGCGCCAGTCGCACCGCGCCGTCACCCGCGCCACGACAGGATCGCGGTAGAGGCCGAGAAACGACATGGCGGTGCTTAAGACGCCCGACCGTTCGTTTTCGGATTTGTTCAACAGCTCGCGGGCCGATGACGCGATGACTGGATGAACGCCGGCCTCGCCGAGATGCGGCGTATCCATCATGGCGCGCAAGGTCGCCTCGACCGGACGGCGGGGATCGGAGAGGAAGTTGGCGACGCCCGCCAGCGTCTTGTCTTTCTCCGCATAGAGAACATGCAGGATCGCGCCGACCAGCAAGCTATGGCTGGTCTTTTCCCAATGGTTGCGCTTGTCCAAGCTTCCTTCGGGATCGACCAGAATATCCGCGATGTTCTGCACGTCGCGGACTTCCCATTCGCCTTGCCTGACTTCGAGCAGCGGATTGTAGGCGGACGATCTGGCGTTCGTGGGATCGAACAGCAGCACACGGCCATGCTTCGCGCGGAAGCCGGCTGTCAGCGTCCAGTTTTCCCCTTTTATGTCGTGAACGATGGCGGATGCCGGCCATGTCAGCAGCGTCGGCACCACCAGCCCGACACCTTTGCCGCTGCGCGTCGGGGCGAAGCATAGGACATGCTCGGGACCGTCATGGCGCAGATAGTCCCGGTCGTATCGGCCGAGCAGGACGCCATCGGGGCCGAGCAATCCGGCCGCGCGGATTTCCTTGTCCTCGGCCCATCGTGCGGAGCCGTAGGTGGCGACGTTGCGCGCCTCCCGTGCCCGGATGATCGACATGAGGATGGCGGCGGCGATGGCGAGGAAGCCGCCCGATACGGCGATGATACCGCCCTCGACGAAGATCGCGGGCGCGTAGGCGTCGAACGAAAACCACCACCAGAAGAAGGCGGGCGGGTAATAGACCGGCAGGCCAACCAGCTCGAACCACGGATTGCCAAGCTGGGGCTGGAAGCCGAGACGGAACGCTACCCATTGCGTCGCCGCCCACGTCATTACCAGAACGATGGTGAAGACTACGGCGATCTGACCCCAAAGGATTCGTCCTCCGCGCAAGGCAGGCTCCAGTCGGTAAAAGAGACGGAGCCGATCAGAGAGTAGGCAAAATCGGGGCGGGCAATAGGAAAGAGGATGTCGGAGGGCTGCCGGATACTATCGGCGGCAAATAGGACGGGTTGCCTTGGCCGCTATCCGGCGGGCTGGTCGCCGCTACGCAACTGGCCGGGCGAATCGCCGCAGCGGCTCATATTGTTTGCGAGGTTGAGCAGGTTTTTCAGGATGGCGCTGCGATTGAACGGCGACCAGACGGCAGTAAAGGCAACCGGCTCTGGCTCATCCGCTAAGGGCAGGAAAACGATGCCGGTCGTCGGCAGCAGCGCCGTGGCCGCCCCGACGATGGTGATGCCGAAGCCCTGTTCGACCATGGAGAGTAGCGTGCCGCGTCCTACGTCGAAGCGAAGGATGGACGGCGCAGGCCAGCGTCCGGCAATGCGCAACACGATATGGTCGTGAACCTGCGGGCCGGTGCCACCATAGCGGACAAGGAAAGTCTCGCCGACCAGATCGGCCCAAGTGATTGCCGACTGTCCGGCGAGGCGATGCCCATCCGGCAACACGGCAACCAGCGGTTCGGTCCAGATCGGGCGGGTATGGCAGTCGGGCAGCTCGGGCGTGCCGGCGACGAACGCCACGTCCAGCCGGTCGGCGCGAAGCTGCATGATCGCATCGCGGGCTGTGCCCTCGGCGATCTCGACCTCGATGCTGGGATGGTTTTCCCGATACTGCCGGATCAGATCGGCGAGGAAGCTGCTGGGGGTTAAGGCATGAACGCCGATACGTAGGCGACCACATTCGCCTGCCGCTGCCATGCCTGCGGTTTTCACCGCATGGTCGAGCTGATCGACGCCGGCAGCGACGCGCTCGACGAAGTGGCGACCGGCCTCGGTCAACCTGACACCGCGTGCGTGACGCTCGAACAGGAGGATGCCGAGGTCTTCTTCCAGCGCCTTCACGCGGGCGCTGACGCTGGACTGCGCTATGCCGAGTGCGTTCGCCGCGTGACGGAAGTTGAGATATTCGGCGACGGCGAGCGTTTGGATCAGCGACGCGAGGGGAATGCGTGCGCCGAGCAAGGTCGGCGCACTCAATCGACGTTCATTTGCTCTCGTTGCGGTCCATCGTCTCATCGGCTGCGATACCTGTCTTCCTGACGCGCGTTTGCTGGAGGACCAATTGTATCCGCTTCCACTGGAGAATGAGGCTAACCTAGTCAGGTTAGTGTATTCGGCTCATTCTGTGGCCTATGTCGGAATGAAAAATCGCCGACCGAAATCGAGGAACCTTCGACAAGATGGTTAAAGAACGTCACCGTACCCTATCAGCCCAAGATGTAATGCCTTGGCTACAAGCTGCGTTCTACGACGAACTCCAAGTTTCATCCGAACGATTTCAACATGCCGATGGACAGTTTGCTCGCTTATTCCGAGTATCTGTCCCGCTTCCCAATCGCTCTTGCCTCTGGCGACAAGAACCAGACATTCTAACTGTCTTGGAGACATTTGAAGGTTGGAGGTTGTGCCGTGAGGGGAATGCGTGTCTCCGGTTCGGTTTGCAGCATCAAATGCAATCGGAGCAATAAATCCGAGGGTTGCTTTGTGGCAGGACGCGATTTCAATGGGGTGATCTGAAATCAGAGTTACGATGCCTTGCCTCCTGCCGGGCACGCGGACAGCGACACTTACTCCGGCTCGTATACCTGCGCAGAATGCACTCGATAGGACGTCCTCCTGCGCGCGCGACAGAGGGATTATGGTCGGGATTTCCGTCCAAGGAACCGCCGACGCCGAGCACTCTAGCGCACGAATGATTGGATCGTGCCGCGCAAATCCCGATCTATCGTAATCCTCCCAAAGTTCGGAGGGATAGTTCGTAAGCCAAATCCATTCGAGCGAACGTTTCACTGACGGCCAATTAACATTCGCATCATGAACGGCATACCAGCGAAACCCAGCCCACCGCGTGAAAACGTCCAGCGTGGAACATAACGTTTCTTGTGATCTGCATTCAGATATTGCGCGCGCCATGTGATCGAGAGTTTCGGGGATGATAACATCGGCGGTATCCATTTGTGTGCCTCCTTACTCTACCCCTCATTCTACAACCCTATCCCACGAGATCGACCAAGCTGCCACGACACCGATCCGCCCTGCACGATGCCCATAACCTCACGGCCGAGTTGGCGATCGATGACCGGCCGCCAAGGGACTAGGGTGAACTCATGGGATTTCTCGACCACGGCGAATTTGCCGCTCGTTAGCTGGACAGTCCCGGTGAACCTGCCGCTGACACTCTCGCCATCCTTGGCGGCGCGGAACGGTAACGCCTTGCCCTCGGCCATCTCCGCACCGGCGCGCGCAACTTCCCGCTCGCGCAGGGTGGCGAGAAGATTGCGCCGATAGAAGATGCGGCCGTCCCTGCTGCGCGTGGCGTCGCGCTGTTCGATATGATGTTCGCGGCGCTGATTCATGGCTTCGCGGACCTGTTGCCCGAAGCCGGTCGGCGCAAGGTCGGCCGTTTCGCCATGGACCAATCGCCGGTCCAGCCAGGTTGCGCCATCCGAACCGATCTGCCTTTGCAGATCAACCGGGGAAAGCACGCGAACGCTGGCCTGCCGGTCGCGGCCGACATCGTAATCAGCCGCGCGGCTGACCAGATCATCAGGGATGCGCCATTGGTCGGCGTCGATCCGCTCCACGATCTCGGCCCGGCGCAGCGCCTCCAGCCGGCGCACATGGGCATCGACATAGCCCTCATAGTCGCCACCGGGAACGCGCCCCTCGAACTTGGCCTGCTCCAGATGACGGCTCGGCCGATAGATGCCGTCCTCGGCGATGGCGGTGATGCTGCGGTCGGACGGCCGAGCCGTCACCTCTGCCGGGCCGATCTGGACGACGCTGCCAATGCGGGCGTCCTCCAGCCGCTCGGGCGCGATACCGGCGATGTGGTGCGTCCGCCCGTCGATCCCGTCCACCACTACGGTCAGGTTCTCCCCCAACTCGTCCGACAGATGCTTGTCCACGACACGGCCGACGATGGGCGTCTCGGGCGCACCGTCATGGATTTGGAAGCTCATGGGATCGCGTTCGCCGCCATACGGGCCGAGCGCCTTCTGCATGGTGCGAATAACGTCGCCACGCTCGCCTAGCTCGCGCAGGGCCGGTTCCATGTCCTTGCTCAACTCCCAAACGCCGGGCGCGTGCTCGACCGCCAGCCCCATCTTCTCCAGCTGGGCGAGGCGGCGCAGGCGTAGCGTCCGCTCGAACTGCCGCCTCGGCTCTGCCGGTTCATGGCGCAAGTCGAGGAAACGGGCATCGGCTTCCTCGGCCATGGCGCGGTCGATCCGGGTCAAGCGGTCTTGGTCGATTTCGGCGGACAGCTTGCGGGTCTGCTCGATCTCGGTGACGGGGCCGAGTTCCAGACTGGCAAGCTCGCTGGCCCGTTCGCGCAGGCCGGCGGAAAGATAGTCGCCGTTGATGACTAGATCCCCGCCCATATCGTCGCGGCCGTTGACGATGATATGCACATGGGGATGGCCGGTGTTGTAGTGGTTCACCGCAACCCAATCGAGTTTCGTGCCGAGGTCGGCTTCCACCTGTTTCATGAAATCGCGGGTGTAGGCCGTGAGGTCCGTCAGCTCCGCGCCATCCTCGGGCGAAACGATGAATCTGAATTGGTGGCGGTCGTCCTTGCCGCGATCAAGGAAGGCGTCGCCATCGGCGCGGTCCTCGGTCGCCGAATAGAGCCGGCCCCGCTCGCCATCGCGTGACGTGCCGTCGCGTTGGACATAGCGCAGATGCGCGCGGGCACGGCCGCCCTTCCATGCGGCCCTGACGCTGCGCTGCTTGACGATGACGCGGCGGCTGCCGGGCTGGCGATGATGCCAATGGCCGGAGATATTGCGGGCGCGCACGAAGCTCGCGCCCCGGCCGCGCTTCACGCCCTTGCCGCTGGCGACCTCGGCACGGGACCGGCCCGGCGATGACGGGCGGGCGGATGACGGCATGGAAGGATCGCGGGAGGCCGCTGCCTGATGCTGCCGGGTGATCTTCTTGACCTGCGTGAAAAAGCTCTTGGTCTTGCCTGCCTTCGGCGTGTCGGATCGGATGCGGCCGGGCTTCGGACGGAAGCGGTTTTCGTCGTCGGCGCTCAAGGACGCGACTCCAGCCAAAACCCCCGGAAAACGGCCGATCTGCGCCTATGGTGCCGCTCGAAACCCTGCAAAGCCAAGGCTTTGCGCGAAATCGCGGCACGCGGCCCCTCAAAACCATGGTGCCGGAACCGGCCACCTAACCAGTGTGCAGACAACAACAATTTCCAGAAGCGGCCCGATATGGTGCCGTCTTCTTTAATCTTGCCCTCCGCCCTTTCTGTCTTTTCTGCCCCTCCTGCCGGGAATCCTGCCGGGCGCAAACCTGCCCGACCGGATGCCGAAACCAGCGCCGCCGAGCGCGGTAACGCCGCCCTCATGGCGTTCCCCCGTCGCTGGCGCTCGCCACGAAAATGCTGCCGTCCTGCAGCTCCGCACGGGCGGGGTCGCGCGCCGGAACGGCAGCGCGGCCGTCGCCTGTTTGCACCTCGGACGGCGGCGCGGCGGCAGCTCGCGTGTCGTCCGGGCGCATGACGAATAGCGGTGCCTCGCGCCAGTCGGGCGGCGGTGCCGGTGGTTGCAACGGCGCATCCGATGGAGCCGCGCCGCCAAGGATCGGGGCGAGCGCGGCGACATAGGCGCGTGTCTCGGCGGGAAGCGGGCGGCCCGTCGCGCGGTGCTCGTCGTAGCGGCCGGGGCCGGCATTATAGGCCGCAAGCATCGCGCCGACATTGCCGTAGCGGTCGAACATCTCGCGCAGATAGGCCGTGCCTGCGAGGATGTTGTCGCGCGGGTCGTAGGAATCGCGGCCGAGGCCATGACGGACGCGCAGGCCCGCCCATGTGTCGGGCATCACCTGCATCAATCCCATCGCGCCGGCCGCCGAAACCGCGCGCACATCGCCCGCGCTTTCGGCGCGCAGCACGGCGCGAATCCAGTGCTCGGGGATGCCGAAACGCTGCGACGCCTCGGCGATGTGCGCCGCATAGGGATGGGCGGCGGCCGGGCGCTCGACCGGCACGGATTGCGCGACAGCGACGCCCGATCCGGCGCAGATGGAAAGTGCGCCGGCCAGTATCAGGACGGCACAATGCCATGCAGTCCTGTCTCCGCTTCGACACCAGCCTGCCAGCGTGCTCGCTGCGGTCAAGGGCAAGGCGCAAGCGCCGGCCGATGGCGGCCCCTGACCTTCGCTGCGCCCGCCGGCCGTCCGATGGCCGAGCGGGACGAAGGGATGAGACGGCTTTTCCGCGAACAAAGGGATGACGATCTTGAACCGGATGGCGGGCCGGACGCGCGCGGCCGTCATTCCTCGTCCTCGACTTTCCGGGGGTGCTTCCAACGCAGCGTCCAGACCGATGGATCGTCGTTGGACTGGAACAGCTTGGCGCGGATCGGGAACGGGAAGATCGGTCCCTCCAGCCGCAACGACACGAAGTCGCCGGCATTTTCGCTGGCGTCCTTCCATGCGGGGCCGGCGTCCGGGCCGTCCTCGCTATCGAGGCGCACGCGATAGTCGGGCGCGTTTTTCACGTCGCTCGGCTTGGCCGGGACGATGAACAGCTTTTCGTGGAGGCCGAACGAATGAAGCTCTCCCGCATAGCCGGTTTCGGTGCGGGTGAAGGTGCCTATTTCTGCCATGGGAAATCTCCTGCGGTTGGTTTTCGGGGGGGTGGTTTCAGTGCGTCGGCGCGCGCCACTCGTAGCGGCCGACGCCTTCCTCATCGGTCCAGAGCGGGACCGCTCGGCCGATGACGGAGCTTGCCGGGATGGGTCCGAAATACCGACCGTCGAGGCTGTCGCGGACTTCCCAATTCATGAGGAAAAGCTGGTCGTCGCCGATCACGCGGCAGCCCTGCCAGATGGGCAGATCGCGGCCGAGGCTGTCACGCTCCAGCGCCTCGCCCATTTCGATCCCGTTCACCGTGATCGTGCGGCCGGTGCGGCAAACCCACTGTCCCGGCAGGCCCAAGACGCGCTTCAGGAGCGGAACGCCTCGCGCGATATAGCCGCGCTCGACCATGAAGGCGGCGAGCGATTCGAGCGGTATGACGGCGACCAGCTCGGGCACCTCGATCCGCTCGGCCGGCTCGACAGTGTAGAACCCGACCGGCGCGCTGGCGGTGGCGTTCCAGATGAGTTTCGTCGGCGTCTCGACGGCGCTTGCGGCGGCGATGCCGATCACCGCCAGCGCCGTCACCGTAAGGGTGCGGCGGCGCGTCATGGCTCGATCCTTCGGCGATGAAGCCAAGCGGCATGTCGCTCGGGCGTGTAGGCGTGCGGTTCCAGATTGGCGGTCAAACGGTTGTGGACGTGCCGCCAGTGATCCGGCGAGGCATCGGCCGGATCGAGGCCGAGCGATTCCAAGGCGTCGATGGCGGCAAGCGCACGCTGCACCTTGGGCCAGCTATCGAGGCGCAACAGGATTTCGCCGCCGGGGCGGACGAAGGGCAATGTCTGGAACGGTTCGCCGCGCCCGATTGCCCGCACAATGTCGATGCGGGAAACAACCGTGCCATGCTCGCCGTTCGCCCATCGGACGAAGGCGAAGATGCTGCCCGGCGCGAAGCCGACGACACTGCGGCGGCGGTCGATGATCTGCTCGTAGCTCTTGCGGCCGAAGCGTATCCAGTGCTCGATCTTGCGTTTCTCGAAGGTCAACTCGACCAGTGTGGTGAAGGGCGCGGGACCGTCCGGCAGCGGACGGCCGTGTGCGCTGCGGTGGGCGCGACGGGTCATTGTTCGTCTCCGGTGATGTGCTGGGGGCTGCGCGGGCGCAGCGCGTCGGGCGCGGCCGTCATGGCTCGCCCCTTCGGGCAGAACCGGCACCACGCTTCGCCTGCGCGCGCGTCAAAGAGAAAGAGTTAGATTCTCTGTTAGATAAGTTAGCGGTGGGATTCCGCTTTTCAGGCCAGAGCGTTAGCTGCGGTTCGTGCGCCTGATCTGCCGATAGTGATGCGCCTGATCTGCCGATACCCCGTGCGCCTGATCTGCCGATGGCATTAACAGGGTTATCAACAGTGCCTGTTGACAGTTTTTCGGGGCGGATGCGCAGCAGTTCGCGGCCGTCTTCCCGCTCGATCTGGAGCAGGTAGCCGGGGAGCGACTGGCGGGCCGCGATGCGGCGCAGGTCGAGCGCGAAGTCGGACGGCCGGGCGAGGCTGCCAGATTTCTGATGAAGGTGCGCGACCTCGAAAGTCCAGCCATGGCGCTGGTGCCCGGCGTGCTTTCGGGCGACGCGGTAAAGCCATCGCTCGATGCCGCCAGTCAGCCGGAAATAGGCCGGGTCGATGGTCAGGACCAGCGAGCGGTCGATGACGCTGTTGTAGAACCATTCGGGCAGGACGAACTCCATGCCCTCGACGCGGCCGGCGCGCGTCGTCATTTCCTCCCATTCGTTGATCCAAGAAAACTGGCGGCGACGCCAATGCGGGCCGTTGCGAATGGTTGTGGCGATGACGGTCGATTGCAGCCTCGCCAGCGCGGCTTTCAGAAGCCGGTATTGGTGATTGCCGGTCGGCCGCCCGATGGCGCGCAACAGGTGGTAGGGCGTGAACCGGACGAAGCGCGAAGTCGTGAGGCCGTCATTCTCGGCCGCGACAATCTGCGAGGCCGCCCATATCAGCACATCGGCGTCCCATATGGTCGCCATGCCGTGCTCGGGCATCCCGAACACCTGCACCTCTATGTCGGCGGCCTTGTAGAGAATCGGCTTGGTGCGTGGGGTCTTCGCCAGCGAGAAAAACGGCCGTTCCATCAAATCGCGCTGGTCGCGCGGCGGCGCGTCGCCCGTTGCAACCACGAAGGGGTTTAGGCGGCTGCGCTCGCTGTCCTCGGTCGTGAGCGCGGGGTCGTGATCATCCTCGCGCAGCATCTAGCAGTCGCTCCGTTCTTCGGGCGTAAGCGGACGCGCGGGAAAGACGGTGCCGGCGGTCTTGTCGCGGGTGGATTTGCGTTCGCCGACCGCGCTCCAGTTTTCCAGATCACGGACGGTGTAGAGGACGCGACCGCCGACCTTGCGATAGGTCGGGCCGGTGCCGTAGGTGCGATGTTTCTCAAGGGTTCGGATGGATATGCCGAGGAAGCGCGCGGCTTCCTTGGTGCGCAACAGGCGCGGCGGCAGGCCCGCAAGCGGGTTGGGCATGGATCACCTCCAGTCAGGATTGGGCTGCCGGGGGCGGCAGCGGACTGTGGCGAACCATGGCGAGAGATCGGCGGCGCGTAGCGTGCCGCATTTGTGCCTATGCGCTGGCGGCACCCCCCTTCGGGGCGGTGCGCGGCTAATAGGTGAGGGATTTCAGCGACTCACTGCCTGCCGCGCCGAATAGGCAAAGACATTCGTGCGCGGTTCGGTTAGGAATGTAGCCGGAACAGACGCACTGTTCCGGGGCGTAGTAACCCCTGTTGGCGGTTGGTGTCGGCCGTGACGGCACCACACTCCTTGACCCTATGGTCGGGGAGCCTGTGGCGTATACAACAGGCTTTCCGAGCTAAAGGCCATGGGGCCGTCCAGCACGGTTACTAACTCCCCGATCACCAGGTCAGAGGGGCCATTGCGGGGGCGCACCGCAAGCAAGGCTCTCTCCAGTTGAAGGGGAATGACCATGCGAGTGCCCGTCGAACTCGATCCCGATGTGGACGATGAAGCGCCGACCGGCGACACCATAACCGTCTATGACGAACGGCATTTCGTGACCTATCTGCGTCTTCTCGATGCCAAGGCCGAGGATGCGGACTGGAAGGAAGTGGCGCGGATCGTGCTGCACCGCGATCCGGCGGCCGAGGAACTTCGGGCGCGCCGTTGCTGGCAAAGCCATCTTGAGCGCGCGCAATGGCTATCACGTGAGGGCTACCGGACAATTCTGGAGCAGGCGGCAGCGAACAAATATTGAGCTACGTGACAATTACTATGAAAATCTTCCGGTGGTTCACCGCGCAAGCGTAACGGATTTACTGATCGACTGTTCGGAAGCTTAATCCGACTCCGAGACGAAATTATCGTCGCAATCCGGATAGTCTTCCAACGCTTCGCCTGCCTTGAAGCCACAACGCTCCATAAAGGTCCAAGCGCCCATCCAGTTGTTAACCTCGTTGACTTTCAGAACGGAGACATCTTCGCCACAACCTTTGCCCGCCGCCTCTCGCGCATAAAGGTCATTAAGGTAACCAACATAGGCTTCACGCATGATCCCGGTTGGTCGGAACGCAAAGTTGTGCGTGAAGACAACCTCTTGGGTCTCGGTGACGATTGCGCCCCAATAGGGTGTCTCAACCTCCGCCCTATAATCATTCGTAAGACAGTCTTTAATTGCGCGCTGCGCTAAACGAATCAACCGTCCGTCAAATGCTAACTCCGGCGTTTCCCGAAATGTGTCCCGCTCGCTTGCCTTCAATTGCGATAGTATCGCGTCGGCACGTTCTGGCTCTGCGATGCGAAAGGGATTTAGCGCGCAGACGAACAGGCTGTTGCGATAATGGCGAGGAATCTCCTGCCATGGTTTGCGGATGAAGCAAAAGCCGTGCAGCCGTTCCGCTTCCATTAGCTGGGCGGCGTAGCCGCTTAGAGCCGACAGATGTTCCTTGGTCCAGTCATTGAGGCTGCCACTCTCCTCTTTGCTGTCGAACCAACCATCGAGATCATCGAATGAAATCACCACGCAAGCCATTGCGCCGTGTGACAAAAGTTCGTTGGTAAAATGACGAAAGTCGTCGTCGCTTGGTAAATATAGGTCTAACCGCAAGCTTTCTACGTTACGACTAGGAAAACTTGGGCGATAGACAATGATGTCTCGTTCGTTAATCAGAAGATCGTAAAGAAATGCCTGTTTGGTAATCTTGTTATCGAGTTTAGCAACTAAAACATTAGTGATGTCCTGATGGCCAGACAGGGCGAAGATTCCAGCGATATAATTACTGTAGGCAAATAGCTCGGAGAACGCATTGCGCTCTGCCGCCCGTCCGACTTTCAATTCCAACACGAACAGACCGTCCTCGTGGATGCCTATTAGGTCGAGTTCCATCGGCGTGGTATTGTCAGTGGGGAGCTTAATTTTTGTTCCAACGAAGCTTCCATAGCGGATCGTTCCATGAAGTCGCGCCATTGCGCGGGCCTTAATGATTCTCCAGAGTTCGAAATTAGTCTCATCATCACACGGCTCGACCGGCACCGGCGGCTCAACTTTAGCTAGGTCGAACTCAGGACAATCGACAATTATTGTCTCCAACCCTTTGGCGTGAAGAAACTTGTGAACATCGTCTTCGGAAAAGGTCGCCATGTAGCCCTCAAGATATTGTTTTCCTCTACCAAGACTCTGTCTATGTCTTCCTAGCAGAAGGTTCAGCCGTTAGCAGCGTAACTTAAGCGGATAGTGGAGCAAAAGACGATAGCCGCCACGCATCATCTTGATACCGTGCGCGACCAGACGTCGGGCCTTGTTCTTGCGCGGGTCGCCTTCGAAATCCTCTTTGGTGCCGCGAAAGCCGAGCACGACTTCGGCGATAGTGCGATAGCTCTCGCCGCGCAGCCGGGCGTCGAGCGCGCGCAGCGAGAGGATATGCCATTGCCGGAGCTGGGCGGGGACAGTCCGGAAATCGGGACCGGGTGCGCGGCCGATGAGAGATCGCCAGAAACGGCGGGCGGCGTGGGCGCGCAGTTCCAGAAAGGAATCCATCGGCAGGGTAACCGCATAGAAGGCGGCTGCGTCGGGCACCGCCTCGGGCAGCCAGAATTGATGTTTGACGCCATCCACCTGCCAAATACCGTGCCAGCCATCGGCGGCGCGGCGCAGATCGAGGCCGTCGAGATGCGCCAGCGTCAATATCGGTTCGGTGTCGCCTTCCTTGTGACTGACCGGGGACAGCATTACCGCTTGCGGTTGAAGGCGCGGGCTCCAGATTGGGGATTGCTGGTCATGTGGCGCGTCAGGATCGCACGGGAAATCGCAACCCCCAGCGATGCGCGAACGCTTCAAGGTCGCGGGCAGCCGGCCCTCCGGTCAATGCGATGTTCTGGCAGTCCCGACGATATTCGTCGTTGCGGCGCAAATATTCCCAAGCGAAACCAGCGGCTGGAATGTGCTTTGTGTGCCCGTATGCCGCTGGAGATCGCCAATCGATGCTGAGCATGGCGTCACCTCCCCAAGCCGGGATGCTGGGCAGCGCCCGGCAAAAAGAGGTTCAAGGATCACTGGAAATATAGAAGCCGCTCAAAGCAGATACCTTGAGCGGCTAACCCGATCATTCTTTGGTGTTTTTAGCTTGGCAACAGCCGGTGCTTTCGAGATGCCTGCGCGTATGAGCACGGACAGGCAGTCATGTTTTCACCTGTTGGAAAACACATGGACCTCGCCGTGCGCCGTCTCGATAGTGAACAGGTCGCCGCCCATCTCGGCGTCGCGCGCCATCGCCTGCCAATCGACATAGTAGCGCAGCGCCTCGGGGATCGTGACGCTCTCGGTGGTCAATTCCTCCATGTAGTCGGCGAGGCTGGCGAACTGACCATGATAGCAATCCTCCAACGTGGATTCGGCTTGGTCCATGTCGCCGCTGAACTGCTCCAGCAGGCCCGCGCCAAGTGCGCCATGCTCTGCGATGAAAGTGGCCATCCGCGTCACGGTGTCGATGCCGTCATATTCCGAGATGCTGACGCCCTCGAAGCCCTCGTAATCGTGAATGGCGTATTCCTCCGCGTCCTCGACAGGGGAACGGGCAAGCATCGCGGCAATCGCGTCCCTAATCTGGTCCGCATCCTGATCCGCGTCGATCCAAGCGCCATGCAGATAGCCGTTGTTGTAGGCGGCAAGGCAAGCGACATAGATGCGGGGGGTGCTGTCGGATACGTTGGTCATGTCTCTGATCCTCGGGTCTGAAGGTCAGCGAAGCGGAACGCCGCGCCTGACCTTCTGGCCGTCGCCGAGACTGGGGTAGCAACGAGCAAGGGCGGCCGGGGTGGAGGGGAATCACCCAGCCTGCACAAGCCCCTTGGGGCGCGGAAGGCTGGGGATACCGCCCCGGACGGTTTCACTTACCTTGCTGGCGCGAGGGCAACGCCCTTAGCAGCTATCTGCTGAAGCGGCGAGGCGCGAAGGCACATGGGGTAACTATCCCATGGAGTTATCGCTTAGAGCATGACAATCTGCATTTACGTCAGAGCTGGATCATGGGGGGGGGATATGCCGACGACCGTCACAGTCGATATGAAGTATTGCTTTGGGATCGACGCTCTCAAGCATACATTTGATTTTTCTAACAGAAACATGCCTGTACTGATATATGCCCCCAACGGGGTGATGAAGACTTCACTCGCTAAATCCTTGCGGAGCTACGTCAATGGCAAGCAGCCTGAAGATATATACTTTCCCGAACGGGATAGTGTACTTTCGGTCGCGGATGAAACTGGCGCGGCTATTGATCCTGACTCAATCTTTGTAATCGACTCCATCGACGAAAAATATCAGTCTTCGCGGATATCGACATTGTTGGCGAGCGAAGACCTCAAGGCCCGATATGATGAAATATTTGGTTCAATTGCAGAGAAAAAAGAAAGCCTTCTAAAGGCGCTTAAAAAACCTTCTGGGTTGTCGAAGGACATCGACTTGGCAATTTCCACAGCCTTCAAGGTTCGGCCTGAGGACGTTTTGGTCGCCTTGGCGCGACTTGAAAGAGAGGTCAAGGAAGGGGCGCATGCGCATTTTTCTTCATTAAAATATAAGATTCTATTTAGCGAAAAAGTCCTCGAATTTCTCCAAAATGGAGATGTAAAATCTCTGATTGATGACTACACCAAAATTTATGAACAGATAATAGATCAATCAATGTATTTCAAAAAAGGTGTATTTAACCATAGCAACGCAGAGACTATTGCAAAAAACCTTAAGGCGAACGGCTGGTTCGACGGCGGACATTCAGTCAACCTCAATCACGATGGCAAGCGAAGCGAGATTACAACGGATTCTGAGCTTGTTGCAGCTATTGATGCGGAAAAAGAGAAGATACTAACCGACCCAAAGCTAGCAGAGATGTTCCAGAAGGTTGATGGAATGCTCACCACAGCAGAACTTAGGAGCTTTCGCGACTACCTAATTGAAAATCCTTTTGTCGTTGCGGAACTTAGCGACATCGATGCATTCAAGCAAAGAGTGTGGATTTCATATCTTGTGGAAAATGATAAAGCATACTTTGATCTTATTTCCGAATATGATTCTAGCAAAGAAAAAATTAGAGATATTATTTCAGAGGCAGAGAAAGAGCAGACGCGCTGGGAGTCGGTAATCGCGCAGTTTAATGACAGATTTTCAGTTCCCTTTGAAGTGCGCGTGGAGAACAAAGGCGACGCCGTATTGAACGTTTCAGCGCCGCAAATTTCCTTCTACGTCAAGGATCGCGAAGGGGGTGCTGCGCGAAAAACCGAACGTTCGACCCTTGACCGAGGACTTAGCACGGGAGAGAGGCGCGCACTTTATATCCTCAATATCATATTCGAGGTTGAGGCACGGAAAAAAGCCCGTATCGAAACACTTATGGTGCTCGACGATATAGCAGATTCCTTTGATTACAAAAACAAATACGCGATCATCGAATACCTAAACGACATACGCAGAGAGGATAATTTCCACCTTGTCCTGCTCACTCATAACTACGATTTCTATCGTACCGTGCGAGGGAGGATTGGGATTTATGGAGACAACAAGCTGCTCTGCAACCGGCTCAACGGTGCGCTTCAGCTTATACCAGATCGCCTTAGCGATAACCCATTTGAAGATTGGAAGCAGAAGCTCAACGATCCGGTTGTTTTGGTAGCTTCTATTCCGTTTGTAAGAAATTTAACGGAATATGTAGGAAATATAGATTTGTTCTCCAAATTGACGTCTTTACTGCACGTTAAGGAGGATACGAAGAACATAACTATTGATGACCTTGCCAGAATTTACGAAGCAATTCTGGCGAAAGGCGCATACACTGATTTTAGCGCAAAGGGTGGCACTGTCTTCGACCTAGTGATGTCGGCATGTGTCGACATTTGTGAGCGTGGTAATGATGACCTCAGGTTAGAGGAGAAGATTACACTTGCCATCGGAATCCGCCTCGTTGCAGAAGAAGTATTAATTAAAACAATCAACGACGACGATTACGTAAAGTCAATCAGCAACAGTCAGACCGGAAAGCTTATTCGCAAGTTCGAGAAAATGGACGGGTGTGACGGCCTCACTCTTGCGACGGTCAAGCGCGTAGCTTTGATGACGCCGGAAAATATTCATCTGAACTCTTTTATGTTCGAACCGATTTTAGATATGTCGGGACATCACCTCGTTTCACTCTTTCAGGACGTAAAGGCGTGCGCCGAGGGGGTGCACTAAACTGAAAGTAACTGCGATCAGCCGATGGAGAAATTATAGGTTGCAGTTTCTTTGACCGCGCCGCGAGAGCGCGCTCTGGACCAAAAGACCCGTCAGAACGACAACATCGGTGTAGATCGCCGAGGCTGGCGATCTAGCTATACCGTTCGGAAATTTAGGGAAGACGTGCTGCAATCACGTACGCTCGGCTTTCTTTTTTATCTGCGTGAACAGGTCTCGTTAAATCACAAACCGATTGTCACCTCTACTTGGAGGGTGTCTTCGAACGGCTCTTGTCTATTCACTGTCGCCCCCGTACGCTCCGGGCCACAGTTGGGGGGCAACAATGGCACAGCGTTTTCCTTGGAAAAGCAACTACCGCAAGATCCCGCCGTTTGTTCGGCACGCACTCAATGAGATTGACGGCGATCTCGTCGCCGTCGCCGCGACCAAGAAGATCAACCGTGACGATCTGGAAGCGGGCCAGTATAGCCACGTTGGATTGAGCATAGACGGCTCCTCCATCATCGCCGAAGGTCCAACCCAACCACCCGCCGACGCCGGAAAGTGGTCTGAGCGAAATGCGCATGGATGGGATCGTAAGCGTGAGGATTGGCCGATGGTCCAGAAGACATGGACCTTCGAGTCGCCCAACTTTGGAGATGGCGCACGCAACGGCTGGACGATGCGTTCTTGGACTAAAGACGTTTACCAGAACCAAATTTTCGAGCCGCAGGGCATGATTATCGAAGCGAGTGTGCTTGAAGACAAAGGCGGTGAGCAGGTGGCGGTCAAGTTCGCCCTCGCGCCCATGCTTAGCCGGGGCATGGCCGAGTTCGACTTGATGCTGCTTTGGGCGATCAACGTCCTGCAAGAGAATACGGGCGTCACCGGCGTGTTCGCGAGCGACGCCACGCGCGAAGAATACATCTCAACCGTCACTCTCGACTGGCAGATTTTCCCACCGGGTACCGCTGACGAAGTTGTTGCTCGCTTGCTGGGATCGGCGCATCCGATGAACGCACCCGATTTTGAGAAGCATATTCGCGAGCGGGTGCGATTGTTCGAGGGTTTCGAGCCGAAAGCCTATATTCGCGGTCAGGGCGGATTCGGCTCATATTTCGGCGCACAGTTTGCTGATGACCTAGTCGTGTTCGAGAACCTCAGATACGGCAACGCAGTCTATTTGCTGTACCAAGATTGGGATGAGGCGTCGCAACGGTCGCGGCTCGACCTTCTCCGCGATCAGGACGCACACTTTGATCGCGTAGTGCATACTGATGGATGGCAAGAACGACTTAAATCCCTGCTGCACGATAAGCTCTTTGAGCGCGGCCTACGGCGACGGCGGAGTGGCTATCGGTCGAAACGTCGCGGTCACTGATATTCCGAGAGTATTCTCGGTGCATATGTCAGTTATATTGAACGTTGGACGCAAATAGCCAACTCAAGTTTCCGGCAGAATAGTCGATGAAAAGAAAGGGGGGCATATGGCCAGATGCACTGCACCAGTAAGGGGGCACCGTTCGGCGGCGGCGGCGGCCGACTGCCCCGCATGTGGAGGTCGTTACGGTCGTTCACGGAGTTATAGCGGCTACGGCGGATACAGTGATTTTAGCAGCTATCGGCCCTCTCCCTCCCCTTCTTCGGGAAGCCGGGGCGGCAGCAGTTCGGGGCGCAGCTCAAAGCCGCGCTGGTCCCCATCGAGTTCGGGGGTGTGGTACACACCCGAAGAAGTGCGGACACTCACTCCTGTCCGTGAAACTATCGAAAGCCTCGCTGTTTCGCAGCCTGATCTCCGGGACGTTTTCCTGTGCCACGCATGGGATGATCGTCAAGGGTCCGCGAAAGACCTTCATGACCTGCTTGAAGCGCGCGGTGTTCGCGTATGGTTTAGCGAGAAAGACCTTGGCCTCGGCGTGCCGATGATGCGGGCAATCGACAAGGGCTTGGTAAATTCTCGCGTCGGCATCGTGCTGGTTACGCCAGCCATGCTGCGCCGTCTCCCGGCAGAAGGTGTCGCGGACAAAGAGCTTTCGGCACTTCTTCGGCGTGAGCGGCTAGTGCCAGTCGTGCACGGGACGACGTATGAGGAGCTGGAGAAGGTCAGCCTTCTGCTGGCGTCTCGGGCTGGGCTGAACACTGCCGAAGAGTCGATGGCGGCGGTTGCGGCGAAGATTGCTGAGTTGGTCGCGGCCTAGTCAATTCAGGTGATAGAAACACGCTATCACCTGAATTTAGCCATATAGGCCACGTTTCCCGTGGAGGTTTGCCTCCCTCCCACTGCTCAAAACCGTTCGTTTCGGCAGCTTTGAGCAAGTCAAATATTTGAGTTGAAAGTCTGAATGGGGCGCACTGCTGCGGCAGTTCTTTCTATCGGGCCTCGATTTTAGAGGGGTATAGCGTAGGTGTAGTTCTCCGTTTCTTCGGCTTCGGCCCGCCATTTTCACCATTCAAGCGCCATCTTGTCCGCGGCGCCCCGGCCATGCCGAGGGTCATGCGCGTCCGGCTGCCCGTGATTCATCCGCGATCGCTGCGCGCAGGCCGGTGCCTTGCTGGCATTTAACAACCTTCACCCCGGGGCCAGCCGGTGTCCGGCCTGTCCCTGCTGGCCGGAACGGGGTCGGTAAAAGAGGGTGATCAAAACAATCGGGTATTGACGCCCCCTTGCAAGGTCGTCTACCCAGCCAGCAATGTATCTCGCCCCGCACCGCTACGCCTGATCGTCCACAAGACCCGGGTTGCCAGCCAAGGCGTGTCTTTTTTGCGCAATCTGCAAGGACATGACCATGCCCATATCTGCACCCCACCCGTCCCGCCGCCGGCTCATGGCGGCATTCGCATCCGGCACCGCGCTGAGCTGCGGGCTGGGCTGCGCCCTGCCCGCCGCAGCCCAGCAGCCCATCGTCCTGGACGAAATCGTCATCACCGCCGCCGGCTTTGAGCAGAGCATCAAGGATGCCCCGGCCAGCATCTCGGTCATCACCGCCGAAGAGCTGCAAAAGGGCAATTTCACCAGCCTGACCGATGCGCTGAAAGAGGTGCAGGGCGTCGCCACCACCGGCACCGCAAACGAACAGGACATCTATATCCGCGGCCTGCCCGGCCAATACACGCTGATCCTCGTGGACGGAAAACGCCAAAGCACCCGCGACGCGCGCACCAACGGCAACGCGGGCTATGAACAAAGCTTCATCCCTCCGATCGCCGCAATCGAGCGGATCGAGATCGTGCGCGGGCCGATGTCCTCGCTTTACGGGTCGGATGCGATGGGCGGCGTGATCAATGTCATCACCAAGCCGGTGGCGGATGTGTGGACCGGCTCGGTCACGACCGAGGTGGTGATCCAGGGCGAGGACGGGTTCGAGAATTCGCGCCAGAATTCGTTCTATGCCTCGGGTCCGCTGATCGACAATGTGCTGGGGTTGCAGGTCTGGGGGCGGAAATTCGATCAGGATGCCTCCGAGATCACCGGCGGCCCCAGCGGCTCGGACGACTATGACCTTGGCGCGCGGCTGTCGTGGCGCGTGGATGACCAGAACGACCTGCTGCTTGAGGCCGGGCGGACCCGGATCACCAGCGAAAACTATGGCGGCCTGGGATATAATGACAACGACCGCGACCACTGGTCGCTGACCCACAAGGGCCGCTACGACGCGCTGGATACCGAGATCAGCCTGTCGCAGGAGATCGGCGAGCGGACCTCGTTCAGCCGCACGGCGGCGGGCGGTCCCTTTGTCGAAAATCTGCGCTCGCCCGAGGTGCGCAACACGGTGCTGGACGCCAAGGCGACGCGGCAGCTGTCGTGGCGGGGCGACCACAACCTGACCGTCGGCGGCCAGTTCATGCGCACCGACCTGACCGACCAGAACCCCGGCGCTGTCGAGCCCGGCGAAGATCCCGTCGATCAGAAGTTCCGCGCCGACGAATGGGCGCTTTATGTCGAGGACGAATGGCGCCTGCGTGACGATTTCGCGCTGACGATGGGGCTGCGCTATACCGACCACGAGCTTTATGGCGGCCATGTCGCCCCGCGGATCTACGGGGTGTGGAGCGCGACCGACAGCCTGACCATCAAGGGCGGCATCTCGACCGGCTACAAGACGCCGGAACTGCGCTCGATCATCCCCGGTTATGCCTATACCAGCGGCGGCGCCGGCTGTGCCAGCAACACGCCGCCCTCTTGCGCGGCGATTCTGGGCAACCCCGACCTGAAGCCCGAGGAAACCGTCAACATCGAAGTGGGCGGGGTCTATGAAGGCAATGATTTCCGGCTCAGCGCCACGGCCTTTCACACAAAATTCGACAACAAGCTGCAACAGCGCAGCCTGGGCACGGACACCAACGGCGACGGGGTGATCGACGAATATGAATACTGGACGGACGGCCCCCAATATGTGGGCGGCGACGGCGAGTTGTATTACCGCCGCCTGATCCAGAATTTCAACGTGGACAAGGCGACGATCAGCGGCCTGGAACTTGCGGGGGACTGGTCGATCACCCCCGCGCTTTCTGCCCGTGCCTCGTATACCTACACCAAGTCCAAGCAGAAAACCGGCGAATATGCCGGCTTCCCGCTGGCCCGCACGCCCGAACATATGGCAAGCCTGCGTTTCGACTGGCAAACCCCGGTCGATGGGTTGGATAGCTGGCTCAGTGCCAATTACCATGGCTCCGAGATCAACTCGGGGTTGCGCATCGGCAGCAACGGCACCCCGGTCGAAATCAACGGGCAGACAGGCAGGAAATATGCCGCCTACACCACCGTCGATCTCGGCGCGAACTATCAGCTGACCGAAATGGCGACCTTGAATGCCGCTGTCTACAACGTCTTCAACAAAGAGGTGGTGGCCAGCGACTTCAACACCGTTCAGGAAGGCCGCCGACTGTGGCTGGGGCTGACGGCCAATTTCTGAACCGATTCAACCGCGCCAAGCAAGCGCCACGGAGACCCATATGAACTGCCGCCTTCCCGTCCTTGTCGCCAGCGCATTGCTCGCCGCGTCGCCCGTCGTCGCACAGGACGCGGGCAGCCTGCCCGCCCACACCCTGCCCCATGACCTGTCCCCCTGGGGGATGTTCATGGCCGCCGACATCGTGGTCAAGGCGGTGATGATCGGGCTGGCGGCGGCCTCGGTGGTGACCTGGACGGTGGCGCTGTTCAAGCTGGTCGAGATCGCCTCGGCCGCGCGCGCGGCGGCGGGCAGCCAGCGGCGGATCGCGGGCGCGGGCGGGCTTGCCCCCGCGGCGGCGCAGCTGGGCCGGCGGCGCGATCCGGTGGCGCGGATGCTGCGGGCGGCCGGGCGTGAAATGGTCGGCGCCCGTCCCGACCTGCCCGACGTGCCGGTGCAGGGGGTCAAGGAACGCGTGGCCTCGACCCTTGCCCGGATCGAGGCCGCCGCCGGCCGCCAGCTTGGCGTGGGGACCGGGCTGCTGGCCACCATCGGCTCGACCGCGCCCTTTGTCGGGCTGTTCGGCACGGTCTGGGGAATCATGAACGCATTCGTCGGCATCTCGCGCGCGCAGACCACCAATCTTGCGGTCGTCGCCCCCGGCATCGCCGAGGCGCTGCTGGCCACCGCGCTGGGGCTGGTCGCGGCTATCCCGGCGGTGATCATCTACAACCTGTGCGCGCGCGCCATCGCGTCCCACCGCGCCCAGCTGCGCGACAGCGGCGCGCTGATCGAACGGCTGGTCAGCCGCGAGCTCGACCACGCCACGCGGAGGCTCTGAGATGGCTGCATCCCACGACGACGGCGAACAGCTTGACGAGCTGTCGGAAATCAACGTCACGCCCTTTATCGACGTGATGCTGGTGCTGCTGATCATCTTCATGGTGGCGGCGCCGCTGGCGACGGTAGATGTGAACGTGGACCTGCCGGCCTCGACCGCCGCCGCGGCGCCGCGCCCGGACGAGCCGGTCTATGTGACCCTGCAAGCCGACGGCAGCGTCGCGCTGGCCAACAGCGAGATCGGGGTCGAGGCCCTGCCCGGGGCGCTGGACGAGGCCACCGGCGGCGACCCCGAGGCGCGGATCTACCTGCGTGCCGACCGCAACGTGGAATATGGCGAGCTGATGGGGCTGATGAACCTTATCCGTGATGCCGGCTGGGGCCGCATCGGGCTGGTCGGCCTTGAAATGGTGCCGGGATCATGATGGCGGCGGGGCGTCCGGGCTGGTGGTTCACCGCCGCCGTTCTGGTGCTTGGCGCGCATCTGGTCGGCGCCACGACGCTGGCGCGGCGTCCCGCGCCGGCGCCTGCCGCGCCCGAGGCCACGGTCGTCGAACTGCTGCCGCCCGAGCCGACCGCCGGCGTGGCCGAGATCCCCAACCAGCTGACCGAGACCCTGCCCGAGCTGCCGCAGCTGGCCGAGTTGCAGGCCCCCGAGTTCCCCGAGGCCGAAGAGCCGGTGGAGCCGCCGCCTGAACCCGAGCCGGAACCCGAGCCAGAGCCAGAGCCGGAACCCGTGGTCGAACCGGAACCCGAACCCGTCGAGACCGAGCCGGTGGTCGAGCCGGTCGAGACCATCGCCGCCGTCCGCCCCAGGGAACGGCCGCGCCTGCTGCGCCGCCCGCCACCCGAACCCCAGCAGCGCGAGCCCAGGAAAGAGCCGCCCAAGCCCACCCCCACCGAGCCGCGCAACCAGGCGCCCAGCCAGCAACAGACCGCGCGCTCGCCCGCGGGCAGCGCCGGTCAGGCGAAAGCGTCGGCCCAGGCGGTGCAATCCTGGGAAAACCAGGTGCGCCAGGCGACCGCGCGCCATATGAGCCGCGCGCGCGTCACCTCTCGCGGGCAGCTGTCGGCGACGGTGACGGTGCGCATCGACGCCGGCGGCGGGGCGCAGGCGACGCTGACGCAAGGCAGCGGCGACGCGCGCGTGGATGCGGCGCTGATGCGGCACGCGCAGCGGATGCCGCGACTGCCCGCCCCGCCCGATGGAAAGCCGAAATCCATCGTGGTCCCGTTCCGCATCACGCGCTGAGGCGCGGTGCGGGCGGGCGCGGCGGGGCCGTCCCGGCGCTCATCGGGCGCGCCCCGAAAGCCCCCATCGGCGCCGTTCGGTGGGCGAGGACCACAGCCGCTCTCCGGTCATCTCGGCCTCGGTCAGCCAGTGCAGTTGCCCGTGCCGCAGCCAGCCGGCGCGGGCGCCGCTGCGGCGGGTTTCCGTCTGGTCGACCAGCAGGCAGTCGCCCGTCAGCCCCGGCGGGGCCCGGGCTGCAAGAATGACCACTGCGCCACCCCGGCAGGCGCTCTCGGCGCGCTGAGGGGCGGATTTTCCGGTCAGATGCACCACCTCGATGCCGCCCAGCCGGGCGCGACGCTCTGCCGTAGGCCCATCCCACCCCATGCGCGCCCCCGCCTCGGGCGCGGCGGCGGTATCGCCGTCGGCGCGCAGCCAGCTGTCGGCGGCAAAGGCGCCGCCGGGTTTCGACAGGGCGCGGCCCGCGGGGGTCATGATCCCGACCGTTGCGGCCTCGGGCGCGATGAGGATGTCGGGGCGCTGGGTCCGCATCCATAGCAGCGTCGCGCCGGCCAGCGCCAGCAGCAGCATCGCAACCCCGGCCCGCCGTGTGGCCCGCCCGGCGCCTTGCAGCGAAAACAGCCAGATCGCGATGCCGGCGCCGCCCAGCGGCAGCACGCGCCAGTCGGGCACCGGGACGGTCATCACCGCGCCGCCCCAGCCGGTGACCAGCTCGGCCACCCACAGCATCCAGCGCGTGCCCAGCCCCATCGCCCACAGTGCCGGCCCCGCCAGCCCCAGCGGCGCCAGCACGGCGGCGATCACGCCGGCGGGCATCACCACGCTGCCCATCACCGGCACCACCAGCAGATTGGCGACGATCCCGTATTGGGCCGAGCGGTTGAAATGCGCCGCCGCCAGGGGCGCGGTGGCCAGCCCCGCGATCAGTGATGAAATCACCAGCAGCATCGCGCCGCGCACCACCCAGGGCAGTGTCTGCGCCCCCCGCGACCACGCGGGAAACAGCAAGATCAGCGCGGCGGTGGCGGCAAAGCTCATCTGGAAACCGGGCGTGACCAGCGCCTCGGGCGCCAGATACAGGATCACCAGCGCCGCCACCGCCAGCGTGCGCAGCGAAATCGCGCGCCGGTCCAGCAGCACCGCGCCCAGCATCACCGCCACCATCACCCAGGCGCGTTCCGTCGGCACCCCCCCGCCCGAGACCCACAGATACAGCGTCGCCGCCGCCAGCGCGACCAGCGCGGCCAGCTTGTGCAAAGGCGCGCCGGCCAGCGCGCCGCCGATCATGCCCGGACCCAAGCCCTGCACCCCGGCCAGCGCCAGCCGGATCGCGCCATAGACAAAGGCGGCCAACATGCTCATGTGCAGGCCGGAAATCGACACGATGTGATACAGGTTAGAATCGCGCATCACCTGATTTGTGGCCTCGGCAATGCCCGAGCGGTCGCCCGTCACCAGCGCCGAGGCCACCGCCCCTGCCTGCCCGCCGATCCGGTCCTGCATCGCTTTCGATAGCCGCAGCCGTGCGGCGGTGGCGTCCAGCAGCCGGGGCGGCGGCGGCTCGGCGACCAGAATCGGGGTGCGGGTATAGCCGACGGCGCCCAGCCCGGCGAAAAACGCGCTGCGGCGGAAATCGAAGGCCCCGGGTTCCGCGGGCGGCGGCGGCGGGCCGAGATGCGCGGTCAGCATCACCCGCGCCGAGGTCGGCGGCAGCTCCGCCCCCGGCGGCAGCGACAGCCGCACCCGGCGCGGGGTGCGGTCGGGCGAGGTATGGCGCAGCACCACCCGGTCCAGCGTCACCCGCATCCGGTCGCGGGCCGAGCGGTCGATTTCGACCACCCGCCCCTCGACCGGGCCGTAATAGCGGTAATCCATCACCGGGGCCGCGACCATGTGCAGCCGCAGCCCGGCGGCCAGAAACCCCGACAGCACCAGCGCCGTGCCAAGCGCCGCCATCCGCAGGAACTCGGCCCGCTCCCACGGGATCCGCCCGGTATCCGCCAGCCGCAGCACCCGCCGCGCCGCCGCCATCCCCAGCAGCATCCCCGCGCCGGCAGCCGCATAAAGCGCCGCCCCCGGCTCGAACCGCAGCGAAAACCACAGGCCAATGCCAAAGGACACCAGAATCGGCGCGCGGATCAGCAATCCGGCCCGCTGCGCCAGATCGCCGGCCGAGCGGCCGCTGCGCGCCGACACCCGCCCGCGCGCCGTCAGGGCCGCAAGCGCCCTGCCCGCCCAGCCGCGACTGCCCCCCGGTTTCGCTGCATCCGTTGCGGTCAAGCTTGTCCTTACCCTGAATCGTCGCGTATCCCTGCGCCGATCCTAACCCGGCGGTTCTTAGCGAAAGGTTAACGACCGCCCCCCTGAACGACCGCAGCAGGACGCAGCCATGCAATCACCCCCCGTCGTCACGCGCTTTGCGCCCTCGCCCACCGGCTATCTGCATATCGGCGGCGCGCGCACGGCGCTGTTCAACTGGCTGTATGCCCGCGGCCGCGGCGGGAAATTCCTGCTGCGGATCGAGGATACCGACCGCGCCCGTTCCACCCCCGAGGCGACCGAGGCGATCCTGCAGGGGCTGCGCTGGCTGGGGCTGGACTGGGACGGAGAACCGGTCAGCCAGTTCGCCCGCGCCGAGCGCCACGCCGAGGTCGCGCGGGCGATGATGGCCGCGGGCACCGCCTATCCCTGCTATACCACCCCGGCCGAGATCGAGGCATGGCGGGCCGAGAACCCCAACCGCCCCTTTGTCAGCCCGTGGCGCGATGCGGACCCCGCAACCCGGCCCGACGCGCCCCATGCGATCCGGCTGAAGGCCCCGCGCGAAGGCGTGACGGTGATCCATGACGAGGTGCAGGGGGACGTGACCTTCCGCAATGACCAGCTGGACGACATGGTGCTGCTGCGTTCGGACGGGACGCCGACCTATATGCACGCGGTGGTTGTGGACGACCACGACATGGGCGTGACCCATATCATCCGCGGCGACGACCACCTGACCAACGCCGCGCGCCAGGCGCAGGTCTATGCGGCCAACGGCTGGGCGCTGCCGGTGTTCGCGCATATCCCGCTGATCCACGGCCCCGACGGCAAGAAACTGTCCAAGCGCCACGGCGCGGTGGGGCTGCATGAATACGCCGCCATGGGCTATCCGGCCAGCGCGATGCGCAACTATCTGGCCCGGCTGGGCTGGAGCCATGGCGACGACGAGCTGTTCGACGACGCGCAGGCGCGCGCATGGTTCGACCTGTCGGGAATCGGCAAGGCGCCGGCGCGGCTGGACTTCAAGAAGCTGGAGCATGTCTCGGGGCATCATGTCGCAGCCATGGGCGACGTGGCACTGCTGGACGAGCTGGCGGGCTTCCTTTCCGCCACCGGCCAGCCCGCGCTGACCGGGACGCAGCTTGCCCGCCTGACCCCGGCGCTGTCGGTGCTCAAGCAGAAATCCCGCACCCTGCCGCAGCTGCTGGACCAGGGCCGCTTTGCCCTGATCGAACGCCCGGTGCAGCCGGACGACAAGGCGGCGGCGGTTCTGGATACGGTGTCCAAAGGTATACTCAATGATTTGACCGCTGCGTTGCAGAATGTTATCTGGGCGCGAGACGACCTGGAGGCGATTGCACAGCGGATAGCCGAGTCGAACGGGCTGGGCCTTGGCAAGATCGCAGCCCCCGTGCGGGCGGCACTCGCCGGGCGGACCTCGACCCCGAGCATATTCGACATGATGCTGGCCCTCGGGCGCGACGAAACGCTCGCCCGCCTGGCAGATGCCACGGCGTGAGAGTGCCCATACGCAGCGGCCCCGATGGGCCCCGAGCAAAGGAATATGCGATGGCCGAAGCCAGAACCGCCCGGATTTCGCTGAACGACAGGGAATTTGATCTGCCGATCCTGACCCCCACCGTGGGGGCGGAATGTATCGACATCCGCAAGCTTTACGGGCAGGGCGACGTCTTCACCTTCGATCCCGGCTTCACCTCGACGGCGGCCTGCGAAAGCGCGATCACCTATATCGACGGCGATGTGGGCGAGCTGTGGTATCGCGGCTATCCGATCGAGCAGCTGGCCCAGAAAAGCCACTATCTGGAAGTCTGCTATCTGCTGCTGAACGGCGAACTGCCGAGCGCCGACCAGATGGAGAAATTCGAGTGGCTGATCACCCACCACACCATGGTGCACGAGCAGCTGCATTATTTCTTTCGCGGGTTCCGCCGCGACAGCCACCCGATGGCGACGCTGGTCGGCGTGGTCGGCGCCATGTCGGCGTTCTATCACGACAGCCTTGACATCAACGACCCGCATCACCGCGAGGTCGCCTCGATCCGGCTGATCGCCAAGCTGCCGACGCTGGCGGCGATGGCCTATAAATATTCGCTGGGCCAGCCCTTCGTCTATCCGAAGAACGATCTCGATTACGCCTCGAACTTCCTGCACATGTGTTTTTCGGTCCCGGCCGAGCCCTATCACACCGATCCGGCGCTGGCCCGCGCCATGGACCGCATCTTTACCCTGCACGCGGACCACGAACAGAACGCCTCGACCTCGACGGTGCGGCTGGCGGGATCATCCGGGGCCAATCCCTTTGCCTGTATCGCCGCCGGCATCGCCTGCCTGTGGGGCCCCGCCCATGGCGGCGCCAACCAGGCCGCGCTGGAGATGCTGCAGGAAATCGGCACCGTCGACCGCATCCCCGAATACATCAGGCGCGCCAAGGACAAGGACGACCCGTTCCGGCTGATGGGCTTTGGCCACCGCGTCTACAAGAACTTCGACCCGCGTGCCAAGATCATGAAGGAATCGGCCGACGAGGTGCTGGACCTTCTCGGGATCGAGAACAACCCGACGCTGCAGGTCGCCAAGGAGCTGGAGCGGATCGCGCTTGAGGACGAATATTTCGTTTCGAAAAAGCTCTATCCGAACGTCGATTTCTATTCCGGCATCATCCTGTCGGCGATGGGCTTCCCGACCTCGATGTTCACCCCGATCTTTGCGCTGTCGCGCACCGTCGGCTGGATTTCGCAGTGGAAGGAAATGCTGGGCGACCCGGACAGCAAGATCGGCCGCCCGCGGCAGCTGTATATCGGCTCGGACCGGCGCGATTACCTGGACGTGGCCAAGCGCTGAGGCTGCTGGAATTGTTGGGGAAAAGGGGGCCGGTTTGGTCCCCTTTTTCTTTTGGCGCGCCGGGTTGCTCGGTCGGACCGGGGCGCTGCCCCGGACCCCGGGATATTTCAGTGATGAAGAAAGCGGCCCTCGGCCATTCCGTTATCCGGGTTGCGGGTGGTAAAGCGGGGCCGAACATGGGGGCGCGCATGAACCTGCTTTTCGCCAATGACCGCCGCGGGGAATATCCGCCCAGCCTGTACGCCGAGCAGAACCCGGCGCTGCCGCCGTTTCCCCCGCTGCGGGGCGATGCGCGCGCCGATGTGGTGGTGGTGGGCGCGGGCTACACCGGACTGGGCGCGGCGCTGACGCTGGCGCGGGCGGGGCGCTCGGTCGTGCTGCTTGAGGCGCAGCGGGTGGGCTTTGGCGCCTCGGGGCGCAATGGCGGGCAGATGGGATCGGGGCAGCGGCTTGAGGTCGACGAGCTGGAACGGGTGGCCGGGCGCGCGGCGGCGCGGCGGCTGTGGGACATGGCCGAAGAGGCCAAGACCCTGACCCGCTCGTACGCCGCCGAGGCCGGGGTGACGGTCCATCCCGGTATCGCTCATGCCGCCCGCACCGCCCGCGAGGTCCGCCACGCCCATGAAAACGCCGAGCGGCTGGCCCGCGATTACGACTATGCGCTGATCGAGCCGCTGGATGCGGCCGGGCTGCGGGCGCTGGTGAAATCGCCGCTATATGCGGGGGGTGATCTTGATCGCGGCGCAGGCCATCTGGACCCGCTGGCGCTGGGGCTGGGGCTGGCGCGGCTGGCCGCAGCGTCGGGCGTGCGCATCCACGAGGGCGCCCATGTCCATGCCATCAGCCACGGTCGGCGCGCGGGCGAGACCTCGGTGGTGCAGACCGGCACCGGGCGGGTGATCTGCGATCACGTCATTCTGGCCGCGAACGGCTATCTGGGGCATCTGGACATGGGCGTCGCCGCCCGCGTCATGCCGATCAACAATTTCGTCGTCGCGACCGAGCCGCTGGGGGCGCGTGCCGACGACATCCTGGCGGAAAACATCGCCGTCCACGACACTCGTTTCGTGGTGAACTATTGGCGGCTGAGCGCGGACCGGCGGCTGGTGTTCGGCGGCGGCGAAAGCCTTGGCTATCGCTTTCCGCGGGACATCGCCGCCAAGGTGCGCCGCCCGCTGGAACAGGTCTATCCGCAGCTTGGGGGCGTGCGCATCACCCATGGCTGGGGCGGCACGCTGGCGATCACCATGAACCGGCTGCCGTATTTCGCGCGGCCGGCGCCGAACTGCCTGTCGGCCAGCGGGTTTTCCGGCCACGGGGTGGCGCTGGCCAGTCTTTCGGGCAAGCTGATGGCGCAGGCGGTGATCGGCCAGTCCGAGGGGTTCGACACCATGGCCGCCCTGCCCCTGCCCGCCTTTCCCGGCGGCGCGGCGCTGCGCTGGCCGCTGCTGGTCGCCGGCATGGGCTGGTATTCTCTGCGCGACCGGCTGGGGGTCTAGCCCCCGTCCTCGGGGGGGGCGTCCACCGCTGATGGGGCGCCATTGCGACGGGCGCTGCGCTGCGCCTTGCGGCGGTGATAGGCGCGCACCAGCGGCACGGTCAGATAGTGGAAAATCACCGCCGCGATCACCCCCGGGATAAAGCCGCCCACCAGATAGGGCAGAAAAATCCCGTTGAAGAACGCCTCGAGCCGATCCCACTCTGCCACGCGGCTGTCAAAGATCGACATGAAATTATGCCAGAGCTGCCCGCCTGCGGCAGTAAAGGCGGCCATGATGACCCCCGGCGACATGCTGCCCGGCACTCCCAGCATCCAGCGCCCCAGCCCGACCGATGTGACCGCGATAAAGGGAATGGTGACCGGGTTGCCGACCAGCGACCCCAGCACCGCGGCGAACAGATTGCCACGCAGCACCCAAGCCAGCGCCAGCCCGCCCAGCAGATGCACGCCGAACAGCGGGGTAAAGCTGATGAACACCCCCGCCGCCACCCCGCGGCCGATGCGGCTGGGTTCGTCCGGCAGCCGGCGGACGCGGTGGACGATATAACGCGCCGCCCGGCCCCAGCCGCCCCGCGGATAGACGATGTCGCTGGCGATCTGCGAATAGCTGCGAGGCTTGCGCTTGAACACTCTGTGTCTGTCCCGTTCGGAAAACCCGGCCCAGTGAACCAGCCGCGCACCCCGGCTGCAACCGGGAATCGGCGCGGCCGCCCGTCTTAGAAACGCGCCGAGGGGTCGCGGATCCGCGCCACCTGCGCGACGTCCGGCTCGGCGTCCAGCGCGGTCAGCAGCGCGTGCAGATGTTCCCGGTCGCGCAGCTCGACATCGACGCGCAGCCGGTAGAAATCCTGTTTGCGATCAAGGAATTCGAGATCCGAGATATTCGCCCCCTGTGCCCCGATCAGCGTGCAGATCCGCCCCAGCACGCCCGCGTCGTGGCGGATCGTCAGCCCCAGCCGCGAGGAATAGACCGGAGGATGGCGCCCCTCGCGCCAGCGCAGGTCCACCCAGCGGTCGGGCTGATCCTCGAAATCGGCCAGCACCGGGCAGTCGATGGCGTGGATCACCACCCCTTTGCCGCGATAGGTGATGCCGACGATGCGTTCGCCCGGCAGCGGGTCGCAGCAGGGGGCGCGGGTGAATTCCTGATCGGCCTCAAGCCCGGCAACGGCACGGGCGCTGTCGATTTCCTCTTCGATCGGGGTGAGGTCGGGGTAAAGCGCGCGGATCAGCTCTTGCGCCGACATCTCGGCCGAGCCGATTCGGGCCAGCATTTCATCCACATCGGGCAGCGCCAGCGTCTTGGCGGCAGCGCGCAGTGCCTTGTCGGTGGCCTTGCGGTTGACGTGTTCGAACGCGACGCGCACCAGTTCCGACCCCAGCCGGATAAAGCGGGAACGATCCTCTTCGCGCAAGGAGCGCCGGATCGCGGCCTTGGCGCGCCCGGTCACCACGATGTCCAGCCAGGTCGCCTGCGGCCGCTGCCCGGTGGCGGAAATGATGTCCACCGCCTGCCCGTTTTTCAGGCGCGTCCACAGCGGCACCCGGATTCCGTCGACCTTGGCGCCGACGCAGCTGTTGCCGATGCGGGTGTGGATCGCATAGGCAAAGTCGATGGGCGTCGCCCCCTTGGGCAGCTGAATCACGTCGCCGCGCGGGGTAAAGCAGAACACCTGGTCCTGATACATTTCCAGCTTGACGTGTTCCAGAAACTCGTCGTGGTCTTCCTCGCCGAAACGTTCGGTCAGCCCGGCCAGCCATTCGGCCGGATCGACGGCAAAGGGGTTCTTGCTGCGCACCCCGTCGCGATAAGCCCAATGCGCGGCCACCCCCGCCTCGGCCACCTCGTGCATGGCGCGGGTGCGGATCTGCACCTCGACCCTTGTGCCGTCGCGGGCCGAAACCGTGGTGTGGATCGAGCGGTAGCCGTTCGACTTGGGCTGGCTGATGTAATCCTTGAACCGCCCCGGCACCGCCCGCCATTTACGGTGGATGATCCCCAGCGTGCGGTAGCAATCCGCCTCGGAGCGGGTGATGATGCGGAACCCGTAGATGTCGGACAGGCGGCTGAAGGCCAGCTGTTTTTCCTGCATCTTGCGCCAGACGCTGAACGGGCGCTTGGCGCGGCCGAAAACCTCGGCCTCGACCCCCTCGGCGTCCAGCGTGGCGCGGATGTCGGCGGTGATCTGCGGGATCACGTCGCCGTTTTCCTTTTGCAGCACTACGAAGCGGCGGATGATGGAATTGCGCGCTTCGGGGTTGATGACCTTGAAGGCAAGATCTTCAAGCTCTTCGCGCATCCACTGCATCCCCATGCGCCCGGCGAGCGGCGCAAAAATGTCCATGGTCTCGCGCGCCTTCTGCACCTGCTTGTCGGGGCGCATCGACTTGATGGTGCGCATATTGTGCAGCCGATCGGCCAGCTTGACCAGAATCACGCGAAGATCGCGCGACATGGCCATGAAAAGCTTGCGAAAATTTTCGGCCTGCTTGGAATGCGCACCCGAGAGTTGCAGGTTGGTCAGCTTGGTGACCCCGTCCACCAGATCGGCGATCTCGCGGCCAAAGATCTGGGCCACGTCGGTCCAGGTGGACCGGGTGTCCTCGATCGTGTCGTGCAGCAGCGCGGTGATGATGGTGGCATCGTCCAGCCGCATCTCGGTCAGGATGGCGGCGACGGCGACGGGATGGGTGAAATAGGGTTCGCCCGAGTGGCGGAATTGCCCCTCGTGCATCCGGCGGCCATAGTCAAAGGCCTGCCGGATCAGTTCGGCATTGGTCCGCGGGTTGTAGTTGCGGACCAGCGCGATCAGATCTTCGACGTCGAATCTTTCCAACCGACGAATCCGCCCCGGTTGCCGTCAGTTGCGGCTTTGCGCTTCCAGCATCATCCGCAGCATCCGTTCCTCGGATTCCTCGTCGGCGGGCTTGGGACGGTCGATCTCGGCACCCAGCAGCAGCGCCATCGCGTCCTCTTCGGGCTCGTCGACCTCGATCTGGGTCTGGGTCTGCTCGATCATCCGCTCGCGCAGATCGTCCACGGGCTGGGTTTCGTCGGCGATCTCGCGCAGCGCGATCACCGGGTTCTTGTCGTTGTCGGGGTCCACCGTCGGGGCGGCACCGGAAGAGATTTCGCGGGCGCGATGGGCCGCCAGCAGGACCAGGTCAAAACGGTTGGGAACCTTGTCGACGCAATCCTCGACTGTCACGCGGGCCATGGCATACCTCTGCGAATCGGCTGTAAGGGCAAGGTGGCATATGTGGGCGCCAGCCCGGGGAATGTCAAGCAAGCGGCGCCATGCCCGCCACCCCCGCAGGCCCCAGCGCGGCCAGCATCGCGGCCACGGTCTGCCCGGTCCGCGGGTGGCGCCATTGCGGCGCGATCTCGGCCAGCGGCGCCAGGACAAAGCCGCGGTCCTGCATCCGCGGATGCGGCAGGATCAGCCGGTCCGGGGTCAGCTGTTGCGCCTGCGCCGGGGGCAGCGCGCGCCAGCGGTCCTGTTCGGCGCCATCGGGCAGCACCAGATCGTCCATCGCCAGCAGGTCGATGTCGATCACCCGCGCCCCCCAGCGGCCGCCATCGCGCACCCGCCCCAGCGCCGATTCCACCCGATGCGCCGCCGCCAGCGTGTCCTGCGCGCCCATGGGCGACTGCACCGCCGCTGCCGCATTGACGTAATCCGGCCCCGATCCGGGCGGAAATGCCGGGGTGCGCCAGAACCGGCTGACGTGGCGCAGGGCCAGCCCCTCGGCGCCCAGGGCCACCAGCGCGGCCCGCAGCGCGGCGGCCGGTGAACCTGTCGAAGAAAACAGGTTTGCACCAAGCGCAAGCAGGACTACATCTTCCTTCATATTCGCATTTCCGGAACTTTGGGAGTAAGACATTGTTCTACAAGGACGACAGGTTGGCGCTGTTCATCGACGGGTCGAACCTGCACGCAGCAGCCAAGTCTCTGGGCTTCGACATAGATTACAAGCTGTTGCGTCAGGAGTTCGAGCGTCGGGGCAAGCTCACCCGCGCCTATTACTACACCGCTCTGCTGGAAAGCGAGGAATATTCCCCGATCCGGCCGCTGATCGACTGGCTGACCTACAACGGCTTTGCCATCGTGACCAAGTCGGCGCGCGAGTTCACCGACTCGATGGGGCGCCGCCGGATCAAGGGCAACATGGATGTCGAGCTGACCGTGGATGCGCTGCAGCTGGCGCCGCATCTGGACCATGCGGTGGTGTTTTCCGGCGACGGCGACCTGCGCCCGATGATCGAGGCGATGCAGCGGCAGGGGGTGCGGGTCTCGGTCGTCTCGACCCTGCGCAGCCAGCCGCCGATGATCGCCGACGAGCTGCGCCGCCAGGCGGACAACTTCATCGAGCTGGACGCGCTGCGCGACATCATCGGCCGCCCGCCGCGCGAGCCGCGCGACCACGACATGACCGCCCCCGACGAGGTCTGAGCGGATTTCACACGGCTGAAACCCGCCCGACTTAACCTTTCGTCAATTTTACCCGAGACGAGCGCCGCCGCGCCCTGTAAACTCCTGTTTTGTATGAGTAGGAATTTTGGTGCGATGGACGAAAAAAACGGTCCCGACCCGGCCGGTGACGCGCCAAGGGTGCTGCATTTGCCCGATTTCGACCGGCAGTCACCGGCACGGGTGCTGGCGGGGCTGCGCGGCTATTGGGATTCGCTGCGCCAGGGGCGGGCGATCCCCGCGCGGCAGGATGTCTCGCCGATGGGGCTGCGCCATGCGCTGGATTATGCCTTCATCCTCGAACGCATCGCCCCGGGTGCGGCGCGGTTCCGGCTGGCGGGGCGCCATCTGATCGACCTGATGGGGATGGAGGTGCGGGGGATGCCGCTCTGCGCGGTGATGCAGCCGGGGTCGCGGGGGCGTATCTCGGATGTGCTGGAAACCGTGTTCCAGGGGCCGCAGATCGCCGAGCTGACCCTGCATTCCCCGACCGCCTATGGCCGCGCCGGGCTGAACGGCAAGATGCTGCTGCTGCCCCTGCGCTCGGATCTGGGCGATGTGAACCGCGCGCTGGGGTGTCTGGCGACGGAGGGCACGATGGGCATGACACCGCGCCGCTTCGACCTGCTGTCGGACCGCGCAGATCCGGTGATCGAGGGGGCGCGGGTGCTGGTGCCCTCGCCCTCGCCGCAGGGGTTCGCCGAGCCTTCGGCGCCATGGAAACCGGCAGCGCCCCGGCCGGTGATCCGCGAGGACGAAACCCCCGACGAACGTCGAGCAAGGTTCCGGGTGATCACCGAGGACTGACCCGCAGAGGACTGACCCGCAGAGGACTGGCCAGCGGACGGCCCCTTGCGCAGCCGCCCTGCCCGATCGGGCGGTATTCGCCGCAGTGCCGCATTCACCGGCGCTGGTCTGCCGCACCACTCGACCTTGCCGTCGGCGGCACCGCCTGCCTTCGCCGCCAGCCCGCCGCTGCATGGCCAGACGGTATCGCTGCTTCTTTCTGGTCCAAATACCCATGCACAGGGCGACGCAGGCGCGGCCCATCAATTTGCACCCGCCCCCAAACGAAACGGCGCGCCCCGGGGGACGCGCCGCGTTCAAGGGTATCTGCGGCCGGGTTCAGCCCACGTCGCGCAGCGTCGAAGGGGCGCTGGTGCGGCGGGCGCGCAGTTCCTCGGCCACAAGGAACGCCAGTTCCAGCGACTGGCTGGCGTTCAGCCGCGGGTCGCAGGCGGTGTGATAGCGCGAGGACAGATCCTCGTCGGTCACGGCACGCACGCCGCCGGTGCATTCGGTGACATCCTGCCCGGTCATCTCGAAATGCACGCCGCCGGGAACGGTGCCCTCGGCCGCATGGACGGCAAAGAATTCGCGCACCTCGCGCAGCACGGAATCGAACGGCCGGGTCTTGTAGCCCGAGGCCGACTTGATGGTGTTGCCGTGCATCGGGTCGCAGGTCCAGACGACATTCGCGCCCTCGGCCTGCACGACACGGACCAGGCGGGGCAGGTGCTCGCCCACAGAACCCGCGCCGAACCGCGCGATCAGGGTCAGCCGGCCCGGTTCGTTTTCGGGGTTCAGCTTCCAGATCAGCGCCTTGAGGTCGTCATCGGTGATCGACGGGCCGCATTTCAGCCCAATGGGGTTCTGCACGCCCCGGCAGAATTCGACATGGGCGCCGTCCACCTGCCTTGTGCGGTCGCCGATCCACAGCATGTGGCCGGACCCCGCCAGCGGCAGGCCGGTGGTCGAATCGATGCGACACAGCGCCTCTTCGTATTCCAGCAGCAGGGCCTCGTGGCTGGTATAGAAATCCACCGTGGCCAGATCGCGCGCCGTGGCCGAGGTCACCCCGGCCGCCGCCATGAAGGCCATGGCGTCGCTGATCCGCTCGGCCACCTCGCGATAGCGCACGGCCTCGGGTCCGCCGGTGAAATCGGCGATCCAGCTTTGCACGCGGTGCATGTCGGCATAGCCGCCGGTCGAAAACGCGCGCAGCAGGTTCAGCGTCGCCGCCGCCTGCGTATAGGCCGCCAGCATCCGCTGCGGATCGGGCACCCGCGCCTCGGGGGTGAAGTCAAAGCCGTTGATGATGTCGCCGCGATAGCTGGGCAGCTCGACCCCGCCGATGGTTTCCGTCCCGGCCGAGCGCGGCTTGGCGAACTGGCCGGCCATGCGCCCGACCTTGACCACCGGCATCTGCGCGCCCCAGGTCAGCACGATCGCCATCTGCAACATCACCTTGAAGGTGTCGCGGATATTGTCGCTGCCGAATTCGGCAAAGCTTTCGGCGCAGTCCCCGCCTTGCAGCAGGAACCGCTCGCCCCGCGCGACCTCGCCCAGCTGGGACTTGAGCCGCCGGGCCTCGCCGGCAAAGATCAGCAGGGGAAAGCGGCTCAGCTGCGCCTCGGCCTGGCGCACGGCGTCGGCGTCGGGATAATCGGGCATCTGGATCCGCGGCCGCGCGCGCCAGCCGTCGCGCTGCCAGTCGGTCGCGGGCGCGTTCTGCACGGCTGCGGCGGCGTTGCGGGCGGTTTCTTGCATCTGCGGCATGACTGCATCCTTCTGCGGCTTGCCGTCTTATAGGGATGATGCGGCCCGGTTCAAAGCCCCCTGCCCGCCAGCGGCCCCGCCGCCCGCCCCGCCGGCCCCGCCGGAACGCCGCCGAACTGCCCGGATCATGCGCCGGATTGACCGGCGCCAGTGGTAACAGAGTGCTTTTCTTTCAAAAGACCGCGTCCTACTGTCCGAAACAGGGACGAATGTCCGATAGGGAGACCAACATGAGAAAACTGCTTCTGGCGACGGCTGCGATGGCGCTGAGCGCGGGTGTCGCCTCGGCCGAAGAGGTCAAGATCGGCCTGTCGCTGGGCTTTACCGGCCCGCTCGAATCGCTGGCGCCGAACATGGCCAGCGGCGCCGAGCTGGCGATCAAGGAAGTCAGCGATTCCGGCAAGCTGCTGGACGGCTCGACCGTGGTTGCGGTGCGCGCCGACAACACCTGCATCGACGCGGCCGCCTCGGTCGCGGCGGTCGAGCGGCTGGTGACCTCGGACAAGGTCAACGGGATCATGGGCGGCATGTGCTCGGGCGAAACCATCGCCAGCCTGGAACGGGTGGGCGTGCCCAACGGGATGGTGATGATCTCGCCCTCGGCCACCTCGCCGGCGCTGACCGACATCGAGGATCAGGGCTTCTTCTTCCGCACCTCGCCGTCGGATTCGCGCCAGGGCGAGGTGATGGCCGAGATCGCGCAGGAAAAGGGCGTCAACTCGGTCGCGATCACCTATACCAACAACGACTATGGCAAGGGGCTGGCGGAATCCTTCAAGGCCGCGTTCGAGGCGCGGGGCGGCAAGGTCACGATGATTTCCGCCCATGACGACGGCAAGGCCGATTATTCGGCCGAGGTCGGCGCGCTGGCCGCCGCGGGCGGGGACGCGCTGGCGGTGGTGGGCTATGTCGATCAGGGCGGCTCGGGCGTGATGCGCGGCGTGCTTGACGCGGGCGCGTTCGACGTCTTCATCCTGCCCGACGGCATGGTCGGCCAGCCCGTCGTCGACCGTTTCGGCACCGAGCTGGAAAAATCATTCGGCCAGAACCCCGCGGCCGAGGGCGAGGGCCGCGACAAATACGTCGAGCTGGCCAAAGAGGCCGGTTTCGACGGCACCTCGGCCTTTGCTGCCGAATCCTATGATGCGACGGCGCTGATGCTGCTGGCGATGCAGGCGGCGGGTTCCAGCGACCCGCGCGTCTACAAGGACAAGGTGATGGAGGTCGCGAACGCCCCCGGCGAAAAGATCGGCCCCGGCGATCTGGCCCGCGGGCTGGAACTGCTCGCCGCCGGCGAGGACATCGACTATGACGGCGCCTCGGCGGTGGAATTCGTCGAGCCGGGCGAAAGCGCCGGCACCTACCGCGAGGTCGATTTCAAGGGCGGCACGCTGAACGCGGTCGGCACCCGCTGACCCCTGACCACAACCCCGGCCGGATCCGTTCGGCCGGGGTTTTTTCGTCCCGCGCGCAAGCGGGCGACCGGGGCGCAACCGGCACCAAACGACCGGACCCCGCATCCAACAGGAGGAACGCATGAACCGATTTCTGATCGCAACGGCCGCGCTGGCGTTGACCGCCGGCGGCGCGCTGGCCGAGGACATCAAGCTGGGCATCTCGCTGGGCTTTACCGGCCCGCTGGAATCCATGGCGCCGCCGATGGCCGCCGCCGCCGAAATGGCAATGAAAGAGGTCACCGATTCCGGCAAGCTGCTGGACGGTTCGACCGTGACCGCGGTGCGCGCCGACAACACCTGCGCCGATGCGGCGGCCTCGGTCGCGGCGGTCGAGCGGCTGGTGACCTCTGAACGGGTCAACGGGATCATGGGCGGCATGTGTTCGGGTGAAACCATCGCCAGCCTGGAACGGGTGGCGGTGCCCAACGGCATGGTGATGATCGCACCCTCGGCGACCTCGCCCGCGCTGTCCACCATCGAGGATCAGGGGTTTTTCTTTCGCACCTCGCCGTCGGACGCGCGGCAGGGCGAGGTGATGGCCGACATCATCACCGACCGCGGCATCAAGTCGGTGGCGGTCAGCTACACCAACAACGACTACGGCAAGGGGCTGGCGGATTCCTTTGTCACGGCCTTTCAGGCCAGGGGCGGCACCATCACGATGAACGCGGCCCATGACGACGGCAAGGCCGATTATTCGGCCGAGGTCGGCGCGCTGGCCGCCGCCGGGGGCGAGGCGCTGGTGGTCGCGGGCTATGTCGATCAGGGCGGCTCGGGCATCGTGCGGGGGTCGCTGGATGCGGGGGCCTTCGACAGCTTCGTGTTCACCGACGGCATGGTGACGCAGGCGCTGGTCGACAAGTTCGGGGCCGAGCTGGAAAAATCATTCGGGCAGAACCCCTCGGCCGAGGGCGAGGGCCGCGACGCTTTCATCGCACTGGCGCGCGAGGCCGGGTTCGACGGCTCGGACGCGTTTGCCGCCGAAGCCTATGATGCGGCGGCGCTGATCATGCTGGCGATGCAGGCGGCAGGGTCCAGCGACCCGCGCGTCTACAAGGACAAGGTGATGGAGGTCGCGAACGCCCCCGGCGAAAAGATCCAGCCGGGCGAGCTGGGCCGCGCGCTGGAACTGTTGGCCGCGGGGCAGGACATCGACTATGTCGGCGCCTCGGCGGTCGAGCTGGTGGGCGGCGGCGAAAGCGCCGGCACCTACCGCGAGGTCGACTACAAGGGCGGCGTCCTGAACGTGGTCGGCACCCGCTAGCCCCCTGTGACGCAGGGTCCGCGGCGCCTTTTTGCGGGCGTCGCGGCAGTTTTGCTTGGCGGATGTGCAATGTCCCGCTAGGCAGCGCGCGGGGGAGAATCGGAGCAAGCATGATCGAGGTCCACGACCTTCACCGGCACTTCGGCGGCTTTCGGGCCGTGGATGGCGCCAGCCTGAAAATCCGCAAGGGGTCGATCACCGGGCTGATCGGCCCGAACGGCGCCGGGAAATCGACGCTGTTCAACGTGATCGCCGGGGTGCTGGCGCCGACATCGGGCCGGGTGTTGATGGGCGGCGAGGACATCACCGGCCTGCCCCCGCACCAGCTGTTCCACAAGGGGCTGCTGCGCACCTTTCAGATGGCGCATGAATTCGCCTCGATGAGCGTGCGCGAAAACCTGATGATGGTGCCGCCCGGCCAGTCGGGGGAAACCCTGTGGAACACCTGGTTCGGCCGCAAGCGCATCGCGGGCGAGGAACGCGCGCTGCGTGCCCGCGCCGACGAGGTGCTGGATTTCCTGACCATTTCTCACGTGGCCGAGGAAAAGGCCGGCAACCTGTCGGGCGGGCAGAAAAAGCTGCTGGAACTGGGCCGCTGCATGATGGTCGATGCCCGCATCGTGTTCCTGGACGAGGTCGGCGCCGGCGTGAACCGCACGCTGCTGATGACCATCGCCGACGCGATCATCCGCCTGAACCGCGAACGCGGCTATACATTTTGCGTGATCGAGCATGACATGGATTTCATCGGCAAGCTCTGCGACCCGGTGATCGTCATGGCCGAGGGCAAGGTGCTGGCCGAGGGCCCGGCCGACAGCATCATGGCCAATGAGGCCGTGATCGAGGCCTATCTGGGCCGCGGGCTGAAAAACAAGGTCAAGGCCGAGGCCGAGGAAGAAACCCTGTTCGGCGAAAGCCACGGCTTTCAGCCCGGGATGGGCGACGAGGCCGGCGCGGGCGGCGACGGGCTGCCGGCGCGACCCTTGGGGGGCATGTGATGGAAAACGCCTATCTTTCCGCGACGGGGATGCGCGGCGGCTACGGCAAGGCCGACATCCTCAACGGCTGCGACATCGCGGTCGGGCGCGGCCAGATCGCAGTGATCGTCGGCCCGAACGGCGCCGGCAAATCCACCGCGATGAAGGCCGTGTTCGGGATGCTGGACCTGCGCGAGGGCACGGTGCTGCTGGACGGGCAGGATATCGGCGGGCTGTCGCCTCAGGACCGGGTCCGCCGCGGCATGGGGTTCGTGCCGCAGGTCGCCAACGTCTTTCCGACCATGACGGTCGAGGAAAACCTGGAAATGGGCGCCTATATCCGCGACGACGATTTCCGCGACACGATGGAGCAGGTCTATCACCTGTTCCCCGCCGTCGCCGACAAGCGCCGCCAGCACGCGGGCGAGCTGTCTGGCGGCCAGCGCCAGCAGGTCGCCGTCGGCCGGGCGCTGATGACCCGCCCCAGCCTGCTGATGCTGGACGAACCCACCGCCGGCGTCAGCCCCATCGTCATGGACGAGCTGTTCGATCGCATCATCGAGATCGCCCGCACCGGCATTTCCATCCTGATGGTGGAACAGAACGCCCGGCAGGCGCTGGAAATCGCCGATATCGGCTATGTGCTGGTGCAGGGCGCCAACCGCTATACCGGCACCGGCGCCGAACTGATGGCCGACCCCGAGGTGCGCCGCACCTTCCTGGGGGGCTGACATGGCTGCGACCGCCGCAACGAGAGGCCACCGATGGATCCGCTGAACGCGCTCGTCATATTCCTGAACTTTGTCTTCATCCCGGCCTCGGCCTACGGGGCGCAGCTGGCGCTGGGGGCGCTGGGGGTGACGCTGATCTACGGGATCCTGCGGTTTTCCAACTTTGCCCATGGCGACACCATGGCATTCGGCACCGCCATGGTGATCCTGCTGACCTGGGGGTTGCAGGCGCTGGGGATCACGCTGGGGCCGCTGCCCACCGCGCTGCTGGCGCTGCCCGCGGCCATTGCGCTGACCGCGGCGCTGGCGCTGCTGACCGACCGCTGGGTCTATCGCCATTACCGCCGCATCAAGGCGGCGCCGATCGTGGTGGTGATGGCCTCGGTCGGCGTGATGTTCGTGATGAACGGGCTGACCCGCATCGTGATCGGCGTGGGCGAGATCAATTTTGCCGATGGCGCCCGTTTCGTCGTCACCGTGCCGCAGTTCAAGGCGATGACCGGCCTGTCCGAGGGGCTGTCGCTGCGCACCACCCAGGCGATCACTCTGGTGATCGCGGCGCTGTCGGTCTGGGCGCTGTTCGTGTTCCTGAACCGCACCCGCGCCGGCAAGGCCATGCGCGCCTATGCCGATAACGAGGATCTGGCGCTGCTGTCGGGCATCGACCCCGACCGGGTGGTGCGGCTGACCTGGATCATCGCCATCGCGCTGGCGGTAATGGCCGGGTCGCTTTACGGGCTGGACAAGAGCTTCAAGGCATTCAACTATTTCCAGATCCTGCTGCCGATCTTTGCCGCCGCCATCGTGGGGGGCCTCGGCAACCCTGTCGGTGCCATCGCCGGCGGCTTCCTGATCGCCTTTTCCGAGGTCGCCTTGACCTATCCATGGAAAAAAGTCGCCGAGTATCTGGGGTTCGAACCCACGGGCCTGCTGCAAATGCTGGGCACGGAATACAAGCTGGCGATCAGCTTTGTCATCCTGATCGTCGTGCTGCTGGTGCGCCCCACGGGGCTGTTCCGCGGCAAGGCTTACTGAGCGAAAGGGGGAACCATGTCCAGCACCCGACAGGCCGATGCAAGGCCAAGCCCCCTGCGCGCACCGCTGCTGTTTCTGGCGGTGGCGGCGCTGCTGCTGCTTGAGGGCAGCGTCTCGAACGCGATGTTTTCGGGGTCGTGGAACAGCGCGCTGGCGCTGTTGAACATGGGGCTGATCTCGGCGGTGGCGGCGCTGGGGGTCAATATGATCTGGGGCTATGGCGGGCTGTTCAACGCCGGTGTCGTCGGCTTCATCGGGCTGGGTGGGCTGGCGCCGGTGCTGATCTCGACCCCGCATGTCGCGGGGGCCTGGGACGCGGGCGGGCCGCGGCTGATGCTGGCGATGGCCGTGGGGCTGGCGACGCTGGTGCTTGTCTGGGCCGCGGCGCAGCGGCTGCGCGGCCTGTCCCGCGGCGTGGTAATCACGCTGATCGTCCTTGCCGGCTATGTCGCCGCGCGGATCCTGTTCGACCCCGCCGTCGCCGCGATCGAGGCCAACAACCCCGCCAAGGCCGGCAATATCGGCGGCCTTGGCCTGCCGGTGGTGCTGAGCTGGCCCGTGGGCATGGTGCTGGCCGCCGTCGCCGCCTGGGGGATCGGCAAGGTGGCGCTGGGGCTGCGTTCCGACTATCTGGCCATCGCCACGCTGGGCATCGGCGAAATCATCGTCGCCATCCTCAAGAACGAGGGCTGGCTGGCGCGCGGCGTGCTGAACATCACCGGCATCCCCCGCCCCGTCCCCTATGAGCTGGCGCTGCAATCGAACCCCGAATTCGTCGCCGCCGCCGCCCGCTGGGGGCTGGATGCGGCCACCGGATCAGGCATCTATGTCAAGCTGTGCTATGCCGCGATCTTTGTCGCGGTGGTGCTGACGCTGATCCTGCTGACGGAACTGGCGCTGTATTCGCCATGGGGCCGGATGATGCGCGCGATCCGCGACAACGAGACCGCGGCGGCGGCGATGGGCAAGGACGTGACCCGCCGGCATTTGCAGCTGTTCGTGCTGGGCTGCGCGGTGATCGGCCTGTCGGGCGCGATGATGGTGACGCTGGACGGGCTGATGGCGCCGGGCGGCTACAACCCGCTGCGCTATACGTTCCTGATCTGGGTGATGGTGATCGTCGGCGGCTCGGGCAACAACTGGGGCGCGGTGCTGGGGGCGATCCTGATCTGGTTCCTGTGGATCAAGGCCGAGGTCTGGGGCCCGGCCGCGATGGCGGTTCTGACCTCGCCCCTGTCCGCGGGCGGCCTGCGCGCGCATCTGATCGAAAGCGCGCCGCAGATGCGCTATCTGGCGATGGGGGTTGTGCTGCTGCTGGTGCTGCGCTTTGCCCCGAAGGGGTTGCTGCCGGAACGCTAGGATCCTGGGCAAAAGGGGGGCTTCGCGCCCCCCGCCCTGCGGGCTCCCCCCGCGGGATATTTCCGTGATGAAGAAGGGGTCAGAGGTCGATGCGGCCGGTTTTTCCTGCGGCAAAGCGGCGCAGGACCAGCGGGTAAAGCCGGTGTTCGGCGGTCAGCACCCGCGCGGCAAGCGTGTCGGGGGTGTCGCCGGGTTCGACCGGGACGCTGGCCTGGCCAAGGATCGGGCCGCAGTCGAGTTCCGGGGTGACCAGATGCACCGTGGCCCCGGCCTGCGCGTCGCCCGCGGCAAGCGCGCGGGCGTGGGTGTTCAACCCGGGATATTTCGGCAAGAGCGAGGGGTGGATGTTCAGCATCCTCCCGCTGAAGCGCGCCACAAAATCCGGGGTCAGGATCCGCATGAACCCGGCAAGGCACAGGATGTCGGGCTGCGCGGCCAGCAGCGGCTCCAGCAGCGCCGATTCAAACGCGGCGCGGTCGCGGCCGAAGGGGCGATGATCGACCGCGGCGGTGGGAATGCCCATCTCGGCGGCGCGGGACAGCCCGGCGGCGGCAGGGTCGTTCGAGGCGACCAGCACCGCCCGCGCCGGATGGTCGCCGGTCATCGACCGCACCAGCTGCACCATGTTCGAGCCACCGCCGGAAATCAGGATCGCGACGCGTTTGGGGGTGTCTGGCGGCGCGTCTTGCAGGGCCGCGCTCATCAAAGCGTGCCGGTGTAGCGCACGCCCGGCGTGCCCTCGACCCTGCCCAGCGTCACCACGGTTTCGCCCGCCTCGCGCAGCAGCTCGGCCAGCGCCTCGGCGCGGTCCGGGGCGACCACGACGATCATCCCGATGCCGCAGTTGAAGGTCTTGAGCATTTCCTCGGGCGGGGTGCCGCCGGTTGCGGCCAGCCAGCCGAATACCGCCGGCAGTTCCCAGCTGTCCAGATCGACGCTGGCGCCAAGGCCATCAGGCAGCACCCGCGGCAGGTTCTCGGTGATGCCGCCGCCAGTGATATGGGCCGCGGCGCGGACGCCCCCCGCCCGCAGCGCCGCCAGCAGCGGGCGCACATAAAGCCGCGTCGGCGTCAGCAGCGCGCGCCCCAGCGGCGCGTCGGCAAAGGGCGCCGGCGCATCCCAGCCCAGCCCGCTGCGTTCGACCACCTTGCGGACCAGCGAATAGCCGTTCGAATGCACCCCGTCCGAGCCGAGCCCCAGCAGCACATCGCCCGCGGCCACCCCCTGCGGCAGATGCGCGCCGCGTTCCATCGCGCCCACGGCAAAGCCGGCAAGGTCGAAATCGCCGCCGTGATACATCCCCGGCATCTCGGCCGTTTCCCCGCCGATCAGGGCGCAACCGGAACGGCGGCAGCCCTCGGCAATGCCCTCGATCACCTGCGCGGCCTGTTCGGTATCGAGCTTGCCGGTAGCGAAATAATCCAGGAAAAACAGAGGCTCGGCGCCTTGGCAGACCAGATCGTTCACGCACATGGCCACAAGGTCGATGCCGACGCCCCCGACCTCGCCGGTGTCGATGGCGATGCGCAGCTTGGTGCCGACGCCGTCGGTCGCGGCCACCAGCACCGGGTCGGCATAGCCGGCCGCGCGCGGGTCGAAGAGCGCGCCGAAACCGCCCAGGCCCGCCATCACCCCCGGCCGCGCGGTAGCGGCGGCGGCGGGCTTGATCCGCTCGACCAGCGCGTTGCCCGCGTCGATATCCACCCCTGCCGCGGCATAGGTCAGCCCGGTTGCCTTGGTTTCGCCCGTCATGTCGCCCGCCTTCAGATGATCGCCGGGCGTGGATAGCCCAGCCGCCGCGCGCAGACAATCGCGCTGGCAGGCAGAGCGCCGGTTTATCTTGACCCCGCTTGCGGCATTTGCGACAGGCGGGGGGCGGGCGGGCCCGTAGCTCAACGGTTAGAGCAGGGCGCTCATAACGCCTTGGTTGGGGGTTCGAATCCCTCCGGGCCTACCATGACCCCTGCAAGCAATTGATTGCTAAAGATATTTCGGCAAGTTTACAGCCACGGCGGCCCGGTTTACAGCGTTCCGTTCCTGTTCCGGCCCCTGCCCTGCCCCCGTCACCAGCCGCCGCATCTCGGCGGCCTCGGTGTAGCGCTGCGCTTCGGCCAGCGTCTTGTGGCCGCCCCAAGCCATGATCGCATGCGCCGATCCGCCGGCCTCGGCGATCATCGTCAGGCGGGATTTGCGCAGCCCATGGGCTGATCGTTCGACCAGCCCTGCCTCGCGCGCGGCCGTGCTGACCACATTCCCCAACCCCTTGATGCTGCGCGGCCGCCCATGCGACGTTTGCAGGAACGTGAGGCTCCCCGAAAGGCAGGCGATGGCCTGAAGCATCTGATCGCGCTCTGCGGCCCAGGACTGTGCCCACAGAGGCAGCGGCGCGGCCCACGGCACATAGGCGCGCCCGCCGGTCTTGCTTTGTCGGAAGACCAGGACACCGTCGCTGCCGATATGCTGGGGACCGATCGCCACCGCGTCCACGGTCCGGGCGGCGGTCCAGAACACCAGCTCCATGCAGGCACGCTGAGTCGAGCCGAAAGGCCAGTGCGTGCGGAATTTCGCAATGTCATCTGCCGACCACGGCGCGAAGCCGTCCGTCTGGACAGGGATCTTTTGCAGCCCGGCGCATGGGTTGTTCGAGATGGTCCCGGCGGTCCTGGCGTGGCCGCAGATCAGCCGCCAGACCTTGAGGCGCGCGTTCGCCTTGCTGGCGGCGAATTTGTCGAGATCGGCGCGAATGTGATTCTCGCGCAGCCCGGTCATCGGCCCGGCCCCATATTCGGCGCGGATTTCGTCGGCCTCGCGCCGGACCACGTGGCGGTAGACTGCCGAATAGCCCTTGACCTTGCGCGAGCCGAGCATCGCCGTCACCGCTGCGGCGATAGTGCCGGCCGGCGCGGTCTCGACCGGGCGCGGCGCGCTGGCCTCGGCAGCGGCCCAGGCGGCGATGAAGTCGGGGTGTGCCTCGGGGATGTCGTCAGGCAGCTTGGTGCGGGTCGGCCGATGCCAGCGATAAACCTTGCCGCCCTTGCGGACGCGATGGACCCGCGGGAGCATCACACCCCGAACAGCCTGTCGCATGTCGCCACCTCGTTGCCGGTCTCGCCCTCATAGGGCAGATCATCAGCATAGGCGTCGAGATCGCGAATGTCATAAAGACGTCTAGAGTTATGGACCCTGCGCGCGATCGGCAGGCCGCGCAGGGTGCTGGCGGACAAGCCCAGATAGGCCGCCGCTTCGGACACCGACAGCAGTCGCGGACGGAAGCTCAGGGATGCCTTGCTCATGCCGCAATCTCGCGCATCGCATGACCGCTCCACTGTTCGGCCGCGGCCTGCATCATTCCCGGGAACGATCTGCTGCGCAGGCGAGCGCGTTCCGGCCCGGGCGGCAGGCGGTGCACCCGATTCCAGCGTTTCCATTCGTCGGATCCGCGCACAGGTTCTGGTAGCCTGTCGGTCTCGGTCAGCGGCGGCAGGCCGCGCAGATACCAGCCGGTGGATTTATAGGCGGGCTCGCCGAACCAGAAAGGTTGGACCATCTGCGGCGCCGGAAGATCGGCGGGCATGCGGTCCCGGGCGAGGTCGTTCATTTCCGGGTTCTCGATCGCCAGCCGCGGGATCCGCGCCTCCCAGCAGGTCGAAAAAACATGCACGCCCATCTCGAATTCGGCCCGCAGGCAGTCCCAGGTGCGGCCGCGCGGTAGCTGCTTGGGCGGGGTCCATTTGCCGGGGCCGGACATCCAGCGCCGGCCGGACCTGCAAAGGCGGGTGCAGGGCGGGTGCATGACGGCCAGCAAGTCCCAGCCCTCGGACAGGATGCCATCGCGCACGTCGCAGATGATGTGGCGATTACTGCCGTCCTCGGCCGGGTCGAGATCGCAGGACCAGACGTCATGCCCCAGCGCAGCAAAGGCGCGGCGGGCGATGCCGCTGGTCTCGCAGGCGATCAGGATGCGGAAAGCGATCGTCATGCCGCATCCACGGCCCAGCAGAGGTCGCACCTGACGATCCCGAGATACGCCCAGTCCTCTCGGCCGGTGCCGCGGCAGGCCGGGCAGTCGGGATCAGGGCTGCCGAGGTGGAGGTTGATCTGCCGGCGCGCCTGCTCGATGGTCTCGGCCTGGCCGTGGGCGCTGCCCTCGTCGTGGATCCACTCATAGGGTGCCCCGGGGACATCGGCGCGGGTGATGGTAATGTTGCGATGGATCAGAGGGGCGTTGGTGGTCATTGCGGGGCCTCCATCTGGTTGATCGTGCATCATTCGCAGAGCCCGTATTGCGACGAGCAGGACAGCCCGTCGTCCTCGTGATCGATGATCCAGCTGTATTGCCGGCCGCCGTGGTCGGTGCGCGCCCATTCAGCGACCTGCCGGGCGTCAGGCCACGGTGCTGCTGCCGAGGCGGCCGCCCGCTCTGCCGGGTCGGCGATGCGCGCGATACGCTTGCCCAGCCGCGCTCCTTCGGGGGTCACGTCCGCTGCAAAAAACGTCCCGACGCCGCGCTTGCTGGTCTCGGCGCAGATTGCCTCCCATTCCGCGATGCGCTCAATCGCTTCGGGGAAGCGAGTCGCGATGGCGCGGATTTCGACCTTGGAGGCGTTGATGCATGGGAGGCAGCCGACCCGGCCCATGCCTTGCAGGTAGAGTGGGTTAGGGTCGACGCCGTGGCGGCGCGCATAAAAGAACACGTCCTCGGCGGTCCAATGGATCAGCGGCCGGTAATAGCGCATCGAGGATAGTCCAGGCGTGCTGACCACCTGCCACAGCGGCGCCTGGCGGCGGGCAATGCTTTCGTCGCGGCGGACCCCCAGCCACTGGATCACCGGCCCGGCCCGGCGGGCGGGGTCGATCACCTGCTGGCCGATGACGTCGGACTTCAGAAACTCGGTACAAAACTGCGCGCGCCGAGACGGGAACCTCCCCTTCCAGAGGCACAGATCGAGGAAAGGGATCCCGGTCGGCTGCAATGCGGCGATAGCGCGATCCACGGCTGCCTGCGGCACACCGTCGCGCGGCCAGTGCTCGGCGATATAAGCTCGCTTCTTGGCCATACGCTCCGAGAAATCGGCTCTGAACAGCTCAACCTGCGGTCCGCCGGTGCGGTCGCCCAGCGACATGGCATAGTCGATGGTCACCGGGTGCTCGTTGCCGGTGTCGGCCATCACGGCCCGAAACGGACGCCCGCGCGCCTGCGCCAGCAGGTAGCAGGCCGTGCTGTCCTTGCCGCCGCTGATGTTGACGATGTGCTGGGCCGCAGCGGTCACGTTACCACCTCCACGCCGCGCGGGCCTCGATGCGCTCGGCATCATCGGCCTTGGTGTATGCCAGCCCCCCCATCAGCCGCCGGGACAGCGCCACGTCGATGCCGGCGCCGTAGACGGTGGCGCTGGTGGAAAAATCATGGCCAATGGAGAGATACGGCAACACGCGGCCGAGGCTGTATCCGCCCTGCGCCATGAGCCGGGTGCTGTCCTGGCCGCCAGCGCGGGCATAGCTGGCCTCGACCCCGATCACGGTCCCGCCGACCAGCTGGTGCCGGTAGCCCGCAAACACGCCGGCAGTGCTGCTGGACTGGCGCAGCGTCTCCGTGCCGGTCTGCACGGACTCGACGCCGGTAACGACGGTCTCGCTGCCGACCTGCACCGTCTCGCTGCCCGTCACCTCGGTCCACTCCTGGATGATCACCGGCGCGTGGCCGACGATGGCCCAATCCGACCAGCTGGCGTTGGGCGTGGCGTTCAAGACGCTGGCGCACGGCACAGTGCCGATGGTGCTGCCGTTGGTAATCTCAAACTTGCTGCCGGGATGCTCGCAGCCGGTGGCCTGCAAGTCGTGATGCTGATCCAGCTTGGTGTAGGGCCGGGTTTCGCGCCGGACCTCGGTGATCGGGCGATCCTCGTAGACGGGGCGGGTTTCGGTCAGCTCGCGATCCTCGTAGGTCGCGCGCTGCGATTTGGTCCGCTGGGTGCCGTAGGACAGGCCGACATATCCGCCGGTCCAATCGTGGGCAGCGGCCTGTGCAGGGCGAGTCACGGGCGGGGCGTCGGTAATCGGGGCGACCCAGCCGCCGGCGAGAACGGGCGTGGTGGTCAGCAGCAGGGCTGCGACGGAGGTGATGCGGGTCATTTCGAAACTCCTGTGATTGCGGCGCGCAGCAGGGCGGATCGGTCGGTGGTGGTTTGCTGTGTCATGGTGCCCCTCGGACTGGCGCTCGGGATGGCCGCCCGCGCGGGGCGGCGCACCGGAGCGTCAGGCGGCGATCCGGCCCATGAAGGCAGGCAGGCCGGTTTCTTCGCTGGCCGTGGTTGCGATCAGTGCGAAATGCGACCGGCGCTGGTATTCGACGCGGTGCCACTGGAAGCCGAGGCCGACCTGTCCACCCCCAAGCGCACGCCAGCGGAACAGGCAGGTCAGCGCCTCGGGATCCTCGCCGTTGTAGAGCGGGATCAGGAGGGTGAATTTTTCCGGGATGATGACGCCGTTCTGCACCTTGGTGTCGGATTCGAACACCAGCTTGCGGTCGCCGTTGTCGAGACGGACGGCAGATTTGTAGACCTGCCCCACCGTTGCCTCGAAATCCCGGCTGATCTCGATCATGGTCGCGGCCTCGGGCGTGCAGATATCGACGCTGTTTTCTTCGAGGAACCGCGCGAAATCCGCCTGCGGATGGATCTTGCCTTCCATCTCGTCCCAGCGTGAGAACTCTTCGGAGGGGCGCAGGGCCAGCGTCACGGCGTGGGCGTTGTGGCTGGGGTTCGGGAAGCTGTCCGACTGGTTATGCTCGTGCCAGTCCAGCCGGGCCGAGATGGTCAGCGCATCGAAATCGGCCACGATGATCGACCGGTCCGACTTGAAGCGGTTGGCATAGGCCGACAGAGACGCGCGGTCATCGACCGTGACAGCCTGGCGCACGCGGGACGGCAGGCGGTTCGGGTCGCTGATGTCGTGCAGGCGGATGCGATCCGGCAGGGCGACATGGGTGCGGCCGTCAGGGCCGTCGATGACCGGCGACGCGATGCGCGCAGCCTCCATCGCAGCATCAAGGGCGCTGCGCGGATCGGCCTCGAGCACGATTGACGAAGGGGTTTGGGATTGTGCCATGGTGGTTCCTTTTCTGGCGGGGTGATCAGGCTTCCATCGAGCGGCGGCGCTCGATCTCGTCCTCGATGTCCATCTGATGGGGGTCGCGACGGGTCAGGCGCCCGTCGTCGGTCGCGAAATAGATTCCGGTGCCCATGGATCGGGTCGGTTTCTTGATGGTGATGTCCGGCACGGTTTCCAGCTGCCCGGCCTTGTTGACCTTGAAGCTGACCTTGAGCGTCAGGCTGCCGCCCTGCCCGGTTTGCTGGATCGCCTCGATCAGCTCGGACAGCTTCTGGTCGCCGACTTCCAGCAATTCGCCGCGGCGAAAGTTCTGGATGAATTCGAGGAAGTTGAGTTCGTGGCGCTGCATCGGTCAGGCCTCCTCGTCCTGCTCGATCCGGGCGCGGACAAAGCAATCCTTGGCCTCGATCAGCTTTCGCATGCCGGCGGTCTTTTCCGGGCCTTCGGCCAGGGTGGCATCCAGCGACCGGGCGAGCGCATCGATCGGCTTGACCACATCTTGCAGATGCGGCGGAAGGTGATCGTGGCGCAGCCATTTCAAGAGCCTGTTCATGGTGGACCTCAGTTGTTGGGGAAATGCGCCCCCGATCTGGCAGGACCGGGGGCAGTTGAGCGGGCGCGGGGCAGTGTGAGGCAGCGCGCCCGCTGTTCGGTCAGCCCCTGCTCTCGATCAGGCGCACGCCGTCCTCCAGCGTCATGCGGGTGGTGGGGGCGATCTGGTCGAGGATGGCGGGCCAGTCGGCGCTGATGACGATCCAGGCAGCGGCCGAGGCCAGCGCCAGCAGCAGCAGCGCGATCAGCGCGGTCAGGACCACGCCGATCATGGGCAGGCTCTGGCCCCGGTCAGGTTCGGGATAGCGATAAGAGCCGGAGCCCGCGGGTTGGTAGTGCTCGACCGCCTCGGGGATCAGGACCGGGGCGCCGGTTTCGTCCCGGTGCAGACCGGGGGCGTGGATGCGGGGGGTGCTTGTGGCCGGCATGACGATCTCCATCCTGGGGCCCGCGATCTGCCGGTGGCGTCTTCGGCGGGGATGGGATCATCTATGTGCGGTAATTTAACCGTAGTCAACATTTATAAGGTAAAAATACCGCATTTTATTGCGGGCATGATTCGCCTGTGCGAAGGTGTCACGGCCAGCGCCGGGCGGCGGCGCATGAAAAAGCCCGTCGGGGCGGGGTATGGATCGGGTGGCGGTTATGGGACAAGCGGCTCAGATGGAGTACCTGCTGATGGAGATGGGGGCCTGCCCCTATGTCTATCTGTGGGGGATGCCGATGCGCCGGGACGATGATCTGATCAGGCGTTTGATGCTGGATTTCGAGGCCAGCCAAGAGTTTCTTCTGGTTTGCACGCCGCACAACCAAAGCCCGCACGAGGAACGGCTGAAGTATTATCACTTGAAACTGCTGGCTGACGCCGGGCTGCTGGAGGAATCGGGCAGCCGTGGCGGCATCTTTCGGATGACCAACGCGGGGCATGATTTCTGCGCAGCCATCCGGGACGACGCTGCCTGGGCACGGACGAAAGCCGCTGCGGCAAGCGTGTCAGGGGTGGGCCTGTCCCTGCTGAGGGACATCAGTATGGCGTTTCTGCGCAAGAAGCTGTCCGATCTTGGTGTCCCGCTGGATTGAGCCGGCGCCGGGCGGTGGCGGACGAAACCGCCCGGCGGAAGGCGGTCTATGCGCAAGCATGGCGCGCAACGCCGTGCCTGATGTGATACAGGTGGGCGGCTCAGGAGGTTCCCATGATCAACTCGGACTTCTTCAATCTGTCCCTGTCACTCCAGGCCGCCATTGCGGCTGGATATCTGGGTTACGCTACCGCGTACGCCGGTTACAGGCGCAGCCATAAGGCAGAGGATACGCTGTTCATCTCCCTGGTATTCTCGGCTATCGCCCTGCTTTGCTTTGGCGCTATCGAACCCTGCCATGGTCCAGTTCTCGCTTTTGGCGCGGCCTTTGTGGGCAGCCTGATCTCTGCCTGCATGTGGCGTGTAGCCGGCAGGCCCTTTTGGTGCTGGCTGATGGCGACTGCGCGGGTCCACAGGGAGGATGGGGTTCACCACGGGTGGGACTGCATCGTCCAGAGCGGCAGGGGCGTGGGGCAGGTTTCAGTCGGCCTGAAGAACGGCCGCACCCTCTACCTCAACGATCGAACGAAGTTCCACGGCTCACCTTGGGATGGATTATATTTGGGCGGAGATGGCTCCATCATCATGGCTGTCGAGGAGGAAGAGCTTCCCAACGGGACGGAAGAGGTCAGGCAAGGGGTAAGAGACGAGGCGTGGGGCACCCGCCTGACATATATTCCGGCGGGTGAAGTGGCGCGGGTAAATATTCGAATGAAGTAACTTACTTCTTCGGCGGCGGCTTCACGGTGGTCGTAAAGGTGACTGGAGTCGCGCCACTCGTCACGCTCCCCGTGGGCCCGCGCCCCGTCGGCAACCGCGGGCTCGATCCCTCAGTAATGGTGCGCGGCGAGGATCCTTTTTGAATTCCTCCGCCGCCATTTTTTGTCGATGTCAAGGCTGATCTCCTTTGCTTGCTAAGCGTGGTTGGTTAGTTTTTGCTGCTTCGAGATGCCTGCGCCAGCTTGCCGCGCAGACCCTCTTCGGGGTTGATTGGCCGGCGGATGTTCGCTTAACGTTCTCGAAAGGGGGCCGCGGATGACTGATGCCGAGAGAGTGCTTTTTGACCTGCGGGCAGTCATTGCTCTTCCGGCGGGTGCCGATCGCGAAGCCCGAGTACAGCAGCTCGCACAGTCTCAAGCTCTACGGGCGTTAGTTCGGGAAGAGCCTGTATTATATCGGATATTATCTGGCTCTGTGGGAGGCTGCGCTCACCCTCTCCGGTCAGGAGCCAATCCGCCGACACGTTGAGGGCTCTGGCGACCTTGGCAATTGTTGCGATGTTGGCGCCGGCCGTTGGCTTCGCGCCCGTCGCCTGCCGGCGCCAGTTCCGAATGGTGTCTGTGGACCCGGTCGCCTCAAGTGAAAGGCTTCGGTCGGACATGCCGCGACCGTCAACCTTCATCTCTGCCAGTCGCTCGTCGATCCTGATCAGGACATCGGTGATATTCATAGCGGGAAAATTACCGCGCCTCGGCCTGACCGGACAGCGGTTAGAAAACCGTTGACAACGCGGTAATTAAACCGCACATCGGGTGCATGATCGATATCAACACCCTCATTTCTCGCGCGGATGCGTACAAGCAGGCAGCTGGAATCTCCGAAGACAGCACCGTCTCGCATCGCGTCTTCCGGGACAGCAAAAAGCTGGCGGCATTGCGCCAAGGCGCCGACATCACCGTCGGACGGTTCAATGCTGCAATGAGGTGGTTCGATCAGAACTTCCCTCAACCCGCCGCTTCGGCGGCCCAAACCCAAGAGCAAAACCATGTCGAAACCTCTGATGGCTGCTGATCGTGGCCAGCTTGCGCGCGTGGGCGCGCAAATGTCCTTCATCCCGCCGCGGGGCGGCCGCGGGCGCTCGATCCGGGCGATGCGGCGGGCGCACCGACATGTGCGGCCCGACCCCGACGGGTTCATGCGGCGCTGGTCGATGCTGATGATCGTCAGCTTCCCCAGCGCCGGGGCTTGCGGCCGGCATTTCGGGGTGACGCGGCAGACGGCCTGCAACTGGCGCGAGGCGACCCATCGTCCCTATGGCGACGTGGTCGATTTCGCCATTCGCACCCTGCCCGATTACGCGAGGGTCATGGGGGCGTGATGCAGATCGGGGTCTCAGGTTGCCCGGTGCGGGTGGATACGGGCGGGGCGCAGCACCTGTCCGCCGGTGGTCTTGCCGGATCACCCGCCACGATCCGCCCCGCGTCGGGCAAGACGACAGCGGAAATCGTGGAACCTGCGGCTGGCCCGGCCGAGAGCCGCCCGAATGGCGGCGGGGCGAAAATTCACCGCAGTGTCGCTCTCTTCGTGTTGTCCGAGATGCAAGAAGGGTTCGGTTGTGACCGGCCGGAAGATACCATCCTCCACTCTCCGCCGCCCGGTCTCAGATCAGATCAGGACCGGCTGATCGCCGTTGCCACGCCGGCCGGGCCACAATACATCGGCCACTCGGCCTTGATTGGTGCCGAGCATCGCAGTGATGTCCTGAAGTTTCAGTCCTTGCTGGCGCAGAAGACGGGCGGTTTCAGCTTCCATCTCGCTGAGCTTGCGAGGTCGAACGACGCTGATCTCGTTCAGAAGCACCCCCGTCACGGGGTGACGAAAAGTAGCCATGGGTTTACCTCCACTATGGCTGCTGTGGTGCCGTCGTTGCTGGGAGTGCGACGGCTTCACTCGGGGGAGCGATCGCGCAAACGAATCGCTCCCCTCACCACTACACCTAGCAGAGCGTTCATTTTTTTCCACAGGGTTCTTGCTTGTCGCTTGGTGCTTGACACAACATCTGGTGTGGATCGTCTGGCGGGTTCGCGCGCCACAAATTCCGATGGATGGATGCAATGAACACCGTCCGTTGCGCCTCGATAAACAGCGACATGGCTGGCCCGGCCGAGAGCCGCCCGAATGGCGGCGGGGCGAAAATTCACCGGCGGGCAGCTTCTCCCCCTGTCGGTGATCCTGCGGGGCAAGGGGGTGGGGCGATGCCCCTGCCCCGCAGGCCGATCAGGCACGGCACGATTTACGCCTATTGCAACCTCAAGTGCCGGTGCGACATCTGCCGCGAGGCCGAGGTTCAGCGCCAGCGTGAGTTTCGGGCGCGGCACAAGCAGGGGCTGGTCAGGCATCGCAAAGGCGGGGTCTGCGTTCCGGTCCGGCTGGGCAACGTGGACTATCCCTCGATCTCGGCCGCGGCGGCTGCCCTTGGGGTGACGGCCCCGTCGCTGAGCCACCGGCTTAGAAAATACGGCTGCCTTGAGCTTGCGGGCCAAGGGTCGCGGCCGCCCCGGCGCCAGGCCCTGAACAACATCCTGCCGATCACGATCCATGGCCGCGAGTTCCCGTCCCGGGTCGCGGCGGCGCGGTATCTGGGCGTCTGCTCAAGCTATCTGTCTCGCTGCGCGAAGGCGGGGTTCACCGCGACCTATTCCGACTATCTGCTGCGCCGGCTGATGGAAGCCGATGCCCGGCAGGCTGCTCGGGGGGATGCGGCATGATCGAGGCCGTCCAGGGCAAGGGCGCGTATCAGGTCGTGATCCGGGCGCTGGATCGGCGCCTCGACGCGGTTTGCGCTGCCGTTGGGACGCGGGCGGAAATGAGCGCTTGTCCGCCTGTGGATCGGCCGGGTCACCCCCATGTTCACCGCCCGATCCGTTCTTTTGGCAGCAAAAGCTGCCCCCGGGCATCAGTGCGACAGCCGGCGGGCTGCTTCAGCGCGCGCCTCGGGGAATTTGTCTCCCCGGAACACCTCGCCAATACGCATGGGATTGGTCCCAAGTGTCTGGGCAATGATGTTAAACTTCGCGCCTTGCAGCTTAAGAACCCACGCAGTGACAGCAGCGTCGAAGTCGAGCTGAACACGCTCGACCAAGATCGGGTTCACATCAATCCCCGTAATGGGGTGCTTCATCGGTGCCATAGGACTCCTTTCCTGGCATCGAGCGGCCTTGGGGTTGCAGTCCCTTCGGTCGCAGTGGTGCCACCGTATGGCAATATGCGGCGGCTTCACGGTGGGGGACGGTCGTGTAACCGATTCGTTCCCCACAACATTCTTACCACAGAAACCATAATTGTTGAGTGGAATCCGCCTGGATATGGCGAGTTGACACAATATGTGGGAGCGGGGGCGCTGCTATGAACCGCCGTGACATCTGCGAAGCCGCGGCCGAGCTGATCGGCGGCGATCGTGCCGCCCAGCACGGCGATGCGCTTGTCGGTTTTGCCGCCATCGCGCGGATCATGGACGCGCTGGACGTGGTGCGCGGCGCGCGCCCGCGCGGGGCCGAGGATCATGCCTTGGCGATGATCGTGGTCAAGCTGGTGCGCGCCTCGACCAACCCCCGCCATCTCGACAACTGGATCGACATCGCCGGCTACGCCGCGCTTGGCGGCGAGATTGCATCGGAGAGCGAGCCATGACGGCGTTGCACAAGTTCGAAGTCGTGGGATCGAGTGAATTGATCGATTATCCCATCCCGTCGGCTGTCCGTCTCGACAGCCATTTTTTCATGATGTTCAACTATCGCCGCTGGATGAACAGCGATTTCCGCAACCTGGCTGACCGGGAAGTGCGGGCAGTCGCCATCGACCTGTTCTGCGCGGCGCAAGAGCAATCCCCGGTGGGCACGATCCCCACGGACGAGCGCCTGCTTGCCAGCGTGGTGGACGTGTCCCTGGAGGTCTGGCGGCAGCTGGCGGCGCGCGAAGTGTCGCCGCTGCACAACTGGCACCGCTGCGTCTGCGACGATGGGCAGGTGCGCCTGTATCACCCCGTGGTCCTCGAGGTCGCGCAGGCGGCGCTGGGGCTGCGCGGCGACCACGAGGAAAAGCTTGCGGCAGATCGCGAGCGCAAGCGGCTCGGCAAGCTGCCCGACCAGATCATCCGCGCCGGCGGCAGCCGCGGGATGTCCGAGGATGACATCTATGTCGCCCGGCTCGACCAGTATCTGCTCGATCACTTCGGCACCCGGCAGCGCCGGCCTGACGTGGTCCGGCAGGCCATGGAACAGATGGACATGGAGGGCGCGGCGCTCTCCGGCTGATCGCTCCGGATCATTCCGGTTTGTTCCGCCGGAACGAACTCGGAAGTTCCACGGAAGGAACTCGGAAGGAAGTTGGAAGGAAACCGGAAGGAACTGGGCCAGTTTGCGCCGATTTGCGCCTGATCCTGTCCATTTTCGCTCCGAAAGAATCCGCTCTGAAAAGAGAAGAGAAAGAAAAGAAAAGAAAGAATGGGGACCAAACTGCAAAGCGGAGCCTGTGGATAAGTTGGAAGGGGCTGGGGAACGGGTATGGCGATGAACGGGACAAAGGCGGAAAGGGAAGCGCGGGTGGCGGCGCTGCTGATCGAGCCCTTGGCGGGGCTGTCGCGCAGGCGAGGGACCAGTGCCGAAGACCACGACAGGATGCTGGGCCGACTGGCCGAGCGCCTGGCCTATATGTCGGACGACAATCTGCGCGGGATACACGACCTGATCCTGCGCCATGCCGGCAAGGGCGTCTGGCCGGCCGAGGCGTTGATCAAATCGTGGGCCTATGACTTGCAGCTGCCGCCGCCACGCGAATGCGACTATGCCCGCAGCCTGATCCGCTCGGCCATGGGGCGGCAGGCGCGCGAGGAAGGCTGGGCGGTCGAGCTTTATCAGGTCGCGAAACGGCTCGGACCGCCGCCGGGCCGGTATATCATCGGCAAGCTGCGGGACGAGGCCGCCACCAATCGCCGCCGTCGGCTGGTGATCCGCGAGAACATCGAGGCCGGCCGGGCCGGCGAGCAGGACCGGGCGTGGCTCGCGGCCTATCACGCCGATCTGGCCGAGGTGGATGCGATCCAGTCGGTCGCGCAGGACGGGGATGCGGCATGACGGTGGCGGTGGATATCGAGGCGGGGCGCAAGCGGCTTGAGGCCGAGCGCCGGCGGGTGGCAAGGCTGCTGGCGCGCTCGACGCCGATCGAGGGCTGCGGTCCGGCCATTCCCGTCGCGCCCGCACGTGGCCCACAGGTGGTCGAGATCCCGCATATGGTGCTGCCCGACGAGAAATCCGAGACCGGCTACAAGATCGAGCGCACCGGCTGGCGCGGATTTGCGGCGGTGCGCGAAGCGGATATCTTCGACGACCTGACCCGGCGGGCTGCGCTGCGGAAGGACAAGGACGGCCGGCCCGGGCAGTCGCCGTTTTCCAAGGGGCAGGTCGCGGTGGCGCGCCGCTATCGCGATCTGGTCGAACGGCATGAGGGTGCGGGCATCAAATGCGCCAGCCTCGAGGTGCGCGCCGCAGCTGGCCCGGCCGGCGGCGGCAGTTTCATCGACGCCTATATCGACGAGGGCCGGGAGATCGCATGGCTGCGCCAGCAGATCGGCGCCGGTGCTGCGATGTCGGTGCGCCGGGTGCGCCCCTCGGCTCGCGGCGGCGCCCTGGCCCGGACCATCCGGGACCGCGATCTGGTCGATGCGATCTGCCTGCGAGGATCGTCGTTCCGGGCGGTGCTGTCCGATCATGGGTGGTCGCCGGACGGGAAGCACGTCAAGGCGCTGCTGGTGGCGCTCTGCGGCTGTCTGGACCGGATGCAGGGTCATTCCGTCCGACCGATGCGCAAAAGATCTTGACGGCTTATCCCTCACGGGCCTATCAATCTTCTCATCATCCAGAATTGCGCCCGCAGGGATCATCCCTCGCGGGCGCTTCTCGTTGCGGAGGTGGTGCGATGATTTCGATCACGGTCGATGATGCCACCCTGCGGGCAAACATGCGCCAGTTGCGGGACCGCGACATTCGGACTGCGTCAAGCTGGGCGCTGAACGATACGGCCAGCGACGTGCTGGCCCATGTGCAGGCGCGGATGGGCGAGGTGTTCGACCGTCCAACGCGGTTCACGAAAAACGCCTTCATGGTCCGGTTCGCCCGCCCCGGCAATCTTGAGGCGCAGGTCACTGAGCGGCCGTCGGTCGGCAGTCGTCATTACCTCAAGGTGCAGGAATTCGGCGGCAGCCGGGGTCGCACTGGCCTCGAGGGGATGCTGGGTTCCCGCCTGTCTGCTACGGGCGGAATCACCGCCGCCGCCCCGGCCGAGGGCGCGCGACTGGATGCGCATGGCAACTGGTCGACGGCCGAACGCAACCAGGCGCTGGCCGCGGTGAAGTCGCCCGGTGGAACGCGCGCTTCAGCCTCGGGATCGGGCAAACGCCGCCGGCGTCGGTCCGGATTCTTTGTGCCGAAGGCGGGATCGCGGTTGTCGCCGGGCATCTGGAAGCGCAGTGCCGACGGCTCGATCCAGAAGGTGCTGCATTTCACCAGCGTGGCGCCCGCCTATCAGAAGCGCCTCGGGTTTTTCGATGGGGCCGAGGATGTGTGGCAGCGCAACCTGCCGCTGCATCTGCGTCGGACGATCGGGAAAATGGTCGCCCGGCTGGATACTCGCCCGTGATTTTCGGCGGGTCCTTCCGGACCCAAAAACCACGGGGGTAATTCGCGCCGCGTCGGTTCTGGCGGGCTTAACGTCCGGGAAAGCCTAAACCCCCGGTTAACAATGGAAACGGAAAAGGAATGGCTGGGCTGAACACGACAGAGCTTGCGGCGCGGCTGGCCGTGTCGAAGGCGCGGGTCAGCCAGTATGTCAGCGAGGGGAAACTTGAAGGCTGCTATATCGGGGATGGCCGCGCGCGCCGCTTCGATCTCGACAAGGTCGCCCACGCCCTGGGTCGGACGCTGCATCCGGGGCAGATGATGGGCAACGGGGCCGCCACGCGCGATGCGCTGCGCCGGATCGGCGGCGATGATGCGCCTGCCGCCCCGCCCCTTGCCTCGACCGGGTCAAGGTTCGACGGGCAATTGCCGGTGGCTGACAGCGACCGCTACGAAATGGCGCGGACCCTCAAGGCCGAGGAAGAGGCCCGCCGGCTGCGCCGCCAGAACATGGCCGAGGAAGGGACCTGGGTCTTGGCCGAAGAGGTCGAGCGCCGCAGTTCGCGCGCGCTGGCACAGGAGGTCGCGCAGTTTGAAACCCTGCTGCGCGACGCCGCCCGCGCGGTTGCAGACGATTTCGGGCTGGACGCGCGCGCGGTCCGCAAGGTGCTGATGGACAAATGGCGGGCCTATCGCGCCGATCGGGTGCAGGTATTGACGGCGCTGGCCGAGGGAGCGGAGATGACCCAGGCTGAGGATGAGGCGGACGCCTGATGGGGTTTCTGTCGTCGGCCGAGGCAGCGGTCCTGCGAGGCCTGGCCTTTGCCATGGTCCCGCCGCCGCCCCCGGACATCACGCGCTGGTGCGAACAGAACATCGTCTTCGATGACCGCTCGCCGATCCCCGGTCCGTTCCGGATCGAGCGGTTCCCGTTCCTTCGCGAGATCCACGAGGTGCTGTCGCCGGAACACCCCTCGCGCGAGGTGACGGTGCGCGGCAGCGCGCAGTGGGGAAAGACCGTGTCGCTGCTGAACCCCACCGTTGCGGCGTGGCATGAATACGGGCCGCTCGACAGCCTGGTGGTGCATCCGACCAGCTCGTCCGCGACCGAGTGGGTCCGCAACAAGTGGATGCCGATGCGTCGGCAGGCGCCCAGCCTGCGGGCCATCTTCGGCGAGGGGCGCGGGGAACAGACCGATACGCTGTTCAACCAGGAGACGATGCGCCGCGACGGATCGCTGAAGGTGGTCAGCGCCGGGTCCCCGGATGATCTGGCCGGCACCACCCGCCGCCTGGTCATCATGGATGACGCGGCCAAGTTCGAGATGACGCCCAAGGGCGACCCGGAACAGCTTGCAGCCAGCCGGGCGTCGGGATTCGAAGATGCCAAGATCGTGCGGATATCGACGCCGCAGATCGCCGGCACCTGCCGGATCACACGTGCCTTCGACCGCAGCGACCAGCGCTATTACCATGTGCCCTGCCCGCACTGCGGTGATTTTGCCCCGCTGACCTGGGAAAACTTCCGCCGCTCAATCGACCCCGAGCGGCTGCATGCCGCGCATTTCACCTGCGATTCCTGCGGCTGCGTGATCAACCACAGCCACAAGGCCCAGATGGTCGCGGCCGGCCGCTGGGTGCCGAGCAACCCGCGCGGTGACCATCCGGGCTTCCATCTGTGGCGGGCCTATGTCCCGCAGCGGGACTGGGCCTCAATCGCGGTGGAATATGCCCAGGTGATGGGCTGGACCGGGATGACGCTGACGCAGGCCAGCGAAGACGAGATCCGCAAGACGGTCGAGGCCGAGACCGAGCAGACGTTCTGGAACGACGTGCTGGGCCTGCCTTATGAGCAGGCCACCAAGGGGCCGGATTGGGAAGCATTGCGCGACCGGGTCGAAAAGGCGGAGCCGGGGCAGTTCCTGCCGCGCGGCATCGTGCCGGCCTGCGGGGTGCTGCTGACCGCCGGTGTAGACTTTCAGGCCGACCGGATCGAGGTCACGGTCTGCGCGTTCGGTCGAAACTATCGCCGCTGGGTGGTCGACCATGTGGTCATACCGCATCACATCGGCGATGACGACGGCCGCGCGGCGCTGGACGCACTGCTGAAAGCGACCTGGCGGACGCAGCTGGGGCTGCGCCTGCCGCTGGACATGCTGGCCGCCGACGAGGGCGGATTTACCGAGGATGTCCGAGACTGGGCCAAGCGGCACCCGTGGACGCGGGTGATCCTGATCAAGGGATCCTCAACCGCCAACGGCCCGCTGCTGCGCCCGCAGTCGGACCGCAAGGCGAACGGCCGGATCATCCGGCGGCAGAAACGCGGCTGGATGCTGAACGTCAGCCAGATCAAGGCCGATTTCTACGGCTGGCTGGCGAAAGAAGACCCCGACGAACGGGGATACGTCGCCTTCGCACAGGGGCTTGGCGATGAATATTACCGCCAGATCACGTCCGAAGTCCGCGTCCTGAAGCGCGCGCCATCGGGGGTGATGGTGTCACGGTGGGAGCTGGTCGAGCCGTCGCGGCGCAACGAGTGCCTGGACACGATGGGTTATGCCGAGGCCGCGGCCCGAAAGAAAGGCTGGACGGCCATGACGGACGGGCAGTGGGATATCCTTGAGGCCGCGCGCAGCATTGCCGCCCCCGAGGACCAGGCGGATCTGTTCGACGCGGCGATGCCCGTGGTGCCGTTGTCGGAAAGGGCGATGCCGAAGCCGCCGCGCCCCGAACCCGCGCCGGAAGCGCAGGAACACAAGCCGCAGCCCTCTGGCTGGCTCGGCAATCGCAGGGGGAAGTGGTTGTGAGCGCACCGTGGACGATCGAGCAATACCAGACGCTGGTGAAGATGATCGCCAAGGGCGTGACCAGTCTTGAGGTCAATGGCGAAAAGGTCACCTACCGCAGCCTGAACGAGATGATGCGCATCAAGGCGATGATGGAGCGTGATCTGGGGCTGGTCGCGGTGCCCCGCCAGCAATACCCGGCCTTCCGGAAGGGATGATCCGATGAACATGATCGACAAGACCATTGCGGCGGTTGCGCCGCAGTGGGGGCTGCGCCGTGCCCGCGCCCGGCTGGCGATCACCGCCCATTATGACGCGGCCAAGGTCGGCCGTCGCAAGTCCAGCCTGCGGGCCTCGCGCGCGGACGCTGACGGCGCAGCGCACGGCCGGGACAGGATGGCGGCATTCGGGCGGGACATGGTGCGCAACACCCCGTTCGCGGCCCGTGCGCAGTCGGTCATTGCCGGGGCGGTTGTCGGTGACGGGATCATTCCCAAGGTCACCTGCGCCCACCCCGACCTGAACGCCGATGCAATCCATCGCGTCCGCCAGCTGGGCTTGCGTCGGATCGAACAGCACCTGGACAGTTGCAAGGTCGATCGCACGGGACGGATGAACCTGTATGGCCTGCAGCAGCTGGCCATGAAGACGGTGATCGAATCCGGCGAGGCGCTGATCCGCCTGCATGATGGCGACGTTCCGGGTGGGCTGCCGTTCCAGCTTGAGGTGCTCGAGCCGGATTATCTGGACGCCGGCCGTTACGGCTGGTTGCCCAACGGGGCCGAGATCCGCGAGGGTATCGAATATGACGCCGAGGGCCGTCGGGTGGCCTATTGGCTGTTTCCCGAGCATCCGGGCGCCGACTGGTCGCCCCGGACGCGGTCCGGCGTGTCAGAGCGGGTTCCGGCCGACGAGGTCTGGCACATCTACCGCGTGGATCGACCAGGGCAGAATCGTGGCGTGACATGGTTTGCACCGGTCATGATGCGCCTGCAGGACCTGGGCGACTATGGCGATGCGCAGCTGATGCGGCAAAAGATTTCCGCCTGTTTCGCGGCGTTTCGGATCGGCGGGGATGGCAGCAAGGCGTCGGAATTCACCGAACTGTCGCCCGGCCTGATCTATGACCTGGGCGATGCCGAAGAAGTCCGCTTTGCAGAGCCGCCGGGCGTCGATGGCTACGACGAATTTACCCGAGGCCTGTTGCGTTCGGTCGCGGCTGATATGGGGATTTCCTACGAGGCGCTGACGGGCGACCTTAGCCAGGTCAATTTCAGCTCGGCACGGATGGGCCGTCTGGAAATGGATCAGAACATCAGCGGCTGGCAGCACCTGATGCTGATCCCGCAGCTGCTGCAACCGCTGGCCGCGCTGTTTGTTCGCGCCTGGCAGTCGGTCGATGGGCAGGAACTGAACGAGGCCGGGCTGCCCGGTGATGTCTGGGACTATCTCGGCCTGTCGTGGGTGCCGCCGCGCAAGATCATCGTGGACCCCGCACGCGAGTTTTCGGCGCTGCGCGAGGCGGTGCGGTCCGGGTTTGCCTCGCGCCAGCAGGTGGTTCGCCAGCTCGGGATCGATCCCGAGCGGTTGCTTGAGGAAATCGTGCAGGACCGGGACGAGGCCGACCGGCTGAAGCTGCCCTTTGACAGCGATCCGCGGGCCGACGTGTCGCGCCGGACCTCTGCCGGCGTGGGGGTGGATGATGTGCTTGAGGAAATGCAGGCGCGGGCTCGCGCGGGACAGGCCGAAGGGAAAGTCAGGAGCATAAGATGAACGAAATCCTGCTGTATGGCACGGTCGGATCGTCCTTCTGGGACGAGGAATATTTCACCGCGCGGCAGGTCCGCGAGGCGCTGGCAGGGATCAGCGGCCCGGTGACCGTGCGCATCAACTCGGGCGGCGGCATCGCCACCGAGGGACAGGCGATCTACACCGCACTGCGCGCCCACGCCGGGCCGGTCAGCATCGTGATCGAGGGAATCGCCGCATCCGCTGCCAGCCTGGTTGCGATGGCGGGCGACAGCATCACCATGTCGCTGGGATCGGTGATGATGATCCACGATCCGGCGATGATGTGGACCGATGGCCGCGGCACTGAGGATGACCATCTGCACGCCGCGAAAGGCCTGGGCGTTCTGGCCAATGCCTATGCCGGGATCTACGCCAAGCGCGCCGGGATTTCCATCGACGCCGCCCGGGCCATCATGAAAGACGAGACCTATTTCGACGGCCACGCGGCGCTCGAGGCCGGTTTCGCCACGGCGGTCGATGACGATGGCGACGAGATTGATCCGGTCGCCTTCGATTACCGGCTTTACCGCCGCGCGCCGGAGCGGTTGCGCGCTGCATCGGCCGGCCTGACGCGCGCGCGTTCCAGATCGCAGGTCCTCGCCATGATGGCGAGGCCTCTCAACATCAGCGGCAGAAAGGGACACACAATGCCGAAATCCCAGGTGACCGCGGCCACGGCCGCTGACGAAGAGGACGTCGACGCCCTCGAGGAAGAAGATCCCGAGATGCGCGCCGAGGACGGCCAGGATGATCCCGACGCCCGCGCCGAGGACGACCAGGAAATCGAGGCCAGCGACGACGACGAGGACGACGAGCCGTCGGCCAGCGCCTCGCAGATCGTTGCGGTGGTGAACATGTGCGCGATGCACGGCGCGCCGGACCGCGCGGCTGATTTCGTCAACCGCGGGCTGACGCCGAAACAGGCTTATGCCGAGCTGACCAGCAAAGGGGGCAAGAAGGTGAAGATTGACGGTCGCGGTCCCAGTGCCCGCATCATGCGCGACGAGCGGGACACCCGCCGCGCCGGGATCGAGGGCGCGATCATCGCCCGCATGAACCGTGACCGTGAGGTCGGCGGTCCTGCGCGCGATTACATGTCGATGACCCTGGCCGAAATGGCCATGGCCGGCATGGGTCGTCGCGAACGCGTCGCCCGCGGTGGCGGCGAACAGCGCGCCATCGAAATGGCGTTTTCGTCGCACACCACCAGCGATTTTCCGGCGGTGTTCGAGAATGCGCTGAACAAGCGGCTGGCCAATGCCTATGCCGCGGCCCAGCCGGTCTATCGCGCGATCGCCGAACGGATCGACTTCACCGATTTCCGCCCCCACCCGATCGCCCAGGTGGGCGACTGGCCGACGCTGCTGCCGGTCGAGGAATCGGGTGAAATCAAATACGGCACCGTCAGCGACAAGAAAGAAAGCGTGGCGCTGGTCGCCTATGCCCGCGCCTTCCGGATCACTCGGCAGATGATGGTCAACGATGATCTTGGCGCCATCGACCGGATCATCAACACCCGCGGCCGTGCCATCGCGGCTTTCGAAGATGCGACGTTCTTTTCGATGATGCTGTCGGGGTCCAATTCCGACGGCCCGACGCTGCAGGAAACCACCCGGCAGGTGTTCAATGCCACCGATGGCACCAAGGCGGGCACCGCCTCGGCGGTCAATCCGGCGGGCATCGCCAAGGGCTATGAGGCGATGCGCAACCGCAAGGGCGTCTCGGGCGAATCCTTCCTCGCGGTCGAGCCTCGCATCCTGCTGACCGGACCCGCCAAGGAATTCGAGGCCATGCAGCTGCTGGCCCCGATCCAGGCTGCGCAGGCGTCGAACGTGAACCCCTATGTCGGCAAGCTGACCCCGGCCACAACGCCCTATGTCGCTGGGAATGCCTGGTATATGTTCGCCGACCCCGCCGAGGTGCCGGTCTTCATGTACGGCTACCTGCAGGGCGAGGAAGGGCCGAGGCTGCGCACTGACGAGCCGTTCGGCCAGCAGGGCGTTGCCTATTCAGTCGAGCTGGATTTCGGCTGCGGCGCCACCGATTTCCGCGGGGGCTACAAGAACGCCGGCGCCTGAGCCGGCGGCGACATCAATCTGACGAAAGGGCGCCTGCGGGCGCCCTTCGTCATTCACGCTTCATGAAGGGGAAATCTCATGGCGAAGAATTTCGTTCAGCCGGGGCACGTCGTGACGGTTCCGGCGCCCGCCGCTGTGTCCAGCGGTGATCTGGTGACTGTCGGGGTCCTGACCGGGGTCGCGCAGTTCGATGCCGGCTCGGGTGATCCGGTCGAGATCGCGCTCGAGGGCGTCCACGAGGTCGCAAAGACCTCGGCGCAGGCGTGGACCGTCGGCGCGGCGGTCTATGCCACCGCGGCGGGTCTGGCCACCACAGCCGCGACCACCGGGAACGTGCTGATCGGTGTGGCGCTCGAAGTGGCGGCGAACCCGTCCGCCACCGGCGTTGTCCGCCTGAATGGCGCGGCGCCCGCCGCCGCCGAGGCCTGATGGCCAGCATCTTCGACGGGATGACCGGGCTGTTCACCGATGTGTTCGGCGGCTCGGTCATCTATTCCTCGGCGCGCGAGGGCTGGTCGCGGGTGGTCCCGTCGATCTTCCGAGAGGCGCCGATCGAGGTCGAGGGTGCGGACGGTCAGATTGTCCGGATCGAGACGCCGACCTGGCGGGTTCCGCGCGACCAAGCGCCGCGCGTCCGCCGCGGCGACCGGATCACGCTGCAGCGCGGGCAGGTCTACGAGATCATGGTTGTCCACCCCACCGGCTCGCCCGCGCCCGACGCGTTCTTCATCTGCGAATGCCAGCTGGTCGAGGTTCCCTGATGGCCCATTACCGCGCCGATATCCGCCGCACGGCTCGCGAATCGCTAGCCGGCCTGCCCCGGTTTGTGGGCTTCACGGTTCCCGCGGTCTGGCCGGGGGTGCTGGACGCGGAAACCCTGCCGGTCCTTGGGGTGCTGACCCCGCAAGAGCGGCGCGAACAACCCAGCCGGGCATCGGTGACCTGCCGGACCCTGTTGCAGGTGGTGGTTCGGCGCCGCGGGTCCAGCACGGTCGAGGACGAGCTTGACGAGGACAGCGAGGAAATCGAGGCCGCAGTCACCGCAGCGTTCCTTCGCGCGCGCCAGGGCTGTTTTCTCGAGGATCTGACAGTGGTCGCGAACACCGACGGCTACAGCAACGTCGGCACGCTGGTGATGAGTTTCCGCGTGACGACTTTCCGAAACATTCCCGCCGGCCGGTGACCGGCCCCGCACACAGGCTCAATTGATCAGGAGATCGAAATGTCTGACGCCATGATCGGGTATGATACCCGCTTTGAAATCGAGACCGCCCCGGGCGCCGGCATTTATGTCGAGCTCGAAGAGGTGTATGAGATCACGCCACCTGCGAGCACGATTTCCAAGGTGGACGTGACCAGCTTCAAGTCGCCCGGCCGCCGGCGCGAATTCATCCCGGGCCTGACCGAAAACGGCGCGGCCAGCCTGAACATGAACTTTGTTCCGGGCAGCCCCAGCGACCTGCGGATTGAGGCGCTGCGCGCGTCCGGCGAGGTGCTGTCGATGCGCATCACCTATCCGAACGGGGTCACCGTGACCTTCGACGGCTTTGTCGAGGAATACACGCCCGCGGTCCCGGTCGATGATCGCATGACTGCCGCCGTCTCGCTGTCGGTTACCGGCGAAATCCTTATCGCCAACCCGGTCGCACCGACCAACGACGTGCCGCCGCATATCTCGGGCGTGGCGCAGGTCGGGCAGGTGCTGTCCGTGTGGCCGGGTCTCTGGTCCGCCTTGGGCGACATCACCTATCAGTGGCGCGTGGACGGCTCGCCCGTCTCGGGGGCCACCGGCCCGACCTTCACCCCGCTGGTCTCGCATATCGGCGAACCGGTCACCGTCGCGGTCACGTCCACCAACTCGCAAGGGTCCGACACCGCGATTTCCGGCCCGACGGCAAATGTGGTGGCGGCGTGATGGCCAATTCGTTTCGCGGCGAGGTCACCCTGACCCATGACGGCCAAGACTATACCATGGTCCTGGATTTTAACGCGCTGTGCGAATACGAGGATGCCACCGGCGACAGTTGGAACGGCTTTTTCGAACGCCTGGACAGCGGGGCCATTCGCGCCACCGAGCTGCGCACAATGGTCTGGGCGGGGCTGCGGTCGCATCACCCTGACATCACCCTGCCCCAAGCCGGCGCCGTGCTCAGCTCGAATTCGGACGCGGTTATTCGCGCAGCGGCCGCCGCCCTGCCGCCGGAAAAATCCGCGCCGGCGGCAAAGGGTGCGCGGGGAAACGGCAAGGGGAAGGCGTCGGGGCCGTAACGGTCCCCGAACTGCTGGAACACTACATCGCGGCCGGGTTCGATCCGGCTGCGTTCTGGGGCCTGACGCCAAGTCTTTACGCCATCCACATGGAGGGCGCGAGGCGTCGTCTTGACCGAGAGGCCCGGGACACCGCCTGGGCGGTCTGGCACGTCGCGGCGCTGGGGCGCGCGCAGAAGCTGCCCAGCCTGGACAAGTTCGTCCCGCCGCCTGCCCGGCAACGATCGGCTGTCACGCCGTGGCAAGAACAGCTGGCCGCGTGGCGGGCTTATTCCGAGAGCAAGCAGCGGGGCCGATAGACGATCCGCTGCCTATTCGACCAGAACGTCTGACGCGCTCCACATCTTTGTTTCGCTGTTGTAGTTCATCATCGCGGAATACCGGCTTCGGATTGTCGCGCCAAAGCCGTTCTGGGCGTCGACATAGCTGACGACCTGAAACCGGCAATCGCCCATTTCGACAACTGTCACGCCTTGGGCGCTCGCCCCGGGGAATTTCGCGGTTGATGGGCTACGCAGCCGCTTTTTGACAAAATGCGTGGACATCTGGAGCGCCATCAGATCGTCGCCGCCGCAGCGGTCCTTGCGCTCTGCCGTCGCTCTTGCGCCGGTCTCGTTGTCGGCGTCGGAAAGCGCTCCACCGAGAACCAGCATCAAGGCCAGCAGGCCCGAAGTGAGCGATGCTTTGAAATTCTGCCCGCGGCCCTTCGATGAGAAGATGGTCGCGGCGAGGAATAATGCAGCCAGACCTCCGAAAATCTTGCTGCCGATAATCAACCAACTCATTGTGCATCCTTGGTTTGGAGGGCTGAGTGACATCATCTGTGATCGGTGCCCTGCGGGTCAACCTCGGGCTTGACGGTTCGAAATTCCAAGGTGGACTGAGCAAATCAGAAAAGGCGCTTGTCGGGTTCAGCGGTCGCCTGACCAAGATGGCCGCGGGACTGGGTGCGACCTTGGGTGCGGCCTTCACTGCCCGCGCCATCGGACAGGCAGCAGACCAGTGGTCGGACCTGTCGTCGCGGGTCGGGAACGCAGTCGGTTCGATGGACCGTGCGCCCGAGGTGATGCAACGGATCCAGCAGATGGCGCGCCAATCCTATTCGGAGCTGTCGCTGACCACAGATGCGTTTGCTGCTAATAGCCAGGCATTGAAAGACCTTGGGTATGACACCCAGCAGCAGTTGGATTACACCGAGGCGCTGAACAACGCGCTGGTGATCGGCGGCGCCAAGGGCCAGCACGCCGCGCAGGTGCAGGATGTGCTGTCCAAGGCAATGGCGACGAATAAGCTTTCGGGCGATGGCCTGAACACCGTGCTGGCCCGTGGCGGCCGGGTGGCGCAGGCGCTGGCCGATGAGCTGGGCACCAACGTCAGCGGCCTGCGCGATCTGGGCAAGCAGGGCAAGATCACGGGGGATGTGATTGCCCGCGCGCTTCTGGTCCGCATGCAGGAATTGCGTGACGAGGCCGAAGAGATGCCAGCGACAATCAGCGACGGGGTGACGCTGATTCGCAACAGCATGGTGGCGCTGGTCGGGACTTTCGACCTGACAACCGGCGCTTCCGGCGTGCTGGCGACGGCCTTGGTTGGGGTCGCCGATGGTCTCGACGTTGCGACGACGTGGATTTCGAAGAACGGCGATACGATCATCAGCGTGATGAACCAGATGGTCGGGGTCGCATCCGCGGCCGCCGCCGTGTTTGCCACCCGCTATGCGGTTTCAGTCGGCACCACCGCGGTTACGGCCATGCGCCAGGCTATCTCGCAGGCGATGGCGCTTGAGATGGCGCTTGGTGCGACTTCGCGGGCCAGCGCGCTGGCTGGTGCGGCCAGCAAGGCGCTCGCCGGCGCTCTGGGGGTGCTGCGCGGTGCGGTGATGTCGCTGGGCATCCCGGCGCTAGTGGTGGGCGTCGGGATGGCTGTCGGCAAGTTCCTGGACCTATCGCGCGCCGCCGGCGGTTTCGGGAATGCGTTTTCGCTGGTGATGGCGGCAGCCAAGGAAGAATGGGCGCGCTGGTCCGCCAAGCTGCAGGCCGCCGGTGCAGAGTTCCGGGCCTTTGGCGACGGGATCAAGGCGTCGATCGCGGATGCTATGGCGGTGACCGTGGAAAGGGTGGTCTGGGGCGTCAACCGCTATGTTGGCGCCTATCGCGGCGCGCTCGAGGCGATCAAGGCGATCTGGGGTATCCTTCCCGACGCGATCGGGGATCTTGTCTATCAGGCCGCGAACGCGACGATCAAAGGGATCGAGGCGATGCTCAAGGGCGCCGCCGGGCTGATCGATAAATTCACAAATTCTATTGCCGGTTCGGCCCTGGGTGAAAAGCTGGGTTTGAGCGGGACGAACATCGCCGGGTCGATCAATTTCAGGGGCCTGACCAACGTATATGTGGGCGGCATGAAAAAGGTCGGTGAGGCTGCTGCAGGTGCCTTCAAGGAAGGGTTTGAGACTGACATATTCAGCGCGGACGGCGTCGCGGGCAGCCTGCGCGATATGGCTGACGAATACCGCGAAAGCGCGGATGTCTGGAAAGGCATCGCCGGGGTGTGGTCGGGTATTGGCGCTCAACCGAACGAGGCCTGGGGCGCAGTCAAGGAGCTGGTCGCGGGGCTGGGCAATGCCGCGTCCTCAACTGCTGATGACGTGGCCGATCTGTCGGGTGCGCTTGAAGGCGTCGGCGGCTCGGGGTCCGGAAAGGGCGGTGGGTCCGGCGGTCGCGCAGCCTCGGCGCTGGACAAAGCCGCCAAGGGCATGCGCGGACTGGCGGACGAGGCTAAGAACGCGCAGCGCCAGGCAAAGGAATGGGCCGACCAGGTGACCGACGCGGTGATGGGGGTGATTGCCGGCACCACCTCGATCAAGCAGGCATTTGCCAGCATGCTGCAGGACATGGCCTCAAAGCTGATGTCCAGCGGGCTGGCATCGTTTTTCGGCAGCATGTTCAGCCCGGTCCGGGGCATGGATTCGCTGTCGACGGCGCTGCGCGGCGCGCTGTCCGGCACGCCCCGATTTGCCACAGGCGGCCATCACGTCGGCGGGCTGCGGATCGTGGGCGAGCGCGGCCCCGAACTCGAGGCAACCGGCCCGGCCCGGTATTTCACGGCCGCGCAGACGCAGCAGATGCTCGCCGGCGGTGGTGGGGGTGGCGCCATGGGCATCCATATAACGGCGTCTTTTGATGAAACCGGGAACCTCTACGTCAAGGAAGTCGCCCAGAGAGAGGCCGCCAGCATGGGGGCCGAAATCAACCGGGCGCTGCCTGCCCGCGTCCAGCAGATCAACGCGAATCCAAGGAGAAGGCCATGAGCGACAGGAGGGAACAGCCCCCGCTGACCGCGGAGGCATTTGACGCAATGATGGCAGATGTCCAGGCTGCTCGGCTTTGTCTTGCCGGGCTGTTGTCGGATACCGGCCATGATCGCAACTTGGCCGCGCGCCTGAGCGCCGAGATTTTGTCCATCCAATCCGCCATAGAGAGCCGCGCTGCCTACAAGAAAGTGGTGCAGCCTTTCAGCACCCCGATACGGGTAGTGGTCGGCCCACCCGGCAGCAGGTTTTTTGCCGGTGACGGGTGGGCGTTTTACGAGGACTTGATCCCAAGCGCCTGTGCGGCGACGGCCAAGGCGCGGTGAGTGCCAATCTCGCGAGCATCGCCTGTCCCCTCTACAGGGCTGTTCATCAGCATCCCGCAAATCTGCTTGTAAACCTCAACGCGCCAATCCGACGAGTTCAGAGCCTGATCGCAGCGCTCTGCTGAAAGCGTTGCGGCCAATGCGAGCGCGGCCATTATAGGGCCCGTCAGGTCCGGATTTTTCTGCTCATCCGGGGTGAGCGATATGGATACGAGGCTGTTTGGCGTGGCGCTCAGTTTCCGATCGGGATCTGGGAACAAATCGAATCTCCATCATCTCTGGTTGTGGTGACCTGATGATGGCCGCGCCGGGGCTCATGTCGAGTCCCGGCGTTCTTAATCCTTCGGAGGCGCTGATGGCCCTGACCTATCCCTACCCGCTGGCGGATTTCTGCGACGGACTGCGGGCGATCAGCGTCGTGATGACGCTGCGGCGCCATGATGAGCAGTCGGGCGGTGGCGACGGCAGGTTCTGGACCGCCGAGCTGGCGCCGCCGCTATGGTCGGCCGAGGTGGCGCTGGCTGCGCGGCCGGCACCGCTGGCACGCGAACTCGATGCGCGGATCGACGGGCTGAACGGATCGTCCGGGACATTCCTGTTTTCGGACCCGTCCTATAGGGGGCCGGCGGGCGGATCGGCCGGCCTGACGGCCGTCACGCTGTCGGGCATCAGCGCGGATCGAGGGGCGGTCGCCCTCGCCGGTCTGCCGGCAGGGTTCGTGATCACGGCGGGTGATTTCCTGTCGATCGACTATGGCCCCGGCCGGGTCTATTTCGGTCGGTTCGCCGAGGGCGCCGTGGCCAACGGGTCCGGCGCAATCGCGCAGCGCGAAATCCGCCCCCACCTGCCGATGACGATCACCGCGGGCGCGGCGGTCGAGTTGGCGCGGCCACGGTTCAAGGCATTCATCCCGCCGGGCGGCTACAAGCCCTTTAATTACGTCCTGCCCCACGGCGAGATCGCGGTGGGCGCATCCCTCTCGATCCTGCAAAAGCCATGAAGATCCAGCACCCTAACCTTGCGCTGTCCCGGCAGGCCGCGCGGGATGGCGGGATCAGGCCGGTGTGGTTCTTCTGGATCGAGGCTCGGGACCGCGACAACGGCAGCGCGCAGCCGCTGGGGCTGTGGACCGGCGACGAGGACATCACGGTCAGCGTCCAAACCCCTGCGGGCGGCACGTCCTCGCGGCTTTATCTGGGCGGCTGCAATCTGTCGGTCGACGGGATCCAGTATGTGGCTGACCTGACGGACAACCCGATCACCGTCAGCATGAGCCAGATCGCCGCCCCGGTGCAGCAGCTGGTGCGCGTCCGCGACGTGCGGCTGGCCTATTGCGAGCTGCATTCGACCACCCTGATCGGCGGCGCCCTGACCAGCCCGCCCGACCTGGACTGGGTCGGGATCGTGGACGAGGCCCCGGTCGCCACGCCGTCGGTCGGCAGCGACGGCGGCATCGCCCTGTCCGTTCGGTCCGAGCTGATGTCCATGCTGACCGCGATCAATCCCGCAAAATCCTCGGACGCCCACCAGAAGCGGCGCCAGCCCGGGGACCGGTTTTCCGAATACGCGTCGATCATCCATTCGAGGAAAGTCCAGTGGTTCAAAGGCTGACCCGACTGCCGAACTGGCGCGCGCGCTTTGCGGCCGAAATGGACCGCCAGCGGCGCGAGGCGTTTGCTTGGGGCCGCCATGATTGCGCGCTGGGGCTGGTCACCGGCGCCATCGAGGCGATCACGGGCGTCGATCTGGCGCGCGGTTATCGCGGCAAATACCGCGGCCAGGCGGCGGCGCTGCGCATCCTGCGCGATGCTGGCTGCGAGACGCCCGGCGATTTCGCGGCGACCATCCTGCCCGAGATTCCGCCTGCCATGGCCCGGATCGGCGACGTGGGTGTGATGTCAGCTGACGGCCCGCTGGCGCAGGCATTCTGCGTGGTGGACGCCAGCAGCCTGATCGTGATGACCGATCTCGGTCACGGCCGGCGCCCGCGCGCCGACATGATCCGCGCATTCCGGGTCGGAGAGTAGCCTTGCACAGAATCGTCGCTATCGCCGCCGCGCTCGCGCTGGCGGCTGGTCCCGCACATGCCGGCCCTGTCGCGGCCGTGGTCGCATGGGTGGGCAGCACCATTGCAGCCGGCGGTGCGTTGGGGTTTGTCGTCCAGATGGCGGTCAGCACCGGGCTGTCGCTGCTGGCCCAGGCCATCGCCGGCAAGCCGCGCCGACCCGAGATCAACGTCCAGTTCGAGGTCCAACTGGGCGATGATCACCCGTTGTCGTTCGTGGTCGGAGATTACGTCACCGCGGGCAAGCGCAAATATCTGGGCTCATGGGGCAAAAACACCCGTTACATCACCGAGGTGATCGAGGTGTCCGCGCTGCCGCAGGGATTCGAGGGGCTGTGGGTCGATGACGAGCCGGGTGAATTTCACAGCCACGATCGGGTCTGGAAGCTGAACCCGTCCGCTGCGCCGGGGTCGGTGTCCGATCAGGTGGAGATGGCGCCGGGCAGCAACCCCACCTGGCTGCTGGTCGGGCGGCCGCTGCGGAACTACAGGGATGACGGTAACCGCATCTACGTCAAGTGGGTGGACGGGGCCCAGCTGGACGCCGATCCGTTCCTGGTGCGGATCTTCGGCGGTGACGCGGATTATCCCTGGAGCTCGGCCATGGTCGGGCGCGGCAAGAGCTATGCGGTCATCACCACCCGCTACGACAGCGACACCTTGCAGAGCTATCCGGCCTATCTGCTCAAGCCCGCGCCGCTGGCCATGTATGACCTGCGGCTGGACAGCACCAACGGCGGCAGCGGGCCGCAGCGGTGGGACAATCCCGCGACCTGGCAGCCTTCGCGCAACCCGGCGGTGATCGCCTATAACCTGATCCGGGGAGTATATTTCGGCAGCGAATGGGTGTTCGGCGGACGCAACCTGCCGGCCTGGCGGCTGCCCTCGGCCGAATGGATCGCTGCGGCCAATGAGTGCGATGCGCCGGTGACGCTGGCCGGCGGCGGCACCGAGCCGGCATGGCGCTGCGGGATCGAGATCAGTGTGGACATGGCCGCGGCCGACGTGCTCGAGGAAATCGGTCGCGCGGCCAACATGCGCTTTGCCGAGGTCGGCGGTCAGATCAAGCCCATCGTCGGGCTGCCCGGCGCCGCGGTGTTTTCCCTGACCGACGACGACATCATCATCACCGAGGGGCAGTCGTTCCGCCCCTTCGCGCCGGTCGCGGAAACCTATAACGCGATCAGCGCCACCTATCCCGAGCCGGCCGAGAAATGGGCCACCAAGGACAGCCCGGAATATATCGACGCCGCGGCCACGGCCGAGGACGGCGGGCGCTATCTGCCGACCGGTATCAGCTATCCCGCCGCCCCCTACGCGCAGCAGGTGCAGCGGCTGCAACGCTCGCAGTTGCAGGATTATCGCCGGATGCGCCGGCACCAGTTCCACCTGCCGCCCGATGCCTATGCGCTTGAGCCGGGCGTGGACATGGTATCCTGGACCAGCGCCCGCAACGGCTATGCCGCCAAGCTGTTCCTGGTGGAAAGCGTGGCCAAGACCCGCGGCATGAACGTGCTGGTCAGCCTGCGCGAGGCCGATCCGGGGGATTACGACTGGGATAGCGGCTTTGAATTCCCGGTGACGATTACCCCGCCGGTCAACCCGTTGCCCTATGTCCAGCCCGTGCCCGGATTTGCGGTGTCTGCGACCAGCGTCCGCGACGGCGCCGGCCAGCCGCGCCGGGCGGCGATCCTGGTCGAGTGTGATCCCGGTGAGGTCGGCGTCACCGCTATCCATGTGCAGGCGCGGATCAAGGGCGGCGGCGAGCGCCGGAATCTGCTGCGCTGGTCCGAGGGCTTTGAAAATGCGGCGTGGAACAAGGTCAACCTGACCGCCACCACCGGTTATGGCGTGGCGCCGGACGGATCATCGGCATCCACGATCCTGCGCGAAACCACCGCCACGGGCGAACACGGTCTGCGCCAGAACATCGCCCACCAGCTGGGCGAGCAGCATACCGTCTCGATTTATGTCCGCGAGGCTGGTCGTCCCTTCGTCTTCCTCGGCGGCATCCCCGCCGACTGGGGGGCGAACGCGAATGTCCGCTTCGACTTGTCCACCGGGGAAATGCAGATCGGTGCGGGTGTCGTCGATGCCGGCATTGAGCCTGTGGGCGGCGGCTGGTTCCGGGTCTGGGGCACATTCACTGCGGCCTCGACGGGAACATCGACGCTGTATCTGGGCACGAGCCTGACCCGGTTCGCAGGCGTCGCCGCAACATTTGCAGGTGATCCGACAAGGGGTATCGAGGTCTGGGGTTTCCAGCGCGAAATCGGCCCGCTGTCAGCCTATCAGCGGGTCGAGGAAACCCCCGTGTCGAGCATCGTCATCGACGAGAGCTATCGCTATTCCGCGCCCCACGGCTGGTATCTGCGCGACGTGCTGCCGCTGACCACCTATGAGGTCCGGGCGCGGCTGCTGTCCGACCTGACGCCGGTGTCCGACTGGTCGGCATGGCACGATGTCACGACGCTGGATATCACCTTCCAGATCGAGGATCTGTCGCAGGACATCCTCGACCAGTTCGAGGCCATCGCGGCCGAAGCCGGTATCGCGACGGTCGAGGTGCTGCCGGCCGAGGGCGATTTTGACAACCAGATCGTGATGCTGGTGCCGCAAGGGACGCTGTATCGCTGGGACGAGACTGAGTTGGAATGGACCACCAAGGTCTATGCCGGCGTCGGCCCGAACACCGTCACCACGGACGCGCTGGTCGCGCTGGCGGTGATCACATCCAAGATCGCCGCCGGTGCGGTCACGACCGACAAGATGACGGTCAACGAGTTGTCGGCGATCACGGCAGTTATCGGCGTCCTGCGGACCGCGACGAGCGGGGCGCGGCAGGAGATCCACAGTGACAAGCTCCTGATTTACGATGCGGCGAATATGGTGCGGGTCAAGATAGGGATGCTGTCGTGAGCTTTGGCATCGCTCTTAACACCACCCAGGGATTCGTGGACATCTCTGCGGCGAACCCTGTGCGCCTGATCGCGGCGCTGGAATGTCTGGGACTGAGCGGGTCCGTTGCTCTGCCTGTGCAGGTGCTTCCGACGGACAAGCTGCTGTTTCTGCCTGTCGGTCAGGGATACACGCCGACGATCACGCGGACCCAGACAACGGTCCAGTGGGTCGGCGTTCCGCCGATAATTGTCGGCGGCGTCCGATACGGCGGGACCACGCAGGACTTCAGGGTCTATTTTTCGAGGCAGGCATGAGCTTCGGATTTCAGGTTCTCAATTCTGTCGGACAGGTGATCCTGGACGATAATTTCATCCCCATGAAACTTATCGGATCGGGGACGACCACACTGCGCGCGGCGGCAGGTTCCGACGCAATCCCGAATAGCACGTTGTGGCGATATTTCGGGGCAGATGCACTTCCTGGGTTACCTGCCATCGGTCCGCACTTCGTATTCGTTGCATTGGAGCCCTTTCCGTTCCTGAAAACCTACGTGGTGCCAAGCAACGGTCGGGCGGCTATCATGTTGTTCAACGATCCCCGCCCGAATATCGCATACCGCGTCAGCTCGTTCGGCGTCTCGCCGCCGTCGCAGGGGGCGTTCGGCATGGAGGTTTACGGACCAGACGGGGTGCGGCTTTTCACGGCAGACGATACGCTTATGGCAATCAAGAGCGTGGACACGCAGGCCAAGGGCGCACAGCCGTTGGTCCTGCCCGCGGACGCCACGCATATCGCGGTGGTTGGCAGCACCTCGCAATATCCCGCTGGGGGAATTACAAGCCGATACTGCGAAACCGGTGTGTCGCTGTCGCAAAGCGGGGGTGTCTGGTCAGCCACATTCAGCGAGCGCGTTTTCGATCCTTATGCCGAGGATGGCTTGCCGGCCTTTCCGCCTGCGGATAACTTCATCGTGACCGCACGTTTTTCCAATTAGAGGACAATGTCAGTGAGAAAGGTTCTCGCACTTTTTGCAATCGCTGCCCTTGCGGCCTGTGGCTCTTCTGGAACGGATGCGCCCAAATACCCGACCAAATCTCTTTACCCCTATGCCGGGCAGGAAGTGACCGAACAGCAGGCTTGTGATTACCTGGCGGCGTCCGAGGCGCATTATCGTGACATGCGGGGAAAATCGCTATCCGGCCCCTATGGCGTGTCGCGGATCGAGGCCGAAAAGCTGGTCAAATTCTGGGCGCAATTCTGCCCGAGCGGGGCGTGATGATCTATCTCGACAACGAATCCCATCAGACCATCTGCGCCTGCGACCGCTGCGGCGTAACCGAGGCGACAGACCGCGCCGATGGCGTTGCTGTCGCGGGATGGATGACCGGCCACCTCTGGCTTGACGTCAGCCTGTCCGAGCAGCGGCAGTCGCCGCTCTGCTTCTGCCCGGACTGTTCCGCGCGCATGCGGTCGGCAACCACGATTCAGATCAGCGCCGCCTGACGCTCAACAGCCCGGTGTCAAACGCTGCCGGTCAGCTCCCGACGGGCGGACGAGGCGAGGAACGATGACCGGGTCATGCCCCGGGCGCGCGCGGTCTCATCAATCGCGCGCAGCAACCCGCGTTCGATCGAGATGTTGACCCGGGCCAGTGCGGTATCCGCCGGAATATACGGCACCGACATCAGGACCGCCCCCTGCCCGATCGCCACGGCCACCTCCGGCTGTTTGCGGACGGCATCCAAGGGTGACGGCTCCACATCCGGCTGATCCTCGAACCAGAGGTCGAGCGCCTCGGCGGCCGCGACGGGAATGTCATTCCAGCTGTCGGCTGCGGCAAAGCAGCCGGGAAGATCGGGGAAGGTCAGGCCATAGGCGCTGTCTTCATCCTTGTGAACGACTGCGGTGTAGTAACGCATGATGCACATCCTGGCTTCACGTGGTTGCAGAGAGGCGAGCGTGAGCGGGCTAAAGCAGCCCGGCCTGCTGATAGATGCTCCTGACGGTTCCGGCAGGCAGGTCTTTTTTCGGGTGCGGCAGGATCACGACACGATCCCCTTTCCGAAGCTTGAGGTGCGATCCGCGCTTGGACACCTCTTCGAAACCTGCGTCTTTCAGAACCTTCAGGAGCTTTCGGGAATTCGTTTCCAACCCTGTCGCCCCTCTGCTGTATGTGTATTTATATACACATAAGCATCCTGATCGTCAATCACCAGCGCACAAATAAATGTGCATCCTCGCCCGGCAATCCGCCGGGCTTTTTGCAATGGAGGCCCATCATGGCCGTGAACTACACCAGCGCGCTGCGCACCACCCGGATGACCGCCACCCGTGACGCCTGTGCCGGCGGCGCGCTGCAACTGCTGGACGCGGGCGGCGTCGTGCTGTCCAGCCATACGCTTTCGGCGACCGGGGGCACCGTGGCAGATGGCGTCTGGACGCTGGGGTTTACGAATGCCACCGCAGCGGCCACCGCCAGCGGCACCGCGGCGGCCGCCCGCATCCGCAACAGCAGCGATGCGGACGTGGCAACCGGCATGACCGTGGGGCTGGGCGACAGCGGCGCGGATGTCGAGCTGCAAAACACCAACATCAACGCCGGCCAGGACATCGTTATCTCCAACGCCACGCTGACGGACGGCTGATCCGATGTCGCCGCCCATCACGGCCGGGTTGCTGTGGTCAACGGACGTCGCGATTGATTTTGCGGCGTCCGGCCCCATTGTGCCGGCAATCCCGATGCCTCGGGCAGCGGGACCGCTTTATTGCGTGGTGTCCGCGCAGACAGCGGGCAGCGAGGGGGTGATTTTCCGGGTCGGCAATCCCGACGACAATTTCCACGAGCAAAACACGTTCCAGGCGGAGCGCTGGGACGGGCTCTACGGCCTGATGGCGGCACCGGGCTGGCCGAATCAGGTCATTGGCGAGGCCCCGGCTATCAGCGCAACGGCCAACCACCTCTGGGAGTTCTGGTTCAGCACTGCCGGGACCGATTTTATCGACCACCAGCCGTTCGGGTTTGTTAACAACGATCTGCCAAACCAAGACGTTGCCGCATCCTCGCATCTGTTCATCGGGTATCGCCTCAATGACGGCACCCCGATGGATCGGGCGACCGGGACCATTCATCGGATGGCCTTTTACGACCGCGTCCCGACCGAGGCCGAGCGCGCGCTGTTGGCGACGTGGGTAAATGGCGGCTTCCCGCTCGTCGCCGGAGATTTCTGGCATTACCGCCAAGAGGATGTGACCACGGCAGGCGTGGACACAGCGCACGGCCTGTCGATGCCGCTGGACCTGACCGGGGCGCTGGCGAGGGCTACTGTTGCCGGTGTCGAGTGGATGGACTGCGCGGCGGGCGTGCTCAGCGGCACCCACTCGGCGTGGTCGGCCTCGGCCGGGCTTGCTGTCTGGGTGCTCGCGGACGGGTCGCGTCCGGCTGGCACTGCCATTTACAACGGCGTTGCCTCGGCTGTCCTGAACGATAATCAGCACCTCAACTTCCACGGCGACGGCCTGTTCCGCACCACGAATAACACCACCCGCACTGCCACCTGGCCTGTTCCGGCAGCGGCCGGGCCAGAGACATTTTGCTGGACTGCGGCAGCCGGCACGACGGCAATCTCCGGATATTCGCTGCGCCACAACGGCGTCGATCTGGGCGGCGCAGCGTTAACTGATCCAAGTCGCAATGCGGCCCGGTCCGGGACAAATTTCATCATCGGCGGCGGCAGCAATCTGGCGCCCGGCGGTCTGCGCTGGCGCGACGTGGTGATCAAGATCGGCGCGGATTTTACGCCACAGGAGGTCGCGGCGCTCGAAGTCTATGCGGCCGAAAGGGTGCAGTCGCAGGGCGATCCGCCGATCACGATGGCGCTTGCTGCCTCCGACGCGCCCGATACCGCGCGCATCACCGCCTCGGTCCGCTGGCCGGCCATCGCTGCGTCCATGGCGGCCGCAGATGCGCCAGACAGCGCCAGCATCAGCGCCACGGTGCCCGTCCGGGCGAGCCTCGCCGCGGCGGATGCGCCGGACCGTCCGGCGATCAGGGCAACCGTCGGCTGGCCCGCCATCATGGCCCGCATCGCTGCATCCGACGCCCCGGACACCGCCGCCATGTCGCTGGCCGTCCGCATCGGTGCAACGCTGTCTGCCAGCGACGCGCCCGACATCGCCCGGATCATCGCCGGCACCGGCTGGCCCGCAATCATGGCGCGCGTGGCGGCATCGGACGCGCCGGATCAGGCCGCGATCCAAGCCGCCGTGCCGATCCGCGCAGGGCTTGCCGCGGGTGACGCCCCGGACAGCGCGCGCCTGTCGGTTGCCGTCCGCATCGGTGCAACGCTGTCTGCCAGCGACGCGCCAGACATGGCCAGCATCATCATGCGGCTGTGGTCGCAGACATCGCGCTACGCCTATCCCGGCGATCCGCAGGGCGGCACCCTGGCACCATCCATCCGATCCGGCACTATCCAGAGGCCCTGACATGGCGACATTTACCATCAAGCGGGGCGATACCGCCCCGGCCCTGCGCTATGCGCTGCTGCCCGAAACCGTGGACCTGACCGGGGCCAGCGTGGTGCTGGTCATGGACGGCGGCGCGCGACTGCCGGCGCAGATCATCAGCCCCAGCCCGCCCGTGGTGCAATACGACTGGCAACCGGGTGACACGGACCGCACTGGTCTGCGGCGGGCGGAATTCGAGGTGACCCACTTGGACGGCGCAGTCGAGACGTTCCCGAACGCCGGCTATCTGCTGGTGCAGATCACCGAGGATCTGGGCTGATGACCGATTTCGACCTGGCCCAGCTGATCCGCAACGGCTGGACCCAGATCATGGCCATCGTCGCGATCATCTGGTGGTCGCGATGGCTCGACCTGCGCAGCAAGGATCACAGCGCCCACTTGGACCGGCACGAGGCCCGGCTGCGCGACATCGAGGCCAACGCGCACGCGCACGCGGTGCAGTTTGCGCGCATCGACGAGACGCTATCCGGCATCAAGCTGACGCTGGACCGGATCTATGCCGAGGTCAGCGAGACCCGCACCGGCCGCTGACCCGTCTAACATCCGTCTAACATTCGCCCCGCCATCGCGCGGGGCTTTTGCATTTTCGAGGGACACATGGACATCACCATCCATCACATGCAGCCGATCCTCGACCTGATCGGCAAATACGAGAGCCGCGGCGATTACGATGTCGTCTATGGCGGCATCCCCAAGGCGCAACGCCCGGTCAAGCTGACCGCCATGACCATCGCGCAGGTGATCGCCTGGCAAAAGCAGGTCGTCGCGGCGGGCGCCGCATCCTCGGCCGCGGGGAAATACCAGATCATTCGCAAGACGCTCGAGGCCTCGGTTTCGGCGCTGCGCATGAACACCGCGCGCCTGTATGACCGGGCGACGCAGGACGAGCTGGCCATGCACCTGCTGCGCGGCCGCGGCATCAAGGGCTATCTGGACGGCGCGATCACGCAGGATGCGATGGTGCTGTCGCTGGCCAAGGAATGGGCCAGCCTGCCGGTGCCAAGCGCCATGAGGGGCGCGTCGCGACAGATCCTCGCCGGGCAGTCCTATTACGCCGGCGACGGGTTGAACAAGGCCCACGCCACGGTGGCAGAGGTCCGCGCTGCGCTGGCGCAAGCCAAGGCCCGCCATGATGCGGCCGCCACCCCCGCCCCCGTCGGCCCGCGCCCGTCGCCCGGGCAGCCCCCGGCACCGGCCAAACCCGTCGCCGCAGGCGCCATCGTCGCGGTTGGGATCGCCCTCGCAATCATCGCAATCATCTTTTTCGGAGGCTGACATGACCATCATCCAGAGCATCCTTCAGCCGATCATCGTGGACCTGCTGGTTTGGGGTGTCGTCTCGGTCATCGGCGTCATCGCCTCCGGCCTGCCCGGCTTCCTGCGCCGCCGCGTCGAGGCGGTGGACCGGCAGGCGGTCTATCACGCCGTCGATACCGTGGCGACGCTGCTGTTCGCCGCTGTCCGCCGCAACCCCGCAGCCGCCGTGACCGATGCGGCTATCTCGGGTGCAGCGCGCGGGGTGCTGGACAAGATGCCGGGGGTGGTCCGACGCCTGGCGCCAACGCAGGCCGCCATCGAGGACATGATCCGCGCCCGGCTCCAAGAGCGGCTGGACGCGGCACTCGGTCGGGATCGGCTGGCTGAGGAGCTGCGCCGACTGGGGCTGGAGGCGGTCACCGTGCAGGGATAGCCGTCGGCAGTCGAGGTCGGGTTGCCGACCTCGACGACGGCAGATGCCGGTCTGCTTAAAGCAGCGCGGCAAGGCCAGCTACGGCCAGTATTCCAGCTATCAAGGCGATCCAGTTCAGGAGGACCTTCTTGGAATCACTCTTTCGCGCGCCCCGAGGCGGCTGATCTTCGTCAGGCTTCATGTCGTGTCCCTGAGATGAAAGATTTCACGACGCTCGCGATGTCGCGAGACGTGCAGAGGCTTCCATGGTCAGAGCAGCGGCGGTCCGCGCGCCTGTCGGTTGCTATGGTGGCGCTCAGATCCAGGCGGCGTCCAAACCGTCGCGACCAGCACCTGGGCGGCTGCCGAGGGGCGAGCGATCGCGTGCCGCTGTCCGGGCGGCAGCCCTATATCCTGGGGGTGCGCCGATGCTGGCGCTTCGGCCTGGTTCCGCAATCCTGCCGGGCTGCTGTAACTGAACGCAGAGATCGAGCGCGGGCCGTCCAGGAAGCCATCTACTGGTCGATGAGCGCTGCAGAGCGTGAAGCCAAGCACCAACAGCAGGGTGAAGAGCACCCTGACAGTCTGGTTCAAAGCGTGGCGGCGCTGAGCGGTCAAAGGGATTCCTGCAACGGCACGGCCCGGCTTCCGTTCGGGCAAATCACTTGTGGCTGTGTGGGGACTCGAAGTCCATGGCTGGGCTGGCTGCCGCGCTGCCGACCGATGGCGGCCCGCAGGCGCAGCGGGCGGGGCTGCTGGTGCTGGATCAGCTTCGCGCGGGTTGTGAGTGATGTATATGAGCGAACTGCTTAACCCGCGACACCAAATCAAATTAAGGCGATAAGTCCATCATCTTGCGTGGATAAAGTGCCCCGCAAGGTACGCACTTGTACCTTTAGGTTCGTTCCGGATGCTCTCGCGAACCAATCTTAGCTGCTGCTTGATATCTTGCTCGTTCGCCACCCTCGTCGACACCTGCTGTGGCGCCTGCTGGACGGTCTTGACCACATCACCCTCCATCGTCAATCCTCCGCTAGAGTTTATGTTACTGTGAATCAACTGCTGAATCGAAGCAAGTCACATGTGTCCCGGTCGGCGATTCGACGCGCTTCCTACACTAGCGAGGCCCGCTTTGCCAACATCGAGTCCATTAAAGCCCGAGTTGATTTTTGGCCTAGTTGGCCCCATTGGCTGCGATATAATCGCCGTAGAGAATGCGCTTTCACGAGCACTGAAAAGGGTTGACTACCAACCTGTGAACATCCGTGTTTCCGATGCAATGCCAGCGCTTCTTGAACTGAAGGGCAAGTCAATTACCGCCCCCACTTCGCTTCAAGAAAAAATCGAGGCGGGGAACTCAGTTCGCAAGCTTTATGGAAATAATTCAGTATTTGCCGGTGAGATTATTAGGCAAATAAGGCAACATCGAAAAAATGTAACCAGCAAAACCTCGGAAAACATTGCAGCGCCGGAAGAAACCCCTGTTGATGGCGGTGTGTATGAAGTCCCTGTCGATGGGACCGCATATATTGTCAGACAACTAAAGAGGCCGGAAGAAGTAGAACTTTTGCGCAAAACCTATGGGCATCTATTTATTCAAATTTCAATTACCCACAGCAGGGCAGGTCGCCTTAAATTATTAGCCGACCGCATTCGCCGCGAAATTCATGGAAAATCAAACGACGAGTGTGAAGCAGAGGCACGGCAGCTAATTCAAATTGACGAAAATGAACAAGACGCCCTGCCTTCTCACGAACAAGGCGACAATGATTACGGGCAAAAACTAACGGAAATATTTCACCTTGGAGATGTATTTATAAACTCCGAAAGTGAGAACTCTGCCGTGGCCATGTGTCATAGATTTATTGACGCGCTGTTCGGGAAAAACAATATTTCCCCGACGAAGGACGAGTTTGGTACATATATGGCGAAAGCGGCGTCTCTTCGATCTGTGGACCTGTCTCGGCAGGTAGGCGCAGCTCTCCTAACAAAGGAGGGAGACATCATTTCTGTAGGGTGCAACGATGTCCCGAAACCTGAGGGCGGAATTTACTGGGATGAGGACGCCCAAAAGAGTCGCGACATCGACCGCAAAGGCGAGGCTAATAAGGAAGAGACCAACAGAATAATATTCGACTTCCTACGCACTCTTAAAAGAGAAGGCGCCCTCCGGGAAGGCCTGACACCTGAAAATATATTAGCAGACCCTGATACAAAGAATGCAATCCTGAAATCTTTAATTGGAGAAATTACAGAGTATGGGAGAATGGTTCACGCAGAAATGGCCGCCATAACAGATGCAGCACGCCTAGGCCGTAGCGTGAAGGGCGCAACGTTATTTGTCACCACATATCCTTGCCACAACTGCGCCAAGCACATAATTTCATCTGGAATAAACAGAATTGTTTTTATTGAACCATACCCAAAGAGTCGAGCAGAGCTTCTGTACCCTGACGCCATAGGCGCCAGGAACGAAGACGGCACTAAAAAAGTTGAGCTTCATCACTTTGAGGGCATTTCGCCTCGCAGGTATAGAGACATTTTTGAGAAAGGAAGAAGGCGGGACAAGTCCGGGGAAGTGCACGAATGGTACCAGGAAAAATGCATTCCGAGAGTGGGGCCACTAGTTCATAACTACTGGCTAACAGAGCGCCACGCGATAAGCAGCTGTTTTCCAGAAGAAGAAGATGACATCATAAGCTAGCGCAGCTGTTTTCCGCATCTATCGCCTTTACACACGCTCTTACGCCATCACAGCTATTCAAACTGGATAAAACCCATGAACTATGCTATTATTCTGCGTGGTTATTGTGGCGGCATTCATCCATTTTCAACTTTAGCGTTCCCCTGTTACAGTGGCCGCAATGATCACTTGCCTCGCCGACCTCTGCATCGCGGCGGTGTGACGTGATCGGCGAGGATTGACTGCCAAGCTCTGGGGCATAAAAGGTGGGTATTTTAAGTTGTTTAAGGAACCTCGATGCTGGATCTAGCGAAATCCATTGGTCCGTCGATTGTGGCGGCGCTGACGGCAATCCTTGTCGCCACCTCATTCAGTCGTCGGCAAAAGCGCGAGGACCGGCAAACCGAGCACCGGAGATATTTGCGCGAAACATACGCGAACTTTGTGCGCGTCGTTTTGCATCTGTCCGAGCATGTGCAGGCCGCGACGGTGAAAGAGCATGAGGTGGATATGTGGCGGACGCACCCGCTGGCCGCAGAGGCTAGGCTGCTCTACCAGAAAATCCACCTCTACGCCCCGGATGTTGAACGACAGGCCGCGCGGGATCTCTCGATCATCCTTGGGGGGCTGATCTATCGACATCGGGACGCGATAATCTCTGGGAGCGTCAGCCCAGTTGAGTTGGCTGAGGCTGTGGAGGCGCTGCTTCAGGCTGTGGAGGTGTTTGTCGATACGGTGCGAGAGGCACAAAAGCACCATCTCGGAATCAGCTAATCTCGTCCTACGTCCATCAATGTCATCGGTGCAGCCGTGGCTGATAAGGGGGGTGGCGGCGTTTACAATTCCGGCTGTAACCCATTGAAAACACTCAAACCACCCAAGTGCCGGTTTACCGCGCAAGCTGCTGATATTCCTCGACTACCGCACACCCTCCGGGCCTACCAGAACCGCGCGATCATCCGGGAATTTCGGTGATAGATGGCGGGTTTGCGGGGATGCCCGGTTTCAGGCCGAGGGAGGGGGATCGTCGGGGCGGCGTCCGGCCCCCATGCCCATGCCCATGCCCATTCCCATGCCCGCTCCGCCGCCTGCGCCGCCTGCGCCCCTGCTGCTGGCGCCTGCGCCGGTGCTGCGCGCGCCGCGGCCGCCCGAGGATCCCGGCCGTGTCGGGCCTTGCGCGGGAATCGCGACCCGCGCGGGGATTTTTTCCAGATCGAGCGCCTTGCGGATATAGTCGCGCAGCGACGCGACCAGCTCGGCGGTGTGGATGGGTCTTCCGGCAGCCATGTCAGAGGCCGCCCGCGCGGCAAGCTCGACCTGGGTTTCGGTGCCCAGTAGCAGGATGTCGGCCAGCGCGGCCTCGACCGCGTCGCGGATCTGCACGCGGCGTTCCAGAACAAAGGTCGGGGGCGCCGAGGGGTCCGTGCCGCCCCCGGTCTCTACCGCGATCAGGGCAAGGTCTTCGGGCGCGGGTTCCCCCTGCGGGACGTCACCAGCGGCGGCCGAGGCAGCGTCGGGGTCGGGGTCAGCGCGGCGGCGGCTGCGCCCCAGATGAGCGGGATCGACGGTCAGCCGCCCGGTGAACGAGCCGCCCAGCACCTTGTAGGCGGCGATCAGGACACGCAGGCGCTCGTTGATCTGGCGGTTCATCCGCTGCTGGCGCTGCTGGATGGTCAGCATCATCATGACCCTGATGCCCATGGCGATCAGGCTGAACAGCAGGATGCCGAGGATCGAGGTCAGGATGGTCTGCCAGCTTGAAAAATCCAGAAAGCGCATCAGAGTCCATCTTGGTTACCGCAGCCGGTGCTGAAAACCGCAAGGCCGCGCTTGTTGTCGGGCGATACTGCGGCCACAAGCACTGCAAGGTCCAGAGCGATATGCGCGGCGTGCGGGAACTCGGCGGGACCGGCGGGCGGTCAGCCCGGGCGATGCGCCAGATAATGGCGCACCGCGCCGATGACGTGGCGAAAGCGGTCGCCGCCCAGGTGCTTGCCGCCATACCAGCGGGTGACCACGATCAGGTGGTTGTCCAGCGCTTCGGTTTCCAGCATCCGCAGGATGATTGCGCCCGCGCCGGATTCGCCGTCGTCGGATTTCAGCCCCTCGCCCGCCACAAGCGCGGCCCAGCTGTTGTGGGTGGCCTTGGCAAAGCGGCGCGCCGATTTCAGCTGCGCCAGCGCGGCGTCGATGGCGGCGCGGTCGGCCACCGGCCCGCCCGAGACCGCATAGACCGAGCCGCGGTCCGAGATGATGCGATCAAAGGTTGTCAGCATGGCCTAGAACAGCCCCTCGACATGGCCCCCTGCGCCCAGCCGGATGCGGTTGGCGGCGGGGTCGCGGGGCAGGCCGGGCATGGTCATGATGTCGCCGCAGATCGCCACGACAAAGCCGGCGCCCGCGGCCAGCCGCACCTCGCGCACGGGGATGGTGAACCCCTCGGGCGCGCCGAGCCAGTCGGGGTTGGCGGAAAAACTGTATTGGGTCTTGGCCATGCAGACCGGAAGACTGCCGTATTCCGCCTGCCATGCCTCCAGCCGGGCCAGCACGGCGGGCGGGAATTGCGCGCCCTCGGCGCCGTAGATGCGGGTGCAGATGGTTTCGATCTTGTCGCGCAGGGGCATGTCGTCGGGATAGGTCAGGCGGAAATCATGGGGTTGAGCGGCCAGCCGCATCACCTCGCGCGCCAGATCCTCGGCCCCTGCCCCGCCCATTTCCCAGTGGCGGGCGGTGATCGCCTGCACCCCCAGCGCGCGGGCGGCGGCCTCGATCGCGGCGATTTCGGCCCGCGTGTCGGTGGCGAAATGGTTGATCGCGACCACCAGCGGCAGCCCGTGTTTGCGCAGGTTGCGGATATGGCGGCTGAGGTTCGCCGCCCCCGCCTGCACCGCGCCGATGTTTTCCACCGCCAGATCGGAACGCGCCACGCCTCCGTTCATCTTCAGCGCCCGCACTGTCGCCACCAGCACCACCGCGGCGGGCGTCAGCCCGGCCTTGCGGCATTTGATGTTGAGGAATTTTTCCGCCCCCAGATCAGCGCCGAAACCGGCCTCGGTCACCACATAATCAGACAGGTGCAGCGCGGTGGTGGTGGCGATGACCGAGTTGCAGCCATGCGCGATATTGGCAAACGGGCCGCCGTGGACCAGCGCCGGGTTGTTTTCCAACGTCTGCACCAGATTCGGCTGCAACGCATCGCGCAGCAGCACGGTCATCGCGCCGTCAGCCTGTAGATCGCGGGCGGTGACGGGGCGGCCGTCGCGGGTCTGCGCCACCACGATGCGGCCCAGCCGGTCCTGCAAGTCGTCCAGATCGCGCGACAGGCACAGGATCGCCATCACCTCGGACGCGACGGTGATGTCGAAACCCGATTCCCGCGGCACCCCGTTGCCCGGCCCCAGCCCCAGCACCACGTCGCGCAGCACCCGGTCGTTCATGTCCAGCACCCGCCGCCAGGTGATCCGGCGCGGGTCGATGTCCAGCGCGTTGCCCCAGTGCAGGTGATTGTCCAGCATCGCCGACAGCAGGTTGTGGGCGCTGGTGATGGCGTGGAAATCGCCGGTGAAATGCAGGTTCATGTCCTCCATCGGGATCACCTGCGCACGGCCGCCGCCCGCCGCGCCGCCCTTCATCCCGAAATTGGGACCAAGGCTGGCCTCGCGGATGCAGATCGTGGCCTTTGCCCCCAGACGGTTCAGCGCATCGCCCAGACCCACGGTGGTGGTGGTCTTGCCCTCGCCCGCCGGGGTCGGGTTGATCGCGGTGACAAGGATCAGCCTGCCCTGCGGCCGGCCGGCCAGCCCGGCGATGAAGTCGCGGGAAATCTTGGCCTTGTCATGGCCGTAAGGCAGGATGTCCTGCGCGCCGATCCCCAGCTTGGCGGCGATTTCCGCAATCGGGCGCTTATGCGCGGCGCGGGCGATCTCGATGTCGGTGTTCATTGCTGTCCCCCGGCCGGTTTGTCGGCCCTGTCGCTGTTTTCCCCCCGACCCTAGCCGCAGCCGCGCGGGCGCAAAAGCCGTCGCCGCCCGGAAACCCGGACGGCTACCTGGATTTTCCCGCGATTTCACCGCGCGTTATCATCTGCTTCGACAGTTTCCCCGCCCCTCGGGGTCCAGAGACGACTAGGCCGGGCGCGTGGCCCGGCCTGCTTTCAGTGTCAGCTACAGCCGCTGGTGCCGCCGCAGGTGTTGCATTTCATGCAGGTGCCGTTGCGCACCAGCGTGTAATTGCCGCATTCGCCGCAGGGGTCGCCCTCATATCCCTGCATCCTTGCCTTGGCGCGGGCGTCCAGCGTCACGGTGGCGCTGGCGACGCCGATTTCAAAGCTGGCCTGCGTTTCCGCCATGCCCGAGGCCACCGCCACGGTCGAGGCCCCCCCTTGCAGCACCATCAGTTCCTGCGGCAGGCGCTTGCGCAGATAACCGGTCGAGCTGATCTGGCGCAGCAGCTCCACCGATTTCGAGGCCACGCCCTCGGGCGCGGGCGACAGTTCGGGCCGGCCCTCGGCCACGCCCCCGCCCAGCGTGTCAAAGCTGGCGCCATTGGGTTTCACATGCGCAAGATCGGTGCGGTCCAGATAGGACACCGCCAGCTCGCGGAAGATATAGTCGAGGATCGAGGTGGCGTTCTTGATCGAGTCGTTGCCCTGCACCATCCCCGCCGGTTCAAAGCGGGTAAAGGTAAAGGCGTCGACGAATTCCTCCAGCGGGACGCCGTATTGCAGGCCGACCGACACCGCGATGGCGAAATTGTTCATCATGGCGCGAAAGCCCGCGCCCTCCTTGTGCATGTCGATGAAGATCTCGCCCAAAGACCCGTCGTCGTATTCGCCGGTGCGCAGATAGACCTTGTGGCCGCCGATCAGCGCCTTTTGCGTATAGCCCTTGCGGCGCGAGGGCAGTTTTTCGCGGTGCGAGCGCACGGCCTCTTTGACGATGATGCGCTCGACGATCTTTTCGGCCAGCACCGCGGCTTTTTCATGGGTGTTGCCGGTTTCCAGAACCTCGGCGGCCTCGTCGTCGTCCTCGACCAACGCGGCGGCCAGCGGCTGGCTGAGCTTCGAGCCGTCGCGGTACAGCGCGTTGGCCTTGATCCCCAGCGACCAGGACAGCTCGTAGGCCGCCAGCGTTTCCGCGATCGAGGCCGAGTTCGGCATGTTGATCGTCTTGGAAATCGCCCCCGAGATGAACGACTGCGCCGCCGCCATCATGCGGATATGGCTTTCCACCGACAGATAGCGCGTGCCTTTTTTCCCGCAGGCATTGGCGCAGTCGAACACCGCGTAATGTTCGGGCCGCAGAAAGGGCGCGCCCTCCAGCGTCATGCTGCCGCAGACGTGGTCGTTGGCCGCGTCGATCTGGGCGCGGGTAAAGCCCAGGTGGCGCAGCAGGTCGAAACCGGGATCGGCCAGTTTCTCGGCCGGGATGCCCAGCGTGCCCTTGCAGAATTCCTCGCCCAGCGTCCACTGGTTGAAGACAAAGCGGATGTCAAAGGCCGAGGCCAGCGCCGCATCCACCTTTTCCAGTTCGCGCGGGCCGAAGCCGTGGCCGACCAGCGCTGCGTGGTTGATGCCGGGGCAGTTGCCAAGACTGGCGTGGCCGACGGCGTAAGCGACGATTTCCTGAATCTGGCTGCTGGAATAACCCAGCGTGTCCAACGCCGCGGGGACCGACTGGTTGATGATCTTGAAATAGCCGCCACCCGCCAGTTTCTTGAACTTGACCAGCGCGAAATCCGGTTCGATCCCGGTGGTGTCGCAATCCATCACCAGCCCGATGGTGCCCGTCGGCGCGATGACCGAGACCTGCGCGTTGCGGAACCCGTGGTCCTGCCCCAGCGAAAGCGCCTCGTCCCAGGCGGCCTGCGCCATCTGCGCAAGGCGGATGTCGGGGCAGTTCGCCACATCCAGCGCCACCGGATCGACGTTCACCGATTCATATGCGCCGGTGCCGTGGGCGGCGGCGCGGTGGTTGCGGATCACCCGCAGCATGGCGTCGGCGTTGCGCTCGTAGCCGGGGAACGGCCCCAGCTCGCCCGCCATCTCGGCCGAGGTCGCATAGGAGACGCCGGTCATCAGCGCGGTCAGCGCCCCGCACAGCGCCCGGCCCTTGTCGCTGTCATAGGGCAGGCCCAGGTTCATCAGCAGCCCGCCGATATTGGCGTAGCCCAGTCCCAGCGTACGGAAGTCATAGGACCGCTGCGCGATTTCCTTGCTGGGGAACTGCGCCATCAGCACGCTGATTTCCAGCGTGACGGTCCACAGCCGCGTGGCGTGGACATAGGATTCCGCATCGAAACGGTCCCCCGACAGAAAGGTCAGCAGGTTCATCGACGCGAGGTTGCAGGCGGTGTCGTCCAGGAACATGTATTCCGAACACGGGTTCGAGCCGCGGATCGGCCCGTCCGCCGGGCAGGTGTGCCACGCGTTCACCGTGTCGTGGAACTGGATGCCGGGGTCGGCGCAGGCCCATGCGGCGTGGCCGATCTGGTCCCACAGCTCGCGCGCCTTGACGGTTTTCGCCACCTTGCCGTCGGTGCGGCGGATCAGTTCCCAATCGGCATCCTCGCGCACGGCGCGCAGAAAGGCGTCGGTGACACGGACCGAGTTGTTCGAGTTCTGACCCGAGACGCTGGCGTAAGCCTCGGAATCCCAATCGGTGTCGTAGGTCGGAAACTCGATGGAATCAAAGCCTTGTCGGGCGTATTGCAGAACCCGGTTGATATAGGTTTCCGGGATCATCGCGCGCTTGGCGCTGCGGATCGCGGTTTTCAGCGCCGGGTTCTGCGCGGGGTCGGTCGCGCCCTCAGCCAGACCATCCCACTGCCGGATCGCGGCAAAGATCTCGTTCAGCTTGGCTTCGTGCTGTTTCGAGCCGGCGACGAGGCTGGCGACCTTTTGTTCCTCGATCACCTTCCAGTTGATGAACTGCTCGATATCGGGGTGATCCATGTCGCAGATCACCATCTTGGCGGCCCGCCGCGTGGTGCCGCCCGACTTGATCGACCCCGCCGCGCGGTCGCCGATCTTGAGGAACCCCATCAGCCCGCTGGAACGCCCCCCGCCCGAGAGGTTTTCGCCCTCGCCCCGCAGGCTGGAAAAATTGGTGCCGGTGCCCGAGCCGTATTTGAACAGCCGCGCCTCGCGCACCCACAGGTCCATGATCCCGCCCTCGTTCACCAGATCGTCGGCGACGGACTGGATGAAGCACGCGTGCGGCTGGGGGTGTTCATAGGCGCTGTCGGACTTGACCAGCTTGCCGGTCTGGTAATCGACATAGAAATGCCCCTGGCTGGGCCCGTCGATGCCGTAGGCCCAGTGCAGCCCGGTGTTGAACCACTGCGGGCTGTTCGGCGCCCCCATCTGCCGGGCCAGCATGTGGCGCATTTCGTCGAAATAGGCGCTGGCGTCGGATTCGGCGGTGAAATAGCCGCCCTTCCAGCCCCAATAGGCCCAGGCGCCGGCCAGACGGTCGAACACCTGCCGGGCCGAGGTCTCGCCCACGAAACGCTCGGCCTCGGGCAGTTTGGCCAGTGCGGCCTCGTCGGGGACCGAGCGCCACAGGAATTCCGGCACGCCCTTTTCCTTGACCGGCTTGAGCCGCGCCGGCACCCCGGCCTTGCGGAAATATTTCTGCGCGATCACGTCGGATGCGACCTGGCTCCAGCTTTCGGGGACTTCCACGTTGTCGTTGCGGAACACCACGGTCCCATCCGGGTTGCGGATTTCCGAGGTGGTGGTGGCAAAGGAAATCCCGCCGTAGGCCCCGTCTTCCGCCGTGGTGAAGCGCCGTTCGATCTTCATGGTCCCTGCCCCGTTTTTTCTGCTGCGGCCGAAATGCCGCGATCCCGTGCGCCATTGCCCGAGGGATCACCCCGAGGGCGGGCAGAACGATCTGCCCGGCGCGATGTTCTTAGGTTGTTGCCGTGGCGTTCCACCATATCTAGTGGTCGTCCCGCCGGGCTTACACTAACTGCGGCGTGCGCGGTTCGGTTTCAAGCATTTTATTTTTCTGACCGGCGCAGCTTGCGGTTGACAAAATCAGCCGGGTTGATCCGGCCTCAGGCCGCGACCGCATCTTAAAAAAGGTTAACGAAACCCGGTCCAGGGCTGGATTCTGCAACGGAGGCGGGCGGTTGCGGCGCCCTGCTCACGGGTTTTCCACAGCCTGTCCCCAGAGTCGCGCGCCCTTGCGCCCCGCCCGACCCGCAAGACCGCTGTCGCAGGCTTGTCACACCGCGGGGCGCAGGATTTCGGTATCGGTGACCAGCAGGTCCAGTCTTTGATCGAAAGGGCCGACCGGCAGGGAATCGACGCGCTGGACCTGCCAGGCCAGGCCGATGGCGGTCACGGGGCCGATGGCGCGCAGCATTTCCAGGGTGCGGTCGTAATAGCCGCCGCCATAGCCCAGCCGGTGCAGCCCCGAATCAAAGGCCAGCATCGGCACGATCAGCACCTCGGGCAGGATCTCGGGCAGCGAATCGGGGGGCTGGCTGGTCCCCAGCGGGCCGGGCGCCAGCGCCTCGCCGCGCCACCGGCGAAAGATCAGCGGCACGTCGCGTCCCGGCACCACCGGCAGGCACAAGGGGCCGTCGTGGACCTGCATCGCCGGGCGGGGATCGGGTTCGCCCTGCATCGACCAATACCCCGCCAGCACCTGCCCGGCATGCGAGGCCAGCGCCGCCCGCAGGTTGCGTTCCAGCGCCGCCTGATCGCCGCCCGCCGCCCGCGCCGCCAGCGCCGCGCGCCGCAGCGCGGCCTTGGCGGCGGCGCGTTCGGTTTCGGACGAGCCGGACCCGGACCCGGACCCGGACCCGCTCACAGCAGCACCCATGTGGCCAGGCCCAGGAACACGAAAAACCCCATCACATCGGTCAGCGTGGTGACGAAAGTGCCCGAGGCCAGCGCCGGGTCCAGCCCCAGCCGGCGCAGCAGCAGCGGGATCAGCACCCCCGCCAGCGCCGCGACGATCTGGTTCATCATCATGGCCCCGGCCAGCACCATGCCCAGCAGCGGGTCGCCGAACAGCACAAAGCCGCCCGCAAACAGCAGCGCCGCCAGCCCCAGCCCGTTCAGCAACCCGGCAAACAGCTCGCGCACCACCACGCGGCGCGCGTTGCCCTTGTTCAGGTCGCGCGTCGCCAGCCCCCGCACCGCCACCGCCAGCGACTGCGTGCCGGCGATGCCCCCGGTCGAGGCGACGATCGGCATCAGCGCCGCCAGCGTCACCAGCGCCGCGATGGTGTTTTCAAACAGCGAGATCACCATGGCCGACAGCGAGGCGGTGAACAGGTTGGCCACCAGCCACGGCAGGCGCTGGCGCGCGGTCTGCATGGCGGTGTCGCTGACGTGGCTGTCCTCGCCGACGCCGGCCAGGCGCAGCACGTCCTCTTCGTGTTCCTCGTCCAGCACGTTCATGGCGTCGTCGATGGTGATGACGCCGACCAGCCGCCCGTCGGCGTCCACCACCGGGGTCGAGATGATGTGATACTGGTTGAAGACATAGGCCACGTCGCCTTCGTCCTCGAGCACGCCGATGGTGCGGAAACTGTCCTCGGTGATGTCGGCCAGCTTTGTTTCGCGCTGCGACGACAGCAGCCGCCCCAGCGTGACATGGCCGACCGGATGGCGCTTGGGATCGACCAGCACCACGTGATAGAACTGGTCGGGCAGCCAGTCCTCGGCGCGCAGAAAGTCGATGGTCTCGCCCACGGTCCAGTGTTCGGGGGCGGTCACCACCTCGGACTGCATCAGCCGCCCGGCCGAGTGTTCGGGATAATTCAGCGATTGCTCGACCGCGATCCGGTCCGATTCGTCCAGCGCGGCCAGCACGACTTCGCGTTCCGGGCCTTCGAGATCCTCGACCAGATCGACGACATCGTCGCTGTCCATGTCGCGGACGGCCTCGGCCAGCACCTCGGCGGGCAGCTGCTCGATCACCTGCTCGCGGATCGATTCGTCGATCTCGGCCAGGATTTCGGCGTCGAATTCCCCGGAATACAGCCGAACGAAGCGGGCGCGGCGCTGCGGGGTCAGCTGCTCGATCAGGTCGGCGATGTCGGCACCGTGGACGGGTTCCAGCAGCGCGTTCACCCGCTGCGCGTCATCGGCATCGACCGCTTCGGCGATTTCCGCAACCAGACCATGGCCGGGAACCAATTCGTCCTGGGTTCCCTCGGGGTCGGTGCGGATTTCGGACATGAGTCACCTGCCTTGCTTGTCGGCCGCACTGCGGCACCTTGTTGTCGAATCGCGACATTATGCCCGGCGTCGGGACACGGCAACCGCAAGCGGACGTTAAGCGCGCAACCGCCGCGCCAAGGCCGGCCGCCTAGCCCGCCAGCAGCGCCAGCGCCGCGCGGTGCAGCGCGGGCGTGGCGGCGGCGATCACCTGCCCGCCGTGATGGGCGGGACCGCCCTGCCAGTCGGTGACGATGCCGCCCGCGGCCCGGATCACCGCGATCGGGGCCACGATGTCGTGGGGCCGCAACCCCGCCTCGACCACCAGATCGACCTGCCCCAGCGCCAGCAGCGCATAGGCATAGCAGTCCAGCCCATAGCGGGTCAGCCGCACCTGTGCGGACAGGCGGCCAAAGGCGGCGGTTTCCGGGGCGGTGCCCAGATCGGGATAGGTGGTCAGCAGCGTGGCCTCGGCCAGCGGCCGGTTGCGGCGCACCGCAAGCGGGCTGTCGCCCTGCGGTGCGCTCAGCCGGGCAAGGCCGGCGCCGCCCTCGAACCGCTCGCCGGTCCAGGGTTGGTCGATCAGCCCGTAAATCGGGCCGCGCGCGTCCGTCACCCCGATCAGCACCCCCCAGGTCGGCGCACCGCACATGAAGGACCGCGTGCCGTCCACCGGGTCAAGCACCCAGGTCAGCCCGCTGCGCCCTTGCCGCAGGCCGTATTCCTCGCCCAGGATGGCGTCGTCGGGCCGTTGCCGGGCCAGGATCTCGCGCATGATCCGTTCGGCGCTGCGGTCGGCCTCGGTCACGGGGTCGAAACCCGCGCCGGCCTTGTTGTCGGCAGGCAGATCGCGGCGACGGAAATGGCGCAGGGTTTCAGCCCGCGCGGCATCGGCCAGCGCCGCAGCGGTGGCGCGGATCGCCCCGATGTCCGGGGGGGCGGCAGCACCCTGAGGCGATGCCGGCAAAGCGGGCTGGGAAATCTGCATGGTCGGACCCTGCTGCAACGCGTCTGGGGCCAGACTAGCGCCGCCGCCACCGGGGAGCCAGCCGTTCGCGGCGGGTGGCAGCAGGGTGCGGATGCGGATGAGGCCCGGTCAGACGGCCTCGGACAGCACGCGGGCCAGTTCGAACAGCTGGCGGCGCTGCGCCTCGGGGATGGTGTAATAGGCGCGCACCAGCTGCAACGCCTCTTTCGCGGCCAGCGGGTCGGTCTCGGCCGCCTGTGCCTGCCCGTCCAGCCCCTCGAAGAAATGCGCGACCGGCACCTCCATCGCGACGGCGATATCCCACAGCCGCGAGGCCGAGACCCGGTTCATCCCGGTCTCGTATTTCTGGATCTGCTGGAACTTGATTCCGACCGCATCGGCCAGCTGTTGCTGCGTCATGCCGATCGCCCAACGCCGCTGACGGATACGTTGCCCGACGTGCACATCGACATGATGTTTCATCGTAAACCCCTTACACACAACCTGACGGGGCATTAGCGCGGCCCCACACCATCAGCGAGAAGAAACATGGTTAAAACAGCCGTTTCTGACCAAAAAGACAGGTCAAATTGACGGCTGTGGGGCATTTGGCGCAGAACAAGCGGCGGGCAGGCGAAGAACAAGGACAACCATGGACCGAATCATCTCCATCGACGAAACGGCGGCCGGGCCGCGGCTGGCCCACAGGCCCAAGGCGCAGCCGCTGGCACCGCCGGGCCCGGGCGAGCTGCGGGTCCGCCTGCACGCCGCGGCGCTGAATTTCGCCGATCTGCTGATGGCCGAGGGGCGCTATCAGGACACGCCGCCCTTTCCCTTTGTCGCCGGGCTCGAAGGCGCGGGGGTGGTCGAGGCCGCCGGTCCCGGCGTCACGCTGGCCCCCGGCACGAGGGTCGCGGTTTCCGCGCAGGGCACCTTGGCCGACCGCGGGCTGTTCCCGGCCGACAGCTGCACCCCCATTCCCGACCGCATGTCGTGGCGCGATGCCGCCGGGTTCCAGATCGCCTATGGCACCAGCCACCTTGCCCTGACCGGCCCGGCGCGGCTGGCCTCGGGTCAGACGCTGGCGGTGCTGGGTGCGGGCGGCGGCGTCGGGCTGACCGCGGTCGAGATCGGCGCGGCGCTGGGCGCCCGGGTGATCGCCGTTGCCAGGGGCGAGGACAAGCTGGCGGCCGCACGCGCCGCCGGCGCGGCCGAGACCATCGACAGCGCCACCACCGACGACCTGCGCAGCGCCCTGCGCGGCTTGGGCGGGGTGGATGTGGTTTATGACGCGCTTGGCGACGCCCCCGGCGCCGCGGCTTTCGGCGCGCTGAAACCGGGCGGGCGGCACCTGCTGATCGGCTTTGCCGCCGGGCGGCCGCCGGCGCTGCCGCTGAACCACGCGCTGGTCAAGAACATCTCGATCCACGGTTTCTACTGGGGCGGATACCGCCGCCTGAACCCCGCGGCGCTGCACGAAAGCATGGCCGGGCTGTTGCGGATGTATGACGAGGGCAAGCTGCGCCCCACCGCCGCCGCGGTGCTGCCGCTGGACCGCGCGGCCGACGCCTACGCGCTGCTGCGCAGCCGCAAGGCGGTGGGCAAGGTGATCCTGACCATGACCGACGAGGCTGCGGCGCCGCAATAGGCCGCGCAACAGGCCGCAGGGCGCGCAATAGTCCGCAAGGGTGCGTCCGCTCGCGGCGCGAGCCGGTCAAGAACCTGTCAGCGGGTCGAAAAAATGCGCTCTGCCGCGGCCGAAGCGGTTGATAATCCGGGCCGAAGCCACGATATTTCCGACCATGTGAGCCCGCCTCTGGCAGCGGGCCGGTCCAAGAGGGAATACGATGACCGATTTCAACACGATCCGCCGCCCGGCCACGACGGCCCAGCGTGCTGCGGTCTATGACGAGGGCCTGCGGGCCTATATGAACAAGGTCTACGGGCTGATGACCGTAGGCATGCTGGTCACCGCCGTCGTGGCCTGGAGCTTTGCGCAGATGGCCGGCGGCCCCGGCGCCTGGACCGAATTCGGGCGCGTGGTCTATACCACCCCGCTGCGCTGGGTGATCCTGTTCCTGCCGCTGGTGATGGTCTTTGCCTTTGGCGCCGCGATCCAGCGGCTGTCGACGCAGGCGGTCACCATGCTGTTCTATGCGTTCGCGGCGGTGATGGGGGCCTCGATCAGCTCGATCTTCCTGCGCTATACCGGCGGCTCGATCGCGATGACCTTTGTCGCCACCGCCGCGGGGTTCGCCGCGCTGTCGCTTTACGGCTACACCACCGGCCGCGACCTGTCGGCGATGGGGCGCTTTCTGATGATCGGCCTGGTCGGGCTGATCGTGGCGATGATCGTCAACCTGTTCGTCGGCTCGGGGGTGGTGCAGCTGGCCATTTCGGCGATCGGGGTGCTGATCTTTGCCGGGCTGACCGCCTATGACACCCAGAACATCAAGAACACCTATCTGGAACTGGCCAATTCCGACCCGGATTTCCTGGGCAAGTCGGCGATCATGGGCGCGCTGACGCTGTATCTGGATTTCCTGAACCTGTTCATGTTCCTGCTCAGCTTCATGGGGCAGCGGGAATAACCCGCTCTGCATCGCGATGGACAAGGCCGGCGGTTGCGCCGGCCTTTTTCATTTGCGCTGCCGTCTGGAACATCCCCGGTCGGCGCTGGTTTACCAACTGGCGCCGATCCGGCGCAGGGGAGGAAACAACATGACCGCATCTTTGAAACTACTGGTCGCGGGCCTGACACTGGTCGCCGCCGGCGCCGCCCATGCGGATTGCGCCGCCGATCTGGCCCGGTTCGAGGCAGGCGCAGCGACTGCAGCGACAGAGGGGATCGCAAAGGACGGCTCGCTGGCGCCGCTGCAGGGCGAGGCGTCGGTCGATACGACGACGCAAGCCGTGACGACCCCAGAAGCGGCGACAACCGCAGAAACGACGACCCCAGGCACAACGGCCACCGGCGACGGCTCGTCGGGCGGTGACAACCAGATCGCCAAGGACGGCAGCACCGCGCCGCTGGAAAGCGCCGGCGACAGCGGCGCGGATGTGGCAATGTCGGGCCAAGACGCGCAGGCGCAGCAAGAGGGCCGGGCGACCGCCGCCGGACAGGCCGAGGCTGAAAGCGGCACCGACGACCGGGCCACGGCGCTGCGCGACGCCCGCGCCGCGCTGGAAGCCGGCGACGAGGCCGCCTGTCAGGAGGCGCTGAAGCGCGCCGAGGCCTCCTGACGCGAGACCACGGGAATCGGAAAGCCCCCGCCTGTCGCGAATGCAGGGCGGGGGTTTTGTCGTTGGGGCGAGAACTGCGCGCGCCTCCTCTGCCGTTGCGAGCGGACTGAACCGGATCAGCGCGCAAGGAGCAAAGGTCTGACGATCCCGTCAAGCAATTGATTTATTGGCGACCCCGGGACGACTCGAACGCCCAACATCCTGATTAGAAGTCAGGTGCTCTATCCAGTTGAGCTACGGGGCCATGATCCTTCTGATAACGGTTCGGAAACCGGTTCGCAAGTGTTTCCCGTTTTCCTACCCGCTTGTTTCCGCTGCTATTTTCAGCCCCAGACCCTTGGTTCGGAATTCCTGCCCTATCCGGTCGAGCTGCCGGGCCGCCGCCGTGGCATGTCGCGGCAGTCATGCGGCAAAGCGGCAACCTATAGCGCCAGCGTCATGAACAGGCTGTTGGGGTCGGGGCCGTAGCCCTGAAACGGGCCGCATTCGGTGAAGCCCCAGCCCGCGTAAAGCGCCCGCGCCGCCCGGAAACTGTCCTGCACGCCGGTTTCCAGCGACAGCCGCGCGAACCCCCGTGTCCGCGCCTGCGCGACCAGTGCCGACAGCATCGCGCGCGACAGCCCCTCACCCCGGCGCTCGGCCAGCACATGCATGGACTTCAGCTCTGCATGGGTGGCGTCGATGCGCTTGATCGCACCCATGGCAACCGCGGTCCCCTGCCCGTCGCGCAGCACCAGAAAGTCGATGCCCGGCACGGCCAGATCCTCGCGCGGCAGCATGTGGATCGATTCGGGGGGCGTGTCGGAATGCATCGCCTCGACATGGCGGGCGAACAGCAGGTCCAGATCGGGGCCAAGGGGGCTTTCGAGGGCGACGGTCAGGGTCATGATGGGTCCGCGGGGCTGGTTGCGGCCTGTCTCATCGCGGCCTGCGCAGGTGGGGTCAAGGGACAACCCCCTGTCCCGTGGCGTTATGCAGCGGGTATTCCGCCGCCGCAGCGGCTAGAATCATCGCGCATTACGATTCGGAGGTTGCATGAAGATGACCCGGTCCTGGTGGGGCGTGGCGGCGGCGCTGGCGATGCTGGCCATTGTCGGCATCCTTGCGGTGCAGAATCTGGCGGGCGACGGGCAGGCGGCGGGGATCGCCTCGGGCAACGGGCGGATCGAGGCGACCGAGGTGGACATCTCGGCGCTTTCTGCCGGGCGCATCGCCAGCATCCGCGTGGCCGAGGGCGAATTCGTGACCAGAGGGCAGCCGCTGGTGCAGATGGACCTGCGCCAGCTCGACGCGCAGAAGCTGCAGGCCGAGGCGCAGCTGCGCCGGGCGCGGATCGGGGTCGAGACCGCCGAAAGCATGGTCGTGCAGGCCGAGGCCCAGCACAAGGCCGCCGCCGCCATGGTCGAACAGGCCCGCGCCGGCGCGGATGCGGCCGAGGCGCGGTTGGGGCGCACTGAAAGCCTTGCGCGCAGCAACGTCGCCTCGCAGCAGGTGCTGGACGATGTGCGCGCCGCCGCGCGCGAGACGCAGGCAGCCCTGGCCTCGGCCGAGGCGGGGCTGGCGGCGGCGGCAGCCGCGATCGGCACCGCCCGGGCGCAGGTGGTCGATGCCGAAGCCGCGGTGGACGCCGCCGGTGCTGCCATCGACCTGATCGAGGTGATGATCGCAGATGCCACGCTGAGTTCGCCCCGCGACGGGCGGGTGCAATACCGCATCGCGCAAGAAGGCGAGATCGTGGCCCCCGGCGGGCGGATCCTGAATCTGGTCGATCTGGGCGATGTCTACATGACGTTTTTCCTGCCCACCTCGCAGGCCGGGCTGGTCGAGGTCGGGACCGAGGTGCGGCTGGTGATGGACGCCGCCCCCGACCATGTGATCCCGGCGCAGGTGTCCTATGTCGCCGATGTGGCGCAATTCACCCCGCGCACCGTGGAAACCGCCGAGGAACGCGAAAAACTGATGTTCCGGGTGCGCGCCCGCGTCGATGCGGCGCTGCTGCAGAAATACGCCAGTTACGTCAAGACCGGGCTGCCGGGCGTGGCCCATGTCCGCATCGACCCCGCGGTCGACTGGCCGGAATCGCTGTCGAATCTGGTGCAATGAGCGAGACGACGCAGGATCGCCCCCGCCCCGACCTTGCTCCGGTCGCGCGGATCGAGGCGGTCTCGCAGCGCTATGGCCGGACCGAGGCGCTGGCCGGGGTCTCGCTGGAAATTCCGGCCGGGCGGATGGTGGGGCTGATCGGCCCGGACGGGGTGGGCAAATCCACGCTGCTGTCGCTGATCGCCGGCGCGCGGCGGTTGCAGACCGGGCGCGTCGCGGTGCTGGGCGGCGACATGGGCGCGGCTGCGCACCGGGCGCGTGTCTGCCCGCAGATCGCCTATATGCCGCAGGGGCTGGGGCGGAACCTTTATCCCACGCTGTCGGTGGCGGAAAACCTGCATTTCTTCGGCCGGCTGTTCGGCCACGGCACGGCCGAACGCGAGCGCCGCATCGACACGCTGCTGGCGGCCACGGGCATGTCGCCGTTCCGCGACCGCCCGGCCGCGAAGCTGTCGGGCGGGATGAAGCAGAAGCTGGGGCTGTGCTGCGCGCTGATCCACGACCCCGAACTGCTGATCCTCGACGAGCCGACCACCGGCGTCGACCCGCTGTCGCGCCGCCAGTTCTGGGAACTGATCGACCGCATCCGCCGCGACCGTCCGGGGATGAGCGTGATCACCGCCACCGCCTATATGGAGGAAGCCGCCGGCTTTGACTGGCTGGTCGCGATGGAGGCCGGGCGCGTGCTGGCGACCGGCACCCCCGCCCAGCTGCTGGCGCGCACCGTTGCCCCCGACCTTGACGCGGCCTTTGTCGCGCTGCTGCCGGACACCGCGCGCCGCGGCCATCAGCCGGTGGCGATCCCGCCGCGCCCCGTCAGCGCCGAAATCGCCATCGAGGCGCAGCACCTGACCAAGCGCTTTGGCGATTTCACCGCCGTCCACGACGTCAGCTTTCGCATCGGCAAGGGCGAGATCTTCGGGTTTCTCGGCTCGAACGGCTGCGGCAAGACCACGGTGATGAAGATGCTGACCGGGCTGCTGGAACCCAGCGAGGGCACGGCACGGCTGTTCGGGCAGGAACTCGACCACGACGACATGGCGCTGCGCCGGCGCGTGGGCTTCATGAGCCAGTCGTTCTCGCTGTATTCCGAACTGACGGTGCGCCAGAACCTGGAACTGCACGCGCGGCTGTTCGGGATGGCGCCCGGGCGGATTGCCGGCCGGGTGGCGCAGATGCTGGACCGTTTCGGGCTGGGGGGCTGCGCGGGCGATCTGCCCGACGCGCTGCCGCTGGGGGTGCGCCAGCGGCTGTCGCTGGCGGTGGCGATGATCCACGACCCCGAGATCCTGATTTTGGACGAGCCGACCTCGGGCGTGGATCCGGTGGCGCGGGACGGGTTCTGGCGGATGCTGGGCGAGCTGTCGCGCCAGGACGGGGTGACGATCTTTGTCTCGACCCATTTCATGAACGAGGCCGAGTGGTGCGACCGCATCTCGCTGATGCACGCGGGGCGGGTGCTGGTCAGCGACACCGCCGCGGCGATCCGCGAAAGCAGGGGCGCGGCCACGCTGGACGACGCCTTTGTTGCCTATCTGCAAGAGGCGATCGACGCGGACCCCGACGGCCCCCCGCCCCTGCCCGACACGACCTCGCCCCCGGCACCACCGGCGGCGACCGCCAGCCCGGCCCGGCGCGCGCGCTTCAGCCTGCGGCGGATGCTCAGCTATTCGCAGCTTGAGGCGTTGCAGCTGCGGCGCGACCCCATCCGGCTGACGCTTGCCACGCTGGGCAGCCTGATCCTGATGTTCGTGATCGGATACGGCATCAACATGGACGTGCGCGATCTCAGCTTCGCGGTGCTGGACCGCGACCAGACCTCGACCAGCCGCGGCTATGTCGCCGACATCGCCGGCTCGCGCTATTTCATCCAGCACCCGCCGCTGGCCAGCTATGACGATCTGGACGCGCGGATGCAAAGCGGCGAGCTGAGCCTTGCGATCGAGATCCCGCCGGGCTTTGCCCGCGATGTGGCCCGCGGCGCCCCGGTGCAGATCGGCGCCTGGATCGACGGCGCCGCCCCCGCCCGCGCCGGCACGGTCGAGGGCTATGTGCAGGGAATGCACGCCGACTGGCTGATGCGCATGGCCAGACAGCAGCACGGCGCCGACGCCATCCGCCCGCAGTCCGAGCTGGTGCCGCGGTTTCGCTACAATCCCGACGTGAAAAGCCTGATCGCCATGGTGCCGGCGGTGATCCCGATGCTGCTGATGATGATCCCGGCCGTGCTGACCACGCTGAGCGTGGTGCGCGAAAAGGAACTTGGCTCGATCATCAATTTCTACGTCACCCCGGTCACGCGGCTGGAATTCCTGCTGGGCAAGCAGCTGCCCTATCTGGCGGCGGGGTTGGTGAATTTCGCGCTGCTGATGGCATTCGCGGTGTTTGCCTTTCGCGTGCCCTTTACCGGCGGGCTTGCGGCGCTGACGCTGGCGGCGGTGCTGTATCTGGGGGCGGCGACGGGGATGGGGCTGCTGATCTCGGCCTTTATGCGCAGCCAGGTGGCGGCGCTGTTTGCCACGGTGATGCTGACCATGATCCCGGCCGGGCAGTTTTCGGGGCTGATCGACCCGGTCTCCTCGTTGCAGGGGGTGGGACGCATCATCGGCGAGATCTACCCGACCAGCTGGTTCATCATCGCCTCGCGCGGGGCATTCTCAAAGGGGCTGGGGTTCGGCGATTTCGGCATGGTCTATCTGGCGCTTGGGCTTGCGGTGCCGGTGATCCTGGGGCTGAGCGCGCTGTCGCTGAGGAAACAGGCGAAATGAAGGCGCGCAACCTGTGGAATCTGGGCATCAAGGAACTGCGCGGCCTGTGGCGAGAGCCGGTGCTGCTGCTGCTGATCGTCTATTCCTTTTCGCTGTCGATCTACACCGAATCCAGGGCGATGCCCGAGACCCTGTCCGACGCCGCCATCGCCATCGTGGACGAGGACCAGTCCGCCCTGTCGGCGCGCATCGTCTCGGCCTTTACCCCGCCCTATTTCCTGACGCCGCGGATGATCTCGCCCGATCAGATCGACCCGCGCATGGACGCGGGGCTGGACACATTCGCCCTGCATATCCCGCCCGATTTCGAACGCGACCTGCTGGCCGGCCGCCACCCGGAAATCCAGCTCAACATCGACGCGACGCGGATGACGCAGGCGTTTACCGGCAGCGGCTATGTCCAGCAGATCGTCGCGGCCGAGATCACCGAGTTCACCGCCGGCCACCGCGCCGAGGCCCGGCCCGCCGTGGCCATGGCGCTGCGCGCACGCTACAACCCCGCGCTTGAGCCGGGCTGGTTCGGCGCGATCAACAGCGTCATCAACGCAATCACCATGCTGTCGATCATCCTGACCGGGGCGGCGCTGATCCGCGAAAAGGAACATGGCACGATCGAGCATCTGCTGGTGATGCCGGTCACCGCGGCCGAGATCATGCTGGCCAAGATCTGGTCGATGGCGCTGGTGGTGCTGCTGGCCTCGGGGTTCGCGATCTCGGTGGTGGTGCAGATGGCGCTGGGGGTGCCGGTGGCCGGCTCGGTGCCGCTGTTCGTGGCGGCTGCGGCGCTGATGCTGTTTGCGACCACCTCGATGGGGATTTTCCTTGCCACCATTGCGGGGACCATGCCGCAGTTCGGGCTGCTGCTGATGCTGGTTCTGATGCCGTTGCAGGTGCTGTCGGGGGGCATGACCCCGCGCGAATCCATGCCGCAGGTGATCCAGGCGATCATGTCGCTGGCCCCGGACACGCATTTCGTGATCCTGTCGCAGGCAATCCTGTTCAGGGGCGCCGGGCTGGCGGTGGTCTGGCCGGAGATGCTGGCGCTGGCGGCGATCGGGGCGGCGCTGTTCTGGCTGGCGCTGCGGCAGTTCCGCCGCTTTCTGGGCTGAGCGGCGGCGACCTGCGGAGCTTGCGCCCGCGGTCCCTGCGACTGCGGGCCTTAATGCGGCCAGGTTCCGCGGCGTTCGGTGGCAAAATTTTCGCCATACCCGCGGGGGCGGATGTTCTGGGCGCGGACCTTGGGTTGGGTCACGACGTAATCCAGCCCCTTGGCCTGGGCATAAGCCTCGGCCTCGTCGCGGGTGCGAAAGCGCAGCCGGACCTGCGACTGGGTATCGTCGCTCGAGGTCCAGCCCATCAGCGGGTCCAGCGCCCGCGTATCCGCCTGCGGAAACTCAAGCACCCAGCCCTTGCTGCGGGCCCCCGACTGCATGACGTTGCGGGCAGGCTGATAGATGCGGACGCGCATGAAAACCCCCTTGGCGGCGTGATCGCGGGCTGCCCCCCTTGTGGCGCAGAGCGGCGGCGCAATCAAGCCGATGCGCCATGTTTTCTGCCCCGTCCGCCCGGCGGCGGGAACATCCGCCGCATCGTTACGTTGGAACCCCACGATACAGACAGGAGCAGACCCGATGACCCGTTCTCAGATCGCGACCCGTGTTCCCTGCCTGCCGCGGCATATCGGCGCGGCCAGCCTGGGCGTGCTGCTGGCGCTGGCCCCGCTGGCGGCACTGGCGCAGGATTCAGGCGATGCGCCCCCGCCTGCCGGCGATGCGTCCACGGCGCCCCGCAGCGTCACCGCCCGGCTTGCCGGGACCGAGGGCCAGCCCCTCGGCACTGCCACACTGGCCGAGACCGCCTCGGGGCAGATGCACCTGACCCTGACGCTCGACGGGCTGCCCGAGGGCACCCGCGCCATCCATATCCACGAAACCGGCAGCTGCGAGCCGCCCGCTTTCGAAAGCGCCGGCGGGCATCTGGCCGGCGGGCATGATCACGGGGCAATGTCGTCGGGCGGGATGCACGCGGGCGACCTGCCCAATATCACCGTGGGCGCCGACGGCATCTTTCAGGGCGAGGTGCTGACCAGCAACGTCACCATGGATCAGGTGATGGACGAGGACGGCTCGGCCCTGGTCATCCACGCGGACGCTGACGATTACATCTCGCAGCCGGCGGGGAATGCCGGCGACCGGATCGCCTGCGGGGTCTTTGCGGACCAGTAAGCCGGCCTGATCCTGAAACGGGCCGCCCATGCGTCGGGCGGCCCGTCGGCATGGCGACCTGCGGCCAGATCGCCAGCGGCGGCTTGAATCATCTGCCATCCGGCCCCAGCTTGCTGGATCGGGCCGCATGTCGCGTCGGCCCGCAAGGTCAGGAACCAAATGGCTCACAACAACACCAACGCCCCGATGCCGCTGCTGCTGACCCCGCAACCCGCAGCTGCGCGCCCCAAGCTCGAAGGCGGGCGCAGCTTTGTCATGCAATCGGAATTTTCGCCGGCCGGCGACCAGCCCACGGCCGTCGCCGAGCTGGCGCAGGGGGTGCGGGACGGCGAACGCGACCAGGTGCTGCTGGGCGCGACCGGCACCGGCAAGACCTATACCATGGCCAAGGTGATCGAGGAAACCCAGCGCCCCGCCATCATCCTGGCCCCGAACAAGACGCTGGCCGCGCAATTATACGGCGAATTCAAGGGGTTCTTTCCCGATAACGCGGTGGAATATTTCGTCAGCTACTACGATTACTACCAGCCCGAGGCTTATGTGCCGCGCTCGGACACCTATATCGAAAAGGAATCCCAGATCAACGAGGCCATCGACCGGATGCGCCACTCGGCCACAAGGGCGCTGCTGGAACGCGACGACGTGATCATCGTGGCCTCGGTCAGCTGCATCTACGGCATCGGCTCGGTCGAGACCTATTCGGCGATGACGCAGGACATGATCGTGGGCGAAAGCTACGACCAGCGCGGCTTTATCAACGAGCTGGTGGCCCAGCAATACAAGCGGCTGGACGCGGCGTTCCAGCGCGGCGGCTTTCGGGTGCGCGGCGATCTGGTCGAGGTCTGGCCCGCCCACCTTGAGGACCGGGCCTGGCGGTTTTCCTTTTTCGGCAACGAGTTGGAAAGCATCACCGAGTTCGACCCCCTGACCGGCGCCAAGGATGCCGATTACAAGCAGATCCGCATTTACGCCAACAGCCACTATGTCACCCCGCGACCGACTTTGCAGCAGGCTATCAAGGGGATACGCGCCGAACTTCAGACGCGGTTGGCGCAGCTGAACGACGAGGGCAAGCTGCTTGAGGCGCAGCGGCTTGAGCAGCGCACGAACTTTGACCTGGAAATGCTTGAAGCAACAGGGGTTTGCAACGGGATCGAGAATTATTCGCGCTATCTGACCGGCCGCGCGCCCGGCGAGCCCCCGCCGACGCTGTTTGAGTTCATTCCCGACCATGCCATTGTCTTTGCAGACGAATCCCACGTCAGCGTGCCGCAGATCGGCGGCATGTATCGCGGCGACTTTCGGCGCAAATCGACGCTTGCGGAACACGGGTTCCGCCTGCCCAGCTGCATGGACAACCGGCCGCTGAAATTCGAGGAATGGGACGCGATGCGCCCGCAGTCCGTGTTCGTTTCGGCGACCCCCAGCGCGTGGGAACTGGACCAGACCGGCGGCGTATTCACCGAGCAGGTGATCCGCCCGACCGGGCTGCTGGACCCGGTCATCGAGATCCGCCCGGTGGAAACCCAGGTGGACGATCTGCTGGACGAGGTTCGCCGCGTCGCCGCCGCCGGCTATCGCACCCTTGTCACCACGCTGACCAAGCGCATGGCCGAGGATCTGACCGAATATCTGCACGAACAGGGCATCCGCGTGCGCTATATGCACAGCGACATCGACACCATCGAACGCATTGAAATCCTGCGGGATCTGCGGCTGGGGGCCTATGACGTGCTGGTGGGGATCAACCTGCTGCGCGAGGGGCTGGATATTCCGGAATGCGGGCTGGTCGCGATTCTGGACGCGGATAAAGAGGGGTTCCTGCGCAGCGAGACCTCGCTGATCCAGACCATCGGCCGGGCCGCGCGCAACGTGGACGGGCGCGTCATCATGTATGCCGACCGCATCACCGGCAGCATGGAACGCGCCATGCGCGAGACCGAACGACGCCGCCAGAAGCAGCAGGCCTATAACGAGACGCACGGCATCACCCCCCAGACGGTGCGCAAGAATGTCGACGACGTGCTGGCCGGGCTGTGGCAGGGCGACACCGACCAGTCGCGTATCACCGCCTCGGTCGACAAGCCGCTGGTCGGTGCCAATCTGGCCGCGCATCTGGATGCGCTGCGGGTGCAGATGCGCAAGGCCGCCGAGAACCTGGAATTCGAGGACGCCGCCCGCCTGCGCGACGAGGTCAAGCGGCTTGAGGCGGTCGAGCTGGCGGTCTCGGACGATCCGCTGGCCCGGCAGCAGGCGGTGGAAGACGCCGCCGAGGCCGCCGTCCAGGCCCGCGGCCGCTCGACCGCCGGCCGCGCCGGGCAGCGCGGCGGCAACAAGCGCAGCAAGCGCCGGGGATAGGCGGTCCCGCGTCCGGCGTGTGGCCCGGCGACCCGGAAACGACGTTGCCGCCAGAGCAGGCGGCGCAAACAGCATTGTGCCCGGCTTTCCCGTTCGGGGTCCAGCGCAGGCGGCGGGGCCGTGGTTCTGCCCCGGGCCGCCGCCGCGGCCTTGTTCGCTGAAAACAACCCGCCGGGCTGTTTCCGGGCACTCACAAGCCTTGGGATATTTACAGCAAGATGAAAGCATTACCCCCGCAAGTTCTAGCGACGCGCGAGAAATGAGCCGCGGTTGGGGGTCGGGTCGGGGATGGTTTCGATGGTGGTGAAGCGGCATTCCTCAAGCATGTCGCGGACGCAATCCCGGGTCGGGAACCATTTGCGGATATGATGGACCCCTGCGGCGGGCGGCTTGAAGTGGATAAAGCTGCCCTCGCCCGGATGCAGGGTGGTTTCCAGCCATAGCAGATCCGCCGCGCGGGCGATGATTTCCAGGTCGTGGAACGGGTGGCGCAGGTGATAAAGCAGCCCCAGCGCCAGCACCGCGTCATAGCGTTCGTCGGGCTGGATCGCCGGCACCTCGCCCAGCCTTGTCCAGATGCGGTCCTGCAACCCGGTGGCCTGAGCCGCAAAGCGCAGCCGCGCCAGCATCGCGCCCCAGCTGTCCTGCGCCAGCACCAGCGCCCCCCGCCGCGCCATTTCCAACGCGAAGAACCCGTCCGCCGAGCCAAGGTCAAGCACGCGCATCCCGCGCATATCCGCGGGCAGCACATCCTGATACACATGCCAGCGGTTCAGCGGGTGGTCGGGGCGCTGCGGGCCGGGGGCCGGCGCGATCTGTCGGGTAAAGATCCCGGGGCCAAGCTCGATATTGTGGAACCACGGCCCCAGACCGACCACGCTTTTCTCGATTTCCGTCGGGGAAAGCGGCGTATCCAGCGCCGCAATCGGCTGTGCGCCGGTAATATCAGTGAAATCTGTCCGTATCATATGCAGCCCCGTTCGAGATCAGGGGCCGCGCGCGGCATCGCCCCTTTCGCCCGGAATACCGCATGAAGTTGAAGATACGGTTAAGATGCCTCGGCGATCAGCAGCATGATTTCGTCAGCCAGCGCGCCAATTTCATCGCGGGCGGGGCCGGCCGGCCCCTCGGCCACCGCGCCGCCACGGCCCAGCGTTTCCGCATAGGCCACGCGGTTGGCCAGCTGCGCCTGCGCCACCGCCACCCCCAGCTGCGCGGCGCCCTGCGCGACCTCGGCCCCCAGCCGCGTGTTCGGGCGGGTGCGGTTCAGCACCACCAGCACCGGGCGGCGTTCGCGACTGGCAAGATCCAGAACGCCCTCGGTCGCCCACAGATCGACCTGGCTGGAGGCCACCGGCACCAGCACCAGATCCGCCACCCGCAAGGCCGGGCGCAGGTCGCTTTCGATCTTGGGCGGCGTGTCGATCAGCACCACGTCAAAACGTTTCTTGAGCTTTTCGCTTTCATAGCTGGCGCCCCAGGCGGATGAGGTGGTGAACTCCAGCCCCTCGTCCTCGCCGTGGCGGTCCAGCCGCTCCATGAACCAGCGGCCGAGACTGCCCTGCGGGTCGGTGTCCAGCACCGCCACGCTCAGACCCCGGCGGCGCAGGGCGATGGCCAGGTTGACGGTGACCGTGGTCTTGCCCGAGCCGCCCTTTTGCTGGGCCACCGTGATGATCCGTCCGGCCATGGCTGCCTCTTGCTGCCGTATCCTGCGCCCTTGCGTTGCACGCCGCCGCGCCAAGGGCAAGGCCGCGCGGGGGTTGCATCCGCGCCGGGGCGGTGCTTGGTCCCTGCCGGGCAGGCAACGGAGCGCGCGGATGATCCCGGTTTTCGACGGACACAACGATTACCTGCAACGGGCGGTGGCGGCGGGGGCCGATGCGGACCGGCTGTGGGCCGAGGGCGACGGCACCGGCCATATCGACCTGCCGCGGCTGCGCCAGGGCGGCATGGCGGGCGGGTTCTTTGCGATCTGGATTCCCGACCCCGACCCGGGCGATGTGGCCGAGATGGCGCGGCGCAAGGACAACCCGCCCTTTGACCTGCCCCTGCCGCCGCAGGTGGACAGCCGCACCGCCCTGCCCCAGGCTTTCGCGCAGGCCGCGGCGCTGTTGGCGCTGGAACGCAGCGGCACGCTGTCGATCTGCCGCAGCGCCGCCGAGATAAGCGCCGCGATGGACGCCGGCCGCATCGCCGCGATCCTGCATATGGAGGGCGCCGAGCCGCTGGCCGATCTGGACGCGCTGCATGTCTGGCACGCGATCGGCCTGCGCTCGCTGGGTTTCGTGTGGTCGCGGCCGACCGCCTATGGCCATGGCGTGCCCTTCGCCTTTCCCTCGCCCCCCGACCGCGGCGAGGGGCTGACCGAGCGCGGCCGCGCCCTGGTGCGCGAATGCAACGCGCTGCGCATCATCATCGACCTGTCGCATCTGAACGAAAAGGGCTGCGACGAGGTGGCAAGGCTGAGCGACGCACCGCTGGTCGCCACGCATTCCGGCGCGCACGCGGTCTGCCCCAGTTCGCGCAACCTGACCGACCGGCAGCTGCGCCAGATCGCCGATTCGGGGGGCGTGGTCGGGCTGAATTTCAACACCGGCTTTCTGGCCCCCGACGGGCGTCGCGCGCCGTTCCGCGGCTTTGACCCGATGCTGCGCCATCTTGACCACCTGCTGGGCATTCTGGGCGAAAACGGCGTGGCGCTGGGGTCGGATTTCGACGGCGCGGTGATGCCCGCCGACCTGCCCGATACTGCCGCCCTGCCCCGGCTGCTGGACGCGATGTTGGACCACGGCTACGGCCGCGAACTGGTCGAGCGCATCGCCTGGCGCAACTGGCTGTGCGTAACCGCGCGGAGCTGGGGCGGCTGAAACCCGCGCGGATCACCTGTCGCCATGACGCAGGTTGCGGCTTGCATCGGCGGTCGACCGGCCCTATCTGAGGCGCCGAGAGGCTGGCGCGGGCAGGCGCCTCGCCAACCCGGTCAGGTCCGGAAGGAAGCAGCCGCAACGAGCCCCGCCTGGGTCGCTGTCCAGTCTCTCACCCCACCCCTGCCAGCATCGTCGGTTCCTGCGACCATGGCGCCATGGCAGTTTCCACATCCTCGATCCGAATCGCATCATCCGCCTTTCCGTTCTTTTCGTCCAAGGATAGCGGGCAGATCTTAACATCCGGTTTCCGCCGCCGGAAAAATCACCCAAGGGGCGCATACTTCCTACAGCCGCCCTTCCAGCCAACCCGACAGCAGCCATTGCGCGATTGCGCCCTTGCGCGGGGCCTTCAGCACCGGATGCGCGCCCGCCATCATCGCCGCCAGCTCGTCGCGGGTGACCCACATCGCGGCCTCAAGCTCGACGGGGTCCAGGGTGATCGCCTCGGTCTCTGCCTGACCAACCATCCCCAGCATCAGCGAGGCCGGGAACGGCCAGGGCTGCGAGGCCGCATAGCGCACATCGCCCACGCGGATGCAGGTTTCCTCGAACACCTCGCGGCGGACGGCGGCCTCGATGGTTTCGCCCGGCTCGATAAAGCCGGCCAGGCAGGAATACATCCCCTCGGGCCAGCCATGCGAACGCCCCAGCAGCACCCGGTCATCGCGCGCAATCAGCATGATCACCACCGGGTCGGTGCGCGGAAAATGCGGGGTGTTGCAGGCGGGGCAGATGCGCTGCCAGCCGGACTGGCGCGGTTCCGAGGGCTGACCGCAGGCCGCGCAAAACCGGTGCGTCGCGTGCCAGCCCGTCAGGGCGCGGGCGGTAGCGGCCAGCTCTCCATCCACAGGCGACAGCCCCGACATCACCCCGCGCAGCTCGACGAAACGGCCGCCGGGGATCAAAGGATGCACCTGCTCGGTCGGATCGAAAAACAGCGAGGTTTCCGACAGCGACGCCGGCTCCCACGCGGAAATATCCTGCGCGGCCACCGCCTGGGCGCCGTCGAAACCCAGCAGCAGCGGCGCGCCTGCGTCCTTCAGCGCCGGATGGTCTGGCGCCAGCCGCACCAGCCGCCCGTCCTCAAGACAGATCTTGCCGCGCCAGATCGGCAGCACCAGCGCGCCCTTGTGCCACTCCTCGTCGCCGCGCCGGGCCGCCGCCCGGTCCAGCCCGCCGCCCATGAATGCCAGATCCATCACCGCCCCCATGCTGCCCGGCGCCACGTTGCCCGGCATGGGGCGCAAAGCCAATATCTTCTGTCCCCAAAATATCCCCGCCGGAGGCACGCCCCGCAGGGGCGTTGCCCTTGGCCGCCCCTGCCCCTACATTCGCCGGGTCCAGACGAGGCCAACATGACCGACACCCCAGCCTATCAGGTGCTCGCCCGGAAATACCGGCCCGAGACCTTTGCCGATCTCGTCGGACAGGACGCGATGGTGCGCACGCTGCAAAACGCCTTTGCCGCCGACCGCATCGCGCAGGCTTTCATCATGACCGGGATCCGCGGGACGGGTAAGACCACCACCGCGCGGATCATCGCCAAGGGGATGAACTGCATCGGCCCGGACGGCACCGGCGGCCCGACCACCAGCCCCTGCGGGGTCTGCGAACACTGCGTGGCCATTGCCGAGGGCCGCCATGTCGATGTGCTGGAAATGGACGCCGCATCCAGAACCGGCGTGAACGACATCCGCGAAATCATTGAATCGGTTCACTATCGCGCGGCCTCGGCCCGCTACAAGATCTATATCGTCGACGAGGTTCACATGCTGTCGACCAGCGCCTTCAACGCGCTGCTCAAGACGCTTGAGGAACCTCCGCCGCATGTGAAATTCATCTTTGCCACCACGGAAATCCGCAAGGTGCCGGTCACGGTGCTGTCGCGCTGCCAACGCTTCGACCTGCGCCGGATCGAGCCCGAGGTGATGATCGCGCTGCTGCGCCGCATCGCCGACGGCGAGGGCGCGCAGATCAGCGATGACGCGCTGGCGCTGATCACCCGCGCGGCCGAGGGATCCGCCCGCGACGCGACCAGCCTGCTGGATCAGGCGATCAGCCACGGCGCCGGGGAAACCACCGCCCCGCAGGTGCGCGCCATGCTGGGGCTGGCCGACCGGGGCCGGGTGCTGGACCTGTTCGACATGATCCTGCGCGGTGCCGCGGCCGAGGCGCTTGCCGAGCTGCAATCGCAATATGCCGAGGGCGCCGACCCGCTGGCGGTGCTGCGCGACCTGGCCGAGATCACCCATTGGGTCAGCCTGGTCAAGATCACCCCCGCAGCCGCCGACGATCCCACCGTCGGCCCCGATGAGCGCGCGCGGGGTCGCGACATGGCCGGGCGCGTGCCGATGCGGGCGCTGACGCGCCTGTGGCAGATGCTGCTCAAGGCGCTGGAAGAGGTGGCGGCGGCGCCGAACGCCATGATGGCGGCGGAAATGGCGATCATCCGCCTGACCCATGTCGCTGACCTGCCCGACCCCGAGGCGCTGATCCGCCGCGTGCAGGCCGCCCAGAGCGCCGGCGAATTTGCCCGCCCCACCACCACAGCCCCCACGCACGAGGCCCCCGGCCAGCGCATGGCCGCGCCCCCGGTGGTGCGGGCGGCGGGTGGGACCGCCGCCGCCATCGCGCTGGCACCCGAACCGCAGCTGGCCGCCGACGCGCTGGCCAACTGGCCCGACTTCGCCTCGGTGGTCGAGCTGATCCGGCGGATGCGCGACATGGTGCTGCTGACACAGGTCGAGGATCACGTCAGGCTGGTGCGCTATTCCCCCGGCCGCATCGAGTTCCAGCCCACCCGGGACGCCCCCCGCGATCTGGCGCAGCGGCTGGGCGAACGGCTGCGCGGCTGGACCGGCGGCGCCCGCTGGGCGGTCTCGGTCGTCGATCAGGGCGGCGGCCCTACCGTCAGCGAAACCCGCGCCACCGAACGCGCTGCCGCCGAGGCCGAGGCGCGGCAGCACCCGGTGGTCGCCGCCATCCTTGCCGCCGCCCCCGGCGCCCGCATCGCCGCCATCCGGGACGAAACGCCCCCGCCCCCGCCCGAGGATGCGGCCGAGGATCTGCACGGCACCGCCGGCGGCGGGCTGGCCGCGGTCGAGGAATGGGATCCCTTCGAGGACGAGGAGTAGCAGGATGAAAAACCCCTTTGCCGGGATCGGCGATCTGGGCAAGATGATGACCGCCGCCCGCGAGATGCAGGGCAAGGTGGACGAGTTCCAGAAGACCCTCGAAACCCTGACCGTGGTCGGCGAATCCGGCGCCGGGCTGGTCCGCGTCACCGCCAACGCCAAGGGCGAATTGCAGGCTCTGGACATCGACCCCTCGATCTTTGTCCCGTCGGAAAAACAGGTGGTCGAGGATCTGATCCTGGCCGCGATCAGGGATGCGCAGGACAAGGCCATGGCCCGCGCGCAGGCCGAAGGCCAGCGGCTGGCGGGCGACATGGGCCTGCCGCCGGGCATGAAGCTGCCGTTCTAGTGGCCGAGGGCAGCGACGACATCCAGGCGCTGATCGGGCAGTTCGCGCGGCTGCCGGGGCTGGGGCCGCGTTCGGCCCGCCGCGTGGTGCTGTCGCTGATCCGGCGGCGCACCGGGCAGATGGCGCAGCTGGCGGCACTGATGGCCAGCGTGGCCGAGCATTCCCGCGAATGCGCCCGCTGCGGCAATATCGGCGAATCCGAGCTTTGCGCGATCTGCGCCGACCCCGCCCGCGCCAATGGCGAATTGTGCGTGGTCGAGGACGTGGCCGACCTGTGGGCGCTGGAACGCGGCCGCGCCTATCGCGGGCGCTATCACGTTCTGGGCGGCACGCTGTCGGCGCTGGACGAGATCGGCCCTGATGAGCTGGGCATCCCGCAACTGCTGGCCCGAGTGGGCGACGAGGGCATCACCGAGGTGATCCTTGCCCTGAACGCCACGGTCGAGGGCCAGACCACCGCGCATTATCTGGCCGAGGCCCTTGAAAACACCGGCATCCGGGTCACACGACTGGCGCAGGGCGTCCCCATCGGCGGAGAGCTGGATTACCTTGACGACGGCACCATCAGCGCCGCGCTGCGCGCAAGGCGGCAGCTATGAGCACCGCCCCCTTCACCTCGCCCACGATGGAGGTGCTTGCCGAGTGGACCGATTACAACGGCCATCTCAACATGGCGTGGTATCATGTGCTGTTCGACCGCGCGATCGAAACGGCGCTTGAACCCTTGGGGATGGGCGCGCAGGTGGCGGCGGAAACCGGGGCGTCGTATTTCACCGTGCAGGCGCAGATCCATTACCTGCGCGAATTGCATGCGGGCGACCGCGTGGCGGTGGACACGCAGCTGATCGCCCATGACGACAAGCGGCTGCATTACGTCCAGACGCTGCGGCGGCTGTCGGACGGGGTGGTGGCGGCGGTCACGGAAAACCTGGTGGTGCATGTCGATCTGGCGACCCGCCGCGCCGCGCCCTTTGCGCCGGCGCTGCGCGAGCGGCTGGCGGCGGCGGTGGCCGCCCATGCCTCGCTGCCACTGCCGAAACAGGTCGGGCGCAAGGTCGGGCTGCGCCGCGGACCGCCCCCCGCAGCCGAGCACTGACCCGCGACAGGAACCGGCCGGGTCTCGCCTGGCGCCAGTAAAAAAGGGGCGCGCGGGTTTCCCCGCCGCCCCCGCTATTCGCGTCCTGTCCTTCGCTCTCGCCCGGATCAGGCGTCCAGCTTGCGCTGTGCGTCGGCCTCGACCGTCTGCGGCGCGGTTTTCGCGATCTCGATCCGGCGCGGCTTCAGCGCCTCGGGGATCTCGCGCACCAGTTCGATATGCAGCATCCCGTTGACGTGGCTGGCGCCGGTGACGCGAACGTGGTCGGCCAGCGCGAATTTGCGCTCGAACGCGCGGGTGGCGATGCCGCGGTGCAGATAGGTCTTGCCCTCGTCCTCTTCGGCCTTGCGGGCCGAGACGATCACCGCGCCTTCCTTCATCTCGACCGACAGGTCGTCGGCGGAAAACCCGGCGACGGCGATCGAGATGCGATAGGCATTCTCGCCGGTCTTTTCGATGTTGTAGGGCGGATAGGTGGTCGCGGAAATATCCGAGGACAGCGCCCGGTCCATCAGGTCGGCAATGCGGTCAAAGCCGATCGAGGCCCGGTAAAGCGGGGTCAGGTCCATGTTACGCATATGTCGCATCCTTTGCAGCGATGAGAGTCGTCATGCCCCCCGAAACCGGGCGGGCGATCTTGCGCCGGCGCCCATCGGGCCGTCCGGCTGCAAGGAATCTGGGGACGAAAACCAAGGCTTCAAGGGGCGGCGCAGTCGCTTTTACGCCAGATCGCCGGGTCGGCCAGTTCGATGGAATTCCCCGCCGGATCGCGGAAATAGATCGAGCGCCCGCCCTGCGGCCAGTGGAAATCGGCCTCGATCCCGATGCCGTGGCGTTCCAGATGCACGCGCCAGCGGTCCAGCGTGTCAGGCGCGACGGCAAGGCAGGCATGCCCCGGGCCGCTGGCCCCATGCGGCGGCACCGGCAGGCGCGCGTCCGGCCGGGGCGGGGTTGCGGTGGCGGTGGGGTCGAACACCAGCAGCACCTGCGGGCGGGGGGTGTCACCGGTGCGAAAAAACACATGGCGGCCGGGAACGCGGGTGATCAGTTCCAGCCCGATCACCCGGGTCCAGAAATCGCAGGCGGCATCCAGATCCCGGGCGTAAAGCGCGGTTTCCAGCGTGCCGAGCAGGGGCGGAGGCGTGGTCATCGGATCCTCGGGGCGCGGCAGGGGGCAACGGTTCAACGCCGCTGCCCCCTGTTGCGGTCCCTTGCGGCGGAAAACCGCGCGGCGCGGCCGCGGGCAGGCGTGGGAAAGGCGTCAGCCGGCGGCGATCATCCGCGCGATCTGGTCCTTGAGCACCATGCGCTGCTTGCGCAGCTGGGTCTCGGCCGCGCCGGACATCGGGGTGTGCAGCGATTCCGCGGCCGCCACCTGATCGTTGATCTCGTCATATTCCACAAGCAGCCGGGCAAAGCGGTTGTCCGACAGTTTCAGCTGGTGGATACGTTCGGAATCTCCGGGAAATTCCTCGTGAATTGCGTGGGGTGCGGCCATGGCGATCCTCGTTGCATCATTGCCTTGCCGAGGTAGTGGCTGCCCACCGCTCTGGCAACCGCGGCGGCGGGCGTCTATCGTCGCACTCGCCCCAGACACGCGCCGCCCGGACCCACGACATTGCCCAGCCACCTGCACTCGATCCTGTCCCAGTCGCTGACATCGCTTGACCTTTTCGGGCTGGCTTTGCTGGCCGTGGCGTGGTTCGGGACCGCGCGGATCGTCGAACATCCGCCCGCGCGCCTGCCCTCGGTTTCGGTGCTGATGAAGACCTATCGCCGCGACTGGATGCGGCAATTCGTCCACCGCGATCCGCGCATCTTCGACGGCAACATCCTGAGCACCCTGCGCGAGGGCACCGCGTTTTTCGCCTCGGCCTGCATGATCGCCATCGGCGGCGGGCTGGCGCTGCTGGGCAACACCGACCCGCTGGCGGGAATCGCGCGCGAACTGGACGCGACCGCGATCCCGACCCTGCTGTGGAAGCTCAAGCTGCTGCTGGGGCTGTTGTTTCTGGCCAACGGGTTCCTGAAATTCGTCTGGGCGCACCGGCTGTTCGGCTATTGCGCGGTGATGATGGCGGCGGTTCCCATCGACCCCACCCTGCCCGAGACCGAGGCCCGCGCCCTTGCCGCCGCCCGGGTCAACATCCAGGCGGCGCATAATTTCAACATCGGGCTGCGGGCGGTGTATTTCGCGCTTGCGGCGCTGTGCTGGCTGCTGGGGCCGTGGGGGCTGATCGCGGGCACGGCGGCGGTCACCGCGCTGACGCTGCGACGCGAATTCGCCTCGCATTCGCGCCGCGCGGTTCTTGACGATCTGGGGCATCGGGGCTGAGGTCCGACCCCTGCCCCTGCCCTTGCGGTCGCCCCTGCCCCTACAGCTGCCAGCGCGGCTTGCGCTTGTCGAAAAAGGCGGCGATGCCTTCGGGGGCCTCGTCGCCCTCCCACACGGAAATCAGCGCCTCGATGGACAGCTCGATCGCGGCCGGGTCGATGCGCGGCCCCAGCGCACGGGTCAGGCGCTTGGCGGCGGCGACGGCGCCGGGGGCGGTGGCCAGATAGGGGGCGATCTCGTCCTCGACGGCGGCGTCCAGATCCTCGGGGTCGACGGCATAGGCCAGCAGGTTCAGCGTTTCGGCCTCGGCCGCGTCAAAGATGCGCGCCGACATGAAGACCCGGCGGGCGCGATCCTCGCCCATGCGGGCGACGACATAGGGGCCGATGGTGGCGGGGATCAGCCCCAGCCGCGTCTCGGTCAGGCCGAATTTCGCACCGCGCGCGCCCACCGCCACGTCGCAGACCGACATCATCCCGACGCCGCCGCCAAAGGCGTTGCCGTGGATGCGGCCGATCAACGGCTTGGGCAGCTCGTTCAGCGCGTTCAGCATCAGGGCCAGCGCCCGCGCGCCCGCGCGCCGCGTGTCGGCATCGGCCGCCATCTGCTGCTGCATCCAGCCCAGATCGCCGCCGGCGCAAAAGCTTTTGCCCATCGCCGCCAGCACCACCGCACGGACCGAGGCATCCGCGCCAAGCTGCGCCGCCGCCTTGGTCAGTTCCTCGATCATCTGCGCCGACAGCGCGTTATGCTTGTCGGGGCGGGCCAGCCACAGGGTGGCGACGCCGCGGGCGTCGGTTTCGATCCGAAGGGTTTCCATCGCTGCGTCCCTTTCCGGCGGCCTCAGCCGCGCATTCCCCGCGCCATCACGGCGGCCTGTTCCAGCAACTCCATGTCCAGCCCGGTGTCGAAACCGCGCGAGGCCAGATGCGCCGCGACCTTTTCGGTGGCCACGTTTCCGGCGGCGCCCGGCGCATAGGGGCAGCCCCCCAGCCCGCCCACGGCGGCGTCGAACACCCGCAGCCCGCGCTCGATGCTGACGTCGATGTTCAGCAGCGCGCGGCCGTCGGTGTCGTGATAATGCCCGGCCAGGCGATCCGCCGGCATCTCGTTCAGGACCGCGGCCAGCATGGCGTCGATGGCCTCGGGGGTGGCACGGCCCAGCGTGTCGCTGGGCACGATCTCGTGGCAGCCCAGATCGCGCAGCGCCGCCACCACGCGGGCGACATTGCCGGGCGGGGTCGGCCCGTCATAGGGGCAATCGGTCACCACGCTGACATAGCCGCGCACGGAGATCCCGTCCTCGCGCGCCGCCTGCATGATCGGCACCATGCGTTCCAGGCTTTCGTCGATGGTGCAGTTGATATTGGCGCGCGAGAACCCCTCGGAGGCCGAGGCGAACACCCCTACCTCGTCGGCGCGGGCGGCGCGGGCGGCCTGATAGCCGCGCAGGTTCGGGGTCAGCACCTCGTAGCGCACGCCGGGGGGGCGGGTGATGCCGGCCATCACTTCGGCCGCGTCGGCCATCTGCGGCACCCATTTCGGCGAAACAAAGCTGGTGGCCTCGACCCGCCGGAACCCCGCGCACGACAGCAGGTCGATCAGTGCGATCTTTTCCGCAGTCGGGATCAGGCGCTTTTCATTCTGCAACCCGTCGCGCGGGCCAACTTCGAAGATTTCAATATCAGGCATCTGGAATCTCGTAGAAATCCTTGTCGAACAGATCGCCCCCCTCGCGGTCGAGCGCGCGGGCGCAGGCGGGGCGGGCGCGCATCCGGTCCCACCACGCCATGATCGCCGGATAGTCGGCGGCGGGCAGGAAATGGGTCATCGCGCGGACATTGAAGCCGAACATGCAGTCGGCGGCCGAAAACCCGCTGTCGAGGATATGCTCGCGCCCGGTCAGCCGCGTTTCAAGCGCCCGGGCGGTAAAGGCCAGCCGCTTGGTCTCGATCTTCATCGTCACGATCGAACGCGCGGATTCGGGCCGGATCACCACATGCTGGATATTGAGGTTCTGGATGAACGCAGCCTGGGTTTCGGCGAAATGCAGCCATTCAAGGAAAGAGGCGCGTTCCCCGTCGCCCGGTTTCGGGGCCAGCCGCCCTTCGCGTTCGGTCAGCAGCTCGACGATGGCGCCGGATTCGAACACCGTGGTGCCGTCGATATCCAGCGCCGGGATCTTGCCGGCGGGCGAGCGCGACAGGAAATCCGGCCGGCGCAGGTCGCCCAGCTGGTATTCGGTCAGCTCATAGGGCAGGCCCAGTTCTTCCAGCAGCCATGCCACGCGAAAGCTGCGGGCGCCGGGGATGTGGTGCAGGTGAATCGCGCTCATGTCTCGTCCTCTTCCAGCCGGATCAGGGGGGCGCCGGCCTCGACCTGATCGCCGGCGGCGGCCAGCACCTCGGCCACGGTGCCGTCGCGGGCGGCGGTCAGCGTATGTTCCATCTTCATCGCCTCAAGAACCGCCAGACGGTCGCCCGCCGCAACCTGCTGGCCGGGCGTGACGAACACCGCCTTGACCAGCCCCGGCATTGGCGACAGCGTCAGCCCGCCCCCCGCGGCCTCGGTCTCGCGGTCCAGCGGATCCTGTGGCACCAGCGTCACCCGGCGCCCGCCAAAGACGCTGACGCCCGCATCATGGGCCACGATGCGCGAGCGGCGCGGGCTGCCGTCCACCCACCAGCGCCCGCCCCGCCATTCGATGTCATGGGACTGGCCGTCCAGCGTCACGGTGGCGCGGCCGGGGCCGAGCACCTCGACGATGCCTTCGCCGCCCTCCCACGTCACGGTGCGCCTGAGCGGCGCCCACAGGGTGACGCCGCCGCGCACCGCCGGATCGTGCAGCCCGGCCACGCCCAGCACCGCCAGCGCCCTTGTCACCGCCGGAGGTTCTGACTGGTCGATCAGCTGGTCCAGATCGCGGTCGATCAGCCCGGTGTCGACATCGCCGGCGCGGAACCCCTTGTGCCGGGTCAGCGCCACCAGAAAGTCGATGTTGGTGACCGTGCCGGCCATCTCGCTGTCGATCAGCGCGGTTTCCAGCGCGCTGAGCGCGATGGCGCGGGTCGGGCCAAAGGTGATGACCTTGGCGATCATCGGGTCATACCACGGGCTGATGCTGTCGCCCTGCCGCACGCCCGTTTCGATCCTTGCGTTGCCGGCGAATTGCAGATGCGCCAGCCGCCCCGTCGCGGGCAGGAAACCGGCGGGGACGTCCTCGGCGTAAAGCCGCGCCTCGAACGCGTGGCCGGTGATGGTCAGCTGGTCCTGCCGCAGGGGCAGCGGCTCGCCCGAGGCGACGCGCAGCTGCCATTCGACCAGATCGACGCCGGTGATCGCCTCGGTCACCGGGTGCTCGACCTGAAGGCGCGTGTTCATCTCCATGAACCAGAACCCGTCGGGGCGCAGGCCGCGGCTTCCGTCCACGATGAATTCGATGGTGCCGGCGCCGGCATAGCCGATCGCCTCGGCCGCGCGCACGGCGGCGTCACCCATGGCGGCGCGCATCTCGGGGGTCATGCCGGGGGCCGGAGCTTCCTCGATCACCTTCTGGTGGCGGCGTTGCAGCGAACAGTCGCGTTCAAACAGATGAACGGCGTGGGTGCCGTCGCCGAACACCTGCACCTCGATATGGCGGGGGGCGGTGACGTATTTTTCGATCAGCACGGCGGGGTTGCCGAATGCGGTCTGCGCCTCGCCCTGCGCCGAGGCCAGCGCGGCCGCGAAATCAGCAGGGTCGTCGACGCGGCGCATCCCCTTGCCGCCGCCGCCGGCTACGGCCTTGATCAGCACCGGATAGGTGATGCGGCTCGCCTGTTCGGCAAGAAAGGCGGCGTCCTGATTGTCGCCGTGATAGCCCGGCACCACCGGCACGCCCGCCTGTTCCATCAGCGCCTTGGCCGCATCCTTGAGCCCCATCGCCCGGATCGCCGCCGCCGAGGGGCCGATGAACACCAGCCCCGCCGCGGCGACCGCATCGACGAAATCGGGGTTTTCCGACAGGAACCCATAGCCCGGGTGGATCGCCTGCGCGCCGGTATCCAGCGCCGCGCGGATGATCGCGTCGCCGCGCAGGTAGCTGTCGCGGGGCGCCGGGCCGCCGATATGAACGGCCTCGTCGGCCATGGCGACATGGCGGGCGCCGCGGTCGGCGTCGGAATAGACCGCCACCGTGTCCACCCCCATGCGGCGGCAGCTGTCGATGATCCGGCAGGCGATCTCGCCCCGGTTGGCGATCAGGATCTTGCTGAACATGGCGTGCCTTTCGGTTGCGCGGCCGGGCCGGGGGTTTTCCACCCCCGGGCCCCCGGAGGATATTTCTGGACAGAAGATCGCATGGTCACATCCTGAACACGCCGAAGCTGGTCGGCGGAATGGCGGCGTTGAGGCTGGCGCGCAGCGACAGCGCAAGGATGTCGCGGGTCTTGCGCGGGTCCACCACCCCGTCGTCCCAGAGCCGCGCCGAGGCATAAAGCGGGTGGGACTGGCGCTCGAACATCTCGATGGTGGGGCGCTTGAATTCGGCCTCGTCCTCGGGCGACCAGCTGCCGCCCTTGCGCTCGATCCCGTCGCGGCGGACGGTGGCGAGCACCCCCGCCGCCTGTTCGCCGCCCATGACGCTGATGCGCGAGTTGGGCCAGGTCCAGAGGAAGCGGGGCGAATAGGCGCGCCCGGCCATGCCGTAGTTGCCGGCGCCGAAGCTGCCGCCGACCAGCATGGTGATCTTGGGCACCGCGGTGGTGGCGACCGCGGTTACCATCTTGGCGCCGTGGCGGGCGATGCCTTCGTTTTCGTATTTGCGCCCGACCATGAAGCCGGTGATGTTTTGCAGAAAGATCAGCGGGATCGAGCGCTGGCTGCACAGTTCGATGAAATGCGCGCTTTTGATCGCGGCCTCGGAAAACAGCACGCCGTTGTTGGCGATGATGCCGACCGGGCAGCCCTCGATATGGGCAAAGCCGGTGACCACGGTTTCCCCGAAGCGCGGCTTGAATTCGTCAAAGCGCGAGCCGTCGACGGTGCGGGCGATTACCTCGCGGATGTCATAGGGGGTGCGCAGGTCGGCGGGGACAACGCCAAGGATTTCATCGGGGTCATAGGCCGGGGGTTCGGGCGACTGCCAGACCACCGTCTGCGGCATCCGGCGGTTGAGGTGGCTGACCGCGCGGCGGGCCAGCGCCAGCGCATGGGCGTCATCCTCGGCCAGATAATCGGCGACGCCCGACAGCCGCGTGTGCACGTCGCCGCCGCCGAGATCCTCGGCCGAGACGACCTCGCCGGTGGCGGCCTTGACCAGCGGCGGGCCGGCCAGAAAGATCGTGCCTTGATCGCGCACGATGATGGTCACGTCCGACATGGCCGGCACATAGGCGCCGCCCGCGGTGCAGCTGCCCATCACCACCGCGATCTGCGGGATGCCCTTGGACGACATCTGCGCCTGGTTGTAGAAGATGCGGCCGAAATGGTCGCGGTCGGGGAACACCTCGTCCTGCTGCGGCAGGTTGGCACCGCCGGAATCGACCAGATAGACGCAGGGCAGGTGGCATTGTTCGGCGATTTCCTGCGCGCGCAGGTGTTTTTTCACCGTCATCGGATAATAGGTGCCGCCCTTGACCGTGGCGTCGTTGGCCACGACCATCACGTCCTGCCCATGCACGCGGCCGATACCCGCGATCACCCCCGCCCCCGGCGCGGCGCCGTCATACATCCCATGCGCGGCGGTGGCGCCGATTTCCAGAAACGGCGAGCCGGGGTCCAGCAGGTTCGCCACCCGTTCCCGCGGCGGCATCTTGCCGCGGCTGACGTGGCGGGCGGTGGCATCCGGCCCGCCGCCGGCCGCCGCAAGATCGACGGCGGTGCGGACCGTGGCCAGCATGTCGAGATGCGCCTGCCGGTTGGCGCGGAACCCGTCCGAGGACGGCAGGGCAGAGGTGCGGAGTTTCATGCGTCGTTCTTTCCGGTGGCGGAGTTTCCGTGGTCGGGCGTTGCGTGGTCGGGCGACCGCGTGGCAAGCTGGCGCAGCTCTCGGCGCATCACCTTGCCGGTGACGGTCATCGGCAGCGCGTCGAGGAAATGCACCTCGCGCGGGTAGGAATGGGCGGCCGAGCGGCTGCGGGCATGTTGCTGCAATTCCGCCGCCAGCGCATCCGAGGGCGCAAAGCCCGGGCGCAGCGTCACATAGGCGACCACGATTTCGGTGCGCAACGGATCGGGCTTGCCGATCACCCCGGCGGCGGCGACGGCGGGGTGGCGGATCAGCACATCCTCGATTTCAGAGGGGCCGATGCGGTAGCCTGCGGATGTGATCACATCGTCGTCGCGCCCGACAAAGCGGATATAGCCGTCCTCGATCACCCCGCGGTCGCCGGTCACCAGCCAGTCGCCGCGGAACTTGTCGGCGGTGTCCTGCGGGCGGTTCCAGTAGCCAAGGAACATCGAGGCGGCGCCGCGGCGGATCGCGATGTCGCCCTCGGCACCCACGGGCTGGCCGTCCGCGTCGATCACCGCCACGTCAAAGCCGGGCACCGCGCGCCCGATCGCCCCGGGGCACGGCGGGAACATCGAGGATGCGGACGAGGCCACCATGTTGCATTCGGTCTGGCCGTAGAATTCGTTGATGGTCAGGCCAAAGGCCCGCCGGCCCCAATCCAGCATCTCGGCCCCCAGCGTCTCGCCCCCCGAGGCGACCGAGCGCAGCCCCGGCACCGTCACCCCGGCCGCCTTGAGCATCCTCAGCGCGGTCGGCGGCAGAAAGGTCGAGGTGACGCCGCAGTCACCAATCAGCGCCAGGCAGGTTTCCGCGTCGAATTTCGGCAGCCGCGCCGCCACCACCGGCACCCCCAGCGCCAGCGCCGGCATCGCCACGTCGAACAGCCCGCCGATCCAGGCCCAGTCGGCCGGGGTCCACAGCACGTCCCGTCCAGGGCGCAGCAGATCGTGGCTCATTTCCACGCCGGGCAGATGGCCGGTCAGCACCCGGTGGCCGTGCAGCGCGCCCTTGGGGCTGCCGGTGGTGCCCGAGGTGTAGATCATCACCGCCGGGTCGTCGGGGCCGGTGTCGGCGGTGGGAAACGCGCCCGCCTCGGGCAGCGTGTCCTGCTCGGGCACGATCAGCCGCAGGTCGAGACCGGCAAGTTTTTCGCGCCCCTCGGGGTCGGTGACGACGGTGGCGATGCCGGCGTCGTCCAGCCGCAGGCGCAGCGCGTCGTCGCCGAACAGCTTGAACAGCGGCACCGAGATCGCGCCAAGTTTCCAGATCGCGGCATGGGCGGCGGCGGTCCATGCGGATTGTGTGCGCAGCACCCCCACGCGGTCGCCGCGCGCCACCCCTGCCCCTTGCAGCGCGTGCGCAAGCCGGTCGGTGCGGGCGTTCAGCTTGGCATAGCTGACCGCGCGGGGGGTGCCGCTTTCGTATTCGATGACCGCCGGGCGCGAGGGTTCCAGCCGCGCCCAATCCGTGACCGCCTGATCGGCCATGTTCAGCCGCGCCGGAAGATCCCAGCGGAAATCGCGGCGCAGCGCGGCGTGGTCGTGGCTTGCCAGTGTTGGCTTCATCCCCCCTCTCCCTCACTTTATCCGTGGCGGTCGCGGCGCCTACATCGCCCCGGCCAGCCGCGATTGCAGTTCAAACACCTGCCGCGCGGTCAGCCGCGCCAGACACTCTGCATGATCGGCGCGGCCGATGTCGGCGTCGGGCCAGCGCAGCGCGTCAAGCTCGCAGGTGGCATCGCGAAAAGACTGCCACGCCGCCTGCGCGCGGTCGAGCGCCTGCACCGGCGCGGGGTCGCCCCCGTCCCCATCTGTCCCGTCCGCGCCCTCGGATTCGCCAAGCTGCGCGCGCAGCGCCGCCAGCGTTTCATCCAGCATTTCGGCCCATTGCGCGGCTTCGGCCTGATGGCAGGCGATGGCGGCGTCGGCGCCGGCCTCGCCCACGGGCATGCAGACGCGCGCGGCGATGCCGATGCAGGATTCACGGTCGTTCTGCCCGCCCCAATGCGCGGCAAGGCAGGCCTCGACGATGCGGTCGTCATAGGGCTGCGCGGCCAGCGGTGCCGCAGCCAGTACCAGGGCCAGCGCAAGGGGGCGATGCGCGCGCATCAGTCCAGCGCCATCAGCTCGCGCCCGATCAGCATCCGGCGGATCTCGCTGGTGCCGGCGCCGATTTCCATCAGCTTGGCGTCGCGGAACAGGCGGCTGACCACGGAATCGTTCAGGAATCCGGCCCCGCCCAACGCCTGCACCGCCTGATGCGCCTGCACCATCGCCTGTTCGCTGGCGTAAAGCACCGCGCCCGCCGCATCCTGCCGCGTGACCTTGCCCGCGTCGCAGGCCTTGGCGACCTCATACACATAGGCGCGGGCGGTGTTCAGCGCGACATACATGTCGGCGATCTTGCCCTGCATCAGCTGGAAATTCCCGATCGGCTGGCCGAACTGCCTGCGTTCGCGGACATAGGGCATCACCTGATCCAGACAGGCGGCGATGATGCCGGTGCCGATCCCCGACAGCACCAGCCGTTCGTAATCCAGCCCCGACATCAGCACGCGCACGCCCTTGCCCTCGGCCCCCAGCACGTTTTCAAAGGGCACTTCGGCATCGTCAAAGATCAGCTCGCCGGTGTTGGAACCGCGCATCCCCAGCTTGTCGAAATGCGGCCCCTGGGTGAACCCCTTGATCCCCTTTTCCACGATGAATGCGGTCATGCCCTTGCTGCCGGCATCGGGGTCGGTCTTGGCATAGACCACCAGCACATCGGCATCCGGCCCGTTGGTGATCCAGTATTTCGAGCCGTTCAGCACATAGTAGCCGTTGCGTTTTTCGGCGCGCAGCTTCATCCCCACCACGTCGGAACCCGCGCTCTCTTCGGACATGGCCAGCGCGCCGACATGGGTGCCAGAACACAGGCCCGGCAGGTATTTGCGTTTCTGTTCCTCGGTCCCGTTCAGTTTCAGCTGGTTGACGCAGAGATTCGAATGCGCGCCATAGGACAGGCTGATGCTGGCCGAGGCACGGGCGATTTCCTCGACCGCGATGGTGTGGGCCAGATAGCCCATGCCGGTGCCGCCGTATTCCTCGGCAACGGTGATGCCCAGCAGGCCCAGATCGCCCATCTCGCGCCACAGATCGGCGGGAAACACGTTGTCGCGATCGACCTGCGCCGCAATCGGCGCGACGCGATCCTGCGCCCAGCGATGCACGGTCTCGCGCAGCGCGTTCACGTCGTCGCCCAGATCGAATTCCATCCCTCGCGTGAACATCGAAACCCCTCTCCCGGTTATTGAACGAGTGTTCAGTTATCGCTTTTATGCCGCAAGCGGGCGGCATCGGTCAACAGGAACTGTAACCGTTGCCGGCGCGCGGGAAAGGACTTTCGGGAAACATCGGCGGATGGTGGGCGGTGAGGGATTCGAACCCCCGACAACCTCGGTGTAAACGAGATGCTCTACCAGCTGAGCTAACCGCCCGGTCCAGCCCGATGCGCGGCTTATGACGCGCGGGCATCGCCGAGGCAAGCGTCCCTTGCCCGCCCCTTTCCCGCTGTGCCCGGCTGCGCTATCGGGGGCGGGGCCAGCAATGGGGCCAGCAACAAGGGGACCGCCATGACCGAGGACACGCAAGGCGATGCGCCGCAGCTTTACCTGATCGCGCCCGCGCTGATCCCCGCGGCTGAACTGGGGCCGGTGCTGGCCGATGTGCTGGACGCGCATCCGGTCGCCTGCCTGCGCCTGCAAGGCGGCGGCGGGGACGAACAGGAACTGGGCCGGCTGGCCGATCTGGCCCGCGACCTGGCCCATGCCCGCGACGTGGCGGTGGTGATCGAGGACCACCTGCCGCTGGTCCAGCGCCACGGGCTGGACGGGGTGCATCTGACCACCGGCGCCCGCGGCGTGCGCTATGCCCGCAAGGAACTGGGGGCCGACGCCATCATCGGCGCCTTCTGCAACGGCTCGCGCCACGAGGGCATGTCGGCGGGCGAATCGGGCGCCGATTACGTCAGCTTTGGTCCCTGCGGCCCCAGCGCGCTGGGGCGTGGCGAGCCGGTCGGGCTGGAGCTGTTCCAGTGGTGGTCCGAGATGATCGAGGTTCCCGTAGTGGCCGAGGGCGCGCTGGACGCGGCGCTGATCGGCCGGCTGTGGGGCGTGGCCGATTTCATCGCCATCGGGCCGGAAATCTGGTCGGCGCCCGACCCGGCGGCGGCGCTGGCCGCGCTGTGGGCTGCGCCGCGGGAAATGTAAGGCGGTCAGGGGGGCGCTGCCCCCTCTGGCGCGTGCCGCGCCATTCACCCCCGGGATATTTGGGACCGCCCGAAGCAACCACGGTGCGGCGCCTTGCGCGCAGGGCCTTGCCCGGCGGCGCGCACGGGCCTAAAGCGCGGGCATGACCCAGCATCAACGCCTGCTTATCATCGACTTCGGCTCTCAGGTCACGCAGCTTATCGCGCGCCGCCTGCGTGAGCTTGGGGTTTTCTGCGAAATCCGCCCCTATCAGTCAGTCACCGACGCCGAGCTGCGCGAGAACCCGCCGCAGGCGGTGATCCTGTCGGGCGGCCCCGACAGCGTGACGCGCGACGGCAGCCCGCGCGCGCCGCAGGCGCTGTTCCAGCTGGGGGTGCCGGTGCTGGGCATCTGCTACGGCCAGCAGGTGATGATGGCGCAGCTGGGCGGCCGGGTCGAGGCCGGGCATCACGCCGAATACGGCCGCGCCTTTGTCTCGCCCGCCCCCGGCCATGCGCTGGACGGCATCTTTGCCGGGCTGTTCCAGGACGGGCGCGAAGAGGTGTGGATGAGCCACGGCGACCGCGTGACCGCGCTGGCGCCCGGGTTTGCGGTGATCGGCACCTCGGCCAACGCCCCATTCGCGATGATCGCGGACGAGGCGCGGCGGTTTTACGCGGTGCAGTTCCACCCCGAGGTGCATCATTCGCCCAACGGCCGCATCCTGCTGGAGAACTTTGTCCGTCTGGCCGGGTTCACCGGCGACTGGACCATGGCCGGTTACCGCGACGAGGCGATCCGCCTGATCCGCGAGCAGGTCGGCGACGGCAAGGTGATCTGCGGGCTGTCGGGGGGCGTCGACAGCTCGGTCGCCGCGGTGCTGATCCACGAGGCCATCGGCGACCAGCTGACCTGCGTCTTTGTCGACCACGGTCTGCTGCGGCAGGGCGAGGCCGCCGAGGTCGTCGCCATGTTCCGCGACAACTACAACATCCCGCTGGTCCACGCCGACGAATCCGAGCTGTTCCTAGGCGCGCTGGAAGGGGTCAGCGACCCTGAAACCAAGCGCAAGACCATCGGCCGCCTGTTCATCGACGTGTTCCAGAAACACGCGGCCGAGGTGGGCGGAGCCGAGTTCCTGGCCCAGGGCACGCTTTACCCCGACGTGATCGAATCGGTCAGCTTTTCCGGCGGGCCGTCCGTCACCATCAAAAGCCACCACAATGTCGGCGGCCTGCCGGAAAAGATGGGGCTGAAGCTGGTCGAACCGCTGCGCGAGCTGTTCAAGGACGAGGTGCGCGCGCTGGGACGCGAGCTGGGCCTGCCCGCGCAGTTCATCGGCCGCCACCCCTTTCCCGGCCCGGGCCTTGCCATCCGCTGCCCCGGCGAGATCACCCGCGAAAAGCTGGAAATCCTGCGCCGCGCCGATGCGGTCTATATCGACCAGATCCGCAAACACGGGCTTTACGACGAGATCTGGCAGGCGTTCGTCGCGATCCTGCCGGTTCGCACGGTGGGCGTGATGGGCGATCAGCGCACCTATGACTATGCCTGCGCGCTGCGGGCGGTGACCTCGGTCGACGGGATGACGGCGGATTACTATCCCTTCACCCACGATTTCCTGGGCGAAACCGCAACGCGGATCATCAACGAAGTCAAGGGGATCAACCGGGTGACCTATGACATCACCTCAAAACCCCCGGGCACGATCGAGTGGGAATAATTCAGGCCTATCCGAACGCCACCGATTGCCGCCGATTGCCGCACATAACTATCTGAAATCATTACATAATCTTGTCACCATCTATCGCGGTCTATCGTCCTGCGAGCCTCGCAAATGACGGTATAGGTGACGGTATGGCGAAACTTGTCACATTCGGAAATTACATATACCGTCAGGGGTAAGAGGGCTTCTGACGGTATATTTTTTGACCTTATACCATTGAGAATAAAGGGAAATTTACCGATCAGCTAGGCTGATTTTGGCCTGACGGTATAATTGGCTGCTCTCTGACGTTTTTGGACGGTCTTGGAGGGTCAAAATGCTGACTGACGCGGGCATCAAAGCTCTGAAACCAAAGGACAAATTGTATAAGGTCGCTGACCGTGACGGTATGTATGTCGCGGTCAATCCCTCGGGGGCGGTCGTGTTCCGGTATGACTATCGCCTCAATGGGCGGCGGGAGACGTTGACGCTGGGTCGATACGGTGCAGGCGGCCTATCTCTGGCGCGAGCGCGCGAGCAGTTGATAGACGCGCAGCGGGCTATCGCGGAAGGGCGGTCGCCCGCGCGCGAGAAACAACGTGAGAAGCGCCGTATCAAGGAGGCAAAGAGCTTCGGCGAGTTCGGCGAACGCTGGTTGCAGGAGGCGCGGATGGCGGACAGCACCCGTGCGATGCGTCGTTCGATCTATGAGCGGGACATTCTGCCGACCTTTCGGAACCGGCTGCTGACGGAAATCAGCCCCGACGATCTGCGCGCGATGTGTGCAAAGGTGAAGGGGCGTGGAGCACCGGCCACCGCCGTTCACGTCCGCGACATTGTGAAGCTCGTTTATGCCTTCGCAATCCTGCACGGGGAAAGGGTGGCAAATCCGGCCGATGAGGTAGGGCCTGCATCTATCGCAACCTTTGTTCCCAAAGACCGCTCACTATCGCCTGCTGAAATCCGGGTCATGCTGGGCCAGCTTGAGCATGTGCCAACGCTGCCGACAATCCGGCTCGGAATGAAGCTGTTCCTGCTCACCATGGTCCGAAAGAGCGAGTTGCAGGACGCGACTTGGAATGAGGTCGATTTCGAGAACGCAGTCTGGTCGATCCCGAAGGAGCGGATGAAGCGATCCAAAGCGCACAACGTCTATCTCGCGCAGCAAGCAATCGACATTCTCATTGCGCTCAAGACCTGCGCCGGCAATTCCAAATATCTGCTGCCATCGCGCTACGATGCGGATGCTCCCATGTCGCGGGCGACCTTCAACCGCATAACCACCGCTGTCGTGGCGCGGGCGAAGAAGGAGGGCTTGCCGCTCGAACCTTTCACTGTTCACGATCTGCGCCGAACAGGCTCCACGCTCCTGAACGAACTGGGCTTCAATAGTGACTGGATCGAAAAGTGCTTGGCGCATGAGGACGGGCGCTCGTCCCGTGGCATCTACAACAAGGCGGAATATGAGCACCAGCGCCGCCATATGATGCAGGAATGGGCGAACCTCGTGGACGCTTGGGTGGCGGGCCAGAAATACGTGCCGACGCTGTATCCGCCGTCAATGGACCTGTTGGTGCCTGAACCTAGCGTTTGACGGGCCGGAATTTCCTGAGCTTCACATCGGGCGACGGCGCGCGTCTGATAGCTTTCTCTCTGGAGGCTTGGCGACGTTCTTCAAGCCAAGCCTCCACTTCGGCGAGGTCCCAAACCACACACCGGGCCGTCAAATAGAACCGCTGGGGAAATTCCCCCCGTTGCTCCATGTCGTAGATTGTAGTGTCGGCAAGGGGAACGAGTTCCCGAAGCTGATGCCTGCGAATCGTCCGTTTACCCAGCGCGGATGTCGGATCACTCATGTTCATAACCTCGGTAGCCATGTTCGACGGGATTCCGAGCAACTGGAGGTCCCCGAAACTATGCGAACCATGGAGTGAGGTCGCCGGCATGTAGCGTGCCGCATTTGCGGTGATGCGCTGGCGGCACCCCTGCCGCCAAGCGATCCTAGCGTGCGGCTCGCCGTGCCTTGGCGAAACCGCGATCCGTGGCGATGAAGCGTTGAAGCATCGGCACGATGAGCTTGACGGGATCGGTGACGGGCTTGCCGCTTTCACGGGCCAGCACCTCGGCATAGTCGATCAGATCGCGGTGAAGCGGCGCGGGTAGCTCCACGGTGATCTTCACGGGCTTGTCGTCGGGGAGCGGGCCGAGTTTCAGCTTGGTCATGGTCAACCTCCTGCCGGCTCGAACACAAGGTCGCGGGTGACGATGATCCTGACCGGGAAGCCCGGCCGGATGGTCAGCGTCGGCGCAACCTGCAACTGGCGTTGGACGATCTGCTGGCCCGCCTGATTGACGGTATCCTGCGCGCCGTCTCGGATAGCCCGGATAAGCCGGTCCTCGTCGCTGGTCGCCAGCTCCGCGCCGACCGCAAGCAGCGTGGACAGCCCGGCGGCCTTCATCAGATCCCACCAATGGTAATCAACCCCGTCTTCCAGCCCGGCATAGCCGCTGGCGTCCGCGCCCGGCAGGCGCTCAAGGACGATGGAACGGCCGCCCGGCAGGATCAGGCGATTCCACACCAAGAGCACCCTGCGCTGGCCGAAGGTCACGCCGTCATCGTATTGGCCGATGATGCGCGTTCCCTGCGGGATCAGGAGCAGGCTGCCGGTCGGGCTGTCATAGACGTTCTCGGTCACTTGCGCCGTGATCTGGCCCGGAAGGTCGGAACGGATGCCGGTGATGAGCGCAGCCGGGATCACGGCCCCGGCCTGAAGGATGTAGGGCGATGCCGGCGGCGCGACACGATCCGGCGCGACGGTCTGTCGGTCCACGGGTCCATTGAGGAAAGCCGCGTGGCGGTCCTGTGTCGCGGGCTGTCCGCCGAGGCCAAGACCGGCAAGGCCGGGCATGGCCGTCCCTGCCGGCGCTGCCGTGCGCGGGCCGGACTGGAAGAACACATTGCTCAAGCGCGCGGCTTCTTCCTCGGCCCTGCGGCGTTCTTCCTCGGGATCGACGGCGGGCGTCGCCATGACGGGCGGCACGACTGGTTGTCCCCGGTTCTGCGCGTCGAGAATGGGGCGGCCCAAATCTCCGGGCAGCGCGGGGCCGAGCACCGGCCCGCTATAGTCGCTCGGCAAGCCGGACAGGCCGTCCGCCGTGGGGCGGTTCTCGGTCGAATAGAGTTCGTCACCTCCCGGTCCTGCATCGCGGGTCTGGAGTGCGTAGATCAGCGCGCCGCCGATGCCGAGCAAGGCGACAGCGCCGACGCCTGCCAGCATCTTGCGAGACAGGCGGGTGACGCGCGGCGTTTCGGCGCGCAGCCGCATGGGGGCTGTGGTGTCGGTATCGGTCACGAGGACGATCCTCCCGTGGTCGTGCTGGCTGGTTCTGCTGCGGCCTGCGTCGGGTTGGTGCGGACGATCCTGACGACCTGCTGGCGGTTGCCGCTGCCAAGGCGCAGCTCGGCCGCACCGAACAGGCGGTCCACGATCAAGACGTTCTGGTGGATGCGGGAATTGACGATTTGCGGCTCGCCGTTCGCGCCAAGCACGAAGATGGGTGGCATTTCGCCCTGCACGATCCCGGCCGGGAAGACGACATAGACGCGCCGGCCATCGTCGAAGACGGAGACGGGCCGCCACGGCGGGCTGTCGCCCTGCACCTGCAAGGCGTAGCGATAGTTCCGCGCCGCCTCGGCAGGGATGATCGGCGCAGCCGGAACAGCTCGGCGCTGGCCCGGCGTTGCGGGATAGGCCCATGCCACGGCCGGCATGTAGAGCGATTCCCGCGCGCGCAACTCGATCATGTAAGTGCGCCGGTCGGTGGTCACGACAAGGTTCGTCGAAATATCCGGGCGTGTCGGCTTCACGAGGATATGGACGCGGCGGTTTGCGCCGCTGCCGCTCTCGGTGTCGCCGATGATCCAGCGGGCGGTGTCGCCGGCCGCGATCGGCCCCGCCCCGGTCAGGCTCTCGCCCGGCTCCAGGGCGATGGTCGTGATCTGCCCGACTGCGGCATAGACCTGATAGAGCGCGCCTTCCGACCAAGGGAAAATCTGGATGGCATTGTAGTAGCCCTCCCGGCGCGGTTCGACACGGGCGGCGGCATTGGCGTTCTCGACACGGCCGGTCGGCGTGCCTGCGGCGATGCCGCCGCGTGCGACGGTCCATGCCGGGGGCACATGCAGCGGCCGGGGCGTGTTGTCGGTTGCCGCCGCCTGCACGGTCGGCAGCGGCGGCACGCTGGCGTCATAGCTGAATTGCGGCGTCCGGTTGGTCGCGCAGCCTGCCAAAGTAATTGCAAACGCCGTCGCAAAAATCGCATAGGTTAGCGACTTCAGGATCAGTAAGGAGGAACCGACAGAATGGATTCTGTGCCGACGATTGTTGCCCGGTATATCGACGCCTACAACAGGATGAATGTTCAGGCGATGCTCGACTGCCTGTCGGGCGACGTTCGGTTTATCAACAGATTGAACGGAGAGACGACGAACGAAACGCACGGGATCGAGGCATTCCGCGCGCTGGCGGAACAGGGCGTCCAGTTGTTTGCTGAAAGAGAACAGACGATCCTCGACTGTATCGCGATAGACGACCGTGCAGCCGTGCGCATCGGCTATCGCGCCAAGGTCAAGACCGACCTGTCCAATGGCTGGAAGGCCGGGCAGGAGATCGAGATGACGGGCACCTCGTTTTTCATGATCTCCGAGGGAAAGATCAGCGAGGTGATTGATGCAAGCTGAGGTTTTCATTGGCTCATCTCCCGCGACCACGAAATTGCATTGACGTAGATTCCCAACGGATTGGCGCGCAGACGCTCGGCGTCTCGCGGCGGCTGGATGACGATGGTGAGGATGGCCGTCCATCGTTCCGTGCTGGAAAGCTGGCCGTTCTCGAAATGGCGTTCGGTCCACGCGACGCGGAAGCTGTTGGGGGACGCCCGGATGACGCTCGACACCTCGACGGCGACCTGCTGGCGGCCGACCTTGGCAAAAGGATCATTGGCGCGGGCGTAGTCGTTGAGCGCCGCCGCGCCGCGATCTGTGGTCCACTCATAGGCGCGAAGCCAGTTCTGACGCACAATGATCGCGTCGGCCGGGATCGCGCGCACCTGCTCGATGAACCGGCCGAGATGGAAAGCAATCTGCGGATCGGTCGGCCGATAGTCGGCGTTGGCAGGCGCGACGGTCTGCGCCTGACCGAGATTATCCACCTGCACCACCCAAGGCACCACGGTCCCGCGTGCGGACTGCCAGACCAGCGCCGAGGCGAAGCCGGCCGAAAGGATCAGCGAGCCGAACGCCATGAAGCGCCAGTTCTTCGCCTGAACGCGGGCCGAGCCGATGCGCTCGTCCCAAGCCTGCGCGGCCTTTTGATAGGGCGTCTCGGGTTCCGGCGATTTGCCGTAGTGGGTTGTTGGTCGTTTGAAGATGCTCATGAGCGGTCACTTTCGGAAAGGTTGACGGAGGAACCGGAGCCGTGGCTGTCGCCGGAGCGGACGGCATGGGCGGTCATGGTGGTGCCGTGGTTGAGGGCCTGCCGGCGCTGCATCCGCTGCGCCCATGCCGGAGGGCTGCCCGCCGGGCCGGATGGAGCGGCTGCGGGATCGGCACTCGCACCGCCGACCGTGCCCATGGTCGAGCTGCCGCCAGTCGCGCCGAAGCCGGCCTTTGCGCCAGCGGAGAAGCTGGACTTGACGCTTTCGCCTGCTTGCGATGCTGCGCTGGAGGCCGCGCGCTTGAGCGGCGAGATAGCGGCCGAGCCTGCCGCTCGGGCGACACCGCCGAGGCCGGAGGCAACGCCCGCCGCCCCGGTCTGGCCGAGCGAGCCGAGGCTATAGGCAGCGGTCGCCGCTCCCGCGGCGGTAGCGCCGCCGCGAACGGCCGCGGCTCCACCGGACAGGGCAGCAGCGCCGCCCTTCGCGGCAAGCATGGCCCCACCGCCAGCCGCCGCACCGCCCGCAAGCACCATGCCGCCGGCAGCGAGGCCGGTTCCTACGGCCGCGCCCGCGCCGAGCTGAGGGCCACCCGAGACGATGCCGTTGGCGATACCGGGGCCGAAGATGCCGAGGCCAAGCAGCGACAGCGCAGCGAGCACAATCGCCATGGCGTCGTCGATGCTCGGGGTCTGGCCGCCAAAACCGGCCGTGAATTGCGAAAACAAGGTGCTGCCGATGCCGATGATGACGGCGAGCACCAAGACCTTGATGCCGGAGGACACCACGTTGCCCAAGACCTTCTCAGCCATGAATGCGGTCTTGCCGAAAAGGCCGAAGGGGATCAGCACGAAGCCGGCGAGCGTGGTCAGCTTGAACTCGATCAGGGTCACGAAAAGCTGGATGGCGAGGATGAAGAAGGCCAGCACGACCAGCGCCCATGCGAACAGCAGGCACGCGATCTGGATGAAGTTCTCGAAGAACGCGATCCAGCCCATGAGGTCGGAAATGGAGTCGAGCAGCGGACGGCCGGCATCGAGGCCGGTCTGCGCCACGCGACCCGGTCGCATAAGGTCGGCAACGGAAAAGCTCGTCCCCGATGCCATGAGGCCGAGGCCGGCGAAACTCTCGAAGACGATCCGGGCGAGGTTGTTCCAATTGCCGATGATGTAGGCGAAGACGCCGACGAACAGGGTCTTTTTGACCAGCCGCGCGATAATGTCGTCATCCGCGCCCCATGCCCAAAAGAGCGCGGCGAGCGTCACGTCTATGACGATCAGGGTGGTGGCGATGAAGGCGACCTCGCCGCCGAGCAGGCCGAACCCGCTGTCGATGTAGGAGGTGAAGACCCCGAGGAAATTGTCGATGACGCCTGTGTTGCCCATGGTCAGCGCCCTTCGCTGGATTGCGGCGTGGCAGGCGCTGGCGTGCGGCCGAGGAAGCGGTCGCGGGATTCGGCCCATGCGGCGAGGCAGTCGGCATCGCTGGCGGCTGCCTCGCCGAGCTGCTGGCAAAGGCGCAGGGTTTCGCGCAGAGGGTCGGGCGGTGGCTGGAGGGCCGGCGCAGGGGGCGGCGCGGAAGGTTCGTCCTTCCGCGCCATGTCGATTGCGGTCGCCGTGACGGCGAT
>NZ_FNXG01000008.1 GCF_900108405.1 Paracoccus alkenifer
CCTTTGCGGTGGTCGAGCCGAAGTCGATCCCCATCACACAGGATTTCATCTGGTCCTCCTCCGGGTGCAGCCTGCTACTGGTAAGTGTAACTCACCTGTGGGCGGCGTCAAGGTTTGCGAAGAAATTCGTAGGGCGGGGTAGAGGCGGGCAAGGGCGTCATAAGCGAGGCTTACATATTTTATGCACCCTTGCTCAATACAGCAATCGGGGCAGGAACAAGCTGATTGCCGGAAAAACCGCCAGGATGAAGATGCGGATGATATTGGCCATTGCGAAGGGGACGATGCCCCTTATGATCTGAGTGAGCGGGACATCCCGGGCGATGGTGCGAACTACGAACAGATTAACCCCCACCGGCGGCGCAATCATCCCCAGTTCGCACAATACTACCACCAATACCCCGAACCATACCGGGTCATAACCAAGCCCTATCACGATCGGGAAAAACAGCGGCACCGTCAGCAGGATCATCGACAGCTCCTCCATCAGCGCACCCAACACGATGTAGATTCCGCAGATCAGCAGGACCACACCCACCGGAGGCAATCCCGAGTCGTTAACAAAGTTCAGCAGACCCTCGTGTGCGCTGGTGTAGTTCAGGAACTCGGTAAAGACCGAAGCTCCGACCAGCATCGCGATCAGCATGGCCGAGGTCAGGGCCGAATCGACCAAGATCTCATAAAGTATTCTCCAACTCAGCCGGCCCATCGACCACGCCAGCAAGAACGCTCCGAATGCGCCGATCCCCGAAGCTTCGGCCGCGGTAAAAAAGCCGCCGTATATTCCCCCGATCACCAGTAAGAAAAGGGCGCAGATCGACCAAATACGCTTGAGGGAATCGACTTTCTCGACACGGTCGGCGCGTTCGGCGACCGGCGCGCTTTCGGGGCGCCGCCATACTGTCCAGCGCACCGCCAGCACATAGCCGATCAGCCCCAGGATACCGGGGATGAACCCCGCGACATAAAGCATCCCGATATGGGTCTCGGTCATGATGCCGTAGATCACCAGCATGATCGAGGGCGGGATGATGATGCCCAGTGTCGCCCCCGCCGCGACCGATGCGGTGCTTAGCTGGTCAGCGTAATGGTACTTGCGCATTGACGGCAGCGCTACCTTGCCGATGGTCACAACCGTTGCAACGCTGGATCCGCAGACTGCAGCAAAGCCGCCGCAGGACATTACCGTGGCCGTGGCCAACCCGCCGCGGCGGTGGCCGAACCAGGCCTGCGCCGCGCGATACAGATCGCCCGAAATCCCGGCCCCGGCGACGAAATTTCCCATCAGGATGAACAGCGGAATCACCACCAGCCCATAGGACATGGTGCTTTCGCGCGCCATCAACGCCAGCATTGAGCCGGCCTGGTTCCACCCCACGATATAGCCGAAGCCGACGTAGCCGGTCACGCCCAGCGCGATGGCGATCGGCACCCGCAGGAAGATCAGCAGCAACGAGGCGAAGAATCCGATACCGGCAAGCAACATGGCGGTCGCGCCCCTTTTTTTGATGTCAGAGAATGCTGTTTCTAGGGTCCGCCGCCTTGGCTTGTGTCCGTAGCACCCGCGGCAGATCCCGCAGCGGCAGCAGAAAGCACAGCGCCCCAAACCCGGCCAGCACCGCCACCGCATAAAGCACCGGCGCAATCGGTATTCCCAAGCTTGCGGTGACGTCATTGTAGCGCGCCGAGCGCTCGGCCATCAGCCACATCCGCCACGCGATCAGGGCAAAGAACCCGCAACCCAGACCCGCCGTCAGCAGCAGTTGCAGCGCATCGAGGACGCGGCTTTGGAAAACATCGGCAACATCGGCCACGATATGACGCTGCTGGACTGCGACAATGGGAAACAGCAAGAAGCTGAGAATGACCAGCCCGATCTCGGTCAGTTCGGTCGCGCCGCGGATGGGGTGGTTGAGGATGTTGCGGCCGATCACGTCGAACAACGTCAGCATCATCAGGGAAAAGATTAGCACCGCTGCAGCGATGGCCACCAATCCTTGAAAAAGGCGCATCCTCTCCCCCTCCGTCAGGATGCCCGGCGCATGGCTCCCCGAAATCGGGCTCCTCCTCCGATCCGGCCAGTGCGCTGGGCTATGTTAAGCATATTGTTATGTAGCGTATGGTACCGTCAAGCAATGTGTAGCACTGACGTCACCGAATATCCGATGGGATGGAAACGCCCCGCCAAAGGCGGGGCGGTCAGTGTCACATTGAGCAGTCCGCCGGGGGCGGCATGTAGTCCGCGGCAGGGATGATCGTCTTGATCTCGTAGTCGACCACCTTGCCGCTGTCGGGCGCGGCGGGCACCACCTCGGCAAAGATATAAGGTCGGGTCAGTTGGTGATCCTCGGCGCGCATTTCCAGCGGACCAACCGGGCTGTCGATCACCAGACCTTCGAGCGCCGTGGACACGGCCGAGGCATCTTCGGTGCCGGCCTTGTTCATCGCCTGCGCCAGCGCGATCATCGAGACATACATGTCGAAGGCCACGTCGTCCGGGTCATGCCCGGCAATTTTGGCGAACGCATCCGCGAACTTGCGGACTTCCTGATCCTCGACCTGCGGAATGTAGCTGACGTTTTGGATGACGCCCAAAGCAGCTTCTCCCATCGCGGGCAGCACGGCTGGAATGGCGAAGTTGTTGCCAAGCACGACATCGTATTTGTCCAGCAGTCCGAACTGTTGCTGCTGCTTGGCAAAGGTCACGGCGTCCGAGCCATAGATGATTGCAAGCAGCCCCTTGGCCGGCTCTTGATTCAGTTGCGTGATATAGGTGCCAAAATCGGGAGTGGGCACTGGGGTAAACAACTGCTTGTGGACCACGCCGCCAAGTTCCTTGACGTCCTCTGCGAAGGATTCGGCATTGTCATGGCCGGAAGTGGTATCGCCGGCGATCGTATCCCATGATTCCACCGGGTTCTGCGCAAGGAAGGCCTTGTAACTGGCCCCCAGCATCTCGCTGGACGCCTTGATGCGGAAATAGTTCTGGTTGCAGCGCGGAACCGCGGCGGAAAGCGGGTCGATGATGATTGTGTCCAGCGCTGTTGCCCTGCCTGAAATCGCCAGCGCCACGGCAGTGGGGATCATGCCGGTGATTGCCGCGACGTTATCATTCTTGACCAGGCGGGTGGCGGTCTGCAAGGCAGCTTCGGGTGTGCCGGAGTAGGTCATCGATACCAGTTCGACCGGCCGGCCGTTGATACCGCCAGCCTCGTTGATTTCGACCACCGCGGTTTCCAGCCCGGCTACTGAATACTGATAAAAGGCCGCAAGGGGCCCGCTGTCGATCATCAGCGCACCGACCTTGACCGTGTCCTGCGCCCATGCGGCCCCGGCTGCTGCCGAAAGCGCCGCTGCCGACAGAGCGACTGCTGCAAGTTTCATTCCATACTCCTCCTCTGGAACATTAATGGGTGTCGCGGGCGTGTCAGCTTGCGGCGGTCGCGCCCGATGTGTTCAGTTCTGCATAGCCGCCACGGATCACTACGACGTCGCGGTCGGGGACCTCGGCCTGAAACCGGACCTGCGGGCCGTCGATCCATAGCTTGACCAGCAATCGGTCCCCGCCAAAGACCGGAGCCGTGAAGCGGGCGCCGATGCGGGCCAGGCGAGTGCTGTCGTAATTGCCCGCTACCCCGAGCACCGCCTGGCAGCAAAAGCCAAAAGTGGACAGGCCGTGCAGGATAGGGCGGCCAAAGCCCGCGCGCCGCGCCGCCTCGGGGTCGACATGGATGGCGACCATATCGCCGGACAGCCGATAAATCAGCGGCGTGGCTGGGTCGATATCCAGCGTCACCTGTCGGTCTGGGGCGCGATGGGGCATGTCGGCGAGTGACGGCAGCTCGATCCGTCCCTGACCCGGCGCAGGACCACCAAAACCGCCGTCGGCGCGAGCGAACTCGATCCGGCGCAGCTCGGCCAGCAACTCGCCAGCCCTAGTTTCGATGCGACGATCCATCACCAGCAGCGCGCCGCGGTCGGCCCCCAGGTCGAAAACTTCGCTGAAGCGGGTTTCGCAGCGGATTTCCGCCAAGACGGGCAGCGGTCGGTGCAGGGTAAGATGCTCTTCGCCATGAAGAAGGCCGCTGATGGTCAGTCCCAGTCGGGGGTCACTGCTCCAATCAGTATTCTCTCCCAGCACCGTGGCGAAGGTGGGCGAGACCTGCAAATCCCGTTCATAGACATAGCGCAGCAGCTCGGGATCCAGCGGATCGCGTCCGAAACCAGTGCCAAGTGCGTAAAGGATGCAGTCCTTGGGGCCATAGGTCTGCCGGCCTGCCGGAAAGTCGTGGTCCAGGATGTCGGGGTAGCGGATCGTCATGCCTTAACCATTTCGTGCCTGACCGGCGGCAGTTTGCTTCTATACCATACCGTAATATAGATTATTATACTGTCAATCATTCGAATGTGCCGCAGGCCCGGCTACAGCGCCCGCGAGATTAGCTCGCGCATGATTTCCGAAGTGCCGCCATAGATGCGGTGGATCCGCGCGTCGGCATACATGCGGCAGATGTCGTATTCGCGCATGAAGCCATAGCCGCCGTGCAGTTGCACGCACTGATCGACGATGCGTCCTTGCATTTCGGTAAGCCACAGCTTGGCCATCGAAGCTTCTGCGGCATTTAACTGGCCGTTGACATGGCGACCGATGGACTGATCTGCAAAGGCCCATCCGATGGTCAGCTCGGTCTTCATATCGGCCAGCTTGTGGCGATTGACTTGAAAGTCGCCGATCGGCTTGCCGAAGGCTTTGCGCTCGAACGCGTAAGCCACGGTGATGTCGTAGGCGCGTTGCGCGGCGGCCAGCGCGGTTACGCCGATGGTCAGCCGTTCCTGCGGCAGTTCGGACATCAGGATGTTCATGCCGCGACCCTCGCCGCCCAGCAGGTTGTCCGCCGGAACTCGCACGTCGTCGAAAAAGATTTCCGAAGTGTCGGCCGAAAGCTGTCCAAGCTTGTCGAGGTTGCGGCCTCGGCGGAACCCTTCACGGCTGGTTTCGACCACGATCAGGCTCATCGAGCCCGAGCCGCGTTCGGTGCTGGTGCGCGTCACCGCGATCACGATATCGCAATGCTGGCCGTTCGAGATAAAGGTCTTTTGCCCATTGACCACATAGTCGTCGCCGTCGCGGGTCGCGGTGGTGCGCACGCCCTGAAGGTCTGACCCGGTCCCGGGTTCGGTCATTGCGATTGCGCAGACCACTGACCCGTCAACCATCCCGGGCAGCCAGCGTGCCTTTTGTTCAGGGGTGCCGTGCTGGATCAGATAGCCTAGGCAGACATCCGAATGGACCGAGATGTCCGCAGCCGGCCCGGCAAAGCCGGAATACGCCATCTCTTCGCAGACCACCATGTTCATGCGGAAATCGGCGCCGATGCCGCCGTACTCTTCAGGAACGGTGGGGCAAAGCAGCCCGGCCTCACCTGCCTTGGACCAGAATTCGCGTGCGACGATGCCCGTTTCTTCCCAGTGGGCGAAGTTCGGAGCGACCTCGGTTGCAACAAAGCGGCGCACGGTATCGCGCAGTTGCTGGTGATCCTCGTCGTAGATCGCGCGATTGGGCAGCATGAGCCTTGCCTCCTCCGAAATGCTATTTAGTAATGTAGCATATCATACGAAAGAGTGCCGTAAAGCAGATTCGACTGCGACACAGGTTTGCGCCCGGGGTCCAGACCTTCAGTATTGCACCGCGGCCCGGCCGATGCGGCTGCGGGCGATGATCTGCTTCATTACCCCGGCGGTGCCATCGCCGATCTGCAAGCCCAGCACGTCGCGCATCCGCTGTTGATGGGGGCTGTCGGTGACATAGCCGTAATGCCCCTCGGTCAAAAGTGCCTGATGGATCGCGTCAAAGGCAACCTTGGGCCCGAACCACTTGCACATCGCGGCTTCGGCGGTGTGGTCCTTGCCGGCCTCGCGCAGTTGCAGCGTGTGCCACGCCAACTGCCGCGCCGCCGTGACCAGCGTGTCGTGGTCGGCCAGCGGCCCGGACACGTTCTGGAACTGCCCGACGGGTCGCCCGAACGCTTCGCGCGTGCGGGCATAATCCCATGCCTCGTCCAAGGATGCCTGCGCGGCGCCGCAGCATTCCAGCGCGATCAGGGCGCGGGAATAGTCGAATCCCTGCATGACCTGCGAAAACCCTCCGCCCTCGTCGCCAAGCATATATTCGGCCGGCACCACCACATCCTCAAAGAACACCGAGCCGCGGGCGATCTGCCGGCAGCCCATGTCGTCAAAGCTGGTGGTGGCGATCCCCGCCACGCCTTCGGGGATGAAGAACGCCGAAATTCCGCGCGCTCCGCTGTCGACCGGACCGGTGCGGGCAAAGACCAGGTGGATGTCGGCCTCGGTCGCGAAGGTGATCGAGGTCTTTTCGCCGGTCAGCACATAGTCCGAGCCGCGCTTGCGAGCGCGCAGCTGGATGTTGGCCGCGTCCGAGCCGCCGCGGGGTTCGGTCAGGCAGATCGACATGATCTTTTCGCCGCGGACCATCTGCGGCACCCATTCCTCGACGATGGCGCGCGGCGCATGGCGCAGCAGGATTGCCGCGTTCAGCGACACGTTCACCGGAACCTGGCTGATCGAAAAATCGCCGTAGCCCATCGCCTCGGCGATCAGCCCGACCATGATCGAATCGGTGCCCAGTCCGCCCAGGTTCTCGGGCAGATCTGCACCCAGAAAGCCCAGCCTGCCAAGTTCGCGGATCAAGTCGCGGTCCAGCCCGCCGTGCTTTTCACGGGCGATATAGCCGGGTTGCAGCGTCTCGCGGGCAAAGCGCATGGCCATGTCGCGTATAGCCTGTTGCTCTTCGGTGAAAAGCATTGTCCGAATCCCCCCAGTGCTCGCCCAGCAGTTTGTAGTGCTTGAATATATTATGCAAGCGAACAATAATCTCGGCTTGTAGTGTGTTGGCGCTGGTGGCACAACATAAGCTTGGATATCATGTGATCTTGAACCTGGTCGAGAGTTCGGTTTTCGCACACAGGCAACTGCATATTTCCATGACAAAGGCTTCCCCATGAACGAGAAAGACACTGGCATCATCGACAAATCAGGCCGCGCCAGCAGCGATCTGCGGATCGGCTATTTCGTGCATGACGTTTCGCGCCTGCGGCGCACCCTGTTCGATCAGAAGATGAAGCCGCTGGGCGTGACCCGCTCGCAATGGTGGGTATTGGCGCAGCTGGGCCGGTCGGAAAAGACCCTTGGCGAGCAGGGGATGTTGCAGACCGAACTGGCGAATGTTCTGGACGTGGGCAAGGTGACCGTGGGCGGCCTGATTGATCGGCTCGAAGCTGGAGGTTTTGTGCGCCGGATGCCTTGCGCGAACGACCGCCGCGCGAAGCGGGTGGTGGTGACCGAGGCGGGTCGGGCTACACTGCGACAGATGCAAAGCGTCAGCCAAGAGCTCAACGCTTTGATCCTGAATGAAATACCCAAAGAATTCATTCCGGTGGCCGAAGAGGTTCTGGCCAAAATGAAAGCCAACATCATGCGAGAACTGCATGGGAATACCGCGGGCAGCGAATATCTTGCCGAGGAAGAACTTTAAGAAGCGCCGCAGGTTTGCTCTTTTCTTAAGCCAGCATGAATAAGTTGGGGGGGCTTATGCCCATTTCTGAGCTTTTGACGGAAGTTTCCGACGAGGGTTGGGCGGTTTTGCGCCTGAACCGGCCAGAGCGGCTCAACACGCTTTCGGTTTCGCTGCGCAAGGCGCTTATCGCCGAAGTGGCGCGGCTCGAGGCGGATCCGGCGGTGCGGGTTCTGATCCTGACTGGAACCGGGCGGGCATTTTCCGCGGGGCTGGAGGTCTCGGAATGGGGCAGCGCTGGCGCGGCAGCGGCGGGTGCATGGAAACACGACCCCGTGGCGGCGCTGAGGGGTTTCTCGGGCCTGGTGATCGGAGCGATCAACGGGCTTTGCGTGACCGGCGGGCTGGAACTTGCGCTGGCGTGCGACCTGTTGATCGCCGCAAAGGGCGCGCGCTTTGCCGATACTCATAGCCGGGTCGGGCTGCTTCCGGGGTGGGGCGGTTCGGTTCGGCTTGCCGAACGCGTGGGGCTGGCCCGGGCCATGGAACTGGCGCTGACCGCGCGGTTCCTCTCGGACCAAGAGGCGCTGGATTGGGGCCTTATCAACCATCTGGTCCCGCCCGAGACGCTGCTGCCCACCGCGCTTGACCTTGCCGCGCAGAGCTTGGCGGCCCCCCCAGGTGGCGTCGAAGCGTATAAGGAGTTGCTGCGCAAAGGTGCCGGCGTTTCGTTTGACGGCGCGCTGGAGATTGAACGTGAAACCGCAATTGCCGTTAATTCCCGCGTAAGTGCGGCAGAAATCCAGATGCGAATTGCCGCCCTGCGCGGGCGGGGCTGACGGGGACGACAGCTCTCTGCGCGGGTGGATGATGATTCCGCGCAGACAACCTGCCGGCGATCAGCCCTCCGGCGCCTGCTTGCGCCCGCGTAGATAATCCAGGTAGGGCGTCGGCCAGTGGGTCTCGAACTGCCCAGACCCGGCGATGCCGTCCAGCGTCGCGGCGCAGCCGGCCTCGGTGATAGTGATCGGATTCCGCTTGGAACTGGGAAAGCGGATTGCAGAAAACGTCTCGAACCGCAGTTCCAGCGGCTGTTCCGCGCCATAGTCGATGCTCATCGTCGCGGCGTTCTGGATCATCTCGGCATCGTATTCGGTGTGGTCGCGGATCGCGGTGATCGGGCTGACCTTGCCGTCCCGGGCCACATAGCCGGCCACCCCGCGCTCACCGCCCGCGATCCAGATCCACCCGTTCATGGTGATGGCACCGTCGGGGGTATAGGCCGCCAGCCATTTCCAATGCTGCGGCATCCCCCATTCGCGCAGGCCCCAGGAATGGTCGCGGTGCCCGATTCGTCCGTCAAGCGACACCCGGCGCCCGTCGATCTCGAGCCAGCCCTGCAAAATTCCACTTTGCTCGATACGATTTGCGGCCATCCATCCGGGCAGGCCGTCGGCGTTGGCATGATAGCTGAAAGGCTCGTGTAGTCCGGAAAAGTTGAAATCCAGTTTCAGCCGTGCACCCTCATAGGCGATTGTCGAGCGTTGGGCATGAATGTCCTGATGCAGCGTCAGGCCCGCAATGCTAACCGACGAAAAGTCACTGTCGTCGGGAACGGTGTCGGAATAAAAATCCACCACCTCGGGGGTGATGCCTTCGCCCCACAGGCAGACGTTGCAGCCGGCATTGCCGTCGTCGGTCGCGAAAAAATAGACCTGAAGGCAAAGCTTTTCGTCGGCCATGCTGACCTGCCAGAACAGCGAATCGCGCATTTGCCCCCCCGGAGCGGGTTGATGGCGCAGGTCGTCCTGGGGGCGCGCCAGCTTGGCAAGTTCGGGGTCCAGCTTGTGCAGGTAGCGGGCGTTGGGCATGCTGCCTATCCTTTGTCGAGATCGGATTTCTGTCTGGGACGAGCCGGTTGCGGCTCGTCCCTTTGGTCAGGACTCAGAATTCAAAGGTCGCGCTCAGGTGCAGCCGGGTGTTGTCGACCGTCTGGCTGTTGAACTGCTTCCGCTTTTCCCAGATGACCTCACCGCCCAGTGCGACGTTGTCCATCAGGTTGTACTTGCCGCCGACATGCACCGACTGGAGCTTGCGGGTGTCGGTGACACGCTCACCAGCGAACGAGTCGTATTTCTGCGAGCCATATGCCGCAAGCACTGACAGGTCCGGGCGGACCTTGTGGCTGATGGCAAAGTTGTAACCATCCATCTCGACCGCATTGCCAGCAGCATCAACGTCGAAGAAGGTCTGCGTCGCCGGTGCGGTGACCTGCTGACCTGCCCCCCCGCTGAAGCCCATGATCGAGGAAATCCCCTCGCCACGCGTGTAGCTGGCCTGCAACAGCCCGCCTTCCCACGGCTTGAGCGTGGCACCGATATTCGCGCCCCAGCCGGTGACAGTGCCGGCGCCGTGATCGAGCTTGCGGTTGATATACGCGACGCGAATGCTGCCCATGTCCATCTTGTGGCTTGCTGCCAGGGCAAACGCGGGCCGATCAGCATAGGTCTTGTAGTCTTCTTCGATCGAGGCAGTGATGTTGCTGCCCGTGCCGAAATCCTGCGAATAGCGGATCAGCGGCACACGGAAGCTGGCCGGACCCGCGGGGCCGTTGAAGTCCCAGACCGCCGGCGCTTCGTTCAGCACCGAAAACGTCGACCAGGTCTGACCCAGGGTCCAGTTGCCCAGTTGACCGTAGGCATGCCGGATCCGCAGGTTGTTGTTCGCCCCGAAGAAGTCAGCCTCGATGTTGAAGCGCAGCTTGCCGTAATCAGTATCCTGCTCGGCGCGGAAGCCGAAAAGCGTCTGATAGGCGTGGATTTTCTGGGCGTTGTCCTTTGCCGTGCTAGCAAGAATGCCCGTCAGCCCCCCGGTCGTCGGACCCAGGGCGTAGTTGTTGTCCATCACCGCATCGACCTTGACCTTGCCGTAAAAGGTCAGCTGCATGCCGTGGCGGTTCGTGATCTGCGTCGGCTCTTGCTCTTTCGCTTCGAGCGCCGCGATACGTGCTTCAAGCTGGGAAAGCGTTTCAGCCTGGGCGCTGGCAGCCAGCGACGAGGATGCGGCAATCAGACCCACCGCGATTGCGGTGGAGGGTCGGTAGTTTCCGAACATCAGTTCCTCCCAAAATGTCGCGCACCGAGTTTCGGCGCACACGAGGACGTTACATGCAAAGCTGATAGTAACCAAGCGACTTATATGCGGATGTCACGATATGCTTGCATAAAAACCACTATCGCATTGATGGCGTGACATCCCGCTGGGGAAACAGGGCGCAGTCCGGTGCCTTCCGGGTGCACATCCTGGTTAACAGGGGTGCGGGAAACTGTGCCTCGACCGGATCAAGTCGGGGCTGACTCCATCTCGTCCAGCGCCGGTGCAACTGCCGGCGCCAGTGCGGCGCGCCCACGATCCAGCACGATCACGTCGCGTTCGACCACCCGGGCGCGAAAGCGGACTTCGCCGGGGTCAGCGTCGAAAATCTCGGTCTCAATGGTTTCGCCTGGATAGACCGGCTGCGAGAACCGCAGCGAAAGATGTCGCAGGCGTCCCGGCTCGTTCGGGCACAGGGCCGAAATCAGTGCCCGGCAGGCGATACCCATGGTGCACAGACCGTGCAGGATCGGCCGGTCGAATCCGGCCTGCCGTGCCACCTCGGGGCTGGCATGCAGCGGGTTCAGGTCGCCGCTCAACCGATACAGCAGCGCCTGCTGCGGCAGAGTGGTGTGGCGCAGAACGCGGTCCGCGGGGCGTTGCGGCAGGGACGACAAGGCGGGTTCGGGGGTGCCGAACATACCGCACCCGCCGTCGCCGCGCAGCAGGTAGGTGGAGCTTACCCGCGCGATAGGCTGGCCCGTAGCGTCGGCCAGATCCTTGCGCAGATATAGCCAAGCTCCCTTGTCTGCGCCCCGGTCGACGACACCGGTAACGCGATAATCCGCGCTGATCTCGCCCTCGGGGGGCAGGGGGCGCAGGATGTCGAACCGCTGCTCTGCGTGCAGCAGTTGGCGCCAGTTCATCTGGAATTCGGGCCGCTGCACCCAAAGTCCCGGATGTGCCAGGATATTCACCATCGAAGGGACTGCGCGCAGATCCTGCTCATAGGTAAAGCGCAGCTCGTCCGCACTCACCGGGTCGCTGCCGTAGCCTAGTCCAAGTGCGTACAGGATGCTGTCTTTTTGAGAATAGCTCTGCCGGGTCCGATCGAAGCGGAAGCGGCGCAATGCGTCTATATCCATTCGTTTCTCGTCAATTGTTCCGACGTGCCAGATGGTCGGCGCTGGCCCCAAGAAAGCCGCGGCAATGCGCGTCAGTGTCGTAATAACGATCCTCGCCACGTTGCCGCGACAGCACATAGAAAACGGCCGTTTTCCAGGCAACAAAAGCGGCGAACCATTCCAGATCTGCTAGCACCCGGCCGGTGCGGGCGGTGTAACGGTCGAGCAGCTCGGCAATCGGCGGAAAATCGGCCTGATAAAGCGCCCGGCCCAGATCCTGCAAGGGTGTGCGAGTAATTCCCGGCGCAGGATAGGCAATCATGAAATAGCCCAGATCCAGACGCGGATCGCCGGTAGTGCTGAGTTCCCAATCCAGCACGGTTGCCAGACGGGGCGGCAGGTCTGGCGTCCACATCAGATTGCCCAACCGGAAATCGCTGTGGACAATGCATTGCCGGGCCGCATCAGGCACCCGATCGTCCAGCCGGTCCGCCATGGCACGCAAGGCTTGACCCTCCTGTCCGTCAAGCCCGTCGATCAAGCCGCGTATCATGGCGAAATGCGACCGGTTTGCCTGGGGATCGTTCAGCGGACGCGATGTGACCAGAGCTGCGTCGAGGCCGTGCAGATCGGCCAGCGCATCGATCATCGCGTGGGCCATGCCGTTTGGGTCTTGCCGCAGCGGCTCGGGCAGGTCGCCGGACACTACGATGCCGGAAACATGCTGCATCACATACAGTGGCACGTCCAGCGCCTCGCCGGCCTCGGCCATCGCAAGCACTTGCGGCGCAAGTGCACCCGCCGTGTTGAGCTTGGTGATATGGCGCGCCTCCCGCAGCACATCTGGCGCATTCTTCCGAATGACTGGCTGGTGACGCAGGATCAGTCGCGAATCGCCCAACTCGACCAGAGAGGTGATGTTGGAATGCCCGTCGCCGATGATCTTCACCACCGGCTGGCTGTCATGGGGCACCAGCTTGCGGGTCTTGAGCCACGCGAGCATGCGCTCACGTTCGGGTTCGGTCCAGCTCCACTCCATCTTTGTGTCCTGTCTGCAGGTTATGTGCGCGGCAGGTGGGCCGGCCGGGGTTTTGACTGCTTGCATATTATGATGCAAAGAACATAGTTCAAGCCAATTGTTATGCTTGTGTATAGTATGCGATAGTGCATACTCCCCCTGCATCTGAGGAGGCAGCATGGCCAACAGATCTATCCAAAGCACCGGCGCTTACCTGCCATTGCTGCGATTCGAGCGAAAGTCCGCGCGTGCTGAACTGAGTTGGGCGGGGCTGGGCGGCAACGGCCGGGGTCGACGCGCAGTGGCAGGCTGGGACGAGGATGCCCTGACGCAGGCGGTCGAAGCTGCCCGAGAGGCGGCTTTGCCCGTGGGCGAGGCGATTGCGAGGGTGGTTTTCGCTTCGACATCCTCGGCCTTCTCGGACCGTTCTCAATCCGTCCTGTTGTCCCAGGCGCTTAACCTTCCTCGCGATGTCGAAACCGTCGATCTGGCAAATTGCCGCCGTTCCGCCGTGTCCGCCCTGCTGCACGCCCTGCGCGGTGCAGAAGGGGCCGAACTGATCGTGGCCGGAGAAAAACGTGCCACCCAGCCGGGCAGTGCCGCGAACCTGACTTGGGGTGACGGGGCAGGGGCGGTCGTCGTGAGCAACGGCCCCGGCGTTGCGCGGCTGCTTGGGGCGGGTCGGGTCAACCTTGATCTGTTGGACAGCTATACTTCGGTCGCGCGCGGATTTCCTTATCTCGCCGAGGATCGGTTTGTCCGTGACGTCATGCTGTCCGAAGCCCTGATTCCAGCCGCACAGGCCGCGTTGGCGGACGCTGGCTTGCAGGCTAGTGATGTGGTGCTGGCCGTGGTGCCAGAGCCGGTGTCGGGGCTATATGCCGCCGCTGCCCGAAAGCTGGGCCTGACCGCACCGAACATGATCGAGCGGCTGGGGGCCGAAGCGGGTGAGCTTGGCGCCGCCGCCCCGCTTTTCGGACTGGCGATGGCGCTGGAGCAGGCCGAGCCGGGGCAGATCGTTCTGCTGGCGGGTTGTGGCAATGGCTGTGACGTGTTGCTGCTTGAGGTGACGGGCAAGACCCGGCGCCGCCCTGCGCATCAGGCGCTGGACGAAGGCGCACCGCTGACCAATTATTCCCGCCTGCTGTCCCTGACCGGCGGCATCCAGCTTGACTGGGGACCGCGCGCCGAGGTGAACCAGAAGGTCTCGGCCAGCGTGCTGGTGCGTCACGGGCGCGAGATGCACGGCTTTATCGGCGGTCGCGATCAGGGCGGCAACGTGCAGTTCCCCAAGACTCCGTTTCCGGTCAATCCGGCGCTGTCCGAGCCCGGCCGCTACGAAGATGTCATCCTGCGTGACGAGCCTGCGCGCGTGGTTTCGATCACCGCGGACCGCCTGAATTTTACCCCTGACCCGCCGTTTTATTTCGGGCTTGTGCAGTTCGAGAACGGCGCCCGCGTGGTGATGGAGCATTGCGACGCCAAGGGCGTGGCCCCAGAGGTCGGTGCGCCTGTGCGGATGCGGTTCCGCATCAAGGCCATCGACCGGCAACGGCAGTTCCGCAGCTATTTCTGGAAGGCTGCGCCGCTGGAGCGGCCGCAGCTTGCAGCAAAGGAGTAAACCCATGGCGCAAGGTATCCGCGACAAGGCCGTCATCCTCGGCATGGGCTGCACCCGTTTTGGCGAGCGGTGGGACATGAGCTCGGACATGCTGATGGCCGAGGCCTTCGGCGAGGCGCTGGCCGACGCTGGCATCAGCCGCGACCAGATCGGCGCGGCCTGGCTTGGCTCGGCGCTGGACGACGTGAACGTCGGCAACTCGGCCATTCCGCTGGCCACGGCGCTGCGGCTGCCGTCAATGCCGGTCACCCGTGTGGAAAACATGTGCGCGACCGGGACCGAGGCGCTGCGGGCCGCGACCTATGCCGTGGCCTCGGGGGCGGTGGACATCGCGCTGGCGCTGGGCGCCGAAAAACTGAAGGATACTGGCTTTGGCGGCCTGCCGATCCGCACCAAGGGCTCGGTCAACGACCTGTGGATGCCCTATGGCTCGGCGCCCGGAACCTTTGCGCAGCTGGCCGGTGCCTATGCGGCGCGCTATGGCATCGACGCCGTCGATCTCAAGCGGGCGATGGCGCATGTGTCGTGGAAATCGCACCAGAACGGGGTTCATGCCGAAAAGGCGCATCTGCGCAAGGCGGTTTCGATGGAAACCATCCTGAACGCCCCGATGATTGCCGACCCGCTGGGGCTTTACGATTGCAGTGGCGTTTCCGACGGCGCGGCGGCCGCGATCATCTGCACGCCCGAAATCGCCCGCAGCCTGTCCAGGGACGCGCTGGTCTCGGTCAAGTCGGTGCAGGTTTGCGCCTCGAACGGGTGGGAAATGCAGTATGGCGAATGGGACGGCTCTTATGTGCGCAACACCAGGATCGCTTCGGGCCGCGCCTATGAGGAAGCCGGGATCACCGCCGCCGATCTCGGCCTGACCGAGGTCCATGACTGTTTCTCGATCACCGAGTTGGTGACGATGGAGGATCTGGGCCTGTCGCAGGATGGCCGCGCGGTGTTCGACGTGCTGGATGGCGCCTTTGACGCGGACGGGCGGGTGCCCTGTCAGACCGACGGCGGGCTCAAATGCTTTGGCCATCCTATCGGAGCCTCGGGGCTGCGCATGGCCTACGAGGTCTACACCCAGCTGAAGGGCCGCGCCGGTGTGCGCCAGCTGAAGAACATCGACTTTGGCCTGGCGCACAACCTGGGCGGCCAGCCGTCGAATTCGGTCGCGGCGGTGTCGGTGCTGGGCCGGCTCGAATAACAAGGGGAAAGCGCATGGCTGGGAAGTATTACGAAGAGCTCGAGGTCGGCCACGTCATTCATCATGACGTGCGCCGCACGGTCACCGATTGGGACAACATGCAGTTCTCGACGATGACCATGAACCCCGCGGCAATCCATATCGACCACGAATATTGCAAGACCACCGAGTTCGGCCGGCCGCTGGTCAACAGCGTCTTTACGCTGGGGCTGGTGGTGGGGCTTTCGGTCGGTGAAACGACGCTGGGCACCACCGTCGGCAACCTGGGCTGGGAAGAGGTCAGATTTCCTAAGCCGGTCTTTGCAGGCGACACCATCCGCGCCGAAACCGAGGTGCTGGCCAAGCGGGAATCGAAGTCGCGCCCGACGCAGGGCATCGTCACCTTCCTGCATCGCGGCCTGAACCAGCGCGACGAGGTGGTCTGTGAATGCAAGCGTCTGGCCCTGATGATGAAGCGCCCGGCATGAAGCTGACATCGCTGCTGTTCGTCCCCGCCGACAGCGAAAAAAAATACCGCAAGGCGCGCGAGACCGGGGCCGACGGGCTGATCCTCGATCTCGAGGACAGCGTGGCGCCCCCCAACAAGGATACCGCCCGCGCCATGGTCGCGGGCTGGCTGGACGAAGCCTCGGACGGCCCGGCGCTGTGGGTCCGCGTGAATGCGCTGGACACCGGGCTGACGCTGGCCGATCTGGCGGCAGTGGTGCGGCCGGGGCTGGCGGGGGTGATCCTGCCCAAGGCCAACGGCGGGCAGGATGTGGCGCAGGTGGGCCATTATCTGGATGCGCTGGAAGCCCGCGCCGGTCTGCCGGCGGGCGGCATCCGCATCATCGTGGTGGCGACGGAAACCGCGCAGGCGATGTTCAACCTTGGTTCCTACGCGCCCGCGCATCCGCGGCTGGCGGCCCTGACCTGGGGGGCCGAGGATCTGTCGGCGGTGGTCGGTTCCACCTCGAACAAGGGGACGGACGGCGACTGGTCGCAGCCCTACCAACTGGCCCGCAGCCTGTGCCTGATGGCGGCGGCGGCGGCCGAGGTGCCGGCGCTGGATACGCTTTACGCTGATTTCCGCAACGAAGCCGGGCTGCTCGAATCCTGCGGGGTATCGCGGCGCGACGGCTTTGCCGGGCGGCTGGCCATCCACCCGGCGCAGGTGGGCCCGATCAATCGCGCCTTTGCCCCGTCGGCCGAGGATCTGGCGCTGGCGGCCCGCATCGTCGCGGCCTTTGATGCGGACCCCGGGCTGGGGACGATCGGCATCGACGGCAAGATGTACGACATTCCCCATCTGAAACAGGCGCGGCGGACCCTCGCCAGTGTGCAGGAAGGATAACCATGTCCCAGACCACCACCCAATCCGCCGAGGAACTGGCCGAAACCCGCGCCGCTATCCGCGAGGGGGTGCGCGCCGTTGCCGCGGATTTCGATGCCGATTACTGGCTTGCCCGTGACGAAGATGGGGTGTTTCCCCGCGAATACCATCGCGCCATGGCCGATGCCGGCTGGCTGGGTATCACCATGCCCGAGGAATACGGCGGTGCGGGTCTCGGCGTGACCGAGGCCGCGATCATGATGCACGAGGTCGCCAGCCACGGCGGAGGCATGGCCGCGACTTCATCGGTTCATATCAACTTGTTCGGGCCGCATCCGATAGTGGTCCACGGCACCCATGAACAGAAATCCGAATGGATCCCGCGGCTGATCGCGGGCAGCGATCAGGTTGCGTTCGGCTTTACCGAACCCGATGCCGGGCTGAACACCACCCGCATCAAGACCTTTGCCGAAAAGGTGCCGGGCGGATATCGGGTGAACGGGCAAAAAGTCTGGACCTCGACCGGGCAGGTCGCCAACAAGATCATGCTGCTGACCCGCACCACCAAGTTCGAGGACTGCAAGCGCCCGACCGACGGGATTACAATCTTCTATACTGATCTCGACCGCAGCAAGATCGACGTGCAGCGCATTCCCAAGATGGGCCGCAAGGCGGTGGATTCGAACGCCATCTTCATCGACGATCTGTTCATTCCCGACGAACACCGGATCGGCGACGAGGGCAGGGGGTTCAGCTACATTCTCGACAGCCTCAACCCCGAGCGGGTGCTGATCGCGGTCGAGGCCATCGGCATCGGTCAGGACGCGTTGCGCCGGGCCACCCAATACGCCAAGGAACGCGTGGTCTTCGACCGCCCCATCGGCCAGAACCAGGCCATCCAGCACCCGCTGGCCGAACGCTGGATGTATCTGGAATCCGCCTGGCTGATGGCGATGAAGGCGGCCGAGCTTTACGACGCCGGCAAACCCTGCGGGGCCGAGGCGAACGCCGCCAAGTTTTTGGGCGCGCGCGCTGGCTATGAGGCTTGCGAGCGCGCCATCTTCACCATGGGCGGCTTTGGCTATGCCAAGGAATATCATGTCGAGCGGCTGTTCCGCGAGGTGGCGGTGACCCGCATCGCCCCGATCACCGAGCAGCTGATCTCAAGCTTCATCGCCGAGAAGGTTCTCGGCCTGCCGAAATCATACTGAGAGGGCTGTCATGACCAAGGCAATGGAAGGCAAGGTGGTCCTGGTAACCGGCGCCGGCCGTGGCGTCGGGCGCGGCATCGCGCTGGACATGGCACGGGCGGGGGCTGCGGTGGTAGTCAACGATCTGGGCGTGGCGCTGAGCGGCGCGACCGAAACCGGCCTCAGCCCCGCGCAGGAGGTCGTGGCCGAGATCGAGGCGATGGGTGGCCGGGCCGTCGCCGATGGTCATTCTGTCGCCGACTGGGACGCTGCTCAGGCGATGGTGCAGGCGGCGCTTGACTCGTTTGGCCGCATCGACGCGGTGGTGAACAACGCCGGCAACCTGCGCGACGTGCTGTTCCACCGCATGACCGAAGAAGAGTTCGATTCCGTCATCGCAGTCCACCTCAAGGGCAGCTTCAACGTCAGTCGCGCCGCTGCCCCGCATTTCAAGGAACAAGGTTCGGGCGCCTATGTGCACATGACCTCGACCTCGGGTCTGATCGGCAATCTGGGGCAGGCCAACTATACCGCCGCCAAGCTGGGTATCGTCGGCCTGTCCAAGGCGATCGCCATCGACATGCAGCGTTTTGGCGTGCGCTCGAACGCGGTGGCGCCTTTTGCCTGGACGCGCATGGTGTCCTCAATTCCCGACGACACGCCGGAGCAGAAAAAGCGGGTCGAGGGGCTGAAAAAGCTGGTTGCCGAAAAGATCGCGCCCTTTGTCGTGGCCCTGACCTCGGACGCGGGCAAGGATGTGACCGGCCAGATCTTCGGCGTGCGCAACAACGAGATCTACCTGTTTTCGCAGCCGCGTCCGATACGCACCGCGCATACGTCGGACGGCTGGACGCCGGAAACCGTGGCCGAGCGGGTCTTCCCGATGTTCCGCAACGATTTCTATCCGCTGCACAAGTCGGGCGATGTCTTCACCTGGGATCCGGTCTGATTGAACCGCCTGTTTCGAGCCAGTTCGCGTGCCGGCTCGTTCGGTGCCGACCTAGGAATGAGTAAACCCGGGCTTCGACGAACCCCCTGAGGATATCGCACAGATCGACAAATCAGGGGCGCTCGGCCTGTCGCCAGATGCTGTAGGCGCCCGAGGCGATGATGATTGTTGCGCCGCCCAGCGTCCAGAAGTCGGGGAACTGGTCAAAGACTAGTATCCCCCACAGGACGCTCCAGACCATCAAGGAATACTGGACTGGAGCAAGCGTGGCCGCTGCGGCCAGTGAAAATCCACGGATCAGCGCCAACTCGGCGCAACCGGCGGTAACCGCGAGGCCAAAAAGCATCAGCATATCGGAAAGGCTGGCCGGAACGGCCCCGACAACAGCCAGTCCGGCAGTCAGTGCCAAGGTCGTGATGAGTCCGGACCATGCAATCGTCGTGCGAAGCGGGTCCAGCCCCGCGAGGATGCGCGACAAGATCTGACGCAGCGCAAAGGCCGTCGCGCAAAGCAGGACGAGCAGCGTCGCGGGCTGGGCGATGCCTGCGCCGGGGCGCAAGACGATCAGCGTGCCCACCAGTCCGACCCCCACGGCGCACCAGCGCGGCAAGCTGACGTATTCGCCAAGCAACAGAGGCGCCAGTGCGGTGATCAGCAACGGTGCGACAAAAGTGACTGCTGTTGCATCGGCCAAGGGCAGGAAACGCAGCGCCGCCACGAAAGAGATGGTCGATACGATCGAGGTCACGCCGCGCAGGATCTGCAATCCTGGACGGCGCGACCGCAAAACCGACCGCCCACCGGCCCACAAGATGCCGATGGCGCCGGCAAAAAGCCCTGCTTGCCGCGCCCAGGCAACCTGAATCGGATGATAGCTCGTGGAAACCTGCTTGGTCAGAACGTCGCAGAGCGAGAACAGGAAAAAGGCGAGCAAGACCCAGTAGAAGCCTCTTGCCTGCTGGCCGCGCCCGTGCGGAGTGGCGGGGCTGAGGGGTATCGTCATCCAGCCTGCCCTTTGCCAGAAACGCGGTGCGTGCGACGTGTAAGGCGCCAGACTGTCATCCAAGGCCGAAGGTGGACGAAAGGCGCGGCAACAAGAGGTGCAGGAATCAATCCAGAAACCGTTGGCGCAGGGTGGCCAGCGCCGCCTCGTCCAGACCGATCTGCCGGCGCAGATAGCTATCGGGGGTCTGAATGCTGTTCAGGAACACGTCGAGATAGTCGGTTTCGACGTGGATGAACGGGCGCAGCGCGGGATTGTCCGCTGCCGCCACTTGGGGGTGTCTCAGTTGGAAGCTTGCGGCGATATCTCCATAGGCGTCGTTGCTGCGCAGATAGTCGCCCTCGATCGCCTCGCGTCCGACGCCAAGCGCGCTTAACAGCAGGGCGACCATGACGCCGGTGCGGTCCTTGCCAACGGCGCAATGGATATAGATCGGCCCGTCACTGGCCAGCAGGTCGGCGAAGACCGCCTGGAACGTCGGCTGGAAAAGATGGGGCAGTTCACGGTAAATCCGCAGCATCGTGGCGCGGTTGTCCATGGCATTGCCAGCGCCGTCACGCAGCATGCGGATCGGTGCGGCAAGGTCGATTTCATGCTGGCGGACCGGATGGCGCAGCCCAAGGCCGCGCAGGGCCGAGGGGCGCCTGGCCTCTTCATGCCGGTTGCGCAGATCGTAGACCGTGGCGATGCGCCGGTCGCACATCAGCAAGGCCGCGGTCGGGTCGGTGACGGCGCCGCCGCGAAAGATCATTCCCGGCCGGATCCTGCGTCCTTCATGGCCCGGCAGGCCTGCGACCTCACGGAAGTTCAGCAGCATACCGTATCCTCTCTGGAAACATGCATCGGGCAAGCCTGTCTGGCGGCGCTACGCAATTCGCGTCGGGTCGGAAGGCGAGCGCCAATAGCCGAATTGTGATTTCAAGGCGTCGGCTTCGTGATCCGTATCCTCATACATCAGAAAATATAAGCTAGCGAACTGTGTGCATGCAAGAAGAATCTTTATGCCGATGTCGCAGGAATGTGGTGAGCAGACCGAGGGTCTATCTTTTGCCGCCACCCGCAAGGACGCAACCGGATGCCGTATTGACTGCAAGCGTATAGTTGGCTAGCGATTTAGTTCTTGGAGGTGTGGGTGTTCAGGATTTCACCGCAGGGAACTGCGGCGCCTTCGGATACCGGCCATCAAGGATTTTTCGCTTGGGAGGAGCGGAATGATACCCACATTGATCCTGAACGCGCTGGCAGTTTCGTCGCTTTATATCATGATGGCCAGCGGGCTGGCGCTGATTTTCGGCCTGCGGCGGGTGATGAATTTCGGCCATGGCGCCATCTACATGGTGGGCGCGTATCTGGGCTACACTATCGCGTCGGGCATGAACTTCTGGGCGGCGCTGTTGATCGTGCCGCTGTTGATGGCCGGCTTGGGGGTGCTGCTGGAACTGGCGGTGCTGCGGCCGCTGGAAAAACGCCAGCAGATCGAGGTGGCGCTGATCACCTTTGGCATCGGCATCGTGATCGCGCAGGTCGTGATTCGCATTTATGGCGGGATGCCGCTTTCGGTCACCGCGCCGCGGATGCTCGCGTCTTCGGTCAAGATCTTCGGGGCGGATTATCCGGTCTATCGCCTGTTTATCACCGTGGTCGGGCTATGTTCGGTCATTGCGCTTGCGGTCTGGCTGAACACCACCCGGACCGGCATGTTCGTCCGCGCCGTCAGCCATGCCCCTGACATCTCGTCGATGATGGGGATCAACGCCAACCGGCTGAGCCTGCTGATCTCGATGCTTTCGACCGCGTTTGCCGGGTTGGCGGGGGTTCTGGTCGGGCCTTACCTCTCGATTGATCCCGGCATGGACGTGGCGATGATCATCACCTGCATGATCGTGGTGGTGATCGGAGGCACCGGTTCGATCTGGGGGGCGATCTTCGCCGCGTTGATCCTTGGCTTCGTCCAGACCTTCGGCACCGTCTACCTGCACGAGATTTCCGTGCTGCTGCCCTATATAATGCTGGTCGGCATCCTGGTCTGGCGCCCGCAGGGCCTCAATTTCGGAGTAAGCGCGGAATGACCAGCGTTCCCCTGTCCCCCCGCTCGGCCTCGTCGCTGCGCTGGCCCGTCCTGGGCGGTCTCGCGCTGGCGGTCTTTCTGGCCGGGTTCCTGTTGCCGGGCTATCTACAAGGCGGATATCTGCAATCGCTGCTGAACAACGGGCTGATCACTGGCGTCATGGCGCTGTGCGTTGCCTTCATCATGCATCAATGCGGCCTCGTGCTGTTCGGTATCGCTGCCTATTATGGGCTTGCAGCCTATGCCTGCGCCATTCTGATCAACAGCTTCGGGCTTTCCGCGATGGCTGCCGCCGGAGGCGCGCTGCTCGTGACGCTGACCGCCGCCTTTCTGGTCGGGGCCATCGTCATCCGTGTAAAGCCGCTGGCCTTCATGATGATCTGTCTGTCCCTGGCCGAACTGATGCGCCATCTCGTTGCGTTGCCCAGCCTGCGCCGGACCACCGGCGGCAGCGACGGTCTGCTGTTCATGCCCGAGGGGCGGGTGCTCGGCATCGATGCGATGGACCTGCTGGATACCGCGCAGGTCTGGCCGCTGATCTGGACCGCCACCTGGGTGATCGCCGGCCTGTTCCTGATTGTTGCCTCGTCGCATTTCGGGGTCCGCTTGCGCGCGATCAAGGAAAACGAGGAACGCATGCGGTTTTCCGGGTTCGACACCTATTGGCCGAGAGTCTTTGCCTTTACCGGCGTCGGGCTGGCCGCGGGTATTGCCGGGGTGATCCAGGCGCTGGCCAGCGGTCTTGCCTCACCCGAGATGTTCAGCATCATCACCTCGACCAACGCCCTGCTGGCGGCGATTACCGGCGGCGTGTCCTCGGTCATCGGGCCGGTTGCAGGTGGGGTCATCTACACTTGGGCAATCAGCGAATTCGGGGCGCTGGGCTATTCGCAGCTGTTCACCGGCATCGCCGTGATCCTGGTCATGCTGTTCATTCCCAAGGGCATCCTGCATCCGCTCCGGCTGCTGCGCCGGAAAGGGGGGCGGGCATGATCCGCGTTGAAAACCTGACGGTCGCCTATGGCGCCTTCAAGGCGCTGAACGACATCTCGGTCGATCTGGGCCAGCGCGGGCAGGTCCATTCCATCATCGGGCCGAACGGGGCCGGCAAATCCACCTTCATGGATGCGGTTGTCGGCAAGCGCCGTCCCAGCGCCGGGCGCATCTTCTACAAGGACCGCGACATCAGCGGCGACAGCATCCAGCGGCGGCGCAAGAACGGCATGGCGCGGTCGTTCCAGAAAACCTCGATCTTTCCGGGGCTGACGATCCTTGAACAGCTCGATCTGGTCGCGGCGCATCTGAACGAACCCGACCTTGGCGCCATCATCGACACGATGGACCTGCGCGAGGTGCTGCATCTTGAGGCTGCCCGCGCCGCCTACGGCGTCCAGCGCCGGGTCGATGTGGCGCTGGGGCTGATCGGGATGCCCGACATCCTGCTGCTGGACGAACCCGGCGCCGGGCTGTCGGCCGAGGAAACCGCCAATCTGTTCAGGCATCTGCGCAAGCTGGCAGCCGAACGCGATATCGCCGCCGTGGTGGTCGAACATGATGTCGAGGCAGTGTTTGCGCTGTCCGACGTGGTGACCGTGCTTGACCTTGGCCGCCATCTTGCCACCGGCACGCCCGCCGAGATCCGCGCCAACCCGCAGGTCGTCGCCGCCTATCTGGGGACCGCAGCATGAGCTTTCTGGAAATCTCGGACCTGACCGCAGGCTATGGCAAGGCCACAATCCTGCGCAACCTGTCGCTGTCGGTCGATCGCGGCGAATCGGTGGGGATCGTCGGGCGCAACGGCGCCGGCAAATCGACGCTGCTGCTGTCGATCTTTGGCCAGACCCGCGTCTTCGGCGGCGAGATCCGCGTCGCCGGCACCCGCACCGATACCCTGCCGGCCTATCGCGCCGCGCATCTGGGGGTGTCGTTTTCCCCGCAGGGGCGGATGGTCCTGCCAAACCTGACCGTGCAAGAAAACCTGTGCATGAGCCTGGCCACCAACCGCAAAGGTGACTGGACGCTGGAAGGGGTCTTTGACCTGTTTCCGGTGCTGCGCGAACGCGCCCGTGCGCCGGGCATGGCGCTGTCGGGGGGGCAGTTGCAGATGCTGGCCATCGGTCGGGCGCTGATGGCCAACCCCGAGGTGCTGGTCCTGGACGAACCTACCGAGGGGCTTGCCCCTGTGCTCGTCGACGTGCTGACCGAAGCGCTGCTGAAGGTGCGCGCCAGCGGCACCGGCATTCTGGTGGTCGAACAACATCACGCGCTGATCCGTGCGGTGACAGATCGTTTCGTGGTCATGGCCAAGGGCGAGATAAGGGGCGGCGGCGCCAGCGCCGACATGGCGGCCGAGGAAAACGCCCATCTGTTCGAGCTGTAGGCATCTGGCCCTAGCCGTGACCTGAAGAAGTTGGCCCGTGGCAACAGGCCCGCGGGCAGGAGGAAAGCGATGTCACATCTTCTGGGTCTGAGCATGGACCTGCCGCTGCTGATCTCGGCGATCAACGAGCATGGCGCCGAGGCGCATGGGCGGGCGGAAATCGTCTCTTACGACCTGGCCGGCCAGCGCCACTGCTACAGTTTTCTGGACATGAACCGGCGCAGCAAGCGGCTGGCCAATGCGCTGACGGCGCGGGGCATGGGGCTGGGCAAGCGGGTCGCCACGCTGGCCTGGAACACCCACCGGCACATGGAGATTTTCTATGGCGCCACCGGGATGGGCTGCCCCATCCACACCGTCAACCCGCGCCTGACCACCGAGCATCTGGAATACATCATCAACGAGGGCGGCGCCGAAGTTCTTTTTCTTGACGCGGATCTTGTCCCCCGTGCGGTCGAACTGGTCGGGAAGCTTCCGCATGTGCGCCATTTCGTGGTTCTCGAGCGGCGAGAGAACCTGCCCGACGGTGGGCCGCTGGCGCTTGAATCCTACGAGGACTGGCTGGCCGCCGAATCGGACCAGTTCGAGTGGCCCGAGTTCGACGAGCGTTCGGCCTCGACCATCTGCTTTACCTCGGGGACGACCGGAATGCCCAAGGGGGTCGTCTATTCGCATCGCGCCACAGTGTTGCAGACCATGACCTTTACCTCGATGGGGTGGCTGCCGCCGACGCGGCGGGGCAAGCCGGTGCTGTTGGCGGTGGCGCCGATGTTCCATTCCAACGCCTGGAACTTTCCCTTTGGCGCGGTTTACGCCGGGGTGCCGCTGGTGCTGCCGGGGCGCAACCTGTCGCCGGAAAACCTGCAACGGGTGATCGCGGACGAAGGGGTAACTTGCGCGGCGATGGTGCCCTCGGTCTTGACCGGCATCATTGAGCATGTCCGGGCAAAGGCGCTGGATCTGGGCCGGCTGGAATCCGTCGTGACCTCGGGCGCCGGCGCGGCGCCGTGGCTGATTGCGTGGTTGCACGAGAACGACATTACCACCACCCACAGCTGGGGGATGACCGAATGCATGTTCGGCACCTCGGGTGCGCTGCTTAGCCGCGATGCCGATCTGCCGCTGGAAGCGCGGATGCCTTATTTGCTGAAGGACGGCCGTCAGACCGCGCTGACGCGGATCAGGATCGTCGATGACGAAGGTAATGTGCTGCCGCGCGACGGCACCACGCGGGGGCATCTGCGCGTCAAGGGGTTGTGGGCGGCGCGAGGCTATCTGAACCACCCCAAGGATTGCGCGCTGGACAGCGATGGCTGGCTGGTGACCGGCGACATCGCCACCATCGACCCCGACGGCTATCTGAAGATCGTGGACCGCGACAAGGACCTGATCAAGTCGGGGGGTGAGTGGATCAGCTCGTCCGATCTGGAAAAGATCGCGGCCAGCCACCCCGATGTGGTGCAGGCTGCGGCAATCGCCGTCGACCACCCGAAATGGCAGGAACGGCCGCTGCTGATCGTTCAGCTGCGCGAAGGGGCGGTGCTGGACGCGCGCGCGATCCTTGAGCTGATCGGCGCGCAGGTGGCGAAATGGTGGGTGCCTGATGACGTGGTACAGATCGCCGAGTTCCCCCTGAGCGCAACCGGCAAGGTCCGCAAGATGGACCTGCGCGAAACCTACGCCGATTACTACAACCAGCGCAGCGGCGCCTGACCAGCTGGAATCGCAGAATAAAAAAGCCCGCCTCTCGGCGGGCTTTTCTTGTGAAGGGCAATCAGGCTTTGCGCCCCTGCTTTTCCTTTTCGGCCGAGGCCCGCAGCGCCTCGCGCGCCGCTGCCCAGTCCTCGGCGCTCATGTCCGACAGATCGGCAAAGGTCGAGGGTGCGGCCAGATGATGTCCGCCATCCACTGCGACCGTGGCGCCGTTGATATAGGTGCAGGCGTCAGACATCAGGAAGGCGGTCAGGTTGCGCAGCTCGTGCATCTGCCCGAAGCGGCGCAGCGGCACTTTTTCCTTTTGCGTAGCGCCCACGGACGAGCCCGGGATCGGGTTCAGCTTTTCCCAGGCGTTCGGGGTGGGGAACGGCCCCGGCGCAATCGCATTCAGGCGGATATTCTTGGGCCCCCATTCGACCGCCAGCGACATCGTCATCGCCTGAATCGCCGCCTTGGACATGGCCGAGGGGGTGACGAAGGCCGATCCGGTCCACACCCAGGTCACCAGATTCGACAGCACCGTGCCCGGCAGCCCATCGGCGATCCAGCGCTTGCCGCAGGAAAGCGTGGCGTAGAACGAGCCGTCCATTACCGTCTGGGAGATCGCCTGATAGCCGCGCGGGCTGAGCGTCTCAGTCGGGGCGATGAAGTTCGCGGCCGCGTTGTTGACCAGCCCGGTCAGCGGGCCGCTGTCCCAGATCTTCGCCACGGTCGCATCGACGCTTTCCGGGTCGCGGACATTAGTGATCAGATAGTCAGCCGCGCCGCCCCCGGCCGCGATGGTCTTGCAGGCCTCGGCCAGAACGTCCTCGCGGCGACCACAGATGAACACATGCGCGCCAAGCGCGGAAAAGCCGCGCGACATTTCCAGCCCCAGCCCGGTGCCGCCGCCGGTGACCAGGATGCGCTTGCCGGCCAGCAGGTCGGGCTTGTAGGGGCTTTGGTCGCGGATCTCAGAACTTGACATGGGCGGCTCCTTTCAGGCCCAACATGGTGCGGGCTTCATCGGGGGTGGCGGTTTCGATCGACAGCTCGTTCAGGATGCGGGTGATCTTTTCGACCTGCTGGGCGTTCGACTGCGCCAGCTCGCCCTTGGCGATATAGATACTGTCCTCCAGCCCGACGCGGACATGGCCGCCCAGCGTGGCGTTGGTCACCGCCATTGGCATCTGGTGACGGCCGGCGGCCAGCACGGACATCACATACTGGTCGCCGAACAGCCGGTCGGCGGTGCGGCGCATGTGCAGCAGATGTTCGGTCTCGGCGGCGATCCCGCCCAGGATGCCGAACACACCCTGCACGAACAGCGGCCCGTCGACCAGCCCGCGGTCCAAGAAATGCGCCAGATTGTAGAGGTGCCCGACGTCGTAGCATTCATATTCAAAGCGGGTGCCCTGTTCGGACAGGGCACGGATGCCGCGCTCGATCTGGGTGAAGGTGTTCGACAGGATGAAGTCCTGCGTCATCTCCAGATAGGGACGTTCCCAGTCGTGCTGGAATTCCTTGATCTTGCTTGCTGCGCCCGAAATATTGAAGTTCAGTGAACCCATGTTCATCGAGGCAAGCTCGGGCGCAAAGGCCAGCGCTGGCGCCAGCCGATCCTCAAGCGACATGCCCAGGCCACCACCGGTGGTGATGTTGACCACGGCATCGCAGTTGTCGCGGATGCGCGGCAGGAAGCGGGCGTAGTCCTCGGGCTTTTGCGATGGCGCCCCGGTGCCTTCGACACGGGCGTGCAGATGCAGGATCGCTGCTCCCGCGCGAGCGGCGTCGATAGCCTGTGTGCCGATGGTTTCGGCACTGACCGGCAGGTGCGGGCTCATCGTGGGGGTGTGAATCGAGCCGGTGATGGCACAACTCACGATCACCTTGCTGGATGGTCGCATGGCTTCCTCCTCCTCGGGAACGACGGGTCGGGCGCGGATGAATCGCCATGCCCCCCGAGTCCAATTTCGTTTGCTTCATTATGGTATTTAAGTAGACTATATGTGTAAAGTGCCGTGCTGCGTGGTAGTGGAAAATCCTGTTGCCAAAGATCGTATGCTAGCATATCGTATCTGAATAAATTTGATGCGGCCGGGGCGAGGCCCCCGTCGGATTCATAACCGGGCCCTGCCATCGGAGGAGAAATCTATGTCCAGCGCCAACAGAACCGCCATTGTCACCGGCGGCGGGCAGGGAATTGGGCGAGCCATCACCCTGCGCCTTGCCAAGGAAGGCTACAACGTCGCCATCTTCGACCTGAAGCCCGAACTGGCCGAGGACACTGCTACCGAGGCTCGCGCCAGCGGCGTGACGGTCAAGGTCTATGGGTTGGACGTGGCGGACGAGGCCGCGGTGAACGCGGCGGTTGCCGATGTCGAAGCAAATGTCGGCCCGATCTGGGTGCTGGTGAACAACGCCGGGTGGGACAAGCCAGCGATGTTTTTGCAGACCGAAAGCGATCTGTGGGACAAGATCATCGCCATCAACCTGCGCGGTCCGCTGAACACCCACAAAGCCGTCTGCCCTCATATGGTGGCGCGCAAGGGTGGCCGGGTCATCAATATTGCGTCGGACGCCGCTAGGGTCGGCACCTCGACCGAGGCAGTGTATTCTGCCTGCAAGGGCGGGGTGATCGCCTTTACCAAGTCCATGGCACGAGAATTGGCGCGCAGCAACGTGCTGCTGAACGCGGTCTGCCCGGGTCCGACCAACACGCCGATGATGGCGTCGGTGCTGGGCACCGGCGACGATGCGGTGAAATGGAAGGACGCAATGGTCCGCGGCATCCCGCTGCGCCGGATGGGCGAGCCCGAGGATTACGCCGGTATCGTGGCCTTCCTCGCGTCGGATGATGCCGGGTTCATCACCGGTCAGACCATCTCGGTCTCGGGCGGGATGAACATGATTTGACCGGGCGACGAATGCCCGGCGCCCCGATTCAGGCCGGCGAAGCCGAGGCGGACAACCCGCCGCCCGGCTTCGTGCCGTTGTCCGAGAGTTCCCAGTCGGAGCTGCTGAGCGGCCCTTATTATGTGCGGATAGACAAGGAGGCGCCGGCAATCGGCTTTCGGGTCCAGCGTCGCCACCTCAACCGCGCCGGCATGTGCCACGGCGGGGTTCTGGCGACGTTGGCCGACATGAACATCACCCCGATCAGCCGTAGCGAGGATCTGGGCGAGGTCAATCCGACAATCTCGATGACGTTGGATTACTTTGCGCCCGTTGTGCTGGGCCAGTGGGTCGAGGCGCAGCCTCAGATCCTGCGCCGCACCCGCAACATCCTGTTCAGCCGCTGTGTGCTGACCGCGGACGGCGTGCCTTCGGTGAACGCCAGCGTGGTCTACAAGATCGGCCGGAAGCGCGATCGAGAATAAGACTCTTCTACCTGATCCGCCTTTGGGTTCGGGCAGGGCGCAGGTGCAAAAAGGCGGGCCAGGGTGCCACCCGGCCCGGCGTTTGCGTTTTATAGCCGCACCAGCTGCTTGCCGTGATTGCGCCCGGACATCATGCGCAGGAACGCCTCGGGGGCCGATTCGATGCCATCGAGGATGTCCTCGCGGAATTGCAGATGCCCCTGGCGGTGCCATTTCAGCAGCCGGGCAAATGCCTCGTTGCGGCGGTGCCACCAGTCAAACACCACCAGTCCCTGAACCGTTGCGCGCGTCACCACAAGCCGGGCGCTGGACCGCAGGCCGATGTCTTCCGACGCGGGCTTGTCGATCACGGCAATGCGCCCGACGATGGCCACGCGCGCGAAATTTGCCAGATTGGCCAGCACCGCGTCGTGGATCGGCCCGCCGGTGTTGTCGAAAAAGAAGTCCACCCCCTCGGGGCAGGCGTCGGCGATGGCGGCGGTCAGGTCCGGGGCGGTGCGGTAGTTGACCCCCGCGTCGAAACCGATCGAGCGGCAGTAGTCCAGCTTGTCGTCGCTGCTGGCGACCGCAACCACCCGCGCGCCCATCAATTTGGCGATCTGGCCCGCGATCTGGCCGACTGCGCCCGAGGCGGCGGACACCACCACCGTGTCGCCGGGCTTCGGCCGCCCAATTTCGAACAGCCCGATATAGGCGGTCAGGCCGGGCATCCCCAGCCATGACAGCGCCGCCTGCGGCGGGGCGTCGGCCAGCACCCGGTTGGCGGCGGCGGTGCCGCCCTGATCGGGGGCGATCACCGCATATTCCTGCCAGCCGAGGTTCATCGATTCGACCAGATCACCCGCCTGCCAGCCGGGGTGGTTCGAGGCGACGACTTCGCCCACCCCACCGCCGTGCATGGTCTCGCCGGGGTGGACGCCGGCGGTGTAGTTCTTAGCCGGGCTGATCCGCCCGCGCATATAGGGGTCCATCGACAGCCAGCGGGTGCGGATCAGGATCTGCCCCGGCCCGGGTTCGGGAACCGGGTTTTCGACCAGCCGGAAATTCTCGGCCCGTGCGGCGCCTTCGGGATAGCTGTCCAGCACCCAGTTGCGATTCATGGTCATGCTGACGTCCTTCCGGTTGGGAATATTCAAAGAAATCCGCGCGCCCGCGCGACACGTTCAAGGTTGCCAGTGCCCTGCATCAGGATCTGGCTGCGGTTTTCCAGCTCGATTGCTGCGGCAAGGCTGCCGGCCTCGAGATTGGCCCACATGCCGCGCTTTGTCAGCCAGGTGTTCAGGCGCCCGTTCTCGGCGATGGACTCGGCAAGCTCGAACGCCGCGGGCATCAGCCCCTCGGCGGTGGTGGACTTGTAGACCAGCCCGATGCGCCCGGCCTCGGCGGCGTCGACCATGCGGCCGGTCAGCATCATCTCGAACGCCCGCGAGGTGCCGATGGCGCGGGGCAGCAGGTAGCTGACCCCGATGTCGCAACTGGTCATCCCCACCTTGATGAAGGCGGCGTTGAATTTGGCCCGGTCGGAACAGATACGCAGGTCACACCCCAGCGCCAGCCCCAGCCCCGCGCCGCAGGCGACACCGTTGACCGCGGCGATCACCGGCTGGGGCAACGCTCGCAGCCGGGTGACCAGCCCGGCGAAATGTTCCTGTCGTCCGGTCCAATAGGCGGCCGTCGCTACCGGATCGTCCTCGGTTTCGGCTGCCGCGTTCAGATCAAAGCCCGCGCAGAAGCCGCGCCCTTCGCCGGTGATGATGACGGCGCTGGCGTCAGAGCGGCCGATCCGGTCCAGCGCGGCAAAGAATGCCTCGACAGCTGCGTCGTCAAAGGCGTTCAGCCGCTCGGGGCGATTCAGCCGGATGACGGTGACGCGTGGGTTCGCTGCGTCCACAAGCACGGGGTCTTGCAGCATGTTCGCCTCTTTAGCCGGGGGTTGCGGTTCGCAATATGATAACCATGCAAACTAACATGACAAGTCCGGCCCGCCATATCGAAAGCTTGTTTACTTTATGATAGCTAAGCTTCACACTGATTCCGATATTTGGACCCGGAGGAGTAAAGGGTTCGGGAGGAGGTAGCGTGAAACGACTTGAGGGTCGCCGGGCTGTCATCACCGGCGCCGGCAGCGGAATCGGACGCGCCAGCGCGCTGCGCTTTGCAGCCGAGGGAGCGTTGGTCATGGCTGTGGGCCGGCGCGAGGCCCCGTTGCAGGAAACCGCCGATCTGGTGCGCGCCTCGGGCGGCAGCTGCATCGTCCAGATCGCCGATGCCGGGGACGAGACCGCCATGCAGGGCGCTATCGATCGCTGCGTGCAGGAACTGGGCGGGCTCGAGGTGTTTTTCGCCAATGCCGGCAACACCGATTCCGTCACCCCGTTCCTGGAACAGACCGTCGCGCAGTGGGACGGGATGTTTCGTGACAACGTGATCCCGGCCTTCATCGCGTGCAAGCTGGCGGGGCGCCACATGGCTGCGCATGGCGGCGGCTCGATCATCCTGAACTCTTCCACCGGGTCGCTGCGCGCCCGCGGCGGGACCGAGGCTTACGGCGCCGCCAAGGCCGGCGTGAACCACCTGACCATGACCGCCGCCTGCGCCTTTGCCGGCCAGAACGTGCGGGTGAATGCGATCCTGCCCGGGCTGACCGAAACCGGCCTGACCCGGACGATGTTCGACTGGGCCCGCAAGGCCGGGAAAGAGGATCGGCTGGGCAAGCTGACCCCGATGCAGCGCCCCGGCTATGTCGAGGATATGGCGGCGGTGGCGGCGTTTCTCGCCTCGGACGACTCGGCCTATATGGACGGGCAGCTGCTGCCGGTGGACGGAGGGATTTCCGCCACCCACCCGGCCGGGAAATTCGTCTATTGAACGTGCCCCGGCCGCACCCCCGCGGACGGGGCGCGCGGCCGGTTCCGGCGTCGATCTGCGCGGACAGCCCAAGGACGCACAGCCTTACCGGCTGTCGGGATTGCCGGGCAGTAAAGGGGGGAAATCATCATGACCGACGGATTTGATCTTGCGGCCCATGCCCGCGCCATGCGCGCGGCGGGCTGGTGGCAGGACAAGACCTTCGACGACCTGCTTGAGGCGGCGATTACCGCCTCGCCGGGCAAGCGGGCCATTGTCGCCTATCGCAAGGACAAAGGCTTTGATCGCCCGGTCAAGGTGATGAGCTATGCCGAACTGGGCGCGGCGGTGGCGCAGGCCGCGGGTTCCCTGCGGGCGATGGGGGTCGGTCCGGGCGACGTCATCGGGCTGATGCTGCCGAACTGGTGGGAATTCGTCGTGACCGCCTTTGCCGCCTGCCGGATCGGGGCGGTGCCCAACCCGCTGATGCATATCTTTCGCGAACGCGAACTGCGCTTCATGCTGGGGTTCGCCGAAACCAAGGCTATCGTTATCCCGAAAAGCTTTCGCGGCCATGACTTCCCGGCCATGATCGACGGGCTGCGGCCGGAACTGCCGGCGCTGGACCATGTGATCGTCGTCGATGACGACGGTCCGCGGGGCTTCGACCGGCTGGTGATGAACTCGGGTGCCGCGCCGATCCCCGCCGCCGAAGGCACCCCCGCCGACCCGGGCGAGATGGCGGTGCTGATGTATACCTCGGGCACCACGGGCGAGCCCAAGGGGGTGATGCATTGCTCCAACACCCAGGTCGCCTGTGCCACCGCGCTGGGCAACCGCTTTGGCCTGACGGCCGAGGACGTGCATTTCGCGGTCACGCCCTTCGGGCATATGACCGGCTACACCGCGATGATGGTGCAGGCGATTTATTGCGGCGGCACGATGGTGCTTCAGGATGTCTGGGAACCCGAGGCCGGGGTCGCGATCATGGCGCGCGAGGGCGCGACCCACATGGCCGCCGCGACGCCGTTCCTGTCAGACATCTGCGGCGTGATCGCTGGCGGCGGGCCAGTGCCGGGGCTGCGCACCTTCCTGTGCGGCGGCGCCCAGATTCCCCCGGTGGTGATCGAGCGGGCGCGGGAGTTGATCGGCCTTGGCGCCTCGTCGCTGTGGGGCATGTCCGAGGGGCTGGCGGGCAGCCTGACCGAACCCGCGCGGGCGCATGAAAAATCCGCCAGCACCGACGGCCGCGCGGTCGAGGGGGTGGAACTGCTGATCGCGGACGAGAACCTTGCGCCGCTGCCGCAGGGTGAAACCGGGCGGCTGTGGTTTCGCGGGGCGCTGCAATTTCTGGGCTATTTCAAGCGGCCGGGGCTGGACGCCCGCGGGCCGGAAGGCTGGTTCGACAGCGGCGATCTCGCCTATATGGACGCCGAGGGGTATATCCGGATCAACGGACGCTCCAAGGACATCGTGATCCGCAGCGGCGAAAACATCCCCGTGGTCGAGATCGAATCGATCCTCTACCGCCACCCCCGCGTCACCGATGCCGCCATCGTGGGCTATCCCGACAAGCGCATGGGCGAACGCGCCTGCGCATTTGTGGCGCTTGCCGACGACCGCCCCTTTTCCATGGACGACCTGCGCGCCTGGATGGAGGAGAGCGGCGCCGCCCGCCAATACTGGCCCGAGGCGGTCGAGATCATCGCCTCCATGCCCCGCAACGCCGCCGGCAAGATCCAGAAATTCCTGCTGAAAGAACAGGCGGCGAAATACGCCGCTGACTGAAGATACGCACGCGCGCGCCCGACTGGCGCGAATTGGAAACGAACCGGGAGGACCGAACATGGACTTTGAACTGCCGCAGGCCATCACCGACAAGCTGGCTGAACTCGACGCCTTTATCGAGGCCGAAATCAAGCCTCTCGAGCGCGAGAACGTCAGGTTCTTCGACCACCGGCGCGAATATTATCGCACCGACTGGGAAAACGACGGCGCGCCCAGCCAGGAATGGCGCGCGCTGCTGTCTGAAATGGAACGCCGCGCCGACAAGGCCGGGCATCTGCGGCTGTGCCTGCCGGAAAACTGCGGCGGGCAGGCGGCGGGCAACCTGATGAACGCGGCGATCCGCGAGCATCTGGCGGCCAAGGGGCTGGGGCTGCACAACGATCTTCAGGACGAAAACTCGGTCGTCGGCAATTTCCCGATCGTGCCCGCCATCGCCAAATACGGGACCGAGGAACAAAAGGTCTATATCGAGGGCATCATCACCGGCGAGCGTCACCTGAGCTTTGCCCTGACCGAACCGCGCCACGGCTCGGACGCGACCTGGCTGGAAACACGGGCGGTCCGCGACGGCGACCACTGGGTCATCAACGGACGCAAGCGCTGGAACAGCCAGGTCGGCCGGGCGCAGGCGAACCTGGTCTTTGCCCGCACCAGCGGCAACCCCGGCGAGGCGCGCGGCATCACCGCCTTTATCGTGCCGACCGACACCCCCGGCCACCGCATCGTGATGAACCACTGGACCTTCAACATGCCCACCGACCACTCCGAGGTCGAGCTGAAGGATGTCCGCGTCCCCGACAGCGCCATCCTGAATGTCGAGGGCGAAGGGCTGAAGATCGCCATGATGTTCATCCATGAAAACCGCATCCGTCAGGCCGCCGGCAGCGTCGGTGCCGCCCGCTACTGCATTCAGGAGGCGGTGAAATACGCCAAGGAACGGGTGCTGTTCGGCGAGTCCCTCTCCTCGCGGCAGGCGATCCAGTTCCCGCTGGCCGAGCTGCACGCCGAGTGCGAGGTGATCCGCAACTATGTCTTCCGCTCTGCCTGGAAGATGGACCGGCAGGATCCGGCCTCGATGTCGGACGAGGTGTCGATCTGCAACTACCTGGCCAACAACCTGGTCTGCCGGGCGGCGGATTTCGCCATGCAGGTGCATGGCGGCATCGGCTATTCCCGCCACATGCCGTTCGAACACATCTACCGCCACCACCGCCGCTACAAGATCACCGAAGGCTCGGAAGAGGTGCAGAAACGCCGCATCGCGCAGAAGCTGTTCGGCTTTAAAAGTCGGAGGGGGGAATGACCCTGCAACCCGCAACCCCGGCGCTCGATTTCGACATCGCGGCGCTGCGCGGTTTCCTGACCGGGTTTCTGGGGCGCGAGGTCGGCGACCTGACCGTCGCCCCCACCTCGGGGGGGATGTCGAACCCGACCTATTTCGTCACCGCCGGCGACTGGCGGGCGGTGCTGCGCAAGCAGCCGGGCATGAAGCTGGCCAAATCCGCCCATGCCATCGACCGGGAATATCGGGTGATCGGCGCGCTGCAAGGCAGCGCCGTACCGGTCCCGCAGCTTTACCATTACGAAGAGGATGCGAGCCTGCTGGGCACGCCCTTCTACCTGATGGAATGGCTGGACGGCCGTATCTTCACTGAATATTCGCTGCCTGGCCTTGCGCCGGACCAGCGCGGCGCGATCTACCGGGCCATGGCTACGACCATGGCCGCGATCCATCGCCTTGATTTCGGGGCGGCGGGGCTTGGTGATTTCGGGCGGGCGGGGAATTACTTCGAGCGCCAGATCAGCCGCTGGTCACAGCTTTGGCAGCAGTACCGCAAGGGCGACGAGGACAACCCGCAATTGGACCGGATGATCGGCTGGCTGGGCAGCCGCATCCCGGATAGCCAGTTGTTGGCGCTTTGCCATGGCGATTGCCGGATCGGCAACCTGATGTTCCACCCGACCGAACCGCGGGTGATCGGCGTGCTGGACTGGGAATTGTCCACCCTGGGCCATCCGTTGGTCGATGTGGCATTCAACACGCAGGCATGGAACATGGCCCCCGATGAAAACGGCGGTCTGCTCGGCATCGACCTTGCAGCCGACGGAATCCCGACCGAGGCAGATTACCTTTCGCGTTATTACGCCGAAGCAGGAACTACCGAGCGGATGACCGACTTTCATCGTGTCTTTGCCATGTTCCGCGCCGCGGTGGGCAGCGCCGGCGTCGCTTATCGCGGCGAGCAGGGCAACAGCACGCTGCCCGATTCGGCGCAGGTGGGGCGCAGGCTTGCCGCCGCCTATGCCCGTCGCGGCATGGAAATCGCCGCCCGCAGCGGCCTGTAGGAGAAACGCACATGATGAATATCGACGATGCCGTGGCCAAGCGCCGCTCTGTGCGGGGATATCTGCCAGACGAGGTGCCGCAGGACACGTTGCGCGAGGTGCTGGCGCTGGCGCAGCTTTCGCCCTCGAACTGCAATATCCAGCCATGGATCACTCATGTGCTGTCCGGGCCCAGTTTGCGCAGTCTTGGGGACAAGATGGTGGCGGCGGCCGAGGCGGGGATCCCTCCCGACCCGGACTTCGCCGCCGACCGCAAGTTCGAGGGGGTGTATCGCGCCCGTCAGGTCGATGCTGCTGTCCAGCTTTACGGGGCGATGGGGATCGACCGGCACGACCGTCCGCGTCGGGACTGGGCCTATCGCCGCAACCTCGATTTCTTCGGCGCTCCCCATGCAGCGCTGATCTTCATCCACCATACGTTCGAGGAGCGCGAGGCGGTCGATCTGGGCATCTATGCGCAGACGCTGATGCTGCTGCTGACCTCGCGCGGGATTTCCTCTTGCGCGCAGGGGGCGCTGAGCCTGTATCCGGGGATCATCCGTGACCATCTGGGCCTGGGCCAGACGCATCGGGCTGTCTTTGGCATCTCGTTTGGCTACGAGGATCCCGCTGTGGATGCGAATCAGGCCCGCGTCGGCAGGGCCGGGCTGGAAGATGCGGTGATGTTCCACCGTGAACTGATCCCGGCATGAACATTGCCCCCGGCACGGTCGCTGCCTAGGGATGACAGCAAGGCGGCCGACCCGTCAGGAGGATGAGCGGATGGCAAAAAGGCTGGAAGGATGCACGGCACTGGTGACCGGCGCCTCAAGCGGGATCGGCGAGGCGACCGCGGTCGAACTGGCGGCGCAGGGGGCGCGCGTCGTGCTAGTCGCTCGGCGGGCGGAACGGCTAGCCGAGGTGGCAGATCGGATCGCCACGGCCGGCGGACAGGCCAGGGTGCTTGCCGCCGACATTGCCGAGCGCGGGGTGCCCGCACAGGTGGTGGCGGATGTGGTGGCGACGGAACGCCGGCTTGATATCGTGATCAACGCGGCCGGCATCATGCTCAACGGCGATTCCATGGATCGGCCGCTATCGGAATGGGAACAGATGGTCGATCTGAACCTGACCGCACTGCTGGCCACCACCAAGGCGGCGCTGCCGCATCTGGTTCAGGCGGCGCAGGGTGGGCGGGGCGTGGCCGATGTGGTCAACATCAGTTCGATCGCCGGTCGGGTCGCGTCCGGCACCGCTGCGGTCTATAACGCGACGAAATTCGGCGTCACCGCCTTCAGCGAGGCGATGCGGCAAGAGTTCGCGCGGCGCGACGTCCGCGTCTCGGTGGTCGAGCCGGGGGCTGTAAGCACGGAACTGTTCGAGCATCAGGCCCCGAAAGCGCAGGAACGCCTGTCGCGGATACTCGACAAGGTAGAATATCTGCACCCCGAGGACGTGGCCGAAACCATCGCCCATATCATCACCCGGCCCCGCCGCGTGGCGCTGGCCGAAATCGTGATCCGGCCCACCGACCATATCTGACCGTAATCCCCGGCCCGGAAGTCGCGCTTGAAAAGCGCCGGGAAAAAAGGGCGGGCCCCCAAAGGCCCGCCCCCGATCCGCGCAGGACAAGAGGGACTTACTGCGCGGTCCGGTTCAGTTCGGCACGGAAGAAATCCAGCATCTCCTGCGGATTTTCCATACCGGCGGTCTTGGCCTTTTCCAGCCATTCCGCGGTCAGCGGCGCCACAAGCGCCTGCATCTTGGCCAGTTCGGCGGCACTCATGCGGTGGATGGTCCGACCGTCGTCCTGCATCTTGGCGATGGCGGCCTCGGTTTCCTTACGGTGCAGGTCACCCGACATTTTTGCGACCGCTGCGCCTGAAACCTGACGAATCGCCTGTTGGTCGGGCTCGGAAATCTTTGCCCAGGCGTCGGGGTTCACCGACACCAGCACTGTGGTCGAGCCAAGGCTACCCGGCACAAAGGTCATGGTGTGCAGCACATCGTCCAACTTGAAGCCAAGCAGCGCATCAGGCGGCGTGGTTGCGCCGTCGATCATGCGGCCCGAGGCCAGCTCATAGACTTCGGACACCGGCTTGCTGACGGGGCTACCGCCCATCAGTTCAATGATGCGTGTCAGCGACGGGCTGGAACTGCGCAGCTTTGCGCCTTTCCAGTTGTCCGCTATCGACAGGTCGCGCCCGGTCGTGAAGACGTGGAAGACGCCGGTCTGGAACAGACCGATCGGCACGACATCGCGGAACACGTCCGTATCGGCGAGATATTTCTCGTATGTTGCCCAGACTGCGGGTGATGTGCGCGATTCGTCATCGCTGGCAAAGGGCAGTTCCATCCCCTCGACCAGCGGGAAGCGCCCTGGCGTATAGCTGAGCACCATCAGCGACATGTCGGCCATGCCCTCGGCCACTACGTCATATTGCGCGGCGACGCTGCCCACCACCTTGGTCGTTTTCTGGATCTTGACCCGCCCTTCGGTAACCCGCTCGATCTCGGCGATCCAAGGCTCCATCAGCTCGACATCCAGCGCATAGCCGGCGGGCAACCAGTTGGAATAGTGCAGGGTGACATCCTGCGCCTGTGCAGTGGCGCCGCAGGTCGCCAGCAGCGCACCGGTCAGAATCCCCGCGCGGTTAAAATAAGACATTATCATCCCTCCTGTCTTCGCCGCCGCTCTGGCGGCTTGGGGGCTGCCCAGTCGGGCAGGTCGGTCGCCGGATCAGATCTTGCGCTCCTGCCCGACCCAGTAAGGGTCGCGCAGGACGTTCTTCATGACGGTATTCTTGGGTGCAAGCGGCAGGGGCTCAGAGCGGAACTCGACCGATTTTGGGCATTTGTATCCGCCGATCAGGGTGCGGCAATGCGCGATCAATTCGTCCTCGGTCGCGGTCGCGCCAGGCTTGAGCACAACGACAGCATGGACCTGTTCGCCCCATTCCTCGGACGGAATCCCGATCACCGCTGCTTCGTGGATGGCAGGGTGCTGGAACAGCGCGCGCTCGACCTCGATCGAATAGACGTTCTCGCCGCCGGTAACGATCATGTCCTTGACCCGGTCGGCGACATACAGATAGCCGTCCTCGTCCAGGTAGCCGGCGTCACCAGAATACATCCAGCCGTCGCGCAGAACCTCGGCAGTCTGGTCGGGTTTACCCAGATAGCCCATCATCAGATAGTCCGAGCGCATGGCGATCTCGCCCAGTTCCCGGGGCGGCAGGGTGTCGCCGTCGGGCGAGACAATCTTGACCTCGACCCCCGGGCCCGGCTGGCCGCAGGAGCGGATGCGTTCGGCCTTGGGGCCGTCAAACACATGGTCGCGCCAGCGCAGCATGGTGGCAAAGCCGCCGGTCTCGGTCATGCCGTAGATCTGATAGAACCGCAGGTTCGGCAGTTTCGCTGCGGCGGCGGCCATCAGTGCCTCGGGCATGGGCGAGCCGCCATAGACGCAGGTGCGCAGGCTGGACAGGTCGTATTTGTCGAAATCGGGGTGGCTGATGAACATGTTGACGATGGTGGGCACCAGCACCGCGTTCGTCACCTTGTGTTCCTGGATGGCCTGCATCATCAGCAGCGGATCGAACTTGGGCAGCACGACATGGGTGCCGCCGGCCATGGTGATGTAATGGACCGGGCTTGCGCCCGAGAAATGGAAGAAGCCGCCGACATAGGCAAAGCTCAGATCCTCGACATCCGGGATCATCGCCAGCCAGGCGGTGGCAGCATGGCCTAGTGCGTTATGAGTCAGCGCCACCCCTTTGGGCTGGCCGGTGGTGCCGCCGGTATAGAACACCGCATAAAGATCATCGCCTTTGCGGTCGGCGTCCTCCATCGGTTCATTGCTGGCGATCAGCTGTTCATAGGACAACATGCCCTCGGGGGTGGGGACGTCGCCAATGTGGATCACCGCCTTCAGGCCGGGGAAATCCTTGCGCAGTTGGTGCCCCTGTTCGACAAAGCTGTCGTCCACGCACAGGACGACAGCGTCGCAGTCGCGCAGAGCAAGCAGGTTTTCCTGTGCCGACCAGCGCACGTTCATCGGGGCAAAACACCCGCCCGCCCAGGGAACGGCATAGAACAGTTCCAGGTAGCGGTCCGAGTTCATCGCGAGCACCGCCACGAAAGCTCCGCTTTCTACGCCAAGCCGGCGCAGCGCTGCTGCCATCCGTGGAACGCGGTCGCCCACCTCGTGCCACAACCGTTTGCGGGTGCCACAGACGGTGGCAATACCTTGACGGTTACGATGAACGGCCTGCTTGAGCAGCAACGTTCCCTGCATATTTTACTCTCCTCCTATACCGCGCAGGAAACGTTCATGGATCCAGAGCCGGCCGTGGTCAGCGACCGCGTCGGTGGCCAGATCCCGCACGCTCCCTCCTCCCAAGAGCTCTGAGGTCTGAGTTGACAGGCTTGATGTTGTGCAAGCTTGCCAAAATTTGCTTCGCAAGATTACTGTATAAAGACGAACTGAAAGCGCAAGCTCCGATTTCGTTAAAAGCGAGTCGTCAACCAACAAGATTTCCGGCGCGACGCCGCCATGGCAGCGGCCGTCGCGCGCGAAGGGAGGAGGCTATATGACCGGACCGTTGTCTGATCTGCGGATCGTGGAATTTTCAGGGCAGGGACCGGGGCCGTTTGCCGGTGGGCTGCTGGCGGACTTCGGTGCCGACGTCATCCGCGTCGACCGGCCCGGAGAGCCGCTGCTGTCGCCGAAATACGATTTCTACAACCGCAACAAGCGTTCCATCGCGCTGAACCTCAAGTCAGATGCCGGGCGCGAGGCGGCGCTGGCGCTGGTTGCTGCCGCCGATGTGGTGATCGAGGGATTCCGGCCGGGCGTGATGGACAGGCTGGGGTTGGGTTATGACGTCTGCGCGACGGTTAGTCGGCGCATCATTTTCGGGTCGATGACCGGCTGGGGGCCTAACGGCCCGATGGCGATGGAGGCCGGGCACGACATCAACTATCTGGCGCTGACGGGGGCGCTGGATGCGATCGGCTATCCCGACCGCCCGCCGGCACCGCCGCTGAATCTGGTTGCCGATCTGGGAGGAGGCGGCATGTATCTGGCCTTTGGCATCCTTGCCGCGGTGCATGAGGCGCGCCGTTCGGGGCAAGGGCAGCGGGTCGATGCGGCGATGATCGACGGGGTGTCGCATCTGATGTCGGCCTTCAGCGCCTTTACCCAGCAGGGGACATGGACGGACCGGCGTGCTGACAATATCGTGGACGGCGGCTCGCCCGACTATGGCTGCTACGAGACCGCGGACGGAAAGCATGTCGCGGTCGGCGCCATCGAGCCGCAGTTCTACGCCGCATTGCTGGAGGTGCTGGGCCTTGACGCGGCGACCCTCCCCGACCGCGCGGACCGCGCGAACTGGCCCGCGCTGAAGCAGCTTTTCGCCGAGCGGTTCCGGCAGCGGACCCGCGCCGAATGGGAAACCGCCATGGCTGGGCGCGATGCCTGTTTCTCTCCGGTTCTCAGCATTGCCGAGGCGTGGGAACATCCGCAGATGCAGGCGCGCGAGGTTCATGCGCAATTCGACGGGCTGGTGCACCCCTCGCCCGCGCCGCGACTGTCGCGCACCCCCGGCAGCCTGCGCCGCGCGACCCCGGAACCGGGCGAAAACAGCCGCGAGATCTGGACCGACTGGGGCTTGCCGCAGGCGCTGTGGGACCGGCTGGGCGGCGGCGATTCGCCTGCCGCCGGCGGGGCAAGATAAGGCGATGGCGATCCTTCCAGAAAAGGCGCTGGCCGTCCGCGTCCCCGAACTGGCGCAACAGTATACACACCGCGACACGATTCTTTATGCCCTTGGCATCGGCATCGGGCATGACGCCACCGATCCAGGGCAGCTCGGATTCGTCTATGAAAAGGGGCTGAAGGCGGTCCCGACCATGGCGGTGGTGCTGGGCGAAACCATGGACTGGGTGCATGACCCCGATCTTGGGATCGACGTGACCCAAAGCCTGCACGGGGAGGAGCGGGTGATCCTGCACCGCCCCCTTGCGCCTGCGGGCAGCGTGGTCGGGCAGACCCGGGTGATCGGGCTGGCCGACAAGGGCGCCGGCCGCGGCGCGCTGGTCCACAGCCGCAAGGAACTGCGCGACGCGGACACGGGCGAGCTGATCGCCACCACCCAGCGCACCGCATTCGCCCGCGCCGACGGCGGCTTTGGCGGCGTGCACGGCGAAATCCCCGCGGCGCTGCCGCCGGTGCCGGACCGCGCCCCCGACCTGTCTTGCGACCTGCCGACCGTGCCGCAGGCGGCGCTGATCTACCGGCTTAGCGGGGACCGTATCCCGCTGCACGCCGATCCGGCGATTGCCCGGGCGGCCGGGTTCGACCGCCCGATCCTGCACGGGCTTTGCAGCCTTGGCATCGCCTGCCACGCCATCCTGCGGCTGGTCTGCGACCACGACCCCGCCCGCATCGCCGAGATCGGCTGCCGGTTCAGCGCCCCGGGGTTCCCCGGCGAGACGCTGCGCGTCGAATTGTGGTGCGAGGGGCGGGCGGTGCATTTCCGCGCGCTGGTGGCGGAACGCGGCGTGACTGTCATCGACAACGGCCACGCCACGCTGCGCGGCTGAACGGAGGATGCAATGACGAAACCCCTGCTTGGCAAGACCGCGATCGTCACCGGCGCCGCCCGCGGCATCGGCCGCGCCTATGCGCTGCGACTGGCGCGGCTGGGCGCGAATGTGGTTGTGGCCGATCTCAACATGCAGGGCGCGGCCCGCATCGGCGAGGAACTGACCGCCGAAACCGTCATGGCCGAGGTCGAGGCGCTGGGTTCCCGGGCGCTGGGGGTCGAGGGCGACCTGCGCGACCCTGGCACCGTCGAGCGACTGTTTTCGGAAACGGTCGCGGCGTTCGGCGGCGTCGATATTCTGGTCAACAATGCCGGGGCCGGCGTTTACCGTGACGCCAGCCCGTTTCCAAGCCTGACCAGCCAGGCGGGTTTCGACTTTCTGCTCGACGTCAACCTGCGGTCCTGCGTGATGTGCTGTCAGGCAGCCGCGCCGCTGATGGCGGAAAAAGGGACGGGAGTGATCGTAAACATCTCGTCCCAGACTTCGCTTGAGCCGCTGAAGGGCGGGGCGATGGCGGTCTATGGCGCGGCCAAGTCGGCGGTGAACACCTATACCCGCAATCTTGCTGCCGAACTGGGGCCGAAGGGCATAAGGGTCAACGCCATTGCGCCCGGAATTACCCTGACCGCGCGGTTGCAGAAGCTTGATCCCGAAAACGGCGTCGGCACCCCCGAACAGCTTGAGGCCATTGCCCTGCGCCGCTTTGCCACCTCCGAGGACATGGCGAATGTGCTGGAGTTTCTGGTCGGCGACCTGTCCGGCTATGTGACCGGACAGGTGATTTCGGTCTGCGGTGGCGCGGTGCTGACGCCCAGCTAGCCGTGTGTGCCGCGTACGAAGGCCGCGACCTGCCCCTTGGGGCAAAGCTCGATGATGGTGCCATGCCCGCCGCCCTTGGTGATCCAGCCGCGGCGCAGCGGCAGGTTGTCGGTCGGCGGCTGGTCGTAAACCTTGAGGCCGCGGGCACGGTATTGCGCGATGGCGGCATCCAGATCCTCGACCTCCAGCGCCACGACGACATCGCCGTGCTGCAACTCGGTCTTGCCTGATGCCTCTACCAGTTCGATGATCGCGCCGTCGGGGCTGTCAAAGAACGCCAACCGCAGCCCCAGTTCCGGGATCTCGCGGATGATCGGCCGTCCCAGCCCCAGCGTCTTGCCGTAGAAATCCATCGCGGGCTCCAATGCGCGCACCGCGATACCAATGTGGTCCAGAACTGGCGTCATCGGCTGTTCCCTATTAGATAATCATATTGATTATATGCAAGCATATGTCGTTGGGCTGATTCTGGCAACGCGTTCCGCTGCCAGCTGCAAAAGATGGCAAAGCCGGAAAATAACCATTGCACAGGACGTCCCGCCCTATAGTGTGTAAGCATATGATATGCACGGGCTGCATTTAGGAGGGGGCGCCACCAAAGCGACCGCAGCCAGTGCTATTCCGTTCCAGCCACGTCAGGGGAATGACACCAGGCCGGCCTTGCGCCCGCCGCAACACCAGCGAGATGCGAATGTCCTATAACTCAGTCTATGCTCCGGGCCTGTTCAAAGGCCAGACCATCATTGTCACCGGCGGCGGCAGCGGCATTGGACGCTGCACCGCGCACGAACTGGCGCATCTGGGCGCGCAGGTTGTCATCGTCGGCCGCAACCCCGACAAGCTGGAAACTGTCCGTCGAGAGATCACCGAGGACGGCGGCAAGGTTCACACCGCTACCTGCGACATCCGCGACGAAGCTCAGGTCATCGGCGTAATCGACGAAACGCTCGAACGTTTCGGCGCCATCAACGCGCTGGTCAATAACGCCGGCGGGCAATACCGGGCCGAGCTCAAGACCATCTCGACCAAAGGGTTCGAGGCGGTGGTGCGCAACAATCTGACCGGCGGCTTCATTTTCATGCGGGAAATCTACAATCGCTGGATGGACGCTAACGGCGGCGCAATCGTCAACATCATCGCCGACATCTGGAATGGCTGGCCGGAAATGGGACATTCCGGCGCCTCGCGCGGTGGGATGTGGACGTTGACCGAAACCGCTGCCTGCGAATGGGCGCATTCGGGGGTTCGGGTGAATGCAGTCGCGCCCGGTGGGATCGCGTCCTCGGGCTTTGACCAATACACCCCAGAGATCACCGAGCGCATCCTAGCCTATCCGGCGCAGGTGCCGCTGCCACGTTATGGCACCGAATCGGAAATTTCGGCCGCGATCACCTATCTGTTGTCCCCTGCGGCGGCCTATGTGACCGGCAGTTGCCTGCGCGTCGACGGTGGTGCGCCCAATCGCCGGCAGACCTGGACCCAGAATTATCCGGCAACCAACATCCCGGAATACAACGGCTTCCACCGTGCGGTGGAGCCAGAAATCCTTAAAAATCGGGGTTGAGTTCCCCCGACCGTAGCTTCAGCAGGGGCGCCGCCTTTCCGGGGTCCTTGCGCCTCGCGCAGGCCGCTTTGGGGGTGGCACTATATAAAACAATGCATATCATATGCTTGTGAATGGTATGGGGCAATCCTGGCTGCCATCCACGATCCTGGGGAGGAGAAACATGACATTTATTTCTAGAAAACTGCTGTCAGGCGTTCTGCTGGCGGCCATGGCATCAATGCCGCTCGCCACGCCGGCACAGGCTGAATCGGTGACGCTGCGCTATTCGCAATGGCTGCCCGCGACTTATCCGTTGCAGGTTGAAATCATTGATCCGTGGTTTGAAGAAATCGCGCGGGTGACCGAAGGTCGGGTGAAGATCGTCGCAACCCCAAAAGTGGTTGGCACGGTAGCCGGGCAATACGATGTGCTGGTCGACGGGCTTGCCGATGTGGCGCTGGTGGTGCCCGGATACACGCCGGGACGGTTCCCGCTGACCGAAGGGCTGGAGTTGCCCTTCCTGGGCGACGATCCGCGCATTTCGATGCCGGTCAGCTACCGCGCTTATGAAACCTATCTTGAACCGAGCGGAATCTTCAAGGAAATCGTGCCGCTGGCCGTGTTCACCGGCAACCCGGCCCATATTGCCTTGCGTTCCGGCGAGGTGACGGCGCTGCCCGATCTGGCGGGAAAAAAGCTACGCAGCCCACAGCAGGCAGCGTCGGCCTCGATAGATCTGCTGGACGCCGTCCCGGTGTCGAAGCCGATGTCCGAGGTCTATGAACTTGCCTCGAGCGGGGCGATCGACGGCGGGATTATACCTCCCGACACGCTGCTGGGGTTCAAACTGGCCGGCACGATGAAGGAATATCTGCTGGTGCCCGGCGGCATTGTGAACACGGTCAACATGCTGGCGTTCAGCCACGAGGCCTGGGACCGAATCTCGCCCGAGGACCAGGCGGCAATCCGTGAGGTGTCCGGGCTGCCCCTGGTCACGCAGATGGGCGAAATCTATGCCAGATCACTGGAAGAAGCGGTGGCGGCGATGCCGGATGAAGGGATGCGGGTGCAGACCCTGCCCGATAATGTCGTCGCCGATCTCAAAGCGCGGCTGGAGCCGATCCGCACCGGGTGGTTCGAGGTGGCGCGCAAGCACGGGCTGGACGACCCCGAAGCGATGATCGACTTCTTTGAAACCGAATACGCGGCCGGCAAGGCAGCACAGTAACGGGGCCTTCTTACTGGTCAGGGTGCCCGGGCCGCGGGGTCCGGGCACCCTTTCTCTTGTCCCCGGGGTCGGCGCGGCGAAGGCGCCGATCCCAGCTGGTTTCTTACTGCCGATCGTGTTCTGCCTTCATGGCGCGGGCGATGATCGTCTTCATGATCTCGATCGAGCCACCGGCGATCTTGGTGATGCGCGCATCGGCATAGGCGCGGCAGATCGGGTATTCCCACATGTAACCCCAGCCGCCGAACAGTTGCAGGCACTCGTCGGCCGCCTTGCAGTGCAGTTCGGTGGTATACATCTTGGCCATGGCCGCATCCACCGGGTCCAGCTTGCCCTGCATGAACAACTCGATGCATTTGTCGGTGAACACTCGGGCCAGCGTCGCCTGAGTCTTGAGTTCGGCCAGCTTGAACTGGGTGTTCTGGAAATCGAAGATCGTCTTGCCGAAGGCCTCGCGCTGGGTAGTGTAGTCCAGCGTCCATTCGATGATCGTCTCGGCCACGGTGGCCGACCGGATCGCCTGGGCCAGCCGTTCCTGGCTGAGCTTGGTCATCATCAGGGCAAAGCCCTCGCCCTCTCCCCCCAGCATGTTCGCGGCGGGAACGCGCACGTTGTCGAAGAAAAGTTCCGAGGTGTCCTGCGCGTGCATCCCAAGCTTTTCAAGGTTGCGCCCGCGGCGAAAGCCCTCGCGGTCGCCCTCGATCAGGAACAGGGTGACGCCCTTGGCGCCCGCGTCGCGGTCGGTCTTGGTGGCGCAGACCAGCACATCGGCGCTTTGCCCGTTCGATATGAACACCTTTTGCCCGTTGATGACGAAATCATCGCCGTCGCGGGTGGCGCGGGTGCGGATCGCCTTGAGGTCGGAACCGGCGTGGGGTTCGGTCATGCCAAGCGCGCCGATCCATTCACCGGTGACCATCTTGGGCAGAAACTTGCGCTTCTGCTCTTCGGTCCCGAAAGACATGATATAGGTTGCGACCAGATCGGTGTGGATCAGAAAGCCGGGACCAGAGGCGCCGGCGCGCCACAATTCCTCAAACACCACCACGTCGAACAGGTAATCAAGGCCCAGCCCGCCGTATTCCTCGGGGACGGTGCAGCACAGAAGGCCCTGTTCGCCCGCTTTCAGCCACAATTCACGGGGGACAACGCCGTCCTTTTCCCATTGCGCGTGATAGGGCGTGATTTCTTTTTCTACAAAGCGCCGGACGGTGGCCCGGAAAAGTTCGTGCTCTTCGTTGAACAGGCTGCGTTCGATCATGTGGTTTCCTTTCGTGTGGCAGGGGCCGCAAGGTCGGACATAGGGCGGATCAGCCGTCCGCTAGCCGGTCTCGATGCTCTGGCGCGGCAATGGCAATCAGTCGTTCGCGGCGCTCGGTCGGGCTGGCGGCGCGCAGGTCGGCGATGCCGTATTCAGTGATGATCACATCGGTATCGAAGCGACCCAGCGAGACGGGACCATTCGCCCGGCCTGGGGAAACGATGCGACTGATCCTGCCGCCGGCGGCGGTCGCTGGCAGCACCACCAGACGCAGCCCCTGCAACCCGCGGGCGCCGGCCGCGAAATCCGACGCCCCGCCGGGACCGGACACCGGCCCCTTGGGTGTCGCTTCCGCATAAGAATTTCCGGCCAGGTCCACCTCGATGGCGGAGTTGATGGTCACGAAACGCCCCGTCGTCGCCAGTTGGGCCAGATCATGCGTGACCGAGGGGGGGGCAAAGCGAAATTCCGGGCGGCCCACAGCGTCGTAAAGCCGGGCGCCGCCGATGGCGACTCCGGCGCGGATCGGGGCATCATTGCGCAGGGCCCCGGCGTCCAGCAGATCCAGCGTCGAATTGCCAATCAGCCCGGAATGGATGGATAGATTGCGGTGGCCGGTCAGCCCGCTCAGCACCGCTTCGGGGGCGCGGCCAAGCCCCGCCTGAATCGCCGCGCCCTCGGGGATCAGCCCGGCTGCCAGTGCGGCGATGCGGGTGGATACCTCGTCGGTGCCCGGGTTCGACATCGGCAGCGGCGATTCGCCCTCGATCACCGCGTGCAGACGGTCATGGGGTATCGAGCGTCCCTGCGTCCGCGGCACCAGCGGATTGACATGCGCGATGATGCGCGGGATCTGCGGCCAGATATCAGCGATGAAATCGTTGACCGGACCAAGGCTGCACATGCCCTGCTCATCCGGGGGCGACACCATGACCAGCGCGACATCAGGCAGCAGGGCGCCCAGATGCAGCCGGATGTCGCGGTAGCAGAAAGGCAGGAAACGGACCTGCGCATCATGGCCCGCGAATTCGGGCATCATGAAATAGCTGTCGAACCGGCCCCCAGCCGCCAGCAGGCCGCCCAGCCGGTTCAGCCCGGGGACAAAGATCCCGGTAAAGGTCAGGCCGCGTAGATCCGCGGCCTCTAGCCCCTCGCGGATCAGCGCGCTTTCCCCCGAGCAGGCGTGAAGCCAGACCCGGGAACCGGCCGGAATATGGCCGGCAATGTCGTGCGAACCGATCCGCAAGGGTGCCATGGCTGTTCCCGCTTATTCCAGGAACTTGTAAAAATCGGGCTTGCGCTTTTCATTGAAGGCATTGACGCCTTCCTGCGATTCCGGCGTTGCGTAATACAGCTTGACCGCGTGCAGGGCGAGGTTCGAAATCCCGCGGATCGAATCGCTGTCGGCGTTGAACGACCGCTTGAGGAAGGCCAGCGCCGTGGGCGAGCGTTCGGCCAGCGTGTCGGTCCACTTGGTGGTGGCCTCGTCCAGCTCGGCGGCCGGCACGACCTTGTTGACCAGCCCCATGTCCGCCGCCTGCTGGGCGGTGTACACTTCGTTCAGATACCAGATTTCCTTGGCTTTCTTTTCGCCTACATGACGGGCCAGAAGCGCCGTGCCCCAGCCGCCGTCGAACGAGCCGACGCGGGGGCCGACCTGGCCGAACTTCGCGGTGTCAGAGGCGATGGTCAGGTCGCACAGCGTCGCCAGCACGTTGCCGCCGCCGATGGCAAAGCCGTTCACGCGGGCGATGATCGGCTTTGGCGTGTCGCGGATCAGGCCCTGCAACTCGTCGATGGGCAGGCCGACGACGCCGCGGCCATCGTAGTTGCCGTCATGCGCCGACTGGTCGCCGCCGGTGCAGAACGCCTTGTCGCCAGCGCCTGTCAGGACGATCGAGGCCACGTCCTTGTCGTTGCCGGCCAGATGCAGCGCCTTGATGATTTCTTCAAGGGTCTGGCCGCGAAAGGCGTTATAGACCTTGGGGCGATTGATGATGATCCAGGCTGCGCGGCCGCGGACTTCGTAGATGATGTCCTCGAAAGCGGGTGCATTTGCCATGTGGGCTTTCCTCCGATGATGTAGCGGCGAGGTAATTGCAGCCAGGCTGTGCCACAATAATCGTTCGCACTGATACTGTCAGTATGTATATTTATTTCGACGTTCGCCACGGCAAAAAACCGGGTCAGAGGTGTTTTGCCGTAGCGTTGTTCACAGTTTTTCGGTCAGTTCCGGCAGGACGTTGAAGATGTCTCCGACGATGCCGTAGTCGGCGATCTGGAAGATGGGGGCTTCCTCGTCCTTGTTGATGGCGACGATGACCTTGCTGTCCTTCATCCCGGCCAGGTGCTGGATCGCGCCCGAGATGCCCGCGGCGATATACAGCTCCGGCGCCACCACCTTGCCGGTCTGCCCGACCTGCCAGTCGTTCGGGGCATAGCCCGAATCGACCGCCGCGCGGCTGGCGCCGACGGCGGCGCCCAGCTTGTCGGCCAGCGCCTCGATCAGGGCAAAGTTTTCCTTGGACCCCACCGCGCGCCCGCCCGAGACGATGCGCTTGGCCGAGGTCAGTTCCGGCCGGTCCGAGGCCGCCACCTTGTCCTCGACCCAGGACGACAGGCCCGGATCGTCGGCCAGCGCCGCGTCGGAAACCGAGGCCGCGCCGCCCTCGCCCGCCGCGTCGAAGCTGGCGGTGCGGATGGTCAGCACTTTTTTCGGATCCGAGGATTTCACCGTCTGGATGGCGTTGCCGGCATAGATCGGGCGGGCGAAGGTGTCGGC